>JAFKIL010000003.1 GCA_017306415.1 Microbacterium sp. | reverse complement strand
GCCGGACGCGCAGGTCGCCACCCTTCCGGTGACGGGGAAGGCGGTGGGGACGTACACCTACCGGGTGGAGTTCGCCAACGCGGCCGGCACCACCTCCAGCACCACCATGACGGTCAAGGTCACCAAGTGACCTGACCCGGCCCGACACGGGGGGCGGGACGCGGCCACCACCGCATCCCGCCCCTCCGTGCGTCAGCCCGCCGCGGGATCGGGGACGAGGCCGGTGCTCGCGAGCTCGGCCCAGAGGTCCTCGGGGATCGGTGCGAGGTACCGCTGCACCGTGCTCCGCACGTGGGCCGCTGTGCGCATGCCGGTGACCACCGACACCACGGCCGGATGCCGCAGGGCGTACTGCACCGCCGCATCCGGCAGCTGCACGCCGTGGCGCTCGCACACCATCGCGATCCGGCGGGCTCGCGCGACGACCGCGTCCGGCGCGGTGCCGTAGTCGAACGACGCGGCCGGATCGACCGTCGTGCTGCTGAGCAGCCCGGAGTTGTAGACCGCCGCCGCCACGACGCCGACGCCGCGCTCGCGTGCGAGCGGGAGGAGCTCCTCGAGAGCGGACGCGTCGAGCAGGGTGAGTCGTCCGGCGACCATCACGACGTCCACGTCCGTGCGCCGGATGAACTCCGCGAGCATGGCGGACTGGTTCATCCCGGCGCCGATCGCCCCGACGACGCCCTGGTCGCGCAGCTCGGCGAGCGCGTCGACGCCGGTCGTGGATGCCTCGTCCCAGTGGTCGTCGGGATCGTGGAGGTACGCGATGTCGAGTCGGTCCGTGCCGAGCCGCGTCAGGCTCTGCTCGACCGAGCGGAGCACGCCGTCGCGGCTGAAGTCCCACACGCGACGCGTTGCGGCGGGGACGACGAAGCCGTCGTCGTCGAGCCGGTCCGCCGTCTCGGGGCTGTCGACGAGCAGGCGACCGACCTTCGACGAGAGGACGATCGCGTCCCGATCGCCCGCGGGGATCGCGGCGCCGAGCCGGCGTTCGGACAGGCCGAGGCCGTAGTGCGGCGCCGTATCGAAGTAGCGCAGGCCCCCCGCGAGCGCGGCCTGCACGGCTCCGGCGGCCTCCTCGTCGGAGGTCTCACGGAAGAGGTTGCCGAACTGCGCCGCTCCGAGCCCGAGCTCTGTGAGGGCCAGGCCGGTGCGCAGCGCTCGGCGGGGCAGGGTGTCGGCGGCGCTCACGGGGTCTCCGTCCTCCGGTCGAGGCCTGCGATCGGTCTCGGACTGGTGTCGATGAATCAGCATACGTATTATGTCTGTGAATCAAGAGAGATGTCACGACGATCGTGGCATCGGACGAGCGAAGGGGCCGGTCGGCGATGCGCGCGGCGAACTATCAGGGAGACCGGACGATCGCGGTCGTCGATCGGGAGCCGTCGGCGCCGGCACCGGGCCAGGTGCGGATCCGGGTCGGCTACGTCGGCATCTGCGGGACGGACCTCCATGTCTTCCACGGCGACATGGACGGCCGCGTCGAGATCCCCGCCACGATCGGCCACGAGATGTCCGGGGTCATCGACGAGATCGGGCCGGGCGTGCACGGCTGGGCCGTCGGCGATGCGGTCACGGTCATGCCGCTCGCGTGGGACGGCACCTGCCCCGCCTGCCGAGCGGGCAACACCCACATCTGCCAGAACCTGGACTTCATCGGCATCGACAGTCCCGGTGCCCTCCAAGAGCTCTGGAACGTGCCGGCGGACGTGCTCGTGCGCCTGCCCGCATCCCTCTCCCTGCGTGACGCCGCGCTCGTCGAACCCGTCGCCGTGGCCGTCCACGACGTGCGCCGATCGGGTCTCGGGCGCGGTGACAAGACGGTCGTGATCGGCGCCGGGCCCATCGGCGTCCTCATCGCCACCGTCGCCACGGCCGCGGGTGCGGATGTGCTGATCGCCGAAGTCGACGCCGACCGCCGGGCCGCGGCGGAGGAGATGGGCCTGCGCACGATCGATCCGAGCGCGGTCGACCAGGTCGGCGTCGTCGAGGACTGGACGGGCGGCGCCGGGGCGGACGTCGTCTTCGAGGTGTCCGGTGCGGCCGCGGCCGTGCTCGGCGCCACCTCCCTGGTGCGGGTGCGTGGCACGCTCGTCGTCGTCGCCATCCACCCCCAGCCGCGGCCGATCGATCTCCACCGCGTGTTCTGGCGCGAGCTGCGTATCCTGGGCGCCCGAGTCTACGAGCGTCCCGACTTCGAAAAGGCGGTCGCGCTCCTGACCGAGGGGGCCATCCCCGCGGACCGGCTCATCACCCGCGTCGTCGGACTGGCCGACGTCGCCGAGGCGTTCCACGTGCTCGAGACCGGCGGGGCGATGAAGATCCTCGTCGACGTGCGGGGCGAGGCATGAGCGCCTTCGACCTGACCGGTCGCCTCGCGGTCGTCACGGGGGCGTCCCGGGGCATCGGCTTCGCGCTCGCGGAGGCGCTCGCCGGCGCCGGCGCCGACGTGATCGGCGTCTCGGCGTCGCTCGACCCGGCGGGGTCGGCGATCGGCGACCGCGTGCGCGCCCTCGGTCGGGAGTTCACCGGACACCGCGTGGACTTCTCCGTTCGGGAGCAGACCGTCGCCTTCGCGCGTGTGCTCGCCGAGCGGGAGCGGCCCGCCGACATCCTCGTCAACAACGCCGGCATGATCAAGCGCGCACCCGCGGCGGACCACCCGGCGGACTGGTTCGACGAGGTGCTGGAGGTCGACCTGGCGAGCGGCTTCCTCCTGGCGCAGGCGGCGGGGCGACGGATGCTGGCCGCGGGCCGCGGCCGCATCCTCTTCACGGCATCCCTCCTGTCGTTCCAGGGCGGCGTGTTCGTGCCGGGCTACGCCGCCGCGAAGTCCGGGGTGGCGGGCCTCGTGCGTGCCCTGTCGAACGAGTGGGCGGGGCAGGGCGTCACCGTCAACGGCATCGCGCCCGGCTACATCGCGACCGACAATACCCAGGCCCTGCAGGACGATCCCGACCGCTCGCGCGCCATCCTGGAGCGGATCCCCGCCGGCAGGTGGGGACGCGCCGAGGACCTCGGCGGCGCCGCGGTCTTCCTCGCCTCGGACGCGGCGCAGTACGTGACGGGCGCGATCATCCCGGTCGACGGCGGATGGCTCGGCCGGTGAGCGCGCTCGAGCCGATCCTGCCGATCGTCGTCATCGACGACGCCGATCGCGCCGCGGGCCTCGCCGAGACCCTGGTCGCGGCCGGCGTCGGGCAGGTGGAGGTCACGCTGCGGACGCCCGCGGCGCTCGAGGCGATCCGGATCATGGCGCGGACGCCCGGGCTCCGCGTCGGCGCGGGGACCGTGCTCACCTCGGACCAGGTGGATGCCGCCGCAGACGCGGGCGCCTCCTTCGTCATCAGTCCCGGCACCGTCGACGATGTGCGGGAACGTGCGCAGGAGCGCGGGATCGACGCGATCCCCGGCGTGGCGACGGCGACGGAGATCCTTCGGGCACGGGCCCTGGGCCACCGCATCCTCAAGCTCTTCCCGGCCGAGCCGCTGGGCGGCGTCGCGGCCGTCGGCGCCTTCGCCGCGGTGTTCCCCGACGTGACGTTCATCCCCACCGGCGGGATCGACGCGCCGCGCGCCGCGGCCTATCTCGCCCTTCCGTCGGTCGCCGCCGTCGGCGGCAGCTGGATGGTGCCGCGCGCCGCGATCGCGGCGGGCGACCTCGCCACCGTCGCCGGGCTCTGCCGCGCGGCCGTGGCGGCCGCCGGGGAGGTGCGTGCCGCGTGACGGACGTCGGATACGTGCTCACGTTCGGTGAGACCATGGCGCTCGTGCGTGCGACCGAGGTCGGAGACCTCGCCGACGTGCACGACGCGCGCTTCGGGACCGGCGGCGCAGACAGCAACGTCGCGATCGGCCTCGCGCGGCTCGGGGTCCCGGCGGTCTGGGTCGGGCGGGTGGGGGCGGACGGCCTCGGTCGCCGCGTCCTCCGGGACATCCGCGGGGAGGGCGTCGCGGTGCACGGCATCGTCGATCCGGATGCCGCGACCGGGCTGATGGTCAAGGAGAAGCGGACGCCGCACACGACCCGCGTGCTCTTCTACCGGGACGGGAGCGCCGGGAGCCGGCTGCGAGCGGGCGACGTCCCCGCCGACGTCGTCCGGAACGCGGCGCACGTGCACGTCAGCGGCATCACGGCATCCCTCTCGCCCACCGCGGTCGACGAGGTGCGGAGCGTCCTGGACACGGCGGGGGCGGCGGGCGTCCCGATCTCGTTCGACGTGAACCACCGGGCCTCGCTCTGGCGGGCCGGGGATCCGGGCGAGCTCTACCGCGACATCGCCCGCCGCGCACGGATCGTCTTCGCGGGCGTCGACGAGGCGGAGCTGCTGGTCGGGCCGACAGGCGGCGATCGAGGCGTGCTCGCCGACCGCATCTGCGCGCTGGGCCCGGCGACGGCGGTGATCAAGGACGGCGCTCGAGGCAGCCTCGCTCGCGAGGGCGGCATCGTCGCCGAACGCGCCGCGCTCGCGGTGCCGGTCGTCGACTCGGTGGGCGCGGGCGATGCCTTCGTGGCCGGCTTCCTCGCCGCCCGCGTGCGCGGAGAGGAGCTCTCCGCGTGCCTCGAGCTGGCGACGGCGGCGGGAGCGTTCGCCTGCATGGGCGCGGGCGACTGGGAGAGCATGGCCCGCACCGCCGACCTGGAACTCCTCACGGATAACGATCCGGTCACGCGCTGAACTCCCTCTTCCAGACATCATACGTATGCCATATTATGAATCGTGCGCCTTTCCGGCGTCGTCAACGAAGTCGACAAGACAAGGAAAACTCATGGTCGGAATCCACAAAGTGGTGCGTCCGTCCCGGCGGTCGGCTCTCGCAGCCACCGCCCTGGGCGCTGCCGCGGTGCTTCTCGCCCTCACCGGCTGCAGCGCCGGCGGCGGGGGGACCTCCAACGGCTCCTACGGCTTTCCCGAAGCCAAGCAGGACAGCTCCTCCACGATCACCGTCTGGGTGGATGCCGACCGCCAGGCGGCGGCGAAGGCCTTCCAGCAGGCCAACCCTGACACCAAGATCAAGGTCGTGACGTACGACGGCTCGGCCAACGGATCGAACTCCTTCAAGACCAAGATGCAGCTGTTCGACCGGGCCGGCAGCGGCTGGCCCGACGTGGTCTTCTCGAGCCAGAACAACGACGCCGCATGGGCGAGTCAGAAGACCAACGGCAAGCAGGCCTTCGCCGCGGTGCTCGACAAGGGACTGGTGCCCAAGGACACGCTCTCCGGCTTCACCCCCGGCTCGCTCAACCCCTGCACGGTGAACGGCCAGGTGTACTGCCTGCGCAACGACCTCGCCCAGGCGGTGCTCTGGTACAACAAGTCGCTCATGGACCAGTTCGGCTACACCGTCCCCAAGACGTGGGAGGAGTACCAGGCGCTCGGCGAGAAGGTCGCGAAGGAGCACCCGGGCTACATCGTGGGCGCGCAGGGCGACGCCTGGACGCCCGAGGTCTTCATGTGGGGCAGCAAGTGCGAGGCCAACAACATCACCGGACCGACGTCCGTGAAGGTGAACACCGACACCGAGGAGTGCAAGCGTGCCGCGTCCCTCCTCGACACGCTCCGGGAGAACAAGACGATCCCCGTGGTGAGCGTCTTCACGCCGGAGTTCGTCAAGCAGTACACCGGCAAGGTGCTGATGATGCCCGGACCGGCCTGGTACGCGGGTGCCATCTTCAACAACCCGCAGTCGCTCAACGTCCCCGCCGGCCAGCTCGGCGTCGCCGCGCCGCTCGGCTGGGGCAGCGACGAACCGGTGACCGGCAACGTCGGCGGCGGCACGTGGTTCATCTCCAGCCACTCGAAGAACCTGAAGGCCGCAGAGAAGTTCGTGCAGTTCGTGACGACCGCCGACGACTACCAGGTCAACCTCGCTCCCGGGTACCCGGCGTACGCCGCCGCGGCCCAGAAGTGGGTCGCCAAGCAGGAGTCGAGCAAGTACTACGCGACCTCCCTGGACGCCATCTCGACGGCGGCCTCGCAGGTCTGGGACGGCTGGGGCTACGGCGTCTTCAGCCAGGAGGCCATCTGGGCCAAGACGATCACGCCCGGTGTCACCGGGGGGAAGTCGATCGTCGACCTCCTTCCCGACTGGCAGAAGGCGATCGAGGATCAGGCCAAGGTCAACGGATACAAAGTGAACTGACATGACCATCGCTCCTCCGAGCGACCAGCTGGCCGTCGACGCGGACACGCGTCGGCGGCCGGCCCGGCGCCGCCGACGCGCGACCTCGGTCGGCTACGCCTTCGTCTCGCTCTACACCCTGCTCGCGCTCGCCTTCGGCGTCGTCCCGGCCGTGTTCGCCCTCGGTCTGGCGTTCACGACGGCCGACGGCGGATTCGCCGGATTCGACAACTTCGTGAAGGTCGTCACCGACTTCCGGTTCTGGCCGGCGGTGGAGCATGTGGTGCTCTACCTCGTCATCTGGCTGATCGCCCTCGTGGTGTTCGTCGTGGTGCTGGCGCTCATGGTGCACGCTCTGCGCGTCCGGTGGGCGAGCACGTCGCTGCGGTTCATCTACTACCTGCCCGGCGCGCTGGCCGGGGCATCCAGCGTCCTGCTCTGGCTGTTCGTGCTCGACCCCACTGCGAGCCCGGTGAGCGGGCTGCTGCGGCTGTTCGGCTTCACGAGCTTCGTCCAGGTGATCCAGCCCTCGCACCTCCCGGTGATCTTCGCGATCATCGCGTTCTGGACCGGCGCGGGCGGGTGGATCGTGATCATGTACGGCGCGCTCAACAACATCAGCACGGAGGTCATCGAGGCCGCGCGCATCGATGGCGCGAACGCGTTCCAGATCGCGGTGAGCATCCAGCTGCCGATGCTCCGCAAGTGGATCGCCTACATGGGCGTCATGTCGCTCGCGGCCGGCACGCAGCTGTTCGTCGAGCCCCAGCTGCTCAGCCAGGCGAGCAACGCGGTCGTTCCGAACGACTACTCGCTGAACCAGCTGGCATACCAGTACGCGTTCCAGCAGAACGACTTCAACGGCTCCGCCGCGATCTCCCTGATCCTGCTCGTCGTCGCGCTCCTGCTCTCGTGGGTGTTCGTCACCCGCGGTGGCCTGTTCGAGAGGGATTGAGAATGACCGCACTCTCCACGCCGCACCGTCGCAGCCGCGTGAGCCTCAGCGGCTGGAGCGGACGCACGATCGGGGGTCTGCTGCTCCTGCTGTTCGTGCTCTTCTTCGTCATCCCGATCGTCTGGCTGCTGCTCGCCATCACCAAGTCCTCCCATGAGCTGGTCGTGGGCAACCCCTTCTCGGTGGGCTCGTGGGCGCACTTCGCCGCCAACTGGAACCAGCTGTTCTCGTTCCAGGACGGCGCAGTGACGGGCTGGATCGGCAACTCGGCGTTCTACACGGTCGGTGCGCTCGTGGTCACGCTCCTGGTGAGCATCCCGGCCGGCTACGCGCTCGCGCTCACCGAGTTCCGGTTCCGGCGCACGCTGCTCGTGCTGACGCTCGTGGTCATGCTGATCCCGAACACCGCCCTCGTGCTCCCGATCTTCCTCGAGCTGAACGCGGTCGGACTGATCGGCAGCCCGCTGTCGGTGATCCTGCCGATGTCGTTCTTCCCGTTCGGCGTGTACCTCACCTACATCTACTTCTCCACCAGCATCCCGCGCGACCTGCTGGCGGCCGCGCGCATCGACGGCTGCAGCGAGGTGCAGGTCTTCGCGAGGATCGCCCTCCCGCTGGCGGCGCCGGTGGTCGCGCTCGTCGCGTTCTTCAGCTTCGTGCAGAACTGGAACAACTTCTTCCTCCCGTTCGTGATGCTGCCCTCCAGCGACGGATATCCCATCCAGGTGGGGCTGACGTCGCTGCTGGCCTCGACCCCCGCGTTCAACCCGAGCTCGGCGGGATCCGACTCCGTGCAGCTGCCGACGCTGGCGCTCGCCACCATCGTGTCGATCCTCCCCGTCCTGATCGTGTTCCTGTTCTCGCAGCGGTTCCTCGTCACGGGGATGACCGCGGGAGGGACCAAGGAATGAACCGCCCATCGCCTGAGGAGGGCGTCTCGTGAAGATCACCGGATTCCGCAGCCTGACCACCGTGCACGACTGGGGCCGGAGGACCGGGGACGTCAACGGCGTCCAGAGCACGGACGCGACCGTCGTCCCGGTGCTCATCATCGAGACGGACGAGGGGATCGAGGGGGTCGGACTCGGCGCGCACCCCGACGTCGCACGGGTCTTCGCGGCCGTCGAGGGGGAGGACCCCCGATCGGTCGTCGCGCTCTACGACCGCATGCTCGCGTGGGTGTTCAAGACCGGGCACTCCGGCGCCGTCTTCGGAACGATCGGTGCGATCGACATGGCGCTGTGGGACATCAAGGCGAAGGCCATGGGCGAGCCCCTCTGGCGCGCGCTCGGCGGGCGCGAGCGGTTCGTCCCCGGCTACGCGTCCGGGCTCGAGTACAGCCTCCCGGACGACGAGCTCGCGACGCTGTACGGACGGTTCGCGGAGCGCGGGTTCCGCGGCGGGAAGCTCAAGGGCGGGATCGACCTCGACCGCGACCTGCCGCGCCTGGAGATCATGCGTACGGCGCTGAGCCGCAACTCGCGGCATCCGGCCATCATGCTCGATGCCAACGAGTCCTGGAACCACGCGCAGGCGGCCCGCTACGTGTGCGCGGTCGAGCAGCGGCTGGACCTCACCTGGGTCGAGGAGCCGCTGCGTCGATGGGATGCGGCGGGGATGGCGATGCTGCGCGGAAAGGTCCGGGCGGCGATCGCGAGCGGCGAGAACCTCACCGGCCTCGAGCAGTACGGCCCCCTGCTCGACGCGAACGCCCTCGACATCGTCCAGGTCGGGACCGTCTGGGGGATCACCCACTTCCTGCGGGTCGCCACGCTCGCCCACAGCCACGACCTCCCGGTCAGCACCGTCGCGTACAACGGCAATCCGATCGCGCACGCGGCCTCGGCCGTGCCGAACTTCCTCACCCACGAGGTGCAGGACCTCGCGTTCCCGGTGGGCCTCGACATCGATCAGGAGTTCGACGACGGGGGGATCGTCCTGGGCGACCGCCCCGGCATCGGTATCGTCGTGGACGAGGAGAGGCTCGCGTCGGCGTCGGCTGTGCCCGCCGCGGCCGCCTCCGGCCCGCATGTACGGCCCGAGCGGGCCGGCCTGCGGATGGTCGCCGAGCCGGACGTCATCGAGGAGCCGGCGACCGCCGGAGGCAGGAGGACGCCGTGAGCCGGAGCGCGGAGCCGCAGCGGCACGCCTTCGTCGTGGGGGTGCGCCCCGAGCGACGGGAGGAGTACCTGGAACTCCATCGCGCGGTGTGGCCGGGCGTCGAGCAGAAGCTGCGCGAGTGCCATATCTCGAACTACAGCATCTACGCGTTCGGCGACATCCTGTTCGCGTACTTCGAGTACACCGGCGACGACTACGACGCCGACATGGCGCGCGCCGACGAGGATCCGGTGTCGCGCGAGTGGCTGGCGCACACGGATCCGTGTCAGGTGCGCATCGCTCCGGAGCGCAACCAGGGCGCGCTGTGGCAGCCCATCGACGAGGTGTGGCACCTCTCGTGAGCCCCGCCGATCCCCTCCGGGCCGATGCGCCGCGGATCGACGCGCACGTGCACCTGTGGGATCTGGCGACCGACCCGCAGGACTGGATCGATCCGGCCACGATGGGCCCGATCGCGCGCGACTTCGGTCCCCCCGAGCTGGACGCGATGCTCGCGGCGACCTCATGCGATGGTGCCGTGGTGGTCCAGGCCGGCAACAGCCTCGACGAGACCATCCGCCTGACCCGTCTGGATGCGACGTCCATCGCGGGCGTCGTCGGATGGGTCGACGTCGCGGGCGATGTGCCGGCGCAGCTCGCAGCCGTTCGCGACGGCGCCCGGCACCGCCTCGTCGGCATCCGGCACCTCGCCCACATCGATCCGGATCCGCGGTGGCTCGAGCGCGACGAGGTCGGGGCTGCCTTGCGCGTGCTCGCGCGGGAGGGCCTCGCGTTCGACCTCGTGCTGCGGCGCGCCCAGCTCCCCCTCGCGACGGCGCTCGCCGCGCGGCATCCCGACGTCCGCTTCGTGCTGGACCACCTCGGGGATGCGCCGGCCGAGCGGGCGGAGCTCGCCGAGTGGGCTGCGGCGATCGAGCGCCTGGCCGAGCGCCCCAATGTCGCCGCGAAGCTGTCCGGACTCACCTCGTGGCTGCGCCCCGGCGCGTGGACGACGGCGGATCTCGAGCCGGTGGTCGAGGTCGCGTTCCGCGCGTTCGGGGCGCGTCGCCTCGCCTACGGATCGGACTGGCCGCTCGCCGAGCTCGGCGGTGGCGCCCCGGCGTGGCGCGCGGCGGCGGGGGAGCTCGTGGCGACGTTCGCGGCGGGCGACGAGCGGCATGTCTTCGGCGCCGTCGCCGTCGAGACCTACGGCTTGGACTGACCCGCGGCGCCGCTGCGCGACCGCTTGGGGGTGTCGCGCAGGCGACGGCGCTCCCACGAGACCTGGATGTGGTCGAGCATCGCCTTCTCCGCGGCGTCGCTGTCGTGGCGGGCGATCGCGTCGACGATGGCGGCGTGCTCCTGCAGGGTGAGCGCGACAGCGTCGGGCGGGTTGATGCCCTGGTACCTGCTGGACTCCACGGCGCGCTTGTACAGGTGCTTGGCGATGTTCTCGGCCAGCCGGTTGCCGGAGATCTCCATCAGCGCATAGTGGAAGACCACGTCGGCCTGACGGAAGGAGTCCGTCTCGAACTCGCTCTCCCGCATGGCCGTCAGCGCGTTCTGCAGTCGCCGCAGCTCCTCGGCGTTGCGGGAGCTCGCCACCTCCCGTGCCATGGCCGCCTCGAGGCTGGCGCGCACGACGGTGAGTTCGTCGAGAACGCCGAGGCTCTCGTCGTTGTCGATCAGGGCGGACAGCACGATCGGGTCGAGCATGTTCCAGTAGCCCGGTGCCTGGACCTGCGTGCCGCGACCCTGCGACACGATCACCAGGCCCTTCTCCTCGAGTCGTTTCACCGACTCCCGCAGGACGGTGCGGCTCACCCCGAAATGCTCGCTCAGGGTGCCCTCGGGGGGAAGGAGATCGCCCTCCTTGAGCTGCCCGGTGACGATGAGTTCCACGAGTTCGGCGACCACCGCGACCCCGAGACGGCCCGCCGGGACGCGGCGGGGGAAGAACGCGGATGCGCCGTCGGCGTCAGTGGGCATACATGTGACCTTACCCGCGTGCGGCAGGCCTGCCCAGCACCGCCGGTCAGAGCGCGGGCGTCCGCGGCGGCGGGGTGCGACGTGGACGCAGCGCCTCGAAGCCGGCGGCGAGACGCAGCAGCGCCGTGTCGTCGTAGGCCCGTCCTGCGAAGGTGAGGCCCACGGGCATCCCGATGTCGGCCATCGTGCCCATCGGGACGGTGACCGTCGGGATGCCGAGGTGCCGGATGGCGAGGTTGCCGTTGGCGACCCACGTGCCGTTGCGCCAGCCGAGGTCGGCCGACGCGGGGTTCACGTCCATGTCGGCCGGCCCGACGTCCGCGACGGCGGGGAACACGACGGCGTCGAGGGCGAGGCCGTCCATCCAGGCCTCGAGGTCGATGAGCCGCGTCGCCTCGAGGCCCCGCACGCCGTCGGCGAGCTCGGGCATGTCGTCGAGCGTCGCGTCCGGATGCTCCCGCACCCACGCCGGGTAGTCGGCGATGTCGTCGTCGAAACCCGTGTACCGGTCGGGGAGGGCGCCCGGTGGCTGCGGGAAGATCTCGGCGCCGTCCACGGCCGCGAGCGCGTCGAGGGCGGGGTCGCCGTTGGCGGCGAGGAAGTCCTCCCACGCCCACGCGGAGAGGTCGACGATCTCGCGGGTCAGGTACTCCGGAGTGACCAGGCCACGCGTCGCGATCGTCGGGCTGCCCGGACGGTCGCCCTCGTAGCGCGACACGACCGGGAAGTCCACGTCGACGACGGTCGCACCGGCCGCCTCCAGATCGGCGCGCGCCGCCTCCCACAGGGCGATGACGGAGGCGCGGGTCTCGATGCGCTGCCCGGTCGGGCCGCCGATGCCGGGATGCGGGGCGGTCCCGGCATCCGGATCCGCGTTGACGTACATGCGGGGGATGCCGATGCGGACGCCGCGCAGGTCGGCGGGGCGCAGCGCGGGGTACGACGGCGGCCGCACGTCGGACGCGCGCGGCACGTCGACCCAGTGCTGTACGCGCCAGAAGTCGCCGCGCGTCTCCGCGTCGTCGGCGACGATGACGTCGAGGACCTCGAGGAGGTCCGCCATCGTGCGGGTGTGCGGGACCACGACGTCCATCGTGGGGACGAGCGGCCAGTTGCCCCGCACCGAGATCACGCCGCGCGAGGGCGTGTACGCGCACAGCGCGTTGTTCGACGCCGGCCCGCGTCCGCTCGACCACGTCTCCTCGCCGAGGCCGAACGCCGCGAGGCTCGCGGCCGTCGCGGTGCCGGAGCCGTTGGAGGAGCCCGATCCGAACGGTGCGGTCAGGAAGTCCGGGTTGTACGGGCTCTCCGCCCGGCCGTAGACGCCGCGCTGCATGCCGCCGTTGGCCATCGGGGGCATGTTGGTCAGCCCCAGGCAGATCGCCCCGCCGGCGCGCAGCCGCGAGATCGTGAAGGCGTCGCGCTGCGCCACGAGCATTGCGAAGGCGGGGCTCCCAGCCGCGGCGGTGAGCCCGCGCACGAGGTAGCTGTCCTTCGCCGTGTACGGGATGCCGTCGAGCGGACCGAGCGTCGTGCCCGCCGCGCGGCGGTCATCGGATGCGGCGGCCTCCGCACGGGCCTCCGGATTCGGCACGACGACGGCGTTGAGCGCGGTCGCCGTTCCGGGGGCGTCGTAGGCGGCGATGCGGGCGAGGTACGCGTCCACGAGCTCGACGCTCGTGACCCGCCCGGCCTCGAGCGCGGCGCGCAGGTCGGCGATGCCGGCCTCGACGACGTCGATCACCGGCCGGACCCCACCGCCGGCTGCTGCTGGGTGATGCAGTGGATGCCGCCGCCGCGCGCGAAGATCGGCCGGGCGTCGACCGTGACCACCCGGCGGCCGGGGTACGCCTCCGCGAGGATCGCGCGGGCGGTGGCATCCGCCGCATCCTCCCCGAAGCCGCACGCGATCACGCCGTCGTTCACCACGTAGTGGTTGACGTAGCTCCAGTCGACGAAGCCCTCCTCGTCGCGGAGGGTGGCCGGCGCCGGCAGGTCGATGACGTCGAAGCGCCGGCCGGCGGCATCCGTCGCCTCGGCGAGCTGCGTGCGCAGCCGGGCGCTCACCGCGGCATCGGGATGCGCGGCGTCGCGCTGGGCGTGCAGCAGCACGCGGCCGGGGGAGGGGATCGTGGCGACGATGTCGACGTGGCCGCTCGTGCCGAAGCTGTCGTAGTCGCGCGTGAGGCCGCGCGGCAGCCAGATCGCCGTGATGGTGCCGATCGTGCGGGCGAGCTCGGCTTCGACGCGCTGCCGGTCGGCGTAGGGGTTCCGGCGCGGGTCGAGCTGCACCGTCTCTGTGAGGAGGACCGTGCCCTCGCCGTCGACGTGGATGCCGCCGCCTTCGTTCACGAGGACGGAGCTGACGAGCTCGGAGCCGATCCCGTCGCTGACGAACCTCGCGATCTCGGCGGACTTCCGCCACTCCGACCATTCAGGGTCGCCCCAGCCGTTGAAGGTCCAGTCCACCGCGCCGAGGACGCCGGGGCGCTCGTCGTCAACGACGAAGGTGGGCCCGAAGTCGCGCATCCAGAACTCGTCGAGGGGCGCCTCGACGAGTTCGATCCCCTCGCCGAGCATGCGCCGGGCACGGTCGAGCTCGGTCGGATCGACGACCATCGTGACGGGCTCGAACTCGGCGACCGCGTGCGCGACCGCCGTCCAGGCGGCGTAGCCCTCCTCGCGGAGCGCCGCGCCCTCGCCGAGGGTGAGCCCCTGGCGCGGGAAGGCCATCCAGGTCCGTTGGTGCGGGGTGGTCTCCGCGGGCATCCGCCAGGCCATGTTCGTTCTCCGTCTCCGGCCGCGCGCCGGGCTCTCAGTCTATTGATCGCTTGATCAATTGCTTCGGATAGTACAGAATCGCTGACGATGTCGTCAATACCCGCGCGCACGCGCATCCGCAAGAGCCCCGTCGAACGGCGTGAGGAGATCTCCGCCGCCGCGATCGCCCTCGCGCTCGAGCAGGGCCTGCTCGCGGTGACGCTGCGCGGCATCGCGGCGCGTGTGGACGTGGCATCCGGGCTCGTCGCCCACTACGCGCCGAGCATGGACGACCTGGTCGCCGCGACCTTCTCCGCCATCGTGCGGGCCGAGCTCGACGACGTCCGGGCACTCCTCGCGGACGGGCCGGATGCGATCCGCCGGGTCGGGATGCTCGTCGACACGCTCCTCGACGGGTCGCGGGACGACGTCACGCTCGTGTGGGTGCAGGCGTGGGCGCTCGGACCCCGCAGCGACGCGCTCGCCGCGGCCGTGCGGGAGGAGATGGACGCGTGGCAGGAGCTCATCGCCGATGTCGTGGCGGACGGCGTCGCCCTCGGGACGTTCGACGTGCCCGACGCGGCGGCGGTGGCCTGGCAGATCCTCGCGATGATCGACGGACTCAACGCGCATTCGCTCGTGCACTGGCATGCGGCCCCCGATCGGCGCGACCTCACCCGCCGCTCGATCGCCGCGCTCCTCGGTGTGCCCGCGGACGCCCTGGCCGCATCGCCCTGACGGACGCCCCCACCCCGCGCCCTGCGCCGCCGCCCGCAAACGGTTCCGAAGGGTCCGAGGTCGGGCGCGGGGAAGGTGGTGGGCGCGGGTCGCCCGGGGGAGGGGGCGGCGCGGGTCGCCGGGGTCAGGCTGCGGGGGTGTGGATGCGGCCGACCGAGTCGCGCAGGATGAGGCGCGCCGGGGCGACGGTCACGTCCGCGACGTCGTCTCCGTCGATCGCCGCGAGGAGGATGCGCCCCGCCTCGCGGCCGAGCTCCCGCGGCGCGGTGCGGATGGTGCTCAGCGACGGACGCACGTGCTCCCCGATGTTGATGCCGTCGAAGCCTGCGACCGAGACGTCGTGCGGAACCCGGAAGCCGAGCTCCATCGCGCGGTTCATGAACCCGACCGCGGCGAGGTCGTTGGCGCAGAAGACCGCCGTCGGGCGGTCGGGGACCGTCAGGAGGACGTCGGCGGCGCGACGTCCGCCCTCCGACGTGAAGTCGCCGGCGACGAGCGGGCCGGGCTCCAGCCCCGCCGCGGACACGGCGGATCGCCACGCCTCGATGCGCTCGAGCGAGTGGACGTACTGTGCAGGCCCGCTCACGTGAGCGATGCGCGAGTGGCCGAGGGCGACGAGCGTGCGGATGAGATCGGTGATCGCCTCCTCCCCGCTCTGCCGCACGGCGGGGAACGGGAAGTCGCCCTGGTGGGGGTTGATCCCGACCGCCGGGAAACCGAGCTGCGCGAGCTCGGGGACGCGCGGGTCGTCGACCTTGATCTCGCTGAGGAAGATCCCGTCGACGCGACGACTGCGGGCGAGGTCGAGGTGCCGGCGGACGGTGGTGCCGGCATCCTGGCTGATCTGCAGCGCGAGCACGTAGCCGCGCGGAGCGATCGACTCCTCGATCCCGCCGATGAACGCCCCGAAGAACGGGTCGGATTCGAGGATGTCGAAGTCGCGCTCGACCACGAGCCCCACCGAGTACGCACGCTTGGCGGACAGGGCCCTTCCACGGGCGGACGGGACGTAGCCGAGTTCATCGGCGACCGCCCGCACGCGCTCGCGGGTGGCGGCCGAGACGCCGCGCTGATTGTTGAGCGCACTGGATGCCGAGCTGATCGCGACGCCCGCGGCGCGCGCCACGTCGACGATCGTCACGCGCGGCGCATCGGTGGGCATGGAGGCACCTTACCCCGCAAGACCCCTTGCGAATCCGAAATCGCGTGATATATTCGCCGAAAGTACAGAAACGTTTCGGTTCTGTCGTCACAAGGGAGTGAACCATGGCAAAGAGGCACGTGCTCGGTGCGATCGGCGGCGCGGCCGCGTTGGTGTTGCTGGCCGGCTGCAGCGGCGGATCGTCCACGCCGGCCGAGAGCGGGAAGGTCACCGGAACGCTTCACATCCTGGTCTCCAGCGCTGCGGCGTCCGACAAGGCGTTCAAGGACCTCAACGCCGAGTTCGTCAAGAAGTACCCGGACGTGAAGGTCGACTTCAGCGCCGTGCCCAACGCGAATTTCGCCGCCAGCCGCTCGTCGCGCCTGACCGCGGGCAACGTCGACATCACCCTCGCCGCCCCGCGCGAGATGCCCAAGTACGTGAAGAACGGCGCCGTCGACGACGACACCGCGGCCGCCGAGGCGGGACTGTTCGTGGACCTCACGGGCCAGAAGTTCCTGAAGAACTTCACGCCCTCGGTGCTCGATCAGCTCACGTACAAGGGCAAGGACTACACCGTCCCGACCGGCCTGAGCTACTACACCGGCGTCTACTACAACAAGAAGATCTTCGACGAGAACGGCCTCAAGGTCCCCACCACGTGGTCGGAGTTCGAGAACGTCGTCTCCACGCTCAAGGGCAAGGGCGTCACGCCGCTCGGCATCGGCGGCAAGGACAGCTGGCCCGCCGGCCTCGGCATGATCGCCGCGGTGCAGGGCCTCTACCCGTCGGCCGAAGACAAGAACGCGCTCTCGAAGGACCTGTGGGCCGGAAAGGTCGACCTCGCCGACGGCAAGCAGCTCGAGGTGCTGCAGCGCGTGAAGTCGCTGTACGACGCGGCGCAGAAGAACTTCTCCGGCGTGGGATACGACGCGATCCCGTCCGAGTTCGCCAAGGGCCAGGTCGCGATGACGGTGGACGGCACGTGGAACCAGCCCACGATCGACGCCGCGGTGAACGGGGCCTTCGACTACGGCTACTTCCCGCTGCCGGCCAGTGACAACGCCGCGGACAACAAGTGGCTGGGCGGCAAGGTCGAGCTGCGCATGGTCGCCGCGAGCAACGGACCGAACAAGGCGGCGGCGCTCGCCTACCTGGCCTTCTTCTCCGAGCCCGCGCAGTACGCGAAGTTCGTCGCAACCGCCGGCTTCGCCCCGGCCGAGCCGAACATCCCGTCGAGCGATTTCCTCAAGTCGATCGAGCCGTACACGTCCACCTTCTCGCCCGCGTGGGACACGATCTGGCGCCCGAACCCGGATGCCGGACAGGCCGCCCTGTTCCCGTTCAACTACCCGGGGATCACGCCGCTCGGCACCAAGAGCGTGGACGCCGCCGCGAAGGATTCCCAGACGGCCTGGCAGGCCGGTCTCTGACCCGCCCGGGGAGGGCGGTGCGACGCCGCCCTCCCCTCCCCGCCCGTCCCTGAACCGAGTGGAGTCCAACATGTGCGGGACATCGTCATGAGCTCGTACCCCTTCGGCGCTCGCGCGCCCATGCGCATCACGTTCAGCCTCGGCCTCGTGGTGCTGGCCGTCTTCGCCCTCCTGCCGGCGGTCGCCGTGTTCGTCATCTCGTTCACCGACATCCGGGGACTGCCGGGCATCCCGGTGAACTGGGTGGGCTTCGACAACTACGAGCGCTTCTTCTCGGCGGCCAAGATCGGCTACAACCTCAACGCCCTGAAGAACACGCTGATCTACGCGGTGGTCTCCACCGTCGCGATCAACCTGCTCGGACTCGCGATCGCCGTGCTGCTGAACCAGAAGCTGCGCGGGCGCACGTTCTCCCGTGCCGTCGTCTTCCTGCCCACGATCCTCGGCGTCACCGTGATCGGGCTCATCTGGTCGCTCTTCTTCAACCCGTCGGCGGGGCCGGCGGCGAGCATCTGGTCGTGGTTCGGCGCCGACTCCGCGTTCTTCGGCGATCCGAACCTCGCGCTCGCCCTCGTGATCTTCGTGCAGATCTGGGCGGGCCTGGGCATCGCGGTCGTGATCTACCTCGCCGGCCTCCAGGCCATCCCCGAGGAGCTGCAGGAAGCGGCATCCATCGACGGGGCGTCGGGCGGCCAGCGGATGCGGCTCATCACCGTGCCGCTGCTCGCACCGTCGATCACGGCCAACGTGCTGCTGGCGATCGTCGGATCGCTGCAGAGCTATCAGCTCGCGTACGTCCTCACCGGACCGAACAACCCGGCCACCCAGCTGCTGTCGCTCGCGATCTTCGCGCAGGGCTTCGGCGGGTCGAGCGCGAGCGGCCTCGGCCAGTCGCAGGGCTACGCGGCGACCATCTCCGTCATCCAGTTCGTCATCGTGAGCATCGCATCCCTGCTGGTGCTCTGGTACCTGCGCCGTCGGGAGGCGAAGCTGTGAGCGCCGTGACATCGACCCCCCGCACCCCCGTGACCACCCCGGCCCCGGCGGCCCCGCGGCCGCGCAGGCACCGCACGGTACGGGCATCCCGGATCGTCAACTACGCACTGCTGGCGGTCGTCGTCCTCTGCTACCTGTTCCCGCTGCTGTTCCTGCTGAACACGGCGCTCAAGTCCAACGCGGCCTTCTTCGCGGACCCGGTCGGCGTCGTCACGTCGCCGCAGTGGGGGAACTTCGCGCAGGCGTGGGTGCAGGGCAACTTCGGCGCCTACTTCCTCAACAGCGTGGTCTACACGGTCTTCGCTGCGGGCCTCGGCACCGCCATCGCGGTGGTGATGGGCTTCCCGGTCGGACGCGGATACCTCCGCTTCCCGCGGCTGTGGAACGCGCTGTTCGTGGTGATGCTGTTCCTGCCGAACGCGCTCATCACGCAGTTCCAGCTGCTCCTGCGGATCGGGCTCTACAACACCTACGTCGGCTACATCCTGATCATGGCCGCCGCCGTCGGCATCGGGCCGCTCCTCATCTCGGGCTACGTGAAGTCCCTGCCGCGAGAGCTCGACGAGGCCGCCGCGGTGGACGGCTGCGGCTACTGGCGCTACCTGCTCACCTTCGTGATCCCGATGGCCAAGCCCGCGATCGCGACGGTGTTCATCCTGCAGGCGATCGGGGTGTGGAACGACATCATCCTGGCCACGATCCTGCTGCCGGACCAGGCGAAGTCGCCGATCTCCCTGGGGCTGTATGCCTTCCAGGGCACATACACGAACGACTGGGGCCTGCTGGCGGCGGCGACGATGATCGTCGCGGCGCCGCTCGTGGCCGCCTACGTGTTCCTGCAGCGCTACCTCGTCGGCGGGGTCGTGGGGAGCATCAAGGGATGACCGTCGCACGACCCCCACGAGAGGACCCCGGCACCATGCACGCCCCGGCCGTCGCCACCACCGCCATCCCCTACGCGCTGCGCCGGAGCGGCGTCCTCATGTCGCCCGAGCCCGGGAACGACGCCGAGGCGGAGGGCGTCATCAACCCCGCCGCCGCGCGCGACGACAGCGGCGAGGTGCGCCTCTTTCCCCGCATGGTGGCGACGGGCAACTTCTCGCGCATCGGCGACGCCCGCGTCGTCGTCGAGGACGGCGTCCCCACCGGGGTGGAGCGCCGGGGTGTGGCGCTCCAGCCCGACCGCATCTGGGAGCGCGGCAGCGGCCACGGCGGCACCGAGGACCCGCGCATCACCTGGATCGCCGAACTCGGCCTCCACGTCATGACGTACGTCGCCTTCGGCCCCACGGGTCCGCGCCCGGCGATCGCGGTGTCGGCGGATCTCGCCACGTGGCGCCGCCTCGGTCCCATCCAGTTCGACTACGAGGACGCGCTCGGCGCCGATCTCAACGTGTACCCGAACAAGGACGTCGTGTTCTTCCCCGAGCCGATCCCGGGGCCGGACGGCGTGCCGTCGTTCGCGGCCCTGCATCGCCCGATGTGGGACCTCAGCTTCGTCCGGCCGGACGACAGCGCGCCGGTGCCGCCGTCGGTCGAGGATCCGCGGCCGAGCATCTGGATCTCCTACGTCCCGGTCGCGGACGTCCTCGCCGACATCGCCCGGATCGTTCGGCTCGGCGGCCACCGGGTCGTCGCAGCGCCCGCGTTCGCGTGGGAGGAGCTCAAGATCGGGGCGGGCCCCGCGCCCCTGCGCGTCCCGGAGGGGTGGCTCCTCCTCCACCACGGCGTCTCGGGACGCGTCGAGGGCAGCGCCTTCGTCCCGCAGCGGCACGTCCGCTACTGCGTGGGCGCGATGATCCTCGACCCGGCGGACCCGTCCCGTGTCCTGGCACGGTCGGAGCATCCGCTGCTCGAGCCCGAGACCGCCGACGAGACCGACGGCGTCGTCGCGAACGTGGTCTTCCCCACCGCGATCGAAGAGATCGACGGTGTGTCGTATGTCTTCTACGGCATGGCCGACTACCGCATCGGCGTCGCCGTACTCGAGCGCACCGCGCAGGCGGGGGAGGATGCCGCATGGAGCCGTTGACCCGGGACGGACTCCGGCGCAGCCTCGACGAGGCGCGGGTCCAGCACGGCGAGCAGACCGCATCGCTGTCCGAGTTCACGTTCCTCGACCAGTACCCCGGCGACGTGCCGTGGGCGATCGGGCCCTTCGAGCGGATCCCCGAGCTCGACTTCGCGCTCGACGACCAGTGGGCCGATCCGGTCGACATCGGGTGGACGAGCGCGTCGCTGATCAACCCGACCCTGATCGCCCGCGACGACGAGCTGCACCTCTTCTACCGGGCGTCCCCGCGCAAGGAGTCGCTGTCGTCCCGGATCGGCCACGCCGTGTTCAGGCAGGCGACCGGATGGGTCGACGACGCGCGCAACCCGGTCGTCCATCCGACCCTCGACGACGAGCTGCTCGGGGTGGAGGACCCGAAGGTGTACGAGGCCGACGGGCGCTGGTTCCTGTTCTACAACGGTGTCTTCCCGGCCACCGCGGACGACAGGCTGCGACATCCGTCGCCCGGCTATCCCGTCGAGACGGTCGGGTGCGACGTCAGTCTCGCGGTGTCCGACGACCTCGTGCACTGGGAGAAGATCGGACCCATCGTCGACCACGCCGTGACCCGCCTCTGGGCCAAGGGCGCCGTCATCCCTCGCGACGCGCACGGGCGGGCGGTGCGCATCGACGGCTCGTATCTGATGTTCCTGTCGGAGGGGTGCGACGGCGTCCCCCACGTGGGGAGGTCGGACGACCTCGTCCACTGGACCTTCGCGCCGCAGCCCTACCTCGACCTCGCGCCCCTCGACGGGCACCTGCACGAGGTCGCGACGGCGATCGTCCGCGGCGACGACCTCGTCCTCGACTTCTTCTACAGCGCGGGCGACGAGTGGTCGGCCGGCCAGGCGCGCTACCGGCGGGACGACCCGTTCCACCAGATCCACATCGCGCGGGGCGGAACGCTCGCGTGGGGTGGCATGGTGGAGTGGGGCGGACGCCCCGTGTTCGCCCAGGGGTGGGACGCCCGCCCCGGCCGGCGCGAACTGCAGTTCTTCGGACTCCCGCACGCAGCACGACAGGAGCAGGGATGACACGGCGCACGATCGTCTTCGCGGGCGACAGCATCACCGACGCGGGGCGACGGGAGGATCCCGACGGCCTCGGCGACGGCTATGTGCGCATGATCGCCGAGCGCCTCGAAGGGAGCGGACACCGCGTCGTGAACGCCGGGATCAGCGGCGACCGCGCCGTGGACCTGCGGGCGCGGTGGAGCGAGGACGTACAGGCCCACGAGCCCGACGTGCTCAGCGTGCTCGTCGGCGTGAACGACATGTGGCGCCGCTACGACAGCGCGGACGCGACGTCGGCCGAGGAGTTCCGCGCGGTGTACGACGAGCTGCTCGCTTCGATGGCGGGCACGGGCGCGTCGATCGTCCTGATGGAGCCCTTCCTGCTGCCGGTCGCCGACGAGATGCACGCGTGGCGGACCGACGACCTCGACGACAAGATCGCCGTGGTGCGCGCACTCGCCGAGAAGCACGGCGCGACCCTGATCGGGCTCGACGGGCTGCTGACGGATGCCGCGCGCGAGCGCGGGCCCGAGGCCGTCGCGTTCGACGGCGTGCATCCGACGCCGTACGGCCACGCCCTCATCGCCGACGCCTGGATCGCGGCGGCGGAGCGTCACCTGGCCTGAGCCGCAGCCCGGCTCCTGTGGAGAGTTTCCACCGATCCTGACCGCGCGTGAGTAGGATGCCGCTCGGCGACGTCAGCGCGCATACCCGACACTGACGCACCACTCAGGTGGAGGTGTCGATGAGCACGACCCAGGCATCCGGTACGCAGGACGTCGACTCGAAGGGGCTCAAGGGCGGCGCGCTCGGCCTCGTCTCTAGTGTCGTGGTGGGTGTCGCCTCGACCGCCCCCGCGTACAGCCTCGCCGCGAGCCTCGGCTACATCGTGGTCGGCGGGGCGCTCATGGCGGGGGTCCACGCGCCCGGGATCGTGCTGCTCGCGTTCGTCCCGATGTACCTCATCGCCGTCGCGTACCAGGAGCTCAACAGGGCCGAGCCGGACTGCGGCACCACGTTCACGTGGGCGAGCAGGGCCTTCGGCCCGATCACGGGATGGATGGGCGGCTGGGGCATCATCGTCGCCGACGTGATCGTCATGGCGAACCTCGCCCAGATCGCGGGCCAGTACTCGTTCACGTTCGTGGGCGGGTTCGGGCTCCCGGCCGTCGCCGATCTCGCGAACAACCCGTGGGCCGTCACGACGGCGGGCCTCGTGTGGATCGCGCTCATGACGTGGATCTGCTACCGCGGCATCGAGATCTCGGCCCGCCTGCAATACGTGCTGCTCGCCTTCGAGGTCGTCATCCTGCTGTTCTTCGCCGCCTTCGCCCTCGTGAAGGTCTACACCGGCCACGCCGAGTCGTACTCGCTCATCCCGAGCTGGGACTGGTTCAACCCGTTCGGACTCGACTTCGCGCAGACGACCGCTCCCGCCCTCCTCACCGCGATCTTCATCTACTGGGGATGGGACACGGCCGTCTCGGTGAACGAGGAGACCAAGGACCCCGGCAAGACCCCGGGCCGTGCGGCGATCATCAGCACCGTGCTGCTCCTCCTGACGTACGCGATCGTCACCGTGGCGACCGTCGCCTTCGCCGGCGTCGGCACCAAGGGCATCGGCCTCGCCAACCCGGACAACGCCGGTGACGTCTTCTCGGCCATCGGTCCCGCCCTGTTCGGCGGGGGCATCGGCGGCACCATTCTGATGACGCTGCTGGGCTTCTCGATCCTCACCTCCGCGTCCGCCTCGACGCAGACCACGATCCTGCCGACGGCGCGCACATCGCTGTCGATGGCGGTGTACAAGGCGATCCCCGAGCGCTTCGCCCGCATCCACCCGAAGTACCTGACGCCGACGTGGTCGACGATCGGCATGGGGATCATCTCGGCCGTGTTCTACCTGGTGTTCACGCTGATCAGCACCTCGCTGCTGAACGCGCTGATCGGCTCCATCGGCCTCATGATCGCCTTCTACTACGGGCTCACCGGCTTCGCGTGCATCTGGTACTACCGGCGGACGCTCACCTCCAGCGTGCGCAACTTCGTCATGCGGGGCCTGTTCCCCCTGCTGGGCGGGCTGATGCTGGCGGCGGTGTTCGTGTACGGGCTCATCCAGTTCGCCGCGCCCGACTGGCTCACCGACGACGCGGGCCACAACGTCACGATCTTCGGCATCGGGGCCGAGGCGGTCGTGGGGGTCGGCGGCATCCTGATCGGCGCCGTGCTCATGATCGTGTGGTGGATCGTCAAGCCGGACTTCTTCCGCGGCAGGACGCTGCCCCGCCAGTCGGCCGACCAGGGGCTCGCCGGCCTCGCGACGCCGGCGACGGTCGGTGCGGACGGACTCGGAGCCGGCCGTGCAGGCGCCTCGGGAGTCGACGACCCGCGAGCCTGACGTGCGGCGCGCCTGACGTGCGGACTTCGGCCCTGGACGACGCGTCGCCGGCGGGCCAGGGTCGAGGTATCAGCCCGCCGGGCGGCGACCTCTTGGTGGGTGGCGAACCCCTGGGAGGCGTGAGATGCCGAGGAATCTGGTGATCTGCCTGGACGGCACCGCGGGTCAGGTGCGCGGACCCGGCGATTCGAACAGCGTGCGGGTGTACGACCTGCTGGATCACGGCGACGAGGCGACGCAGCTCGCCTACTACGACCCCGGCGTCGGCACCTTCTCGGCGCCCGGCGCGTGGACGCCGTTCGCCCGGTGGTTCACCCGCCTCGGCGGCCTCGTCTGGGGCGCGGGGGTGCGCGAGAACATCGGTGACGCGTATGCCTGGCTGATGCACACCTATCAGCCGGGCGACCGGGTGTTCGTGTTCGGCTTCAGCCGTGGGGCGTTCACCGCCCGGGCATTGGTCGGGATGCTGCGCGACATCGGGCTCCTCCGACCCGGGTCGGAGAACCTCCTGCAGTATGTGGTCGCGGCGTACGCCACGCGCGGGCAGGGCAAACGGCACTGGGCGGAGGACCACCGGTTCGCGGGCCTGTTCGCTCAGCACGTCGACGCGGCGAAGCACACGACCGTCCCGATCGCCTACCTCGGGCTGTGGGACACGGTGAAGGCGATGGGGATCGCCCGCACCGCGCCCTCGTGGCCGTACACGCGCCAGTTGCCGAACGCGCAGCGCATCCGGCACGCCGTGTCGATCGACGAGCGGCGCCGGCCCTTCCGCGAGTACCTCGTCGAGACGGAGAACCCGGCGAGCCTCGAAGAGGTGTGGTTCGCAGGCGTGCACTCGGACGTCGGCGGCACATATCCCGACGACGAGGGCCTGTCGACGATCACGCTGCGGTGGATCATGGAGGGCGCTGTCGCCGAGGGCCTCGAGATCAACCCGCGGCGGGCGGCGAACGCGTTCGCGAAGGGGAATCCGGCGGGCAAGGCCCACCGGAACTCCTGGATCTGGTCGCTCCTCATCCCGCGCCGTCGTCCCATCCCCGACGGCGCCGTCCTGCACGCGAGCGTGCGGCAGCGGATCGATGCCGGCGGGTACTCCGTGCGGCTGCCCGCGACGTATCACTGGGACGACCAGCTCGCCCCCGCGGAGCCGGTCGCGGCTGTCGAGGGCGCGCCGGCCCGACCTGCGCCGCCGGCACCGGCATCGGCCGCGCCGGCAGAGCCCGCCGAGCGGGAGCCGGCATGAGCACCGCGGCGGATCGGCGCGCGGCGGCCGCGCTCGTCGCTGCGGGGCTGGATGCCGCAGCCGCCGCCGCGCTCGAGGCGGGTGCGCGGTCGGTGGGTCCCGCCGTGTGGACGCCGCCGTCGCCCGCAGCCCCGCAGGGACCGATCACGGACGACCTGATCACCCGCCTGCTCGTCTCGTGGGACGCCCCGGACGGGCAGGTCGTGCGCCTGCTCGTCGCCGATCCGGTCGACGCGGGAGGACTGGCGGCGTGCCCGGCCGTCGCCTCCGTCGTCCGTCCGACCCAGCGTGCCGCGGATGCGCTGCACCGGCGCTCCTGGTCGTGGCCGACGCGCGTCGGCGTCGCCGACGACGATCTACGGGCGGCGCTCGTCGGGGGAGCTCTCCTGGACATGAGCGACGTGCGCTCCGAGCCGGGCGCGGTCGACGTCCTCGTGCTGCGGGCGACGCCGGCGGATGCCGCGGCCTTCGCCACCGCGAACCGCCCCGTCGCGAATGCCGTGGTCTGCATCGAGGAGACCGAGGGCGACCCGACGGCGCGGGAGGCGGCGCTCGCCGCCCTGCGTCTGGCCACCGCGGCCGTGCTCACCGCGGTGATCCCCGAGACGCCGGCGCCGAGCGACGTCGCCGCGCAGCTCAGCGCCGTGGTCGCCGGTCTCGCACGAGGACGGCCGATCGACGTCGCGCTGACCGCGGCGTTCGGGCGCGGCATCCGGATCGAGGCAGAGCCGGCGGCGCTCGACGAGGCGGAGCTGCCCGTCGTGCTGGGCGCGCGGGCGCGTCAGGCGCGCCACGACCTGCGCGTGTTCGCGCGCGCGGCGCGGCCCTCCCCGGAGGCCGGGGCGATCGTCCCGCCGCCCGTGGTGGCGCCGCCGATGCCGGTCCCACCGCCGCCGGTCGGCGTCGAACCGCCTGCGGCCGTCGAACCGCCGCTCGGCGCAGATCTCGCCGAGCCGCCTGTCGGTGCCGAACCGCCCGCAGCGGACGCGTTCGACCCGGCCGCCGCGGTCGCAATGGCCGATCGCCTCGACGACCTGGCCGTCTTCGCGGCCGAACCGGCCGAGCCGGCCCTGGTCGACTCCCGTGCGGTCGGTGCGGCGAGGGTGCGCCGGCGGCTCGACGCCCAGATCGCCGCAGCCGCCGCTGACGTGCCGCGACTGCTGCAGGCCTACGTACGCGACCCCGAGACACCGGTCGACGCCGTGCCGGCCGCCGGGTTCGCGAACGTCCTGCGACCGGGGCCGAACGCGGTCGACGTCTTCGTCGGCCCGGAGGAGGTGGCCGCGCTGCACGGACGGGAGACTCCAGACGAGGCGATGGGCTTCGGTGATCCCGCCGTGGCCTCGGCGCGGCTCACGGTCGTGCTGGCGCCCCTGGTGCCGATCGGCGAGGCCGTCCAGGCGGAGCTCGTCGTGCCGCGCGTGGGCCGCAGTGCGACCGCGCGGCTGACGTGGACGATCCCGGACCACGGCGTCGTGCAGGCGCGCCTCGTGCTGCTGCACCGCAACCGCGTCATCCAGACGGCTCGTCTCACCGGGAAGGCGGGCGGGACGGCGGAGCTCGCCGACCGGATCATCCTGTGGGAGAAGACCGCCCGGCTCGACGACCGCCGCCCGTTCGACCGGACGTTCGTCCTCAACCCCGCCGTGACCGGCCAGTCCCGGCTCGTGAGCCACGCGAACGGCTCGACCGTGATCCGGAGCATGGACGAGATCGACGCCATCGCCGACCGCATCCGGGATCAGCTCGCGCGCGCGACGCAGCTCACCGCCCGAGGCAAGGCCGCGCAGGAGGAGACCCGGCGCATCCTCGTGCAGGTCGCCGTGCACGGCCACGATCTGCACGATCTGCTGGCGGACTACCTGACCAGGTTCGACGAGGCGCAGCGCATCCAGATCGTGAGCGCCCGATCGGCGCGGTTCCTGCCGCTCGAGCTCGTGTACGGCAGGCCGGCACCGCAGGACGACGCGGTGCTGTGCGCGAACTGGGTCGCCGGGAAGGAATGCGGTGACGGATGCTTCCGCGGTCCGGACGACATCGGCGTCGTGTGCCCGGCGGTGTTCTGGGGGATGAGCCGGGTCATCGAGCGCCAGCGCGCCTCGCTCGCCGACGAGGACGGCGACGCGTTCGTCGTCTCCGTCACACCGACCCGGCGGCGGCGACGGCTCCAGGTGCGGACGGCGCTCCTGGCCGCCAGCAGCAAGGTACGGCCGGTGGACGTCGGCCGCACCGCCGCGGCCCTCGGCGACGCCCCGACCGCCGCGGGGTGGGACAAGTGGGTGTCGGCCCTCGAGGCCACTCCCACCGACCTGCTGGTGCTCATGCCGCACACCGATCCGAAGGCCGGCACGCTGGAGATCTCCGGCTCGACCCTCCCCACCGCACGGATCGAGCAGACCTACGTCACCGGCGGCCAGAAGGTGACGCCGGTCATGGTGCTGTTCGGCTGCGACACCGCGGGCTCGAAGGACGACCCCGCCGGGTACGCGACACGGTTCCTGATGAAGGGCGCCGCCGTCGTGTTCTCAACGCTCACGATGCTGCTCGGACGCCACGCGGCGGCGATGTCGCAGCAGCTGGCGGCGACGCTGCGGGCCCCCGACCGCGCGGGCGCGCCGCTCGGGGCGGTGGTGGCCGCGTTCCGGCGGGACGCCGTGCGCGCGGGGCTCATCAGCGCGCTCGCGGTGACCGCGTACGGCGACGCCGATTGGACGGTGTGACGTGTTCACGATCGAGATGCTTCCGGCCCAGCGAGGCGACGCGCTGTGGATCACGTACGGGCGGCCGGGCGCCCTCCACCACCTCCTCATCGACGGCGGCCCGCAGGAGAGCATGGCGGAGGTCGTCCCGGCGCTCGAGGCCCGCATCGCCGCGATCCCGGGCAAGGCCGACCGCGTCGAGCTGCTCGTCGTCACGCACGTGGACGCCGACCACATCCAGGGCATCGTGTCGCTGCTGTCCGATCCGGCACGCGTCCCGCTGTTCCGCGACGTGTGGTTCAACGGGTGGAAGCACCTTCAGCCCGAGGTGCTCGGCGGCCTGGATGCGGAGCGCATGACCGCACCCCTGCTGCAGCACGAGGACCGGTGGAACGCCGCGTTCGAGGGCCACGCGGTCGTCGTCCCGGACGACGGCCCCCTTCCGGTGATCGAGCTCGCGGACGGGATGCGGCTCACGCTCCTGTCCCCGACGCGTGCCGCGCTGACGGCCCTCGTGCCGGAGTGGGAGGCCGCGTGCAAGGCGGCGGGGGTGCTGCCCGGGGAGGGTGCGCCGATCGTTCGCAAGGGGTGGATCCGCGACGAGGTGCTCGGCGGATTCGACCCCGACCTGCTCGCGCAGTCGCGTTTCAGCGCTGATCCGAGCAAGCCGAACGGCTCGGGCATCGCGTTCGTCGCGGAGTACGACGGCAAGCGGGCCCTGTTCCTCGCCGACTGCCCGCCGGGGCCCGTGCTGCGGGCGCTCGACCGCCTCGGCCCGCGTCCGCACCGGTTCGACGTCGTCAAGGTCGGCCACCACGGCTCCCGCCGCAACACCGACTCGGCGTTCACGCAGGCGGTGCAGGCGCGGACGTGGCTGATCTCGACCGACGGCGCCGTGTTCGGGCATCCGGATCCGGAGTCGCTCGCGCGCATCATCGTGGGGCAGGCGAAGCCGCCCGTGCTCGCCTTCAACTACGTCACCGACCATATCGGCGAGGTCATCGCCGACGCGGGCGAGCGCTACCGGGTGCTCCTCCCGAAGAAGGCCGAGGGCGCCTACCTGACCGGACTCGTCGTGAAGGTCTAGTGGCTGGGCGCGCCGCCCCGCTGTCTACGCTGGAGGGATGACGAGCCTCATCCCGATCACCAACACGCCCCGCGACTACGCCTGGGGTGCCGTCGACGGGGTCTCGCGCGCACTGGGGCGGCCCGGGAGCGGGGGGCCGGAGGCCGAGCTGTGGCTCGGTGCGCATCCCCTCTCCCCGTCGCGGCGGACGACGGCCGGCGACTGGGTCGACCTGGCCGAGTGGGAGGCGTCGGCGTCGCAGCCGCTCCCCTTCCTGCTCAAGGTCCTGGCGGCCGCGCACCCGCTGTCGCTGCAGGCCCACCCGACTCCGGAGCAGGCGGCGGCAGGCTTCGCCCGGGAGGATGCCGCGGGCATCCCGCTGAGCGCGCGCGAGCGCAACTACAAGGACCCGCACGCCAAGCCCGAGCTGATCGTCGCGGTCGACGACGGGTTCGAGGCGCTGTGCGGCTTCCGCCCGGTCGCCGAGACGCAGGCGGCGATCGACGCGCTGGGCGCGGCATCCGCCCGGCCGGAGCTGTTCGCGCACTGGCGGGAGCTCGTCGGCACCGGTGTCGCCGACGCGTTCGACTGGCTGCTGTCGGGCGCGGACGACGTGGATGCGCTGGTGCGGTCGGCGGTCGCGGCCGCCCCGGCCGACGACGGGTTCGAGCTCGTCGCCCGGCTCGCGGGGGAGTACCCCGGCGACCCGGGCATCCTCGTCGCGCTCATGATGAACCACGTCACCCTCCGGGCGGGCGAGGCGCTGTGGCTCCCGGCGGGCAACATCCATGCGTACCTCCGCGGCACCGGCGTCGAGCTCATGGGGCCGAGCGACAACGTGCTGCGCGGCGGCCTCACCCCGAAGCACGTCGACCGCGGCGAGCTGCGCACCGTGCTCGACTTCACGCCGGGTCCGCCACCGCGGCTGGTCCCGGTGGAAGTGTCCGAGCACGTCGTGTCCTACCGCCCGGCGAGCACCGCGAGCGGTCGCGACGTCGACTTCGAGCTGCTGCTGGTCACCGGCGACGCGTCGTTCGCCACGGGGTCGCCGGCGATCGCGGTCGTCCTCGAGGGCCGATTCGCGCTCGACACGACGGATGCCTCGGCTCACCTCGACCGCGGCGACATCGTGTTCGTCGATGCACCAGCCGCGCTCCGGGCGTCCGGCTCGGGGCGGCTGTTCGTCGCCACCGGCACACGGGCGTAGTCTGCGGGCGTGGCGACCACGCAGCAGACCTCCGCGGACGAGACCCGCACCCAGCGTGCCCAGGTCTGCATCGCCGGCGGGGGACCGGCCGGCGTCATGCTCGGTCTCCTCCTCGCCCGCGCAGGCATCGAGGTCGTCGTGCTCGAGAAGCACGCCGACTTCTTCCGCGACTTCCGCGGTGACACCGTCCACCCCTCGACGCTGAACATCATCGACGCCCTCGGTCTGCGCTCAGAGTTCGACGCGATCCCGCACACCCCGCTGCCGCGGCTGGATGCCGTGATCAACGGCATCCGCATCCATGCGATCGACCTCTCGACGCTGCCGCCGCCCAACCGCATGATCACCCTCATGCCGCAGTGGGATCTCCTGCAGCTGCTCGCCCGGGCGGGGGAGCGGCATCCGTCGTTCCGCCTGCGCATGAACGCCGACGTCACCGGCGTGATCGAGCGCGGCGGTCGCGTCGTGGGCGTGCGCGCCGACACCCCGGACGGCGAGCTCGTGGTCGAGGCCGACCTCGTGGTCGCCGCGGACGGACGGTCCTCGACGGTGCGGCCGTCCGTGGGGCTCACGCCACGGGAGTACGGTGTGCCGAGCGACGTGCTGTGGTTCCGGCTCCCCCGCCCGACGGAGAAGATGCCGGACACCCTGCTGTGGGCGGGCGTCGGCGGGTTCGTCATCACGATCCCGCGCCCCGACTACCTGCAGTGCGGGCTGCTCATCCCGCACGGGACGTTCCCGCAGGTGCAGGGCGAAGGTCTCGAGGCGTTCCGTCAGCGGATCACGCGCGTCGTCCCGCGGCTGACCGAGGTGGTCGGCGTGCTCGCATCCCTCGACGACGTCAAGCTGCTGTCCGTGCAGATCGACCGGCTCGACCGCTGGTGGCGACCCGGGATGCTGGCGATCGGCGACGCCGCGCACGCGATGTCGCCCGTCTTCGGCGTCGGCATCAACTACGCCGTGCAGGACGCCGTCGCGGCGGCACGGGTCCTGGCGCCGGCGCTGTCGCGGGGCGGAGCCGACGCGCTGGACGCCGCGTGCGCCGCGGTCCAACGTCGGCGCGAGCGGCCGACGGCGATGATGCAGGCCATCCAGCGTGCGGCGCATCGGTTGATCGCGAGCGGGCGGAGGGGGCGGATCATCGACAACCCGCCCACGCGGGTCCAGCGGGCGGTGCTCCGTCTCGTGCTGCCGACGCTCCGACCGCTCATGGCACGGCTCATCGGCTACGGATTCCGGCCCGAGAGGGTCTAGCTGACGATGGTGACGACTCGCAGCTGCCCCTTCCGGAGCGTGCGCAGCGCGGTCCTGCACAGTGACTCTCGCTGCTGCGGTTCATTCGATTCCATCACTGCTCAGTGCCGCGGACGGAGATGACAGTGTCCCACAGCGCGTCGGCGACCTCGCGCTTCGTGCCGGATGCCTCGGCCACGAGCGCGCCGTCGGCGGAGAGGATCAGCACCGCGTTGTCGGGCGTCTCGAAGCCCGTGGTCCAGCCCACCTCGTTGACGGCGAGCAGGTCGGCGCCCTTCCGCGCGGCCTTGCGCCGCCCGCGCTCGAGCAGCTCGCGGCGGTCGGGTGCGGTCTCGGCCGCGAACCCGACGATCGTCTGGCCCGGGCGGCGTCCGCCGACGAGAGCCTTGAGGACGTCCTCGGTCTCGACGAGCTCGAGCATCCGGCGCCGGCCGCGGGAGGACTCCTTCGTCAGCTTCCGGTCGGCCGCCTCCGCCGGGCGGTAGTCGGCGACGGCGGCGGCCATCACCACCACGTCGGCGGATGCCGCGGCATCCTGCACCGCATCGGCGAGCTCCGCCGTCGTCCTGGCCCGGCGCACCTCGACTCCCGGATGTGCGGCACCGGACGCCACGTCGCCGTCGATGTGCGCGGCCACGAGCACGACCTCCGCGCCGCGCTCGGCGGCCGCCCGAGCCAGCGCCACGCCCTGCCGGCCGCTCGACCGGTTGCCGATGAAGCGCACCGGGTCGATCGGCTCGCGGGTCCCGCCGGCCGAGACCACGACGCGGAGTCCGGCCAGGTCGCGCGTCCGTCCCGCGAGCGCGAGCGCCGCGCCGACGATCTCCTCCGGCTCGGACATCCGCCCGGGGCCCGCGTCGCCGCCGGTCAGCGCCCCCTCCGCGGGCCCGACGACGTGGACGCCGCGGGCGACGAGGGTCGCCATGTTCTGCACCGTCGCGGGATGCCGCCACATCTCGGTGTGCATGGCCGGCGCCACGACGACCGGTGCCGTGGTGGCAAGTAGGGTGGTGCCCAACAGGTCGTCGGCGAGGCCGGCGGCCATCTTCGCGAGGGAGTTGGCCGTGGCGGGCGCGACGACGACGAGGTCGGCCGACCGGCCGAGCGCCACGTGGCGCACCTGCGGGACATCGTCGTGCACCGAGGTGGTCACCGGGTGCCGGCTGATCGCCTCCCACGTCGGCAGCCCCACGAACCGCAGCGCGTCGTCCGTGGGGACGACGTGCACCTCGTGGCCCTGCAGGACGAGCAGCCTGACGACCTGCACGGCTTTGTACGCCGCGATCCCACCGGTGACTCCGACGACGATGAACACACCATGATCCTCCCACCGCCATGCCCGTCGCCGGCAGCGCCGGCCGCAAGACAAGGAGCCGACCCGTGTGCACGGTGATCGTCCGCGTGCCCGACTCCGCCGCCGAGCCGGTGCGCCTGCTCGCCGTGCGGGACGAAGACCCGGCGCGCCGCTGGCAGCCGCTCGGGGCGTGGTGGCCGGACGCGCATCCCGGCGTGGTCGGCGTGCGCGACGTGCGCGCCGGCGGGGCATGGCTCGCCGCCGACCCGGCGCGCGGGCGCCTCGCGGTGCTCCTCAACCGCGCCAGCCCGCCCGTGCCCGAGGGGACCATCGCCGTCTCCCGCGGCGGTCTCGTCCTCGACGCGGTGGCCGGCCGCGAACCGCGCCCGACGACCGCCGTCCTCGGGTTCAACCTCGTCGAGGTGGACGGCCCGCGCGTCCGCGTCGTCACGTGGGACGGCGTCGAGCGGCGCGAGACCGTCGTGCCGCCGGGGACGCACATGATCGCGCACGACGATCTCGACGACCCCGGGACCGGGCGCATCCGGCGCTGGCTGCCCGCGTTCGCGTCGGGGTCCACGGAGGATGCGGCGGACGGATGGTGGCGCCCGTGGCTCGGCACCGTCGCACGCAGCGCGGACCTGCCGCCCGACGACGAGCGCGCCATCATCCGCGACAACCGCCCGCTGGGCTACCCCACGCTCTCGCTGCTGCTGTGCGCGGCATCCGTCACCGAGGGTGCCGTCGACGTGCGGTACGGCGAGCTGGCCGAGCCCGGGCACTGGAACGCGATCGCGCTGTCGCCGCCGGTCTCCGGCTGACGCGCGCCGGCGTCGTCGTCCGCCGCGTCAGCCGGCCGAGGCGACGTGCGGACGCGGCGTCGCCGCGAGCGCGGTCAGCGGGTCGCGCAGCAGCGCCGCGAACGCGGCCTCCGCCGCGCCGATCAGCAGGCGGTCCTCCGCGAGGAGCGCCACGCGGATCTCGAGGTCCTCGCTGGACGCCGGCATCGCCTGCGCCCGCACGGCGTCGAGCAGCCCCGGCATGTCGTCCTCGGCGATCGTCGCGAGGAAGCCGCCGAGCACCACCACCGACGGGTTGAGGACGTTGACCGCGTTCGCGAGCGCGGTGGCGAGGATGCGGCGCTGCCGCGCCACCTCGGCCGCCACGCGGGGCGAGGTGGACGCGGAGATCCCGGCCGCGAGCGTCTGCTCGTCGGCGGACGCGAGGCCCACCACCTCGAGGAGGCGCGCACGGCTCACCTCGTCCTCGAGGACGCCGTCACCGGCCTGGCGATCCTCGGCCGACCGGATGCCCGGGCGGTTCTGCCCGAACTCCCCCGCGTAGCCGCCGGCGCCGGCGACCGGCATCCCGTGGACCACCAGCCCGCCGCCGATGCCGCTCGCGCCGCCGTTGAGGTAGACGACGTCGTCGATCCCGCGCGCGGCGCCGAAGAGGTGCTCGGCGAGGACCGCCATGCTGGCGTCGTTGCCGACCACGGTGGGGAGCCCGGTCGCGGCGTGGACGAGGTCGCGGACGGCGGCGTCGGTCCATCCCAGGTGCGGGGCGGTGCGGACCAGTCCGTCCGAGGCGCGCACGAGACCCGGCACCGCGATGCCCGCGGCGACGATGCGCGCGTCTGCGAGCGGGCCGTCGCGCCACGCCGCGAGCTGGTCGGCGACGCGCGTCGCGGTCTCGGCGGGGGTGATGAGGTGGTCCAGTTCGATGCGCGCGCGTTCCGGGATGCCGCGGTCGAGGCCCACCGCGCCGATGGTCAGCGCGTCGACCTCGGGGTTCACGGCGATCGCGACCACGCGGGGATCGGCTGTCACGACGGGGGACGGCCGGCCGACGCGGCGGACGGGGTCGGGCGCGCGCTCGGAGACGAGCCCCAGGCCCGCGAGCTCGGCGACGAGGTCGGCGATCGTGGACCGGTTGAGCCCGGTCGACTCCGTGAGCGCGGCGCGCGAGAGCGGACCGCCGAGGTGGGCGAGCCGGAGGATGCGGGCGAGGTTCGTCTGGCGCACCCCTGTGGCCGACGTGTCGCTCATGCGACCACTGTACGGGGTGGACGTGCGGTCGGAACAGGTATAGGTTGTTGGATACAACAAATAGCTGTCCCCCTGACGAAGGAGTCCTCCGTGGCCACCCCTGCTCCCACCCCCGCCGACAAGTTCACCTTCGGGCTCTGGACCATCGGGTACAACGGCACGGATCCGTTCGGCGGACCGACGCGGCCGCCGCTCGACGTCGTCCACGCGGTCGAGAAGCTCGCCGAGCTCGGCGCGTACGGCCTCACGTTCCACGACGACGACCTGTTCGCCTTCGGCTCGACCGACGCCGAGCGCCAGGCGCAGATCGACCGCCTCAAGCGCGCCCTCTCGGCGACCGGCCTGAAGGTCCCGATGGTCACGACCAACCTCTTCAGCCCGCCGGTGTTCAAGGACGGCGGCTTCACCTCGAACGACCGCGACGTGCGCCGCTTCGCGCTGCGCAAGGTGCTCCGCCAGATCGACCTGGGTGCCGAGCTCGGCGCCGAGACCTTCGTCATGTGGGGCGGCCGCGAGGGCGCCGAGTACGACTCCGCGAAGGACATCCGCGCCGCGCTGGAGCGCTATCGCGAGGCCGTGAACCTCCTCTCGCAGTACGTCATCGACAAGGGCTACGGCCTGCGGTTCGCCATCGAGCCGAAGCCGAACGAGCCCCGTGGCGACATCCTGCTCCCGACGCTCGGCCACGCGATCGCGTTCATCGACTCGCTCGAGCACCCCGAGATGGTGGGCCTGAACCCCGAGGTCGGGCACGAGCAGATGGCGGGTCTGAACTTCGCCGCCGGCATCGCCCAGGCGCTGTACCACGGCAAGCTCTTCCACATCGACCTCAACGGCCAGCGCGGCATCAAGTACGACCAGGACCTCGTGTTCGGGCACGGCGACCTGCACAACGCGTTCGCACTCGTCGACCTGCTCGAGAACGGCGGCCCCGGCGGCATCCCGGCCTACGACGGCCCCCGTCACTTCGACTACAAGCCCAGCCGCACCGAGGACGAGAACGGCGTGTGGGACTCCGCGGCCGCGAACATGCGCACCTACCTGCTGCTCAAGGAGCGCGCCGCGGCCTTCCGCGCCGACCCCGAGGTGCAGGCGGCGCTCGAGGCATCCCGCGTCGCGCAGCTCTCCGTGCCCACGCTCGGCGAGGGCGAGACGTACGACGACCTGCTGGCCGACCGCTCCGCGTACGAGGACTTCGACCACGCCGCGTACTTCGGCGGCAAGGGCTTCGGGTTCGTCAAGCTGCAGCAGCTCGCGACCGAGCACCTGCTCGGGGCCCGCTAGCCGCATGCCGCTCGTGATGGGCGTCGACTCGTCGACGCAGTCGTGCAAGGTCGTCGTGACGGATGCCGCGACCGGTGCGGTCGCCCGGCAGGGCCGGGCGACCCACCCCGCGGGCACCGAGGTCGACCCGGAGGCGTGGTGGACGGCGCTGCAGGCGGCGATCGCCGACGCCGGCGGGCTCGACGACGTCGCGGCCTGGGCGATCGGCGGTCAGCAACACGGCATGGTCGTGCTGGACGACGCGGGTCGCGTCATCCGGCCGGCGCTGCTGTGGAACGACACGCGGTCCGGGGGAGCGGCGACCGACCTGATCGCCGAGTTCGGCGCTGAGGAGCTCGCCCGTCGCACGGGCCTCGTACCCGTCGCGTCGTTCACCATCACGAAGCTGCGCTGGCTGCGGGACCACGAGCCCGAGAACGCCGTGCGCGTCGCCGCCGTCGCCCTGCCGCACGACTGGCTGACGTGGCGGCTGCGCGGGTTCGGGCCGGAGAACCCCGACCTCGGCGAGCTCGTCACCGACCGGTCGGATGCCTCGGGCACCGGCTACTGGGGACCCGACGGCTACGACCGCGAGCTGCTGGTCGCCGCGCTCGGGCACGACGCGATCCTGCCGCGCGTGCTCGGCCCGCACGAGAGCGTCGCGGATGCCGCGGGCCGCCGGGTGGGGCCCGGCGCCGGGGACAACGCCGGCGCCGCGCTCGGCCTCGGCGCGGAGGCGGGCGACGTCGTCGTGTCCATCGGGACGAGCGGCACGGTCTTCGCGGTGACCGACGATCGTGTCGTCGATCCGTCGGGCACCGTCGCGGGCTTCGCCGACGCGACCGGCCGCTGGCTGCCGCTCGTCGCGACGCTGAACGCGGCGCGCGTCCTGGATTCGATCGCCGGACTCCTCGACGTCGACCACGCGGGGCTCAGCGCGCTCGCGCTCTCGGCCGAACCCGGCGCCCATGGGCTGACCCTCGTGCCCTACTTCGAGGGGGAGCGTACGCCGAACCTGCCGGACGCCACGGCCAGCCTCACGGGGATGACCCTCGCCTCCACCACGCGGCCGAACCTCGCCCGCGCCGCGGTCGAGGGGATGCTCGCCGGCCTCGGCGCCGGGCTGGAAGCCCTCCGCGGCCTCGGCGTGCAGCCGACGCGCGCGCTGCTGGTCGGGGGAGGGGCGCAGTCCGCCGCCGTCCGCGAGATCGCGCCGCTGGTCCTCGGCATCCCCGTCGAGGTGCCGGAGCCCGGCGAGTACGTCGCTCGCGGTGCGGCGCGGCAAGCGGCGCTCGTCCTCGCCGGCTGATGGGCTCGTCCCCGGACTCGGGGCGCACGCTCACAGGGGCCTCGTAGGAGGGGACCCTAGCGTGGCGACCATGGCCAGTCACCCGGACGTGGACTCCCCCGTCGAGATGTCGACCGCCGAGCTCCGGGTCGCCAGGGACGAGTTCCAGCGGTTCCTGCTCGAGTACCGGTTCGGTCTGCAGGAGGTCGAGACGAAGATCGCGATCCTTCGCGACGAGTTCCAGTACATGCACGACTACAACCCGATCGAGCATGTCTCGAGCCGCGTCAAGTCGCCCGACAGCATCGTCGAGAAGGTCGCGCGGAAGGGGATCGAGCCGGGGTTCGACGCCATCCGCGAGCGCATCACCGACATCGCCGGCATCCGCATCACCACGAGCTTCACCGCCGACGCGTACCGCCTGTTCGACCTGCTCACCGCCCAGGACGACATCACCGTCCTCCGCGTCAAGGACTACATCGCCGAGCCGAAGCCCAACGGCTACAAGAGCCTGCACGCGATCGTCGAGGTGCCGGTGTTCCTCTCGACCGGACCGGTGAACGTGCCCGTCGAGGTGCAGTTCCGCACGATCGCGATGGACTTCTGGGCCAGCCTCGAGCACAAGATCTACTACAAGTTCGAGCGGCAGGTCCCCGCCGAGCTGCTGGGGGAGCTGAAGGACGCGGCCGACTCCGCCGCAGTGCTGGACGCCCGCATGGAGCGGCTGCACCGCGAGCTGCACGGGAGCGGCGGGCGTCCTCCCGTCTCGAGCCGCATCCTGACCGTGTAGCTATCCTGGGCCCGTGCCCTCCGACGAGCTCGACCGCGCGGCGGAGGCGCTCTACGCCCTTCCGCCCGCGGCATTCACCGCGGCGCGCAACGCCGCCGCGGCGGCGCACCCTGCGCTCGCGAAGGCCGTGAAGGCCCTCCGCAAGCCGACCGTCGCCGCGTGGGCGGTGAACCTCCTCGCCGCGCACGGCGAGCTCGGCGAGGCGATCGCGCTGTCGGCGGCGCTCCACGAGGCGCAGGAGGAGCTGGACGGCGCGGAGCTCAGCCGCCTGGGGAAGCAGCGGCGCGCCCTCGTCGCCGCCCTGGCCAGGCAGGCGGTGGACCTCGCCCAGCAGCAGGGCGTGGCGGTCTCCGCGGCCGCTCGCGACGACGTGGAGAAGACGATCAACGCGGCGGTGGTCGATGCCGCGGCCGGCGCGGCGGTGCTGTCCGGCCGGCTCGTGCGGCCCCTGCAGGCGAGCGGCGTCGACGGGGTCGACCTGACCGACGCCGTCGGGGGCAGCGTCCCGGAGGCGCCCGAGGAGAAGCAGACCGACGAGCTCGCGGAGCGCCGCGCCAAGAGGGAGGCCGAGCGGGCGGCGCGCGAGGCGCAGCGTGCGGCCGACGTCTCCGCCTCCGAGCTCGAGCGCGTCGAGGCGGCGCTCGCGAGGGCGCGCGACCGCGCCCGGCAGCTCGGCGAGCGAGTCGAGGCCCTGCGCGCCGAGCTCGCCCGTGTCGTCGAGGACGCGGCGACCGCCGAGTCCGAGGCCGAGAGCCTCGGCGCGCAGCGTCAGGATGCCGCCGCGCGCGCTCGCACGGCCGCCACGGCCGCCGAGGCGGCGCAGGCGCGGCTCGACTGACCCCGCACGGGGGTGTACGCGCCGCTGGCTGCGGGAAAAGCAGGCGGGAACGAAGGCCCGTCAAACAGGAGTGGCGGAATCACGCGGGTGGACCCCGACCGCGCGCCGATTGCGCCTGCTTTTGCCACACTGTGATCCATGCGCTCCCGCCTCCCCGCCACGAAAAGCCGCGCGCGCCGTGCGCCCCTCTCACGGGCCCACCGGTTCGCGGTGGCCGGGGCAGCGGCGATCCTGGCGTTCACGGGGGGCGTCGTCGCCGCCGAGGAGCTGCGGATCGTCGGCGACGTCGTGCAGCGTCCTGCGGCCGAGGCGTTCTTCGCCCAGCCGCCCGGTGCGGCCGACGGAGTCCCCGGGACCCTGGTGAAGTCCGAGGTGCTGGCCGGTGTGCCGTTCGACACCCGCGGGTGGCGCCTCATGTACCGCTCGACCGACGTCCACGGCGACCCCGTGGTGGTGACCGGTGTGCTGGTCGTCCCGCTCGGGGCCGCGCCCGACAACGGTCGCACCGTCGTGTCGTGGGGGCATCCCACCACCGGCAGCGCCCCCGGCTGCGCACCCTCGGCGGGGCCCGATCCGACGTTCGGGATCGAGGGCCTGCGATCGCTGCTCGATCGCGGCTACGCGGTGGTAGCGACCGACTACGCCGGCATGGGGACGGCGGGACCGGACTCGTATCTCGTCGGTGAGACCGAGGGGAACAACGTCCTGGACGCGGTGCGGGCGGCGCAGCACATCCGGGCGGCCGCGGCGAGCGACCGGGTCGTGCTGTGGGGGCACTCGCAGGGCGGCCAGGCCGTGCTGTTCGCGGCCCAGCAGGCGGCCGCGTACGCGCCCGAGCTGCAGATCGAGGCCGTCGCGACCGCCGCGCCTGCCGCGGATCTGCGCGCGCTCATGCAGACGCACCTCGACGACATCTCCGGCGTGACGATCGGCTCATACGCGTTCTCGGCATTCGCGAAGGTCTACGACGAGCCGGTCGAGCGGATCCTCACCCCGCAGGCGGTCGCCCTGCTTCCCCGCATGAACGCGCTGTGCCTGCTCACGAACATCCCCGAGCTGCACGCGATCGGGCAGCCGCTCGTCGGGCATTTCATGACCGCGGACCCGACCACGACGCAGCCCTGGGCGGGCCTCCTCGCCGAGAACTCGGCCGGGGCCGTCCCCTTCTCCGCGCCGCTGTTCGTCGCGCAGGGGCTGTCGGACGAGCTCGTGCGCCCCGCCGACACGGACCGGTTCGTGCGGCACGAGTCGGCCATCGGCATCCACGTCACCGAGGAGCGCATCTCGTTCGCCACCCACGGGACGATCGCGTACCTCGCGGTGCCGGCCATGATCGAATGGCTCGACGCGCACGTCGGCCGCGGGGGCGACTCGCTACCCTGAGCCCGTGGACCTCACGCTCCTGGTCATCCCGCTGCTCGCCGTGCTCGCGCCCGTCGCGGCGCGAGTGCTGGGACGGTGGGTGCGGATCCCGGTCGTCGTCTTCGAGCTGGTGCTCGGCATCATCGTCGGGCCGTCCGTGCTGGGATGGGCGCAGCCGGCGGACTTCGTGCACACGCTCAGCCAGTTCGGACTCGCGATGCTGTTCTTCGTCGCCGGCACCGAGATCGAGTTCGGCGCCCTCACCGGCCGTACCGGTCGCGGCGCGATCCTCGGCTGGCTGCTCAGCATCGCGGCGGGTGTCGCGCTCGGATGGATCCTCGCCCCGGGAGAGACGGCCGTCATCCTCGGGATCGCGCTCGCGTCCACAGCGCTCGGCACGTTGCTGCCGATCCTGCGCGACGCGAACGAGCTGCGCACCCCGTTCGGGCGCAGCGTCGGAGCGCTGGGGGCGGTGGGCGAGTTCGGACCCCTCGTCGCGATCTCGCTGTTCCTGGGCAGCCGGACCCCGGGGGTGGCCACCATCGTCCTCGCGGTGTTCGTGGCGATCGCCGCGGGCGCCGTCTGGTATGCGCTGCGGGTGCCGCAGGGAGCGCTCCACCGCTTCGTGGGCTCCACGCTGCACACGTCGGGGCAGTTCGCGATCCGGGTCGTGTTCCTGATCCTCGCGGCGCTGGTGATCCTGAGCATCACCCTCGACATCGACATGCTCCTCGGCGCGTTCGCGGCCGGTCTGGTGTGGCGACTCTTGATCCGCGACGCCTCACCGGCCGATCGCGAAGCGGTCGAGAGCAAGATCGAGGCTGTCGCGTTCGGATTCCTCGTCCCCGTCTTCTTCATCTACACCGGCATCACGTTCGACCTGGCCGCGCTGCTCGCACAGCCCGTCCTGCTGCTGCTCGTGCCCATCGCCCTCGTCGCGCTGCTCGTCGTGCGCGGCGTGCCGTCGCTCCTCGCCGCGCCGGAGCGGTCGTCGGGGCGCGAGCGGGTGGCCGTCGTGCTGATGGGAGCGACGGGCCTCCCCATCGTCGTCGCGGTGACCTCCGAGGGCGTCGAGAAGGGCATCCTCCCCAGCTGGGCGGCCGCCGTCCTCGTCGGAGCCGGCATGCTCTCGGTGCTCCTGTTCCCCCTCGTCGCGATGCTGCTGCGAGGCGAGCGCGTGCCGCGGTCCGCGATGGGCGGCGAAGAGGCGTGAGCGATCCGTCCGTGACCGTGGGGGCCGTGCTGGCGCATGCACGCGCACGTCTCGCCGACATCCCGCGCGAACGACTCGGGGAGGCGTCCGCGGGGCGGCGCATCCTCGGGATCGCCCGGTCTCCCCGCATCGTCCCGGTGGGCGAGGCGTGGCACCTCGGCGTGCTGCTCCTCGCCGCCGATCCCGCTGCCGGGCTCCTCGCGACGGGCGACATCCTGCGCGCCCGTGCGGAGGTCCGGCGCGGGTTCGCCGCCCAGTCGCAGCGGGAGCGGGCGGAACGGGCCGCCGCCGCGCGCCGCGGCGGCTTCGCCGAGGGCGAGGTCGTCCACGTGGGGTGGCGCACGATCGACCTCGCGGCCGTCGCCCGGGGCGAGGCATCCGATCCCCTCGCCGTGGTCGACGGGGAGCCCCGCGTGCGATGGAGCAGAGCGGGGGGATACGTGCCGCTCGCCGGATACCTCGACGAGCGGATCGCGCTGCTCCGGCATCCGCCCGCGGGTGCCACCGGGGGCCCTTAGCCGATGCGCGCTCCGGCGGGAAGAGGCGGTCTGCGGTAACAGTGCTCGGATAGGGTTACGCCCGTGCAGACCTGGCCTGGATCGACCTATCCCCTCGGTGCCACCTTCGACGGCAACGGGACCAACTTCGCTGTCTTCAGCGAGGCCGCCGAGAGAGTCGAGCTGTGCCTCTTCGGCGACCGCGGCAAGGAGACCCGTATCGAGCTGGTCGACACCGACGCGTACGTCTGGCACGGGTACGTCCCGAACATCGGCCCCGGGCAGCGGTACGGCTACCGCATGTACGGTCCGTACGATCCGGCGGCCGGGATGCGTTTCAACCCGAACAAGCTCCTCCTCGACCCGTACGCCAAGGCGGTCGAGGGTCAGGTCGCGTGGGGGCAGACGGTGTTCGGCTACACCTTCGGCGACCCCGACTCCCGCAACGACGAGGACTCCGCCGCGGCGATGATGAAGGGCGTCGTCATCAACCCGTTCTTCGACTGGGGCGGGGACCGCGCACCGAAGACGCCGTATGCCGAGACGTTCATCTACGAGGCGCACGTGAAGGGACTCACCGAGCGCCACCCGGCGATCCCCGAGGAGATCCGCGGCACCTACAGCGCGATCGCGCATCCGGCCATCATCGAGCATCTGAAGAAGCTCGGTGTCACCGCGATCGAGCTCATGCCGGTGCACCAGTTCGTGGACGACTCCCTGCTGCAGGAGAAGGGGCTGTCGAACTACTGGGGCTACAACACCATCGCGTTCCTCGCGCCCCAGAACACCTACGCCTCCACCGGTGAGCGCGGGCAGCAGGTGCAGGAGTTCAAGGGAATGGTGCGCGCTCTGCACGCGGCGGGCATCGAGGTCATCCTCGACGTCGTCTACAACCACACCGCCGAGGGCAACCATCTCGGCCCCACCCTCTCCATGCGCGGCATCGACAACGAGGCCTACTACCGGCTCGAGGAGAAGGACAAGCGGTACTACACCGACTACACCGGCACCGGGAACAGCCTGAACGTCGGCAACCCGCACGCGCTGCAGCTGATCATGGACTCCCTCCGGTACTGGGTGCTCGAGATGCACGTCGACGGGTTCCGGTTCGACCTCGCCTCGGCCCTTGCCCGGGAGTTCTACGACGTCGACCGGCTGGCCGCGTTCTTCGAGCTCGTGCAGCAGGATCCGGTGGTGTCGCAGGTGAAGCTCATCGCGGAGCCGTGGGATGTCGGCCCCGGCGGCTACCAGGTCGGGAACTTCCCCCCGCAGTGGACGGAGTGGAACGGACGCTACCGCGACACCGTCCGGGACTTCTGGCGCGGCGAGCCGCAGGCGCTGGGAGAGTTCGCCGAGCGTCTCACCGGTTCGGCGGACCTGTACGAGCACTCGGGGCGTCGGCCGGTGGCATCCGTGAACTTCGTCACCGCCCACGACGGCTTCACCCTGCGCGACCTGGTGTCGTACAACGGGAAGCACAACGAAGCCAACGGCGAGGACAACAAGGACGGTGCCGACGACAACCGCTCGTGGAACTGCGGCGTCGAGGGTCCCACCGACGACCCGGCGGTGCTCACCCTCCGGGCCCGGCAGCAGCGGAACTTCATCGCGACCCTGCTGCTCTCGCAGGGAGTGCCGATGCTGCTGCACGGCGACGAGCTCGGCCGTACGCAGCAGGGCAACAACAACGGGTACGACCAGGACAACGAACTCACCTGGGTGGACTGGGAGAACGTCGACCAGCCGCTCGTCGAGTTCACCGCGGCGCTGTCGAAGCTGCGGCGCGAGCATCCGACGTTCCGGCGCGGGCGGTTCTTCAACGGACGCCCGGTGCGCCGCGAGGAGGGGGCGCCGATCCCGGACATCGCGTGGCTGCGTCCGGACGGGACCGAGATGCAGCCCGAGGACTGGGACTCGGGGTTCGGCCGCGCAATCGGCGTCTTCCTGAACGGGGACGGCATCCGCGAGCGCGACCGGCGGGGACAGCCCATCGCCGACGATCATTTCATCGTGCTGTTCAACGCGGGCGACGAGCCGATCGACTTCCACATCCCGGACGTCTCGTACAGCCCGCGGTGGGATGTGCTCGTCGACACCGGCGGTGCGCTCGCCGGTGGAGCGCCGGTCGACCCCGGTGACGCCGTGCGGCTGGAGGCGAAGGCGCTCGCGGTCCTCTGCGAGCACCGGGACCCCGAGGTCGAGGCGGATCACTCCGTCGCCGCATCTCTCGCCGCGAGCAGCCTGACGACCTCGATCGACGAGGTGCCGGGCGCGGCTCCCAAGTCCGAGCTGCAGAGGTAGCCGTGAGTCCGACTTCGACGTATCGCCTGCAGATCCGGCCCTCATTCGACCTGGATGCCGCAGCCGGCGTCGTCGGGTACCTGCGCGACCTCGGGGTGGGCTGGGCCTACCTCTCGCCACTGTTGCAGGCGACGACCGGCTCCGACCACGGATATGACGTCGTGGATCCCTCGCGGGTCGACCCGGCCCGCGGCGGCGGTGCCGGCCTTGACCGGTTCGCCGCGGCCTCTCGGTCGGCGGGTCTCGGGATCCTCGTCGACATCGTCCCGAATCACATGGGGATCTCGCTCCCGCAGGAGAATCCGTGGTGGTGGGATGTCCTCACTCACGGCCGGGGCTCGCGGTACGCCGAGGCGTTCGACATCGACTGGGAGTACGGCGGCGGCCGCGTGCGGGTGCCGATCCTGGGGGTGCCGCTCGACGAGGCTCTTGCCGACATCCGCGTGGATGCCGCCGCCGGGGTCGTGCGGTATTTCGACCACGTTCTGCCGTTGGCGCCGGGATCGCTCGACGGGCTGGAGGCGTTTGCCGGGCGGGGGCCGGACGCGGCAGTGGGGCTGCGGGCGGTCCTCGATCGCCAGCACTGGGAGCTCATGTTCTGGCGCGATGAGGCGTCAGAGCTGAACTACCGCCGCTTCTTCGCCGTCTCCACGCTCGCGGGCGTGCGTGTCGAGGTGCCGGCCGTGTTCGAGGAGTCGCACGCCGAGATCCTGCGGTGGGTGCGCGACGGCCTCGTCGACGGGCTACGGGTCGATCACCCCGACGGCCTCGCCGATCCGGGCGGATACCTCGAGCGTCTGGCTGCCGCGGCACGGAACCCCTATGTGCTGGTCGAGAAGATCCTCGAGCATGCCGCGACCGACCATCCGGAGACGCTGCCCGCGTGGTGGGAGGCCGCCGGCACCACCGGATACGACGCCATGGCAGAGATCGATCGGGTGCTTGTCGATCCGTCCGGACGCGAGGCGCTCGACGCCCTCGACACCGCTTCGCGCGGGGGCGAGGTGGGGCCGGCATGGGGAGACCTCATCCACGACACGAAGCGGATGATCGCCGACACGATCCAGGTCGCAGAGGTCCGCCGCCTGGTCCGGAGCCTGCCTGGCGCCGAGGCCGGCGCCGGCGACGCCGACCCCCCTGCCGCGGACGCCGATGCCGGCGACGCCGATGCCCGTGCCGAGGATGCGCTCGCCGAGTTGCTCGCGTGCTTCCCGACGTACCGTCCCTACGCGGTGGGAGACCATCTCGTGGGGCGCTCATGGCTGGACGCGGCGGCCTCGGAGGCATCCGCTCGACGCCCCGATCTCGCAGCGACCATCGCCGCCCTCGTGCCGGCGATCGCCGACCCCGCGCTCGAAGTGTCCACGCGGTTTGCGCAGACCACCGGGCCCGTCATGGCCAAGGGTGTCGAGGACACGGCGTTCTACCGGTACACGCGGCTCGGGTCGCTCACCGAGGTCGGTGGCGACCCGTCGGTCTTCGCCCTCTCGGTCGACGACTTCCACCGTGCACAGGAGCGACGGCAGTCGGCGTGGCCGTACGCGATGACCTCCCTCTCGACGCACGACACCAAGCGCGGTGAGGACGTCCGTGCCCGGCTCGCGGTGCTCGCCGAGCTGCCGAGGTTGTGGACCGACGTGCTCGGCCGGCTCCGATCGATCGCCTCGACCGGTCACGGGCCGTTCGACAACCTCCTCTGGCAGGCGATCGTCGGGTCATGGCCCGCGAGGCCGGAGCGACTGCACGCGTATGCCGAGAAGGCCGCCCGTGAAGCCGCGGAGGCCACCGGCTGGTGGGACCCCGACGTCGACTTCGAGCGGCGCATGCACGCGGTCGTCGACGCCGCATACAGTGATGCCGGCCCCCTCGTCGACGCATTCGTGGATCGCATCCGCGGCTTCGGCTGGTCGAACTCCCTGTCGGCCAAGCTCCTGCAACTGGCCGGTCCGGGCGTGCCTGATGTGTATCAGGGCTCAGAGCTCTGGGAGACGTCTCTGGTCGATCCCGACAACCGTCGCGCGGTCGACTTCGCGCGTCGGGCCGATCTCCTCCGTCGCCTCGACGAGGGGTGGCTTCCCCCCGTCGACGAGAGCGGTGCCGCGAAGCTCCTCGTCGTGTCCCGCGCCCTACGACTTCGACGCGACCATCCTGATCGGTTCGACCGGTACACGCCGGTCACCGTCGCAGGCTCGGCATCCGCCCACGCCGTCGCCTTCGACCGCGGGGGTGCCCTCGCTGTCGCCACCCGACTGCCGGCGGGACTCGCGGCGCGCGGAGGCTGGGGCGACACGGTCGTCCTGCGCCGCGGTGGTCCGGCCCTCGACGTCCTCACGGGTCGCCGGTTCGAAGGCGCCGCCGTGCCCCTTGGTGAACTGCTCGGCGGGTATCCCGTGGCGCTGCTGGTCGATGCGGAGGTCCTCGCATGATCGAGGTGTGGGCTCCACGCGCCGCCCGTGTGCGACTGCGGCGACCGGGACAGGATGATGTGGAGTTGGTTGCGGACGGTGACCGGTGGCGGGGAGCCGTCGATCTCGCCGACGGTGACCAGTACGGCTTCGTTCTCGGTGACGGAGAGGCACTCCGGCCCGATCCACGATCGCGTCGGCAGCCGCGAGGCGTGCACGAGGCGTCGGCCTGGTTCGACCCGGATGCGTTCGCATGGAGCGACGGGTCGTGGACAGGTCGCCAGCTCGCCGGCGGTCTTGTCTACGAACTGCATATCGGCACCTTCACGCCCGAGGGAACGTTCGATTCGGCGATCGGTCGTCTGGACCACCTTGTCGGGCTCGGGGTGACCCACGTCGAGCTGCTTCCGGTGAACGCCTTCAACGGCGTGTGGAACTGGGGGTACGACGGTGTGCTCTGGTACGCGGTGCACGAGGCGTACGGCGGCCCGGCCGGTCATCAGCGGTTCGTGGACGCGGCGCACGCGGCGGGACTCGCGGTCATCCAGGACGTCGTCTACAACCACCTCGGACCGAGCGGGAACTATCTCCCGGAGTTCGGTCCTTACCTGCGTGACGCGACGCGCAACACATGGGGGCTTTCGATCGATCTCGATCAGCCGGAGGTGCGCCGTTTCATCGTCGACAACGCCGTCATGTGGTTGCGGGAGCATCACGTCGACGGGCTGCGTCTGGACGCCGTGCACGCGTTGCACGATGACGGACCGGTGCACATCCTGCAGGAGATCGCCGAGGCGGTGGACGCCCTCTCGGCCCACCTCGGCCGGCCTTTGACGCTGATCGCGGAGTCCGATCTCAACGAACCGCGACTCATCCTCCCGCGGGAGGCGTCGGGCTACGGCCTGCACGCCCAGTGGAGCGACGATTGGCACCACGCGGTGCATGTGGCACTCACTGGGGAGACGACCGGCTACTACGAGGACTTCGCAGCGCCCGACGCGCTGCCGAAGGTCTGGGCTCACGGCTTCTTCCACGACGGCACCTTCTCGTCCTTCCGGGGGCGTACGCACGGGAGTCCGATTCCCAGCGAAGTCCCCGCGTGGCGCCTCGTCACGTTCGCGCAGGACCACGACCAGATCGGCAACCGCGCCGTGGGCGACCGACTGAGCCAGACGCTTTCGTATGGCCGCCTGGCGATCGCTGCGGTCCTTACACTGACGGCACCCGGGACGCCGATGCTCTTCATGGGAGAGGAATGGGGAGCGTCGACCCCGTGGCAGTTCTTCACCTCGCATCCGGAACCCGAACTCGGTGATGCCACGGCCAAGGGCCGCATCGCGGAGTTCGAGCGGATGGGCTGGGACCCGGCCGTTGTTCCCGATCCCCAAGACCCCGAGACGTTCCACCGCTCGAAGCTGCGCTGGGACGAGGTGGGCACCGGTGAGCACGCGAGACTCCTCGGTCTGTATCGGGAGCTGGCACGCCTCCGCCGTGAACGCCCCGAGCTGACCGATCCCTCGTTCGGCGATCTGTCAGCCGAGGTGGTCGACGCGGACGCCGCTCCGGACAGTCGGAGGTTCGTGTTGCACCGGGGGCCGCTGAGGGTCATCGTGAACCTCTCCGACGCTGCATGGACGGTGCCGGTCAAGGGCGGTGATGTGCTGCTTCTGTCGACGCGGTCGCGCACAGCCGACGGCGATTCGTCTGAGGATGACGCGCGGGTCTCCGATAGTCCCGCCGCGCCAGGTGCGGGAGCGAACCACACCTCCGCCCGAGGGCAGCTCATCGTGCCCCCTGACGTTGCGGTCATTCTCGGCCCGGCCGTGTAGCGGGTTCGCTTCCCTCCCCTCAACGGCATCATGCAGCACCCCGATAGTCGAACCGCTGCCGGCCGCCGAGCCGCGGACGTCGGTGCGCGTCGATGCGGGCGGGAGGGATGAACCACACCGTCCCGCCCGTGACGTCGCCCGAGGGGGGAGGCTCGATCCGGATCTCCCACTCGTCCGCGTGGATCCGATGGTGACAGGACGTGCACAGCAGGATCAGGTTGCCGAGATCGGTCCGACCCCCGTGCGAGCTCCACCACAGGATGTGGTGTCCCTCGGTGAACTGCGGAGGAGCGCCACAGAATGCGCATCCCCCGTCGCGTTCGACCAGTGCGAGCTTCTGCGCGCGGGTGAAGAGGCGGCGCGTGCGGCCGAAGTCGAGTATCTCGCTCTCGCCGCCGAGCACGCAGGGGATGACCTCCGCGTCGCCGGCCATGCGACGAGCCGTCCCCGCATCGATCGGCTGAGCGATCCCGTCGATGGTGGCGACGCCGATTCCTGACGTCAGCGCGTCGAGCGGAATTCGCACCACGACGGTCGTGTTGGCGAGCTGCGGCACCTCGTCGCAGCCGAGAGCGTGGCGGCAGACATCCACCAGTGCGTCCGCCCGCAGCTGCGGCATCGACCGCGTCTCCGGCGTCTGCTCGGAGGAGCAGGCGTCGAGGGGCTCCCCCGTCCGGCCCACGACTCCTCCACCCCACTGCTGGGAAGCGTTCGCACCACGGTGAGCGCGGAGGTGACCGCCGACGATCGCGTCGATCACCGCTCTCACCGGGGCTGCCGACTCCGGGTCCAGGCGGGCGATGAGCGACAGCATCCCACCCTGCTCCTCGCGGACGTGGAGCGACCGCTGCGTGCGGAGCTCGTCGATCTTTTCGGGAAGACGGTCGGGAACGAGCCACGCCTCGGCGCGCCGGAGCATCGTGGACAGCTCGGTCAGCGACAGCGTCACGGCCTGCTCGGTGATCTCTGCCTCGACCGCGATGAGACGCGCGCGATCGACGTGCACGGCGACCTTCTCGAGCAACTCGGTGATCGAGGCCGCCGCGGACAGGCTGAGACGTCCTGCGCGCAGAGCTTCGGCGACATGCGCGTGGCGCGGTGCCGTGCGCTCGCCCGTGAAGGTCATCCGCCCCGCCATGGCCTCCCCCACCTGAATCAGCCGCGCGGCGTCGCCGGGATGGCCGCCGGTCGCAGCGGCCAGGAGACGGGCCGGGCTGCGATGACCCGCTCTGCGGGAGAGGCCATCGCTGCCGAGCTCGGGACGGGATCGCGCGGCGATGGCGGCAGCCACGTGAGCGTGGACCGCCTCGACGTGCCGCCGCAGATCGCAGAGTGCGTCGTTGACCGCGAGGATCCCACCGTCGGTCATCTCGGCGGCGTCGTCCTCTGCGCGACTGCCCGGCATCGCTCCGCCCAGAGCAGCGACCCATACGGCGCCCACGGCTTCGGACGCAGCGGTCAACGATGCGAGAGCCTTCGCTGATTCGTCCATATATTCGATACTAAACACGGCGGCGGACATCGCTCTTCATCGGCGAATGCCCTGTGGATATCCTGTCATCGAGTCGCACCAGATGACACTATCGAATCTATGTTCGATAACCTAGAGGGTCCGATGGCACTCAGCGAGATGTCAACGGTCGAAGCGCCGAGCGAACTCCCGCAGGAGGCGCGGCGGCTCCGTCAACGAAGCCGCCAACACGCGCCCGGCCACGACGTCATAGTCCTCCGAGGCGAAGTACCCGTCGTCGCGGTAGACGGCCATACGCTCCGCGAACGCCTCTGCCGTCGGCTCCGGATGGAACTGCGTCGCATACAGATGGTCTCCGTACCGATAGGCCTGCACGGGGCAGGGCTCGTTGGTGGCGAGGAGGACGGCACCTGGGGGAGGAGTCGCCGAGCCTTCCTTGTGCGCCGTCAGCGCCGTGAAGCGCGTGGCCAGCCCGCCGAAGATCGGGTCGCGCTCCCCGTCCGGCGTGAGAGAGACGGTGGACGGTCCGGTGTCCTCGGGGTGCGCGCGGCTCAGCTCGCCGCCCAGCGTGCGCGTGGCGACGCCGATTCCGTAGCAGGTGAACAGCACCGCCGGCCCGGCAGGGTCCGCGGCAGCCGTCGCCAGGCGATCCAGCTCGGCCTCCAGCCGTCGCTGCGTCTCGGTCTTCGACGATTCCGGGTCGGTGACGTTGAACGGGCTTCCGCCGACGAAGAAGCCCGAGTAGCGGTCGAACGCGTCGGCGGGAAGCGGATCGCGGACGAGATCGTGGGTGTGGAGCTGCCCCTGTTCCAGACGCGCAGCGGTGCGGAACGACTCGTACTCGGCGATCGCGGCGCCCTGCTGAGGACGGACGCACACGTACAGCAGGGTCATGGCGCGATTCTAGGCGCCCCGTATTCGCGCACGAAACGGGGGCGTCGGAACCTCTCATGGCGCCCGAACTCGCATGATGTATCAGACGCAGACGTTGCCGCTCCCTTCAGGTGTGGACACAATGGGCGCTATGACCGATGTCGATCGGTCGGATCCGCGCGACGACGTCCCCGCTCCCGGGGGGATGTCCGCGGCGGAATCCGATGGCGTGAGCGAGCCGACCCGCTGGGAGCGCGCAGCCGACCTCTTCGCGCGCTGGCGCGAGGGCGACAGCCGCGCGATGGACCAGCTCGTCCGCCTCATGACGCCCGTGCTGTGGCAGGTCGTCCGCGCATACGGCTTGGACCACGCCCTGGCCCAAGACGTCGTGCAGACGACGTGGCTGACTCTCGTGCGTCGGCACGAGACGATCGTCGAGCCCCGAGCGATCTCGGGGTGGCTCACGACCTCCGCCCGTCGCGAGGCCTGGAGAGTGGGGAAACTCCAGCGTCGCGCCGATCCGACGGAGGCGGAGGCGCTCGAGCCGCATCTGCCGATGCACGAGTCCGCGGAGCACACGGCGGCGCAGAGCGACGAGGCGCGTCGGCTCTGGGCAGCCGTGGCTCGGCTCAACGATCGATGCCAGCGGCTGCTGCGCGTCGTCGCGTTCGACGAGCGACCGGATTACGCCCGGATCGCACAGGATCTGGCCATGCCGGTCGGCTCCATCGGACCGACCCGCCAGCGATGCCTGGGCAAGCTCCGCGTCCTCGTAGAGGGCGATGGATGGGGGGAAGGAAATCATGGAGACTGAGGACTTCGCGGCCGATGCCGCGCTCTTCGCGCGACTGCGAGCCGTGTGGGAGGAGGTCGACCCTGTGCCGGTCGATCTCGTCGACCGCATGGTGGCCGCCGTCGCCGTCGAAGACCTCTCTCGCGAGTACGCGCTGCTGACTCTCGTGGAGAGCGAGCTGGCGAACACGCGCGGGGAGACCGACACGCTGACGCTCCAGTTCAGCGACGGCGACACGAGTGTTCTGCTGCACGTGTCCGCCACCGAGAGCGGAGAGCACCGGATCGACGGATGGGTGGATGCTGCGGCACTCGCGGTCAAGCTCACGCAGGGTGATCGCGAGTGGAACGCGGACCTCGGCGATCATGGCCGGTTCTCGTTCGACGCGGTGCCGTCGGGCGTGGCTCGAGTGCGTCTCGTCGTGCGTGACGGCGATCTCGGCCTGCGAGAGTTCCAGACCCCGCAGTTCGAAGTGTGACCGTCATCGACGAAGGATCGACCGCGGTCGGACCCGGGGTCGACCGTACATGCCCCGGCAGGAGTCGGGGCCGAGGATGCCGCGTCCCCCCGCGGCGTGAGGAGACACCATGACTGACCTGCCCCCCGGCTCGGGTTCGGACGAGCCCCGACGCCGCGCCAGCTGGCGCGATCGCTACGACGCGGCGCGCGCCCGCGGTGTGCAGCTCGATCCCCGGAGCGAGCCCGTCCGCGGCATCTCGGCCTATCCGACCGACTACGCGACCGACCATCTGCTGATCACCGTGGCGGACGACGCACTCGACGACCTGCTCGCGGAACTGCGTGAAGCGGCCAGCGACTTCGGCTGGGGGATCGAGCTGCAGAACCTCGACGGCACCGGGCTCGATCGGGCCGCTGCATCCGCCCGCGCGCGCAGAGCACGCGAGGAGCTCGAACTGCCCACGATCCACCGGGTGGAGATCTTCGCGCAGCCCAGTCCTGACAAGGACGACCAACCGGTCCCGCCCATCGATGCCTGGCGACTGCTCCAGCGCACGCGAGCGCGCTTCGGTATCGACGTCAGCGGCGTCAGCCTCGACCACGTCATGTCCGTCGATCCGTACGGCAAGACCAACCCCTACGGCAAGACGAATCCGTATGGCAAGACGAATCCGTACGGCAAGACGAACGCGCCCGGAACCGAGAGCTACGCGGAGCCCGGAAGCGGCGGCAGGCAGCCGGTCGCTTTCGTCGGCCCGGACCCCGCGCGGCGACTGACTCCCGTGAAGGACGGCCGCCGGCCCGTGATCGCCGTTCTGGACACCGGATGCGGCGTGCACCCCTGGCTCGGCGACGACATCGTCACGCGCGACCCGTCCTTCGACGGCCATCCGATCGGCGTGGTGGATCCCGCGACCGATCCCGAGGTGCACGGCGACATCGTCGGTCCGTTCGATGGGCAGATCGACGACGCCGCGGGGCATGGCACGTTCATCTCGGGCATCATCCGGCAGCAGAGTCCCGAGGCAGACATCATCGCCGTCCGCGTCGCGGACAGCGAGGGCAATCTGCTCGAGGGCGACTTCATGCTCGCGGTCCGATCGCTGGTGAAGTGGATGACGGCTCCCCCGGAGAAGGGCGGCCGCCCCATCGACGTCATCAATCTCTCGCTGGGCTACTACCACGAGACCCCCGAGGACGAGCTCTTCGATCGGACGCTGTCGCAGCTCCTCGTCGCCGCTCGCCGTCACGGATGTGCCGTGGTGTGCTCGGCGGGCAACGACGCGACCGATCGGCCGGCGTTCCCCGCCGCGCTCTGGGCATGGCCCGGGGCGGACTTCGTGGTCGACGATCCCGCGGATGCGGCACCGCACGTCTCGGTCGGCGCGCTGAACCCGAATCGCACCATGGCGCTGTACAGCAATCTCGGCGCGTGGGTGCGCACCTACGCACCCGGGACGGCAGTTCTCAGCACCTCGCCCGCCTTCAACGGCGGTGTGCAGGCCGGTACTCGTGACGACCGCGAAGGATCCCGTCGCGAGACGATCGATCCGGACGATTTCAGCAGCGGATTCGCGCTCTGGAGCGGCACCTCCTTCGCGGCGCCCTATGTGGCCGCCGCGATCACAGCGCAGATCGCGGACGCACTCGCCGAGGGGTCGCTCAATGACCGGGACGCGCGCATCGCCGCACTGAGGAAGGCGGAGAAGCTCGTGATCGAGCATTGCGCGCAGCTCGGGCCGCGCCACAGCTGATCCCCGGGGCGCCGGCAGGAGGCGGGCGGCTCGACCGGAGGATCGCAGATCGCGGACTGAGCGGAAGCCGTCGGATGAATCAGGAGTCGGCAGGACGAGGACCACGATGCGTCGAGGAAGCTCTGATGCATAGCGGCGGACCATGATCCGTCGGGGCGAGCCAAGATGGTCTCATGGCACGCTCCGCAGACGAGCTCCACCGTGACGCGGTGGAGCTCGTCAACCGCGGGCGATTCTCCGAAGCCCGTCGATTGTTGCAGGCCGCGGAGAGGCGCGCGAAGGATCCCGACGTGGCCGGGCGCGTGGCGGGGACGCTCGCCTATCTCACCGCTCGGAGCGGAGCCGTCGCCGAAGCGACCAGGATCTGCCAGGCGGCGCTCGACACCCCCGGGCTCGGCGGTCATACGCGCGCCATCCTCGCCGGCCAGATGGGCGCGCTCGCCGAGCAGTCCGGCCAGTTCGACGAGGCGGAGCGGTGGCTTGCGCTCGGAATCGCCGGCCTGCAGGACGATCCGCCGCCATTGGCGAATCTGCTGGTCAACCGGAGCCTCGTCAACATGCGACGAGGCGACCTCGCCGCGGCTGCTCAGGACGCCGAGGCCGCGCGGACGATCTTCGAACGGATCGGGTCGCCCGTCGACGAAGCGCAGGCACGGCACAACGAGGGGTACATCGCGCTGCTGGAAGGGGACCTCGTCTCCGCGATGGGCATGATGTCGGCGGCGCAACGCGAGCTGTCCGGGATCTCCGCGGTGATGGGCGCCATCGGGGATGTCGACAGGGCAGAGGTCCTTCGCGACGCGGGTCTCACCACAGAGGCGGAGCGGATCCTGGAGGCCGCGGCCGCCGTGTTCGGGTCTTCGCGCATCCCGCAGGCGCGGGCAGAGGCGGAGTTCCACCTCGCGCGATCGCTCCTCATGCATGACCCGCCCCGCGCGGGGCGGGTGGCTGCGGCGGCCGCGCGCAGGTTTCGTACCCTCGGGAACGAGACGTGGGCGGCGCGTGCGAACGGCATCCGACTGCGTGCTGCACTGAGCGGCGGCAGCGTCCGTCGGGGCGGGGGCCGGCTCGATGATCCGCGGCGCCCCCCTCGGACCGAGGAGGTGGACGAGGCCGCATCCGCCCTGGACGAGCTCGGGCTCTTCAACGAGGCCGCTGCGCTGCGGATGTCCCACGCCCTCTGGCGCGCGAGACGCGGCATCACCGCAGGGGCGCCGATCCGCGTACCGCGCTCGGCCTCGATCGAGGTCCGGCTCCTCGCTCATGAGGCGCGAGCAGCGCGGGCGACGGCCGCCGGCCGCCATGCCAGCGCCCGTCGCCACGCGGCGGCGGGTCTGGACACGCTCGCGCACTGGCAGGACGCGTTCGGCAGTCTCGACCTCCAGACCTCCATCGCCATGCACGGAAACGGACTCGTCCTGGAAGGGCTCGGGTCCGCGGTCCGCTCAGGGCGTCCCGATGTCGTCTTCGACTGGTCCGAACAGGCGCGCCACCTGACGCAGCAGGTCGTGCCCCTCCGTCCTCCGCCCGATCCGGATCTGGCAGCGGACCTGGCCGAACTTCGCATGATGAGAGCGGACGACTCCGAGTGGATGTCCGATCCGCGGGCGGTGACGATCCGTGAGCGCGCCCGCGAGCGCCAGTGGACGCAGACGGGACGCGCACGTCTGCAGGAGCGCGTCTCCCTGGGCGACCTGCAGGACGCGCTCGACGAACAGACGGCGCTGGTCGCCTATGTCTATACGGGAGACTCGCTGACGGCGCTGGTCGTGACGCGCGCCCGAGCGGACCTCGTCCCCCTGCACGACGTTCCCGAGGCCCGCAGGGCTCTCCCCGGTCTGCGCGCCGACCTCGACATGTCCGCGTCGGTGCGCACCGGCCCCATGCGTCAGGTGGTGCAGCGCTCTCTGGACTCCCGACTGGCGACGCTCTCCTCGGCCCTCCTCGACGAGCCCGCGCGAGTCGCCGGAACCCGGCGACTCGTCGTCACCGCACCCGGCGTGCTCTCCGGCATCCCGTGGGCCATGCTGCCCGGCATGCGCGGGCGCGTGTTCACCCTCGCTCCGTCCGCGACCCGCTGGGCGGCCGTGCGTGAGAGCCCGCGCCCGTCGCCCGTCGCCCGCGTCGGATTCGCGGTCGGCCCCCGCGTCGCGCGTGGCGAGGAGGAGGTCGCGGTCGCGGCATCCGCCTGGGCGGAGGCGCGCATCCTGCCCGCCGACGACGCGACGGTCGATGCCGTGACCGACATCGCCGCCGACGTGGACGTGCTCCACGTCGCGGCTCACGGGCGGCACGCCGTCGACAATCCGCTGTTCTCCGGCATCGAGCTCGCCGACGGCGCGCTCTTCGGATACGACATCGATCGCATGCCGCGGGTGCCCGAGACGGTGGTGCTGTCGGCATGCGAGGTGGGTCGCTCGTCCGTGCGCTGGGGGGAGGAGGCCATCGGGATGACCCGCATCTGGCTCCACGCCGGAGTGCGAGACGTGGTCGCCACACCGGTCATCGTCGCCGACGACGTCGCGTGCGAACTCCTCGGTGCGATGCACGAGGGCCTCGCGGCGGGCGAGCCGCCCGCGGAGGCGCTGGCCGCGGCATCCCTGCGCACCGGGCTGATGGCGCCGTTCCAGACCCACGGCTCCGGATTCTGAGATTTCTCGGCCGGACATGTATCAGCACCCTGGCGGGGTGCTCTGACACTTCGGAACGGCACAGCGCAGGGAAGACAGAAGCCGGGGGGCATTCCGATTTCCACTGGGGGCGCTGGTGATCCACCTGGGGATGTGTCCGGAGGGCACGGGGAACACCGCCGCCGGACCACGGGGGATGTCGCATGAATCGGGTCTGCGGCATCCCCCGCCTTCCGGGGGAGGGCGCGGCGTGTCGTCCCGCCCCGTCGTCGAGGGGACGACGGCAGGGCGGGACGACAGCACGCCTCCCGGTTGCCGTGCCGCAGCGGCGCTACCGTGACGAGTTGGCCGTGCGGCCGCGCACGATGCCGACGAAGGCCTCCACGAGCGGCGTCGTGCGATCCGCGACCCACGCGAGCGCGACCGTAGAGGTCGGCCCGTCCCGCAGCGGGCGATGGTCGAGGTCGCGGCGGTGGTGCAGGCGCGCGATCGACATCGGCACGACCAGGACGCCCGCCCCGGCAGCGACGATGGCCATGGAGTCCGTCGTCTCGAGAGGGGCGAACGTCGGTGTCATCGTGCCGTCGGCCGTGAAGCCCAGGACATCGTCCGCGGCCACGATGAGCACCTCGCCGGCCAGATCGGATGCCTCCAGCTCATCGGCCGCGGTGAGGTGCGAGTCGACGGGGACGACGACCACGGGCACCTCGTCGTAGAGCGGGATCACGTGCAGCCCATCGCGGTCGACGGGGAGACGGACGAGTGCCGCGTCCACGACGCCCGAAGTCAGCGCGGCGCGCTGGTCGGCGACCGTGAGCGCAATGAGCTCGAGCGGGTTCCCCGGCATCCGCTCCCGCCACGTCGAGATCCACCTGCCGGGGGTCGCGCCGGGCACGGCGCCGAGCCGGAGCGGCCCGGTCGGCGGGTGCGCGGGGGTGGCGGGCGGCGGGGCGGGAGCGGGACGGTCGGACCGGCCGGACGCCTTCGCGCTGGCTGTCTTCGGGCTGCCGCCCTTGGCGCTGGCCCCCTTACCGCTGCGTCCGGTCGTTCTGCCGGCGCCGGACGGCCTCGCGCGCTTCGCATCCTTCCCGGCCATGCGCTCCACGGTAGCCGCTCGCCGCGCCGGTTCACCGAGCGGGACACCGCTCGCGCGCTAGTGTCGGCTCATGATCGCGATCATCGCCACCGTGTTCGCCGCGCTCGCGGCTCTCCTCCACGTCTACATCTTCGTGATGGAGAGCGTGCAGTGGACCCAGCCCCGGATCTGGAAGCGGTTCGGCGTCGCCGACCAGCAGGCCGCCGACACGACGAAGCCGATGGCGTACAACCAGGGCTTCTACAACCTCTTCCTGGCGATCGGCGCGATCATCGGCATCGCTCTGTTCTGGGCGGGTGGCGCCGGCACCGGATCAGTGGCCGCGGTCTCCGGGAAGACGCTCGTCCTCTTCTCGCTCGGCTCGATGCTCGCCGCGTCGCTGGTGCTCCTCACGAGCGGCAAGGGATATCTGCGTGCCGCCGCGACGCAGGGCACGCTTCCGCTCATCGGCTTCGTCCTGTTCCTGTTCGCGTGACGTCGAACGGTGCGGCGGAACGTGGCGGTGCGCACATGACATCGTCGTCGCCATCTCGAGCGTGGGTCGCCGGGGGCATCCTGCTGATCGCGTCCACCGTCATCCCGATGGTGTCCCGAGCGGTGGTCCTGCCAGGGCTCGGGGTGTTCGACTCGGTCCTGTTCGCCGCCGCACTCGGGCTCTTCGCCCTCGGACGCCCGAGCGTCACCGACCGCCGCGCACTGGGCACGACGGCGCTCCTCGCTCTCGGTGTCTGGACGGTCGTCGTCGAGATCTTCTTCCTCGTGGCCGGCCCCGAGGTCGCCGCGGGGATGGGAACGACCGTGGGTTATGTCGATGAGGCCGTGCGCGCCGCCCTCGCGATCGTCGGCGTCGTGGCCATCTCCCGGGCGGGCGCGGTGCGCAGGCCATGGCACTTGGCGCCGCTGTGGACGCTGGTGGCCTTCGTCGCCCCGCAGCTCGTGCTCGCCGTGCTCGCGGCCTCGCCCGCCACGGTCGACACCGCGATCTCCGTGGCACCACTCGGTTCCGTCGTCTACATCGCCGCGCCGCTGTTCCTCGGCGTGCTTGCCATCGTGCTCGGCGTCACTCCGCCACGCCGGGGTGCGTCCGCCGAGCCCGTCTTCTCCGGCCGCGCCGACGATCCCGCGTAGCGGCGACTTTCGCTGACGGCGGTCTGCGCCTGTCGCGCGAGCTCGACGACGGGTCTGCCAGGATGTCGCTATGTCCGTCATCGTGAACGCCGACAATTTCGTCAACGCCGAGACTCATCGCATGATGCGGGACCTTCAGCGGGACTCCGGTGGTGTGAACCGCTTCCTGCACCACCGGGTGCCGGCGCCGATCGATCGACAGACGGTGATCCGGCTGAACAGGGACACGCTGTACAGCTTCGCCCTGGTCGACATCCGCGACGGCGCGACCTTCACCATTCCGGAGCATGGCGAGAGGTATCTGTCGGCGATGGTGGTCAATGAGAATCACCACGTGAATGCCGTCTTCCACGATGCGGGCGACTATCGCCTGACAGTCGAGGAGTTCGAGACCCCCTACGTGGGGGTGGCGGTTCGCATCCTCGTCGATCCCGCCGACGAGGCCGATGTGGCTGCGGTGGCTGCGCTGCAGGATCAGATCGTGCTCGTCAGCGACTCGTCGATTCCCTTCACCATGCCGGACTACGACCTGGATTCGCTCGATGAGACACGGAGCGCGCTGCTGGTCCTGGCGCGGAATCTGACCGGGTTCGATCGCATGTTCGGCACGAGGGACGAGGTCGAGCCGGTGCGCCATCTCATCGGGACCGCTGCGGGGTGGGGCGGTCTGCCGACCTCCGAAGCGATCTACATCGGCGTCGATCCCCGGCTCCCCGTGGGGCGGTACGAGTTGACCGTCGGGGAGGTGCCGGTCGACGGCTTCTGGTCCATCTCCGTCTACAACCGAGCGGGATACTTCGAGCCGAACGAACGCGGTGCCTACACGATCAACAACATCACGGGAGTGCGCAACGACGACGGCACCCTCACCGTGCGGTTCGGCGACTACCCGGAGGGCGTTCCCAACGCGCTGCCGATCACGGACGGTTGGAACTATCTCGTGCGGCTCTACCGGCCCCGCGCCGAGATCGTCGAAGGAACCTGGGCTTTTCCACACCTCACCGACTGACCGGTTCTACGACGCATCCCCCGAAGAGCTGCGGCAACGCGAACACAGGCCCGCGCGCGCGATCGAGCTATCCGGCCTACGCGGCGAGCCTGAGGCCTCGGGGATCCGTCGCGACGCGTTCACCGTCGGCGATGGTGACGTCGTCGCCGATCAGCGCCCCGCCGGCGACGAACGCGTGGTCGCCCACCTGCGTGCGCACGCCGATCTTCGCCTTGGCGCCGATGGCGGCACCCGGGCCGATGTGCGCGTGCGGCGCGATCTGCGCCTCCGGTCCGATGACGGCGTCGGTCTCGACCCATACGCCGCGCCCGATCCGTGCCCCGGCGGCGACCTGCGCGCCGGGCTCGACGTAGGCGCCGGCTTCCACCACCGCGGACGGGTGCACCTTGGCCCCGTGCGCGATCAGACCACGGCCGTTGGCGTGCTTCCGGTAACGAAGCATGTCGCCGTGATCGTTCTCGATGTCGACGTAGTTCTTGCCCACGATCCCCTCCTGCGGCACCGCAACAGTGCCGAGCATATGAATAACCTCACCCGGAGGAGATTCATTCCCGGCAGTGCACGTCATAGGAAGCACACGGCGAACACGCGGCTGCGGTTCAGGTTAGGCGGGGCCCGGAGTTACGCGGCGAACTCGTCCGCGGTGTCGAGGGCGTGGTCGATCACGTCGAGCCCGCGCACCAGGTCGGCCTCGCCGATCACGAGCGGCGGAGCGACGTGCAGCCGATTGAAGTGCGTGAACGGCCAGACGCCCTGCTTCTTGCACGCGGCCGCCACGGCGGCGACGGGCGCGGCATCCTGCCCGGCGGCGTTGAACGGCACGAGGGGCTCGCGCGTCTCGCGGTCGCGCACCAGCTCGATCGCCCAGAACAGGCCCATGCCGCGAACGTCGCCGACGGAGGGGTGGCGCTCCGCCATCGCCGCCAGCCGCGGTGCGACCACGCGCGCCCCGAGGTCGCGGACGCGCTCGAGGATGCCGTCCCGCGCGAACACCTCGAACGTCGCGACGCCGGCCGCACACGCGAGGGGGTGCCCCGAGTAGGTGAGTCCGCCGGGGAACGCCACGGTGTCGAAGTGCGCGGCGATGCGGTCCGAGATCACGACGCCGCCGAGCGGCACGTAGCCGGAGTTGACGCCCTTTGCGAACGTGATGAGGTCGGGGACGGCGTCGAACGCCTGGAAGGCGAACCACTCGCCCACGCGGCCGAAGCCCACCATGACCTCGTCGGCGATCCAGAGGATGCCGTACCGGTCGCACAGCTCCCGCACGCCCGCGAGGTAGCCCGGTGGCGGGATGAGCACCCCGTTCGTCCCGACGATCGACTCGATGATGACCGCGGCGATCGTGGACGCGCCCTCGAGCACGATGGTCTGCTCGAGGTGCTCGAGCGCGCGGGCCGTCTCCTGCTCCGGTGAGTCGGAGTGGAACGCGGAACGGTACGGGTAGGGCCCGAAGAAGTGCGCGACCGAGCCGTCACCCGGCTCGTTCGCCCAGCGCCGGGGGTCGCCGGTCAGCGTGATCGCGGTCGTCGTGTTGCCGTGGTAGCTGCGGTACATCGACAGCACCTTGCGCTTGCCGGTGACGATCCGCGCCATCCGCACGGCGTTCTCGTTCGCGTCGGCGCCGCCGTTCGTGAAGAACACCTTCTCGAACCCGCCGGGCGCGACCTCCGCGATCCGCCGGGCGAGCTCGCTGCGCACATCGTTGGCCATCGACGGCTGGATGGTCGCGAGCCGGCCGGCCTGGTGCTGGATGGCCGCGACGAGATCCGGATGCTGGTGCCCGAGGTTGAGGTTCACGAGCTGCGACGAGAAGTCGAGGTAGTGGGTGCCCTGGTAGTCCCAGAACGTCGACCCCGCACCCCCCGCCACGGGCAGCGGGTCGATGAGCGCCTGCGCGCTCCACGAGTGGAACACGTGCGCGCGGTCGTCACCGCGGACGCGGGCCTCGGCCTGCGGGTCGGCCGTCGCGGTGGCGGCGTTCGTGAGGATGTCGGTCATGACGGGGTCCTTCGCGTCAGTGGTTGCTGGGGAATCCGAGGTTGACGCTCGACGGCGTCTGGTCCGGCCAGCGCGTGGTGATCACCTTCGACCGCGTGTAGAAGTGGATCGACTCCGGACCGTAGATGTGGGAGTCGCCGAACAGGGAGTTCCGCCACCCTCCGAACGAGTATGCGCCGATGGGAACGGGGATGGGGACGTTCACGCCGACCATCCCGACCTCGATGTCGAACTCGAAGCTGCGGGCCGTTCCGCCGTCGCGGGTGAACAGCGCCGTGCCGTTCGCGTACGGGTTGGCGTTGATAAGCGACACGGCCTCCTCATAGGACGGCACCCGCACGACCGACAGCACCGGCCCGAAGATCTCGTCGTCGTACACGCGCATGCCAGGGCGCACGTGGTCGACGAGGCTCACGCCGACGAAGAAGCCGTCCCCGTCGAAGTGCTGAGCGGTGCCGTCCACGACCACGGTGGCTCCCTCGGCGGTCGCTCCGGTGACGTACGAGGCGACCTTGTCGCGGTGCTCCGCGGTGATGAGCGGACCCATCTCGCTCGCGGCGTCCGTGCCGTCGCCGATCGTGAGGGACGCGACGCGGTCGGCGACCTTGGCGACGAGGGCGTCCGCCGTCTCATCGCCCACGGCGACCAGGACCGACACCGCCATGCAGCGCTCGCCGGCGGAGCCGTACGCCGCCGAGACCGCGGCGTCGGCTGCGGCATCCAGGTCGGCGTCCGGCATGACGACCATGTGGTTCTTCGCGCCGCCGAGGGCCTGGACGCGCTTGCCGTTCGCGCTGGCGCGCTCGTAGATCGAGCGGGCGATGGGCGTCGAGCCCACGAAGCTCACCGCGCGGACCACCGGGGAGTCGAGGATCGCGTCGACGGCGACCTTGTCTCCGTGGACGACGTTGAGCACTCCGGCGGGAAGCCCCGCCTCCTCGAACAGCTTCGCGATGAACACCGCGGCGGAGGGGTCCTTCTCGCTGGGCTTGAGCACCACGGTATTGCCGCACGCGATCGCGGACGAGACCATCCACAGCGGCACCATGGCGGGGAAGTTGAACGGGGTGATGGCGCCGACGACCCCGACCGGCTGCTTCACCGAATGCACGTCGACACCGCGCGCGACCTGCTCGGAGTGCTCGCCCTTGAGCAGGTGCACGAGGCCCGCGGCGAACTCGACGTTCTCGATGCCGCGGCTGATCTCGCCCTTCGCGTCGGACAGGACCTTGCCGTGCTGGCTGGTGATGATCGCGGCGAGCTCGTCCTGCCGCTCGACGAGGAGGTGGCGCAGGCGGAAGAACACGTCGGCCCGCTTGACGAGTCCGGTCGCGCGCCAGCCGGGGAGCGCGGCGGCCGCCGTCGCGATGGCCGCGTCGACCTCCTCCGCCGAGGCGAACGCGACCTCGTGCTGCACGGCACCGGTCGCGGGGTTGTAGACCGGCCCGGTGCGATCGGCCGCGCCCGTCTCGATGCCGCCGACGTGGTGGAGGATGGTGCTCATCCGGACTCCTTGCAGGTCTCTTCGGACGGATTGACCAGCCCTCGTCTAGGCTGGACTTTCCCAGTGTTACAGAGCAGGGGGACCGGTCCCTATGGCTGACCGTCACGAAGATGATCCCAACCGGACGGATCGTCCGGTGGTGTGGTCCGGCCTGCCGACGGTACGCGACGTGCTGCGCCTGGGGGTCGTCGCCGAGGGGCTGCCGGAGGTGCTCGCGGGCGGTGGCGCGCTCGACACGCGCGTCAGGTGGGTGCACGCATCCGACAGCGCCGGGGTCGCGCGCCTGCTCGACGGCGGCGAGCTGCTGCTGTCGACCGGATCGGGCTGGCCCGACGACCCCGCGGCGCTGCGCGCGTTCATAGAGGGCCTGGTGGAGGTCGGCATCGCCGGACTCGTGCTCGAGCTCGGCACGCACTACCGCTGGGTCCCGTCCGTCGTCGTCGAGACGGCGCGCGCACGTCGCCTGGCGCTCGTGGCCCTGCACCGCGAGGTGAAGTTCGTCGCCGTGACCGAGGCCGTCCACCGCGGGATCATCGCGGAGCAGACGGCCGCCCTGCGCGCGCGGGACGAGGTGCGGGAGCGCTTCACCGCCCTCGCGCTGCGCGGATCGCCCCCCGACTACGTCGTGCAGCAGCTGTCGTACACGCTGGGTGCGCCCGTCGTGCTGGAGAACCTGGCCCACGAGGTGGTCGCCGCGGAGGTGCCGCCCGCGATCGAGGCGGAGCTCTTCACCGACTGGGAGCTCCGGTCCCGCACGGCCCACCGGCGCGCCCAGGAGCGGCTGCGCGACGGGGGAGCCCCCGCGGCCGACGAATGGCTCATCGTGCCCGTCGAGGCGCGCCGGACCCGCTGGGGCCATCTCATCGCGCTGCCGGGGCCGCCGCATCCCGCCGACCGGCTGGCCGTGCTGCAGCAGGGGGCGATCGCGCTCGCGCTGGGCCGGCTCGCCGACGGCCCGGTGGACGAGTGGGGCCGCGTCGGGCGCCGCCGGCTCCTCGACGGGCTGCTGACCGGGCGCTTCTCGGGCGGCGCGGGAGCAGCCGCGCGCCTCGCCGCGGCGGGGGTGGCGATCGAGAACCGGCGCCTGCACGGCATCGTGATCTCGCGCGCGGCTGTGACGGCCGAGTCCGCGGATGCCGCAGCCCGCGCCCTCGGCGGTCGCGCGATCGTCGGGACGGGCCCGTCCGGCGTGCCCGCGCCGGCGTCCACGCTGCTGCTCTCCCTGCCTCCCGCCGGACGCCTCGACGACGCGGCGGCGATCGCGTTCGCGCGCGCGGCGGCCGACCCCGCCGAACGCGCCATCGTCTCCGTGGGGGCCGAGGCGGGCGATCTCGACGCCGCGCTCATCTCCTTGCAGCAGGCGATCGACCTCGCACGCGGGAGACGGAGCGAAGGGTCGGGTCCGCAGCTCCGGCGCGTCGACGCCCGACCGCTCATGCGGCTGGTGACCACGCTGCGCGACGACCACCGGCTGCTCGAGCACGGGGAGCGGATGCTCGCCCCCCTCGTCGACCACGACCTCGCGCGGGGCGGCGACCTGCTCGACGTGCTCGGCGCCGCCCTGTCGCATCCGTCGAACCGCACCGCCGCGGCATCCGCCTCGCATCTGTCGCGCTCCGTGTTCTATCAGCGCCTCGCCCTCATCGAGGAGCTCCTCGGCGCCGATCTCGACGACGGCGAGACGCAGACGGCGCTGCACCTGGCGCTGCTGGTGCGGCGCACTTCCGGACGCTGATGCCCGCGTGACCGCGCCCGGGCGACGCGGCACGGGGTCGCCGACCGATCTCTCCTACCGATGGCGTAGGAAAAGCAGGCCGAATCGCGCGATACGCGCGCGGGAAAGGGGCGATCCGACGTCTCGGCCTGCTTTTGCGACGCGCGGCCCGTCGCTAGGACGCGAGGTACACCTTGCGCAGCGTCTCGCGCACCGTCCACGTCGTGTGCATGCCGGCCGTCAGGCGCACCACCGAACCCGGTCGCAGCTGGATCGCCGGCAGCGCCGGGTCGGCGAACGCGACGGTCGCGTCCCCGCTGATGACGACGAAGATCTCGTCGACCTCGACGTCGGTCATCGCGCCCGGAGTCATCTCCCACACACCCACTTCACCGGCGTCGGATGCGTCGAGCGCGACGAAACCGGCGCGGGGCGCGCCCGCGACGACTTGCTCCGCGGGCACCGGCCGGAGCGGGACCTCGACCGCTGCGGCATCCGTCGCCGCACCGGCGGGGAGGCGCCCGCTCACGAGTCGAAGCCCAGGCCGAGCGCGTCCAGCGTCCGCAGCAGCAGGTTGCGCCTGCCCTCGTTGTGGTCGGCGCGGTCGAGCGACCAGCGCGTCGCGTTGATGCCGATGGCGGCCGCGGGCTCCGGCGGGAATGGAAGGGGGCGCTTGCGGACCATCGTCAGCGTGGTGCGCTCGTTCTCGACGCGGTCGAGGAGGTCGAGCATGACCTCGGCCGCGAAGCGGGTGGAGCCGACGCCGAGGCCGGTGAAGCCCGCGGCGTAGGCGACGCGATGGTCGCGCGCCGTGCCGAAGAACGCCGTGAACTGCGTGCTCGTGTCGATCGCGCCGGCCCACCGGTGGCTGAAGCGGAGACCCTCCAGCTGCGGGAACGTCGTGAAGAAGTGGCTCGCGAGCGCGCGCCACGTCTGCGGGCGGTCCTCGTACTCCGGGCGGACCTTGCGGCCGTAGTGGTACACGGCGTCGTAGCCGCCGAACAGGATCCGGTCGTCCTTCGTGATCCGGTAGTAGTGGAACTGGTTGGCCATGTCTCCGATGCCCTGCCGGTCGCGCCAGCCGATCGACGCCAGCTGCTCGGCCGTGAGCGGCTCGGTCATCAGGACGTAGTCGTAGACCGGCACCGTCATCAGCCGGTTGCGGGCCAGCAGCGACGGGAACACGTTCGTCGCGAGCACCGCGCGCGCGGCATCCACGCGACCCGAAGAGGTGACGACGGACACACCGGCCCGGTCGCGCGTCTCCAGTCCCCGCACGTGCGACCGCTCGTAGATCTCCACCCCGCGCTCCTCGGCGGCCCGGGCGAGCTCGGCGGCGAGACGGGCCGGATGCAGCATCCCGCACGTGCGCTGCTCCCACACGCCCGCGAGGTAGGTGGGGGAGGCGACGGATGCCTGCACCTCCGTCTCGTCGAGGAAGACGACGCCCTCCTCGCCCCCGGCGACGGCCTCCTCGTGCCACTCCCGCAGCCACGCGACCTGGTGGGGCTCGGTCGCCGGGGCGAGCTGCCCGGTGCGCTCGAACTGGAAGTCGATGCCGTAGCGGTCCTCGGCGGCCTCGATCGCGTCGAGGTTCTCCAGCCCGAGGCGCTCGAGGAGCGGCATCTCGTCGGGCCAGCGCGCCATCCCGTTCTCGTGCCCGTGCGTGAGGCTCGCCTCGCAGAAGCCGCCGTTGCGGCCCGACGCGGCCCAGCCCACGCGCTGCGCCTCGACCACGACCACCCGCGCGTCCGGGTCGCGCTCTTTCGCGAGGAGCGCCGTCCACAGCCCGGTGTAGCCGCCGCCGACGACGACGAGGTCGGCCGCGTGCGCCCCGACGAGCGGCGGCCGGTCGGGGGCGAGGGCATCCGGCAGGTCGTCCCGCCAGAACACCGCATGCCGGGAGTCGGCGAGGGCGTGCTGGACGACGGATGCGGGGGGTCGACTCCGCTCGAAGACGGTCGTTCCCACGGATATCACTTCCTGTTCTCGGTCGGGTTCTGGTCGTGCCGGGTCGACTCGGCACGGATCAGGCGTCGGATGCCGCGTACACGCGCTCGCCCTCGACGAAGGTCTGCAGGACGCGTGTGGCCCCGATCTCGTCGGCCGGGCCGGCGAACGGGTCCCGATCGAGGAGCGCGACGTCCGCGAACTTCCCCACCTCGATGGTCCCGGTGTCGGCGTCGAGATGGTTCACCCACGCCGACCCCGCGGTGTACGCGGTCAGCGAGGAGGCGAGGTCGATCGACTGCTCGGGGAGGAACGGGTCGTAGTCGCCCTCCTCGTATCCGGGCGCGGCGGTGCGGTTGACGGCGGTGTGGATGGCGGCGAGCGGATCGGGGCTCGACACCGACCAGTCGCTGCCGGCGGCGAGCACGGCGCCCGACCGCAGCAGGTCGCCGAACGGGTACTGCCACGCGCCCCGCGGCTCGCCCAGGAACGGGAGCGTGAGGTCGACCATCTGCGGCTCGAGCGTCGCCCAGAGGGACTGCATGTTCGCGGCGACGCCGAGCGTGCGGAAGCGGGGGATGTCGTCGGGGTGCACGACCTGGATGTGCGCGATGTGGTGCCGGTTGTCGCCGCGGCCGTTCGCGGCGATCGCGTGCTCGACGGCGTCGAGGCACTGGCGGACGGCCCGGTCGCCGATCGCGTGGAAGTGCACCTGGAACCCGAGGGCGTCCAGCTGCGGCACCGCCTCGTTCAGGATCGCCGGATCGACGAACGAGATCCCGGAGTTGTCGGTCGGATGACCGTGCCCGTCGCCGTACGGCTCGAGCATCGCCGCCGTGAAGTTCTCGGCGACGCCGTCCTGCATCACCTTGACGCTCGTCGCCGCGAACCGGCCGCCGCGGTACTGCTGCCGACGTTCCACGATCGAGGGGATCTGCTCCAGCCCGCGTCCGCGGTCCCACCAGATCGCGCCGACCACCCGGGCGGTGAGCGTGCCCGCCGCGGCGGCGGCGAGGTACGCCGGGCCCGGGTCGCCCGCATCCCCGTAGCTGCCGACGATCGCGTCCTGCCACGCGGTGATCCCGAACGAGTGGAGGTACCGCTGGCCGGTGAGCAGCGCCTCGGTGAGCCGCTCCACCGACTCCGGCGGGAAGAGCGTGTTCACGAGCGCCATCGCGCCCTCGTGGAGCGTGCCGGTGGGGATGCCGTCGGCGTCGCGCTCGATGCGGCCATCGGCGGGGTCCGGCGTATCCCGGTCGATCCCGGCGAGGCGCAGCGCGACGGAGTTCACCCACGCGCCGTGCCCGTCGCGGTTGGTCAGGAAGGCGGGCCGGTCGGGGACGACCCTGTCGAGGTCGGCAGCGCTCGGCGTCCCGCCGGGGAAGGCCGACATCGCCCATCCGCCGCCGAGGACCCACTCGTCCTCGTTGGCGGCCGCGTACGCCGCGATCGCGTCGAGGTACTCGCGGGCCGTGCCGTACGGCGCCAGGTCGCAGCGGAGCATGTCGAGGCCGCCCCACACCGGGTGGACGTGGGCGTCCTGGAAGCCGGGCACGAGCATCCGCCCGGCCAGGTCGACGACCTCCGTGCGGGGCCCGATGAGCTCCTCGACGCCCGCGCCGACGCGGACGATCCGGCCTCCCGAGACCGCCACCGCGATGGTGCGCGAGCGGACGGTGTCGGCGGTGAAGACGGGACCTCCCGTGAAGACGAGGTCGGCGTGCGTCATGGGGTCTCCTGGGGTCGCGGGAAGGACGGGATGCGCGGGACGCGTGCGGCCTCAGCCGCCGGCCATGGTGCGGGCGATGTCGGTGGCGGAGTCGCCGGCGCGCTTGAGCACCAGGGCGACGGCGGCCAGCGCGACCAGCGTCAGCACGAGCATGACCGTCGACACGGCGGCGATCTCGGGACGCAGTCCGCTGCGCAGTGCACTGAGCACGTACACCGGCCACGGCGTCGACCCCGACACCTGCACGAACGCCGACACGACCGTGTTGTCGAGGCTGAACGTGAACGACAGCAGGAGACCGGCGAGCACCGCGGGCATCGCGAGCGGCAGCGTCACCCGCAGGAACGTGCGGACCGGCGGCGCGTACAGGTCGGCGGAGGCCTCCTCGAGGTTGGCGGGGAGGCCGACGAGCCGCGCACGCACGATGTAGGTCACCACGGCGACCGAGAAGAGCGAGTGGCCGATCACGAGGCGCACGGTGCCGTCGTTGAAGACCGACATCCCGAGGTCCTGACCGAGGAAGACGAGCCACGGGAGGAGCGACACGGCGTCCACGATCTCCGGCGTCACCGACACCAGCAGGAGCAGCCCGATGAACCAGTAGGTCCATCTCCCCGGCTTGCGGGCGAGCGCGATGCCGGCCAGCGTCCCGAGCAGCGTCGCCAGCACGGACGCGATCGCGCCGGTGCGCAGCGACACCATCACCGCGTCGCTCAGGACCGGCTTCTGGAAGAGCGCGAGGTACCCGTCGAGCCCGAAGTGGTCGAATGCGATGAGCAGTCGCCCGTTGTTGAACGAGTAGATGACGATCACGAGGATCGGGGCGAAGAGGAAGACGAAGACGAGGACGGCCCACACCCCGAGCAGCCGGTCGCTCCACGACTTCCGCTGCGAATGCTGCGGCGGCGGCTCGCGGTGTCCGACGGTGTGCTGCTCGGCGTCGACCGCGAACGCGGGGAGGCTCCCGAGGCCGGGTTCGACGGACGTCATGACGCCACCCCCTCGATGCTGACCCGGTGCCGCAGGCGGAACGGTGTCGCGATGAGCCAGAGCAGCAGGCCGATGAGGGCGACCGAGGCCAGGATGATGAGGATCAGCATGACGGCCATCGCGGACCCGAGCGCCCAGTTCTGCGCCGTCTGGAACTGCGAGGCGACGAGCTGGCCGACCATGTTGCCCTTCGCGCCGCCGAGCACGGTGGCGGTGATGTAGTCGCCCATCAGCGGGATGTACACGAGCACGGCGCCGACGATGATGCCCGGGCGGGCGAGGGGGAACGTGACCTGCGTGAACGTGCGCCACCGGGACGCGCCGAGGTCCTTCGACGCCTCGCGCATGGGGAGCTCCACCCGGTCGAAGGCGACGAACAGCGGGAGGATCATGAGCGGCAGGTAGTTGTAGACCACGCCGAAGAGCACGGCGGGACGCGTGTAGAGGATCTCGAGCGGACCGAGCCCGAAGGCCTGCAGCGCGTGCGACACCCATCCGTCCGGCGACAGGATGACGAGCCATCCGATCGTGCGGACGAGGAAGTTCGTCCAGAACGGCACCAGCACCAGCGCGATCAGCAGCCCCTTCATGTTCGCCGGGGCCTTCAGCGCCATCCAGTACGCCACCGGTGCGCCGATGACGAAGCACAGCGCGGTCCCGCCGATCCCGATCCAGAGCGTGTTGAGGAACGTGTCGAAGAAGGTGGGGGTGAAGACCTCGGCGTAGCGGTCGAACGAGAGGATGTCGTTCGCGTGCGTGCCGAACAGCCCCGGCTTGTAGCCGAAGCTGTACCAGACCACGACGGCGACGGGCGCGACGAAGAAGAACAGCAGCCACAGCCACGCCGGGACGGCGAGGAGGAAGCCGGGGAGCCCTCTCCTACGCACCGGCGGCGGCCTTCGCCTTGTTGTAGATGTCGACGGTGCGGGTCTGCGCCTTGTTGACCTCGCCGTCCTTCATGGTCGCGAGCTGCTCCGGCGTGAAGAAGACGAGGTCGAGCATCTTGAGCCCGGCCTTCTCCGCCGTCGCCTGGATGTCCTTCTCGCCGGTGTGGTAGCCGATGTAGTCGAGCTCCTTGATGGCGTTCTCCGGCGTCAGGACGAAGTTGATGAAGGCGTGCGCCGCCTCGGGGTGGGGTGCGGTCGAGCAGATCGCCCAGTTGTCCATCCAGAGCTCGGTGGTGGGGGAGCCGAGCACCCACTGCCACTTGTCGGGGTTGTCCGAGTTCGTGATGCCCTGGCGGGCGTCTCCGTTCCACACCTCGATGAGGGCGTGCGAGCTCTGCGGGATCGCGCCGCTGCCCGGATACGAGTCGAACGCGGCGATGTGCGGCGCGAGCGTGTTGACGATGAAGTCCTCGCACTTGTCGATCTCGGCGTCGTCCTCGGTGTTCCAGTCGATGCCGTTCGCCCAGTAGTACATGCCGGTGATCTCGGCCGGGTCGTCGAGCACGCTCGTCTTGCCGCTGGCCTCCTTCTGCGCGCAGTCGAGGAAGTCGCTCCACGTCTTCAGGTCGCGCGTGATGACGGTCTTGTCGTACACGAACCCGGTCGTGCCCCACGCCTTGCAGATCGAGTACTCGTTCTTCGGGTCCCAGCCGCGCCCGAGGTAGGCGGGGTCCATGTGCTCGAGGTTCGGGATGAGGTCCTTGTTGAGCTTCATCAGCAGGTTGTTCTGCACCATCTGGGGGATGTAGACGCCCGTCGGGACGATGATGTCGTAGCCGCCGGTGCCCTTCGCCGCGACGAGCTTCGCGATGAGCTCCTCGTTCGAGCCGAAGGAATCGACGGTGAGCTTGGGGCCGAGCGTCTTGGTGAAGTCCTTGAGCACCTCGGGCGCGTCGTAGTCGCCCCACGAGTACATCGACAGCGATCCCTCCAGCTTGCCGCCCGTGGCGGAGGGGGCCGGCTTCGCGCCCCCGGCCGAGCACGCGGCGAGGAAGGCGGTGCCGCCGACGATCGCCGAGAGCGAGAGGAAGCGCCGGCGCGACAGCTCGGAGACGATGCGGGGTGCGGCGGCACGGCTCGCCAGGATACGGAGGGGGTTCTCGTCGGCCATGGTGGTCCTCTCTGCGCTCGGTCGGGTCGATCAGGGATTCGTGCGGACGGTGCCCGTGGTGGGCGGCTCGACGTAGCCGCCGCTCTCGGCGGCGTCGTCGACGGGGAACACCTGCACCGAGTCGGGCCGCCAGGAGCACCAGACGGTCGCGCCGACGTTCACCCGCGGTGCGTCCGGCGTCGGGCGCCGGGCGATCACGGACAGCTCGGAGCCGAGCTGCACGAGGAACTGCATGGTCTCGCCGAGGTGGGACACCCCGATGATGCGGCCCTGCGCGGCGTTCGCGTCGCCCGCCGGGCGCTCCTCCGAGATCTCGACGAACTCCGGCCGCACGGCGGCGCGGGCCGATGCGCCGGGCGCGATCGTCGTCACCGGCGCCGCAGGACGCAGCAGCGAATACGGCGTCTCCACCGCGGTGCCGCCCGCGGCAACGCGCCCGTCGAAGAAGTTCTGCTGCCCCACGAAGGCGGCCACGTACGCGGAGGCGGGGGCGCTGTAGATCGTGTCGGAGTCGGCGAGCTGCTCGATCCGGCCCGCCCGCATGACCGCGATGCGGTCGCTCATCGACAGCGCCTCGCCCTGGTCGTGCGTGACGAAGACGAACGTGATCCCCAGCTGGGCCTGGATGAGCTTCAGCTCGAGCTGCATCTCCTCGCGCAGCTGCCGGTCGAGGGCGCCGAGCGGCTCGTCGAGGAGGAGGACGGCGGGGCGGTTGACGAGGGCGCGGGCGAGGGCCACGCGCTGCTGCTGCCCCCCCGACAGCTGCGTCGGCTTGCGCTCCGCGAACGACACCATCTGCACCATGCCGAGGGCGGATGCGACGCGCTCGCGGATCTCCTGCTTGCCGACGCGCTTCTGCTGCAGCCCGTAGGCGACGTTCTGCGCCACCGTCATGTGGGGGAACAAGGCGTAGGCCTGGAAGACCGTGTTGACGTTGCGACGGTACGGCGGCAGCGACAGCACGGACGTGCCCGAGATCCTGATGTCTCCGGCATCCGGGTGCTCGAAGCCCGCGATCATCCGCAGCGTCGTCGTCTTGCCGCAGCCCGACGGGCCCAGCAGCGAGAGGAACTCGCCGGCGCGGATGTCGAGCGAGAGGTCGTCGACCGCGACCTGGCCGCCGTAGCGCTTGGTCACGCGATCGATCGCCACCGAGCCGACGATCTCGTCGCGCGGTGGGGTCGCGGCCGGGCTCGCCGGGCCCGTCGTCGTCGCTGTCACGTGATGAACCTCCCTTGGGCGCCCTCACCCGTTCCGGCGATTCAATCCGAGTCGGCCTTCTCAGGCAACGCTCAGGAGGGCGAAACGGACGAACATGCCTGTGGCATCGGTGGTGCCTGACACTCTGTCCGAGCGGCGCGACACACGCTCGAAACAGGCGGACACGCGCTGTTCGCACGCGTCCGCCGAGCACGCCCACCACCCGCTTGCCGCCGCGGGAGACGGCGTCCGACGGACTGTGCGGGAGGAGCGCCGCGGTCGGGAAGATGTCAGGTCTGGCAGCGGGGGCACCAGAAGACGATGCGCTCCTTCGTGGGATCCGCGCCGAGCGAACCGCCCAGGACAGGGGTGCCGCAGCGCCGGCAGGGCCGGTGCTCCCGCCGGTAGACCCACGTCGACCGCCCCGGCCGTGAATCCCCGGTGAACGTGCGCCCTGAGCGATCGCGATTCGCGCGGATCATGGCCGCGCCGGTCGCCACGAGCCCCGTGACGTCGCCGTGCTCGAGCGGACGCGAGGGCAGGATGCCGCGGACGAACAGCAGCTCGTTCACGTATTCGTTGCCGAGGCCGGCGAGGTTCCGCTGATCGAGGAGCGCCACGTGTGCGGGCCGCGGGTCGGCCGCGAGCCGCCGTGCGGCCTCGGCGGGGTCCCAGTCCGGTCCCAGGAGGTCGGGTCCGAGGTAGCCGACCAGGGCGTGCTCCTCCGTGCTGGGGACGGTCGTCACCTCGGCGAGATCGAACCCGACCGCCTCGCCGGCCGCCGTGCCCACGATCGCCCGTGCCCGGAACGCTGGCTGACGCCACCGTTCCCCCGGACGGTAGACGTGCCACTCGCCCTCCATCTTGAGGTGGGAGTGCACCGTGGTCGTGCCGATCCGCATCAGGAGGTGCTTCCCGCGCGACACGACGCCGTGCACGGTATCGCCGGTGAGGTCGACGGTCGCCGCTCGCGGCACGCGCAGCTCGAACCGGGTCACCACACGCCCCGCGAGAGCGTCGTCGAGCCGCCGCGCCGCCCGGAAGACGGTGTCGCCCTCGGGCACGGCTCAGCCGCCCGTCCGGGCCGGCGCCGTCCCCGCCACCCGGCGGAGCGTCAGGCCGCGCGTGGCCTCGACGAACCCCGCGTCGCGCAGCACGCGGCCGGCGGGAGTCCCGAACACGAACGCACCGTTGACCTGCTCGATCGTGAGCGTGTCCAGCCGGCGGGCGCGGGCGGTCGCGGCGAGGTCCGTCGCAGCGGCGGCGAGCAGCTCGTCGTCCTCCGTGAAGGCGAGCGCACTCTTGCCGCCCCGCTCGAGGTACAGCACGAGCGCGCCGTCGACCAGCACGACGAGCGCCCCCGCCTTGCGTCCCGGGCGGTGGGACACCGCGTCGAGCGCCGGCCACGCCAGCGCGGCGCCGTAGGGATTCGCGGGGTCGGTGGCGGCGAGCGTGACGGCGGTGCGCGGCGCCGGGTCGGGGAGCCCGGCGAACTCGCGGATGCGGTCGACGGTCGTGGACGAGGCGAACTGCGCCGCACCCAGCTTCTCGATCAGGTACCCGCGCCGGCAGTGGCCCGCCTGCTCGAAGCCCGCGAGGACGCGATAGGCCTGGGCGAAGCCGCCGGGAAGCCCCTCCACCTGCACCGAGCCGCGTGTGACGACGCCGTAGCGGTCGAGGAGGAGTCCCGCGGCGGCGGTGGCGCGCAGCGCCGCATCCGGCTCGGCGCCCGGCAGCAGCGACCACCGCCCGCCGATCGCCGGCGGGCGCGGCGGCGTCGCGGTGGCGCGCGACACGGTGGCGCCCCGGTACAGGCGCGCGCGAGGGGTGCGGCGCGTCGTCTTGTGCGCCTGGGACCCACCGCTCAGGAGCGTCCGGATCGGGGCGAAGGTGTCGTTCGTGACCCGCCCCGCCCACGTCAGGCTCCACAGCGCCTCGATGACCGACTGCTCGTTCTCGACATCCGTCGCCTGCCGCAGCTGCGCGGCGAAGTAGGCGCCGCCGGACGCGAGCGCCGCCACGATGCGCGCCTCGAGCGACCCGGGTGCGAGCTCGTCGTCGGGAGGAGCCAGGGTCAGGCTCGCCGCATCCGCCGGGTGCAGGGCGATCCAGCCGTCCCGTCCGGGGAGCGCCCCGTGCCCCGACCACAGCACCTCGCCTGTGGCGGTGAGCTCGTCGAGCATCGCGGGCGCGTAGTCGCGCACCCTCGCGGGGAGCACGAGCGACTCCCACGCGCTGGCCGGGATCGGGACGCCCGCGAGCTGCTCGATCACCGCGGCGACGCCGTCGATGCCCTCGAGCGGCCGCGTGACGTGCTGCCACACCGGCAGGAAGCGCGCGAACGCCTCCTGCGAGACCGGCTCCACGCTCCCGCGGATCGCCGCGAGCGAGCGCATCCGCAGCCGCCGCAGCACCTCGGCGTCGCACCACTCGGTCTCGTCGACGAGCCCTGCGGCCTCGGGGAGGAAGAAGCCGCTCGCGACCCTCCCCTGCGCCTCGAGCCGCTGGAGCGTGAGCCGCGCGACCGCGACGCCGATGCCGAAGCGCTCCGCCACCGTCTCCACGCGGAAGGGCCCGTGCGTGCGCGCGTGCCGCGCGACGAGGTCGCCGAGCGGATCGGCCACCGGCTCGAGGAACGCATTCGGGATGCCGACGGGCAGTGCGGCGCCGAGCGCGTCGCGCAGGCGCCCGGCGTCCTCGATCGCGGCGACGCGCGTCGACGCGGCGACGGTCACGCGGATGGCGCGGCGCGCGTCGACGAGCGCGTCGAGCAGCGCACCGGCCTCCGCCTCGGTCGCCGTGCCCGGGTCGGCCGCCTCGGCCGTCGCGGGCTGGAGTCGCGCCGCGACCTCGGCGGCGTCCAGCGGTCCGAGCATCCGGAGCAGATCGGCGACCCCCTCGATGCCGCGCGCGCGACGCTCCGGATCGCGTCGCTGCGCCTCGCGCTCGAACTGCGCGATCACCTCGGGGTCGAGGAGCTCCCGCATCTCGACCTTGCCCAGCAGCTCGCTGAGGAGGGCCGGATCGACCGACAGCGCCGCCGCCCGCCGTTCGGCGAGCGGTGAGTCGCCCTCGTACATGAACGCGCCCACGTACCCGAACAGCAGGTCGCGCGCGAAGGGGGACGGCTGCGAGGTCGTGACCTCGACGAGCCGGATGCGCCGGTCGGCGATGCCGCGGACGATGCGCAGCAGCGCGGGCACGTCGTAGACGTCCTGCAGCACCTCGCGCAGGGTCTCGAGGATGATCGGGAACGTCGGATACCGCTTCGCCACCTCCAGCAGCTGCGCGGAGCGCTGCCGCTGCTGCCACAGCGGGCTGCGACGGCCGGGGTTGAGGCGCGGCATCAGCAGCGCCCGCGCCGCGCACTCGCGGAACCGCGAGGCGAACAGCGCCGATCCCCCGACCTCGTCGGTGACGATCTGGTCGAGCTCGTCCGGATCGAAGACGAACAGCTCGGCACCCGGCGGCTCGGCCGTGGCGTCCGGCACCCGGGCGATGATGCCGTCGTCGCTCGCGACCGCCGAGCCCTCGACGCCGAGGCGCTCACGGATGCGCGCGTTGACCGCCAGCGCCCAGGGCGCATGCACCTGCATGCCGTACGGGGAATGCAGGATGACGCGCCAGTCGCCGACCTCGTCGCGCGAGCGCTCCACGGTCAGCTGGCGGTCGGTCGGGAGGGTTCCGGTCGACTCCCGCTGCTCGGCGAGGTAGGCCAGCAGGTTGGCCGACGCACGGTCGTCGAGTCCGGCCTCGGCCAGGCGTTCCTGCGCCTTCTCGGGAGCGACGGTCGACACGTCGCGGGAGAACCGGCCGAGCGCCTCACCGAGCTCGGCAGGACGCCCGATGCCGTCGCCGTGCCAGAACGGCACCTTGCCCGGCTGCCCGAAGGCGGGGAGGACGTTGACGCGGTCGTGAGTGATCTCGACGATGCGCCAGCTCGTGGTGCCGAGGGTGAAGACGTCGCCGACGCGCGACTCGTAGACCATCTCCTCGTCGAGCTCGCCGACGCGGGCGTTGCGGGTCTCGCCCGCCACGAACACGCCGAACAGTCCACGGTCCGGGATCGTCCCGCCGCTCGTCACCGCGATCCGCTGCGCGCCCGGGCGCCCGGTGAGCGTGCCCTGATCGCGGTCCCACACCAGCCGTGGCCGCAGCTCGGCGAACTCGTCGGACGGGAACCGGCCCGCGAGGAGGTCGAGCGTCGCCTCGTACGCGGAGCGCGGCAGCGTGCGGAAGGGCGCGCTGCGACGTACCGTCTCGTACCACCCCTCCACGTCGACGGGGCCCAGGGCGGATGCCGCGACCGTCTGCTGCGCGAGGATGTCGAGCGGATTCTGCGGCACGGAGATCGCCTCGATCTGGCCCGCGAGCATCCGCTCGGTCACGACCGCGGTGTGCAGCACGTCGCCGCGGTGCTTCGGGAAGAGCGCCGCCCTGCTCACCTCGCCGACCTGGTGTCCTGCGCGCCCGACGCGCTGCAGCCCGGACGCCGCCGACGGGGGCGCCTCGACCTGGATCACGAGGTCGACCGCGCCCATGTCGATGCCGAGCTCCAGGCTCGATGTCGCCACGACGCAGCGCAGCGCACCGGACTTCAGCTCCTCCTCGACCTGGGCCCGCTGCTCCTTCGACACCGAGCCGTGGTGCGCCTTCGCGAGCACGGGGTCGGCGCCCGCCGTGGCTCCGGCCTGGGCCATCATTGCGGCCGGGACCCTCTGCTCCGGGAGGTCGAGCCCGAGTCGCTCGGAGTAGATCTCGTTGAGCCGACCCGTCAGCCGCTCCGCCAGCCGGCGCGAGTTCGAGAACACGATCGTGGACCGATGCTGCAGGATGCGGTCGACGATGGCCTCTTCGACGTGCGGCCAGACGGAGCCCGTCATCTCGGTGTTTTCGGGACGCGGCGCGAACCAGTCGCCGTCGCCCTCGGCAGCGGCGTCGTCGCCCTCCGCCGTCGCGGGCTCGGGAGGACTCCCCGGCGGAGGCGGCGGGTTGAGCATGTCGTCGACGGGCACGACGACGCTCAGGTCGAACGCCTTGGTCGCCTTCGGGGCGACGATGTCGACGGGTGCCGACCCGCCGAGGAAGCGCGCCACCTCATCGATCGGCCGCACGGTCGCCGAGAGGCCGATGCGCTGCGCCGGCCGCTCGAGCAGCGCGTCGAGGCGCTCGAGGCTGACGGCCAGGTGCGCGCCGCGCTTGGTCGCCGCGACAGCGTGCACCTCGTCGACGATCACGGTGTGGACGCCGCGCAGCGTCTCGGACGCCTGGCTGGTGAGCATCAGGTACAGCGACTCGGGGGTCGTGATGAGGATGTCCGGCGGATCGACGAGCAGCCGGCGCCGGTCGGGTGACGCGGTGTCCCCCGAGCGCACGCCCACCGTGACGTCCGGCACGGTCACACCCAGCCGCCGGGCCGACTGCGTGATGCCGACGAGGGGGGAGCGGAGGTTGCGCTCGACGTCGACGCCGAGCGCCTTCAGCGGCGAGACGTACAGGACCTTGGTGCGCGTCGACGTCGGGACCCGCCCGCGCGCGGACGCCTTCCTGCCGGATTCGCCGGTCGCGGCATCCTTGTCGTGGAAGACGCGGTCGATCGCCCAGAGGAACGCGGACAGCGTCTTGCCCGAGCCGGTCGGGGCGACGACGAGCGCGTGCCTGCCGGCCGAGATGGCCTCCCACGCGCCCGCCTGGGCGTCGGTCGGCCGCGCGAAGGCGCCGCGGAACCAGTCCTGCGTCGCCGCGCCGAACCGATCGAGGACGTCGCCCATCCCTCCATCTTCCCCGGTGGCACCGACATCCGGACAGGCTTCGCTCCGGGCGAAGTGCCGCCGGTCCCGCGGGCGGCGGCTCAGCGCTCGCTGGGGATGACGATCCAGAGGATGACGTAGGCCCACAGCGGCAGTCCGAGGAGCACCATGGCCACGATCGTGAGGGCGCGGACGGTGCTCACCGACATGCCGAATCTGTGCGAGAGGGCGAGGCACACCCCGGCGATCCAGCGGCCGCGCAGGGGACGGACGAGTTCGTTCATGGGTCCATCCTGCGTCGCGTCGGCCCGATGCGCGCGGGGGCTGTCCCCCGGATCCGTCTCATCGATGCGCCACGAGGCCCTCCGGGGTGAGCTCGAGCGTGAGGTCGACGCCGAGACGCGCGAGGAACGCGTCGTCATGGCTCACCACGAGCACCGCGCCCCGATACGACGACAGGGCGCCGACGAGCTGGTCCACGGTGTCGATGTCGAGGTTGTTCGTGGGCTCGTCGAGGACGAGGAGCTGCGGCGGGGGGTCGGCCAGCAGCAGCCGGGCCAGGGCGACGCGGAACCGTTCGCCGCCGGACAGCGTCGAGACGGGCCGGTCGACCGCCGCCCCGCGGAGGAGGAACCGCGCGAGGCGATTGCGCATCTCCGCCGTGGGGAGATCCGGCGCGGCGGCCCGCACGTTCTCGAGCACCGAGGCGTCCTCGTCCAGCCCGTCCACGCGCTGCGGCAGGTAGCCGATCCGGTCGGTGTGCGGCCAGGCCTGTGCAGAACTCCACGGAATCGCCGCGGATCCGCGCTGATCGGCGCCCGCCGCGCCGTCCGGCACCGGATCCGTGGAGTTCTGCACGCCGAACCCCGTCGTCGAACCCACCAGCTCCTCGAGAAGCGTGGTCTTGCCGATGCCGTTCGGCCCGATCAGGGCCACGCGCTCGGGCCCCTGCACGACCCACGCGTGCGCGCCGTCGGTGATCGTGGCGATCCGGCGGCCCGACGGGACGTCGGGGTCGGGGAGGTCGATGTGCAGGGCGGCGTCGCCGCGGACGCGGCGCCCCGCGGCATCCAGCGCCGCGCGGGCGGATGCCTCGCGGTCGGCCTTCTCTCCCCGGAGCTTTCCGGCTGACACCTCCGCGGACATCTTCCTGCCGCCGGCGATGATCTTCGGCACGCGCTTCTCCAGCTGCGCCTTCCGGCCCATCGCCGCGCGGTGCGACAGGGTCGTCTCGGCTGCGATCCGCTCCCGCTTCTCCCGGCGGAGCGTCTGCGCGGCCGTGCGCTCGGCCTGACGCGCGGCGTCCTGCTCGCCGTCGAGCCACGTGCGCCACGCCGAGTACGGGCCTCCGAACACGGACAGCTCGCTGTCGTAGAGCTCGGCGGTGTCGTCCATCAGCTCGAGGAGCGCGAGGTCGTGGCTCACGACCACGAGCGTCCCGCGCCATCCGCGCACGAGCTCGCCGAGGCGTGCCCGCGCGTCGCGGTCGAGGTTGTTCGTCGGCTCGTCGAGCAGGGCGATGGGCGCTCCGCGCAGGCGGATGCCGCACACCGCGGCGAGCACGGCCTCTCCGCCGGACAGCTCGCCGACGCGGCGGTCGAGCGCATCGGCGGGGAGGCCGGCCTCGGCGAGGGCGGCCGTCGCGCGCGCCTCGACGTCCCAGTCGGATCCGACCGCCTCGAAGTGGCGGGGGTCGGCGTCGCCCGCCTCGATCGCGCGCAGGGCGGCGAGCGTCTCGGCGACGCCGAGGAGCTCGGCGACCGGGCGGTCGACGGCGAGCGTGAGCTGCTGGGGGAGGTAAGCGACGTCCGCCGTCGTGGCGATGTGCCCCGAACCGGGCGCGAGCTCCCCGGCGATCAGGCGCAGCAGCGTGGACTTGCCGGAGCCGTTGCGGCCGACGAGGCCGGTGCGGCCGGAGCCGAAGGACCCGGACACCTCGGCGAGGGCGGGGGAGCCGTCCGGCCACGCGAACGAGACGCGGTCGAGGACGATGGCGGGGGTGGATGTGGGAGCGGGCATGCGGCCTCCGATGTCGGGGGTGCACCGACGGCGGAGCCGCGAGAGGCCAACGGGGGCCGGGAGTGGAGGCGGCAGGATCGACGGTCGGCGCGGAACGGGCTGCGGCAGCGGATGCTGGGCAGCGGTTCTCTGCGATGGCGACGCGTCGTGGATCGACGGATCAGCGCATCACAGCGCGGTCGCGACGATCTCCGTCATCTCATTCCTCACACTCGGGACCAGGGCCGGGTCAGCTTAGCCGACGGCCGCGGCGGGCGCCAGAGCGAAGCCCGTTCGCGGCTCGTCAGGACGGGTCCGCGAGGCGCTTCTCGAGGAAGGTCCGCACGTCGTCGAGCTCCTGCTCGGACACGCTGTGCGTGAGTCCGACGTAGACGCGCCCGCTGAGGTCGGCGTGATCGGGGAGCCACTGCGCGGTGTGCGCGACGAGGTACGGGGGGATGACGTCGTCACGGGTGCCCCGACCCCAGAACACCGGGATGCGCCGTGCCGCAAGCTCTTCGTCATGGTCGAGCGCGCCCGGAGCGACGTAGCCGCTGAGGTTCACGGCGAACGCGAACCGGTCCGGAGCGCATCGCAGCGCCTGGAGGGCGACCGACGCGCCCTGGGAGAAGCCGAGGAGTCCGACCCGCGCCGGCGCCGGGGCGTGCGCCTCGACCCACGCCAGCAGCCGCTCCGCCGCCGCGGTGACGCCCGACGCGTCGCGCCCGTCGATGCCGTCGATCGGATACCACGAGTACCCCGGGGCCGGCCACGGCGGTGCGAGCGGGGCGCGCAGCGCCGCGATCACGTACTGGTCGGGGAGGAAGGCGGCGAGTCCGAAGAGGTCGTGCTCGTCCGCGCCGTACCCGTGCAGCATCACGAGCAGGGGGCGCCCGGCGCGCTCGTCCGCGCCCGCGGACCACAGCACGGTGGCGTCGTCGAGGTCGGGGAGGTCGGCCGCGTCGCTCATGCCCCCATCATCCCAGGGGCGTCCGACCCCGGACCGACCGCGGCGCCGTGGAGCGGGCCGTGGGCGGGGTGTGGGGTACAAAGGGGGTATGCCTGTCCGCACGCCTGACCCCGAGCCCGCCGGCGACGACCCCTTCGGTCCTCCGCCGGGGAACGTGTCGAACCCGGCATGGCTGAGCGACATCGAGCTGGCCGAGTCGCGGCGTCGGCTCCCGATGCTCTACGTCGAGGCCGTGCCGGTCCGGACGGACGGGATGGGCACGGTCACCGAGGTCGGCATCCTGCTGCGCGCCACGCCGCTCGGCGAGATGACGCGCACGATCGTCTCCGGGCGGGTGCGGTACGGCGAGACGGTCCGGGACGCCCTGTTCCGGCACCTCGAGAACGACCTCGGCCCGATGGCCTTCCCGCTCCTGCCGCCGCAGCCGACACCGTTCACGGTCGCGGAGTACTTCCCGATCCCGGGCGTGAGCGCCTACCACGACGACCGGCAGCACGCCGTCTCGCTCGCGTTCGTCGTCCCGGTCACGGGCACGTGCGAGCCGCGGCAGGACGCGCTCGAGGTCACCTGGTTGACGCCCGGCGAGGCGGCATCCGATGCCCTGGCCGCCGAGATGGAGGGCGGTCGCGGCACCCTCGTGCGGCTGGCGCTCGCGAGCGTGGGCGCCCTGCGCTGAACGCGGGCGCCCCTCGATCCGCACTCCCGCCGCGCGGCCCGAACGGGTAGTGTTTCGCGAGGCGGAGCGTGTCACCGATACGCCTCACCGGCCCCCTCGATCCCCCGGAGGAGGCCGCGATCCCGCGAGTCCCTGACTCGCTCTGGTCGCCCGCAGCCGGACGCTCGTCCGCTCTGCCCCGCGGGGGATTGCGACGACGAACGGGAGCGGCGATGGCCGATCAGCAGGTGCCGGACGACGAGGCCGCGGGTTCCCCGTTCGACGAGCTCATCGCGGGCGTGGGCTCGGGGTCCGCCCCGGGCGCTGCTCCCGGGGGAGGCCATGCGTTCTCCACCGCGTTCCGCGGATACGAGCGCACCGAGGTCGACGCGGCCATCGCCGACCTGAACGGCCGGCTCGCCGCTCTCACCGAACGGCTGTCCGGACTCGAGGAGGACCACCGTCGCCGCCAGGCCGACGCCGATGCGCACAGCCAGGAGACCATCGAGAGTCTGCGCGCCGATCTGGCCGCCGCTGAGGCGCAGGCCGAAGATGCGCAGAACCAGGTGCAGGTCCTCAGCGAGGGACTCGTGGGCGCCGACGCGGAGGGTGACAACCCCCACCGCTTCGAGGAGATCCTGCGGGTCGCCGAGGACCAGGCGAGTCTCGTGCTCAAGAACGCCACCGTGCAGGGCGACCGGCTGCTCGAGGCCGCGCGCGAGGAGATCCGGGTGCGCCGCGAAGAGGCCCAGGTCGATGCCGACGCGATCCGCTCCGCCGCGCAGCACGACGCCCAGCAGGTGCGGCTCCGCATCGACACGGAGCTGACGGCCCACCAGGCGCAGATCGAGCGCGAGGCCGCACACGCGGCGGAGAAGGTCGCTCAGGCCGAGCAGGAGGCGGCGGCGATCCGCTCCGAGGCCGAGAAGGGCGCCGCCGCCCTGCGCTCGATGGTCGCGCGCGAGACGACCGACATGCGCACCGAGGCGGAGGAGGCCGTCAAGGAGCTGCGGCTGCGCGCCCTCGAGTTCGAGGAGTCCCTCACGCGGCGCCAGGACGACGCGCAGCAGGAGTTCCTCGCGCTGCACAACCAGGCCGTCGCCCACGCCGAGCGCATCACGCAGGATGCGAACGAGCAGGTCGCGGCATCCCTCGAGCACGCGCAGCGGGTCTCCGCCAAGGCGGAGGACTTCGACCGCCTGATGCGGGCCCAGGCTACGCAGATCGAGGCCGACGCGCACCTGCGGTCGCGTGAGCACCTGGACCGCGCGCACGCGAAGGCCCAGCGCATCATCGACACCGTCACGGCGCATTCGCAGTCTGTGCTGCGCGACGCGGAGGACCGCACCCGCAGCCTCCGTTGGCAGCAGCACCAGCTCACGAGCTTCATGTCCGAGGTCAAGGAGCTCATCCGCCCCGAGGTGTCCCTCGACGGCGCGGATGCCGCGGACGCCGGGAGCGCGGACGACGCCGACGCACCCGCGAAGACCCCGGTGAGGAAGGCGTCAGCCAAGAAGGCGAAGCCCGAGGCCTCCGGGGCTGCGGAGCCGGAGACGGATGCCGACCAGCCCGACGAGCTCGAGCAGCCCGACGAGACCGTGACCATCGAGGAGCAGACGACCTCGGAGGAGTCCGAGCCGGCTCGCGAAGGCTGACCCGCCGGACTGGGGCGGAGTTCCGTCATCGGGGCACATTTGCGCCCCGACGACGCTTGACCGCCCCGAACCGCGCCCAGGCGACGCCGAGCCCTCAGCCGGCGGTGGTCTCGCGTGCGGGATCAGCCTCCGGCGGCGGTGGTGAGTGAGGCGGTCGCGAGGAAGTACCCGGTCACGATCAGCGCGGCTCCGACGGCAGCGACCCATATGAGACTGACCCCGTGACCTTGCGGCGCTCGCATCGGACTGATACGTCGGCAAACGATTACCAGCTCAGCAGGAGCCTATCCAGCGCACCTCGTTAGGCGCGGCGAATCGCATGCGCTGTGCCCACTTGCTCAACCTCCGGTTGCGGAGTTGAGTACTGCCGTGGCCAGGAAATACCCGGCCACAATCAGCGCAGCTCCTACGAGGGGTACCCACATGAGGTCACGCCGGGTGCGGTGACTGATCACACCCGCGATGATCGTCAGGACGAACGACAATCCTGCGACTCCGAGATACAGCGCGTTAGCCTGCGCGATCTGACCGGTGTCGCACCACGTCTCACATCGCCCGTCAACGCCCAGGTGGTTCCACAACCAGGCCACGTACGTGACGATCAACGCGAACACCTGTAGCGTGGCCACCGTCAACAGGCCGCCGAGCGGCGATCTCTCTCGACGATCTCGAGGGTCGACCATCTCCACCCCCTCACTGGGCACTGGTCACCAGGTAGTTGAGCCAGTTGTACGCGTCCTGCGTTTTCGAAGTGTAGGCGTTGTGCGCCTTAGCATTCCACGCGCCGGCGATCGGCTGTCGGCATCCCCAGTCATCGGTGTTGAGACGCCGCTTTCTCCGGTCTATGACGCACCTTCCTGAGTCCGCGGCATCGACGCCCGCGGGTCTCGTCCAAGAAGCGCGGCGAACTGGTCTCGTCGGGAGCGACCGAGACCTGCTCCCGTGCGCACGTGGGTCACAGAAGTCGATTCGACGAGTCCGAGCCGGAGCCCGCGAGAGGGCTGACACCCCGGCGATCGCCGACGCCCCCGCCGAGTTGGGGGGATTTCCGTGATCGGCGCGCGCAATCGTGCGCCTCGATCGCGATTTCCCGCCCCAGGGCGCCCGCAGGGAGGGGGATGGGGCACTCAGCCGGCGGTGGTCTCGCGCGCGATCGCGGCAACGAACGCGTCGATGTCGGTCTCGCTCGTGTCGAAGCTGCACATCCAGCGCACCTCGTTGCGTGCGGCGTCCCAGTCGTAGAACCGGAACGACTCCCGCAGCCGGTCGGCGACGCCGTCGGGGAGGGTGGCGAACACGCCGTTCGCCTGGGTCTGCTGGGTGAACGCGACGCCGCGGATCGAGCCGTCCGCAAGCCCGGCCTCGACGCCGGCGCGCAGGCGCTGGGCCATCGCGTTGGAGTGGCGGGCGTTGCGCAGCCACAGATCGCCGTCGAGGAGCGCGACCAGCTGCGCCGAGACGAACCGCATCTTCGACGAGAGCTGCATGTTGAGCTTGCGCAGGTAGACGAGTCCGGACGCGGCCTCGGGGTTCAGGACGACCACGGCCTCGGCGCCCATCGCGCCGTTCTTCGTGCCGCCGAAGCTGAGCACATCGATGCCCACGTCGCGCGTGAAGGCGCGCAGGGGCAGGTCGAGGGATGCCGCGGCGTTGGCGATGCGCGCACCGTCGAGGTGGACGTGCATCCCGAGGGAGTGCGCATGGTCGGCGATCGCCTTCAGCTCCTCGGGCGTGTAGAGCGTGCCGAGCTCGGTGGACTGGGTCACGGCGACCACGAGCGGCTGCGCGCGATGCTCGTCGCCCCATCCCCACGCCTCGCGGTCGATGAGCTCGGGCGTGAGCTTGCCGTCCTCTGTGGGCACGGTGAGCAGCTTCATGCCCCCCACGCGCTCGGGGGCACCGCCCTCGTCGACGTTGATGTGGGCGGTGGATGCCGCGATCACGGCGCCCCAGCGGGGGAGCATCGACTGCAGCCCCGTGACGTTCGCGCCCGTGCCGTTGAACACCGGGAACGCCTCGACGCCGTCGCCGAAGTGCTGCGCCATCAGCTCCTGGAGACGAGCCGTGTAGACGTCCTCTCCGTAGGCGATCTGATGGCCGTCATTGGCCGCGGCGATCGCGGCGAGGACCTCGGGGTGGATGCCGGAGTAGTTGTCGGAGGCGAAGCCGCGGACGTTCGGGTCATGCAGGGTGGTCACGGTGATCCAATCTAGGTCAGATGGCAGGCTCGACGATCGCGCGCCGGTAGGCGCGACACGCGGGCCGTGCGGTGGAGGCGACGGTCTCAGCTCGCCGACAGCTCTCGGACGGTGCCGTTGATCGCGGCGGCGTCCTCGTCCCACAGTCCGATGAACGAGCGGGCGAGGTCGTCCTCGAGGCCCTCGAGGGCTTTCACCCGGAAGACGACGGATGCCGCGCGCAGCGGTTCCTCCGCATCGCGCGCCGCCTTCGCGAAGCCCTGAGCGACCGCTCGCGCCCACGCCTCACTCGCCGCCTTCACCGCCGCGTAGCTCGCGCCGCCCGCGAGCGGCCGGTCGACCGCGGTGGACGAGACGATCGCCTCGCGCGCCGCCGGAGAGCGACGGAGGTCGTCGTCGAACGCGCGGCTCACGTGTCGCAGCGCGGTCAGCGACTGCTCCAGGAACCGGAAGTCCGCGTCGCTCTGCCCGGCGAGACCGCCACCGCCGCGCCACCCGCCCACGAGATGGAGGACGCCGTCCACCGCACCGTGCGCGTCGTGCACGCGCGCGACGAGGGCGCCGACGGCGCCCTCGTCGGTCAGGTCGCACCCCTCGGTCGCCGCGCCGAGCGCGGCGACCTCCTCGAGCTTGGCGGGGTCGTGGCCGACGGCCACGACCCGCGCCCCGGCACCGACGAGAGCTCGGACGGCGGCGTGGCCGCTGGTGCTCGTCGCCCCCGCGACGAGCACCAGCTTTCCGGAGACGCCGGGTTCAGGCATCCTCGGCCCGGATCCCGGCGGTCGACGCGATCACGGGGCGCATCTTCTTCTCGAGCGCCTCGTAGAACATCGACAGCGGGAACTCGTCGTCCAGCACCGCGTCGGTGTAGCCCTTCGTCGGGCCGGCGAGGATCTCGTCCGGCAGCCCGCGCGCCCATGCCGAGGCGGGCGCGGGGGTGAGGACGCCCCGGACGAGCTCGTAGGCGGCGAGCCAGTGCGCGGTCTTCGGGCGGTCGATGGAGCGCCAGTACAGCTCGTCGATCGCGTCGCCGAGGGCGACGACGGCGTCCGGCACGTCGGCCCAGTCGAACGCGAGCGACGTGTCGGTCCAGTGCAGGACGCCCCGCTGGTGCAGCCACGCGAACAGCAGCTGCCCGCCGAGTCCGTCGTAGTTGCGCACGCGCGAGCCGGTGATGGCGAAGCGGAAGATGCGGTCGAAGATGACCGCGTACTGCACGAGGCCGGCGTGCGCGAGCATCTCCTGCTCCGCCGCGGTGAGGTCGTCCTGCTCGCGCAGCCGCCGCTGGATCGCCACGCTCTCGCGGAACGCGGTCAGGTCGCACCGCAGCTCCTCCAGCGAGTAGAGGAAGTACGGCATCCGCTGCTTGATCATGAACGGGTCGAACGGCAGGTCGCCGCGCATGTGCGTGCGGTCGTGGATGATGTCCCACATCACGAACGTGCGCTCCGCGAGCTCCTGGTCGTCGAGCATGCGGGCGGCGTCCTCCGGCAGCTCGAGCTTCGTGATCTCGCTCGCGGCGCGCACCACCCGGCGGTACCGGGCCGCCTCGCGGTCCTGGAAGATGGCGCCCCACGTGAAGGTCGGGATCTCGCGCATCGCCACGGTCTCGGGGAAGAGCACCGCCGAGTTCGTGTCGTAGCCGGGGGTGAAGTCGACGAGCCGGAGCGAGACGAACAGCTTGTTGCCGTAGTCGCCGGCCTCGAGCTGGGCGATGAACTCCGGCCAGATCACCTCGACGATGAGCGCCTCGACGAAGCGGTTGCGCGAGCCGTTCTGCGTGTACATCGGGAAGACCACGAGATGGCGGAGGCCGTCGACGCGGTGCAGCTGCGGCTGGAACGCGTTCAGCGAGTCGAGGAAGTCCGGCACGCCGAATCCGCCGTCGGCCCAGCGCGCGAAGTCGTGCGCCGAGGCGCCCAGGTACTCCGCGTCGTGCGGGAAGGCGGGAGTGAGCGCACGGATCGCCGACACGATCGCCTCGACCAGGGTGCGGGCCTCGGCGTGGTCGGACGGCTCGGGCACCGATCCGTCCTGCGCCTGGACCGCCTGCAGCGCGGTCGCGGCATCCTTGAGCTGTCGCCAGGCGACGGACGACTCGGCGGTCGCCGCGTCCTCCACGACCTCGGGCTCGCCGACGATCGCCGTCGCTGCACGGGGTGCGTGAGTGGGGCTGATGGACATGTGAAACCTCCGATCGTGTCACATCGATTGTCGCTCATTTCGCGATCAAACGGAATTCTTCCGGCTGATCTGCCATCTCGACGATATTCTTACGGCATGACGGATCCCGAGCCCGCCGGGCCCCATCTCGAGGACGACGTCGACCTGCGCATCGTCGCGGAGATCTCGCAGGATGCCCGCGCGACCCTCGCACAGCTCTCACAGCGGGTCGGACTGTCGGTGTCGGCCGTCCAGTCGCGGCTCCGGCGCCTCGAGTCGCGCGGGGTGGTGGTCGGCTACCGGCCGATCCTCGACGCGGAGGCCGTCGGGCGGCCACTGTCGGCGTTCATCGAGATCACGCCGCTCGACCCCGGCCAGCCCGACAACGCCCCCGAGCTGCTCGAGCACCTCGACGCGATCGAGGCGTGTCACTCGATCGCGGGGGAGGCGAGCTACATGCTGTTCGTCCGGGTGCCGTCCCCGCGCGCGCTCGAGGCCCTGATCCGCGACATCCGCCAGGCGGCGGCGGTCAACACGCGCACGACGGTCGTGCTGCAGACGTTCTACGAGAACCGGCCGATCGTCCCCGTGCTCTGATCGGCGCGCGAGGCAGAGGCGGCCCTCAGCGCTTGGCGGCGATGCCCCCGCGGAAGGCCGGGATGATGCTCTCGCCGTAGACACGCATCGTCTCCTCCTTGTTGTCGTGTTGGAGGTAGCCGGCGAACTGGGTCACGCCGAGGTCGCGCAGCTGCTCGAGCTTGGCGACGTGGTCCGCGGCGGTGCCGAGGATGCAGAACCGGTCCACGATCGCGTCGGGCACGAAGTCGACGTGGTCGTTCCCGGCCCGGCCGTGGGAGTTGTAGTCGTACCCGGTGCGCCCCGCGATGTAGTCGGTCAGCTCGTCGGGCACGGCACCGCGCTGGCCATACCTCGACACGATGTCGGCCACGTGGTTGCCGACCATGCCGCCGAACCACCGGCACTGGTCGCGCATGTGCTCCCCGTCGTCGCCGACGTACATCGGGGCGGCGACGCAGAACGCGATCGCGTCGGGGTCGCGGCCGGCGGCGGCCGCGGCATCCTTCACCTGGCGGATCATCCACGCGGCGATGTCGGGATCGGCGAGCTGCAGGATGAACCCGTCGCCCACCTCGCCGGTGAGCTTGAGCGCCTGCGGGCCGTAGGCGGCGACCCATACGTCGAGCTCGGAGCCGCGGCTCCACGGGAACTGCAGGGTCGCCCCCTTGTACTCGACCGCGCGGGAGTTGGCGAGCTCGCGGATGACGTGGATCGATTCGCGAAGCTCCGCCATCGTGGTGGGCGTGCCGTTCGTCACCCGCACCGCGGAGTCGCCACGGCCGATGCCGCAGATCGTCCGGTTGCCGTACATCTCGTTGAGCGTGGCGAAGACGGATGCCGTGACCGTCCAGTCGCGGGTCGCAGGGTTCGTCACGAACGGGCCGACGGTGATCCGTCGCGTCTCGGCGAGGATCGCCGAGTGGATGACGTACGGCTCCTCCCACAGGAGGTGCGAGTCGAACGTCCACACATGGCTGAAGCCGTGCGCCTCGGCGAGCTTCGCCAGCTGCACCGTGCGGGAGGCGGGCGGGTTGGTCTGCAGGACGACGCCGAAGTCCATGGTCACACCAGGTACTGGCTCAGGCCGCGCTTGATGTAGCGGCCGTCGCCCTTCGTCCCGAGATAGTCGCCGTGATCGACGACGACCTTGCCGCGGGAGATGACGGTGTCGACGTGCCCGTCGATCTCGTACCCCTCCCACGCCGAGTAGTCCATGTTCATGTGATGGGTCTTCCCCAGCCCGATGGACGTGTGCCCGTTCGGGTCGTAGACGACGACGTCGCCGTCGGCGCCGGGTTGCAGCACGCCCTTCTTGCCGTACATCCCGAACATCCTGGCCGGCGTCGTCGAGGTGAGCTCCACCCACCGCGGCAGGCTGATCTGCCCGGTGACGACGCCCTGATACATGAGGTCCATGCGGTGTTCGACCGACCCGATGCCGTTCGGGATCTTCGAGAAGTCGCCGAGACCCATGTCCTTCTGGCCCTTCATGCAGAACGGGCAGTGGTCGGTGGAGACCATCTGGATGTCGTTGGTGCGCAGGCTCTGCCACATGTGGTGCTGATGGCCGTCGGCGCGCGACCGGAGCGGCGTGGAGCACACCCACTTCGCACCCTCGAAGTCGCCCCACTCGGCGCTCGTCGCCCCCAGCTGCTCCTCGAGCGAGAGGTAGAGGTACTGCGGGCAGGTCTCGCCGAACACGTTCATCCCGCGGTCGCGGGCAGCCGCGATCTGCTCGACCGCCTGCTTGGCGCTCACGTGCACGACGTAGAGCGGGGCGCCGGTGAGGTCGGCGATCATGATCGCCCTGTGCGTGGCCTCCTCCTCCGCCTGCCACGGGCGGGTGGTGCCGTGCCAGTACGGCGTGGTGTTGCCGGCCGCGAGAGCCTGCTGCACGAGGACGTCGATGATGGCGCCGTTCTCGGCGTGCATCATCATCATCGCCCCGTTCTCGGCGCCCTTCTGGAACGCCCGGAGGATCTGCCCGTCGTCGGAGAGGAAGACGCCCTTGTAGGCCATGAAGAGCTTGAAGCTCGTGACCCCCTCGGCGACGAGCTCGTCCATCGCGGTGAGGCTCGAGTCCTGCACGTCGGAGAGGATCTGGTGGAACCCGTAGTCGATCGCGCAGTTCCCCGCCGCCTTCTCGTGCCACGCGTGGTACTGGTCGAGGATGTTCTGGTCGGGGTACTGGACGACGAAGTCGACGATCGACGTCGTGCCGCCCCAGGCCGCGGCGCGGGTGCCGGTCTCGAACGTGTCGGACGCCTCCGTGCCGCCGAACGGCATCTGCATGTGCGTGTGGGCGTCGATGCCGCCCGGGATGACGTACTTGCCGGATGCGTCGATCACGGTGTCGACGTGCGAGGCGACGTCGAAGCCGAGGAGTGTGGAGCCGGGCTCGAGGACGGCGGCGATGGTCTCGCCGTCGATCAGCACGTCCGCGGTCGCCGTCCCGGTCGCGTTGACGACCGTCCCGCCGGTGATCAGTGTGGTCGTCATTCCTCATCCCGCCTTTCGCTGCGCGCTGCGGGGCTCCGCATCGCATGCCCCCGCGTCGGCCTCGCGGCCGGCGCTCCCGCCAGTCCCGATGCCAGCGATGCGGAGCCCCGCAGCGCTCCGCGGTGCGCCTGGGTCATGGCGGAGCGGTCAGGCCGCCGGTGCCGCAGGCATCGGGACTGGCGGGCGCCGCCCGAAGGGCGCCGCGGGACTGCGGCACCGGCGGCGTGATCGCGCAGCGATCGCCTTGACGTCGGACCGTCACACGCGGGCAGCGGGGTCATGGCTGCGCGATCCTCGTGTAGGAGTCGGGCCGGCGGTCTCGGTAGAACTGCCAGTCGTCGCGCATCTGCTGCACCATGTCCAGGTCGAGGTCGCGCACGAGCAGCTCCTCGTGCTCGCTCGAGCCCCGCTCCCCGACGAAGTTCCCGCGCGGGTCGATGACCTGACTCGTGCCGTAGAAGTCGACCGCGAGGTCGCCGTACTCGTTGTCCTCGCGTCCGACCCGGTTCGGCTGCAGCACGAAGTAGCCGTTGGCGACCGCGGCCGCCGGGCCCTCCACCTCCCACAGGCGGTTGGACAGCCCCGGTTTGGTCGCGTTCGGATTGAACACGATGTGCGCGTCGCCCAGACCGAGTTCTCGCCATCCCTCGGGGAAGTGGCGGTCGTAGCAGATGTACATCCCCACCCGTCCGACGGCCGTGTCGAACACCGGGTAGCCGAGGTTGCCCGGCCGGAAGTAGAACTTCTCCCAGAACCGGTCGAGGTGCGGGAGGTGATGCTTGCGGTACTTGCCGAGAACCGTGCCGTCGGCATCCACCAGCACCGACGTGTTGTAGTAGACGCCGGTCTGCGCCTCCTCGTAGATCGGCAGCACCATGACGGTGCCGAGCTCCTTCGCGAGTGCGGCGAAGCGCTGCACGATGGGGCCGTCGGCCGGCTCGGCGAAGCGGTAGTACTTCTTGTCCTGCGTGATCCCGAAGTACGGACCGTAGAAGAGCTCCTGGAAGCACACCGCCTGGGCGCCCTGGGCTGCGGCATCCCGCGCGAAGCCCTCGTGCTTGTCGAGCATCGAGTCCTTGTCGCCCGTCCACGTGGTCTGGCTGATGGCTGCTCGTACCGTCGTCATCGCTGCTCCCTCACCCCTGGTCTCTTTGGGTCATCGTCGTGGGCGGAGCCCGGTCGCGTCAATGGTCCGAGGCGCGCCGGCCGCGGATCGCGGGGCGGCGTGCGGATACATCCGGCGGCGGATGCCGCACCCCGGAGCCCTCCCGTACCGTGAGAGGGTGTTCCGGCCGCTGAAGACCCATCAGATCGTGGTGGACGTCTCGGTCGCCGTCGTGCTGGCGATGGCGGGATTCCTCACGAGCCTGCCCGATCGGTTCATCAGCGGATCGACCGCGGCCACCCTGGTCGTGTGCGTGGGCTTCGGCGCGTCGCTCGCCATCCGCCGTCTGTCACCACCTCTCGCCCTCGCCGTCGCGTGGGTCGCCGCGGTCGTGCAGATGAGCGCGAGCCATCCCCCCGCGCTCATCGACGTCGCCGTCTTCGGCGTGCTGTACGCGACCGCGGCGTACGGGTCGCGCGTCGTGTTCTGGCTCGGCTTCGCGTCGGCGATCGGCGGCGCCGTCGTCGCGACCGCATACATCTTCTTCGTGCTCGGCGCGGCGGGCCTGACGCTGCAGACCGTGACCGTGGGCGTCGCGGTCCTGGTCGCCGCGACCTTCGCGCTCCTCCTGGCCTGGACCGCCGGCGCGCTCGTGCGCACCGGCATGCGGGCGCGCGCGAACCGCCTCGCGCAGGAGCGTGCCGAGGCCGAGGCGAGCGCCGAGGTGGAGCGCGTGCGCATCGCCCGCGACATGCACGACGTGGTCGCCCACTCGCTCGCGGTCGTGATCGCCCAGGCGGACGGCGCGCGCTACGCCGCGGCATCCGACCCGGAGGCGGCCTCTGCCGCGCTCGGCACGATCTCCGGCACGGCGCGCGCGGCGCTCGCCGACGTGCGGGTCCTGCTCACCCAGCTGCGGCACAGCCAGTCGGCCGGGCCTCAGCCGATGATCGCCGACCTCGAGGCCGTCTACGCGCAGGTGCGGGCGGCCGGCGTCGACCTGCGCGTCGACGTCGATCCGGCGCCGGCCGCGGATCCCCCCGCCGCCGTGCAGCTGGCGGTGTACCGCATCCTGCAGGAGGCCCTCACCAACGCCCTCCGTCACGGCGATGGGGGCCCGGTCACCGTCCGGCTCGCGTGGCTGGCGACCCGGGTCGACCTCGAGGTGCACAACCCGTCGCAGGGGGACGCCGCGCCGGGTGCGGGGCACGGTGTGATCGGGATGCGGGAGCGCGCGCAGCTCGCCGGCGGGACGCTCGAGGCCGCGGCCGAGGACGGGTCGTTCGTCGTGCGCGCGTCGATCCCGGTGGAGGTCGTCGCATGACCGCGGAGGGTGATCGTCCGATCCGCGTCGTTCTGGTCGACGACCAGGCGCTGTTCCGCGCGGGGATCCGGATGCTGGTCGACTCCCAGCCCGACCTCGCGGTCGTGGGCGAGGCGTCCGACGGCAGGGAGGCGATCGGCGTCGTGCGGGCGACGCGTCCGGACGTCGTGCTGATGGACATCCGGATGCCGGTGCTCGACGGGCTGGGCGCGACCGCCGAGCTCCTGCGCGACCCCGATCCGCCGCGCATCGTCATGCTCACCACGTTCGACCTCGACGAGGCCGCAGCCCGTGCGATCCGGCAGGGCGCGAGCGGGTTCCTCCTCAAGGACGCCGATCCGGAGTTCCTCCTCGCCGCGATCCGCACCGTGCATGCGGGCTCCGCCGTGATCGCCGCATCCGCGACCCGGGAGCTGTTCGCGCGGTTCGGCGATGCGTCCCGCGCGGTGCCCGCGACCTACGACGACCTCACCGACCGCGAGCGGGAGATCTTCGCGCTCGCCGCCCGCGGGCTCTCCAACGCCGAGATCGCGGCGAGGGAGTTCCTCTCCGAGGCCACTGTCAAGACGCACATCAGCCGCATCCTCGCGAAGCTCGCCCTCCGTGACCGCGTGCAGCTCGTCGTCTTCGCGTTCGAGCACGGCCTGGCGTAGGCCGGGCCGGAGTCAGCGCCCCTCGAGCGCGGCACGGCGCGCGGCATACCTGGGCCTGCCGATCCAGCGCCATGCCAGCCGTGCCGGAGCGGGCAGGTTCTTGCGCAGCCATGCGTCGCCCCCGTCCGGTTGCGAGGCGAGGATGAGCCCCATCGCGTACCAGGACTGCCCCTTCGGAATCGAGCGGCGCCCGTGCTCGGCGAACCACTCCACCTCGGGTTCGGTGATCACGGTCTCCATGACGGGCACGATGTTCGTCTCCTCGTCGGGGAGGTGCACGGCGAGCGCGGCGTTGACGCCCGCGATCGCAGCGAGCAGCGGGGCCGCGGTCGAGGGTGTCGGGGCGATGCGCCACGCGGGCAGGGCATCGTCGATCGCCGAGAGGTGCACGAGCATCTCGGCGTGCTGCGCCTTCATCCGCTCGACGTGCGCGGCGCAGCCCGGCGCGCGCTCGGCGAGGACGTCCCACAGGCGTTCGTCCTCGCCTTGGTGGTGTCCGTGGAGCCCGACGGACAGCAGGTCCAGCTGGTCTGCGACGACGCCGGCGTGCTCGACGTCCGCGGCCTCGACGCCCGCGATCAGATCCGGGGCCTCGCCGAAGCCCATCCGGAACATGCGATGGATCTCGGCCATGCCGCTCGCGTCGCACGTCGCGGCGGGCGTCGGCCGATCGCCGCTGGGAGGCAGGGGTGTGGCGGGCATCGCGGCTCCTCTCACCTGGTGGCTCGAAGCTACTCAGCATCCGTCGTCGGCGAAAGGGCCCGTACCGTTCTCAGGATCGAATGGACGGCTGTCCGGTGACGGGGGCGGAAAACGCGAGCCCGCCGGAGCCGCGTCGCGCGGCGACCACCGGCGATCCTGAGAACGGTACGCGGACCGGGATCATCCTCTGGATGTACGCGGATGCCTCGCCCGGCCGACGCGCGCGCACGTCGTGCTTCGTAGCGTCGGAGGCATGGAGATCACAACGACCGAGCTGGGCCTCGCCGCCCGCGTGCAGCAGCTGACCAAGACCTACGGGACCGGCGAGGGGCAGGTGCGCGCGCTCGACGGCGTGAGCGTCGGCATCCGTCGCGGAGAGTTCACCGCGATCATGGGGCCGTCCGGATCGGGCAAGTCCACCCTCATGCACATCATGGCGGGGCTCGATGCCCCGACCTCGGGGCGCACGTGGATCGGCGACACCGACATCACCGGGCTGTCCGACCTCGAGCTCACGATCCTGCGCCGCCGGCGCGTCGGGTTCGTCTTCCAGGCCTTCAACCTCGTGCCCACCCTCGACGCGATGGGGAACATCCTGCTGCCGTTCGACCTCGACGGCCGTCGCCCGTCGGCGCTCGAGCGGGCGCGCATCGACGGGCTCGTGGAATCGCTCGGCCTCGGCTCCCGGCTGCGGCACCGGCCCCATGAGCTGTCCGGCGGTCAGCAGCAGCGCGTCGCGATCGCCCGCGCGCTCGCCACGGCGCCCGATCTCGTCTTCGCCGACGAGCCCACCGGGAACCTCGACTCGCGCAGCGGCCGCGAGGTGCTCGCGCTGCTGCAGGCGGCATCCCGCGAGCACGGGCAGTCGATCGCCATGGTGACCCACGACCCGGTGGCCGCCGGTCACGCCGACCGCGTGCTGTTCCTCGGCGACGGCCGCGTCGTCGCCGACAAGCCGCACCAGTCGCCCGAGGAGATCGCGGCGTACATGCTCGCCGCCGAGCTCGGTACCGCCGCGGCGGTGACCGCGTGAGCGCGGCGACGGTCACGGCGCGGATGCCGCGGACCCCGCAATCGGCGTCGCTGGCGTGGCTCCGCGAACGCGGCATGGGTGCCAGCATCCTCGTGTCGGCGATCTCGGCCGCGTTCGGCGTGATCCTCATCTCGGCCACCGGCTACATCGGCGCCATGCTGCGCGCCGATCCCTACATCGGGAACAGCGGCACCCTCGCCTTCGTGCTCGGGTTCATGACGTTCATCCTCGTCGGGGTCGCGGTGTACGTCGCGGCGATCGTCACGGCGAACACGTTCTCGACCGTCGTGGCGGGACGCACCCGCCGCATCGCGCTGCTGCGGCTCATCGGCGCCTCCGCGCAGTCGCAGCGCGGCGAAGTGGCCCGGCAGGGACTCGTCGTGGGGGCGATCGGGGCCTTCCTCGGCCTCGTCGTCGGCACCGGGCTCGCCGCCGGCGGCGTCGTCCTCACGAACGCGCTCCTCGGACTGACGGACGTCTCATACGCGGTGGCCCAGCCGGTCGTCCTGATCCCCGCCGTCGTGGTCGCGCTCACCACGTGGGTCGCGGCCTGGGCCGGGTCCCGCCGCGTGCTGTCGGTCACCCCGCTCCAGGCGCTCGGCGGCTCCGTCGAGGCGACGCGCGAACAGGTCGTCCGCCGCCCGGCGCGCAACGCCGCCGCCATCGTCCTGTTCGCGATCGGCGCGGCGCTCCTCGCCGTGGGCGTGCTCGTCGGGCTGGTGTCGCCGCTCGGGGTGCTGGTGGGCTTCGTCGGGGGCATCCTGTCGTTCACCGGCATCGCGATCGGCGCGACCCTCGTCATGCCGCCGGTGCTGCGACTGGTCGGACGCGCCTTCGGACGCTCGGCGACCGCGCGCCTCGCCGCGGAGAACGCGCTGCGGTATCCGGAGCGTTCCAGCCGCATGGCGATCGGCGTCGTCATGGGCGTCACGCTCGTGACGATGTTCGCGGTGGCGATCGAGTCGACCAAGGCCGTCATGACCGCCGCGGCCGGCGGCGAGATGCCGCGCGAGCTCGGCACCGTGCTCGACACGTTCTCGTCCATCATGATGGGCCTGGTCGCCGTCTCCGCGGTGATTGCGGCGGTCGGCCTCGTGAACCTCCTCACGCTCGGCGTCGTGCAGCGCCGCCGCGAGCTCGGACTGCTCCGCGCACTGGGGCTGTCGAACGCGCAGGTGCGCCGCCTCGTCCTCCTGGAGGCCGCTCACGTGACGATCGCCGCGGTGGCCACCGGCCTGGTGCTGGGCGTCGCCTACGGCTGGGCGGGGGCGCAGTCGCTCCTCGGTTCCGTGCCCGTGAACCCGGACGCGCCGTCGGCGCCGCACCTCGTGTGGCCCGCGCTGCCGCTGTGGCCGATCGTGGCGATCGTCGTCGCGACGGCCGTGCTCACGCTCATCGCGGCGGTCGTCCCGACGCGCCTCGCCACGCGGGTGGCCCCGGTCGCCGCGCTCGCCGAGTAGCCGGGGTGCCGGTGGTGGCGGGATCGCCGGCGGGGGGCGGCACGCCGCCCCAGTACGAAAACGCGGATCGGGAGGACGCCGCGCCGGGGCCGTGGGGTGCCGGCGCGGCGTGTCGCGCTGTGGCTCCGTGTTTTGGGACGGCACAGACGGCGGGACGGCAGAGACGGCTGGACGGCGGGGACGGCTGGACGGCGGGGGCGTCGGTGGTGGCGGGGCGCAGGTGTGGCGGGACGGAGGGGTGCTGGGGCCGCGGCCCGTGGCGGCACGCTGCCCCCGTACGAAAACGCGGATCGGGAGGACGCCGCGCCGGGGCCGTGGGGCGTCGGCACGGCGTGTCGCGCCGTGGCTCCGTGTTTTGGGACGGTCGGACGTCGGAGGCCCGGTGTCGGACAGGCGGCCGGGCCGGCACGGCCGGACGCCGGGTGACCTCAGGAGCCGGGCACCGCATCCGCGCCGGGCACCGCATCCGCGCGAGGCTCGGGGTCGTGGGCCCACGTCGGAGCGAGGGCCCGGATGCGGGCCGCCCGCCACTGCCAGGTCGCCCACAGCACGGGCCAGAGGGCGGGAGCCGCGCGGCCCCCGATCACCAGGCGGTCCCGCCACAGCGTCTTGGTCGGGTCGCCCGGCGCGGGGGCGATGGCCATCTGGTGGTCCCACACGTCCAGCGCGGCCAGCGGGCCGGACAGCGGGATCCCGGTGTCGCGGAAGATCCGCACGCGCGTCCCCCCGTGCTCGACCTCGCTGTCGCTGGGGTCGATCAGCTGACGGCCGAGCGGCACGACGCCGGCGAGCCGCAGGCCGACGGCGACGTCGTCGCCCGCGCCCCACGACGTGGGCAGTTCGGCGAGCGGTTCGAGCTGGAGGAGGGGGCCGTAGAGCTCCGCGACGGCTCGGGGCGAGTGGACGGCCCGCCACGCGGCATCCGCATCGCAGTCGATGACGAGCTTGAGCAGGATGCGCATGCTCCAGTGTCGCACCGCGCCGGGCGGCCGCCGACGCGGTCGTAGGCTGACGGGATGCCGCCGTTCGATCAAGCGCGCTACCAGGTCCGTCTGGAGTGGGGTGCCGAGGGTCTCGCCCGGCTCGCTCCCGCCGATGTCGTGGTCGTCGTCGACGTGCTCCGCCTCTCCACGACCGTCGCCGTCGCGGTCGCCCGAGGCGAGCACGTGCCGCTCGCGGCGGCCGAGGAGGTGTCGATCAACGGCGCTCCGATCGCGCGGGCGGCCGCGGCATCCGGCGCGGTGGTCCTCCTCGGGGGTCTGCGCAATGCCGAGGCTGTGGCGCGGGCGGTGCGCGACGAGCAGCACCGACGCGGCGCGCGGACGAGTGTCACGATCGTCGCCGCGGGGGAGCGGACGGAGAAGGATGCCGCGGCTCCCGTCCGGTTCGCGGTGGAGGACCAGCTCGGCGCGGGCGCCGTCGTGGACGCCCTCGGCGTGCACGGCATCGACCACACGTCGCCCGAGGCGGCGGCCGCGGCCGAGGCGTTCCGGGGCCTCCGCGGCGCTGTCCGGCATCTGCTGACGGCGAGCGGGTCGGGGCAGGAGCTCATCGAGCGGGGGCTGCGCGGCGACGTCCTGACCGCGGCCGAGCTCTCCGTCCTCGACGCCGTGCCGGTGCTGCGGGACGGTGTCTTCGTCGCGATCTGACCGGATGCGACGTCCGGCTCAGCGGGGGGTCGCGGCGGCGCGGCGCGCGGCCGACGTGATCTCGCGGCGCGACCATGTGAACAGGTAGCGCGCGTCGAACCGCGGTGCGCACTTCACGCACGACGTCGCGCGCGCGGGACGGCGGTGCCGGTAGGCGACGTGGCCGGCCGGGCACACCCCGACCCACGGCGCCAGCTCCGTCGCGGTCTCGCCGTCGTGCGTCGTGCCGCCCACGTAGCCGAGCTCGCGGGCCACGCGCTTCCACTGCGGACCGTGACCGGCGCCCGGCCCGGCGAGGGCGTGCGCGATCTCGTGCAGCAGTGTCTGGTGGTTCGTGTCGTCGTCGTAGCGTGCGGCGAGGTAGCGCGACACGCTGATGCGCCGGTGCGTGTAGTCGCACTGACCGGCCCGGCGCTTCGCGTTGTCGAACGCGAACGACCACGAGCCGTCGAGGTGGTGGGCGATGAGGGCGTCGGCCCAGATGCGCACCCGGTGGAGATCGGACATGCGGCGGCGAAGACCTCGGTGCGTCTCGGGAGAGCGGATCAGCTGGCGACGGATGCGGTGACCCGGCGCCGGTCGGCGGCGTCGATCGCGAGCAGCGTGGACTCGAGCTGGTCGTCCGCGGCGCCGGACTCCTGCCGCAGGAAGAGCGCGCGCTTGAAGTCGCTGCGCGCCGCGTCGAAGTCGCCGGCGTCGAAGTTGACCTTGCCGCGGTGCTGGTACGCGAACGCGGCGATGCCCGCCCAGCCCTGGCCCTCGGCCTCCTCGGCGCACGTGGTGAGCTCCTGATCGGCGGCGGCGTACGCCCCGCGGTACTGCAGGATCGTCGCGTGCAGGATGCGCGCGCGCAGCAGATCCTTCCGCGTGCCGGCCATGCGCGCCTGGCGGACGGCCTGCTCGGCGATCACCAGCCCGTCGTCGAGACGGTCGAGCACCTTCAGCAGCCAGACGCGCTCCAGCAGGGCCGGAAGGCTGCGCTGCTCGCCGATCTCGTCGAGGCGCTCGCGGCAGTGGCGGAGGTCGACGACCTCGCGGAGAGTGTCGGGATCGTATCCGTCGATAAAGCTCACCATCGTCTCCCTTCGCCCGAGCGGGTGCGTCCCTCCAGTGTGCCCGACGCCTCCGACGCCACCCTGAGGGCACGCCGCATCCCGGTCGGCCGGGGGCGGGTGCGGTCGGATGCCGCGGCTAGGCTCCTCTTCGTGACGCAGGACGCCCCGCGGGTGGCCGTGCTCGGCCCGGTCGCCGTGACGACGCCGGACGGCCGCCCCGTCGACCTCCCGGGCGCGACCGCCAGGGCGCTCGTCGCCGCGCTCGCGCTCTCCGGGTCGCGGTCGCGCAGCGTCGAGGCCCTCACCGCGGACGTGTGGGGCGAGGATCGGCCGCAGAACCCCCGCGGCGCGCTCCAGACCCTCGTCTCGCGTCTGCGCGCCGCCGCCGGCCCGGACCTCGTGCGCAGCGACCCGTCCGGCTACGCGCTGGGCGTGCCGGACGACGAGGTCGACCTCTCCCGCGCCCGGCGCCTGTGCGCCGCCGCGGAACGGCTCGTGCCCGGCGACGCGGCGGGGCTCGCGCTCTTCGACGAGGCACTCGGGCTGTGGCGCGGCGAGGCCGGGCCCGACGTGGCCGCCGCGCCGGTGGCCGACGAACTGGCGGATGCCGCGGCGACGCTGCGCGTACGCGTCGACACCGGCCGCGCCCGTGCCCTCGTGGCCGGCGGGCGACCCGGCGAGGGAGCGGCGGTGCTGGCGGGTCTCGCGGCGGTCCGGCCCTACGACGAGGCGCTGCACGGCGAGCTCATGACGGCCCTCGCCGCGGACGCGCGCGGCGCCGAGGCGCTCGGCGTCTTCGCGGCGCTGCGCACGCGCCTGCGCGACGACCTCGGCAGCTCGCCGGGCCCGGAGCTCACGAACCTGAACACGCGGCTCCTGCGCGGCGGTGACGCCGAGGTGCGCGCGCGGGTGCGCATCGGACTGCGCGCCGCCCCCAACGAGCTCATCGGCCGAGCGGGCGCCCTCGAGGAGGTCGCCGCGCAGCTGACGCGGTCCCGTCTGGTGACGATCCTGGGCGCCGGGGGACTCGGCAAGACCCGGCTCGCGCAGGCGGCGGCCGCGGCATCCGCCTCGCCAGCCGTCGTCGTCGTCCCTCTCGCGAGCGTGCGGGCCGACGACGACGTCCCGCTGGCGATCGCCGCCGCGCTCGGCATCTCGGAGGCGAGCCCGGGCGGGAGGCTGGCGGACGCGCGCTCGCGCCCGGACCTGCGCGCCCGTGTCGCCGCGGTCCTCGGCGAGCGGCCGACGCTGCTGGTCCTGGACAACTGCGAGCAGGTCGTGGACGGCGTCGCCGCATGGGTCGCCGACATGCTCGCGGCGGTGCCCGCACTGCGGGTCCTCGCCACCAGCCGCACGCCGCTGGCCGTCGCCGCCGAGCAGGTGTATCCGCTCGACCCGCTCCCGACGGGAGGGGTGGACGGCGACGCGGAGGCCGGTCCGGCGGTGCGCCTCTTCCTCGAGCGGGCGCGCGCCGTGCGCCCCGGCGCGGTGCTGCCGCTCGACGTCGTGACGCGGCTGTGCGATCACCTCGACGGGCTCCCGCTGGCGATCGAGCTCGCCGCCGCGCGCGTGCGCACGATGACCCCCGAGCAGATCGAGGCGCGGCTCCAGGACCGCTTCGCCCTCCTGGTCACCGGCGACCGGACCGCCCCGGAGCGCCACCGCACCCTGGAGGCCGTCATCCGGTGGAGCTGGGACCTGCTCGACCCCGACTCCCGCACCGCGCTCGCGACCCTCTCCCTGCTGCCCGGCGGGTTCTCGGCGGACACCGCCGCCGGTGTCCTCATCGAGGAATCGGCGGACGACCTGCTCGACCGGCTCGTGGCCCAGTCCCTCCTCGTCGTCGCGGACGACCCCCGCTCGGGCGGCGTCCGCTTCCGGATGCTGGAGACCGTGCGCGAGTTCGGGCTGTCGCGTCTCGCGGCCGACGGCGCGGAGGGCGCCGCGTGGGATGCGGTGGTGGGCTGGGCGCTCGCGTTCGCGGACGAGCGGGGACCGGATGCCTTCTCGGTCGAGGGCGCGCGACTCCTGCGCGCCGAGCACGACAACCTCATCGCCGTCGTGCGGCACGCGATGGATGCGGAGGACGACGCCACCGCGGTCGTGCTGTTCGCCCTCCTCAGCCAGTCGTGGATCGTGCGCGGATCCTTCTCCGAGCTGCAGGCCTTCGGGCCGCCCGCGCTGGAGGCGGTCGCCCGGGTGGATGCGGCGGCCGTCCCGGCCGACGCGCTGGCCACGGTCCTGCTCCTGGCCGCCGTGGTCGCCATGGTGACCGACGACCCGCGGGCGCTCCGCCTGCGGGCACGGCTGCGCATCCTCCGCCGGCGGGCCCCGCTCACCCCCATGCTCGGCGCCTACGCCGACCTGCTGTCGGTCATGGGCGACCCGTCGCGGGCGCAGGCCGAGGTGGAGCGGCTGCGGGCGTCGGACGACCCGACGCTGGCGCTCGTGGGGGAGACCGTCCTCGCGCAGTACGCCGAGAACGACGGCGACACGGCGGTGGCGAGGGATGCCGCCGCCCGCGCGTGGGAGCTCGCCGCGATCGTGGACAACCCGTGGTTCGCCGCGATGTCGGCGGTGTCGTCCGGGCAGCTGGCCAGTCAGGTGCACGAGCCCGCGGAGGCGCTCGCCTGGCTCGACCGCGCCGCCGGCGAGCTGGCAGCCTTCGAGGCCGACGGCCAGCTGCGCCAGCTGTCCTGGATCCGCGGCGGCAACCTCATCAGCCTGGGCCGCTTCGACGAGGCGCGGGAGCTCTACGTCGAGATGACGGCGACTCGCGAACTCACCGAGGACGGGCTCGAGCTGTCCTCGCTCGGCTGGCTGGGCCTCGCCGAGCTCGAACGCGCCTCCGGAGACCGGATGCTCGCCGCCGAGCTGTACGAGAAGGCGATGGCCTGGTTCGACACCCGCAGCCAGCGCGCGTCCCCGTGGTATGCGACGACGGTGGCGGCGCTCGTCGCCGCCACCGCCATGGACGAGTCCCTCCCCGCCGCCCGCATCGACGAGTGGGCGCGTCGCCTGCGGACGCGGGCCCTCGCGACCGTGCGAGTCCGGTCGCAGTTCATCGACCGGCCGGTGCTCGGCACCGTGCTCGCGGGCTGGTCCGCGTGGGCGGTGCGATCCCCGGCCCACCGCGAGAGCGGCCTGGAGGCCCTCGCCATCGCGGAGGGCCTGGGCTCGCGTCAGGACCTGCCGAGCCTCCACCTCGACGAGCACTTCCGGCGGGCGACGGACCTCGCCGGTGCGGATGCCGTGGCCGCCGTCCGCGCGGCCGCCGGGCGGCTCGACCGGGCGGCGATGACGGCACGCGCCCTCGAGCTGCTCCGGACGAGGTGACGTCGTCGCATAGGGTGGCGATCGTGCTGGCAGTGCGACGGGTCCGCGCCCACAGCGCGCTCTTCGCCGCGCTGCTGGGCGTCTGCCTGCTGCTCGCCGCCCTCGGGACGGGGCTCGTCGGCTACCTCGGCGCCCAGGCGCGCCAGGCCGTGTCCGCGGGCATCGCGGCCCTCGAAGGGTCGTCGGCGGAGCTGCGCTACGACGCCCCCACGGCGGACGACGCCGGGCGGCAGGATGCGCGGGCGCGCGCGATCATCGACCGCGAGCTGGTGCGGGCGGGCGGGCCCGGCATGCCGGTCCGGGTGACCGCCGCGCCGGCGGCGAACGGCGACGACACGGTCTGGACCATCACCCCGATCGCGCGTCAGGTGACGCCCGCCGACCTGCCCGCTCTCGCCACGGTCGGCGACCGCATCCTCAAGGCCCTGCTCGCCGACGCCGTCGTGGGGTCGCAGGGTATCGAGAAGTCCGGCACGCTCGACGAGCACGCGGCCGCGCTCCAGGTCGCGATCGCGCCGCTGGCGGCCGTCGAGCCGGTTCCGCTGCTGCTCGTCGCGGCGATCGGCCTGGTGACGCTCGCCGAGCTCGGCCGGCTCCTCGACGGCGTGCGCACCCGCGAGACGTCCCTGCTGCGTTCGCGCGGGGCGTCGGCGGCCCGCGTGGGGTGGACGACCGCGGCCGAGACCGCGGTCGTCGCCGGGCTCGGCGCGGCGGCCGGCACCGGCGTCGCGCTCGGTGTGCTAACCGCCATCGGCTCGCCGTCCACGGACCCCGTGCCCGCGGCATCCGTCGCCGTGGCCGTCGTGGCGGTGGCCGTCGCCCTCGTCACGGGGGTCGCACTCGCCTCGGCCCGTCGCACGTTCCGTCGCGGCGCGGCCGACGAGACCGGGCGGGTGCGCCGTCTGGCTGCGCCCGCGCTCGTGCTGCTCCTCGTCGCCGCGGCCGCCCTGTCGCTGTGGCGGTTCCTGCAGTTCGGCTCGCCCCTCTCTCCCACGGCCGCGGGGGCGGAGGTGGATCCGCTGGCGGTGCTGGCGCCCGCGCTGTGCCTCGCGGTGGTGGCGGTGGCGGGGCTCGCGCTCGTCCCGGTCGTCGCGGCCGGCGTCGAGCGCATCGCCGCACGGGGCGACGGCATCCGGGCGACCACGGTCGCGCGCGAGGTCTCCCGGCGCGTCCGCATGATCGCGTCCCCCTTCGTGGTGATCGCGCTGGCCGGCGGGGGTATCGTGCTGGCCGCGACGTATCAGCCGACATGGGAGACGGCGTCCACCCGGACCGCCGGGCTGCACGCGGGGGCCGACCTCGTCGTGACCGGCACGACCGACGTCGCGAAGGTCGCCGCGGTGCCCGGAGTGGGTGCGGCCGCACCGGTTGCGTCGCTCAGCGGGGCGCTCCAGGACGAGTCGACCGTGCACGTGACCGCGGTCCCGGCGGCGGGTCTCGTCGCCTCCGGAACCACGGCCCTCGGCGCCGTCGACACCGCACGGCTCGCGAAGGACCTCGCCGCGGAGCCGGCCGTCGTGCCGCTGCCCGCGACGGCGACCGCGCTCACGGCCACCGTGGCATGGACGGGCGCCGTCCCCGTCCTCACGGCGCAGCTCGTCGACGCCTCCGGGCTCGTGGCCGAGGCCGCGTTCTCGGTCCCGTCGTCCTCACCGGCGGTCGTCAGTGCCCGCCTTCCGGGCGACGGCGTCGCGCGGGCGCTGGTCGCCCTCGACGCGCAGCTGCAGCCCGTCGGGGCGCCGGGCGAGCTCGTCGAGGTGTCGGGCGTCGTGAGCGCGTTCTCGGTGGTGGCCGGCGGCGAGGCGGACGACCTCCTCCCCACCGCGCCGTGGACGCTCTCGCCCGGCACGACCATCAACGGACAGGCGACGGCGTCCGGCCCCCTCGGCTACGCCGGGCAGCTCTTCTCCGCGACGGGACTGCGGCTCCAGCCCGCGGACGCGACCGCCGTCCCCGTCGTCCTGTCCCGTGCGTTCGCGCGCACGATCTCGGCCCACGTCGGCGAGACGCCGAACCTCGACATCGGCGTCGTCCCCGGTTCGTTCCCCGCCAAGGTCACCGCGATCGTCGACCAGGTGCCCGGATCGCCGGGGAACCGGGGGCTGCTCGTCGACCTCCGCGCCCTCCAGGTGGCGACGCTGCGTGCGGGCGGCGCGGCGGTGGCGCCGACCGGGATCTGGGCGTCGAGCGCGGACCCCGTGGCGACGGCGTCCCGCATCCGCGCCGCCGTCCCCGGCAGCACGGTCGCCGGGCCGCGCCTCGGCACGTCGGTGGAGGTGCTCGCCTCGGTGCCGAGGGCGCTGTGGGCCGGCATGATCGGGGGCGCCGTGCTCGCGCTCGTCGCGCTGGGCGCGGTGGCCGGGGAGCTGCTGCGGATGCGCGCCGACGAGGTCGTCGTCCTCCGAGCGCTCGGCATGCCGCCGCGCCGGCTCGCGGGGATGCGCCGGCTGGAGCTCGGGGTGGTGGCGGGGGCGGCCGTCGTCGTCGCTCTCGTGGGCGGCGCCGCGACGAGCTTCCTCCTCGTCCCCGGCCTGGCGCGGGCGGCGATCCTGGACCCCTTCGCCGGGGCGGCGGTCCCGCTCCACGTCGACGCGCTCGGGCTCGGCCTCTCGCTCGCCGGGGTGATCGTCGCGATCGCGGCGATCCTCGCGGGCTACGGCGCCCAGGTGCGCCGGCAGGCCGTCACCCTCACCGCGGCGGAGGTGACGCGATGAGCGGCGACGCCGCGCGCGCCGGCGGCCGGGGGAGACCCGCCGCGCTGACCTCCGCGCCCCGGCTGCTCCTGCGCACCGTGCGGGCGGATGCCGCGGTGTCGCTGCTCGTCGCCGTGCTCACGCTGCTCGTCGCCGTGGTCGCCGGCGCGGTCCCGCGGGCGGTCGCCGAGCTCTCCCGTGCGGACCTCCGATTCGCTGCCGAGGGGCTCTCCGCCCCGCTGCGGGACGTCAAAGGCGTGCTGTCGTCGTTCCCGATCGGCGCGGATCCGGCCGGCCCGCAGACCGACGACGCCGTGAAGAACGTGTACGGGCGGCTCGACGCGGCGCTGTCAGCGGCGCGGGAGAAGCAGCGGCAGCCGTTGCGCGGCGTCCTGCAGGACCCCCGCTACGTGGTGCGGATGGCGGACTCCACCCCGGCAGAGGCGCCGTCCGGCGTCACGCCACCGGGCACCCTCAAGCTGCGTGCGGCGGCGGACCCCGGCTACCTGACGCACCTGCGCATCACGAAGGGCGACGCGCCGAAGCGGTGGTCGCTGCCTACCGGGTCGCCTGGTCAGGAGGCGGGGCTCGCCGCGACGGATGACGCGCCGATCGAAATGATCCTCTCCGAGGACACCGCCCGGACGATGCGCCTGTCGGTCGGCGACCTCGTCCGCACGCAGGCGCTGGGCACGGTGCGCATCAGCGGGCTGTTCGCCCCTCGCGACCCCGGCGGCGACTACTGGTCCAGCACGCCCTCGACCATCCGGGCGGACCTCTTCGACGACGGCAACAACCCGCCCGTGTTCACCGGCATCGGGTACGTCGAGCCCGCGACGGTGGCCGCGTTCGAACAGGCGGGCGTGAACCTGACGACCACGATGTGGTACCCGATCGCCGCGGATGCGGTGACGACGGACAACGCGCGGGCGCTGGCCGCGGACCTCCGCGGGATCAACCAGAATCAACTGAGCATCCCGTCCGACATCCCGGGAGTGACGGCGCTCGTGTCCCTGCAGTCGCAGCTCGATCGGGCGATCGACACCTCGCTCGCGCGCGTGGCCGCGACCGTCTCGCTGCTGTCGATCTGCGTCTCCGGTCCGATCGGGGTGGTCCTTGCCGTCTTCGCGCTCGGCGTCCGCGCCGTCATCGAGCGCCGCAGCGCCGTGCTGGCGCTCGCCGCTGCCCGCGGAGCGAGCGGACGGCAGCTGCGCGGCACCGCGGCGGTCGAGGGCCTCGTCCTCGGGCTCCCCGCGGCGGCCATCGGCGCCGTCGTCGCCGCCCTCGCGGTGCCGGTGCCGGCGGGAGCGGCGGCGTGGCTGGTGCCGCTCCTGATCGGGCTCGTCCCCCCGGTGCTCTTCGCGGTGCTGGGCGGTCGCCGGAGCTTCCGCACGGCCCGCCGCGACCTCTCCGCGCGTGCGCGCGGCGGCATCCGGCTCGCGGCGTCCGTTCTGATGATCGCCGTCGCAGCCCTCGCCGCCTTCCTGCTCATCCGCCGCGGGCGGCTGGAGACGCCGGGGTTCGACCTCCTGCTGGCGCTCACCCCCCTCCTCCTCGCGCTCGCCGCGAGCGTCGTGGTGCTGTGGATCCTCCCGCCCGCGCTGCAGGCGGTCGCCGCACTGACCCGCCGCGGGTCCGGACTGGTCGCCTTCGTCGGGACGGCGCGGGCGCTCCGTGATCCTGCGCTCGGGGTCGCGGCCGCGCTCGCCGTCGTCGTCGGGATGTCGGTCGCCGTGTTCTCCTCGGTGGTCCTGTCCACCGTCGACGGCGGCTCGCGCGCGCAGGCCGAGCACACCGTCGGGGCGGACGTCCGTGCCTCGGGGACGATCTTCACCGCCGCGCAGCAGCGGCGCATCGCCGCGACCGAAGGCGTCGCGGGCGTCGCGCCGATCGCGGAGGCGGGCCACCTCAGCCTCGGCCTCAACGGCGTGACCGACGACACGACCGTCCTCCTCACGGACGCGAAGAGCCTGCACGCGCAGCGTGCGGCGGTTCCTGCCGACCTCGGCCGCAAGGTGGACGGCCGCGTTCCCGTCGTCATCTCGCGCGATCTCGCGCAGGGCCGCCCCGTCGGTGCCGATCTCCGCCTCGGCCTCGTCGAGGTCCGGGTCGTCGGGATCCTGCCGACCGACTCGGCGCTCGGCCCCCCTGATGCCTGGGTGCTCGTCGACCGCGCCTTCACGACCGACGTCGGTCAGGGCTCCTTCACCCCGGCGACGCTGCTCATCGACCTCCGGTCCGGTGCGGACCCCGCCGCCGTGGCTTCGGCGGTGCGCACCACCGCCCCCGACGCGATCGTCGACGACGTCGCCGCCGAGCTCGCGGCCGTCCAGGCGGCGCCGACCGCGTCGGGACTGCGCGCGACCCTGATCGGCGGCGCGGTCGCCGGTGCGCTCCTCGCCGCGATCGCCGTCTTCGCGGGGTCGGTGACCGCATCCCCGTCGCGCAACAGGGTGATCGGGATGCTGCGAACGATGGGGATGTCCACCCGCGCATCGCTCGCGCTCGTCGCGTGGGAGATCGTGCCGATCGTCGGTGCGGGCGTGGTGGTGGGGACGCTGCTCGGTCTCGCGATGCCGGCCCTGGTCGTCGCGACCACCGACCTGGCCCCGTTCACCGGGGTCGAGGGGACGCTGCCGATCCGGCCCGACCCGGCGCAGCTCGCCGTCGTCCTGGTCGGATTCCTCGTCGTCACCGGCATCGCGACGATCGTCGCGGTGCTCGCCGCGCGGCGCGCGTCGCCCGCGGCGACCGTCAAGATGGGAGCGGAATGAGCGCGATCGTATGCCGTGACCTGGTGCGCATCTTCTCGGCCGAGGGGGTCGAGGTGCAGGCGCTGCAAGGGCTGACCCTCGACGTCCAGCCGGGGGAGCTGACCGCCATCGTCGGCGCGTCCGGATCGGGCAAGTCGACGCTGCTGAACATCCTGAGCGGACTCGACGTGCCCACCGCGGGCGCGGCATCCGTCGAGGGCCACGACCTCCTCGCGATGAAGGAGAGGGACCGCATCGACTACCGGCGGCACACGGTGGGGTTCGTGTGGCAGCAGACGGGGCGCAACCTCGTGCCCTACCTGTCGGCGACGGAGAACATCGCCCTCACGCTCGCGGTGGCCGGCGTCCCGCGGAAGGAGCGGGCTCCGCGCGCGGCGGAGCTCCTCGACATGCTCGACATCGGGGAGCTCGGCGACCGCCTGCCCGCGCAGCTCTCGGGCGGCCAGCAGCAGCGGGTGGCGATCGGCGTGGCCCTCGCGAACCGGCCCAAGGTGCTGCTGGCGGACGAGCCCACGGGGGAGCTCGACGAGGTCAACTCGGCGCTCGTCCTCGAGACGATGCGCGAGGTCAACGCGGCGCTCGGGGTGACGGTGCTCATCGTGACGCACGATCCGGGGATCTCCGGCCACGTCCGTCGCGTGGTCCAGATCCGCGACGGCCGCACCTCCACCGAGACGCTCCGGCGCACGGCGCTGTCCGCGTCGGGCGAGGAGCAGCACGTCGCGGAGGAGTTCGCCGTCCTCGATCGGGTGGGGCGGATGCAGCTCCCGGCCGACTACGTCCGGGCTCTCGCGCTGCAGGACCGCGTGCGCCTCGACCTCGCGGCCGACCACGTCGAGGTCTTCCGCTCCGACGCACCCCCGCGCGGCGCCGCCGTGCCCGGCGCCGCCCCTCCCGGCGCCGCCCTCGAGGAGGGACGGCCGTCCCTGCGCCGCGATCGCCGCCGCGCCGCCGCGGCGCCGCCAGGTGACGAGCGGCCCAGCGATGCGCGGCCCGGGGATGAGCCGCCCGCGGATGCGCGGCCCGACGAGGAGGGCCGGGCATGAGCGCCGTCGTCCACGCCCACGACCTGGTCCGCACCTACGGGTCCGGTGAGACCGAGGTCCACGCGGTGGCCGGGGTGTCGCTCGAGCTGCACCCCGCGGAGCTCGTCGTCCTCCGCGGGCCGAGCGGTTCCGGCAAGACCACTCTCCTCAACCTCCTCGGCGGTCTCGACCGGCCGACGTCGGGGACGGTGCGCGTCGGCGACGTGGAGCTGACCACGGCTGGGGAGGGTGCGCTGTCGACGCTCCGGCAGCGCGACGTCGGCTTCGTCTTCCAGTCGTTCGCGCTTCTCCCCGTGCTGTCCGCGGCTGAGAACGTGGAGGTCCCGCTGCGGATCCTGCGGACGCCCGCGCGGGAGCGGGGCGAGCGCGTGGCTGAGCTGCTGGACCTGGTCGGGCTCTCCGCGCACCGCAACCAGCGCCCGTACGAGCTGTCCGGCGGCCAGCAGCAGCGCGTCGGCATCGCGCGGGCGCTCGCCGCGAACCCGCGCGTGCTCATCGCCGACGAGCCGACCGGTCAGCTCGACTCCGCCACGGCAGAGCAGATGATGACGCTCATCGCCGGCATCGTCCGCGCCCGCGGCGTGGCCGCCATCGTCTCGACGCACGACCCGAAGATCGCGGAGCACGCGGACCGCGTCCTGCGCATGCGGGCGGGGCGCCTGGAGTAGTTCCCGTCAGCGGCCGAACAGCGTCGCCGACGGCTTCGGGGAGGGTGTGGCATCCGCGTCGGTCACGGGGCGAAGACCCCGCGCCAGCTCGTCGAGCTCCGCCCCCTGCGCCACCTTCGCGGGGTGGGGGCCGGCGGCCATGAGCCGGGGGAGCCACTCGGTGGGCATCGGGGCGTGGGATGCCGCGATGACGATGTTGCCGAAGCGCCGGCCCTTCAGCACCTGCACCTCGGCGAGGACGATGACGTGCGCGAACACGGCGCGCACGGTGGCGATCTGCCGGCGGGCGAAGGGGAGGCCGGCGCCGTCGGCGACGTTGACGAGCAGCACGCCGTCGGATGCCAGGAGGTGCGACACCGCCGTGTAGAACTCGACCGTCGTGAGGTGCGCGGGCGTCTGCGCGCCGGCGTAGACATCCGACACCAGGAGGTCGACGTTGCCGGTCATCGACGCCGGCAGCCGCGACAGCCCCGCGCGGGCGTCGCCGATGCGGATGCGGATCGCCGCGCCCTTCGGCAGCGGCAGATGCTCCCGGACGAGGTCCACCAGCGCCGGCTCGAGCTCGATCACCTGCTGCCGCGACCCCGGGCGGGTGTGCTCGACGTAGCGCGGAATCGTGAGCGCCCCGGCACCGAGGTGCACGGCGGTCAGCGGCTGGCCCGGCATGCGGAGCCGGTCGATCACGGCGCCCATCCGCTCCACGTACTCGAAGTGCAGGTGCGAGGGGTCCCGCAGATCGACGTGCGACTGCGGCGTCCCGTCGACGACGAGCTCCGAGCCGGTCGTGTAGGGCGACGGCACGATGCGGGCGACGGTGCCGTCGCCGAGCCGCGTCTGCGGCATCCCCGAGTCCCGCCGATCACGTCCCACGACACCACGCTAACGCGGACGGGCGCCCGCAGGGCGCGGTCCGTGCCCCGCCTCCGGACCGGGCCGCACCGTCGCTCCGTCGTCTCGCCGCGCGTACCGTTCTCAGGAGCGGCGGGTCGGCATCGACCTCAGGGGCACGGGATTCCGCGGGTCGCCCGATCGCGGCGAGTGGTCGATCCTGAGAACGGTACGCCGGACGGATGTCTCCTCGGCCCGATCCGTCCCGGCTCCCGGCCGCACTAGCGTGGTCGGCATGGCAGCGATCGACCTCAACGCGGACCTCGGAGAGGTCGTCGACGGCGTGCCCACCGCCGACGACGACGCGATGTTCGCCGTGATCTCCAGCGCCAGCATCGCGTGCGGGGGCCACGCAGGGGATGCCGCGTCCATGCGTGCCGCGGTCGAGCGGGCACAGCGCACGGGGGTGGCGATCGGCGCGCACCCCTCGTATCCCGATCGCGCGGACTTCGGCCGTCGCCCGCTCGCCATGGACCCCGCCGACCTGCGCGCAGCCGTTGCCGCGCAGCTCACCGCCCTGGCGGACGCGGGCGCCGACATCCGCTACGTCAAGCCGCACGGGGCGCTGTACCACGCCGCGGGCGCCGATCCCGCCCTCGCGAGGGCGGTCGTCGCGGCGGTCGTGGCCCTGTCGGATCGCGTGGGCAGACCCGTGCCGCTCCTGGCCCTCGGCGACGCGCTCGCCACCGCGGCGGGCGACGCGGGGCTGCCGTTCCACCGCGAGGCGTTCCTCGACCGCGGGTACCGGTCCGACGGGTCGCTCGTGCCGCGCGGGGCGGCGGGCGCCCTGCTGCACGACCCCGGGGTCGTCGCGGCGCGCGCCGTACGGCTCGTGCGGCGGCGGACCGTCGAGGCCGTCGACGGCACGGAGGTGGAGACGGCCGCGGCATCCCTCTGCCTGCACGGCGACACACCCGCCGCGGTGGCGATGGCGCACGCGGTCCGCGCCGCGCTCGTCGCGGAGGGCATCGAGGTGCGCGCACCGTGGTGAGCGTGCGGGTGCTCCCGTTCGGCGACCGCGCGCTGCTGGCCGAGGTGGGGTCTCTCGACGAGGTGACCGCCCTCCAGGCCGCGCTCGCCGCGACACGGCCGGATGGCGTCCGCGACCTCGTCCCGGCGGCGCGCACCGTTCTGGTCCGGGTCGATCCGTCGGTGCTGCCCCTCGCGGCGGCGCAGCCGTGGATCGCGCGGACGGCCGCCACGACCGATGCCGCCGCGCCCCGGGCCGAGGGGCCCGAGGTGGAGCTGCCCATCAGGTACGACGGTCCGGATCTCGCCGCCACCGCCGCGCTCCTCGGCATCAGCGTCGACGCCCTGGTCGCGCGGCATGCGGCCGCCCGCTGGATGGTCGCGTTCACCGGGTTCGCCCCGGGGTTCGGCTATCTCGTCAGCGCGGACTGGCCGTTCGACGTGCCCCGCCTCGACGTGCCGCGCACGCGCGTGCCCGCCGGCGCGGTGGGTCTCGCCGCAGGGTTCACCGGGGCGTACCCCCGCGCCACGCCCGGCGGGTGGCGCCTGATCGGTGCGACGGACGCCGTCCTGTTCGATCCGGATGCCGCGGCGCCGGCGCTGCTCGCTCCCGGGACGCGCGTCCGGTTCCGCGCGGCGCCGGCGCGTGCTGTCGCCGCCGCGCCGACGGCATCCGCCGATCCCGCGCCCGGCGCCGGCACCGGAGCCCCGTCCTCCTCGCCCGCCCGGTCGGCGGCCCTGGAGATCCTCGAGCCGGGGCTGCTCGCGACGGTGCAGGACCTCGGACGCCCCGGTCGCGCGGCCCTCGGCGTCGCGCCGTCCGGCGCCCTCGACCGCGGCGCGCTGCGCACGGCGAACCGCCTCGTCGGCAACCGCGAGGACGCGGCGGCCGTGGAGGTGACGGTCGGCGGCCTGCGGGCGGTCGCGCGCGAGGACCTGTGGTTCGCCGTGACCGGCGCGTGGGGGGAGATCCGGGTGGACGGGCGGGTGATCGACCCGTACGAGGCGCACGCGTGGCCCGCCGGCGCCGAGCTGGGGCTCGACGCGTTCGCCCACGGAGTACGGGCCTACCTGGCCGTCCGTGGCGGCATCGACGTGCCCGCGGCGGTCGGATCGCGCTCGACGGACGTGCTCGCGGGGCTCGGCCCCGCTCCGCTCCGCGCGGGTTCCGTGCTCGCGGCGGGGGATGCCGCGGCCGCGGCGGTGCCGCCCGCCGGCGTCGCGCCGTGGGGGGCGCCGCGCGACGACGACGTCGAGGTGGAGCTCGCGCCCGGGCCGCGCGCCGACCGGTTCGTCCCGGCCGCCACACGGACGCTGTTCGAGAGCACCTGGACCGTGTCCGCCCAGGCGGACCGGGTCGGCATCCGACTCGACGGACCCGAGCTCGTGCGCGCCGTCGCCGACGAGCTGCCGAGCGAGGGGATGGTGCCCGGTGCGCTGCAGGTCCCGCCGAGCGGGCGTCCCACCGTTCTCCTCGCGGACGGGCCGGTGACCGGCGGCTACCCGGTGATCGCGGTCGTCGCGGACGGGTCGCTCGACCGGCTCGCACAGGCACGGCCGGGCACCCGCATCCGATTCCGGCACGCCCGCTCCGCACGGTAGCCCTCCACCCGGAATCCACCCGTTCTCCACCCGTGGGCGGTGGGCGGCGGCGGCGCGGCGGCGCAGGCTCGGAGCATGAACCTGCAGACCATCGGAAACGCGATCCTCATCGTCCTCGTCATCGGCTGGATCGGCTACCGCCAGACCACGTGGCGACCCGTCGCGATCGGACGCATGTACCGGCTCGCGCTGATCCTCGCCATCGTCGGGGCGGGGCTCCTCGTGCAGCAGTCGCACGGGCTCACGGGTCTCGACGTCGCCGTGCTGCTCGTCGAGATCGTGATCTCCCTCGGCGTGGGCGCGTGGATGGGCGCGATCGCGCGGTTCCGTCCGCTGGACCCGCCCGTGCGCGTCGGTTCCTCCGACCAGGTCGCGCGGTTCGCGTCCCGGACCGGGTGGTGGGGGCTCGCGCTGTGGCTCGTCGTCCTCGCTGTCCGGGTCGGCATCGACGTCCTCGCGACAAGCCTCGGTGCGCACGCGGCGACCTCGACCGGCATCATCCTCCTCCTCATCGCGGCCAATCGCGTCGCCCGCACGGCGGTCTTCGCGGTCCGGCTCGAGCGCCACGCGGCGGTGACGGCATGACGGGGCCTGCTCCCGTCCCCCGCCCCGCACGCGGATGATGGTCGTGTGAACGCCCGTCCGACCCGCTGGTCCCTCGTCCTCACCGCCCTCGGCGTCGCCCTCCTCGCGTGGTGGCTGTTCGGGCTGAACGCGCACCGCGCCGCCCCGTGGGTGATCGGCGCGGCGGCCGTGGCGGTGGCGGCCTGGCTGGCGCGGACGATCGCCGCCGCGACGGGCGCGGCACGCCTCGCCCGGACGCTGGCGCTCGTGGCGGTGGCCGCGGGGGCGCTGGCGTCGGCGGCGACCGACGGCACGGCCGTGATCCCCGCGGCGGTGTGCCTCATGGTGTTCGTCGCCGACGACGGGGTGCCGATCGTCGCGGGCGCCGCCGCCGCCCTCGGAGCCGTGGCGCTCGCCGCCCTCGGGGCCGTGATCGCGCCGGTGTCGCTCCCCGCCCTCCTGAGCGTCGTCGGTGCCCTCCTCCTCGGATGCCTCGGCGGACTCAGTCGCCGGCAGCTGCGGACGGCGGAGCGGCAGGCGGCGCTCCTGCGGGAGCGCGACGCCGCCGCCCGGGCCGAGGCCGAGCGCGTCGCGATCGCCCGCGACCTGCACGACGTCCTCGCGCACACGCTGGGCGGCCTGGTGCTGCAGCTGGACGCCGCGGATGCGCTGCTCGAGGCGGGGGATGCGGCATCCGCCCGCGAGCGCGTCGTGTCGGCCCGCGAGCTCGCCGGCGCGGGGCTCGGCGAGGCGCGGCGGGCGGTGGCCGCGCTGCGGGAGCCGCGGGCGGACGACGCGCCCGCCGTCGCCCCCACGGCGTTCGCGACGGCGCTCGACGAGCTCGTCCGGGCGCATCGCGCGCTGGGCGGCAGCGCGACCCTGCGGACGGAGGGGATCGCGCGGACGCTGCCCTCCGCGGCGGCGGGCGCGCTCGAGCGGGCGCTGCAGGAGGCGCTGAGCAACGCGCGTCGCCACGCACCGGGGCAGCCCGTGGAGGTCGGGCTCGCCTGGCAGGATGACGTCGTGTCCCTGACCGTGAGCAACCCCGTCGCCGCATCCGCCCCCGCGCACGCCGGCGGCGGCTACGGCCTGATCGGGATGCGCGAGCGGTTCGCCGGCCTCGCGGGCGGCGCCGCGGAGGCCGGGGTCCGCGACGGGCGGTTCGTCGTCGGCGTGCGGGCGGACGTCTCATGACCGACGAGATCATCCGGGTGCTCGTCGCGGACGACCAGGCGATCGTCCGCGACGGCCTGGTCACGGTCCTCGACCTGCTGCCCGACATCGCGGTCGTCGGCTCCGCGGCGGACGGCGAGGAGGCGGTCGCGCTCGCCGTCTCGATGCGTCCTGACGTCGTGCTGATGGATCTGCGGATGCCGCGACTCGACGGCGTCGGCGCGACCGCGCGGATCGTGACGGACGTGCCGGGCACGGCCGTCCTCGTACTGACGACGTACGCCGACGACGACTCGATCCTCGCGGCGCTGCGGGCGGGTGCGCGGGGCTACCTGACGAAGGAAGCCGGACGGTCCGAGCTCGCCGCGGCGGTCCGCGCCGTCGCGCGGGGTCAGTCCACCTTCGCCGCCGAGGTCGGCGCCCGCATCGTCGGCGCGGCGACGGCCGCGGCATCCGCCCCCGTGGCCCCCGCGGACGCGCTGATCGCGCGCTTCCCCGAGCTGACGCCGCGCGAGGCGGACGTGCTCGTGCTCGTCGGCGAGGGCCTCGGCAACGCCGAGATCGCGGGGCGCCTGTTCATCGGCATCTCGACGGTCAAGTCGCACGTGAACGCGATCTTCGCGAAGCTCGGCGTGCGCGATCGGGCGCAGGCCGTCGCGCTCGTCCGCTCCTGATCCGCGTTCGGCGCTACGACGGCATTCGTGCGCGCGCATCCTCCGGAATCCTTCAGCGACCTCGGGTAGCGTCCCGGCATCGGTGAGGGGGTGACGGGTGTCAGACGACCGGGACGACGCCGACGCGGCGAGAGGCGGCGACGGTGAGCGACGGATGCCGGGACCCGCCGGGTCCGAGAGGCCGGGCCGTCGCCTATCGCGACGTGCGCTCCTGATCGGCGGCGGAACGGCGGTGGCCGCCGCGGCGGCCGGGGTCCCCATCGCGGCATCGCTGTGGCCGCGCCCGCCGGTCGAGTCCATGCGCCGAGCGTCCCCGTTCACGATCGCGCATCGGGGCGGGTCGGCCGATTGGCCGGAGATGTCCGCGTTCGCATACGCGCGCTCGGCGACGTTCGGGGTCGACGCGCTCGAGATGTCGGTGTCGCGCACAGCCGACGGGGTGTGGTGCGGGGTGCACGACGGGACGCTCGACCGCACCTCGGGGACAACCGGCTTCACCGTCGCCGAGCACACCTGGGACGAGGTGCGACGGCACCTCATCGATCCACCCCCGGGTCGCCCCGATCAGCCGCGACGGCCGTACTGGCGCCTGACGGACCTCATCGATCGGTACCGCTCGTCGCACGCGCTGTGGATCGACCCCAAGGCGGTGGCGCAGCGGTTCTACACCGAGCTCATGTCGGTGCTGGTGGGCAGCGTTCCGAAGCCCGCCGAGGTGTTCGTCGCGAAGAGCGGGGCGGAGAACGTCCTGTGGGCGGAGCTCGCCGCAGCCCACGGGATCGAGTCGTGGGGCTTCTACTACGGTCGGCAGCTCGACGCGGATCCCGACTTCTTCGCCCGCACGCAGAGGCCGTGGACGATGCTGGGGCTCGACTGGAACGCGTCGGCCGCGCACTGGCGGAGCTTCACGGCCGACGGCAGGCCGGTGGTGGCGCACGTCCTCACCACGGACTCCGCGCGGCGCACCGCGCTTCGCCGCGGTGCGGCCGGCTTGATGATCGCGGGCATCGAGGAGATCCTGGGCTGACCCGCCCTCACCAGTGCGCGACGATGTCCGCCGCGATGTCCCGGTCGGGCGCGGGCAGTGCGTAGGCGACGGCCTCGGCGGGGGTGAGCTGCGCGCCGTGCGCCTCCCCGGCCGCGAGCAGGTCGGGCTGCGCGGTGCGCAGACGGTCCCGCAGCGCCGTGTGCACCGTGAACGCGTCCACGTCGAACATGCCGATCCGATGGCGGATCGTGCCCGCCGCCGCGGACAGCGTCCCAGCGCGCTCGGCGTCGCCGCGGAGCGCCGCGACACCGCAGAGCCCTTCCAGCCCGTAGGCGACTCCCTCCTCGAAGCGCAGCCGCACCGAGACGAGGAGCGTCCGCCGGAACACCTCCTCGGCCGCGTCGGCCGCGCCTCGCAGCAGCAGCAGCCGTCCGGTCTGGTTGCCGGCGACCGACAGCGTGAAGAGGTCGCCCCCGGCCTCGGCGAGCGCCGTGGCGTGGTCGAAGTGCGTGAGCGCGTCGTCGAGGCCGCCGCGCAGCCACGCCAGCCGGCCGAGCGAGACCTCGGTGATGGCCTCCGCCCATCCGTTCCCGAGCCCCCGCAGCCGGTCGAACGCGTCCTGCAGCTCCGCCTCCGCCGTCTCGAGGTCGGGGTCCGGCAGCTGCACGCGGGCGGTGGCGCGAGCGGCGACCGCCATCGCCGCCGCATCCTCGTCCCCGCTCTCCGTGAAGAGGCGGACGCATTCGGCGAGCCCGGCGACGGCCTCCTCAGACGGGTTCTGCCACATCTGGCCCCACAGTGCGAAGAACCACGCGACCGCCCGCGTGTGCGGGGTGATGGGCTGCTCCTTGGCGAGCAGCTCGAGCATCCAGACCCGCACCTCGGCGAGGAAGCCCACGATCCACCAGTAGATGAGCAGGCTCCATGCGAAGTCGCCCGCGTCGTCGAGGCGGTCGGTGTACACGAGGTGGCGGATGGCGGCGCGCAGATTCGGCAGTTCGAGCCCGAGCTCGGCCACGGCCTCCGCCTGCGCGCTCCCGCGCAGCCCCGGCGCCACGCGATGCACGAGCGCCGTGTAGTAGTCGGCGTGCGCCATCCGGAGCGCGCCGTCCTCGCCGCGCTCCCTGAGGCGGCCGAGCGCGTACTCGCGGACGATCGCCAAGAGGGAGTACACCGACCGACCGCCCACGTCGGTCTGGGTCACGAGCGAGCCGTCGACGAGGGCGGCGATGCCGTCGATCGCGCGGCCGTCCCACGGGCGTCCGCTGCCGAGCGACTCGACCGCGTCGAGGGTGAACCGCGTCGCGAAGACGCCGAGCGACTCGAACAGGTCGCGGTCGTCGGGCGACAGCAGGCTCACGCTCCATTCGATCGTCGCCCGCATGGTGCGGTGGCGCTCGGGGAGGTCGCGCACGGCCGCGGTGAGCAGCGGCAGGCTCGCGCCGAGCCGCTGCGCGATGCCGTGCGGCGTCAGCATGCGCGCCTTGGCGGCGGCCAGCTCGATCGCGAGGGGGATCCCCTCCAGCGCCCGGCAGATCGCCGTGACGTCCGCGGCGTTCTCGTCGGTGAGAGCGAAGGACGGATCGGCGGCGCGGGCGCGATCGACGAACAGCACGCAGGCCGCGGACGCCGCGGCGCGCTCCCGGGTGCCCGTCGTCGGGGGCACCGGCAGGGCACGGACCTCGTAGACCTGCTCGCCCCGGATGCGCAGGACGATGCGGCTCGTGACGAGGAAGGTCGCCGTGGGCGCGACCGTGTACAGCCGCACGAGCACGGGCGCGGCATCCACGATCTGCTCGAAGTTGTCGAGCACCACCAGTACCCGCCGGTCGGCGAGGGCGCGCGAGATGCGCTCCTCGAGCGCCGCCTCGCCGTTGTCGCGCACGCCCAGCGTGTACGCGATCGTGGGCAGCAGCAGCCCCGGCTCGAGGACGCCCTCCAGCGGCACGAAGTACGTCCCGTCGGGGAAGAGGTCCTCGGTCGCGCGCGCGATCTCGATCGCGAGCCGGCTCTTGCCGACCCCGCCCGGGCCGATGAGGCTCACGGTGCGGTTCGCGCCGCCGACGAGCAGGGAGCGCACGGCGTCGATGTCGTCCTCGCGACCGATGGTGGTCGTGTACGGCACCGGCACGCGCGCGCTGAGCGAGCCGGCGGATGCCGCGGGGTCGGGCTCGGGCGGCCGCTGCGACTCCTCGAACCGCTCCGCGAACAGGGTCGCCAGGTCCTGCGCGATCTGCTCCTCGAGCTGCGCCGCCGTGTCGAACGACAGGTAGGCGACGGTGTCGTCGTTGCGGATCCGGCCGATCAGCTGCTCGAGGCGCTCGTCGCGGGTCTGCGACGCCTTGATGTACACGAGCTTGGGCATGCCGCGGGGCGCGAGGTTGTACTCGTCCTCGAGTCCGGACACCTCTTCGCCCGGGGCGACCCAGCCGTAGCTCGCGCCGTAGATCCCGACGAAGACGTCGCTCTGGTCGAGGTAGGCGCGATACAGGGAGCGGGGCGGATGCGGGCGCGCGCCCAGCTCGAACATCACGGGCGCGAGGCGCATCCGCTCGATGGCGGCGCGCGCCGCGGCGCGCTCGGCGGCGAGCTCGCGGAGAGTCGAGCTGACGAAGACGCGGATCCGCTGGTCGGGGGTGCGGATCACGGGCGGCACCCCGGTCATGACTGCATTGTGGCGCAAGAGCCGTGCGACCGCACGCATTCCTCGCGCCGCTCGCCCCCGGTTGCGCGCGGTTTTCGGCGGGCGCAATCGCCTGCGCACGCCGAAAACGGCGCGCAATCGACGGAGAAGGAGAGGGGGTGGACGCGGTTATACCGCAGGAAACTGGACTCGTCAAGAATCCGACTGGACACGTGAGGGCGAGAGCCGTATAGTTGGTAGTTGCGCTCTGGATTCCCCCTGCCCTCATATGGTGGTCGGCTGTGCCTGCGTGCCCTCGCCTCACGGCGGGCGTGACGCGCGGGTTTCGGGGACGATCGAGCACTCCACCCTGACGACAAGGAACCGAGCCCCGACCCGGGCTCATGGAGGTTATCCCCTTGGCTGCTGCGCGCAACGCATCCAACCCCACCACCACCCCCAAGAACGGACGCGGAGCATCGCGTCTCTCGTTCGCGAAGATCTCCGACACGCTGACGGTCCCTGACCTCCTCGCGTTGCAGACCGAGTCCTTCGACTGGCTCGTCGGCAACGACATCTGGAAGGCGCGTGTCGCCGAGGCGAAGGCCGCCGGTCGCACCGACGTCCCTGAGATCAGCGGCCTGGAGGAGATCTTCGAGGAGATCTCGCCGATCGAGGACCTGAGCGAGACGATGCAGCTCTCGTTCACGAACCCGTACCTGGAGCCGGAGAAGTACTCGATCGAGGAGTGCAAGGAGCGCGGCAAGACCTACGCCGCCCCGCTGTACGTCGAGGCCGAGTTCATGAACCACCAGACCGGTGAGATCAAGACCCAGACGGTCTTCATGGGCGATTTCCCCCTGCAGACCGGCAAGGGCACGTTCATCATCAACGGCACCGAGCGCGTCGTCGTGTCGCAGCTCGTCCGCTCGCCGGGCGTCTACTTCGACCGCGTCGCCGACAAGACCAGCGACAAGGACATCGTCTCCGCCCGCGTCATCCCGTCCCGCGGCGCGTGGCTCGAGTTCGAGATCGACAAGCGCGACCAGGTCGGCGTGCGCATCGACCGCAAGCGCAAGCAGTCCGTGACGGTGTTCCTGAAGGCCCTCGGCCTGACCAGCGAGGACATCCTGGCCGAGTTCGCCGGCTTCGACTCCATCGAGGAGACGCTGTCGAAGGACACGATCCTCACCAAGGAGGACGCGCTCCGCGACATCTACCGCAAGCTGCGTCCGGGCGAGCAGGTCGCCGCCGAGGCCGCCCGCGCGCTGCTGGACAACTTCTACTTCAACCCGAAGCGCTACGACCTGGCGAAGGTGGGTCGCTACAAGATCAACCAGAAGCTGGGCCTCGAGGCGCCGCTGTCCGACTCCGTGCTGACCGTCGCCGACATCGTCGCGACGATCAAGTACCTCGTGCGCCTGCACCGCGGCGACACGACGTTCGAGGGCCGCCGCGGCGGCAAGGACGTCGAGATCCGCCTGGACGTCGACGACATCGACAACTTCGGCAACCGCCGCATCCGCGCGGTCGGCGAGCTCATCCAGAACCAGGTGCGCACGGGCCTGTCCCGCATGGAGCGCGTCGTCCGCGAGCGCATGACCACGCAGGACATCGAGGCGATCACGCCGCAGACCCTGATCAACGTGCGCCCCGTCGTCGCCGCGATCAAGGAGTTCTTCGGGACGTCGCAGCTGTCGCAGTTCATGGACCAGAACAACCCGCTGGCGGGCCTGACCCACAAGCGCCGCCTGTCGGCGCTGGGCCCCGGCGGCCTCTCCCGTGAGCGCGCCGGCGTCGAGGTCCGCGATGTCCACCCGTCGCACTACGGCCGCATGTGCCCGATCGAGACGCCGGAAGGCCCGAACATCGGCCTCATCGGCTCGCTCGCGTCGTTCGCGCGGATCAACGCGTTCGGCTTCATCGAGACGCCGTACCGCAAGGTCGTCGACGGCCGGGTGACCGACCAGATCGACTACCTCACCGCGTCCGAGGAGAACGACTACATCGTCGCCCAGGCGGGGGTCGAGCTGAAGGCCGACGGCCACTTCGCGCAGGACCGCGTCCTCGCCCGTCGCGGGCAGGGCGGCGAGGTCGACCTGTTCCACGCCGAGGAGATCGGCTACATGGACGTGTCGCCGCGCCAGATGGTCTCGGTCGCGACGTCGCTCATCCCGTTCCTCGAGCACGACGACGCGAACCGCGCCCTCATGGGTGCGAACATGCAGCGCCAGGCGGTGCCGCTCGTGCGCAGCGAGTCGCCCGTCGTCGGCACCGGCATGGAGGGCTACGCCGCGGTGGATGCCGGTGACGTCGTCACCGCGCAGAAGTCCGGCGTCGTGCAGGAGGTCTCGGCCGACGTCGTGACCATCCAGCTCGACGAGGGCGGCACGCAGGAGTACTTCCTGCGCAAGTTCGACCGCTCCAACCAGGGAACCTCGTACAACCAGCGCGTCATCGTCTCGGCGGGCGACCGCATCGAGGCCGGCGAGGTCATCGCCGACGGCCCGGCGACGGAGAACGGCGAGCTCGCGCTCGGCAAGAACCTCCTCGTCGCGTTCATGACGTGGGAGGGCCACAACTTCGAGGACGCCATCATCCTCAGCCAGGACCTCGTGAAGGACGACACCCTCTCCTCGATCCACATCGAGGAGTACGAGGTGGACGCCCGCGACACGAAGCTCGGCAAGGAGGAGATCACCCGCGACCTGCCGAACGTGAGCCCGGACCTGCTGAAGGATCTGGACGAGCGCGGCATCGTGCGCATCGGCGCCGAGGTGCGCCCCGGCGACATCCTCGTCGGCAAGGTCACGCCGAAGGGCGAGACCGAGCTCTCGGCCGAGGAGCGCCTGCTCCGCGCGATCTTCAACGAGAAGAGCCGCGAGGTCCGCGACACGTCGCTGAAGGTGCCGCACGGCGAGCAGGGCACGATCATCGCGGTCAAGGAGTTCAACGCCGAGGACGGCGACGACGAGCTCGGCTCGGGCGTCAACCGTCGCGTCGTGGTCTACATCGCCCAGAAGCGCAAGATCACCGAGGGCGACAAGCTCGCCGGCCGCCACGGCAACAAGGGTGTCATCGCCAAGATCCTCCCGATCGAGGACATGCCCTTCCTCGCCGACGGCACGCCGGTCGACGTCATCCTGAACCCGCTCGGCATCCCCGGCCGCATGAACTTCGGCCAGGTGCTGGAGACCCACCTCGGGTGGATCGCCAAGCAGGGCTGGAAGGTCGAGGGGAACCCCGAGTGGGCCGCCCATCTGCCCGAGAGCGCCCGTGAGGCCGCGCCCGGGACGAAGGTCGCCACGCCGGTGTTCGACGGCGCGTACGAGGAGGAGATCGCGGGTCTGCTCGACTCGACCAACCTCACGCGCGACGGCGAGCGCCTGATCGACTCCAGCGGAAAGGCGCTGCTGTTCGACGGCCGCTCCGGCGAGCCGTTCCCGGCACCCGTCTCGGTCGGCTACATGTACATCCTGAAGCTGCACCACCTCGTGGACGACAAGATCCACGCACGGTCGACCGGCCCGTACTCGATGATCACCCAGCAGCCGCTCGGTGGGAAGGCGCAGTTCGGCGGTCAGCGCTTCGGCGAGATGGAGGTGTGGGCCCTCGAGGCTTACGGCGCCGCCTACGCGCTGCAGGAGCTCCTCACGATCAAGTCCGACGACATCCTCGGCCGCGTCAAGGTGTACGAGGCCATCGTCAAGGGCGAGAACATCCAGGAGCCGGGCATCCCCGAGTCCTTCAAGGTGCTCATGAAGGAGATGCAGTCGCTCTGCCTGAACGTCGAGGTCCTCTCGGCGGACGGCACGGCGGTCAACCTTCGCGACACGGATGACGAGGCGTTCCGCGCGGCGGAAGAGCTCGGCATCAACATCTCCAGCCGGTTCGAGTCGTCGTCCATCGACGAGATCTGAACCCGGCCCCTCACCGAGATTTATTAGGCACACAGGAGAACCAGTGCTCGAATCAACCACTTTCGACCAGCTTCGCATCGGCCTGGCCACCGCAGACGACATCCGTCGCTGGTCCTACGGCGAGGTCAAGAAGCCGGAGACCATCAACTACCGCACCCTGAAGCCCGAGAAGGACGGCCTGTTCGGCGAGCAGATCTTCGGTCCCTCGCGGGACTGGGAGTGCGCGTGCGGCAAGTACAAGCGCGTCCGCTTCAAGGGCATCGTCTGCGAGCGCTGCGGCGTCGAGGTCACCAAGTCCTCGGTCCGTCGCGAGCGGATGGGCCACATCGAGCTCGCCGCGCCCGTCACGCACATCTGGTACTTCAAGGGCGTCCCGTCGCGCCTCGGGTACCTGCTGGACATGGCGCCGAAGGACCTCGAGAAGGTCATCTACTTCGCCGCGTACATGGTGATCTCGGTCGACGAGGAGGCGCGTCACCGCGACCTCCCGACGCACGAGAACAACCTGCGTCTCGAGATGAAGACGATCGCGGACCGCCGCGACGCCCGCATCGCGACCCGCCTCCAGAAGCTGGAGGAGGAGCTCGCCGCGCTCGAGGAGGAGGGCGCCAAGGCCGACCAGAAGAAGAAGGTCAAGGACGCCGCCGAGAAGGAGATGTCCGCCACCCGCAAGAACGCGGACGAGCAGATCGCGAAGCTCGAGCGCGTGTGGGAGGACTTCCGCACCCTCGAGGTCGGCGCCCTCAAGCCCGAGGACGACGTCTTCCACGAGCTGCAGGACCGCTTCGGCCAGTACTTCGAGGCCTACATGGGCGCGGAGTCGATCCAGCGCCGCCTGCAGGCCTTCGACCTGGCCGCCGAGTCCGAGAGCCTGCACCTGCAGATCTCGGAGGGCAAGGGTCAGCGCAAGATCCGCGCGATCAAGCGCCTGCGCGTGGTCAACTCGTTCCTGCAGACCGGCATGAGCCCGGCCTCGATGGTCCTCGACGTCGTCCCGGTGATCCCGCCGGAGCTGCGCCCGATGGTGCAGCTGGACGGCGGCCGCTTCGCGACCTCCGACCTGAACGACCTGTACCGTCGCGTGATCAACCGCAACAACCGCCTCCGCCGTCTGATCGACCTCGGTGCCCCCGAGATCATCGTCAACAACGAGAAGCGGATGCTGCAGGAGGCCGTCGACGCGCTGTTCGACAACGGCCGTCGCGGCCGCCCCGTCACGGGCACGGGCAACCGCGCGCTCAAGTCCCTGAGCGACATGCTCAAGGGCAAGCAGGGCCGGTTCCGCCAGAACCTGCTCGGCAAGCGCGTGGACTACTCGGGCCGTTCGGTCATCATCGTCGGCCCGCAGCTGAAGCTGCACCAGTGCGGTCTGCCCAAGCAGATGGCGCTCGAGCTGTTCAAGCCGTTCGTGATCAAGCGCCTCATCGACCTCGGTCACTCTCAGAACATCAAGGCCGCCAAGCGCGCCGTGGAGCGCACCCGTCCCGAGGTGTGGGACGTGCTCGAGGAGATCATCCGCGAGCGCCCGGTGCTGCTCAACCGCGCGCCCACGCTCCACCGCCTCGGCATCCAGGCGTTCGAGCCCCAGCTCGTGGAGGGCAAGGCGATCCAGCTGCACCCGCTCGTGTGCGCCGCGTTCAACGCGGACTTCGACGGCGACCAGATGGCCGTCCACCTCCCGCTGTCGGTCGAGGCCCAGGCCGAGGCCCGCATCCTGATGCTGGCGTCGAACAACATCCTGAAGCCGTCCGACGGCCGCCCGGTGACCCTGCCCTCGCAGGACATGATCATCGGCCTGCACCACCTCACCACGGTCAAGGCGGGCGCAGCCGGCGAGGGCCGCGTGTTCGGCTCGGTCGGCGAGGCCATCCTGGCGAAGGACGAGGGCACCCTCGACCTGCAGGCCAAGGTCCGCATCCGCGTCCCCGGCCTCACGTTCCTCGAGGGCGAAGCGCCCGAGGGCTACGAGCGCCACGGTCTCGTGGACGCCTCGCTCGGCCAGGCGATCTTCAACGACACGCTGCCCAAGGGGTACCCGTTCGTGCGCGAGCAGGCCGACAAGGGCAAGCTGTCGCAGATCGTCAACAAGCTGGCCGAGGAGTACCCCCGCGTGGAGGTCGCCGCCTCGCTCGACCGCATCAAGGACGCCGGCTTCTACTGGGCCACGCGTTCGGGCGTGACGGTCGCGCTCAGCGACATCCTCACGCCACCGAACAAGGGCGAGATCGTCGCGGGCTACGAGAAGCAGGCCGCGAAGGTCCAGGCGCAGTACGAGAAGGGTCTGACCACCGACGCCGAGCGCCGGCAGGAGCTCATCAAGATCTGGACCGAGGCGACCGACGCCGTCCAGAAGGCGATGCGCGACAACTTCCCGGAGGACAACACCATCAACCGCATGGTGTCGTCGGGTGCTCGTGGTAACTGGCTGCAGATCCGGAACATCGCGGGTATGCGCGGCCTCGTGAACAACCCGAAGGGCGAGATCATCCCGCGCCCGATCATCTCCTCGTACCGCGAGGGGCTGTCGGTGGCGGAGTACTTCATCGCGACGCACGGTGCCCGCAAGGGTCTGGCCGACACGGCCCTCCGTACGGCCGACTCGGGCTACCTGACCCGTCGCCTGGTGGACGTCTCGCAGGATGTCATCATCCGCGAGGAGGACTGCGGCACGACCAAGGGCCTCGAGTTCACGATCGCCGCGCCCGGCGCGGACGGCACGCTCGTGCGTGACGCGAACGTCGAGAACTCGGTGTTCGCCCGCACGCTCGCGGCGGATGTCGTGGACGCCAAGGGCACGGTCGTCGCCGAGGCGGGCCAGGACGTCGGCGACGTTCTGATCGACCGCCTCGTGGAGGCCGGCGTCGAGAGCATCAAGGTGCGCTCGGTGCTGACGTGCGAGTCCGCCGTCGGCGTGTGCGCGAAGTGCTACGGCCGTTCGCTCGCGACCGGCAAGATCGTCGACATCGGCGAGGCCGTGGGCATCATCGCGGCGCAGTCGATCGGCGAGCCCGGCACGCAGCTGACGATGCGTACGTTCCACACCGGTGGTTCCGCCTCCGCTGAGGACATCACGCAGGGTCTGCCCCGTGTGCAGGAGCTCTTCGAGGCGCGCACCCCCAAGGGCGCGTCCCCGATCGCCGAGTCCGACGGACGCATCACGATCGACGAGACCGACCGTTCGAAGAAGGTCATCCTGACCCCCGACAACGGCGACGAGCCGATCGCCTACCCGGTGCTCAAGCGCGCCACGCTGCTCGTGGAGGACGGTCAGCACGTGACCGTCGGCCAGCCGCTGCAGGTGGGCACGCTCGACCCGAAGGAGATCATGCGCGTCATGGGCGCCCGCGAGGTGCAGAAGTACCTCGTCAACGGCGTGCAGGGCGTGTACCGGTCGCAGGGTGTGCCGATCCACGACAAGCACATCGAGGTCATCGTCCGGCAGATGCTGCGGAAGGTCACCGTGGTCGACCACGGCGACACGACGCTGCTGCCGGGTGAGCTCGTCGACTCGCGTCGCTTCATCGACCTGAACCGTCAGTCCGTCGGCGAGGGCAAGCGCCCCGCCTCGGGTCGGCCGGAGCTCATGGGTATCACGAAGGCGTCGCTCGCCACCGAGTCGTGGCTGTCGGCCGCGTCGTTCCAGGAGACGACGCGTGTCCTGACGCAGGCCGCGATGGAGGGCAAGAGCGACCCGCTCGTGGGCCTGAAGGAGAACGTGATCATCGGAAAGCTGATCCCGGCGGGCACCGGACTCTCGAAGTACCGGAACGTCACCGTGGAGGCGACCGAGGAGGCGAAGAGCGAGCGGTACCCCAACCGCATCTTCGCGTCGGACGGAGCCTACAGCGACGCCGACCTGAGCTACGTCGACTTCGACAGCTTCTCGACGGACGACTTCACGCCCGGCACGTACAACTGATCGGACGCCTCGCCGCGAGGCATCCGTCACCCGAAGGCCCCCGGCTCGCGCCGGGGGCCTTCGGCGTTCGCGTGGTCTCTCCGGGTTCGGGGCGGATTCGTGTCGTCCGACCCGCCAGCCTGCGGGCGCCCGCGGTGGTGCAGGTGTGAGTCCTGTGACGCATGCGTCAGATGAGAAGAAGATGAGAGACCTCCGCGCGCCGCACCCCGCCGCGTCGGGGGCCCGGCTTACCGTGGAGGTCGGGAAGGCGGCGCATGATCGGTGGGCGCAGTGCGTGGCTGGCGTGGCCGGCCGGCGTGGTGTGCGTGGGCATCGTGGGAGCGTTGGCGTGGCTGGCCGTTCCCGGCATCCCGACCGCCGTGTCCTTCGTCGGCGACATCCTGCGCACGGGGACCGCGGCATCCGCCTCAGCCCCGGAGGGCCCGAAGCCCGTCCACCAGATCGGCTCGGCGATCAGCGACGACTGCCGCTCCCTGTATCCCGACGGGCTGTGGGTCGAGCTGAGCTGGACGCCGCACGTGCTGCTGGACCAGACGCGGGCCGCGCCCGAGACGACCGCGACCTCCGTGCGGGCCGCCCTGTCGCCGCAGGTGCGGATGACGTGCGCGTGGCGCAACGAGTCGGGCGGGACGGTGACGACCACGCTGTCGGATGTCGATGCGTCGGCGTCCGGGATCGCGCAGGCGGGCCTCGCCAGCCAGGGGTTCTCTTGCGAGGACAGCGGCGGGGGCGTCCGCTGCGTCAAGGCGTCCGGCGCCGTCGTCGAGGAGCACGTGATCCGGGACGGCGTCTGGCTCGCCACGGTCGAGCGGTCGTGGCATCCCGATCGCTACACGGACCGGCTCGTCCAGCGCCTCTGGCCGTGAGCGCGTCCGCGTCCGCGCCGCGTCAGGGGAAGACGTGGGCGACGATGCTCGCCGTGTACCCGCTCGGCGAGAGGTTCGAGTAGGTCGTGTCGATGAGGACGTCCGCCCGCCAGAACACCGTCCGCCCGTCGGTGATGGGGTACGTGGCGTCCTTCCAGGTCTTCTCGCACCGGGTGCCGCCGTCAGGCGTGTAACAGGTGAAGCCCTGCTTCGCCACGAGGTCGTTGAGCAGCTGCAGCGCCGGGCCGCGGGACATGCGGCTGATCTTCGTGGTGAGGCCGGTCGTGTCGGCGTTCGGGTCGGCCCAGATGCAGATGAGGCTTCCGTCCTTCTGCAGGCCGCTCGGCCCGAAGGCGGCGTCGTTGAGTGTGACGCCCTTGAGCTCGGCGAGGACGGCGCTGGAGAGGATCGCCCTGCAGTCGGTGGGCAGCTTCGCCGCCGCCTCGGCCGTGGGGGAGGGGCTCGGCGAGTCGTTCGTCTTGTTCGTCTCCAGCGGCGTGGGGGAGACGAGCGTGGTGGACGGCGAGGGGGAGCCGGATGCCGCGGGCTCGGGCGCGCATCCGGCGAGAGCGCCGACGAGGGCGAGGGATGCCACGGCGAGCGCGGCGACGTCGATCCTGCGCATGCCTACACCCTAGGCGGCGTCACGGCACCCGGCGGATGCCGACACACGACGGCACGCCTCCCTCGCTCATCCCGTCGCGGCGGCTAGCCTCGCACTGGCGGGGGAATGCCCCGCGTGAGGAGTCCTGCCATGAGTGATCCGCAGCCGCCGATCGGCGAGCCGGTCGACGAGCCGACGCCCGTCGAAGACGACGTCGTGGGCCGCGCGCACGAAGGCCTCGCCGACGCCGAAGCAGCGCGGCGCGATGCCGTCGTCCCGGACGACTCCGCCGTCGCCGCGCACACCTCCGCGACATCCGCCTCCGCCGAGCCCGTCGCCGAGCCCGCCTCGGTGGCCGAGCCCACTTCAGTCGCCGAGCCCGCGGTCGCCGGCTCCGCCGCGCAGGCCCCTCACGTCGACGAGCCGCCGGCCACCGCACGGGTCGCCGAAGCCGCCGATGCCGCGGTCCCCCCTCGGTACGAGGAGACCGAGCCGTACGACCGGACCCCGTGGTACGACCGCCCCGAGGCGGATGCCGCTCCCACCGTCGTCGCGCCGGCCGTCGCCGGCGCCGCGGTCGCGCCGGCCGTGCAGCCGCAGCCCATCTTCGTCCAGGCGCCCGAGGCGCCGCGGCCCAAGGGCAACCGGGGAGCGGCGGGAGCGATCGGCCTGCTCGCCGCCCTCAGCTTCGCCGTGCTCTATCTCCTCGCGTGGCTCGGCATCGGCCTCGTCGACGGCGGGATCACGAGCGCCAACGTGTCGCAGAAGCTCGTGTCGGCCCTCGGAACGTGGGCCCTGTGGGTGCCCGTGGTGGTGTTCTTCATCGCCTTCTGGCTGCTCGGCGCGATCATCAACCGCGGCCGCTGGGGCGCATGGGTGATCTTCGGTCTCCTCGTCGGGCTCGCGTCGTACGCGGGTCATCTCCTCGGGCAGCTCTTCCAGGCTCCGTTCTGGAACGTGACCGCCAGCGAGGGCGCGAAGATCGTCGAGGGACAGCTGTTCGCGCCGCTCGCGATCGCCGCCTTCGTGATCGGCCGCGAGCTCACCGTCTGGTTCGGGGCGTGGGTCGCCGCGCGCGGCCGGCGGGTGAGCGAGCTCAACCTCGCCGCGCAGCACGAGTACGAGCGCACGCTCGAGGCCGGCCCGCAGCTCTCGCAGGGCAGGTAGTCCGGGTCGGTTACGCGCGATCCTGGGCGCGCGTCGGCGGTTGCGCACGCCCTGAACCGTGCGCAACCGGATGCGGAGCGGCGTAGTCTCGGCGACACGATGTCCATTTCGCCGTCCGACGCGCAGGGACGCGGCGACGGTCCGATCCGGCCGCTCGTTGCGCTCGCCTTCGCGGTGATCGGTTTCGTCGCCCTCTTCGTGTGCGGGCTGGGGATCGCGAGCCTGGTGCTGAACCAGGACCCGATCTCCGCACCGGGGTTCGGTCAGCTTCCGGGCATCCTCGGGTCGATCGCCTCGGCCGCCGCCTTCGCGGGCAGTCTGTGGGTCTCGCTGTCGCGACCGCGTCCGAGCTTCTGGGGTGCGCTGTGGACGACCGCGGCGACATTCCTCGGGTATCTGATCGGCGTCTGCGTCGGAGCGTTCGTCGAGGGAGCGGATCCCGCGCTCGCGGCGTCCGCGGTGGGCCGCCTCGCCACCACGTGGTTCGGTGCCGTGATCGCCGCGGCGGCCCTGGTCGCCGGCTGGGGCGGCATCGCGCTCGTACGCACGCGCGCACGTCGACCGCGGTGGCCGTGGGAACGGAACGACGAGGAGGAGTGAGCGGGGATGTGAACGGATCCGATCCGCGCGGATCCGCGGCGGATCGCCTCACGCCCGCTACCGTTGACCTGTGGAGCGTTCGCTCGAGACCCAGGTGAGCCAGGCGGTCGACACCTGGCTGCGGTGGCTGCCGCGCTGGGAGCCGGCGACCCACCGCGGCAGGGTCGCCCCCTGCCGGCGCTGCTTCGGATCCCCGGTGCTGTCCGCAGCGGGCCTCGGTGCGGATGTGCCGCACGCCGTCCAGCACGGCCTGTCCACGCGCATCAAGACGATCGTCGACCACGCGGTCGCGGAGTACACGGCACGCAACCTCCCGATGCTCCAGACCGAGCTCGACCAGCAATCGGCCCGCAACCGCGCCCGCAGCTACCGTCCGTCCGAGGGCCTGGACCCCGAGTTCGAGGGGCTGCCGCTCGACCCGGAGCCCCAGCCCGGCGCGCCGTTCCTGTTCACGCTCTCGGGTCTCGCCGAGGAGGCGGAGGCCGACGTCCCGCCGCTTCCCCCGCTCAGCGACGAGGCGAAGGCCGCGCTCCGGCAGGAGGTCGGTCTCGCGGACGACTACGCGAACATGGTCGGGCGCGAGGTGTGCGCGATCCTGCTGCATCACCGGCTGCGCATCCAGGCGGCGGTCACGGAGTATGTCGAGCCGCAGATCGCGGCGATGCTGGAGGAACTGACGCGATCGCTGGACTCGCCGTTCGATCTCGGCTCCGACCCCGCGTGATCGGCGCGCTCGCGGCGCGCTTTGTTACGATTGCCGGACCCTGACCGTGGTCTCGCGCGCCTCGCGGCGGGGCCGGCGTGGGCGCGTGCGGGGAACGATCGGGGGATCGATGCCGAAGCGGCTGCCCTCTGCGCCCCCGGTGCTGCCCGGTCTGACCTACGTGCGCCCGCTGGGCTCGGGTGGATTCGCCGACGTGTTCCTGTACGAGCAGGACATGCCGCGCCGGAGCGTCGCCGTGAAGGTGCTGCCCAGCGACGTCCACGACCCCGAGATGCTGCGGATGTTCAACGCCGAGGCGGATGTGCTCGCGCACCTGTCCGCGCATCCGTCCATCGTGACGGTGTACCAGGCGGGGCTGTCCGCCGACGGCCGCCCGTACATCGTGATGGAGTACTGCCCCGGTTCGCTCGCGCACCGCTACCGCACGGAACGCCTGCCCCTCGACGAGGTGCTCGCGATCGGGGTGAAGATGGGCAGCGCGCTCGAGTCCTCGCATCGCGCGGGCCTCGTGCACCGCGACGTCAAGCCGAGCAACATCCTGGTGACGTCCTTCGGCATCCCCGTGCTCGCCGACTTCGGGATCTCGTCGTCGCTGTCGTCGACCTCCGGCGGGGAGGTGCTGGCCATGAGCGTGCCGTGGAGCGCCCCCGAGGTCATCGCCGAACGGACGACCGGATCCGTCGCGAGCGAAGTGTGGGGTCTGGGAGCGACGGTGTACTCCCTGCTGGCCGGGCGGAGCCCCTTCGAGAGGCTGGAGCCCGGGCAGAACTCGCGCGACCAGCTCCGCCGCCGCATCCAGCACGCGACGTACCCCCGGATGACCCGCCCCGACGTCCCCGACACCGTCCAGGACATCCTCGCGAAGGCCATGTCGCGCGAGCCGGCCGACCGCTACCCGACGGCGCTCGCCTTCGCCGAGGCGCTGCGCGGCGCGCAGGCGGAGCTGGGTCTCGCGCAGACGCCCATCGAGGTCGCGACCGCCGACTGGGCGCCCCCGAGCCCCGAGGTCGACTTCGCGGACGCATCGCTGCGCGGTCCCGTCGTCTCGTCCGTCCGCCACGACTCCGCGCGGCGCACGACCGGCCCCCGCCCGCTCGTCGACCGCGCACGGGACGAGGACACGGACATCTCGCTGCCGGTCGCTCCGCGTCGACGGCTCTGGCCGTGGGCCGTCGTGATCGCGGCGGGGGTCGTCCTCGTCGCTGCGGCGATCGTGTGGGCGGTCGTCGCCGCGGGTCAGGCCTGACATGTCACGGCGCTCGGTGCTGTGGACGGCGGTCGCCGCCGGTGCGGTCGTGGCATCCGTCGTCGTCATCGGGATCGTCTGGCCGGGTCTCGACGCGAAGACGACGCCGCCCGCCGACACGGCCGTGTGGGCGCTGCAGACGGGGGAGGGCCGGCGCTACGCGCGCGTGAACACGGCCATCGACGAGCTCGACACGGTCCGCAGCATCGCGAATCCGTCGGCCGTGGCGCAGACGGACGACGGCGCGTACCTCTTCTCCGAGAGCTTCGGCAAGCTCACCCGGATCGACGAGTCGCTCCCGGCGGATCTCGACGACCAGACTCTCCGCCAGTCGCCGTCCACCCCCGCCGGAACCGTGGAGGCCGCCGTGTCGGGCGACTACGTCGCGTACCGCACGGACTCCGGCGCGGTCTTCACCGGCACGCTGTCCGGGGGCCGTCCCGTCCAGCTCGACCCCAGCGGCGACGGACCGCAGGCGCCGGAGTTCACGGCCGAGGCGATCGCCGTCGACGACGCGGGCGTCGTCTACGCCTACTCGAAGGCCGATCGCGTGGTGCTGCGCTATCGCATCCCCGGGTCCGAGGTGCTCGGGCAGGATGCCGTCCGCAGCCCGCCGACCTCCACCGCGGTGCGCCTCACCGCCGCCGGGGGCGTGTGGTTCCTCGTCGACGCGGATGGCGGCCGGGTCTGGCGGCGCGGCGGCGACGCGCCGCGCAAGATCGATCTCGTCGGGGACGTGGCCTACGGCCGACCCACCTCCGCGGGCGACGCCGCGTGGGTCGCCGACCAGACCGGGCTCGTGCGGCTCCCCGTCGACGGATCGGCGCCGTCGCGCGCCGTCGGCGGCGGGTCGCTCGACCGCGGAGAGCCGGCGCGACCTCTCGTTCGCGACGGGATCGTGTATGCGGCATGGCTGGGCGCGTCCGGTGGCACGCTGTGGCGCTCCGACAGCGGTGACCGCGACCTGCCCTACGGGGGGAAGTCGCTCGCCGACGACCGCCGCCCGGTGTTCGTGTCGGCCGGATCCAGTGTGATCCTGAACGAGACCCGCAGCGGGTGGGTGTGGAATGCGAACACCGCGAAGCTCATGACGTCCAGTCAGGACTGGAGCCTCGACGACCGCGCCGACCCGCAGTCCCAGCCCAGTGACGAGCAGGCGCAGGTCGTGATCGACCCGAAGCCGCCGGTGGCCGAGCCCGACGCGTTCGGCGTGCGGGCCGGCAGCCTCGTGGCGCTCCCCGTCCTGCTGAACGACCACGACCCGAACGAGGACGTGCTCAGCATCGACCCCGGGAGCGTGACCGGACTGGATCCGGCGTTCGGGACGGTCAGCATCACCGACAACGGCCAGCGGCTCGCGGTGCAGACGGCGCCGGGAGCGACCGGAACGGCGACCTTCCGCTATCGGGTCACCGACGGCACCACGGCGGACGGCCTTTTGTCGCCGCCGACCACCGTCACGCTGACGGTCTCGCCGGCGCCGGACAACGCGGCCCCGCAGTGGTGCGGCGTGACGGGATGCCTCGCGGTGTGGCCGACGCCCCAGGTGGCGCCGGGCGGGACCGTGACCGTGCCCGTGCTGGACGGGTGGGTCGACCCGGACGGCGACCCCCTCATGCTGCTGTCCGTGACCGACGACGCGGGCGTGGGCGCGGTCGCCTCCACACCGTCCGGAGACGTGGTGTTCCAGCACTCGAACGCCTCCAGCACGCAGTCCCAGGTGGTCAAGCTCGAGGTGACCGTCGCGGACACGCGCGGTGCGACGACGACGCGCCCGCTCATCGTGCGGGTGACGCCGAAGCCGACGCTCACGGCGGAGTCGTTCACGGTCGTGGACACGCAGAGCGGGGGCCTGACGGTCGACGTGGGGCCGCATCTCACGGGGACCGAGGGGCGGATGTCGCTGACCTCGGTGCGCGTCCTCGACGACGCGAACGCGGAGGCCGTGCCCACGGCGGGCAGTACGAGCTTCGACTTCAGCGCGCGCGGACCGGGGACATACCGCGTCAGCTACACCGTCACCGACGGGAGGAGCGAGGCGTCCGCGACGGCGCGCATCACGATCCTCCCCGCCGACGCGCCCGCGCAGCTCGCCACCTCGCCGGTGGTCGCGTTCGTGCACCCCAAGCAGGACGTCACGCTCGACGTCTTCGCCGCCGTGACGAACCCGACGAGGCGCGTGCTCCTGCTCAGCGACGTGCAGCCGTCCCCCGCCACGGGAGCGAGCATGTCGGTCGACGCCGTCGGCCAGAACTACCTGCGCGTCTCCGGGACGACGGCGGACGGCGCTCCCGGACTGCTCGGCACGATCAGGTACGTCGTGTCCGACGGCACGAGCGACGCGGGGGCCCGGATAACCGGCGAGGCGACCGTGTACCTGCTGCCGCCTGCCAGCGACCTCGCCCCGATCGCGGTGGAGGACTCGGTCGTCGTGCGTGCCGGTGCCCAGGTCGACATCCCGGTGCTCGACAACGACGTCGCGACCGCGGGCGGCGCGATCATCCTCGACCCGTCGTCGGTGACGTCGTCGACGAAGGACGCGCTAGCCTTCGCGTCGGGCCGGGTCCTGCGCTACCTGGCCCCGGAGAAGCCCGGCTCCTACCGGGTCCAGTACTCGGTGTACGCGGCCGGGTCGCCCACGCTGGCCGACTCCGCGACCGTGCGCGTGACCGTGATCTCGGCCGAGTCCAATCGCGCCCCGCGGCCGGAGACGCTCGAGGGACGGGTGCTCAGCGGTCAGTCGACGACGATCCCGTTCCACTCGTTCGGCGTCGACCCCGACGGCGACGACGTCACCCTCGACCGCATCCTGACCCAGCCCAAGAGCGGCTCGGCCACGCTCTCGGCCGACGGCGAGTCCATCGTCTACTCCAGCGTCCCCGGCTTCCACGGGCAGGTGTCGTTCACCTACGACGTCACCGATCCGTCGGGGGCGACGGGCACGGCCACCGTGCGCGTGGGCGTCCTCGACGAGCAGGCCAACCCGAGCCCGGTGACCTTCACCGACTACGTGCAGCTCCAGGCGGGTTCGGACAGCGCCGTCAAGGTGCTCCCGCTCGCGAACGACATCGACCCGACCGGGGGCACGCTGACGCTCACCGGCGTCCACCCCGACGTGGTCCGGACGCTCGCCGACGGCAGCGCCAACCCGGAGTACGCGCGCCTCGAGGGGCTGATCGCCGACTCCACGAAGTCGCAGGTCGTGATCCGCGCCGGGAACGATCCCGAGACGATGTCCTTCCTGTACGACGTGGAGAGCTCCACGGGCAACACCGCGAGGGGTCTCATCGTCGTCAAGGTCGTCCGCGAGGCGGTCCCGGACTACCCCGTCGTCACCGACACGATCCTCACGGCCGAGACCCGGGACAGGTTCCCCGACGGCATCGACGTCGTCGCGGGGAAGGTGGCGTGGTCGGGCGGCGACGTCTCCCGCCTCACGCTGACGCTGTGGGGCGATCAGCCGGGTGTGACGGTCGAGGGGACGCGGCTCAGCGGCAGCATCCCGACCCTCAGCCGCGTCATCCCCTTCGCCCTGACCGGCGTCGGCGCGAACGGGGAGAAGGTCACCTCGTACGGTTTCCTCCGTGTCCCGGGGGTGGACGATCTGACCCTCGCCCTCCGGTCGGGGGTGAAGCCGCAGCAGGTCACCGAGCGCGAGGCGGTGACGTGGGACATGGCCTCCTTGGTGAGCATCCCCCGCGGCGCGACGCTCGAGGTCGGCTCCGCCGTGACGTCCACCAAGGCGCGCAAGGCGGGCGTGTGCGAGCGGGCTTCGGGCACGAAGGTGCGCTACGACGCCGGCGAGGGCGCCCCGTGGACCGACGCGTGCATCGTGCCCGTGCGGCTGAGCGGCACCAAGAACTGGACCTACCTGTCGGTTCCGGTCGCGGTCACCGCCCTCACGCCGGTCCCGGTCCTGCGTGCGGCCTCGATCACGGCCGCCCCGGGGCAGACGGTGACCTACGACCTGAAGACGCTCACGACCTGGCAGGGTCGCGCCGACTGGGATCGCATCGTCTACTCGCTCGCCTACTCGGGTGCGGACTTTCGGATCGAGCGCGACGGCGCGCTGCTGAAGATCACGGGGGCGGATGCCGCGACCCCCGGCTCCGAAGAGGTCGCGGTCGTCGGCGTGACGAGTCACCCGGGCGTGGCGCCGGCGCGCCTCATCCTCCGGGTCGGCGCGGCGCCGAGTACGCTGCCCCAGGGCGGCACGGTCGCCCGGCGGTGCTCGGAGGCGGACGGCTCGTCATGCGTCATCACCGTGACGGGCGCCACCGGCGAGGTCAATCCGCTGCCGCGCACGCCGCTGCGCGTCGTGGGCGTCACCCCGACCGGCACGTGCGCAGGGGTCACGTTCTCCGTGGCATCCTCCACCGGCGTCCGGGCGTCGTGGACCGCGGACGCCCCCGGTGCGACCTGCACGGCGTCGGTCTCCCTGCGCGATGCGCAAGGGCGGGAGACGAGCGCGGACCGCGACGGGCGGCTCCTGCTCGACCTCCAGGGATTCCCCCAGGCGCCGGCGGCGCTCGTCCAGTCGGCGTACGGCGACCAGTCGGTCACGCTGCGGGTCGATCCCGGCGACGCGCGCTCGGCGTATCCCGCCCTCACGGGGTTCGTCGTGCGGTCCCAGGGGCGCACGGTGGTCACCTGCACGCCGGACGGCACCTGCCCCTCGTTCAGCGCGCCCAACGGGGAGGAGCGGGTGTACAGCGCCGTCGCGGTGAACGCCGTCGGCGAGTCCCGCAGCGCCGCGACGACGAGCGCGTGGGCCTACGACGCTCCGCCGGCGCCGTCGGCGGTCACGGCACGTCCGGTCGTCACCTCGGGGGACGGCGGCGTGGTCTCGGTCCGGATCGACGGTATCGACACGACAGAGACCGCGGGTGTGCGCCTCACGAGCGACAACGGCGACACCCTCGACGTCCCGGTCGGCCGCGGCGACGGCACGGTCTTCGTGCCGAACTACCGCATCGGCTCGAACGCCCTCACGCGGCTCACCGTCACCCCCTACTCGCGGTTCGCCCTGCCGCCGGGCTTCGACGGGTCGAACACGGGCCAGACGGCCACGATCGCCACCAACGGCATCGGGGCGCCGGTGGCCCCCTCCCTGTCTCTCTCCTCGAGTCCGAACGATGACCGCACGGCGACGATCACCGCGCAGGGCGTCGCCCGATCGGGCGGGGACGGCTCGCGCATCCGATACGGCATCGTCTCCGACGGCACGCCCTGCACGGTGTCCACCGACGGGGGGAGCGCGACCTTCACGGTCCCGGTCGGGCAGACGTACCGATACCGGCTGTGCGCCGAATCCTGGTACGACGGGCAGTCCTTCGGACGGGTCGAGACGACCGCCGACGTCACCGCGTTCCCGACGACGCGCGCGCCGCGCGGCTACACCTTCACCGTCGCGCCGACTCCGATCGTCGGTACCGGGCGTGCCGAGTGGCGCATCTCGGATGCGCCCGTCAGCGCGGCCGAGACGCCGCCCGACGGCACCGACGTCCGCTTCGGCGGGTACCCCACCGACGTGTTCGACCGCGATCCCGGCATCACCGCGTGGTATCAGTGGGGATCGTGGAAGAGCGACGTCGCGACAGTGTCCCCGCGCGCGGGCAGCGCCCCGTACCAGGTGCAGGCGACGTGGGGTGTGGACGTGTGTGAGGGCGGCCAGCCGCTCCAGGTCTCCGGGGCATCGACCGTCGGCCCGTCGGTGGTGTCCTTCGACACCTCCGGGGCGCGCTATCTCGACGACCAGGGCCAGGTCCTCGCTCCGACCGGCGACGGCACCGTCCCGATCGGGGCGGTGACGGTCGAGAACGTCCGCGTCACGGTGGACTGGTCCGCGTCCGCGACCTCGCAGGGCTGGAACCTGCAGCGCGCCGCGGCATCCTTCAGCAGCACGTGCACCCCCAACAACCCGCCGCCGGCACCCGACCCGAACCCCTGAGACAGGAAGAGGCACATGACCATCTCGCAGGAGCAGGCGGCCTGGTTCGCCCAGACGTTCCGGCAGCTCGCCGACAACGTCGAGCAGGCGGTGCTCGGGAAGCGCCACGTGATCGAGCTCGTCCTGACAGCGCTGCTGAGCGACGGGCACGTGCTGCTCGAGGATGTGCCCGGAACGGGCAAGACCTCGCTCGCCCGGGCGCTCGGTCACTCGATGGAGGGCACGAACACCCGCATCCAGTTCACGCCCGACCTCCTCCCCGGCGACATCACCGGCATCACCGTGTACGACCAGAAGACCGGGGTGTTCGAGTTCCACGCCGGTCCGGTCTTCGCCAACATCGTGCTGGCCGACGAGATCAACCGGGCGAGCCCGAAGACGCAGTCGGCGCTCCTCGAGGTGATGGAGGAGGGCAGGGTCACGATCGATGGGGTGTCGCGTGCGGTGGGCGTCCCGTTCGTCGTGATCGCGACGCAGAACCCCGTCGAGCAGGCAGGGACGTATCGGCTGCCCGAGGCCCAGCTCGACCGGTTCCTCCTCAAGGCATCGCTCGGCTATCCCGACCATGCGGCCACACTGCGGATCCTCGACGGCGGTGCGCGACCGGCCGACCAGCTCGAGGCGGTCATCACCCCGAAGGCCCTCATCGCCATGGCGGACCTGGCGAAGGACGTCTACGCGAACGCGCTCGTGCTCGACTACATCGCTCGCATCGTGGATGCCTCGCGGTCGGCCGAGCAGGTGCGTCTGGGCGTCTCCATCCGGGGGGCGCTCGCCCTCACCCGCGCGAGCCGCACGCGGGCGGCGTCGCAGGGACGCACCTACGCGACCCCGGACGACGTCAAAGCCCTCGCGATCCCGGTCCTCGCGCACCGGCTGATCCTCCATCCCGAGGCCGAGTTCGACGGGGTCACGGCCGACGCCGTCATCGGCCAGGTCCTCCTGGACGTGCCGCCCCCGACACAGCGCGAGACCGCATGACCGAGCCCTCGGCGTCCCTCACGCGGACGGTGTCCGCGACGGACGGCCTCACCGCGAGCCGCACCCGCATCGCCACGGCGCGACGCGGGGCGCTGGTGCGCGGCGTGGTCGGCCTGATCGAGTGGAGCCGGGGCGCTCGCGAGGGTGCCGAGGCAGCCGGCCGCTGGCTCTCGCACACCGTCACCCCGGCGGGGTGGCTCGTGCTGGCCCTCGCGTCCGCCGGGCTGGCCCTCGGCTGGACCTTCGGGTGGATCGAGGCGGTCGTGGCCGGCGTCGCGTCCGTCGCCCTCGTCGCGATGAGCGTGCCGTTCCTCTTCGGGGCGCGCGGGTACGACGTGCGCGTGCGGCTCTCCCATGAGCGGGTGGTGGCGGGCGAGACCGTGGACGGCGAGATCGAGATCCGCAACGTCGGCGCGCGCACGACGCTGCCGGGGCGACTCGACCTCCCCGTGGGCGACGGCCTGGTGGAGCTGGGCGTCCCGCTCCTGCGCGCCGGACATCAGGTCTCGCAGCCGGTGTCGATCCCCGCGCTGCATCGCGGCGTGATCACGGTGGGCCCGCCGACTGCGGTGCGCACCGATCCCATCGGACTCCTGCGGCGCGAGCACGAATGGGATGCCACGCACGAGCTCTACGTGCACCCGCGGACGGTGGCGGTGCCGGCGACGAGCGCGGGGCTCGTGCGCGACCTGGAGGGCAACCCCAGTCGCCGCCTGGTCGACGCGGACATGTCCTTCCACGCGATCCGCGAGTACGCACCGGGGGATGCGCGACGTCAGATCCACTGGAAGTCGACGGCGAAGACCGGACGTCTCATGGTGCGTCAGTTCGAGGAGTCGCTCCGCTCGCGACTTGCGGTGATCCTGAGCCTCGCGCAGGCCGACTACGCGTCCGACGACGAGTTCGAGCTCGGCGTCAGCGTCGCGGCTTCGCTGGCGGCGCAGGCCGTGCGCGACGGGCGCGATCTCGACGTCGTCACGGGCGCGGAGATCCCGCGCGTGGTGCGGGGGCGGATGCGCTCGATCGAGCTGCTGACCGCGACCACGCCGCGCGGTCTCCTCGACGGCTTCTCCCGCGTGCGGTCCCTCGAGCACACGATGCCCGTCGAGGAGGTGTGCCGGCTCTCGGTCGAGGCATCCGACACCCTGTCGCTCGCGTTCCTCGTCTGCGGATCGCAGGTCTCGCTCGGGCGCCTGCGGCAGGCGGCGCTGTCGTTCTCCGATCAGACCGCCGTCGTCGCGATCGTGTGCGACGAGAAGGCTCATCCGCAGCGCCGGCAGTTCGGAGATCTGAACGTCCTCACGGTCGGGCTCCTCGGGGACCTCGCCGGACTGATGCTGCGGGGGGTGCAGACGTGAGCGTCTCCGACCTGCGGGCGACCCGCTTCCTCGCCGGTACCGGGTACGCGGCCGCGATGGCCGTCGTCGCCGCCATCGCCGCGTGGCCGATCTACGCGGATCTCCGGTTCGGGATGCTCGCGGTGGCGTCCGTGACCGTCGCGGTCGCGATCGCCGTGGCGTCGGCGGTGTGGGAGTGGCGCGGGTGGCTCGTGGGCGTCGTCGCCCTCGGGGCGTTCGTCGTGCTGGGCGTGACGCTGGCCGTCCCTCCCGACGGGCCGTCGCCGCTCGCGATCATCGCCGCGCTGCGAGACCTCGTCGTCGGCGTGGTCCTCGGGTGGAAGGACCTGGTGACGGTCGACCTCCCCGTCGGCGCCTACCGCAACCTGCTCGTGCCCGCCCTGGTCGTATTCCTCGGCGGGACGCTCGTGACGGCGCTGCTGGCGCGGCGACACGGACGCGGGGGCTCGTGGGGCGCCGTCACGGGTCTCGGGATGACGCTGTTCGGCCTCCTGTTCGGCCGAACGGTCCCCAGCGCGCCGATCGAGATCGGGCCGGTCTCCGTGCCGGCGCCGCGCGAGATCCTGTGCGGCGCGCTCGCGCTCGTCCTGTCCCTCCTGTGGCTCGCATGGCGATCGCAGGACCAGCGCCGGGCGGCGCTTCGTCGCGCGGCCGACACCAGCGGCGTGCGCGTCTCGCGTCGCCGTACCGCGTCCGACGCGCGTCGCGGAGGTCTCGCCGCGGCGATGCTCGCGATCGCGGTGGTCGTCGCCGCGGTGGCCGCACCCGCGATGGCCGCGGGGCGGCAGCGCGAGGTGCTCCGCAGCGGCGTCGGTCCCGAACTGGCGATCAGCCGTGCGGTGAGCCCGCTGTCCGAGTACCGCTCCAACTTCTCGGATGCCGCGCTCTCGCGACGGCTCTTCACCGTCACCGCGCTCCAGGGCGCCCTGCCCGATCGCCTCCGCATCGCGACGCTCTCCGACTACGACGGCACCGTGTACCGCGTGGCCGCCGGCGGCTCCGCCGACGCGCGATTCACCCGTGTCCCCTCGGAGCTCCCCGGCGGTGACGGCCGCGTCGCGAGCGTGCGCATCGACATCGAGGGTCTCCGCGGGATCTGGATGCCCACCTTCGGCTCGCTGCGCCAGGTCTCGTTCGAGGGGGAGAACGCCTCCGCGCTCGCGGACGCCTTCTACTACGACGCCGCCGCAGAGGCGGGCGTCGACACGGCGGGCGGAGGCATGGCGGCCGGTGACGCGTTCGCGGTGACGGCGAACGTCGCACCGCCACCTGCGCTCGCCCGCATCACCGCGCCGGGCACCACGCCGTCGGTCGCTGTGCCGGAGAGCATCAAGACGTGGATCGAGCAGCAGCACGTCGGCACGGATGGAGCCGCCCTCGAGACTCTGGTGACCCGACTGCGCGAGCGAGGCTACCTCAGCCACGCCCTGGCCGTGCCAGCCGACGGTGCCGCGTGGATGCGGTCGCTGGGCGCCGGATACACCTTCCAGCCGAGCGCGTCGGGTCACTCGCTCGCCCGCATCGACGCGCTGTTCCGTCAGCTGCTGGAGCGTCAGACGGCCGCGGGGGACGGAGCGGGCCCGGCGTCGCTGGTCGCGGGAATCGGCGACGACGAGCAGTTCGCCGTCGCCACCGCCCTCGTCGCCGAGCAGCTGGGCTTCCCCGCCCGCGTCGTGGTCGGGGTGCGCCTCACGGGCGAGGACCAGGGCGTCCCGTCGTGCGCGGGCGGTGTCTGCACGGGCGCCGACGTCACCGCGTGGACGGAGGTCCTCTCCAACGGGGGCGCGTGGGTGCCGGTCGACGTCACCCCTCAGCACGAGGTCGGCCTGGACGACCAGGTGACGCGCCAGCGGGATCCGGAGAACCCCACGGACGTGCGACCGCAGACCGCGCGGGAGGTCGTGCCGCCCGATCCGGTGCAGCACGACGCGGACAACGCGGCGACGCGGAGGCCGAGCGGATTCGATGTCGCCGCCTTGTGGGACGTCGTGCGCATCGGCGGAATCGTCCTGCTCTCCCTGATCGTGGTGCTGGGACCCTTCCTCGTCGTCGTGGCGGCGAAGACGATGCGCCGGCGCACCCGGCGGAAGACCCCCGACGCGGCCGCACGGGTCGTCGGTGGCTGGGAGGAGTACGTGGACACCGCGGTGGACCACGGTCTCCCCGCACCGTCGAGCGAGACGCGGGGGGAGCTCGCCACGCGCTACGACAGCGCGGGCGGCGCGCAGCTCGCGCTGGCCGCGGATCGCGCGGTCTTCTCCGACACCGCGCTCACGCCGGAGGAGTCGGAGGAGTTCTGGCGCATCGTCGACGACGAGCGTCACCGGCTCTCGACGTCGTCACCTTTGTGGCGACGGGCGCTCGCGGCCGTATCGTTGAGATCGTTCACCCGGGGCCTCGCGCCCCGGCTCACGCGGGAACGTCCACGGATCTCGCGCGGTATCCTGCCCGCCACGGAGAGGAGGGGGCGTCCGTCGACTTCGGCGCCCGATGACAATGAGTGATCCCGCAGCGGCCACCGGGCCGATCGTCTTCGCCGTCCTCCTGAGCCTCGCCGTGTACGTCTGGACGGCGGCGAGTCTGCACGCCGTGTTCCGCAAGGCCGGCGAGCAGGGCTGGAAGGCATGGGTCCCGGTCCTGAACACGGTGACGCTGCTGCAGCTCGGCCGGCTTTCGGGGTGGTGGGTGCTGCTGATCCTCTTCCCCCCGGCGGCCATCGTGCTGTGGGTGCTGCTCATCGTCGCGTATCGGCGCATCAACGCGGACTTCGGGCTCGGCGTCGGCATGACGGTGCTGGCCGCCCTGCTCTTCCCGGTCTGGAGCTCGATCGTGGGCTGGGGCGGCGCGCAATGGGTGGGCGACGACACGCCCGCCTCCCGGCCGGGGCCGCTCCGCACGCCGTCCGCCGAGCTCGACGCCCGCTTCACCGCACCGCTCGCGGGTGGGGATGTCGAGCCGGTGGTCTCCTCCGTCCCGCTCTCACGGCCGCAACCCGCCGCGGCCGAGGTCGCGCCCCAGCCCGTCGCCGTCGGCGCGACCGTTGCCGCGCGAGAGGCGGCCCCCGCATCCGCGACCCTGCCCGTGGTCCCGGGCGGGTCACCGGTGCGTGCGGCGCCGCTCGGTGCGACCCCGGTGTCGGTCGACGCCGCGCACGATGGCCCGGGCGACGACCGGCCCGTCCCGCAGGATCCGGCCGGACCGCCACCGCCCCCACCGCCCGCAACGGCGGCGGCCGCTTCCACGCGGTCGCCGATGCGCGGCTTCCCCGGGCCCGTGACGAGCGCCCCGGATCAGCCTCCGGCACCCGACCCCGACCGTCCGGGTCCCCTGCGCGCCCGCGGCGGTCCGTTCGCCGCGGGCTACGACGACGATGACGACTCCGACGTGGTCGACGATCCGCTCGACCCGGTGACGATGCGGCGCCAGGGCGCGCGCCCGCCGCTCCTGCCCGAGGACGCACCCGGCCCCCGTCGGGCGCTCCCGCCCGGCGACGACTACGGATCGTCGGACGACGAGCGCTCCGCCGCATCGGCCGGCAGCCTCCCCGGCAGTGCTCCGATCGCGCCGGCGCGCGACCCCTGGGCGCCGCCCGCCGCGCCTTACGGCGCCACGCGCGCGCCGCGGCTCTCGCCCGAGCCGACCGGCGACGGGTTCTCGGAGACGTCGGCCGAGGTCTCCGCCGTGCTCGGCGCCCCGCGCCTGGGCGAGCCGATGGCGGCACGCGCCTCTGTGTCGGCGCGCCGGGCCCCGTCCGAGCTGCCGGACGAGGATGCCGTGCTCGACCAGACGATGGTCGCTTCGCGCCGTCGCAGCACGTGGACGCTCATCCCGCCCCTGGGCGCGCCGATCGCCGTCACACGCGACGTGCTCGTCCTGGGGCGCCGACCGAGCGCGGACCCGTCCCATCCGGGCGCGCAGCTGGTGGCGATCGCCGATGAGACGCGGACGATGTCGAAGACGCACGCGCGACTCGAGCTGCACGACGGCGAGTGGACGATCGTCGACCTGGATTCGACGAACGGCGTCGTGCTGCTGTCCCCGGACGGGCGCGAGACCGAACTGCTTCCCGGGCGGCCGCACGTGGCGACGATGCGGTTCCTCCTCGGGGACGCCGAGCTGCGACTCGCCCGCGACGCGTGAGCGGTCGGGAGGAGCCGGACGCCGCGGCCGACGACACCGAGCTCGGCAGTCGTCGCTCCGGCGTGCGGCCGGGTGACGACCGGTCGGAGCCCGACGAGATCGACGAGGACACGGTGCCGAGTCGCCGCAGAACGGCCGTGGATGACACGGAGCTGTCCGCGCGCCGGGCGGGAGCCACCGAGGACGACACGGAGCTGTCCGCGCGCAGGGCCGTCGTCCCGCGCGACGACACGGAGCTGTCCGCGCGACGGGGCGGCGCTCCCATGGACGACACACAGGTATCCGCTCGCAGGGTCGCGGCGGGGGGCGATGACACCGCGCTGTCCCGCCGACGGGGCGGAGATCCGGACGCGACGGGGCCGACCGTCGTGTCACCGCGCGGCCCGGGCGTGGCATCCGCGCCCGGGCGTCCCCTTCGCCAGCCGAACGCACCCGCCGCGAACGCCATCTACCGTCCCCGGGCGCCGGAGCCGGCCCGCGTCGATCGCGCCCCGGAACCGGTTCGCGAGCCCCAGATCGTGCCCGACGCCATCGCCGCGGATCGCTCGGCGCGCCGCACGCGGGGTCGGCGCGTGCTCGTGGTCGTCGGCGCGGCGGTCGCGGTCGCGGTCGTCGCGGCCGTGCTGCTGGCGATCGTGCTCGCCTCGCTGCCCTGAGCCCGCCCGCGCCCGACAGGAACGCGGCTGCACGGGACTCCGGCGTCGTTTGACCCGCCGTGCCGTACGCGGGTATCATGGAGAGGTGTGCGCCCATGCGCGCCTTGTGCTGCGCCTCGGTGCGGACCGGGGGGCGAGCGGTCGCCGCATCTCAGGGACCGGCCTGCGAACAGGCCACCCCCACGGCATATCCACCACACGAACACGCGGAAGACATCCTGCCGCGCCGGTGGATACATGTGAGCCCGCAGCGTCACGAATCGAAAGATCCGGATGCCGCGGGGGAGACACGAACGCTGTCACCGTGCAGCACTTATGAGGAGAGAACGTGCCAACCATTCAGCAGTTGGTTCGCAAGGGGCGCTCGCCGAAGGTCTCGAAGACCAAGGCGCCGGCGCTCAAGGCGAACCCGCAGCAGGCGGGTGTCTGCACCCGTGTGTACACGACCACGCCCAAGAAGCCCAACTCGGCGATGCGCAAGGTCGCCCGTGTCAAGCTCCGCAACGGCACCGAGGTCACCGCGTACATCCCGGGCGAGGGCCACAACCTGCAGGAGCACTCGCTCGTGCTCGTCCGTGGCGGTCGTGTGAAGGACCTCCCGGGCGTCCGCTACAAGATCGTCCGTGGCGCCCTCGACACGCAGGCCGTCAAGAACCGCAAGCAGGCCCGTAGCCGCTACGGCGCGAAGAAGGGTTAAGGAAGATGCCTCGCAAGGGACCCGCCCCCAAGCGCCCCGTGGTCAACGACCCGGTCTACGGCGCCCCCGTCGTCACGCAGCTCGTGAACAAGATCCTCGTCGACGGCAAGAAGTCGCTCGCCGAGTCGATCGTGTACGGCGCCCTCCAGGGCGTCGAGTCCAAGGGCGGCCAGGACGCCGTCGCCACGCTCAAGAAGGCGCTCGACAACGTGCGCCCCACCCTCGAGGTCAAGAGCCGCCGCGTCGGCGGCTCGACCTACCAGGTGCCCGTCGAGGTCAAGCCGCACCGCGCGAACACGCTCGCGCTGCGCTGGCTCGTCAGCTACGCCAAGGGGCGTCGCGAGAAGACGATGACCGAGCGCCTGCAGAACGAGATCCTCGACGCGTCGAACGGTCTGGGCGCCGCGGTCAAGCGCCGCGAAGACACCCACAAGATGGCCGAGTCGAACCGCGCGTTCGCGCACTACCGCTGGTAACAGCATCCGCGTCCGCCGGCCGGGGAGCACCTCCCCGGCCGGCGCACCCGCGACAACCTCACTACAGCTAAGGAAGACACCCCGTGGCACAAGAAGTGCTCACCGACCTCACAAAGGTCCGCAACATCGGCATCATGGCGCACATCGATGCCGGAAAGACGACGACGACCGAGCGCATCCTCTTCTACACGGGCGTCAACCACAAGATCGGCGAGACGCACGACGGCGCTGCCACCACCGACTGGATGGAGCAGGAGCAGGAGCGCGGCATCACGATCACGTCCGCTGCTGTGACGTGCTTCTGGGACAAGAACCAGATCAACATCATCGACACCCCCGGCCACGTCGACTTCACGGTCGAGGTCGAGCGCTCGCTGCGCGTCCTCGACGGCGCCGTCGCGGTGTTCGACGGCAAGGAGGGCGTGGAGCCCCAGTCCGAGACCGTGTGGCGCCAGGCCGACAAGTACGACGTGCCGCGCATCTGCTTCGTCAACAAGATGGACAAGCTGGGCGCCGACTTCTACTTCACGGTCGACACCATCGTCAACCGCCTCAAGGCCAAGCCCCTCGTGATCCAGCTGCCGATCGGCGCCGAGAACGACTTCGTCGGCGTCGTCGACCTGGTCGAGATGCGCGCCCTCGTGTGGCCCGGCGACGCCAAGGGCGACGTGACGATGGGCGCCAAGTACGAGATCCAGGAGATCCCGGCCGAGCTCGCCGACAAGGCGGCCGAGTACCGCGAGAAGCTCCTCGAGACGGTCGCGGAGTCCGACGAGACGCTGCTGGAGAAGTACTTCGGCGGCGAGGAGCTCACGGTCGCCGAGATCAAGGGCGCCATCCGCAAGCTCACGATCGCCTCGGAGCTCTACCCGGTCCTGTGCGGTTCGGCGTTCAAGAACCGCGGCGTGCAGCCGATGCTCGACGCAGTGGTCGACTACCTCCCGTCGCCGCTCGACGTGCCCGCCATCGAGGCGCACGATCCGAAGGACGAAGAGAAGGTCATCGAGCGCCACGCCGATCGCGACGAGCCCTTCGCGGCGCTCGCGTTCAAGATCGTGACGCACCCGTTCTTCGGTCGTCTCACCTACATCCGCGTGTATTCGGGTCACCTCGACTCCGGCGCCCAGGTCGTCAACGCGACCAAGGGCAAGAAGGAGCGCATCGGGAAGATCTTCCAGATGCACGCCAACAAGGAGATGCCGGTCGACTCGGTGACCGCGGGTCACATCTACGCGGTCATCGGCCTGAAGGACACGACGACCGGCGACACGCTGTCGGACTCGACCAACCAGGTGGTGCTCGAGTCGATGACGTTCCCGGAGCCTGTGATCGAGGTCGCCATCGAGCCCAAGACCAAGGCCGACCAGGAGAAGCTGGGTCTCGCGATCCAGAAGCTCGCGGAGGAGGACCCGACGTTCCGCGTCGAGCAGAACTCCGAGACCGGCCAGACCGTCATCAAGGGCATGGGCGAGCTGCACCTCGACATCCTGGTCGACCGCATGAAGCGGGAGTTCAAGGTCGAGGCGAACGTCGGCAAGCCCCAGGTGGCGTACCGCGAGACGATCCGCAAGGCCGTCGAGAAGCACGACTACACCCACAAGAAGCAGACGGGTGGATCGGGTCAGTTCGCCAAGATCCAGTTCACGATCGAGCCTCTCGAGGTCACGGCCGACAAGACGTACGAGTTCGAGAACAAGGTCACCGGTGGCCGCATCCCGCGCGAGTACATCAGCCCGACCGACCAGGGCTTCCAGGACGCCATGAACGTCGGCGTGCTCGCCGGCTACCCCATGGTGGGCGTCAAGGCGATCCTCCTGGACGGCGCGTCGCACGACGTCGACTCGTCCGAGATGGCGTTCAAGATCGCCGGCTCGATGGGCTTCAAGGAGGCCGTGCGCCGGGCGAACCCCGTCATCCTCGAGCCGATCATGGCCGTCGAGGTGCGTACGCCCGAGGAGTACATGGGCGACGTCATCGGCGACCTGAACTCCCGTCGTGGTCAGATCCAGTCGATGGAGGATGCCGCGGGCGTCAAGGTCGTGCGGGCGAACGTGCCGCTGTCCGAGATGTTCGGCTACATCGGCGACCTGCGTTCCAAGACCTCGGGCCGTGCCGTCTACTCCATGGAGTTCGACAGCTATGCCGAGGTCCCGCGCAACGTCATGGACGAGATCGTCCAGAAGACCAAGGGCGAGTAGCCCTTCACCCGGGACCGGCTCGGTGACGAGGCGGCCCCGGGCACAACTTCACACAGAATCACCAGAAGCCTCTCTACTAGACTGAGAGCAATCCCCGTAGAGAACCGGTCGCAAACCAGTGCCCGGATCTTCTACACGACCGTCCTGAGGAGGACCAAGTGGCTAAGGCCAAGTTCGAGCGGACCAAGCCGCACGTGAACATCGGAACGATCGGTCACGTCGACCACGGCAAGACCACGCTCACCGCCGCGATCTCCAAGGTGCTCGCCGACAAGTACCCGTCGGCCACCAACGTTCAGCGCGACTTCGCGTCGATCGACTCCGCTCCCGAGGAGCGCCAGCGCGGCATCACGATCAACATCTCGCACGTCGAGTACGAGACCCCCAAGCGTCACTACGCTCACGTGGACGCCCCCGGTCACGCCGACTACATCAAGAACATGATCACGGGTGCGGCGCAGATGGACGGCGCGATCCTCGTGGTCGCCGCCACCGACGGCCCGATGGCGCAGACGCGCGAGCACGTGCTGCTCGCCAAGCAGGTCGGCGTGCCCTACCTGCTCGTCGCGCTCAACAAGGCCGACATGGTGGACGATGAGGAGATCCTGGAGCTCGTCGAGCTCGAGGTCCGCGAGCTCCTCAGCTCGCAGGACTTCGACGGCGACAACGCGCCGGTCGTGCGCGTCTCGGGCCTGAAGGCGCTCGAGGGCGACCCGGAGTGGACCGAGTCGATCGTCAAGCTCATGGAGGCCGTCGACGAGTCGATCCCCGACCCGGTGCGCGACAAGGACAAGCCATTCCTGATGCCCATCGAGGACGTCTTCACGATCACCGGCCGTGGCACGGTCGTCACGGGTCGCGCCGAGCGTGGCACCCTGGCGATCAACTCCGAGGTCGAGATCGTCGGCATCCGCCCGACGCAGAAGACGATCGTCACCGGTATCGAGATGTTCCACAAGCAGCTCGACGAGGCATGGGCCGGCGAGAACTGTGGTCTGCTCCTCCGCGGCACCAAGCGTGACGACGTCGAGCGCGGCCAGGTCGTCGTGAAGCCGGGCTCCGTGACCCCGCACACCAACTTCGAGGGCACGGCGTACATCCTGTCCAAGGAGGAGGGTGGCCGTCACAACCCCTTCTACACGAACTACCGCCCGCAGTTCTACTTCCGCACCACCGACGTCACCGGCGTCATCACGCTGCCCGAGGGCACCGAGATGGTCATGCCCGGCGACACCACCGACATGACGGTCGAGCTGATCCAGCCGATCGCCATGGAGGAGGGCCTCGGCTTCGCGATCCGTGAGGGTGGCCGCACCGTCGGCGCCGGCACGGTCACGAAGATCGTCAAGTAGTCCTCGCGACACACGTCAGGGGCCGGATCCTTCGGGGTCCGGCCCCTTTCGCGTGGGCCGACCGGATCACGCGTCGGTCAGGCGGTCCTCGTCGACGAGCGGTGAGTCCAGCTCGATGGCGGAGTCGGCTCCGGACGGGGGAGCGGTGGAGCTGCGCATCACCAGCCGCGCCCTGAGGCGCACGGCGGTGTGCGGTGTGTCCGCGCTCTGCATCCGCGAGAGAAGGAGCTCGACGGCCGCCGCGCCCTGTTCCCACGGCACCTGCTTCAGTGTCGTGAGCCCGAACATCTCCGCGTTCTCGTGGTCGTCGATGCCGATGACGCTCAGATCGGTGGGGACACGGATGCCGAGCCGACGTGCGGCGATGATCGCGCCGATGGCGGCCTCGTCGCACGTCCCGATCACCGCCGTCGGCCGCGACATCGAGTCGCCGAGGAGGTCCACGGCGGCGGCGTAGCCCCCCGGCATGCTCGGCGGCGAGGGCACGTGCCGGATCTCGGCGGCGAGCCCCGCGGCCGTCATCGAGTCCCGGTAGCCCTGCAGGCGGCGCTGGTCGACGTGCGCGCGGAGGTCGTCATCCCCGCCGCCCAGGAACGCGATGTGCCGATGTCCGAGCGCGATGAGGTGGTCGGTGGCGCGCCGCGCGGCGTGGGCGTCGTCGATCTCGATGAGGCTCGTCCCGTCCTCGCCGGGGCCGACGATCGACACCAGGGGGCGTCCGAGCGAGACGAGCCGCTGGAGCTCGTGGTCGGCCGGCTCCAGTCCGACGACGATGAGGCCGTCGAACCGCCGGCGGGTCAGGAAGTGCTCGAAGATCCGCTCCCGACCGGAGGTCCCCGGTCGGGCGACGTACAGGGTGAGGTCGAGGTCGCGCGAGAGCAGTGCCTCCTGGATGCCTTCGAGGACCTCCGCGTAGAACCACTGGGTGAGGTACGGCATCAGGACGCCGACGTTCTGCGTGCGACCGGTCGCGAGGCTCACTGCGCTCGTCGACGCCACGTAGCCGAGCGTCGTGGCCGCATCGACGACGCGACGGCGCGTGCTCTCCGACACGTAGCCGCTCCCGGTGAGCGCACGGCTGGCGGTGGACTTGGACACGCCTGCCATGCGCGCGACGTCGGCGATGCCGCTCATCTGCCTCGATCGCCTCCTCGCGCGGGCCGGTGCCGTCGGTACGCCCTCAGCATAGGTCACCGATGGCCGAAAGAGGGAACCGGTTCCACAATCCATAGGTGGCCCTGGACGACGAAATCAGCATATGGGAGCGCTCCCGGATACCCGCAAGGGTCGAAGCATGGGCGGTTATCGACTTGTGATGAACCGGCATTGCGTTGCCGGGGAGTTGTCAATACCGTTGTGTGGAATCGGTTCCCGACCGGGAGCCATGGCGCGGATCATCCTCCGCGCACTCGATGAGGAGGAATATATGGGGAAGTCACCTCGACGTCGGCTGCTCGCCCCGCTGGCCCTGATGGGCATCGCGGGACTGGTGCTGGCGGGTTGTGCCGAAGGCGGCTCCGGCAACAACAGCGGAGACCTCAAGGGCAAGACGGTGAGGATCTCCGGTGGCATCACCGGCTCCGAGGCCGACGCGCTCAACAAGACCTTCGACCAGTTCACCAAAGACACCGGCATCAAGGTCGTCTACACGGGTGACAAGAGCTTCGAGGGCAACATCGTGACCAAGGTGACGGGTGGCTCTGCGCCCGACATCGCGATCGTGCCCCAGCCCGGTCTGCTGCAGTCCCTGATCGACACGGGCGACGTCGTCAAGCCCGACAAGACCGTCGAGAGCAACGTCGACAAGTACTGGTCCGCCGACTGGAAGACCTACGGGTCGAAGGGCGGCACGTTCTACGCGGCACCGATGCTGGCGAACGTCAAGGGCTACATCTGGTACTCCCCGTCGCAGTTCAAGACGTGGGGCGTCGAGGTGCCCAAGACGTGGGACGACCTGCTCACGCTCACCAAGACGATCCAGGAGAAGACCGGCAAGGCGCCCTGGTGCGCGGGCTTCGCGTCCGACGCCGCGTCCGGCTGGCCGGGCACCGACTGGATCGAGGACCTCGTCCTGCGCCAGTCCGGCCCCGACGTGTACGACCAGTGGGTCGCCAACAAGGTCAAGTTCACCGACCAGCCGATCAAGGACGCCTTCGACGCGGTCGGGAAGATCCTCCTCGACCCGAAGTACGTCAACGCCGGCTTCGGCGACGTCAAGAGCATCAACTCGACGGCGTTCGGCGACGTCGCGGCGAAGGTCGCCGACGGCACCTGCCCGCTGACGCACCAGGCCTCGTTCCTCTCGTCGAACTTCCTGACGGTGAAGACCAAGGACGGCAAGACCCCGACGATCGCTCCGGACGGCGACGTCTACGCGTTCCTGCTCCCGGGCATCACCGAGGGCACGGTCAGCGCTGAGGCGGGCGGCGAGTTCGTGACGTCCTTCTCGAAGGACGCCGCGGTCCAGAAGGTCCAGGAGTACATGTCGACTCCGGACTTCGCCAACGCCCGCGTCAAGCTCGGCGGCGTCATCTCCGCGAACAACGGTGCTGACCCGTCGCTGGCATCCAGCCAGTTCCTGACCGACGCCATGAAGACGCTGCAGAACAAGAGCACCGTCGTGCGCTTCGATGCATCCGACCTGATGCCGGCCTCGGTCGGTTCCGGTTCCTTCTGGAAGGGCATGGTCAACTGGATCGACGGCCGGCCCACCGACCAGGTCCTGAGTGACATCCAGGCGGGATACAAGGACTAGCTCTCCGGGCTCGAGTTCGAGAGGATGGGGTCGCTCGCGGTGCGGGCGGCCCCATCCTCTCCCCACCGACCGAGCGCAGCCGGTCGCCGAGCCCGAAGACGTGCTCAGAAAGGCAGGGTCATGACTGACACCGACACCAAAACGGCCACTACGACCAAGTCCGGGTCCGCTGCGGCACTCAAGCCGCCGGGGCCCCGGCAGAAATACTCGCGGCGTCTGACGATCGCCGTCGGCCTCGTTCTCGCCATCCTCATCGTCGCGCTGTTCCTGTTCATGGTGACGCGCACGCCGATCGAGGATGCACGGCCGACGTCCCTCGGCTTCTCGCTGAACAGCTTCTTCGTCTGGATCGGCAACCTCAATCCGCTCCTGCAGATCCCGATCGTCGTGGTCGTCTTCGCGATCGTGGTCGCCGTCATCCTCGTGCTGATCGAGTATGCGCCGCGCCCGGGCCGTGGCTACTTCTGGCTGCGGGTCGCGGCGTGCTTCGTCATCCCGTTCATCGCGTTCATGATGCTGCGGCCGGTCCAGGGCGCCGTGGTCTACGTGGTGGCGATCGCCCTGCTCGCCGGTGCGCTCCTGTTCTGGGCGGACTACCGGGCACGCGAGGGGGCGGGTTATCTCTTCCAGCTGATCACCTTCCTCGCGCCGGCGTCGATCCTGCTGCTGGTGGGTCTCGTCTACCCGACGATCGCGACCTTCTTCCAGTCGTTCTTCGACAAGACCGGCAAGCAGTTCGTCGGACTGGACAACTACGTCTGGACGTTCACGAACCCCGAGGGCTTCTGGTCCGTGATCAACACGCTCATCTGGGCGCTCCTCGCCCCGACGATCGCCACGGTCATCGGCCTCGCCTACGCGGTCTTCATCGACCGTGCGCGTGGCGAGCGTGTCCTCAAGGTCCTCGTGTTCATGCCGGTCGCGATCTCGTTCGTGGGTGCGGGCATCATCTGGAAGTTCGTCTACGACTACCGGCAGGGCGACCAGATCGGCATCCTGAACGCCGTGATCACGTGGTTCGGCGGTCAGCCGGTCTCGTGGCTCGACGCGACGCCGTTCATCAACACGTTCTGCCTGCTGGCGGTGTTCATCTGGAGCCAGACCGGCTTCGCGATGGTGTTCCTCTCGGCCGCCATCAAGGGTGTTCCGGCCGAGCAGATCGAGGCGGCCCAGCTCGACGGCGCCAACGCGTGGGAGAGGTTCCGCAACGTCACGGTGCCCGGCATCCGGTCGTCGCTGATCGTCGTGCTCACCACGATCACGATCGCCTCGCTGAAGGTGTACGACATCGTGGCGAACATGACCGGCGGGCGCTCGAACTCGTCCGTCCTCGGTTTCGAGATGGTCAATCAGCAGCAGCGGTTCCAGAGCTTCGGGCACTCGTCGGCGCTGGCCGTCGTGCTGTTCCTGTTCATGGTGCCGCTCATCGTGTATAACGTGCGCAATCTGCGCAAGCAGAGGGAGATCCGCTGATGGCCACCACAGTCGAGACGACACCCCGCTTCGACGGGAAGGCGGCGCGCCAGGTCGCGCGGCAGACACGCAGGCTCGAGAACGAGGCGCACAAGAAGCTGACCTCGAAGGGCGCCACGATCGTGGCGATCATCATCGCGATCGTGTGGACGATCCCGACCTTCGGCCTCTTCGTGACGTCGTTCCGCCCCGGCGCCGACTCCTCGGTGACGGGCTGGTGGACGGTGTTCGTCAAGCCGGACTTCACGCTGGACAACTACGGTCAGGCGCTCACGTCCGGGGGTACCGCGCTGACGCTGGGCGAGTCGTTCATCAACTCGCTCGCGATCACCATCCCGGCGACGCTGATCCCGATCGCGGTGGCCTCGCTCGCGGCCTACGCGTTCGCATGGATCCCCTTCAAGGGGCGCGGCATCCTGTTCGTGTCGGTGTTCGCGATGCAGATCGTGCCGATCCAGATGGCACTCGTGCCGCTGCTGACGCTGTTCTCGCGCGGCCTCACGATCAACGGCGTCCAGGTGTTCCCGGGCTTCGAGCTGCGCGACGTCGATCACAGCTTCGCGACCGTGTGGATCGCGCACGCGATCTTCGCCATGCCGCTGGCGATCTTCCTGCTGCACAACTTCATCGCCGAACTGCCGGGCGAGCTCATCGAGGCTGCGCGCGTCGATGGTGCGGGTCACGGGCAGATCTTCTTCCGGATCATCCTGCCGCTCGCGATGCCCGTGATCGCGTCGTATGCCATCTTCCAGTTCATCTGGGTGTGGAACGACCTGCTCGTCGCGACGATCTTCGCGCCGGATTCCTCGCTGCCACTGATGCAGACGCTGAATTCGCTGTCGGGATCGTGGGGAGCGCAGTGGTTCCTGCAATCCGCCGGAACCTTCATCTCGATCATCGTGCCGCTGATCGTGTTCTTCTCGCTGCAGCGATTCTTCGTGCGCGGCCTACTGGCCGGCGCCACGAAGGGGTGAGGCCTGCGGGCGCCGCGCGAGCGGCGCCCGCCATCGGATGCGGCCGCGCGGCCGTGGAAAGGGAGGGGGGCCCGCATGGGCATCGAAGACATCGTCAACCAGGGCAAGGGGCTGTTCGAGCAGAACAAGGACAAGATCGACGAGCTGCTCCACTCGGAGCAGGCCGAGGACATCAGCGACAAGGTCCTCGACGGCGCCGCCGAGCTCGCGAAGAAGGTCGCACCGGATCAGTTCGACGGCACCGTGGACGACATCCGCGGCACCATCGACAAGGCGGTCGGCACGGAGTAGCCACGACACCAGGAGGGGCGGGCGGGGATCATCCCGTCCGCCCCTCCTGTCGTCCGCCGACGATGCCCACGACACCGTCGGAAGCGCGACACGCCCGAGTTTGCGACACGCCCGGGTGACACGTAGACTATTGAGGTTCCACATTCCGGGTGGTCGTCGTGCCGTGCAGGCGCGATGTGATCCGGATCACTGTCAGGGCAGTGCATAGACGGCGCGAGAGCGCAGAGTTCTAGGCCGCGGGCAGCAGAACGCCACAGCCGACACACCACCTCTTTCGGGAGGGCGCGTTCGCGCGCGGGTGGGGGCTTCCGGGTGCCGAGGCATCCGGATTGACAGCAGAAGAGTGGTGCAGCATCACCGGCGCGAGTCGGTGGAAGTGCCATGGCGCCGAGTCGTTGAGAACGAAGCGCCACCGTGCGTCCGATGCGCGAGAGCGTATGACGCGGAAAGAGAGTGAGCAGACAATGGCGGGACAGAAGATCCGCATTCGCCTGAAGTCGTACGACCACGCCGGCCTCGATTCGTCGGCGCGCAAGATCGTCGACACCGTGACCCGCGCGGGCGCGACCGTCGTCGGCCCCGTGCCGCTTCCGACCGAGAAGAACGTCGTGTGCGTCATCCGGTCGCCCCACAAGTACAAGGACAGCCGCGAGCACTTCGAGATGCGCACCCACAAGCGTCTGATCGACATCATCGACCCGACGCCCAAGGCCGTCGACTCGCTGATGCGTCTCGACCTCCCGGCCGACGTCAACATCGAGATCAAGCTCTGAGGTTCGACGTGGCTGACATCAACAACAAGGTTTCGAAGGGTCTGCTGGGCACCAAGCTCGGCATGACCCAGGTCTGGAACGAGCAGGGCAAGCTCGTCCCCGTCACCGTCATCGAGGTCGCCCCGAACGTGGTCACCCAGGTTCGGACGTCCGAGAAGGACGGCTACAGCGCCGTGCAGATCGCCGCCGGCCAGATCGACCCGCGCAAGGTCACCAAGCCCCTCGAAGGTCACTTCGACGCCGCCGGCGTGACGCCGCGTCGCCACGTGACCGAGGTCCGCACGGCGGATGCCTCCGACTACTCACTCGGTCAGGAGCTCACCGTGGACGGCGTCTTCGAGGCCGGCCAGCTGGTCGACGTCGTCGGCACCAGCAAGGGCAAGGGCACCGCGGGCGTCATGAAGCGCCACAACTTCAAGGGCGTCTCCGCCTCGCACGGTTCGCACCGCAACCACCGCAAGCCGGGCTCCATCGGCGCATCGTCGACCCCGAGCCGCGTCTTCAAGGGCATGCGCATGGCCGGCCGTATGGGTGGCGAGCGCGTGACCGTCCTCAACCTCACGGTGCACGCCGTCGACGCCGAGAAGGGTCTGCTGCTCGTCAAGGGCGCCGTCCCCGGTGCGCGCGGCCGCATCGTCTACGTCCGCAACGCAGTGAAGGGTGCCTGAGCATGGCTGACTCGACTCTCGCGCTCGACGTCGTGAAGGCAGACGGCAAGGCGGCTGGCTCGGTCCAGCTCCCCGCCGGCCTGTTCGACGTCAAGACGAACATCCCGCTGATCCACCAGGTCGTCATCGCGCAGCTCGCGGCGGCTCGCCAGGGCACGCACTCGACCAAGCGTCGTGGCGAGGTGTCCGGCGCCGGCCGCAAGCCCTTCAAGCAGAAGGGCACCGGCAACGCGCGTCAGGGCTCGATCCGCGCACCGCACATGACCGGCGGTGGCATCGTCCACGGCCCGAAGCCGCGCGACTACGCGCAGCGCACCCCCAAGAAGATGATCGCGGCCGCGCTCCTCGGCGCGCTCAGCGACCGTGCCCGCGGTGAGCGTCTGCACGTCGTCGAGTCGTTCGGCATCGAGGGGGCTCCTTCGACGAAGGCCGCAGCGTCCGTCCTCGCCGCTCTGTCCGCCACGAAGAACGTCCTCGTGGTCATCGAGCGCGACGACGAGCTGAGCGTCAAGAGCGTGCGCAACCTCGCGTACGTGCACGTGCTCACCTTCGACCAGCTGAACGCCTACGACGTGCTCGTCTCGGACGACATCGTCTTCACCAAGGCCGCCTTCGACGCGTTCGTCGCGTCCAAGACCGGTTCGACCCAGGAGGTCTCGGCATGACCGCCGTCAACAAGGACCCTCGCGACGTCATCCTCAAGCCCGTCGTCTCCGAGAAGAGCTACGGCCTGATCGACGAGGGCAAGTACACGTTCTACGTGGACCCCCGCGCGACCAAGACCGAGATCAAGCTCGCGATCGAGAAGATCTTCGGCGTCAAGGTCGCCTCGGTCAACACGATCAACCGCGTCGGCAAGGCCCGTCGCACCCGCTTCGGGATCGGCAAGCGCAAGGACACCAAGCGTGCCATCGTGACCCTGAAGTCGGGCACCATCGACATCTTCACGGCAGTCGGCTGACGGTCGGGACAGGGACGAGAGAACCATGGCAATTCGCAAGTACAAGCCCACGACCCCCGGTCGTCGCGGCTCGTCGGTGTCCGACTTCGCGGAGATCACCCGATCGACGCCGGAGAAGTCGCTGCTGCGCCCGCTCTCCAAGACGGGCGGCCGCAACAACCAGGGTCGCATCACGACCCGTCACATCGGTGGCGGCCACAAGCGCCAGTACCGCGTGATCGACTTCCGTCGCAACGACAAGGACGGCATCGACGCGAAGGTCGCGCACATCGAGTACGACCCCAACCGCACGGCGCGCATCGCGCTCCTGCACTACGTGGACGGCGAGAAGCGCTACATCCTCGCGCCGAACAAGCTCTCGCAGGGCGACATCGTCGAGTCCGGTGCGGGCGCCGACATCAAGCCGGGCAACAACCTGCCGCTGCGCAACATCCCCACCGGTACCGTGATCCACGCCATCGAGCTCCGCCCCGGCGGCGGCGCGAAGCTGGCCCGGTCGGCCGGCGCGTCCGTCCGCCTGGTGGCGAAGGACGGCCCCTACGCGCAGCTGCGCCTGCCCTCGGGCGAGATCCGCAACGTCGACGCGCGCTGCCGCGCCACGATCGGCGAGGTCGGCAACGCCGAGCAGTCGAACATCAACTGGGGCAAGGCCGGCCGCAACCGCTGGAAGGGCATCCGCCCGACCGTCCGCGGTGTCGCGATGAACCCGGTCGACCACCCGCACGGTGGTGGTGAGGGCAAGACCTCCGGTGGTCGTCACCCGGTGTCGCCGTGGGGGCAGGCAGAGGGTCGCACCCGCCACGCCAACAAGGAAAGCGACAAGTACATCGTTCGCCGTCGCAACGCCGGCAAGAAGCGCAAGTAGGTAGGAACAGAAGATGCCACGCAGTCTCAAGAAGGGCCCCTTCGTCGACGAGCACCTGCTTCGCAAGGTCGTCGTGCAGAACGAAGCGGGAACGAAGAACGTCATCAAGACCTGGTCGCGTCGTTCGATGATCGTGCCGGCCATGCTCGGCCACACGATCGCCGTGCACGACGGTCGCAAGCACATCCCCGTGTTCGTGACCGAGACCATGGTCGGCCACAAGCTGGGCGAGTTCGCGCCCACCCGCACCTTCCGCGGCCACGAGAAGGACGACAAGAAGGGCCGCCGCCGCTGACGCGGGGGCAGAGGAGAGAGAAATGGTGGAGTCCATCGCACGCGTGCGACACATCCGCGTGACCCCTCAGAAGGCTCGTCGTGTCGTCGCCCTCATCAAGGGCAAGCAGGCCCAGGAGGCCCTGGCCATCCTGAAGTTCGCGCAGCAGAGCGCCAGCGAGCCGATCTACAAGCTCGTCGCGTCCGCGATCGCGAACGCTCGCGTGAAGGCCGATGCGGCCAGCGAGTACCTGGATGAGCAGGACCTGTACGTGAAGAACGCCTTCGTGGACGAGGGGACGACGCTCAAGCGTTTCCAGCCCCGTGCCCAGGGCCGCGCGTTCCAGATCAAGAAGCGTACGAGCCACATCACCGTGGTCCTCGCGACGCCCGAGCTGGCCGAGGCCGGCTCCAACAGCAAGAAGGCGAGCAAGTAATGGGACAGAAGGTAAACCCGTACGGCTTCCGCCTCGGCATCACCACGGACCACGTGTCGCGGTGGTTCTCGGACTCGACCAAGCCGGGCCAGCGCTACGCCGACTACGTCGCCGAGGACATCAAGATCCGCAAGCTCCTGCAGACGCAGCTCGACCGCGCCGGCGTGAGCAACATCGAGATCGAGCGCACGCGTGACCGCGTTCGCGTCGACATCCACACCGCCCGCCCGGGCATCGTGATCGGCCGCCGCGGCGCCGAGGCCGAGCGCATCCGCGCCGACCTCGAGAAGCTCACCGGCAAGCAGATCCAGCTGAACATCCTCGAGGTCAAGAACCCAGAGGCCGACGCTCAGCTGGTCGCGCAGGGCATCGCCGAGCAGCTCAGCGCCCGCGTCGCCTTCCGCCGCGCGATGCGCAAGGGACTGCAGGGCGCTCAGCGCGCCGGCGCCAAGGGCGTCCGCATCCAGGTGTCGGGCCGTCTCGGCGGCGCCGAGATGAGCCGGTCGGAGTTCTACCGCGAGGGTCGGGTGCCGCTGCACACGCTGCGCGCGAACATCGACTACGGCTTCTACGAGGCCAAGACCACCTTCGGCCGCATCGGCGTGAAGGTCTGGATCTACAAGGGCGACCTCACCAACAAGGAGCTCGCGCGCGAGCAGGCCAACCAGAAGCCGGTCCGCGGTCGTGACGACCGCGGTGGCGACCGTCGTCGTGGCCCGCGCAGCGAGGCCCCCGTCGCAGAAGGAGCGTCCGCCTGATGCTTATCCCCCGCAAGGTCAAGTACCGCAAGCAGCACCACCCGGGTCGCTCGGGCCAGGCCACCGGCGGCACGAAGGTCTCCTTCGGCGAGTTCGGCATCCAGGCGCTCACGCCCGCGTACGTGACCAACCGTCAGATCGAGTCCGCTCGTATCGCGATGACGCGTCACATCAAGCGTGGCGGCAAGGTGTGGATCAACATCTACCCCGACCGTCCGCTCACCAAGAAGCCCGCCGAGACCCGCATGGGTTCCGGAAAGGGCTCGCCGGAGTGGTGGGTCGCCAACGTCAAGCCGGGTCGCGTCCTCTTCGAGGTCGCGGGCGTCAACGAGCAACTCGCTCGTGAGGCCCTGACCCGTGCCATTCACAAGCTGCCTCTCAAGGCACGCATCATCAAGCGCGAGGAGGGCGACGCGTAATGGCGATCGGCACCAAGGAGCTCGCTCCCAGCGAGCTGGACACGTTCGAGGACCAGCGCCTCGTGGAGGAGCTGCGCAAGGCCAAGGAGGAGCTCTTCAACCTGCGCTTCCAGTCGGCCACCGGCCAGCTCGAGAGCCACGGTCGCATCCGCGCCGTCAAGCGCGATATCGCGCGGCTCTACACCGTCATCCGTGAGCGCGAGCTCGGCATCCGTGCCACGCCCGCGCCCGTCGAGGTGACCAAGGCGAAGAAGACCAAGGCCAAGAAGGCGGACGCCGCCGACGAGGCCGCGAAGGAAGAGGCTGAGTGATGGCCGAGACGAAGAACGCCCCCAAGGCTCCGGCCAAGAAGAAGGCGGAGAAGGAGCTCGAGACCGTGACCGTCGCGTCCGGGCACGAGAGTTCGGCGCACGACGTCCGCGACGTCGACGCCCGTGGCTACCGCAAGGCCCGCCGCGGCTACGTCGTCAGCGACAAGATGGACAAGACCATCGTCGTCGAGGTCGAGGACCGCGTGAAGCACCCGCTCTACGGCAAGGTCATCCGTCGCACGTCGAAGGTCAAGGCGCACGACGAGGGCAACACCGCCGGCATCGGCGACCTCGTCGTCATCAACGAGACCCGTCCGCTGAGCGCCACCAAGCGCTGGCGCCTGGTCGAGATCCTCGAGAAGGCCAAGTAGGCCACGGCCTCTTGGAACCCAAGGAGTAAGAAGTGATTCAGACCGAGTCCCGCCTCAAGGTCGCCGACAACACCGGCGCCAAGGAGCTGCTCACCATCCGCGTGCTGGGCGGCTCGAACCGCCGGTACGCCGGCCTCGGCGACGTCATCGTCGCCACGGTCAAGGACGCCATCCCCGGCGGCAACGTCAAGAAGGGCGATGTCGTCAAGGCCGTGGTGGTCCGTGTGGTGAAGCAGACCCGCCGTCCCGACGGCTCCTACATCAAGTTCGACGAGAACGCCGCCGTCATCCTGAAGAACGACGGGGAGCCCCGCGGCACCCGCATCTTCGGACCGGTCGGGCGCGAGCTTCGCGACAAGAAGTTCATGCGCATCGTCTCCCTGGCTCCGGAGGTCATCTGATCATGGCGAAGATCAAGAAGGGCGACCTGGTTCAGGTCATCACGGGCGCCAAGCCCGAGCGCGGCGGCGACCGCGGCAAGCAGGGCAAGGTCCTCGAGGTCCTCGTCGAGCAGAACCGCGTCATCGTCGAGGGCGTGAACTACGTCACCAAGCACAACCGCGTCGGTCAGACCCAGCGCGGCACCAAGACGGGCGGCATCGAGACCTTCGAGGCCCCCATCCACATCTCCAACGTCGCCGTCGTCGACCCCTCGACCAAGAAGCCGACCCGTGTCGGCCACAAGGTCGAGGAGAAGATCAAGGACGGCACCAAGCGCACGGTCCGCGTGCGCTACGCGAAGAAGTCAGGCAAGGACCTCTGATGAGCACCGCAACTGCCGCGGTGGCTGGCAAGATCCAGCCCCGCCTGAAGCAGAAGTACAAGGCCGAGATCCAGCAGAAGATGCAGGACGAGTTCGGCTACCAGAACGTGATGCAGATCCCCGGCCTGGTCAAGGTCGTGGTGAACACCGGCGTCGGCGAGGCGGCTCGTGACAGCAAGGTGATCGATGGCGCGGTCGACGACCTCACCAAGATCACCGGTCAGAAGCCCGTCGTCACGAAGGCGCGCAAGTCCATCGCGCAGTTCAAGCTGCGCGAGGGCCAGCCCATCGGTGCGCACGTCACCCTGCGGGGCGACCGTGCGTGGGAGTTCCTGGACCGTCTCGTGAACCTCGCGCTGCCGCGCATCCGCGACTTCCGCGGTCTGTCCGGCGACCAGTTCGACGGGCACGGCAACTACACGTTCGGTCTCCAGGAGCAGTCGGTGTTCCACGAGATCAACCAGGACCGCATCGACCGCGTGCGCGGTTTCGACATCACCGTCGTGACCACCGCGACCACGGACGACGAGGGGCGCGCGCTGCTGCGTCACCTCGGCTTCCCGTTCCGTTCGGACGACGCTCAGGCGTGACTACCCGGGTCCGGCCGTCCGGCCGGCCCACCACCACAGGTCGCTCGTCGTGTAACGGCGCTCGAAACCTGGTGAACGAAGGAAATCAACCATGACGATGACAGACCCGGTCGCAGACATGCTGACCCGTCTGCGCAACGCGAACTCGGCACACCACGACTCCGTGTCGCTGCCGAGCTCGAAGCTCAAGACGCACATCGCGGCCATCCTCAAGCAGGAGGGCTACATCGCGGACTGGTCCGTGGCGGACGCCCGCGTCGGGCAGACGCTGACGCTGACGCTGAAGTACGGCCCGAACCGCGAGCGGTCGATCGCCGGCATCAAGCGCGTGTCGAAGCCCGGCCTGCGCGTGTACGCCAAGTCGACCGAGATCCCCACGGTGCTCGGCGGCCTCGGCGTCGCCATCCTGTCCACCTCCTCCGGTCTCCTGACGGACCGGCAGGCCGAGACGAAGGGCGTGGGTGGGGAAGTCCTCGCCTACGTGTGGTGATCGACGATGTCTCGTATCGGACGTCTTCCCATCGACATCCCCGCCGGCGTGACCGTATCGGTCGACGGCCAGGGTGTCGCGGTCAAGGGCCCCAAGGGTGAGCTGTCGCTCGTCGTGGCGAGCCCCATCGAGGTCAAGGTCGAGGAGGGTCAGGTGCTCGTCACCCGTCCCGACGACGAGCGCGAGTCGCGTTCGCTCCACGGCCTGACCCGCACGCTCATCAACAACAACATCATCGGTGTCACCCAGGGCTACTCCAAGGGCCTCGAGGTCGTCGGCACGGGCTACCGCGTCGCACAGAAGGGGTCGTCGGTCGAGTTCGCGCTCGGCTTCTCGCACCCCGTCCTCGTCGACCCGCCGGCGGGCATCACCTTCACGGTCGAGGGCAACAACAAGCTCACCGTGAGCGGCATCGACAAGCAGGCCGTCGGCGAGGCGGCCGCGAACATCCGCAAGATCCGCAAGCCCGAGCCCTACAAGGGCAAGGGTGTGCGGTACGCCGGCGAGGTCGTGCGGCGCAAGGCCGGAAAGAGTGGTAAGTAACCATGGCTGTCAAGACAAAGACTCAGGCGCGTTCGCGTCGTCACGCCCGCCTTCGCAAGAAGGTCGTGGGCACCGAGCTTCGCCCGCGCCTCGTCGTGACCCGCTCCGCGCGTCACGTGTTCGTCCAGGTCGTGGACGACAGCAAGGGCCACACCGTCGCGTCCGCGTCGACCCTCGAGGTCGATCTGCGTTCGTTCGACGGTGACAAGACGGCCAAGGCGCGCAAGGTCGGCGAGCTCGTCGCCGAGCGCGCGAAGGCCGCCGGCGTCGCCGACGTCGTTTTCGACCGCGGTGGCAACCGCTACGCGGGTCGGGTCGCGGCTATCGCCGACGGCGCCCGCGAGGGAGGGCTCAACCTGTGAGCGACAACAAGGAGACCGAAGTGACCGCCACCGAGCAGTCCGCCGAGCAGCCCGCTGCCACGACTGCGCCCGAAGCGGCGCAGACGGAGCGCGAGCCCCGCCGTGGCGGCCGCGAGCGCAACCCCAACCGCGACCGCGGGTCGCGCGACCGCAACGAGAGCCAGTTCCTCGAGCGCGTCGTGACGATCAACCGCGTGTCGAAGGTCGTCAAGGGCGGTCGCCGCTTCAGCTTCACGGCCCTCGTGGTCGTGGGTGACGGCAACGGCGTCGTGGGCGTCGGCTACGGCAAGGCCCGCGAGGTGCCGCTGGCGATCTCGAAGGGCGTCGAGGAGGCCAAGCGCAACTTCTTCCGCGTTCCGCGCGCGGGCTCGACGATCCCGCACCCGGTGCAGGGCGAGGCCGCCGCCGGCGTCGTGCTGCTGCGTCCCGCTGCCGCCGGTACCGGTGTCATCGCGGGCGGCCCGGTGCGTGCCGTCCTGGAGTGCGCCGGCATCCACGACGTGCTGTCGAAGTCGCTCGGCTCGTCCAACACGATCAACATCGTGCACGCCACGGTGGAGGCCCTGAAGCAGCTCGAGGAGCCCCGCGCGGTCGCCGCGCGTCGCGGCCTCGAGTTCGATCAGGTCGCTCCGGCCCGTCTCATCCGCGCCGAGGCCGACCTGGCCGCGGCAGCGCGCGAGCAGAAGGTAGGTGCCTGATGGCTGCCCGTCTGAAGGTCACGCAGGTGAAGTCCAAGGTGAGTGAGAAGCAGAACCAGCGCGACACGCTGCGAAGCCTCGGTCTCAAGCGGATCGGCGACTCGGTCGTCCGTCCGGACGACGCGCAGACGCGCGGCTACGTCAAGACCGTCGCCCACCTCGTGAAGGTTGAGGAGATCGACTAATGGCTGAGAACAAGGCCGAGGCGGCAGAGGCCGTCGAGAAGGCGGCCCCGAAGAAGGCCGCCGCGAAGAAGCCGGCTGCCGCCAAGGCCCCGGCCGCGGAGAAGGCTCCGGCCGCCGCGAAGGCGTCCGCTGCCGAGAAGGCGCCTGCCAAGAAGGCCGCACCCGCGAAGAAGGCCGCCCGGAAGAAGGATGCTGAGGCCTCGCGCCCCGGTGTCCTCAAGGTGCACCACCTGCGTCCGGTCCCCGGAGCCAACACCCCCAAGACCCGCGTGGGTCGCGGTGAGGGCTCGAAGGGCAAGACGGCGGGTCGCGGTACCAAGGGAACCAAGGCGCGCTACCAGGTGCGCCCCGGCTTCCAGGGCGGTCAGCTTCCGCTGCACATGCGTGCGCCGAAGCTGCGCGGCTTCAAGAACCCGTTCCGCGTCGAGTACCAGGTCGTGAACCTGGACAAGCTGTCGGAGCTCTACCCGTCGGGCGGCGACGTCACGGTGACGGATCTCGTCGCCAAGGGCGCCGTGCGCAAGAACGAGAAGGTCAAGGTCCTCGGGACCGGCGACATCGCGGTCAAGCTGAACGTCTCGGTCGACAAGGTCTCCGGATCCGCGGAGCAGAAGATCGTGGCTGCCGGCGGCTCCGTGGCCGTCGCCACCGCCGAGTAGCACGACCGAGCGGGGCCGGAGGAGACTCCGGCCCCGCTTCCGTTCCAGGACGCAACCCGTCGCAACCGCCGGATCGGCCGACTGGGTTACCCTGGTTGTCTGCGCACTCGTGTGTGCCGGAATCCCTTTCCTGGAGGAATCCACTTGTTCAGCGCCATCGCGCGGGTCTTCCGCACTCCCGACCTGCGTCGGAAGATCGCCTTCACCCTCGGCATCATCGTCATCTACCGCCTCGGTGCGCACGTGCCGACGCCGTTCGTCGACTTCGGCAACGTCCAGCAGTGTCTGAAGGACAGCGGCGGGACGCAGGGTCTCCTCTCGCTCGTGAACCTCTTCTCGGGCGGCGCCCTCCTCCAGCTCTCGATCTTCGCGCTCGGGGTCATGCCGTACATCACGGCGACGATCATCGTGCAGCTCCTCCGCGTGGTCATCCCGCATTTCGAGACGCTGTACAAAGAGGGCCAGGCCGGCCAGAGCCGCCTGACCCAGTACACGCGCTACCTCACCATCGCGCTCGCGCTGCTGCAGTCGACGACGCTGGTGACGGTCGCCCGCAGCGGACAGCTGTTCGGGACCAACGCCGCGGCATCCTGCTCCCAGCTCGTCAGCAACGACGCGTGGTGGGCGCAGCTCCTCATGATCATCACCATGACGGCCGGCACCGGACTCATCATGTGGTTCGCGGAGCTGGTGACGGAGAAGGGCGTCGGCAACGGCATGTCGATCCTGATCTTCACGTCGATCGCGGCGTCGTTCCCGTCGGCGATGTGGGCCATCTGGACCTCGCGCGGACCGGAGACGTTCTTCCTGGTGATCGCGGTCGGCATCGTCATCGTGGCGCTCATCGTGTTCGTCGAGCAGTCGCAGCGGCGCATCCCGGTCCAGTACGCGAAGCGGATGGTCGGCCGCCGCACCTACGGCGGCACGAACACGTACATCCCGATCAAGGTCAACATGGCGGGTGTGGTCCCCGTGATCTTCGCGTCGTCGCTGCTCTACATCCCCGCGCTGATCGCCCAGTTCAACCAGCCGAAGGCGGGGGAGACCCCGGCCGCGTGGGTGACGTGGATCTCCAACTACCTCACCAAGGGCGACCACCCGCTCTACTGGCTGCTGTACTTCCTGCTGATCATCGGGTTCACCTACTTCTACGTCGCGATCACGTTCAATCCGGTCGAGGTCGCCGACAACATGAAGAAGTACGGCGGCTTCATCCCGGGCATCCGCGCGGGGCGTCCCACGGCCGAGTACCTGGACTACGTGCTCACGCGCATCACGCTCCCCGGTTCGATCTATCTGGGTCTCGTGGCGCTGATCCCGCTGATCGCGTTGGCGACGGTGAGCGCGAATCAGAACTTCCCCTTCGGCGGCACGTCGATCCTGATCATGGTGGGCGTCGGCCTCGAGACGGTGAAGCAGATCGACGCGCAGCTGCAGCAGCGCCATTACGAAGGGCTCCTGCGATGACGACGGAACACACGCGCCACGAGGGCCACCGGGAGTTCGGCGAGCACGAGCAGCACCGCGAGGGTGTCGCGCATCGCGAGGCGCAGGTTCCCGCCCTGCAGGCCGCACGGCTCCTGATCGTCGGACCGCAGGGGTCGGGCAAGGGCACGCAGGGCGCGCGGATCGGCGATCTGCTGGGCGTGCCCGCGATCTCGACGGGCGACGTCTTCCGCGCCGCGATCAAGGACGGCTCCGAGCTGGGCGCCAAGGTCCAGTCGGTCATCGACGCGGGCGACCTGGTCTCCGACGACCTCACGTTCGAGGTCGTCCGCGACCGCCTGCAGCAGCCGGATGCCGCGGGCGGCTTCCTCCTGGACGGGTTCCCGCGCAATCTCGCGCAGGTCGCCCTCCTGGACGGGTACCTGGCGGAGCGGGACGAGCCGCTGACCGCCGTCATCGAGCTCGGCGTCGCGCGTGCGGTCAGCATCGCGCGGATCGCCGAGCGTGCGCGCGAGCAGGGTCGCACGGACGACACCGAGGACGCGATCGCCAAGCGCCTGAGCATCTACGAGCGCGAGACCGCCCCGATCCTCGACGTGTACCGCGAGCGCGGGCTCGTCGACACGATCGACGGGGTCGGTTCGCTCGAGACGGTGACCGCTCGCATCCTGGGTGCCCTCGCGGCTCGCGGGATCGCGCGGCCGGCCGCCGCCTGACGTGGGGCTGCGTCGCGGGATCTACAAGTCGCCCGCACAGCTGAGGGCGATGGTCGAGCCGGGTCTCATCACGGCCGCCGCACTCGACGCCGTACGGCCGCTGATCGTGCCGGGCGTCACCACGCTCGAGCTCGACGCAGAGGCATCCCGCGTCATCACCGGACGCGGAGCCGTCTCCAACTTCCAGATGGTCCGCGGCTACCGGCACACCATCTGCACGTCGGTCAACGAGCAGGTGGTGCACGGCATCCCCGGCGGCCGTGCGCTCGAGCCGGGCGACATCGTGTCCGTCGACGCCGGGGCGGAGTACCGCGGCTGGAACGGGGACTCCGCGATCACGGTCGTCGTGCCGGATCCCTCCCGTCCGGTGCTGGTCGCCGAGCGGGAGGAGCTCTCACGGGTCACTGAGGGGTCGCTCTGGGCCGGGATCGCCGCTCTCGCGACCGCGCGCCACCTGGGCGAGATCGGCGCAGCCGTGCAGGCCTACATCGACGCGTCCGGTCACGGTTATGGCATCCTGCGCGACTACGTCGGCCATGGCATCGGCCGCAGGATGCACGAGTCGCCCTCCATCTTCAACTACCGCGTCGCCGACCCCGGGCCCGAGGTGCGACCGGGGCTCGCCGTCGCGATCGAGCCCATGGTCGTCATCGGCGACCAGGAGACGTTCGTGGAGGATGACGGCTGGACGGTCTCCACCCTCGACGGCACAGCCGGTTCACACTGGGAACATAGCGTCGCCGTGCATGATGGTGGCATCTGGGTGCTCACCGCGCCCGATGGTGGTGCGGCAGGCCTCGCGCCTTTCGGCGTGACCCCGTCCGCCATCGAGTAAGACCTCTCAAGCGATAGAGCGATAGGAAGACGAATGGCTACCGCTGTGCGGAAGACGAACTGGTTCGCCATCTGGGTGAGCGTGGCAGTGGTGGTGGTGGTCGCGATCATCGCGGGTCTCGTGATCTGGATGAACGCCTCGACGACGGCAAGCAACACCCCGGGCGCCATCGGCACCGAGACGCCCAAGGGCAGCATCGTGAACTCCGAGACCGGCGCCATCACGTTCGGGTCGGGGACCAACACCGTCGACACGTACATCGACTTCCTGTGCCCCTACTGCAACCAGTTCGAGCAGTCGGAGGGCCCGACGATCAAGCAGCTGATCGCCGATGGCAAGGTCACGCTCAACGTGCACCCGGTCACGATTCTCGACGACCGGTCGTCGGGAACCCGCTACTCGAGCCGCGCGGCGAGCGCGATGTACGCGGTGGCTGTGGCAGATCCCGACAACGCGTACGCGTTCCTCGAGGCTCTCTACGCTGATCAGCCGGGGGAGAACACCGCCGGCCTCACGAACAAGCAGATCATCGACGTCGCCTCGAAGGCAGGCGTCAACGTCACCGACGATCTCAAGAAGGCCATCAACGACAACCGCTACATGCAGTTCGCGGCGAAGTGGCAGCTGCCGACGGGTGCTAACGGCACCCCGACGCTCGTTGTGAATGGTGCAATGGTCGGCGTCACGATGAACCCCCAGACCGACATTCTGGCCCGCCTGAAGTAGACCCGAACCGGGTTCCCTGAAACCCCCATTTCTGGTGGTACCGGTCAACGGAGTTAGTTGCCAGTCTCGATGCGCAGTCACCTTGACTGCGCCCTCTGGGCTGACAAGCGATGGGAAGTTGAGAACGTACCCCTCTCGGCGGGGCCTCCGGCGAGTTGCCGGGGGCCCCGTTATCACGTACACTGAATCTTTGGTGCCTTGCGCCTTTATCGGCGTGTCTCGGCACCGCAATCCCATCCACCGCAGATCGACCGGTCTGCAGAACTGTTAGCGAGCGTATGGCGAAGAAAGACGGGGTCATCGAGATCGAAGGCGTGATCTCCGAGGCACTGCCCAACGCGATGTTCCGCGTCGAGCTGAGCAACGGACACAAGGTCCTCGCCACGATCTCCGGAAAGATGCGGCAGAACTACATCCGCATCATCCCGGAGGACCGCGTGGTCGTGGAGCTGAGCCCCTACGACCTGACCCGCGGGCGCATCGTCTACCGCTACCGCTAGACCGGTCGAGAAGTAACGCCCCGGGCATCCGTGCCCGCCCGGCGAAGACAGCGAACAGGAAGCAACATGAAGGTCAACCCGAGCGTCAAGCCGATCTGCGACCACTGCAAGGTGATCCGCCGTCACGGCCGCGTCATGGTCATCTGCAAGTCGAACCCGCGCCACAAGCAGCGTCAGGGCTAGTCCGCAGGCTTTCCGGATGCCGCGGGTCGCGGCATCCGGACACAACTCAATACACACAACGGCAGGATCAGAACCTCGCGAGAGGGGACACCTCGGGCGGAGGCCCGGGCACCGATCCTGCTCCACACCTCCACGACACTCCTAGGAGAGCCGCATGGCACGTCTCGCCGGCGTCGACATCCCGCGCGACAAGCGCGTGGTCATCGCCCTGACCTACATCTACGGCATCGGCCGTACCCGCTCGAACGAGATCCTCAAGGCGACGGAGATCGACGAGAACATCCGCGTCAAGGACCTCACCGATGACCAGCTCATCGCGCTCCGCGACCACATCGAGGGCACCTACAAGGTGGAGGGTGACCTGCGCCGCGAGGTCGCCGCAGACATCCGCCGCAAGGTCGAGATCGGCTCGTACGAGGGCATCCGCCACCGTCGCGGCCTTCCCGTGCGCGGCCAGCGCACCAAGACGAACGCTCGCACCCGCAAGGGCCCGAAGCGCACCGTCGCCGGCAAGAAGAAGGCCGGCCGCAAGTAAGCGCGCCCTGAAGGTTTAGGAGAAGAGAACTCATGGCACAGGCCAAGTCCGCCGCGCGCAAGCCGCGCCGCAAGGAGAAGAAGAACATCGCGCTGGGCCACGCCCACATCAAGTCGACGTTCAACAACACGATCGTCTCGATCACGGACCCCTCGGGCGCCGTCATCAGCTGGGCGTCGTCGGGTGGCGTGGGCTTCAAGGGCTCCCGCAAGTCGACGCCGTACGCGGCCGGCATGGCCGCCGAGTCGGCCGCCCGTCAGGCCGCCGAGCACGGCGTCAAGAAGGTCGACGTCTTCGTGAAGGGTCCGGGTTCGGGCCGCGAGACCGCGATCCGCTCGCTGCAGGCCGCCGGCCTCGAGGTCGGCTCGATCCAGGACGTGACGCCCCAGGCGCACAACGGCTGCCGCCCGCCCAAGCGCCGCCGCGTCTGACATCCTCCACGGCTGACCGCCGGGAGCAGTCGCGGGACTGCGCCTGCTCCCCGGTCGGCCCGACGCTTCGGATGCCTCGCCACGAGGCATCCCACGGATAAAACTCAACACCTCACCCACTGCACGTGTCATATAGCGGGCACGTCGCACGAAAGGAACACATAGTGCTCATCGCACAGCGTCCCACCCTGACCGAGGAGAAGATCGGGGAGTTCCGCAGCCGCTTCATCATCGAGCCCCTGGAGCCCGGCTTCGGCTACACCATCGGCAATGCGCTGCGTCGCAGCCTTCTGTCCTCGATCCCGGGGGCGGCGGTCACCAGCATCCGCATCGACGGCGTCCTCCACGAGTTCAGCACCATTCCGGGTGTCAAGGAGGATGTCACCGAGATCATCCTCAACATCAAGCAGCTGGTCGTCTCCAGCGAGCGCGACGAGCCGATCACGGCGTACCTGCGCAAGACCGGCGCCGGTGAGGTCACCGCCGCCGACATCTCCGCTCCGGCCGGCGTCGAGGTGCACAACCCCGAACTGGTCATCGCGACCCTGAACGACACCGCGCGCTTCGAGCTCGAGCTCACGATCGAGCGCGGCCGCGGCTACGTGTCGGCCACGCAGAACCGCAACGAGTACGCCGAGGCGGGGCAGATCCCGATCGACTCGATCTACTCGCCGGTGCTCAAGGTCAGCTACCGCGTCGACGCGACGCGTGCGGGCGAGCGCACCGACTTCGACAAGCTCGTGCTCGACGTGGAGTCGAAGTCCTCCATCGCCCCGCGCGACGCCGTGGCGTCCGCCGGTCGCACGCTGACCGAGCTGTTCGGCCTCGCCCGCGAGCTGAACGTCGACGCCGAGGGCATCGAGATCGGCCCCGCGCCGGTCGAGACGGTCCTGTCGAACGAGCTGTCGATGCCCATCGAGGACCTCGACCTGTCGGTGCGGTCGTACAACTGCCTGAAGCGTGAGGGCATCAACACGGTCTCCGAGCTCGTCGCTCTGTCCGAGACCCAGCTGATGAACATCCGCAACTTCGGCCAGAAGTCGGTCGACGAGGTGCGCGACAAGCTGACGTCGCTCGGCCTGTCGCTGAAGGACTCGGTCCCCGGGTTCGACGGCGCGCACTTCTACGGCGGCTACGACGACGAGACCGCCTGATCGCCCGATCGACTTTCACCCTGGAGTAATCAACAATGCCTAAGCCCACCAAGGGTCCCCGCCTCGGAGGCGGCCCCGCCCACGAGCGCCTGCTGCTCGCGAACCTCGCCGCTGCGCTGTTCACGCACAAGTCGATCCAGACCACCGAGACGAAGGCGAAGCGCGTGCGTCCGCTCGCCGAGCGCCTCATCACGTTCGCCAAGCGTGGCGACCTCCACGCGCGTCGTCGCGTGCTGAGCGTCATCGGCGACAAGGAGGTCGTGCACGTCCTCTTCACCGAGATCGCGCCGCTGGTCGCCGAGCGTGAGGGCGGCTACACCCGCATCACGAAGATCGGCAACCGCAAGGGCGACAACGCGCCGATGGCGGTCATCGAGCTCGTCCTCGAGCCCGTGACCAAGAAGGCGACGTCGGTCAAGAAGTCGGCGAAGGCGGAGTCGGCGACCCCGGCGCCCGCCGCGGAGGAGACCCCTGTCGAGGAGGCTCCGGCGGAGGAGACCCCCGAGGCCGCCGCTGCCGACGCCGCGGTCGAGGAGACCCCCGACGACGCTCCGGCCGCGGATGCCGCGGACGAGACGCCGGCCGAGGAGAAGTCCGAGTAAGACCCTTCGCAGAGACGGCCCATGCACCTCGGTGCGCGGGCCGTCTCTCATCTCCGGCCCCGTCAGCTCCCGGATGCGGCCTCGAGGAGCGCGTCGAGGGCCGCCTGGAGCTCGTCGGGTGCGCGCAGCGAGCGTCGGACGGCGCCGAGGGGACGGCGCGCTCCGATCCGCGGCCGATCGAGGAGCAGTGCGACGGCGCTCCGAGTCGTGTCGAGCCACCCGCACGCGCGCGGACGCCAGGACGGCGGAAGCCAGCGCCGGGCCGCGTCGAAGGGGGCGGCGACCCTCGTCACGCGCGCGAGCGCCACGTCCACCCGCGCGCGGGGCGCATCCGCGTCGCCGGCGTCCGGTGCTCTCTCCGGTGCGGTGACGATCTCGAGCCAGTCCGCCGTCGCCGACAGGAGGTCGGCGAGCCGGCGACGCACGGTGGACTCCGAACGCACCGGGAGCAGCAGCCAGGCCACCGCGACGGCGATCACCGCGCCGAGCGCGATCTCCTCCCACCGCTCGAGCAGGGAAAACCGTCCGGCGGTGACGCTCTGCGCGAGCGCGAGCACGACCGTCACGGCGAGCGTCCACCACAGATACCCGAATGGACGCGCTGCGAGTCCAGCGAAGAGGGCAACGAGTGCGATCCCGATGGCCACGACCGGTGCCGGATGGGGCAGCAGGAGCGGCACGAGCGCGATCACCGATCCGACGCCTGCGCCGATGACGCGCTGCACCGCCTTGTGCGTCACATCCGCGCGACCGGCATTCCCGACGGTGACCAGCAGGGCCGTCAGCACGATCCACGACCACCGGTCCGGGAACACGAGGTAGCCGACGACGAACGCGATCCCCACCGCTGCCCCCATCTGGACAGCGAGGCGGGTCGTCGCATCGAGGCGCGGTGGGGTGCGCGGCGACGGCGAACCCTCCGACGGCGCGGGAGGACGGACGGACGCAGGCGTCAGCGCGCCCAGACGCGCCGCCGCGAGCTGGAGCACCGTGACCGCGATCCAGGCCGTGACGCCGACGGCGAGCGTCACCAGGAGGCTTCCCCCGGGTCCCAGACGCTCGCTCTGCAGCGGCGCGACGAGGAGGACGGTGAACGGCAGTGCGATGAGCCCGCCGATCCGTCGCCAGAGCTCGCCGAAACGGCGGAGGTACACGGAGAGCGTGACGGCCAGCGTGAACACCAGGGCGCCGAGCCAGGGGAGGGAGACGAGGAGCGCACCGACGCCCGCACCCATCAGGGCGACGAGCGGGAGCACGAGACCCGCCTCGAGCCGCCCGCGCAGGTCGCGCTCGAGCTGACTGCGCGATAGCGAGACGGCCAGGAGCATGCCGAAGATCGCGGGACCGGGCTCGGGGTCGAGCAGCACGGCGACGGCGAGCGTCACGAGCGCGGCCGCGGTGGTCACCGCTGCGGAGCGCAGCGAGAGCGCGAGCCGGGAGCGGAAGCTCGTCATCGCGGCCGGCTAGTGCGGTTCCGGAAGGTACGGATGGGCGAGCCGGTACGCCCGCAGCGCCATCAGGTACTGCGCGCGGGCCTTGGCCTCCTCTGCGGCGGCGATCGCGTCGCCGACACTGGCCGCGAAGATCCGCCCGCCCGCCATCCCCGGGTGGATGTGGTCGCCGGCGAGGAGGCCCACGTGCGGCGCGATGGCATCCGACCAGTCCGCGACGACGACGCCGGGGTGCTGCGCGGCGTAGTCCGAGATCGTCCGGTTGACGCCCGGGATCCAGGACCGCGGAGCGTAGGCGTTGACGAGCACGAGCGTGCGCTGCGGGCCGATGATCTCGCGGACCTGGTCCAGCGAACCCGTGTCGATGGCGCCGTTCGTGCCCAGGGCGAGCACGACGTACGTCCGGAGCTGCCCCGCCGCCGCGAGCGCGCGGAGGATGCCCGGAGCGGCATACATCGATCGAGATACCTTCGCGTCGATCTGAGCCCCCGGGTACCGCTCGAGCAGTGCCGGTGCCGAGGCGAGCATCACGGAGTCGCCCACCGCGGTGATCTGGCCGCCGCCCACGGCGCTCGGCGTGGGCGCCGGTACGGGACCCGGATCCGCGGCGGACGTCGACGGGCGTGGCGTGGGTGGGGCGAGCGGCGGCGAGACGGCCGGAGACGCGGATGCCTGCCGGAGGGCCTCCGCGCCCGCGGCGACGACATCCGCGCCCGAGGATCGGGCGGGCGCCGCCGCGATCGCGGCCGTGGTGCCGCTCACGACGCCGAGTGCCACCGCGAGAGTCGCCAGGGCGCCGAAGCGGGATCGCGGTGTGCCGGCCAGCCGTGCGCGCAGCTCCCGCAGCGACCCGCGGAAACCCCGGCGACGGACGGGACGCTCGACGAAGCGGTAGGAGAGCTCGGCGGCGGCGAGCGTGAGGGCGAGCGTCAGCAGTCCCAGCCAGACGGGCACCGTCGCATCCGCCGGTCCCGTCTGCGCGGACGCGACGAGAAGCACCAGCACCGGCCAGTGCCACAGGTAGATGGCATACGAGCGGTCGCCGATCCACCGCAGGGGAGCGACATCGACGGCGCGCCCGAACCACGAGCGCGGCGCGACCCCCGCGACGATGGCGACAGCGGTGAGGACGCTGGCGGCGAGGAGAACGCCCGGAAACGTCCCTATCCCGTCGCCGGCGGGCAGCATGGCGACGCCGACGAGCCCGACGACGGTCGCCAGCCCGACCGTCAGGCCCACCGCACGGGCGACGCGGCCCTCGAGCCAGGCAGGCGGTGCGATGAGGAGCCGCGGCAGCACGAACGCGAGTGCGACGCCGAGCAGGATGCCGAAGGCGTGCGTGTCCGTGCCGAAGTACGCGCGCGTCGGGTCGCCGCCGTCGGAGGCGACCACTCCCATCCAGACCGCGGAGCCCGCGGCGAGCACGAGGGCGAGTGCCGCGCGCGCCCATGCCCGCGGCAGGACCAGGATCAGCGGCAGCAGCAGCGGCCACAGCACGTAGAACTGCTCCTCGACGGCGAGCGACCACAGGTTGCGGAACAGCTCGGGCGTGTCGGCGGAGAAGTACCCCGAGCCCCCGGCGACGGACAGCCAGTTGTAGCTGAACGTGGCGGCTCCCAGCACCTGCCAGCCCAGCCGCACGAGGACGTCGCCTCCCACCAGCCACGCCCACGTGGCGCACACCGTCACCATCACGGCGAGGGCGGGCAGCAGACGTCGTGCCCGGCGGCGCCAGAACACCACCAGATGGATGCGGCCGGTGACCTCGCGCTCGCGCAGCAGCAGCGAGGTGATCAGGAACCCGCTGATGACGAAGAAGACGTCGACGCCCACGAAACCGGATCGCAGCAGCCACTGCGGGAACAGGTGGTACACGACCACGAGGCCCACGGCCAGGGCGCGCAGACCGTCGAGGCCTGCGTAGCGCGCAGGCCGGAGCGAGGGGGAAGCGGGGGAGGACATGTGCGATGTTCCGGATCGGACGAGAGTGCAATTCTACGTTCCCGCGCCGACGGCGCCCGGGAGCGCGACCGGGAGCGGCGGATGCGCGCTGGCTAGGCTGGAGCCGTGCGGATCAGGCTCGACATCGCGTACGACGGGACGCATTTCCGCGGCTGGGCGCGCCAGCCGGGTCTTCGCACCGTGCAAGGCGCACTCGAGGACGCCATCGCGCGCATCCTCGGCGGAGAGGTCTCGCTGGTCGTCGCCGGACGGACGGATGCCGGAGTGCACGCGCACGGCCAGGTGGCGCACCTGGACCTCGACGCCGCTCAGGAGGAACGACTGCGTGCCACCACCCGGCGGGAGGAGGCATCCGACCCCGTGGGCCGGCTCGCGCACCGTGTGCGAGGGGCGCTCGGCGCGTACAGCGACCTCGCCGTCCGCCGCGCGACCGTGGCGCCCGAAGGGTTCGACGCGCGCTTCAGCGCGGTCTGGCGGCGCTACGAGTACCGCGTCGCCGACGACGTGAGCGGCTACGATCCGCTCGAGCGCCTGCGGACCACGACCGTGCGTGGCCGGCTCGACGTGGCCCGCATGGATGCCGCCGCGCGCTCGCTGGTTGGCCTCCACGACTTCGCCGCCTACTGCAAGGCGCGCGAGGAGGCGACGACGATCCGTACCCTCCTCGTCTTCCAGTGGCGTCGCGACGCGGAGGGCGTGCTGGTCGCCGACGTCAAGGCCGACGCGTTCTGCCATTCGATGGTGCGTGCCCTCGTCGGCGCGTGCGCCGCGGTCGGCGCCGGCCGCCTCGAGGTCGCGGACGTCGCACGCCTGCGCGACGACGCCCAGCGCACGAGCGGGTTCACCGTCCTGGCCGCGCGCGGACTCACGCTGCGCGAGATCGGCTATCCCGCCGACGACCTCCTCGCTGCCCGCGCCGAGCAGACGCGGGCACGTCGCGATGCGGGATAGCCCGTCGTTCGCTATGCATTCGCGCAGAGGTCGTCCGCCGGTCACAGCGGATGCCTAGGCTGGGGGCACGATGAAGGTCATCTCCTACAACCTGCGCAAGCATCGCGCGGCCGCCGAGCTCGAGTCACTCGTGGAGCGCCACGACGTCGATGTGCTGTGCGTCCAGGAGGTCGACACGACGGACGTCCCTGCCGCGATCGGCGGCCTCCGGCTGGCGGACGCGACGCAGCGCAACCGGCTCGGTCTGGCGGTGTACTACCGCGCGGACATGTATCGTCCGCAAGAGGTCCGCTCCATCGCCCTCAAGAAGTCGCTCCACGACCGGGTGCTGAAGCCGGCCGAGGAGCGGATGCTCGGCGTGCGTCTCCTCGATATCGACAGCGGACGCGAGTTCATCGTCGCGTCCTTCCACGCCGCCCCGCTGACCGCCCTCAACTCGCTGCGCCGGCATCAGATCCGCACGGCGCTCGCCGAGTTGCAGCAGCTCGGCGACGGACTGCCCGTGCTGATGGTCGGCGATTACAACTACCCGGTCTTCAAGGAGAACCTCGGGCAGAAGGTCCGCGAGCAGGGCTACGAGCTGACTCTGAGCGATTCGCGCACCTATACCCGGTACCGGTTCTTCCGGGGCCACTACGACTTCGCCACGTCCGTCGGATTCGACATCGAGCGCATCCGCACCCTTCCGCAGGGGCTCAGCGACCACCTTCCGATCCTGGTCAGCGCAGAGGTGACCGCCGTGGCCGCCGAAGGGGCGGCGTGATCGTCCGCGCGCACGTGCGGCGCGCAGCCGCGACAGCGGTCCGCGTCAACCCGCGGTAGCCTGGACTCGCACCGTATCCCCGGGAGGGACCCGCATGTTCATCGTCTCGATCCTGCTCTTCATCGTCGGCATCGCCTGCTTCGGCCTCGCGTTCTCGGTGGTGGGCTGGCAGGCCGTGATCTTCATCCTGGGGATCCTGCTCGTGTCGGCCGCGATGGCGATCCCGATCCACACGACGCGGCGCAACAACCAGCGCCAGCTCTGACGCCGGCCGCCCTCACGCGCGGAGGTAGTCCCGCAGCGCCGCGTAGGCGTCGCGCGGCTCGAATCCGGTCGCGGCGATCTTCTCCAGGTCGAGCACGCTGTTGCGCGGACGAGGGGCCACCGGGCCGGTCGACGACGCGTAGTACTCCTCGGTGGACACCGGCGTCACGCGGGCGGGATCGTTCCCCGTCAGCTCGAAGACCCACTTCGCGACGCGCGCCCAGGATGCCGGTGCGCCGGATCCCGTGAGGTTGTAGACCCCGGACGGGACGCCCGCCTCGATGAGGTGCCGGATGCCGCGGGCCAGGTCGTCCGTGAACGTGAGGCGCCCGACCTGGTCGTCGACCACGCTCGGGTCGACCCCGCGCTCGGCGAGCGACGCCATGGTGCGCACGAAGTTGCGGCCCTCCCCGATGACCCAGGAGGTGCGGACGACCAGGTGCCGGGGCGCGGTCGTCACGGCGGCGTCGCCGGCGGCCTTGGTCTGACCGTAGACGCCGAGCGGGCAGAGCGGATCGTCCTCGCGGTAGGCGGCGTCCGCGGCGCCGTCGAACACGTAGTCGCTCGAGACATGCACGAGAGTGATGTCGTTCTCCGCGGCGACGCGGGCGAGGGCGACCACACCCGTGACGTTCGCCGCCCAGGCGTCGCGGCGTCCCTCCGCGGTCTCCGCGGCATCGACCGCGGTGTACGCGGCGGCGTTGATGATCGCGGAGTAGTCGCGCCATCGACGCGCGGCCGGGAGGTCGGGGGAGGTGAGGTCGAGGTCCGCCTGTGAGGCGAACTCGACGTGCGCGGCATCCGCGTACTCGGCGCGCAGCGCCAGACCCAGCTGTCCGTTGGCGCCGAGCACGAGGATCCTCCGCGGCGGCACGGGCGTCACCTCGGCCAGGCGCGGGTGGGTGAGGTCCTTCGCGGAGAGCTCGGCCTCGGCGAGCGGGATCGGCCACGGGATGGCGACCGTCTCGTCCGCGAGGTTCAGGAACGTGTAGCTCGTCTCGGGCGACCAGTGGTCGTTGACCAGGTAGGTGTACGCGGTGTCCGGTTCGAGGGTCTGATACGAGTTGCCCACACCGCGGGGGACGAAGATGGCGCGCGACGCGTCGATCTCGGCGGTGAAGACGGTGCCGAAGGTCGGTCCCTCGCGCAGATCGACCCAGGCGCCGAACACGCGGCCGGTCGCGACCGACACCCACTTGTCCCAGGGCTCCGCGTGGATCCCGCGCGTCGTTCCGGGCGCGTCGTTGAACGACACGTTGTTCTGCACGGGCCCGAAGTCGGGGAGTCCCGCCGCGACCATCTTCTCGCGCTGCCAGTTCTCCTTGAACCAACCGCGGTTGTCGCCATGGACGGGCAGCTCCCACAGGACCAGGCCGGGGATGGGTGTCGGGAGTGGCCGCAGCGGCCTGCCGAACTCCACCACGTCACTGACCCTTCGACGCGTAGAACGCCTCGGTCGCGTCCTTCGCCGGCGCCCACCACGTCTCGTTCGTCCGGTACCACTCGATGGTGTCGGCGAGCCCCGACTCGAAATCGCCGAACCGCGGCCGCCAGCCGAGCTCCGTGCGCAGTCGCGTCGAGTCGATGGCGTAGCGGAGGTCGTGGCCGGCCCGGTCGGTGACGTGGTCGTACGCATCGGCCGGCTGGCCCATGAGGGTGAGGATGAGCTCCACGACGGACGTGTTGTCCTTCTCTCCGTCGGCGCCGATCAGGTACGTCTCGCCGATCTCGCCCCGCTCGAGGATCGTCAGCACCGCCGACGAGTGGTCGTCCGCGTGGATCCAGTCGCGCACGTTGTGACCTGCGCCGTAGAGCTTGGGGCGGATGCCGCGGATGACGTTCGTGATCTGCCTCGGGATGAACTTCTCCACGTGCTGGTAGGGCCCGTAGTTGTTGGAGCAGTTCGAGATCGTCGCCTGCACGCCGAACGAGCGCACCCACGCACGGACGAGCAGGTCGCTGCCCGCCTTCGTCGAGGAGTACGGAGACGACGGGTTGTACGGGGTGGTCTCGGTGAACCGGGCCGGGTCGTCGAGCTCCAGGTCGCCGTAGACCTCGTCGGTGGAGATGTGGTGGAGCCGGGTGCCGTGGCGCCGTGCGGCCTCGAGCAGCGTGTAGGTGCCGATGATGTTCGTGTCGAGGAACGGACGGGGGTCGTGCAGCGAGTTGTCGTTGTGCGACTCGGCCGCGTAGTGCACGACGGCGTCCGCCTCGGCGAAGAGGCCGTCGACGAGCGCCGCGTCCCCGATGTCGCCGTGCACGAACGTCAGGCGGTCCTCCGGGAGCCCGGCGAGCGACGCGCGATTGCCGGCGTACGTCAGCTTGTCGAGCACCGTGACGTGATGATCGGTGTTCTCGATGACGTGGTGGACGAAGTTGGAGCCGATGAATCCGGCACCCCCCGTGACCAGCAGGCGTGCCATCAGTGTCCTCTCTCCAGCAGTTCGAGCAGGTACGAGCCGTACCCGGACTTCACCAGCTTCTCCGCACGCTCGCGCAGCTCGCCGTCCGACAGGAACCCCTGCCGCCAGGCGACCTCCTCGGGCGCGCCGATCTTCATCCCGGTGCGTCGCTCGATCGTGCGCACGTAGTCGGCCGCGTCGGTCATCTGGTCGAACGTGCCGGTATCGAGCCACGCCGTCCCCCGGGGGAGGACCTCGACCTGGAGCGTGCCCCGCGAGAGGTACTCGCGGTTCACGTCGGTGATCTCGTACTCGCCGCGGGCGCTCGGCTGGAGGCGCCGCGCGATCTCGACCACGTCGTTGTCGTAGAAGTAGAGGCCGGGGACGGCGTAGTTGCTCTTCGGCTCGGCGGGCTTCTCCTCCAGCGAGACGGCGCGTCCGGCCTCGTCGAATTCGACCACGCCGTACGCGTGCGGGTCGGCGACCCAGTATGCGAACACCGCTCCACCCTGGATGCCGGAGAAGCGCTTCAGCTGCGAGCCCAGCCCCGGACCGTAGAGCAGGTTGTCGCCGAGGACGAGCGCCACGTCATCGTCGCCGATGAAGTCGGCGCCGATCGTGAACGCCTGGGCGAGACCGTCGGGAGAGGGCTGCTGTGCGAAGGTCAGCGAGATCCCGAACTGGGAGCCGTCGCCGAGCAGGCGCTCGAAGAACGGCGCGTCGTGCGGGGTCGTGATCACGAGGATGTCGCGGATCCCGGCGAGCATCAGCGTCGACAGCGGGTAGTAGACCATGGGCTTGTCGAAGACCGGGATGAGCTGCTTCGACACGCCCAGCGTTATCGGATGCAGCCGCGTCCCGGACCCCCCAGCCAGAATGATGCCTTTCATACCCCGATCCGTCCCCCTCAGGCAATGTTCTCCCCGAGTCTGACGGATGCCGCCGCGGAGTGCCACTCGACGGTCGGCCGCTCCGCTCCGCGTCAGCCGCCGGTGCCCGCGCGCGACCCACCCTGGCGCGCGAATCCGCCGCCGAATGCGCCGCCCAGCCGGCCCGCGAATCCGGTCGTGGTCGTGGGAAGGGCCTGCGCGGCGTCGGCGAGCACCACGCGCTCACCGGCGCTGAGGCCCGTGAGGATCTGCGCCCATCCGCCGCCGACGGCGCCCACCGTGACAGGAGTCGGCGTCGCGCGGCCGTCCACGAGGACCGTGACGCTCGCCGCATCCCCGGTCCGTCCGGACATCGCGGAGGCAGGGACGCGAAGGGCATCCGTCGTCGAACCCACGACGATCTGCGCCGTCGCGTTCGCCCCGCTCGCCAGCGACGCCGTCGGCGCGGTCACGAGGATCCTCACCGGGTAGGTGGGCGAACCGGACGTGCTGCTGACGGGGAGGAGGTCGATCGACTCGACGGTGCCGTCGACCGTGTCGACGGCACCGTCGGGAACGACGTGGGCCGCCATGCCAGTCTTGAGGACGGCCATCTCGGAGAGAGGGACGTCGACCGTGACGACGGCGGCCCCCGGCCCGACGATGACGATCCCCGATCCGGTGCTCGCCGCCGACCCCGCCACCAGATCGACCTCTGCCACGGTGCCGCCGATCGGCGCAGTCAGGTTCGCGGCATCCACGTTCGTCTGCGCGGTCGACACGGCCTGCTGATCCTGGAGGATGGCGACCTCGTCGGACGCCACTCGCGCTGCTCCGCCGGACGATGCCGTGGTGCGCGGTGAACTCCCGCCCTGGACCGCACCTGCGGCGGCGTTCCCCGACGACGCGGCCGACTTCGACGAAGCAGCCACCTGCTGGACGAGATGCGACACGGCGCTCTCCGCGCCCTGCAGCGCCTGCACGGTCGTGTGCAGCGCCGACACGCACGCCGCGACCTGCGCAGGTGTCGGAGTGGATCCTGTCCCGCCGGTGGGCGTGGGAGTGGGCGCAGGGGTCGGCGTCGGAGTGGACGTCGACGTGGGAGTGGGAGTGGGGGTAGGAGTGGGAGTCTGGGTGGGCGTGGGAGTCGGCGTCGGACTCGAGGAGCCCGTGGGCGCGGGCGAGCTGGTGGGCCCCGAGCCGGACCCGCTCGAGCCGGATACGGGCGCGCAGAGCTGATCGACCTGTCCGAGAAGACGCTGCACGGTCGTCAGGGCGGCCTCGGCCCGCCCGAGCCCCTGGGTCAGGGAAGCCGACGTGCTCGCCGGCCTCGACGCGCCACTCGAACTCGCCGTCGCCCCCGTCGGCGCGGTCGTGGCGCCGGTGCTCGATCCGGCCTGGTCGGCGGCGAGGGACGCCTGATCCTGGGCGAGGGTCGCCTGGGCGGCGAGCAGTGCCGCGCGCAGGGCCGTGGGGTCCATCGCGGCCAAGGGCTGACCCGGGGTGACGGTGTCGCCGACCTGCACGGACACCGATGCGACGGTGCCGCTGACAGGGAAGGCCGCCGTCACCTGGCTCACGCGCTGCACGGTGCCCGAGAGCGAGAGCGTCTGCTGCACGGGCCCCTTCGACGCGACGACGGTGCGATAGTCGGACGCAGTCCCCGCCGACGACGTCGCTGCGTAGGCTCCGACCCCGCCGCCGACGACCAGGACGACGGCGGCGACCCCGCCGCCGATCCACCAGGCGCGCCGCCGATGCGGGTCAGCCATTCGAGGACCCCGAGTCGGCGGAGCCGCCGCCGGTTCCGCCCCGCCCCGCGCCGAGGCCGCTGGAGCACGTGCCGTCGAGGGGGGCGCTCACCGCGATCGACGTGGCGGAAAGTGCCCCCGTGTCATCCGTCTTCCCGAGAGCCGCGACGCACACGCCGACCTTGACGGCAGACGCGTCGGCGGACTTCAGTGCGGTGAAGACGGTGTCCGATGTGAAGGTGACTGTGTCGGAGGTGGTCAGCGGCGTCTCGGACGGGCCCGGGGTGGCGGTGCCGGAGCGCCCGAAGCGCTCCACCGCCACGGTGTAGCTGCCGTCCCCGACCGCCGTCACCTCACCTATGGCGCCGAACCCCGCCCCGCTGAATCGGGCTCCCGCGGGCGGGGTGGACCCGCTGCGGTCGCCGCCCCCGATCCCTCCGCCGGGCGCCGCGGTGGGACGGATCCCCGGTCGCACCCCGCGCCCGCCGAAGCCGGCGACGGTGCATCGTCCGTTCGTCCGGGGCGTGATCTCGATGGTGGCGGCCGCGATCGTGCGGGAGGATGTGGATGCCCCGGCCCCGTCCGCCGACGTGCGGGGACGCGCGATGATGCAGTCGCCCACGGCGACATCCGCCGCCGTGGCGGCGGTCTGGTCCGTGAACCTCGTGCTGCCCGTCCAGCTGACCGCCGTCTGGGACTGCCTGCTCTGCACCTGCGCGGTGCTGCCGTCGATCTGCGCGACCTCGCCGGAGACCCCGGGAGCGGCACCCGGTCCGCCGCCCGCGAACCCGCGCGGAGCAGACGAAGCGCTCGGGCCCGCCGGAGAGGAGTCCGACGATTTCGCGCTGCAGCCGGCGAGTGCGATGCTCGCGACGAGGGCGAGGGATGCGGCGGCGATGAGGTGTGTGCGCTTCATGTCATTCGGTCCTGAGTGCGTCGATGGGTGCGAGTCGCGAGGCGCGACGTGCGGGGTAGACACCGGCGAGGACGCCGATGATGAGGGAGACGGCCAGTGCCGTGAGGGTGGCGCCGACGGAGAGGGACACGGTGTAGCCGATCACCGCGGGGAGCAGGAGTGCGCCGATCACGCCGACGACGATGCCGAGCACGCCTCCGACGAGGCCCAACAGGCTCGCCTCGACGAGGAACTGCCGAAGGATCGCGCCGGGGGTGGCGCCGAGAGCCTTCCGCAGTCCGATCTCGCGGATCCGCTCGGTCACCGAGACGAGCATGATGTTCATCACGCCGATCCCGCCCACCAGCAGGGAGATCGCCGCGATGCCTCCGAGCAGGACGGTCAGGATCTGCGTCGTGCTGGTCGCCGTCTGCACGAGCGAGGCCTGGCTCGAGACGGTGAAGTCCGCTGTCGTCGCAGTGACGCCGTGGCTGGTGAGCAGGGCGTTCGTCGCCTCCTGGTACGCCGCCGACAGATCGTCGCCGCTGCGCGCCTCGAGGTAGATCGCCGACACGGATGATCCACCGGCCGTCGAGAACGCGGTCGCCCACGTCGTCGAGGGGATGACGAGCTGGTCGTCCTGATCGCCTCCCACCGTCGAGCCCGCGGTGTTGAGCTCGCCGATGACGGTGAGCTGGATGCCGCCCGCCGTGAGGGTCTGCCCCACCGGGTCTCGTACGCCGAACAGGTTCTCGGCCGTGGTCGAACCGATGACCGCGACCTTGGCCGACGACGACAGCTCGGACTCCGTGAAGAAGCGGCCGGAGACCACCGTGCGGGCGCGGACGCCGAGCCACGACGGAGTGGTCCCGACGATCGAGGTCGTCCAGTTCTCCGTCCCTGCGGTGAGGTCCGCGCTGGTCGTCGACACCGATGCCACGCTCGCGACGTCGGGCGCGACGTCCTTCTCGGCGAGCATCTGCGCATCGGCCGTGGTGAGAGTCGTCGCGGACCCGCCGCCGCCCCGCACCCCGGCGCTCGAGGTCGTGCTGCCGGGACTCACCACGAGCAGGTTCGACCCGAGCGAGTCGATCTGCTTCTCGACCTGCTGCTGGGCACCCTGACCGAGGCCGACCGTCAGCATGACCGCGGCGATGCCGATCAGGATCCCGAGCACGGTGAGCGCCGAGCGCAGCCGTCGCGTGCGGATCGCGTCGAACGCGGTGCGAAGCGTCTCCATGCCGTTCATCGCGCAACCCGACCGAGCCCGGCCGTGAGCCGGGCGGCGGCGGCCGCGGCGGCCCCGGACCGCCGCGCAGCCGCGCGCATCTCCTCCTGCGCGATGACGTCGACGATCTCGCCGTCGCGGATGACGAGCGTCCGGGCCGCCGCTTCGGCGACCTCGTGCTCGTGCGTGATGAGCACGATGGTGCGCCCCTGGGCGTGGAGCTCGGCGAACAGGGCCAGCACGTCCTGCGTCGAGGTGGAGTCGAGGTTGCCGGTCGGCTCGTCGGCGAGCAGGAGCGCCGGCTCGGTGACCAGCGCCCGCGCCACCGCGACCCGCTGCTGCTGACCGCCGGAGAGCTCGCCCGGCTTGTGGTCGATCCGGTCCTCCAGCCCCACGAGACCGAGCGCTGCGATCGCGCGCTCTCGACGCCGCGCGCGGGGGACGCCGGCGTAGACGAGGGGCAGTTCGACGTTGCGCCAGGCGCTCAGGGCGGGCAGGAGATTGAACTGCTGGAAGACGAATCCGATGCGGCGATTGCGGATGTCGGCGAGTCGCCTCTCGTCGAGCTGGCCGACGTCCTCGCCGGCCAGCCGGTACACGCCGGCGCTCGGCACGTCGAGGCATCCGAGGATGTGCATCAGCGTCGACTTCCCGGAACCGGACGGCCCCATGATCGCGATGTAGTCGCTCTCCTGGACGCTCATGTCGATGCCGCGCAGCGCCTCGACCGTCAGTGTGCCGGTCTGGTAGGTCTTCCGCACGCCGACGAGTTCGAGGATGGGCAGCTGCGGCGTCATCCGTTGCCCCCCTGGCCGCCGGTGCGGTTGCCGAACCCACCGCCGGCTCCGCCGAAGCCGCCCCCGCCGCCGAAGCCTCCGCCGAAGCCGCCCCCGCCGCCGAAGCCTCCGCCGGTTCTGCCGCCGGTGCCCGTTCCTCCGGTGCCGGTCCTCCCGGTGAAGCCGGGGATGAGGACGGTGTCGCCCGCGGCGATGCCCTTCGTGATCTGGGTGCGCGCGCCCGCGATCTCGCCGAGCGTCACCGGGGTCTCGACGTTCCGCCCGTCCTCGACGACCGTGACCTCGGTCCTGCCGTCGGTCGTGTGGACGGCCTGGGTCGGTACGACGAGAGCGTCGGCGATCTGCTTCACGATGATGCTCACGCTCGCCGAGGTTCCCGCGTAGAGGCCCGTGGGTGTCCCTGTCACGGCGATGACGACGGGGAAGGAGGCCGCGCCGCCCGTGCTCGAGCTGGCCACGATGCCGGCGGAGCTGACCGTGCCGAAGATCGGCTTCTGCGCGCCGCTCGGCGTGATCTGCACCTGCAGACCGGGCTTGATGCTGGGCAGGTCGGAGCTGCCCACCGCGGCGTTCACGATCCACGAGTCCGTCGAGATGACCGAGATCGCGGCGGTGGCGGTGGTCGTCGTCTGGCCCGTCCCCGGCGATCCTGTCGCTGTGCGGCTCGCAGAAGTTCCCGTCGACGATGAGCCGCCGACCTGGTCCCCGACGGCGACGCCGACGGATGCCACCACTCCGGCGATGGGCGAGACGAGCGTGGCGGCGGTGAGCGCCTGCTGCGCCGACTGGAGCTTCGCCTGGGCCGACGCGAGCTGCGCGGCCGCGGAGGCCTCCTCGGTCGCCGACCCGCCGGCCGAGGCCGACACCTGCGCCTGGGCCTCGGCCACCTGCGCCTCGGCCAACGTCACATCGCTCTGCAGCGATGCGGGGTCGATAGCCGCGAGCTTCTCGCCTGCGCTGACCTTGTCTCCGACTTTCACCGACACGCTCGAGACCGTGCCCGGCGAGACGAACGAGAGCTGGGACTGGTGCGCGGGCTCGATCGTGCCGGTGGTGCTGACCGTCTGCTGCAGGGTGGTGCTGGTCACGCGATAGGTGATCGGCGACGCCTGTACCCGCGCTGAGGCGCGCACGACGAAGAACGCGCCGACGCCCACGGCGAGGACCACCACGCCGATCGCCACCCACAGCAGCGGCCGCCGGTACCAGCGGCGTCGGGGGCGGGTCGACCCCGCACCGTCCGCCGGGGCCACCAGGTGCTCCACGGCTGTGCCGCCAGCATCCCCCATCTCGTCCGCCACGACGTCGACCCTTCTCTCGGTGATCCAGCGGGAGACTATGAGCGCCGACTTGGAAGATACGCATGCGGCTCTTATGCGGATCGTATGAAACAGGACGAGGTGCGGGGGAGAGGACGGTTTGGACGAGGCATCCGGATGCCGTAAACTGTTCCTTTGGTGCCGTGCCTCTGCAGGACGGCTCTGCGAACGTGAGCCCTCCACTGGCGTGTTCCGTCGGCCCTCGGCCGGAGAACCACCCCGGAGCGGGATTCACGAACCTCTCCGTTCGAACAAGAAAGCAGCACTACTGTGACGCGCACATACACCCCCAAGGCCGGCGAAGTCCAGCGCGAGTGGCTCATCATCGACGCGACCGACGTCGTCCTGGGCCGTCTCGCCTCCCACGCCGCCACGCTCCTGCGGGGCAAGCACAAGCCCACCTTCGCCAACCACATCGACACCGGCGACTTCGTCATCATCATCAACGCCGACAAGGTCGCGCTGACCGGGCAGAAGCTCGAGCAGAAGAAGGCCTACCGCCACTCGGGCTACCCGGGCGGCCTGAAGTCGGTGACCTACAGCGAGCTGCTCGAGAAGAACCCGGAGCGCGCCGTCGAGAAGGCCGTGCGCGGCATGCTCCCCAAGAACAGCATCGGTGCCCAGCAGCTGCGCAAGCTCAAGGTGTACCGCGGCGCCGAGCACCCCCACGGTGCGCAGCAGCCGAAGACGTACACCCTCGACCAGGTCGCCCAGTAAGCACCGCAAAGACGATTAAGGACACTCTCGTGGCGAACATCGAAGACACCACCGAAACCCCCCAGAGCTACTCGACGGAGACCCCGGTCGACCAGGAGGCCGTCGCGGTCGAGCGCCCGGTGCTCAGCGTCCCCGGCGCAGCCGTCGGCCGTCGCAAGCAGGCCATCGCACGCGTGCGCCTGGTTCCGGGCACCGGCACCATCACGGTGAACGGGCGCACCTTCGAGGACTACTTCCCGAACAAGCTCCACCAGCAGCTGGTGACGGACCCCTTCACGGTCCTCAACCTCACCGGCGCGTACGACGTGATCGCCCGCATCTCCGGCGGCGGCCCCTCGGGCCAGGCCGGCGCGCTGCGCCTCGGCATCGCCCGCTCGCTCAATGGCATCGACGTCGAGAACAACCGCGCCACGCTCAAGAAGGCCGGCTTCCTGTCGCGCGACGCGCGTGTCAAGGAGCGCAAGAAGGCGGGTCTCAAGAAGGCCCGCAAGGCTCCTCAGTACTCGAAGCGCTGATCGGGACCGTTCCGATGCCGCTGTTCGGCACGGACGGGGTGCGGGGGCTGGCCAACGGCCCTCTCACCGCCGATCTCGCGCTCACCCTGGCCCAGGCGACCGCCGTCGTCCTGGGCCAGGGTCGCTCCGCGGAGGCGCGCCGCGCCGCTGGGCGGCGCCTCACCGCCGTGGTCGCCCGGGACCCTCGCGTCTCGGGTGAGTTCCTCGCCGCCGCCGTGGCGGCCGGGCTCGCCTCCTCCGGCGTGGACGTCCTCGAGGCGGGCGTGCTGCCCACGCCCGCGACCGCGTTCCTCATCGGATCGACGGACGCGGACTTCGGCGTGATGGTGTCCGCGTCGCACAACCCCGCTCCCGACAACGGGATCAAGATCTTCGCGCGCGGCGGGGTGAAGCTCCCCGACGTCGTCGAGCAGCGCATCGAGGACGCGATGAGCGGTCCCAAGCTGCAGCCGACGGGTGCCGACGTCGGGCGCATCCGACGGTTCGCGGATGCCGAGGACCGCTACGTCGTCCACCTGCTCGCCTCGCTTCCGCACCGGCTGGACGGCATCCACGTCGTCCTGGACTGCGCGCACGGCGCGGCGTCCGGCGTGTCACCCGAGACGTTCCGCGACGCCGGCGCGCGTGTCACCGTGATCGGCGCCGACCCGGACGGCTGGAACATCAACGACGGGGTCGGGTCCACGCACCTCGCCTCGCTCGCCGAGCACGTGGTGCGCGTCGGCGCCGACGTCGGGATCGCCCACGACGGCGACGCCGATCGCTGCCTCGCCGTGGATGCGCAGGGCAACATCGTCGACGGCGACCAGATCATGGCGATCCTCGCGGTGGCGATGAAGGACCGCGGTCATCTCACGAAGGACACGCTCGTCGCGACCGTCATGAGCAACCTCGGGCTGCATCGCGCGATGGCCGATCACGGCATCACCGTCCTGCAGACGGCCGTCGGCGACCGCTACGTGCTGGAGGCGATGGACCAGGGCGGTTACGCGCTGGGCGGCGAGCAGTCGGGTCACGTGATCATGAGCGAGTATGCGACCACGGGCGACGGCCTGCTCACGGGCCTCCATCTCCTCGCCGAGATGGCGAGACAGGGCAAGACCCTCGCCGAGCTCGCATCGGTCATGACGGTGTATCCGCAGGTCCTGCTGAACGTCCGCGACGTGGATCGCAGCCGCGTGGCGCATCCCGCCGTCGCCGCCGCGGTGACGGAGGCCGAGGAGGAGCTGGGCGACGCCGGCCGCGTCCTGCTGCGCGCGTCGGGCACCGAGCAGCTGGTGCGCGTGATGGTCGAGGCATCCGACGCCGAAGTCGCGGCGCGCGTGGCCGAGCGTCTGGCCGCCGTCGTCCGCGAGCACCTCGCGCTGACGCCGTAGAGGCGTCGCTCAGATGCTCGGTGCGCTCCAGCTCAAGGACTCGATGTACCGCAGCAGGACGCCCTCGCGCAGCGCCCACGGCGACACCTCCAGCTCGTCGACGCGCATGAGCGTCATGGCGGTGTGCAGCACGACGGCTCCGGCCACGATCTGGAAGGTCCGGTCGGGAGTGATCCCCGGCAGCTCCTGACGCGCCGAGGCAGGGATGCGCGCGAGGCGCGGGATCCACGAGCCGAGGGCGGCGCGCGGCAGAACCATGCGCTCGATGCCGCTCCAGCCCGGGACCGGATAGCCGGCCAGCTTCGCGAGCGAGCGGATGGCCTTCGACGAGCCGACGACGTGGTCGGGTCGCGGCCCCCCGAGGAACCGGTCCGCCTCGGGTGCCAGCGCGTCCCGCGCGTGCGCGCGCAGCACCTCGACGGCGTCCTCTCCGGGCGGGTCGTCGGGAAGGAACTGCACGGTCATCCGGCCGGCTCCCAGGGGGACGGATGCCGCGACCTCCGGGAGTTCGTCTGCGCCGGCCGCGATCTCGAGCGAGCCGCCGCCGATGTCGAACAGGAGGATCTGCCCCGCGGCCCACCCGAACCATCGGCGGACGGCGAGGAACGTGTAGCGCGCCTCCGCCTCGCCTCCGAGGACCTGCAACGGCTGTCCGAGCGCCGTCTCGATGCGGGCGATGACCTCCGGTCCGTTGGTCGCCTCGCGGACGGCGGACGTCGCCGTCGCGAGCAGCTCGTCCACCCGCTCCGCCCGCGCCATCTCCCGCACGGCCGCGGCGGCGTCCTCGAGCGCCCGGATGCCCTCTTCGCGGATGGCTCCGTCCGGTGCGAGGAAGCGCATGAGGCGCAGGACCGTGCGCCGGCTGGTCGTCGCCAGCGGACGTCCCCCCGGCCGGACGTCGGCGACCAGCAGGTGGACGGTGTTCGAGCCGATGTCGAGGACTCCGAGGCGCACCCGTCGAGGCTATCCGACGACCTGCCGATACGATGGGGCCGATGTCCGCCGAAGAAGCCGTCGATGCGGCAGCCGTCCCCGCCGGAGTCGCGCCGCTCTACCGCGAGATCGCCCGGGACGACTGGGCGCGCCTCGCCGCCGGCATGGCCCAGCCGCTCACCGAGACCGAGGTGGTGCAGCTTCGCGGGCTCGGCGATCGCCTGGACCTCGCGGAGGTCCGCGACGTCTACCTCCCGCTCAGCAGGCTCCTCAGCCTCTACGCGACGGCGACCAAGCGCCTCGGTGCCGATACCGCCGGCTTCCTCAACGAACCCGACACGACGACGCCGTTCGTGGTGGGCGTGGCGGGATCCGTGGCGGTGGGGAAGTCGACGATCGCGCGACTCCTGCGCGAGCTGATGAGCCGCTGGGCGGACACCCCCCGGGTCGAGCTGGTCACCACGGACGGCTTCCTCTACCCGAACGCGGAGCTCGAGCGGCGCGGGCTGATGGAGCGCAAGGGGTTCCCGGAGTCCTACGATCGCCGGGCGCTGGTGGACTTCCTCGTCGAGATCAAGAGCGGCGCGGACGAGGTGCGCGCACCGTACTACTCCCACATGCGCTACGACATCGTGCCCGATGCGCACGTCACGGTGCGCCGACCCGATGTCGTGATCGTGGAGGGGCTGAACGTCCTCCAGCCGCCGCCGTCGCCGAACGACGTGGCGGTGAGTGAGCTGTTCGACTTCTCGATCTACGTCGACGCCGACGCATCCCACATCGAGCGGTGGTACGTGGACCGCTTCCTCGCCCTCCGCCATGCCGCCTTCAGCAACCCGAACTCCTTCTTCAAGGTGTTCGCCGACCTGAGCGACGAGGAGTCGGTCACGCGGGCGCTCGGCTACTGGAACGACATCAACCTCCCCAATCTCGAGGAGAACGTCCTCCCCACCCGTCATCGCGCGACCCTGGTGCTGCGCAAGGGGCCCGACCACGCGGTGGAGCGCGTCCTGCTGCGAAAGCTCTGACCCGATCTCCGGCGGCGAGGCGCCCGAGGCGGATGCCCAGGCTCGCTCTCATAGGATTGAGAGCATGTGTGGAATCGTCGGATACGTGGGTCCTCGCCCGAGCACGGACATCCTCCTCTCGGGTCTCGCCCGTCTCGAGTACCGCGGCTACGACTCCGCAGGGATCGCCGTCATCGACGACGCGGGCGAGCTCGGGATGCGCAAGCGAGCCGGGAAGCTCGGCATCCTCCGTGAGGATCTCGCTCGTGCGCCGATCTCCGACGGAACGACCGGCATCGGCCACACGCGCTGGGCGACGCACGGCGGTCCCACCGACGGCAACGCCCACCCGCACCTCGCGGATGAGGGCAAGCTCGCCGTCATCCACAACGGCATCATCGAGAACTTCGCGGCGCTCAAGGCCGAGCTCGTGTCGGAGGGCTACGACTTCGTCAGCGAGACCGACACCGAGGTGGCGGCGGTCCTCCTGGGCCGCGAGTACCGCGCGAACGGCGCCGATCTCGAGGCGGCCTTCCGCGCGACCGTGAGCCGGCTGGACGGCGCCTTCACCCTCCTCGCCCTGCACAGGGAGCACCCCGGTCTGGTCGTCGGCGCGCGGCGCAACTCGCCGCTGGTCATCGGCCTCGGAGAGGGTGAGAACTTCCTCGGGTCCGACGTCGCGGCGTTCGTCGAGCACACGCGCAGCGCACTGGCGATCGGTCAGGACCAGATCGTCGCCATCACGCCGGGCGGCGTGCGGGTCACCGACTTCGACGGCGACCCGGTCGAGGTGGAGCCGTTCGAGGTGACGTGGGACGCCACCGCCGCTGAGAAGGGCGGCTGGTCGAGCTTCATGGCCAAGGAGGTGTCGGAGGAGCCCGAGGCGGTCGCGAACACCATCCGCGGGCGCATCAGCGACGGCGCCGTCGCCATTCCCGAGCTCGACGGCCTGGACGACCTGTTCCGCGACATCGACCGCATCCTCGTCATCGCGTGCGGCACCGCCGCCTATGCCGGCCAGGTCGGCAAGTACGCGCTCGAGCAGTGGGCGCGCGTCCCGGTCGACGTGGAGCTCGCCCACGAGTTCCGCTACCGCGACCCGGTGCTGAGCCCGCGCACGCTCGTCGTGTCGATCAGCCAGTCCGGCGAGACCATGGACACCCTGATGGCTGTCAAGTATGCGAGCGAGCGGGGCGCCAGGACGCTGTCGATCTGCAACACGCAGGGGGCGACCATCCCGCGCGAGTCGGATGCCATCGTCTACACCCACGCGGGTCCGGAGGTGGCGGTCGCGTCGACGAAGGCGTTCGTGGCGCAGATCACCGCCCTCTACCTGCTCGCCCTGCACATCGGCAGCGTGCGCGGCGAGCTCACCGCGGTCGAGTCGGCGCAGCACGTCCGGGAGCTCGAGGCCATCCCGGCGAAGATCCAGCGGATCCTCGACCGCGAGCAGGAGCACACGACGCAGCTGGCGCACTGGATGGCGGACACCCGCTCCGTCCTCTTCCTCGGACGGCACGTGGGCTTCCCGATCGCGCTCGAGGGAGCGCTCAAGCTCAAGGAGATCTCGTACATCCACGCCGAGGGCTTCGCCGCGGGCGAGCTCAAGCACGGTCCGATCGCGCTGATCGAGCCGGGGCAGCCGGTGTTCGTGATCGTCCCGTCCCCGCGCGAGTCGTCGCAGCTCCACGACAAGGTGGTCTCCAACATCCAGGAGATCCGCGCCCGCGGCGCGCGCGTGATCGTGGTCGCGGAGGAGGGCGACGCCGCCGTGCTCCCCTTCGCCGACGAGGTGCTGCGGATCCCGCTGGCGGGACCTCTGTTCGAGCCTCTCCTGGCGGTCGTGCCGTTGCACATCTTCGCGATGGGCCTGGCGACGGCCAAGGGCCTCGACGTCGATCAGCCGCGCAACCTCGCCAAGTCCGTCACCGTCGAGTGACCCGCGCACCCGCTCCCTGCTGAGCGCTCGCGCGCCGCGATAGGGTCGAGGATGCCGCGATCGCGGCGGGAAGGAGCCGCAGTGATCGTCGGCATCGGCGTCGACCTCGTCGACATCCCGCGATTCGAGCGGTCGCTGGCGCGGACGCCGCGGCTGGTCGAGCGGCTCTTCGCCCCCGCGGAACGCCCTCTTCCGCCCCGGTCGCTCGCTGCGCGCTACGCCGCGAAGGAGGCCCTCATCAAGGCGCTCGGCGGGTCCGACGGCGTGCACTGGACCGAGATCGAGATCACCCCTGAGCCTTCAGGGCGGCCCTGGTTCACGCTGTGCGGGTCCACCGCGGAGGTCGTCGCCGCCCGCGGGATCACGACGCTGCATCTGTCGATGTCGCACGACGCCGGCCTCGCCACCGCCTATGTGATCGCGGAAGCCGAAGACGCCCGCTCCGCCGTCGCGGGAGCCGCCGCGTGACCGCCCTCCCCGCGGGCGTCCTGCGCGAGGCGCTCGTCGACGTCGGGGCCATCGCGGCGAACGTGCGCCACCTGCGCCGGCTCACCGACTCCGAGGTCATCGCCGTCGTCAAGGCCGACGGGTACGGGCACGGCGCGGTGCGCGCCGCAGCAGCCGCCCTCGAAGGGGGCGCGACCCGGCTCGGCGTGGCCGAGGTCGGCGAGGCGCTCGCCCTGCGCCGCGGCGGGATCTCCGCGCCGATCGTCGCCTGGCTGCTCGCGCCCGGCGCCTCGTTCGTCGAGGCGGCCGGGGCCGGGGTGGAGCTCGGCATCTCGACGATGGACCAGCTCAACCGCGCCGCCGCCGCCGCGACGGCCGATCGGCCCGTCGGCGTCCACCTGAAGTTCGAGACGGGTCTCGGCCGCAACGGCATCCCTCCGGAGGACTGGCGGATGGTGGCCGCCGAGGCGGCCCGGCTCGAGCGCATCGGCAAGGTCCGCGTCGTCGGGCTGTTCAGCCATCTCTCCAACGCGTCGCCGGACGACGACCGCGCCGCCCTCGCGCTCTTCCACGAGGCGATCGGGGTCGCCGCGTCGGTGGGCGTCGCGCCGCGCCTGCGCCACATCGCCGCGACCCACGCCGCCATCGACCTCCCCGAGGCGCGGCTGGGCTGCGTCCGCCTGGGCATCGGCATCTACGGGCTGTCGCCGTTCGCGGACCGCTCGTCCGCCGACCTCGGGCTGCGCCCCGCGATGACGGTGCGGGCCGCGGTCGCCGCCGTGCGCCGGGTGCCGGCCGGTCACGGCGTCTCGTACGGCTACGACCATCGCACGGCGCGGGAGACGACGCTCGCCCTCGTGCCGGTCGGCTACGCCGACGGCGTCCCGCGGCAGGCGTCCGGACTCGGCCCCGTGCGCATCGGCTCGGGGAGGTTCACGGTGGCCGGCCGCGTCGCGATGGACCAGTTCGTGGTCGACGTCGGCGACCATCCGGTCGCGGTCGGCGACGAGGTCGTGCTCTTCGGCGACCCCACGCTCGGGGCACCCGCGGCGGACGAGTGGGCGGATGCGGCAGGCACCATCAACTACGAGATCGTGACGCGGATCGGACCCCGCGTCCCGCGGCGCCAGGTCTCCGCGTGAGCGGCATCGAGGCGTTCGCGGGACGACGCGAGGTGAGCTCGGCCGCCGCCATGGAGGGGCTCGGGCGTGCGCTCGGCGCCGTGCTCCGTGCGGGCGACCTCGTCGTCCTGACCGGTCCCCTCGGCGCGGGGAAGACGACCCTCGTGCGCGGGATCGGCGCGGGCCTCGGCATCCGCGGTCCGGTCCAGAGCCCGACGTTCGTGATCGCCCGCACGCATCCGTCGCTGGTCGGTGGAACGCCGCTCGTCCACGTGGACGCCTACCGTCTCGGCTCGCCGGCCGAGCTCGACGACCTCGACCTGGACCTCGACGGTTCGGTCGTCGTGGTGGAGTGGGGCCGCGGGATGGTCGGCGGACTGCGCGACACGTGGTGGGAGGTCGAGATCGAGCGCGACCTCGGCGCGTCCGCGTCGGCCGCCGATGCGGACGACGACCTCGACGGAGACGCGCCCCGCGTCGTCACCGTCTCGCGGCGTCCCTAGCCGCCCGCGGGTGCGCGCGGCCGCGACTACCCTGGAAGGGTGATCCTCGGCATCGACACGTCTCTCGGCACGGCGGTCGCCGTGGTCGAGGCCGACGGCGTCGTGCGCTCGCAGGTCGCGAGCGCCGAGACGCTGCGGCACGCCGAGGTCATCGGCACGCTGCTCCAGCGCGCGCTGGCGGAGGCATCCGCGCTGCCGTCCGGCGTCCCGGATCGCGACGGCCCCGGCGTCACGCATGTCGCGGCAGGCATGGGCCCCGGCGCGTTCACGGGGCTGCGGATCGGCATCGCCGCCGCCCGGGCCTTCGCGCTGGGCCGTGCGATCCCCGTCGTCCCGGTGGTCAGCCACGACGCGATCGCGCTCGAGCGCCTCCTCTTCGACGCGATCACCGGGGAGCCGGACGCGGTCACGCCGCGCTTCGCCGTGGTCACGGACGCGCGGCGGCGCGAGTTCGCCTACTCGGTGTACGACGGTCTCGACGACGACGGGCTGCCCGTCCGTGTCGCAGGGCCGGCGCTCGCGCCGCGCGACGAGGTCGACGCGCGGATCGCGGACCTCGGCGCGATCCGCCACGACGCCGCAGGCGTCTCGGGCTCGATGCTGGCGCTCGCCGCCGCGCGTGCGATCGCCGCGGGGCGCGACATCGGCCCGCACGACCCCCTCTACCTCCGTGCGCCGGACGTGACGCCTCCCGCCGCCCGCAAGCGGGTGGGCGCATGACCCCGCGCACGGCCACGGTGGACGACCTCGGCGCGATCATGGCGCTCGAGCGGGCCTCGTTCCCCACGGACGCCTGGTCCGAGGCGATGATGCGCGCCGAGCTCGCGTCTCCGCACGGCCGCTACGTCGTCCTCGAGGAGGGCGGGCGACTCGTCGGCTACGCGGGGCTGCGCGCCCCGGAGGGCTCCCGTCAGGGCGACGTGCAGACGATCGCGGTGGACGCCGGCGCGCGCGGCGCGGGCCGCGGCCGGCTCCTGCTGACGACGATCCTCGAGGAGGCGCGGGATCGCGGTGTGCACGAGGTCTTCCTCGAGGTGCGGGCGGACAACCCGGTGGCCGCGGGCCTGTACGCCTCGGAGGGCTTCCGCGAGCTCGGCCGCCGTCCGCGGTACTACCAGCCCGACGACGTCGACGCGATCGTGATGCGCCTCGATCTGCGCGGGTGGGCGCACGCCCGCGACATCCTCCCGAGCGATGCCGGGGCGTGCACGTGAACGTGCGCGAGCCCCTGGTGCTCGGGATCGAGACGAGCTGCGACGAGACCGGCATCGGCATCGTGCGGGGGACGACGCTCCTCAGCAACACGATCGCGAGCAGCATGGACGAGCACGCGCGCTACGGCGGCGTGGTCCCCGAGGTCGCCGCCCGCGCTCACCTCGAGGCGCTCCAGCCCTCGATCGAGGCCGCCGTCGCCGAAGCGGGGATCCGCCTCGACGACCTGGACGCCGTCGCGGTCACGAGCGGTCCCGGCCTGGCCGGCGCCCTCATGGTCGGCGTCGGCGCTGCAAAAGCGCTCGCCGTCTCGCTCGGAGTGCCCCTCTATGCCGTGAACCATCTGGTCGGACACATCGCCGCCGACGTGCTCGACACCGATGCGGGCCCCCTGGAATACCCGACCGTCGCGCTCCTGGTCTCCGGCGGGCACACGTCGCTGCTGCTGGTGCGCGATCTCACGACCGACGTCGAGCTCCTGGGGGAGACGATGGACGATGCGGCGGGGGAGGCGTTCGACAAGGTCGCGCGGATCCTCGGGCTGCCGTATCCCGGCGGCCCGGAGATCGATCGGGCCGCGGCATCGGGGGATCCGCAGGCCATCCGGTTCCCGCGCGGACTGTCGCGCGCATCCGACATGGATGCTCACCGCTACGACTTCTCGTTCTCCGGACTGAAGACGGCCGTGGCGCGGTGGATCGAGCAGCGCGAGGCGGCGGGCGACGCCGTCCCGGTCCCCGACGTGGCCGCGAGCTTCCGCCAGGCCGTGGTCGACGTGCTCGTCACGAAGGCCCTCGATGCATGCACCCGGTTCGGCGTGCCCCGGCTGCTGCTCGGCGGGGGCGTCATCGCCAACCGCCGGCTGCGGGACGTCACCCTGGCCCGCGCGGCCGCCGCGGGGGTCGCCGTGCGCATCCCGCCGCTCTCCCTGTGCACGGACAACGGCGCGATGATCGCGGCGCTCGCGTCGCAGCTGATCATGTCCGGCCGGGCCCCGTCGACGCTCGCCTTCGGTGCCGACTCCACCCTTCCCGTGACGGAGATCCAGGTCGCGGAGTCATCGGCCGAGGGGGCGGCGGCATGAGCGACGCCCCGCGATCGGAACCGCTCGACGCCCGACAGGTCGGCGGCTACGGGGGCACGAGGCTGCCCGGCGACGACCCGACCTCTGCGCCGGACGAGCCGGGCCCCGGGCCGATGTCCGTGCCTGCGCGCGAGCCGCAGCCGTGGCCCGAGGCATCGCCGGACGGCCCGCCCCGAGGCCTCGCCGGCACGGCTCTCGCCTTCGCGCTCCTGGGTCTCGGAGCATCCTTCGTCGTCGGGTGGGCGATCCCGGTGGGCATCGCCGCGATCGTGATGGCGATCGTCGCCCTGCGTCGTCCGATCGAGAGCCGCGTGGTCGCCGGGTGGGCGCTCGCTCTCGCGATCCTCTCGGTGGTCTACAGCGCGGGGTGGCTCGTGTGGGCCGCCGTCAGCAGCGGCTGACCCTCCGAGCCACCCCCGGCCTTCAGCGGCGCACAGTCAGGTCGACGTCGACGAACCGCGGCCGGTAGATGGTGACGTCGTCGTAGACGTCGCCCACGTTGTCGAACGAGTTCACGTTGTACGTGACCAGGATGCGGTTGCCGCGGCGCAGTTCCGGATGCTCGTGCGCGTTGTACGTGAAGACGTTCGCGTTCGCGTAACTGCCCTGAGCGCCGGTCTCGGGCGTGCGGTACAGCTCGGCCGCCTCCGTGAACGGCCCGGTGGGCGAGCACCCGACCTTGACCACGATGCGCGTGCTGAACAGCTCGGACGTGTCCTGGGTCACGAGGAGGTAGCCGTCCTTGAAGGGCGCGACGCTGAACTCATTGGCGACGTTCGGCGTGATCGGCACGGCGTCCGCCTCGCTCGCCGACCAGCGTGCGCCGTTCCAGAAGGTCCAGTGCCCGGTCAGTCCGTCACGCCCCTGAGTCCGCGCGACGTACGCGGATCGCACGCCGTCCACATCCGTGACGCCGTAGATGTACGTGGTCGCGCCCTGCTGCAGTGTCCACGAGCCCCAGTTGATGCCCGTCGCCGACGGCAGGTCGACGATCGTGCGCAGGGCGAGGCTCTTGCCGTCGAGGATCGCGAGCCGATTGGCGGTCCAGCGGAAGTCGAAGCTTCCCGTGCCGGTCTTCTCGAACTGCAGGAGGGGCAGCTGCACGGTGCCGCGCGGGCCGCTGGCCGGGTCGCCGACCCAGTACCACCGGCCGTCCGCCTCGGGCGGGACGACTCCGGCTGGTGCGCCCGAGCCGTCTCCCGCCACGGTGCGCAGCCCGTGCGCGTCCTGGACGACGATGGAGTTGTTGACGAACGGCGCGTCGGCCGGCCGCGACCCATCGGGGTTCACCTTTCCCAGGAACGTGTCGGAGAAGAACCAGCCGAGCCTGCCTCCGCTCAGCGGCAGCGAGAAGGTGCTGTCGCCGCCGGTCCATCCGCCGCCGGTGTCGCCGTAGCGCGCGAAGCGCTCGGTGAGCCCGGCGTCCACGTGCGCCGTGGCGGTGACCGTGCTGCGCGCGAGCGCGCACTGCCCCGCACCGCCGTGTCCGCTCCCTGCCCCGCCGGCCATCGCCGCCTGCGGAAGGGCGAGGGCGAGAGCCGTCACGCCGACCGCTGCGGCAGCGGCGATCCTCCAGGTCCGTCGTGTCATCGTCACTCCTTCGTGTCGTCGCGGATCGCTGTTCGCGACCCGCGCGTGGGTGCCGCCGAAGGGCGGCGGGGATCAGGCCGGTGAGTCCTCCACTCGCCCGTCGGCGTGCACGTCGACCGTGCGCGTCCCGATGCGGACGCCACGGAGCACGGCGTCCGGATCGAGCAGCGCCGCGCACCCGCCGGCGGTGACGGCGCCGTCCGGCGCAACGCGCAGCCCGAACACGCCGTCGAGGACGAGCTCGATCCAGGCGCCGGACGAGGAGCAGGCCCAGTCCGTGATGTACGGGAGCTGGGGTGGCGCCTTGCGGGCGCCGCCGCCGATGCCCGGCTGCGCCTCCTCGACGAAGTGCGCCTGACCCATCGGTCCCTGGTTCGCCGTGCGGGAGAGGCCCTCCAGCCACGCGACCAGCGTGTCCGCGGCGCCCAGCGCGATGAGGGCGCGACCGGCGTCGGCGGGCCACGCCGGGTAGGCGCCGTTCCACTGGTGGTCCGGCCGCACGCTGAAGCTCGCGTCGGGATCCCAGGGCGAGAGCGCGCGCATCCAGTTCTCGGTCTGCAGCTCACGACGGAAGAAGTCGGTCATCTCGGCGCGCATGATCGGGGGCAGGTCGCCCGCGATTGTGGTGCCGACGACGCTGAAGTCGTAGCAGTGGCGCACGGGCAGCCGGCTGCCGTCGGGCTGGCCGGCGGCGAAACAGCCGGCGCCATCCTGGTAGAGGGACAGCACGGCGGGGATGAGCGCGTCCGCCTCAGCCTCGAGGCCGTCCGCGATCTCGGTCTCACCGCGGATCCGGGCGATGGCGGCCACCGTCCGCATGTTCCAGACGTTGGCGGCGTTCAGGCTCGCGACCTCGTGCGTATACGAGCTCACGCACTCCAGGAGGTTGTCGATCTCGCCGTAGTCGGCGAGGCCCGACCCCGAACCCGTGCGGAGGTCGTGCCATGCCCGCGACCATGTCAGCAGTGATGCCATCACCGTTCCGGCATCGCCGATCTCCTCGTCCAGGAACCCGGTGTCGCCGGTGAAGCGCACGTAGTCGTGGACGAGCCGTGTCATGGCGTAGTCGTTGACCGAGTACCAGCGCCCGACGGGCTCGCCCGTGAGGGACGACGTCCCGAAGTGCGAGTGGATGTCGAGCCGGATCCACTGCGTGAGCTGGCGCCGCATCTCGGCCGGGTCCAGGAGCGCGTGACTCGTCGAGCTCAGGCTGTAGTCCCAGATGAAGGTCGTGGACCCCCAGTAGTTCGGCATGAGGGTGTCGAAGGTGCGTCCCAGGACGTTGCCCTCGAACTCGCGGCGGAACCAGATGAGGCCGAGTGCGGCCCACCAGTACAGCCGGCGCAGCGGCGCGGAGGTCGTGTCGAGCACGGGGAGATGCCCTGAGTACTCGCCGTTGCCGGGGGTGAACGCGGCCTCCAGCTGCGCATCCCAGTAGCGCTCGGCATCGGCCACGACCGCGGGCACGTCGGCCGAGACGGCGTCGTAGGTCGCCTCGGCGGTCGCGCGGTCGGTGGCGATGGCGTGCGTGTAGCCGACGCGGCGGGACGCGCCGGGCGCGATCGAGAGCTCGACCACGAGCTCTCCCCCTCGGCCGTTGCCGCCGATGCCGAGGTCGAAGTCCTCGGTCGCGGCGACGACCCCGCTCAGTCGGGCCGCGCTCGGGACGTCGAGGCCCTGGACGCTCCAGGCCCGCTCGTCGGCGGAGTGGAGGAGGATGCGACCGTCCGCGGCGATGGCCGTGTCGCGCGCGCTGGGCGATTCGGCATCCCCCCACGCGTGCGCGGACCGCGTCACCCGCGCGGCGACGGAGAGCGCGATCCGGACCGTCCGCTCCCGCGACGAGCGATTCTCGACGACCACGTCGATGACCACGGCGGTGCGGCGCGGCGCGCAGACCGTCGTCGTCGTGATGCCCCAGTCGTCGACGACGGCGGAGCGGACGACCCGGTCGGGGCGCCATGCGTGCGTCACGGGCACGCCGAACGACGTGAAGAGGCGACCGTCCACGAAGAGCGCGGCCGTCTGAGTGAGGCCCTGCGACACCGGCGGGAACTGGACGGCCGTCAGGGCGGTGAGGTCGTGGTCGACCCGCACCGTCCCGAGGAAGTTCGTGAGACCGGGGGGAGCGACCAGATCGTCGTCGTGGTGGGTGATCGGGTCAGCGGCCAGGTCGGCCGCCGTCGGGATCGTGGGGTTCACGGGATGCCTTTCGGACTCAGTACTGGCCGAGGGCGAGGCCCTTGGCGAAGAACTTCTGCGTGCACAGGAACAGGATCACGGTCGGCAGCGACACGAGTACCGCAGCCGCGAGCACCGTCGACATCTGTGCGCCGCCGTAGGTGCTCTGCATGCCGGACAGGGTGGTCACGATGGGGCGGATGTCGTCGGACTGGGTGAGCGTCAGTCCCAGGAGGAGGTCGTTCCAGACGAAGGTCGCCTGCAGGATGAAGATCGCGACGAGGGCGCTCGAGGCGATCGGCAGATACATCCTGGTGAAGATCCGCCAGGTCGTCGCTCCGTCCAGGACCGCCGCCTCGAAGACGCTCGCTGCGACGCCCGTGAAGAAGTTGCGCATCACGAAGGCGGAGAACGGGATCGAGATCGCCGTGTAGACGATCACCATCCCGATCCGGGTGTCGTACAGGCCGACGCGTGAGTAGCCGTCGAACAGCGGCAGCAGGATCATCTGCAGGGGGAACACCGTCCCCCCGAAGATGACCACGAACCACAGGAAGCCCCGACGGAGCTTCAACGCGACGATCGCGAACCCGGCGGCCGCACCGACCACGACGGCGATGGCGGGGGAGACGATCGAGTAGATCGCGGTGCTCAGGATGCTGTTGCCCAGCCCCGAGAGCGTGAGCGCGTCGCCGATGTTCTGGAAGAGGTGGAAGTCCGTCGGGATCCAGCTCTGCTTGGTGGTGAAGGTGGTGGGATCCTTGGCCGCGTTCACGACGAGGAGGTACGTCGGCACCAGCCAGACGAGGCCGAGGACGACGAGGACGACGATGCGGATGATCCTGGACATGTCAGATCTCGTTCTTCGGGGACAGCTGCTGGCGCAGGTAGATGATCGACGCGACGAGGGTCACGATCGTGAGGAAGACGGCGATGGCCGACCCCAGGCCGTAGTCGCTGTTGACGAAGGTGTCCTTGTACATGGTGAGCGCGAGGGTCTCCGAGACGGTCCCCGGCCCGCCCTTCGTCATGCTCCACACGATGTCGAAGGTCTTCAGGCTCGCCACGATCGACAGGCCGACCACCACCGCGGTGAGCGGGCGGAGCATGGGCCACAGGATGCTGCCGAACAGGCGCAGACCGTTGGCGCCGTCGATCCGGGCGGCCTCGAGCGGCTCCTTCGGGATCGACTGCAGTCCGATCGTGAACAGGAGCGCGTTCACGCCGACGCCCTGCCACGCGGCGGCGATGATCATCACCACGGTGTTCAGCGGTGCGTCGATGAGCCAGCGCGGCGGGTCGGTGACGCCGATCGCCGCGAGCGCCTGGTCGAGCGCGCCGCCCGAGGACAGGATGAACGACCAGATGACGCCGACGCCGATGCCGGAGAGGGCGTAGGGGATGAGGAACGGCAGCCGCAGCCAGATGCCTCCACCCAGGTTCCAGGTGAGCAGCGCGATCGCGAGCCCCACCCCGACCGGCACGATGAGCGTGCCCACCACCCACAGGAGGGTGTTCAGCGCCGAGCCGACGAAGCCCGGGTCGGTGAACATCTCGACGTAGTTGTCGAGCCCCACCCACTGCGGATCGCCCAGCCCGTCGTAATGCGTGAAGCTGAGGTAGACCGTCCACAGGAGCGGCAGATAGAGGAGGACGGCGACCAGGATCACGCCCGGGGCCACGAAGCCCCGGGCGGACCACTGGTATGTCGTCGCGGTGCGCGTCGTCATGCGATCGTGGATTCCTACTTCTTCTGGCTCGCCCAGTACTTGTCGGCCGCATCCTGGATCTTCTGCAGGAACGGCTTGGGGTCTCCGGGGTTCGCCGCGAACGCACCGAACTGCTCGAGAGCCACGGTCACGACGGCGGTCGGCATGGCCTCGAAGAAGCGGTCGTACAGCTGGTAGTCCGGTCCGGCGATCTCGGTGCCGATCTTCGCCAGCGCCGGGTCGGAGACCGTGGCCTTGGGGTTGAAGGCCACGTCGCCGTGAGCCTTGTTCCAGGCCGACTGGGCGTCGGCGGACATCCACCACTCGGAGTACTTCAGCCCGAGCGCCTTCTGGCTCGACTTCGCCGCCACGCACAGGGGTCCCGACTCGACGGCGACGGGGGTCTTGTCGAGCGCGGAGTTGACCGCGGGGATGGCGAACATGCCGTAGTCGGACGTCGTCATCCCGGCGCCCGCCAGATTCCCCGCGTACCAGGTGCCGAAGTCGATCATGGCGAAGTCGCCCTGCTTGAGGCCGACGGCGGGGTCGGTGGAGCTCCCCGCGTCGCTGAACCAGCCCTTCTTCTCCTCGTCGAGCCACGTGTTCATGACGTCGACGATGCGCGGGTCGGTGTACTTGACCGTGCCGTCTTCGAGTCCCTTGTACAGGTCGGGATCGGTGGAGGCGACGAGGTGCTGGAACCACTGGAAGGTGAAGAGCTGGCTGGTCTGGTAGTACGGCGTGACGCCCTTGCTCTTGAGCGTCGCCGCGACCTGGTTGAGCTCGTCCCACGTCGTGGGCACGGTGATGTCGTTCTGGTCGAAGGTCTTCTTGTTGTAGAACATGACCCAGTAGGCGATGTTCATGGGCACGCAGTACTGCTTGCCGTCGAAGGTGTACGACGTGCGGAGGTCCTCGCTGACCCATCCCTCCTTGACGGCCTTAGCCCAGATGTCGGTCGTCTCGGCGACCAGGCCGTCGTCGACGAGCTGCTTGAGCGAGTCGCCGGTGTGCCAGGTGAACAGCCCGGGACTCTTGGACGTGCGGAAGGACTGCTTGATGAACGCGTCGTACTGGTTCGCGTCCGAATAGCCGGTGGTCTTCAGCGTGATGTCCGCGTCCTTCTTGCTCGTCGCGTTGAGCGACTCGAAGTCGGGCTTCCAGGCTGCCTTGTCGGTGTAGAAGCTCAGCGTGCCGGTCGTGGCGCCGCCCGCCGTTCCGGAGGAGCCGGAGCAGCCGGCGAGCGCCGCGCCGACCACGGTGAGGGCGGCCACCGCGGTGACCAGGGTGCGTCGTGAGGTCATGGGAACTCCCTTGTTCGTTTGGTATCGTTACCAACCGCTCCTGCCGTCACGCTATCAACGTGATTCCGTGGCTGCAAGGGCGGATGCCTCGGTGAGGCGGTCGTGCTGTTCAGTTGTCGACGGTGCGCGATCCGCGCACATAGGCCTTGACGGTGCCGAGCCGCTCGCTGACCGAGGACTCGGTGCGCTCGATCCGGTAGGGGCCGACCGCCGCGGGGATGATGAACGTCTCCGCGTAATGGACGGTGAAGGGTGCGAACGCGCCCGTCGGGCTGACGACGCGCGCCTCATCCCCTTCGACGAGATTCAGGACGTTGACCGTCCCCTCCGTGTCGTGATCGGCGGACGCGGTGAACCAATGACGGCGCACCTCGATGAACTCGAGCTCGTGCAGACCGGTGCGCTCTTCGACGAGCCCCGGTTCCTCGCGGATGGTGTCGACGCGGCCGACGAGGTTCTCGCGGGTCCACTCGGTGTCGCGGTCCCACTGGATGTTGCGTGCGCCGTGGTCGAGGTGGACGGGGCGCGGGATGCCGTCCAGCCCGACGCGCCCCCAGTCCCAGAGCTTGAACGTGAAGATGAAGGGCGTCGCGGAGATCTCGAGCACCATCGAGTTCGCGCCGGAGCAGTGCACCGTCCCTGCGGGGATCGCGAAGTGGTCGTGCTTGCGCGCGGGGAAGGCGTTCACGTACGTCTCGGCGGGGAACGGCCGGTCTCCGCTCTGCGCGATCTCCAGATCCCGGAGCATCGCGTGGGGGTCGATGCCCGTGCGAAGGCCCAGGTAGACGACCGCGTCGTCGCCCGCATCGAGGAGGTAGTAGCTCTCGTCCTGCGTGTAGTGCATGCCGAACGTGTTCTGGATGTAGTCGGTGAGCGGATGCACCTGCAGGCTCAGGTTGCCGCCGTCCATCGTGTCCAGGAAGTCGAAGCGGATGGGGAACTCCGCGCCGAAGCGGGCGAAGGTCTTCGCGCCGAGCAGCTCCACCGGCCGACTGAGCACGAGGTCCAGGGCGGGGATCTCGATGACGCCTCCGTCACCCTCCAGGAGGAGCGAGTTCTCCTCCGGCACGCAGTCGAAGCACCAGGCGTAGTTGTCCTTCGCCGGGTCGAGGCCGATGAGACTCTTCATCCACTGCCCGCCCCACACGCCCGGGTCGAAGAACGGAACGACCCGGAACGGGCGGTCCGTGGCGGCCTGCAGCGCGCCGCGGAAGGCGTCGCCCGTGATCGCGCCGGCGGGGGCGGCATCCGGATGCGGCTCCGCCGGAGCGATCGCGTTGCCGTCGACGACCAGGTCCACGGCGTCGAACAGTCCGCGCTTGTGCCGGTCGGCGATGCGCCATTCGACGAAGAAGCCGCGCTTGTACTTGCGCAGATTGTCCTCTCCGGGGTTTCCTGCACGCCAGTTCGTGGCACCCTTGCGCTGGCGGAGCTGGATCTCCCAGCGCGCCATGTCCACCAGGACCAGCGCCGGTGCGGTGCCGAGTCCGTCGGACACGAGTGCCGCACCCCATCCGATGACCACGACGGGGTCGGGCGCGGCATCCACCTCGACGGTGAGGCCGGCCAGGGCGTCGGCGTCGTAGAGGTCGGGGAGCGTCTCGTGGCTGAGGACGCCGAACACGCGGTCGTCGGTGAGGTTCTGGGCGATGAGCGCGTCGATCTCCTCGATCGGCTTCGCCGCCGTCTCCACGTCGACGATCCGCCACTCCGGCAGCGCCTCCGCGATCGCAGCTGCGATCGCGGAGATGTCCGCACCGGGATACACGTCCACGAGCAGTCGCGCGGGGCCCCCCTGTGCGCGGTCGACGGCGCATGCCGCGGCGGCGCGCCATGCCGCCGCACCCCGCACGATCCGCTCACCCGCGGGCAGCGCGATCGTCGGCTGCGTGTCGTAGAGCCCGCGGCGCGTGCGGCCGCCGGACATCTCGTCGATCGTGCCGTTCATGCACGTTCCCCTTCGGTCGAGCGCCCCCGTCGTGCGGAGCGCGCGAGGGCCGCCAGGCCCCGCACCACGGACAGTTCGGGCGCGTCGGGCACCGCGAAGCGGGGCCGGTGCGCGGAGCTCCACAGGTGTGCGGTCACGTAGTCCGCGATCGGTCCGCTCACGGCGTCTCCAGCGCGCAGCACTCCGCCGGAGAGCACGACGACGTCGGGGTCGTACATGTGGCACATGCCCACCACGGCCGCACCCCAGACCTCGACGTAGCGGTGCAGGAGGAGCGCGAGCTCGGCGGATGCCGCGGCGCCGGCGACGACGTCGCGGATCCCGTCGAGCGCCGGGTGGCTTTCGCGCAGGGCCCGCGTGCTGGCCACGGCCTCGGCGCACCCGATGTTCCCGCAGGGGCAGGCGGGGCCGTCGATGTCCACAGTGACATGTCCGCCGAGGATGCCGGCGTGTCCGTGCGCTCCGCGGATGAGGACGCCGTCCATCATCGCCGCCGTGCCGATGCCGGTGCCGAGGGTGATCATCACCGCGTCGCGGGTGCCCGCCGCGCAGCCGTCCGCGACCTCGCCCACGAGCGCGGCGCGGGCATCGTTCTCGAGCACGGCCGGAGCGTCGAAGGCGACCTCGGCCCATCGCACGAGGTCGACGCCGATCACGTGCGCGTATTTGTCGTTCGCCTGGATCATCGCCCGGCGCGGGCGATCGACCACGCCGGGGACGGCGATGCCGACAGCGGTGAGATCCCATCCCGATCCGGCGTCGCGGAGGAGGTCGTGCGCGCGTGCGCGGACGCCGTCGAGGTCGGCCGCGGTTCCCGTCGTGCGGATCTCGTCCGACGCGACGACGACGCCGTCGTGGAGGAGCCCCAGCTTGACGGTCGTGCCGCCGAGATCGATCCCCAGTTCCATGCCACCTCCTCGTGTGCGTCCTGGCGATGAGATTGGTAACGTTACCAATCGCGTGCACCGTCGTCAACACGAGCCGGATCGCCCTGCCGGCGACTCAGCGGGAGCGGCGCCGCAGCACGACCGGCAGCTCCACCTCGCGCGGCGCGACCGGCCCGGCGCGGCCATCGAGGCGGTCGAGGAGCAGGCGGGCGGCCTGCCGTCCGAGTGCGCGCGCGTCGTGGTCGATGACGCTCACGGGAACGGGCATCATCCCGGAGAGCTCGAAGTCGTCGAAGCTCACGAGCTCGGGCAGATCTGCGGGGGAGCGCCCGAGCTCGGCGATCTGCCTGCCGATCTCCGTCACCGCGCCGATCGCATTCCGGTTGTTCGCGCAGAACACGGCGGTCGGAGGATCGGCGAGCTCCAGCAGCGCGCGCATCGCCGTGGCGGCCTCGCCGACCTCCTGCTGCCCCGCGGGGACGAGCGCGGCGTCGACGGACAGCCCGCGGTCCTCGTGCGCGCGGGAGAACCCGCGATACCGGCGCTCGCCGGTGAAGATGCTGCGCATGTTGCCGAGATAGGCGATCCGCCTGTGCCCGGCGTCCAGCAGCGCGGCCGTCCCCTCGTGGGCGCCGTGCTCGTCGTCGAGCACGACGCTGTCGACGGCGAGCCCCGGGATGCGGCGCGACGCGAGCGCCACGGGCACTCCGCTCTGCACCGCGTGGGCGAGATGGGTCCACGACGCGCCGGTCGGCACGACGATGAGTCCTTCGACGCGTCGCCCGAGGAAATCGTTGACCAGCTGCGCCTCGCGGACGGCGTCCTCGGACGTGTTGCCCAGAAGGATGCGGCGACCCGTCCTGTCCGCCTCCTCCTCGACGCCGAGGGCGAACGTGCTGTAGTACGGGTTCGCGATGTTCGTGATCGCCACCCCGATGAGGCCGCTGGACTGTCCGGGCCGGATGCTGCGCGCGTTCTCGTTGCGGTGGTAGCCGAGCTCGGCGACGGCGGCCAGCACGCGGTCCTGGAGGTCGGGACGGACGTTGACGCCGCCCGCCAGAGTGCGGGACACCGTCATCGGGCTCACGCCGGCGCGTTCGGCGACCTCCTTCACGGTGGGTCGCCGGGTGGTCTCGCTCATCGGCCTCGCGCCTCCGATCCCTTCGGCTCCGAGGGAACGTTATCACCGGGTTTCGCCGCCGGATGGTGCGCCGTCGGCCGGGCGACCGCTCAGCTCACGCGATCGGCGAGGACCGCCGTGCGGGTCCCGCCGATCCGCGTGAGGATGAGCGTCGCGGATTCGCTCCCGCGCAGCTTCAGCCGCGGCCGCAGCGCGGCGGGGTCCACGTCGACGCCGCGCTTCTTGATCTCCAGGACGCCGATCCCCCGCGCGCGGAGCGCCGCACCCAGCTGCTTCGGGTCGAAGGGGAGGACCTCCCGCACGCGGAAGCTGGACACGAACGGGCTCGTGAGCGCCGCGTCCGAGGTCAGGTAGGCGATCCCGTCCGCCAGCATGCCCGCCTCGAGGCTGCGTGCGACCTCGCCGATCAGCCGCGCGCGGATGATCGCGCCGTCGGGTTCGTGGACGAACGCGCCGAGCTCGCGAACGGGCTCATCCGCGGCATCCTCCCCGGCGGTCAGCTCGTGCGCGGTCTCGCCGTGCACCACGAGCGCGGCACGACGCACGCCCTCTCGCGCGAGGCGCCCCGACCACAGCACCAGCTCGATCGTGCTGCCGTCGGCGCTGATCCACTGCGCCTCGACATCGTCCGGGATCGCGGTGCGGTCGAATCCCGGTCCCAGCTTGATTCCCGCGGGGATGCGCTCCGCGAGCGCGAACGACCAGTCGAGGGAAGGCGTGTAGTCCTCCGCCCGGACCCTGCTCGTCTCGCCGTGGCCGGCCGTCCGTCGTGCAGGATCGAGCCACACGGCCTCGGCGGACACCCCACCGCCGGAATCGACGACGTCCTCAGCCCGCGCGTGCCGCACCGAGACGAGATCGCCGAACGGGGCGAGATTGTAGGCGGCGATCGCGGCCGTCACCTCGTCGGCGTCGACAGCCGCGACCTGCAGGCCGAGGGCCGCGAAACCGAGGGCATCGCCGCCGATGCCGCAGCCGAGGTCGGCGACAGAGGTGATCCCCGCGGCGCGGAATCGGCCGGCGTGCCGCGCCGCGATCGAGAGGCGCGTCGCCTGCTCGAGACCCGCGCGGGTGAACAGCATCCGCTCGGCGAACGCACCGAACTTGGACCGCCCCCGCTCACGCAGGCGCGCCTGGCCGACGACGGCCGAGACGAGGTCGGGGGAGTGGCGGGCGGCGCGCAGGCGCGACACCGTGCGCGCGACGTCATCGCTCGACACGACGGGAGGCAGGTCGTCCAGGAGGCGCAGTCCCTCGGGCGTCAGCAGCGCTTCGAGCTCGGCCATCTCCATCCGAGCCAGCTTACGGTGCGGTCGCGAGGATGCCGGATGACCCGCGTTGGCACTCGCGTTGCGGGAGTGCCAACTCCGCGCCTAGACTGGGATCAGCACTCTCCCTGTGTGAGTGCTAACGAGTCTTCAGTCTCAAGAAGGAAGAGGTAGACCGTGTCGGTTTCCATCAAGCCGCTCGAGGACCGCATCGTCATCAAGCAGGTCGAGGCCGAGCAGACCACCGCGAGTGGCCTGGTCATCCCCGACACCGCGAAGGAGAAGCCCCAGGAGGGCGAGGTCGTCGCGGTGGGCCCCGGCCGCATCGACGACAACGGCAACCGCGTGCCGCTCGACGTCACCGTCGGCGACCGCGTGCTCTACAGCAAGTACGGCGGGACCGAGGTCAAGTTCGGTGCCGACGAGTACCTCGTGCTGTCGGCGCGCGACGTCCTCGCGGTCGTCGTCCGCTGACTCCGTTCTCGAAGGGCCCGGCTGCCTCGGCAACCGGGCCCTTCGGCGTGCGTGCCCGGCGCGGCCCTAGGCTGATCGGATGAGGGACGGCGATCCGGAGCGCATCACGCAGGGCGGCCCGGTCTCCCGGCCCGCGGCCCGCGAGACCCTCCTCGGAGGCGTGTACTCACTCGCCGCGTACCTCTTGTGGGGGGCGTTCCCGCTCTACTTCCTCGCGCTGCGGCCGACCGGGCCGTGGGAGGTCGTCGCGTGGCGGGTCGGCCTGTCGCTGGTCTTCTGCGCGATCGCGATCACGGTCCTCCGGGCGTGGCCGGCACTCGCCCGCGTCGTGCGACAGGGGCGGCTCCTGGCCCTCACGGCGCTCGCCGGCACGCTGATCATGGTCAACTGGACCACCTACCTGATCGGCACCCTCAGCGGCCACGTCATCGAGACCAGCCTGGGCTACTTCATCAATCCGATCGTCACGGTCCTGCTCGGTGTGCTCGTCCTGCGGGAGCGGCTGCGTCCCGCCCAGTGGGCCGCGATCGGCATCGCGGTGGCGGCGGTGCTCGTGATCGTGCTCGGCTACGGTCAGGTGCCCTGGATCGCCCTCATCCTCGCGTTCTCCTTCGGCCTGTACGGCCTCGTGAAGAAGCAGATCGGCCCGTCCGTCGATGCGCTCAGCGGCCTCGCGCTCGAATCCGCGTGGATGACGCCCGTCGCGATCGCGATCCTCGTCGGGGTGCAGGCGACCACGGGCATCACCTTCGGGTCCGTCGGGCCCCTGCATACCGTCCTGCTGGCCATGGCCGGGGTCATCACCGCCATCCCACTGCTGTTCTTCGCGGCCGGGACGCGTCGCGCCCCGCTCAGCCTGGTCGGGCTCCTGCAGTTCGTGACACCGATCCTCCAGTTCGTGATCGCCGTCGCGATCCTGCACGAGGAGATGACGTTCGAGCGCTGGATCGGCTTCGGGCTCGTGTGGGTCGCGCTGGTCGTGCTCACGATCGACTCGCTGACCGCCGCCCGCAGCGCTCGCGCGCGGGCCGCAGCCGCCTGAGAGGCGAGACCCGGGCTGGATGCCCGTGGGACTCCGTTTCGCGCTGTGACGGCGCTTATAACGATTCCGTCCCGAATCGGCCCGAGTTGATGCATTGGAACGCCGCGCAAAACAGAGTCGTAACAATGCGGCGCTACCGTGATCCGAACGCGGGGCATTGCCGCGCACCAAGAGTGAAAGGACGGACCAGAATGGTTCACTCCAACAAGGCGTGGTTCGCCGCGGTCGCCCTCGCGGGTGTCTCGGCGCTCACGCTGGTCGGCTGTTCCGGCGGCGGCGGGGGCACAGCCTCCTCCAGCGCCCCTGCGGCCGACTACAAGGCGCACACGTGCGCGGACGGCACGACGAGTGCGGACACCCTGAAGATCGGGACGCTGCTGCCGGTCACCGGCACGCTCGCGTTCCTCGGACCGCCCGAGATCGCCGGCGTCGGCCTCGCCGTCAACGACATCGTCGCGGCGGGCACGAAGGCCTGCACGTTCGAGACCGACTCGGGTGACAGCACCGACCTCACCGTGTCGACCGCATCCGCCGCGAAGCTCATCGACGCGAAGGTCTCCGCCGTCATCGGTGCCGCATCGTCGTCGGTGTCGCAGAACGTCGTGGCCTCCATCACCAAGACGCCGATCGTGCAGATCTCGCCGGCGAACACGGCGGCCACGCTGTCCGGCATCTCGCCGTTCTACTTCCGCACCGCTCCGCCGGACACCGTCCAGGGCTCGGCGCTCGGCCAGCAGATCGTGAAGGACGGCAACGCCAAGGTCGCGTTCCTCGTCTTCAACGACTCGTACGGCACCGGCCTGCGCGACACGATCCAGTCCACGGTCGAGGCCGCGGGCGGGGAGATCACGTACGGCGCCAAGGGGAAGGGTCAGGAGTTCCCTCCCGGCCAGACCACCTTCTCGTCCGAGGTGACGGCGGCGATCGCCTCCAAGCCCGACGCCATCGTGATCATCGCGTTCGATGAGACCAAGGCGATCGTGCCGGAGCTCGTCTCGCAGAGCTGGGACATGTCGAAGACCTACTACACCGACGGCAACACGTCGGACTACTCGAAGGTGTTCGACAAGGGCACGCTGAAGGGCGCGCAGGGCACGATCCCCGGCGTGAACCCGAACAAGAAGTTCAAGCAGCAGGCATCCGACTGGTACAAGGCGACCAACGGCAAGGCGCTGTCCGACTTCTCGTACGCGGCGGAGTCCTACGACGCCGTCGTGCTCGCGGCTCTGGCGGCGGCGAAGGGCGGCGCGACCGACCCGACGACGATCCAGAAGAACATGCACGCGGTGTCGGGTGCGGCAGAAGACGGCACGCCGCTGTCGGGCGCCACGAAATGCGAGTCCTACGCCGACTGCCTGAAGCTGATCAAGGATGGCAAGGACATCCAGTATCAGGGCATCTCGAGCGTCGGCCCGTTCAACGCGAAGAACGACCCGTCGAGCGCCTTCATCGGCATCTACAAGTTCGACGAGGACAACAAGCCGATCTGGCAGAGCGCGGTGGAGGGCAAGTCCTGATCCGCAGCTGACAGACGCGAGCGGCCCCCGGGGATTCCCGGGGGCCGCTTCGTCGTGCCGTCCGTCCGGCGTGCACAACTCCTGCGGGCGGGCGGGCGGGCGGGCGGCGGCGGCGAGAGCCCGCCCCAACTGAAAGAGTCCGCCCCGTTTCGGGGGCGGACTCTCACACGGGTGTCGCCGGGTCAGTCGCGGTCGCCCTCCGCGGCGTCCTCGACGCCGGGCGCGGCCATCGGCTCCTGCGACGGCGGCAGATCCTCCGCGGCGGTGGATGCCTCCACGGCCTCGGTCGGCAGCTGCTCGTCGGGAGTCGGTCCGTCCGAGGGCGGGAACTCCTGCGCCGGAGCCGGCGCGGCCGCGGCATCCGCCACGACCTGGTGCGACTTCGTCTCGGCGTCGACGTCGGCGGCGAGCGTGCCCAGGTACAGCTGGATCACCTTCGGATCGTTCGCGAGCTCACGGCCCGTGCCCGTGTAGGCGTCACGCCCCTGGTCGAGCACGTAGGCGCGATCGCAGATCTGCAGGCAGCGGCGGGCGTTCTGCTCGACCATGATGACGCTCACGCCCGCCTTGTTGATGCGACGCGTGCGGATGAACGTCTCGTCCTGGCGCACCGGCGACAGCCCCGCGGAGGGCTCGTCGAGGAGCAGCACCGACGGGTTCATCATGAGGGCCCGTGCCATCGCCACCGACTGCCGCTCGCCGCCGGAGAGCGAGCCCGCGCGCTGCTGACGTCGGTCGGCGAGCACCGGGAAGATCTCGAAGATGCGCTCCAGCGCCTCCTTGAACTCCTTCGGCTTCTGGTAGATGCCCATCTGCATGTTCTCCTCGATGGTGAGGGAGGGGAACACGTTGTTGGTCTGCGGCACGAATCCCACGCCTTCGCGCACCAGCTTGTTCGGCCGCCAGCCGGTGATGTCGGTGCCCTTCAGCGTCACCGTGCCCTGCCGGATGGACACCTGGCCGAAGACCGCCTTGAGGAAGGTCGACTTGCCGGCGCCGTTCGGGCCGATGATGCCGATCAGCTCGCCCGGACGCGCCTCGATGTTCACGCCGTTGAGGATGTTGATCCCGGGCAGGTAGCCGGCGTGCAGGTCGCGCGCGATGAGCACCGGCTCCGTTGTCGCGGATGCCGGCGGCTCGACGAGGGATGCGGCGATGCTCATGAGCGGGTCTCCTTCCCGAGCGCCTGTTCCACGCGCTGCTCCTCGAGGGCGTCCTCCTGGGCCACCTCTTCCGCGATCCGCACCGCGGAGGTCTCGGTGAGCAGCGCGTCGTCGCCGAGATCGGTGTCGTGGTGAGCGCCGAGGTAGGCGTCGACCACCGCCTGCTGCGACATGACGTCGCCCGCGGGGCCTTCCGCCACGATCACGCCCTGCGCCATCACGACGACCCAGTCCGAGATGTGGCGGACCATGTGCATGTCGTGCTCGACGAACAGCACCGTGGTGCCGTCATCGCGCAGCGAACGGATGTGGCCGAGCAGCGACTGCGTGAGGGCCGGGTTCACGCCCGCCATCGGCTCGTCGAGCATGATCATCTTCGGGTCGCTCATGAGCGCCCGCGCCATCTCGAGGAGCTTCTTCTGCCCGCCCGAGAGCGAACCGGCGAGGTCGTCCTTCTTGTCGGCCAGCTTGAACCGGTCGAGGAGCTCCTCCGCCTTCGCCGTGATGGCCTTCTCCCGTGCGCGCCAGAGCGGACGGACGAGGGCTGCCGCCATGTTCTCGCCGAGCTGGTCCCGCGCGCCGAGGAGCATGTTGTCGATGACCGTCATGCGCGACAGCGCCTTGGTGAGCTGGAACGTGCGCACCATGCCGCTGCGGGCCACCTTCGAGGCGCCCGTGTTCGCGATCGTGGTGCCGTCGAAGGTCCAGCGCGCCGCCTTGTCGGCCGGGACGCCGCCGATGAGGCGCTTGGCGCTCGTGGGCTTGTCGAAGCCCGTGATCAGGTTGAAGAACGTGGTCTTGCCGGCGCCGTTCGGTCCGATGAGGGCCGTGATGGCGCCGCGCTGGACCTCCAGGTGGTCGACGTCGACGGCGGTCATGCCGCCGAAGCGGCGCACGATGTTGTCGACGACGAGGATCGGATCGGGCTTGGCCGATCCGGGCGTCTCCGCGACGCCGTCCAGCTGCGTCCGGATGACTCCGGTGAGCGTCTGCGGCTCAGACATTGAAGCTCAGCTCCTTCTTGTTGCCGAGGATGCCCTGTGGTCGGAAGATCACGAGGAGCATGAGCGCGATCCCGATCAGGATCCACGAGAACTGCTCGGTCTGCTGGCCGGACATGACCGACGGCGGCACCACGAGTCGCGTGACGTCCTGGATGAAGATGCGCACGACGAAGAAGAGGATCGGGCCGAGGATCGGACCGAAGATCGTCGCCGCGCCGCCAAGGAGGAGCGCCGTCCAGATGAAGAACGTCGTCGACCTGCCCAGGCCGTCCGGTTGGACCGACGTCGGGAGCACGTAGATGATGCCCGCGAGGGCGCCGATCAGGCCGCCGAGGATGAGCGCCTGCATCTTGAAGGAGTACGCGCTCTTGCCGAGGCTGCGCACGGCGTCCTCGTCCTCTCGGATGCCCTTGAGCACACGGCCCCACGGGCTGCGCACGAGCAGCCACACCAGGAGGCACAGCAGGAGCGCGAGGGCCCATGCCACGAAGCGGATCCACCAGCCGTTGACGCCCGTGTTGTCGTACGTCCACCACAGGATCGTCGTCTGGCCGTCGCCGAAGAACGACAGGTCGTTGAACGGCTGGCTGTAGTGGCTGTTCGGGATGCCGTTGCTGCCGCCGGTGATCGGGTTCATGATGCTCGATCTGCCCACCATGCGGACGATCTCGGCGGCCGAGATCGTGACGATCGCCAGATAGTCGCCCCTCAGCTTCAGCGTCGGTATGCCCAGGATGAAGCTGAACACGAGGACCACGAGCAGCGCGATCAGCAGCGACAGCCAGAAGCCGAGGCCCGCCGAGACCGACACCGCGTAGCCGTACGCGCCGAGCAGCATGAAGCCGGCCTGACCCATGTTGAGGAGCCCGGTGTAGCCGAAGTGGATGTTGAGGCCGATCGCCGCGATGGCGAACGCCGCGGTCGAGGGCGCGATGGCCGTCGACGACATGTCGCGAAGGATTCCGATGATCTGGTCCATGCGTCAGCCCACCCGTTCCTTGCGCCCGAAGATGCCCTGCGGTCTCACCAGCAGCAGCAGGATCAGCAGGACCAGCGCCGTCGCGTACTTGAAGTCACCGGGGAGCCAGATGTTGGTCAGCTCCACCGTCATCCCGATGATGAGGGCGCCCACGAGGGCGCCGAACGCCGTCCCGAGCCCGCCGAGCGTCACCGCGGAGAAGAGCAGCAGCAGCAGCTGCATGCCCGTCATCCAGTTGATGCCGTTCAGGACCAGTCCGAGCAGGATGCCGGAGAGGCCGGCGAGCGCGGCCGCGGCGGTCCAGATGAGCCGGATGACGCCGTCGACGTTGATGCCGGATGCCGCCGCCAGCGCGGGGTTGTCGCTCACCGCACGGGTGGCGCGACCGACGCGCGTGCGCAGGAGGAAGAAGCCCACCGCGCCGAGGACGACCACCGCGATGCCCATCGCGACCAGGGAGTCCAGGCTGAGGCTGACAGGGCCCATCTTGATCGGGACCGGGTTCGCCGTGACGATGCGTACCGTGGAGGCGCCGATGAAGAACTGGAACGTGTACTGCAGCGCCAGCGACATGCCGATCGTCACGATCATGAGCTGGGTGAGACTCAATCGCCTTCGCCGCAAGGGCTTCCAGATGACGACGTCCTGCAGATAGCCGAACGCCCCGCTGATGATCACGACGATGATCGCCGCGACCCACAGGTTGAGCCCCATCAGGTTCGCGAAGACGAACGCCAGGAGGCCGCCGAGCGTGACGAGCTCGCCGTGCGCGAAGTTCGAGATGCCCGTGGTGCCGTAGATCAGCGAGAGGCCGACCGCCGCGAGGGCGAGGAGGAGCCCGAGCCGGAGACCGGATGCCGCCTGCTGCGCGAGGCGGCCCCAGTCGAAGCCGGTGCCGGCGGTCGCGCCGCCCTTGCCGCCCGACGAATCCGTCGCGATGCTGAACAGCACGCCCCGGGTCGCCCCGAGCGTCACGGCGAAGGGACGCGACGAGTCGTCCTTGAGCTTCACGCCGTCCGGAAGCGTGCTCGCATCGAGACTGACGGTGTAGTTTCCCGCCTGCGTCACCGCGATGGACCACTGACCCGAATTGTTGGTCTTGGCCGTGAAGGTCCCTGCCGGGCCGGTCGCCGTGATCTCCACGCCCGCGCCTCCGGCCGGAAGCGTGCCGGCGAGACATCCGACCGTCGCGGTGGGGGTGCACGGCTCGGTCTGGACCTCGCCCGCCGTCGCCCCCGGAGTCGGGGTGGCATCGGCCGCGTGTGCGGGGGGAGAGGCCGTGATCACGAAGAGCGCTATCAGCAGTGCCCCCATCGCCATGACGATCAATCGCGCAGATCGCATCGCGGTCGTTGTCCTGGAACCCACAGATCCTCCAGTCCGTCGCTGCACCGATGATCGTGTCGAATCGGCGGTGATGCGACCGTACGAGCCTATTGTGTCGATCGTGTTTCGACCACGAATCCGTTCAAGCCGTGAACAGACCGTGATCGGCCCGCATCCGCGGGAATGCGGGGGCCCCCGCCACGCTTACACTTGTCATCGTCGGGAACATCCCTCCCGCGCCCGGTCGTCGCCGCCCGCGCACCCGACCAGTGCGTGCCCCTCGAGGAGGACTACATGGAGCAACCCGATCCCTTCGGCTTCGTCGGACTGACGTACGACGACGTGCTCCTGCTGCCCGGGCACACCGACGTCATTCCGAGCGAGGCCGACACGTCCTCACGGCTCACGCGCCGGATCACCGTGGCCACTCCGCTCCTGTCGAGCGCGATGGACACCGTGACCGAGACGCGCATGGCGATCGCGCTCGCGCGCGAGGGCGGGATCGGCATCCTGCACCGCAATCTCTCGATCGAAGACCAGGCGGCCATGGTCGACCAGGTCAAGCGCAGCGAGTCGGGCATGATCACGGACCCGATCACCACCACCCCGGATGCGACGATCGAAGAGGTCGACGCGCTCTGCGCGCAGTACCGCATCTCCGGCCTGCCCGTCGTCGACCCCGACCGCCGCCTCGTGGGGATCATCACGAACCGCGACATGCGCTTCGTCTCGGGCTTCGAGCGCCAGACGACGCGGGTGCGCGACGTCATGACCACGGAGGGCCTCATCACCGGCCCCGTCGGGATCGGCGCCAACGACGTCATCGCGACGTTCGCCAAGCACCGCGTCGAGAAGCTCCCCCTGATCGACGACGAGGGCAGGCTGGCGGGGCTCATCACCATCAAGGACTTCGACAAGAGCGAGAAGTACCCGCTCGCCACGAAGGACGAGCAGGGGCGCCTGCGCGTCGGTGCCGCGATCGGGTTCTTCGGCGACGCGTGGCAGCGCGCCGAGGCGCTGCGCGACGCCGGGGTGGACGTCCTCGTGGTCGACACCGCGAACGGTCAGTCCGCGGGGGTGATCGACATCGTCCGTCGCCTCAAGGCCGACCCGACCTTCGCCCACATCGACGTCATCGGCGGCAACGTGGCCACGCGGGAGGGCGCGCAGGCGCTCATCGACGCGGGCGTCGACGCCGTGAAGGTGGGCGTCGGGCCCGGCTCGATCTGCACCACCCGCATCGTCGCGGGCGTGGGGGTGCCTCAGGTCACGGCGGTATACGAGGCATCCCTCGCTGCGCGCGAGGCGGGCGTGCCCGTCATCGCCGACGGCGGGCTGCAGTACTCCGGCGACATCGCCAAGGCCCTCGTCGCGGGCGCCGACACGGTCATGCTCGGGTCGCTCCTCGCCGGGACGGACGAATCGCCGGGCGAGATCGTCTTCCAGGGCGGCAAGCAGTTCAAGCAGTACCGCGGCATGGGTTCGCTCGGGGCGCTGCAGACGCGCGGCAAGAAGACGTCCTACTCGAAGGACCGCTACTTCCAGGCCGACGTGCCGTCGGACGACAAGCTCATCCCGGAGGGCATCGAGGGCCAGGTCGCCTACCGCGGTCCGGTCGCGGCGGTCGCCTATCAGCTCGTCGGGGGACTCCGGCAGTCGATGTTCTACGTGGGGGCGCGAACCATCGAGGAGCTCAAGGCCCGCGGACGGTTCGTCCGCATCACGGCCGCGGGTCTCAAGGAGTCGCACCCGCACGACGTGCAGATCGTCGTCGAGGCGCCCAACTACAAGCGCTGACGAGGGCGGTCGCCGCCGCTAGCCTGGGCGCATGGCCGATCGGACGCCCAGCTTCTACGCCATCTCGCGCGTGGAGGCCTACACAGACGCGGTCTTCGCGATCGCGGCGACGCTCCTCGTCCTCGACCTCAGCGCGCAGGCGCTCGGGGCGGTGAGGAGCGACGCGGAGATGTGGGCCGCGCTGGGCGGACTCGCCGACAACGTCACCGCCTTCGTGGTCAGCTTCCTCCTGCTGAGTCTGCTCTGGATGGTGCACTTCGACCAGTTCCGTTCCCTGGCGAAGGCGGATGCCACGCTGCTGTGGCTCAACAACGTCCGGCTGCTGTTCATCGTGCTCATCCCCTTCACGACGAGCCTCGTCGCGGAGTACTCGGAGTTCGTCGCGGGCCGCGTCATGCTTCCCGTCAACTTCTTCTTCGCCGCGCTGATCGGCTATCTGTCTTGGGCCTGGGCGGCGTCGCGGGACGGTCATCTGCTGAAGCCGGAGGCGAGGGAGGGCGCGCGGGCGGAGAACGCCGGCGGGGTGGCCGCCGTCGTCTGCGGCGCCGTCGCGGCGGCGCTGTCGCCGTGGGTCGGCTCGTGGGGGTTCTGCGTCTTCTTCCTGAACGGTCCGCTCACCCTGCTGCTGCAGCGGGGAGGCCGGAGGGGCTGACCGGTGCTCAGTGAGCGACCGTCGCCGTCCGGGTCGATGAGCGGCCGGCGGGCAGCCACAGCGCGACGATCGCGGTGGCCAGCAGCACCGCGGCACCCACGTAGACGGCCGGCTGCGCCGCCGTCACGTAGAGGTCCGGGACGAGCTGGCCACCCGCCCCGAGGAAGACGGCGGTCATGACCGCGGTGCCCAAGGCGATGCCGATCTCGCGCACGGTCGAGTTGACGCCCGACGCCTTGGCGTGGTCGAGCACCCCGAGCGTCGCGAGGAGCGCCGTGGCGGACGGCGCGAACACCAGCCCCATGCCGACCCCGGCCATGATGAACGGCGCGACCATCTCGGCGTAGGGGGTGTCGGTCGACATCGTGGCCGCCAGCCAGCCGAGGGCGCCGGCCTGGAGCAGGAGCCCCGCGATCATCAGCATCCGCGTCCCGATGCGCGGCGCGAAGATGCCCGCGAGCGGGGCGATCACCATCGGGGCCATCGTCCAGGGTGTCGTGCGCACGGCGGCCTCGAGGGGGCTCGCCCCCTGCACGACCTGCATGTACTGGATGAGGATGAACACGGCGCCGAACGTGCCGAAGCTGAAGCCGAATCCGACGACGTTGGTGATCGTGAACGAGCGGTCGCGGAACAGCCGGAGCGGAAGGATGGGCGCCCTGCCCCGCCATTGCCACACTACGAACACGCCGAGGAGCACCGCGGCCGCCACGATCTCGGCGACGACGCCGACCGAGTCCCAGCCGTCGTCGTTGCCGCGGACGATCGCGTGGACGAGCGCGAGCACGCCGAGACCGACGAGCAGCACCCCGAGGACGTCGATGCGCTCCCGCGTGCCGAAGTCGTTGCGGAGGGCGAAGAGGACGAGCGGGATGGCGACGACCGCAACCGGGACGTTGATCCAGAAGATCGCCTGCCAGCTCCACCCCTCCATCACGGCGCCGCCGATGAGGGGTCCGGCCGCGACGCCGAGGCCGGAGATCCCGCCCCAGATCCCGATCGCGAGGGGCCGGCGTTCGGGGGCCACGGCGCCCGAGATGAGGGCGAGCGAAAGGGGGAGGACCCCGGCGGCGCCGAAGCCCTGGATGGCCCGCGCCACGATGAGCTGCGTCGGGTCTGCGCTGAGTGCCGCGAGGACGGACCCGATCCCGAAGATCGCGATCCCGATCACGAAGACCGTGCGGCGCCCGAAGCGGTCGCCGAGGGCGGACGCGAGGAGGATCGCCCCGGCGAAGGCGAGCGTGTAGGCGTTCACGAACCACTGCAGCTGCTCGACCGAGGCGTGCAGCTGCGTGTGCAGCACCGGGAGCGCGTTGGTCATCACGAGGTTGTCCAGCGTGGCCATGAACATCGGGAGGGATGCCGCGGCGACGACGAGAGCGAACGGGCGTCGCGAGGGTGCGCGATCGGCCGGGGCCGGGCTCGGGGCCTGGAGCAGGTCTGACGTCATGGTCGGGTTCCGTTCGCACTGTTTGTAATCGAATGATTACTACCGAGGACGAATGTAGTAATCGACTGATAACATGTCAAGCGTGAGTTCTCCGACCGCACCGGCCCCCGCATCCGAGACCTCCCGACGGCTCTCCTCGGACGAGCGGCGGGAGCAGATCGTCCGTGCTGCGATCGCCGTCTTCGGCGCGCGCGGGTACGTCGGCGCCACCACCGACGAGGTGGCGAAGGCCGCGGGCGTCAGCCAGCCCTACGTGGTCCGCCTGTTCGGGTCGAAGGAGAGCCTGTTTCTCGCGGCGCTCAACGAATGTCTCGAGATCCTGCTGTCGGCGTTCCGTGCCGCGGTGGAAGACACGACCGCCGAGGACCCGCTGCAGAGGCGGATCGGTCACGCCTACGTCGGCCTGCTCGAGGTGCGTGGCCTGCATCAGACCCTGTCGCACGCGTTCCTGCTCGGGGCCCATCCCGTGATCGGCCCCCGCGCCCGCGACGGCTTCGCCCGCGTGTGGGCGTTCATCCGCGATGCGGGGTTCGACCCCGAGGCCGCGCGGGAGTTCCTCGCGGAGGGGATGCTGATCACGACGATGATCGGGCTGCGCCTCGTCGACGATTACGACCGTGACCCCCGGATCACCGAGATGTTCGAGACCTGCTTCCCGAGCAAGCTCGCCCAGGTGCTGGAGATCAGCCCCCGCGGCGACGATCCCTGGTGAACCGCGGCCGTGCCCGCCGAGACATGCCGAGGCGCGTGTAACGCGCCGGCGGCTCGCGCGCTCGGGCATTTCTCACTCGGTGGAGGGGCGCCGGCGGGGTTCGGATAAGCTGGTCGGCTCCGCATCCGGAGCGGATGGTGGAATCGACATGGGGTATATCGACGTCAACGGCGTCTCGTTCGTGCTGCCCGACGGGCGGCCGCTGCTCGACGAGGTCACGTTCCGCGTCGGCGAGGGGTCGACCACGGCGCTGATCGGCGCGAACGGCGCGGGGAAGACGACGCTGCTGCGCATCGTGCGCGGAGAGCTCGCGGCGCACGGCGGGACGATCGCCATCGGCGGCGGCCTCGGCGTGATGGACCAGTTCGTCGGGCATGCCGACGCGGGGCAGACCGTCCAGGACCTCCTCGTCGCCGTCGCGCCCGCGCGGGTGCGGGATGCCGCGCGCGAGCTCGAGGCCGCCGAGGACGCGATCATCGAGCGCGACGACACGGACACGCAGATGCGCTACGCCGCCGCGCTCGCCGACTACGCCGACGCGGGGGGCTACGAGCACGAGACGGTGTGGGATGCGTGCACCACCGCGGCGCTCGGCATCCCGTACGAACGGGCGCGCTTCCGTGACCTGGTCACCCTCTCGGGCGGCGAGCAGAAGCGCCTCGCGCTCGAGGCCCTTCTCCGCGGACCCGACGAGGTGCTGCTGCTCGACGAGCCGGACAACTACCTCGACGTCCCCGGGAAGCGCTGGCTGGAGGAGCAGCTGCGTCAGTCGCCCAAGACCGTCCTGCTGGTCTCGCACGATCGCGAGCTGCTGGCGAGGGCGGCCGACCGGATCGTGACGCTCGAGGCGAGCCCCGTCGGCAGTTCGGCGTGGGTGCACGGCGGCGGCTTCGCGAACTACCACCAGGCGCGCGAGGACCGCATGTCGCGACTCGACGAGCTGCGCCGCCGCTGGGACGAGCAGCACGAGAAGCTGCGTACACTCGTCGCGACGCTCAAGGTCAAGGCCGCGAACAACGACGGCTTCGCCTCCCGGTACCGCGCGGCGCAGACGCGGCTGCGCAAGTTCGAGGAGGCGGGCCCGCCCGAGGAGCGGCCGCCGGCGCAGGATCTGTCGCTGCGGCTGCGGGGAGCGCGAACGGGCAAGCGTGCGATCGTCGCCGAGGGCCTCGAGCTCACCGGTCTGATGCGCCCGTTCGACCTCGAGGTGTGGTTCGGCGACCGCGTCGCCGTGCTCGGCTCGAACGGCTCGGGCAAGTCGCACTTCCTGCGCCTCCTCGCACGCGGCGGCACGGACCCGGATGCCACGCTCGGCCACGTCACGGCGACCGGCGCGGGGCTGGAGCCGGTCGCGCACACCGGCCGCGCCGTGCTCGGCGCGCGCGTAACACCCGGATGGTTCGCGCAGACGCACCGGCATCCGGAGTTCACCGGGCGCACGCTCCTGGAGATCCTGCATCGTGGTGACGACGTGCGGACGGGTCTGCCGCGGGATGCCGCGAGCTCGGCGCTCGACCGCTACGGCCTCATCCGTCAGGCGGAGCAGTCGTTCGACAGCCTGTCCGGCGGTCAGCAGGCGCGGTTCCAGGTGCTGCTCCTGGAGCTCAGCGGGGCGACCCTGCTCCTGCTCGACGAGCCGACCGACAACCTCGACCTCGTCTCCGCCGAGGCGCTCGAGGAAGCCCTCGCCCGCTTCGAGGGGACCGTGCTCGCGGTCACCCACGACCGGTGGTTCGCCCGCTCGTTCGACCGGTTCCTCGTCTTCGGATCCGACGGCCGGGTCTACGAGTCCGACACCGCCGTCTGGGACGAGTCCCGTGTCGCGCGCGCCCGGTGACGGCGACCGGAGGCGGGCGTCGAGGGCGGCGCGGGTAGGCTGAGGTCGTGAGCATGGACATCGAGCTCGGCCGCGCGAAGCGCGCTCGCCGCGCGTACACGTTCGACGACATCGCGGTCGTGCCGTCGCGACGCACGCGCAATCCCGAAGACGTCTCCACCGCCTGGACGATCGACGCGTTCCCGTTCTCCATCCCCGTGATCGGGGCCCCGATGGACTCGGTGGTGAGCCCGCGCACGGCGATCATGCTCGGCCAGCTCGGCGGTCTCGGCGTGCTCGACCTCGAGGGTCTGTGGACGCGCTACGACGACCCGGAGCCTCTCCTCGCGGAGATCGCCGGGATGCCGGGTCGCGACGCGACGCGGCGGATGCAGGAGCTGTACGCCGAGCCGATCAAGCCGGAGCTCGTGCGGGACCGGCTGGCGGAGATCCGTGCCGCGGGCGTGACCGTCGCGGGCGCGCTGACACCGCAGCGCACGCAGCAGCTGTACGAGACGGTCGTCGCGGCCGGCGTCGACCTCTTCGTCATCCGCGGCACGACGGTGTCGGCCGAGCACGTCTCGAGCGTCGACGAGCCGCTCAACCTCAAGAAGTTCATCTACGACCTCGACGTCCCGGTGATCGTGGGCGGCGCGGCGACCTACACGGCCGCCCTGCACCTCATGCGCACGGGGGCGGCCGGCGTCCTCGTCGGGTTCGGCGGGGGAGCGGCCTCGACGACGCGCGCGACCCTCGGCATCCACGCCCCGATGGCGACCGCCGTCGCCGACGTGGCGGGTGCCCGCCGTGACTACCTGGACGAGTCCGGCGGTCGGTACGTCCACGTGATCGCCGACGGCGGGGTCGGAACGTCGGGCGACATCGTGAAGGCGCTCGCGATGGGCGCGGACGCCGTGATGCTCGGCGTCGCGCTCGCCCGCGCGACGGACGCGCCCGGTCAGGGCTATCACTGGGGTCCGGAGTCGCACCATCCTCAGCTCCCGCGCGGTCGCCGGGTGAAGGTCGAGCAGGTCGCGGCGCTCGAGGAGATCCTCTACGGCCCGGCCCCGGTGGCCGACGGCACCGCCAACCTGATCGGTGCCCTGCGCAAGTCGATGGCGACCACCGGCTACTCCGACCTCAAGGAGTTCCAGCGCGTCGAGGTCGTGGTCGCGCCGTACAGCGCGGGCTGAGCACGGCAGCGGATGACCGTTCACGACCCCTCCACCGCGCCGCGCACGCCCGTGCCCGACGTCTTCCCGCCGACGCTGCGGGAGGTCATGATCCGGCCCCGCTGGATCGCGATGCTCGCCCTCTGCCTCGTGGTCGCGGGCGTGTTCGCATGGCTCGGGCAGTGGCAGTTGGGCCGGGCGATCGACACCGCGCCCGTCGATCCGGGCACGACGGAGCAGATCAAGCCGATCGATGAGGTCGTCAGACCCGGACAGTACCTGAGCGCGCCGCTCGTGGGGCAGAAGGTCGAGGTGTCGGGCCGCTTCGTCGCGGACGACTTCCTCATCGTGACGCAGCGGGTAAACGACGGCACGGAGGGGTACTGGGTGACCGGCCAGTTCCGCCTCGCGACCTCGGGGACTCCGACGTCGCTCGCCGTCGCGGTGGGGTGGGCGCCCACCGCGAAAGCAGCGGAACGGGCCGTCGCCGAGCTCGAACGCACCGCAGCCGCGTCCGGCGCGGGGACGTCGGCGCCGGCGCAGGTGCTCACCGGGCGCATCATCTCGGACGAGGGGCCGGCCGTCCCGCCGCGCGACCGGCCCATGGAGCTGACGACGATGTCGCCGGCCGCACTGCTCGGACGCTGGCACGACGTCGAGGGCCTCGACGTCTACCGCCCCTACCTGACGTCCGCGAAGCCGCTCGGCGGCCTCACGGCGATCTCCTCCCCGGCGCCCGACGAGCGCAGCGGTGTCAACTGGCTGAACCTGTTCTACGCCGTCGAGTGGGCGGTGTTCGCGGGCTTCGCCTTCTACCTCTGGTACCGCCTCGCGAAGGACGCGTGGGAGAAAGAGGTCGAAGAGATCCAGGATGCCGCGGCCGCGGCATCCGGCCCCTGACTCAGAGCTTCGTCCAGGCCTCCGTGAGCACGCCGCGGAGGATCTGCTCGATCTCGTCGAACTCCGAAGGGCCGATGGTGAGCGGGGGCGAGAGCTGGATGACGGGATCGCCCCGGTCGTCCGCGCGGCAGTACAGGCCGGCGTCGAACAGCGCCTTGGACAGGAACCCGCGCAGCAGCCGCTCCGACTCGTCGTCGTCGAACGTCTCGCGGGTGACCTTGTCTTTCACGAGCTCGATGCCGAAGAAGTAGCCGTCTCCCCGGACGTCGCCGACGATGGGCAGGTCCTTCAGCCGCTCGAGCGAGGCGCGGAACAGCGGCGAGTTCTCGCGCACGTGGGCGTTCAGGCCCTCCTCCTCGAAGATGTCGAGGTTCTCCAGCGCCACCGCCGTCGAGACGGGATGGCCACCGAACGTGTACCCGTGGTAGAACGCCGTGCTGCCGTGCCGGAAGGGCTCGTAGATGCGGTCAGACACGATCGTGCCGCCGAGCGGCGCGTAGCCGCTGGTCACGGCCTTCGCGAACGTGATCATGTCGGGCTGATAGCCGTAGGTCTCGGACGCGAAGTAGTTGCCGATGCGTCCGAACGCGCAGATGACCTCGTCGCTGACGAGCAGCACGTCGTAGCGGTCGCAGATCTCGCGGACGCGCTGGAAGTAGCCGGGCGGGGCAGGGAAGCAGCCGCCGGAGTTCTGCACCGGCTCGAGGAAGACGGCGGCGACCGTGTCCGGCCCCTCGAACTCGATCATCTCGGCGATGCGGTCCGCAGCCCAGATGCCGAAGGCCTCCGGATCGTCCGCGGGAGCGCCCATCTCGGCCGCGCGGTAGAAGTTGGTGTTCGGGACGCGGAATCCGCCCGGCGTCACGGGTTCGAACATCGCCTTGATGCCGGGGAGACCCGTGATGGCCAGGGCGCCCTGGGTGGTGCCGTGATACGAGATCGCCCGCGAGATGACCTTCGTCTTGGTCGGCTGGCCCTGCAGCTTCCAGTAGTACTTGGCGAGCTTGAAGGCGGTCTCGACCGCCTCTCCTCCGCCGGTGGAGAAGAAGACGTGGTTGAGATCGCCGGGGGCGAGATCGGCGATGCGGTCGGCCAGCTCGATGGCGGACGGGTGCGCGTAGGACCAGATCGGGAAGAACGCGAGCTCCTCGGCCTGTCGCGCGGCGGCCTGGGCGAGCCGGCGCCGACCGTGACCGGCGTTGACGACGAAGAGACCGGCGAGGCCGTCGATGTAGCGCTTGCCCGCGGCATCCCAGATGTGGTGGCCTTCGCCCTTGACGATGATCGGCACGCCCGCGTCCATCGTGGACTGGCGCGAGAAGTGCATCCAGAGGTGGTCGCGGGCCTTCGCCTGGAGTGCCGCCTGATCGTAGGCCGTTGCGGTGTCGATGGACATGGGTCCTCCTGTCGGCTGCGCGCCCGCGGGAGACGGCGGGCGTGACGCTGCTCAGACGATACCGCCGCGAACCGTCCAGGCGGTACGGAAACCCGTGCGGACCGGCGCCCTCGGCCGCACGGAGTGTCCGGCCGCCGAGAACTAGACTGGAGGCATGCCGCTCGCCCCCAAGATCGCATCGTTTCCGGCCATCCGGGGCGCCCTGAGGTTCTACCAGGTCTGCTCCATCATCACGGGGACGTTCCTGCTCCTGCTGGTCGCCGAGATGGTCGTGAAATACGCGTTCGGCTACGAGCTCTTCCTCGGCGGATCCGGCGGCTTCCTCTACTTCTCGCCGCTGACGTTCGACGGCAAGTCGTCGGGCAACGGCCTGAATGTCTCGATGACGATCCTCATCGTGCACGGCTGGTTCTACGTCGTGTACCTGTTCTCGTGCTTCCGTGTGTGGAGCCTCATGCGCTGGCCGTTCTGGCGGTTCATCCTCCTGGCGCTCGGCGGCGTGGTGCCGTTCCTGTCGTTCATCATGGAGGCGATCGTCGCGCGCGACGTGAAGCACTACCTCGCCGAGCGGGAGGCCGCGGACGCGGCGCAGCCGGCACCCTCGACCCAAGGAGCCCGGTGACCGAGCAGACCGAGACCGCCCAGCGCCCCGTCCTCGTCGTCGACTTCGGCGCGCAGTACGCGCAGCTGATCGCCCGGCGCGTGCGCGAGGCGGGCGTCTACAGCGAGATCGTCCCGCACACCGCGACGGCGGCCGAGATCGCCGCGAAGAACCCGGTCGGGCTCATCCTCTCCGGCGGCCCGTCCTCGGTCTACGAGCCGGGCGCCCCGGCGCTCGACACCGGGGTGTTCGACCTCGGTGTGCCCACGCTCGGCATCTGCTACGGCTTCCAGGTCATGGCCCAGGCGCTCGGCGGCGAGGTCGCCAACACCGGCCTGCGTGAGTACGGCGCGACGGATGCCGCGGTCGAGGGCGACGGCGGCGTACTGCTCGCGGGCCAGCCTCTCGAGCAGAACGTGTGGATGAGCCACGGCGACCAGGTGTCGCGTGCCCCCGAGGGCTTCGAAGTGCTCGCCTCGACCCGCGCCACCCCCGTCGCCGCCTTCGGCAGCGACTCCCGTCGCATGTACGGGGTGCAGTGGCATCCCGAGGTGAAGCACACCGACTTCGGGCAGAAGGTCATCGAGAACTTCCTGCACCGGGCCGCAGGGCTCCCCGCGGACTGGAACAGCGGCAACGTCATCGCCGAGCAGATCGAGCGCATCCGTGCCCAGGTCGGCAGCGGCCGCGTGATCTCGGCGCTCTCGGGCGGCGTCGACTCCGCTGTCTCGACCGCGCTCGTGCACGAGGCCGTGGGGGACCAGCTCACCGCGGTGTTCGTCGACCACGGACTCCTGCGCAAGGGCGAGCGCGAGCAGGTCGAGCAGGACTACGTCGCCTCCACCGGCGTCCGGCTCATCACCGTCGACGCGCGCGAGCAGTTCCTCTCGGCGCTCGCCGGTGTCAGCGACCCCGAGCAGAAGCGCAAGATCATCGGGCGCGAGTTCATCCGCTCGTTCGAGCAGGTGCAGCGCGCGCTCGTCGACGAGGCCAAGGCCGAGGGCGAGCCGATCCGCTTCCTCGTGCAGGGGACCCTGTATCCGGATGTCGTCGAGTCCGGCGGCGGGTCGGGAACCGCGAACATCAAGTCGCACCACAACGTGGGGGGTCTTCCCGAGGATCTCCAGTTCGAGCTCGTCGAGCCGCTGCGCACGCTCTTCAAGGACGAGGTGCGGGCGATCGGCCGTGAGCTCGGCCTGCCGGAGGCGATCGTCGCCCGTCAGCCGTTCCCCGGCCCCGGCCTCGGCATCCGCATCGTCGGCGAGGTCACGGCCGATCGGCTCGAGGTGCTGCGCGACGCCGACGCGATCGCCCGCGAGGAGCTGACCGCCGCGGGGCTGGACGGAGAGATCTGGCAGTGCCCGGTGGTGCTGCTGGCCGACGTCCGATCGGTGGGCGTGCAGGGCGATGGGCGCACCTACGGCCATCCCATCGTGCTGCGGCCGGTCTCCAGCGAGGACGCGATGACCGCCGACTGGACGCGGCTGCCGTACGACGTGCTGTCCCGTATCTCGAACCGGATCACCAACGAGGTGCGCGAGGTCAATCGGGTGGTGCTGGACGTCACGTCCAAGCCCCCGGGGACCATCGAGTGGGAGTAGCCCGCACAGGCGGGATCGCTGCGCTGCGCCGGCGCGGCGGGCGTGCCGTCGCGGGTCGGGTTCGGGCGTGGCAGTGTGGAGACGTGAGCGAACGCTACGTGAAGCCGACAGGGGCGGATGCCGTGTTCAACGGCGCCGTCGGATTCCTCACCCGCATCGGGGTGCCCCTCGCCGGCAGTCGCGTGCTCGCCGTGCGTGGCCGTTCGTCGGGGGAGTGGCGTACGACCCCCGTCAACCCGCTGCGGGTCCAGGGCATGCGCTATCTCGTCGCCCCGCGCGGGCACACGCAGTGGGTGAAGAACATGCGCGCCGCGGGCTGCGGCGAGCTGCGCAAGGGTCGTACGGCCGAGGCGTTCACGGCGGTCGAGGTCCCCGACGCCGAGAAGGCGCCGATCCTGCGCGCCTATCTCACGGCCTGGGCATGGGAGGTGGGCCGCTTCTTCGACGGGGTCGACGCGTCCTCGCCCGAGGAGAGGCTGCGCGAGATCGCCCCGGACTTCCCGGTCTTCCGGATCGAGGCCGCGGCGTGACCCGGATCGACGCGGACTTCCCGGACGCCGAGTACGTCGTCCTGTCGAGTCGCCTCATTCCCGACCTGGACGGCGGCTACACGCTCGCCACCCTCGCCCGTGCGCGGCAGATGGCGGCGGCCGGCGTCCACGGCGGTCGCGGTCCGCTCCTGCTCACGGTCGACCCCGGGACTCCGGCCGAGCACGCCCATCACCGCGCCGTGTTCGACGGCCGGGACCTCGTCGTCGACCCCGGGCGGATGCGGAACCTCTTCGACGAGGCATCCGACCCCGACGGCGGTGCGGCGGAGTGGCTGCGTGCCGCGGCCCACCCCGGCGAGCCGGACCCGGCCCTCGAGTACCGCGTCGTGTCGGATGCCGCCGACCGGCCCGCGGTCGGACTTCCGGTGATCGCGGGTGACCCGGACTGGCACGTGAGCACGGCACCCGTCGTCGTCTACGACGGCGCGGGGCGTCCGGCGGGCATCGTCGACGGCTTCGGCGCGCTCTACCGCGCGTGGCTCGACGATGTCGTCCGCGGACTGCGCGGGGCGGATCCGTCGCGACCCGTGGTCGTGCTGTGCGAGTCGCGCCAGCTCGGTGAGCTCCTCGCCGGATGGGACGACCCCGATGTCCGGCTCGTGCACGCGCTGCACACCATCCACCTCGAGCCGCCCTACACCCCCGATGCGCCGGTGAACGGCCTGTGGTCGCGGTGGTTCGACCTCGCGGAGCGGTTCGACGCGGTCCTGTGGCTCACCGAGGGACAGCGCGCGGATGCGCGGGAGCGGTTCGGGCTCGACGGCGTCCACGTCGTCGTGCCGCACGGCGTCTCCGCGGCATCGTCGGTCGTGCCGCCCGCCGACCGTGACCAGGGCAGGGTCGTGATGCTCAATCGCCTCGCGCCGGGCAAGCGCATCGACCACGCGATCCGCGCGTTCGAGGGCGTGGTGCGTGCGGTGCCCGACGCCCGGCTGGACGTCTACGGCGAGGGTGCCGAGCGGGACGCGCTGCAGGCCCTGATCGACGAGCGGGGTCTGGGTGCGCACGTGGTGCTGCGCGGCGCGACGGACGCGCCCGATCGCGTTCTCGACGAGGCATCCGCCCTGCTGTTCACGTCCGCCTTCGAGGGACAGGGGCTGGCGATCCTCGAGGCGCTCGCCCATGGCTGCCCCGTAGTGGCCTACGACGTCCGCTACGGTCCGCGCGAGGCGCTCGCGGCGGGCGGCGGCGTCCTGGTCCCCGACGGCGACGTCGACGCTCTGACGGCGGGGCTGGTGCGCGTGCTCGACGACGTCGACACCAGGGTGCGGCTCTCGCACGAGGCCGTGGACGCGGCGCGCGCGGTCGATCCGGAGCACGTGATGGCGGCGCTCGCCTCGGCCGTCGGCGATGTCCTCGGGCGGTCGTCGCGCCGCGCCTGAGCCGGGCGCCGCGCCTGAGCCGAGGCGCCGCACCTGAGCCGAGTCGGCGCGCAGAACTCCACGGATCCGCGACGGACGGCGGCTGCAGGGGTCGGATCGGGCCCCACCGGCGTCGAATCCGTGGAGTTCTGCGCGCGAGGTCGGCGCAACCCGCTGGCGGCGGATCCGCGCCCGGCGGATCGGGCTGCGGCGGCAGGGCGGCCGCGCGACGCTGGGGGCATGGCAGACGAAGGCAAGATCCCGGTGTTCGGAGGCGAGGCGCGCCGCGAGCTGTACCAGCAGCGCGTGCTCGTGCTCGACGGACCCCTCGACGACGACAACGGCACGCTCCTGGCTACGCAGCTCCTGGCACTGGCTGCGGAGGATGCCGCCGCCGACATCGCGCTCTGGATCAACTCGCCCGGCGGCTCGGTGCCGTCGATGCTCGCGATCCGCGACGTGATGCGGCTCATCCCGAACGATGTCTCGACCCTCGCCCTGGGACTGGCGTGCAGCGCGGGGCAGTTCCTGCTCTCGGCGGGGACACGCGGCAAGAGACGCGCCCTCCCGCACGCACGCATCCTGATGCATCAGGGATCGTCGGGCATCGGCGGGTCCGCGGTCGACGTCGAGGTTCAGGCCGGCGACCTGCGCCACATGCGCGACACCGTGCTCGGGCTCATCGCCGACGACACCGGCCAGAGCATCGACCGCGTCTTCGAGGACTCCCTCCACGACCACTGGTACACGGCCGCCGAGGCACGGGAATACGGGTTCATCGACGAGGTCGTCGCCGACTTCGCGCAGATCTCCCCGCGCCGCCGTCGGGCAGCGGGCCTCGGCGTGACGGAGGCGGCGGCGTGAGCGGCTACACGATCCCCAACGTCGTGGCGCAGCATCCGCGCGGAGACCGGATCATGGACGTCTACTCGCACCTGCTCACCGAACGGGTCGTCTACCTCGGCACCGCCATCGACGCCGGCGTCGCCAACGCCCTCATCGCGCAGCTGCTGCACCTGGACGCCGACAACCCGGATCGCGACATCCAGCTCTACATCAACAGCGAGGGCGGCGACCCGTCCGCGATGCTCGCCGTATACGACACCATGCAGCACGTCCGCCCGGACATCGCGACGACCTGCATCGGCCAGGCCGTCGGCGTCGGAGCGGTGATGCTCGCGGCCGGGGCGGCGGGGAAGCGCGCCGTGCTGCCGCACGCGCGGGTCGTGCTCCATCAGCCGGCCGGGCAGGGACGCGGCGCGGTGCCCGACCTCATCCTCCAGGCTGACGAGCTCGTGCGCGTGCGCGCCGAGGTGGAGGAGATCCTCGCGCACCACACGGGTCAGGATGCCGCGCGCCTGCGCGCCGACACCGACCGCGACCGCTTCTTCACCGCGACGGATGCCGTGGCCTACGGCCTCGCCGACCGCGTGCTCGAGCGGGGTGCGGCCTGATCACTCCGCCTCAGGAGCGGCCCGGCCAGGTCCTGCCCGCCCGGGCCCCTGGCGCCAGAGGCTCCGCGCAGCGCGTCAGCGATGCGTGGAGGGGCCCCAGGGCGGGTCGTAGTCGTCGAGGAGCGGCTCCTGCTCCGGGCGCTCCGCCTCGGGGACGTGCTGCAGGTTGATGCGCACCCGGTACCAGAGCGAGCTCGACCCGCGCATCCCGTCGATCAGCGCATCGGCGGGATGCAGCAGGGCGGATGCCGCGGGGTGGGCGCCGCGCCACTGCGCGAGTGCCTGCTCGGCCTCGGGCTTCGTCTTGGTCCGGGCGACCTCGATGAGCGGCATGGTCGACACGCGGCGGCCGTCGCCGCTGGACCCGCGCGGCGGCTTCTCCGCCGGCCCGAGCTCGTCGGCGAGCCGCAGCAGGCCATCGAGCGTGCCGATCGCGTCGTCGATCCCGGCGTGCGGGTCGCCTCGCTCCGCGAACCGCGCGAGCACCGTTCGCACCGTGAACTCCTCGGGCCGGCGTGAGCGCACCTCGTCCCAGTCCAGCGGCGTCGAGACGCGGGCATCCGGTCGCGGCCGCACGGAGTAGGCGGATGCCACCGTCCGGTCCTTCGCGTTCTGGTTGAAGTCGACGAAGACGCTCTCGCCACGCTCCTCCTTCCACCACCGGGCGGTGGCCAGGCCCGGGGCGCGGTTCTCGACCTCGCGCGCGAGCGTCTCGGCCGCCAGGCGCACGGCCTTGAAATCGTGGTCGGGTGCGATGCGGACCAGGATGTGGAGGCCGCGCGAGCCGCTCGTCTTCGGCCACCCGACGAGCCCGTGGTCGTCGAGCACCTCGCGCGCGACGAAGGCCACGTCGACGATCTGACTCCAGTCCACGCCCGGCATCGGGTCCAGGTCGACGCGCAGCTCATCGGGGTGGTCGAGGTCTTCGGCGCGCACGCCGTGCGGGTTGAGGTCGAGGCATCCGAGGTTCACGACCCAGGCGAGCCCGGCGGCATTCCGCACCACCGCCTCTTCGGCCGAACTGCCGGACGCGTACCGCAGCACCGCGGTGTCGATGTAGTCGGGGTGATCGGGCACGCGCTTCTGGAAGAAGGGCTCGGCCTCGATGCCCTTCACGAAGCGCTTCAGCACCATCGGCCGTCCGCCTGCGCCCCGGAGGGCGCCGTCCGCGACCGCCACGTAGTACCGGACGAGGTCGAGCTTGGTCAGGCCCGGCTCGGGGAAGACGACCTTGTCGGGATGCGACACGCGCACGTCGTGTCCGTCGACCTCGAGGTACATCTCGTCTGCGCCGCTCACGCCCGCCACGCTACTCGCCCTCGCCCAATCCGTTTACGGACTGGACACGCCGCGTGCGCCGACCACTCGACGGCGTGTTCCGTCCGTAAACGGATGGGGGAGGAGGGGTGTGGGGGCGGTCAGGCGGCGCGGACGACCGCGGCGGGCGCGGCGGGACGGAGCTGTTCGGCGACGGCGCCCGTAAGGTCGAGGAGGGTCAGATCGAGCGCCCCCGCGACGGCGGCGAGCATCTCGCTCGACGGCTCCTTGAGCCCGCGCTCCATCTCGGACAGGTACTGCGGGGAGACCCCGGAGCGCCGCGCCGTGTCGGCCAGACGCTCGCCGCGGTCGTGGCGCGCGCGGCGCAGCACGCCGCCCACCGCCTCGCGCCAGAGGGGCTCGAGCCCCGCCGGTCGCGGGGTCGTGGGCGCGGTGCCGCGCGGACGGTCGTGCGTGCCGGAGGGAGACGAGGGCTGGTGCAGCGGGACGATCTCAGCCATGCGCTCACGATAGGACGGCGGGATGCCGCATCCGCCCCCGTTCCGCCGACAGCAGAATCGGCGGCGCGGCGGACGACGGGCAGGACGACGAAGGGGCCGCCCTTCCGGACGGCCCCTTCGTGCGACGACAGCGCTAATTGCTTCTGGCGATCGCGATGATGCGGAGGATCTCGATGTAGAGCCAGACGACGGTGACCATGATGCCGAAGCCGCCGAGCCAGCCGTACTTGCGGGGGGCCTTGTTGCGGACGCCCTGCTGGATGAAGTCGAAGTCCTGCACGAGCGAGTACGCCGCCATGATGACGACGAGCACGCCGATGATGAGGCCGAGCGGGATGCCGAACACCTTCTGGCTGTACAGGCCGAAGGCCCCACCGGCGATCGGGGCGTTGAAGAGCATCAGCACCACGTTGACCAGCGAGAAGACCAGGTAGCCGATCATCGCGATCATCCAGATCTTGGTCGCACGCTTGGAGGCGCGGACCTTGCCGCTGGCGAACAGCGCGAGGGTCACGCCCACCACCGCGAGCGTGGCGAGGGTCGCCTGGAAGACGATGCCCGGGTAGATGTACTCGAAGAAGGCCGAGATGGCTCCGACGAAGAGGCCCTCGAACGCGGCGTACGCGAAGATCAGCGCGGGACGCACCGTCTTGGAGAACGACACGACCATCGCCAGCGCGAAGCCGCCGATGAGGCCCACGATCCACGGGAGCATGGTCGGGGCGGTGCCCGGGCCGGTGACCGTCGACATCGACCAGACCCAGCCGACGACCGCCGTCACGACGAGGACGGCGAACAGGCCGATGGTCTTGTAGACGGTGTCTTCGACCGTCATGCGGTCGGTCTCGACCGCGCCCGCTGCGGGGGCGGCGAACTGCCCCTCGAGCTGTGCATTGACGGCGGCGGCCTGAGCCTGCTGCTGTGCGGCGGCGGTCTGCGTCTGGCCGCCGATGCCGGCCGCCTTGGCGCCACCGGGATAGGACTGAACCGCGCGGGGATCCTGGAACGCGGGATTGTTGAATGCGGGGTTGGCCGAGGCCATGCTCGATCACACTCCTGATGTCTGTGTAAGAACAGCACCGTGCTGTTAGTCAACGATACCGTGGGCGCGCTGCGGGGTCACGGGAGGCGGCTGTGAGAGCCCTTTGAGCCCAGATGAACAGCCGGCGACGGAGGCCGTCGGCGGTCGCCCGCTGGCTACGCTGGAACGGTGACCCGACGGCCCCCGCTCGTGATCGGCCATCGGGGTGCGCCCGGGTACCGTCCCGAGCACTCGCGCTCGTCGTACGACCTCGCGCTCGAGATGGGCGTCGACGCCGTCGAGCCCGACATCGTCGTCTCGCGCGACGGCGTGCTCGTCGTCCGGCACGAGAACGAGATCTCCGGCACGACGGATGTCGCGACGCGGCCCGCGTTCGCCGATCGCCGCACGACGAAGACCGTCGACGGCGAGGCCCTCACCGGCTGGTTCGCGGAGGACTTCACGTGGGACGAGCTGTCCACGCTGCGCGCGGTGGAGCGACTGCCGGAGATCCGGCCGGCCAGCGCGACGTTCGACGGGCAGCAGCCGATCCTGCGGCTTCGCGACGTGCTCGACCTCGTCCGTGCCGCGTCGCTCGCCCAGGGCCGCGAGATCGGCGTCGTCGTCGAGATCAAGCACGCGACCTACTTCGCGGGCCTCGGCTGGGATGTCGCGGCGCTGCTGGCGGCCGAGTTGCGTGAGGCGGGGTGGTCTGCGGGGGAGCTGCCGCTCGTCGTCGAGTCGTTCGAGTCGACCGTGCTGGCACGGGTGCGCGAGCACGGCGTGCGCGGGAGCTACGTCTACCTGCTCGAGGCGTCCGGACGTCCGTTCGACCTGCTCGCCGCGCAGGGCAGGGCCGCCCGCACGTACCCGCAGACCGCGTCCCCCGCGGGCCTCGACGAGCTCGTCGGCCGCGTCGACGGGATCAGCGTCGACAAGCGCATGATCCTCGCGCCCGACCGGCTCGGTCACGCCACCGGGCCCTCGCGCATCCCCGCCGACGCGCAGGAGCGAGGGCTGCGGGTCTTCACGTGGACGTGCCGGCCCGAGAACCGCTTCCTCGTGGGGCAGTTCCGCGGCCGCGGCGGCCCGGCCGCGTTCGGCGCCTACGAGGCCGAATGGGCGCTGATCCGGGATGCCGGGGTCGACGGCGTCTTCGTGGACCACGCCGACCTCGGCGTCGGCTTCTTCGCGGGCGCGGAAGCGGGATCCGGCATCCGCTGACGCGCGCCGCGCACGCGGCATCCGTCTCCCGATAGGCTCGCGCCGTGACGATGGCGAACGCGCCCGGCCGCGCGACGAGGCGCGACGACCGCATCACCCTGCGCTTCCTCGCCGCACCGGCGGACACGGCAGCGGGCGGGCGGTCGGTGGCCGCGGGCAGCGTCATGGAGTGGATCGACAAGGCGGGGTACGCCTGCGCCGTGGGCTGGGCGGGCGCGTACTGCGTCACGGCCTACGTCGGAAACGTCCGTCACCGCCGCCCGATCGCGCCGGGCAGCCTCATCGAGGTGCAGGCGCGGCTCATCCACACCGGGCGCAGCAGCATGCACGTCGTCGTGACGGTGTCGTCGTCGGAGGTCTCGTCGCACGCCTACACGCCCGCGACCACGTGCATCCTGGTCTTCGTCGCGAAGGGGGCCGACGGCCGCCCGACCGCGGTGCCCGCGTGGACGCCCGTGTCGAGGTCCGACCGGAAGCTGGCGGCCGCGGCGATCGACCGCATGCCCGCGCGGGCCGAGATCAAGCGGCTCATGCTCGACGAGGACTACGGCGGTCCCAGTGAGGCTCCACGCGTCACGATGCGCTTCCTCGTTCCGCCCGGCGTCGTGAACTGGGGCGGGAACGCGCACGGCGGGACGGTCATGCGGTGGATCGACGAGGCGGCCTACGCGTGCGCGGCATCGTGGGCCCGCGACGGGGACGCCGCGAGCACGGCTGTCGCGGTCTACTCCGGCGGCATCCACTTCTTCGCCCCCGTCCGCATCGGCGACCTCGTCGAGGTCGATGCGCGCATCATCTACACGTCGGCGCACAGCATGCACCTGAGCATCCGCGTGTCGTCGGCGGACCCGCGCGAACCGGATGCCCTCACCCTCACCACCCAGTGCATGAGCGTGTTCGTGGTGCCGGATGACGGCGGCTCCGCCCGGCCGGTGCCGCCGTGGCAGCCGACGGCCGAGGGGGACGTCCGGCTGTGGGAGCACGCGCGCGAGATCATCCGGCTGCGCGAGCACATCGTCCCGATCCCCGCATCGCTCACCCTCGAGGACTGACGCGTGACCGGACTCCCGACCGCGCCGCCGTCGTCCCTGTTCACGCCGTTGCGCATCGGCACCTTCGACGTGCGGAACCGCCTCATGCAGGCGGCCCACTCCAAGCAGTACTCGGACCGCGTGGAGTCCGCGCGCGAGACCGCCTACTTCGTGCGCCGCGCGCGCGGCGGCTGTGCGCTGTTCGTCGCGGGGAACCACTTCGTGCACCCGAGCGGGTCGATCCGGAACTTCGAGGACGCGTTCCGACCGGAGTCGGTGGCGGCGAACCGGCGCATGACCGCCGCGGTCCACCGCGAGGGTGCGCGGATCCTCGTGCAGCTCAACCACCACGGCGCGCAGGCTCAGCCCGACGGTCCGGACGGGCCGCGCGCCGTCTCCGCGCCGTCGCGACTTCTCTCGCCCTCCACCGGCCACGCCACGCGCGCCGCGAGCCGGCGCGACATCGCGGAGCTCGTCGACGGATGGGCGCGCAGCGCGGCACTCGCGCGCGACGGGGGATTCGACGGCGTCGAGATCCACATGGCGCACGGGTACCTGCTGCACCAGTTCCTCTCCCCGCTCTACAACGCGCGGACGGACGAGTTCGGCGGCGACGTCGATGGCCGGACGCGGTTCCCCCGCGAGGTGCTCCGCGCCGTGCGGTCACGGGTCGGCGACGACTTCACCGTCGGCATCCGCATCGTCGCGAACGAGTTCCATCCCGACGGCCTCGATGCCGCGGACTGCCGGGCGATCATCGCCGCCCTGCGCGCGGAGGCGCGGATCGATTTCCTCGACCTCGCCGCCGGCGGGTACCACAACGTGCACTACGTGTTCCCGTCGTCGGCCATGCCGGTCGCCTGGCTGCGCGAGGAGGTCGCCGCGGTGAAGGCGGCGAACCCCGACGTCCCCGTCTTCGGCGTCGGCGCGGCGACATCGGTCGAGCAGGCCGCGGAGGTCGTGGACTCGGGCATCGCCGACATGGTCGCGCTCACGCGCGCGCAGCTCGCCGACCCCGACCTCGCCCGCAAGCTCGCCGAGGGGCGCGCCGACGAGATCCAGCACTGCATCCGCCTGAACCAGGGATGCCTCGGCCGAGGGAGCCGCGGACTGCCCGTCACCTGCACGGTCAACCCGGTCGCCGGGCGGGAGCGGGAGCGCGGCCCGCGGGCGGAGGCGGCGTCGCCGTCGGACTGGCTGGTGCTCGGCGGCGGTCCGGCCGGCATGCGGGCGGCGATCGAGCTCGCGCGCGACGGGCACCGGGTGCGCCTCCGGGAACGGGCGCCGGAGCTCGGCGGGCAGCTGAGGCATGCGGCGAGGGTGCCCGGGCGGGAGAGCGCCGGGCTGCTGCTGGCGGATCTCCTGCGCGACCTGCGGGCCCGCGGGGTCGACGTGCGGACCGGCGTGGAGACGTCGGCCGAGGAGCTGCAGAGCATTCCCGCCGACCGCGTGGTGATCGCGACCGGTGCGCGGTCCGGCGCCGTCGGAGAACTCGCGGGCGCTGGGGCGTGGGCCGGCCCTGCCGCGCACGAGGTGGTCGACCCGCTCGACGCGCTGGCGCATCCGGAGCGCCTGGGAGACCGGATCGCCGTCGTCGACGCGGATGGCACCGCCTATGCGTCCGGCGTCGTCCTGGGCCTCCTCCCCGCGGTTCGCGAGCTCCACCTCGTGACGCCCTTCGAGACGGTGTTCCCGCACGTCGGTGCCGGCTACGACCGCGGGCTGCTCCTGGAACGGCTCGACGCGCACGGGGGTGTCGTCCCGCACGTCCGGCACCGCGTGACCTCGTACGACGGCACCGGCGTCGTACTGAGGGACGGGTTCCGCTCCGCCGTGCCGCGCGTGCTCGAGGGCCTGGACGCGGTCGTCGCCATCGAGCCGCGCACGGCCGTCATCCCGGCCGGGGCGGCCGACGCGCCGATCGTCATCGGCGACGCGCTCTCGCCCCGGAACATCGACGCCGCGATCCACGAGGCCGTGGAGCTGGCTTACCGCGTGGCGGACGAGGGGTAGGCGCGGCATCCCTCCGACCGTGGGTCCTGGTGCCGCGAGCGGTCAGTGCCCGTGCGGGTCGATGCCGGCGAGGCGGAACGCCAGGCGGCCGTGCGCGTAGCCGCCCCCGGCACGGATGGCGGTGGCCACCCACGCCGCCTCGGCGAGCTCCGCCTCGGTGGCACCGGCCGTGACGGCCGCGTTCGCGTGGAAGTCGATGCAGTAGCCGCACTGCGTGGTGATCGCGACGGAGACGGCCATGAGCTCCCGGTACTTGAGCGGGATCTCGCGCCCCTCGGCGGCGAACACGGCGCCATCGAACGCGTCGAACTTCTCCAGCAGGTCGGGGGTCGCGCGGCGGTAGACCCTGGCGAACTTCGGATCCTCGCTCCTGTCGAACAGCTCGGTCATCGGTGCCCCTCCTCGGTGTCGGGCGATCCCTCGCAGATCGCGTCCCAGATCGGCGCCAGTCGCGCCAGCTGCGCGTCCCGCCAGCGCACGCGCGCCGCCCAGTCCTCCTCGGGGAGGATGTCGCGACGCTGCGCGACGACGGCGGCGACGAGGTCCGGCGTCCAGGGGTCGTGCTGGCCGCGCTCGGCGCCCATCGCGGCGTAGGCCGGACCCATCTTCTCGGCGTGCGAGGCGATGCCGCCGCGCGTGTTCAGATCGACCGTCTCGAACGGTCCGATGATGCTCCAGCGCCGCCCGAGACCGCTGCGGACCACCTCGTCGACGTCCTCGACGCTCGCGACGCCGTCGCGGACCAGACAGTACGCCTCGCGCAGCACCGCCCCCTGGAGGCGGTTGAACACGAAGCCGTCGATCTCGCGGTTCACGCGGACCGGGCGGAGGCCGGCGGCGCCGTAGAGCGCGGCCGCCTCGCCGACGGTGGACGGCGCGGTGCGGGCGCCGGCGACGAGCTCGATCACCGGCAGGAGGTACGGCGGGTTGCCGGGGTGCGCGACGATGAGGCGTGCGGCATGGGCGTCGTCGAGCTCCTCCGCGATGGCGGTGGGCAGCAGCGCGGAGCTCGAGCTGGCGAGCACCGCCGTGGGGGGCGCCGCGGCTGCGATCCGCGCGAAGAGCTCGCGTTTCAGCGCGATGCGCTCCGGGGCGCACTCCTGCACGAGGACGACGTCACGCAGAGCGACGGCGAGGTCGTCCTCGAAGCTGACGCGGTCCGCGACGTCGGCGGACAGCCCGAGGATGTCGAGGCGGTGCGCGAGCTCATCGCGGGCACGAGGCGCGGCGTCGGGCAGCGCATCCCACACCCGGACCGCGAACCCGGCGCGGGCGAACACCACGGCGAACGCGACGCCGATCGAACCGGCGCCCACGATGCCGATCGCGCCGTGCGCCGGCACCCCCGTCACCACCAGCCGCGGTCGCCGGCGAGGCCGCGCCGCAGGATCTCGAGGATCCCCTCACGATCGAGCACGCGCGGATTGTTGTCGGTCAGGCGGGTCGCGAGGACGGCGTGGTCGGCCACGTCGTCGAGCTGGTCCGCGCGCAGGCCGAGCGCCGTCAAGTCGGCGGGGATGCCGATGGCGGCGAGGATCGCGTCGACGCCGTCGATCCCGGCGCGTGCCTGCGCGAGTTCGTCCTGCGCCGGGTCGGCGACGCCGAGGAGGCGCCCGATCTCGGCGAACTCGGGGACGCGCGCGGGCAGGTTGTAGCGCATGATGTACGGCAGCAGCGCCCCGACGCCGATGCCGTGCGGCGTGTGCGTCAGGTTGCCGATCGGCGACTGGATCGCGTGCGCGCCGGCGGTGCCGGCCGTGTTGATCGCCATGCCGGCGCAGTAGGCGGCGAACATCGTGTCGCTGCGAGCCTGCAGGTCGTGCGGCGCCGTGGCCAGTCGGGGCAGTGCCGAACCGATCAGCGCGATGCCCGTGCGCGCGTACACGTCGGCCAGGACGTTCTTGCCCACGTAGAGCTTGCCGGCGATCTCCGCAGGCGCAGGGTTCTTCGCCCGGCCGGTGAAGGCCTCGACGAGGTGCGACAGCGCGTCCGCCCCGGTCGCCGCCGTGAGCCCCGGGGGTGCGCTCAGAGTGAACTCGGGGTCGATGACGGTGGTGTGCGCCTCCAGGTAGGGGCTCGCGACACCCACCTTCATCTCGCGCTCGGCGTCGAACACGACCGAGATGCAGGTCACCTCGGCGCCGGTGCCGCCGGTGGTCGGGACGGTCACCACCGGGAGTCCCGGGCCGGGTACGAGGAACTCGCCGTAGTAGTCGCGCACGTCGCCGCCGTTGGCGAGGACGACCGACGCGACCTTGGCGAGGTCCATGCACGACCCGCCGCCGATCCCGACGAGCACGTCGACGCTCTCGCCGGCGAAGCGGTCGACGAGCTCGACGACGTTCTCCCGCGGCAGCTCCGCCTCGGTGCGGTCGTAGACCGCCACCGCGAGGCCGCGGTCGCGGAGGCCCGCGACGAGCTCGCCGAACTCGGCGGTCGTCGCCATCCGCTCGTCGGTGACGACGAGCACCGTGCGCCCGATCGCGGCGACGACCTCGGGCAGCTGCCGGCGCTGACCCGGCCCGAAGAGCACCTGGCGCGGCTGCCGGAGGAGGCCCAGGCCCAGATCGTTGACCGACCGCACGGCCGTCGCCGGGCTCATCGCAGCGCCGCCGCTTCGTCGACGGTCAGCGCGAGGTACTGCGGCTCGAGGAACTCCCTGATGCCGTCGTGACCGCCCTCGCGACCGAGGCCGGAGCTCTTCACTCCGCCGAAGGATGCCGCGGGGTCCGCCATGATGCCGCGGTTGATGCCCACCATCCCGAACTCCAGGCGCTCGGCGACCGCGATCGCCCGCGAGACGTCCTTCGTGAACACGTAGGAGGCGAGCCCGTACCGCGTGTCGTTGGCGAAGCGGAGGGCGTCCTCCGTGCTCGACGCCCGGTAGATGGTCGCGATCGGTGCGAACAGCTCCTTCCGGGTCACGTCCGCGGTCGTGTCGTCGACGCGGAACACCGTCGGCTCGAAGAAGTAGCCGTCGCCGGGAACCGGCTCGCCGCCCAGCAGCAGCTCGGCGTCGGCGCCGCGCAGCTCCTCGACGAGATGGCCGACGAGCTCTCGCTGGGCGGCCGAGATGATCGGCCCGATGTCGGTCCCCGCGTCGAACCCGTTGCCGACGGTGAGCCGCGCGGTGGCGGCGAGGAAGCGTTCGGTGAAGGCATCCGCCACGGACTCGTGGACGATGATGCGGTTCGCGGCGACGCACGCCTGGCCGGCGTTGCGGAACTTGCAGATGACCGCCTGCTCGGCCGCGAGGTCGAGATCCGCGTCGTCCAGCACGAGGAACGGGCCGTCGCCACCGAGCTCCATCGAGGCGTTGACCACTCCCGGAGCCGACTGGGCGAGCAGCGCGCTGCCCACGGCGGTCGACCCGGTGAAGCTGACCTTGCGCAGGCGCGGGTCGCTCATCACGGCGGACGAGATCGCAGGGGAGTTCGTGGTGTGCACGAGGTTCACCACGCCGTCGGGGAAGCCGGCCTCCTGCAGGATCTCGACGAACAGCGCACACGTGAGCGGCGTCTCCTTCGCGGACTTCACGATGACGGTGCATCCGGCCGCCAGCGCTGCGCCGGCCTTCCGCGCGATCATCAGCAGCGGGAAGTTCCACGGGGTGATCAGGAGGCTCGGGCCGACCGGCTGGTGCGTGGTGATGATCCGGTATCCGCCGCGCGATCCCTCGGCGTAGGTGCCGTGGAGGTGCGCGATCTGCTCCGCGTACCAGAGGAAGAACCCCAGGGAGAGCTCCACCTCGGCGCGCGCCTCGGAGAGGGGCTTGCCGCTCTCGAGCGTCATCACCTCGGCGATGTCCTCCGCACGCTCGACGAGCATGCGGTGCGCGCGGTGGAAGAGGTCGGCCCGGGTGCGCGGCGGCACGTGGCGCCACGCGTCCTGCGCGGCGGCCGCGGCATCCAGAGCACGCACGGCGTCGGCCGCACCCCCGTTCGCGACCTCCGCGATCTCGGCCCCGGTGGCCGGATCCAGGACGGCGAAGGTCGTGTCGGTGGACTCCCATCGTCCGCCGATGAACAGGCCGGTGCGGACGTCGTGCGCCCGGGTCCGGGCGTGCGATGCGGGCGGTGCGACAGCGGTCACGGGATCCTCCTCGGTCCCCGAAGCGGGCGCCGGGGCTCATCCCGTAACACGGTACGATGCGTTCGGTCGCACTCGCGGGGGGTGCATCGAATTGAGACAGTGCGGAGTGCGCCATGGTCGCCACGAGGATCGAGCGCCACGCGGCGCCGCTGCGGCAGGAGGTCGTGCGGCTGCTGCGCGAGGACATCCTGGAGGGCACTCTCGCCCCGGGGCAGCGACTCCTGGAGAACGCGCTGTGCGCGAGCTATGGCGTGTCGCGCACGGTGATCCGGGAGGCGCTGCGGCAGCTCGAGACGGAGTACCTGATCACGCTGATCCCCAATCGCGGGCCGATCGTGACGGTCCTCGAGCAACACGACATCGAGTCGCTGTACGAGGTGCGCACGGCGCTCGAGGGCCTCGCCGGCGAGCTGTTCGCCCGGCGTGCCAGCGATGCTCAGGCCGCCGCGCTCCGGGCGCAGCTCGACGTCATGGAGACCGCCTACCTGCACGGCACGCTCGCGAGCCGTGAGCAGTCGAAGGAGGAGTTCTACCGTCTGCTGCTCGAGGGCACCGGCAATGAGATGCTCGCCGGTCAGCTGCAGGGCGTGCACACGCGGATCGGCCTCTTCCGCCGCCTCGCGTTCGTCGACGAGGCCCGCATAGAGATCTCGATGGCCGAGCTCCGCCGCATCGTGGATGCGGCGGCGGTGCGCCGCGATCCGCGCGCCGCGCGCGACGCGTGCGAGCACCACATCCGGTTGGCGGGCGAGCTCGCCGTCACGGCCTATCACGACTGGCGTGCGTCGGGGGAGGCGCTCCCGGTCGGCGCGGCCGGCTCGGGACGTACTGTCTCAGAATGAGACACATCGCACTATTACCGTAATACCGGACTCGGAGTACTCTCAGAGGACCGTGCGCCTGAGCCCGTCACGACGCACGAACTCGATGGCGAGAGGCACGCTTCCCCCGCCGTCGGGGCCCGAGAAGCGGAGAGCGCTATGCCACTGAGCGGTGATGAGCTGGTGACGAAGGCCAAGGACGAGTTCCTGTTCCGTGCCGAGACGGCCGCGGGGGTGAACGTCGAGCTGCTGAAGTCCTGGCAGCGGTCGAAGGATGCCCTCGGCGTGCCCGCCAACATCCGCGACGTCCCCCAGGTCGCCGAAGAGCTCCTTGACGCCCACATCCTCGACATGTTCCAGGCGCCGCTCGCACGCGTGTCCGACGACCTGGACGGCACGGGACTGGGACTCCTGCTCGCGGATGCCCGCGGCACGATCCTGCAGCGCTGGTCGCACGACCGCACCGCGGTGGCGCACCTCGATCGGCTGGGCACCGTACGCGGCGCGATGCTGGCCGAGGACGTCGTCGGCACGAACGGCGTGGGCACGGTCGCCGCGACTGGGAAGAGCCTGCAGATCTCGGGCAGCGAGCACTTCGCCGAGTTCTACTCCGCGGCGCTGTGCACCGGTTCTCCGGTGCGGCATCCGGTGACCGGGAAGATGCTCGCCGTCATCACGATCTCCAGCGAGGTGTCCGAGCGCAGCGGCCTGCTCCGGCCGATCGTGAAGTCCGTCGCGACGCAGCTCGAGCAGCACCTGCTCGAGGTCGAGCGTCCGGCGGCCCGTCGTCTGTTCGAGGAGTTCCTCCGCGCATCGCGCTCGCAGGGCAGTCCCGTGCTCGCGTTCGGCCCGCAGGGTCTCGTCATGCAGAGCCGGAGCGCCGGGCGCCTGTCGTCCGCGGACGTCGGGCTCATCGAGCAGGGCGTCGCGGAGCGCCGATCCGGCGGCCGCTTCTCCCTCGAGGTCTCCAACGGCACTGTCGAGGTGCAGGCCACGCGGCTCGGCGACGACGCCGGCGTCGTGGTCGTCCTCGGTCGCGAGCGCACGGCCACGAGCGTCTCGCTCGGCCCCGCCCGTCATCAGCTCGTGGGGCGCAGCCCGGAGTGGCTCGCCGTCGCTCGCGACATCGCCCGCCACCGGGAGCTGCGCCGGCCCCTGCTGATCGCGGGCGAGGTCGGCGTCGGGAAGACGTCGCTCGCGCTCGGCCTGCCCTACCGGCCCGGCGGGTCGTCCGCCGCCGCGATCGCGGACGCCGCCGAGCGGCACGTCGTCGGGAACCGGCGGTGGCTGCAGCGGCTCGCGGAGCGGCTGGATGCCTCGGCGCCGGTCGTGATGCGCGGCGTGGAGACCCTCGACCAGAGCGCGCTGGACGCACTGCGGCTGCTGCTCGAGCAGCGCGGCGGCCGCGGCGCCGTGATGCTGACGATGTCGACAGAGAAGGAGGAGGTCGCACGCGCTCTCGCGGGGCAGCTCGGCCTCCCGATGGCCTGGGTGCCGCCCCTCCGGGAGCGCACCGTGGACCTCCCCCTCCTGTGGCTCCTGTTCGCGGAGCAGCTCGCGCCGGGCGCGGGGCTGCAGCTGCGCGAGGAGACGTCGTCCCTGCTGCGCGGCTACAGCTGGCCGCGCAACCTCAAGGAGCTGCGCGGGGTGGTGGAGCAGATGTCGATCGCCGGCAAACGCGGACCGGTGCTGCCGGGCGACCTGCCGGACGACATGCAGGGATCCCGCACGCTCTCGATGATCGAGCGGGCGGAGCTCGACGCCATCCGCCGCGCACTCGCCGAGGCGGACGGCAACCGGTCGAAGGCCGCCGAGATCCTCGGCCTGTCGCGCGCGACCGTGTACCGCAAGATGAAGGCGTACCGCCTCACCGCGTGAGTCAGGCCGCCCGCAGCTTCCGGACCGCGCGACGGCGCAGGAGCGCCGGGACGTACTCCCGGAGGAGCACCACGGCGATCAGCACCACCGCCTGAGCGATGAGCTGCAGCGCGTCGGGCCATCCGACCGAGCGCAGGAGCTGCCCGAGCTGGGTCAGGAACAGCGCCGCCACCGCGGTGGCCGCGATCGACGAGATCCCACCGGTGAGCGCCGCGCCGCCGAGCACCACGGCGGCGACCGTGGGCAGCAGGTACTGGTCGCCGAGGAAGAGCGGCGGCGTCTTCGTGTAGCCCGCCAGCAGCACGCCCGCTGCCCCGTAGAAGAGGCCGGCGAAGCCGTACGCGAGGATCTGGTACATCCGGAACCGGATGCCGACGACCGCGGCGGCCGGCTCGCTGACCCCCACGGCCGTCAGCCGACGGCCGATGATCGAGCGATGCGTGACGACGGCGGCGATCGCGATTACCACGAGCGCGATGAGCAGGGTGTTCGGGATGCCGAGGGTGCGGTTGAGCGCGAACTGGTTCAGCTGATCCGCCGCCCCCGAGGGTGTCCCGTTCGCGATCGCGAACACCGTCCCCAGGAGGATCGCGTTCATCCCGAGCGTCGCGACGAGCGGCATGATCCGGAGCCCCACGACGATGCCGCCGCTGACGAGACCGAAGACGCCGGGGAGCACGACCGCCACCACCACCGCCGGCCACACGTCCCACCCGTACTGCTGGGGGAGCGCGGTGGCGAGGACGGCGGCGAGCGCGATCATGCCGGGGACGGAGAGGTCGAGTCCGCGCTGCTGGACGACGAGGGTCTGCCCGGCGGCCGCGATCGCGAGCACGGAGGCGAACGGGAGCATCGACAGGAGCGGCGCCGGGGCGAGGCTCCCCGGTGCCACGATCGGGCTCAGCAGGAACAGCGCGACCGTCGCCACGGTGATGGGCACCCAGCTGCCGGACAGCGTCCGGCGCCAGAGCGCCTCCGCGGTGCGGCCGGTCGGCAGCACCGGCAGCGACGTGGTCGAGGTGACGGGGGCGGCCGTGCGGGTCGTCGGGTCATCGGTCATGAGGCACCTCCGGGTGCTGCGGCGGCGATCGGGGCCGGGCGTCGGCGCGGGCGGCTGCGGCCCGTGCCGCGCATGACGGCGTACAGGCTCGCAGCTCCCAGGGTGACGATGCCCGGCAGCCAGTAGGACCAGGCCTGCGAGAGGCCGAGGAAGGGGGACACGTTGAGGATCTGCTGCACGAGGAACGCGGCGGCGAGCACGGCGATGAACGATCCCCGTCCACCGAAGATGCTCGTGCCGGCGAGCACCACGACGGTGACGGACGACAGCGTGTACGACACGGACGGGCGGCCGTCGCCGATGCCGATCTGCGCCATGAGCACGATCGCGGCGGGGAGCACGAGGAGCGACGCGAGCACGTACGACAGGAAGCGCACCCAGCCGACGCGGATGCCGAGGCGCTCGGATGCCGCGGACTGCGAGCCCACGGCCCGGAGCTCCACGCCCCAGCGGGTGCGGCGAAGGGCGACTTCGAGGACGACGAGCACGACCACCGCGACGATCGTGACGACGGGGACGATGCCGACGCGCGCCTGGATCATGTCGGCGACGCCCGGGAAGATCACCCCGCCGGGCGTGCTGCGCAGCAGGAGGTAGAGCCCCTGCAGCGCCATGAACATGGCGAGGGTCGCGACGACCGGACTCACCCCGAAACGCGTCACGAGCAGTCCGTTGATCGCCCCGATCCCGAGCGCGCCCAGCAGCATGAGGCCGAGCCCCACGTAGAGGTTGCCGCCGTCGACGATCCAGAACGAGGCGATCACGACGAGGAAGCCCATCGCGGGACCGATCGACAGGTCGAATCCGGCGCCGAGCACCACGACCTGCTGCGCCGCACCGACGAAGAGGAGGGACGCGACCATGAACAGCAGGTTGTTGATGTTGAAGGCGGAGAGGTAGGCGGGGTTGGCCGCCGACACCACGAGCCCCAGGGCGAGGAAGACGGTGGCCAGGGCGACCGCCGGCGCGTGGTCGCCGCGGAGCCAGTCGCGCCACGCGTGACGCCGGCCGCGCTCCTCGCGTTCGCGCATCGTGGTGGAGGTGAGCGCGGCGCGGCCGATCTCCGCCTCCGTGACGTCCGTCCCGTCGAGCTCGCGGACGACCTTGCCCCGCGACATGATGAGCACCCGGTCGCACAGGCCCTCGAGCTCGACCCCGTCGGAGGAGAGCACGACGACCGCCGCGCCCTGATCGGCGGCGTCGCGGAGGATGCGGTAGATGTCGACGCGGGCACCGGCGTCGACGCCCTGCGTCGGCTCCTCGGCGAGGAGGACGCGCGGGCGTGCGAGCATCGTGCGCGCCAGCACGACCTTCTGCTGGTTGCCCCCGGAGAGCGACTGGACGGGAGTGCGGGGGCTCGGCGTCTTGATGGACAGCCGCTCGATCAGGTCGCGGGCGCGGGAGAGCACGCGGCTCTCCCGTACGAAGCCGCCGGCCGAGGCGTCCGGGAGCGTGGCGGCGGAGATGTTCTCGGCGACGGAGAGCGGCAGGAACACGCCCTCGCGGTGGCGGTCCGCCGGCACGTACACGATCCCGGCGCGCGCTGCGGCGGTGCTGCCCCGGCGTACCGGCGCACCATCGACGATCACTGTTCCGGCGGCGGGGCTCTGCCCGGCGAGGGCGCGGATGAGCGCGCTCTGCCCGTTGCCCTGGACCCCGGCGAGGCCGACGATCTCACCGGCGCGGACCGCGAAGGAGACGTCGGCGAAGTCCTCGCTGTGCAGGCCGCGCACCTCGAGGCGCTCGGTCTCGCCGATCGAGCCGGCGACGCTGCCCTTCTCGGGGAACACGGCTTCGAGCTTGCGGCCGATGGCGTGTTCGATGATCTGCGCCTCATCCACGTCGTCGGCGAGGAAGGTGCCGCGGACCTTGCCGTCGCGCAGGACCGTGATCCGGTCCGAGATCTGCTTCACCTCGGGGATGCGGTGCGAGATGTAGACGACCGCCGTCCCGGTCGCGACGACCTCGCGGACCCGCCGGAACAGCTTCTGCACCTCCTCGAGGCTGAGGTGCTCGGTCGGCTCGTCCAGGATGAGGACGCGCGGGCTCAGTGCGAGCGCCTTGGCGATCTCGACGATGAAGCGCTGCTCGACCGAGAGGTCCGCGACCCGCGAGCGGGCGTCGATGCCCATCTGCCACGGCTCGAGCTGATCGTGCGCCCAGCGGGCGGCTCGCCCCAGACCGCCGACGCGGCGGTAGCCGACGCCGACGGCCATGTTCTCGGCGACCGTGAGGTCGGGGAGGAGCGCGGGGTCCTGGCGCACGATCGCGAGCCCCATGGCCCTGGCCCGTTCCGGATCCGCGGACGCGAGCTCGTCGCCGCCGATGCGCACCACCCCCGCATCGGGCGCGAGCGCACCGGAGGCGACCGCCATCAGCGTCGACTTGCCGGCGCCGTTCTCGCCCACGAGGGCGTGGATCTCGCCGGAGCGGACCTCGAGGTCGACGTCCGTGAGCGCGCGCACGCCGGGGAACGTCTTCGTGATGCCGCTCAGGACGAGAAGGTTCTCGGCCGGCGGGGCGGATGCGAAGGCGGCGGTGGACGCGCCCACGTCGAGGTCGGTCATGAGGTCGGGTCTCCTGGTTCGGATCGGGTCACGGGGCGATCACTGGGCGAGGTAGCCGCCGTCGATGACGAGCTCGGAGCCGGTCACGAAGCTCGCCTCGTCGCTGGCGAGGAAGACGACGCCGGCGGCGATCTCCTGCGGTCGCCCGGCGCGGCCCATCGGGGTCTGCGACACGACGTACGCGTTGACCTCGGGCGCCTGGGCGTCGGTGAGGGGCGTCTCGATGAAGCCCGGATGGAGCGAGTTCACGCGCACGTTCTGGCTCGCGTAGGTGATCGCGGCGTTCTTCGACATGTTCCGTACGGCGCCCTTGGTCGCGTGGTACGCGTGGGCGCCGCTCACGGCGGCCGTCCCCCAGATGGAGGAGACGTTGATGATGGAACCGCCGCCTTGCGCGATCATGTGCGGCACCACCTCGCGCATGCCCAGCCACACGCCGGTCTGGTTGGTCGCCACGACCGCCTGCCAGTCCTCGACGGTGAGCTCGTGCAGCGGCTCGTAGGCGATGATGCCGGCGTTGTTGACGAGCACGTCGATGTGGCCGTGCCGGTCCAGCACGCGGGCGATCACGTCCTTCCAGCCGGCCTCGCTCGCGACGTCGAGCGACAGGTAGTCGATCGGCCCGAACGTCGCGTCCGCCTCCGCCCTGCTGGTCGCGATGGTCGTGGCGCCCTCCGCGTGCAGCGCCTCCGCGACCGCGCGCCCGATGCCGCGTCCCGCTCCGGTGACCAGGGCCACTTTGCCGTCCAGTCGATTCATTTCGATTCCTCCTCGGTCGGGGAGGACCCGGCGGCGTCCCCGCCGCCGGGTCCCGTGATCACTGGAACAGCTTCTTCAGCTGGTCGACGGTCAGGCCCGACGAGAGGATCGCGTCGGCGGGCAGATCCTTCTCGCACTTGGGCATCTTGCTCGCGTCGGTGGAGTCCTCGATGATCTGGAGGTTGTACGTGGACGGCTCGTCGTTGGCCAGGCCGTTGTAGGCGGCGAGGCCCTTGTGGAGCGCGACCTTGACCACCCAGTTGCGCGACGACTCGGTCGCGATCTGGTAGGTGGGCTGCTTGTCCTTGTACTGGTACCAGAGGCACGCGAACTCGTTCGAGTCGTTCGCCGACCAGACCGGGAAGGGCTTGCCGGCCGCCTCGAAGGCGCGGATGCCGCCGACCGAGCCGCCGCCGTAGTCGGCGACGATGCCGTTGATCGTGCCGTACTTCGTAATGAGGCCGGCGACCACCTGCTGCGTCTTGCCGGGCTCCCAGTCGGTGGACACCGGGCCGTCCTCGTTGAGGAGCTTGATCCCCGGGTTCGCCTTGACCGACTCCATCACGCCGTCGTAGACGGCCTGCGAGTAGGAGTTGCCGGCGATGCCGCCGAGCATCACGAGGTTGCCCTTGCCGCCCATCTTGGCGATGGTCCAGTCGGCCAGGTTCTTCCCGTACGTCTTGATGTCCTCCGACACGAAGTCGACGTAGTCGGTGCCGGGCGTTCCGCCGGGCGATCCGACGAAGGGCACCACCTTGACGCCGGCGGCGGTGGCCTTCTTGATCGTCGGGAGGAGGGCCTCACCGCCGTCGACGAACGTGACGATGACGTTGACGCCCTGTGCGACGAGCGAGTTGATGTCGCTGATCGCCTTCTGGGTGTCGCCCTGCGCATCCGTGTAGAGGATCTTCTTGATGTTCTTGCACTTGGCGGCCTCGTCTTCGAAGATCGCCCGGGTGATCTTGCGCCACGAGTTCCCGCCGAAGCCGTCGGCGAGCGCGACGGTGATCGGCTTCGTGCCGCAGAACTTCGAGATGTCCTGGATATCGCTCTCGGTGCCGACGGTGCCGACGGTCACCTTGCCGTCGCTCGTGCCGCCGGTGCTGCCGCCGCCCGACCCGCCGCCGGAGAGCGATCCGGTCGAACAGGCGGTGGACAGCAGGAGTACCGCTGCCGCCGTGGCGGCTGCCGCTGCGAGGCGGCGGGGCTGTGTGAGTCGCATGTGCTGTTTCCTCCTCATCGAGAGCCGGCCATGAGCACGCACCGGCGGTGGTATGACCAGCAGTCTGTGGCTCGCGGACGGACCTCATCCGGCTCAGGCTGAGACGGCGGTGCGTCATTTTGCGACAGCCCGTGGTGCACGGCGCGGGCGGCGTGATTCTGGATGCACGCCGCGCGGATGCGGCGCCCCACCCGGGTCTTCGCTGAGGAGGAATCCATGCCCGCAACCGTTCCCGCAGATCTCCTGGGACGGATCTACGCCGAGTGGACCGTCGAGTTCACGGCGGCGCCCGACCTGTCCCTGCCGGTGCTGCGCTGGATCTTCGAGGACTGGCAGCGCGCGACGGCCGAGCCGGAGGACGTGACCTACCGCACCACGGAGGTCGGCGGCGTCCCCGGCATCCTCGTCTCCCCGATCGGCGCCGACCCCCGGCAGATGCTGCTCGTGCTCCACGGCGGCGGTTTCGCCCTCGGCTCGTCCGCCAGCCACCGGAAGCTCGCGGGGCACCTCGCGAAGGCCGCCGGCACCCACGCCTTCGTGGCGGACTTCCGCCGAGCGCCCGAGGATCCGTATCCCGCGCAGCTCGACGACGCCGACGCCGTGATCGACGCGCTGCTGGCGGACGGCTACCGCCCCGCCGACATCACGCCGGTCGGCGACAGCGCGGGCGCGAGCATCGCGATCGCGACCGTCCTGCGCCGCCTGCGCACGGGAGCCCCCGTGCCGGGTCAGGTCGTCACGATCTCGCCGTGGCTCGACATGGAGAACTCCGGCGAGACGATCGAGACCAACGACGCGACGGACTTCCTCATCGCCCGGGAGGGTCTGCAGGGGAACATCGACCGCTACCTGGCCGGCGGTGCGGATCCCACCGATCCGCTCGTCAACCCGCTGTACGCCGACTTCACCGGCTTCCCGCGGCTGTACATCACGTCGTCCGCGATCGAGTCGCTCTTCCACGACGCGGTGCGGCTCGAGGAGCGCGCTCGGGCGGCCGGCGTCGACGTCACGTTCGACGTGGTGCCCGGCGAACAGCACGTGTGGCCGCTGCAGGCGGGCAACCACGGGCCCGCGGACGACTCCATCCGGCGCATCGCCGACTGGTACCACGAAGGCCGCGCCGGTGCGGGCGCTGCCTGAAACCCACGAAAGGACATCCGACATGACCGACCAGAGCACCAGAGACTACGACGCCATCGTCATCGGAGCCGGATTCTCCGGACTCGCGATGCTCCACCACCTGCGCGAGATCGGCCTGCGCACCCTCGTCGTCGACGGCGAGGACGGCATCGGCGGCACGTGGTGGGTGAACCGGTACCCCGGCGTGCGCACCGACAGCGAGTACTCGTACTACTCCTTCTCGTTCTCGAAGGAGGTCCGCGACGAGTGGACCTGGACCGAGCGCTACCCCTCCGGCGACGAGGTGCTGTCGTACCTGAACTTCGTCGCCGACCGGCTCGACCTGCGCAAGGACATCCGGCTCAACGCCCGCGTCGACTCCGCCGTCTACGACGAGGCGGCGAACACGTGGACCGTGAACCTGGCGGACGGCACGCACCTCACCACCAAGTACCTCGTGAGCGGGATGGGCGTGCTGTCGCAGGCCGTGTACCCCGACATCCCCGGCATCGAGACCTTCCGCGGTGAGAAGTACCACACCGCACAGTGGCCGCGCGCGGGCGTCGACCTCGCCGGCAAGCGCGTGGGCCTCATCGGCCTGGGCGCGTCCGGGATCCAGATCGTCCCGGTGATCGCGTCCGAGGTGGGGGAGTTCTTCGTCTTCCAGCGCACGCCGAACTTCGTCGTCGAGACCAACAACGACAAGGTCGCCGAGGAGGACATGGCCTGGTTGCGCGCCAACTACGACGCCGTTTACGAGAAGGCCGCCAACCACCCGTTCGGCGTCGCGATGGAGCCCGCGGAGCACAGCGCGCTCGAGGTGTCGGAGGAGGAGCGCCGCCGCATCTTCGAGGGGAAGTGGAACGAGGGCGGATTCCACTTCGCGAACGAGTGCTTCACCGATCTCGCCACGAACCACGAGGCCAGCGAGCTGGCGTCGGAGTTCATCCGGTCGAAGATCCACGAGATCGTGAAGGATCCGGAGAAGGCCGAGCTGCTGTCGCCGCGCACGTATTCCTTCAACGGCAAGCGGGTGCCGACGGGGCACGGCTACTACAACGCGTTCAACCACGAGCACGTCCACCTCATCGACACCGCGACGACCCCGATCACGCGGATCAGCGAGAAGGGCATCGTCGTGGGTGACACCGAGCACGAGCTCGACGTGATCATCTTCGCGACCGGCTTCGACGCCATGACCGGCACGCTCACGAACATCGACATCGTGGGACGTGGCGGTCGCACGCTGCGCGAGAAGTGGGCGGCGGAGGGGCTCAAGTCGAACCTGGGCATCAACGCCAACGGGTTCCCGAACTTCTTCATGTCGCTCGGGCCGCAGACGCCGTACTCGAATCTCATCGTGCCGATCCAGCTGGGCGCGCAGTGGCTCCAGCGCGCGCTGAAGTGGGCGGAGGAGAACGACATCCCCTACTTCGAGGCGACGCCGGAGTCGGAGGAGTGGTGGCGTGCCGAGACGGAGCGCACCGGCCGGCTGACGGTCATGTACACGGAGGGCAAGAAGGCGAAGGCCTGGTTCCTCGGCGAGAACATCCCCGGCAAGCCGGAGGAGTTCCAGGTCTACATGGGCGGCGGCCAGGTCTACCAGCAGCACTGCCGTGACCTGGAGGAGTCGGGCTACGCCGCGCTGCTGTACCGCCAGCCGGCGACCGTCCAGGCCTGAGCGGCCTGCGTGTGCCGGGGCGCCTGGCGCGCCCCGGCACACCCGCGAGTGAGGAGAGAACCATGGGAAGACTGGACGACAAGCGCGCCGTGATCACCGGCGCCGCGTCCGGGATGGGCCGTGCGACGGCCGAGCTGTTCGCCGCGGAGGGCGCCGCCGTGGCGCTCCTGGACGCGCAGGACGGCCCCGGTGCCGCGGCGGCCGACGGCATCCGCCGAGCGGGAGGCGTGGCGACCTTCCGCCGCACGAACGTCACGAACGAGGCGGACGTGCGGGCGGCGGTGGATGCGGCGGCGGCGGAGTTCGGCGGCCTCGACATCCTGGTCAACTGCGCAGGCATCATCGGCGCGGACAAGCCGACACACGAGGTCAGCGAGGCGGAGTGGGATGCCGTCTTCGCGGTCGACGTCAAGGGCGTCTTCTTCGGCACGAAGGCGGCGGTGCCGCACTTCCTCGCCGCGGGGGGTGGCGCGATCGTCAACTTCTCGTCGATCTACGGCATCATCGGCAACGACGAGTTCACGCCGTACCACGTGGCCAAGGGCGCCGTGAACATGCAGACGAAGCAGGATGCCGCGTCCTACGGCCGCTACGGCATCCGCGTGAACGCCGTGAACCCGTCGACGGTGCTCACGCCGCTGGTCGAGGGCATCGCCGCCGAGTATCCGGGTGGGCTCCCCGCGTATGAGGAGATGATGACCGCACACCAGTCCCTGCGCCGCCTCGGCCGTCCGGTCGATGTCGCACGTGCGGTGCTGTTCCTCGCGTCGGACGAGGCGTCGTGGATCACCGGGGTCACGCTGCCGGTCGACGGGGGCTACACCGCCCGCTGAGCGCGATGCGACGGTGCTCCTCGGGAGGCTGACCTCGAGCGTTCCGGTCGGAGTCAGCCTCCGCTGGGATTGTCCACCGGCCGGCCGTTCTCGTCGGTCGTGTCGTCGCCCTCGTCGCGGTCCATCGGGTGGGTGCGCGGGTCGCGGTCCGGTTCCTCGGGGGCGCCTCCCGAGGCGGTGTCGTCCTCCGTCGTCCCGCTCGTGACGGCGGTGTCGTTCTTCTCGAGGTCGTGCTCGGTCATGGCCGCTTCCTCTCTTCCTGCCGCCGGTGCCTCGGATGAGGTGCCGCGCGTCGTTGTGATCAGCCGAGCTCGAGGTCCCAGTCCACCGCGACCGGATTCGAGTCCTCCGGGAGCGCGGTGGGGAGCGTCGCCCGGGTCCGACGGTAGAGTTCCGCGACCACGTCGGGGTGCGAGGACGTCGTAGGCCCGTCCGGTTCCGGAGTCGCGAAGAGCTGACTGGCCGGGCCCAGGAGGAATTCCGCCATCGCGTCCTCCCGCTCGGGATCGATGATCGGGACCGTGACGACATCCGACCCCTGGCTGGACGCGAGGGCCTGGGCGTAGCGGAGGAGGGCCTCGCAGACGTCATCGGCCATCAGCACGGTGCCGCTCGTGTAGTGCAGGCTCATCACCCTTCGATCATGCGTCCGGCAGCAGGAGTGGGCGAAGGGGTTGTCCTGCAGCGTCGGCACCTCTACCCTGCGGCTGCGGCGCGCCCGGTCGGACTCCGTGCACCCGCGCGTGTCCAGCCCGTTGACACCGCCGGACGCGTCGATCAGCATGCGGGGGTGCAGGTCAACGGACTCCGACTCGACGTCGGCGAGGTGCGGGTGGGGACGTCCGGCTGGAGCTACGACCACTGGCGCTGGGTGCTGTACGACCCGCCGGTGCCGTCGAGCGGCCGGCTCGGCGTGTACTCGACGGTGTTCGACACGGTCGAGCTGAACGCGAGCTTCTACCACTGGCCGCGGGCGACGGCGTTCGTGCACTGGACCCAGCAGGTGCCGCCGGACTTCCTCATGACGGTGAAGGCGCCGCGCGGCCTCACCCACGCCCGCAAGCTCAGGGACCCGGAGGCCTGGACGACGAGGATCTCGGAGGGCATGTCCGCGCTCGGCGAGCGGAGGGGGATGCTGCTGATGCAACTGCCGCCGGATCTGGAACGGGACGACGAACGCCTCGCCGGCGCACTGCGGGCGATCCCGGCCGGTGTGCGCGTCGCGGTGGAGCTGCGGCATCCGTCGTGGGTGCATGACGACGTGTTCGCGCTGCTCGCGCGGTTCGGCGCGAGCTACTGCGTGATGAGCGGGGCCGGGCTGCCGTGCGAGCTGCGGGCGACGTCGGACGTCGTCTACGTGCGACTCCACGGACCCGATCCCGAGCGGCTCTACGTCGGGAGCTACAGCGATCAGGACCTGGACTGGTGGGCTCGCCGCATCCGGGAATGGCAGGGCAGCGGCCGGGCGGTGCTGTGCTACTTCAACAACGACGGCGACGGCAACGCCGTCCGCGACGCCCAGCGTCTCCGTCAGCGGGTCGGACCGCTGTAGGGTCGGCTCCTGCCCGCGGTGAGCGTCAGAGCCGTGTCTCCACGAGCTTCGTGAGTCGCGCCGACTCCACCGCCGGGGCGACATCGTCGTCACGCCGTGCGGCGTCCGCTCGAGCCGCCGTGCGCGCACGGATTCGGCACCCGGGCCACCACGTCGATCTCCACGAGGATGCCCGCCAGGCGGGAGCCGACCGTCGTGCGCGCCGGAAAGGGCTTCGAGAACGCGGAGGCGAAGGCGCGATCGTACTCCTCGAAGTCGGCGAGGTCGCTCAGATGGGACGTGACCTTCACGACATCGCCGAGGGACGCGCCCGCTGATGCGAGGACGGCCGCGACGTTCTCCAGTGCGAACCTCGTCTGCTCGTACACCGTTGACCCGCGGACCTCCCCCGTGCCGGGATCCCCGGGGCCGAACCCAGCCGTGAAGATGAAGTCGCCGGCGATGACGCCCTGCGAGTAGCTTCCGCCGGGAGCCGGAGCCTCCGGTGTGACCACTTCCCTGTCTCCCATGGCGCTCCCTGCTCTCGTCTGACGGTGCGTCCGTGCAGTTTATTGACTGAATTATGCCAGAGGCCGCTACTGCGATCATTAACAATCATTCTTGTGGCAGTATTGATCACATCCCAGAGGAGGTGACATGGAGCAGGACCTGGTGATCACGATCGACATCGGGACGACGACGATCAAAGCCTGCCTCTGGGGCACCTCGCTGGAGGCTCCGCTCGCCGTGCGCTCGATCGAATACGCCCTGGATGCGGCGGACGGACGGATCGAAGTCGCCCCCGAGGTGTATCTGGATGCTGTCCGGGGCGTTCTCGGGGCACTGGTCGGCGAGGTCGGCTCCGCTGAGCGGATCCGCGCCGTCTGCTGCACGACGCAAGGAGAGACCCTTATCGCCGTCGATGCCGACGGCACGCCGCTCGGGAACGCCATCGTGTGGCTCGACAGTCGTGCCGGCTCCGACGCGGCGCGCCTCGAGGAGCATCTCGGGTCCGAGCGCGTCTACCGGACCACGGGCGTCGCGCGTCTCACCGGCGCGGTGCCGGTCGCCAAGGTGGCGATGCTGAGGCGGACGGATCCTGCGCGCTATCACGGCGCCGTGCGGTTCCTCCTCCTCGAAGACTTCGTGGTGAGCGCGCTCACGGGTCGCACCGTCACGACACCCTCGCTCCAGACATCCACCGGGTGGTTCGATGTCGGCGCCGACGACTATTGGGACGCCGCGCTGCGTGCCGCAGGCATCGCACGTGAGCAACTCCCCGACCTCGTCGAATCCGGGACGACCGTCGGTGCGGTCCTCCCTTCATGGTGCCGTGTCACCGGGCTCGCCGACGGTACCGTCGTGATCGCGGGCGCGATGGATCAGACCGCGGCCGCCCTGGCTGCAGGCGTGACCGGCCCCGGTGTCGCCAACGTCACGTTCGGTACGGCACTGACCGTCACCGCGACTCTGGACGTCGTGCCGGAGCCCCATCCCGACGGGCACCGCACGACGTTCTACCGGCACGTGGTGCCCCAGCGTCTCCTCGCGATCGAGTTCCTCCCCACCGGGGCGGTGGTGCTGCGATGGCTGCGGGACCTCCTCGGCCGGGAGCGACACGACTACGCCGACCTCGATGCGCTCGCGGAGGTCGTGGCCCCCGGAGCGGGTGGGGTGCTTGCCCTCGCCCACCTCGCGTCGGCGGCCGATCCCGCGGGCGACGCCCCGGGCGGCTTCCTCGGTGTCGGGATGGACACCGGCCCTGGACACCTCGTGCGCGGCGTGATGGAGGCGACCGCGTTCGAGCTTCACACGATGCTCGGCCGGCTCGCTGACGCCGGCTGTCGACCGGAGGACCTGCGCACCTCCGGGGGCGGGGCCCGCAGCGGCGTCTGGCAGCGGATCACCGCCGATGTCTGCGGGATCCCGTTGACGCCGCTCACCCAGTCCGAGGCGAGCTCGGCAGGGGCTGCCCTCCTGGCCCTCTGGGGGAGCGGTCTGCGCCACCGGGGGCAGGGACTCGACCTGTCGGGCTCCCCCCGCCTGCACCCCGACCCGTCGCTGCGCGAGACCTACGACCGGGGGATGCGCAGATCCGCGCGCGTCGGCGCGGCGCTCGCCGCTGCGTGGCCAGACCCCCTCCCACTCGACCCCACCCCGGAAGGACGTTCACGATGACGATCGCACCGCCGCGCATCGGCGTGCTGGGACTGCTGCTGGACGCGTACAAGCCGCTGTTCCCCGGCATCCAGGAGGAGCAGGAGGAGTTCGTGCGGCGACTCCTGGCCGAACACGTCGGAATCGCAGACTTCGTCTTCCCCGGGGCCGCGATCGACCGCGCGTCGATCGAGCACATCGTGGCGGGATTCCATGTCGACGGCGTCGACGGCATCCTGATCCTGATGCTGTCGTACGCGCCTGGTCAGCACGTGCTGCGGGCGGCGCTCGACTCGCCCCTTCCGTTCGCCCTCGCCCTCGTCCAGCCCGACGAGACCGTCCGCACGGATGTCGACGAGCGGGGCCTCACCGTCAATCAGGGCATCCACGGCGCGCAGGATGTCGTCAACACTCTCCTGCGCGGCGGTGTGCGACCCGCGCTCTTCGCCGGGCGCCGCAGCGATGGTGCCCTCGCGGCGTTCCTCGCAGACTTCGCGGCCGCGTGCGCGGCGACGGCCGACGCGCACCGCATGAGGATCGGTGCCGTCGGCGCGCTGACCGGCATGGGGGACATCGTCACCGACGAGATGGTGCTGCTCCGTCGACTCGGTCCACAGGTGGTCCACCAACCTGTCGGCGAGATCCAGCGGAGGGTCGCCGCCGTCGGCGACGATGCCGTGCGTGCGCGCGTCGCGGACGACCGCGCGCGCTTCGACATCGATCCGGCCCTGTCGGAAGACGCGCATGCCTACGCCGTGCGCCTGTACCTCGGCATCGCCAGGTGGCTCGAGGACAACGACTTCGCGGGCTACACGGCGCACTACGAGGACTTCGGAGCCGATGGGCGCTTCCGGCAGCTCCCTCTCCTCGCGGCGTCGCACCTCATGGCCGACGGTTACGGATACGCGGCCGAGGGGGACGTCCAGGCGGCGACCCTCGTGACCGTCTTCCAACGCCTGTTCTCCGCCGCAGGGTTCACCGAGATGTACATGCTCGACCACGAGCGCGACGCCGTCCTGTGCGCCCACGCCGGCGAGGCGAACTGGCGTCTGGCCGAGGGTCGGCCTCGGATCATCCACCGCGTCCTCACCGAAGGCGGCCTCGGCGACCCGCCGACAACGGTCTTCGCTCCGCGCGCCGAGCGGGCGGTCCTGGCGTCGCTGGTGCACGTCGGCGGTGACGAGTACCGCCTCGTGTCGGCCTCGGGGCGGATCCTCGAGCAGGTCGCGCTCCCCGGCTGCGACATGCCCTACTTCTTCTTTCAGCCGGACAGCGGAGCAGCGCGCATGGCGCGCGACTGGATGTCGGCCGGTGGCGCGCATCATCAGGCGCTCGCGCTCGGCGACACCGGCGCGCGTCTCGAGCTGTGGTGCTCGATGAACGGCATCGAACACGTGAGGGTCTGAGGCCGGAGGGCGCGAAATGATCGAGAACATCAGCAGATCCCTGCGGGACATGCTCGGCGACGCCTACATCGACGCGGTCATCCGCGTCTCCTCGGCCCTGACCGGTGAGCACGCGGCGGCGCTGGACGACGTCGCCTCCGAGCCGGTCGAGTTCTTCCCGCCGTCCTTCGCGGCCCGCAGCGACGAACTGGCCAGGCGGGCGGGCGATCAGCTCGTGCCGCCGTGGGACGACGACGTCGCGGGCGCGGCGACCGAGGCCTTCGCGCGCGCTCAGAACGACGCGGGGGCGCCGCTCGGCGGCCTCGGGGTGTGTCGGATCGGACAGGACGGCCGGATCCACATCGCGGGCAAGAGCGAGCACTACCAGCTCAGCCTCGGGCACGCATTCCCGGGCTATCGCCTCATCGACGCGGCGCGCCGTCTCGGCATCCCCAACGCCACGCACAACAACACCCGGGGGCATGTGACCCGACTGCTCGAGCGCGAGCTGGTCAATGCGGCCGCACCGGATCCCGACCTTCCCGAGCCAGGGACCACGCCGCGGCTGTCCCGCGTCATCAACCTGGAGACGGGATCGCTCGCCGCCGAGGCGGCCCTGAAGATGATGCTCGCGCGCTTCTGGCCCGCGGACGGCGGGGCGCCTGCGGCCGGTCCCGACCGGATCCCGGTCTTCCTGGTCATGGGCGATCGCGATGGCGGCATCACGGGCAACTACCACGGGACCACGACGCTCGCGCAGTCGCTCCGCGGGCTCTGGCCCGGCATGACCGAACGCGCGGGCGCAGCCGGGCTCTATCGCGTCCTCGCGGTGCGCCCCAATGACATCGCGGACTTCCGTGCGACGTTCGCCGAGGCGACTCGGGACGGCGGAGCCGTCGCAGGCTTCTGCCACGAGATCGTCATGATGAACTATGGCGGGCTGCGACTGGACCCCGACTATCTTCGCGACGCCTACCGGATCTGCCACGAGGCGGATGTACCTGTCTTCTGCGATGAGATCCAGAGCGGCGCGTGGTACGGCGAGCTCTTCCTGTTCCGCAGATACGGACTGCATCCGGATCTCGTGGCGATCGGGAAGGGGTTCCCCGGCGGCGAGTACCCGGCCAGTCGGATCCTGCTGAGCGAGCGGATGGACTCGCTCGCGCAGTTCGGCGCGCTGGTCACCAACGGCCAGGAGGAGCTGGCGAGTCTCGCCTACCTCATCACGATGGCCTTCGTGCGGGCGAACACGGACCACATCGACGCGACCGGCGCGCTTTACCACGAGCTTCTCGGCGCGCTCGTGTCGCGTCACTCCCGACTCCTGCGAGCGGTGTCCGGAGACCAGCACATGGCCGCGATCGAGTTCTTCGACGCGACGGATGCATCCCGCTTCTGTCGAGAGCTCGATCGTGAGCACGGCGTGGACATCAGCGTCCAGGCGTACAAGCCGAGCGCACCGCCCGCGGCGCTCACGAAGCTGCCGATGATCTCGACGGCGGCGACCGTCGAGGCGGTCCTCGAGCGGATGGAGAAGGTCCTGGTCGGAATGGAGGAGACTCGATGAGCGGAGTGCGGGCGATCGACGCAGAGCGATCCGAGGTGTACGTTCCGGAACGACGGCCGGGCTTCGTCGCCTGGGCGACGGGCTTCGACTACGGCGACGGCCGGGTCGGCCTGTCCTTCAAAGAGACCAAGGGCGAGCCCAATCCCCGCTTCATCCCGCCGCGGCTCGAGATGGCTGAAGCGGTCGGGGCGCCCGTCTCCTATGGCTCCGTCGAGTGCGGAAGCGGGGAGCAGACCTCGTACCGCGTGTATCTCGCGTCCGACGACTCGGGCGACTCGTGGTACGAGACCGGTCGGTGCGATCTCGAGGAGGGCTCTTTCGCGAACATCGGGTTCCCGGACGGGCGCATCATCGGTCTCGATGTCCCCCGGATCAACGCGGACCGCACGGGGTGGTGCGACTTCATCGACGTGCGTGAGAGCGTGGACGGCGGGACGTCGTGGGCCCCGGTGGCCCGGCTGCTGGAGGGCGAGGCACCCTACCTCTGGCGCATCCGCCGGCTGCGCGATGGCACGTATGTGATCCTGGCGTCGCTCTACGGCACCCCCTGGGGTCTCGGCCGAGAACGCGCCACGCGCAACACCATGCTCCCCGGAGAGACCTACATCGGCAAGATCCAGCCGTTCTTCCTCACGACCCGCGACGGCCGCACCTTCGACGGCCCGCACTACGTGCTGGCCGGGACCGGGGCGCACGAGTTCGACGTGGTCGAACTCGACGACGAGACACTCCTCTTCATCGCCGGCGACGTCCAGGCCACACCGGTCGGGCGACAGCTCGTCCGTCGCGACGGGGAGCGCTTCTACCCGCGTGCCGTCCTTCCCATCGGACTCGGCGCACCCGCGGATCCTCGGCGGGATCCGCAGGGCGGCTGGGTGCCCGAGTCGGTCGTCGCCACGGGGGACGGGCTTCTCGTCGGGTCGCGTCGGGGCAAGCCCTACTCCGTCTCCAACGATCGGGGTGAGAACTGGCATCCCGTCGAAGGGCTCCCGCCGAGCCTGTACCAGCCCTATCTCATGACGCTCCCGGATGGGCGCCTCGCGAACTTCGGTCACGTCGGGTCGGACTCTCCCTTCGGCGAGGAGGACATGGTGATCGGCGTGGATCGATTCCGTATCGGGGACTCCCTCCCGCCCACCGCAGAGCTGACGCTCACGCGTCGAACGGATCCGTCCGGCGACACCTACCTGAACAGCTTCACCGCGTGGCTGCATCGGGGAGAGGAGCCGATCCCGGGGGTTCCGATCACGTTCCGGTTCGTGCCGGTCTGGAACGCCGACGGGACCGTGGACACGCGCACGCAGGCCGAGTCGACCATCACGATCGAGGTGCGCACGGACGTCGACGGCGTTGCCGTGGCCGACGCCGTCGCGTTCGATCGCATTGGCGACATCCACTTCGCGTACAACGTCGACGCGGTGTCCGCCGCGAGCCCCTCCTCCTCGCCGGCGCGCAGCGCGACGATGTGCGTGCTCGCCCTCACCCCTCGGCGCCGGGACGCCCATCCTCACATCGCCTATCTCGCGCACGGAATCCTGCATCTGGCGCCCGACTACCTGGACCGCCATCCGGATCTCCCCGGCCGCCTGCGTCTGCTCGCGGAGCACGATCCCGCGCACATCGCGGCAGACGCGCTGCCGCCGCAGGTGATCGCCGACCTCCTCGCAGCCGGCGTCCTCCGACCGGACGGCGACGCGTTCGCGTGGCTCCCCAGCGTCCACGCTCCTCAGCCCCTCGTCGACGTCCAGCCGCAGCAGTCCGGCGAGTGGTTCGTCTGACGGCTCCATCAGAACGGAACATCACACATGAACTCACGCGCACGCATGTCGCGCCTCTTCGCCGCAGACGGACGCTGCCTCGATGTCGCGATCGACCACGGCACGTTCGGCGAGGCGAGCTTCCTCCATGGCATCGAGGACATCCGGGCGACGGTGGACACCCTCATCGACGCGGCGCCCGACGCGATCCAGCTCTCCCCGGGCCAGGCGGAGGTGATGCAGTACCGTTCAGGTCCGCGGCCGGCACTGGTCATGCGCGCCGACGTCGGCAACTTCTACGGTCCGGACCGTCCGGACCACCTCTTCAGCGCCGTGATCGAGTCGGTCTTCGACCGGGCGATCGCGTTGGATGCGGCGTGCATCGTCGTCAATCTGCTCAGCCTGCCGGGGCATCCGGAGCTCTTCGAGCAGTCCGTACGCAATGTGGTCGCGTTGCGCGCGTGGGCCGATCGCACCGGGATGCCGCTGATGGTGGAACCGCTCGCGATGAAGCCCGATGATCGCGGATACGGAGTCGACGGAGACATCGAGAAGATCGTCACGCTCGTCCGTCAGGCGGTCGAGCTCGGCGCCGACCTGGTCAAGGCGGATCCGAGCGACCGCGCCGAAGACTACGTCCGCGCGGTCGAGGCCGCGGGTGGGCGCCCCCTCCTGGTCCGCGGGGGAGGCGTCGCGGACACGGAGGCCGTGCTCGAGCGCACGGCCGCCCTCATGCGCACCGGCGTGGCGGGGCTCGTGTACGGTCGCAACATCCTCCAGCATGAGGATCCGCGGGGGATGACGAGGGCCCTGATGGCGATCACGCATGGCGAGGCGTCGGCGGCCGACGCCCGTGCCCTGATCGGCGCGCCGGCGGTGGCATGATCGAAGTCGATCGGGGGAGGGCCATGGGCGACGCGGAGCGCGGGAGCCTGGACCGCGGGGTCTACCTGGCGCAGCTGCTGGTCCCCTTCCTGATGCCGTGGATCTTCTTCGTCGGGCGACTCTGGCTCGGGGCGCCCTCCGGGTGGCTCTCCGGACCAGGACTGCTGCTGATCGGCCCTCCGATGGCGATCGCCCTGGGCATTCCCGTGATCGTGTCGCTGCGTGATCGCGGTGCGTACTCGCGCCGCCGGGGAGAGCGGGGCTACACGGTCGCCAGCCTCGTCACCTGGGCGGCGCTGCTGGCGGGAGCGCTGACGGTGACCGACGCCGGAGCTCCCCGCATGCCCACGAGCGTGCTGGGTGTGTGGACGGGTGGCGCGGTGAGCGAGGTCGCGAGCCAGTACCTGTTCTTCATCTGCGTCGTCGCAGCCGTCGTGGCGTGGGCCACGGCGCTCGTCCTAGCGATCCGGGGTGTGTTCGTGGCCCACAGGAACGCGTGAGCAGCTGTCCTGCGCGAGGGTGAGGCCCCTCACTGCGGGACGCCGTCGATCCACACCCGCCGCACCTCGAGTCGATCGTCGAGCTCGACGAGGTCGGCGACGTCGCCCGGTCTCAGCCCGCCGCGGTCGCGTGCGCCGATCGCGTCCGCCGGTGTGCGCGTCGCGGCGCGTATCGCCTCGGCGACCGGTACGCCCGCTGCGACGCAGACCCGGACGGCTCTGTCCATCGTGAGCGTTGATCCGGCGAGGGAATCGCCCACACGAGCCACACCGGCGCAGACCCGCGCCACGTCGTCGCCGAGAGGATAATCGCCGTCCGGCGCGCCGGCCGCGGCGATCGCGTCAGTGACCAGCGCGATCCGGCCGGGCGCCAGTCGGAACAGTAGGGCGATCACAGCGGGGTGGACGTGGACCCCGTCCGCGATGAGCTCGAGCACCACGTCGGCCGAGTCGCATGCCGCGACGACCGGACCGGGGGCGCGGTGGTGGATGCCCGGCATTCCGTTGAAAGCATGAGTGAGGATGCTCGCCCCGCGCGAGAACGCATGAGAAGCCTGCGCGAAGTCCGCGTCGGTGTGTCCCACCGCCACGCGAACCCCCTCCTCGAGGAGGAGGTCGAGCACCTCGTCCGAGGCGTTCTCCGGGGCGAGAGTGATCTGCCTGATGCTGCCGTGAGCGGCGCCCAGCAGCTCCGCGATCACCCGCGGGGTGGGCGGAAGCAGCAATGCCGCGGAGTGCGCTCCTCGATGGGCCGTGGACAGGAAGGGACCCTCGAGGTGGATTCCCAGCACGCCCTCCGTGCCGACGACCTCGGTGATGCGTTCGATCCGCTCCCGCAGGCGGGGGAGGGGGGCCGTCGCGAGAGAGACCACGAGAGCGGTCGTCCCGTGGCCGCGATGGAAGCGGGCCATCGCGCGCACGTCGTCCGCCGCGCCCTCGGCGGAGTGACCGCCACCGCCGTGGCAATGGATATCGACGAAGCCCGGCACGATCGACGCCCCCCGCGCGTCGTGCCGGCGGTCCGCCGGTGGCAGATCCCGCCCCTGGCCGCGGTCACGGATCCGGCCGCGCTCGACGAGCAGCCACGCCCCCTCCCACGTCTTCCCCGCGTCGACCAGACGCGCGTCGTGGATGAGGGTCGACTCGTCAGACACGGCTGGGCTCGGCCCCCGCGAAGAGCAGCTGCAGGCGCGCGGCCTCCGCCGACAGCGCCGTCCGGCCGGCACCGAGATAGCGGCGCGAGTCGACGACGGCGGGATCGACGGCGAGCCGCTCGCGGACCGCGACGGTGAACGCGGCGTTCAGGTGCGTCGACACGTTGACCTTGGTGATGCCCTCTGCGATCGCCGCCGCGATCTCCTCGTCGGACGCGCCGGAGGATCCATGCAGGACGAGCGGCAGGTCGAGACGTTCGTCGAGCCGGCGGATGAGCGCGTGGTCCAGCTGGGCATCCCTGCGCGTCATCGCATGCGAGCTGCCCACCGCGACCGCCAGCGCGTCGATTCCGGTGCCGGCGACGAACCGGGCCGCCTCCTCCGGGTCGGTGCGGACGCCTGGCGCGTGGACGCCGTCCTTCCCGCCCACCTCGCCCAGTTCCGCCTCGATGGTGGCGCCGTGCCGGTGCACGCGCGCCGCGACCGCCGCCGTTCGCGCCACGTTCTGCGCATACGGAAGGCGTGAGGCGTCGAACATGACACTGGACATCCCCGCCTCCAGTGCGCGATCGACGAGCTCCTCCGACTCGGCGTGGTCGAGGTGCACGGCCAGCCGCGCCGTGCTGTTCCGCGCGATCGCGAGAGTCGCGTCGGTGATCGGTCGCAGGTCGCCATGGAACTCGACGCAGTTCTGAGAGATCTGGAGGATCAGTGGCAGCCCGCTCGATTCCGCGCCCGCGGCCAGCGCCTCGGCGGTCTCCAGATGCAGGACGTTGAACGCACCGACGGCGCGTGACGCCGCATAGGCCTCGAGGAGCAGTTCGCCGGTGGTCACGAGGGGCATGGTGACGCTCCTCTCAGCGCCTCGGAGGCCGAGGGCATCGGGTCTCCGAGGTCGAGGTCGCCGGCGAGCGGAGCGCGCACGGCGGCCGCGGCCCACCCGAGCGCGCGAGGCAGCCACTCCTCGACCGGAGCCCCGACGGCGAGGTGGGCCGCCAGCGACGCGCTGACCGCGTCGCCGGCTCCGGTGGCGTTGCCGCGGATCTCGCGGTCCGGCACGGCGGTGCGGAGGCCGTCGTCATCGAGCAGAAGCATGCCCTCGCGTCCGCAGGTCACGACGACGCGCTCGGCGCCCGCGGCACGCAGGGCCCTGGCGCCTGCCCGGGGGGAGGCTTCGCCCGTCGCCCGGGCCACCTCCTCCGCATTGCCCTTGACAAGGGTCGCGCCTGCACGGGCTGCGCCTACCATCGCGTCCGCCGCGTCGACGAGAACGGGCAGCATCCGGCGTCGGGCGTGCTCCACGAACGTCTCCACAGCGGTCGGCGGCATCCCGGCGGGAAGGCTGCCCGCCACGACGAGGCACGTCACGTCCGACAGGTCGTCGACGAGGTCGACCAGCTTCTCGAGAGCCGCGGAACCTGGATGGCGCCCGGCCTCGGCGAAGACGGTGGCGCGACCGTCAGCACGCTCGTAGAGGGTCCGCGTGATGCGAGTGGGGGCATCCGCGCTGATGAGCACGTGGGGCACTCCCGCCGCCCGGATCTCGTCGGCGAACTCTTTCCCCGGGGCGCCTCCTACGGCGGCGATCGCGATGGCCGGGAGGCCCTGAGCGTGCAGCACTCGCGCCACGTTGACGCCCTTGCCTCCGGCGCGTCGCACCGCCGTCGCGGTCCGGTGGGTCTCTCCGGGGTGCAGGCGCTCGATCTCCACGGTGACGTCGACCGCGGGGTTCAGGGTCACGGCGGCGATCATGCCGTCCCCCTGGCCACGTCGTCGCGACCGTCGAGCAGATCGCGTGCCGCGATCGCCGCCCCCCAGGTTCCGGCATCCTGACCGAGCGCCGCACGCTCGAGCCGTGGGATGACGCCGTGACGACGCCGTCGACGCAGGGACTCGCGGAGGGGAAGGAGGAGCGCATCGCCCGATTCGGAAAGCCCCCCGCCGAGCACCACCACCTCGGGAGCGAGGAGCGCGGTGACCTGTGCCAGTCCGTACGCGAGCGCATCGATCGCGCTCTGCCACACCCGGCGTGCCAGCGGATCGCCGGCCTGAGCGCGCGCGACGACCTCAGCGGCGTCGACCCCCGGCCCCCCGGCCGCCCGGTAGCGCTCGACGATGGCCCGCGCGGAGGCGATCGCCTCGAGGCATCCGGTCTGACCGCAGCGGCACGAGGGACCGGAGGGGTCGACGATCGAGTGACCGAGTTCGCCGGCGTACCCGCGACCGGTGTACGGACGACCGTCGATGATCAGCGCGGCGGCGATTCCGGTGCCGAGCGTCACGATCGCGGCGTCGGCGGCACCCCGCGCGGCACCGAGGCGGTGCTCGGCGAGTCCGGCGGCGCGCACGTCGTGGACGACCGCCACGGGCAGCCCCAGTGCGGCGGCCGCACGTTCCGTGAACGGGAAGTCCCGCCACCCCAGGTTCGTGGAGTGGACCCCCACTCCACGGTCGTCCACGATGCCGGGGACGGCGAGACCGACCGCGCTGAAGCGGGCTCCTCGTGCGCTCAGATCCGCCGCTGCCGACGCGATCGCGGCCACCACGACGCCAGCAGGATCGCGCGGATCGCGGGGAGTGGCGTGGCGCGCGATCGGGCCGAGGCGGCCCGACTCGTCGAGCACGGCGACCTTGATCTGCGTTCCGCCGACGTCGACGGCGAGCACGGAACGCCCGCTGCCCGTGCCGGGGGCAGGAGCGACCGCCGGGTCGTGGCTCATGAGGACAGGATGACCGATCGCGTCAGGTTGCGGGGAGCATCGGCGTCGAGTCCGCCCGATCGGGCGCGAGCCAGCGAGACGCGATGCGCGCGGACCAGCTCGGCGAGCGGGTCCGCGTCTCCCGCGAAGTAGGAGGCTCCTGTCCCGGCCACCTCTTCGGCGAGGCCTCGCGGGCCGTCGCCGAACACCCAGACGGTTCGACCGGGCGCCGCGATGCTCATGGGACCGTGTCGGTACTCCATGCCCGGGTAGGACTCCGTCCAGGACTGGGATGCCTCGCGCATCTTCAGGGCGGCCTCATGCGCGATGCCCACCGTCCAGCCCGAGCCCAGGCACGTGAGCTGTTCCGCGTCCGTCAGGATGGCCGGAAGCGGGAGGGACAGCACGCGGCGCGCGTCCGCGATCGCGTTCGTGAGATCCTCGCCGGCCGCGACGCGGCCGAGTGCGATGGCCGTCGTGGCGAACCTCGTCTGAACGACGGATCGCTCGTCGGCGAACGGGAGAGCGACCACCTCGTCGGCCAGACGCGCGACAGGCGAACGGTCATCGGCGACGATGGCCACGGATCGAACTCCGGACGGCACCGTCGAGAGCAGAGTCACGATCTCCGTCGTGGTTCCCGACCGGCTGATGACGACCACCGCATCGTACCCGCGCTCTGTCAGGGTCGCCTCCGACGCGGAGTACGCGTCGGTCGGACCGAGGCCCGCACCCTCGCGGAGGGCCGCGATCGTCTGTGCGACGAACCACGACGTCCCGCAGCCCACCACCGCGACCCGCTCACCCGGTCGGCGCAGTGCGGCGGCGAGGCCGTCCAGCTCGCTCACGCGCTGCCAGCAGTCGGGCTGGCTGGCGAGTTCGGCCTCCATATGGCCGCCTCGAGCACTCTCGTCCGTCGCGGTGTCGGTCATGTCGTTCCCTCATTGCCTTCTCTGCGGCGTCGCGGAGGACGCCGATGCGAATGAGATGATCATAAATGATTGAAAGCACCGCAGTCCAATCAAATGAGTGCTAAAGATCGCATTCATCGCTCACTAACGGTCATATGTCGTGAGACGAGCCGGGCGCACGGAAGCGCGTCCCCGCATCACGATCCACCCGTCTCCGCGAGGGAGCGGGTGGGTGGGCCTCGCCCTCGGCCGAGGCCTCGCGGTCAGCGGGCGATGACGACGTCGAGTCCGCTCTCCGCGAAGCGTCGCTGCTGCTCGGGTGTGATGCCGTGGTCGGTGATCAACGTGGTGTATGCCCGCGAGAGGTTCATCGATGCGAAGGCGCGCTTGCCGATCTTGCTCGAGTCGGCGACGATGACCGCCCGCGACGCGCGGCGCGCCATGAACGAGTTGACCTTCGCCTCGAGCTCGTCGTGGACGGTGGGGCCCACCTCCGGGTCGATGCCGTTGGCTCCGATGAAGGCGATGTCGATCGTCAGATCCTGCAACGTCGCCTCGCTGAACGGTCCCACCAGTTCGAAGGAACGCGGGTTGAGCACGCCCCCCGTCAGGACGGTCTTGATCTGGGGACGCATCGCGAGCTGGGAGGCGATGTTGACGGCGTTCGTGACGATCGTCAGGTTCGTGCCGCCGCCGGGCTCGTTGAGATCTGCGCGTGCACCGAGCACGGATGCGATCGCCGTGCTGGTGGTCCCTCCGCAGAGGCCGACCACCTGATCCTTCGACACGAGCGCACTCGCCGCCTGCGCGATCGCCTGCTTCTGCTCCGTGTTCTGCTCGCTCTTGTAGCGGATGGGCAGGTCGTACGCGACCTCGAGCGAGAGGGCGCCCCCGCGGGTGCGGGCGAGGAGTTGCTGGTCGGCCAGCGTGTCCAGGTCTCGGCGCGCGGTCGCGGGAGAGACGTTCAGCTCGTCGACGATCTCGTCGACCTGGATCTGGCCGCGCTCGGCGAGGATCTCGAGAAGCGAGGCGAGGCGAAGTGGTCGATTCACGCCGGGTCCTTCCATCGATGGCGCCGGGCGAGGCCGCGCGGCACCGCTCGTCAGGATAGGCCAGTTTCGTGACGATGTGAGCGATTCCCGCCACAAATGTCGCAATCGCTCATCGCTCTCGATTCCCCTCGAGGGCGGCCCTCAACGTGGCCGGCGCCGGCGGGACGTCCTGAGGAACACCGCCCGCGCGCAGGGAGATCGTCGCCGCCTCGCCCGCGGCGACCGCGTCCCTGGCGGCGATCGGGGACGTCTGCGTGGGGCCGCCGTCACGCGCGTAGCGGATGAACTCGTCGACGAGGGCCTCGTCCGCGCCGCCGTGGTCGGACACGCCCCCGGTGAAGCCGTGGATCTCGTCCGGGGCGGCGAAACCGGCATGGCGCCGGTTCCACACGTGGATCTCGCCGTCGTCCATGTCTCCGACGTTCTCCAGCCGTCCGTGGGTGCCGATCACGGTATAGCTCCGCCAGTAGTCGGGTGTGTAGTGGCACTGCTCGTAGCTCGCCAGGACGCCGTTCTCCAACTCGAAGAGCGCCATGGAGAGGTCTTCCACGTCGATGGTCGGATGAAGTCGCGAGTGCGCCTGCGGCGGCCAGAGTTCGGGCTCGGCGACCTCCGTCGCCCTCTGATCGTCGCGGCCCGAGCGCTCCCCCGAGCCGAACAGGGTGAGCGCGCCCATCGCGGTCACCCGCCGGGTCGACGCGCCCGCCAGCCAGTGGATGACGTCGATGTCGTGCGCTCCCTTCTGCAGGAGGAGCCCCGTCGTGCGTGCGCGGTCGGCGTGCCAGTCCTTGAAATAGAAGTCGGCGCCATGGCCGACGAAGTGCCGGCACCAGATCGCCTTGACCTCGCCGATGGCCCCGTCTGCGATCAGTGACCGCACCGTGCGCACCATCGGCAGGTGGCGCATGTTGTGTCCGACGTACAGGCGCGCGCCCGACGAGACGGCCGCGCGGAGGATACGGTCGCTCCCCGCGGCGGTGATCGCGAGCGGCTTCTCGCAGAACACCGCGATCCCGCGTTCGAGCGCTGCGACGGCGACGGCTTCGTGCGTGTCGTCGGGCGTGAGGACCATGACGGCATCCACCCCCGATGCGAGCAGCGTCTCGAGGTCGGGGGTCATCAGCGCGCCCGGATGGATCGTCGCCGCACGTGCGAGCGCATCCGGATCGCGGTCGCACACCGCCACGACCCTCGCGCCGGGGTGCGCGTCGACCAGCTGCCCGAGCCTGGCCCTGTTCCCGAATCCGATGATCCCGACCTCGAGTGTCACTTCCTGCTCCATCCTGTCCGTCATGCGTACTGATCGTCGTGCGGCATCGACTTGACGTCGGCGAGCGGCCTCCGAGCATGCACGCTCGCGAGCCACCGCCATACGCCGGACGACTGCTCGATGACGCCGGCTGCAGCGAGGTCGTCGAGCACCCCCGGCGGCAGCTCGTCCACGGGCACGACGTCGTCGGAGGTCCCGGCGAGCGCACGCAGGAGCTCGGTGATGCCGGGGTACGCGCGTTCCAGCCGCTCGGCGACGTAGAGGGTGCCCTCCATGAGGTACGCGTCGTGGGGCTGATCGTCGCCCCGGCGGGGAGTGAGCGCGATCGTCACCATCGTCGGCCCGATCACAGCTGGGCCGTCCTCGGGGAGATGAACCGCATCGACGTTGTAGTAGAGGTTGATGTCGCCGCGCCCGTCGAACTGCGGGACCGCGACGCGTGCGACGCCGTCCTCGTCCGTGCGCGCGGTCAGCTGGAGCGGCGCATCCTTCTGGGGGACGGTCGTGAAGCTCCCGTCGTCGTTCCACACCTCGACGAACCGGAAAACGACCTCGGCATCGGCCACGGGTTCGGATCCGCGCACCAGGCGAGCCTCGAAGGCGTTCAGATACTGGCTCCGGTCGTCGGCCATACGGCGGCGAAGAGTCAGCGCGGGAGCAGGCGGCAGCGCGTCCTCGATGTCGAAGAGGTCCACGCCGATCGTCATGTCCTCGTGACCGAACGGCGAGTCGCCCCCCGCGTGGCCGAAGTTCGCGACACTCCCGTTGGGAAGGACGAGCATGTAGGGCTGATACAGGCTCGGCGGAAGGCCGTCGACGGGCGTCCAGTTCATCCCGTCGTCGTTGGAGACCGAGTAGGGCTTGTTGCGACGGGCTCCGACCAGGACGCCGGACCGCGTGCGGACGATGGTCTCGGGGACGAAGCCCCCCTGCGGGTCGGACTCCGGGTCGGGCGGGGCACCCCGCTCGATCGACAGGAGGGATCCGTTCACGTACCCGTCCGGTGTGTGGCGAACGAGCTGCCGGGCGACGGGGGTCGCCTGCACGTCACCGGCCACGAACAGCAGAGAGCCGTCGCCGCGTTCGACGACGTCGTATTCATGCGCGCCGACGCCGGGGAGGACGTAATGGGGCTCGCTGAACTCGCGGCCGTCCCGGGTCGTGAGGAAGAAGGTCTGGATCTTGCCGAGATAGGTCTCCCCGGGGAACATCGTGTTGCGCGTCGGCCGCTCCTGGTCGGCACCCCACGGGGTTCCGTAGAACGACGCCAGGATGATGTGGGTGCCGTCGGAGAGTCGGCGCGTCCGCCAGAGGTAAGGGCTCGTCCCTCGGAGGATGGGCGGACGGCTCGTCCACGTCGTGCCGCCGTCGCTGCTCTCGCGCACATCGATCTCATCCGCCCATCCGGTGCGCGCCGCGTTCGCCCTGCGCACCTCCAGACCGACGATCCGCCCATCGGGGAAGCCCAGATTGGTGAACGCTCCCTGATCGAGGGGCGATCGTCCCGTCTCCTCGTACGTCTCTCCGTCCCGCGTGCGCAGGTAGACGCGCTCATGCACGAGATGGGGGCTGGCGAAATCGATCGCTCCGTACGAGACGGGGGTGCCGGCCGCCTCGCCCATCTCGAGCGTCGGCTTCTCATAGTGGGGGTTCTCAGCCTGGATCGTCTCCTTGAAGGAGACGCCGACGCTCCCGTCGCCGTAGTCGAAGGCGGTGACCCACGCCGTGAAGCCGGGACGCACCGCGGGCACGTAGACCTGGACCCTGCGCGCGTCGACGTGTCCAGAACGTGATGTGTGCCGCATGGATCCTCCTTGTTCGACCGCTCAATGAGACCCGTCTGTCGGTGCCTCTTCGCGACGGAGGAAGTCTATGCGGACGAGTGATCGAAAGTGACAATAAGTCGATCAAAGTTGGGGTAAGTTGTCACTAATCATCAGATCGGGTGTATCCGGCACCCAGGGAGCCGAGGTGAGAATGACCATCTTCGGAGATCCGAGCGCCCCGCCGAACACACTCGTCGCGCTGGCCGAGGCCGAGGTCGAGACGGGCACGACGGCGGGACCAGGACGGCTGAGGCGTTCGTACCGATACGTGCGCAAGCACTGGTTCACCTACCTGCTCGTTCTGCCCGGATTGATCTTCCTCCTCGTCTTCAGCTATGGCCCGATGTACGGACTGCAGCTCGCGTTCAAAGACTTCAGCGTGGCGAAGGGAGTGTGGGGGAGCCCGTGGGTCGGGCTCGAGCATTTCCAGCAGATGGCGGCGGACCCGATCTTCTGGAACGCGCTCGGGAACACGATCGCGATCAACTTCTGGAACATCCTGTTCGGGTTCACCTTCAACATCCTCCTCGCTCTCCTGATCAACGAGTTGCGACTGAAGTGGCTCAAATCGAGCGTCCAGACGCTCGTCTACCTCCCGTACTTCCTGTCCTGGGTGGTGTTCGCGGGTCTCATCGGCGCGTTCCTGTCCTTGTCCAGCGACGGAGGGGTCATCAACTCGATCCTCGCGGGCGCCGGGCTCAAAGAGATCGACTTCCTCAGGTCGCCTGAGCTCTTCCAGCCGATCCTGGTCGTCTCGAACATCATCAAGACGGCCGGGTACAGCTCGATCATCTACCTCGCCGCGATTGCGAGCGCGAATCCGGCCCTCTATGAGAGCGCGGCGATCGACGGAGCCAACCGCGTGCAGATGATGTGGCATATCACGCTGCCCCGCATCATGCCCAGCATCGTCGTGCTCCTGATCCTGCAGCTGGCCACGCTCTTCCAGTCGAACTTCGACCAGGTGTACAACCTCTACTCCAGCTTCGTCTACAGCACGGGCGACGTGCTCTCGACGTACATCTACCGCACGAGCCTGGGCGGCGGCGGAAACTTCGAGCTCTCGACCGCGGTCAACCTGCTGTTCAACGTCGCCGGTCTCATCATCATCGTCTTCGCGAACCGCATCGTGAAGCGCCTGGACGTCATGGGGATCTTCTGATGGCACGTACACGCACCCTCGTCCATGCCGACGGCACACCGGTGCGGGTACGGCGGCGACGGCTCATCCGCTTCAACCTGTTCGACGTGTTCGTGGTGCTGTTCACGGTCGCCTTCGCGCTCGTGTGCTTCTACCCGATGTGGTACGTCTTCCTCGCGTCCATCACGCCCTACAGCGAGTTCATCCAGAACCAGGTCATGCTGTGGTTCCCGCGCACGATCGACTTCCATTACTACGTCGCGGTCTTCTCCACTGACGCGTTCGCGAACGCGCTGTTCATCTCGGTCGCGAAGACGGTGCTGGGAACAGCGCTCTCGGTGCTCGTGACGTCGATGATGGCGTACGCGGTGTCGAAGACGCACATCAGAGGGATGTCGGTCATCAACGCCCTCGTCGTCTTCACCCTCCTCTTCTCGGGAGGTCTCATCCCGGAGTACATGCTCTACCGCGACCTGGGGCTTCTCCAGACCTTCTGGGTGATGGTGCTCCCCTCGGTGCTGAGCGTCTTCTACTTCATCATCATGCGCAACTACTTCGCTTACGCGGCCCCCAAGGAGCTGGAGGAAGCCGCCATGATCGACGGTGCGAGCGAGTTCAGGATCTTCTTCCAGGTGATCCTGCCCACCGCGAAACCGATGCTCGCAGCGATCGCCCTGTTCATCGCTGTGTACCACTGGAACGACTTCTACAGCTACATGATGTTCGTGGGGAATCAGCCCGATCTGCAGCCGTTCGCGTGGATCCTGCGTCGGACGCTCGTGGATCCGTCTCTCATGAATCAGATCCGCACGCAGGCCGCAGGGGCAGGGCTGCCCGTTCTGCCGCCGATCGGCCTGCGGATGGCGACGATCATCATCGCGATGCTCCCCATCCTCCTCATCTATCCCTTCCTTCAGCGCTTCTTCTCGAAGGGCATGATGCTCGGAGCGATCAAAGAGTGACAGAAGTTGATCGAATATGATAGAAAATGATTGAAGTTCCGCTATTCCAATCATGTTCGATCTAGAAAAACCCGATATCCGGCGTTCGCCGGCGGGCATGACACAGCACAAGGAGCACTCCATGCACACAGCACTGCGGTGGGTGGGCGTTGCGACCGTGGGGATCGTGGCCATCGGCCTCGCGTCCTGCAGCGCGGGCAGCGACACCGGCAAAGTCACACTCACGTTCGCTCAGTTCGGGAACAGTCTCGACGACGCGAAGGGTCTGAAGGACGACCCGATCAAGGCCGCCATCGAGAAGGCGGTCGGCATCACGCTCAAGTACGACACGGGATCCGAGGGATTCGACGACCGCATGGCGACGGAGCTGGCGGCGGGCACCTCGCCCGACATCTTCCCGACCTGGGACGCGGATCGTTTCCAGAAGTGGGCCAAGGACGGCGCACTGCTCGACATCGCCAAGGTCGTGGACGCCGACAAGTCCCGCTATCCCGTGCTCGCCAAGGTGCTCGCCGACCCGCAGTACCAGGCGTACAACAAGCTCTACACGGGCGACGCGAACGCGGCGTACGGGATCTACGCGGTGTCGTCACTGCCATATCCCTCCTTCGCGGGCGTCCCGGTCTACAACCAGTCGATCCTCGATCGCTTCAACGGCGGCAACGTGCCGAAGACCATCGACGAGTTCGTGAACTTCACCGACGCGGCGGCCGCGAACGGCATCGCCGGGTGGTGGCCGCGCAACGACAAGCTGACGAACTGGACGGAGATCGACGCGACGATGGCGCTGCCGCAGGGCACGTCGATCGCCCCGCCGGCCAGCCAGACGTGGGCGGGCCTGATCCGCACGGGAGACGACACGTGGAAGCTGACCACCACGTCGCCGGAGAGCGAGCAGGTCGTCAAGCAGCTCGCCGCGATGTACAAGGCGAACGCGCTGGACAACGGCGTGGGTGTCAAGGGCGACTTCGACGACGCGTACGCCGACTTCGGCCTGGGGAAGATCGCATCGGTCAACTTCCAGTTCGGCTACCCGGGCCAGTTCCGCGACTTCTGGAAGACGGCGTGGCAGCAGGCCCATCCGGACAGCGCGAAGGTGACGGACCTCGCGCAGGGTGTTTCGCTGCAGGGAAGCGCCGGCTACCCGCAGATCTACCAGACCTCAGCGCCGATCGGAGCGTTCTGGGTGGTCCCCGCCACGACGAAGCACCCCGAGCGGGTCGTGGACCTGCTCGAGTACCTCGCCAGCCAGAAGGGGCAGGACACGATCTTCATGGGCATCAAGGGCAAGACGTACAACCCGGGCTCCGATGGGCAGCCGCAGTACATCGAGGGCGCATGGAACGCGATCAACAAGGCCTACGGGACCTCGGACGGCCGCGGCCAGTATGTCTGGTTCGACTACCTGTTCAGTGCCTCCTCGTTCATGACGCAGTTCCAGAGCAAGAGCTGGTTCGACTCCGTCACCCACCCGGTCGACCACTCGAGCCTGTGGGCGTCCGACACGGACAAGCAGCTCATGGAGCGGGCTCTGACGACGATCAAGAGCTTCTCGGACAAGGTCGTCGTCACGCTGCCCGACTACTACAACCTCCTCGTGCTCGATCCCAAGGCGACCGAGATCCAGACCAAGCTCAAGGAGATCTCGAACCGCTACCTCGCCGCTTTCATCGGCGGGCAGATGGACATCGACTCGGGCTGGCCGAAGTACGTGGCCGAGTACAAGGCCGCGGGAGCCGACGAATATCAGAAGATCGTGAACGCCGCGGTGAAGGCCGCGAAGAAGCTGGGCAAGTAGCCCATCCCCTCCGGCGCCGTGGGGACGTCCCCACGGCGCCGGACCGACGAACGGAGTGATCGCGATGGCAGCCGAATACACCACCCGCACCCGGGAGGAGGCGAAGCTCCTCTCGCCCCGAGTCGCCGGCATCCTCTCCGAGTACCACTGGCGCCGGGTCTTCCAGCAGTTCGAGTGCCTGATGAGCGACAGCGACCACGGGACGAAGGGCGTGGAGCCGCCCATCATCCCCTACATCCCTGCGGCGCGCCGCTCGATCGTCTACTACGGCAATGGCGAGAACGGCTCCTACAACCATCACAACCAGATCGCACGATTCAAGGGCCTCTACCGGTTCGCGTGGTCGAACGGCCTGCGCAACGAGGAGGACGCGGGACAGCGGGTGCTGATCGCCTCCTCCCCGGACGGACGGGTGTGGAGCGACCCGGATGTGGTCGTGGACATCGACGAGAGCGCGAGCGAGTGGGCCCACAACTGCGTGGCCATGCACGCCACCGAGGACATGCTCTACATCGTCGTGATGACAGAGGAGACCGAGCACGACGAGAGCGCCGTCGGCATGCGCCGGATCAACCCGGAGACGGCCTACGTCGACCTCTACGGCTCGGCCGACGGCGTCCATTTCGAGAAGGTCTTCTCGTACGGGTCCGACATCAAGTGGATCTTCGAGGCGCCCCGGCTCACGGAGGAGGGCCGCCTCCTCTGCGTGTGCACCACGCGCAGCCAGGGACCCGCGATCCTGCTCTGGCCCGGGGACGACCTCCTCGCCCAGCCCGAGTTCATCCGCGTGCCCGAACCGGAAGGCGCCTCGTTCCCGTACGGGGAGAGCACCTGGTACCAGCTCGATTCGGGGAGGATCGTCGTCTTCTGGCGGGACGAGGGCGCGTCCTGCCGCGTCTACGTCAACCACTCCGACGACGGCGGCCGCACCTGGAGCACGCCCGTGCTCTCCGACATCCCGGACTCGATGTCCAGGCTGTATGCCGGGCGGCTCAGCGACGGGCGCTACTACCTCGTCAACAACGCCATCCCCACGCTGCTGGATCGACGTCCTCTCATGCTGCTGCTGAGCGACGACGGCGTGCAGTTCGACGACGTCTACATGGTGAACGACTCGCCGGTCGAGATGCGCCGCAAGGGACTGCTCAAGATCAACGGGCACCAGTACCCCTGCTGCCTCGTCGACGGGGACCGCCTCCTCGTCGCGTACGACGCCAACAAGGAAGACATCATGTGCGAGGTGATCGACACCACGTCGATCCCACGCCGCACGCCCGACACCGCGAAGGAGGAAGACGCATGACCACCATGACCGACGAACAGCCCACGGAGAAGCTGAGCGATCCGAGCGGACGGGGCCGTGTCGACGGCTACCGCATCATCTTCCCGCAGCGTCAGCACTCCTACACCGAGGAGGAGATCGCCGCCGTCGTCGACGTGATGCGCAACGCGGAGGGCCAGACGCAGGGACCCTACCTCGAGCAGTTCGAGGCGGACTTCGCCGCCTTCATCGGCGCGGACCATGCCTTCGGGGTCTCGAACTGTACGAATGCGCTCAAGCTCGCAGGGATCTTCTCGGACATCGGACCCGGTGACGAGGTCATCGTCCCGGCCTATACCTACTGCGCGTCCGCGATCCCGTTCGGCGACCTGGGCGCGACGATCGTGTGGGCCGACATCGACCCGAAGACCTGGACGATCGACCCCGAGGACCTGAGGCGCAAGATCTCGCCGCGCACGAAAGCGGTCGTCGCCGTCCATCTGCTCGGCATCCCGTGCGACATGAAGGCGATCATGCCGATCGCTCGCGAGCACGGGATCAGGGTGATCGAGGACTGCGCCCAAGCGATGGACTGCACGATCGACGGACAGCACGTGGGCACCTTCGGCGACTTCGCGTGCTTCAGCTTCCATGCCGCCAAGACGATGACCACGCTCGGCGAAGGCGGGATGTTCATCGTGCAGGATCCCGAGATCGCGAAGGCCGTGCCGGGCATCCGGCACAACGGGCTGACGGCGTTCACCGGTGCACGCGAGCGCTACTGGGTCCCGGCGATGAGCAACGTCGACGAGTTCTGGCCGGGCCAGTGGCCCCAGAACTTCTGCATCGGCGAGGCCCAGTGCGCGCTCGGGTCCGTGCAGCTGCGCAGCATCATCCCCAACAACGAGATCCTCATCGAGCAGGACCGGAAGATCCGCGCCGCCCTGGCCGATGTGCCCGAGATCAGTTTCCCCGAGATCCTGCCCGGTCACCGTTACGTGGTGCACCAGTACGTTCTGCACTTCGACGGCTCGGCGTTCGGACGCAACCGCAACGACCTGCTCGATCTGCTCACGGCGAAGCACGGCGTGCGGGCGATCGTGCAGTACCACCCGCTGTACCGCTATCCCTTGTTCACGAAGCTGGGCGCCGCCGAACACGACTGCCCCGTACTGGAGACCTGGTGGGACGACTCGTTCTCCCTGCCGTGGTGGTGCGGTGTGTCCGACGAGGAGATCGCGATCATGACCGATGCGATCAAGGAGTCGATCGCAGAACTGAAGTCGGCATGAGCCTGACCGGGATCATCGTCCCGCTCGTGACCCCGATCGCATCCGACGGCGGGGTCGATCACGACGCCGTCGTCCGGAACGCGGAGCGCGTCCTCGCGGCGGGCGCCCATGGTCTCTACCTCTGCGGCGGTACCGGCGATGCGGCGCAGCTCTCGGCGGCGGAGCGTCGCCGAGTCGTGGCCGAGACCGTGCCGGTGGCCGCGGCATCAGGTGCGAGCGTCATCGTGCACGTGGGCCAGTCCACGCTGGCCGACGCCCGGAGCCTGGCGGACCACGCCGCAGAGGCGGGGGTGGACGCGATCGCCTCCGTGCCGCTCCGGGCGCCGTGGGAGCGATCGGTCCGCTACTACCGGGAGCTGACGCAGGCCGGCGCGCCCGTCTTCGTCTACCACATGCCTCCCGCCGGATTCGCGGCGAGCTTCGACGAGCTGGCCGAGGTCCTCGCCCTTCCCGGTGTGGCCGGTGCGAAGGTGAGCGACTGGAATCTCTTCCTCCTGCGGCGTCTGCTCGACGGATTCGGCGGGGGAGTCTTCTACAGCGGGCTCGACGAGATCCTCGGCTCCGGTCTGTTGACGGGAGCGCACGGCAGCATCGGCACGTGGTCGAACCTGGTGCCCCGCTTCTACGCGCGGGTGTGGTCAGCCGTGCGCGCGGGCCGGGCCGACGAGGTCCTCGCTCTCCAGACCGAGTGGCAGCGGTTCCTCGCCCTCGGGTGGCGCGGCGATGTCATCGCCGCCTTCGAGGCGCTCATGGCTGCGCGCGGGTACGCCCGTGCCTGCTTCCGCGTCCCGTCGGGCGCCTCGGCGGTCCCGGCCGCCACGGTGCGCGAGATGGTCGCGCGGCTCGATGAGATCGAGGCCCTCGGCCACGAGGCGGAGGCCGCGGCGTGAGCGGGCACGACCGTGCCGATCGGGTCGCGCTCGGCGCGAGCGGCATCCAGGTCTCCCGCGTCTGCCTGGGGACGATGACCTTCGGTTCGCCGGTCGGATTCGCCGACGCGGTAGCCCTCGTCGCTCATGCCCGCGATCGTGGGGTGGATTTCGTCGACACCGCGAACATGTACGAGGGCTACCAGCGCACGGCGGGATCCGCCGGGGGCGTCGCCGAGGAGATCGTTGGCGCCGCGATCGCCGGCGCGCGCGACAGCTTCATCGTCGCGACGAAGCTCGGCATGCGCGTCGGGGCGGACCCGTGGGACGAGTTCACCTCTCCCGAGGCCATCCGCATCCAGCTGGATAGGAGTCTGCGCCGACTGGGCACCGACTACGTGGACGTGTACTACCTCCACCGCGAAGACCCGCTGACACCCGCCGTGGAGATCGTCGCGGCGCTCGGTCGCGAGCTCGCCGCCGGCCGCATCCGCGCGTGGGGTGTGAGCAACCTCGGAGCGGCGGCGTTCGCCGAGATGGTCGCGGCCGCGGATGCGCTCGGCGTCGCGCGGCCGGCGGTATGTCAGCCCCGCCTCAACCTCCTCGATCGTTCGGCGCTCGACGCGCTCCTGCCCGCGTGCGCTGCGGCCGGGACGTCGGTCGTGCCCTATCAGGTGCTCGCGGGAGGCCTGCTCACCGGTAAGTACCGTCGCGGGTCTGCGCCCCCCGAGGGGAGCCGTGCGGCCGACAAGCCGGAGTGGGTCGCCGAGATCGACGAAGGCACGCAGGGCGAACTCGACTCCGCCGCTGCACAGGCCGAGAAGGAGGGGATGACGATGGCAGCCCACGCTCTGCGCTGGGCGGCCTCCCAGGCGGGCGTCGCCAGCGTGCTGATCGGCGCGACCCGGGCCGATCAGATCGACGCGGCCGTCGAGGCACTACGCTGACCGCGATCCGCACCACCAGGAGCAACGACATGAGCGACCTTCACCCCACGGACCCCGTGCCCGGAGTCCACATCGCGGCGGGCGCGGCGGACTGGCAGATCTTCTCGCGGGATGACGACGGCGCGGCCACGATCCATCTCTCCGGAGTGGCACGGCCCGCCCGGATCAGTCCCGAGCCGCCCTTCTCCTTCACGTCCACGTCGCCGGACGGCGTGGCCGTCTCTGCGCGGGTGGTGTCGGAGTCCGACGGGGGAGCGGTGGTTCCCTGGTCCAGGACAGCGTGCGCGGCGGACCTCACCTGGGAGATCGACCTGCGCGTGCCCGCTGGTGGGACCTACCGCATCGAGACGCAGCTGCATCAGGACGGGGGCGACGGGTACACGCTGACGCGCGGAGACGTGGTGCGCCATGTCGGCGTCGGCGACGTGTATCTGGTGCTGGGGCAGAGCAACGCCGCGGGCCGTGCCCGCGATCAGATCGAGGACGAGCCCCGGATCGGCGTCCATCAGTACCGCGCCGACGGGACGTGGGGCCTCGCGGCGCACCCGCTCAACGACCCGCGGGGAGCGGTCCATCGCGGACACGTCGAGAACCACAACACGGGTCACTCTCCGATGCTTCACTTCGCGAAGCGCCTGCAGCGCGAGACGGGCGTTCCGGTCGGCCTCGTCGTGGCCGCATTCGGCGGTGCGCCCCTGCGCTGGTGGGTGGAAGGAGGGAATCTGGCGCCCCTGAGCAACAATGCCGTCGACATGATCGAGGCGAGCGGGGCGACGCCGCGCGCCGTGCTCTGGTACCAAGGCGAGGCGGATTGCTTCGAGCTCACCGTCGACGACTACGCCGAACGCTTCGGCATCTTCGTGACCCGGCTGCGGGAGCGCGTGGGCGACCCCGCCCTCCCCTTCTTCACCGTGCAGCTGAACCGCTGCACGATGGAGGTCGAGGATCCCTCCGCTCAGGACCGCGCATGGGGGATGCTGCGCGAGCAGCAGCGGCGCGCGGCGCATTCCTTCCCCGGCGTCCACGTCGTGCCCTCCGGCGATCTCCCGCTCTACGACTTCATCCATCTCTCCTCGGCGGCCAACCTCGCCGTCGGAGAGCGGCTGGCGGACGCCGTCGGCGCCGAGCTGTTCGACGGGGCCCGGGCCTGGCGGGCGCCCGAGCCGGTGGACGTGCGCCGTGGCGGTGATCGCGTGGTGGAGCTCGAGTTCGCGCCGATCCTCAACTGGATCAACGACTACGGGCTTCCGGCGTCGCGGTGCCCCTTCGACGTGGAGGATGAGGACGGGGTGTGCCGCGTCGTCGGGTGGCGGGTGGACGGCGATCGAGTGACGCTCGAGCTCGACCGCGATCCCGGCCCCGGGGCGGTCGCGCACGGGATGTGGCGGATGGATCACGGCGGCGTCATCCCGGCGGATTGCACCCGCCTCCCGTTCCTGTCGTTCTTCGCCGTCCCGATCCGATGAGCTACCTCTACTCGCTGCGGTTCGCCGTGGACCCGGGCCGGACCGAGGCCTACTCGCTCGAGCAGCTGCCCGAATACGTGCGCGCGGCCCGTATCGACGATGTGATGGTCTTCGCCAACGTGGAGGAGCTCAACACGGGCCATACGGACCTTCGAGAGCGCGCCGTCTTCCGCGACCTCGCCGAACGCACGGCGACGGTGGCTGCGCGGGCGGACGCCTCGATGTCGCTGAATCCGTGGCACACGGTGATGCACGGCGACTACGGGAAGCGGCTGCGCGAAGGACAGTCGTTCCGGCGCATGGTCGATCCGCGCGGGCGCGTCGCCGACCTCGTCGTCTGTCCGCGAGACGAGGCGTGGCGTACCTACCTGGCCCAGCTGTACGAGTACTACGCGTCCGCGCGACCCCGCTTCCTGTGGGTCGAGGACGACTTCCGGTATCACAACCATCCTCCGCTGTGGTGGGGCGGCTGCTTCTGCGACGAGCATCTCGCCGAGTTCTCGCGGCGTGCGGGTCGACCCCTCACCCGCGAAGAGTTCGTCAGCGGGATGCTGCAGCCCGGCGAGGTGAGCGAGTTCCGCGGCATCTGGCTCGACACCGCGCGCGAGGCGCTCGAGGAGACGGCCGCGGCGATCGAGCGCGCGGTCCACGCGGTATCGCCCGGCACGCGGCTCGGTCTGATGACCTCCGTGCCAGCGGTCCACGCCGCGGAGGGCCGGCACTGGGCAGAACTGCTGGGGGCCCTGTCCGGCGAGCATCCCCCTGCTGTGCGGATCCATCTGCCCGCCTACTCCGAGACACGTCCGGCGGAGTACCTGACCGCGTTCCACCTGATCGCCGATCTGCACAGGGCTCTCCTGCCCGCGACGGCCGAGATCTATCCCGAGCTGGAGAACTTCCCGTACTCGCGGTTCGCGAAGTCATCCGCATTCCTCCGGTTCCAGCTGCTCAGCGCGCAGGTCCTCGCGCTCGACGGGATGACCCTCGACCTGTTCGATCTCAATGGCAACGGCATCGTCTGGACCGAGGGGTACCAGGATGCTCTAGCGGCGACGAAGGACTACCTGGAGCGCACGGCGCCCGTATTCCGGGAGACTCGCGGGGGCGTCGTCGTCCTCGTGGATGAGGATTCCTCGGCGGCACTGCACACGTCGAGCGGTGCGGAGATGACCGAGCTCTACCCGCGGGAGGGGTTCTTCGCCGGCCTGCTGGGCGCCTACGGCATCGCGTTCCGGTTCTCGACCGACTCCGACATCGCAGGGGCTGTGGTAGCGGTGTCGGGTCAGCTGTTCCGCACGATCGGTGTCGAGAGGACGCGCGCGCTGTTCCTCGCCAACCGGCTTCTCCTCGACGCCGAGGCAGTGGACACGCTCATCGACATGGGACTGGGCTCCCTGGCAGGGGCGGAGACGCTGGCCTGGAGCGCCGGGGATGCCGGGGCCGTGACGTACGAGGAGGCCGTCCGAGATGCTCCGCTGCTCGGGAGACCCGCGGCCCGCGCGTCGGTGCTCCTGATGGGTGCCGACATCGCGCAGGTGACCTACGTGCCCGGACGGTCGAGAGCCCTCACGACACTCCGCGCGCCCGGCCACGAGGACCGCGGGACGGGGCATGCGATCGTCGACGACCGCGTCATGATCGTCCCCTTCGGACGCATCGACGCTCTCGCCGGACTGGTGCCGATGGTGCGCACGACGCTTCGCCAGGAGATGATGCACGGCGTCCTCGACGCCTGGCGCGCGGACGTCGTCCGGGTCGAGGGCTGCGCGGATGTGGCGCTCTACGAGTACCGAACGAGCGACGAGCTGCTCCTATACCTCGTCAACGCCTCTCTCGACCCGGTCCCGCGGCTGCGGCTGCGTCTTCCGTCCGCGAGCGCGGTCTCGCGTGTGGCGGCCGATCACAGCGACCGCGGCCGCACCTCACCGGAGTTCGTGTTCGAAGGCGGCCGGCTCCTCGTCGAGACGACGATGGCGCCCCTCGAGTCCGTGCTGATCCGCATCCGCTGATCGCAGCCCCGGTCACCACTCGGCGAATGCGCCGTCCGCGTGACGCCACACCGGTGTCCGCCACGCGTCGTCTCCGCGACGGTCCGCGGCGCGCACGCGGCCTTCGTCGATCGCGATCCCGAGACCGGGTTCGGTCAGGAGGGAGACGTGTCCGCCGACGAACCGCAGCGGCTCGACGTCGACGAGATAGTCCAGGACGTCCGCCCCCTCGTTGTAGTGGATGCCCACGCTCTGCTCCTGGATGAGGTAGTTGGGCGTGGAGAATCCCACCTGCAGACAGCTGGCGAGGGCGAGGGGGCCGAGGGGGCAGTGCGGGGCGAGTTGGACCCCGAAGACGTCGGCCACTGCGGCGATCTTGCGCACCTCGGTGATTCCGCCCGCATGGGAGAGATCGGGCTGGGCGACCGCGATGCCGGCCTCGAGTGCCGGCAGGAAGTCGGATCGGTGGTAGAGGCGCTCGCCGGTCGCCACGGGAACCGACGACGCGTCGACCACCGCGCGCAGGAGCGCCGAGTTCTCCGGTACGACCGGTTCCTCGATGAAGAGCGGCCGGAGGGGTTCGAGGAGGACGGCGAGCCGGCGCGCGTCGGGCAGGGAGATTCGGCCGTGGAAGTCGATAGCGACATCCCGGTGCGGTCCGAGGACGTCGCGGGCGGCTGCCGCGCGGGAGACGACGGCGTCCAGCTCGGCGGACGAACTGAGATGGGTCGCCCGTCCTCCCGCGTTCATCTTCACGGCGGTGAGGCCGGACTCCACACGCGCCTGGATGTGGTCGGCGACCTCCGACGGATCGTCACCGCCGACCCATCCGTAGACGCGGATGCGGTCGCGGACGTGGCCGCCGAGGAGACGGTGCACGGGGGCGCCGAGGGACTTCCCGGCGATGTCCCACAGCGCCTGGTCGATGCCGGCGACGGCGCTCGCGAACACCGGACCGCCGCGGTAGAAGGTGCCCTTGGTCATGACCGCGTGGAGGTCCTCGATCCGCCGGGCATCCGCGCCGACGAGGAGTTCCGCGTGCTGCTCGACCGCTCGGCGGACGACCTCGGCGCTCCCTTCGAGAGAAGCCTCACCCCAGCCGACGACGCCGTCATCCGTCTCGATTCGGACGAACAGCCACCGCGGGGGGACCAGGAACGTCTCCACTCGGGCGATCGTGTTCATCGTTCTCCGTCTCCCGGGCCGAGCCCGTCCAGTCCCCAGGTGCTGTCGAAGGTCCTGATCGCGGTGCCGATCGCGACAAGTTCGGCCCCCGCCGCCAGGAATCGAGCGGCGTTGGCCTTCGCTATCCCGCCCGTCGCCACGAAACGGGCCTCCGGGAAGGGGCCGTGCATCGCCGCTATCCATGCGGGCCCGAGCTCCGCGGCGGGGAACGCCTTGAGCCACGTGAACCCGTGGGCGAGCGCGCGCTGCACTTCGGTCGCCGTCGCGACCCCCGGCAGGTGCGGGATGCCGGCGTCCTGCGAGGCCCTGGCGACCTCGGTGTCGAATCCCGGTGCGACCGTGAACGCCGCACCGTGCGCCCGGGCGCGCCGGAGCCTGTCCAGGGAGGTGACAGTTCCCGCGCCGACGGGCAGGCCGCGCTCGTGACCCGCGTCGACGGCGGCCGCGAGTGCATCCTCACCCGCCCTGTCCTGGATCGGCACCTCCACGAGCCGGGCGCCCGCATCCCACGCGAGGTGGCAGAGGCGCACGGTCTCGGAGACGTCGAAGCCCCGCAGGATGGCGAGGATCGGAGAATGCTGCGCGGCGTGCGCGAACAGGCTCATCATCATTCCCCGGCTCGACCCCGCCCGGGCCGCAGAGACGCCAGTGCGGTCGGGTCGGCGGGATGGTCCGTGAGGCTTTCCAGGACCAGCGCCGCGAGCGCGTGGCCGCGTCGGAGCCGTTCGCCGGCGGCGCCTTCCGGGTCGTCGAGCAGCGCACTCAGCCATCCGGCGGCGAAGGCGTCGCCGGCGCCCACCGGCTCGATGACCTCGACCGGCCGAGGTGCGAGCGCGCTGCGCTGGAGACCGCGCCACTCGACGGCTTCGCGGTCGTCGTCGCGTATGACCAGATGCTCCGGGTCCGGAATGAGGGCCCGCAGGTCGGAATCGGTCCGGCAACCCCACAGGCGTTCGGCCTCGTCGCGCCCGACGAAGACGATGTCGCTGCCGCGGGCGAGTTCCAGGAGCGCTGCCGCGGCTCCGTCGCCGGTCCACAGAGCGGCCCGATGATTCACGTCGAACGAGATGCGTGCTCCGAGACGGCGAGAGCGCAGGAGTCGTCCGGCGAGGTCGCGGCTGGAGGGAGAGAGCGCGGCGAGCACGCCCGAGAAGTGGACGATTCGCGGCAGCGGCAGGAGGCGGTCCGCGTCGTCCGGACCCATGCGGCTCGCCGCGCTGCCGGTGCGGTGGTAGCTGACGCGGGTGACCCCGTGCTCGCGAGCTTTCGTGTACAGGCCCGTCGGCGCACCGGGCAGGTGGGAGATCCGGGACACGTCGACCCCGGCGTCGGCCAGATCGGCGACCACACGGCTGCCCCACGCGTCGTCGCCGACCGCGCTCAGGTGGGCGACGCGGTGGCCCAGCCTGGCCAGGTGGGATGCCACGTTGGATTCGGCGCCGGCGGTGCTCACGAGCAAGGTCGTCGTCGTCGCCACCCGGGCGCCGTGCGGCGGCGTCAGCTGGACGAGGGTCTCGCCGACCGTGATGACGTCAGGGCCGATCGGTCTTTCCCGCACGTCGGGCACGGAGGCCGGCATCAGGTGTGCATCCGGGTCGGATCGACGCAGGACCAGAACGTCTCCACCAGCCGTCCTGCTCCGTCTCGCAGGTCACCCGTGGACACCGAGACCCCGTCGGGCAGCTCTGTCATCCCCGTCTGCGGGTCGACGTAGAAGATGTCCGGTTCGAGTCCGTAGCGGTCCAGCAGGAGGTGCACCAGATCACGCATGGCGAACACGCGCACGACGGCATTCCCGATCGCGCCCACCCGGACCGCTCCGGCGCGCTCGAGCAGGAGCCCGGCACGCGAGAAGTCGTGTTCGTGCTCGTACTCCCGTCCGTCCTCGGTGGGGCGCGGCTGGTAGTCGGCGAGTGTGGCCCGGGTGAGCGTCCCGTCCGCGCCCCGGATGCGCACGGCGCGCGCGACCACGTGGCGGTCCGGGATCTGCACGAGGTACTCGCCGAAGTGGAAGCTCGTGCACGACGTGTACGTCAGGCCCAGGAGGACGATCTTGGTGTCGAGGGCGAGCAGCCGCCCGAACGTGGAGAGCATGTCGAAGACGGGGAGGGCGGGGTCGGTCTCGACGACCTGGGCGGCGCGTGTTCCCGCGGCGGCGAAGCTGTGGCGATAGGCGGTGCTGCGCAGCGCGCCTGGCATCCCGCGGATGGCCTCGCTGATCGCGCCCATCTCCGACCGGTCGCCGAGCGGGTCGATCACGGGATCGGCATCCACCTCGTGCCGGAAGGTGAACGCCGGTGCGACAACGGTCCCCGCCGGACCCACGGCGTCCTGCAGGGAATGAGCGATCGTCGTCGCGCCCCCGTCGACGTCTCCGAACGGCCGGAGCGCCGAGTGCACGAGGATGACGTCGCCGTCGGCGATGCCGCACTCGCGCAGCGCGTCGACGGCGGTCTCACGAGTCACGGGAGCGGGGGTCGGCGAGTCCACGGGGGATCCTCTCGAGGGGGCGCGTTGGCGACGCGATAGTGACAACAATATGATTGAAACTGATTGTAAGTCCGCACGCAAGATCAGTTAGGTGCAAGTGTGACGAGAGAAGTCCGCGCCGAGGGCGGCGCGCCCCCGCGTATCGGCGTGGCCGTCCCCTTTCCGTCGGAGTTGGTTGCCCGCCTCGCTCGACGGGCGGACGTGGAGGTGGCCTACACGCCGGATCTCCTCCCCGCGAGCCGATTCCCCGGCGACTACGCGGGGGAGCCCGGCTTCGCGCGGACCGCCGCCGATCAAGCACGATTCGACGCTCTCGTGGACGGCGCCGACATCCTGTTCGGTGTCCCCGACACCTCTCCCTCGGCGCTCGCGCGAACGCTGCGCGCGAACCCCGGCCCGCGGTGGGTGCACACGATGGCTGCGGGAGGGGGCGCGCAGGTCCGGGCGAGCGGGCTGACCCCGCGCGAGCTGCGCGGGGTGCGCGTGACGACGTCCGCCGGCGTGCACGGGAGAGCTCTCGCAGAGTTCGCGGTGATGGGTCTGCTCGCGGGGCTCAAGGATCTCCCCGGACGTCGCGCCGACCAGCGCGAGCGCCGCTGGCCGGAACGCGCACCGGTTCGCCAGCTGCGGGATGCGTCGGTGCTGATCCTCGGGACGGGGGGTGTCGGCACCGCCGTCGCGGAGACGCTGCGCGCGTTCGGCTCGCGCACGATCGGCATCGCACGCCATCCGCGCGAGCGGGCCGGATGGGACCGGATCGCGTCTTCGGCCGAGCTGCGCGCGATCCTGCCCGAGGTGGACGCCGTCGTCTGCGCACTCCCGGAGACGAGCGAGACGATCCGCGTCTTCGACGCCGAGGCGATCGGATGCCTGCGGCCCGGCGCCGTCTTCGTGAACGTCGGCCGCGGGTCCACCGTCGACGAGCATGCGCTGGCGGCCGCGCTGACCGACGGCAGGGTGGGATTCGCGGCACTGGATGTGTTCGAGCGGGAGCCGCTGCCGGCCGACAGCCCGCTGTGGGGGATGGATCGGGTCCTCATCAGTCCGCACACCGCGGCGTTGGATGCACACGAGGAGGAGCACATCCTCGCCCTCTTCGAAGACAACCTCGACCGGTTCCTCGCCGGAGCACCGCTGCGCAACGAGATGGATCGGGAGCTGTTCTATTGAGCGTGGGCGCCCGGCGACCCCGGCGCCGAACCGGATCGGCGTGAATCCCTACCTCGCGGTGCTCCGTGCACCGTCGGTGGCGCTGCTGCTGGTCTCCCAGCTCGTGGCCCGCCTCCCCGCCGGCATGGTGACGATCGCACTCCTGCTCCACGTCGAGCAGTCGACCGGCTCGTACGCGAACGCGGGGGTCGTCGTCGCCGTCCTGTCGGTGGGCCAGGCCGCCGCCGGGCCCGTCGGCGGTCGAGCGGCGGGGCGATGGGGACCCCGGGCGGTGCTGATCGTGACGACAGTGACGACGTCCTGCTCGCTCGCCGCCGTCGCAGTGCTGCCGGAACTCGTGTCCCGGCCTCCGTTCGCCGCCTTCGTCCTCCTCGCCCTCGTGGCCGGAGCCAGCATGCCGCCCGTGCAGCCGACGGCGCGCACGATCTATCCGACGCTGGTCGCACCAGAGCGGGTGGCATCCGTTCTGGCGTTGGACGCGTCGCTCCAGGAGGTGATCTTCGTCGTCGCGCCCGTCGCGGCGGCCTTCGCCGCCGCGGCGGCCGGTGGGGCCGCCGCCGTGCTGCTGACGGCGGCGGTCGCCCTCGTCGGCGGGATGTGGTTCGCGCTCAGCGGTCCGGTCCGGCGTGCCACCATCCCCCGCGGCGGTCGCGCGGTGGGGCGGGTCCTGCTCCACCCGGCGGTCTGGCCCGCGGTACTCGTCGGGCTCCTCCTCGTCGCCGGGTCGGCCGCCGTCGAAGTCGCCGTCGTCGCGGCCTTCGCATCCGAGCCGCCGCTGTCCGGCGCGCTCCTGGCCGTCTATTCCGTGAGCAGTCTCATCGGAGGTCTGGTCTTCGGGGTGCTCTCCGTCCGACGGTGGTCCTTGGTGCGCAGCCTGCTCGTGGTGGCGGTGGGGCTCGCGCTGTCCGGAGCGGTGGCGGACTTCTGGTGGATCGGCGCAGCGTTGTTCCTCGCGGGGCTGGGCGTTGCGCCGGTCTTCGCGCTGACCTACGCGAACGTGTCGACAGGCGTCGGGCCCGCGGAGTCCGCGGAGGCCTTCGGGTGGGTGGGGACCGGTGCACTCATCGGCGCGGCCGCCGGCGCCGCCGTCGCGGGGGCCGTCGTCGAGAGTGCGGGCGCGCATGGAGCGTTCGCGGTCGCGGCGTCCTTCGTGGTCCTCGCAGTGATCCTCACGACAGCTCTCACCGTCCGCGACGCCCAGCGCCTCCGTCAGCGGGTCGGACCGCTGTAGCGAAGCGCACCCTTCCGCCCTCGCCGAGCGGTGTCAAGGGGATGCCACCGGCTGCGGCCCCGACGTAGGTTCGGTTCTCGCCCGACGATCGTCGCGCCCATCCCCCCCCGTCGAAGGAGCGAACAGCCATGACCCGCATCGGATACACCCTGATGGGCGAGCAGAGCGGACCGCGGGAGCTGGTCGGGTACGCCCGGGCGGCCGAGGAGGCCGGGTTCGACTTCGAGGTCGCGAGCGACCACTACTCGCCGTGGCTGACGACCCAGGGGCACTCGCCCTACGTGTGGTCGGTGCTCGGCGCGGTCGCGCAGGCGACCGAGCGGGTGGAGCTGATGACGTATGTGACGTGCCCGACCATGCGGTACCACCCCGCGGTGGTCGCGCAGAAGGCCGCGACCATCCAGCTCCTGTCCGACGGCCGGTTCACCCTGGGGCTCGGCTCCGGCGAGAACCTCAACGAGCACGTCGTGGGGGAGGGCTGGCCGTCGGTGGACGTGCGGCAGAACATGCTCGTGGAGGCGGTGCAGCTCATCCGCGAGCTGCACACGGGTGGGCTCGTCACCTACGAGGGCGAGTACTTCCGCGTGGACTCCGCGCGGATCTGGGATGCACCGGACGGCGGCGTGCCGATCGGCATCGCGGTCTCCGGCTCGGAGTCGATCGAGCTGTTCGCGCAGCTGGCCGACCACATGATCGCCGTCGAGCCGGAGCAGGACCTCGTCACCGCGTGGGATGCTGCGCATGCGGGCTCGTCGCGGAAGATCGGCCAGATCCCGATCTCCTGGGACCCCGATCTCGACGCCGCGGTGCAGCGTGCGCACGAGCAGTTCCGCTGGTTCGCCGGCGGGTGGTCGGTGAACGCCGACCTGCCGACGCCCGCCGGGTTCTCGGCCGCGAGCCGGTTCGTGCGTCCCGAGGACGTGGCGTCGTCGATCGCGTGCGGACCCGACCTCGACCGCCTCGCCGCGAGCATCGACCCGTTCCTCGAGGCCGGCTTCACCGACATCGCCCTCGTCCAGGTGGGCGACGAGCTGCAGGAGCGATTCCTCGCCGAGGTCGCCGAGCCGCTGCTGGAGCGGATCCGCGCGCGGCTGGGCTCCTGACCTCGGCTCAGTCGGCGTTCGCGACGAGAGGGCTCGCGTCGAGCTGGGCGAGGAGCGATGCGACGTCGTCGTAGACCGCGACGGCCCCGGCGTCCCGCAGCTGATCGGCGCTCGATCCTCCGGTCAGCACGGCGACTGCGGTGACGCCCGCCCGTCCCGCCGACTCGATGTCCCACACCGCATCGCCGACCATGATCGCCTCGGATGCCGCGGCCCCGGCCTTCTCCAGCGCCCTGCCGACGACGTCGGGGGCGGGCTTCGCGTCGTCGACGTCCTCGGCCGACGTGACCGCGTCGACCGGCTCGTCCAGGTCGAGCACGGCGAGGAGGGCGTCCAGCTCCTCCTGCGGGGCGGATGTCGCGAGCACCACCGTGAGCCCCCGGCGGGAGAGCTCGCGCAGCAGGTCGCGGGCGCCGGAGATCGGACGCAGGCGATCCGCCATGTCCGCGTACAGCCGGGCGTGCTCGTCCTTCGCCCGCTCCTGCAGGGCGTCGTCGTCGCCGACCAGCTCCGACAGCATCCTGCTCGCGTCCATGCCGATCCCGCGATGGATGCGCCACACGTCGACGGGGTGGTCCACGGCGACGAGTGCTCGGTCCCAGGCGTCGACGTGGAGGTAGTTCGAGTCGACCAGGGTGCCGTCGATGTCGAAGAGGACAGTGGTGATGCGCGGGGAGGCCATGCCGACAGTGAACCAAGTCCGGTGCGCCGCCGTCAGGGGGTGGCGCGATCGCGCGCGATGTGATGTATCGCCACACGGTCCCGCGCGCAACCCCGTTCGGCCGCGGCGCGGGCGTGCGTACCCTCGACGACATGTCACGCGACCAGTACACCTTCACGAATCCCGCAGAGCTCTACGCCGACTTCGAGCCCGAGAAGCAGCACCAGCCCGAGCCCGGACTGGACGCGACGCTCACGCCCAAAGCCGACCTCGGCGAGGAGACGTATCGCGGGACGGCCCGGCTCGCGGGCCGCAAGGCGCTCATCACCGGTGCGGACTCGGGCATCGGCGCCGCCACCGCGATCGCCTTCGCCCGCGAGGGCGCGGACGTGGCGATGTCGTATCTGCCCGAGGAGGAGGAGGATGCGGCGCGCGTCGCCGACATCCTGACCGACGCGGGCGCCACGGTCGTCGCCATCCCCGGCGACCTGCGGGATCGCGCGTACTGCCGCGACCTCGTGCGGCGCGCGGTCGAGGGCCTCGGCGGTCTCGACATCCTGGTCAACAACGGCGGGAAGCAGGTGTTCAACGACGACCTGACCACGCTCGAGGACGACCAGTTCGACGACACGTTCACGACCAACGTCTCCGCGATGTTCTGGATCACCAAGGCGGCGCTGCCGCACCTCGTCCCCGGATCGGCGATCATCAACACCACCTCGATCCAGGCGTACAGCCCGTCGGAGATCCTCGTGGACTACGCGTCGACGAAGGCGACGATCAACACGTTCACGAAGGCGCTCGCGCAGCAGCTCGCGCCGAAGGGCATCCGGGTCAATGCCGTCGCGCCGGGGCCGATCTGGACGCCGCTCCAGGTGTCGGACGGCCAGCCCCAGGAGAAGATCGCCGAGTTCGGCACGCAGACGCCCCTGGGCCGCGCGGGACAGCCGGCCGAGCTCGCGCCCGCCTACGTCTTCCTCGCGTCGGCCGAGTCGAGCTACGTCATCGGGGAGACGCTGAACGTCAACGGCGGCTCGCCCACCCCGTGACGGCGGTCCGCCGGGGATCGGCCGCGGTCTAGGCTGTCGCGGTGAGCAGCGCGCGGGACGAGGGTCCGTTCTACCACGGCACGAAGGCCGACCTGCGGGAGGGCGACCTCCTCACGCCCGGGTTCCGGTCGAACTACCGGCCGGAGGTGGTGATGAACCACATCTACTTCACGGCGCTCGTGAACGGAGCGGGACTCGCTGCGGAACTGGCGGCCGGTGAAGGGGATCCGCGAGTCTACGCGGTCGAGCCGACGGGGGAGTACGAGGACGATCCCAACGTGACCGACAAGAAGTTCCCCGGCAACCCGACGCGCTCGTACCGCAGCAGCGCGCCGCTGCGGGTCGTCGCCGAGATCGCCGACTGGCCACGACTGCCGCCCGAGGAGCTGGCGGCCTGGCGCGCGCGTCTCGCCGCGATCCTCGACGACGAGCGCGGCGAGATCATCAACTAGCATCCCCGCGCGATCCCGGCCGCCCCGCCCCGGTCGTCCTCCGCGGTGCGAGAGTGGAGGCATGACTGCGAGCGACTCCGCCACCCTCGACCTCAACGGTGCCGACGTCTTCTACCGGACGTTCGGGTCTCCCGAGCATCCGCCGCTCGTTCTGGTGCACGGACTCTACGGCGACGCGGTGACCGTCGCGCCCCTCGCCGAGCGGCTGTCCGACCGGTTCCGCGTGATCGCCCCCGATGCGCTCGGGCACGGCAGATCCGCCCGGCCCGAGGGCTTCACGCTCGCCGACCAGGGCCGGATGCTGAACGCCCTCGTCGCGGCACTGGGCTACGACGCCGCGGCCATGGTCGGCATCTCGATGGGGTCGTATCTGACGGCGCAGGCGGCGATCGACGAGCACGCGCGCGTCGCGCGACTCGTCCTCGTCGTCAGCAAGGCGCACGGCACGACCTCCTCGTCGGTCGCCTACGCGAAGCGGATGGGCTTCGATCTCGCGGCCGCCTCGCCCGATGAGCTCCTCGCCTTCATGTCCGGGGCGATCTGGTCGCCCGACACCACCCCGGAGCGCCGCGCCGAGATCATGGCGCGGATCGGCGAGCAGACCGAGGCCGTCGTGCTCTCGCCGGCGGAGCAGGCGGCGGTCGAGCGTTCCCTCGCCGGGTTCGATCTGCGTCCCGATCTGCACCGCATCGCCGTGCCCACGCTGGTGATCTCCGGCAAGGACGACGGCCTGAACCCGCCGTCGTCGGGTGAGGAGCTGGCCCGCGGCGTCCCCGGCGCCCGCTTCGAGGTCTACGAGCACTCCGGTCACATGCTCACGTTCGAGGAGACCGACCGCCTCGTCGCCGACCTGCAGTCGTTCCTGCTCGACGACTGACGCCGTCCGACGGCGCGGCCGGGCATGACGGACTGTTACCCCGATGGATGCCGCCGCCCCGCGACCGCTCTACTCTCGGCCGTGTGGACGTGGCCCTGTCGGGTCGCGCCGCCACGCCACCCGACAGGAAGGAGCGACCGATGGTGTCGTCGCCAGAGACATCGACGCGCCCCGCGGGCATCGACCCGAGGGGTCCGCGCGTCGCGGCCGGCATCACGGCCGTGCTCCTGCTGGTCGGGGTGTTCCTCTCGCTGATCGGGACGGCCGTCGCCCCCGAGAGCACGCTCGTGCAGCGCGTGACAGATCCGGCGTTCCTCCTCCTCCTGCTCGTCATCGATCTGCTGTTCGTGTGGGGATTCACGTCGCCGCGGACCTGGCCGTGGGCGGTGCTGTTCCGCGCGGTGATCCGCCCTCGCCTCAGCCCGCCGGCCGAGCTGGAGGATCCGCGCCCGCCCCGCTTCGCGCAGGTGGTCGGGTTCATCGTGGTCCTGATCGGGGTGCTGCTCCACGTGGCGGGTGTCCCGTGGGCGCTGCCGATCGCGGGCGCCGCGGCGTTCGTCGCCGCGTTCCTCAACTCCGCGTTCGGGTACTGCCTCGGCTGCCAGCTCTACCTCCTGTTCGCCCGTGCGGGGCTCATCCGTCCCCGCGGCGGGCTGCTGGGCGCCTGAGGCAGCCGAGCGTGACGATCGCAGCCCTCGTCGGGAACCCCCGCGCCGCATCACGCACCCGCGCAGTCGCCGAAGAGCTCGTGCGGCAGCTGGCCGCACGCCTGGGGCTGGAGGCGGAGGCCACGATCGATCTGGCGGATCACGGTGCGGCGCTGTTCACCGTGCCGGAGCCGACGATCGACGCCCTCACCGATCGGGTGGCGGCGACGGAGATCCTGGTCGTGGCCAGCCCGACATACAAGGCGAGCTACACGGGTCTCCTCAAGGCGTTCCTGGATCGCTACCCGACGCGCGGCCTGGCGGGCGTCACCGCGATACCGCTGTTCACGATCGGCTCGCCCGCCCACGCGCTCGCGGTCGAGGTGACCCTCCGCCCTCTGCTCGTCGAGCTCGGGGCCAGCGTCCCGACCTCCGGGATCGCCTTCCCCGTCGGCGAGTTCTCTGATCGGGCGGAGATCCTCGCGTCCTGGATCGAGCAGGAGTCCGCCGTGCTCGATCGGCTGCTCACGCGATGACGGTGCGGCCGGCCTCGCCCACGCGGGACGGCGTCCGCACCGCCGCGAACCGCGTGTGGCGCCGCAGCGCGAACCCGAGTCGCTCGTAGACGGCGATCGCCCCGACGTTCGTCGCCGCCGCGTGCATCAGTGCTCGGTCGCCGCGTTCGCGGATGTGGAAGGCGACATCGAGCACGAGTCGCGATGCCAGGCCCTGGCCGCGGTATTCGACGTCTGTCGAGACGGCGCTGATCTCGGTCCATCCGTCCGGGTGGAGTCGCTCCCCGGCCATCGCGACGAGCCGGCCCTTGCGTCGGATGCCGATGTAGCGGCCGAGCTCGTGCGTGCGGGGACGGAACGGGCCCGGCTGATTCCGCTCCACGATCGCCATCATCTCGTCGGCGTCGCCCGCGCCGAGCACGACGACCTCCTCATCGGGCACGGGGCGCAACGCCTCCGTCTCGATGAGCTGCACCCCGTCTCCGCCCCCGATCTCGGTCCATCCCGCGGGCAGACTCGCCTCGAGCCCGGAGAGACCGACCTCCGCGCCGGGGCCGACGAGGTCGGCGAGGGCGTCCCACACCCGCGGGTCCTCCCACGACCGCACCGCCACGAACGGCGCCACGTCCTCGGGGTAGCGGCGGACGAGGTCGTCTCCGATCGCGAACGACGCGTGCGGTCCGGTCAGGGCGTGCCAGGCGGGGTTGTCCAGGACGGCGGTCTCCTGCGGCGAAGGGTGGGACATAGGACGGGCCTCTCTCTGCCTCTGCGTCTGGGGGGTGAAAGCGCATCCGCGGTCGCGGCATTCCGTCACGCGGGCGACAGGTCCTTCGCGAGACAGAGCAGGAGAAGGTGCGCTCGTACTCGGGCTCGCTCTCGTGCGCGGACGTCCGAGCCACCTGCGCCACCTAGGGCGCGCTCGCTCACCCGTTCGGGTGCAGATCGGCGACGACGACCGCCGCGATCCGGCGACCCCACGTCGCATAGGTGCGCTGACTCAGTTCGTTGACGGCGTCCAGAGGGATGAGCGTCGTGGTCGTCTCGGCGCAGATCCGCCGGGTCTCCGCGTCCAGCACCTGCGCGTGACGTCCGGCGACGCGGCGTGCGAACGGTGGGAGGGTCCGGGCCAGGCGCACACTGGCGGTGGTAGTGACGAACACCGCGCGGGTGTCCGAGCCGGGCAGAGTGCGAAGCAGGCCGGCCATGCTGCGAGACCAGGAGCGTCGTGACGTCAGGCGGAGCGCGTCGGACGTGGCGAGCATGACGACGATGCCGTCGTAGCCATCGAGATCGATGTGGGGGAGGCGTTCGAGCGTGGACTCGGCCGACGCGGCCGGCCACGCCTCGACGGTCACAACGACACCGCGCGCCATGCTCTCGGCGAGGTGGCGGGCCAGGTGACCGGCGACTCCCAGCTGCTGCGTGAGCACGCCGTATCCCGCCGCGGGCCCGTCGCCGAGGAGGAGGATCCGGGCGGGCTCGGGACCGGGGACGCCCACCACCGACTCCCCGTGCGGGTAGCACCACGTCTGCAGGCCTTTCGTCCGCGCGCGGAACCAGGCTCGGAACACCGGCCTCAGCAGGACGTGCGACGACGCCAGGAGGCGCGTATAGCGATCCATCGCCCGCCCTTCCTCACCTGTGCTCATCGACGGTCCTCACGGTAGGCAACGAGCCACGTGTCCGATATCCGCAGAACGCCGACCATCGTCCGATCTGCGCGACCCGGCCGCACTCTCTCGGGCGGTGCTTACAATCGCCGGGTGGATGCGCGCACGGGCGAGATGTTCAGCGCGGCCCGCGTCGTCTCGTGCCGGGATGTCGACGACGCGCGAGCCGCGCTCGGCGACGTGTTCCTGCCCGTCGACTTCCCGTCGGCCACGCGCTCGGGAATCGTCGACATGCAGCTCAACGCTCTGGCGGTCGGCCGTATCACCTGCGGATTCATGCGATTCGGGGAAGCGGTGCGAATCCACACGGCGGAGGCCACGAACTACCACATCGACATCCCGGTGCGTGGCCGAGCGAGGATGCGAGCGGCGCGGGGACCTCTGGTCCAGGGCACGAAGGACAAGGCGGGGATCTTCATGCCAGGTCGCCCGGTGGAGATCGATTGCGAGGAGGAGTTCGCCCAGATCTCGCTCATGGTCCCGCGCGATCAGCTCCAGCTCGAGACCGAGAATCTGGTCGGCATCGCGCTGACGCGGCCGCTCGAGTTCTCGGCGGAGGTCGACCTCACGACGTCCGGTGGCCGCACGATGATGCAAGCCTTGTGGATGATCGACGAGGCCTCGGGCCAGAGCAACGGCATCCTCGCCCATCCGCTGGCGGCGCAGCGTCTCGAGCAGGTCCTGCTCCACGCCCTGCTTCTCGCCCAGCCGCACAACTACTCCGCGGCGCTCGCGGGCCGCACCCCGGTCGCGGGAGTGCGGCCCGTCGCGCAGGCGGTCGATCTCCTGCGGAGCAGCCCCGACCATCCTTGGACGGTGACGGAACTGGCGGCCGCGGTCTCGATGAGTCCGCGGGCGCTGCAGGAGGGGTTCCGCCGCGCGCTCGACACCACGCCGATGTCCTATCTGCGAAGCCTGCGGCTCGAACGGGTGCACGAGGAGCTGGCGTCAGCCGAGCCGGGGACGCGCAGCGTCACCGAGGTGGCCGCGCGCTGGGGCTTCGCGCACCTCGGCAGGTTCGCCGCGGCCTACCGCGCGGCGTTCGCCGAGCAGCCCTCCGTGACCCTGCGGTCGACGCGAACGCGGTGACGGTACGGGCGGATGTCGACCGCCGCGGCTAGCCTCGGGGAGGGGAGAGAGGTCACGATGAAATTCCTGCTCACGTCCGGCGGCATCACCAACGCCAGCATCCAGGCGGCCCTCGTCGACCTGCTCGGCAAGCCGATCTCGGAGTGCTCGGCGCTCATCATCCCGACCGGCATGCATCCGTTCCCGGGCGGAGGGACGGGCGCGTGGCAGGCCGTCTCGGGGGCCTCGCCGCATCCGTTCGTCGGTCTCGGCTGGAAGGAGATGGCCCTCCTCGAGCTCACCGCGCTGCCCACCGTCCGCAGGGAGAACTGGGTCCCGGCGGTCCAGCAGGCGGACGCGCTGCTCGTCTGGGGCGGCGATGTCCTCTATCTGTGCCACTGGATGCGGGAGTCCGGGCTCGCGCAGCTGCTGCCGATGCTCGAACGCACCGTCTATGTCGGGATGAGCGCGGGCAGCATCGCGGTCACCCCCGTCAATTGCGACGCGGAGTTCGATCTCGCCTTCGTGCCGGACGACAGTGACATGGGGCAGGATGCCGGCACGGCGCTCGGGCTCGTCGACGTCACCCTGTACCCGCACCTCGACAACCCGGAGATGCCCGACACCACCGCCGCGAACATCGAGGCGTGGGCGTCGGGCGTCCCCGTGCCGGTCTACGCGATCGACGACGACACGGCGCTGCGGATCGTCGACGGACGGGTGGACGTCGTCTCCGAAGGGACATGGCACCTGTTCGGCGGCTAGCCTCCGCGGCCGCTCGCGCGACCCTCTTCAGGGGCGCACGCGGACCCGGCGGCCCTCGAAGCCGACGACATCGCCGGTCGTGAGCTGCCGTCCACGTCGACGATCGATCTCGCCGTTCACCGTCACGAGCCCGTCGGCCACCACTGCCTTCACATCCCCGCCGGAATCGACCAATCCCGCGAACTTGAGGAACTGCCCGAGACGGATGCCCTCGCCCCCGATGGAGACGTCGTCGATCGGATCAGCGTTCGCCATACCCGAATGCTAGGCGCCGTCCGGTCCACCGCGGGCATCTGAGACGCTCCTTAGACGCTGCGCCAGACAGTGGACGCATGGCGTTCCTCACCTCCCTCTCGGGTTTCGGGCTGTTCGCGCTCGTCATCGTCGCCCTCCTCGTGTTCGTCGAGAACGGCCTCCTCTTCCCCTTCCTCCCCGGCGACAGTCTCGTCTTCGCTGCCGCCGTGATCGCTGCGGCGATCGGCGTCAACTGGGTCCTCGTCGCCGCGATCGCCGCGATCGCAGCCCTCGCGGGAGGTGAACTCGGATTCCTCCTGGGCCGTCGATACGGTCGGCGGCTCTTCCGTCCCGGTGCCAAGGTGCTCAAGGAGAAGTACCTCGAAGACACCGAGCGCTTCTTCGCGCGCTGGGGGAGCCTTGCGCTCGTACTCGCCAGATTCGTGCCCATCGTGCGAACCTACGTTGCGCCTGCCGCTGGGATGACGACGATGGCGCATCGAGCCTTCGCGTTGTGGAATGCCGTCTCCGCGGTGCTCTGGGCTGCCGTCCTCGGCTACGCCGGTGCTCTCCTGGGTTCGATTCCATGGGTGGCGGCCAACATCGAGTGGATCATGCTCGGCATCATCCTCCTCACCATCGTGCCCATCGTCCTGGCCGCGCTCTCGAGGCGGAATCGGGCCAAGGCTGAAGGTGTGCCGCGGGCCTAGACGCATCGTGCCGTCGCCTGCTGTTCGTCGCCGCTCGGCCCGCACGGCGCTCAACTGCGAAATCGGCACCAACGAGGTGGCCGCGGCGTCGCTCAGACACCACAGCGCCGCCGACACCGACCCGACGGACGTGCGTCTTAGCCGCGCCTGAGAGCTCCAGGGAGAAGCTCGTCACGAGGAGGTGCTCGTGCCCGCCGCACCGCGTGACATCCGGATCAGCCTGATCGACATCTCGCTCCGATCGGCCGCTCGATGGGGGCTCATCTTCTCGGGCTGCCTTGCCGCCGTGCAGACGTTCGGCGTCGCGCTGCTGTGGCTGGCGCTGCTCGCCACGGGCACCTTCTCCGCGTGGGACACCGGCTTCACGGCCGCGACGGGAGGCGTCTCCCACGTCGCCGCGGTGGTGAACCTCCCGGTGACGTTGCTCGTCGCGCTCGTGATCGGCGCCGTCGAGACGGTGGTCGGTGCGGGAGTCGCGGTCTGCATCGCCCTCGTGTTCCGCCTGGCATCACGGCTCACCGGCGGGCTGCTGCTCGGCTGGCGCGAGGATGGTGGCAGCGGTGGCCGTCACCCGTGACGGTCGGTGGGACGGAAGGAGAGGAGCCGCGGTCTCGGGATGGGGACCGTCGCCCTCGTGGGGATCACGCCGAGAGTGTCGCGGCGGACTCGAAGCGCTAGGCGCCGCGCACGCGCGCAGGGTCGGGCGCGGTCGAACCGGGAGAGACCTCTGCGTCGTCCGCCTCTGCGTCCGCCTTCGCGCCTCCCGACGCCGCGCCCGTGGGGCCGCGGCCGTCGACGTACGGCGACGGTTCGGGGCCGTCGTGCCGGATGCTCTGGACGACGAGAAGCGTCACCCCGATCGCGATGAGGGCGAACGAGGCCCAGATGTTGGCGGGGATGCCGAAGGCCGCGTTGCTGGTCGGGTCGATGCGGATCGCCTCGAGTCCGCTCCTGCCGAGTCCGTACCAGACCATGTAGAGACCCATGCTCCGCCCCCACTGCAGGGTCAGGCGTCGCTCCAGCAGGACGATGAGGAGGGCGCCGGTGAGATTCCAGATGATCTCGTACAGGAAGAGCGGGTGGAAGAGCGTCCCGGCGGGCGTGCCCGCCGGGTACATCGGCGCGTTCGGCGAGATCTCCAGTCCCCATGGCAGTGTCGTCGGAAGACCGAACAGCTCCTGGTTGAACCAGTTCCCGAGCCGGCCGATGGCCTGCGCGACGAGGAGCGCGGGGGCCAGGGCGTCGACGAACGCCCAGAAGCGCAGACCCGTGCGTCGGCAGGCGATCGCGATGCCGACCGCGCCGCCGATCATCGAACCGTAGATCGCGTTGCCGCCGTCCCAGATGGCGAACACGTTCCACAGGTTCGCGCCCGGGTAGAAGTAGTCGCCGACGTGCGTGAACACGTGATAGAACCGCGCGACGACGATGCCCAGCGGAACGGTCCACAGGGCGATGTCGACGGTGGTCCAGGGCGACACCCCGCGGCGTCGGAGTCGCCTTTCCGTGATCGCGACGGCGGCGATGATCCCCGCGATGATGCACAGCGCGTACGTGTGGATCGTCAGCGGACCGAGCGAGAAGCTCGCCCAGCTGGGGTCAGGGCTCGGAATGGCGGAATCGACGATCATGGGCGTCCGATCAGGAGGGGGGCTCGCTCATCCTAGACACCTGATCTTTGCGGGAGCCGAAGGGAGGGGTCCTCGCGCAGAGAACCACGTCGAGCGGAGCGGGCGCACGACATCGTGGTAGCGTATCTGCATATGAACGCAGATAGGCAGGGATGCGGTGCGTCGCCGGAGAGCCAGTACGTCGAGCTGGCGGTCGAGGTGTTCGGGATGCTGGCGGACGCGACGCGGGTGCGGATCATCCTCGCGCTCGGGGAGTCGGGTGAGCTGTCGGTGAACCATCTCGCGGACATCGTGGACAAGTCGCCCGCGGCCGTGTCGCAGCATCTCGCGAAGCTCCGACTCGCGCGGATCGTGGCCACGCGCCAGGACGCGCAGCGGGTGTTCTACCGCCTCGAGAACGAGCACGCGTCGCGCCTGGTCGCGGATGCCATCTTCCAGGCGGAGCACTCCCTCGGCGGGACTCCGCGCCACCACCATCGCGATCGCGCCGGCGAATGACCGATCACGATCACCAGCACGCACACGAGCACGAGCACGAGCACGAGCATCCGGGCGGCGTGAAGGGGTTCCTCTACAGGCTGTTCGTGCCGCACACGCACGATGCGTCCGACTCGATCGACGACGCGCTCGAGGCGAGCTCCGCGGGCATCCGCGCGCTCAAGATCAGTCTGGTGATCCTGCTGGCGACGACCGTGCTGCAGGCGGTCGTCGTCGTCTTCAGCGGCTCGGTCGCGCTGCTCGCCGACACCGTCCACAACTTCTCCGACGCGCTGACGGCGATCCCGCTGTGGGTGGCGTTCGTGCTCGGCCGCCGCGCGGCGACCCGCCGGTACACGTACGGCTTCGGGCGGGCAGAGGACCTGGCCGGCCTGTTCATCGTCTTCGTCGTCCTGCTGTCCGCTGTGGTCGCGGCCTGGCAGTCGATCGATCGCATCATCCACCCGCGGCCACTGGAGAACCTCGGCTGGGTGATCGTCGCGGGTGTCATCGGTTTCCTCGGCAACGAGGCGGTGGCGATCTACCGCATCCGCATCGGTCGACGCATCGGCTCGGCGGCGCTGGTCGCCGACGGCGTCCACGCGCGCACGGACGGCTTCACCTCTCTCGCGGTCGTCATCGGCGGGATCGGGGTGCTCGCCGGGTTCCCCCTCGCCGATCCAATCGTCGGCCTCATCATCTCGGCAGCGATCTTCGTCCTGCTCATCGGCACGATCCGCAGCATCGGACGACGGCTGATGGACGGCGTCGAGCCCGAACTCGTCGATCGGGTCGAGCACGCGCTGCAGCATGTGCCAGGGGTCGACCGCATCGAGCGGGTCCGCCTGCGCTGGGTGGGGCATCGGCTGGAGGGGGACGCCGTGCTGGTCCTCGACCCGGCGGCCGCCGCGTCCGTGTCGGCGGAGGCGGTGCGCCGCGTCCGGGACCACGTGCACAACGTCGATGACTTCGTCATCGCCACCCGCAGCGGGGCTCTGGCGACCGGTGGGCACGAGGGGCCCCGATAGATCGTCAGGCTCATCGCGTCGCGATCTCCTGCGCAGGTGGCGGGGAATCGACGGGACGGCGGGAGTTGAGGGGAATCCGAGGGCCCGCCAGGCGTGCGTCCGCGGGATGAGGACTCTCCTGGGCGACGACCCTCATCACCGGTGCGCGCTGCGCCCGCGTTGAGAGTGTCGCGCATCCGATGCGCTCCGGGCGCGCTTTCGCCGCTGTGCTGCTCCAGATCGCCGGCGAGGCTGCTCGACGTCTGCTTTCCGCGTTCACCGCGGCTGTACGACTGTCCCGGTTGCTAAATACCCCCGGGGGTGTATTATGGATATACCCAAGGGGGTATCTGTCGAGGAACAGGGGATGCGGCCATGTGCAGCAGAGTGACGTGTGCGGTGTGCGGCAAGGCGACGTGGACCGGCTGCGGCCAGCACGTGGAGGACGCACTGTGGGGCGTCCCGGAAGACGACCGCTGTCCCGGCCACGACGCGGCCGCTGCCTGAGCGGCATCTCCCATCCGACGGCGGCGTCTGCCGTCGACCATTGACCACGAGACACGAAAGGACCACATGGCTACTCGGACTGTCACCATCGAGGGATTCGGCGATGTCATCGAGCAGAACGACATCGTGTTCGTCGACTTCTGGGCCGCGTGGTGCGTCCCCTGCCGGATGTTCGCGCCCGTCTTCGAGGAGGCCTCGGACCAGCACCCGGATATCGTCTTCGGCAAGGTCGACACCGAGGATCAGCGCGAGCTCGCAGCGGGCTTCCAGATCCGTTCGATCCCGACGCTGATGGTGTTCCGCGAGGGCGTGCTCGTCTTCTCGCAGCCCGGCGCACTGGGCCCCGCTCAGCTGGATCAGCTGATCGACGGGGTCCGGAGCCTGGACATGCGGGCCGTGCACGCGGAGGTTGCTGCCGCGAAAGCGGTCGGGCAGGGGTCGGAGGTCGTCCGGTGAGGATCGTGATCGTGGGGGGTGTCGCGGGTGGCATGAGTGCCGCCGCGCGTGCACGTCGCCTGGATGAGACCGCGGAGATCGTGGTGTTGGAGCGAGGCGCGCACGTCTCGTTCGCCAACTGCGGGCTGCCGTACTTCGTAGGCGGCGACATCGAGCAGGAGCGTTCGCTGCTGGTGCAGACGCCGGAGACCCTCCGCGCCGCGCTCGCGCTGGACGTGCGTACGGGGAGTGAGGTGACCGCGGTGGACACCGCGGCCAAGACGGTCACGGTCCGCACCGCGGACGGCGGTTACGACCTGGCCTATGACGCGTTGGTGCTCTCGCCGGGCGCGTCGGCGCTGCGCCCGCCGCTGCCCGGGCTGGACTCCCCGCGGGTGCACACGCTGCGCACCGTGGAGGATGCGGTCGCGCTGCGCAGCGCGGTCCTCGACGGCGCGCGGCGCGCGGTGGTTCTCGGGGCCGGATTCATCGGTCTCGAGGCGGCGGAGGCGCTGGCGCACCAGGGGCTGGATGTGTCGATCGTGGAGCTCGCACCCCATCCCCTGCCCCCTCTGGAGCGCGAGCTGGCGTGGCTCGTGACCCAGGAGCTCGTCGGGCTGGGCATCGACGTCCGCACCGGCATCGGAGCCGCGAGCGTCGAACACGCCGATGATCTCGACACGGTCGTCCTGGCCGACGGCCGGCGGCTTCCCGCCGACATCGTGGTCCTGTCCGTGGGGGTCCGCCCGGACACCGCGCCGTTCGAAGCGGCGGGGATCGCGTGCGAGCGCGGCGCGATCGTCGTCGATGCCCACGGGCGCACATCGGCGCCCGCCGTGTGGGCGGCGGGGGATGCGACCGTGTCCGTCGACGCGGTCACCGGCATCCGCCGCCCCGTGGCACTGGCCGGTCCGGCGAACCGGGCCGGGCGTCTGATCGCGGACGACATCCTCCGGCCCGGGCGGGCGCGGGCGGTGCCACAGCCTGTCGGGACGGCGATCGTGCGCGTCGGCGAGCTGACTGTGGCGCTCACCGGCGCGAACCGTGCCGCGTTGGACGCCGCCGGGATCGCATACCGGACCCTGCACCTGCACTCCAACCAGCACGCGGGCTACTTCCCCGGCGCCGCGCAGATCCACCTCGTCGTGCAGATCCGCGCCACGGACGGTCTGTTGCTGGGCGCTCAGGCGGTGGGCACCGAAGGCGTGGACAAGCGCATCGACGTGCTGGCCACCGCCATCCGCGCCGGACTCCGCGTCCACGACCTGATCGACCTGGATCTCGCGTACTCCCCGCCCTACGGGCAGGCCAAAGACCCCGTCAACCTGACCGGGATGGTGGGGGAGAACGTGCAGAACGGCACGCTGACCCTGTGGTATCCGGAGCAGCTCGAGCAGGTGGTCGAGGAAGCGCTCATCCTGGACGTCCGCACGCGCGCCGAATACGTCACGGGCTACGTGCCGGGTTCGCTTCATATCCCACACACCGAGCTGCGTGAGCGACTCGACGAGGTCCGCGACGCGGCCGCCGGACGCCCGGTGCGGGTGATGTGCCAGTCCGGGGTGCGCTCAGCCATCGCGCACAGGGTGCTCACCCAGGTCGGCATCGACTCCGCATCGCTCTCGGGCGGAATGCTCACGCTGCGCGCGTCGCTCGGCGAGCGCGAGCGCGACACCCTCGCGTACGGCGATGCGCTGCAGTATGCATAGATCACGGGCCGTCTGCCCAGGCAGCCGGTCACAGCGTGTGCTGGCGGGGCTGGGGTCCGTGTTCCTCGGCGCGTTCGCTATCGGCGTGCTCGACCAGCCCTGGGCGGCGATCCCCGCGGGCGGGGCCGCGGGGATGTTCGCTGTCGGCGCCCTCACCGGCTGGTGCCCGGCTCAGCTGCTGGCGCCGCCGGTCGTCTCGCCGCCGAACGCGATCGGGTACGCCGAGGCGCGCCGGCCCATCGTCATCCACTCCTCATCCCGAAAGGGCGAATCATGATCAACACGAGCGACCCCGATGCGCACAAGCGCATCGTCAACCGGCTGCGTCGCGCGCGCGGGCAGCTGGAGGCCGTGATCGCCGCTGTCGAGGACGGCCGATCCTGCCGGGACATCGTCACCCAGCTCTCCGCGGTCTCCCGCGCGCTGGACCGTGCAGGCTTCGCGATCGTGTCCGCCGCGATGAAGGACTGCATCGCCGACCCGGATGCGGCGCGCGACCAGCAGGGACTGACCACCGAAGAGCTCGAGAAGCTCTTCCTCATGCTCGCCTGACCCCCGACCACCGAAAGAGGAAGCACCCATGTGTTCTGCAGTCACCTGCCGCCGATGCGGGAAGACCACCTGGTCCGGATGCGGACAGCACGTCGACCAGGTCATGCGGGGCGTGCCCGTCTCACAGCGCTGCGCCGGCCACCAGGGCGAGAGGAGCGACGGCTTCTTCGCCAGGCTCTTCGGCCGATGACCGCACCGCGCACCCGCCCGGTCGTCGTGCACGTGTGCGCTGTCCCGGCAGACCTCGACCGCGCGGTGGACTCCGGGCCCGCCTCCAAGGGCCGCGCCACGGCCAGGTGCTTCCCGGCCCGACCCGTCGATCGCGCCGATCGTCGGTGGAAGGTGATCAGTCGGCCGGCGGAGCCAGCCGACGCCCAGAGACCCGGATCAGCGAGATGAGAGCCGCCACCGCGGCGATCACGGCGAGCGTGGTGACCGCGACGTGGAAGCCGGACGGGCTGGACTGATCCACCTCCCCGGCCGTCCCGAGAGTGTACGCCGCGGCTGCCACTGCGACTCCGAGCGATGTTCCCAGGCCGCGTGTCATATTCAGGACCGCGCTGACCATTCCGGCGTGATGGGGCGGCCCGGCCGCCGCGACCGTGGCGTTGTTCGCCGGGGTGAACAGCCCCAGACCCACGCCGACGAGAAGGAGCGCGACCCCGAGGCCCCACAGCGGGAGCGGGAGGATCGCGGTCGTCCCGAGCGCGACTGCTGTCACCCCCATCCCGGTCGCGGTCGGCAGGGTGGGGCCGAACCGATCCGCGATCCTCCCGGCGACGGGGGCGATCACGCCGAGAGCCGCGGGCAGCACGGTCAGCACCAGTCCGGAGGCGCCCGGCGTCAGAGCCAGGCCTTCGACGAGGAAGATCGGGAACACGAACAACACCCCGAACAGGACGAGGTAGCTCAGCAGCCCGGTGATGATGCCTTTGCTGAACACGGCCGACCTGAACAGGGCGAGGTCCACCAGGGGGTTCGTCACGCGATGCTCGATCAGGACGAACACGACCATCAGGATCACGCCGACAGCCAAGGCGATCAGGGTCTGCGGAGCGAGCGCCTGGCCGCGGGAGGCGGCGGTCAGCGTCCACAGCAGCAGGGCGATGCCCGGCATGAGGGTGGTCAGCCCGCGCCAGTCGAGCGGCGCGCGGGGCGCCTTCGCGCGGGTCCGCGGCAAGAGGAACCAGGCGAGCGCGACGCCGATGATCCCCGCGGGGATGTTCACGAAGAAGACCCACCGCCACCCGCCGAGGCCGACGAGCAGACCTCCGACGGTCGGGCCGAGCGCGAGGCCGATCGCCTGCGCCGCGCCCTGGATCCCGATCGCGCGGCCGAGAGTCCGTGACGGGATGTTGGTACGGATCAGGGCGACGCTGTTGGCCTGCAGCATGGCGGCGCCGATCGCCTGGAAGACGCGAGCCACCAGCAGCCACTCGATCGTCGGCGACAGACCCGCACCCACGGAGGACAGGGTGAAGAGGACGAACCCGTAGGTGTAGAACAGTTTGCGGCCGAACATGTCCGAGATCCGCCCCACGGCGCCGATGGTCCCCACCAGCACCAGCAGGTACACCAGTGCGACCCACTCCACCTGATCGATCGTCGCGTTCAGGTCCGCACGCATCGCCGGAATGGCGACGGTGACGATGCTCGCATCCAGCTGACCCATGAATGCTCCGACGCACACGGTCGTCACGATCAGCCAGGGAGCCCGGAGCGAAGCCCGCACGCGCGCCGGTCGGGGAGCCTCGTAGAGCAGCCGGCGCATCCAGGCGGGACTCGGCTCAGAATGTTCTGTCACAGAACAAGTCTAGCATTGTGCATTTCCGGATAGCATGTCCTCATGTTGGCGACGGAACCGGCGTGACGCGCGTGGCCGCGGAATCGAGCCCGAGCGACGCGTGGGCGCTGACGGACATCATCACCCGGCTGCGCCGCAGCCTGCGTGCCAGCGTCCGCGCAGAGCTGCCCTGGGAATCACTGCCGATGGCACAGGTCGAACTGCTGCAGAGACTCACCGATGAACCCGGACTCGGCGTCAGCGAGCTGGCCGAACGGCAACGGCTGGCGCGGAACACGGTGAGCAACCTCGTTCAGCAGATGGTCTCCGATGGGCTGCTGGATCGTCGGGGCCGGGCCGACGACCGGCGCGCGGTCGTATTGACCCTCACCCGAGCCGGGCATGAGCGACTTTCCGCCTGGCAGCAGGCCAACGCGCGCCGCGTGGAGGAGGCCCTCGAGGATCTGGATGAGGCGCAGCGGTCCGCCATCGCCGCAGCCCTTCCCGCCCTGCGGTTCTTCGCTGCCGGACTGGAGCGACACGGCGAACTGGAAAGCGAGCGACCGCCGGCCCCGACCGAGGAGATCTGAGGCGCCGATGGCATCGACGCGACGGCGGGAGTCGAACCCGCAACGCTCCCGGTTATGAGCCGGTGCCCGGAACCGTCCGGATCGCCGCGATGGGTCCACCGTAGCCAGGCGCCGCCGTGGATTCGAACAGCGTGACCTCGGGTTTCGCTCTGTGTCCGCCGGTGACGCGACGGATGCCATGACCCGGTTCACACAGTCGCGGCGAACGCCCGCAGCTGCGCGACGACGAACGCGTGGTCATCGGCCTGCGGGAGGCCCGAGACCCCGACCGTCCCCACGACGCCGACCCCGGCGATAGTGATCGGGAAGACGCCGCCGTGCGCGGCGTAGCGCGTGGGGTCGAGGCGGGCGGAGGTGTCGAAGTCCTTCCCCTCCGCGCGGAACGACAGCCCCACGCCATACGACGACCGGCCGTACCGACGGGCGACGCGGGTCTTGCGCTCCAGCCAGCCGTCGTTGTCGGCGCTCGATCCGGGAAGGGCGGTGTGGAACACCCGCGCCTCGCCCAGGGTGATGCCGATCACGATCGGGAGCGCCGCCTCGACCGCGGCCTCGCGCATCCGCGAGCCGAGCGCCCACGCGTCGTCGAGGTCGAAGCGGGGGAGCACGAGGTCGCGCTCCTCTCCCTCGACACGGTCCAGGATGCTGCGGGCTTCGGCGTCGGCCATGACGGAAGCGTAGCGACCCGCGGTTCGCGACCGAAACGTGATCCCCGGAGCCCGGATCCGGCGGAAACGACCGGATGCCACGCCGTAGGCTCGGCTCATGACGACGGCGACCAGGCGAGGCATCCTCGCCACGGTCACCGCGATCGTCCTCGTCGCCCTCGGAATCGGGGTGGGTGCCGTCGTCGGCGACGCGCTCGGCATCAGCGCGACGCCGTCGCGGCAGATGTCCCCCGCCGCACCGACGGTCCCGGTCGCCGCGGCCCCCGTCGTCCCGCCCGCGCTGGTCGTCCGCGCGCCCGACACGGTGCGGATGTCGACGGCGATCGACGAGCTCGATCAGGCCGAGGCATCCGTCGCCCGCCGGTCCGGCGCCGCGACCCTCACGGTCACGGCGGGGTCGGGAGACGCCGCCGACGACTCCTACACCCTCACCGGCTCGGCGAGCGCTCTGCGGATCGAGGCCGCGAGCGAGACCGGCGCGGTGCGCGGCGTGTACGACCTCGCCGCACGCATCCGCGCAGGGCGGTCCGTGGCGGAGGGCCTCGGCGAGAAGGTCACCTCGAAGCTGCCGTTCCGGATGGCCGACCTCGGCGCCGTCGGAGTCCAGCCGGATCCGGCGCAGTGGCGGAGCGGGACCGACTACTCGCACGCGTCCGGTGCGTTCGAGGATGCCTACCTGCCGCGCGCGCCGTACGTCGACGCGACGGCGCTCGCGAAGGACTACGCCGACTGGGACACCTACCTCCGCCACATCCTCGCCGACGGCTACAACGCCGTCGCCTGGCCGGGCTTCATCGAGTACGCGGAGTTCGCCACGGCGGGCGTGTACCCCGCGGGCGACGAGCACATCGCCCGCGCGAAGGCTCTCCGCGAAGCGTTCTCACCGTTCTGGGATCGCGCGAAGGCGCTCGGGGTCAAGGTGTACCTGCGCACCGACATGCTCGCCCTCACGCCGGCGCTCCACTCGTATCTCGAGCGCCGCTTCGGCTCCGACACCGAGGATCCCGCGCTGTGGAAGGTCTACACCGACGCGCTCGACGAGCTCTATGCGCAGGAGCCCGGACTGTCGGGCGTGCTGATCCGCATCGGCGAGGGCGGCAGCATCTACCAGACGCCCGGCTTCGACTACTACTCGGCGATCGCGGTGCGCAGCGTCGCGGGGGTGCGGGCGATGCTGAAGGGATTCCTCGCCGAGGCCGAGGCATCCGACCACGAGGTGATCTTCCGCAGCTGGAGCGTCGGGATCGGCGATGTGGGCGACATGCACACCGACCCGGCGTCCTACGAGGCGGTGCTGAAGGGGATCGACTCGCCGAAGCTCATCGTCTCGACCAAGTACACCCAGGGCGACTTCTACAGCTGGCTGCCGCTGAACGCCACGCTGGCGGTGGGCGACCAGCGCCGCATCGTCGAGTTCCAGTCGCGGCGGGAGTTCGAGGGCTTCGGCGCCTTCCCGAACGATCTGGGCGCGGAGTTCCGATGGGCGATGCAGCAGGCGCTCGCCGCGGATCCGCACATCGAGGGCGTGTGGGCCTGGACCCAGGACGGCGGGCCGTGGCGGGCCGGCCCGATGTCCCTCTACCTCAAGGCCGGGTTCTGGCAGCTGTACGAGGCGAACACGATGCTCGCCGCGGCGATCGCCCGCGATCCGGCGGTGGACGTCGGGGCCGTCACCCAGGACTGGATCCGGCGCTACCTCTCCGACGATCCCGCGACGGTGACCGCGATCGCCGACGCGATGGCGCTCTCGCGCGACGCGATCAGGCAGGGCCTGTACGTGCAGCCGTTCGCGGAGCAGAGCGTGAAGGCCATCGGTCTCGAGCCGCCGCCGCAGATGTGGCTGTTCGAGTGGGACATCCTCACCGGCGACTCGGCCACTCTCGACGTGATGTCCGCGATCGTGGGCGACCGGCGCGACGAGGCCGTGTCCGAGGGCGAGGCGGCCGTGCGCACGGCGGAGAAGATGCGCGACCTCGTGGCGCAGACGGATGCCGCGACCTGGCACTCGGCGGACCTGCGCACCGCGTTCACCTCGACGATGGACTACGAGGTCGACACCCTCCGGCTCCTCTCGGCGTACCGTGCGATGTTCCTCGCCCAGGCGGCCTGGCACGCCACGCTGTCCGGCGACGCGTACGCCGAGTGGCAGGCGGCGCGGAACCTCTACGAGAAGCGGGCGGCCGCCCACCTCGCCGCCTACTGGGGCGACCTCGACCACCCGGCGTGGAACCTGACCGCCGCGGCACTCGGCGTCCAGCGCGCAGACCGCGACCTCGCCATGTCGTGGCTTGCGCGGGTGCTCCTCGTTCTGGCGCTGGCGTGGAGCGTGATCGGCGCGCTGTCGGCGCGCACGCGGCTCGTGGGCCGGCCCGGCGCGGCCGCGGCGCGGGCGTCCTGGATCGCCGCGATCCGTCCGTGGCGCGCGCGCGAGTCCACCCTCGGAATGCTGAGCCTCGACCGCTGGCTGCTGCTCATCGTCCCCGGGGCGCTGCTGGTGGCGACACGGGCCGTGCAGACGTCGTTCCTCGGGTGGGCGCAGCTCGCCGCCGTGCTCGGCGCGTGGGTCGTCTTCGTGCTCGTCGTGCGGCTGCTGATCGGGCGGCGCTCGCCGTGGCCGGTCATCGCGGCCGTGGGCGGCGTGGTCGTGATCCGGTGCGTCCTGACCCTCGTCGCGCTCTCCTTCACCGGCCCCGGCGGGTACTGGTACGGATTCTGGACCAGCCCGGTTCTGCGCACCCTCTACATCGCGATCGGCTTCGCGTTGTTCGTCTGGGTGTTCGTGGCCGCCGGGTGGGCGCTGTCCGCGCAGGTCGGCGCGCGGCGGGCCACCGGCTTCGTGCTCGCGGGGGTCGGTGCCGGTCTCGCCGTCCCTGCCGCCGTCGTCGGCGCGATCGGCCTCGAACGCGCCCTCACCGCCTGGAACGACCAGCTCGGCCTCCTCCCGTGGGGCCTGGCGCGCATCCTCGGCATCACGACCTATCTCGAGATCCCGGATGACACCGCGTGGTGGGCGGCGGCGCTGGGCCTGCTCGTCTGCGTCGTGGGCGTGACCCTGGCGCTCGGGGGACGACGACGCTCCCGTGCGCTCTGACTCTCGCGGAGCGCGACGCCTGCGGTGTCGGCGCCCGCGCCTAGACTCGTAGCGACATGACCGAAGCCTCCACGCCCATCATCGTCGGCGGCGATCGCGGCCCCGCGCGTGCCTCCGGTGACGGCGTCCGCGCCGACGAAGACCTCCTCGAGGGCCTCAATCCGCAGCAGCGCGAGGCCGTCGTCTATCGCGGCCCGGCCCTGCTGATCGTCGCGGGCGCAGGCTCTGGCAAGACCCGTGTGCTCACGCACCGCATCGCGTCGCTGCTGCGCAACCGCGAGGCCTGGCCGAGTCAGATCCTCGCGATCACGTTCACCAACAAGGCGGCGGGCGAGATGCGCGAGCGCGTCGCCCAGCTCGTGGGCGACCAGTCCCAGGGCATGTGGATCTCGACGTTCCACTCCGCGTGCGTGCGGATCCTGCGCCGCGAGGCCGAGCAGTTCGGGTTCACCAAGTCCTTCACCATCTACGACTCCGGCGACTCCCGCGCGCTCATCAAGCGCCTGGTGAAAGAGCACGAGGCCGATGCGTTCGGGCACACGCCGGGGAGCGTGCAGAGCCGCATCTCCAAGCTCAAGAACGAGCTGTCGGATGCCGAGACCTACGCCCGCTCGGCGAACATGAGCGACCCGGCCGAGCGCAAGTTCGTCGAGGTGTTCGGCGATTACCAGCGCGCGCTGCAGCGGGCCAACGCGTTCGACTTCGACGACCTCATCGCGCAGACCGTGTACCTGTTCCGCGCCTTCCCCAAGGTGGCCGACGTCTACCGCCGCAGGTTCCGTCACATCCTGGTCGACGAGTACCAGGACACGAACCACTCCCAGTACGCGCTCATCCACGAGCTCACCCGACCGGTCGTCGGCGCCGCCGCGGAGCCGTATGCCGCGGGCGGCATGATGATCTTCGAACCCGAGCACGCCCCGGAGCTCGAGGCCGCGTCGCTGACTGTCGTCGGCGACTCGGATCAGTCGATCTACGCGTTCCGTGGCGCCGACATCCGCAACATCTCCGAGTTCGAGCGCGACTACCCCGGCGCCAAGGTCGTGCTCCTGGAGCAGAACTACCGCTCGACGCAGAACATCCTGAGCGCGGCGAACGCGGTCATCAGCCACAACTTCGACCGCAAGGAGAAGCGACTGTGGACCGACGTCGGCGCGGGCGAGAAGATCGTCGGCTTCACCGGCTACTCGCAGCATGACGAGGCCCAGTTCGTCGCCGACGAGGTGGACGTGCTGCGCCGTGCCGGCGTCGCCTACTCGGACATGGCGGTGTTCTACCGCACCAACTCGCAGTCGCGTGCACTGGAGGAGATCTTCATCCGCGCGGCGATCCCGTACAAGATCATGGGCGGCACCCGCTTCTACGAGCGCGCCGAGATCAAGGACGCCCTGGCGTATCTGACCGTGGTGGCGAACCCCGCCGACGAGCAGGCGGTGCGCCGCATCCTGAACAAGCCCCGCCGCGGCATCGGCGACGTGACCGAGACGGCGATCGCGCGCTACGCCGAGAGTGAGGGCATCACGTTCCGCGACGCCCTGGCCAACGCGTCGGCGCTCGGCGTGGGGCCGAAGATCCAGGCCGCGATCGCTCAGCTGGACGCGGTCCTCGCCGAGGCGACGGATGTGATGCTGCCGGCCACGGGCGAGCTGGCCCCGTCCACCGCCGTCGCCGAGGGGCTCGCGCTGCTCCTCACCAAGGGCGGCTACCGCGACGCGCTGCGGGCGAGCCGCGACCCGCAGGACGAGGCGCGGCTCGAGAACCTGGACGAGCTGGTCGCCGTCGCGCGCGAGTTCGCCCGCAACAACCCCGAGGGCACGGTCGTCGACTTCCTCGCCGAGGTCGCGCTCGTGTCGGACGCCGACGACCTCGAGGACGCATCGGGATCGGTGTCGTTGATGACGCTGCACACCGCCAAGGGGCTGGAGTACGAGGCCGTGTTCATCACGGGCGTGGAGGAGGACCTCATCCCGCACCGCATCTCGGCGGGCGAGCCCGGAGGTCCGGCCGAGGAACGGCGCCTGTTCTACGTCGGCGTCACCCGCGCGCGCCAGCGCCTGTACCTGTCGCTCGCGATGACGCGCGCCCAGTTCGGCGAGATCTCGGTCGCGATGCCGAGTCGCTTCCTGCAGGAGGTGCCGCCGGAGCTCATCGACTGGCGGCAGTCGCCCGGAGACGTCAACTCGCGAGGCGGGTCGCAGTCGCGCGCCCTCAACGCGAGGCCGGGCGCGCGCGGCGGCGGCTGGGGGCCGCGCCGGCACGACGATCCGCCCGCCCTCGCCCCGAAGTCGACGTCGCTTGACCGCTTCCCCAACCGCATCCCCGCCAAGGTGCGCGACAACGGCGACATGGAGCTCGCCGCGGGCGACCGCATCCGCCACGAGGACTTCGGCGAGGGCCGAGTCGACGCGGTGACCGGCGAGGGGCCGAAGCGCGTGGCGCACGTGCGCTTCGACAAGGTGGGCGCGAAGAAGCTCCTGATCAAGATCGCGCCCATCGAGAAGCTCTAGGCCGGTGCCGTCTCCTCGGTGCCTGCGTCGCTCGGGGTCGGAACCTGCCCGGTGAGCAGGAGATGGTGCAGCGCCAGCCGCCGCAGAGCCAGGATCACCGGCTCGTAGAGCGCGGTGCCCAGAATGCCATAGGTGGTGGCCTCCGCCCGGGTGAGCGCGGCGATCGGCACGACCTCGAGAGTCGCGAGCTCGCCCACCGCGTCGGAGTAGCGCCGCAGCGTCGGCTCGTCCCAGGGCAGCCCGGCATCCTCCACCGCCCGGATCGCGGTGTCGAGCTGGCGCACGGCCGCGTAAGACGGGTCGTACGTCAGCCCGGCGAGTGCGATCGCCGCCCGTGCGCGCCGGTCGTCGTCGTCGCCGTCGAGCGGCGCGGGGATCTCGGCGTAGGGCGGCAGGGCGTTCACGGCGAGGTGCGCCGTCTCCGAGGGGCTGTCGAGCGGCGCGTCGATGAGATCGAGGATGTCGCGGACACGCACGAGCGGCAGTCCGCGCACACCCGCGAGCGCGCCGATGAGGCGCAGGCGGTCGAGGTGGGTCTCGTCGTACTCGGCGCTGGTGGCGGAGGTGGCTTCGCCGCGGGGGAGCATCCCCTCGCGGATGTAGAACTTCAGCGTCGCGACCGGGATGCCGCTGCGCTCGGACAACTCGGAGATCTTCATGTGTCTCCCTCGGGGGGCAGGAGTTGCGTGCACCTTCGTCGTACCGTGCCGGGACGCCCCTTGTCCAGCACGAGGATGGGCACCGCGCCCTCCGAGTCGGGCGTGCTTGCGGGTTAGGCTGGCGCGATGGCACTCTTCTCGCGTCGCCCGAAGCCGTCCGACGCCGCACCCGGGACCGACGCCGCCGACACCTCCGACCCGGCAGGCACCGCAGAGTCCGAGGCTGCGGCACCCCTCACGGACGCCGCAGCAGACGAGGCGGCGGTGCCTCAGGTCGGCATCTCCACCTCGTCCTTCGGCGGATTCGGCTCGACACAGGTCGAGGCCGCCCCGGAGCCCTCCGGCGAGGCGCCCCCGCCGGAGGAGTCGCTGCCGGGCCTCCCCGACAACGTGCTGCTGCGCGACGCCCTGGCGGCCCTCGACGAGGATCCGGACGCCGCGCAGATCTTCAACGTCGCGCGCCAGCTGCTGCAGGGCAACGTCTACCTCCGGGTGAAGGGCGACGCGCAGGCGCTGCTCCGTGCCGGTGAGGATCTCCCGCTGGCCGTCGCCACGCGCGACGACGGCCAGTTCGTCATGCTCTACAGCGGTGGTGTCGCACTCGCCGAGGCGGTCAACGCGGACGGCGACACGCAGACGTCCGCCATGGGGCAGGCGATCCAGACCGTGCTGCAGTACGTGCTCCGCGGCGAGTTCGCCGGGGTGGTCATCGACCAGTCGTCCGCACCGGCCAGTGTCGTGCTCCCGCGGGCCCTCATCGGCCGCGCGGTCGAGGAGATGGACCCCGAGCTCACGCTGAAGCACCTCCTCGCGGCGCCCCGCACGGATGCCACGGCCGCTGCCGTCGTCGAGGCGATGACCACGGCGCCGCTCTGGGTGGCCGTGAACCGGGCCTCGGAAGAGGATGCCTGGGGTGTCGCGGAGTCCCACACGCCCGCGGGCGAGCGCATCCTCGACGTCTTCTCCCATCCGCTCGAGGTCGTGGCGCTGGGGCGCGGTGACCAGCCGACGCCCTTCACGGCCGCGCAGCTGGCGGCCGCCCTCGCCTCGGACGCAGGACTGTCCGGAGTCGTGCTCGACCCGGGCGGCCCATGGATCCGGCTCACGCGGGCGCAGCTCGCGCCCGTCCTGGAACTCGCGGAGTAGTCGCACACTAGGCAGGTAAACTGCGCAGGTAGACTGTATAAGTGCTAGTCTGGCGGTGTGAGTGAGATCGATGACACCGCTGCCGCCCTGCGATCGGCGACCGCCCGGCTGACGCGTCGGCTGCGAGCCGAGGGCGGCGCGTCCGACTTCACCCCCTCGCAGGTCGCCGTGCTGCGACGGCTGCTCGAGTCCGGTGCGGCCACGACGTCCGAGCTCGCGCGGGCCGAAGGCGTCCGGCCGCAGTCGATGAGCGCCACCATCGCGTCGCTGGAGGCCGCGGGGATCATCGGCCGCCGGCCGGACCCGAGTGACGGCCGCGCCACCCAGGTCTTCCTGACGCCCGATGCCGAGCGCGACATCCTCGGCCATCGTGCCGCGAAGCAGGAGTGGCTGGCGAGCGTGATCGCCGCCCGGCTCACCCCCGCGGAGCAGCACACCCTCGCCGACGCCGCGGCGCTCATCGAGCGCCTGCTCGCGCCCTGATCCCGACCCATCCATCTCCTGAGGAGTCACCATGCCCATCACCGCCCTCGACCCCCGTACCGCCCTCGTCGTCGTCGACCTCCAGCGCGGCATCGCCGGCTCCCCGGCAGCTGCACCCGTGGTGGCCGGCGCCGTCCGCCTCGCCGATGCCTTCCGCGCGCAGGGGCTCCCCGTCGTGCTCGTGAACGTCACGGGCGGTGCTCCCGGCCGCACCGAGCGACAGCGCCCGAGTGCGCCGAGACCCGACGGATGGGATGAGCTCCTGCCGGAGCTCGGGGACGGCATCCGGGTCACCAAGCGGACCTGGGGCGCCTTCCACGGCACCGATCTGCACGAGAAGCTCACCGCAGAGGGTGTGACCCAGGTCGTCATCGTCGGCATCGCCACATCGAAGGGCGTCGAGTCGACGGCCCGCGCCGCACACGAGCACGGCTACCACGTCACGGTCGCGACGGACGCGGTGGCCGACGGCGACCCCGAGACGCACCGCACCTCGATCGAGCGCATCTTCCCGGCGCTCGGCGAGACCGGCACGGTCGACGAAATCCTCCGGCTGCTGGCGGCGACCGCCCGGTGAGCCTGCGCACCGCGAAGACGACGGAGCGCCCGTTCCCGGCGCGATTCGTCGCCCCCCTCCTCTGGGGGTCGTCGCTCAACCCGGTCAACTCGTCGATCATCGCGACGTCGCTCGTCGCCATCGCCACCGCCTTCGGGGTCAGCGCCGGGCAGACCGCGACGCTCGTCGCCGCGGTCTATGTCGCGAGCGCCGTCGCGCAGCCGGCGATGGGGCGCCTGGGTGCGCAGTTCGGCGCCCGTCGGGTGTTCCTCGTCGGGCTCGGCATCGTCACGATCGCGGGGGTGGTCGGAGCGTTCGCCCCCACGTTCGGGTGGCTGATCGTGTCGCGTGCGCTCATCGGCATCGGCACCGCGGCCGGCTACCCCACCGCGATGGCCCTCATCCGCGCCCGTGCGGACGAGGCCGGCACGGGCATCCCGGGGAGCGTCCTGGGCGGAATCTCCATCGCCGCCCAGACGACGGCCGCGCTCGGACTCCCGCTCGGCGGCCTCCTCGTCGGTGTGTGGGGATGGCCGGCGGCCTTCGCCGTGAACATCCCGCTCGGCATCGTGGGCATCCTGATGGCGGTGCTGTGGGTGCCCGCCGATGCACCGCGCGAGCGCACGCCGCTGCGAGGCCTGGTCGGCGCGCTCGACCTGCTCGGCATGGCGCTGTTCGCCGCGGCGGTCATCACCCTGATCGCGTTCCTCACCGATGTGCGCCACCCGGAGTGGGGGTACCTCGCCGGCTTCGTCGTGGCGGTGGCCGCGCTCGCGGTGTGGGAGCTGCGTGCCGCGCACCCCTTCATCGATCTGCGGATGCTCGGACGCAACCGCCCGCTGGTGCGCACCTACCTCCGCCAGGCGCTCGCGCTCATGGCGTCGTACACGGTGCTGTACGGGTACGTCCAGTGGCTCGAGGAGGGCAGAGGGCTCCCCGCGAGCATCAGCGGGCTCGTCATGCTGCCGATGAGCGTCGTCGCCGCGGTGGGAGCCGGCGTCATCTCGCGGCGCGCACTCGTCCGCGGTCCGCTCATCGTGAGCGGCGTCGGGATCATCCTGGGTGGCGCGGCTCTCACCCTCGTGAGCGGCGGGACGAACATCCTCCTCCTCATCGGCCTCAGTCTCGTCTTCGGCGTCGTCATGGGCATGACGTCGACGAGCAACCAGGCGGCGCTCTACACGCAGACCACCGCCGAGCAGATCGGCGTCGCCTCGGGGCTGGCACGGACCGCGAGCTACCTCGGCGCGATCTTCGCCTCCGCGCTCATCGCGCTCGCCTTCCCCGGCCACGCCACCGACTCCGGCCTGCACACCGCCGCCTTCGTGATCGTCGGGGCCGGCGTGGTCGTCCTCCTCCTGGTGCTGCTCGACCGCAGACTGCCCTGGCGCGGGCACTGACGGCGGACCCACCCCCGGCCCTCCGGCCGCCCGTCAACCAGTCGCAGATTCAGGAGAAATCGCGCTCCACCGCCGTCGGCAGCCCGATCAGGACCGATTCTTCCTGAATCTGCGACTACTCGCCGTCCTTTTGCCGCCCGGATACGGTGGGCTCATGGCCTCCGAGCGCATCACCCTCACCGTCCCCGGACCCCACGGCGACCGGGAGGTGGGGGTGTCGAGCCCGAACCGGGTGATCTGGCCGGAGCTCGGCATCACCAAACAGGAGCTCGCCGAGTACCTCATCACGGTGCGGGAGCCGTTCCTCAACGCGAACGGCGACCGGCCCGTGTCGCTCGAGCGGTTCCCGGATGGCGTCGGGGGCGAGAGCTTCTTCTCGAAGAACCCGCCCAAGGGCGCCCCGGACTACATCCGCGCCGAGACGGTCACCTACAACAGCGGCCGGCGGCATCCGCAGCTCGTGCTGACGGAGATCGCGCAGGCCGTATGGGCGGCGCAGATGAACACGATCGTCTTCCACCCGTGGGCGTCGCTCACCGCGAACACCGACAACCCCGTCGAGTTGCGGATCGATCTGGACCCGCAGCCGGGCACCGGGTTCGCGGAGGCGGCCGCCGTCGCCCCCGCGCTGCGCGAGGTCCTCGCCGAGGCGGGGCTCACGGCCTGGATCAAGACGAGCGGGAGCCGCGGCATCCACGTCTTCTGCCCGATCGAGCCGGCGTACGAGTTCCTCGACGTGCGTCACGCCGTCATCGCGGCGGGGCGCGAGCTGGAGCGCCGGATGCCGGACCGGGTGACGATGAACTGGTGGAAGGAGGAGCGCGGCGAGCGCATCTTCATCGACTTCAACCAGGCCAACCGGGACCGCACGATGGCGGGCGCCTACAGTCCGCGGGCCCTCCCGGGTGCCACGGTCTCGACCCCGATCGCATGGGACGAGCTGGCCGAGGTGGACCCGTCGTCCTTCACGGTGCGCTCCGTCCCCGAGCGCCTGGGCTCGGTCGGGGATCCCTGGGCCGGCCTCCTCGACGACCGGGGGAGCATCGACACCCTGCTGGAGTGGTGGCGCCGCGACCTCGACGAAGGCCTCGGCGAGCTGCCGTTCCCTCCCGAGTTCCCGAAGATGCCGGGCGAGCCGCCGCGCGTCCAGCCGAGCCGCGCCAAGAAGCCGGAGGCGTGAACCCCTACTCGAGGACGCGACCCACGTCGAAGGCCGACACCGCGTCGAGCTGGTCGTACGTGCACGACGCGGGGTCGCGGTCGGGGCGCCACCGCTCGAACTGGACCGTGTGCCGGAACCGATGCCCCTCCAGTTGGTCGTAGCGCACCTCGAGCACCCGCTCGGGACGCAGGCGCACGAAGGAGGAGTCGCGGTCGGCTGCGGAGAACCGGGACTTCTCGCCCGCCCCGGTCAGCGCGTCGCCCTCTTCGTCGCGCTCCACGAGGGGAGCGAGCTCGTCGACGAGCTCGAGGCGGCGCTTGTCGCTGAAAGCCGACACCGCGCCGACGTTGAACAGCCGCCCATCGTCGCCGTACAGCCCGACGAGCAGCGAGCCGACTCCGGCCCCTGATCTGTGGATGCGGTAGCCCAGCGCCACGACGTCGGCCGTGCGGTGGTGCTTGATCTTGAACATCGTGCGCTTGTTCGGTGCGTAGGGCTGCGCGAGCGGCTTCGCGACGACGCCGTCGAGCCCGGCCCCCTCGAACTCCGACAGCCAGCGGCGCGCGAGGTCGGCGTCGTCGGTCGTGCGGGTGACGTGGATCGGATGCGGCAGCCCGCCGAGGAGGTCGACGAGCTCGGCGCGGCGCACTTCGAACGGCTCGGGCTGCAGGTCGCGCTCCCCACGAGCGAGGAGGTCGAACGCGATGAACATCGCGGGCGTCTCCTCGGCCAGGCGGTTGACGCGGGATGCCGCGGGGTGGATGCGCTGGGTGAGCGAGTCCCAGTCGAGCCGCTGTGCGCCGGGCTCGCCCTTCGGGACGACGACCTCGCCGTCGAGGAGGCAGGGCTCGGGCAGGAGCCGTGCGAACGCCTCGACGAGCTCCGGGAAGTAGCGCGTCAACGGCTTGGCGCCGCGGCTCCCGATCTCGACCGACTCGCCGTCCCACGAGACCAGCCCGCGGAAACCGTCCCACTTCGGCTCGTAGCTCAGGCCGCCCGCGACAGCGTCCGGCGCCGGCACCTCGGGCACGGACTTGGCGAGCATCGGCGCGGGGATCTCGTACGACATGCGTCCATCCTGCCCCCCGGTGCCGACAGCCGCAGCGTCGCGGCATCCCGTCGCCGCATCCCGATCCCGTCGTGATGTACGAAATCGCGGAGCGGCGCTCGATCCTCTCGGAGTTTCGGGCTCGCGGACGGCGTGCCCTGCGCGGGGATCCGCGAATTCGCACGCCCGCGCACAGCCGCACGCCCGCACGTGCGCGCGCGCACGGCCGCACGCTCAGGCGAAGGCGCTCATCCCGGTGATGTCACGGCCGATCAGGAGCGCCTGCACGGACTCGGTGCCCTCGTAGGTGTGGATCGCCTCGATGTCGGCCATGTGCTGCATGACGGCGTTCTCGAGGAGGATGCCGTTCCCGCCGAGCAGGTCACGCGCGGTGGAGGCGATCCGGCGGGCGGCGCGCGTGTTGTGGTACTTCGCGAGCGACGCCTGCGTGGGGCGCAGTCGCCCGGCGGCTTCGAGGTCGGCCATCGTGCGGCAGTACAGCTGCATCGCGGTGAGCTGCTCCAGCATCTGCGTCAGTCGCTCCTGCACCATCTGGAACTTCGCGAGCGGCTTGCCGAACTGCACCCGCTGCTGCGCGTACGCGAGCGCCGCCTCGTAGCAGGCGGTGGCGTGGCCGAGCGCCGACCAGGCCACGCCGGAGCGGGTCGAGTAGAGCACGGTCGAGGCATCCTTGAAGCTCCTCGCCCCGGGGAGGACCGCGTCGAGCGGGACGCGCGCGTCGTCGAGCACGATGTGGGCCTGGTGGATGCCGCGCAGCGATGCCTTCCCGCGGATGACGGTGCCGACGTACCCTGGCGTCTCCTGCTCGACGAGGAAGCATCGGACCGAGCCGTGTTCGTCCGCGCCCTCGTCGTCCACGCGCGCCCACACGAAGGTCACGCCGCCCGAGGCGCCGTTGCCGATCCACTTCTTCGTGCCGCGCAGCACCCATCCGTCGCCGTCGCGGCGCGCCGTGGTCTCCAGCGACACGGAGTCGGAGCCGTGGTCGGGCTCGGTGAGCGCGAACGAGCCGAGCACCTCGCAGCGGGCCAGCGGAACCAGCCAGCGATCCTGCTGCTCCCGGCTGCCGAAGAGCGCGAGCGTCCGCAGCGCCAGCCCGCCCTGCACGGCCAGCACGGTGCCGAGCGATCCGTCGCCGCGGGAGATCTCCATGTTGACCAGGCCGGCCGCCAGAGGGGACAGCCGCGTCAGCGCCGGGTGGTCGATCCCGTCGACGACGAGGTCGAGCTCGCCCATCCGCCGCGCGACGTCGAGCGGGTAGTCCGCGGTGTCCCACGCGTCGACCATGCGATCGCGGACCTCGTCGACGTACGCCTTCGCGCGGTCCCACGCGGCGCGGTCGGCGTCGGAGAGGTCGGCGAACACCGCGTAGTAGTCGGTGTCGAGCCGCGCCGTCACGTCGTACGAGGAGACGCGCTCGCCCGGAAAGGACGACTCGGGAATGCTCATGGGATGCCTCGTTCCGGACCGTCAGCGGCCCTCGGCAAGGGTAGCGCGGCGACATCGAGTGTCGCCAGTCATGAGACTCGGTGTCGTGCGCCGGAGACCCGCCTCAGCCGGGCAGCTCGGAACGGAGCCGCCGCGCGACCTCCGCGGCAGGCATCCGCCGGGGGAACACCGCGACCACGACGTCGTCCGGCGCCGAGATGCCGGGGTCGTCGGGCAGCACGCCGAAGCGTCTCATCGCGTCGTCGAGCGCGTCCCTCAATACCGAGGTCGGCACGCGCTTGGAGCCGCGGATCAGCCGGCGGAGCACGTGGTTGTGGATCGCCGTCACAAGCGCCGCGAACCCGACCGCGTCGAGGGGGTCGAGACCGGGGAGGGCCTGCCGCAGGTACTCGTCGAACAGGCGCTCGTAGCGGAAGACCGCGACGATCTCGCGGTCGCGCAGGGCCGGAACCTGACGCACGACCGTGTAGCGTCGCCGCGCGAGCTCCGGGTCGGCGGCGAAGTGCCGGAACACCTTGACGGATGCATCGCACACCGCGGCCCACGGGTTGTCGTGCGGCTTCGAGAGGTATTCGCGCAGCATCCCGAGGAGCTCTTCGTGGTCGGCGAAGACGACGTCGTCCTTCCCGCCGAACTGGCGGAAGAACGTCGAGCGCGAGACCCCGGCGGCCTGCGCGATCTGCTCCACCGACGTCGCCTCGAAGCCCTGCCGGGCGAACAGGTCCAGCGCGGCCGCGACGACGGCATTGCGTGCGGCGGACGCGGAGGGCGCGGTGCTCATACGGGAAGCGTAGCCGTGGCAGCGGCATCCGGCCGGCGTCGCCGTCGCACGGCGTCGTTCAGCGGGAGGTCAGGGTCGTTCAGCGGGCGGTCAGGAGCGCGCATCGGGCGGTAGTAGGCTGAGTGATTGGTCGATTTATCTCGACGTCGAGACGTTCTCTCGCCTCACAGCCCCTCATTCGCCACAGCGAAGGAAGCCACGTGGATCTTTACGAGTACCAGGCACGCGATCTTTTCGAACAGTACGGAGTGCCGGTCCTCGCCGGCATCGTCGCGGACACGCCGGAAGAGGTGAGGGCGGCCGCCGAGAGGATCGGCGGCGTCGTCGTCGTCAAGGCGCAGGTCAAGGTGGGAGGCCGCGGCAAGGCCGGCGGCGTCAAGGTCGCCAAGACCCCGGACGAGGCGTACGAGGCCGCGAAGGCGATCCTCGGCCTCGACATCAAGGGCCACGTCGTGAAGCGCGTCATGGTCGCCGCGGGCGCGCGCATCGCGCGCGAGTTCTACTTCTCGGTGCTGCTCGACCGCGCCAACCGCTCCTACCTGTCGCTGTCGAGCGTCGAGGGCGGCATGGAGATCGAGCAGCTCGCGGTCGAGAAGCCGGAGGCGCTCGCCCGCGTCGAGGTCGACCCGCTGGAGGGCATCACCCCGGCCAAGGCTCTCGAGATCGCGAAGGCGGCGAACTTCGAGCCCGGCCTGGCCGAGAAGGTCGCCGACGTCTTCGTCACGCTCTACGACGTGTACAAGGGCGAGGATGCGACGCTCGTCGAGGTGAACCCGCTCGTCGAGACGGAGGACGGCGACATCATCGCCCTCGACGGCAAGGTGTCGCTCGACGACAACGCCGAGTTCCGCCACCCCGGGCACGCCCTCCTCGAGGACAAGGCCGCCGCCGACCCGCTCGAGGCCAAGGCCAAGGAGAACGACCTCAACTACGTCAAGCTCGACGGCCAGGTCGGCATCATCGGCAACGGCGCGGGACTCGTCATGTCGACGCTCGACGTCGTCGCCTACGCCGGTGAGAAGCACGGCGGGGTGAAGCCCGCGAACTTCCTCGACATCGGCGGTGGCGCCTCGGCCGAGGTGATGGCGGCAGGCCTCGACGTCATCCTCGGCGACCCGCAGGTGAAGTCGGTGTTCGTCAACGTCTTCGGCGGCATCACGGCGTGCGACGCCGTCGCCCGCGGCATCGTCGGCGCGCTCGCCGAGCTCGGCGCCACCGCCTCCAAGCCGCTCGTGGTGCGCCTCGACGGCAACCGGGTCGAGGAGGGACGCGCCATCCTGCTGGAGGCCGCCCACCCGCTCGTCACGCTCGCGGCGACCATGGACGAGGGCGCCGACAAGGCCGCCGAGCTCGCGAACGCCTGAACCCGCCGCATCCGGAAAAGGACTAGAGAAATGTCGATCTTCCTCAACAAGGACTCCAAGGTCATCGTCCAGGGCATCACCGGCGGCGAGGGCACCAAGCACACCGCGCTCATGCTCAAGGCCGGTACGCAGGTCGTCGGCGGCGTCAACGCGCGCAAGGCGGGCACCACCGTGCTGCACCAGGACAAGGACGGCAACGACGTCTCGCTCCCCGTGTTCGCCTCCGTCGCCGAGGCGATGGCGGCGACGGGCGCCGACGTGTCGATCGCGTTCGTCCCCGCCGCGTTCACGAAGGACGCCATGATCGAGGCCATCGACGCCGAGATCCCGCTCCTCGTGGTGATCACGGAGGGCGTGCCCGTGGGCGACTCGGCCGAGGCGTGGGCCTATGCGAAGAGCAAGGGCAACGCGACCCGCATCATCGGGCCGAACTGCCCCGGAATCATCACTCCCGGCGAGTCGCTCGTCGGCATCACGCCGGCGAACATCACCGGCACCGGTCCCATCGGCCTCGTGTCGAAGTCCGGCACCCTGACCTACCAGATGATGTTCGAGCTGCGCGATCTGGGCTTCTCGACCGCCATCGGGATCGGCGGCGACCCGATCATCGGGACGACGCACATCGACGCGCTCGCCGCGTTCGAGGCCGACCCCGACACGAAGGCGATCGTCATGATCGGCGAGATCGGCGGCGACGCCGAAGAGCGGGCGGCCGACTTCATCAAGGCCAACGTCACGAAGCCCGTCGTGGGCTACGTGGCGGGCTTCACCGCCCCCGAGGGCAAGACCATGGGTCACGCCGGCGCCATCGTCTCCGGCTCGGCCGGAACCGCGCAGGCGAAGAAGGAGGCCCTCGAGGCCGCCGGCGTCAAGGTCGGCAAGACGCCGTCCGAGACCGCCGCCCTGATGCGCGAGATCATCGAGTCGCTCTGACCTGAACGAGCGAGAGGGGCGGATGCTGCGGCATCCGCCCCTCTCGCGTGTCCGCGCCGCGCGTCGGCTGGCGCCGTCATCGCCGCGAATGCACGACTTCGTGTCGAGTGGACGACCTCCTGTCGCTGCTAGGTCGTGCACTCGACGGTAAGCCGTACACTCGCCGGCCGGACGACGGCCCCTGGCTCGCCCTAGGCTGGAGGTATGCCGCTGAACGGGGAGTACAAGCCGAGCACGTCCGAGTGGGCCCGGGTGCAGGCCGAGAGGTTCGAGGAGAGCGCGGGCGCCGAGGCCGCCGAGCTGCGCGGGAAGCCCATCATCGTGCTGACGTCGGTCGGGGCGAAGACCGGAGCGCTCCGCAAGACGGCGCTCATGCGCGTCGAGCACGGCGGACGGTACGCCGTGGTGGCGTCGAAGGGCGGGGCGCCGAAGGAGCCCGCGTGGGGTGCCAACCTCCGCAGGAACCCGCACGTCGAGCTGCAGGACGGCGCCGTGCGCAAGGACTACACCGCGCACGAGGCATCCGGGGCCGAGCGCGAGGATTGGTGGGCGCGCGCAGTCCAGGCGTGGCCCGACTACGCGACCTACCAGACCAAGACCGACCGTCGCATCGCGCTCTTCATCCTCGAACCCGTCGACTGACCGGACGCCCCGAACCCGGTTCAGCCGCCGAGCAGCGCCTCGATCGGGCCGCGCGCGAAGTAGATCACGAAGCCCGCGGCGACGATCCACAGCAGCGGGCTGATTTGGCGCGCCTTGCCGGACAGCGACCGGATGATCACCCAGCTGATGAAGCCGGCGCCGATGCCGTTCGCGATCGAATACGTCAGCGGCATCACCGTGATCGTGAGGAACACCGGGATGAGCGCCGACAGATCGGTCAGGTCGATGTGGCGGATCTGCGACATCATCAGCGCACCGACGATGACGAGCGCGGCCGACGCGATCTCGCTCGGCACGATCGAGGTGAGCGGCGTCAGGAACATGGCCAGCAGGAACAGGACCCCGGTCACGAGGTTCGCCACGCCGGTGCGCGCACCCTCCCCGATGCCGGAGGCCGATTCGATGAACACCGTGTTCGACGACGCCGAGGTCGCGCCGCCCGCCACGGCGCCGACGCCCTCGACGATGAGGGCCGACCGGAGGCGCGGGAAGTCGCCCTTCGCGTCCGACAGTCCGGCCTCCCGGGCGAGACCCGTCATCGTGCCCATCGCGTCGAAGAAGTTCGTGAACACGAGCGTGAAGATCAGCATGACGCAGGCGAGCACGCCGATCCGGCCCCAGCTGCTGACGACGTCGACCTGACCGACGAGGCCGAGGTCGGGCACGCTGAACCACTGCGACGGGAGCGCCGGAACCGCCAGCGACCAGCCGTCCGGGTTCTTCGCGCTCTTCGAGCCGAGGTGCCAGATCGCCTCGACGATGATCGCGACGACCGTTCCGGAGAGGAGCCCGATCAGCAGGGCGGCCTTGACCTTGCGGGCCATCAGCACGCCGGTGAGGATGAGCGTCAGCACGAACAGGAGCGTCGGGACGGTCGCTATCGAGCCCGACTCGCCGAGTCCGACCGGCGGCGAGCCGACGCCCGTGGCCGTGACGAAGCCGCCGTCGACGAAGCCGATGAACGCGATGAACAGGCCGATGCCGACGGTGATCGCCGTCTTCAGCTCGAGCGGGACGGCGTTGAAGATCATCCGCCGCAGGCCCGTCGCGGCGAGGATGACGATGATCACGCCGTTGATGAGGACGAGGCCCATCGCCTCGGGCCAGGTGAGCTGGCCGACGACGCTCACGGCGAGGAACGAGTTGATCCCGAGGCCGGCCGCGAACGCGAACGGCAGTCGCGTGATGAGCCCGAAGAGGATCGTCATCGCTCCGGCGGTCAGCGCGGTCACCGCCGACACCTGCGCGAACTGCAGGGAGTGACCCGCGACGTCCTTGCCGCTGGAGAGGATGATCGGGTTCAGGATGACGATGTACGCCATCGTCACGAAGGTGACGATGCCGCCGCGCACCTCGGTTCCGACCGTGGATCGGCGTTTCGTGATCTCGAAGAACCGATCGAAGCCGTTCTGCGGCTGCGGCTCGTCTTCGGTCGTCTTCTCGGCAGACGGGGCTGTGCTCATCGGGGACCTCCGGGTCTCGACGTTAGCGGTCCGGGCGCGATGTTCCCAGCTTTCGTTCAGGAACGGTCCGGATGCCGCGGCCGGGCGTGGCTCTGCGCGGCATCCTCCGGTCGCCTGGGTAGGGTCGGTGAGGCATGCATCGCCTCCTCGTCGCCCTCCTCGCCGCGCTCGACGCCGTCATCGCGGCGGCCGTCGGCGTCGCCGCCGCGCTCGTCCCGCTGACGCTCCTCTGGGTCTTCGGGCTCGGGACCCCGGTCTGGGCGGCGCTGTGGCCGGCGTCCGCTGCGGTGTGGCAGGCGGGGCACCTCGTGCCGCACGCGATCAGCCTGCCGGCGGCCTACCTCGCCTCCGCCGGAGTGCCCGCGGACGCGGCATCCTTCACCCTGTCGCTCGCTCCTCTCGCCTACGCTTCGTTCACCGCCGTCTTCGCGGCGCGGTCCGGCCGCCGCGCGGCGCGCGCCGGCGCGTGGGTCACGGGCGTCGTCAGCAGCGGGGCCGTGTTCGCCGTGCTCTGCGCGCTCGTCTGGCTCACGTCCCGCACGACGATCGACGCCGTGCACGGCTGGCAGGCGGTCCTCCTCCCCACCATGGTCTTCCTGCTCCCGGCGCTCGCGGGCGCCGTCTCGGCGGCATGGAGCGACGGCGATGACGGGGTCGTCGATCGCCTGCACGATCGGATCGACCGCCTGCCCGGCGTGTGGCGCGACCTGCCGGCGCTGGCGGTGCGCGGAGCGGCGATCGTGCTCGTCGGGCTCCTCGGGGTGGGCGCGGCCGCTCTCGTGCTCGCGCTGCTGGTGCGCGGAGGAGAGGTGATCGCGCTCTACGAGGCCGGGAACATGAACGCGGTGGGGGTCGTCCTCGTCTCGCTCGGCCAGATCGCGTATCTCCCGACCCTCGTGATCTGGGCGATGTCCTTCGTCGCCGGTCCGGGCTTCGCGGTCGGTGCCGGCACCGCCGTCTCCCCGTCCGGCACGCAGCTCGGCGTGGTCCCGGGGATCCCCATCCTCGGCGCGCTGCCGGAGTCGACGCCGTCCTGGCTGCTGGTCGTCGTCATCCTGCCGATCGCCGTCGCCGCGTTCGCGGGTTGGGCGCTCCGCTCGCGGCTCGCCGCGTCCGGTGATCAGGATGCCGTGGGTGCCCGGCTCGCGCTCACCGGTGCCGTGGCGGTGCTCTCCGCCCTCGGGGCCGCCCTCCTCGCGGTGCTCGCGTCCGGCTCGATCGGGCCCGATCGTCTGGCGCAGACGGGACCTGCCCCCGGCCCTGTCGCTCTCGCCGTCGGGGTCGAGGCGCTCGTGGGCGCCGGCATCCTCCTCATCTCGCCGCGTCGGCAGGACGACCTGCCGACCGCGGCGGCAGACGTCCCCGCTCCCGTGGCGACCGTCGAGAACCCCCTGCCGGTGTGGCCGCCGATCGGACGCTCCTCCTTCGCCGACGATCTCGAAGGGGCGGCGACCCGCACGCCGCGTCGGGCGGGGCGCGGCAGGGCTGCGGACGAGGACGGACGCGAGACCGCGCCGATCGAGGCGGACCTCGTGGGCGGGCTGCTCGGCGCCGACGCCGTCGGACGTCCCTATCCGCCCGGGTCGCCGATCGCCGACGAGACCGAGACCGCGCCGATCGACCCCGGCCCGCTGTCCGGCGGCGCGGGTCACGACCGGACCGCCGATCCGGACGCGGACGGCGACGGCGACGGTCGCCGGTAGACTGAGCGCGTGCTCTCGGTCGCCGTCCTCATCTCCGGAGCCGGCTCGAACCTCCGGGCACTCCTCGAGGCGGCGGACGCCCCCGGCTTCCCCGCCCGCATCGTGGTCGTCGGCGCCGATCGCGAGGCCGATGGGCTGCAGCACGCCGAGGACTTCGGCATCCCGAGCTTCACCGTTCCATACGCCCGCTTCGCCTCGCGCGAGGAGTGGGGTGCGGAGCTGGATGGGCAGCTCCGCGTGTGGCGACCGGATCTCATCGTGCTGAGCGGTCTGATGCGCCTGCTCCCGCCGTCGGTCGTCGACGCGTGGTCCCCCCGCATCGTGAACACCCACCCCGCCTACCTCCCGGAGTTCCCCGGAGCGCACGGGGTCCGCGACGCGCTCGCGGCGGGCGCCGTCCAGACGGGCGCCAGCGTCATCGTGGTCGACAACGGCGTCGACAGCGGTCCGATCCTCGCGCAGGAGCGCGTCCCGGTGCTTCCGGACGATGACGAGCACACCCTGCACGAGCGCATCAAGCCCGTCGAGCGCCGACTGCTGATCGATGTCGTACGACGCGTCGCGACCGGTGAGCTCGACCTCGCCGGCGCATCCACCCCCCGCTGAACCGAATCAGGAGTCCGCATGGCAGGCCCTCGCCACGACCCGTCCCTCTACCGCGAGCGCGATCTGGTGCCGATCCGTCGAGCGCTCGTGTCGGTGAGCGACAAGACCGACCTGCTGGTGCTCGCCGGGGCGCTCGCCGGCGCGGGCGTGGAGATCGTGTCGACGGGGTCGACGGCGTCCACGATCCGCGACGCCGGGTTCGCGGTGACCGACGTGGCGGGCGTGACCGGCTTCCCCGAGTCGCTGGACGGGCGCGTCAAGACGCTGCACCCGGGCGTGCACGCCGGGCTCCTCGCCGATCTGCGACTCGAGGACCACGAGCGGCAGCTCGAGGAGCTGGGCATCCTGCCGTTCGAGCTCGTGGTGGTGAACCTGTACCCGTTCGTGGAGACCGTGGCCTCGGGGGCCCAGGGCGACGACGTCGTCGAGCAGATCGACATCGGCGGCCCCGCGATGGTGCGCGCATCGGCCAAGAACCACGCGAACGTCGCGATCGTGGTCTCACCCGAGTCTTACCCCTCGATCGTTCAGGCTCTCGAGCGCGGGGGCACCACGCTGGTGCACCGGCGCGAGCTGGCGGCGCGCGCGTTCGCGCACACGGCCGACTACGACCGCGCCGTGGCGACCTGGTTCGCGGAGGAGACACTCGCCGACGAGGACCTCCCGCAGCACCTCACGATCCGGGCCGAGCGCCTCGCGACGCTCCGCTACGGCGAGAACTCCCACCAGCGCGCGGCGATCTACACGCGCGTGGGCGGACACGGCATCGCGCAGGCCACTCAGCTGCAGGGCAAGGAGATGTCGTACAACAACTACGTCGACGCGGATGCCGCGCTGCGCGCTGCGTTCGACATGGTCAAGCCGGCCGTCGCGATCATCAAGCACGCGAACCCGTGCGGCATCGCGGTGACCGCGCCCAATGCGCTCGACCCGATCGCGAGCGCCCACCTGCGCGCCCACGAGTGCGATCCGGTGTCGGCGTTCGGCGGCGTGATCGCGGCGAACCGCACCGTGACGCTGAAGATGGCGGAGAACCTGCGCGACATCTTCACCGAGGTCATCGTCGCTCCGGACTTCGAACCGGAGGCCCTCGAGCTGTTCAAGCTCAAGAAGAACCTCCGCGTCCTCCAGCTGCCGGCCGACTGGAAGCAGGAGCCGATGGACGTGCGGCTCGTCTCGGGCGGACTGCTGCTGCAGGATGCGGACCGCTTCCCCGACGACATCGAGTCGGTCGCTGCCGGCTGGCAGCTCGTGTCGGGCGAGCGGCCCTCCGCCGACGAGATGCAGAACCTGATCTTCGCGTGGAAGGCGTGCCGTGCGGTGAAGTCGAACGCGATCGTCCTCGCGAAGGCGTCGGCCACGGTCGGCATCGGCATGGGCCAGGTGAACCGGGTCGACTCGTGCCGGCTCGCCGTCGAGCGGGCGGGGGACCGCGTGGTCGGGTCGGTCGCGGCATCCGACGCGTTCTTCCCGTTCTCCGACGGCCCTCAGGTGCTGATCGACGCCGGCGTCTCGGCGATCGTCCAGCCGGGTGGCTCCGTGCGCGACGACGAGACGATCGCCCTCGCCCGCGAGCGCGGCGTGACGATGTTCTTCACGAACGAGCGGCACTTCTTCCACTGATCGGGCCGCCCTCGCCCCGGGCGGGGTTCAGGTCGTGGGGCGGCCGTACGCCTCGAGGAATCGCAGCCACACCTCGCTGACGGTGGGGTACGGCGGCACGGCGTGCCAGAGTCGCTCGATCGGCACCTCGCCGACGATCGCGATGGTGGCGGAATGGAGCAGCTCGGCGACCTCCGGACCGACGAAGGTCGCGCCGATGAGCACGCCGCGGTCCTCGTCGACGATCGCGCGCGCCTGCCCGGTGTAGTGGTCGGCGTAGGCGGAGGCGCCGGCCACCCAGGAGAGGTCGTAGTCGAGCACGCGGATGCGGCGGCCCGCCTTGCGCGCGGCCGCCTCTGTCAGCCCCACCGAGGCCACCTCGGGGTCGGTGAACGTGACCTGCGGCACCGCGTCGTGGTCGGCGGTCGCGACGTGAACGCCCCACGGCCGGTCGTCGACGCGGCGGCCGAGAGCGCGTGCCGCGATGACGTCCCCGGCCGCGCGCGCCTGGTACTTGCCCTGGTGCGTGAGCAGCACGCGGTGGTTGACGTCGCCGACGGCGTACAGCCAGTCGGTGCCGGTGACGAGCATGGTGTCGTCGACGTCGAGCCATCTGCCGGCCTCGAGCCCGATCATCTCGACGCCGAGGTCGAGCGTGTGCGGAACGCGGCCGACGGCCACGAGCACCTGCTCGGCGCTCACGATGCTCCCGTCCGACAGCACCAGCTCGGCGCCGCCGTCGTCACGTCTCGCCTCGGTCGTCTCGACGCCGAAGCGGAGATCCACGCCGAGTCCTTCCAGAGAGCTCCGCACGAGGTCCGACGCGAAAGGCTCCATGGCGTCCAGCAGGCCGGCCCCGCGCACCACCATCGTCACCTCGGTGCCGAAGCCCGCGTATGCGGTCGCCATCTCGCAGGCGACGACACCGCCGCCGATGATGGCGAGCGACCTCGGGATGTCGTGCGCGCTGGTGGCGTCGCGGCTCGTCCACGGCTCGATGTCGCGGAGCCCGGGGATGTCGGGAAGGAGCGCCGCGCTGCCGGTGCACACGGCGACCGCGTGCGTCGCGGTGAGGTGCGTCACCGTGCCGTCGGGGGCCTCGACGACCACCTCCTTGGGGCCGGTGAAGCGCGCATGGCCGCGCACGAGGTCGATCCCCGCGCCCTCGACCCACGACACCTGGCTGTCGTCGTTCCAGTCGTGCGTGATCGCATCGCGTCGTCGCAGGACGCCGGCGACGTCGAGTCGTCCGGTGACGGCCTGCTTCGCACCGTCGAGGTCGCGAGCGGCGCGGAGCGATGCGGCGCTGCGCAGCAGCGCCTTGGACGGCATGCACGCCCAGTAGGAGCACTCGCCGCCCACCAGCTCCGCCTCGACGATGACCGTCGACAGTCCGCCTTGCGCGGCCCGATCGGCGACGTTCTCGCCCACCGCCCCTGCGCCGATCACGATGAGGTCGTATTCGCGTGCCGTCATGTCTCCACGCTACGGCCTGCCGGCGACAGGGGGGAGGGGGTCACGTGGCCGCGCCGGTCGCCACCGCGATGGCCGATTTCCGCGAGCCGATGTCGCCGGAGCGTGTCAGGCTGAACAGGTGAGCAGCCAGGGCATGACATTCGACGAGCGCTACCGCGTGATCGAATCCCGCGACCCGCGCTTCGACGGGCAGTTCGTGACGGCGGTGCGCTCGACCGGGATCTACTGCCGGCCGAGCTGCCCGGCACGGACGCCCAAAGCCGCCAACGTCACGTTCTACCCCACCTCTGCCGCCGCGCACGAGGCCGGCTACCGGGCCTGCAAGCGCTGTCTCCCGGAGGCGGCGCCCGGCTCGCCGGCGTGGAATCTGCGCGGCGACGCCGCGGGTCGCGCCATGCGCCTCATCGCCGACGGCGTCGTCGAGCGCGAGGGCGTGCCGGGCCTGGCCCGGCGTCTCGGCTACTCGTCTCGTCACCTCGGCCGCATCCTCACCACGGAGCTCGGCGCCGGCCCGCTCGCCCTCGCCCGCGCGCATCGGGCTCACACGGCGCGCCTGCTCCTGGTGGGCACCGACCTCCCGGCCGCCGACGTGGCGTTCTCGGCCGGCTTCGCGAGCATCCGTCAGTTCAACGAGACGGTGCGCGAGGTGTTCGGGATGACGCCGCTCGAGCTGCGTGCACGGCGGAGGGCGCCGCACGCGGCGTGGACGACGGACCCGGGGGCCATCGACCTGGTGCTCGCGCACCGAGGTCCTCTCGACGCGGCGGGTCTGTTCGCGTGGATGTCGGCGCGTGCCCTGCCGGGCGTCGAGGTCGCGACCGCGTCGTCCTATGCGCGCACGCTGTCGCTCCCCGGCGGCCCCGCCTGGTTCCGGATCCGCGCCGAGGGCACCCGGATCCGCCTGGAGTCGCGACTCACCCGCATGAGCGATCTGCCGTCGCTCGTCGCGCGGGCGCGGCGGCTGTTCGATCTCGACGCCGACCCGACTGCGATCGACGACGCGCTCGCACGTCAGCCCGAGCTGGCGGCCGCGGTCGCGGGCACCCCCGGCATCAGGGTGCCGGGGGCCGTCGATCCGTCCGAGATGCTCGTGCGCGCGATGGTCGGCCAGCAGGTGTCCGTCGCCTCCGCCCGCACCGCGCTGTCGCACCTCGCCGCCGTCCTCGGTGCGGAGGTCCCCGAGCACGAGGGGACCGATCGCCTCTTCCCCTCGATGGCGGCGATCGCCGAACGCGGGCACGAGGTCCTGCGCGGCCCCGCGGCCCGCATCCGGGCGATCACCGGCGCGGCCGCGGCGATCGCGGGCGGCGACCTCGACCTCAGCGCGGGCGACGACGGCATCGCCCAGCGCGCGGCCCTCCTGGCGCTCCCCGGGGTCGGCCCGTGGACCGCGGACTACGTGCGGATGCGGGTGACGGGCGATCCCGACGTCGTCCTCCCTGGCGACGTCGCCGCCCGGGCGGGCGCGGCGGCCCTCGGCATCCCCGCCGACCCGGCCGGACTCGTCGCGTGGGCCGCCCGTGTGGCGCCGTGGCGCAGCTACCTCACCGCGCACCTGTGGCACGCGGCACCGGCGCGCCCGGCACGCGCGCGCCCCGCCCCCGCCCCGATCCCGAACCAGACCCCGACCGAGGAGCAGATCCGATGACCGCGATCGTCCAGACCATCGACACCCCCGACGGCGCGTTCACCGTCGTCGCCGACCACCGGGGCCGCGTGCTGGCGTCCGGGTGGACGGCGGACGTCGGCGCAGCCGTCGACCGCATCCACCCGCGCCTGCGGCCGTCGACCGTCCGCGACGGCGAGACGGATGCCGCGGCCGCCGCCCGCGCGTACTACGGCGGCGATCTCTCGGCCATCGACGACGTCGCCGTCGTACAGCAGGGCACGGCGATGCAGCTCGCCGGCTGGGCGGCCCTCCGCCGGATCGAGCCGGGTCGTCCCCTCTCCTACGCGGAGTTCGCCGCACTGCTCGACCAGCCCTCCGCGGTCCGCGCCGCGGCATCCATCTGCGCGCGCAACGCGCCGGCGCTCTTCGTGCCGTGCCACCGGGTGCTCCGCACCGACGGGTCGCTGGGCGGATTCGCGTGGGGCCTCGAGGTCAAGCGGAGCCTCCTCGACCGCGAGGCGACGCGGACGCCGCAGCTCGTCGCCTGAGCCGACGGCAGTGGTCGCGCCACCTCCTCCGCTCCCCGCGAGAATGGAGGGATGAGCGGATCGATGCGGGCTGTCGTGTACGACGCGGTGGGTGAGCGGCCCGGGATCCGCGAGGTCCCGCGCCCGGAATGCCCCGCTGACGGCGCGATCGTGTGGGTCGAGGCGACGGGTGTGTGCCGCTCCGACTGGCACGCGTGGCGCGGGCACGATCCGGTCGCCCTGCCGCACGTGCCCGGGCACGAGTTCGCCGGAGTCGTCGCGGTCACGGGCCCCCTCGTCCGGGACTTCGCGGTCGGCGCGCGCGTGACGGCGCCGTTCGTGAACGGCTGCGGCCGCTGCGAGTGGTGCGCCGCCGGTGACGCGCAGGTCTGCCCCGACCAGACCCAGCCGGGCTTCACGCACGCCGGGTCGTTCGCCGAGTACGTCGTCGTCCGCGCGGCCGACCTCAACCTCGTCGCCCTGCCCGACGGGGTGGATGCCGTCACCGCCGCCTCGCTCGGCTGCCGCTTCGCGACCGCGTTCCGCGCGGTCACCGCCCACGCGCGCGTGCGCGCCGGAGACGAGGTCGTGGTGTTCGGATGCGGGGGAGTGGGTCTGTCGGCCGTCATGGTGGCCGTGGCGCTGGGCGCGCGGGTGACGGCGGTGGATCTGTCCGACGCCGCCCTGGAGCGCGCCCGCGAGCTCGGCGCATCCGTCACGATCCGCTCGGGTGACGCGTCGGAGGAGGTCCGCGCCGCGACCGGCGGCGGGGCCCACGTCTCGATCGACGCGCTCGGATCGGCGGCGACCGCGGATGCGGCCGTGCGCAGTCTCCGGCGCCGTGGTCGTCATGTGCAGGTCGGGCTGATGCTGGGGGCTGCGGCCTCCGCGCCCCTGCCGTGGGACCGGGTGATCGCGTGGGAGCTGGAGGTGTACGGATCGCACGGCATGGCCGCGGCCGACTACGGCCCGCTGCTCGAGCTGGTCGCGTCGGGACGGCTCGATCCGTCCCGGCTCGTCGGCTCGGTCGTCGACCTCGATGGCGCCATCGACGCGCTCGTGGGGATGGACGGCCCGCAGCCTGCGGGCATCGTCGTCGCCCGGCCGTGAACCCCGCGGGGCGGATCTCCGACTCGGCCTTGCTTTCAGCAAACGCCCAGGGATAGGCTGGAGGGCTGTCGCCTCGAGGTCCGCCGCGGACGACAGACACTGTTCCACGATCCGAGGAGGAAGCCATGTACCAGGCCGTCGTCACAGCCAAGCCGGTCGCCTTCCTTCCGATCGCCGGCGAGGCGCACGTCTCCCAGGGGTAGACCCGGACCCGTTCCGATCGCGGACAGACGTCCGCCTGCTTCCGTCCAGACCACTGCCGTCCGGCGTCCTCCGGCGCCCCCCTTCGCGTCGCCCTGCGCGGCGTCTCCGCCGTCCGCGGCATCCGCAATCGACCCCGCAAGGATCATGAGCTCCTCGTCAACGCCGAGACTGTCCACTCCCCAGGCTCTCGCCCGCCTCTACCCCTTCGTCAGACCCGTCCTGCCGCGCATGGTCGGCGGATTCGTCGTCGCGCTCCTGGCCGCCGTGATGACGCTGATCATCCCGCTCGTGCTGCAGGCCACCGTCGACGGTCCGATCGCCTCGGGCGACATCTCGCTCATCGTCTGGGCGTCCGCCGGCGTGCTCGTGCTCGGCGTCCTGGAGGCGCTGTTCGTGTACCTGCGGCGCGCGTTCGTGCTGACGCCGGGCACCGCCGTCGAGTACGAGATCCGCCAGCGCTTCTACCGGCGCCTCCAGCGCCTCCCGGTCGCCTTCCACGACCGGTGGCAGTCCGGTCAGCTGCTGTCGCGCATGATGCAGGACATCAACCTGATCCGACGGTGGCTCATCTTCGGTCTCATCCTGCTCGTCGTGAACGTCCTCACCGTGCTCCTGGGGACGCTGCTGCTGTTCCGCTGGCACTGGGCGCTGGGCGTCACGTTCCTCGTGGTGTCCGCGCCGCTGTGGTGGTTCGGGTACCGGTTCGAGCGCAACTACGGCACCCTCGCACGGCAGAGCCAGGATCAGGCCGGCGATCTGGCGACCGCCGTCGAGGAGAGCGTCCACGGCATCCGCGTGCTGAAGGCGTTCGGGCGGGGCAAGCACGCGCTGCAGAAGTTCACGCGGCAGGTCGAGTCCCTGCGCGCCACGGAGCTCGGCAAGGCGCGCGAGGTCGGCGTGCTGTGGTTCTGGCTCGAGGTCGTGCCGATGATCGCGTTCGCCCTGTGCCTCCTCCTCGGCATCTGGCTCGTGAGCCAGCGCCAGATCACCGTGGGCGAGCTGTTCGCGTTCTTCGCGATGGGCACGGCGCTGCGGTGGCCGCTGGAATCGCTCGGGTTCCTCTTCTCGTTCCTGGTCGACGCCCGCACCGCGACCGACCGCGTCTTCGAGGTGCTCGACGAGGAGAACGACATCGTCGACCCCGACGAGCCCCGCACGATCCCCGTGCCGAAGGGCGAGCTCGCGTTCCGCGGTGCGCGCTTCCGGTATCAGGATGCCGCGGAGTCCGAACGCGACCTCCTCGACGGCATCGACCTGGTGCTGCGGCCGGGGGAGACGATGGCCCTCGTGGGTCTGACCGGGTCGGGCAAGACCACCCTGACGACGCTGCCCACGCGGCTGTACGACGTCACCGGCGGATCGGTGGAGCTCGACGGCGTCGACGTGCGCGACCTCCGCCTCGACGAGCTGCGCCGGCACATCTCGATGGCCTTCGAGGACGCGACGCTGTTCTCGGCGTCCGTCCGCGACAACGTGCTGCTCGGCCGCGACGACCTCGACCCGCGCAGTCCGGAGGCGCAGGCCGTCCTGGACGAGGCGCTCGAGATCGCGCAGGCGCACTTCGCGTACGAGCTGCCCGACGGCGTCGAGACGGCGGTGGGCGAGGAGGGCCTGAGCCTCTCCGGCGGTCAGCGTCAGCGGCTGGCGCTCGCCCGCGCGGTGGCGGCGAAGCCCGCCGTGCTCGTGCTCGACGACCCGCTGTCGGCGCTCGACGTCGACACGGAGGCGCTCGTCGAGGCGGCGCTGCGGCGCGTCCTCGCCACCACCACCGCGCTCATCGTGGCCCACCGTCCGTCGACGGTGGCGCTCGCGGACCGCGTGGCGGTGCTGGAGGCCGGCCGCATCACCGCGGTCGGCACGCACAGCGACCTGCTGCGCGACAGCGAACACTACCGGCACGTGATCTCGAGCCTCGAGGCCGACGATCTGCGCCAGCGAGAGAGGGAGGTGAACCTGTGAGCACCGTGATCGGCACCCGCGGGGAGGACCGCCACGACTACACGAAGGCGGAGAGCCGCGCCATCCGGCGCCGTTCGCTGCTGCTGCTCGGATCGCTGATCCGGCCGATGCGCCCGCTCGTCGTGCTGACCGCGTCCGTCGTGGTCGTCTCGACGGCGCTCCGCGTGCTGGGGCCGTCGCTCATCGCGTACGGCATCAACACCGCGCTCCCGCGCGCCGTGCAGTATGCGGACTGGATGCCCTCGTTCGCGGTCACGATCGCGTACATCGTCACCGGTCTCATCGGCGCGGGCCTCATCGGCTGGTTCGTGGTGCTCTCGGCCCGGCTGACGCAGGCGATCCTGATGGATCTGCGCACGCGCATCTTCCGCCACACCCAGCGGCTGAGCCTCGAGTTCCACGAGACGTACACGTCCGGGCGGATCATCTCGCGCCAGACGAGCGACCTGGAGTCGATCCGCGAGCTCCTGGACGGCGGTCTGAACCAGCTCGTCCAGGGTGCGCTGTATGGCGTCTTCACGCTCGCCGCGCTCTTCCTCCTCGACTGGCAGAGCGGTCTCGTCCTCATCGCCATGGGGATCCCGCTGACGTTCCTGATGCGCTGGTTCTACCTCGAGTCGCAGAAGGGCTTCCGCGAGTCGCGCGTGGTGAGCGCGCGCCTGATCGTCCAGTTCGTCGAGACGATGACCGGCGTCCGCGCGGTGAAGGCGTTCCGCAAGGAGCGCCGCAACGACGAGGAGTTCGGCGAGATCTCGGCGGACTACCGCCGCGTGAACCTGCGTCTCGTGAAGCTCTACGGCGTCTTCGACCCCGGCCTCATCCTGCTCGCGAACATCACGATGGCGGTCGTCCTGGTGTGGGGCGCGTTCCGCGTCGTCGACGGCACCCTCCTCATCGGCAGCCTGCTCGCCGCGGTGCTGTACGTGCGCAACTTCTTCAGCCCGCTGGAGGAGGTGGCGATGTTCCTCAACTCGTACCAGTCGGCCACGGCCGCGCTCGAGAAGGTGTCGGGCGTGCTGGAGGAGGAGCCGACCGTCCCGGATCCCGGCACGCCGGTGGACCTGTGGACGGCGCAGGGGCACATCCGCTTCCAGGACGTCGAGTTCGCCTACGGGTCGGGTCGCGTCATCCTGCCCGACTTCACGCTGGACATCCCGGCGGGCGAGACCATCGCCCTGGTCGGCACGACCGGGGCGGGCAAGTCGACGCTGGCGAAGCTGGTGTCGCGGTTCTACGACCCGACGCGTGGCACGGTGAGCCTGGACGGCGTGGACCTGCGAGACCTCCACCCGAAGGACCTGCGCCGCGCGATCGTCATGGTCACGCAGGAGGCCTACCTGTTCAGTGGGACGGTCGCCGACAACATCGCCCTCGGCAAGCCCGACGCGACGCTCGACGAGATCGAGGCCGCCGCGCGCGCGGTGGGGGCGGATGCCTTCATCCGGGCGCTGCCGGACGGGTACAACACCGATGTCAACAAGCGCGGGGGCCGTGTGTCGGCGGGGCAGCGTCAGCTGATCTCGTTCGCGCGCGCGTTCCTCGCCGACCCCGCGGTCCTCATCCTGGACGAGGCGACGGCCTCGCTCGACATCCCGAGCGAGCGCCAGATCCAGGATGCGCTCCAGACACTGCTCGCCGACCGCACCGCGATCATCATCGCCCACCGCCTGTCGACGGTGGCGATCGCCGACCGCGTGCTGGTCATGGAGCACGGCCGGATCATCGAGGACGACGCGCCGGACGCGCTCATCTCCGGGACGGGCAAGTTCGCGCAGCTGCACAGTGCGTGGAGGCAGTCCCTCGTGTGATCCGCGGCGGAGTCCCGCGGGCGTCGAGGGCGACGGGGCCTCGGGTGGGGGAGGGGAAACCGAGACCCCGCCGCCGGTCCGCCCGGGGCGCCGGTGCGACGCCGGGAGAGTCCGGGGAGCGGGATGCCGCGGGCTAGAGGCCGATCTCCGCGATGACCTCACCGTACTCGGTCTCGCCCACCGGGGTGAAGCCGACGCGGTCGAAGAACGCCTGCGGTCCGCCCTGCCCGGCTTCGTAGATGACGTCGACGTGGTCCATGCCGCGCCGACGGGCCTCGGCCAGCAGCTCGTCGACGGCGAACCGGCCGACGCCGCGGCCCTGCTCGTCGGCGTTCACATTGATGCGCCACAGCACGGAGCGGAAGTGCTCCTGCGGGAAATCCGGATCGAAGTTGGCGCTGACGAACCCGACGACCTCATCGCCGTCGAGCACGACACGCTGCCACGATGTCTGGGGATTGACCACCGTCGCCGCGACGCCGTAGCTCACCGGCGAGAGGAACTCCTCCTGGCCGGGCTTGAGCGACATGTTGTTCACCGCGACGATCGTCGACGCGGACAGTTCTTCGAGTCGCAGCTCAGCCATGGTAGACAGGCTAACGCCCCCGCGCGCCGCGCGGATACGTCGCGCCGATCCCTTCACACGGAGTTCATCGTTCCCCCGGGCGCGCGCCGCAGCGCGACCGGACCACGAACGCGAGAGCCGGGGCGGGGCTCAGGTATCTTGATATCGAGACAAATCTACGGTCTGAACGGAGACACCCAGGTGACCGATTCCACCATCATCTACACCCACACCGACGAGGCTCCCGCGCTCGCCACGGCATCCTTCCTCCCGATCGTGCAGGCGTACGCCCGCCAGGCGGAGGTGTCCGTCGAGACCCGCGACATCTCACTGGCCGGTCGTATCCTCGCGGCCTTCCCCCAGCGGCTCACGGTGGACCAGCAGGTGGGTGATGCGCTCGCCGAGCTCGGGGGCCTCGCCACGCTCCCCGAGGCCAACATCATCAAGCTCCCGAACATCTCCGCCTCGATCCCGCAGCTGAAGGCGGCGATCACCGAGCTGCAGGGCCAGGGCTACGACATCCCCGACTATCCCGACGAGGCGACGACCGTCGAGGAGAAGGACGTGCGGGCGCGCTACGACCGCATCAAGGGCTCGGCCGTGAACCCGGTGCTGCGCGAGGGGAACAGCGACCGCCGCGCGCCGCTCTCGGTGAAGAACTACGCGCGCACGCACCCGCACCGCAACAAGCCGTTCCCGGCGGGCTCGAAGACGCGGGTGGCCACGCTCGGCCACGACGACTTCAAGGCGAACGAGAAGTCGGTCGTCATCCCCACCGACGACGTGCTGACCATCCAGCACGTCGCCACGGACGGCACGACGACCACCCTGAAGTCGGGGCTGAAGGTGCTCCCCGGCGAGATCGTGGACGCGACGTTCCTGTCGGCCGCCGCGCTGGACGCGTTCCTCGCCGAGACGCTCGCGACCGCGAAGGCGGAGGGCGTCCTCTACTCGGTGCACCTCAAGGCGACCATGATGAAGGTCAGCGACCCGATCATCTTCGGCCACGTCGTGAAGGCCTACTACGCCGACGTCTTCGACCGCTACGGCGACAGGATCGCCGCCGCCGGACTCACGCCCAACGACGGCCTGGGTGCGATCCTCGCGGGCCTCGGCGGCGTGGAGGGCGGCGAGGAGATCGCCGCCGCGATCACGGCGGCGAACGAGCGCGGTCCGCGGCTGTCGTACGTCAACTCCGACCGCGGGATCACGAACCTGCACGTCCCGTCCGACGTCATCGTGGACGCGTCGATGCCGGCCCTGATCCGCAACGGCGGCAAGCTGTGGGGTGCCGACGGCTCGGAGGATGACACGCTCGCCGTGATCCCCGACTCCTCCTACGCCGGCGTGTACCAGGCGACCATCGACGACGTCATCGCGAACGGCCCGCTGGACCCCGCGACGATCGGCTCCGTCTCCAACGTCGGCCTCATGGCCCAGGCTGCGGAGGAGTACGGCAGCCACGACAAGACCTTCGAGATCGCCGCCCCCGGGCGGGTCCAGATCCTCGACTCCGAGGGCGAGGTGCTCATCGAGCACGAGGTCGAGGCGGGCGACATCTGGCGCGCGACCCAGACCAAGGACATCCCGGTCCGCGACTGGGTCAAGCTCGCCGTGGCGCGTGCCAGGGCGACCGGGGTGCCCGCGGTGTTCTGGCTCGACGCCAACCGCGCGCACGACGCGCAGCTCATCGCGAAGGTCGCGACGTACCTCGGCAAGCTCGACACGAAGGGTGTGACGACGACGATCCTGCCGCCGGCCGAGGCCGCGCGGTACTCGCTCGCCCGCATGCGCCAGGGGCTCGACACCATCTCGGTCACCGGCAACGTGCTGCGCGACTACCTGACCGACCTGTTCCCGATCCTCGAGGTCGGCACGAGCGCCAAGATGCTCTCGATCGTGCCGCTGCTCGCGGGCGGCGGCCTCTTCGAGACGGGTGCGGGCGGCTCCGCCCCCAAGCACGTGCAGCAGCTGCTCCAGGAGAACTACCTGCGCTGGGACTCCCTCGGTGAGTTCTTCGCGCTCGCCGCGTCGCTCGAGCACTACGCCGGCTTCACCGGCAACGCCCGGGCCCAGGTGCTCGCCGACACGCTGGATGCGGCGACCGGCACGTTCCTCGAGGAGGACAAGTCGCCCGGCCGCGCGCTCGGCACGATCGACAACCGCGGCAGCCACTTCTACCTCGCCCTCTACTGGGCGCAGGAGCTGGCGAAGCAGACGAGCGACGCCGCCCTCGCCGCGACCTTCGCCCCGGTCGCCGAGGCGATGGCCGCCGACGAGCAGAAGATCGTCGGCGAGCTGCTCGCGGTCCAGGGCTCGCCGGTCGACATCGGGGGCTACTACCGGCCGGACCCGGCCAAGGTGGCCAAGGTCATGCGCCCCTCGCCCACGCTCGACGCGATCGTCGACGGCCTGGCCTGACGTCACGCGCGAGAGGGGGCGGATGCCGCGGCATCCGCCCCCTCTCGCGTCAGCGGCCCCGTGCGGGGCTCAGGTGTGGCGGGCGAGGAAGGCCGCCTGCGCGAGCCACTGGTCCGACTGGCCGCCCTCGTGCTGGTTGTGGGAGTAGACCTCGATCTCGTGCGGACCGGCATAGTTGTTGAATGCGGCGTACACCGTCGAGGGCGGGCAGGTCTGATCCATGAGGCCGACCGAGAAGAGTCCCGGCGCGGTCGCGCGCTTCGCGAAGTTCACGCCATCGAAGTAGGAGAGCGTGTCGAAGACGCGCTCCTGCGCTCCGCGATGAATGGCCAGGTAACGCACCATCTCGCCGTACGGGTCGGTGTCGGTGAGCCCGATCGCGCGCTCGAAGTGACAGAGGAAAGGCACGTCGGGCATCGCGGCGACCAGTCCGTCGCACAGGCCCGCCGCGGCGAGCGTGATGCCGCCGCCCTGGCTCCCGCCGGTGACCGCCACCCGGGCGGGATCGACCTGCGGGAGTGTGCGGACGGCGTCGACGGCGCGCACGGCGTCGGTGAACACCCTGCGGTAGTAGTACTCCGCGGGGTCGTGCACGCCCTTGGTGAGGAAGCCGGGGTGGGCAGGGCCGGAGCCGTGCGGGTCGGGGGTGTCGCCTCTGCTCCACGTCGACCCCTGCCCGCGGGTGTCCATGATCAGGTAGGCACGTCCCGTCGACGGCCAGGGGAGTCGCTCGGAGGGGAGGCCGCGGCCGCCTCCGTAGCCGACGTATTCGACGACGGCCGGCAGCGGCTCTTCCGCACCGGCGGGCACCATGAACCAGGCCTTGATCGGCTCGCCCGCGAAGCCCGGGAACGTCAGGTCGAACACGTCGAACGAGGAGAGCGGCGTGGCGACGGGTGTCATCTCCACCTCGCCGCCGGCGGCGCGGGACGCGGTGAGCGTCTCGTCCCAGAAGGCGTCGAAGTCGGCGGGTTCGCGCACGTCGGGCCGGTAGGCCTCGAGCTCGGGCAGGCTCAGGTCGAAGCGGGGCACGCGTCAACGATACTGGGCGCGCACTCCGCTCCCGGTCAGTACTGGACGCGGACCTCGGTGCCGATGGGCGCCCAGTAGTAGACGAACTTCGCGACGTCCAATGGCATGTTCACGCAGCCGTGGCTCATCCGGTGACCGAAGTTGTGGTGCCAGTAGGCGCCGTGGAGAGCCTGGTCGCCGTTGAAGTACGAGACCCAGGGCACGTTCTTCGTGCAGTACGGCGCACCCGGGAAGCAGCCCATGTCCTGGATGTAGACCTTCGCGAAGATCTTGAAGTTCCCGGTGATCGTGTCGTGGCCGGGCAGCCCCGAGGAGATCAGGTAGGTGCGGAACACCTTGCCGTCCTGGAACAGGGTCGCCGTCTGGGTGCTGAGGTCGACGACGATGTTGCGCGACACCTTGGTGGTCGTCGCCTTCGCGATCGTGACCGGCAGCGCGTACACGCCGTTGCCCTTCGCCAGCTGGGCGGCGAAGGCGGAGGCGATCCCGGACGTGTCGCCGAGCGTGCGGCCGTCGAGCGCCGTCGTCTCGGTGCTGAGCACCTTGCCCGCCGTATCGGTGACGACGGTGCCGTTGACCGGAGCCCGGTTCACGGCCTTCGCGAGCGTGTCGACCGTCTTCTGGATGACGGCCGTGTCGGCGTCGATCGAGATCGCGCCGTCCGGGTGCGTCGACAGCGTCAGCCAGGATGCCGCGACAGCCGGGGCGACGGGGACGGTGCGCTCGCTCCCGACGTAGAAGCCGACCGTGCCGAGGAGCTTGTTGAGCGATGTCGCCGTGGTCTGCGCGTAGGCGGTGGTCGTGGCGGCTTGGACGGGCGCCGTCGTCGGGGTGAGGCTGACCGTGCTCTCGCCCTTGGCGAACGACGTCTCGATCGCCGTGGCCAGAGCGGCGAGGTCGACGCCCTTGCCTTCGACGGCGGGTGTCACGACGTAGGTCGAGGACGACGCCTGATAGGTCACGCGGGCATTCGTCGGGTCGGTGTAGAGATCGGGCAGGACCTTGCGCAGCGCCGCGTTCGCCGTCTCGGGGTTGAGGGTGATGGAGGCCGGGCGCGATTCGGAGAACCAGCCGCCCACCTTCCACATGGGGTGGTCGGCGTATGCGGCCTCCGCGAGTGAGCGCGCGTCGACGGAGGCGCCCAGGTCGGCGCCGGTGAGCGTCGCGTCCACTCCCGCGGCGGACAGCTCCACGGTCGTGTGGGCGAGCCGCGACTGGATCGCCTCGGCTGCGGCCCCCGCGGTCATGCCGCCGACGGGAACGCCGGCGACGGCCGTGCCGGGCGCGATGAGCACGAGCGATGCGGCCACGACGCCGACGATCGCGACCGCGAGCGGCGTCCCGATCCAGAGTGCGAGGCGTCGCTTGCGCGGTGCGGGCGCGGTCGGAGCCCACGCGTAAGTGACCTCTGGCCCTTCTGGCGCAGAGGTCGGCGCATCCTGAGCGCCCGGTGTGGTCCCCGAATCGGTCACGTCATACCCCCCGACGGTGATCGTGCCCCTAATGGTAACCGAGCGGGATACGTGCTATGGGCAACGTTCGCATCACATTCGGCGCTGCCGGCGCGTGTAACGCTTTTGTAAAGGACCTGTTCGAATTGCGTTTCGGGGCTTGCGGGATGTTTGTTCGTAAGGTCTACTAACAAACATGTCTGCATCGGAAGTGCAGCGACGCTCTTCCTCCCTCGAGCCGTCGCACCCCACCGGGGGTCCCGGTACGCACGCGTTCGGACCGAGCAGGGCGCTCCGCCAGGGCGCCAAGGTCCTGCCCGAGCACGCCCGCGGACACAACCGCGCGCTCGTCCTGCAGACGCTCTTCCACCAGGGCGCGATGAGCCGCGCCGACCTGTCGCGCGAGACCGGGCTGACCAGGGTCACGATCTCCGACCTCGTCGCGGGGCTCATCTCCGACGGCTTCGTCGCCGAGAAGGGGGTGCGGGAGACCACGCGCCCCGGGAAGCCGGCGATCCTCGTGGATCTCGACCGCGACGGGCATCGCATCGTGGGACTCGATCTCTCGGGCACGGACTCGTTCGTCGGCGGGGTCCTCACCCTCGACGGCGACATCGTCGTGCGACGCGAGATCGCGCACCCCGGGAGGGACGGCGACGTCGTCGCGGCCGTGGTCGCCTTCGCACGCGAGCTGGTCGCCGACTCGCACGCCCCCGTGCTCGGCGTCGGTGTCGGGACCCCCGGCATCGTCGACGACCGCGGTGTCGTCCTGACGGCGCCCAACCTCGGCTGGACCGGGTTCGATCTGCGCGGCGTCCTGGGCGATGCCCTCGGGCTCCCGGTGGTGGTCGCCAACGACGCCAACGCGGCCGTGCTCGCGGAGTACACCTTCGGCGGCGCGGGCGACGACGTCCTGTTGGTCAAGGTCGGACGCGGTGTCGGGTCCGGACTCCTCTCCGGCGGCCAGCCCATGGTCGGCAGCCGCTTCGCCGCGGGCGAGATCGGCCACGTGACCGTGGCCACCGACGGCGGTCCGGTGTGCTCCTGCGGCAAGGTGGGATGCCTCGAGGCCTGGATCTCGGTCCCCTCGCTCACCGCACGCCTGGACGCGACGGCCGACGGCGACGCCCGGCGCAGCATCCTCCGCGATGCGGGCGAGCGGCTCGGCATCGCGCTGGCGCCCGTGGTCGGTGCGCTCGACCTGTCGGAGGTCATCCTCTCCGGCCCCCCTGAACTTCTCGACGGACCACTCGCCACCGCGACCGCCGAGACACTCCGCATCCGGACGCTCGCCGAGGTACACGACGGCATCAGGGTGCGCATGACGGAGCAAGGCCAGGACATCGTCCTGCGCGGCGCGGCCGTCATGGTCCTGTCGGGCCAACTCGGGGTGTCCTAGGGCACTCCACCATTCCCCCCCCGGATGGGTCACCCGACTCATCAGAACACCCAGAGAAGAACAAGGAGAGACAATGCGCACATCACGCATGGTCGCCGTCGGCGCGGTCGGCATCGCCGCCGCCCTCGCGCTGAGCGCGTGCTCGAGCAGCGGAACCGGCGGTGGCTCCAGCTCGGGAGCCCCCGGCACGATCGGGAAGGTCGACGGCAAGGGCCGTACCCTCACCGTGTGGGCCATGACCGGCGACCTGTCGGACGGGACGCTCAAGGCGATCAACGACGAGTTCAAGAAGCAGACCGGTGCCGAGGTCAAGGTCCAGACGCAGCAGTGGACGGACATCGCGACCAAGATCACGACCGCCCTCGCCACCAGCACCCCGCCGGACGTCCTCGACATCGGCAACACCCAGGTCGCCACCTTCGCCTCCAGCGGCGGCCTCGCCGACCTGACGGCGTACAAGGACGCGTTCGCCCAGGGCCAGACCTGGCTCGGCGGCCTCGCCGACCCGGCCACGATCGACAACAAGCTCTACGCCGTGCCGTCGTTCGCCGGCGCGCGCGCCGTCGTGTACAACAAGCAGGTCTGGGCCGCCGCCGGCATCACCGCGGCACCCACCACGTATAACGAGCTGAAGGCCGACCTCGACAAGCTCAAGGCGAAGAACTCGTCGGCCGACTTCTCGGCCTTCTACCTGCCCGGTCAGTACTGGTACGCCGGCATGCAGTGGATCTGGGATGCCGGTGGCGACATCGCGACCCAGGACGGCGGGAAGTGGAAGGCCGGCTTCTCCTCCGACGCGGCGCAGCAGGGTCTCACCGAGTGGAAGGCGTTCCAGAACGCGTACTCGTCGAAGGCCAGTCAGACGCTCAACACCGACAAGCCCGACCAGGACCAGGTGTTCGCCGACGGCAAGGCCGGCGCGATCATCGCCAACGGGTGGGAGATCGGCTCGATCCAGAAGGCCAACCCGAAGCTGACGAACGACGTCCTCGGCTCGTTCCCGATGCCGGGCGTCTCCGGAAAGAACCAGCCGGTCAACCTCGGCGGATCGGACTGGGGCATCGCGGCGAAGAGCAAGAACCAGGACCTGGCCCGCGTGTGGGTCAAGATCGCCGCCAGCCCCGACATCCAGAACACCTACGTGTTCGGCAAGGACGGCTGGATCCCGAACAGCGTCGAGGGCTCCAAGTCGGCCGTCGACGGGGGAACCCTCTCGGACCTGCAGAAGGCGTTCTTCACGTCGGCGCAGAACTCGAAGGCCACGCCCGCCTCGGGAAACTGGGCGTCGCTGGAGGACCCGGGGATGAAGCAGTTCTTCCAGTCGATCGCGTCCGGCAGCAAGTCGCCGGCGGATGCCGCCAAGGCGTGGGACTCGACCGTCGACTCCACGCTGAACCAGTGACCGACCACGACTGACGGAACACCATCGCCATGAGCACCTCGACTGCGACGCTTGTCGCAGGCGAGGGTGTGGCCGCCGCCTCCGGAAAGGGGCGGCGGCCACAGCCCCCTCGCCGTTTCAGCCGACAGTCGCGCTTCGCGCCGCTGTGGCTCCTCTCGCCCGCGGGAATCGTGATCGTCGCGCTGATCGTGGCGCCGATCCTCTTCCTCGTCTACACGTCGTTCACTGACTTCAACCAGCGGACGCTGTTCACGGGCGAGGTCAACGGCGTCGGGATCCAGCAGTACGTCGACACCTTCACGAGCCCGCAGTTCTGGTCGTCGACGGTGCTCACGATCGGCTTCACGGTCGCGCTCGTGGCCGGCAGCATGGTCATCGGCGTCGGCGTGGCGGAGCTCCTCACGCGCCTCGGGACCGTGATGCGCTACATCGTCACGATCGTGCTGATCTTCGCGTGGGGCATGCCCAACGTGGCATCCACCCAGGTGTGGAACTGGCTCTTCCAGCCCGGCTACGGCGTCGTCAACTGGATGCTGACCCAGCTGCACGTCTTCGGCGATCTGACGAACCTCTCCTGGTCGAACAACACGGTCCTGGCGCTGTTCAACATCTGGATGCTCGTGGTGTGGCAGGCCGTCCCGTTCATCGCCCTCACGACCTACGCGGCGCAGACGCAGATCGACACGTCCCTCATCGAGGCGGCGCGGATCGACGGCGCCGGCGAGTGGCGCATCTACTTCTCCGTCGTGCTCGACTACCTCAAGCCGACGCTCCTGCTCATCATGGTGCTGTCCATCATCTGGGATTTCAACGTCTTCAACCAGATCTGGCTCGTCACCCAGGGCGGGCCCGACAACTCCACCGCCACCCTCGGCATCTGGACCTACCTGACCGCGTTCAACACCTTCAAGATCGGCTTCGGGGCCGCGATCTCGGTCGTCACCACCATCATGCTTCTCATCCTCAGCGGCTTCTACATCCGCAGCCTCCTGCGATCGGGGGAGGACCTGTGAGCGTCACCGCCACCGCGCCCTCCGGCCTCGCGGCTCCCGTCGCGCCCGACCCCGCCCCCCGGCGGCGGCGTCGCCGCACGCGCCACGTGTGGGCGAACGTCATCGCCGTCGTCTTCAGCATCGTGTGGATCTTCCCCGTCTACTGGATGGTGAACACGGCGTTCAAGCCCCGGCCCGAGGTGATGACCCCGACGCCGCAGTTCCTGCCCGTGCACCCGACGTTCCAGAACTTCGTCGTCGCCGTCACCCAGACGAGCTTCCTGCAGAACCTGCTCAACAGCGTCATCGTGGTCGCGGGGGCGGTGGTGTTCGCGCTCGCCCTGTCGCTGTTCGCGGCGGCCGCGCTCAGCCGTTTCCGGTTCCGGGGACGCCGGACGATCATGGTCGTCATCCTGGCGGTGCAGATGCTCCCCGGGACGGCGCTCCTGATCCCGCAGTTCCTGATCTTCAACAACCTGGGGCTGCTCAACTCGTACGTCGGGCTGATCCTCGCCTACGTGGCAGCGGTGCTGCCCTTCTCGATCTGGACGCTCCGCGGCTTCTTCGTGACGATCCCGGTCGAGGTCGAGGAGGCGGCGATGGTCGACGGCGCCGGGACGTGGCGGATCCTGCGCAGCATCCTGTTCCCGCTCGTGGTGCCCGGGCTCATCTCGACGAGCATCTTCGGGTTCATCACCGCCTGGAACGAGTACATTCTGGCCTACACCTTCATGAAGGACCAGGCGATGTACACACTCCCGATCTGGCTCGTCTCCTTCTCGTCACCGGTCACGGGTACGGACTACGGCGGACAGATGGCGGCGTCGGTGCTGTTCGCTCTCCCCGTCGTCGTCTTCTTCCTGATCATCCAGCGTCACCTCGTCGCCGGCATGTCCGCGGGGGCGGTCAAGGGCTGATGCGCGGGCACGGAATCGCCGCCCTCTGCCGGGAGGACGGCTCATGAGAGTGGGACTCGACGTCGGCGGCACCAAGACCGACGCGGTGGCCGTCGACGACGCCGGCGCCATCGTCGCACGCGTGCGTCTCGCGACGGGCTGGGGGCCGGAGGCCGTCGCGCAGGTCGTGACGGACGCCGTCGCCGCCCTGGCGCGCGAGGGCGCCGACATCGCCGCGATGCGCTCGGTGGGCGTCGGGATGCCGGGCCAGGTCGAGCCCGGCACCACGCGCGTGCTGCACGCCGTCAACCTCGGGGTCGCCGAACTCGACCTCGCGGCCGTGCTGGAGCCCGTGCTCGGGGTCCCCGTCGGGGTGGAGAACGACGTCAAGGCGGCGGCGCTCGGCGCCTTCGCCCTGCACGCGGACGCGTCCGGGGTGTCGCGTGACGTCGCGTCGCCGCTGATCCCCGGCGACGCCATGGCCTACCTGAACCTCGGAACGGGCATCGCCGCCGGGGTCGTCGTGGACGGCGAGCTGTGGCGCGGAGGGCGCGGCGCCGCGGGAGAGGTCGGCCACATCTCCGTCGATCCGCAGGGGCCGCGGTGCCGCTGCGGCCAGCGCGGCTGCATCGAGGCCCTCGCGGGCGGCGCCGCCATCGCCGAGCGCTGGGGCCGGCCCGGCGCGCTGCCGATCCGCGACATCTTCGACGCCGCCGACGCCGGCGATCCGCTCGCCCGCCGACTGCGCTCCGAGCTCGCCGCCGGTGTCGCCGCCGCGGTCCGCGTGCTCGTGCTCACGGTCGATGTGGATGCGGTGATGCTCGGAGGCGGGATCACCGCGCTCGCCGACCGGCTTCTGGCGGATGTCACCGCCGAGCTCTCTGCCAGCGCGGGAGCCTCTCCGTTCCTGCGCTCGCTGCATCTCGCGCAGCGGGTGGTGCTTCTTCCGTCCGGCTCGCCCGCCGCCGCCTTGGGAGCGGCGCTCATCGGTGCACGCCGGGCGGGCGACCGCGCGACATCGAGGTGACGCGCCCGTCCGGTCATCGCCAGGTGAGCGGCAGCAGCAGATCCCGGCTGAGCGGAGCGAGGGCGAGATCGTGCCCGCCGCCGGCCTCGGGCTTGCCGCCGGGCTGCATGAACATCTCTGTGCCGCGCTTGCGGACGACCAGCGCCCATCCGGCGGAGTCGGTGACGACGGCGGCGGAGACCCGGATCGCCGGGCTCACGGCGTGAAGACCTTTCCGGGGTTGAGGATCCCGAGCGGATCGAACACGCGCGCGATCTCCCGCTGCAGCCGCCACTGATCCTCACCGATCTCGTCGACGAGCCAGCGGCGCTTGAGGATGCCGATGCCGTGCTCCCCGGTGAGCGTCCCGCCCAGTCGCAGCGCGGAGCGGAAGAGGTCGTCGGCGGCATCCCAGATCCGCTGCGGCACCTCCTCGCCCTCGAAGATGAAGTTCGGATGCAGATTGCCGTCGCCGGCGTGCGCGACCGTCGGAATCGACACCGCATGCTCGCGCTCCACGCGGGCCACCTCGTCGAACATCGCGGCCAGGGCGCTGCGCGGGACCGCGACATCCTCGATGAGCGTGGTGCCGAGCCGCTCGAGTGCGGGATGCACCGACCGCCGGACCTCGAGGAGCCGCTCACCCTCGGCCCGGTCCTGCGCCACGGCGACGGTCCCGCCGCCGGCTTCCAGCAGGGCGATGATCTGTTCGGCGTCGACTCCCGCTCCGGGCCCGTCGGTCTGGACGGTGAGCTGAGCGGTCTGGGGCGCGGGCGGTTCCATGCCGAGCAGGGCATGGACCGCGGCGAGGCTCGCCGGGTCCATCAGCTCCATGATCGCGGGCTGCACGCCGGATGCCGTGACCGCCGCCGAGGCCTCCGCGGCGGCCCGCACTCCGGCAAAGGTCGCGGTGATCGTGCACACCTCGCCGGCGACGAGCCGACGCAGGCGCAGGGTCGCCCCCACCACGACCCCGAGGGTCCCCTCGGATCCGATGAACAGCGCCGTCAGGTCCAGTCCCGTGACGCCCTTCACGCTCCGATGCCCGAGATGCAGGAGGCGACCGTCCGCCAGGACGACGTCGAGACCCAGGACGGCGTCGCGCACGACACCGTACTTGGCGCAGAGGAGCCCTCCCGCGCCGGTCGCGATGTTCCCGCCGACGGTCGATATCGCACGGCTGGCAGGATCTGGGGCCCACCACAGCCCGTGCTCGCCGAGCGCGGCGTTGAGCGTGGCGTTGATGATCCCCGGCTCGACGACCGCGAGCAGATCGTCCGGGCGGATCTCGAGGATGCGGTCCATGCGGCGCAGATCGAGCGCGATCTCACCCGCTCCGGTGTTCGCCCCGCCGGCGAGACCCGTCCCCGCGCCGCGCACGACGACGGGCGTCCGTGTCGCCGTCGCGATCCGCATCGTCGCCCGGACATCCGCGACGCTGTGCGCATGCACGACCGCGAGCGGGACCCCCGGCGCGGAATGCCCGGACTGGTCGGCGCGCGCCTCCTCGAGCGCAGCGACCCCGGTGTCCACGCGGTCGCCGAGTTCGGCCCTCAGCAGACCGGCGACCTCGGCCCCGGCGACCGTGGCCGGAGCGTCGCTCACGCGAAGCGCTTCCGCCCGGCGACGACCCCGCTCACGATGGCGACGAGGGCGAACACCAGCCCGATCCAGGTCAGGCCCATGCTCCACAGTGCGATCGTCGCGCCCGCGAAGACCAGCAGCTCGATGACGGCGCGCACATACGGGTGCACGTGCAGGACGGCGCGGGGTGAGACGAACAGCGCCCACAGCAGGATGCCGACCACGGGGGTGCCGATGCCCATCACGATGTTCCAGGGGAACGGCCAGGCGGCGAAGCCCCAGAAGGCGAAGGTCGCGAAGGCGAAGAGCTCGCACGCGAACACCAGCAGGTCCGCCGCCGAGAGCGCCGGACGCGTCCCCGGCTCAGGGGTGACGGACGGGGTGTGGGACATGATCCCAGTCTACGGCGAGGCCACTTGCTCCCACGCCGCGATGATGTCGGCGAAGTCGAACAGGTCGTGGAGATGGACTTGGAGGGGAGTCTGCGGGGCGAGCGTGTAGAGCACGGTGAGCGGCGCGTCCGTGATCAGGTCGGACAGGGTCGGGTGCAGGACGATCGTGCCCGTGCCAGCGCCGTCCAGCGTGACGGTGTCGGTCGGGTCGGACCCCAGACGCGTCTGGACCTCGGCGCCCGGGGAGCCGGACATCGGAACCGTGACGGTCAGCCGGCCATCGACGAACTGCACGGTCGCCGCGCCCAGCGTGGGGGCGCCGGACGGGGTCGCCGGATCCGTCGGGGTGGGCGTCGGGGTCGGAGTCGCGCTCGGGCTCGAGGTGGGCGTGGGCGTCGGAGTGGGCGTCGGCGTCGGTGTCGGAGTGGGCGTCGGGGTGGGGGTCGGCGTCGGCGTCGGAGTGGGCGTCGGGGTGGGGGTCGGTGTCGGCGTCGGAGTGGGCGCGGGGGTCGGGGTGGGTCGCGTTCCGGGAGAGGGCTTCGTCGGCGCACTCGCGATCGGACGCGCGCTCGGGGGCGCCGGGACCTGCGGAGCGAGCGTCGGCACATCGCTCGGGCGGGGCGACGCGGTCGGTATCGCCGTCGGGGTCGGGGTGGCCGATGGCGTTGTCGTCTCGACCACGGCGGGCCCCGCGGCGTCGAGGCGCTCGGTGCTCGTCGGGGCGCGCAACGCGGCGGGCACGACGACCGCGGCCACGACCGTCGCCGCCACCAGCGCGCCCGCGGTGATGAGCGCCGTCAGCGTGCCGGTGCCGACCACGGCTCCGCCGACACCGACGCCCGCCGATCCGGTCCCCGCCGCCGTCGGTCCGGCCGCCGCGGATCCCGCCGACGAGGTCGTGCCGCCTCCGCCCGCCGTGCCGCCGGACGCGACCACGGCGCCGGGGGCGATGCCCGACGGCATCCCGGCCATCGCCGTGAGGGGAGCGCCACCGCCCTGCACCGACGCGAGGTAGGCGGCGCTGGCCCCGATCCCGATCGTGAGCGGCAACAGGATGAGCACCAGCCGGCCGGAGACCTCCCTCGCCTCCGAGGCGACGATCGCACAGCGGGCGCAGTCGTGGAGGTGCTTCTCGATCTTCGCCAGATCGCGCTTGCCCAGGTTGTTGCGCGAATAGGCGCCGAGGCGTTCGATCGTCCACTGGCAGTCGGAGCCGTCTTCGACCGACTTCAGGTGCGCCTGGATCCACGCCTCACGCAGCCCCTCTCGGGCGCGGAAGGCGAGCTGTGCCACCGCGGTCGCGCGCAGGCCGAGCAGCGGAGCGATCTCGCCCGGCTTCATCTGCTCGATCTCGGTGTACCAGAGCACCTCCTGCCATCGGGTGGGCAGGCTCCGGAAGGCCTGATGGGTGAGGCTGCGGTCGAGTGCGTCGTCGGCGGCGCGCTCGGTGGAGGACGGATCCGCCACCGCTTCCCACTCGTCGACGGCGGTCTCGCGTCGCGAGCGCCCCCACGCCGCCGCCGTGTTGCGGATGCTCGTGAAGAGGTACGCCCGGAAGGAGCCGGTCGGGCCGCCGCCGCGCTGGATCGACTGGAAGATCCGCACGTAGGCCTCTTGCACGAGATCGTCGGGGTCGATGCTCGACGTGACGGACCGCGCGACGCTCATCCCGGACGCATAGTGCCGGCGCCAGAGTTCGCCGAAGGCCGCGCTGTCGCCGGTGCGGGTGCGCGTCACGAGGTCGGCGTCGGCCGTGTCGTGCAGCATCGCCGCGTCGTCGGCGTCGTTCGGTGTCATCTCGGGTTCCTCCAGGCGCGCGGAGAGTGCGCCACCTATAGAGATGCGTCGACCGGGATCTCATGACGCAACTTCCCCATTTTGGTGGCCGGGTGCGGCGACCACCACCCGATCGTGGGTTTCGCGGGCCCTTTCCCGGCGGTTTCGAAGCGACTTCGGAGAAGTTCTCAGAAGTCGCGTAATGGATGCCTCGGACCCGCGTCTCATCGGTGTGACGCCTCACTCCACCGGGGGGGCTGGAGGATCAGGCGCCGACGGTCGTCGGGGGACGCGCCGTCGACGGGTGGGGCTCGGAAGGATCTCGGGGGAGGGACTTCCGGGCCTCCCCGCATCCTCAGCTCGCGGCGCTCGCGTCGGCCCAGGGGATCTCCGGCGAGCGCGTGAACGCGATGCCCGCGGCGGCCCACAGTGGCCCGAGGCGTCCGACCCGCTCGCTGAACGACGCCCATGTCCGCGCTGTGCTGTCCGTGGGGGCGGGGGACCACGCGATCTCGGCGGCGGAGGCGATCCGCGGGAAGGCCATCGCGTCGATGTCGCCCGCGGTGCGGACCAGCTCGGTCCACAGGGGTGCCTCGACGCCCAGGATGTCGTCCGCGCCCACCCCCTCGATGAGGGTCGCGGGCTCCCACGCGTAGGAGCGCTCGACCGTCGTCACGCCGTCGGCCCACGTCAGGCCCGGGCCGTCCGTCGTGGACTTCATGTCGAGATAGGTCGTGTCGGCGGGGGAGAGGACGAGCTGCGAGCCGCGCCGGACGAACGACCGCGCACGCTCGTCGGCGATGCCGTCCGGCGTCCGGAGGCCCCAGTACTGTCCGACCGTGTCGTCGCAGATGCGCGCCGCGGCCCCCGCCTCGTGCCACGTCATCGGGATCTTCCCGAGGTCCGCGACGATCCGCGTGGCGCGCTCCATGAACTCCGCGAAGTCCTCGGGGGCGGTGCCGAGGCACTCGTCGCCGCCGATGTGGAGGTACGGCCCGGGGGTGAGGCGGGCGAGCTCCCCGAGCACGTCGGCCAGGAAGTCGTACGTCGCCTCGTCGTGGATGCGCAGCGACGAGAATCCCACCGCCAGCCCGGTGTAGGGCACGCCGGCGGCCGGTATCCCGCCGCCGAAGGCGTGGACGACCTCGAGCACGTGGTCGGTCACGACCGGCGCCTCGGCGAGCTCGGGATACGCGACCCCCACCGCGTGGGTGTGGCCGGGCATGTCGAACTCGGGGACGACGGTCATGTGTCGCTCCGCCGCGTAGGCCACGATGTCGGCGTAGTCGGCGGCCGTGTAGAACCCCCCGGGGTCGCCGTCGCAGGAGGTCACGGACGCGCGGGCGGTGAGCTCCGGACGCGAGCGCAGGTCGAGCCGCCAGCCCTGGTCGTCGGTGAGGTGGAGGTGCAGGACGTTGAGCTTGAGCCCGGCCGCGCGATCGATGAACGCCTTCACCGTCTCGACCGGGTGGAAGTGCCTCGCGACGTCGAGCATGACGCCGCGGTACCCGAATCGGGGCGCGTCCGCGACGGACGCGGCCGGCAGCGACCAGCCGTCGTCGTCGCGGGCGACGAGCTGACCGAGGGTGAGCATCCCGTAGAACAGCCCTGCGCGGTCGCGCCCCGCGATCACGACTCCGTCCGCCTGCGCCTCGATCGCGTAGGACTCGGGGTCGCCCGCGGCCACGAGGCGGAACTCGATGACACCAGGGCCGGTGCCGTCGAGGGTCAGCCCGGTGCGGGCTCGGAGCATGCGCGCCGCGGCGGCCGAGGCATCCGCATCGCCGGTCACGGACGTGCCGTCGCCGAGGCGGAACGGCTCGCCGCTGCGGATCTCGATCGAACGGGGGTAGGGGACGAGCGGGAGGTCCCTCGTCGGATGAGGCATGTAAGGAACACTAACAAATTAAGTCGTGCCCCGACAAGGACGAGGACCGTGGCCGGCCGCGTCATCCGTTATGCTCGGGGTGTCGCGACTGGCGTTGAGGTGGTTACCACCGGGAAGCGACCGACACGGCATTCGACCGTACGCCTGGGCCGATGCGGACTTCCCTTTCCGAGCCGATGTCGAGGAGATCCATGACCGATCCGTCCTTCAACGCCCCCCTGTCCGAGGTCGATCCCGAGATCGCCCAGGTCCTCGAGCGCGAGCTCGAGCGCCAGCGCGGCTATCTCGAGATGATCGCCTCCGAGAACTTCGTGCCGGTGTCGGTGCTGCAGTCCCAGGGGTCCGTCCTCACGAACAAGTACGCCGAGGGCTATCCCGGCCGCCGCTACTACGGCGGCTGCGAGGAGGTGGACGTCGCGGAGGAGCTCGCGATCGAGCGCGCGAAGTCCCTGTTCGGCGCCGCGTTCGCAAACGTCCAGCCCCACTCCGGCGCGACGGCCAACGCCGCCGTCCTGCACGCGATCGCACGACCGGGCGACACCCTCCTGGGACTGTCGCTCGACCAGGGCGGCCACCTCACCCACGGCATGAAGATCAACTTCTCCGGTCGGCTCTACGACATCGTGGCGTACGGCGTCGACCCCGAGACGTCCGTCATCGACATGGACGAGGTGCGCCGGCTCGCGCTCGAGCACAAGCCGAAGGTCATCATCGCCGGCTGGTCCGCCTATCCCCGGCAGCTCGACTTCGCCGCCTTCCGGGCCATCGCGGACGAGGTCGGCGCACTGCTGTGGGTCGACATGGCGCACTTCGCGGGTCTCGTCGCCGCCGGACTCCACCCGAACCCGGTGCCGCACGCCCACGTCGTCTCGTCCACCGTGCACAAGACGATCGGCGGCCCCCGTTCGGGCTTCATCCTGACCGACGACGCGGAGCTCGCCAAGAAGATCAACTCGGCCGTCTTCCCGGGCCAGCAGGGCGGTCCGCTCATGCACGTCATCGCCGCGAAGGCGACGGCGTTCAAGCTCGCGGCATCCCCCGCGTTCCGTGAGCGTCAGGAGCGCACCCTGCGCGGCGCACGGCTCGTCGCGGACCGGCTCGCGCAGCAGGACGTGAAGGATGCCGGCATCACGGTGCGCTCGGGCGGCACGGACGTCCACCTCGTGCTCGTCGACCTGCGCGACGCCGAGATCGACGGCCGCCAGGCGGAGGACCTGCTGCACGACATCCACATCACCGTCAACCGCAACGCCGTGCCGAACGACCCGCGGCCGCCGCTCGTGACCTCGGGACTGCGGATCGGCACGCCGGCGCTCGCGACGCGCGGATTCGGCGACGCGGAGTTCACCGAGGTCGCCGACATCATCGCCCTCGCGCTCCTCCCCGGCGCGGATGTCGCGGCACTGCGCACCCGCGTCGCCGCGCTCACCGCAGCCTTCCCGCTCTACCCCGGCCTCCAGCAGTGACCGGCCCCCGCTCTTGCGGGGAGATTTACCTACATACATAGTGATATGTGCGGCGTCGACATGTCCGGAGACGTCGCGCTGAGAGGACGACGATGATGACGGCAACGAAGCTGGACGGGGTCGCGACGGCAGCGGCCATCAAGGCGGAGCTCGCGGAGCGCGTCGCGGCGCTCAAGGAGCGCGGGATCACCCCCGGAATCGCGACCGTGCTCGTGGGAGCCGACCCCGCGTCGCAGCTCTACGTCGGCATGAAGCATCGGCAGTCCGAGGCGATCGGGATGAACTCGATCCAGGTCGAGCTGCCCGCCGATGCCACCCAGGAGCAGGTCGAGGAGACGATCGACCGGCTCAACGCCGATCCCACGTGCCACGGCTACATCGTTCAGCTGCCGCTGCCGAAGCACCTCGATACGGATGCGATCCTCGAGCGGATCGACCCCGCCAAGGACGCCGACGGGCTCCACCCGACGAACCTCGGGCGCCTGGTGCTCAACGTGAACGCGCCGATCACGACTCCGCTGCCGTGCACGCCCCGAGCCGTCATCGAGCTGCTCATGCGCAACGACTACGACCCGAAGGGCAAGCACGTCGTCGTCGTCGGTCGTGGAGTGACCATCGGGCGGTCCATCGGGCTCCTCCTCACGCGGCGCGAGATCAACGCCACCGTGACGCTCACCCACACCGGGACCGTCGACCTGCCGTCGTACCTCCGGCAGGGCGACGTCATCGTCGCCGCGGCGGGAGTCAAGCACCTCGTCCGTCCGGAGGACGTCAAGCCCGGTGCCGCCGTCCTCGACGTCGGCGTCACCCGTGAGGACGACCCCGAGACCGGCAAGTCCAAGGTGTACGGCGACGTCGCCCCCGGCGTCGACGAGGTGGCGGGATGGCTCTCGCCCAACCCCGGAGGCGTCGGGCCGATGACCGTCGCGCTCCTCATGACGAACGTGGTCGAGGCCGCGGAGCGCGCTGCGGGCTGACGCGGGGGTCGCCGCGGGAGGCGGGATGCCGCGGGGCGGCTGCGCGGGACGCCGCGGGGCGGCTGCGCGTGACGGCTGCGCAGGATGCCGCGGGGCGGCTGCGCGTGACGGCTGCGCAGGATGCCGCGGGACGCTGCTTCCCGCGGCCGCCTTCGGCGGGCGCCCGCCAGGCCCGGGCCTGCAGCGTCCCGCGGCATCCTGCTCCGCCTTCGGCGGGCGCCCGCCAGGGCCGGCGCGTACCGTTCTCAGGATCTGCGGACGTCCGGTCCCAGGGTGAACGGCGGAATCACGCGGAGGCGACAGTGGGCGGGGCACGCGCATCCTGAGAACGGTACGGCGACGCGCCCGCGACGTCAGGAGCCCGCGAGGCCCGCGGCGGCCTCGGCAGCGGCGAGGGCCTCGAGCGCACCACGCGTGGGGGCGACGGCCACCAGCCCGCGGTAGAGCTTCACGAGCGCGGCGCGGTCGACCTCGCCCGTGCGCACGCGGTCGCAGTGGACCGACTGGATGGCCGCCTCCAGCTGGAAGCGGCCGAGCGGATCGCCGAGCGACGCCGCGCGCCGGAGCAGCGCCTCGCCCTCCGCGATGAGCGCGCGCGACCAGAGCGCGGTGTCCTGTTCGTCGAGAGCGGGCCACGGATCGCCGACCCGTGCAGGCGCCCGCGACTGCGCGAACGTGAGCAGCGCGGCGAGCCCCCACGCCTCAGCATCCGTCTCGAGAAGCGCGGCCGTGAGGACCGCGAGCCACCGCGCCTCGTCCGCGATCGACTCCCGGATCCGGTCGCGCTGCGTCAGCCAGTCGATGGCGTAGGCGCCGTAGATCGCCTCGAGGACGGCATCCACTCGCGCGGGCATGCCGGCACGCGCCGGCACGACGAACGGGATGCCGGCATCGCGGATCTTGCGCTTCGCCCGTACGAGCCGCTGGGCCATCGCCGCCTGCGGCACGTCGAACGCATCCGCGATCCGCGCGGCGTCGAACCCCAGCACGGCCTGCAGCATCAACGGCGTGCGGACGGCAGCGTCGATCGCGGGGTGGGCGCACACGAACAGCAGCTCGAGGCGGCGATCGGGGATGGCGTCGGGGTCGAACAGGTCGCGCTCGTCCGCGGTGTCGAGGTCGCCGAGCGGCACGCTCGTGCGCTGCGCGGCGGAGCGCAGGACGTCACGCAGGCGATTGCGGGCCACGGCCAGCAGCCATCCTTCCGGGTTGTCGGGCACGCCGGCGTCCGGCCAGCTCTGCAGCGCACGCTCGAAGGCGTCGCCCATCGCGTCCTCGGCGAGTGCCAGATCGCCGGTGATCGCGGCGAGCACCGCCACGAGACGGCCGAACGAGGTGCGCGCCGTGCGTTCGGCGACCGCGCGCACCTCGTCGGCGCTGGTCATCGGGCGCCGGGAGCGCCCTGCCACGCGCCGTCGGCGAAGTGCGTGGCGCCCGGGCGGACCTCGACGGCGCCCCATTCGACGGACGGCGCCCGCCCGGCCCAGTCGAGGGCGGCGTCGAGGTCGGGCACCTCGATCACGAAGGTCCCGCCGAGCTGCTCCTTCGTGTCGGCGAACGGACCGTCTTGCACGAGCAGCTGTCCGTCGCGGTGGCGCACCGTGGTGCTGGCCGACGACGGCTGCAGCACCTCGGCGGAGAGCAGCACCCCGGCCGCGTCGAGTGCCTTCGCGTACTCGTCGAAGGCGCGCATGCCCTCGGCGATGGCGTCCGGCCCGAGCTCATCGGGCGACATCTCGGGGTAGTGGAGGAGGAGTGTGTAGCGCATCGTGCGTTCCTTTCGGTCGAGGCGGATGCCGTCACTCCCATGACGATCGGAGCGCGGCCCGATCGACACCTCAGCCGTTGCCGAGTTCGTCCAGCATCCTCCGCTGCTCTTCGGTGAGTCCGTCACGGAGCTCGCGACGCCCCGACTGCTCGGTGGCCGACGGGGCGGCTGCGGCATCCGTCACTGTTCCGCCTGTCGCCCTGTCGTAGATCGCACCGGCGCGCGCCTCGACCCGGTCGTCGATCGCGTCGTAGATGATCCAGGCGATCAGGAGGGCGATCGGGGGCAGGACCCAGCCCCAGAACCAGCCCCTGACGTCGACTGCGGAGAACCACACCACCAGGAGCCACACGATGAGCTCGACGACGAAGACGACGCCGAACTGCACGAGCTTCTCGCCCAGCTTCGTGCGCTGATCCGCCGACTTCGCCGCCATGCCGCGGAACATCCTCGTGATCAGCGGCTTCAGCCAGATGGTGGCGGCGGTGAGGATGACGGCGCCCCACAGCGCCGCCCAGCCGACGCGCACGCCGGGGAGCAGCCCCATCAGCAGCAGCACGACGACGTCGAACACGTACAGCGAGACGAACCGGACGATCCACTTCCTCATGCGCTCAGCCTCCCACACCTCGTCCGCAGGTTCATCGGTCGCACGAGGCCGGAATCCGGGGCGAACCGCCGTCCATTCCGGCGTTCTGCGACCGATGGGCGAGTCAGTAGGAGGCGCGAGGTTGGGCGGGGGTGGGGGCGGGGACGAAGCGGGCCGCGAGGGCCTCCGAGCCGCGCGCGAGGAGGGCGACGTCGGCGCCCACCAGGATGAAGGCGGCGCCGGCATCGAGGTACGACTGCGCGATGGCCGGGTCGAACGCGTTGACGCCGACGGGCTTTCCCGTCCCGCGGACGGCATCGAACGCACGCAGGACGGCGGCGGTGACATCCGGATGCGTCTGCTGTCCGAGCACGCCCATGGATGCCGCGAGGTCGGAGGGGCCGACGAAGACCCCGTCCACTCCGTCGACGGCGGCGATCGCGGCCGCCGCGGCGACCCCGGCGGACGTCTCGACCTGGACGAACACGGACACGTGCTCGTCGGCGTTCTCGAGGTAGCCGTCGACGCGGTTCCATCGCGCCGAGCGCGCCAGGGCGGAGCCCACGCCGCGTCGGCCGCGCGGCGGATAGCGCACCGCCTCGACGACCTCGCGCGCCTCGGCGGCCGACGAGATCATCGGGACGAGGACGTTCTGCGCCCCGAGGTCGAGCACCTGCTTGATCGCCACGACGTCGCCGATCGGCACCCGCACGACGGGCGTGACCGGGTAGGCCGCCACCGCCTGGAGCTGCGCGAGGGTCGACTCGAGGCCGTTGGGCGAGTGCTCCATGTCGATGAGGATCCAGTCGAGGCCCGCGCCCGCGCAGATCTCTGCGACCAGCGGGCTGCCGGAGCACACCCACATGCCCGCGAGCGGTCGGGATGCCGCGGCCAGCGCGTCGCGGAAGGTCGGGGCTAGACGAAGCGGCATGCGATCGTTCCCATCGGTCCATAGTCACAGAGCACGTCGTCGCCGCGCGAGACCCACATGGGCCGTGTGAATGAGCCGGCGAGGATGAGCTCGCCGGCTTCCAGGCGCTGACCGTGCTGATGCAGCTTGTTCGCGAGCCACGCGACGCCCGTCGCGGGGTGGCCGAGCACGCCCGCCGCGACGCCGGTCTCCTCGATCTCGCCGTTGCGCGAGAGCACTCCGGGCACCCAGCGCAGGTCGATCTCATCGGGGTGCATGGGGATGCCGCCGAGGACGATGCCCCCGTAGGCCGCGTTGTCGGCGATGGTGTCCACGATCGTGCGGCCCTCGAGCTCGATGTGGGAGTTGAGCACCTCGAGCGCCGGGATCACCCGCGAGGTGGCGCCGAGGACGTCCTCCCGCGAGCAGTGCGGGCCCTCCAGCGGCGAGGAGAGCTCGAACGCGAGCTCGACCTCGATGCGCACGTTGGAGAACAGGTCGACCGGGATCGCGTCGCCGTCGTGCCAGACGGTGTCGTCGAACATCACGCCGTAGTCGGGCTCGGTGATGCCTGTCGCCTGCTGCATGGCCTTGGAGGTCAGCCCGATCTTGCGGCCGACGAGCCGGTGACCGGCGGCGGCCTTGCGCTCGCGCCAGACGCCCTGGATGGCGTACGAGTCCTCGACCGTGGCCTCGGGATGACGGGCCGTGATGCGCGGGATCATCCCATGGGTGCGGTCGGCCTCGGCCAGCTCGTCGGCGAGCTGTGCGATCACGTCGGGTGGCAGCATCCGGATCCCCTCGTGCGGTTCGATTCGCGGCGGCCGGGTCAGAGCTGGTTGCCCAGCTTGTACTCGCCCTGCTTGTACTCGGGCATCGGCTCGTCGTCGTCGGGACGCGTGTACGAGAAGCCGTCGGCGCCGATGGTCACGGCCATCTCGCTCGCCTCGGTGCGGGCGAGGACCGGCTGCGGGTTGCCGTCCAGGTCGAGCACGAGGGACGCGTCCGTGTACCACGACGGCACGACCGGGTTGCCCCAGAAGTCGCGGCGCTGGTTGTCGTGCACGTCCCACGTGACGACGGGGTTGTCGGGGTCGCCGGTGTAGTAGTCCTGCGTGTAGATCTCGACGCGGTGGCCGTCGGGGTCGCGCAGATAGAGGTAGAACGCGTTGCTGACGCCGTGCCGGCCGGGGCCGCGCTCGATGGCGTCGGAACGGCGCAGGGCGCCCAGCTTGTCGCAGACGGCGAGGATGTTGTGCTTCTCGTGCGTCGAGAAGGCGATGTGGTGCATGCGGGGTCCGTCGCCGCCGGTCATGGCGGTGTCGTGCACAGTGGGCTTGCGCCGCATCCAGGCCGCGTACACGGTGCCCTCGTCGTCCTGGATGTCCTCCGTCACGCGGAAGCCGAGGTCCTGCATCCACTTCACGGCACGCGGAACGTCGGGAGTGACCTGGTTGAAATGGTCGAGGCGCACGAGCTCGCCGGGCGTGTGCAGGTCGTACCGCCAGGACAGGCGCTCGACGTGCTCGGCCTGGTGGAAGAACTCGTAGGGGAAGCCGAGCGGGTCGACGACGCGCACCGAGTCGCCGATGCCCTTCGTCCAGCCTTCGGGGCGTCGCTCGACGCGGCATCCGATCTCGGAGTAGAACGCGACCGCGCGGTCGAGGTCCTCGGGCGTGCGCACCCGGTAGGAGAACGCGGCGACGGCCGCGATGGGACCCTGCCGCAGGACGAGGTTGTGGTGGATGAACTCCTCGGTCGAACGCAGGTAGATCGCCTCGTCGTCCTCCTCCGTCACGTACAGGCCGAGGATGTCGACGTAGAACACCCGCGACGCGGCGAGGTCGGTGACGACCAGGTCCATGTAGGCGCAGCGGAGGATGTCGGGGGGTGTCGCCTGAGGCGTCGGCGCCGGATTGTCGGTGTGGATCGGGGCCTCCTGCGAGACGTAGAAGCCGGAGGAGGTGAGGGTCTTGCCGTCGTGGGTGCTCATATCGCGTCCTTGCGTTCAGAGGGGTGAGGGTCAGGCCTTGCCGAAGGTCGGGTTGTGCACGGCGCCGAGGGTGATGTGCACGGCCTGCTGGTCGGTGTAGAAGTCGATCGAGCGGTAGCCGCCCTCGTGGCCGAGGCCCGAGGCCTTGACGCCGCCGAACGGCGTGCGGAGGTCGCGCACGTTGTTCGAGTTGAGCCACACCATCCCGGCCTCGACGGCCTGCGCGAAGTTGTGGGCGCGCTTCAGGTCGTTCGTCCACACGTAGGCCGCGAGGCCGTACTTCGTGTCGTTGGCGAGGGCGAGCGCCTCTTCGTCGGTGTCGAAGGGGGTGATGGCGACGACCGGGCCGAAGATCTCCTCCTGGAAGATGCGAGCGTTCGGTGCGACGTCGACGAAGACGGTGGGGGCGACGAAGTTGCCCTCGTCGAAGCCGTCGGGGCGGCCGCCGCCGGCGACGAGGCGTCCCTCGGTCTTGCCGATCTCGACGTAGCTCATCACCTTGTCGTAGTGCTCGGGGTGCACGAGGGCCCCGACCTCGGTCGCCGGGTCGTGCGGGTAGCCGACTTTGACGCGCTTCGCCTGCGCCGCGTAGCGCTCGACGAACTCGTCGTACACGTCCCGCTGCACGAGGATGCGGCTGCCCGCGGTGCAGCGCTCGCCGTTGAGGGAGAACACCCCGAAGATCGTCGCGTCGATCGCGGCATCCAGGTCGGCGTCGGCGAACACGATCGCGGGCGATTTGCCGCCGAGCTCCATCGACAGTCCTTTGAGGAAGGGCGCGGCGTTCGCGAAGATGAGCTGCCCGGTGCGGCTCTCGCCGGTGAACGAGATGAGCGGCACGTCGGGGTGCTTCACGAGGGCGTCGCCCGCATCCTCGCCGAGTCCGTTGACGAGGTTGAAGACGCCTTTCGGGAGCCCCGCCTCCTCGAAGATGCCGGCCCACAGGGATGCGGAGAGCGGCGTGAACTCCGCGGGCTTGAGGACGACGGTGTTGCCGGTCGCGAGGGCCGGGCCGAGCTTCCACGACTCGAGCATGAAGGGCGTGTTCCACGGCGTGATGAGGCCCGCGACGCCGATCGGCTTGCGGTTGACGTAGTTGATCTGCCGCCCCGGGACCTTGAACGTGTCGTCCGCCTGGGCCACGATCAGGTCGGCGAAGAACCGGAAGTTCTCGGCGGCCCGACGCGCCTGCCCGAGCGCCTGGGTGATCGGCAGGCCGGAGTCGAACGATTCCAGCTCGGCGAGGCGGGCGTCGCGCGACTCCACGATGTCCGCGATGCGGTGCAGCACGCGGGAGCGCTCGCGCGGCAGCATCCGCGGCCAGAGCCCGTCGGTGAACGCGCGGCGCGCGGCGGCCACGGCGCGGTCGATGTCGGCCTTCCCGCCGGCCGCGGCGCGGACGTACACCTCGTTGGAGACCGGGTCGAGCACGTCGAACGTGTCGCCGTCGACCGAGTCGACGAACGCGCCGTCGATGTAGTGGCGGATGCGGTCGGGCAGGTCTTCCGGAACGTGCCCGGTCCGAGCGGTCGTCGTGGTGTCGGTCATGGATTCCTCCGGTGGATGGGTCAGAGCGATACGCCGGTGCGGTGGCGGGCGTCGAGGAAGGCGTCCAGCGTCCTCCAGCGGTGGTTGCGGGCGGCCAGCTCGATGTCGAGCGGGTCGGCACCGGTGCGGATGAGGTCGACGATGTCGGCGTGCTCCTGCACAGAGTGCTGGGCACGGTCGGGGACGATCGCGAACGTCGAGTCGCGCAGCCCGGCCAGCCGCGTCCAGCCGCGGTGCACGAGGTCGAGGATGTGCGGGTTCGGGCAGGGCTCGAACAGCACGGCGTGGAACTGCTGGTTGAGCGTGGTGAAGGCGTGCGGGTCGAAGTGCTCGAGGAGACTCTGCATCCGGCCGTTCACCTCGAGCGCGCGGTCGAGATCCGCCGTGGTGAGCATCGGCGCGGACAGCGAGGTGGCCGAGCCCTCGACGAGTCCGAGCGTCTGCATCGTGAACACGTACTCGTGCTCGTCGACGACGGCGACGCGCGCCCCGACGTTGTGCTCGAACGTGACGAGTCCCTCCGCCTCGAGTCGGCGGATCGCCTCGCGCACCGGGACGACGCTCATCCCGAGCGCCTCGGCGATCGGTCCGAGCACGAGGCGGTAGCCGGGGCCGAACTCGTGGCGCGAGATGCGCTCGCGGATCCACGCGTAGGCCTGCTCGGACTTGCTCGCCTGCGCGGCGTCGTCGATGACGGTCCCCGTCATCGCTCCCGCTCCTCGTACCGTGCGCGCCACTCGGCGTTCATCGGGAAGAGCCCGTCCACGGGATGCCCGGCCGCGACCTGCTGTGCGATCCAGGCATCCTCCTCCTCCTGGGCGAGGGTCGCGTCGACGACCTGCTCGACGAGGTCGGGCGGGATGACGATCACGCCGTCGCCGTCGCCGACGATGATGTCGCCCGGCTGCACGGTGGTGCCGCCGCATCCGATCGTGACGTCGACGTCCCACGGCACGTGCCTGCGCCCGAGGACGGCGGGGTGGGCGCCGAGCGCGTAGACCGGGAGGCCCAGCGCCGCGACCGTGTCGTAGTCGCGCACGCCGCCGTCGGTGACGATGCCCGCGGCCCCCGCGGTCTGTGCCCGGATGGCGAGGATGTCGCCGAGCGTGCCCGAACCCGCCTCGCCCCGCGCCTCGATCACGATGACCTCGCCCGCGCGGACGCTGTCGAATGCGCGCTTCTGGGCGTTGTATCCGCCGCCGTGGGTGCGGAACAGGTCTTCGCGGCCGGGGACGAAGCGGAGCGTCTTCGCGATGCCGACGAGCTTCGCCTCGGGGTGCATCGGCCGGACCCCGTCGATCGTGACGTTGTCGAGACCCAGCTTCCGCAGCTGACCGGAGAGGCCGGCGACCGGTGCCCGGCCGAGCTTCTCGCGCAGTTCGGGGGAGAGCGTGGGCGGCGTCTCCGCGGCGGGCAGTCCTGCGGCCCCGCGAGAACCCCACGCCTCGGCGCGCTGCGTGTCGTCGACGGCGGGGAGGGAGCCGACCTCGGGGTCGTACTCCGCGTCGCCCTGCACGACGGTGGTCGTGAGGCGGCCCGAGCTCGGCGCGCCCTCGGTGGTGGGCGCATCGACCTCGACCTCGACGACATCGCCGGGCGCGACCACGGACGACCCGGCGGGCGTGCCGGTGAGGATCACGTCGCCCGGCTCGAGCGTGAAGTGCTGCGACAGGTCGGCGACGAACTGCGCGAGCGGGAAGATGAGGTCGGCGGTCGTGTCGTCCTGGACAAGGGCGCCGTTCACCCACGTCCGCAGCCGCAGCGTGCCGGGATCGATCGTGCGTGCGTCGATGAGTCTCTGACCGATCGGCGTGAATCCGTCACCGCCCTTGGACCGGACGTTCGAGCCCTTGTCGATCGCGCGCAGGTCGTACAGCCCGAAATCATTCGCGGCGGTGACCCACGCGACGTGGCCCCAGGCATCGGCGAGGGCCACGCGGCGTGCGGGTCGGCCGATCACCAGCGCGATCTCACCCTCGAACGCGAGGAGCTCGGTCCCGGCGGGGCGTTCGATCGTGCCCCCGGATGCCGCGACCGAGCTCGACGGCTTGAAGAAGTACGAGGGGGCTGCCGGACGGCGTCCGCGCTGATCGGCGCGGGATGCGTAGCTGAGGTGGACGGCGACGACCTTGCCGGGGCGTCCGGGGAGCGCCGCGAAACGCGCGTCCGCGGCATCCCTGATGTCGTCAGTGGTCATGAGCTCCCTCGCTCCGAGTCCGTGCGCAGTGGCATCCTTGCGTCGTATCTCAAATCGTATATGATTCCACTGGACCCGGGCAAGTGTCCGCGAGAGGATCGGCCGGGAAGACAGGGACGTCGACAGCGACACAGGAGTCACAATGCAGTTCCATGACCACGGCTACGTCTCCGGGGATCCGCGAGTCCTCCCCGCGGCCGGTACCGGGCTGGATCGCCCGGCCGACCTCCCCGACGAGGTCGACGTGCTCGTCGTCGGGTCGGGGCCCGCGGGCATGCTGCTCGCCGCACAGCTGTCGCAGTATCCCGACGTCACCACGCGCGTCATCGAGCGCCGGGACGGCCGGCTCGTCGTCGGCCAGGCCGACGGCATCCAGCCGCGCAGCGTCGAGACGTTCCAGGCCTTCGGGTTCGCCGAGCGCATCGTGGCGGAGGCGTACAACATCGGGTGGATGAACTTCTGGGGGCCCGACCCCGAGCACCCGGGCGACATCATCCGCACCTCCCGCACCGAGGACTACGCCTTCCAGATCAGCGAGTTCCCGCACCTCATCGTCAACCAGGCGCGCGTGCTCGACTACTTCGCCGAGGCCGCCGCCCACGGGCCGGCGCGCATCGCCCCGGACTACGGCGTCGAGTTCGTGGGCCTCAGCGTGGACGACGACGGTGACCACCCCGTCGAGGTACGCATCCGGTACCTCGCGGGCGACCGCGACGGCGAGGAACGCGTGATCCGCGCGCGCTACGTCGTCGGGTCCGACGGGGCGCGCAGTGCGGTCCGCGAGGCGATCGGCCGGAAGCACGTCGGCGACATCTCCTCCCACGCGTGGGGCGTCATGGACGTGCTCGTGAACACGGACTTCCCGGACTGGCGGATCAAGTGCGCGATCAACGCCGAGGCGGGGAACATCCTGCTCATCCCGCGCGAGGGCGGCTACCTGTGCCGCGTGTACGTCGACCTCGGGGCGGTCGCCGAGGACGACGACCACCAGGTGCGGTCGACGCCGGTCGAGGCGATCATCGCGAAGGCGAACGCCATCCTGCATCCGTACTCGCTCGACGTGAAGCAGGTCGCCTGGCACAGCGTCTACGAGGTGGGTCACCGCGTCACCGACAAATTCGACGACGTCGAGGTCGGCGCCGACCAGCCGCCGCGGGTGTTCCTCACCGGCGACGCGTGCCACACGCACAGTGCCAAGGCCGGTCAGGGCATGAACGTCTCGATGCAGGACGGATTCAACCTCGGCTGGAAGCTCGGGGCGGTCGTCACCGGGCGCAGCCCCGCGTCGCTCCTGGCGACCTACTCGGCCGAGCGGCAGCCCGTCGCGCAGCAGCTCATCGACTTCGACCGCGAATGGTCGAGCCTGATGGCCCGCAAGCCCGAGGAGATCTCCGACCCCAAGGAGCTCGCGACCTACTATCTGGCCACCGCCGAGTTCCCCTCCGGCTTCATGACGAAATACGGTCCGTCCGAGATCGTGGCGGATGCCGCACACCAGGGTCTCGCCGAGGGATTCCCGCTCGGCATGCGCTTCAAGAGCGCCGAGGTCGTGCGGGTGGGGGACGGGAACGTCGCGCACCTCGGGCACCGTGCGACGGCCGACGGGCGCTGGCGGATCTACGCCTTCGCCGATGGGCCCGCCGCGGGGGAGGCATCCGCGCTCGCCGACTGGGCGGAGTGGTTCGCGAGCGGCGCGGACTCTCCCCTCGGCCGGTTCACGCCCGCCGGCGCCGACATCGACGCCGTGTTCGACGTCACGGCGATCTACCAGCAGCCGTTCGAGGACGTCGACATCGCCCGCGTGCCGGGGATCTTCCTCCCGAAGACCGGTCCGCTCGGTCTCACGGACTGGGAGAAGGTGTACGCGGCGACGCAGTCCACGCGCGCGACGGCGTCGATCTTCGACGAGCGCGCGCTGTCACGCGACGGAGTGGTCGTCGTCGTGCGACCGGACCAGTACGTGGCCGCGGTGCTGCCGCTGACCGCGACCGACGAGCTGGCCGCGTTCTTCGCCGGCGCTCTGCTGCCGCAGAACTGATCTCCCTACGAGTTCACGCGGATGATCTCCTGCTGGTACGGGGCGATCACCCGCGGCGAGACCCGGCAGTCGAGGAGCAGGAACGGGCGTTCGTCGGCGGGGGTCGCCGTCCAGGCCGCCAGGCGGTCGAGGTCGACGATCGACCGGACGACGACGCCCTGGGCTCCCACCGCCGCAGCGAGGCCGGCGAAGTCGACCTCGGGGATCAGCATCGGCCCCTCGGCGAGTCCCTTGAGCCCGTACAGGTTGATCTCGGCCGCGTAGGCGCCGTCGTTCCACACCACCGCGAGGCCGCGGCCGCCGGCGACCCGGACGGCGGTCTCCAGGTCGGCGAGCGCCATCAGCCCGCCGCCGTCGCCGGTGGTGAGCACCACCGTCGACTCCGGGCGGGCCATGGCCGCGCCGGCGACCGACGGGAACCCGAGGCCGATCGACTGGTACGCCGTCCCGATCATGATCATGCGGTCGGGCGAGGCGACCGGCCAGTACATGTTCGCCCAGCCGATGAAGTGTCCGCCGTCTGAGACGACGACCCGGTCGTCGGGGAGCAGCTCGCCGATGCGCGCCGCGACCGTGCGCGGGTCGAGGCGTCCGTCCGCGGCGGTGCCGTCGCCGCGCTCGCGCGCCGTCAGGGCGGCGATGTCGATCGACTCCCGCCATCCGCTCGGCGCGGCGCCCAGGGCGTCGAGCTCGGCCACGAGCGCGGATGCCACGACCGCCGCGTCGCCCCGGATGTAGCCGCCGACGTGCGGGTGGGTCGCCGCCGGCGCGACGTCGACCTGGACCACCCGCGTCCCGGGGGCGAACAGCTCGCCGAAGCGCATCGTGAACGGGTTGAGGGAGGCGCCGAACACCACCGCGACGTCGGCCTCGCGCACCAGCTTCATGGCGCCCTCGGCGCCGAAGCCTCCGCTGACGCCCAGGTCGTACCGGCCGTCGGGGAAGACGCCACGGCCGAGCGCGGTCGAGGCGGTGACGGCACCCGTCGCATCGGCAAGTGCGCCGAGGGCGTCGCCGGCTCCGGCGAGCCAGGCCCCGCGCCCCGCGAGCAGGAACGGATGCCGGGCCCCGGCGAGTGCCCGCGCGAGATCCGTCACCGCGGCCGCCGCGAACGGGCCGACGGGCTGCTGCGGGCGGGGAAGTGCCGGGTCGGGCGCCGCGGGCACGGGTCCGGCCTCGAGGGCCGCGACGTCGTAGGGGATCGCGAGCACGGTCGGGACGCGGTAGGCGAGCGCGTGCTCGATCGCGATGACGGTCGTGGCCGCGGCATCCGCCCGCCCCACCGTGTACGTGCGGGCGCCGACCGCCGACGCCAGCGCGATCTGGTCGACGTCCCACGGCCGCGGTCCCGACGTGGGCTCGTCGCCGACGACGAGGACCAGGGGGATGTGCGCCTGCACGGCCTCCGCCAACGCGGTGAGGGTGTTCGTGAAGCCGGCACCGTACGTGGTGGTGGCCGCCGCGATGCGGCCGGACGCGCGGTAGTGGGCGTCGGCGGCGACCACGGCCCCGGCTTCGTGCCGGACGGCGGTGTACTCCGCGGAGGTGCCCCGCGCGAGCGCGTCGAGGAAGTAGGCGTTGCCGTTGCCCATCACGCCGAAGACGTGGTCGAGGTGGGCGGCGAGGGTGGTCGCGACGTGCGCGGAGACGGTGGGCATGGGAGTGCCTTTCGAGACGGAACGGAAGCTGTGCCGTATGTGTCTCGCGCGCCGCGGTCGTCGCGGCGGCTGCGTGCCCCTTTTCCGAGCACCGGCGGCTCGCCCCGCCGGACGTGCCCAGTATAGGAGCCGCCGCGTCGGCGGGCGTCGGCGGGCGTCGGGGTGCCGGCGTCGAGGCGGTCGCGCCGCGCCGCCGATGTCGTTGAGGGGCGGCAGGATGTTCGCATGCATCTCGACCGCTTGCGCGCCGAGCGTCTGCGCTCGCACCGGCTGAGCGCCCCCGCGACGGACGTCGTCGCCGCCGCCCGGCACATGCTCGCGACACAGGCGCAGGAGTTCTGGGGCGGCCGCTGGGCGCTCGCCGCGCGGACGCGGGGCGCCGTCGCGCTCCGCGACGTGGACGCCGCCTTCGATCAGGGCGACCTGGTGCGGTCGTGGACGATGCGGGGGACGATCCACGTGATCCCTGCGCGCGATCTGCGGTGGGTGCTCTCGGTGACCGGCGACCGTCAGCTGCGCGCGGCGGCGGCCCGGCATCGCGGGCTCGGGCTCGATGCCGAGACCCTCGCACGCTGCGAGGCGGCGATCGTCGGCGCCCTCGGCGGCGGTGGGCGGCTCACGCGCGCCGAGCTGTTCGAGGTGCTGAGCGGCATCGGGATCGACCCGAAGAACCAGCGCGGCGTGCACGTGATCTACGCCTTGGCGGTCACGGGCGTGATCTGCCAGGGCCCGGTGGTGCCGCGCGAGGGCGGCCCGACGCGTGAGCAGTACCTCGTGCTCGCCGACGAATGGCTGACGGCGTCCGATGCTCCGGGCGATCCGCTCGCTGAGCTGTTCGTGCGCTACATCGACGGCCACGGCCCGGCGGGCGCGGCGGACTTCGCATGGTGGGCGGGTCTCCCGCTGGGGATGGCGCGACAGGCGGCCGAGGCATCCCGCGATCGGCTCGTGGAGGTCGACGAGGGGCGGTTCGTGGCCCCCGTGCGACCCCGCCGGAGTGCGGCAGCGCCCGACGTGATCGCGCTTCCGCCGTTCGAGGAGTACTTCCTCTCGTACGCCGACCGGTCGACGGTATGCGCGCCGGAGTTCCTCTCCGACGTCGGGCCGGGCTCCAACGGAATCGTGCGGCCGATCATCGTCGCGCGCGGCGAGGTCGCCGGGGTGTGGATGCACTCGACGGCCGTCGGCCGGCATCGCGACGACCCGGTGCCCGCCCTCCTCGCGCCGGACGCCGCGACCGATGCGGAGGTCGCGGCCGCCCTCGCCCGATACGCCGCCTTCATCAACGGCTGAGCCGCCGGATCGTGCGGCGCGTGCGAGGCCCGTGCCACACTGACACCGTGCCGGCCTCCGTCCCGTTCCGCCGTGGCCGCCGCACCGTCGTCGGCGGTGTGGCCCTGCTCGTGGTGCTATACGTCGTCGTGGTCGTGCTGTACGCGGTGAGCGGCGACGTCGGGGGTGTCACGCGGGGCGATCCGGACGGCGAGCACGTGCAGCTCGATGTGCAGCCGCAGTTGGTGGACGCCGCCGGCAACCGCATCCCCGCGACCCTGGAGGTGCGTTCCGGCGGCCGGCTCGACCCGGACAACCTCGAGCTCGACACGCTGCCGGTGCTCTCCAGCGACCTCGAGCTGCTCGTCACCGACACGGACGGGAGCCGGACCGTGACGTTCCCGGCGAACCAGGTGCTCTCCCCGGTGAGCCTGCGGTTCATCTCCTCCGGCGAGATCGAGGTGTGGCCGTTCGACACCTACACGGTCAAGACGACGATCGTCGCGTACCGGACGGTGGCCGGTCCGCCCGAACGCCTGCCGCTCCAGGTCTTCCCCACCGGCCACGTTCCCGGCTGGACGATCACCGCGACCTCGGAGAAGGTCGGCGCGGTCATCTCGACCGACGCCGGCATCGAGAAGGTCGAGTCGTTCGTGATCACGGCGCACCGGTCCGGGGCGACCATCGCCTTCGGCATCGTGCTCCTCGCGCTCATGGTGGCGATGCCGGTGCTGGTGCTGATCGTTGCGGTGACGGTGTTACGCGGACGCCGCAAGGTCGAGGCATCCTTCATGTCGTGGATGGGCGCGATGCTGTTCGCGACCATCCCGCTGCGCACGTTCCTGCCCGGATCGCCGCCCATCGGGTCGTGGGTGGACTTCACCGTCGTGCTGTGGGTGATCGGCGCGCTCATCGTGGGCCTTGCGATCTACGTGGCGGCGTGGCTGCGGTGGTCGGGCCCGGGTCCCGCCCCTTCTCCCGCGCCCGCGGCGTTGGATTCCGTCGCGGATTCAGGAGAAAGCGGCCCGGCGTCGGCGCCCTGAGCATCTCTCGGCGCGTTTCTCCTGCATTTCCGACACCATCGCCTGTGCGGGCGCCGCACAGGCCTCAGCCCTCGGCGTGCCGGTCCAGGAAGGCATAGACCTCGCCGTCGTCGACGCCCGGGAACGCGCCGCGGGGCAGCGGGCTGAACATCTGCATGTGCACGCGGGCGCTCGGCCACGCCTTGCCCTCCCAGCGCGCCGTGACATCGCCGGGCGGGCGGCGGCAGCAGGACTCGTCGGGGCAGGTCGAGACAGCGCGTTTCTGCGTCTCCCGCCCGCGGAACCACCGTGCGTCGTCGAAGGGCACCCCGACGCTGATCGAGAACTCGCCGTCCGACGTCGTGCCCGTCTGCGTCGAGCACCAGAACGTGCCCGCCGGTGTGTCGGTGTACTGGTAGTGCTCCGTGGTGCGGTTGTGCGCCTCGAACGCGGAGCGGGCGAGGAACTTGCGGCACACGATCTGGCCCTCGACCGCGCCCGTGACGTCCATCGGGAGGGGCAGCTCGTCGTTCTCGTACACGCGCGAGATCGCCCCGGACCCGTCGACGCGCAGGAAGTGCAGCGACATCCCGAGGTGATGCGTGAGGAGGTTCGTCATCCGCATGCCCGCCGCCTCGTGGGTCACACCGAAGGCGTCGCGGAAGTCCTCGACCGCGAGGTTGCGGTCCTTCTTCGCCTGCTGCAGGAACGCCACCGACGCCGTCTCGGGCATGAGGCAGCACGCCGCGTAGTAGTTGATCTCGAGGCGCTGCTGGAGGAAGTCGGCGTAGTCGGTCGGGCGACGGTGCCCGAGGAGGCGGTGTGCCATGGCCTGCAGCGCCATCGATCGCAGGCCGTGACCGCCCGGGATGGATGCCGGTGGCAGGTAGATGCGCCCGTTCTCGAGATCGGTCACCGAGCGGGCGGAGTGCGGCAGGTCGTTCACGTAGAGCAGCTCGAAGCCCAGCTGCTCGGCCATGATGCTGACGGTGCGGTGGGTGAGCGCGCCGCTGACGTGGCCGGCCGACTTCAGCTGCTTCTCGGCCAGGCGCTCGATGTCGGGGAGGTAGTTGCCGCGCTCGCGCATCCGCAGCCGCAGCTCGGTGTTGGCCCGGCGCGCCTCCTCGGGCGTGGCGATCGCCTCGCGCTCACGACGCTGCAGCTCGCGGTGCAGCCCGAGGATCGACTCGAGCGTCTCGTCGCTGGTGCCCTTCGTGATCCTGATCGGTGCGATCCCGAGCCGGCGGAACACGGAGCTCGCCTGCGCGCGGTCGAGCTCGATCTCGAGCGCGGCGCGGTGGTTCGGCGGCTCGGTGGACAGCAGCTCGGCGACCTCGGTCCCGGTGACCCGCGCGATCTCCTGCAGGAGCGAGAGCTTGGGCTCGCGCTTGCCGTTCTCGATGAGGCTCAGGTGGCTCCCGGCGACGCCGACGGCGGCACCGAGCTCGTCGAGCGTCATCCCGTTCTCGACGCGGTGATGGCGGATGCGGTGGCCGAGGGTCGTGAGCTCGACAGCGGAGGGCATTCCTTGAGCATAACGAAAGAATCGCAACTCTTTACGCCCCGAATATCGGAAAGTGGAACTCTGGTGCGGCGAAAGTAGGAGGACGACCAACGAAAAGGAGCGACCATGGCACTTGCCGAGACCTTCACGCGACCCGCCCCGCAGGGCAGCCGTCCCGTCGAGGCCGTGGCAGCGTACGGCCGCCGCCCGTCCTTCACCGGCGCGGGCATGGACGCCCTCGTCGCGTGGGTCGACGGCGTCGCCGCGCTCACGCAGCCCGAGCGCATCCACTGGGTCGACGGCTCACGCGCCGAGAACGACGCCCTGCTGCGCACCATGGTCGCCGACGGCACGCTCATCAAGCTCAACCCCGAGTGGCGTCCCGGCTCGTACCTCGCCCGCTCCCACCCCGGCGACGTCGCCCGCACCGAGGCGCGCACCTTCATCGCCTCCGAGCGCGAGGAGCACGCCGGCCCGACCAACAACTGGGCCGCCCCCGCCGAGATGCGCGCCACGATGGACGGCCTGTTCGCCGGCTCCATGCGCGGCCGCACGATGTACGTCGTCCCGTTCTCGATGGGCGCTGTGGGCGGCCCGCTCTCGCACATCGGCGTCCAGATCACCGACAGCCCGTACGCCGTGGCATCCATCGGCATCATGACCCGGGTCGGGGATGCGGTCACCGAGCTCATCGCGGACGGCGCGCCGTGGGTGAAGACCGTGCACTCGGTCGGCGCTCCGCTCGCACCCGGCGCGCAGGACGTGCCGTGGCCGTGCAACGACGAGAAGTACATCGTGCACTTCCCGGACACCCTCGAGGTCTACTCGTACGGCTCGGGCTACGGCGGGAACGCCATCCTCGCCAAGAAGTGCTTCGCGCTGCGGATCGCCTCGGTGATCGGACGCGAAGAGGGGTGGCTCGCCGAGCACATGCTCCTCATCCGGGTGATCGACCCGAACGGGAAGGCGTACCACGTGGCCGCCGCGTTCCCGTCAGCGTGCGGCAAGACGAACCTGGCGATGCTGCGGCCGACGATCCCCGGCTGGCGCGTCGAGACGCTCGGCGACGACATCGCGTGGATCCGGCCCGGCGAGGACGGCCGCCTGTGGGCGATCAACCCGGAGGCCGGCTTCTTCGGCGTGGCGCCGGGCACGGGCGAGTCGACGAACGTCACCGCCGTCGAAACGCTGTGGGGCAACACGATCTTCACGAACGTCGCGCTGCGCCCGGACGGCGACGTCTGGTGGGAAGGCCTGACCGACGAGGCTCCGCCGAACCTCGTCGACTGGGAGGGCAACCTGTGGACGCCCGCGTCCGGCCGGCCCGCGGCACACCCGAACTCCCGCTTCACCGTGAGCGCCGCGCAGTGCCCGCAGATCGCCGACGACTGGGATGCCCCCGAGGGGGTCCCGCTCGACGTCATCCTGTTCGGCGGACGCCGTGCCACGAACGTGCCCCTCGTGGTCGAGGCCACCGACTGGACGCACGGCGTGTTCCTCGGGTCGAACATCTCTTCCGAGCGCACCGCGGCCGCGGAGGGGACGGTCGGGGAGCTGCGACGCGACCCGTTCGCGATGCTGCCCTTCTGCGGCTACAACATGGCCGACTACTTCGGCCACTGGCTGAACGTCGGGCAGAAGCTCCGCTTCGACCGGGCGCCCCGGATCTTCCAGGTGAACTGGTTCCGCCGCGGCGCGGACGGCCGGTTCCTGTGGCCCGGGTTCGGCGACAACTCGCGCGTGATCGACTGGATCATCCGCCGCGTGAGCGGGTCGGTCGGTGCCGTGGACAGCCCGATCGGCCGCCTGCCCCGCACCGAGGACCTCAACCTCGGCGGGCTCGACGTGCCGGAGCAGGATCTGGACGAGCTGTTCGCGGTCGACCCGGAGTCGTGGGCGCGCGAAGCCGACCTCACCGAGGAGTTCTACGCGACGTTCGACGGACGGATCCCTGCGCCTCTGCAGGCTGAGCTCGCCGCCCTCCGTTACCGCCTGAAGGCGGCGCGGCAGGCCTGACCCGGGGCCGGCGGGGGCCGGCCGGCGCGCGTTCCCTGGTCTGCAACCGGCGCGCGGCGGCCGGCCCGTCCGTTCCGGTGCCGGTGTCGGCGCGCCCGGGTGGGCGGTGGGTGCCGCCGGGTTTCCGTCCCGCCGCGTACCGTTCTCAGGAACGCCGCGCTCCCGCGCGCCGCGGGGCCGCGGATTCGCGCGGGCGGGCGGCCGAGACCCCGGGTGTTACTCCTGAGAACGGTACGGCTGCTGCGGGCTCCGGCCCGTTCCGACCGGCCGGATGTGTGGTGGTCGCCGCCGCCGGGTTTCCGTCCCGCCGCGTACCGTTCTCAGGAACGCCGCGCTCCCGCGGGCCGCGGGGCCGCGGATTGGCGCGGGCGGGCGGCTGAGACCCCGGGTGTTACTCCTGAGAACGGTACGGCCGCGGCCAGGTTACGCCCGCGTCGGGGCGGCGCGCCGCCACCGTCGCGCGCCGCCGGCGTCAGCGCTGGCGTCAGACCAGCAGCTGGTGCCGGGCCAGGTCGCGGTACAGAGGCGTGGAGGCCACGAGCTCGGAGTGCGTCCCCTGGCCGACGACCCGGCCGCGGTCGAGGACGACGATGTGATCGCTGTCGACCACTGTCGAGAGCCGGTGGGCGATGACGACGAGCGTGCGCCCGGCGGCGACCGCGTCGATGGCGTCGCGCATCCGCTGCTCGTTGAGGCCGTCGAGGGACGACGTCGACTCGTCCAGCAGCAGGATCGGCGGCGCGACGAGCAGGGCCCGCGCGATGGCGAGGCGCTGGCGCTCGCCGCCGGAGAGCATGACCCCGCCCTCGCCCACCGGCGCCTCGAGACCGAGCGCGCTTCGTTCGAGCACGTCGGTGAGATTCACGGCGTGCAGCACGCGCTCGCAGTCCGCGTCGGATGCCTCGGGGGCGGCGAGGCGCAGGTTGTCGGCGATCGTCCCGGCGAGAGTCGGGGCGTCCTGCTCGACGTACCCCAGCTGGGCGCGCAACGCGCGGCGATCCAGGGCCCGCACATCGGTGCCGTCGAGGAGGATCGCGCCCCCGCTCGGGTCGTAGAAGCGCTCGATGAGCGCGAGCGTCGTGCTCTTGCCCGCGCCCGACGGGCCGACCAACGCGACGCGTGCGCCGCGCGGAACGGAGAAGGACACCCCGCGCAGGACCTCGCCGTCGTGCAGGTCGGCGGCTGCGGCATCCGGCTCGTCGGGGAGCGTGGTCGCCGCGGTGTCGACGTGCGCGGACTCCAGCACGGCGAGGGCCTCGGTCTCGGCCCGGCGGCGCGCCTCGACGACCGCTGCGGGGTAGCGGAAGCGTACGTCGCGGAACTCGATCGCCGGCACGGTCTGTTCCGCCGAGGCGGCACGGTCCGTGGTCGGGGCGGCGTCGGCCACCTGTGCCGCGATCTCGACGTCGTCCTGCGTCTCGGTGGGGAGGTCGAGGATCTCCTGGATGCGGCCGAGCGCCCCGAGCGCCTGGTTCACGGACGTGATCGCACCGAAGAACGAGCCGAGCGGCGCGATGAGCATGAACAGGAACATGACGAAGGTGACGAGGGCGGCGATCGTGATCGCCCCCGCGGCGACGCGGAAACCGCCGACGCCGAGCACCACCAGGAGCGACACCTGCAGGGCGATCCCCGCGACGGGGACGACGAGCGCGGACACCTTCGCGATGCGGACGCCGATGCGGTAGGTGTCGGCGGCGAGCTCGGTGACGGCGGCCTCCTCGCGGTCGCTCGCCCCCGACGCGCGCACGGTGCGGATCGACCCGACCGCGCGCTCGACACCCGAGGCGAGCTCGCCGACCTTGTCCTGCTGCTCGCGCGTGGCCTTCCGGATGCGCCCGCTGAGCAGCACGACGCCGACGACCGAGAGTCCGATCACGACGACGATGAGCGCGAGCAGCACCGGATCGATGACGGCCATGGCGACCAGGGCGCCCACGAAGATGAGCGAGTTGCCGATCGCGTCCACGAAGCCCTGGGTCAGCACCGCGTACAGCAGGGTGGTGTCGGTCCCGACCCGGGAGACGAGGTCGCCCGTGCGCCGGGCGTCGAACTCGCTGATCGGCAGGTGCAGGATGCGTGCGATCAGCTTGCGCCGGCTCGAGTACACGACCGCCGTCCCCGTGCGCTGCAGGAGGAAGTGCTGGAAGCCCGACAGGAGCGACGACACCACGACGAGCCCGACGATGGCCCACACCAGCATCCCGAGCGGGGCGCTCTCCTGCACGCGCGCGATGACCTGGCCCACGACGAGCGGCTGCGCGAGGGTCGCGACGGCGCCGAGGATGCTCAGCACGATCACGACGCTGAGCACGCGCTTGTGCTCGAAGACGAAGGGGAGGAGCTGACGCAGGCTGGCGCGCGGACCCTCCTGCGGAGTGCGCCGCCCGCGGCGCCGGGTGGTGGGCGAAGACATGGGGGTACCTCGGTTCGGGTGAGGGGTCACCTTCGACCGTACTTCTTGTGCACGGCCTGTCGGCTCACACCGAGGGCGTCGGCGATCGCGACCCAGGAGTATCCCAGGTTGCGGGCGCGGCGCACCTGCTCTGCCTCTGCGCGGGCGAGGTCCGCCTGCGCACGACGGACGCGTCGCAGCTCGGCGAGCGGCTCGCCTCCCTCGACGGCGCCGACGGCGGTGTGGATCTCGTCGCTCACGGGACTCCCTTGGTGACGGATGCCGCGGGCGCGACGTCCGGCGTCAACCTTAGTTGACATGCTTCGGGTGTGTCAACCTTGGTTGACGTGGCAGCGGTGCGGGATCGCGGCGTGCCCGGACGGATCGCGAGAGCGCCGTCCCGACCGGGGCCGGGACGGCGCGTCCGCGTGGTGGCGCTGTGGGTGGCGATGGAGCGGGTGTCTTGGAAGGCGCGGATGCCTTCGATGCCTTGTTCGCGGCCGATGCCGGATTGCTTCATGCCGCCGAAGGGGGCGCGCAGGTCGAGGCGGGTGGCGCCGTGGTCGTTGACCCACACGTATCCGCAGACGAGCTGGGAGCCGACCCGGTGGGCGGCGTCGGGGTTGGCGGTCCAGACGGAGCCGCACAGGCCGCCCCAGGTGTCGTTGGCCAGCGCGACGGCTTCGTCTTCCGAATCGAAGGGGATGAGGGGGATGACGGGTCCGAACTGTTCCTGGGTGACGACCCGCAGGGTCGGGTCGGGGTCGATGACGATCGCGGGGCGCAGGAAGTTCCCGCCGGCGAGGTCCCCGCCGGGGAGCTGGCCGTATTCGCGGACGTCGGCGCCGGCGTCCTTCGCTTCCTGGATGATCTCCGCCACGAACGCCTTCTGCGCGGCCGAGTGCAGGGGTCCCATCGTGGTGCCCTCGTCCAGCCCGTACCCGATCACGGCCTTGTCGAGCCGGGCGGCGAGCCCGTCGACGACCTCGTTCAGGCGGGAGCGGTGCACGAACACCCGCTTCGCGTTCATGCAGATCTGCCCGGTCGTGTCGTAGATCGCCGCGTACAGCCGGTCCAGGTGGGCGTCGTCCAGGATCGCGTCCTCCAGGAACACCGCCGCATCATTCCCCCCGAGCTCCAGGGTGACGCGGGTGAGCGACTGCGACGCCATCTGCATGATCCTCTTGCCGCCGTTCACGCTCCCGGTGAAGCACACCTTCGCGACATCCGTGATGAGCGCAGCCATGTGCTCGTCCTTGCCGCTGATCACGTTCAGCACCCCCGCCGGGAGCTTCTCGGCGATCCGCTGCACGACGCGGGCTGTTGCCAGCGGCGTGGTCGGCGGCACCTTCACGATCGCGGTGTTCCCGGCCAGGAGGGCGTGGGGGAGAGACGCCGCGAGGATCGCGATCGGCCAGTTGAAGGGCACGATGATCGTGACCGCCCCGAGCGGCTGATACGCGACCTCGGTCGACACCGGGATCGCCCCCGGCACGACGGGCAGCGTGTGCGAGGCATCCACCTCGTCCTTCAGCATCAGCGCGAGGTTCCAGCGGATCTCGAACACCAGCGAGTCCACCCACGCCTCGAAGCGGACCTTGCCGTTCTCCTGCGACAGGATCGCGGCATCCTCATCCCTCGCCTCCGCGATGCCGACGAGCGCCGCCGCCATCTGATCGGCGCGGGCCTGAGGCGTCAGCGCGGCCCACGCCGGGTACGCCGCCTTCGCCGCGGCCACCGCGTCCGCCACATCTCGCGGCGACGCGGACGCCGCCTCACCCACGATCACGCCCGGCTTGCCGGGGTCGGCGACCCGGAGCACCTCGTCGGTGAACCGCTCCTCGCCGCCGATGTACAGGCCTGTTCGCACGCCCTGAGCCACGGTGCTGTCGGCCTCGATCGTTCCAGACATCCTCGTCCACCTCTCTGTGTCCGCCTGTGCGGAGCCGAATGCGATCGCGCGCGGGTCGGGCGCGATGTTCCATTCCGATGCATCCATCGTCCTCCGCGTCCGGCCGCGACTCAAGACTCGCGACAAAATCATCGCGAATCTCGTCGCCAACTCACAGGCGGGCGATTATCCTCGGAGCACGGCTCCCCTCGTCGGCGTTGACGGCGGAGACGCGGGCCGCATCGCGCACAGGAGGCACAGTGTCCACGACCGCTATCGCGCAGGACGCCCCGCCGCGTCCCGACCTGGCGCAGCAGCTGCGTGAGGCCATCCAGAACGCGGAGTTCGCACCCCACCAGCGCCTCATCGAGGCGGACCTCAGCGAGCGCTACGGCGCGTCCCGCGCGTCCGTCCGCACGGCCCTGCTCACCCTCACGAATGAGGGTCTCGTCGAGCGCCTCCCCAACAAGGGCGCCCGCGTGCGCGCCATCACGATCGAGGAGGCCGTCGAGATCGTCGAGGTGCGGACCGGCCTCGAGTCGCTCGTGGCGCGCAAGGCCGCCGAGCGGCTGTCGGATGCCGATGCCGCCGCCCTCCACGCGGTGCGCGACGGCATCACCGCGGCCGTCGCATCCGGCGACCTCGTGGAGTACTCGCGCCTGAACCAGGAGATGGACCGGCGCCTGCGCGAGGTGAGCGGCCACGCCACCGCCGTCCAGCTGCTCGAGCGGCTGCGCGCGCAGTCCGCACGGCACCAGTTCCGGCTCGGCTTCCTGCCGGGTCGGGCCGCGACCTCCGCCCCCGAGCACATCGCCATCATCGACGCCGTCCTGGCCCGAGATCCGGATGCCGCGGAGGCCGCGACCCGCGTCCACCTGGGCGGCATCATCGAGCTGCTGCGCGCGATGGACTGACCCCATCGACGACGAAGGCTCCGGCCGGGCGAACCCGGGCCGGAGCCTGCGTCAGGGCCGGGTCACTCCCACGAGGTCGCGGGGGCGTAGCCCTTGCCGTTGTACTTCTGGACCGACACTGTCGAGACCGCGGGCTGACCGTCGACGGTCGTGTTCACCGACGAGCCGTCCAGCATGAGCGGTGCCACGTAGTCCTTGACCGAGCGCAGCTCCTTCATGAAGTCGTCGCGCGTGGGCGACGTCATCTTCTGGAAGACCTGATCGAGGACCGCGCCCACCTGCCAGCTCCACACGCAGTGCGGGAACGCCGGGGTGTCCGGGTAGTTCGCGTACTGCTTGAGGGCGGCGAGGAACTCGGCACCCCCGTCGCTGGAGGCGAACGTCGGTGCCGACGCCGACTGCGCGAACGCCACCGTGTACACGCCGGGGTAGGCGCTCGCCTTTCCGGGGGCGAGGATCGCCGAGGGGCTGGACGTGTTGGACGGCAGGAACCAGCTCGGCTTCCAGTTCAGCTGCTGCGCCTTCTGGAGGGACGAGATCACGAGCGGGGTGATCGACATCGCGTTGAAGAACACGTCGGCCTTGGTGCCGGCGAGCTCCGTGAGCTGCGCGTCCACCGAGGTGTCGGTCGCCTCGTAGGTGAGCTCCTTGACGATCGTGATGTTCGACGCGCCCTCGATGCCCTTCTTGAAGCCCTCGACGTAGCCCTTGCCGTAGTCGTCGTTCTGCGACAGGATCGCGACCTTGTGGGTGCCGCTCGAGCTCGCCAGGAGCTTGCCGAACGCCTCGCCCTCGTTCTGGTAGATCGGGACGAAGCCGAGCGACCACGGGCTCTGCTTCTGGTCGCTGAAGATCGGGTCGCCGGTCATGATGAGCGCCTGGGGCACCTTGTCCGCGGTCGCGGCCTCGCGCCACGCGCGGTTCGTCGGGGTGCCGAGCCCCGCCGTCATCGCGAAGACGCTGTCCTTCAGCTGGTCGTAGTTGGCCTTCGCCTTCTGCGGGTCGTACGCGTCGTCGAGGGCCTTGATGGTCACCTTTCGGGTCTTGCCGTCGCCGAACTTCACCCCGCCGTCCTTGGCGTTCTTCTCGCCGAAGTACGCCGTGATGCCCGCGACGGTGCAGGTGCCGGGGCCGGCGGTGGCGCCGCTGAGCGGCGTCGTGATGCCGAGCGTGATGCTCGTGTCGGTGATGCCGGGGCTCGCCGCGGAGCTCGCCGAGGAGTCGTTGCCCCCGCCGCCGCGGGAGCAGCCGGCGAGGGCGAGTGCGACGACGGACGCCATGGCGACCATGCCGATGGCGCTCCTTGCAGTTCTGCGCATGTTCATGCGGATCCTTGCCTCTCTGTTGGGTTTCCCTCCACCGCGGGCGCCGGGTGCGGGGCCGGTCCCGTGGTCGGAGTGGTCTTCGGGCCCGAGCCCGTGCCGCCGCGCCGACGGCGGAGTCGCGTGATGACGCGCGGCAGCGAGACGAGCCCGCCGGGTAGCACGAACAGCACGGCGAGCAGGATGGCGCCCTGCAGCACCGCGGTCAGGTTGGGGTCGATCACGTTGGTGAGCTGCGGGACGAGCACGTAGTACGCACCGCCGAGCAGCGACCCGATGATGCTGGCCGCGCCGCCGATGACCATCGACGCGAGGAGTGTGATGGAGTGACCGAAGCTCATCGTCTCGGGCGAGGTGTACTGCACGACGAACATGTACAGGAACCCGGCGACGCCGCCGATGAGCGATGCCACGGTGAACGCGAGCACCTTGTACCGGTAGGGCGAGATCCCCAGGGAGGATGCCACGGCCTCGTTGCCCTTCACGATCGCGAACGCGCGGCCGTACTTGCCGTGCACGAGGTTGCGGGTGAGCACGAACACGACCGCCGTGACGAGGATGACGACGTAGAGCTGCCACTGGTCGTCGTAGAGCCCCGTCCACTTCGGGGCATCCGAGAACCGGGAGGAGAGGCCCTGCGATCCGCCGGTGAACTCCTCGAGCCGCTTCGCGAGCGGCACGCCCACGATCGGGAGCGCGATCGTGACCATCGCGATCGCGAGACCGCCGAGTCGCGCCGCGGCGAGCGCGATGAGCAGTCCGACGATGCCGGGGACGACGAAGGCCAGCACGAACACGAGCGCGATGTTCCAGCCCTGCGTGACCCCGTACGCGGTGATGTACGCCCCGAGCCCGACGAAGAAGATCTGGCCGAGCGAGACCTGTCCGGTGTATCCCATGACGATGTTCAGTCCCAGCACGGCGACGGCGAAGACGCCGATGCGCGCGATGGTCTGGTTGGCGAACTCAGGGAGTGCGAGGGGGCCCACGATGAGCAGGGCGACGACGAGGACGAGGAGGGCCCAGCGCACCCAGGTCTTGGCGAAGAACGCGGTGAGAGCAGGCATCAGACGCGCACCACGACCTTCCGGCCGAAGAGGCCCTGCGGTCGCACGATGAGCACGACGAAGATGAGGATGAACGGCACCGCGACCTTGAGGTCGTAGCCGATGAACGGCACGTACACCGCCGCGAGATTCTCGAGCACCCCGATGAGCCAGGCGGCGACCACCACGCCCACGGGACTGGTGAGGCCACCGAGGATGACCGCGGCGAGGGCGTAGACGAGCGCGTTGTCCATCATCCCGGGCGTGAGGGTGAGCTGCGGGGCGACGAGCGCGCCCGCGACCGCGCCGAGCACGGCGGCCAGCCCCCAGCCGACCATCAGCAGCCGCCCGACCGGCAGCCCGGAGAACGACGCCGACTGCGGGTTGATCGCCACGGCACGGAGGGCGAGCCCCAGCTTCGTGCCGACGAACAGCAGCTGGAGGAGGATCATGATCGCGACGATCACGACCGTCGTCCCGATCGAGCGCACGCTGATCGAGGCGCCGAGCACCTGCACCGTGTCCAGCGAGAACAGCGAGGCGAACTGCTGGTTGTTGTACGTCCAGATCCAGCCGCACACGCCGGTGATGAGGGTGAGGAGGCCGATCGTGACGACCACCGCCGTGTCCGGATCCCCTCGTTCGAAGCGCCGCATGACATAGCGCTCGATGACCGCGCCCATGGCGAACGAGAAGAGGATCGACAGCAGGATCGCGAGGATGAGCGGAACGCCCAGGGTCGTGAACCACCACGCCACGTACGCCGACAGCACCGCCATGCCGCCCTGCGCGAAGTTGATGAGGCCGGTCGCCTGGTTCACGAGGACGATGGCGAGGGCGAGTGCGGCGTAGATCGACCCCGTGGACAGGCCGTCGACGACGAGCTGGATGAAGGTTCCCACGTCAGCCTCCCAGGTAGGCGCGGCGGATCTCGTCCATGCCGCGCAGCTCAGCGGTCGATCCGGTCAGGACGCTCCGGCCCGTCTCCAGGACGGTGGCCGACTCCACGAGCGTGAAGGCGAGGTTGGCGTTCTGCTCCACGACGAGCATCGACAGCCCGGCATCCGTGCGCAGTCGCCCGATCGCCTCGTAGACGGTCTTCGCGGTGCCGGGCGCGAGCCCCAGTGACGCCTCGTCGAGGAGGAGGAGCCGCGGCTTCGACATCACCGCCCGCGCGATCGCGAGCATCTGCTGCTCGCCCCCGGACAGGGCGGATCCGTTGGAGCGGATGCGGTGCTGCAGCTGCGGGAACAGGTCGAGGCAGTAGTCGATGTCCGCAGCGACCCCCTTGCGATCCTTGCGCAGGTAGGCGCCGACGCGGAGGTTCTCGCGGACGCTCAGGTCGGTGAGCGTGCCGCGACCCTCCGGCACGTGCGCGATGCCGAGGGCGGCGACCTTGTCCGGGCGCATCCCGCGGATGTCCCTGCCGTCGAAGCGGATGCCGCCCCGCGCCCGCACGGTGCCGCTGATCGCGCGGAGCGTCGTCGTCTTTCCCGCGCCGTTGGCGCCGAGCACACCGACGGCGCCGCCCTCGGGCACGGCGAGCGAGACCCCCTCGAGCACCTGCACGGGGCCGTAGAACGCGGTGACGTCCTCCAGCTCAAGCAGCATCGGCGGCGTCCTTCCCGATGTAGGCCTCGATGACCCGGGGGTCGGACTGGGCCTCGGCGGCGGTGCCCTCCATGAGCTTGCGACCGTGGTCGAGGACGACGACGCGATCGGTGAGCGCGGCGATGAGGCCCATGTTGTGCTCGACGATCACGACCGTGATGTCGTCCTCGTCGCGCAGGCGCCGGACGGTCGCGATCAGCTGCTCGACCTCCCCGTGCGGAAGTCCCGCGGCCGGCTCGTCGAGCAGCAGCAGCCGCGGGCGGGAGATCAGCGCGCGGCACAGCTCGACGCCCTTGTGGAGTCCGTGCGACAGCTCGTCCGCCCGCGCGTCCGCGGCCCATCCGAGTCCGTTCCGCTCGAGGAGCTCGCGCGCCTCGGCGCGCAGCGCCTTCTCCGCGCGGAGGGTGCGGGGGAGGCGCAGCGACCACTCCAGCGCACCGCCGGGAAGACGGGTGTGGGCGCCCAGCAGCACGTTCTCGAGGACCGTCTCGTGCAACTGCAGCGCAGGATGCTGGAAGGTGCGGGCGAGACCGTGCCGGGCGAGGGTGGCCGGGCGATCCCCGCTCACCTCGGTGCCGTCGATCGTGATGGAGCCGGCGCTCGGCGTGTAGTGGCCGCTGATGCAGTTGAACAGGGAGGTCTTCCCCGCTCCGTTGGGGCCGACCAGGCCGAGGATCTGACCCGGCGCGACGTCGAAGCCGACCTCTTCGAGCACCGACACCCCGCCGAAGTGCAGGCTGACATCGTTCAGCGTCAGTCGAGCAGCCATCGCCCGCCTCTCCGTGTCGTTGCCTCGTCGCCACAACCCGGGATGGGTCCGAGGGTGGACCGTGTCCCTCGCTTTGGGACGGTACGGATTCGCGCTGAGATTGTCAACGATTTTGGATCGAGAATGCGGATCCTTTACCCGTTCGTTGTGCAGCCGGCCGCTTCCGCGCCCACTCTGGCGCGGATCGGTCCGCCGGAACGCGATCGCGGCCCAGTCAAGCGCCGCGACCCGTCGGGCGGGCCGGCGATTCCGATGAACGGAATCCCGTGCTCCTGGCCCGTGCGGGGCTGCATAGTCTGCGGTCGATCCCGAATGGAAAGGTCGATGATGACATCCGAATCCCTCGCTCAGGCGATCACCCGCGCCGGAGGCGCCGTCGAGCTGCTGCGCAACCAGGACTGGCCCGCGTTCACCTTCCCGGTGGCGCCGGAGTTCACGAACTGGCGCGACGAGCAGCGCGCGTGGAACACGACGGTGGCTCTGATGGACCAGTCCCACCACATGACGCAGCTGTTCCTCTGGGGCGACGACCTCATCCCGATGCTGAGCGGGATCTCGCCGAACACGTTCGCGACCTTCCGCCCCGGCGTCGCCAAGCAGCTGATCTCGGTGAACCAGGACGGCTACCTCGTCGGCGACGGCATCCTGTTCTACAACTCCGACGGCCCGGAGGGACTCGTGCTCATCGGGCACCACCTCCTGATCGACTGGGTCCGGTTCAACGCCGAGAAGGCCGAGGCCCGCGGGGAGGACGTGCACCACCGCCTGGAGGCGAACTCGCACATGCGGCAGGGGCCGCCCACGTTCTACCGCTACGAGCTGCAGGGTCCGCGCGCCGACGAGGTGATGGAGCAGGTCTTCGGTGGACCCGCGCCGGAGATCAAGTTCTTCCACATCGGCGAGGTCGAGATCGCGGGTCGTCCGGTGCGCGCGCTCCGCCACGGGATGGCGGGGCAGCCCGGCTTCGAGTTCTACGGACCCTGGGCGGACAACGAGGTCGTGCTGCAGGCGCTCCTCGATGCGGGCGCCGCGTTCGACATCCGCCGCGTCGGGGCGAAGGCGTACTCCGCGACGCCGCTCGAGTCGGGATGGGTGCCGACGCCCTTCCCGGCGATCTTCGACGACGACTTCGCGGAGTACCGCGAGTGGCTGCCGGCGGCCCGCGCGGGATCCATCGGCGGGTCGCTGTACTCCACCGACATCCATGACTTCTACCTGACGCCGTACGACATCGGCCTCGGGAAGTCGGTGCGCTTCGACCACGACTTCCACGGGCGGGCCGCCCTCGAGCGGCACGCCGAGAACCAGCGCCGGCGCAAGGCCACCCTGCTCTGGCACGCCGACGACGTCGCCGCGGTCGTCCGCTCGCAGATGGAGCCGGGCGTGCCGGCGAAGTTCCTCGACTTCCCGAAGGCGCGGTACGGGCTGTTCCAGATGGACGAGGTGCGGCGCGACGGCGCGCAGGTCGGCATCTCGACGGACGCCGGGTACATCGCCTACGACCAGCTGTACATGTCACTGGCGACGATCGACGTCGACGTGCCCGACGGTGCGGAGGTCGAGGTGGTGTGGGGAGAGGACCCGGTGTCGCACAAGCCCCAGGTGGACGCGCGGCACCGGCAAGTGCGCATCCGTGCCACGGTCGCCCCGGCTCCGTACCACGAGTTCGCCCGGACGGTCTATCGCGCCGACGACTGACTCGCGCCGGGCCGGGCGGTGCTGCCGCGGCGCCCGGCCCGACGCGGCACCGGGCGGCGGCGCTCGACTGGCCCGCCGCCGCAGGGCCCTGCCGGCCGTGCCGGCGCCGCGCGGTTGCGGTTGCAGGATGGTTGACGTCAACACGCCCTCACAGAACCGGTGTTGACGTCAACATGCCTGCGATCGCTACCTAAGTCGGGGCGACCACCCGTCCCGCGCCGGCGTCGGCCGTCCCGCGCCGGCGTCGGCCGTCCCGACCGGCGTCGGAGCGGCCCTGACTGGCCCGCCGCCGCAGGGCCCTGCCGGCAGTGCCGGCCCCGGCGCAGCGTTGCGGTTGCAGGATGGTTGACGTCAACACGCCCTCACGGAACCGGTGTTGACGTCAACATACCTGCGACCCCTACCTGATTCGGGGCGACCACCCGGTCCGCGCGGGCGCGGGCCGGAGGTAGCCTGTGGCGCAGGAGGTCGCAATGGCGCGCGGGTCGGACGGGGAGTCAGTGCTGCACAGGCACCTGCGCGTCCTCGACGCGTTCGATGCGATGAGCCCCTACCTGACCCTGAGCGACGTGGCGGACGTGGCCGGGCTCCCGCGGTCGACCGTGCACCGCCTCCTCGGCGAGCTGGAACGCGAGGGGCTCGTGGAGCGCCTCCCCGACCGCACCTACCGCCTGGGGGTGCGGCTGTGGGAACTCGCCTCGCGCACACCCGGCGCCCTCGGACTGCGCGAGCTCGCCCGCCCCTGGCTCGAGGCGGTGCACTCCCGCGTGCGCCAGCACACCCAGCTCGGGGTGCTGAGCGGTCGTGACGTGCTCTTCATCGAGCGGATGTCGACGCGCGACGCGGTCGTGAACGCGACCCTCATCGGCGGACGCACTCCGCTGCCGGTGAGCTCCACCGGCCTCGTGCTGCTGGCGCACGCGGGGGAGCACCTCGTCTCCCAGGTGATCGCGGCCGGGTGGCCCCGTCATACGCCGTACACGCTGCGCGACGGCGCCGAGCTGCGGGCGCGGCTCGCCCGCGTGCGCGCGGACGGCTTCGCGGTCCTCAGCGGGCACATCTACGAGGAGTCGCGCGGGATCGCCGTCCCCGTCGTCGGCCCGCACGGCCGCATCTACGCCGGGCTCGGCGTCGTCGTCCCCAACGACGCGGCGCCCGTGCAGCCGCTCATCGAACTGCTGACGATGGCCGCCGCCGGGGTGACGCACGCCCTGGAGGATGCCTACCTCCCCGACGGCGCGTCGGCCGAGCGCTCCGAGGTCCACGGCATCCAGCCGCTGCTGACGACGTCGCGGCGGTCCCTGGAGTACTTCGCATCGCACCGGGTCGACCTCCGCTCCGTCGTGGGGGGCGGAGCGGCCGAGGCGGAGGGTGGGCCGTGACGCGCACGACGACGATCGCCGTCCTCGGGCTCGGCGAGGCGGGCACGATCTACGCGCGCGGGCTGGCCGCCGCTGGCGCCCGCGTCCGCGGCTACGATCCGTTCGCCTCCCGATCCCTCGACGGGATCGATCGGATCGACGACCTCGCCCGCGCGGTCGACGGCGCGGATGCCGTGCTCAGCCTCGTGGGCGGGGCGTCGGCGCTCGCGGTCGCCGCCCCCGCGCTCGACGCCCTCCGGCCCGAAGCGGTGTACGCCGACTTCAACACGGCCGGACCCGACGTGAAGCGGGGTGTCTCCGCGCTCGCCACGACGCGCGGCATCCGGATGGCGGATGTCGCGGTACTGGCCCCCGTGCCGCGCGCGGGACACCGCACCGAGGTGCTTGCCAGCGGGGACGGCGCCCGGCCGCTTGCGGAGCTTCTCGTCCCGCTCGGCGTGCCGGTCGAGACGATCGACGCCGAGGCGGGCGAGGCGGCGCGACTCCGCCTCCTGCGCAGCGGATTCATGAAGGGTCTCGCCGGCCTCGTGATCGAGGGCCTCGGAGCGGCGCGCACGACCGGCGACGAGGAGTGGCTGCGCCGTCAGATGGCCGCCGAGCTCGGGCCCGGCGGGGCGGATCTGATCGATCGGCTCCTCGACGGGACCCACCGCCATGCGGCGCGGCGTGCGTTCGAGATGCGCGCGGTGGTCGCCGCGGCCGAGGCATCCGGTCAGCCGGCGGACCTGGCGCGCGCGACCCTGGCGTGGCTCGAGCGGATCGCGGGGGAGCGGTCCGGCTGAGGTCCGCCGTGGTCGTCCGGCTCGGGCGCGGATGCCGCAGCGAGGGGCGACATCGCGGCGAGCACGGCATCGGGGCGCTCGATGTGCGCGAAGTGGCCCGCGTCGTCCCGCCGCACCTCGCGGTAGCCGCCGACCCGCGAGGCGAAGCCGGCGGTGTCCGCCGCCGCCGCGAAGACGTCCGAGCTCCCGCGCACCGCGACGACGGGGCACGTGACGCGTCGCCACGTCTCGATGTCGTAGGCGCGGGCCGCGGCTGCGGCGCGTACGAACGCGCGCGGCCGGAGCTCCGCGGCGAAGGCCGCGATCACCGATCGGTGCACCGACCGCGGCCGGGCGAAGAGCGGTGCGGTGAGCGTCCGCAGCGCACCGATGCGATCGAGTGCGCGGACGAACACCCGCCCCGCCGCACCCAGTCCGGCGAGCATGCGCATCGTGAGCAGCATCCCGGCGAATCCGGGCACCCGCGCGCCTCCGCGCAGCGGGGGCGGAGGGCGTCCACGACTCCGGCGCCGCTCGGCGAGACGAGGACCACGGCGATCGTCTCGCGCGGATGCCGTGCCGCGAGGTCGAGCGCGATGAAGCCGCCGAGCGAATGCCCGACGACGCGCCACCTCGTGTAGCCGAGACTGCGGGCGATCTCGACGACCGCGTCCGACATCGCCCCGACGTCGGTGCCCCGCGGCAGCGTTCCGCTGTCGCCCCAGCCGGGGAGATCCGGCGCGACGACATCGGTGAGCGGGGCGGATGCCGCATCCGCCGCCGCCAGCAGGGGCGTCCACGTTGTCCAGGAACCGGCGGCGCCGTGCAGCAGGATGGTCGCGGGTCCGTCCGCGCGGCGCCCGGCACGGACGACCACGCGCCCGAGCGCGGTGCCGATCGCGATGCGGCGCAGTCCGACGCCGCGCTCCCGCGGGATGAGGGCGGGAGAGCGTCGCGTGCTCGGAGGGGCGTCCACGGGAGTTGTTCGTCGCGCGGCGCCGCACGGATTGCCGCCGCGCCGGTCAGTTCTTCCGGTAGTTCTCCCGCGCATAGGACGAGTACGGCGCGGGGGCGACGGTGGCGCGCACCTCGACCTGCCGGTGGGCCTCGACGGCGGGCTTGCGCGAGTTCGGCTGCTCGCCCCACACGACCACGACCTCGGTGCCAGGCTCGGCGTGCGCCGCGTCGACGCTCGCGAGGGAGACGAACACCTGCTCGCCGGTGATGTACCCCACGTCGTGCGAGATGCCGACATCCCGGCCGTCGGCGAGGACGCGGTCGACCTGGTACACGCCGTAGCGGGCCTTGGGGAACTCGAGGTACTTGGCCGGGATCCCGGGCTCGTACAGGGAGCGCTGCACGGCCGCCACGTCCTCGGCGCGCCAGACCAGCGTGACCTTGACCCGCTGCGGCGCGGCGGCGTGGCGCTCGAGCGCCTCGCGGCCGATGAAGTCGTGGTCGAACGCGACGCTGCGGCCGTACCCGAGGTCGTACGGGGTGAGGTAGTAGTCCTCGATGTCGTCGGACGCGTAGCTGCCGGCGAGCGACCCCGCGCGGGTGGCGGGGAGCCACTGCAGGTATTCCGCGGTGCGTTCGCCGGTGAAGATCGCCGGGAGCGGCGACGGCACCCACGCGGACTCGAGGTTGGCCGACGAGTAGGCGCGGGACCCGACGAGCACGAGGCCGAACTCGGCGCCCGCCTCGACGATGGCGGCGTGCACCGCCTCGCCCTCCGCCCAGGGCCCGAACAGCTCGAAGCCGGGCTGCCCGGCCATGCCGTGACGGAGGGACCGCACCTCGAGCCCGGCGATGGTGAACGTCGCCATGTGGAAGAACTTCGTCGGCGGCACGGGCTCCCCGGTGAGCTTCTCCATGAGCGCCAGAGCGTGAGGGCCTTGCAGCTCGTACCGGTACAGCGTGGGCGGCGTCCCGGGCGCACGCATGAGCGAGTTCGCGTCGCGCTCGAAGGTCACGTCGTAGTCGCCGGTCTCCCCGATGAACTGCACCCAGTCGAGCACCATGAACCAGCCCACCAGATCGAACGAGTCCTCGCCCAGGTGGAAGAGGATCGCATCGCCGATGAGGTAGCCCTCGTGGTTCACCGCGACGAACTGCTTGGCCCTGTCGACAGCGAAGTTCTCGAAGCTGTTCACGCCTGTGTCGCGCAGGAGGCGGAGCGCGTCGGGTCCGGAGATGAACAGGTCGGTCATGTGGTGCGACTGATCGAGGAGGGCCACCGAATCCCGCCACGCGAGCTGCTCGGACCGCCAATTCGTGAACTCGGGGGTCACCGGGAAGATGGTCGGGCGCGACTGGGCGTTGCGCAGCAGCTCGACCGGGCTCCCGACCCGGGCGATGGCGTCGGCGACGGACTCGGACATGGGAACTCCTTCGTTCGGGGGCGGGATGCGCGGCATCCCGGACCCATCGTAGTAATGCGCGTCTATCGCGCAGTGGATCACGCATAAGCTCTGCTTATCGCTCGAGAAGCATCGCTAACTCTCCGGGAGGCCGACGTGGACCTGAATCTGGTCGCCGTCTTCGTCGCCGTCTACGAGACGCGGAGCCTGACGGCCGCGGGCCGCCGGCTCTACGTCACGCAGCCGGCCGTGAGCCAGGCGCTCGGGCGCCTGCGCCGTGAGTTCGACGATCCGCTCTTCGTCCGGGCCGGGCGTCTGATGGAGCCGACGCCACTCGCGGCGAGCATGTTCCCGGGTTTCCGGGAGGCGGTGGCCTCGATCGATCGCACGGTCGATGCGGTGCATCGGTTCGACCCGTCCCGGTCGCACAAGCACTTCCGCATCGCGCTGTCGGAGCTCGGCGAGATCGGCTGGATGCCCGCGATCCTGCGCGCCGTCCGCTCGGAGGCACCGGGGATGAGCATCGAGGTCGTGCCGATGGACGTCGACGCGCTCCCCGAGTGGCTGGGCCGCGGCGTCGTCGACCTGGCCGTGACCCCGTCGCCGGTGGCGGGGAGCTTCGCGCAGGTGGTGCTCAAGTCGCAGGGCTACGGCGTCGCCATGTCGGCGCGCAATCCGCTGGCGGTCGGCCCGGTGTCGCTGGATGCCTACCTCGCCGCGCCGCATGTCGCGGTGGCAGGGGACTCCGGGTCTCCGAACATCGCCGCCGCCCTCGCGCGCATCGGCGTCGCGATCGAGCCGCGCGTGCGGGTGAACCACTTCACGTCGCTGCCGCTGCTGCTCGCCGGCGACGACGAGCTCGTCGCCACCGTGCCGGACACGATCGCGGAGGGCTGGGCGAAGACGTGGCCCGTCGCCGTCCGTCCGCTGCCGTTCGAGATGCCGCCGGTGGACGTCCGGCTCTACCGGCGCGCGACGACGCAGCAGCCCGCGGCGCTGGACTGGCTCTACCGCGTGGTGGCCCGCGCCATCCAGGGCTCGTCGGGACAGTTCTTCGTCATCCACGGCGACGCGCTCGCGGAGTCCTGACGCCCGCCCCGTACCGTTCTCAGGTTCGCCGGCGGCCGAACGCGCCGACACGCCGCGACACGCCGCGGGACGGGTAGAGCGGGCTCGGGCGGTCCTGAGAACGGTACGCAGCGCGGTGCGGGTGTCTCCGGAGGGCGAGGGCGCGGACCCCGCCCTCCGGAAGGATCAGGCGACGCCGGTCGTCCGCCAGCCGCCGTGATACTCCTGCCGAGCCGTCTCGGCGTAGGGGACGGGGCTGACGACGGCGCGCACGGCGATCTGATCGTGCGGCTCGACGGTCGTCTTGCGCGACCCGCCGTCCGGCTCGCCCCAGACCACGCGCACCTCGGCGCCGATCGGGACGTCGCGGTCCACGGTCGCGAGCGAGAGCCCGCGCTTCTCGTTCGCCGTGACGCCGGTGAACAGCGACAGGCCGATGGTGTTGCCGTCCGCGTCGAGCACCGCGTCGTAGTTCGACGATCCGTAGTTGGCGTTGGGCAGGTCGAAGAACTGGTACCCGTCGCCCTCGCGATCGAGCACGCTGGTCAGGATCTTCGCGAGGTCCTCGTCGTTCCACGCGAGCGTGACCTTCTTGCGCTGCGAGGCGGGGTCGACCTTCTCCAGGGCGTCGCGGCCGATGAAGTCGTGGTCGAACTTCACGAACGACCCGTAGCCGAGCTCCCACGGGTTCAGGTAGTAGTCCTCGATGTTCTCGGAGACGAACGATCCGGCGAGGGCGTTGATGGCCTCGTAGCTGTTCGCGGGGAGCCACTCCCGGTAGGCGCGCTCGGCCTCGCCGGTGTAGATGGCGGGAAGGGGGGAGGGGATCCAGCCCGACTCCAGCGTGTTCGAGGAGTAGGCGCGCGAGCCGCAGGGCTCGATGCCGAACTCGCGTCCGGCCTCGAGGATCGCGTCGCGGATCTTGCCGTGCTGCTCGTACGGCCCCCACAGCTCCAGACCGGGGGCGCCGGCCATGCCGTGGCGGAGGGTCCGCACCTGCTCGCCCGCGATGGTCATGTGCCCCATGTGGAAGAACTTGACCTGCTCGACCGGGCCGCCGGCGAGCTTCTCGATGATCGCCCAGGCGTTCGGGCCCTGGATCTGGAACCGGTAGTACTCGCGGTGGACGGCCTGGCCGTACGGGCGCGACGGCGAGCGGTCGTCATAACGGAACTCGACGTCGTACCCCCCGGTCTCCGCGTGGAACTGCAGCCAGTTGGCGCCCGGCGCACGACCCACGTAGACGTAGTCGTGCTCGGCCTCGTGGAACAGGATGCCGTCGCCGATGACGCCGCCGTTGGAGGCGGTGGGGACGAACTGCTTGGCGGTGTCCACCGGGAAGTTCGCGAAGCCGTTGATGCCCGTCTCGGCGAGCAGCTTCAGGGCGTCCGGCCCGGACACGAAGAAGTTCACCATGTGGTGCGTCTGGTCGTAGAGCACGGCCGTGTGCCGCCACGCCTTCTGCTCGCGACGCCAGTTGGTGAACTCGGCCGGGACGACGGGGTAGATGTACGTGCCGAGCTGCGAGTCCCGCAGCATCTCGACGGTGTTCCCCCGCTCGTCGAGCAGTTCCTGCAGATTGGCGGCCATGAGTTCTCCTTCGACTTCGGTGCCGGGCGGTCGACGTCCTTTGTCTGACCGGTCCGCTGCCGATGCTACGGATGCAAACTCACTATGTCCATAGGTAAATTCGGATGACCGCCGCGAGCAGCCAAGATTGTAGACAATATCTTGACCAATTCTCGGCGATGTGATTTCGTGGTGCTCGGCAGGGAGCCGGTGCCGGTCCCCGTGCGCATGGTCGCGCCCGCCGAGACGAGCTCGAGGAGTCCCATGGCTGACAACACCCTCATGGTCGTGAGTGCGCACGCCGGCGATTTCGTCTGGCGCGCCGGGGGCGCGATCGCCGCCGCGACGATGCGCGGGGAGCGTGCGGTCGTCGTGTGCCTCTCGTACGGCGAGCGCGGCGAGTCGGCCAGTCAGTGGCTCGCCGGCAAGGGACTGGACGAGATCAAGGCCATCCGTCGTGCGGAGGCGGAGGCCGCGGCATCCGCCCTGGGCGCCGAGATCGAGTTCCTCGACCAGGGCGACTACCCGCTCGTCGAATCGCGGGAGGCGGTCGCGCAGCTCGTCGACGTCTACCGGCGGGTGCAGCCGAGCGTCGTCCTCACCCATCCGCTCGCCGACCCGTACAACGGCGACCACCCGGCCGCAGCGCGCATGGCGCTGGAGGCTCGCGTGCTCGCACAGGCCATCGGTGTGGCCAATGCCGACGGCTCCTTCCCGACGAAGGACGAGATCATCGGCGCGCCGTCGGTCTACTTCTTCGAGCCGCATCAGCCGGAGCAGAGCGACTTCAAGCCCAACGTGCTGCTCGACATCACCGCCGCGTTCCCGCGCAAGCGCGCCGCGATGGAATGCCTGCCCGCGCAGAAGCACATGTGGTCGTACTACACGGACCTCGCGGTGCGACGCGGCGTGCAGGTGAAGCGCAACGCCGGCCCCAACCTCGGCCTGCCTCACGAGACGATGGGCGAGGCGTACGTGCGCTACTACCCCCAGGTGACGGGCGTCCTGGAATGAGCCACGTGGTCGTGACCGACATCGCCCGCGCCGACCCGGCTGTCGTGGACGCGTTCGCCGCGTTCGGATCGGCGACCGTGCACGAGGCGATGGGACGCGTCGGGTACGCGGGCGCGCGTCTGCGGCCGATCCAGCTGGATGCCGCGATCTCGGGCAGCGCGATCACCGTGTCGACCGCTCCCGGCGACAACCTGATGGTGCACGCCGCCATCGAGCAGGCGCGACCGGGCGACGTGATCGTCGTCGTCCCGGTGGAGGACTCGGCGTACGGCGTCATCGGCGATCTCATGGCGACGCAGATGCAGGTGCGCGGGGTGCGCGGCTACGTCACGTCGGGCGGCGTGCGGGACACCGCCGCACTGCGGTCGATGGGGTTCCCGGTGTGGTCCGCGCACGTCAGCGCGCGGGGCACGGTCAAGGACACCCCCGGCTCGGTGAACGTGCCCGTGGTCCTCGGCGGTGTCGTGGTGCATCCGGGCGACATCGTCGTCGCGGACGACGACGGCGTGACCATCGTCCCGCGCGCGGGGGCGGAAGAGGCCCTGGCGGCGTCGCAGGCGCGCACCGAGAAGGAGGAGCGCAGCCGCGCCCGCTACCGCGACGGCGAGATCTCGATGGAGGTCAACGGGCTGCGCCCCATCCTCGCCGATCTCGGCGTGCGGTACGTCACGCAGGCGGACTTCGAGGCGGAGCATGGCCGCGACTGACGGCATCCGCTGCATGCTGATGCGCGGCGGGACCAGCAAGGGGGCCTACTTCGTCGCGGACGACGTGCCGGCCGATCCCGACGAGCGCGCCGACCTGATGCTGCGCGTCATGGGGAGCCCCGATCCGACGCAGATCGACGGGCTCGGCGGGGCGCATCCCCTGACCAGCAAGGTCGCCATCGTGTCCGCGTCGGCGGAGCCCGACGTCGACGTGGACTACCTGTTCCTCCAGGTGGTCGTGGACCGGCCCGTCGTGAGCGACGCGCAGACGTGCGGCAACCTCCTCGCCGGCGTCGGCCCCTTCGCGATCGAGCGCGGCCTGGTCGAGCCGCGGCCGGATGAGACCCCCGTGCGCATCCGCATGCTGAACACCGGCGACCTGGCCACCACCGTCATCCGCACGCCGAGCGGCGTCGTCGCGTACGACGGCGACACGGCGATCGACGGCGTACCCGGAGTCGCGTGCGCCATCGAGCTCGAGGTCGGCGGCGGGTCCCCGCTGCTGCCCACCGGGCGCGTCACCGACGAGGTCGCCGGCCGCACGGTCACCCTCGTCGACAACGGGATGCCGGTCGTACTGGTCCGGGCGGCCGACCTCGGCGTCTCCGGCGACGAGTCCCCGGCCGACCTCGAGTCGCGCGGCGACCTCGTCCGCGCCGTGGAGGAGATCCGCCGGGCGGCCGGCCCGCTGATGGGCCTCGGCGACGTCGCGGCCCAGACCGTGCCGAAGGTCTTCCTCCTCTCCGCGCCGCGCGAGGGGGGCGCCATCGCGACGCGCGCGTTCATCCCGACGCGCGTGCACACCTCGATCGGCGTGCTGATGGCGGCATCCGTCGCGGCCGCCCTCCGCATCCCCGGCACCGTCGGCGCGGAGCTGGCGGTGCTGCCGGATGCCGCGTCCGCGACGCTCGTGGAGCATCCGACCGGCACCTTCCCGGCGCGCGTCGCGGTCGAGGAGCGCGACGGCGTCTGGTACGGCACGTCCGTATCGGAGCGCACCGCGCGCAAGATCTTCGACGGCACCGTCTTCCCCCGCCCGCGCCTCTAGCGCGGCGCATGTCCCACCTCAGAGAGGACCATCATGGCAACCAGCGACAACTTCGACCTCGCGCACCTCGGCGGCATCGAGCTGTACACCCCGAAGTTCGAGGAGAGCCTCCACTTCTTCCGCGACATCTGCGCGATGCGCGAGGTCGCACGCATCGGCGACTCCTCCTACCTGCGCTGCTGGGACGAGTACCAGCTCTACACGCTGAAGCTCACGGCATCCGACACCAACGGCGTCGGACGGACGCTCTTCCGTACGACCAGCCCCGAGGCGCTCGAGCGGCGCGTCGCCGCGATCGAGGCGACCGGCCTCGGCCACGGCTGGCGTGACCCGGAGGTCGGCGTCGGCCGGTCGTTCGAGTTCGAGGATCCGGACGGGCACCTGATGGCGGTCTACTACGACACCGAGCACTACGTGCCGGACGACGAGGATCGGCCGGCGCTGAAGAACCAGGCCTCCGCGTACCCGGGTCGCGGCATCAACGCCCGCCGCATGGATCACATCAACTACCTCGCCAGCGACGTGAACGCGGCGGGGGAGTTCTGGCGCGACACCATGCGCGCGCGGGAGTCCGAGCGGGTGCGCCTCGACGACGGCCGCTACGCGGCGTGGTGGTTCCGTTTCCACCAGAAGTCGTACGACGTCGTCTACTCGGACGACTGGTCCGGCCAGCGCGGGCGCTTCCACCACTTCGCCTTCGCACCGGACTCCCGCGAGGACATCCTCAAGGCGGCCGACATCTGCCTCGAGAACGGCGTCTACATCGAGTACGGCCCGTACAAGCACGCCATCAACCAGACGTTCTTCCTGTACGTGTGGGAGCCCGGGGGCAACCGGATCGAGTTCGCCAACGCACAGGCCCGCCTCATCCTCGACCCGGACTGGCCGGTCGTCGAGTGGAGTCAGGCCGAGCGCGCGAAGGGGCAGGCGTGGGGGATGAAGACGGTCGCGACGTTCCACACGCACGGCACGCCGTTCGTGGAGAATCAGGAGGAGATCGACCGCAAGGCCCTGGAGGGCCAGCACTGACCCGTCGGATCAACCCCAGACGTCGGCGGCGATGTCGACGACCGACCGGATCTTGGCCCACTGCTCGTCCTCGCTGAGGACGTTGCCCTCCTCGGTGGAGGCGAAGCCGCACTGCGGGCTGAGGGCGAGCTGCTCGAGCGGGGCGAAGGCCGCGGCCTCGTCGATCCGGCGCTTGATGTCGTCCGGATTCTCCCGTTCGCCGTTCTTGGTCGTGACGAGCCCCAGCACGACCGTCTTGTCGCCCTTCGGGAGGAACCGGAGCGGCTCGAAGCCGCCAGCCCGGTCGCTGTCGTACTCGAGGAAGTAGCCGTCGTACTGCACGACGTCCAGCAGCTGCTCGGCCACGGGCTCGTAGCCGCCGGACGAGATCCACGTGGAGCGGAAGTTGCCGCGGCACACGTGCGTGGTGACCACGAGGTCGTCCGGCTTGCCGTCGAGGACGCGGTTGAGGATGTCGGCGTACCGCTCGGCGATGCCCTCGGTCTCGATGCCGCGCTCGCGGGCCTTCGCGAGCTCGGTCTCCGAGCACAGGTAGGCCCACGCGGTGTCGTCGAGCTGCAGGTAGCGGGCGCCGGCCGTGTAGAACGCGGCGATCGCGTCGCGGTACGCCTGCACGAGGTCGTCGACGATGGCGTCGCGACCGTCGTAGACGCTCGAGAGGATGTGCCCCGGCTCGAGGCGGAAGTCGAGCACGGTGGGTGCGGGGATGCTGAACTTCGGCGTCGCTCCGGTGGTGCGCGCCAGCAGATCCCTGAGGTGCGTGAAGTGCTCGATGAAGGGATGCGACGGGTCGAAGCGGATGGGTGCGGAGATCTCGACGCCGCGGGGCTTGGTCTGCACGCCCTGGAACTGGATGCCGTGGTCGAGCTCGACGATGTCGACGCCGTCGAGGAAGCCGAAGAAGTCGAAGTGCCACCACGACCGGCGGAACTCCCCGTCGGTCGCCGGCCGGAGGCCCGCCTCGGCCTCCTTCGCCACGAGGTCGGCGATCGCCGCATCCTCGGCGATGCGCAGCCCGGCGGCGTCGAGGTCGCCCTCGGCATGCAGGCGGCGCGCGGTCTTGAGGCCGTCGGGACGGAGGAAGCTGCCGACGATGTCGGCGCGGAAGGGAGGCGTGGTCACCCGACGATGCTACCCAGCGGCCGCGGCGCCGCCCACCCGCTCGTCATCCGCGGACACGCCCCCACCCCCGCCCCCGCCCCCGCCCCCGGCCCCCAGTCCGCCCCCCCGCCCCCCTGACCCCACCCTCGAGTTGTTCATCGGTCGCAAATCGCCGAAATCATGCGGCGGTGACGCAACGATCGCGGCGTGTTGCGACCGATGCGGAGCCGAGGGGGAGCCGAGGGGGAGCCCGAGGGGGAGCCGAGGTGGCTGCGACGGCGAGGTGATGAGCGCGCGGGCGGGTCGCGCACGGGCTCGCACCGACGCTGATCGGATGTCGGGGTCCGTGGGTAGGGTGGTCCGGTGCCTGCTCCCGTGATCCGCGCGTCGAACCTGGTCAAGTCCTACAAGGTCAAGGGCGCCGCCGAGGTCGTCGCCGTCGACGGCCTCGACTTCGAGGTCGCCCCGGGCGAGTCGTTCGGGCTGCTGGGCCCCAACGGCGCGGGCAAGTCGACGACGATGAAGATGGTCGGGGCGGTCTCCACGCGCACCGGCGGCGAGCTCGAGATCCTCGGCCTCGACCCGGATCGCTACGGCCCCGAGATCCGCTCCCGTCTCGGCGTGGTTCCGCAGCAGGACAACCTCGACGGCGAGCTCAACGCCCGCGAGAACCTCTACGTGTACGGCCGGTACTTCGGCCTCCCCGGCCGGGTGTGCGCCCAGAAGGCCGACGAGCTGCTGGCCTTCGCGCAGTTGGAGGACAAGGCGAAGAGCAAGGTCGACCAGCTCTCGGGCGGCATGAAGCGGCGGCTCACGATCGCGCGCGGGCTCATCAACGATCCCCGCATCCTGCTGCTCGACGAGCCGACGACGGGTCTCGACCCCCAGGCGCGGCACGTGCTGTGGGATCGCCTCTTCCGCCTCAAGGAGCGCGGCACCACCCTCGTCCTCACCACGCATTACATGGATGAGGCCGAGCAGCTGTGCGACCGGCTGATCGTGGTCGACAAGGGCCGCATCATGGCCGAGGGCACCCCGGCGTCGCTCATCCGCGAGCACTCCAGCCGCGAGGTGCTCGAGGTGCGGTTCGGCTCCAGTCGCAACGAGGAGGTCGCACCCGGGCTTCGCGGCATCGGAGAGCGCCTCGAGGTGCTGCCGGATCGGATCCTGATCTACGCCCAGGACGGCGAGGCGGCACTCGAGCGCGTGATCGCGGCCGGCTTCGAGCCGATGACGAGCCTCGTGCGCCGCTCGAGCCTGGAGGACGTGTTCCTGCGCCTCACCGGAAGGTCGCTGATCGAATGACCGACCTGCAGCGTGCGCCGGGCACCCCGCAGGGCGGAGCCCGCACCGACCTCGATGAGCTGCGCGCCGAGGCGATGGCGTGGGGCCGCCGTCCGCGCCGGTTCGGCTCGTGGTACGCGACCGAGCACATCCTGCGCGCGATGCGCGCGTACGGGTGGACGATCATCGTCGGGGCCCTGGGGCAGCCCATCGTCTACCTGCTCGGGCTCGCGATCGGTCTCGCCGCCCTCATCCAGCAGGACATCCCGGTCCCCGGCGGGGGGAGCGTCCCCTACCTCGTCTTCGTCGCCCCGGCGCTCCTGATGACGGCGACGATGGCCGTGGCATCCGAGGAGTTCACCTACCCGGTGCTGGCGGGCTTCAAGTGGCGCCGCTACTTCTATGGGCTGAACGCCTCGCCGCTGTCCTCGCCGCAGATCGCCAACGGCGTCGCCATGGCGGCGTCGGCGCGCATGTTCGTCGCCGCGGCCGCCTACTACCTCTTCATCTGGGCGTTCGGACTGGTCTTCTCGATCCCCACGGTGCCAGAGCCCGCGACCGCGTGGCTGACGATCCCGATCGGCATCCTCGTCGGACTCTCGTTCGGGCTGCCGATCATGGCGTACGCGGCGTCGATCGAGGACGACCGCGGGCAGTTCGCGCTCATCCAGCGGTTCCTGTTCATGCCGATGTTCCTGTTCTCCGGCACGTTCTATCCGCTGACGACGCTCCCGATCTGGCTGCAGTGGATCGGCTGGATCTCGCCGCTGTGGCACGCGACGGAGCTCGGCCGCATCGTCTCGTACGGCAGCGCCGCCGACGCGCCGCTCCTCTGGCTGCACCTCGGCTATCTGGTGCTGCTGGCCGCGGTGGGTTATGCCTTCGTCCGCCGCGCCTTCTCGTCGAGGCTCGCGAAATGACGGCCGTGACGACGCGGGCGGATGCCGCGACCCGCCGCGGGGGCGTGCGAGCCCTGTGGGCGGGCAACCCGGGCGCGGTGGTGCAGCGCGGCCTCATCGCGGCACGCTCGTCGAGCTGGGTCGTCGTGGTGTCGGGCTTCTTCGAGCCGGTGTTCTACCTCGCCTCGATGGGTCTCGGACTCGGGAAGCTCATCGGCGACGTGCAGACCTCCGGCGGCGTCGAGGTGTCGTACGCGGCGTTCATCGCACCGGCCCTCCTCGCGGTGTCGGCCATGAACGGCGCGATCTACGACTCGACGTGGAACGTGTTCTTCAAGCTCACCTACGGCAAGCTCTACGAGGGGATGCTGGCCACGTCGCTGGGCCCCCTCGACGTCGCCCTCGGCGAGATCCTCTACGCCCTCCTGCGCGGACTCCTGTACGCGACGGGCTTCATGATCATCATGCAGATCCTCGGGCTCAACCTGGCGTGGACGGCGATCCTCGCCATCCCGGCGGTGCTGCTCATCGCCTTCGGATTCGCGAGCCTCGGCATGGCGGTCACCAGCTACATGAAGACCTTCCAGCACATGGACTGGATCAACATCGTCCTGCTGCCCATGTTCCTGTTCTCTGCGACGCTGTACCCGATCACGATCTATCCGGACGGGGTCCAGGCGGTCATCAAGGCGTTCCCGCTGTGGCACGGGGTCGAGCTCATCCGCGGGCTGACGACCGGTGTGCTCTCGCCCGACATGCTGTGGCACGTCCTCTACTACGTCGTGATGATCGCGGTCGGGCTGGTCTTCACCACCCGGCGGCTGCGCGCGCTGTTCCTCGACTGAGGATGCGCCCGATCGCCGCCGTCATGGGTCTCACGGGGAAAGGGGCGCGACGTGCGATGGCGGCGATCGCCGTCGCGATGACCGTGGCCGTGCTCGCGACCGGGTGCGTGATGCTGCCGGGCCGCGTCGCCGACCCGACGGCGCCGCCCCGGGCGACGGACGGGGCATCCGCACGGCCCGGGGGGCTGTCCGCGCCGGGACCCGCCGCGGTCGCCGCTGCGAAGCGCGATCTCGCGGGCCTGGCCGTCGACCGGGGCGGCGCGTCCGCCGCGTACGACCGTGCCGCCTTCGGCGAGCCGTGGGCCGACGTCGACGGCAACGGCTGCGACACGAGGAACGACGTCCTCCGGCGCGACCTGCGGGGGGTCGCGGTCCGCGCCGGCACGTGCCGGGTGAGCCGCGGCGTCCTGATCGACCCCTACGACGGGGAGCGGGTCGCCTTCGTGTCGGGCGCCGCGACCTCGGAGCTCGTCCAGATCGACCACGTCGTCTCCCTGAGCTACGCGTGGCGGCATGGGGCGGAGGCCTGGACGGCCGCGCGCCGCCTCGCCTTCGCCAACGACCCGCGCGACCTCGTGGCGGTGTCGGAGCGGATGAACGACGTCAAGGGCCCCTTCGGCCCCGGGCAGTGGCTGCCGCCGTCGGCGACGGGCCGCTGCGTCTTCGTGGTGCGCTGGGTCGCGGTGATGGCGGAGTACGGCCTCACCGTCCATCCGGGGGATCGCGCCGCGGTCGAGCGCGTGCTGCCGACGTGCTGACCGCGTCAGGTCGCGATGGCTCGAACCTTCAGTCAGGCGTAAGCTTCGGGTATGGACACCCTGATCACCATCCTGCACGTCGCCACGGCCGTCTTCATCGTCGGACCGATGGCCATCATCCCGATGACGGGCCTGCGCGCCCTCCGTTCCGGCAGCGCGGGTCAGGTGCGGACGCTCGCGAAGTCCGCGACGATCTTCTCCTGGCTCTCGCTCGTCACGTTCGTGCTCGGCTTCGGCGCGATGGGCATGGCCCCCGCGAAGTACCACCTGTCGTTCACGACGCCGTGGATCCTCTGGTCGATCATCCTGTACGTGATCGCCTTCGTGCTGAGCGTGTTCGTGGCGGTGCCGCAGATGAACAAGGCCGCCGACCGGCTGGACCAGGCACCCGAGGGCGGCGCCGCAGCGGCCGGGTACGGCGGGATCGCGGCGAGCAACGGGATCGCAGCGCTGCTCCTCGTCGCGGTCGTGGTGCTCATGGTCTGGAAGCCGTAGCCCCCCACCCCGGGTCAGCCGCGCAGGTCGCGCAGCACCACGGCGGTGCGGACGGCGGCATCCGCCGCCTCGGCGCCCTTGTCCTCGATGGAGCCGGGGAGTCCGGCACGATCGAGACCCTGCTGCTCGTCCTCCAGCGTGAGCACGCCGAACCCGACGGGCTTGCCCGCGTCCAGTGCGACGCGGGTGAGCCCATCGGTCGTCGCCGCAGAGACGTACTCGAAGTGGGGCGTCCCGCCGCGGATGATGACGCCGAGCGCGACCACCGCATCCGCCCCGCCGGCGAACGCCGCCTGCGCGGCGACGGCGAGCTCGAACGAGCCGGGCACGCGCACGAGCCGGTGCGTCGCGCCGGCGGCGTCCAGCGTGCGCTGCGCCCCCGCGATCAGTCCGTCGGTGATCGTCTCGTGCCACGTGCCCGCGATCACGACGACGTCGAGTCCCGCGCCGCTCGCGTCGCCGCTGCGCGGCGCCCCCTTGCCGCTCATGCGTTCGCTCCGTCCGGCCCCGTGGGCGTGTGGCGGATCTCCTGCAGCTCGTGCAGCGCCTCCTCGAGGTCGGCGTCGTCGATGAGGTGCCCCATCCGGTCGCGCTTGGTCGCGAGGTACTGGTGGTTGTTCGGGCCGACGCCGACGAGCAGCGGGACCTGCTCGGCGATGTCGAGACCGAACTCGCGCAGCTGCTTCACCTTGTCGGTGTTGTTGGTCAGCAGGCGGACCCGGTCGACGCCCAGATCGGCGAGGATGCCCGCCGCGGCCGCGTAGTCCCGTGCGTCGGCGGGGAGACCCAGCGCGAGGTTGGCGTCGACGGTGTCGAGCCCGCGCTCCTGCAGGCTGTAGGCGCGCAGCTTGTTGATGAGGCCGATGCCGCGCCCCTCGTGGCCGCGCATGTAGATCACGACCCCGCCGTCCTGCTCGATCGCGTCGAGCGCGGCTTCGAGCTGCGGCCCGCACTCGCACTTCAGGGAGCCGAACGCCTCGCCGGTGAGGCACTCCGAGTGGACGCGCACGAGCGGCGCGTCGCCGCTCAGGTCGCCCGACACGATGGCGAGGTGGTCGGTCCCGGTCGTGCGGTCCTTGTAGGCCAGGAAGCGGAACTCGCCGTGCGAGGTGGGCACCGTCGCCTCGGCGCGCAGGCTCACGCGGCGCCGGTGCACGCCCTGATCGGGGCGGGGGTCGTGCTCCTCGAGGTACTGGACGAGCTGCTCGATCGTGATCACGGCGACCCCGTCGCGCGCGCCCATCTCCAGCAGGCCCGGCAGCCGCATCATGCTGCCGTCCTCCGCGACGACCTCGGCGATGGCGCCGACGGGCTCGAGTCCCGCGAGCGTCATCAGGTCGACGGCGGCCTCGGTGTGGCCGCCGCGCTCCCGCACGCCGCCCTCGACCGCGCGCAGCGGCAGGACGTGACCCGGGCGGATGACCGAGCCCGGCGTCGAGGCGGGGTTCGCGAGAACGTTCAGCGTGTGCGCGCGATCGGCGGCGCTGATGCCGGTCGAGAGGCGATCCGCGGCGTCGACGCTCACGGTGTACGCCGTGCCGCGCGAGTCCTCGTTGTTGGCCACCATGGGCGGCAGGTCGAGGCGGTCGGCCCAGTCCGCCGGCATCGGGGCGCAGAGGAACCCGCTGGAGTAGCGGATGGTCCAGGCGATCCACTCGGGCGTCGCGAGGGCGGCGGAGAGGATGATGTCACCCTCGTTCTCGCGGTTCTCGTCGTCGGCGACGATGACGGGGCGGCCGGCACGCAGCTGCTCGAGGGCTTCGGGGATGGTGGCAAGGCTCATCGGGAGCCTCCTTCGTTCGGCGCGGGCGCCGAGGCGTCCGCAGGGTCGGTGGGGGTGAAGGCGAGGAGGCGCCGCACGTGGCGGGCCAGGATGTCGGTCTCGAGGTTCACGCGGTCGCCGGCGGCGCGGTCGCCGAGCGTGGTCGCCTCGAGCGTCTCGGGGATGAGCGACACCTCGAACCACGGCGCCGGATCGTGCGGCGCACTCACCGCGCTCACCGTGAGCGAGACGCCGTCGACCGCGATCGAGCCCTTGTCGACGACGAGGGGTGCGAGGTCGGGCGGGAGCGAGATCCGCAGCACGCGCCACTCGGCGCCGGGGCGGACGGCGATCACGTCGCCGCCGCCGTCGACGTGGCCCTGCACGATGTGGCCGCCCAGGCGGCCGTGCGCCGCGGTCGCGCGCTCGAGGTTGACGCGGCGTCCGGGCGCCACGCCGGCGAGGGTCGACATGTCGAGCGTCTGTCGCATCACGTCCGCGGTGAAGCCCTCCTCGTCGTGGTCGACGACCGTGAGGCACACCCCGCTCACCGAGATCGAGTCGCCGTGCGCGGCATCCGACACGGCCTTCGGGGCGCGCACGGTGAGGCGCACGCCGTCGCCGGACGGGGCGACCGCGGTGACCTCGCCGATCTCCTCGACGATTCCGGTGAACATGGCGTCTCCTTCGGTGATCGGGACGGATGCGGCGGCGTCCGCCGCCGGTGATGCGGGCGCGGCGACCAGCAGGAGGTCGTCGCCGAGCCGCTCGATCGAGCGCACGTCGAGGCGTCTCGCGGCGGTGATCGTGCCGACGCCGACGTCGCTGAGGGCGAGGCGGGGGCCGCCGAGGAGCACCGGCGCGAGGTAGGCGAGGATCTCGTCGGCGAGCCCCGCGCGCACGAAGGCGCTCGCGACGGTCGGCCCGCCCTCCACGAACACGCTCTGCACGCCGGCGTCGCGAAGGTCGGCCAGCACGGCCGGGAGGTCGCCGCCGTCGTAGAAGCGCGGGCGGTGGGGGTGGCGGCGGACCGCGGCATCGGCGGGAGTGTCACGCCGGCCGAGCACGACGGGGATCGGCTGGTGCTCCGCCAGTGCGCCGGATGGGGTGCGCGCCGTGAGGGCGGGATCGTCGGCGAGGACGGTCCCGGTGCCCACGACGATCGCGCCGGCGCGGGCCCGGCGGCGATGCACGTCCTCGCGGGCGGCGGGCCCGGTGATCCACTGGCTCGTGCCGTCGGCGGCCGCGGCACGGCCGTCGAGGCTCTGCGCCCACTTCACTGTGACGTGGGGGCGGCCGAGCCGCTGCACCTCAAGCCAGCTGCTGAGGAGGGCGGTCGCCTCTTCCGCCAGCAGGCCGGACTCGACGTCGACCCCGGCCGCGCGCAGGCGGCGTGCGCCGCCCGAGGAGCGGACGCCGGGATCGTCGATCGCGTACACGACGCGTGCGACGCCGGCGGCGATCAGGGCCTCCGAGCACGGGCCGGTGCGGCCGGCGTGGTTGCACGGCTCGAGCGTGACCACCGCGGTGGTGCCGCGCGCGCGGCCGCGCTCCAGCTGCGAGAGCGCGTCGACCTCGGCGTGGGCCGTTCCCGCGCCGCGGTGCCAGCCTTCGGCCAGCACCGTCCCGTCGGGCGCGAGGATGACGGCGCCCACCTGCGGGTTGACGCCGACCGGTCCGTTCAGGGCGAGCGCGAGCGCACGACGCATCGCGTCGCGCTCCGCCTCACTGGCCGACATCCGGTCTCCTCGTCCAGCTCCGGGCGTGGCAGACGGCGGACGCGCGCGGCGTCCTTCGTGCTGCCTCCCTTCCGGACTAGCGATGGCCTCCCATCGCATCACCGTCGGTCCCGGAATTCCACCGGATCGGCCGCGGCGGCACCCGATCGGATGCTGATGCCTTGGCTCGCGGACTGTCACCGCCGGTTCGGATTCTCACCGACCCCGGAGCACGTTGATGCTCTCGATCCTACTCAACGCCCGAGGGGGCGTTTCATTCCCCGACATGGACCGTCATCGCGGCTCGTCACGCCGCTCTCAGCAGTGCGTGCGCGGTCGGCTCGTCGACCACGAGGTCGGTGACCAGGTCCGCCGCGATCGCTCCGCGCAGCGCGGCGACCTTCGCCTCGCCCGCGACGACGCACAGCCGCCGCGGCGTCCGGCGCAGGGTCGCGAACGTCGGCCCCGTGGATCGCTCGTTCATCACGATCCCGGTGCTCGATCCGTCCGCACGGTAGAAGACGGTCGCGACGTCACCGGCCACCCCGTCCCGCCGCAGCGCCGCGAGGTCGGCGGCGTCGAGGTAGCCGCCCGAGTACACGTGGCTCGGCACACCGGCGTCCGCGGCCCCGACGCTGAAGACGACGAGGTTCATCGAGCGCTGCAGGTCGAGCAGCCGCCGGGTGCTGCGCTCGCGCCAGACGGCGCTGCGGGTCTGCGCGTGGTCGAAGAACGCCGGCACGGGGAACTGCTCCACGCGGGCGTCGAACGCCGCGGCGAACCGCTGCAGGATCTCGCTCGCGTACAGCAGCCCCGAGGTCTGCGTGTTCCCCGAGCCGTTCAGCTGCACGACGACCGTGTTCTGCGTCGGCCGGGGCACGAGGTGGCGGCTCATCGCCGCCATCGTCGACCCCCACGCGACGCCGATGATCTGGTTCGAGTCGACGAAATCGCCCAGCAGCCCCGCCGCGGTCGCCGCCACCCGCTCGAGCCGATCGGCCTCCGACACGACCTGGGGAACCGGGGCGACGTGCGCCGTGAGTCGGAACCGCTCCTGGATCTCCGCCTCGATGCGCCGCGAGGCGGCCCGGGGGGAGCGGACCCGGATGTCGACGATGCCCGTCTCCCGTGCGTGGGAGAGGAGGCGGGAGACGGTGGAACGCGAGGTGTGCAGCTCGCGGGCGATCGCCTCCATCGTCTGGTGCTGCACGTAGTACAGGTGCGCGGCGGTGTGCGCGTCCTGGCCGCGGTCCGCTTCGGTCTCCATCGGACCATCGTGCACGTTCGTGCAGGTTGCTTGCAACAATGCTCAGAGCCGCGCACGATGGAGGGAGGAACCTGGGGAGGGAAGACGATGGCCGGCCACGACAGCCACGAGGAGGTCGCGCGCGGATTCGCCGCGATCTCGGAACGTCCGTACGCGGACGTCCTCATCATCGGCGGAGGGATCAATGGACTCGCGACGTTCCGCGACCTGGCCCTCCAGGGAGTGGATGTGGCCCTCGTGGAACGGGGCGACTTCGTCGGCGGGGCGTCCGCGGCATCCAGCCACATGATCCACGGCGGCATCCGCTACCTCGAGAACGGCGAGTTCCGGCTCGTGCATGAGGCGGTGACCGAGCGCAACGCGCTCCTGCGCATCGCGCCGCACTACGTCCGCCCGCTGCAGACGACGATCCCCATCTTCTCGACCTTCTCCGGGGTGCTCACCGCGCCGCTGCGGTTCCTGCGCCATGGCGGTGGGAAGCACGTCGAGCGCGGCGCCGCGCTCATCAAGATCGGTCTGGTCATCTACGACTCGTTCTCCCGGAGCGGGGGCCGCGTACCGCGCCATTCCTTCCACGGGCGCCGGCGCTCGCTGCGGCAGCTCCCGCAGCTGAACCCGGCGGTGAAGTACACCGCGACGTACTGGGACGCCTCGCTCCACGATCCGGAGCGGCTCGCGCTCGACGTGCTGCGCGACGGGCGCACCGCCGGCGGCGACCGTGCCCGCGCGGCCAACTACACGGCCGCCGCGGCAGCCGACGACGGCGGCGTCGTGCTGCGCGACGTGGAGACGGGCGAGGAGATCCGGTTCACCGCATCCGTCGTCGTGAACGCCTCCGGCCCGTGGACCGACGTCACGAACGACGCGCTGGGCGATCCCACCCGCTACATGGGAGGCACGAAAGGCTCGCACATCGTGCTCGACCACCCCGAGCTCCTGGCGGCGACCGGCGGGCGCGAGCTCTTCTTCGAGCACAGCGACGGCCGCATCGTGCTCATCTACCCCCTCAAGGGGCGCGTGCTCGTCGGGACCACCGACCTCGAGCACGACATGGCCGATCCGATCGTGTGCACGGACGCCGAGGTCGACTACTTCCTCGATCTCGTGCGCCACGTGCTGCCCGACGTCGCGGTCGACCGCGACAGCATCGTCTACCGCTTCGCCGGCGTGCGCCCGCTCCCCGGGCACGGCGATCTCGCGCCGGGCTTCGTCTCGCGCGACTACCGGATCGAGTCCGCACCGCTGCCCGGACGCGCGGATGCCACGGTGCTCAGCCTCGTCGGGGGGAAGTGGACGACGTTCCGGGCGTCGGCCGAGCACCTCGCCGATCGTGCGCTCGACCTGCTGGCGCGCCCGCGCCGCCTCTCGACGGCGAGCCTCCCGATCGGCGGCGGCCTCGGGTACCCCACGACCGAGCGCGCCCGTCACCGCTGGATCGCCGACAACGCCGCGGGTCTCCCCGCCGACCGGGTCGCCCGCCTGCTCGACCGCTACGGCACGGTGGCCGCGGCCGTCGCCGCCGCGATCGCCGCGGACCCGGATGACGCACCGCTCGAGACGGCGCCCGGCTACAGTTCGGGCGAGCTGCGGCATCTGGCTGCGTCGGAGGCGGTCGTCCATCTCGACGACATGCTGATGCGGCGCACGAGCCTGGCCTTCATGGGCGACGTCTCCGCGGACTCCGCGCGCGAGGTCGCGGCCGCGATCGCGCCCGCCCTGGGGTGGGACCCGGCGCGCTGCGAGGAAGAGGTCGAGCGTGGGCTCGCCGCCGTCCACGCCGCCGACCCCGGATGGGTCCCCGCCGCCGAAGGCGGCGAGGCATCCGCCGTGGCATCCGGCGCGTCGCACACCGACCGGTAGCCTGACCGGCAGGCGTTCCGAGGAGGCAGAGTGGCCGAGCACGTACTGGCGATCGACCAGGGCACCACGTCGACGCGGGCGATCGTGTTCGACGCCACGGGGGCGATCGTCTCGGTCGCCCAGCGCGAGCACGAGCAGATCTTCCCCCGCGCGGGCTGGGTCGAGCACGACCCCGTCGAGATCTGGACGAACACGGAGTGGGTCGTATCGGCGGTGCTCTCCCGCGGTGATGTCGCCGCGCGAGACCTCGCCGGGATCGGCGTGACCAATCAGCGCGAGACCGCGATCGTGTGGGATCGGCGCACCGGGCGTCCCGTGCACAACGCGATCGTCTGGCAGGACACGCGTACGCAGTCGCGGATCGACGAGCTCGCCGCGTCGGGCGGAACGTACCGCTTCGCCGAGCAGACGGGTCTGCCGCTCGCGGCGTACTTCTCGGCATCCAAGGTCGCGTGGATCCTCGACCACGTGCCGGGAGCACGCGATGCGGCGGAGGCCGGCCATCTGCTGTTCGGGACCCCCGACACGTGGGTCGTGTGGAACCTGACCGGAGGGAGCCGCGGCGGCGTGCACGTCACCGACGTCACGAACGCGTCCCGCACGCTCCTCATGGATCTGCGCACCCTGGACTGGTCGGACGAGCTGCTGGCGGTATGGGGCATCCCGCGGGCGATGCTCCCCGAGATCCGCTCGTCGTCAGAGGTCGTGGGCGAGGTGCAGCTGCCGGGCGTCGCCCGCGGCGTGCCCGTCGCAGGGATCCTCGGCGACCAGCAGGCGGCGAGCTTCGGCCAGGCCGCCTTCGACGCGGGCGAGTCCAAGAACACGTACGGCACCGGCAACTTCCTGCTCGTCAACACGGGGGAGGAGATCGTCCGCTCCGCGCACGGGCTGATCACGACCGTCGCGTTCCGCTGCGGCGACGATCCGGCCCGGTACGCGGTCGAGGGGTCGATCGCCGTGACGGGCTCGCTCGTGCAGTGGCTGCGCGACAACCTCGGCATCATCTCCCGTTCGGAGGAGGTGGAGCGGCTCGCCTCGTCCGTCGACGACAACGGCGGCGCGTACTTCGTCCCCGCCTTCTCGGGGCTGTTCGCGCCGTACTGGCGCCCCGATGCGCGCGGCGCCCTCGTCGGACTCACCCGGTACGTGACGCGGGCGCACATCGCGCGCGCCGCGCTGGAGTCGACGGCCTTCCAGACCCGCGACGTGATGGAGGCCGTCATCGCGGACACCGGCCGGACGCCGACGGAGATCCGCGTCGACGGGGGCATGACGCGCGACGACCTGCTGATGCAGTTCCAGGCCGACATCCTCGGCATCCCCGTCGTCCGTCCGAAGGTCGTCGAGACGACGGCGCTCGGCGCCGCCTATGCCGCGGGGCTCGCGACCGGGGTGTGGAGCGGCTTCGACGACCTGCGCACGCACTGGCGCGAGGACGTCCGGTTCGAACCCGCGATGGGGATCGATGAACGCGAGCGCCGGTACCGCATGTGGCGCAAGGCCGTGTCCAAGTCGCTCGACTGGGTGGACGACGACGCCCGCGCCCTGATGGGCACCGGGCCGGACGCTACTTGAGCAGTCGCGACAGCCGCCTGTCGGCGAGGATCTTGCCGCCGGTCTGACAGGTCGGGCAGTACTCCAGGCTGTTGTCGGCGAAGAAGACGCTGCGCACGGTGTCTCCGCACACCGGGCAGGTCTCACCGCGGCGACCGTGCACCTGCATGCCGCGACGCTTGGCGTCCTTCAGTTCGGCAGGCGGTTTGCCGGATGCCTCGGCCACCGCATCCGTCAGCGTCGCCGTCATCGCGGCGAACAGGCGGTCGACGTCGGCCGCGGTGAGGCTCGACGCCAGCGCGTACGGGGACATCTTGGCGGCGTGCAGGATCTCGTCGGAGTACGCGTTGCCGACACCGGCGATCGTCGCCTGGTCGCGCAGCACCCCCTTGATCTGGGTGCGGCGGTCGGCCAGCAGCCCCGCGAGGGTGTCGCGTGTGAACGCCGGGTCGAGCGGGTCAGGGCCGAGCCGGGCGATGCCGGGGACATCCGCCGGGTGGCGCACGACGTACACCGCGAGCGACTTCTTCGTGCCGGCCTCGGTGAGGTCGAACCCCGACCCGTCGGAGAGCGCCACCCGCAGCGCGATCGGGGTGCGACCGGGTTTGATGACGGTGGACGGCAGCGCGTCGTACCAGCGCAGCCACCCGGCCTTCGCGAGGTGGAACACGAGGTGGGCCGAGGCATCCGCCCCCTCCGTCGCGATGTCGACGAACTTGCCGTGGCGCTCGACGCCGGTGATGCGGGCGCCCTTCAGCGCGTCCACCGGCGGGTCGTAGGTCTTGAGCGCCGCGATGGCCGTCACGGCGGCGCGCGTGATCTCGAGCCCCGTCACCCTGCCGCGCAGGAAGTCGACGAGACCCTGGACCTCGGGCATCTCCGGCATGCGCCCATCCTGTCACGCACGTCTGACGACGTGGGTGGCCCGGAGGTCAGTCGTCGAGCACGGGCCACGGCTGCGGGGAGCGATCGTCGTCGCGGAGCAGACCGGCGATCCACCCGTCGGACCGCCCGCGAGGGTCGCTCAGGCCCTGCCGCACGAGCCCTTCGTAGCGGAAGCCGATGCGTCGGGCGACCCGCGCCGAGGGGACGTTGCCCACCACCGCGCGCCACTCGATGCGCGCGAGGCCGAGACCCTCGTCCGCGAACCCGAAGTCCACGACGCGCCGCGCCGCCTCGGTGAGGAACCCGCGCCCCCGCGCGGGGCGGGCCATCCAGTAGCCGATCTCGGCGGCCCCGCGCGGCTCCACGCGGTGGAGGCCGACCATGCCCACCCAGCGGTCTTCGTGCCGGACGCCCCAGGTCAGCTCGCTCGTCTGTGCCCACCAGGTCGCGGCCTTGGCGACGAAGTCCTCGGCGTGCGCGCGGGTGTAGGGCGAGGGGAGGGTGGTCCAGCGCGGGACCTCGGGATCCTGGGCGGCCTCGGTGATGGCGTCGATGTCCGCCTCGTCGGGCGGCGAGAGCACCAGCCGCTCGGTCTGCAGGGTCACCGGTTCCACCCCGCCACCCTACCGACCCGCCTCCCTACCGATCCGCCACCCTACCGACCCGCCTCCCTACCGATCCGCGACCCTACCGACCCGCCACCGCCAGCAGGCTGGACCGCCCGCCCATCCGCCCCGCACTTCCTCCACTCGGGACCCTCCGCCCCGTCCTCCCTGCCCCAAGGCCGTACCGTTCTCAGGAACGGCACGGACGACGACACGTCCCACCCGCGCGGCTCAGCCACCCCCAGCTGTCGGAGCGCTCGCTGATCCTGAGAACGGTACGGGGGCTCCTCCCCATCGCGGGCGGGGGGACGCCGATCCCCCGTCGCACCGACCACGCGCGGCTTGGCACGCGGGTGCATCGAGGCTCGCGGGATGACCGAATTCCTCACTCGAGCAGAACTCTTCGCCGACGGCTACACACGACGTACCATCCGAAGGGCCGTGCGGCTCGGCGCACTCCTCCACGTCAGGCGGGATCGCTACCTGCCGACGGGAGTGGACGACCGCATCGTTCGCGCCGTTCGGGTCGGTGGCCGGCTCACCTGCCTCTCGCTCTTGGCAGCGCTCGGTGTGTTCGTGCTCGACAATGCGCTCCTGCATGTCCACGTCGACCCTCGGGCCGCCCGTCTCCGGGGACCGCAGCAGCCGCCGAGACGACGCGCGTCGTCAGACCCGGTGCGACTCCATTGGAGCAGTCATGAGAGTCCCGCCGGCGCGACTGTCGTTCCCGTCATCGACGCCCTTCGGCACGCCTTCCGATGCCAGTCGCCGCGGGCGATGGTCGCCACGATCGACAGCGCACTGAACCGCGGACTCATCAGTCTGTCTGAACTGGACGAGCTCTTCGCATTGCTGCCCGACCGCTTCTCCGCGGTGAGGAGCCTCGTCGACGGGCGAGCAGAGTCCGGTCCGGAGACGCTGGTTCGACTCATAGCCCGCGCCCTGGGCTGTCAGGTGGAGCTGCAGGTCCGCTTCGAGGGCATCGGTCGTGTCGACCTCCTCGTCGACGGCTGGCTCGTCGTCGAGTGCGACAGCAGAGAATTCCACTCCGATTGGGCTACGCAGCGCAAGGACCACGCGCGCGACCTCGCGCTTGCCGCACGGGGCTTTCCGACGTTCCGCGTCGTCGCGGAGGACATCCTCTACCGACCCGAGCAGGTGCTCGGAGCGCTGCAGGGTCTCATCCGATCGCGTCAGCACGTCTGACCGAGCTCGACGGGGTCATTCGCCGTACTGTTCTCAGGATCGGTGCCGTCTGTGCGGCGGGAGATGCCGGCTTCTTCGCGAATCTCCCGCTGCCCCAACTCAGCGGGTCCTGAGAACGGTACGGGTGGGTACGCGGCGCCGGACCGCGTGCAGGACGCCAGAGCCGATCGAGTCCAGCGCCCGCGACTCCCTGACCGGCGTCTATGCGGGTTCTCCGCCGTACCGTTCTCAGGATCGACGACGTCCGACCCGACCCCGGCTCGCGAATCCGTGCGGCTCGCGGTCGGGCCGGATGCCGCTTCTCCTGAGAACGGTACGTTGCCCGCCTGCGACCCGGCCGCCCGCCCGCGGGGTCGGCGCTACCGGCGGCGGAGCAGCCCGACGCGGTCGTACACGTCGGTCAGCGTGCGGTCCGCGACGTCCTGCGCTTTGCCGGCGTTGATCGCGAGCACGCGGTCGAGTTCGGCCGGATCCGAGAGCAGCTGGAGCGCGCGCTCGCGCACCGGCCCGAACTCGTTCACGACGACCTCGGCGAGACCCTTCTTGAAGTCGCCGTAGCCGCGGCCCGCGTACTCGTCCTCGATCGACGCGACCTGGCGGCCGGTGAGCGCGGCGTAGATCACGAGGAGGTTCGACACGCCGGGCTTCTGCTCGCGGTCGTACCGCACCGATCCCTCGGAGTCGGTCACCGCGCGCATGATCTTCTTCGCGGAGACTCCGGGATCGTCGAGCAGCCACAGCACCCCGGCATCCGACTCCGCCGACTTCGACATCTTCGCGGTCGGGTTCTGGAGGTCGTAGATGCGCGCCGTCTCCTGCTGGATCACCGGCGTCGGCACGCGGAACGTCGCACCGTACCGCGAGTTGAACCGCTCGGCGAGGTCGCGCGTCAGCTCCACGTGCTGCTTCTGGTCGTCGCCGACGGGCACGATGTCGGTCTGGTAGAGCAGGATGTCGGCCGCCATCAGCACCGGGTACGTGAAGAGTCCGACCGAGGTCGCGTCGGCGCCGTAGCGCTGCGACTTGTCCTTGAACTGGGTCATCCGCCCGGCCTCGCCGAACCCGGTGATCGTCGAGAGGATCCACGCGAGCTCGGCGTGGGCCGGCACGTGCGACTGGACGTACAGCGTCGACTTCGACGGCTCGATCCCCGCCGCGATGTACTGGGCGACCGTGCGGCGGGTCTTCTCGCGCAGTTCGGCGGGATCGTTCGGCTGGGTGAGCGCGTGCAGATCGACGACGGAGAAGAACGCGTCGTACGACTCCTGCAGGTCCCGCCACTGCATGAGCGCTCCGATGTAGTTGCCGATCTGGAGGGAGTCGGCCGACGGCTGCATTCCGGAGTAGAGGCGGGGCTTGTTCACCTGTCGATTCTACGGGCGGCGGATGCCGCGGGCCGGCGTCGCGGCGAGACCATCCGGGTCGCATCGAACTTGGCGTTCCGGAAAGAATGAGCAGTCTTTCGCCGCCGATCACCCAGAAGACGTCTCATGCACCCCCATAGGGTGGGTGCCAGGCCCAGCTTTCCACCGCGCCGTCCTTCGGAGAACCGCGATGATCGATCCGACCATTCCCCCCGCGCCCGGCGAACCCGCCGTCGCGCAGGGGCGCCGCGCGGCCTATTTCATCTCCGACAGCACCGGCATCACGGCCGAGACGCTGGGCAGCGCCCTGCTCGCGAACTTCCCGGCCGTGGATGTCGTGCGCCACACCATCCCGTTCGTCGACACCGCCGAGGGCGCGAGCCGCGTGGTGGACGACATCCGCACCGCAGCGGCCGCGGGGCTCGCGCCCATCCTCTTCACGACCGTGAAGAACCGCCGGCTGCGGGACATCATCGCCGGCTCGGGCGCCGTCGTCATCGATCTGCTCGCGGGGCACCTCACAGAGCTCGAGCAGGCGCTCGGCACGACCGCGTCCGAGCAGCTCGGGCAGTATCACGGGGTCGGCGACATGGAGCGCTACCTCGGGCGCATGCGGGCGGTGGAATACGCCATCGAGCACGACGACGGCCAGAGCGGCCGCGCGCTCGACATCGCCGACGTCGTCATCATCGCGCCGTCGCGCTGCGGGAAGACGCCGACCACGATGTACCTCGCGCTGCAGTACGGCCTGCTCGTGGCGAACTATCCGCTGACCGACGACGACTTCCCGACCGAGCCGCTGCCCCGTGCGGTGGCCGCCCATCGCGACCGCTGCTTCGGCCTGACGACGACGCCGTTGCGCCTGAGCCAGGTGCGCCACGAGCGTCGTCCCAGTTCGCGCTACGCGAGCCTCGAGCAGTGCACCCTCGAGTTGCGCCGCGCCGAAGACCTGTACCGGCGCAACCATGTGCCGTTCCTGAACTCCGCGACCAAGAGCGTCGAGGAGATGTCCGCCGTCATCATGCAGACCATGAAGCTGCGTGCCTGACGTGACCCATGAGGAGCAGATCATGAGCAGTGTCCTGTGGTTCCACGAGATCGGGATGCGCGACCTCCCGCAGGTGGGCGGGAAGAACGCGTCTCTCGGCGAGATGGTGTCCCATCTCGCCGACGCCGGGGTGCGCGTGCCGGGCGGGTTCGCGACCACCGCCGATGCCTACCGCGCCTTCCTCGCACACGACGGCCTGGCGGACCGCATCCGCTCCGAGGTCGAGGCGCTCGACATCGACGACGTCGCAGCCCTGGCGCAGGTGGGCGCCCAGGTGCGGCGCTGGATCGAGGAGCAGCCGTTCCCCGCGGACCTCGAGCGCGACATCCGCGCGGCATTCGCCACGCTCCTCGCGGACGACCCTGATCCGGATGCCGTGACCTGGGCGGTGCGGTCCTCGGCGACCGCGGAGGACCTCCCGGACGCCTCCTTCGCGGGGCAGCAGGAGACGTTCCTCAACATCGGCGGGATCGACGACGTCCTGCAGGCGATCTCACGGGTCTTCGCGTCGCTGTACAACGACCGCGCGATCGCCTACCGCGTGCACCACGGGTTCGATCATCACGACGTGGCGCTCTCGGCCGGGGTGCAGCGGATGGTCCGCTCCGACATCGGTGCGTCGGGCGTGCTGTTCACGGTCGACACCGAGTCGGGCTTCGACCAGGCCGTGTTCATCACGAGCTCGTACGGGCTGGGGGAGGCGGTGGTGCAGGGCGCGGTGAACCCCGACGAGTTCTACGTGTACAAGCCCGCGCTGCGCGCCGGGCGCCCCGCGATCCTGAAGCGACAGGTGGGCGAGAAGGCCGTCGCGATGCGCTACACCGACGGCACGCGCGTCGGTGCCTCGACGGCGTTCGAGGACGTGCCGCTCGCCGACCGGCGCCTGTTCAGCATCACCGACGCCGAGGTCGAGGAGCTCGCCCGCCACGCCCTGGTGATCGAGGGGCACTACGGCCGGCCCATGGACGTCGAGTGGGCTCGCGACGGACTCGACGGGAAGCTCTACATCCTGCAGGCCCGGCCCGAGACCGTGGTGTCGCGCGCCGACGGCAACGTCATGCGGCGCTTCGTGCTGCGCGAACGCGGGGAGGTGCTCGTCGCCGGACGGGCGATCGGGCAGAAGATCGGCGCCGGGGCGGTGCGCGTCCTCTCCGACATCGGCCAGATGGACCAGTTCCGCCCGGGTGACGTGCTCGTGGCGGACATGACGGACCCGGACTGGGAGCCGATCATGAAGCGCGCCTCGGCGATCGTGACGGACCGGGGCGGCCGCACCTGCCACGCGGCGATCATCGCCCGAGAGCTGGGCATCCCCGCCGTCGTCGGCACCGGCTCGGCGACGCGCGATCTCGTGGACGGCACGGAGGTCACAGTGTCGTGCGCCGAGGGCGACGACGGCATCGTCTACCGCGGCCGGCTCGGATACGCCGAGGAGGAGACCCATCTCGACGCCATGCCCGACGTCCCGGTGAAGATCATGATGAACGTCGGCACACCGGATCAGGCGTTCTCGTTCTCCCGCCTGCCGAACCGCGGCGTCGGCCTCGCGCGCCTCGAGTTCGTGATCAACCGCCAGATCGGCATCCATCCGCGGGCGCTCCTCGACCACGACGCCCTGCCTGCAGCCCTCCGGGCCGAGGTCGACGAGCGGATCGCCGCCTACCCGTCGCCGCGCGAGTATTTCGTGCGGCGCGTGGCCGAGGGCGTCTCGATGATCGCCGCGGCCTTCGCGCCCGAGCCGGTCATCGTGCGGATGAGCGACTTCAAGTCGAACGAGTACGCGAATCTGCTCGGCGGTGACGCGTACGAGCCCGACGAGGAGAACCCGATGATCGGCTGGCGCGGCGCGTCCCGCTACGTCTCCCCGGCATTCCGCGCGTGCTTCGACATGGAGTGCGAGGCGCTGCGATTCGTGCGCGACGAGATGGGCCTCACGAACGTGAAGATCATGATCCCGTTCGTGCGCACCGTCGCGGAGGGACGGGCGGTGGTCGATCTCCTCGCCGAGAACGACCTGCGCCGTGGAGAGAACGGGCTCGAGGTGATCATGATGTGCGAGATCCCGGCGAACGCCCTCCTCGCCGACGAGTTCCTGGACGTCTTCGACGGCTTCTCCATCGGCTCGAACGACATGACCCAGCTCGCCCTCGGTCTCGACCGCGACTCCGCCCTCGTCGCGTCGACGTTCGATGAGCGCGACCCCGCGGTGCTGAAGCTCCTCGGCATGGCGATCGAGGCGTGCCGACGCCGCGGCCAGTACGTCGGCATCTGCGGGCAGGGTCCGTCGGACCACCCCGACCTGGCCGAATGGCTGCTGGACCAGGGCATCGAGTCGATGTCCTTGAACCCCGACACGGTCGTCGAGACGTGGACGAGGCTCGCCCGCCGCTGATCTCTTGCGGCCCCCCGGGGGAGACCGGCGGCGGGCGAAGCGTCAGGCTCTCGCGACGTCCGAGCGCCGCTCGCGCAGCACGAGGACGGCGAAGGCGGCGAGGACCACGATCCCGATCGACTCGATGACGACGGTCTCGGGCACCAGGGTGAAGTCCCAGGTCTCCCGGATGCCGAACAGGCCGACCGTGAGCGCCAGCATGAGTGACAGGAGCGTCGCGACGAGGAAGAGGAGGCCGAGGACTGCGGCCACAGCGAGAAGCCGTCCGCGCGTGATCAGGACCGCGACCGCCAGGACGATGGCCGCGAGCGCGCCGAGGATGCGCAGCACCCCGATCGCGCCATGACTGCTTCCGGCCACGCTGCCTGCCACCCGCTTCCGCTCGGGAGTCCGTCGTCGTGACGTCCTCTGGGAAGGACACGAGGCGGACGCCCGTGCGGTTCAGCCGCCGAGGGTGTAATCGGCGACCACCGGGGAGTGGTCGCTCCAGCGCGTGTCCCACGACGGCGCGCGGAGGACCCGGTAGTCGGTGACACGGTCGGCGAGAGCGGGGGTGGCGAGATGGTAGTCGATGCGCCAGCCGGTGTCGTTGTCGAAGGCGCGCCCGCGCATGGACCACCAGGTGTACGGCCCGTCGACCTCGCCGTGGAAGCGTCGCCCGACATCGACCCACCCGAGTCCGGTGCCGGTCGAGCCGTCCACGCCGGTGACGGCCTCGCCGTCCGTGCCGAGGAACCGGTCGAAGTACGCGCGCTCCCTGGGCAGGAAGCCGGCCTTCTTGACGTTGCCCTTCCAGTTGCGGATGTCGAGCTCACGGTGGCCCACGTTGAGGTCGCCCATGATGAGCGCGAGCGGGGACTCCGCGCGGAGCCGCGGCATCCTCACCTCCATGGCGTCGAGGAACGCCCACTTCGCGTCCTGTCGCGGTGTGTCGGCCTCGCCGGTGTGGACGTAGGCGCTCACGACCGTGAGCCGCTCGCCCTCGATCTCGAAGTCGGCCTCGATCCAGCGACCCGCGGAGTCGAGGCCCTCCTGGCCGAGGACCGTCCGCGTGGCTGTGGGCGCTGTGCGGGAGGCGATGGCGACGCCGGCGCGCCCCTTGGCGAGCGCCTCGTCGTTGACGAGCTCCCAGCCGGGGAGCGCGAGTGCGAGCTCGTCGGCGCTGGCCCGCACCTCCTGCAGCGCCATGACGTCGACCTCCGCATCGGCGAGCCATTCGAGCATGCCCTTGCGGGTGGCGGCGCGGATGCCGTTGACGTTGATGGAGGCGATGCGGACGCGGCGTGACACGCCCTCCACACTATCCGCGGGTCCTGACACTCGCCGTGCCCGGGTCAGTCGTAGAGGATGCCGCGCTTGATCGGCGGTGGAGCCGACGCCTCCACCTGCGCCAGCTCCTCCTGCGCCGCGCGGACGGCCCGGTCGGCCGCCCAGACCTGGTGCCACCGCGCGCTCTCGCGGGCGGCGCGCGCGGTGCGCAGGCGCACCTGCGCGGCGGTCAGGAGCGCCTGGTGCTCCGCGGCGACGCGCTCGGCCTCGGAGAGGGTCTGGAGCGGGATGCGCCGGTCCTTCGCGGCGACCGCGATCCACGATGCGGCGACCAGTATCACGATGCCCACCAGACGGAACCACAGCAGGAAGGCGATGAAGATCGAGAATGTCGCGAGGAGGGGGTTGGACGGCGTGTACAGGAAGAGCAGGCCGACGGCGATCTGCAGGACGGCGATGGCTCCGCCGCCGAGCATCGAGCCGGGCCAGATCGCGCGCCACGTGAGCGTCGCGCCGGTGAGGAACCGGAACAGCGCGGCCAGTGCGACCGAGTTGATGAGGAACGCGATCAGAAGCGAGGCCAGCTTGACCACGAACTGCACGCCCCAGGACGTGCCGTCCAGCCCGATCAGGGACAACAGGAAGTCGAGTGCGCCGGTGGCCAGCGTACCGAGCGTCGCGCCGAGGACCAGGGCCACCCCGAAGATCAGTGCTGCGAGCAGGTCGCGGGCTTTGAGGAGGAAGTAGTTGCGACGATCGAACGGGAGCCCGAACGTGTCGCGCACGGCCCTGCGGGCGAAGGTCACGAAGCCGATCGCGGTCCAGATCGCGACGATGACGGCGATCGCGCCGGTGATCGCCAGCGTGCTCCCGCTCTCGGTCGCGATCGCCTCGACCTGCTCGGATGTGACCAGCCCGGGGTTCTCCGTCGTCGTGCCGATCAGCCCCGGGATGTAGCGGTTGATGATCGCGATCATCCCGTCGATCGCCTGCTGGCTCCCGCCCAGCCACAGCCCGACCGAGGCGAACGCCACATACAGCACGGCGAAGATGGCGAACAGCGACTGGTAGCTGATGCTCGCGGCCAGGAGGAAGCCGTTGTTCTGCAGGAAGTGGCGCCAGACCCGGATCGGGAACCACGCGAGCGTGCGCTGCGTGATCTCCGTCGCCCGGGCGATCGGCTCGTCGAACCGCTCCCGCAGCGCCTGCTCCCAGCGCTCGCGCAGCGATTCCTCCTCGCGCGCGGCCTGGGCGGCTGCGGCCTTCGCGCCGGCGTGCTTGTCGCTCACGGTGCCAGGGTAGCGAGGCTTCACGCGCCGGATGCGGCGCCCGGGCGCGTCCGGAACCACCGCAGCAGGAACAGCACGGCGGCCAGCACGACGGCGGGGATCAGGAACGCCGGTCCGAGACCCGGTCCGTCCGCCAGGAGGCCCAGCGCGACGGCGCCGAAGATGACGCCCACGTAGTTGAAGATGTTGATCCGCGCGATGATCTGGTCGCTGTGCGCGGGGGACAGCTCGCCCGCCGCGCCGAAGGTCACCGGCACGACGACGCCGACGGCCACCCCGGCGAGCGCGAAGCCCACGAACGCGGCGACCGCGAGCGGGACGAGCGCGACGACCACGCAGCCGACCACGGAGACGACCACCGCGATGGCGACCAGCCGCGCCCGGCCGACGACCGGCAGCAGGCGGTCCGTGGCGAGCCGCGTGAGCAGGATGAAGACCTGATAGACCACGTAGCCGAGCGGCGCCACCCAGGCGATGGTCGCGAGTCCCGTCAGGTAGAGACTGCTCCACGTGCTCACCGAGGAGTCGACCACGAAGACGGCCAGGATCACGAAGCCGAACGCCCAGATTCCGGCGCGCGGCAGCCGGGCGCGCTCGGCGGGCGCCAGCACCGCGTCCACGGGGACGTCGCGGGCGAACAGGCGCGTGCCGGCGAGGGCCATCGCCAGGATGAGCACGGCCGCCACGACGATCGCGACGCCCGCGCCGACCGCCGACGCGGCGACGCCGGACACGAGGAGGCCGCCGGCGATCGCGGCGCCGGTGTATCCCGCGAAGAACGTCCCCAGGAGAGGTCGCCCGTACGCTCGCTGCACGGTCACGCCCTGCATGGCCGAGGCGGCGTCGACGCAGCCCAGCCCCGCGCCGTAGACGGCGAGCGCGGCGACGAACACCGCGAAGGGCGTGGTGACCGCTGCCACCGGGAGGGCGACCGCCTCGATGATCAGACCCAGCGCGAGCGCGGCACGGCTGCCCCAGCGGACGGCGACGGCGTTCGCGATGACGGAGCCGAGTGCGGCGGCGAAGCAGACGCCGAGCATGATGAACGAGATCGTCTCGGGGTCGATCCGCTGCCGGGTCTGGATGGCGGGGAGCGAGGTGACGAGGACCGCGTAGCCGAGCGCCTGTGCCGCGTAGGCGCCCGTGACCGCGACGCGCGCGACGCGCAGCGGTCGCGGCATCCGCGCGTCGTCCCGCTGCGTCGTCGAAGCGGGATCCGGGATGGTCATCGCCGGGTGCTCAGGGCTTCCCGCGCAGGACGGCCTGCTTGACCTCGGCGATCGCCTTGGTCACCTCGATGCCGCGAGGGCACGCCTCGGTGCAGTTGAAGGTCGTGCGGCAGCGCCATACGCCCTCCTTGTCGTTGAGGATGTCGAGCCGGACGTCGCCCGCGTCGTCGCGCGAGTCGAAGATGAAGCGGTGCGCGTTCACGATGGCCGCCGGGCCGAAGTACTGGCCGTCGGTCCAGAACACGGGGCACGAGGACGTGCACGCGGCGCAGAGGATGCACTTGGTGGTGTCGTCGAAGCGCTCGCGCTCCACGATCGACTGGAGGCGCTCCTTGCCGGGCTCGGCCTTCGTGCCGGGGATGAGGAACGGCTTCACCTCGCGGAAGGACGCGAAGAACGGGTCCATGTCGACGACGAGATCCTTCTCGAGGGGGAGTCCCTTGATCGCCTCGACGTAGATGGGCTGCGAGATGTCGAGATCCTTGATGAGGGTCTTGCACGCGAGCCGGTTGCGGCCGTTGATGCGCATCGCGTCCGAGCCGCAGATGCCGTGGGCGCACGAACGGCGGAACGTGAGCGACCCGTCGACCTCCCACTTGATCTTGTGCAGCGCGTCGAGGACGCGATCCGTGGAGTAGACCTCGACGTCGTAGTCGACCCAGCGCGGCTCCTCGTCGACCTCGGGATTGAAGCGGCGGATGATGAACGTCACCAGGAACGACTGGATGCCGGTGTCAGCGGCAGCCGCATCCAGCGCCTCCACGGCGCCCGGCTCGACGAGAGCGGTCGACATCAGTACTTCCTCTCCAGCGGCGGGTAGCGCAACTCGCCGGCCTCGTTCTTCGTGAACACCACGGGCTTCCAGTCCAGCCGGATGTGGTCGCCGGCGTCCGACGAGTGGGGGTCGCCGGTGAGATAGGCCATCGTGTGCTTCATGTAGTTCTCGTCGTCGCGCGTCGGGTAGTCGTCGCGCATGTGGCCGCCGCGGCTCTCCTTGCGGTTGCGGGCCGCGTAGACGACGACCTCCGCCAGATCGAGGAGGAAGCCGAGTTCCACGGCCTCGAGGAGGTCGGTGTTGTAGCGCTTGCCCTTGTCGTCGACATGGATGTTGCGATAGCGGTCGCGGAGCTGCTCGATGATCTCGAGCACCTCGCCGAGCGACTCATCGGTGCGGAACACCTGGGCCTTGCGGTCCATCTCGTCCTGCAGCGTCTTGCGCAGCACCGCGATCCGTTCCGTGCCCGGGTTGTCGCGCAGGCCCTCGAGCAGCTCGCGCACGTCCTTCGCGGGGTCCTCGGGGAGCGGGACGAACTCGGCGGTCTTCGCGTACGCGACCGCGTTGCGGCCGGCACGCTTGCCGAAGACGTTGATGTCGAGGAGCGAGTTGGTCCCCAGGCGGTTGGATCCGTGCACAGAGACGCACGCGCACTCGCCGGCTGCGTACAGTCCCGGCACGACCGTCGTGTTGCTGCTGAGCACCTCGGCGTCGTTGTTGGTCGGGATGCCGCCCATCGCGTAGTGCGCGGTGGGCATGACGGGCACCGGCTCGACGACGGGGTCCACGCCCAGATAGGTGCGAGCGAACTCGGTGATGTCGGGCAGCTTCGTCTCCAGCACCTCGGCGCCCAGGTGCGTGCAGTCCAGCAGCACGTAGTCCTTGTGCGGGCCGGCTCCGCGGCCCTCGGCGACCTCCTGCACCATGCAGCGGCTGACGATGTCGCGCGGGGCGAGGTCCTTGATGGTGGGGGCGTAGCGCTCCATGAACCGCTCGCCGCTCGCGTTGCGCAGGATCGCCCCCTCGCCGCGCGCTCCCTCCGTGAGCAGGATGCCGAGGCCGGCGAGTCCGGTCGGGTGGAACTGGAAGAACTCCATGTCCTCCAGCGGGATCCCCTTGCGCCAGATGACGCCGACGCCGTCACCGGTCAGGGTGTGCGCGTTCGAGGTGGTCTTGAAGATCTTGCCGAAGCCGCCGGTCGCGAAGATGACGGCCTTGGACTGGAAGACGTGCAGGTCGCCGGTGGCCAGCTCGTAGGCCACGACGCCCGCGATCTGCGTGCCGCCCCCGTCGTCCTTCACGGTGATGAGGTCGAGCACGTAGAACTCGTTGAAGAAGTTGATGCCGAGCTTGACGCAGTTCTGGAACAGCGTCTGCAGGATCATGTGGCCGGTGCGGTCGGCGGCGTAGCAGGCGCGGCGCACGGGGGTCTTGCCGTGGTCGGCGGTGTGGCCGCCGAACCGCCGCTGGTCGATCTTGCCCTCGGGAGTGCGGTTGAACGGGAGGCCCATGTTCTCGAGGTCGATGACCGCGTCGATGGCCTCCTTGGCGAGGATCTCGGCGGCATCCTGGTCGACGAGGTAGTCGCCGCCCTTCACCGTGTCGAACGTGTGCCACTCCCAGGAGTCCTCCTCGACGTTCGCGAGGGCCGCGGCCATGCCGCCCTGCGCGGCGCCGGTGTGCGAACGCGTCGGGTAGAGCTTGGTGATGACGGCCGTCTTCGCGCCGGGGCCGGCCTCGATCGCCGCGCGCATGCCGGCACCGCCGGCGCCCACGATGACGATGTCGAACTGGTGGTAGTGCACGCCGTCCTTGACGATGTCGTCGGCTGTCTGAGTGCTCACGTGGTGGGTGCCTTCGTATCTGTGTCGGAGTCGTCGGTGCGCGTGCGCGGCGGGCCGGTCAGGCCGGGCAGACGCCGGCGAGAGCGTCGGGCACGGGCGGGATGCACGGGTCGAACGTGAAGATGACCAGCGTGCCGAGCAGGATGAGGAGGCCGGCCGCGAGCCACACGGCCCAGACCAGGATGCGGCGCGCCGTCTGGTGGGTGACGTAGTCGTTGACGATCGTGCGCATGCCGTTGGCGCCGTGGATGAGCGCCAGCCACAGCATCAGCAGGTCCCAGACCTGCCAGAACGGCGTCGCGTACTTGCCCGCGACGAACGCGAAGTCGATGCCCCGCACGCCCTCGCCCATGACGAGGTTCACGAAGAGGTGGCCGAAGATGAGGACGACCAGCAGGACGCCCGAGATCCGCATGTAGAGCCAGCCCCACTTCTCGAGGTTCGGGCCCTTGCGGCGCGGCGCGGCGGAGCGCGGGTCGGCGATGGTGTCGGCGGTCATGTCAGTGCCCCCCGGTGATCTCGGCCACGATGACCATGAGCTGACGGGGGACGAAGCCGGCCATCGTCACGACCCAGAGGCCGATGACGACCCACCACAGCTGGCGCTGGTGGCGCGTGGCCCACGACCAGAAGTCGACGAGGATGATCCGCAGCCCGTTGAACGCGTGATAGACGATGGCGCCGACCAGGACAATCTCGCCGATGCCCATGAGGGGCTGCTTGTACGTGCCGATGACCGCGTCGTAGGCGTCGGGAGCGACGCGGATGAGCGACGTGTCGAGGACGTGCACCAGGAGGAAGAAGAAGATCGCGACGCCGGTGATGCGGTGCAGCACCCATGACCACATCCCGGTGTGGCCGCGGTAGAGCGTGCCACGGGGGACTCTCGATGTGGTCTCGGATACCGACGGTGTGACGCGTGCTGGTGCGGACACGGCCGTCCCTCCCTGGATCGAACTCGAGTCGGGGCGGTCGACATGCCCCAGTGGGGCGGATGCCCCGGGCGTCACACGGGCGCTGCACTCATCCTATTCCCGTCGCTCGGCCGGCGGAGCTTAGGCCGCCCTAACTTATCTCGACGTCGAGACATCTCGGCGGCCCCATCGAGGCATCCTCGCCCGCGAGTGTTGAAGGTGGCGCATGTCGACGCGACCGCGGCGGAGCGTGACACTTTCGCCGGGCGAGCGACGGCACGGCGACTACCCTGTCAGCCATGGCCGATCCCCTCAGCGACTTCTACGCGATCATCCCCGCCGGCGGCATCGGCAGCCGGCTGTGGCCCCTGTCCCGCGCCGACGCGCCGAAGTTCCTGCACGACCTCACCGGTTCGGGGAACACCCTCCTGCGCGACACGTGGGACCGGCTCGAGCCGCTCGCCGGCGCGGAGCGGATCGCGGTCGTGACCGGGCGCGCCCACCGCGCCGCGGTCGAACACGAGCTGCCGGACATCCTCGATCGCAACGTGTTCCTCGAGTCCGAACCGCGCGACTCCACCGCGGCGATCGGCCTCGCGGCCGCGGTCCTGGCGCGACGCGAGCCCGACGTGGTGATCGGCTCGTTCGCCGCGGACCACGTCATCCGCGTGCCGCACCTCTTCGACTGGGCCGTGCAGCAGGCCGTCGCCGTCGCCCGCGAGGGGTACGTGTGCACGATCGGCATCCAGCCCAGCGAGCCCTCGATCGGCTTCGGCTACATGAAGAAGGCCGATGAGCTGATCGTCGCGGGCGCCCCCGAGGCGGCCCTCGTGGAGCGCTTCGTCGAGAAGCCGGACCTCGACACCGCGCGGGAGTACTTCGCGGACCGCTCGTACCTCTGGAACGCGGGCATGTTCATCGCGCGCGCCGACGTCCTGCTCGGCGAGATCGCGGAGAATCGCCCCCAGCTCTACGCGGGGCTGATGGATCTCGCCGAGGCGTGGGACGACCGCGACGCGCGCGGCCCCGTCGTCGATCGCGTCTGGCCGACGCTGGAGAAGATCGCGATCGACTACGCGGTCGCCGAGCCCGCCGCGCAGAAGGGGCGCCTCGCCGTGATCCCGGGCCACTTCGACTGGGACGACGTGGGGGACTTCGCGAGCCTTGCGAAGCTGAACTCCCACGGCCGCAAGAACGATCTGGCGATCCTCGGGCCGAACGCCCGGATCCTCTCGGATGCCGCGAGCGGCATCGTCGTGAGCCAGACCACCCGCGTCATCTCGCTGATCGGCGTGAAGGACATCGTCGTGGTCGACACGCCGGATGCGCTCCTGGTCACCACGAGCGAGCACGCGCAGCGCGTCAAGGGCGTCGTGGACGCGCTCAAGCTCACCGGCCGGGGCGACGTCCTCTGACGGTCGCCCGTGTTGCGGGTTTGTAACCATTCCCGCTCAGGGGACCGCGCGGCATGCAACTCCCACGTCACACTCGGTAACTTCTTAGGATCCCCCCGCGAAGTCCGCGGGGTCACCCTGATGTGGAGGCGTGAGTTGACCATCTCTACCACCCGAAAGCTCCTCGGCGTCACCATCGCCGCAGGCGTCATCGTCGCCCTCGCCGGCTGTGGCGCGGCACCGAGCTCCAACCCGACGAGCGCAGGTCCGACCGCGGTCGCCGGCTTCAAGCCCTGCATCGTCTCGGACGACGGCGGATGGAACGACAAGTCGTTCAACGAGTCCGCGCTCAACGGCATCAAGGCCGCCGCGAAGGAGCTGGGCGTCAAGGAGATCGACGTCCAGTCGGACTCCGCGAACGACTACGCCCCGAACCTCGAGAACCTCGTCGCCCAGGGCTGCACGTTCATCATCTCGGTCGGCTTCAAGCTGTCGGCCGACACGGTGAAGTCCGCCCTCGCCAATCCGAAGATCGACTACGCGATCATCGACGACAGCGCCGACGGCAACAACGACGGCAAGCCGGATGCGCCGAACATCAAGCCGCTGCTGTTCGACACCGTCCAGGCGGCCTACCTCGGCGGCTACGCGGCCGCCGCGTGGTCGCACCAGGAGGGCGCCGACAAGGTCGGCACGTTCGGCGGCCTGCAGATCCCGCCGGTCACGATCTTCATGGACGGCTTCATCGACGGCGTCAAGAAGTACAACGACGACGAGAAGTCGAGCGTCGCGACCTTCGGCTGGGACGTCGACAAGCAGACCGGCGCCTTCACCGGCGGCTTCGCGGCGAACGACACGGCCAAGCAGACCGCGCAGGGCATCCTCGACCAGGGCGTCGACGTGATCCTGCCTGTCGGCGGCCCGATCTACCAGTCGGCTGCCGCCGCCATCAAGGACAGCGGCAAGAAGACGGTCATGCTGGGCGTCGACTCCGACCTCGCGGTCGCCGACCCGTCGGTCGCCGACGTGACGCTGGTCTCGATCATGAAGCGCATCGACAACGCCGTGCACGACGCGACGCTCGCGGCGGCGAAGGGCGACTTCGACACCACGCCGTACGTCGGCACGCTGGAGAACGGCGGCGTCGGGCTCTCGTCGTTCCACGACTTCGAGAGCAAGCTGCCCAAGGGTCTGACCGACAAGCTCGACGAGCTGAAGAAGCAGATCATCTCGGGCGACCTCAAGGTCACCTCGCCGAGCTCGCCCAAGTAGGCGAACGGTCGCGACGCGGCCGGGTGGGATGCCACGCATCCTCCCGGCCGCGTCCTTTTCCGCTGTTCCTCGGTCCGGATAGGGTCACAGTATGAAGCTCGAGCTGCGCGGCGTGACGAAGCGCTTCGGCAGCCTGGTCGCCAACGATCACATCGATCTCGAGGTCCGCTCCGGAGAGATCCATGCGCTCCTCGGTGAGAACGGCGCAGGCAAGTCCACCCTGATGAACGTCCTCTACGGCCTCTACCAGGCCGACGAGGGGGAGATCCTGCTGGACGGCGTCCCCCAGCACTTCCGCGGACCCGGAGACGCCATGGCCGCCGGCATCGGCATGGTGCACCAGCACTTCATGCTCATTCCGGTGTTCACCGTCGCCGAGAACCTCATGCTCGGTCACGAGGACACGCGGGGCCTCGGCGTGCTCGACCTCGCGAAGGCACGGGAGCGCGTGCGCGAAGTCGCCGACCGCTTCGGGTTCCAGGTCGATCCCGACGCGCAGGTCGGCGACCTCCCGGTCGGCGTGCAGCAGCGCGTCGAGATCATCAAGGCGCTCGCGCGCGACGCGAAGATCCTCATCTTCGACGAGCCCACCGCGGTCCTCACGCCCCAGGAGACCGACGAGTTCATGGCGATCATGCGCCAGCTGCGCGACGAGGGCACCGCGATCGTCTTCATCACCCACAAGCTGCGCGAGGTGCGCGAGGTCGCCGACCGCATCACCGTCATCCGGCTCGGCAAGGTCGTCGGCGAGGCCAGCCCCACCGAGACCAACACGCAGCTCGCGTCCATGATGGTCGGCCGTGCGGTCGAGCTCACCGTCCACAAGGGCCCCCCGACCATCGGCGAGGGCGGCCTCTCCGTGCGCGACCTGCGCGTGCTCACCGCCGCCGGCGCGGTCGTGGTCGACAATGTCAGCTTCGACGTCCGGCCGGGCGAGGTGCTCGCCATCGCGGGTGTGCAGGGCAACGGCCAGACCGAGCTCGCCGAGGCGATCGTGGGGCTGCAGGAGGAGGTCGAGGGGTCCATCACGCTCGGCGGCGTGGAACTCGTCGGCAAGAGCGTCCGCGGCATCCTCGACGAGGGCGTCGGCTTCGTCCCCGAGGACCGGCAGGAGGACGGCCTGGTGACGGCCCTCTCCGTCGCCGAGAACCTCATGCTCGATCGCAGCGCCGACACGCGCTTCCGCCGCTTCGGGACGATCCGCCGGGCGATCCTCGACAGATTCGCCCGTGACCGGATCGCCGAGTTCGACATCCGCACGCAGGGTCCGGACAGCCCCGCGGGCTCGCTGTCGGGCGGCAACCAGCAGAAGGTCGTGATCGCGCGCGAGCTGAGCCGCGACCTCAAGCTCCTGCTCGCGTCGCAGCCCACGCGCGGCGTCGACGTCGGGTCGATCGAGTTCATCCACAAGCGCATCATCGGGACGCGGGATGCCGGCGTGCCCGTCGTGGTCGTGTCGACCGAGCTCGACGAGGTCGTCGCGCTCGCCGATCGCATCGCGGTGATGTACCGCGGCGGCATCATCGGCATCGTGCCCGCGGACACCCCGCGCGATGTCCTCGGCCTGATGATGGCCGGCGAGAACCCCACGGAGGAGGCGGCATGAGCGACAACGCCACCGGCGCCGGGCCCGAGCCCACCGGTCTCCCGCCCGAGCAGCTGCCCCCGGCATCCGGACCCCTGACCGGCACGCCCGCCGTCCCCGAAGCGGCGCCGAAGCCGCCCCCGGGCGCCGAGGTTCCGCCGCCGCCGCGCCAGAACGTCATCATCCGCGAGATCCTGCGCGGCTCGGCCGTCACCACGATCCTCGCGATCGTCCTCGCGATGGTCGTCGGCGGCATCCTCATCGCCATCACGAACCCCGACGTCCAGGCCGCGGCGGGCTACTTCTTCGCCCGTCCCCAGGACACCCTCGTCGCGATCTGGAACGCCGTGTCGGGCGCGTACTACGCGCTCTTCCAGGGCTCGATCTTCAACCCGATCGCCCCCGACTTCGTGAGCGCCATCCGTCCCCTCACCAACACCCTCGGATTCGCCGCCCCGCTCATCGCGGCCGGCCTCGGCGTCGCGCTCGCGTTCCGCGTGGGGCTGTTCAACATCGGTGCCCGCGGACAGATGCTGATCGGGGCGGCCACGGCGGCGCTGGTCACGTTCCACCTCGATCTGCCGATGTGGATCCACCTTCCCCTGGCCGTCGCGGCGGGCATCGCGGGCGGTGCGATCTGGGGCGGCATCGTCGGACTCCTGAAGGCCCGCACCGGCGCGCACGAGGTGATCCTCACGATCATGCTCAACTACGTCGCCCTGTACCTGGTCAGCTGGATGGTGCGCACACCCGAGCTGCTGCAGAAGGCCGGATCGAACCAGCCGATCTCTGCGCCGACGCCCGAGACGGCACAGTACCCGTCGCTCTTCGGGCCGCAGTTCCCGCTGTTGAACTGGGGATTCCCGGTCGTCGTGGTGACGACCCTCATCGTGTGGTGGCTGATCGAGCGCTCCAGCCTCGGGTTCCGGATGCGCGCGGTCGGCGAGAACCCGCACGCCGCCCGCGCGGCCGGCATCAGCGTGCAGCGCATGTACATCTACGCCATGCTGTTCGCCGGCGGCCTGGCGGGCCTGGCCGCGATGAGCCAGATCCTCGGATCCGTGACGAGCGGCTTCGACAGCGGCATCGACGCCGGCATCGGGTTCGACGCCATCACCGTCGCGCTCCTCGGCCGCAGCCGCGCGTGGGGGACGTTCTGGGCGGGCCTCCTGTTCGGGGCGCTCAAGGCCGGCTCGTTCACCATGCAGGCGGCGCAGGGCATCCCGGTCGACATCGTGCTGGTCGTCCAGTCCCTCATCGTCCTCTTCATCGCGGCGCCGCCGCTCATCCGCGCGGTGTTCTTCCTGCCGAAGGACGAGTCGGAGCTCTCCACCCGCGGGAAGGCCCGCGCGGCCCGCCGAACCGCGCGCTCCGAGGAGAAGGCGGTGGCGTCATGACCGCCCTCGCGCCTCGCACCGCCGGCGACGGCACCATCCAGCTCGCCACCGTCCGCACGCGGAACTACAAGCTGGCGATCTCCCTGGCGATCGCGACCGTCCTCCTCGGGCTGCTGTTCCTCGTGGCGCCGCGCTCGGGTGTCAGCATCTTCCAGATCGGCAGCTCGAGCACCGCGCTCAAGGTCGCCGACATCCAGGTGCCCTCGGGGTCGACGGCGTGGATCACGTGGGCACTGCTCCTCGTCCTCACGGTACTGGCCGCGCTGGACGCCTGGACCTACCGCAAGGCGCGCCTGTGGGTGCCCATCGTGTACGCCCTCCTGGCGGTGTTCGCCTTCCTGACGTGGGCGGCCGCCGGCGGCGGAGTGGTCCCGGTCTCCGGACTGCTGGCGGGAGCCCTCTCGCTGTCCGTCCCCCTCGTGTTCGGCGCGCTCGGCGGCGTGATCGGCGAGCGCGGAGGCGTGGTCAACGTCGCGATCGAGGGGCAGTTCCTCCTCGGCGCGTTCTCCGCCGCGGTGCTCGCGAGCATCACCCACAACCCGTTCGTCGGCCTGATCGGCGCGATGGTCGGCGGAGTGCTGGTGTCGTTCCTCCTCGGCGCCTTCGGGATCAAGTACCTGGTCGACCAGGTCATCGTCGGCGTCGTGCTCAACGTCCTCGTCACCGGCCTCACCGGGTTCCTCTACGGCGTGCTGCTCGCCCCGAACGAGGCGCTGCTGAACAGCCCGCCCACGTTCCCGCGCTGGAAGATCCCGCTCCTCGGCGACATCCCCGTCATCGGGCCGGTGTTCTTCAACCAGACGTTCATCGTCTACCTGATGTACGTGACCGTCGCGGTCGTGGCATGGGCGCTGTACCGCACCAGATGGGGACTTCGCCTCCGGTCCGTCGGCGAACACCCGCAGGCCGCGGACACCGTCGGCATCCGCGTCAACACGACGCGATTCTGGAACGTATCGCTCGCGGGAGCGATCGCCGGCATCGGCGGCGCGTACTTCACCCTCGTCTCGGTCCCGCACTTCACGAAGGAGATGACCGCCGGTCTCGGCTTCATCGCCCTGGCGTGCGTGATCTTCGGACGCTGGGATCCGATCCGCGCCACGCTCGCGGCGCTGCTCTTCGGGTTCGCCACGAACCTGCCGAACCTGCTCACGGTGCTCAAGACGCCGATCCCGAGCGAGTTCATGCTGATGGTGCCCTACGTCGTCACCATCCTCGCGGTCGCCGGCTTCGCAGGGCGGATCCAGGCGCCCGCGGCCGACGGCAAGCACTACATCAAGGGATGACCGTGGCGTGCGACAGCTGCCGCCCCGCGGCATCCGACCCTCCTGATACCGACGCGAACGGAAGGCCGACGTGACCGACATCGACTGGGATGAGCTGCGCGCTGCGGCCACGGAGGCGATGGAGCGCGCCTACGCCCCGTACTCGCGCTTCAAGGTGGGGGCCGCCGCCCTCGTCTCGGACGGACGCATCGTCCAGGGATGCAACGTCGAGAACGCGTCGTACGGCGTGACCCTGTGCGCGGAGTGCGGGCTCGTGTCCGACCTGCACATGTCCGGCGGCGGTCAGCTCGTCGCCTTCGTCTGCGTCGACGCGCACGGCCGGACGCTGATGCCCTGCGGCCGGTGCCGTCAGCTGCTCTACGAGCACGCCATCCCCGGGATGCTGCTGGAGACGGTGTCCGGCATCCGCACCATCGACGAGGTGCTGCCCGACGCCTTCGGTCCCCGCGACCTCGAGGAGGCCGGCCGGTGAGCGACGGACCGGCGGCCGTCGAGCCGTTCGACGCGGTCGACGTCATCCGTGCCAAGCGCGACGGCGGGGAGGTGCCCGAGGGCGCCCTGCGCTGGATGGTCGACGCGTACACGCGCGGCTACGTCATGGACGCGCAGATGTCGGCATTCGCGATGGCGGTGCTGCTGAACGGGATGACCCGCGACGAGATCCGCGTGATGACCGATGCGATGATCGCGTCGGGCGAGCGCATGAGCTTCACGGGCCTCGGCAAGCCGACGGTCGACAAGCATTCGACGGGCGGCGTCGGCGACAAGATCACTCTGCCGCTGGCCCCCCTGGTCGCGAGCTTCGGCGTGGCGGTGCCGCAGCTCTCGGGTCGCGGCCTCGGCCACACGGGCGGGACGCTCGACAAGCTCGAGTCGATCCCCGGCTGGCGCGCCGCGCTGTCGAACGACGAGATCGTCGCTCAGCTCCACGATGTCGGCGCGGTCATCTGCGCCGCGGGCTCGGGCCTCGCGCCGGCGGACAAGAAGCTGTACGCCCTCCGCGACGTCACCGGGACGGTCGAGGCGATCCCGCTGATCGCGTCCAGCATCATGTCGAAGAAGATCGCCGAGGGCACCCACTCGCTCGTGCTCGACGTCAAGTTCGGCTCCGGCGCGTTCATGCACGACATCGAGCGTGCGCGTGAGCTCGCCCGCACCATGGTCGCGCTCGGCACCGACTCGGGGGTCGCCACGACCGCCGTCCTCACTGACATGAACACGCCGCTCGGACTCGCGATCGGGAACGCGAACGAGGTGCGCGAGTCGGTGGAGGTGCTGGCAGGCGGTGGTCCCGCGGACGTCGTCGAGCTGACCGTCGCCCTCGCGCGCGAGATGCTCTCCCTCGCCGGCCAGCCCGACGCCGACGTCGAGACGGCCCTCGCGGACGGGCGCGCGATGGATGCATGGCGCGCGATGATCCGGGCACAGGACGGCGACCCGGATGCCGCGCTCCCCGTGCCGCGCGAGACCCACACCGTGACCGCCGATGCCGCGGGTGTGGTCGAGCGCATGGACGCCCTTCCGTTCGGGATCGCCGCATGGCGACTCGGCGCGGGACGGGCGCGTGCCGAGGATCCCGTCGTCCACGCGGCCGGCATCGACCTTCACGTCAAGCCCGGGGACGCGGTCGCCGCCGGTCAGCCGCTGTTCACCCTGTCGGCGGATGATGGATCGCGGTTCGACCGCGCGCTGACGGCACTGGACGGCGCGTGGCACGTCGGTGCCCAGGCTCCGGCCGTGCAGTCGATCGTCCGCGAGCGCATCACCGCCTGACCATCCCCCCGACATCGAGGAGAGCGACATGTCCATCGACCAGAACGGCGACGCCCGCGTGCAGGGCGTCTCGCTGCGCGGCCTGCCCAAGGTGTCACTGCACGATCACCTCGACGGCGGCGTGCGCCCCGCGACCATCATCGAGCTCGCCGACGCGGCCGGCATCCCGGTGCCGGAGAGCGACGGCGATGCGCTCGCGGAGTGGTTCGCGCAGAAGTGCGACTCCGGGTCGCTCGTCGAGTACCTCAAGACCTTCGATCTGACCACCGGGGTCATGCAGACCGCGGATGCGCTCACGCGGATCGCCCGCGAATTCGTCGAGGACCTCGCCGCCGACGGCGTGATCTACGGGGAGGTGCGCTGGGCGCCCGAGCAGCACCTCGAATCGGGTCTCAGTCTCGACGAGGCGGTCGCCGCGGTGCAGGAGGGCATCGAGCAGGCGGAGGACGCGGCGGAGAGCGCGGGCCGCGACATCCGGGTGGGGCAGCTGATCACCGCGATGCGGCACACCGACCGTTCGCTGGAGATCGCGAAGCTCGCCGTCGACTGGCGAGGAAGGGGCGCGGTCGGCTTCGACATCGCCGGGCCGGAGGACGGATTCCTCCCGTCCCGGCACGCCGCCGCCTTCGACTACCTCGCGTCGGAGTTCTTCCCCGCGACGGTCCACGCGGGGGAGGCGGCGGGGCTCGACTCGATCCGTTCCGCGTTGATCGACGGGCGGGCGCTGCGACTCGGCCATGGCGTGCGCATCGCCGAGGATCTCGAGATCGTCTCCCAGGAGGGTGAGGAGGTCCTGGTGCAGTTCGGCGACCTGGCCCGCTGGGTGCGCGACCGGGAGATCCCGCTCGAGCTGTCGCCGTCATCCAACCTGCAGACCGGCGCGATCGAACGCTGGGGCGACGCGATGGCGGACCATCCATTCGACCTCCTCTACCAGCTCGGGTTCACCGTGACGGTGAACGTCGACAACCGCACCATGAGCCGCACGTCGCTCACGAGGGAGCTCGCGCTGCTGGTCGAGGCGTTCGACTACGACCTCGACGACCTCGAGGCGTTCCAGCTCAACGCCGCGGCGGCGGCGTTCCTCCCCGTCGAGGAGCGGGAGGAGCTGATCGAGCTCATCGCGGAGGGGTTCGACCGCTGAGGCCCCAGCCGCGTCAGCGCGGAGCCGCGGACGGGCTCGCCGTGTGCAGAACTCCACGGATTCTGGCTAGCGCGGGAGTCATGAAGGCTTTCGTTGCGGATTTCCGGTCACATCCGTGGAGTTCTGCACGATCCTTCTCATCGTGGTGACGAGGTCGTCCTGGTCGTAGAAGATGTCTTCGGCAAGCGGGCGAACCGTCGTATAGCCGAGAGCGGCGGCAGCCAGATCCCGTCTGCGGTCCCGGGCGTGTGCTGCCCATCCGTCATGGAGGGCTCTGCTGTCGCACTCCACGATGAGCCACCCGTCGACGAGGAGGTCCACGCGACCCACACCGGCGATGGCTACCTGCACCTGGACGTCGCACCCGAGCACGCGAAGAACAAGACGCATGAGCGTTTCGGCACCCGATTCGGCCCGCCGGTCGAGCAGAGGGCGCAACGATCGGTAGCGGAGCGGCAGACGGCGGAAGATCTCGGCGATATCCGACTCGTCGATCAGGCAGTGATGCCACGCGCTCTCCAGCGTGGCGATCGCATCGCGGGGAGACTGGCGGCGCGTCGCCTGGACGAGGGCTTCGACAAGGTCGGTCGTGAGCCGGCGCCGATTCCCGGCGGTGACGCGCCAGTGTGCGATGACGTGCGCCGGCCGGGGAGGGAGCCGGGTCGTACCCGGCGTGAATTGAAGGTGCATGCCACCGGCGCGTCACACCGAGCTCTCGGAAGGTCTGCGGAGTCATGAACTCGCTCCATAGGAGGTCGCCGGTTGCACTCTGGATATCCGTTGTCGACATCAGGACAGCGAAGTCGGCGGCGTGCCCGTGGAAGGGTTCGCGCCGGCGCCCTGTGGATCACCACTGCGCCGAGCATCTCCCAGCACTTCGGTGCAGGACTCCACGGATGTGGGGTCCTCCGGAGGAGAACTCACCGGATATCACGCATACCGAAGCGGATCCGTGGAGTTCTGCACGCGCGCCGGCGGCCTCACGGCCCGCCGGCCGCCTCAGCCGCCGGCGGTCAGGGCTCGTGTCGCGTCGCGAACGGCGCGACGGTAGGCGTCCTTGTTGACGTAGTACGACATCCGCTCGAGTCCGAGGTAGTGGTAGCCGCCGGTGAGGTCGGGCCACGGCTCGGCGGACACCCTGCGCCGGAACGCCGCCTGCACGGCGGGGGCGGCGGAGAGGTACGCCGCGATGAGTTCAGCCTGCTCGTACCGGCCCTGCCACCCGATGCCCGACGCCTCGATCATCCCCATGATGTAGAGCCCGGTGAACGACGGTGGGAAGACGTTGAGGAAGAGGCGCGGCGACCAGCCCGACCAGTTCAGCTCCGCGCGGTCGACGAAGGGATAGTCCAGCCGGTACCCGGTCGCGAGCAGCACCGTGTCATAGTCGGCCGCCGTCCCGTCGCGGAAGTGCACCGTCGCGCCTTCGAAGCGTTCGATGTCCGCCCGGATGCGCAGGTCGCCCTGCCCGAGGTGATTCAGGATGAGCGTGTTCACGATCGGATGCGACTCGTACAGGCGGTAGTCCGGCTTCGGGAACCCGAACCGGACGGGATCCCCGGTGAACGCGCGCAGCACGCGCGTGTCGACGAACTGCTTGATCCGGGCGGGGAGAGGTCTGCCCTGATTGAGGGTGTCGGACGGCTTCCCGAAGAGGTAGCGCGGCACGAAGTAGTAGCCGCGCCGGACGCTCATGTCGACGGATGCCGCGTGGTGGACGGCGTCCACCGCGATGTCGCAGCCCGAGTTCCCCGCGCCGACGATCAGCACCCGTCGCCCGGCGAGCTGAGGTCCGGTCTTGTAGGCGCTCGTGTGCAGGATCTCGCCGTCGAACCGCCCGGGAAACCGCGGCACGTTGGGCTCGGCGAGCGTGCCGTTCGCGATGACGACGCCGTCGTAGCGCTTCTCGGTCTCGCCGTCGGGGCCGGTGGCACGAAGCATCCATCCGCCGTCTGCGGCGCGGTCGATCGCGGTGACGCGCGTGCCGAACCGGTAGTGCGTCGCGAGCCCGAACCGCTCCGCGTAGGCGCGGAAGTACTCCAGGAGGACGCGATGCCCCGGGTAGTCCGCGTCCGTTTCCATCGGGAACTCGGCGAACTGCGTGGTCGTGCGAGAGGAGATGAGGTGGGCCGACTCGTACATCGTCGACCGGGGGTTCTCGATGTCCCACAGGCCGCCGACGCCGCGGGACGCCTCGTATCCGTCGAACGCGATGCCCGCTTTCGACAGCGCGCGCGCCGCCGCGAGACCGGACGGGCCGGCACCGATGACGGCGAGGGTCTGCGCCGCCACGTGTCCTGTCACGCCGTCAGCGTAGCCTGCCTCGCAGCGACCACCTCGCGCACCCGCGCGTACAGCGGATGCGACGGATCGAGACCGGTGACAGCCGCAGTGAACGCATCCGCGTCCTGCTCGCGAAGCAGGCGCTGCATGTCGACGGACTGCGGATCTTCGGGGTCGTCGAACTCGAGCGCCGCACCCATCGCAGCGACCAACTGGGCGACGGGGAGGCCGCGCTCTGCCGCCTCGGCCGCCGGCCCGACGAATCGCTCGTGCCGGGACAGCTTGCGCAGGGGCTGGCGGCCGACCCGCCACACGGTGTCGGGGAGGGCGGGATTGCGGAAGCGCTTCAGGATGGTCGCGCGGTAGGTCGAGAGGTCCGCCGGATCCAGCTCGTGTTTCGCGGCCAGCAGCTCCGAGGTCTCCTCGAGGGTGGCGGCGACGCGCGCGGCGATGTCAGGGTCGGCGAGCGCGTCGGAGATGCGCTCGATCCCCGCCCGTGCGCCGTAGTACGCGGTCGTGGCGTGGCCCGTGTTCACCGTGAAGAGCTTCCGCTCGATGTACGGGGTGAGGTCGTCGACGAAGTGGGCACCGGGGATGTGGGGCGGGTCGTCGCCGAACGGCGGGCGCTCGATCGCCCACTCGAAGAACGGCTCCACGGTGACGTCGACGCCCGCACCCTCGGGCTGGGCCGGGACGATCCGGTCGACCGCCGTGTTGGCGAACACCGCGCGCGACGCGAGCGCGTCCCACGCCTCGCCGGCTTGCGCCCGGATCTCGTCGCGAAGGATGTCGGTCGCGTTGATCGCGTTCTCGCACGCCATGATCTGCAGCGGGGGAGAGGACGGATCGCGCAGCGCGAGACCGGACACCACGAGCGGGGCGACGAAGCGCAGGATGGTGGGCCCGACCGCCGTCGTGACGACGTTCGCGCCCGCGATGGCCTCGATCACGAGGTCGGGGTGGTCCGCGCTGTTGATGGCGCGGAACCCGGTGACGACCGTGTCGACTCCGCCCTCGCCGACCTCGTGGACCGTGTAGGCGTCGACGTCGTTGATCGCGTCGACGAGGGGGGCTGCGACGTCCGAGAACGTCAGCTCGTACCCGCCCTGATGCAGGAGCAGGCCGACGAACCCGCGACCGATGTTCCCCGCGCCGAAGTGGACGGCCCTCATGACGCGTTCACGCTGGAGAGGAGCCCGAACAGCTCCTCCGGCGTCTGTGCGGCCTTCAGGCGGGCGACGTCGTCCTCGTCCGAGAACAGGATCGCGATCTGGGACAGGATCCCGAGATGCTCGTCGCCCTTGCCCGCGATGCCGACGACGAAGCTGACCGGCTCGCCGCCCCAGTCCACACCGCCGTCGTAGCGGACGAACGACAGGGCCGACTCGAGGATCGTGTCCTTCGTCTCGTTCGTGCCGTGCGGAATGGCCAGCTCGTTGCCCATGTAGGTGGACACCGTCTGCTCGCGCTGCTGCATCGCGTCGTAGTACCCGCCGGTGACGGCGCCCGCCGCCTGCAGGATGTCGGCGGCCTCCTTCATCGCCTCTTCGCGCGTCGCTCCGCCGCCGTGGATGCGCACCTGCCCGAGGGTGAGGACCTCACGTGCCATCATGTCCGCCTTTCTCCTTGTCCGATGCCGGATTCGTCGTTGGCCGATCTGTCGACCGGAAGGGCTGCGGGGCCGGGGGCGACGCGCCGGCCCGGCCCCGCAGCGGTCGGGGCTCCCTAGTGCCCATCCTGGTGCTGCTCGCGCACCAGGTCCACGACCTCGTCGTACTTGGGCGAGTTCATGAAGTTGTCGACCGACACGTGGATCGCGTTCGGCGCCTGCTGCCGCGCACGGTCCGTGAGCTGGTTCTGCGTGATGATCAGGTCGGCCGAGCCGTCCAGGTTCGCGATCGCCTTGTTGACGACCGTGACGCCCTCGACGCCCGCCTTCTTGATCTTGTTGCGCAGGACGCTGGCACCCATCGCCGACGAGCCCATGCCGGCGTCGCACGCGAACACGATGCTGTTCACCGGCTTCTCGGTGACCACCGTGCCGCCAGCGATCGCGTCGGCCGCCTCGGCGCCGGTAACGGTCAGCTGGTCGCCCTCGACGGAGGCGTTGGCGACGGCGCGCTCGCGCAGGCCGGCGAGCGCTGCGGACTCCTTGCCCTTGTTGGCCTCGGTGGCGGCGATCGCGGCCGACAGGTCGCCCGCACCTTCCGCCGCGAGGTCCCTCCTGCGGCTGCGCAGGAGGAAGAGCGACGAGAGGAGGAACGACACCGTCGCCGCGAGGACGACCGACAGCAGCACCACCAGCAGGTTGGGCACGCCCGCAGGCGCCGCCGCCAGGATCACCGCGATGATCGACCCTGGTGCCGCCGGGAACCTCAGACCGCCGCCGAGGATGGCGTTGGTCGCCACGCCCGTCATGCCGCCCGCGATCACCGAGATGAACAGCATCGGCTTCATCAGCACATACGGGAAGTAGATCTCGTGGATGCCGCCGAGGAACTGGATGATGATCGCGCCCGGTGCCGATGCCTTCGCCATGCCGACGCCGAAGAACGTGAAGGCGAGCAGGACGCCGACGCCGGGGCCGGGGTTGGCCTCGATGAGGAACAGGATCGACTTGCCGGCCTCCGACGCCTGCTGGATGCCCAGCGGAGTGAAGACGCCATGGTTGATCGCGTTGTTGAGGAACAGGATCTTCGCCGGCTCGACGATGATCGACAGCAGCGGCAGGAGGCCGAGGTTCACCAGCCACTGCACCGCAGCGCCCAGGCCGTCCGCCACGTACGTGAAGACCGGTCCGAAGGCGAAGAAGCCGACGACGGCGAGGATCATTCCCAGGATGCCGGCGGAGAAGTTGTTCACCAGCATCTCGAAGCCCGGTCGGATCTTCCCGTCCCAGATCCGGTCCATGTACTTGGTGATCAGCGCCGCGAGCGGTCCCATGATCATCGCGCCCAGGAACATCGGGATGGTCGTGCCGACGATGACGCCCATTGTCGCGATCGAGGCGACGACGCCGCCGCGCTCGCCGTAGACCATGCGGCCGCCCGTGTTCGCGATGAGGAGCGGCAGCAGGTAGGTGATCATCGACCCTACGAGTCCGACGTACTGCGGGAAGGTCTTGCCGTCAGGCCCGGTGGCGAGTGCCGTCATGGCATGCTGCCACCCGATCTGGTCGGCGTTCCCCCATCCGCCCAGAATCGGTGCGACGGGCGTCCACCAGTGGAGCCAGCCGACGGAGATGAACAGGGTCGTGATCAGACCCCAGGCGATGAACGCCGCGATGTTCGGCATGATCATGCCGGACAGGAAGGTGCCGAATCGCTGGACAGCGACCTGCGCCTTCTTGCCGCCGCTCGTGGCGACGGCCGGTGACGCCGTTGTCATGTGCAGTGTCTCTTTCTCTCGGGGGTGGTGCGGCGGCTCATGCCGTCGCGGGAACGGAGAGGGCCGCTCGTGCAGCTGCTCTGGCGGATGCCGCGTCGTCCGCGGCGAGGGCGGCCTCGGCGACGCGCTGGGCGTCCGCGAGGGTGTTCTCCAGGAGGCTCGCCCGCACGTCCGCGAGGGCGGTGGGCGCCATGGAGAGGCTGGTCGCTCCGAGGCCGACGAGGACCACAGCCAGGAGCGGGTCGGCGGCGGCCTCGCCGCAGATGCCGACCGGCTTGTCGTGTGCGCGTCCGGCGGCTCCGACCTCGCGGACGAGCCGCAGCACCGCCGGGTGCCACGGGTCCTGGAACGACGCGACCGAGCCGAGCAGCCGGTCGGCCGCGAGCGTGTACTGGGTGAGGTCGTTCGTGCCGATGGAGGCGAAGTCCGCGTGGGCGAGGATGCGATCGGCGAGCAGCGCCGAGGACGGCACCTCGACCATGACGCCCGCCGTCTTGACGCCGTACTCCCGGGCGATCGCCGTGAAGTACGCGGTCTCCTCGACCGTCGAGACCATCGGCGCCATCACCCACAGGTCGGCGCTCTGTCCGGCCGCGCGGGTCGCGGCATCCGCCTCGGCCAGGGCGGTCAGCTGCTCGCGGAGGATGTCCTCGCTCGCGCGGAGGGCGCGCAGTCCGCGCAGACCCAGTGCGGGATTCTCCTCGTGCGCGTCGTTGAGGAAGGGGAGCGGCTTGTCGGCCCCGGCGTCGAGCACGCGGACGACGACCTTCTTGCCAGGGAACGCGGCCAGGAGCTTCTCGTACGAGGCGCGCTGCTGCGCGATCGTCGGGGCGCTGCTCGAGCTCAGGAACAGGAACTCGGTGCGGAACAGCCCGACGCCCTCGGCGCCGAGCGCGACGGCGTCGGCGGCGCCGTCGGCGTTACCGAGGTTGGCGAGCAGCGGAATGGCCGTGCCGTCCTTCAGTGCACCCGGGGTCACGGGGGCGGATGCCGCAGCCGCCCGGTCGGCGGCACGGCGGTGTGCGCGGTCGAGCTCGTCCGCGGTCGGCTCGGTGAGGACGAGGCCGCCCGCCGCATCGACGATGACGGTCTCGCCGTCGACGAGGGACGTCGCATCGACGGCGCCGACGACGGCCACGATCGACTTCTCGCGGGCGAGGATCGCGGTGTGCGACGTGGGGCCGCCCTCCGTCGTCACCAGCGCGAGCACCTTGTCCAGGTCGAGCAGTGCCGTGTCGGCGGGCGCGAGGTCCTTCGCGACCAGCACGAACGGATGCCCCGGGTCGGGGACGCCGGGGGCGGGGACGCCGCGGAGCCTCGCGATGACGCGCTGGGCGACGTCGTCGAGGTCGGCGGCGCGCTCACCGAGGTAGCCCCCCATCGCGGTGAGCGTGTCGCGGAACGAGGCGAACGCGTCGTGCACGGCCCACTCGGCGGTGTGTCCCTGCGCGATGCGTGCGTCGATCTCCGTCTCGAGGGAGGGATCCTCCGCCATCATCGCCTGCGCCTCGAGCACATCCTGGGCCGCGCCGCCCGCCTGCGCGCCGCGCTGCTCGAGCTCGCGCGCCACGCCGGCCACGGCATCCCGCACCCGCGTGGTCTCGCTCCCGGCGTCGAGCGTGCTCGGTGCATCACTCGGCGCGGGGAACGGCTCGGCCATGCGCGCGACCGGACCCTGGGCGATGCCCAGCCCGATTCCGACTCCTCGCAGCTGCGTCATGGTCACTCCGCGTCGTGGTCGGTCGCGAGCAGCTCACTGAGGGTGTCGAGCACATCCTCGGCGCCGTCGCCCTCGGTGCTGAGGGTGACGTAGTCGCCCTGCTCGATGCCCAGGGCGATGACGCCCAGGATCGACGCGGCGTTCACGGGACCACCGGCGTCCTTCGCGATCGTCACCGGAACGCCCGAGTCCTTGGCGGCCTGTGCGAAGAGCTTCGCCGGGCGCGCGTGGAGTCCGTGCGACGATCCGATGCGTACCGTCCTGGTCACCTGTGCCATTTCCGTTCCTCTCTCGTGCCCGACCGGTCAGGCGGGGATCCCGTGGTCCTGCCCGGTGGCGCCGCCCACGAGGGCGAGCGTGCGTGTTCCGTCCAGGTCGCTGAAGATGTCCGCCGGCAGGAGCACCACCCGTGCGCCGCGCGCGGCGGCGTCGCGTTCGATGCGTTCCATCGCGTGGGCGAGGTGGGGTCCGACCAGCACCACATCCGCGGCGTCCAAGTCGATCGGCAACGACTGCTCGGTGCCGGCGAAGGCCGTGTACGCGAGTCCTCGCGACTGCGCCGCATGGCGCACGCGCTGTGCGACGAACGTGCTCGACGCACCTGCACCGCAGACCACAAGGATCCTCATCGATCGGCCTCCTCTCGCCATTGTTGTGAAAACGCTGGGAGCCGACAAACACGTCTGTTTCCGCCCGGGCGGAAAGCTCCGGTGCCCGCCCGCGACGCGGAGGGCATGGTTGACTGAGAACGCGCGGTGGACGGATTCGCGTGTGGGAGGCCGACGGTGACCAGAGCGAGGCAGGATCGACTGCTCGCCTTCCTGGTGCGCGACGGCGAATGGGTGACGGCTGCCGCGCTGGCCGACACGCTCGGCGTCACCCCGCGCAGCGTGCGGTCGTACGTCACGGCGGTCAACGCCCGCGTGCCGTCCGGTGCCGCCGTCGAGTCCGGCCCGCAGGGGTACCGCGCGGGCCCGGATGCGGCAGCCGCACAGCGCGCCGGAGCCGCCGCCGACGCGGGGACGCCGCGCGATCGACTGCACACGCTCGTGCGTGCGCTCCTCGACGCGCCGGAGGGCATCGACGTGCACGAGACGGCGGACCGGCTGCACGTGTCCGGCGCCACGCTGGAGGCCGACCTCGGGCGTGTGCGCGGCCTCCTCGGAGGCACGGAGCTGACGCTGGAGCGCTCGGCGTCGACGGCACGGCTGCGGGGCACCGAGATGGCGCAGCGACGGCTGGTCAGCAAGCTCGCCCACGACGAGATGGAAGCAGGGTCATTCGACCTCGACGCGGTCCGCCGCACGCTCGGAGAGGGCTCCGTCGGCGCGCACGCCTTCGGTCCGTTCAAAGCGGATCTCGTCGCCGAGCTCGGTGCACTCGGCTACTTCGTCAACGAGTACGGCATCGGCGACGTCGTCATGCACATCGCCATCGCCGCGGATCGCGTGGCCGCCGGGCGTGCGCTGGAGGCGGCGAGCGGGACGCCGCGGACGGCGACCGACGACGTCGGGTCGCTCATCGACCGGCTGGCAGAGCGGCACCTGGGCGTCCGTCTCGGGGCGGGCGATCGACAGCATCTCGCCACCCTGGTCCTCACCCGGGTCGTCGCGCCGGGCGCGGAGCCCGCGGACGACGCGCGCGCGCGGCTGGAGCCCGCGGTCGAGTCCGCCGTGCGCGACGTCGTGTCCGGTGCCGCGGCGGAGTTCCTCGTCGACATCGCCCACGAGGACTTCATCCTGCGTCTCGCGCTCCACGTGCAGAACCTGCTGCACCGGTCGCGGGAGCAGGCGTGGTCGCGCAACCCGCTCACGCGGTCGCTGAAGTCGACGTATCCGATGATCTTCGAGGTCGGCGTCTACATCGCGAGCGGACTCAACGAGCGGCTGGACATCCCCATCCTCGACGACGAGATCGCCTACATCGCGATGCACGTCGGCGGCCGCCTGGAGCGCAACCGGCGCGCCGATCAGCTGTTGACGGCGACCATCGTCTGCCCCGGCTACTACGAGCTGCACGAACTCCTGCGCTCGAGCGTCGACCGGTCGCTCGGGCAGGCCATCGAGGTCGTGGGCGTGGAGACCCGGGCCGACCCCGACTGGGACTCGATCGACACGGACCTCGTGCTCACCACCATCGACCCGCCCGTGGTCGGGGACCGCATCGTGCGCATCCAGCCCTTCCTGACCGACGCTGACGTCGAGCGCGTGCAGTCGGCCGCCGGACGCATCCGGCGCACCCGCCGGCTCATGCGCCTGCGCGCCGAGCTGGAGCGCTACTTCGTCCCCTCGGCCTTCGTCCGTGGCCTGGAGGCCACGACCGAAGAGGACGTCATCCGTCGCCTGGGCGCGCCGCTCGTCGCGGACGGCGTGATCGACGACGACTACGTCGATCGCACCATCCAGCGCGAGCGGCTGTCGTCGACGGCGTTCACCGACGCGCTCGCCGTGCCGCACGCGCTCGGGATGACCGCGACCCGCACCGCGATCGCGATCGGGATCGCGGATCCGTCCATCCCGTGGGGCGAGAGCCGCGTCCAGGTGGTCGCGATGGTCGCGTTCTCCGAGGCGGACCGCGCGGCCTTCCAGACCGTCTTCGAGCAGTTCGTCGAGGTGTTCAGCGAGCGCGAGTCGGTCCAGCGGATCGTGCGGCGGGGCACCGACTTCCCGGCGTTCCTCGACGAGCTCGTCGCCGTCATCGACGGCTGACGGATGCCTCCACGGGCCTCCGCCTGGTGAAACGTTTGGGGCGCGTTTGCGTCGTCGGGGCGCAGAATCCCCGCCCCAACGACGTGAACGCGCCCCGAACGCAGGTGCGGGGCGAATGCGACGGCGGACGGGATGCCTCAGCGCGACAGGCGGACCTCGAGGCCGCGCCGCACGGCCGGCCACTCGTGGGGGAGGATCGAGTAGACCACCGTGTCGCGCAGCGTCCCGTCGGGCATGATGCGGTGGTTGCGCAGCACGCCGTCCTGCTTGGCGCCGAGTCGTTCGATCGCGGCCCGCGACTGCCGGTTGTGCCAGTGGGTGCGCAGCTCGACGGCGATCGCGTCGCAGCCGTCGAAGGCATGGGCGAGCAGGAGGAGCTTGGCCGCGGGGTTGACCTCGGTGCGCTGCGCGTCGCGAGAGATCCACGTCGCGCCGATCTCGACATGTCGGTCCGGCTGGTCGATGTTGCAGAACGTGGTCATCCCCACCACCCGCCCGGTCGCCAGGCGTCGGATCGCGAAGGGGTTCATGCCGCCGGCGGCATGCGACTCGCGGCGCCGCTCGATCTCGGCCGGGACATCCTCGGGCCTCGGGACCGAGGTGTACCAGGCGTGCTCGAGTCCCGCGGCGGCCTCGGCCAGGTCTCCGGCATGGTCGTCGGCGAGCGGCTCGAGCCGGACGAAGGCGTTCTCGAGGGTCACGGGCGCTGCGAAGTCCACGTGTCGAGCTTACGCGGCGTCCCTCGGCCGTCCCGTCAGCGGTTCCGGTCGAGGAGCGCGCCGACGGCCTCTCGCAGAGCGCCGAGGCGTCCCGCCGCGTCCTCCGCGGAGTCGCCGCGCACGTCGAGGTACGCCTTGAGCTTCGGCTCCGTCCCCGACGGTCGCACGATCACGCGCGACCCGTCGACGAGCCGGAACCGCAGCACGTCCCCCGGGGGGAACCCGTCGATCCCCTCCATCAGGTCGTCGACGCGCTCGACATCGACGTCGCCGAGGCAGGCGGGATGCGCCGTGCGCAGCCCCGCCATGATGCGCGCGATGACGCCGAGGTCGTCGACCCGGATCGAGATCTGGTCGCTCGCGAAATGGCCGAAGGTGGCGCCGAACTCGGCGAGGAGATCGTCGAGGCTGGCTCCGCGTCCGCGCGCCTCCGCGGCCATCCCCAGGATCGCCACCGCGGCGGAGACGCCGTCCTTGTCGCGGACCGTTCCGGGGTTCACGAGATAGCCGAGTGCCTCCTCGAAGCCGAAGACCAGTCCGGGGGCGCGCGAGATCCACTTGAACCCGGTGAGGGTGGCGTGGAAGTCGAGGCCGTAGTGCGCGGCGACGGCCTCCAGCCCCGGTGACGACACCAGCGAGCACGCCAGCGACGCCCCGGAGCCCGGGGTCGCCGTGCGGGCCGCGCGCCAGCCGAGCAGCAGCCCGACCTGGTTTCCGGTGAGGCGGCGCCACCCGCCGTCCACGCTGTCATCCGGCACGGCGACGGCCAGTCGATCGGCGTCGGGGTCGTTCGCGATCACGAGCTCGGCGCCCGATGCACGCGCCGTCTCGAACGCGAGGTCCATCGCGCCCGGCTCCTCCGGATTCGGGAACGCGACCGTCGGGAACGCGCCGTCGGGCTGGATCTGCGCCGTCACGAGCGTGGGGCGGGAGTAGCCGGCGGCGTCGGCGATCGCGGACACGGTCTCCCAGCCGACACCGTGCATGGCGGTGTACACCCAGCGCAGGTCGTCCGCGCCGCTCGGTGCGGGCGCGACCGCGGCGGTGGCCTCGATGTACGCGTCGACCACGGACTCGGGGGCGACCTCGTACCCGACGGAGCGCGGCAGGCGATCGACCGTCGTGCCATCGGCGATGCGCTGGATGTGCGCCGCGATCTCGGCATCGGCCGGCGGCACGATCTGGGATCCGTCGTCCACGCCGCCGAGGTACACCTTGTAGCCGTTGTCGTTCGGCGGATTGTGGGATGCCGTCACCATGACGCCCGCGTCGGCACCGAGGTGCCGCACCGCGAAGGCGAGGACCGGGGTCGGCAGCAGCCGGGGGAGCAGGATCGCGCGGATGCCCGCGCCCGCGAACAGCTCGGCGGAGTCGACGGCGAAGACGTGCGAGTTGCGCCGTCCGTCGTACCCGACGACGACGGTGGGCGTGGCATCCGGCGCCGCCTTGTCGTGCAGGTACGCCGCCAGCCCCGCCGCCGCCTGGGCGACCAGGACGCGGTTCATGCGGCTGCTGCCGGCGCCGAGCTCACCGCGCAGTCCCGCGGTGCCGAACGCGAGGCGGCCCGCGAAGCGGTCGGCGATGTCGCTCATCGCGGCGGTGTCGCCGTCCTCGGCCCGCCCGACGAGGTCGGTGAGTTCGGCGCGCGTGTCCGGATCCGGATCCTGCGCGATCCACGCCCGCGCTCTGCCGAGGACCCACTCGATCGCCTCGCGGTCGGCCGTCCCGGGCCTGGCGGCGCTCACAGCGCTCCGATCACGCGAGCGAGGAGGGAGGAGATCACCGGCTCCGCCTGGCGGCCGGCCTCGATGACCTCCTGGTGGCTGAGGGGCGTGGTCTGGATGCCGGCGGCGAGGTTCGTGATGAGCGAGAAGCCCAGGATCTCCATCCCCGCCTGCCGCGCCGCGATCGCCTCGAGGGCCGTCGACATCCCGACGATGTGCCCCCCGATGGCCTTCGCCATGCGGACCTCGGCCGGCGTCTCGTACTGCGGCCCGCGGAACTGGCAGTACACCCCCTCCTCGAGCGTCGGATCGATCGTGCGGGCGAGATCACGCAGGCGCAGCGAATAGAGGTCGGTGAGGTCGATGAACGTCGCGCCCTCGAGGGGGGATGCGGCGGTGAGGTTGATGTGATCGCTGATGAGCACCGGCTGACCCGGATGCCACTCATGACGAACGCCGCCGGCTCCGTTCGTGAGCACCATGGTCTTCGCGCCCGTCGCGGCGGCCGTTCGGACGCTGTGCACGACGCGGCGCACCCCGTGCCCCTCGTAGAAGTGCGTGCGCGCCCCGATCACCAGGACGCGCTTGCCCCGCGCCGTGACGACGCTGCGCAGCGTGCCGACGTGACCCTCGAGGGCGGGGCGGCCGAACCCCGTGACGTCCGTCGCGTCGATGGTGGCCGTGGTCTCGCCGATCAGCTCCGCGGCCTTGCCCCAGCCGCTGCCGAGCGTGAGGGCGATGTCGTGACGGTCGACGCCGGTGAGGCGCGCGATGTCGTCGGCGGCCTGCGCGGCGACCGCGAACGGATCTGCGGCCGGGTCGTCGAGGGGGTTGTCCGTCGTGGAGTCTGACATCCCCCCACTCTAGGAACACGCGCGGGCCGGGGCCAGCGCACCCGCTGCGCGGCGTGCCCGTGTCTTGGGCGGGCGACCGGGACTGGGACAATGGAGTCATGTCCCAGAGCTTCGAGCGCACCCAATCCGTCGCCATCATCGGCGGCGGCCCCGGCGGCTACGAGGCGGCGCTCGCCGCGGCCCAGCTCGGGGCCGAGGTCACCATCGTCGAGAGGGCGGGCATCGGCGGCTCCGCGGTGATCACGGACGTGGTGCCGTCGAAGAGCCTCATCGCCACCGCGGACGCCGCTGTCGCGATCTCCCAGGCGGGCGACCTGGGCGTGCAGCTGTTCGCCAAGGGGCAGACCGGCAAGCCGCTCAAACCCGAGATCGCGATCAACCTCGCGGCGGTCAACCACCGGCTGCTGTCGCTCGCCCGGCAGCAGTCCGACGACATGCGCGCCTCCCTCGTCGAGGCGGGCGTGCGCATCATCTCGGGACACGGGCGACTCGAAGGCGACGACGCGATCGTCGTCTCGACGGGCCCCGGGGGCACCGACTTCGATCGCGTCGAGGCCGACACCTTCGTCGTCTCGGTGGGTGCGTCCCCGCGAGAGCTCGCCACCGCGCTCCCTGACGGACAGCGCATCCTCACGTGGACCCAGCTGTACGACATGCAGGCGCTCCCCGAGCACCTCATCGTCGTCGGGTCCGGAGTCACGGGCGCAGAGTTCGCCGGCGCATATATGAACCTCGGCGCGAAGGTCACCCTGGTCTCGAGCCGCGATCAGGTGCTCCCCGGCGAGGACAAGGACGCCGCCGCCGTGCTGGAGAAGGTGTTCAAGCGCGGCGGGATGCAGGTGCTGTCGAAGTCGCGGGCGGAGAAGGTGGAGAACACCGGTGACGGCGTGCTCGTGACGCTGTCGGACGGACGCACGATCGAGGGCAGCCACTGCCTCATGGCGGTCGGCTCGATCCCCAACACGAAGGGCATCGGGCTGGAGGAGGCGGGCGTCCAGATGACCGAGTCGGGCCACATCCAGGTGAACCGCGTCGCACGCACCTCGGTGCCGAACATCTACGCCGCGGGCGACTGCACCACGTTCGTCCCGCTGGCGTCGGTCGCGTCCATGCAGGGGAGGACGGCGGTCTTCCACGCCCTCGGCGACGTCGTGATCCCGCTCGAGCGCCGGCGGATCGCATCCAACATCTTCACCGCTCCCGAGATCGCGACGATCGGCTGGCAGGAGGCGGACATCGAGGCCGGCCACATCAACGGCATCGCCCACAAGCTGCCCCTCGCGGCGAACCCGCGCGCGAAGATGATGGGCATCAAGGACGGCTTCGTGAAGATCATCGCCCGAGAGGGGAGCGGCACCGTGATCGGCGGGGTCATCGTCGGACCGCGCGCCTCGGAGATGATCTACCCCGTCGCGATCGCGGTGGAGCGACGGCTCACGGTCGACCAGGTCTCGCGCGTGTTCGCGGTGTACCCGTCCCTGTCCGGCAGCATCACTGATGCCACGCGCGCCATGCACATCGTCGACCGCACGGCCGAACCCGACGCCTGACCCGGCCCGGCGGTCGCGGCGCGTCGGTCAGGAGATCGTCAGGAGCTGGTGCCCCGCGGACACGGTGCTCCCCGGGTCGGCGTTGATCGCGCCGACCACGCCGTCCTTGTGCGCCTGGATGGGCTGCTCCATCTTCATCGCCTCCAGGACGACGACCAGGTCGCCCTTGACGACTTGCTGGCCGTCCTCCACGGCGACCTTCACGATGGTGGCCTGCATGGGCGCCTTCACCGCATCCCCCGATGATCCCTTCACGGTCGACGCGTCGTGCGTGCGTCGCGACGGCGGCACCGCCGCAGGACGGCCGGAGGCGACCGTGGCGGCCGCGACGCGGTCGGGCAGACTCACCTCGAGCCGCTTGCCGCCCACTTCGACGACGACCGTGTGGCGGCCCTCGGCCGGGGCGATGTCGCCGATCTCCCCGTCCCACGGCGGGATGTCGTTGACGAACTCGGTCTCGATCCAGCGCGTGTACACGCCGAAGCGGCCGTCCTCCGCCGTGAAGGCGGGATCCCGCACGACCGTGCGGTGGAAGGGGAGAACGGTCGGGAGGCCGCCGACCTCGAACTCGTCGAGGGCACGGCGCGAGCGCTCCAGCGCCTCGGCGCGATCCCGGCCGGTGACGATGATCTTGCCGAGGAGGGAGTCGAACGCGCCCCCGACGACATCGCCCGCGGTGACGCCGGAGTCGAGCCGGATGCCGGGACCCCCGAACGTCTTGAAGACCTTGATCGGCCCCGGCTGAGGCAGGAAGTTGCGGCCGGGGTCCTCGCCGTTGATGCGGAACTCGAACGAGTGGCCCTGCGGGGCCGGATCGCCGTACTCGAGGAGTCCGCCCTCGGCGATGCGGAACTGCTCGCGCACGAGGTCGATGCCGGTGACCTCCTCCGAGACGGGGTGCTCGACCTGGAGGCGCGTGTTGACCTCGAGGAACGAGATCGTGCCGTCGGCTCCGATGAGGAACTCGCACGTCCCGGCGCCGATGTAGCCGACCTCCCGCAGGATCGCCTTGGACGACTCGTAGAGCGTGCGGTTCTGCGCCTCCGTGAGGAACGGCGCGGGCGCCTCCTCGACCAGCTTCTGATGCCGCCGCTGCAGCGAGCAGTCGCGGGTGGAGACGACGACGACGGTGCCCGCGGCATCCGCCAGGCACTGGGTCTCCACGTGCCGGGGCTTGTCGAGGTACTTCTCGACGAAGCACTCGCCGCGGCCGAATGCGGCGATCGCCTCGCGGGTCGCGGACTCGAAGAGCTCGGGGACCTCGTCCAGCTCGCGCGCCACCTTGAGGCCGCGCCCGCCGCCGCCGTAGGCCGCCTTGATGGCGATGGGCAGTCCGAACTCGCGCGCGAACGCGACGACCTCGTCGGCGGTCTCGACCGGACCGGGCGTGCCGGGAGCCAGCGGGGCGCCCACGCGCTCCGCGACGTGCCGCGCGGTGACCTTGTCGCCGAGAGCCTCGATCGCCTCCGGAGTGGGGCCGATCCAGGTGAGCCCTGCCGAGATCACGGCTCGCGCGAACTCGGCGTTCTCCGCCAGGAACCCGTAGCCGGGATGCACGGCATCCGCCCCCGACCGCCGGGCGATCGAGAGGATCTTGTCGATGGAGAGGTAGGTGTCGGCGCTCGTCGCCCCGCCCAGCGCGTAGGCCTCGTCGGCGAGGCGCGCGTGCAGGGCGTCGCGGTCCTGGTCGGCGTAGACGGCGACCGAGGCCTTGCCGGAGTCCCGCGCGGCACGGATGACACGGACGGCGATCTCGCCGCGGTTCGCGATGAGCACCTTGGCGATTTCAGGCATGGATGCCAGCCTACCGACCACCCGCACACCCATTTTGAGTTCATCGCACAAGAAAGGCGAGGAAAGGTGTGGGGAGTCTACGACGATGCCCAGAGGCTCGGCCAGCGCACGCCCAGCTCGTTGGCGAGCCGGCGGAGTGTCGAGAGCGACATGCCCACCACCGTCGAGGGGTCGCCCTCGACCCTGTCGATGAAGGGGCCGCCGAGGCTGTCCACCGTGAACGCGCCCGCGACGAGCAGCGGCTCGCCGGTGGCCACGTACGCCTCGATCTCGTCGTCGCCGATGTCGGCGACGAAGGAGACGGATGCCTCCGCCACCGCGTGGGCCTCGATGGCGCCGCGGGTGGGATCGACGCGGATCACGCTGTGGCCCGAGTGCAGCACTCCCGTGCGGCCGCGCATCGCCCGCCACCGCTCCGTCGCGACCTCCGGGGTGTAGGGCTTGCCGAGGATGGCCCCGTCGATCGCGAACATCGAGTCGCCCCCGATGACGAGCCCGTCGAACGCGGGATCGTCCCGCATGAGACCCGCGGCGACATCGGCCGCCTTGCGGCGCGCGAGGAGGAGGACGTGCTCGTCCGGCGGCAGCGTGCGCCGCTCGGCGGCCTCGACCGCCGCGATCACCGCCTCCTCGTCCACGTCGGGTGCCCGCGTCTCCGGCTCGATGCCCGCCTGACGCAGCAGCATCAGACGCGCGGGGGAGGTGGAGGCGAGGCACACGCGCATGCCCCCACGCTAGCCCGGCCGCCGGCGTATGCGATGCTCGATGGCATGCAGCCCGGCGACCTCATCGACCTCGAGGTGACGGGGGTCGCGCACGGCGGCGTCTTCGTGGGGCGGCACGAGGGCCGGGTGGTCTTCGTGCCGGATGCGCTGCCGGGCGAGCGGGTGCGGGCGCGTCTCACGGAGACGGGGCACGCATCCTTCTGGCGCGCCGAGGCTCTCGAGGTGCTCGAGGCGTCGTCCCATCGCCGTCCGCACGTGTGGCCGGCGGCGGACATCGGGGTCGCCCCCGAGGACCGTCCCGGCGGCGCGGACTTCGGACACGCGGACCTCGCGTATCAGCGAGAGCTCAAGCTCGACGTGCTCCGCGACGCCCTTCGTCGCATCGGCGGTCTCGATCTGCCCGCGACGGTCGGTCCCGTGAGCGGCGACGACCAGGGGGGCGGACTCCGCTGGCGGACGCGCGTGAGCCTGCACGTCGACGACGACGGGGCGGTGGGACCGTACGCCGCGCGCAGCCATCGCGTGATCGCCGTCGGCGACCTGCCCTTGGCGACCGCCGCGATCGAAGAGGCCGCGCGGGGGCTCCGCGCCGACCGCCCGGGACGCATCGATCTGGTCCAGCCGGCGGACGGGCGCGTCCGCATCCTGCCGCGGCCCGATCGGCGCCCGCGTCGATCGCAGCCCGGTCGCGATCCGGCCCGCGAAGTGGTCGTGGAGCGGGTCGGAGACCGCGCGTTCGCGGTCGACGCCGGTGGCTTCTGGCAGGTCCATCGCGGCGCGGCCCCGACCCTGAGCGCGATGGTGGCGTCGGCGCTGCGTGAGCACGGGGTGGATCCGGATGCCGCGCACCTCGACCTCTACGGCGGGGTGGGTCTGTTCGCCGCCGCGATCGCGGAGGCCGGCGGTCGGGCGACGCGGGTCACGAGCGTCGAGTCCGATCCCCGCGCCACCGAGCACGCCGGGGAGAACCTCGCGGACTGGGTGGGGGCGCGCGCGGAGACCGCGCGGGTGGACAGGTGGATCCGCGCGCTCCTCGCCACCGCAGGCGGTGGCGAGCGCGACCGCCTGCGTCACGGGACCGTCGTCCTCGATCCGCCCCGTTCGGGTGCAGGGCGGGAGGTCGTCGACGCGCTCGTCGAGGTCGCGCCCGCGCACATTGTCTACGTCGCGTGCGATCCCGCGGCCCTCGCGCGGGATCTGAAGACCTTTCGGGATGGCGGATACGAGGCCGCCGCGATCGCGGGCGTCGATCTCTTCCCGCACTCGCACCATGTCGAGGCCGTGGCGTCCCTCACTCGCGCGCACAGCGCACGCTAGCCTGAGAGCCATGACCCGTGTCGCGCTCATCGACGATCATGAGTCCGTGCGGCTCGGACTGGAGGCCGCGTGCATCCGTTCGAGCACGATGGAAGTAGTCTTCTCCGGCAGCTCGGTCGGCGAGTACCTGAACTGGCGGTCGTTCAGCAACGGAGCGCAGGCCGACGCCGTCGTGCTGGACCTGATGCTCGGTGACGGCACCACTGTCACGGAGAACGTCCAGCGGCTGACCGCGGACGGCTCGAGCGTCATCATCCACAGCGTGGCCGACCGCCCTGCTGCGGTGCGCGAGGCGCTCGCGGCCGGCGCCGCCGGCATCATCAGCAAGTCGTCGCCCATCGACGAGGTGATCGCCGCGGTGAGCACCGTCGCCCGCGGCGAGCTGCTCAACAACGTCGAGTGGGCCAGCGCGGTCGACGGCGACCGGGCGTTCGCGGACGCCCAGCTGTCGGCGCGCGAGCGCGAGGTGCTGCGGCTGTACGCCGCCGGACTTCCGCTCAAGGTCGTCGCCGAACGGCTCGGAGTCGCTTATTCGACGGCGAAGGAGAACATCACGCGCGTCCGCATGAAGTACGTCGAGGTGGGCCGGCCCGCTCCGACGAAGGTGGACCTGCTGCGCCGCGCCGTCGAAGACGGGATCCTCTCGCAGATCGAAGAGGAAGAAGACGGTGACAGCTGACGCCGATCGCGGGGCACTCGACGCGGCATGGGGGTCCATCCCGCAGTCGCGTGAGACGACCGCGGGGCTGGGCTCCTTCACCCGTACGCGGGTGGAGCGCATGCTCGCGATCGTGATCGGCGTGGGCTGCATGGCGCTGAGCGCGCAGGCCTTCCTGACCGCGCTCGGACCCTCGGAGGAGGACTCCGCCTGGCATCTGCCGCTCACGCTGATGGTCTTCCTGCCGCTCGCCGCCATGATCATCGCGTGTTTCGTCGGCCGGGGGGCGGGTGCGTTCGCGGCGCTGTTCGCGATCCTCTACATCGTGGCGCTCATCCTGTGGCCCTTCGCGACCCTGGGATCCAGCCCGACTCTCGCGACGCAGCCGTGGATCTTCTACCTCATCAACGTGGCGACGGTCTGCACCGTGCTCGCCTTCCCGCTGACCGTGCAGATCGTCTGGACCGTCGTCACCCCCCTGCTGTGGGGGCTGGTGCGGATGGTGCAGGTGGGCTTCGACCCCGCCTTCGGCATCCCCGTCTCGCTCGACGTGTCCTTCGCGCTCATCCTCGGCGGCATCCTCATCACGCTCGGCTGGATGTTCCGCTCGATCGCCGCGAACGTCGACGAGACACGCGCCAGGGCCGTCGAATCGTACGCGGCCGCGGCCGCCGCCGACGCGACCGAGCAGGAGCGGATCGCCGTGGGCGCCCTCATGCACGACAGCGTCCTGGCCGCCCTGATCGCCGCCGAGCGCGCTGACAGCCCGCGCGAGCGCACGCTCGCCGTCAGCATGGCTCGGGAGGCCCTGACACGGCTCGCGAACACGGAGCGGGACTCGAGCATGGGCTCTGAGGCGCCCACGAGCATCGGGGACCTCGCCACCGAGCTCGACCACGCGGCCGCCGAGCTGGGGGCGGCGCTGCGCGTCGACGTCGCGCGAGCGGATGCCGATCTCCTCATCCCCGGCGGCGTCGCCCGTGCGTTGGTGCTCGCGGCGACCCAGGCCATCTCGAATGCGATCCAGCACGCGGATGCCGCCGGGCTGGAGGTCTCGGTCTCGAGCACGCCCGAGCCGCTCGCCGTCCAGGTGCGCGTGCGCGATTCCGGACCGGGCTTCGACACGAGCGCCGTTCCCGCCGACCGTCTCGGCATCAGTGCCTCGATCGTGGCGCGGGTCGCCGCCGTCGGCGGTCGCTCGCGCATCGAGTCCGATCGCCGCGGCACCGTCGTCGCGCTCGAGTGGGCGGAGCCCGCCTGATGGTCAGCGTCCGCACCGTCCTCGTCTCGCTCGGGATCGCGTTCACCGCCTATCTCGCCGCACGTGGTCTGCTGTGGACCGGCGGCAGCGTCGAGCAGCCGGTGGTGCTGGTCGTGGCCTTCCTCCTCTACCTCATCACGACGCTCCTGTGCCTGTTCGTGAACGCCCCCCGCCCGGACGACGTCGATGACGCGGCCGTCACGGACGACGGCTCGCGCCGGGCCGCCCGCCTGCCCCGGTGGGTCTCCGCACTGGCCGTCGTCACGTCGGTCATCGTCCCGAACGCGATCATGCTCTCGGTCGCCCCCGACTCGCGTAGCGCTCCGTTCGCGACGTGGTACATCGGCGGCATCGGGGCACTCATGGTGATCGTGATGGTGCGTCGGCGCACGTGGGTCGCGTGGTCGGGCATCGCCCTGCTCGCGGCCGCGTCGATGGCGTGGCTCGGTCCGCTGCAGGCGCTGGCCCTCGGTCTGGTCGGTTCGGTGATGTGGGTGGTCGTGGCGCAGCTGCTGCTGCGGTCGCTCGACCGCGCTGCCCGCGACACATCGCGGCTCGCCCAGCTGCAGCGTGCGGCATCCGCGTGGCGCGCATCACAGACGGGCCGTCAGCGCGAGCGTCGCATCCAGGTCCAGCGCGCTCTGGCGGTCGCCGGTCCGATCCTCTCCCGCACGATCGAGCGCGGAGGAGCGCTCGACGGACGTGAGCGGATCGAGGCCCGCATCGCGGAGGGCCAGCTGCGCGACGAGCTGCGCGGCCCGCGTCTCCTCGACGACGTCGTCCGCGGCGAGCTGGACGCCGCGCGTCGCCGCGGCGCCACGGTCACGGTCCTCGACGAGGGCGGACTGGACGGCCTGGACGAGGCGCAGCTCTGGTCGATCAGGGCCGAGCTGGCGGCGGCGGTGAGGGATGCGACCTCGGATCGGCTCTACATCCGCACGTCGCCCGATGATCGCGTCGCCGTGACGGTGGTCGGGCGCTCCGCCGCGGGGACCTCTCTCACCGACGAGGACAGCGTCGACCTCTGGCGCGAGATCCCCCGGCCGCGCTGACGCAGCCATGCAGCGCGGCCGCGACGAGTCGGCCGACGCTCTGCTCGCCGTCCCGGTGGGGGAGGGGTACCGGGACGGTGAGAACAAGAGGAGGCGAGGGGCGGCGAAGCCGCCCGCCCCTCGCCTCGTGAGCGGTTACCCGAAAACCACTCACGTGGTCGGACCTGGGCCCGTCTACCCTGGACGGGCAGGTCGACCGAACGCGGAATGCGTTCCAGCAGTTCAAGTATCCGGTGACGGCTTCAGGAAATCTGTAGGTATTTTGGGGGACAGTCAGCCCGAGAACCGTCCCCAGCCCGCCTCGCGACGCAGCGGCGCACGCAACGACCGCTGCGACAGCTGCCACGCGGTCCGCTCCGCGGCCTCGTCCACGACGGCGCTCTCGGCTTCCTGGGCGTAGGACTCGCCGACCACGGCGATCAGCGCCGCGAGCTCCACATCGGTGGGCTCCCCGCGGACGACGTCCACGCGCAGCGCATCCGATCCCGCCGTCTCCGCCGCCGCGTCACCGGGCGCGCCCGGTCCCCGCTCCCCGGTCACAGCGGGATGTTCCCGTGCTTCTTCGGCGGCTGGCTGGCGCGCTTGCCGCGCAGTGCGCGGAGCGACTTCGCCACGAACACGCGCGTCTGCGAGGGCTCGATGATGCCGTCGAGCTCTCCGCGCTCGGCCGCGAGGAAAGGCGACGTGACGTTGTACGTGTACTCGCTCGCGAGCCGCGCGCGCACCGCGGCGACGTCCTCGCCGGCCTCCTCGGCGCGCTTCAGCTCGCCGCGGTAGAGGATGTTGACCGCGCCCTGACCTCCCATGACGGCGATCTCCGCGGTCGGCCACGCGACGTTCACGTCGGCGCCGAGCTGCTTCGAGCCCATCACGATGTACGCACCGCCGTACGCCTTGCGCAGGATCACCGTCACGAGGGGGACCGTCGCCTCCGCGTATGCATAGAGCAGCTTCGCCCCGCGCCGGATCACGCCGGTCCACTCCTGGTCGGTGCCGGGCAGGTAGCCGGGCACGTCCACGAGCGTGAGGATCGGAATCGAGAACGCGTCGCAGAACCGGACGAACCGACTCGCCTTCTCTCCCGCGTCGATGTTGAGCGTGCCCGCCATCTGCGCGGGCTGGTTCGCGATGACCCCGACGGTGCGGCCCTCGACGCGGCCGAAGCCGATGACGATGTTGGGCGCGAACAGCGGCTGCACCTCGAGGAACTCGCCCGCGTCGACGATGTGCGAGATGACCGCGTGGATGTCGTGCGGCTGATTGGGCGAGTCGGGGATGAGGGTGTTCAGGACGCGGTCGGAGTCCGTGGTCTCCCACTCGAACTCCGACTCGTACACCGGCAGCTCCGACATGTTGTTGTCGGGGAGGAAGCCCAGGAGCGTGCGCGCGTAGTCGATCGCGTCGTCCTCGTCCTCCGCGAGGTAGTGCGCGACGCCGGAGCGCGTGTTGTGCGTGTACGCGCCGCCCAGCTCCTCCATCCCGACGTCCTCGCCGGTGACCGTCTTGATCACGTCGGGTCCGGTGACGAACATCTGGCTCGTCTTGTCGACCATGATGACGAAGTCCGTCAGGGCGGGCCCGTACACGGCCCCGCCGGCGGCCGGTCCCATGATGATCGAGATCTGCGGGATCACTCCGGATGCGGCGGTGTTGAGGCGGAAGATCTCCCCGTACTTGCCGAGGGCGACGACGCCCTCCTGGATGCGAGCCCCTCCGGAGTCGAGGATCCCCACGATCGGGATGCCGCTGCGCATCGCGAGCTCCATGACCTTGATGATCTTCTCGCCGGCGACCTCTCCGAGCGATCCGCCGAACGTGGAGAAGTCCTGCGAGTAGACCGCCACGGTCCGGCCGTGGATGGTCCCGACGCCCGTGACGACCGAATCGCCGTAGGGTCGCGAGCGATCCATCCCGAAGGCCGTCGTACGGTGCCGCACGTATTCGTCGATCTCGGTGAACGACCCCGTGTCGAGGAGCAGTTCGATCCGCTCCCGTGCGGTGAACTTGCCCTTTGCGTGCTGCTTGTCCTGGGCGAGCTTCTCCGCGTCGACGACCGCCTCCTGGAAGCGGGCGCGCAGGTCGGCGATCTTGCCGGCGGTGGTCGAGAGATCCGGATCGGTCACCGTTCCACCCTAGCGAGCGCATTGTCGCGGCGGTTGGAGGGTGCGGACAAGGCCTCGCTCGGTTCGCTGTGCGATCACGACTCCGACGCGGTTCTCGCGGCCCCGCGTTCATTAGCGTCCTTTCACGTCCGCGTCCAGCGGGCGGCGAAACTCGTGCATCACTGATATCTCTGGAATCACAGGCACCACACGGCGGGCAGATCGGCGACTATGAAGACCACACGGGGCGCGATGGGCATCGCCGTCGTGATCGTCGTCGGAGCGCTCGCGTTCACGGCGGGCGCGGATGCAGCCCTGGCGGCGGATCCGGTCTCCGCTCCCGCGCCGTCCGAGTCCCCCGTCGCCTCGCCGTCGGGGGACACGGGCGGTCAGTCGCCGTCGGCGACGTCGGCGCCCTCTCTCGACGCGAGCCCGTCGCCGGTTCCCAGCCCGTCCACCCCCGCTCCGTCCCCGCAGCCGACCGCGCGGAGCACGCCGCACGCGGTCGGCGGTGCCGCTCCGACCGCCGCGGTCGCACCCCCCACCGCCGCGCGCCTCGCGGGCGCGGACCGTTATGTGACGAGTGTGGCGGCATCCCGAGCGGTCTTCCCCGGCGGCAGCGATGTCGTCCTGATCGCCTCGGGCCTCTCCTCGATCGACGGCGTGACGGCTGCCGGCATGGCCTCCCGCGTGGGGGCGCCCCTGCTGTACGTCGCTCCGGACTCGATCCCGGACGCCGTGGCCGCCGAGCTGCGCCGGCTCGCACCGGACCGCATCATCGTGGTCGGCGGGAACGGCGTCGTCTCGGACCGGGTCCTGGCGGGGCTGCGGTCCTTCTCGCCCGACGTCCAGCGCTACGGCGGCGGGGATCGCTATGCGACGTCGCGAGCGGTGCTCTCGCTGTACGGCACCGTGGGATCCGTCTACGTCGCGGCGGGACTGTCCCTGATCGACGCCCCGCTCGCCTCGGTCGCGGCGGCGCGGACCGGGCGCGGTGTCCTCCTCGTCAACGGAAGTGCCGCGGCGGACACCGCGACGGTCTCCGCGCTGCGTGCGGCGGGAGCCGGCACGGTCATCATCGCCGGCGGCCTCGGCACCGTGTCGGCCGCCTACGAACAGTCGCTCCGCAGCGCCGGCCTCACCGTCGAGCGGCGCGTCGCCGCCGACCGCTATGCGCAGAGCGTGCTTCTCGCCGCCGACAGCACGGCCTCGGCGTCCCGGGCCATCCTCGCCAACCCGGACACCATGTCGGACGTCGCCGTCGCGTCCGCACTCGCCGCCGTGACCGGGCAGCCGCTCTTCTACGCGCTGCGTCAATGCGTGCCCGACACCGTGTCCGCTGACATCCGCGGCGCATCCCTGGCCATCACGGCGGTCGGCGGCGAGCGGTGGCTGGAGCCCGCGGCGCTGAGCAACAGCGCATGCTCTTCGGTGCGGGCGGCGCGGGTCGCGAGCCTCACGTCGATCATCACCTCGACGCTCGCGTCCTATGGCGGCTCGTTCAGCGTCACCGTCCGCGAGATCGGCGGCCTGGGCGAGATCGCGCAGGTCAGCGGAGGAGTGCGCCGGGAACCGGCGAGCATGATGAAGATCTTCGCGGCCTGGGCGGCGTACAAGATGGTCGAGAGCGGCAAGGCGAGCCTGAGCACGCGACTGCCCTCCGGTGTGACCCTCGGTGTCTGCGTCCAGATCATGATCCACGTATCGGACAACTACTGCCACTCGGACATCGTGCACTGGATCACGATCCCCACCATCAACGCGATGATCCGCTCGGCGGGGTTCACGAACACCGTGTACGGAAACGTGCCCAGCGGCAGCAGCGTCCTGTACGCGGGAAATCGCACCAGCACGAACGATCTCGCGTGGATGATGGAGAGGCTGGCGAACCGCACCATCCTCGGGAAGACCTACTCGGATCTCCTGATCAATCACATGCGCAGCCAGATCTGGCGCTCGCGCATCGCCTCCGGCATCCCTCCGGGCATCCCGCAGGCGAGCAAGCCGGGGTCGCTGTGGATCTCCACCGGTCTGCTGCAGGGGGACACGGCGATCGTGTACGGCACCATGTCGACCTACGTCCTGTCGATCGTCGGCGACACCAACCCGCCGCAGGCCGCTCTGCGCGCCGTCTCACGCGCGGTGTACACGCACTTCAACGGCGCTTTCGGCGCGGCCGCCACCTACCCGGTGCAGCAGATGGTCACGCAGACGGCGTCCGTGCTGCACAGCTCTCCCGGAGGCCCCGCGGTGCTCACCATCCCCACGGGCGTCAACATCCAGGTGCTCGACGCGCAGCGCGTCTGGTACGAGATCCAGTACGGATCCCGGAAGCTCTGGGTCTACTACACGGGGCTTCGCAACCGCTGACGCGGGATAGCGTGAGACACATGCCGATTGCCGAATCCGGGTACCGCCTCTCGGCCGCGATCAGCCCGCGGCTCCAGGTCGTCGAGACCACCGACTCGACCAATGCCGACGTGATCGCCGCCGCCGTTGCCGATCCGACGGGGTGGCCGCACCTCAGTGTTCTGCTCACCACCGATCAGCGTCGAGGTCGCGGCCGGCTCGACCGCTCGTGGACCGCTCCGGCCGGCACCGCGCTGGCCGTGTCCGTGCTGGTCCGCGTGCCTGCCATCCCCGCCGTCGCCCGGGGGTGGATCCCGCTCGCTGCGGGAGCGGCCATGACCCGCGCCGTCGCGGCGCAACTGCGGTCCACCGGTCACTCGGCGGGGCTGAAGTGGCCCAACGACGTGATGGTGGACGGCGGGAAGATCTGCGGCATCCTCGCCGAAGCACTGCCGTCCGATCCCGATGCGGTCGTCATCGGCGCCGGCGTGAACACGCGTATGACGGAGGGCGACCTGCCCGTCCAGACGGCGACCTCCTTCCTCGTGATGGGATGCGACGTCGACGAGGACCGGCTGCTCGCCGACTACCTGCGGGCGTTGGACGAGCACCTCGTCGCGCTCGCCGAGGCCCGGGGGGATGCGGCGGGAGCGGGCGTGCTCGGAGAGGTCGAGGCCCTGTGCGCGACCGTCGGCTCGGACGTGCGCGTCCAGCTCCCCGACGGGGAGACCCTCGAGGGGCGCGCCGTGCGCCTGGACGCCGCCGGCCGCCTGGTCGTGGCGTCCGGCCGGGTCGAGACCGCGGTGTCCGCGGGCGACGTCGTGCACGTCCGCTGATCCGGATCGCCGACCGGCCGCGCGGGTACCCCCGGTCGGAGCCATCCCGCTCCAGAATGGGAACATGACGCAGCCGACGGGCATCGGGGGCCGCCCCATCGCGCCCGCCCCGGGAGCACCGACCCCCGAGCTGAGGGTCGCCCGGTTCCGCCGCCATGCGCGGGCGCTGGTCTGGCCGGCCCTCATCCTCATCGTCGTCGCGGGGATGTGCGGCTATCTCTTCGGGAACCTGCCCGCGCCGCTGCAGAACTGGATGCTGCTCGCGGCGGGCGCGCTGGTGGTGTTCCTCCTCGTGTTCCTGCCGTATCTGGCGTGGCTCTCGCACACGTACACGATCACGACGCGGCGGGTGATCGAGCGAGTGGGCGTCTTCGCGACCCGGCGCCGCGAGCTGTCCCACGTGCGCGGATACACGATCGAGGTGCGACGGGGCCCGATGCAGCGCCTGTGGGGTGCCGGCACGCTCACCCTCTCGAACGGGATGGACGAGCCGATGCGGCTGACGAACGTGCCCAGCGTCGACCTTGTGCACGAGGTGCTGGTCGACCAGGTCGAGGTGAGCCAGATCCTGGCGCACAGGGACGCCCAGACCATCGTTCCGCCGGCTCCGTCGGCCTGAGGTCCTGCCGCCGGCCGACCCGCGCGCCGCGGCGGTCCGCCGCGTGCGCGACAATGGTGCGGACGGAAGGAGCGGCATGGCGCTGCGAGTCGGAGTGGTCGGCGGCGGTCAGCTGGCGCGGATGATGATCGCGCCGGCGGTGGAACTCGGCATCGAGATCGAGGTCCTCGCCGAGGAGCGGGGCATGGCGGCGCGCCTGGCCGCCGGCTCGGTCGGCGACTACACCGATATGGCCACGGTGCTCGCGTTCGCCCGCGACGTCGACGTCGTCACATTCGACCACGAGCACGTGCCCCAGCAGGTTCTGCGGACCCTCGTCGCGGAGGGCGTCGCCGTCCATCCCGGGCCCGATGCGCTGCAGTTCGCCCAGGACAAGCTCCTCATGCGGGCACGCCTCGAGGAGCTCGGGATGCCGCAGCCCGACTGGGCGGCCGTGTCGGATGCCGAGCAGCTGCAGGACTTCCTCGACGCGCACGGCGGCCGCGCCGTCGTCAAGACCCCGCGCGGGGGATACGACGGCAAGGGCGTCCGTGTCGTCGACGCCGCCACCGAGGCGGACGATTGGTTCGCCGCCCTCGCCGAGGACGCCCGCGGCGGGAGCCTCCTGGTGGAGGAGTTCGTCCCGTTCACCCGGGAGCTCGCCCAGCAGGTCGCGCGCCGCCCGTCCGGCGAGGTGCGCGCCTACCCCGTCGTCGAGACGGTCCAGCGCGACGGCGTGTGCGCGGAGGTGTTCGCCCCCGCTCCGCGTGCCGGGGAGCGGCTGCGCGATGCGGCCGCACGCATCGGCATCGCGATCGCGGAGGGTCTCGGCGTCACGGGCATGCTCGCCGTCGAGCTCTTCGAGACGACCGATGACCGCATCCTGGTGAACGAGCTGGCCATGCGGCCGCACAATTCCGGCCACTGGACGCAGGACGGCGCCGTCACGAGTCAGTTCGAGCAGCATCTCCGCGCCGTCCTGGACCTCCCGCTGGGCGACCCGTCGCCCCGGCAGCCGTGGGCGGTGATGGTCAACATCCTGGGTGGCCCGGCGCAGGGCGGGCTCGAGTCGCGGTTCGCGTCGGCGATGGCGGCGCACCCGTCGGTCAAGCTCCATACTTACGGGAAGGCACCGCGCCCCGGCCGGAAGGTCGGGCACGTGAACGCGACCGGGGACGACCTGGAGGACATCGTCTACGACGCGCGCGCCGCGGCGGCCCTCTTCGCAGACTGAGCTCGCTCGTCCGCGGGGAATCGGCCGGCCGGGCCGCGCCGTTGCGGGGATCTTCCAGGCATGCGGCCTAGCCTGGTCGGGTGACTGAGACGATGCACTCCGCCACCGCGCCGCTGGTCGGAGTCGTCATGGGCTCCGATTCGGACTGGCGCGTGATGAGCGACGCCTCCCAGGCACTGACCGACCTCGGGGTCCCGCACGAGGTCGAGGTCGTGTCGGCGCACCGGACACCCGACAAGCTGATCCGCTACGGCCGCGAGGCCCGCGCCCGCGGTATGCGGGTCATCGTGGCGGGCGCCGGAGGGGCAGCGCATCTTCCGGGCATGCTGGCGTCGGTGACGGCCCTCCCCGTGGTCGGCGTGCCCGTGCCGCTCGCGACCCTCGACGGGCTCGATTCGCTCCTGAGCATCGTGCAGATGCCCGCAGGCATTCCGGTGGCCACCGTCTCGATCGGCGGGGCGAGGAACGCGGGACTCCTGGCGGCCCGGATCCTCGGGGTCGCGGACCCCGCACTCGCCGACCGCGTGGAGGCGTTCGCGCGCGATCTCGAGGCGCAGGTCGAGGAGAAGAACCGCCGCCTGAAGGACTCCCTGTGACCACGCTCGCCCGGCCGCGCACGTCCGCGACGAGCGCCGTGCCGGGAGGTCTCATCCAGGAGCGCCCGATGCGCTACCCGGACGCGTCGTCGCCCCAGGTGATGACGCGCCGCGGGTGGTGGCTGGTGGTGCTGAACTTCCTCATCCCGGGCTCCGCGCAGGCGGTCGCGGGGAACCGCAGGCTCGGACGGATCGGCTTGGGCGCGACCCTCGCCCTGTGGGTGCTCGTCCTCCTCGCCGTCGTCGGCATGGTCCTGTGGCGTCCGCTGATCCTCTCGATCGCCACGAACCCCCTCGCGCTCCTCGCGGTCGAGGTGGTCGTCGTGCTGTACGCGATCCTGTGGATCGTCCTGGCGCTCGACACGATCCGGCTCGTCCGCCTGGTGAAGGTGCGTCCGGCCCCCCGTGCGGGCATCGCGATGCTGTCCATCGCGTTGCTCGTCGTGGCCGGCGGGGGAGCGGCGTACGTCGCGCGACTGACCGACATCACCCGCAACACACTCGGGTCGATCTTCTCCGCGTCAGGCCCGCCGGTGGCGCCGTCCGACGGGTACTACAACATCCTCCTGCTCGGCGCCGACAGCGGCACCGGGCGTGATTCCATGCGATTCGACAGCATCTCCGTCGTCTCCGTCAACGCCGACACCGGCCGCGTGATCATCACGGGCATCCCGCGCGACCTGGAGGGCTTCCCCTTCGTCAAGGGCAGCCCGATGGCCAAGCTCTACCCCGACGTCCACACGGGTCATGCCAGCGCGACGTGCGGCTGGTCGGGCGCCATCAACCAGCTCAACACCGAGCTCGACGTCTGTCGCGACGGCGCGAAGATCTACCCCGACGCGAAGGCGCAGGGCTCCACCCCCGGGGTCGAGGCGACGAAGGATGCCGCGGAAGGGTTGCTGGGCATCGACATCCCCTACTACGCGTTCATCGACATGGCCGGTTTCGCGGCCCTGGTCGATGCCCTCGGCGGCGTCGACATCACGGTCACCGAGCGCCTCCCCGAGGGCGGCGGTCCCTCGTACGAGGGTCAGCCGGTGAACGACTGGGCGATCGGGTGGATCGAGCCCGGAGCCCAGCACATGAACGGCGACACCGCACAGTGGTATGCGCGCTCGCGGAAGACCACGAGCGACTGGGACCGCATGAAGCGCCAGCGCCAGCTGCAGGAGGCGATCCTCAAGCAGTTCACCCCCGCGAACGTCCTCAGCCGCTTCCAGGAGGTGGCGTCGGCGGGTCAGCACCTGGTGAAGACGGACATCCCCAGCTCCATGCTGGGCTACCTGACGGACCTGGCGATCAAGTCCAAGTCCGAGGCGATCACCACCATCGAGCTCACGCCCGCGAACCAGGTCGATCAGACGACCCCCGACATCGCCTATGTGCGCGAGCTCATCCACTCGAAGCTGCATCCGCCGACCCCCACGGCGACCCCGAAGGGATAGCCGCCGTGACCGTGACGCTCCGGGTGGTCCTCGATCAGCTCGTGGCCGCGACCGATCCCGATCTCGCGACGGCATCTCGAGAGCTCGCGCGCGCCCTCGTGCTGTCGTCGCCCGACGGGTGCGACGTGGGTGCGATCGTGCCGTCGGGTCCGCACGGCGTGGACGTCGCGGGCGTCACGGACGTGCACCGGATGGGCATGGCCCGCCGCGAACTCGCGGCGGCGTGGCAGCTCGGTGTGGCACCCGGGGTCGGCGGCGGCCTGATCCACTCGCCGACGCTCCTCGCGCCCCTCGTCCGCCACGACCGGGCGAACGACCACGACCAGACCGTCGTCACGTTGTGGGACCTGCGCGCGTGGGAGCAGCCGGACGAGCTGCCGCGCACCTCCGTCGTCTGGCATCGTGCGATGCTCAAGCGCGCCGAGAAGCACGCCGACGCCGTGGTCGTGCCCACGCACGCGATGGCCGAGCGCCTGGCCGGCATGTCCCGGCTCGGCACCCGCATCCGCGTCGTCGCCGGTGCCGCGCCCGCCGTGTTCGGCGTTCCGGTCGACGCCGTCGGACGCCGACGCACGCTGTCCCTGCCCGAGGCCGCCATCGTCATGGCGGGGGATGCCTCCGGCTCCGCCGCGCTGTCCGCGGGATTCGCGGCCGTCGCCCGCGCGGGCATCGACCTTCCGGTCGTGGTGCTCGACGCCCGCGACGGCGACGAGCCCGCGATCGTCGATCTCGCCGCCGCGGCCGGGGTCCCCGAGCGTCTCGTCCACGTGCGGGGGCCGCTCGACGCCGCGGATCGCGCGGCGGTCCTGGACGCGGCCGTCGCTCACCTCGCGCCCGCTCGTCGATCGGCGTTCCCCTGGCGGGTCGTCGAGGCGCTCGTGCTCGGCGTCCCCGTCGTCGCAGCGGCTTCGGGAGATCACCGCGAGCTCATCGTGGACGGTGGCACCGTCGTCGGGGATCCGGACGACGGGCGCGACGACGCGGAGGCTCTCGCGGGCGCGCTCGGCGAGACGCTCGCATCGACAGCATCCCTCGACCGCCTCGCTGTGCTCGCCGCTGATCGGGGCAGGGCGTTCTCCTGGCACGCTGCGGCCGAGCGCGTGTGGCAGCTGCACGCCGACCTCTGAAACCCCGCCTGCAACGGGCGCATCTCACTGCGAGATCTGTGAATCCGGCGTGTCGCACAGGGGGGATTGAGGCGAACGTTTGATAATCACACGCCTCATCAGTCACACTGGTCACATGATCACCGTGACCCGATCCCTGCCGCGTCGCAGCGCGCGCGCATTCCTCGGAGCGGTGCTGGCCGCTGCTGCCCTGGTTCTGACGGCGATCGTCGCCCCCGTCGCCACGCCGTCCGCGCAGGCCGCGAACCTGAGCGCGTTCCAACCGGGGAACATCATCGGCGACGCCGTGTTCTTCGACAAGAACGCCATGAGCCAGGCGCAGATCCAGACGTTCCTGCAGGCGAAGGTGCCCACATGCGCCGCCTCCGCCGTCTGCCTCAAGGACTACTACACGACGACCAAGAGCATCGCGGCCGACCCGATGTGCGGTGCCTACTCCGGCGGCGGACGCGAACGCGCCTCCGCGATCATCTACAAGGTCGCCCAGGCGTGCGGCGTGAACCCCAGGGTCATCCTCGTCATGCTCCAGAAGGAGCAGGGCCTCGTGACCAGCGTCTGGCCGTCGACGTACGCCTACAACTACGCGATGGGTGCGAACTGCCCGGACTCCAGCGGGTGCAACGGGAACAGTGCCGGCCTGTTCATCCAGGTGTACAGCGGCGTCTGGCAGCTCAAGCGGTACGCCAATCCCCCCGGGACGGCCAAGACCTTCACGTGGTACGCGCCGGGCAAGACCTGGAACATCCTCTACAGCCCGAACACGAGCTGCGGCCGGAAGTCCGTATACGTCGCGAACCAGGCGACGGCGAACCTCTACTACTACACGCCGTACACGCCCAACGCGGCGGCGCTGAAGGCGGGATACGGAACGGGCGACTCGTGCTCGTCGTACGGCAACCGGAACTTCTACAACTACTTCACCGACTGGTTCGGCTCCACGCAGTACGGGGTGTTCGCCTCCGCACCGACCCCGACGATCTCCGGCGCCGCCGTCGCCGGGCAGGTGCTCTCCGCGAATCCGGGAGCATGGTCGCCTGCGCCGACCTCGGTCGCCTACCAGTGGCTGCGTGCCGGCTCCGCCATCTCGGGGGCGACGTCGGCCGCCTACCGGATCACCACGGACGACGCGGGCAAGACGCTCAGCGTGCGCGTGACGGTGGCACGGTCGGGATACACGTCGGCGTCCGCGACGTCCGGCTCGACCGCGGCCGTGAAGGGCTTCACCGTGAGCCGCACGTCCGGCTCAGATCGTTACACGACGGCGGTGACCATCTCGAAGGCGGAGTTCCCCTCCACCGTCGGCACGGTCTACCTCGCGACCGGGGCGGACTACGCGGACGCGCTGGCTGCCGCGCCGCTCGCCGCGCGGCAGCGCGCCGCTCTGCTGCTCACCGCGCCCGATTCCCTGCCCGACGTGGTGGCGGCCGAGCTGAAGCGCCTCGCCCCCGCCAACGTGGTGCTCATCGGCGGCCCGGGCGTCCTCGACGACGGCACGCCCGATCGCGTGAAGGCGGCGCTGAGCACCGTCCGCCCGAACGTCGCGGTCACCCGCATCGGCGGCGCCGACCGCTTCGAGACGTCCCGTCTCCTCGCACAGGCGGCCGGAGCGTCGGCGAACGTGTACATCGTGACCGGCCGGGACTTCCCGGACGCTCTGAGTGCGGCGGCGCCCGCCGGGCAGCAGAATCGTCCGATCATCCTGGTCGATGGCAGTCAGCCGACCCTGGATGCAGCGACCGTGACGCTGCTGCAGAGTCAGCACGTCACCTCGGCGGCGCTCGTCGGCGGACCCGCGGTCGTCTCAGCGGGCATCGCGACGCAGCTCGCATCGCTGCGCATCGCGGTGACGCGCTTCGGCGGCGCCGATCGGTATGCGACCAACGCCGCGGTGATCGCCGGCGCGTACGGGTCCAGCAACCCGTCCGTCTACCTGGCGACGGCGATGGACTACCCCGATGCTCTGACGGGGTCGACCCTCGCCGCGGTCAACGGCGCGCCGCTGCTGCTGACCCGGCCGACGTGCCTCAGCTCCACCGCCGCCGATTTCCTCAAGAACGAGGGGGGAGTGGCCGTCACGCTCCTCGGCGGCACCGGGGCGCTGTCGGACGCGGTCGCCAAGCTCGCCCGCTGCTGACCTGTGACGGCGCTCGTACAGGAACTCCGCGCGAGCGTCGCCTAGAATGTGATGGTTTGCTGTCGGGCACTCCGCCCGCGCCCTCGAGAAGCCTGAGCCCGTGAGCGACCGACCCGATCTCTTCCTCTCCGTGCCGCGGTCGGAGTTCGACACTCCCGGCCGCAGCAGCGGGTTGCTGGATGTGTTCCGCTGGCACTACCTGCTGCGGCTGCTGATCCGCACCGGAGTGACCACCCGCTACCGGAACTCGGTGCTGGGCTGGGGCTGGTCCTACGTCCGCCCGGCCGCGCAGTTCCTGGTCTTCTGGGTGGTGTTCGGGGCCTTCCTCGATCTCAATCGCGGGGTGCCGAACTACGCGATCTACCTGTTCTCGGGCATCATCGTCATCAATCTCTTCTCGGAGGCGTTCAAGAACGCGACCACGTCGGTGGTGAGCAACGCGGCGCTCGTGCGGAAGGTGTACCTGCCCAGACAGCTCTTCGCTGTGTCGGCCGCGATCGTCGCGCTCGTCCACTTCCTGCCGCAGCTCGCGCTCCTGCTGGTGGTGGTCGCGTTCCTCGGGTGGCTCGCGCACGTCTCGATCCTCGCCATCCTCGCCATCCTCGCCGGCGTCCTGGTGGTGACGCTCTTCGCGCTCGGCCTCGGACTGCTCTTCGGAGCCGTCAACGTCCGGTTCCGCGACGCGGAGAACATCGTCGAACTCCTGCTGCTCCTCGCGACGTGGGCCTCGCCGGTGCTCTACTTCTGGACGATGGTGCAGGTCCACGTGCCGGACTGGCTCCTCCGCCTCTACCTGCTCAACCCGATCACGCAGGCCGTCGAACTCTTCCACTACGCGTTCTGGTACCCGATCACGGACGCGGGGCCGAGCCTTCCGCTCCCGCCGGACCTCGGCATCAACACGCTGTGGACGCTCCTCATCAGCGTCGCGACCATCTTGATCGGCCAGACGGTGTTCCGTCGGCTCGAGGGAAGGTTCGCGCAGGACCTATGACCGACTCCACCACGCACCGCGGGCGGCCCAGCGTCATCATCCAGGGCGTCCGCAAGCGGTTCACCCTCAACCACGCACTCTCGCTCAAGGACACCGTCGTCGCGTGGATCCGCCGCCGCCGCCTTTCGAGCACCTTCGACGCGCTCAAGGGCGTCGACATCGTGATCGACGAGGGGGAATCGGTCGCGATCCTCGGTCTGAACGGCTCGGGCAAGTCGACGCTGCTCAAGCTCGTGTCCGGGGTCATGGAGCCGGACGAGGGGGCGGTCCTCACCCGCGGCCGCGTGGCGGGCCTGATCGAGGTCGGCGCCGGGTTCCACCCCGAGCTCTCCGGCCGGGAGAACGTCTACCTCAACGCCGCGATCCTCGGGATGAGCCGCCGCGAGATCGAGGAGCGCTACGACGAGATCGTGGCCTTCAGCGAGATCGAACAGTTCATCGACCAGGAGGTCAAGCACTACTCGTCCGGCATGTTCATGCGGCTCGCCTTCTCCGTCGCGATCCACGTCGAGGTCGACGTGCTTCTGGTCGACGAGATCCTCTCCGTCGGCGATGCGCCGTTCCGCGAGAAGTGCCGCCTCAAGTTCGAGGAGCTGATCGCGGCCGGCAAGACGCTCGTCGTCGTCAGCCACGACCTCGACATGGTGCGCGAGCTGTGCACGCGGGGGATCGTGATCAGCAAGGGCCAGGTCGTGTTCGACGGTGACATAGAGCGCGCGACGGAGCTGGTGGAGTCGTGATCTCCGAGTGGATCGGCCAGTGGCTCGTGCTGCTGACCGCTCTCGCCGTCGTGTTCGTCCCCGGCCTGCTCGTCGGGGCCGGACTGCGCCTGCGCGGTCTCGCCCTGTGGGCCCTCGCACCCGTGGGGAGCACCCTGGTGATCGCGGTCCTCGCGATCGTGTTCGGCGCACTGAGGATCCCGTGGTCGCCGCTCTGGGCCATCGTCGGATGCCTCGTCGTCGCGGCTCTCGGATGGCTCGCGGGGATCGGGCTCGGACCGCGACGTCCCCGTCCCCCCCGCGATCGTCGCAGGTCGTGGCTGCTGATCGCCGGCCTCGCGATCGGGATCGCCCTCACCGTCGCTCGCTTCGTCGTCTACGTGCACGATCCGCGGGCGATCTCGCAGACGAACGACGCCGTGTTCCACCTCAACGCGCTGCGGTACATCCTCGACACCGGCTCGGCGTCGTCCCTGCACGTCAGCGGCGTCATCGGCGGGAGCGGGTTCTACCCGGCGGCGTGGCACGGACTCGCGTCCTTGGTCGCGATGATCTCCGGGTGCCAGATCCCGGTGGCGGCGAACATGATCACGCTCGTCATCGTCGGGGCGGTCTGGCCAGTCGGGATGGCCTGGTTCGCGCGCGAGGTGACGGGAGGATCCGACGTGGTCGCCGGTGTCGCCGCCGCGCTCTCCGCGGCGCTGTGGGCGTTCCCGATGCTGATGGTGGAGTGGGGCGTGCTGTATCCGTACACCCTCTCGCTGGCGCTGCTGCCGGCGGCCGCCGCGGTGGTGGTCGCGGCGCCGCGGTGGGCGGCGGGCGCCGGCCCGGTCACGGGCACGCCGAGGTCGGCGGTCCTGACGGTGGTGCTTTCGATCGCGTCGCTCGGCGCCCTCGCGCTGTCGCAACCGGCGTCGATCCTCTCGTGGGCCGTCGTGGCGGTCGCCTTCTTCACGTGGTGGGCCATCCCTCGCGTGCGCGGGCGAGGGGGACGCCGTGGCGCCGTCCTGATCGCGTCGCTGCTCGCGGCCTGGCTGGCTTTCGTGCTCGCCTGGGTGGTGCTCACTCGGTCGACGACCGGGGCGCACTGGCCGCCCTTCCGCGGCAAGCTCCGCGCCGCCCTGGACATCGTGTGGAACGGCCAGGTGATGCTGCCCGCCGCCGTCGGGGTCAGCATCCTGATGGTCATCGGGCTCGTCGTCGCGGTGCGGCGCCCGCGCCTGCGGTGGCTGGCGACGACCTGGCTCGTCTTCTCCCTCCTCTACTACGCGAGCGCGGCGATCGGCCAGCCGCTCGTGCGGCGCTACCTGCTGGGCGCCTGGTACGCGGATCCGTACCGGTTCGCGGCGCTCGCCCCGCTGACGGTCGTGCCGCTGGCCGCGATCGGCGTGGTCGCCGTCGCCACGTGGGCCGTCGGCATCCTGTCCCGCCGCCGGGCGCGCGCCGCCCTCGCGTTCGCCGGGGCGTGGAGCCTGACGGGAGTGACGGTGCTGATGGTGGTCGCGTTCGCCGTGCGCCCGATGATCATGATGCCCAACGTCACCGAGGACCGGTTCGACTCCACGTCGCGCTACACCATGACCGACTTCCTCTCTCCCGACGAGCGCCTCCTCCTGGAGCGACTGCCGCAGACGACGCCGCCGGGGGCGCGGGTGATCGGGAACCCCTCCACCGGCATGGCGTTCGGATACATGCTGAGCGGTCGCGACGTCTACCCGCGCACGTGGCAGCCGCCGCAGGGGGCGCAGTGGGCCGTGCTCGCCGCCGGTCTGCGCGATGCGGGCACGGACCCCGCCGTGTGCACGGCGCTCGCCGCGTTCGGCTCGCCCGGTTACGTCGTCGACTTCGGGCCGGGGGAGGCCACCCCCGGCCGGTATGTCATGCCGGGGTTCAGCGGGCTGGCCGGGCAGCCCGGCTTCGAGCTGGTCGACCACGAGGGGGATGCCTCGCTCTGGCGCATCACCGCGTGCGCCACGTGATCGGCCCGGCCCCGGCCGATAGGATGGCGTGACATGTCCGCCGCGCCGAAGCTCCTGATCGTGGTGCCCGCCTGGAACGAGGACCAGTCTGTCGGCGCCGTCGTCCGGGACGTGTTCCGCGCCGCTCCCGGGGCGGACTGCGTGGTCGTCGACGACGGATCGTCCGACCGCACGGCCGAGATGGCGCGCGCTGCCGGCGCCCGGGTCATCGCCCTGCCGTTCAACCTCGGGGTGGGGGGCGCGATGCGCGCCGGATTCCGCTACGCGCGCGACCACGCCTACGACGTCGTCGTTCAGGTCGACGGCGACGGACAGCACGATCCGCGCGACGTCGCGGTGCTGCTGGCATCGCTGGGCGATACCGACATCGTGATCGGCGCACGCTTCGCCGGCGTGGGCGAGTATGACGCGCGCGGTCCGCGCCGGTGGGCGATGAGGGTGCTCGCGGGCGTCGTGAGCGGGGTCGCCCGGCAGCCCCTGACCGATGTCACCAGCGGCTTCAAGGCGATGGGCCCGCGCGCGATCGGGCTGTTCGCGGAGGAGTATCCGGCCGAGTACCTCGGCGACACCGTCGAGGCTCTCGTGATCGCGGCCCGGTCGGGGCTGCGGATCCGCCAGGTTCCGATCGCGATGCGACCCCGCCAGGCGGGCGCCCCGTCGCACCACGTGGGGAAGGCGAGCCTCTACCTCCTGCGCGCGGGCATCGCGGTCATGATCGCGCTGCTGCGACCCAAGGTCCGACTGCGCGAGGGGACGGTCGCGGCATGAACCCGGTGGCCTACGCCTTCGGTATCGTCGCCGCGCTCCTCGCGGTCGCGGCGATCGTCGAGCTCATGCGCAGGTCGACGCTGCGCGAGCGCCATGCCGTGTGGTGGCTCGTCGGCGGCATCCTCGCCCTCGTCGTCGCGGTGTTCCCCACGACGCTGACGTGGGCGGCGCATCTGCTCGGCATCGCGGTGCCGACAAACCTGGTCTTCTTCATCGCGATCGGGCTGCTGTTCCTGGTGAGTCTGCAGTACGGTGCCGAGCTGACCCGCGTCGAGGACAAGCTGAGGACCCTCGCGGAGCAGTCCGCGTTCCACGACCTCCGCCTGCGCGAGCTCGAGGAGTCGCGGACGCCGCCCTCCGACGGGTCCGCGGACGCCGCCGCGCCCGCGTCCGACGCGTCCGGAGACGCCGGTCCCGTGGGGGATGCGACGGAGCGGGCGGAGTGAGCGCACGGGCCGCGAAGGGCCGGGCGGTCGTCATCGCCTCACGCCTGTTCGTCCCGGAGGTGAGTGCGGGCGCGTTCCGGCTCGGTGCGCTCGCGCGCGGCCTGCGCGGCCGGGGCGCGGCCGTCACCGTCGTCACCACGACACCGCCCGCGCACGCCCCGCGGGTCCCTGATCCGATCGACGTCGACGTCCGGCGACTCCCCGTCCTGCGCGATCGGGGCGGCAACGTCAGGGGCTACGTGCAGTACGCCAGCTTCGACGCACCCCTGCTCTTCCGGATGCTGTTCCGCCGGTGGGATGCGGCCGTGGCCGAGTCACCGCCGACGACCGCGCTCGTCGTGCGGGCGGCGGCCGCGCTGAGACGGCGCCGCTACGTGTACTACGCCGCCGATGTCTGGACCGACGGTGTCATCGCGATGGGCGCCGCGAAGCCGGTCGTGTCGCTGATGAGGGCCATGGAGCGCGCGGCCCTCCGCGGCGCGGCGCGCATCCTGTCGGTCTCGGCCGAGGTCACCGAGCGTCTCGTGGGGCTCGGTGCCGACCCGCGGCGGATCGCGACGATCGGGAACGGGATCGACACCGAGGTCTTCTCGCCCGACGCGGTGCCCCCCGAGCCCGATGAGCGCTACTTCGTCTACACCGGAACGATGTCCGAGTGGCAGCAGCCGGACGTGTTCATCCGGGCGTTCGGCCTCATCGCGGACGAGTTCCCCGATCTGCGCCTGCGCTTCTTCGGCCAGGGCGCGGTGGAAGGAGAGCTGCGGACGCTCGCCGAACGCCTCGTCCCCGGACGGGTCGTCTTCGGCGGCGTCGTGGATCCGAGCCGTTCCGCGGCATGGATCCGCGGCGCCGTCGCCGCGCTCGTGTCGATCGCCCCCGGCATCGGATACGACTTCGCCCGACCGACGAAGACCTACGCCGCGGCGGCGTGCGGCACCCCCGTCCTGTTCGCGGGCGCGGAGGTCGGGGGAGCGCTGGTGCGCGACGCGGGCCTCGGCGAAGCGACCGCGTTCGACCCCGAGGCCGTCGCCGCCGCCATGCGCCGGCTGCTCGCCGAGGCCGCGTCGGGGGAGTCCGAGCGGCTCCGCTCCTCCCGGGCCGGATGGGCGCGCGAGCACGTCTCCCTCACCGCCGTCGGCGACAGAGCGGCGACGGCAGTGCTCGACGTCCTCTCAGGCGGCGACGAGGCCGCCTCGTAGAATCGTCTCGACGCTCCCGCGCTGCCGGCCGGGACGACGAGATCCCGACGAAAGCAGAGCAGTGAGCGATTTCATCCCCCCCGCGAAGCCCCTCATCGGCGACGAGGAGCGCGCGGCCGTCGACCGCGTCCTGCGCAGCGGCATGGTCGCCCAGGGCCCCGAGGTGGCGGCCTTCGAGCGGGAGTTCTCGGAGCATTTCGTCCCGGGCCGCCCGTCGGTCGCGGTCAACTCCGGGACGGCCGGACTGCACCTCGGGCTCCTCGCCGCCGGCGTCGGTCCGGGTGACGAGGTGATCGTCCCGTCGTTCACGTTCGCAGCCACCGGCAACTCCGTCGCGCTCACCGGCGCGCGCCCCGTCTTCGCCGACATCGAGCCGGAGACCTTCACGCTCGACCCCGCGTCCGTCGAGGCGGCGATCACCGACCGGACCAAGGGGATCATGCCGGTGCATCTGTACGGGCACCCCGCGCGCATGCGCGCGCTGGCCGAGATAGCGGACAGGCACGGAATCGCCCTGTACGAGGATGCCGCGCAGGCGCACGGCGCATCCCTAGACGGCCGCCCGGTGGGCTCGTTCGGTGCGTTCGCGATGTTCTCGCTCTATCCGACCAAGAACATGACCAGCGGCGAGGGAGGGATGATCGTGGCCGCCGACGACGAGATCGCACGGACTGCGCGTCTCCTTCGCAATCAGGGCATGGAGCGGCAGTACGAGAACGAGATCATCGGCTTCAACGCGCGGATGACGGACATCCACGCCGCCATCGGGCGCGTGCAGCTGACGAAGGTGGACGGCTGGACCAGGACGCGGCAGGCGAATGCCGCCTTCCTCGACGCCCATCTCCGCGGCGTGGTCGTGCCGCCCGTCGCCGACGGCGCCGTGCACGTGTACCACCAGTACACGATCCGGGTGGCCGACGACCGTGACGGCTTCGTCGCTGCCCTCAAGGACGAGCACCAGGTCGGGAGCGGCGTGTATTACCCGATCCCGAACCACCGGCTCCCCTCTCTCGCGGGCTACGCGCCCGGGGTCGAGCTCGCGGAGACGGAGCGCGCCGCCCGGGAGGTGGTCTCGCTTCCCGTGCACCCGTCGCTGTCGCAGGGCGACCTCGAGCGCATCGTCGCCGCGGTCGAGGCCGTCGCCGGAGCGGGCGCCTGATGCCCGAGACACTGCGCGCGGGTCTCCTCGGCGTCGGGATGATGGGCCGGCACCATGCCCGCGTCCTCCGCGAGATCGACGGGGTGGAGCTCGTCGCCATCGCCGATCCGGGCGGCGATCCACACGGTGTCGCGGGCGCCCTCGAGGTCCTGCCCGACATCGACGCACTGATCGGTGCGGGGATCGACACTGCGGTCGTCGCCGTGCCGACCCGCTTCCACGAGGATGCCGCTCTCAAGCTGGCTGCGGCCGGGGTGCACACGCTCGTCGAGAAGCCGATCGCCGACACCGTCGATGCGGGGGAGCGCATGGTCGACGCCTTCCGGGATGCCGGCCTGATCGGGGCCGTCGGCCACATCGAGCGCTTCAACCCCGCCCTGCAGGAGCTGCGTCGCCGCCTCGCCGCCGGCGAGCTGGGGGCGGTCTTCCAGATCCAGACCCGTCGCCAGGGGCCGTTCCCCTCCAGGATCGCCGACGTGGGGGTCGCGAAGGACCTGGCGTCGCACGACGTCGACCTCACGGCGTGGGTCGCGCAGAGCGACTACGTGCGCGTCTTCGCGCAGACGACGTTCAAGAGCGGCCGCGAGCACGAGGACATGATCGCGATCACGGGGCGCCTCGCGTCCGGCGTCATCGTGAACCACCTCGTCAACTGGCTCAGCCCCATGAAGGAGCGCGTCACGGTCGTCACGGGGGAGAAAGGCGCCTTCGTCGCCGACACCTCGACCGGCGACCTGACGTTCTACGCGAACGGCACGATCCCGCTGGAGTGGGAGTCGGTCAGCTCTTTCCGCGGCGTCTCCGAGGGCGACGTCACGCGGTACGCATTCGCGAAGCGCGAGCCCCTGCGCGTCGAGCACGAGGCGTTCCGCGACGCGGTGCTCGGGCGGCCGAGCGATGTGGTCACGATGGAGCAGGGCCTGCGCACCCTCGCCGTCGTCGAGGCCGCGCTCGGGTCGGCGCGCGATGGCGTCGCGACGGCGTTCGACGGCGCCCCGGGCGCGTGACATGAGCGCGCGCGCACTGGTGGTGTCGTACTCCGACATCCGGGACGATCCCCGCGTCAGCCGGCAGATCGACTGGCTGCTGGGGGCGGGGTGGACGGTGGACAGTCTGGGTCTCGGCCCCCGCACGACCGAGGGGGTGGCGCGCCATCACGTGATCGCGGATCAGAAGCCCTGGCTCAGCACGCGGTGGGGATTCCTCCTGATCCATGTGCTCCTCCCGCGTCGGCGGCGATTCCGCAAGCTCATCACCGATCGGGTGCCGGCCGAGCTCGTGCACGCGATCCGCTCCGGCGCCTACGACCTCGTCGTGTTCAACGAGTTCGAGTTCGCGCCGTGGGTCGATGACCCGCGCGACTTCACGCCGGCGGCGCGTCGCGCCCGGCTCCATCTCGACATGCACGAATACCACCGACCCGATCTGCGCCGGCAGACTCTGGGCGGACGCCTCACGGCCCATCACTATCGCTGGGTGCGTCGCCAGATCGGCAATCCCGCGTTCACGAGCCGCTCCGTCGTGAATGCGCCGATCGGCGAGCTGTACGCGCAGGAGCTCGGGATGCCGGTGCCCGTGCCGATCCGAAACGTGCCGCCGTACGTGGATCAGCCGCCGAGCGAGACGAGTCCCGGCCGCGTACGCCTGCTCTATCACGGCATGGCGGCGTGGGAGCGCGGGTTCCGGGAGATCCTCGATGCGATGCGGGAGCTGCCCGACCGGTTCACGATGACGTTCATGCTCACGCCGAGTGCGATCGGCGAGGGGCTGCGCGCGCTGATCGCCGCGCATCCCGCCCGCGATCGGATCGAGATCGTCCCGCCGGTGCCGATGCGCGAGATCGCCGAGCGCATCAATGGCTACGACATCGAGATCATCTTCCTGCCGCCGACGAACATGAACCTCCGGTTCGCGCTGCCCAACAAGCTGTTCGAGTCGATCCAGGGACGGCTGGGGATCGTGATGGGGGAGAGCCCGGCGATGGTCGAGGTCGTGCGCGAGTATGGTGACGGCGTGGTCGTCGAGGGCTGGGGCAGCGCGGATCTGCTGCGCACGCTCGAGGCGCTGTCGTACGAGGACGTCGTTCGGATGAAGGCCGCGTCGGACTTGGCGGCGCGCACGCTCAACGCGGAGCAGGAGGGGCGGGTCTTCCTCGCGCTGATCGGGCCTCCGGCCACGATTCCGGCGACCGATTGAGTCGCCGCGGCGGATCAGACCGACGCGATCAGATCTCGGATGTTCTCGAGCACGCGCTCTCTGCCCCAGAATGCGCTCAGGACGCGGCGGTTGTCGGCGAGTTCGGAAGGAGTCGCGCGGTCGCGGGGGAGACCGTCGCCCGTGACCGCGGACAGTGGGATCACATGCGCGCCGCTGCCCCGGAAGAAGCTGAACAGCGGGCTCCGGTCGTGGAGCACGACGCGGGCGCCCGTCCATAGGGCGCTGGCCACGTTGCCCAGCGCCTGCTGGCGGCGATGACCCATGACGATCGTGCTGCAGCCCGCGATCAGGGCCTGGTATTCCGCGAGCGGCATGAAGTCCCGCACGGCGACGAAGGAATCGCCGAACAGCTCGCGGCCGCGCGCAGCGACGGCATCCGCGTATCGGGGATCGCCGTAGCTGAGCGGGGCGATGATCCTGCGGCCGGCCACGTCTCCCCGCGCGAGGATCTCGAGCACGTCGAGATGGTTGTTCGGTACGGTGGCCGAATTGCCCAGCAGGATGTCGTCGCCCTCGGCCGCCTCGGCGCCCAGTGCATAGGTGTCTTCGACGCTGGCGTAGTTGAGCTGGGCGTACCTGCCGTGGAACTCCGCGAAGCGTCGCGTGAAGACGGGGAAGTCCTGGGGCACCGGGGCGGAGAAGACATCCGCGGCGCGGGCGGCCCGGTGGACCACGCGGAAGTGCCGACGACGGTAGGTCTCCTGAACCTTCCCGGGCAGCGTGAGGCGGTTGCGTTCGTAGCGCGCGCTGAGCGGCTCGAGGAGCCCCGACATCCCCGACCAGTCCGACCCGTAGTAGTCGCCGCCCCACCCGCTCCAGACCTTCAGGGTCGAGCGCGGCGCCGCGATGAGGGCGCGCGCGGCGAAGGAGCCGACGCTGTGGTAGATCGCGATGTCGGCGTCGGCGGTTGCGGCGGTCGCGCGCGCGAGCCCGGCATCGTCCGCGACGATGGTCTCGACGGTCGCCGTCGGCGGGAGCCCGTGGCGCGAGACATCCGCGGTGGCGGCGTAGACGAGGAACGTGTTCGCGCCGGGCGCCGCGGACTCGAACATGTCGGCCGTGAACCGCAGGAACGGCGAGTCCGGGAAGAGGTGGGCGATCCGCAGGCTCATCGGGTGTCGTCCCGGTGCAGCGGACGGGCGGGCACGCCGCCGACGACAGTCCCGGGCGCGATGTCGGCGATGACCGTCGCGCCCGCCCCGACGACGGCGCCTGGCCCGATCGTCAGGGGCGCGCCGACGCGACCGTTCACCACGCTGGCGCCGATGCCGAGGAACACGCCCTCGCCGATGCTGACGTTCCCCGCGACCCTGACTCCCGGTGAGAGGGTCGCGAAGTCGCCCACGACCACATCGTGCGAGAGGCTGCCGCCCACGTTGACCACGGCGTGCGCGCCCACGCGCACCGCATCGCTGAGGAAGGCGCCGGGGAAGATCACCGCTCCGGCGCCGATGCGGGCGGTCGGGGTCACCTCTGCGGACGGGTGGACGAGGGCGAGCGGCGTCAGCCCCGCCGCGATGAGCGTGGCCGCGGCCGCCCGCCGCAGATCGGCATCGCCCACCGCGGTGACGAATGCGGCGTCGTCACCGGATACGACGCGCGACACATGGGCGACCGGCGCGCCGTTCACCGGCTCGCCCGCGTACCGCTCGTCGTCCACGAGGTGCACGATCCGCACGGACGGATGCACGGCGCGTGCGATCCAGGCCACCTCGCGTCCGTGACCGCCGGCGCCGAACACGTACAGCGTGCGCAGCGGCCCGGCCGTCACGCGGCCTCCACCCGTGCCCGGACGATCCGGGCGATCGCCGCCACGGCCTGCTCGTCCACGCTCGTGCCGGTGGGCATCACGATCACCCGCTCCGCGACGCGCTCCGTCTCGGGGAGGTTCGCACCGGCCTCCGGGAACATCGTCCGGTACGGCTCCATGCGGTGGCACCCGGGCCAGAAGTAGCGCCGTGCGAGCACGTTGTTATCGCGGAGGGCGGCCAGCACCTCCTCGCGGGTGGCGGCGCAGGCCTCGTCTATCAGCATCACGACGTACTGGTAGTTGCTGCGACCCTGCTCGCCGATCGGCAGCACGGACACTCCCTCGATCCCGTGGAGCTCCCGGACGTACGCGTCGTAGTTGCGCCGGTTCGTCGTGACGACCTCGTCGAGGGCGCCCAGGTTGGCGAGGCCCATGGCCGCGCACACCTCGGTCATCTTGCCGTTCGTGCCCTCGTAGACCACGTCGTCCTCGCCCGCGAATCCGAAGTTGCGCATGAGGCGGGCGGTGCGCGCGATGTCGGCGTCGTCGGTGACGATCGCGCCGCCCTCGACCGAGTTGAAGAACTTCGTGGCGTGGAAGCTCAGCACCTCCGCGCGGCCGAAGGAGCCCACCATCCGGTCGCCCAGCGACACGCCGAACGCATGGGCGGCATCGAACATCAGCTGGAGACCGTGCTCCTCTGCGATCTCTTCGAGCTCGGTCACCGGAGCGGGCCGCCCCCAGAGGTGGACGCCGATGATCCCCGTCGTGCGCGGGGTGATCAGGCGGCGGACGGACGCGGGGTCGAGGCAGTGGGTGTCGGGGTCGATGTCGGCGAAGACGGGCGTGATGCCCTGCCAGCTCAGCGAGTGCGGGGTCGCGACGAAGGTGAACGACGGCACGATGACCTCGCCGGTCATGCCGAGCGCGCGGATCGCGATCTCGAGCGCGATCGTGCCGTTCGTCGTCGCGACGCAGTGCGCCACCCCGAGGCGCTCGGCGATCCGGGTCTCGAGCTCGCGCACGAGCGGTCCGTCGTTGGACAGCCATCGGCGGTCGAGGGCACCCTGCACCAGACGGAGGAACTCCTCCGGATCGCCGATGTTCGGTCTCCCGACGTGCAACGGCTCGGTGAACGCGGGGTCCGGAGATGTCATGCCGTCAATTCAAGCACCTGCGCCGACGCACACCCGGATCGCGCGGATAGGATCTGTGCCCTATGGATCTGCAAGCGACGGACGGCCGGCCATGAGCCGTGCCACCGTTGTGATCGCACGGGTGGTGCAGATGCTTCCGGCGCCGGTCCGACGTGCGGTCGTCGGGCTCGTGCACGCACTCCCCACCGGCCTGACCGAACGCGTCCGAGCCCTCGTGGCCAGACGTCCGTACGTACCGCCGCCCCCTCCGGTCGAGCCGCCGGACGCGCCCGTGCGACTGTTCATCGGTCCGGCGAACTATGCCGGCCAGGCGTGGGCGTGGGCGCGCGCCGTGGAGGCGCACCGTCCCGATGCGGGGGCGCGGAACCTGGCCGTATCGGGCGGTTTCGGCTTCCCCGCCGACCGTGTCGTGCCGAAGACGGTCGTCGCCTCCTTACCGTGGCAGCGTCGCCAGCGCGCGGCGATCGAGCGGTTCACCCACGTGCTCATCGAGGCGGAGCTCGCTCTTCTGCCGCGACCCGGGGAGGGCGTCGCGGAGGAGATCGCGATGCTGCGCCGTCACGGGATCCGCGTGGGTACGCTGTGCCACGGCAGCGACATCCGGTTGCCGTCGGAGCACGCGCGCCGCGACCGGTGGTCGCCGTTCCGTGACGGGGACTATCCGGGTCAGGGTCAGCTCGAGGAGCTGGTGCGGCGCAACCGGTCCCTCCTGACGGAGCTGCGCGCCGGCGGCATCCCGGCGTTCGTCTCGACACCCGACCTCCTGATCGACGTGCCGTGGGCGACGTGGCTGCCCGTCGTCATCGACGTCGACGAGTGGTCGGGAGCGGACGAGCCGCTCCGGAGGCCGGTTCCGGTCGTCGTGCACGCTCCCAGCCGGGCGACGATCAAGGGCACGGACCTCGTGGAGCCCGTGCTGGACGCTCTGGCCGCCGAGGGCCGCATCGAGTACCGGGCCGCACGGGGACTCGACCGTGCGGGCATGCGCGCCCTCTACGGCGACGCTGACATCGTGCTCGATCAGTTCCGTCTCGGCATCTACGGTGTCGCGACGTGCGAGGCGCTCGCCGCCGGACGCGTCGTCGTCTCGCACGTCGCCGAGCAGTCGCGGGCGGCCGCCGCGTCCGCCGCCCGCATCGATCTGCCCGTCCTCGAGGCGACAGGAGACACGCTGCGCGAGGTCCTGCTGGGGGTCCTCGCCGATCGGGAGGCGGCGAGGGAGACCGCGGCGATCGGCCCGCGCTTCGTGCGGAGCCTTCACGACGGGCGCGCGTCGGCGGCGGCCCTGTCACGGTTCCTTGACAGCAACGACGGCTAAACTTCTCACGATCCACCATCACGACGACACACGTCACGACGACAGGAGACGCGTGCGATCGCTGTACCTCACGCTTCGCCAGGTCCTCCGCATCCTGCCGGGGAAGGCGGAGCGCTTCTACGTGCGTTTCGTCGTGTTCTCGAGCCTCCTCGCGCTCCTCGACATCGTCTCGATGGGGATCATCGCGCTCGTGATGTCGCCGGCCCTGACGGGAACGCCCGTCAGGCTCCCGGTCATCGGCACGATCCCGGTGTCCTCCACGCCCTGGCTCATCGCCCTCGCGTGCGGACTCATCATGCTCAAGGGCGGGTCCACCGTCCTGATGCAGTGGTGGGCGACCCGCCGTCTGGCGGTGTACGAGCTGGAGATCGGTGACCGCCTGTTCGGCGCGTACACCCAGCTCACGTGGGAGGAGCGGTCGCGCCGCAAGACGTCCGACATCACGCGCGTCGCCGACACCGGGATCGCCAACACGATCATGGGCTTCCTGATCCCGCTCTCGAGCATCCCGCCCAACGTGGTCTCCTTCCTGTCCGTCGCGATCGTGCTGCTCGTCGCGCAGCCGCTCAGCGCTCTCGCGGTGATGGCGTACCTGATCGGGGTGGCGCTGCTCATGTCGATGGTGCTCTCGAAGAAGGTCGCCCAGGCGGGCCGGGTCAACCGGACCTTCGCCTATCGCGCCGCAGGCGTGCTGACCGAGCTCGTGGAGGCGCTGAAGGAGTTCACGCTGCGTGACCGCCTGGGTGCGGTACGGCAGCACGTGCGCGAGATCCGGGTCCACGCGGCGCGTGCGCGGGCGAACATCTCCTTCCTCACGATCGTGCCGCGCTACGCGATGGAGTCCGCGTTGATGGTCGGGCTCCTCATCGTGGGCGGCGTGGCCCTGGCGACCAGCGGCTTCCAGCAGGCGATCGTCGCCATCGCCCTCTTCACGATCACCGGCTTCCGGATGCTGCCGGCCATCAACACCGTCCAGGGCAGCCTCTCCCAGGCGTCCGCCAACGAGATCCACGCCAAGAACGTGGTCGCCGACATCGTCAGCGCCGAGACGGCGGTCAGCGAGGCCGAGCTCGCCGACACCATGACGCTGCCGGCGCGGCCCCGCGAGCTCGTCCTCGCGGACGTCGGGTTCCGGTACACCAGCGGCGGCGCCGAGGTCCTCCACGACGTCGACCTCCGCATCCCGTTCGGCAGTTCGCTCGGCATCGCCGGACCCACGGGTGCGGGCAAGTCGACACTCGTCGACATCCTGCTGGGGCTGTCCAGCCCGACCTCCGGTACCGTCACCGTCGACGGCGTGCCCATCGACGCCGCCCGGCGCAGCTGGCGCGGCCGCGTGGCGTACGTCCCGCAGTCGGTCGGGATCTTCTCGGCGACCATCGCCCAGAACGTCGCGCTCACGTGGGGCGACGACTACGATCCGGACCGCGTGCGGCACGCGCTGCATCGCGCGCAGCTCGACGACGTCGTGAACGCGCGCGCGGAGGGCATCGACGCCATGCTGACCGAGCGGGGCTCGAACCTGTCCGGAGGCCAGCGCCAGCGACTCGGTATCGCGCGTGCGCTGTATTCGGACCCGCTCGTGCTCGTCCTCGACGAGGCCACGAGCGCGCTGGACGGCCGCACCGAGGAGGCGGTCGCGGACGCCATCCGCGCGCTCGAGGGCGACGTGACGGTCATCGCGGTCGCCCATCGCCTGGCGACGATCCGACACTTCGACACGATCGCCTACCTGGACGGCGGCCGCGTCGTCGCCACGGGCAGCTTCGACGACCTCCAGCGGATCGTGCCCGACTTCCGGGAGCAGGCGCGGCTGGCCGGCCTCGAGGTCGCCGGTGCCTGAACGCCCCTCGCTGCTGATCATCTCGTTCTCGCCGATCGTGGACGACGCGCGGGTGCTCAAGCAGGTACGCGCGTTCGCCGATCGCTACCGCGTCACGACGTGCGGCTACGGCCCGGCGCCGGACGGGGCGGCGGAGCACCTCGAGATCGGCGCCGAGTACGGGGCGCTCGACACCGACTTCCGTCTCATCGCGGCTCGCCAGTACCGGGCCGCGTACTCGTCGACGAGCGCCGTGCAGGAGGCGCGACGGCTCCTGCGGGGGAGGACGTTCGACGTCGTGCTCGCGAACGAGGCGGAGACCGCGCCGATCGCGCTGGAGCTCGCGCCCGCGTCGCGGATCCACGTCGATCTCCACGAGTACTACCCGCGTCTGCACGACGACGTGCCGGCCTGGGTGTTCTGGCGGGCGCCTTACGCCCGCTGGCTGTGCCGCCGGTTCGTGGCGCGCGTCGCGTCGACGACCACGGTGGGCCGAGGGCTTGCGGAGGAGTACGAGAAGGAGTTCGGGTTCCGTCCGGGTGTGGTCACGAACGCCACGCCGTTCCGCGACATCCGCCCCCACGCCGTCGGCAGCCCGATCCGGCTGGTGCACAGCGGAGCGGCGTTGCGCAACCGCGATCTGACCCTGCTGATCGACGGGGTGGCGCGGTCGAGGGCCGAGGTCGAGCTCGACATGTATCTCATGCCCCACGAACCAGACCACCTGGCCGAGCTGAAGGCGATGGCCGAGACGACGAGCGGACGCGTGCGCGTCCTCGACCCGGTGCCCTACGACCGGCTCATCCCCACCCTCACCGCCTATGACATGGGCGTGCACGTCCTTCCCCCGGGGAACTTCAACAACCGCTGGGCGCTCCCGAACAAGTTCTTCGACTACGTTCAGGCGCGGCTGGGGCTCATCGTCGGGCCGTCGCCGGAGATGGCCGGCACCGTCGAGACGCGCGGGCTCGGGGTCGTGACGTCCGACTTCACCGCGGATGCGCTCGCCGTCGCCCTCGACATGTTGACGCCCGACGCGGTCGCGGGCTTCGCTGCCGCATCGGATGCCGCAGCGCGCGAGCTGTCCGCGGACGCGCAGGTCGTCGGATGGGAGCGCGCGATCGACGCGATCGCGGTGCAGCCGGAGTCGCCGCGCCGATGACGGGTCCGGAAGACGTGACTCACGGGGCGGATGCGCCGGTCGTCGACGTCGTGATCGCGAACCACGATCTGCGCCGGCCCGTGACGCGGGCGGTCGCATCCGCGCTCGCGGGCCGCGCAGCCGTGCGCGTGACGGTGGTCGCCCACCACCTCTCGGCTGACGACATGCGGGCGGCGCTCGGCGCTGTCGGCGACGATCCGCGCGTCCGCGTACTCGAGTTCTCCGACGGCGTCCCTTCACCGGCCGGGCCGATGAACGCCGGGATCCGCGCCGGATCGGCGCCGTACGTGATGCTGCTCGGCTCCGACGACTATCTCGAGCCGGGCACGATCGACCGCTGGGTCGAGGCGGCGCGCGCGTTCGGGTCGGACTACCTCATCGGCCCCCAGCGAGACCTCCGCGGCCGCGCGCTGCGCGACCCGCTCACGCGGCGCGGGCGGCTCACCGCGCTCGACGCCGGTCGGGATCGGCTCGCCTACCGCCTCGCCCTGTTCGGGCTCATCCGGCGCGAATACCTGGACCGGCTGGGCGTCACGCTGAGCGAGGGGGTCGCGACCGGGGAGGACATCGAGCTGTCGCTGGCCCTCGTGACGCGCGGTGGCGTGGTGTCCTACGATCCGTCGCTGCCCGGCTACGTGCTGAGCGACGAGGAGGAGGAACGCGTCACGACGACATCGCGCCCGGCCTCGCGCGATCTCGAGGCGCTCACGCGTCTCCGGGAACGCCCGTGGATCGCCGCACTCGAACCGGCCGCCCGCACCGCCGTGGCCGTGATGATGGCGCGGTTCATCCTCGTCCCGGCGGTGCTGCGGCGTCCCGATCCCGAGGAGTGGTCCGCGACGGACGCTGACGCGGTCGCGGACGTGGCCGCGTGGCTCTCCGCGCTCGACCCCCGCGGCCTGGCCAGCCTCTCCATCGCGGACCGCCGCGTGCTCGCCGCCGCGTCGGCCCGGGACTCCCACGCGCTCGTCGCCGCCGCCGAGCGGCATCACCGCAGCCCGCGGTTGACGCGGGCGATCACCGCGTCCCCGCTCGCCGTGTTCGCCGTCGACAGCCCGCTCCGCCGGGCGGCGATCCTCCTGCGGCCGGCTCCGGGCGACCGTCCGAGTGCTGCTGGTCCCGGCGTCGCACCGGGTCCGGACGGCCCCCTGACTCCGACGCAGCGAGGCACCGCGGCGGCGCGCTCCCGCGGGCGGCTGCCGTCGTGGGCGAATCGCGTGATCGAGTACGTCGCCGACCATCCCGCCAGCATCCCGGGGAGGATCGCCGCCCTGCGCTTCGGGCGCGTGCGCCCGCAGGACGTTCCGCCGCCCACCGCGGTACCCGACGCAGCGGTGCGCGTGTACATCGGGCCGGTCAACTACTCCGAGCAGGGCTACGCGTGGGCGCGCGCCCTCGAGTCCGCGGATCCGCGGCTGCAGTGCCGCAACATGAGCGTCGTGAGTCCGGGCGGCTACGCGTTCCGCGCCGACACGGAGGTGCCCGTCGCGGTCTACCAGAGGTCGCGCACGTGGCAGCGGGCGCAGCTGGACGCCGTCCGGGGCTTCACTCACGTTCTCGTGGAGGCCGAGAAGCCCCTGTTCGGGCGCCTGTTCCTGCGCGACGTCGCCCGTGAGGCCGACATCCTGACGGCGGCGGGCGTGTCGACCGCCTACATGGCCCATGGGACGGACGTCCGCCTGCCGAGCCGTCACGCGACCCGCACCGTGTGGTCGCCCTACCTCGACACCGACATCTATCTCGCGCGGCACGAGATCGAGGCGGAGCGCAACATCGCGCTGCTCACGCGCCTCGGCCGGCCCACCTTCGTCTCGACGCCCGATCTGCTCGCCGACCTCCCGTTCGCTCACTGGTGCCCCGTGGTAGTCGACGTGGACCGCTGGCGCGCACCGGACCGCCCTCCGGCCCGTGCGGTGCCCGTGGTCGCGCACCTCCCGACGAACCCCTGGATCAAGGGGACGGACCTGATCCGGCCCGCTCTCCGCCGTCTGCACGATCGCGGCGTGATCGAGTACCGCGAGATCACCGCGGGGGTGCCCTCCGCGCAGATGCCGGCGACGTGGGCGGATGCCGACATCGTGCTCGACCAGTTCCGGCTGGGGTCGTACGGCGTCGCCGCGTGCGAGGCCATGGCCGCGGGCGCGGTCGTGGTCGGTCACGTCCTGGAGGACGTCCGGCGGACCGTGGAGCAGGTGTCCGGCATGGCGCTGCCCCTCGTCGAGGCCGATCCCGACACGATCGAGGGGGTCGTCCTCGGGCTCGCCACGGATCCGGAGCGACGCGCGCGCCTCGGGATCGACGGAGCGGCCTTCGTCGCGACGGTCCACGATGGGCGGATCAGCGCGGCCGTCCTACGCGAGCAGTGGATCCGCGCCTGATCCCTCTCGGGAACTGCTGATACCGTGGCCCATATGCCTGAACACCTCCGCGTCGCCGTGATCGGCGCCGGCTACTGGGGTCCGAACCTCGCACGCAACTTCACCTCCTCCCCGTTCTGGGAGCTCGCGGCGATCGTCGACCTGGATGCCGCGAGGGCGCAGCAGGTGGCATCCTCCGTCGGCGGCGTCCCCGTCTTCACCGACATCGACGACGTCCTTGCGGACCCCTCGATCGACGCCGTCGCGATCGCCACCCCGGCGCGCACCCACCACCCGCTCGCGATGAAGGCGTTCGCGGCGGGCAAGCACGTCGTCGTGGAGAAGCCGATGGCGGAGTCGAGCGAGCGCGCGCGGGAGATGAACGACGAGGCCCATCGCCGGGGTCTGGTCCTCATGACCGATCACACCTACTGCTACACGACGGCGGTCCAGAAGATCCGCGAGCTCATCGCGGAGGGGGCGCTCGGCGACATCCTCTACGTCGATTCGACCCGCATCAACCTCGGGCTCGTGCAGCCGGACGTCGACGTCTTCTGGGATCTCGCGCCGCACGACCTGTCGATCATCGACTTCATCCTCCCGGGTGGTCTCGTCCCCACGGAGGTCTCCGCCTACGGGGCCGACCCTCTCGGGGCCGGGAAGGCGTGCGTAGGACATCTCATGACGCCGCTCCCCAACGGGGGCATGGTCCACGTCCACGTCAACTGGATGAGCCCGACGAAGATCCGGCAGATGGTGATCGCCGGCTCCCGCCGCACGCTCGTCTGGGACGACCTCAATCCGCAGCAGCGGCTGAGCATGTATGACCGTGGGATCGATCTCCCGCACCAGACGGGTGTCGGGCAGGACCGCATCGCGGCGATGGTGTCGTACCGGCTCGGCGATACGTGGGCTCCCGCGCTGGCCGAGCGGGAGGCGCTGTCGGCGATGGTCGAGGAGTTCGCCGCCGCCATCCGCGAGGGCCGGCCCGCGCGCACGGACGGCGCATCCGGCCTGCGCGTGCTGAACGTCCTGGAGGCGGCGAGCCGGGACCTCGAGCTCGCCTCGGCCGCCCCGTCCGGCGTCGCCTGAGCGCGTCGCCACCACGAACCTGCCGCCGCCCGCACGCGGCGCCCGAATCGAAGGAGTGACCGCGATGGCCGACGGAGCGCCCGCAGTCCCGTTCCTGGACCTCGTCTCGCAGCAGGCAGAGGTGGCCGACGAGGTCCTCGCCGCGTGGGAGCGCCTGCTCCGGGCTGCGCACTTCGTCGGCGGCCCGGACGTGGCCGCTTTCGAGCGGGAGTTCGCCGCGTACATCGGCGTGGAGCACGTCGTCGGGGTCGCGAACGGGACGGATGCGCTGGAGCTCGCGTACCGCGCGCTCGGCATCCAGGCGGGCGACGAGGTCATCCTCCCGGTGAACACGTTCATCGCGACCGCGGAGGCGGTCACCGCGGTCGGCGCCACGCCCGTCTTCGTCGACGTCGACGACGAGACGCTGCTCATCGACCCCGCCGCGGCGGAGTCCGCGATCACGGAGCGCACGCGTGCCATCGTGCCGGTGCACCTGTTCGGACAGACCGCGCCGGTCGAGGCGCTCGCGCCGCTCGCCGCGCGACGCGGGATCGCCATCGTCGAGGACGCCGCGCAGTCCCAGGGGGCGGTGTCCGCCGCGGGCCGTGCCGGCGCGCTGGGGACGATCGCCGCCACGAGCTTCTACCCCGGAAAGAACCTGGGCGCCGCGGGCGACGCGGGTGCCGTGATGACCGATGACGCCGCCCTCGCCGACGTCGTCCGCAACCTCGGGGCGCACGGCAGCTCGGTCAAGTACGTCCACGATCGCGTCGGACGCAACTCCCGCATGGACGCGGTCCAGTCGGTCGCGCTGTCGGCGAAGCTGCGCCGGCTGGACGACTGGAACGCCGCGCGAGCCGCGGCAGCCGACCGCTACGCCGACCTCCTCGCCGCATCCCCCGGCGTCCGCCTCCCCGGCACCCGTAGCGGCAACCGCGACGTCTGGCACCTGTACGTCGTGCGCGTCGAGGAGCGCGACCGCGTGCTGGCCGATCTCGCCGCCGCCGGTGTCGGGGCGGCGATCCACTATCCGACTCCGCTGCACCTGACCGACGCCTACGCCGGGCTCGGCTACCGCCGCGGCCAGTTCCCGGTCGCCGAGCGCGCGGCCGCGCGCATCCTCTCGCTCCCGATGTTCCCGCACCTCACCCGGGCGCAGCAGGAGCGCGTGGCATCGGTCCTCACCGCGGCGACGAGCAGGTCACGCTCGCACGGCTGAACGGCGACTCATCGCGACATGAGCACGGACGCCGCTATGAACCGGGGCGGTGCATCCGCCGCGAAGAAGGCGCCGATGCGCGACGGCAGGACGGTCGACGGCGTCCCGAAGCGGCTGCGCGCGATGACCCGTGCGTGCAGCTCGGCCGGCGGCACCCCTTCGGCGAGCGCGCGCAGGGCGCGCACGTCCGCGATGGACAGGTGGCCCCGGAAGCCGGGCGCGGCCTCGTCCAGCCGCGCGACGAGTGCGGCGAGGTCGACCCGGACGGCCTCCGTCCAGTCGTCCGCGTCGAGCCGGCGCCGGACGAAGGCGAGAAGGTGGATGCGCACGTACTTGACGGCGACCGCCCGCCGGTCGTCGAGCGGGAACTGCGCGAACCACGATTCGCGGAGCATCCGGAGCAGGGCGTCGAACTCGGCGTCCACCGGTCGACGTGCCTGGGTGGTGCGATCGGCTGCGTCGTCACCCAGGATGTACGCCGGGCGGCCCCACGCATAGCCGATCGCGGCGCCGGACAGAGCGAGGCGGATGCTGAACTCCTGGTCCTCGCCTGTGGGCACTCCCGCGGTCAGACGCAGACCTGCCCGGCGGACGAGGGCCGTGCTGATCAAGCCGATCGGCGAGGTGCGGTAGACGAGGCGGTCCTTCAGGGGATCGAGGGGTGAGACCCGGCGGAATCGCACCACGGGGTTCCGGATGACGGCGCGGGAGGGATGCCGCTGCACCGGGATGACCACGTCCAGTCCGCGCTGGGCGGCCAGCTCGGCCCACGCTCCCAGGGCGCCCGGCTCGAGGTAGTCGTCGGAGCCCATGATCGACACGAACCGCGCGTCGGCGGCCTCGATCCCGTGGGTGAACGGGCCGGCGGGGCTGTGGATGCCATCTTTCAGCTCGAGGAGCCGCACACGGCCGGCGAGCTCCGGTCCGAGCGCTGCCGCGATCTGCTCCCGGTCGATGTTGTGGCAGACCACCGTGACGCGCAGCCGCTCGCTGTCGAGCCCGGCGGCGAGCACGGACGCCACGGCGCGGGCGATCGGTCGCCGGGCATCATGTACGGCGATGACGAAATCGACGAGATACGGCATCCGCTCATCTCCCGTCGGTCAGGCGCCCGCGCGGGAGAGCAGCGCGCGCACGACGCGGTCGGCGGCATGCCCGTCGCCGTAGGGCGCGGCATCCGTGTCCGCCGGCCGTGGGCGGCCGACCGCCGCAGCGATCTCGTCGGCGGTGTTCGCGAGGACGTTCCAGCCGAGGGCGATCGTCTCGACCCACTCGGTCTCGGTGCGCACCGTCGTGGCGGGCACGCGGAGCAGGAACGCCTCCTTCTGGAGACCCCCGGAGTCGGTGACGACGGCCCGGCTCGCGAGGACCGCCGCGATCAGGTCGGGGTAGGCGAGGGGCGGGTGCGAGACCAGCGAGCCGGTCGTGAGCGGGATCCCCGCCGTGGCCGCGCGCGAGGCCAGGCGGGGGTGAGCGAGGAGCACGACACGGTGGTCGAGCGACGAGAGACCGGCGACGATGTCGGCCAGACGCTCCGGATCGTCGGTGTTCTCCGCGCGGTGGATCGTGGCGACGGAGAAGGAGCCCGGGGTGAGTCCGAGCTCCTCGACCAGCCGGGACGGCGCCCCGGCCACCCGGTCGCGCACCTGGAACAGCACATCCGTCATGACGTCGCCCACCACGACGGTGCGCGCGGCGAGGCCCTCGTCGGTCAGGTGCGCGGCAGCCCCGTCCGTCGGGGCCAGCAGCAGGTCCGCGGCATGGTCGGTCAGGACGCGGTTGTGCTCTTCCGGCATCCGCCGGTTGAACGAGCGCAGCCCCGCCTCGAGATGCGCGACCGGAAGGTGGAGCTTCACGGCCGATAGCGCGGCGGCGATCGTGGAGTTGGTGTCACCGTAGACGAGCACCCAGTCGGGGCGGTGCTCGTCGAACACGCCGTCGAGAGCACCCAGCATCGCGCCGGTCTGCACGCCGTGACCGGCTGATCCCACCCCGAGGTGGACGTCCGGTGCAGGTATCCCGAGGTCCTCGAAGAAGACGTCGGAGAGCATCGGGTCGTAGTGCTGCCCGGTGTGCACGATGACGTGCTCGATCCCGGCGTCGGCCGCCGCGTGGGCGATGGGGGCGAGCTTCACGAACTGCGGGCGTGCTCCGACGACGCTGATGACCTTCACGGGCCACCAGCCTAGGTGATCGGCGCACGCGGGCCGCTGATCGCCGAGTGCCGCTGATACGGTCGAGCCGTGCGCGTTCTCATCGTGACGACCTGGCTCCCCACGCCGTCGTCGCCGGCCACGGGCGTGTTCATCGAGCGGGACATCGACCTGCTCGCGCGGGACCACGAGGTGCACGTGGTCCACCTGTCGTCGGCGCCCGCGCCCTCCGCCGAGCGGGCGTGGGGTGTGGAGACGATCGCGATGTCCGCGTCGAATCCGCTCAGCGTCCGATCCGCCGCGCGCCGCCTCGCTCCGATGGTCGAGCGGTTCGACCTCCTGCACACGATGGCCGCGTCCGCCCTCCTTCCGTTCCGGCGCCTCCGCTCGGCGACACCCTGGGTGCACACCGAGCATCTGTCGGGCATCCTCGCGCCCGAGACCCTGCCCCTCCCGGTGCGGCTCGCGCTCCCGGCCACCCTGCGGCTGATGCGGCGCCCGGACGTCGTCGTCGCGGTGGGGGACCGCCTGGCCGACGCGATCCGCCGGTCCCGTGCGGGTGCGGTCGAGATCGTCCCCAACGCGGTGGAGCATCTCGCCCAGGTGCCGGAGCGTCGTTCGTTGACGGCCGGGAGGGTGTCCCTCGTCGCCGTCGGGGGCCTCGTTCCGCGCAAGGGCCCCGACATCGCGGTGGAGACGACCGCCGAGCTCGCGCGGCGGGGCATGGATGTCTCGCTGCGGTGGATCGGGTCGGGTCCGATGCGCGACGAGGTGGAGGCGCTCGCCCTCCGCCTGCGCATCTCCGACCGCATCGCGCTGGTCGGCACGCTGCCCACCGAGCGGGTGCTCGAGGAGCTGGCGGCTGCCGACGTGTTCCTCCTTCCGACCGCGGGGGAGACCTTCGGCGTGTCGATCGCCGAGGCGCTCGCGAGCGGACGGCCTGTCGTGGTCGGCGCGAACGGGGGTCAGGCCGAGTTCGTGCACGAGCCAGACGGCGTCCTCGTCGACGGCCGGACGGCGGCGGCGTTCGCGGGGGCCGTGGAGCGCGTGATCGACCTGAACGCGACGCGCACGGCCGCCGAGATCGCGGCAGCCGTCCGCGCGCGCTTCACCGACGAAAGCCGTCGGCGCGGTTACGCGCGGGTCTATGCCGACGCTGTCGCGCACGCGCGGTCCCGGGCGCGCTGATCGGACGGCGCCGAGCCCGGACGTCCCGGATGGGAGTTGCATGTGCGACTTCTTAGAATCTCCTGGGGGTGTTACGATCACGCGACCCATCCCTCCCGCAGAACGGAGAACGCTCGGAATGAGCGCTCGTCACATCGCCCTCACCACCGTCGTCGCGCTCGGGATCGGGGTGTTCGGCGCCTCCGCCGCGCATGCCGCGCCCGTCGCCGCCGCGGCGCCTCCCGCCCACGTCGTCGCCGCCGCGCTCTCCTCCACCGAGGCGCAGGTCAGCGCGACGATCCAGTATCAGCCGTCGTCCGGCGGGCCGCAGACGCTGTCGCCGAACTCCGAGGTCACCGTCGAGTTCTGGAAGCTCGACCCCGACACCGGCTACTACGACCTCGTCGAGGACTCGCGCACGTGGACGGGCCCGACCGGCAACGTCTGGACGTCGCCCGTCCTGGAGGCCGGCACCTACACGATCCGGTTCCAGGCCGACGCGAAGTCGATCGGCGTCGAGTGGTGGCAGGACAAGCGCTACTTCGCGGAGTCCAACGACATCGTGCTCACGGGTGCGACCGTCACACCCCTCAACATCGTGACGTTGCACCCGCACGCCTTCGACGTCGGCCGCGTGGCCGGGGCCGACCGGTTCGGGACGGCCGTCGAGGTGTCGCAGTCGATGTACCCGAGCGGGAGCCCCGACGTCGTCTATCTCGCGAACGGGATGAACTATCCCGACGCGCTCGCTGCGGGCCCGGCCGCGATCAAGCACGGCGGCGTCCTCCTGACGACGGCGGCGACGAGCCTGCCGGCCGCCACCGCGGCGGAACTCACGCGCCTCGCTCCGGCTCGCATCGTCGTCGCCGGCGGCACCGGCGCCGTCTCCGACGCCGTGCTCGCGGCGGCGAAGAAGGCCGCACAGAAGGGCAACGCCGGCGTAGTCGTCACCCGTCTCGGCGGCGCCAGCCGCTACGAGACCGGCGAGAAGATCGTCCGCGACGCCTTCACGTCCGGCGGCCAGAGCGTCGCGATCGTCGCCACGGGCCGCAACTACCCCGACGCCCTGGCTGCCGGTCCTGCGGCGGGCTACATGGGCGGCCCGGTCATCCTGACCGATGGGAACTCCACCACGCTCCCCGCGGCGACGAAGAAGCTGCTGACCGACCTCGGTGTCACGCTCGTCATCATCGCCGGGGGCACCGGTGCGGTGTCGACCGGCATCGAGAACGGGCTGAAGAGCGCGTTCGGCGCAGACCACGTCGTCCGCCTCGCCGGCGCCTCCCGCTACGACACGGCCGCTGAGATCAACGCGAACACGTTCCCGGTGACGGACTTCTCGCTGCTCGCGAGCGGGGCGAACTTCCCCGACGCGCTCGCGGGAGCGCCGCTCGCCGGCTCCCTCGGCGCGCCGCTGTTCCTCACGGACCCGCGCTGCATCACCCAGGGCGCGGCATCCGGCATCACCGACCAGCGCTCGAACGGCGTGCTACTCCTGGGTGGCCAGGGAGCGCTGTCGACCGACGTCGAGCAGTTGTTCGTGTGCGGCTGACCCACTCCGCGTGACGACGGCCCCGGCCCGCATGGCCGGGGCCGTCTGCGCGCCGAGTGCCGTCGTGCCGCCGCCTAGACTGGAATCCATGCGCATCGCCGTCGTCGCCCTCGGAAAGATCGGGCTTCCCCTCGCCGTCCAGTTCGCCGATTCGGGTCACGACGTCATCGGCGTGGACGTCGACGCGCGGGCGGTCACGGCTGTCAACGAGGCGCGCGAGCCGTTCCCGGGCGAGGCCGGCCTGCAGGAGAAGCTGAGCGCGCTCGTGCCCGCCGGGCGGCTGCGCGCGACCACCGACTACGCCGAGGCGATCCCCGGCGCCGACGCGGTCGTGCTCGTCGTGCCGCTCTTCGTGAACGACACCACGTGGGAGCCCGACTTCGCGTGGATGGACGCCGCGACCAGGTCCCTCGCCGCGCACCTCACCCCCGGCACACTCGTCTCGTACGAGACCACCCTGCCGGTGGGGACGACGCGCGGGCGCTGGAAGCCGATGATCGAGGAGGGTTCGGGGCTCGTCGAGGGCACCGACTTCCACCTCGTGTTCTCGCCGGAGCGCGTCCTGACCGGCCGGGTCTTCGCCGATCTGCGCAAGTACCCCAAGCTCATCGGCGGACTGTCGCCGGAGGGTGCGCGCCGAGCACGCGAGTTCTACGAGGCGGTGCTGCAGTTCGACGAGCGGGCCGATCTCGCCCGCCCGAACGGCGTATGGGACCTCGGCACGGCTGAGGCCGCCGAGATGGCCAAGCTCGCCGAGACCACCTACCGTGACGTCAACATCGGGCTCGCCAACCAGTTCGGGCTGTTCGCGGCGCAGCACGGCATCGACGTCTACCAGGTCATCGAGGCGTGCAACTCGCAGCCGTACAGCCACATCCATCGTCCGGGCATCGCCGTCGGGGGGCACTGCATCCCGGTGTATCCGAGGCTCTATCTCTCGACGGATCCCGATGCCGACATCGTGCGCACCGCACGACTGCTGAACGCGTCCATGCCCGAGCGACTGGTGGCGCAGGCGGCCGGGATCCTCGGTGACCTCACGGGGCTGGAGGCTGTCGTGCTCGGCGCCTCCTATCGCGGGGGCGTCAAGGAGACCGCGTTCTCCGGCGTCTTTCCTACCGTGGCGGCGCTGACGGCGCGGGGCGCCCGCGTCCGCGTCCACGACCCGCTGTACGACGACGACGAGTTGCGGGCGCTCGGTTTCGACCCCTACGCACTCGGCGACGCCGCCGATGTCGCTGTGCTGCAGACCGACCACGCGGACTACCGCGCGCTGGCCCCGGCGGACCTCCCAGGCATCCGGCTCCTCGTCGACGGGCGCAACGCGACCGACCCCGCGACCTGGGCCGGAACCCCCCGGATCGTGGTGGGTGCGGCATAGCCGGCCTCCCCGGGCGTCGCGCAAGGGGCGGCTCCGCATCCTGGGCTAGCATGTGCTGACCCCTCCGAGTTCAGGGCAGGACACGTGACTCTCACCGCCCCACCGCGCGGTACCGCCGTGCGGCTCATCTGGCCGCTCGCTGCGATGCTCGCGACGGCGATCTTCGGGGCCGCGCGCCTGCTCGTGAACGGCCGGTTCTACTTCGCGGACGACTCGGAGATCGGCGCCTTCGGGCAGTGGTGGAAGCTGGGCGACTCCCTGCTGTCGGGAGGCATCCCGGTGCTGAACCCGCGCGCCTGGGAAGCGGGGAACTACTTCGCCGAAGGGCAGTGGGGGCTGCTCAATCCCGTCACGTGGCTCATCGCGCTGGGGGCCAGGGCGAGCGAGAATCCGGCCGCACTGATGGCGATCGTGAAGATCGCGTTCTTCGTCGCCATGTGCCTCGGGGTCTACCTCCTGGCGCGGAGCTTCGGCGCGTCGGCACCATGGGCGGCGCTCGCCGGGGTCCTGGCGCCGCTGGGCGGGTTCACCGTCTACATGGATGCCCCGTCCTGGGCGACGGGACTGCTGAACGCCGCCCTGCTGCCCTGGGTCTGGTGGGGTCTTCGGCGGATGGTCGAAGGCGACAGATCGATATGGGCATACGTCGTCTCCAGCTACGTCCTCATCACGTTCGGCTACGTGTTCGGCGTGATGGTGCTGGTCGTCGTGCTGCTGGAGTCCCTCGTCCGCGCCCTCGTGCAGCGCGATCGCGCCCGAGCCCTGCGCGTGCTCGTCGCTTCCGTGTGGGGCGGCCTGCTCACGATCGTCGTCTACCTGCCGGGCGTGCTCACGGCGCCCGTCACCGAGCGTGCCGGGCTCGGCATCTCGAACACCGGCTTCCTCAATGCCGATCTCAGCGACCTCTTCTCCGCCGCCTCCCCGACGGCGACGGCCACGATCGGATCGTGGTGGGGGCCCGAGACCGCGGCTCCGCTGGTCTACGCGGCCTGGATCCTGCCGCTCTTTCCGCTCGTGCTCCCGATGACGCGCGACGCCGTCCGGCGCTGCATCCCGCTCCTGGTCGTCGGAGCGGTGGCCCTGCTCGCCGTCATCGGTCCCAGCCAGGTCGGTCCGATCCGCTGGCCGGTGCGGTTCATGCCGTACCTCGTGATCGTGGCGGTGGTCCTGTTCGCCGTGGCCGCCTCCGACGGCTTCCCCCGCCGAGTGGCGCGGCGCGGCATCCTCTGGTCCTTCGGGCTCATCGTCCTGTCCACGGGACTGGCCTTCGCGAGCACCCCGAACGAGTGGAAGGGCATCGGACTCACCGCCGTCGTCCAGTCCGTGTTCGTGCTGGCCGCCGCGTGGGTCGCGGCCCGCGGGAGGCCGGACTGGACGCCGCGCGCGCGAACAATCCTCGTCTCGGGAGGTGCGATCCTGGTCTCCGGCCTGCTCCTGATCCCGCAGCTGGCCGTGTTCCCGGCGACGCCCCTCCCCAAGTTCGGCGCTCCCGAGAGTGTGAGCCGGATGTCGCGGGTCCTCGCCGACGTCCACGGCGATGCCATCGTCGTCGGCGATCTCTACGCCGGGGGCGGGATCACGCGCAGCTTCGACGAGCGGCTGATGGGCAACCTCTGGTACCTGAGCCGGGCGTCCGTGAGCAGTCTCTACACCGTCCTGCCCTATACGACGTTCTCGAAGGACCTCTGCATCGATCTGAAGGGTTCGACCTGCCCGCGTGCGCTGTCGACGCTGTGGAGCGTCGACCCCACCACGGAGCGTCCCGTCGCCGACCTCATGGGGGTGAGTGCCATCGTCGCCATGAAGGCGTCCTATCCCACAGAGCCCGCCGCCCCGGCGGGATGGTCGGTGACGTCATCCGGAGAGTTCACCTGGCTCCTCCAGCGGGACGCGCCGCTCCCGGCGGCCGGCGGCGTGGCGTGGACGGGCGCCGGGACCCGCGTGTCCGTCCTCCACCAGGACGACACGTCCGTGACCCTCCGGGTGGATGCCGTGGGGTCGGACCCCAGGGTCGTGCTCAGCAGACTCGACTATCCGGGCTACTCGATCGCCGGGGCCGTGAAGGCGTCTCCGGTGCGGGGCTGGCTGCTCACCGCTGATCTGTCGCACACCCGCCCCGGGTCGACCGTGGTCGTGTCGTTCCGGCCGCCGGGCTTCGCGATCATGGTGGGCGCACTCGTCCTCAGCGCGATGCTCCTCGTCGGCTGGCCGCTGCTGCGACGCCGGGCCCGACGACGGGAGCGGATCAGCGAGGGTTCGTCCGGCCCGTCAACTGCGCCTGATACACACGACTGAGTCCCTCGGGGAGCGTCGTGCGGGCCAGGGCGTCGAGGTCGCTCCACACCTCGGAGCGCACTCGGAGGTCGAGCGACTGACCCGTCGCGTCGCCTCCACCCAGCACGATCGGGCCGCGGCGGCGGCGCAGGCGGGTGAGCTCGGACAGGAGAGCCCCGATCGAGACGGCGCGCATGCTGCCCACGACCTTGACGACCGTCGATCCGGTGGGTTCTTCACGAAGGCGCCGCATCGCGGCATCAACGACCGCTGCGCAGTCGTCCTCGTAGATGTAGTCCCGCAGCGTGTCGAGCGGGACGTAGACCGCGATCGGCTGCTGGCTGAGATGTCCGCGGACCAGGGCGGAGATCAGTCCCTGCGGCTTGGCGAGGTCCTGTCCGGCTCCGTACACGTTCGTGATGCGCGCGATGAAGGACCGCCAGTCTCCCGTCGTCGTGGCGTCCCTCAGGGTGTGCTCCATCCGCAGCTTGGTCTCCCCGTATGCGGAGGTCGCGGCGGTCGCCGTGGACTCGCTGAAGGGCGGGCGGGCGGAACCCGCGTACGCCCCACCCACCGATGATGCGAGGAACACGGTCAGCCGCCCGCGCACCGCGGCAGGAAGGTCGGAGAGCGCTGCGATCGTCCGCGCGAAGACGTCGCCCTCGATCTCGAGCTGCGCGGCCGGCGTCGAGGTCACGCCGCGGCCCGCGCTCCAGTACAGCTCCAGGTCACCGTCGTGCGCGGCCAGCTCGGCTACGCCGGCCCGAAGCGCCAGCACCGACCCCTGGGGGTCGTCCCAGGGGACGCGCACCCGCACCTGCGGCGTGCTGCGGACGCGCTCGATCGACCGGCCGAGCAGCCCCCGGCCGACGATCAGGCGCGTCGTCTCCGTCACGGGCGATCGGTCGTGCGCAGCTCGGGGGGCTCGCCGCGGCCCAGCGGTCCTGCGCCCGGGTCGCGCACGATGAGGTAGGCCGGCTTGCCGAGCGCGGTGCTGACGGCGACGCCCAGGTACTCCGCGATGATGCCGAGCGACACGAGGATGACCCCCGTGCCGAGCGCCGTCAGCACCATCTGCGACGTCCAGCCTTCGGGGATGTCGCCGGCGACGAACCGCGCGATCACCAGGTACAGGGCGAAGACGACGCCGCCGATGAAGAACACCACCCCCGTGGCGGTGACCAGGCGAAGGCCGCGCGTCCCGGAGGTGAGCACCATGCGCCAGAAGTGGCCGAGCAGGCGGGTGTACGAGTAGCCGGACCGCCGGTCGCCCTCCTCGCGCAGCGTGACCGGGGCCGTCGTGATGCGGGCCGCGACCCAGCCGAGGGCGACGTCCAGATAGACACCCGTGCCGGCATAGGCCGCGACGCTTCGGCCGATCTCGCCGAGCACGAGCCGGTAGCTGTTGAACGAGGTCGCGCGGCCGCCGCGGAACAGCGTCTCCAGCACGCGTTTGGACGCCTTGGAGGCGGTGTTGCGGACGAAGCCGTGCGGCGGGCGGTTCACGGGTGCGGCGTAGACGAGGTCTGCGCGCTCGGTGACGGCCGCGTCGAGGAGGTTCGCCATGTCCGCGGGATCGTGCTGGCCGTCCTCATCGAGCGTCACGATCCACTCGCCGCCCGAGCTGGCCATGCCGGCGAGGGTCGCGGCGTGCTGGCCGAAGTTCCGGCTCAGCCAGACCGGCTTGATCCAGGCATGCTCCTCGGCGAGTCCGCGGATGACGCGATCCGAGCGGTCCGGCCCGCGGTCGTAGGCGAGCACGACCTCGTCCACGCGCGCGTGCACGCCGAGCGCCGTCACGAAGCCTTCGGTCAGGGGGGCGACCTCGGCGATGACGGCGCGCAGGGTCCGCTCGCCCTGGTACACCGGAATCACCACACTGATGCGGTGCACGTACGGGGCGGATTCGTCCTCGGTCATCGCATCCTCCTCTTCAGCACACGGTAGGACAATCTCCGGGTCCGGGCCATGAGCGCCGCCCGCACGTCTCCGGTGCGGCGGTCGCCCTCGCCGAGGACGTCGGGATGCTCCGCGCGCAGCCAGGCGTGGAACGCTCGAGCCTGCGCCGACTGATCCCGCACCAGCGCGACGCTCCACTGGCTCGCGCTCATCCGGAACGTCGCGCCGACCTCGGGATCGGGGACGAAGTCGCCGCGCAGGAGCACGCGGGAGTAGGTGGCCTGGTCGATCAGATAGGGGAATCGGTCGAACCAGCCTCCGACGGCCTCGAGCACGTCGCGCCGCATCATCACGGACGCGGGCTCGCCGAACAGATTGGACCCGGCTCGAACGGCACGACGCACCGCCTCGCTCCCCGGCATCCGTCGCCCGAGTCCGCGCAGGCCCCACCCGCGCATGACCGTCGCGCCGTCGGCGTCGACGATGTCGCGACGGCAGGCGGTCAGTACGGTGCCCGGGGGTCCGAGCAGCTCCGCCTGGCGCGCGAGCACACCGGGCCTGAGGACGTCGTCCCCGCACACCAGCTTGATCAGCTCGCCGGATGCCGCGGCGGTCACGGCATTCCAATTGCGGCCGGCGCCTCCGCCGGCCTCCGTCGTCATCAGTCGCACGCGCGGGTCGTCGGCGTATCGCTCCATCACCGCGCGCGTGTCGTCGGTCGAGGAGTGATCGGCCACGATCAGCTCGAAGTCGACGCCCTCCTGGGCGAGCACCGAGTCGAGCGTCTCGGCCAGCGTTCCGCCGTTGTCGAAGGCGGGCACGACCACGCTCAGCACGGGGGAGGTGACGATGGCGGGGGCTCCTTCCGGACAGCCGGATCAGGATGCCGGCCGGGTCGATCGCCGGCCGGAGCCGCGATCGGCGGTCAACTCTACCGCAGCCCCGCGGGAGGCCGCGGACGCGGGGGAGAGCGCACCGGCGCGGTGTAGTGTAAGCGCGATGCGGCGTCTGATCGCGGCGGCCTCCCGGCGCCCGGAGGTGCGGTATCTCGTGTTCGGCGGCGTGAACACCGCGTTCTCGTACGGCCTGTACACGGTCGCTCTGCTCGTTCTGCACGCGTGGCGGGTTCCGGGCGACTACGCGATCGCCATCACGTTCAGCTGGATCGTCTCGAATGTCACCTCGTTCGTGCTGCAGCGCCGTTTCGTGTTCCACGGCACCGGTCACCCGTTCCGTGAGTTCGTGAAGTTCAGCTCAGTGACATTCGGCTCCTTCATCGCCAATCTTGCCCTCAGCGCGGCGGCGGTGGAGTTCCTGGGTCTGGACGGCGCGGTCGAGAAGCTCGTGAGCCAGCTCGTGATCACCGTGATCCTGGTCGTGGTGACCTACGTGCTGCACCGCACGTTCTCGTTCCGCTCGGCCACTGCCGAGCCCGCCGGGATGGTCGGTGTGGAGCGTGACCCGGACGACGAGGACGTTCCTCCCGTCGGGTGACTCCGCCCGGCGTCGGCACGCCCCGCGACGATCGGGTCAGCAGCGCGAGAGCGTGGCGACCGAGCTCGTGAGCGCGCCCGTTCCGCCCAGCAGGGTGATCCGCGACGGGTCCATCGCGGTCAGCCCCTTGTCGATCGCGCTCGACAGGCACGTGGACGGTGTGGTGTACAGGGGCTGGCCGAGTGCGCCGGCGGCCGCCGATCCGGACAGCGCGTCCGGGAAGGTCGTGCCGCTGGAGAGGAACGCCACGTCGGCGGACGAGAACGCCTGCCGGTTGATCGCGACCGCGGTGGCGTAGCGGTCCGCGCCCTGCAGGCGCTGCGTCGTGAAGCCCTTGGCCTTCAGCGACGACTCGATGCCCGCGCTCACGGCTCCGGTCCCGCCCGCGATCCGGACGGTGGTCGCACCGAGCTGCGAGATCAGCGCGAGCGTCTGGGAGTCGACGGCCTTCGCGCCGCCGGGCACGAGGATGACCGGGACGTGCTGCGCACCGGCGGCCGCTCCGGCGGTGAGCGCGTCGGGGAACGTCGCACCCGTGGCCAGGTAGACCACGGAGGCGGACGTGAAGGCGGACGCGACGAGGTTGCGCGACGTCTCGTAGCGGTCGGTGCCCCCGATGCGGGTCGTCGGGGCGATGGCGTCGAGCTGATCCTCGACGGCAGCGGAGACCGCGCCGTCGCCGCCGACGATGACGATGCGGTGGGGCGCCAGCGAGATGAGGCTCGTCCTCACGGCGTCGGGCAGTTGATCCGGCGCGGTGAGCAGGAGGGGGCCCGAGCCGAAGGCGGCGGCAGGTGCGGCACTGAGCGAGTCCGGGAACGTCGACCCGGAAGCGATGTACGCGATGTCCGCGCCGTTGGGGAAGGCGCGCGTCGCGATGGCCGCCGACGTCCCGTAGCGCGAGTCGCCCCACACCCGATCGGTCGGTGGCGCCCCGGTGACGGCCGCCGTTGCGGCGGAGTTCACGTTCGCGGGGAAGTATCCCGACAGCCGTGCGGTCACCCGCGCCTGGATGCGGTTGCCTCCGTCGGCGATCGTCGGCGTGTAGGACGTCGATGTCGCGCCAGGGATCGCCTTGCCGTCGGACAGCCACTGCCATGCGAGCGACACGCCGCTCGACCAGCCCGTCGTCGTCGCCCGCAGTGTGCCGCCCACGGCCGCGGTGCCGGTGACGGACACCGTGCCGATCTTCGGGATCGGCGGGAGCCCGATGCCGAAGATCTGCACCCAGTACGTGCCGTAGCAGGGTCCGATCGCGTAGCCGACGCCCAGGCCGGTGTAGCGCGAGTCGAGGATGTTCGCGCGGTGGCCGGCGGAGTTCATCCACGCCGTCACGACGTCGCCCGGCGTCGAGTAGCCCGCCGCGATGTTCTCCCCGGTCGCGACCCAGCCCGCCGACGAGGTCTGGCTGGAGCGCCACGAGCTCGTGCTGTGCTCGAAGGTGCACGTGCTGGCGAGGTGCTGGGCCCATGCCTGCGCGGCCGCATCGAGCGCGGCGTCCGTCGCGAGGGCCCGCAGGCCCGCGTTCGTGCGCTGCTGGTTGGTGAGCGTGAAGACGCTCCCGGCGTTTCCCGTGGCTGCTGTCGCAGGCGCGGGTGACGCCGCGGCGACCGAGAAGAGCGTGCCGATGAGAACGGTGAGGACGGTGCCAATGGCAAGGCGACGCCGCATCATGCCTCCCTGGGGATGGAGCATGCGGTGGAGTGGGGACGGTGTTATTGGTGTTGTTGGTGGGGACCTTGTGGATGGTGATACGAAGATACCCACAAAACACGCCGCACGCATACATCGAATTTCCACGTCGTGTGCTAGGCGGGTCGCCGCCCCGCCGGTTCAGCGCGCTCCCGGGTTCGCGCATCCCGCCTCGATAGGATGGAATGCGCTGCCCGGCGGTCGACGCCGCAGCCCCCGAAACCTCCTCCGACATACCCGGAAGGCGCCCGCCCCCCTATGGATCTCCTCATCGTCGGCTCCGGCTTCTTCGGTCTCACCATCGCGGAGCGGGCGGCGGCCTCGGGTCGCAAGGTCACGGTCATCGATCGCCGCCATCACATCGGGGGGAACGCCTACAGCGAGGATGAGCCGACCACGGGCATCGAGGTCCACCGCTACGGCGCGCACCTCTTCCACACCTCCAACGCGACGGTGTGGGAGTACGTCAACCGCTTCACGCGGTTCACGGACTACGTCCATCGCGTCTACACGAACCACCACGGCGTCGTCTATCCGCTGCCCATCAACCTCGGCACGATCAACCAGTTCTTCGCGGCCTCCCACGGACCCGATCAGGCGCGGGCGCTCATCCACGAGCAGGCGGGGGAGTTCGATCCCAAATCGGCGCGGAACCTGGAGGAGCGCGGCATCGGCCTCATCGGGCGGCCCCTGTACGAGGCGTTCATCCGGGACTACACCGCCAAGCAGTGGCAGACGGATCCGAAGGACCTCCCGGCCGAGGTGATCAGCCGGCTGCCCGTCCGCTACACCTACGACAACCGCTACTTCAACGACACGTGGGAGGGCCTGCCTGTCGACGGCTACACGGCCTGGCTCGAGCGCATGGCCGATCACCCCGGCATCGAGGTCCGGCTCGGCACGGACTTCTTCGACGAGTCCCAGCCCCTCAACAAGAGCGCGAGCGTCGGGCAGGTTCCGATCGTCTACACCGGGCCCGTCGACCGCTACTTCGACTACGCCGAAGGCGAGCTGTCGTGGCGGACGCTCGACTTCGAGCAGGAGGTCCTCTCGATCGGGGACTTCCAGGGCACCTCGGTGATGAACTACGCGGACGCCGACGTCCCCTACACGCGGATCCACGAATTCCGGCACTTCCACCCCGAGCGCGCCGACCGGTACCCGACCGACCAGACCGTGATCATGCGGGAGTTCTCGCGCTTCGCCTCGCGCGAGGACGAGCCGTACTACCCGGTGAACACGCCGGACGACCGTGCCGGGCTGCTCGCCTACCGCGAGCTCGCCAAGGGCGAGGACGGCGTCTTCTTCGGCGGCCGGCTGGGGACTTATCAGTACCTCGACATGCACATGGCGATCGGGGCGGCCCTGTCCATGTGGAACAACCAGCTCGCGTGATGCCCGACCCTAGACTCGTCCCGTGACCACCGCTGCCGTCGGCACCCCCGGATCGCTCCGGCGCTATCTCCACTCGCTGTGGCTGCTGTCGGCACGCGACCTGCGCGTGCGCTACACGACGAGCGCGCTCGGCTACCTCTGGTCCGTGCTCGACCCGCTCGTGATGAGCCTCATCTACTGGTTCGTCTTCACCGTGGTCTTCCACCGCAAGGCAGGTGAGGAGCCGTACATCGTGTTCCTCATCTCGGTGCTGCTCGCATGGGTGTGGTTCAACTCCTCGGTCAACGACTTCACGCGCGCGTTCAACAAGGACGCGCGCCTCGTGCGCTCGACGGCGATCCCGCGGACGATCTGGGTCTACCGCGTGGTGCTCAGCAAGGGACTCGAGTTCGTGTTCTCGATCCCCGTCCTCATCGTCTTCGCCGTCTTCGCGGGGGCCCACGTCGGCTGGGGCATCCTGTGGTTCCCGGTCGGGATCCTCCTCCAGGTCGTGCTCCTGGTCGGCATCGGGCTCATCATCGCGCCGCTGTGCGTGCTCTACACCGATCTCGAGCGCACCACGGGACTCGTGCTGCGCGCGATGTTCTACGTCTCGCCGATCATCTACGGCGTATCGGATCTGCCGTCGCTCTTCCGGCACATCGCCGACCTCAATCCGCTGTCCGCGGTGTTCACCCTGTACCGCGTCGGCTTCTTCCCCGACCAGTGGAACACCCGCACGGTCCTCATCGGCGCCGCGATCAGTGTCGTCCTCCTCGGCATCGGGCTCCTGTCGTTCCGGCGGTTCGAGCGCGCCGTCCTGAAGGAGCTGTGATGGTGCCGGACGATGTCGCGATCCGCGTGCGAGACCTGGGCGTACGCTTCCGCCGCAACCGCCGCGGCCGCCGCAGCCTGAAGGACCTCTTCGGCGGAAGCACGCGGAGGTCGCGCCCGGACGAATTCTGGGCGCTCAAGGACGTCACGTTCGACGTGCGTCCCGGCGAGGCGATCGGAGTCGTCGGCCGCAACGGCCAGGGCAAGTCGACCCTGCTGAAGCTGGTCGCCGGCGTGATGATCCAGGACGAGGGCACCGTCGACGTGCGCGGCGGCGTGGCGCCGCTCATCGAGATCACCGGCGGCTTCGTCGGCGACCTGTCCGTGCGCGAGAACGTGAAGCTCGCCGCGGGTCTCCACGGCATGTCGAAGGCGGAGATCGCGCGCCGCTTCGACGGCATCATCGCGTTCGCGGAGCTCGCGGACTTCGTCGACACGCCCTACAAGCACCTCAGCAGCGGGATGAAGGTGCGACTCGCGTTCTCGGTCGTGTCACAGCTCGAAGAGCCCGTCCTCGTCGTCGACGAGGTGCTCGCGGTGGGTGACAAGGGGTTCCGCGAGAAGTGCTACCAGCGCATCGACGAGCTGCTCGCCGAGGGGCGCACGCTGTTCTTCGTCTCCCACAGCGAGAAGGATCTGCGCCGCTTCTGCACGCGCGGACTCTACCTCGACAAGGGGCGTCTCGTGCTGGACGCACCCCTCGGCGAAGTGCTCGACCGGTACAACGCCGACTACAACGGCGGCTGAACCGGCTCCAGCGGCGGCATCGGCGTCCACTGCCGGTCGGTCGCGATCCGGCGGCCGTCGCGGATGCCGCGGAACAGGTTGCTCGTGCCACGGACCTTCCGTTCCACGAAGACGAGCCGGATGAGCTCCTTCGCGAAGGTGAGGAACGATCCCAGGGCGAAGCGCACCGGTCGGTAGGCACCGTGCTCGCGGAAGTAGTGCTTCATGAACCCGCGGTTGCGCATGATGTAGTAGCGGTACGCATCGCTCGACGCGTTCAGATGGCGGATGCCCATGTCCCACTGGCGGATCTCGCGCGTGCGCCGCAGCACGAACTCGTTGACGATCACGGCGGCGGTCTTGCGCGATGCGAGCCAGCCGTAGACCGAGTCGTCCCAATAGATGAAGAACCGCGGGTCGGGCAGACCGATCTCCTGCACGATGTCGCGATGGATGAACATGCCCTCGAAGCATCCGGAGTTCATCTGCCGGAAGCCGGAGTCGTCGAAGCCCGCTGGGGCGAACGGGATCGGGATGCCGAACGGGATCGACAGGCGGTACTGCCAGTAGAACTCACTGCCGTCGTAGTCGTAGCGCCGTCCCTGGATGCTCTTGAACCGCGGCGCCCATGCCCCCATCCGGGCGAGGCCGTCCGGGACCACTTCGACGTCGTCGTCCATGAGCCAGATCCACTCCGACCCGAGCTCGTATGCGACCCGCATGCCCTCGCTGAAGCCGCCGGAGCCGCCCGTGTTCTCGTCGAGACGGCGGTAGACGATCTCGGTGCCCAGGCGCGGGCGGAACGACTCGACGACCGCGGTCGTGTCGTCGACGGAGGCGTTGTCGACGACGACCACGTGGCCGGGCTTCGGGTCCATCTCCGCGATGCTCTGCAGCAGGCGTGTGAGCAGACCCGACCGGTTGTACGTCACGATCGTGATCGTCGTGCTCGCCGGATCGAAGGCCGCGGGCGTCATGCGGACCCTCCGAAGGTGCGGTCCCACGCCTCGAGCGACGTGAGCTCGGGCAGGGCGCGGCGATACTCCGCGCTCAGCGCGGGCCAGCGCCGCTTGAGCGCGCGGTGCAGACGGACCGACTCGATGAGCATCCGACGATACTTCGCGCGGTCGCGCGTGTAGATGTTCGTCCCCGAGCCGTCGGCGGCGCTCACCAGCGCGCTGTCGTAGTGCGGAAGGCGCCACCAGTGCGCGTCGCCCTTGCCGAACTCCACCTCCGGGCGGTCGACGTTCTCCGGCCGAGGAGCGTGGAACCAGTGCGCGACCAGGGTCGAGAAGGTGAACCACCGCAGGCGAAGCCCTGTGGGGTTGTCCAGCTTCTCGGGCCGAACCTGCTTGAAGACCTGGCGCCCGAGCCGGGAGCGCAGGGGGACGCCGGTGTCCTTGTACACCGTGGTCTCCGGGAAGTCGGCGGCGAGGGCGCGCGCGGCGGGCATGGCCGTCGCGAGATTCCCGCGCATGTGTGCCGGCCCGGTCAGGATGTCGCGCAGCGCACGGTGCCGGAGGGCGACCGGGTAGTACTGCATCATCATGAGGTGCTTGAGGTCCATGCGGCGGCTGTGGCGGATCAGCGTGCCGCCGTGCGGAGCCGGGGAGTGCAGGAGCCCCGCGACGATGCGATTGCGTGCGTGGAAGTAGGCCTGCCAGTCGATCGAGTCGTCCTTGCCGACCCAGGAGACGTGCCACAGTGCCACTCCCGGGACGGAGACCGTCGGGAACCCGGCGCGACCGGCGCGGAGGCAGAACTCGGCGTCGTCCCACTTGATGAAGGCCGGCAGCGGCATCCCGACCTCGCGGATGGCCTCGACGGGGATGAGGCACATCCACCAGCCGTTGTAGTCCGCGTCGAGTCGCGAGTGCAGCATCGCGGTCTGACGGAGGTTCGAGACGCTGAAGTCATGCGGCATCTGATGCTGGTTGAGCGTCCGCCACATGAACGGCGCCTCGTCGACCACCTCGGCCCAGGCATGGAGCTTCGGGCGGTTCAGCAGGTCGAACATGTGCGCCCCCACGATGGTGGGGACGGAGGCGAAACGCCCGAACACGATCGAACGGCGGACGGACTCCGGCTCGATGCGCACGTCGTCGTCGAGGAGCTGGACGAAGCCGCTCTCCGGTCGGCGGAGTGTCTCGGCCATGGCGCGGGCGAAGCCACCGGACCCGCCGAGGTTCGGCTGCGTGAGGATCTCGAGCGTCTCGCCGAGGGCGGCCGCCACCTGTGCGTACTCGGGCTGCTGATCGACGCGCTGGTCGCCCTGGTCGACGACGTAGATCCGGTCGACGAGTTCGAGCACGTCGTCTGCCTCGGCGAGGTTGAGGAGCGTCCAGATGCAGTAGTCGGGCTTGTTGTAGGTCGTGATCCCGATCGACGCCTTGCCCGTGCGCGCCGGCTCCTGCTCGGTCGTCCACTCCGCGCCCTCGAAGACGGCGTTCTTCTCGTCGGCGACGATGTCGAACCAGATCCATCCGCCGTCGCTGTACTGGTCGAGGACGAGGTCGAACACCGACTCGGCCGCGCCGTCGACCTCATGCGTGTCGATCCGCTGCCGGGCGCCCGTCCCCGTCGAGCGGTACACGAGGATCGTCGCGGGCCCCGTGGTCCGGATCCGCAGCCGCACGTCGCGCACCGCCGTCCAGTGCTGCCAGTACGACGCCGGGAACGCGTTGAAGTACGTCCCGAACGAGACGCGCCGGCCGGCCACGATGCGGGCCCGTCTCCGGTCGAGGATGTTTCCGATCTGCGCACGGCTGGACACCCGCACCGGTTCGTCGGCGATCGTCGACCACGTCTCGGGGTCGACGTACAGGGGCAGGAGGTCGGGGTCTCGGTCGAGCGGGAAGACGACGTTCTGCAGGACGTAGGTCACAGGGAAGGATCTCCAGAGGCGATGCAGGGCGCCGAGGCGGCGGACCGAGAGAAAAGACTACCCCGGCCGGACCGGAGCTAGCTGGACGCTCGCCCCGGGTCGTTCGCCGGCGCGGGCGACAGGGCGTCGATCGCCTCGAACACGCGCAGGGACGACAGCCCGTCCCGGAACGCGAACGTGTCCCGCGCGCGGAGTGCGGCATCCGACGCGCGGTAGGCGTCCCGATCGAGCATGGTCTCGATCGCACCGACGGCCCCGTCGTGGTCCACCACGACGGGACCGAATCCATCGCGGCGGGCGTCGAAATAGCCGGGACGATGCGGATGGCTCGCGAAGAAGTCGTCCTCGTCGAACTGGTAGTAGACGACCGGGGTCTCCAGGATCCCCGCTTCGAACGCCAGGGACGAGTAGTCGGTGACGAGAACGCATGCCCGGGCGATCACATCCTGGATGTCCCCGTCCGCGTAGCCGCGGAGCTCGACACCCGACGGCACGTCCGTCGCGCGGATGTGCCCCTCGAGGTTCGGGTGCGGCACGAAGACGATCCGCCGCTCCGCGGCTGCGGCGGCGGCCGCCAGCCGGGGATCGCCGACCAGGGAGAACCAGCTGCGCACATAGTCGGAATCGAAGAACCCGTCGACCAGCTCGCGGCGATTGCCCGTGCCGCTCGGAGGGCCCATCAGGTATTCGCGCCACGTGGGCATGATCACGATGGCGTCCCGCTCAGCGTCCGCGAGCCGGGCCGCCTTGTCGAGGAGCGCGTCGTGCCGTGGGAAGCCCGTGAGGACCGTCTCCCGCTCCGTGAGCGCGAACGGGCTCCCGTCCCCGGCGAGCCAGCGCTGCTCGTCGGCCGTCGCGGTGATCATCAGCGCGATCGGCTTCGAGTTGATCCAGCGCGAGATGTCGTTGATCGTCACGCCGTGCTGCAGGAAGGTGAACTGCCAGCCCCCGGCCGGGAACCGTCTCCGGTCGTAGGGCGAGACGATGTAGTGGTCGATGTGCGACGAGATCAGGTGCCGCGCGTTGAGCATGAGCAGCGTGTGCGCCGTGGACCCGTGCGCGACCAGACGGAACCCCTCGACCGCCAGACGGTCCCAGTCGACGGAATCGCGGTTGAGGACGAACCACGCGTTGACGTCGGGCCGGTGCGTCCGCACCCAGCGATAGAGGTGCTCGGCGTTGTCCTGTGCCTGCACGTCGCGGTCGATGAACACCCACGCATCGCCGAACCTGTCCGAGATCCGGCGCGACCTGCTGACGCGCGCGGTCACCCGGTCGATCGGACGGAGCGCCTTGACGCTGCGTCCGTGCACGATGCGCCCCCATTGCTCCCGGCGGAGCGACGTCTGGGCGTCGAGCTGCCGGCGCGCTCGCGCGACGAGGGGCTCGGCCGGTGCACCTCGTTCATCGCCGAGGTCGGTCGCCGCGGTGCGGGGCGCGTCTCTGCGGGCGATGTTCGTCCAGGCGCCGCTGTCCGAGACGAGCCAGTTCGGGGTGGCCGGGACGCCGTATGAGATCTCCGACCGCGTGCCGTTGAGCCAGACGGCGAGCGGTCGGTCGGCGCTGAGCCAGACGATGCGCTCATGGGCGATCGTCTCGCCGAAGTACTGCACGTCGCGGGTTTTCGCCGCGATCGGCTCGAGCGTCCCGCCGTCCGCACGGAACTCCTCGACGGGCGGATCGCCGCGGAAGACGTACCTCAGCTGGACCGCGTTCCGGGAGCGATCGAGCCGCCATACGGCCACGGGGGAGAGCGGCGGATCCTCGCCCTTGAGACAGACCAGCGCGAGGCGGATGAGGCGGCTGAGGCCGGTGATCCGGTAGCCGACGACGGTCTCCGCGTCGATCAGCTCCAGGACCTCGCGCACGATCCGCATGAACTCGCCCTTGACCGCCGCATCCTGGCCCTTGGTCGGCGTGTGGATGCGGGAGTCGTACTGGAAGTACCACTGCATGTCGTAGAAGACGATGAACTGGGCCCACGCGGGCACGCGTCCCGTCCGCTCGCGGACGCCGCGCAGCGCCTCGAGCCAGCCGAACCGCGGGATCTCGATGTACTTCTCGGGCTTCAGCCAACTGGTCGCGACGAGCGACGACTCGTCCGCGCGGCGACGATAGTGGTACACCGCGTCCGGGACGACGGCCATCATCGGTCGCTCGAACCGGGACAGATAGCCGATGTGGAACGCCCCGTCCTCGAAGTTCGGGCGCACGCGCGGGTCGAACCGGAGATCGTGTCGGCGTATCTCGGCCAGTCGGAAGAACGTGGTGGCGGCCTGGAGCTTGATCGACTGCGGCTCGCGCTCGAGGTCGACGATGCGGCGACCGTCCGCGAACGCGCCGCGGAGGGGATGGCTGTCCTCGAACCGCGAGGACGCCTCGTAGAAGTACACGATGTTCGTCGCGACGACGGGGATATCCTGGGCGCCCGCCGAGTCGACGGCGTCGAGCACCGCCGTGAGGTATCCGGTGGCGAGCATGTCATCAGGGTCGGGGAAGCTCACCCATTCGCCACGCGCGATCGACATGCCGGTGTTCCGTGCCGCGCTGAGTCCGGCGTTGGGCTGACTCACCACCCGTGCGCGCGCGCCCGAACGTGCCACCCACGCCGCGGCGAGGTCGCGGGAATCGTCCGGCGATCCGTCGTTCACGAAGATGATCTCGACGCGCTCGATCGCGTCGCCCTGATCATCGAGACTGCGCAGGAAGCTCGGCAGATACGCACCGACGCCGAACATCGGGACGACGAGCGAGATGAGCGGATCCGCGGCATCCGCGGGCGTGCGAGAGGAAGGCGAATGGTCCAAGGCGGCTCAGGCTTTCGAGGTCTGCTGGCGTCACGGCTGCGACGGGGCGACCGGGGCGGACGCCCGAGAAGAGCTCACCCGATCTTAGGCCAGAGGGCAGCGGCCGCCGTCACGCGCGGCGGAACAGCGCGGAGAGCCGCCTGCGGGTGCGTGCCACGGCGTCGGAGAGACGCACGGCGCGTCGTTTCCGCAGCCGCTCGAGCTGAGCGCGCGTCGCGGCCTCCCTCTTCCGGGCGGCGCGGGCTTCGCCGGCGAGCTCCGCGTTGCGCTCCTGCAGAGCGCCGATCGCCCGGTCGGCGTCGCGGATCGCCCGATCCACACGCGCGGTCAGGGTACCGTTCTGACGTTGCAGCCCGTCGACCGCATCTGTGACGCGGCGCACGGCGCGGACGGTGTCGTGCCACGGCGCCTGGAGCGGCGGCGCGATCGGCAGCGGCGTCTCCGCCGGCTGCGGTCGTCCGGATCCGATGGCGGCGATGAGGGCGTCCCACCACGCGTTCTGCTCCCGCGACCGGATCTCGTCGACGCGCTGGAGGTGGGCCGCCACCTCTGGCCGCGTCAGCTCGGCGGCGGCGGCGCCCACGACCCCCTCCGACCAGCACTCGGTCGGGATGGCATACGCTCCGAGGCCGTAGGACTCGAGCACCCCACCCATCCGGATCGACGAATACCGGCTCGTCACCAGCGAGATAACGGGCGTTCGCGTCGCCGGCGCGAACACGATCGGATGGTAGCGCTCGGAGATGGCGAGCGTCGCGCCGTTCATGACGGCGATCGCGCGCCGCGCCGTCATCATCGGCAGGACCCGCACGCGGTCGCTGTCCGCGGCGGCCGCGATCGCGTCGTGGGCGAGCTCGTCGGCTTGGCGCACGTCGGCGTGGAGCGAACTCACGTGGGGCACGAGCACGATGTCGGCGTCGAGCTGCTGCGACAGGCTCCGCAGCGATGCGCCGACGACGCGGTGGTACTCCGCGGTCGGCACGAGCGAAGTCCCCGGGTGCATCGTGAAGCTGCCCACGACGTACCGCTCGCTGACGTCCGTCAGGAGATCGTCCGCGAAGGCGCGGTCGTCGGCGTCGGGCCGCAGCAGGATCGCGTCGTCGGTCGTCAGGCGGATCCGTTCGGGGTCCGCCGCGAGGCGGCGCAGCAGCTCGTAGGTCGCCTGCTCGCGCGCCCCCACCATCGTGGCGGCGACGAGGATCTCGCTGACGAGCGGCTCGTCGACGTCGTCGAGATCGGGCCCCACGGTCTGGCTCGAGACGAGCACGGTCTTCCCGAAATGGCGCGCGACCCGCACGAGCGCCAGCCGCTCGAACAGGTGGTGGACATGACGGGAGTTCAGGTTGCCGCCTCCGGCGATGACGACGGCATCGCTGTCGCGCACGGCGTCGAAGATCGCGCGCGACCGGTCGTCGAAGGGCTCGCCGTGGGCGAGCGCCTCATCCACCCGCTGGAGCGTCCGCTCGTGCTCGGCGCGGCTCCACGGCGTGTGGAAGCCGAACCTCCGGATGGCGGGGATGCCGTAGAAGGGCGACGACACCGCCGGATCCCCGGCGATCAGCGTGATATCCGCGACCCCGCGGGCCCGCAGGGCGGCGACGGCCGCCTCGGTCATCGCCTCGTCGCCGAGATGGTACTGGTGCTCCCAGCCCACGTCCCCGATCAGGACGGCTCGCATCGCTGTTCCGTTCCGTCGTCCCCGGCACCTGCGCGGCGGGAGGTGTTCGATCAGGGAACGAGTCTAGGGGACGGGCGCGCCCGGCCGCCCCCCGCACCGGCCACCGCCCGGCCTCTGATGTGCCTCGTGGAAGGATGGAGTCAAGTGGGCGAGGGGGAGTCGGTGAGAGCACTCATCACGGGCGGCGCGGGGTACATCGGCAGCACGGTCGCTGCGGCGTGTCTCGACAGCGGGATCGACGTGGTCGTCCTCGACAGCCTCGCCACGGGGCACCGGGAGTTCGCCCTCGGCGACGCGTTCTACGAGGGCGACTTCGCCGACACCCGGCTGCTCGACCGCATCTACGACGAGCACCCCGACATCAGCGTCGTCGTGCACTGCGCGGCCGACATCGTCGTCCCCGACTCGGTCGCGGATCCGCTCGGCTACTACGACAACAACGTCGCGAAGACGATAGCCATGGTGCGGCACCTGCGCGGGCGGGGGGCGGTGCGGGTGGTGTTCAGCTCGTCCGCCTCGATCTACCTGGCCGAGGACGGGTCCGGGGTCGACGAGTCCGCGCCGATCGTCCCGGGCAGTCCGTATGCGGCGACGAAGGCCATGGTCGAGCGGATCCTGGCGGATGCCGCGCACGCCGGTCAGCTCCGGGCGATCGCACTCCGCTACTTCAACCCGATCGGCGCGGAGCCGCGCATGCGCACCGGCCTTCAGACGCACACCCCCTCTCACGTCCTCGGGCGGCTCATCTCCGCGTGGCGCAGCGGCGAGCCGTTCACCGTCACGGGCACGGACTGGCCCACCCGCGACGGGAGCGGCCTGCGTGACTTCATCCATGTCTGGGATCTCGCTCGTGCCCACGTGGACGCCATCCGGCGCTTCGACGTCGTCACGGGCGACGGGCATCCCTATCGGGCCATCAACGTCGGGGCAGGCACAGGCACCACGGTCCGCGAGCTGGTGGCCGCGTTCGCCGCCGTCGTCGGCGAGGCGCCCCAGGTCGTCGACGGGCCGCGCCGCCCGGGGGATTCGGCCGGCGGATACGCCGTCGTCGACGCCGCATGGACCCTCCTGGGGTGGCGCGCGGAGTTGGATGTCGCGCAGGGGATCCGCGACTCGCTGGCGTGGTCCGATCGCTTCGCGGCGATGGACCTCGACGCGGCCCGCTAGGCGCGCGGAGCGCCCGGCTGCTCCACGCGGACGGTCACGACCTGCCCCGTCAGGTCGGACGCGAGGACACGGAGACTCACCTGAGCGACGTGCTCCGGTTCGAGGAGCGTCGTGGGCGGCTCTTCTCCGAACGCGGCCGTGCGCATCGGGGTGCGGGTGCGCTGGGGATTGATGCAGTTGACGGCGACCGCGTCGGGTGCCCACTCCTCGGCCAGCGCCTGGGTGAGGTTCACGACCGCCGCCTTGCTGGCCGAGTAGACGCCGTAATTCGCCCGGCCGCGCGTGTAGGAGCTCGAGGTGAACAACAGCAGCTGCCCGCGCGACTCGCGGAGGTACTTGAAAGCCGCGCGCGAAACGATGACCGGGGCGACGAAGTTCGTCTCGATCACGGCCTCCAGCCGGCGCACCTTCGTCTCGGACAGGGGACCTACCTGCAGCACGCCCGCGGTCAGCACGACCGCGTCGATCCGCCCCGTCTGCTCGTACACGGCGCTGAGCGCGCGTTTCACCAGCACGCGCGAGCGGACGTCGGTGCCCGTCGTCGACCGGCTGAACTGATGCACGTCCGCACCCGCCCGGAGCGCGAGATCCACGATGCTCCGCCCGATTCCGTAGCTGCCGCCGAACACCACGACCGTCCGGCCGGAGAGATCGGGCAGGTCGCCGTCATCCGCCGACAGGCTCTCGGATTGGAGTTGGAACAGCTTGTCGGCGATGTGCACATCGATCGGCTCGGTCACCTTCATGTTCTCCGGCGTGCCCTCGACCACGTGGATCGGCACGTCGGGGAGGTAGTGGAAGACCACGCCGCAGTCGTCCGTCGCCTGGAACGACTCGTCGTCCTCCGCGAGTCGGTAGGCGCGGCGGATGGTCCCCAGCCGGAAGGCCTGCGGGGTCTGGCCGCGGCGCAGCCGGGAGCGGTCCGGGATGTCGGTGATGAGCGAAGCGGAGTCGACCTCCACGATGGTGTCGGCCGACGGGATCGCCGTGTCGACGGCGTCGTAGGTGTCCAGGGCCACGATGCAGTCGGCGATGATCCTGTCGTCGATGAACGGCCGGACGGCGTCGTGGAACAGCACCTTCGTGTCCGGATCGTCGCCGAGAACGGCCAGTGCCGCCCTCGTCGAGTCGTTCCGCGTCGCGCCCCCGGCGATGATGCGCGACAGCTTCGGGAAGCGCAGGGGATCCTTCAGGCCGTCGAGCTCGCCGATCGATGCCGCGTTCATGACGATCACGATGTCGTCGATCAACGGGTTCGCGTCGAGGACCTCGAGCGTGTGCTCGACGATCGCCTTTCCGGCGATCTTGATGAGCTGCTTCGGGATGCCGAGGCCGACGCGCGAGCCGATCCCGCCGGCCAGGATGACGGCGACGGTGCGAGGGGGCATGTGACGGTCTTTCTGGTTAGCTGGTGGGGGCCGGCGCATGTCGTCGGGCGTTCATCCGTGGTTCAACGTTAGGTCACCCCGTGTCGGATCCGGACATCAGCCTGATCGTCCCCCTCCACGGCGTCGAGCGCTATCTCCCGGAGTTCCTCGCTTCGCTCAGTGCCCAGCGGACGTTCGACGGCAGCTGGGAGGTCTTGTTCATCGACGACGGCAGCCCTGACGCATCCGCGAGCATCGTCTCGGACTGGCTCGCATCCGCCCGTGTACGCGGCATCCTCGTCCGCCAGGCGAACGCGGGCGTCAGCGCGGCCAGGAACGCCGGGCTGGACAGGGCGCGCGGGACCTGGGTCACCTTCCCCGATCCGGACGACGTGCTCGACGACGGATACCTGCGGGGCGCGTGGGAGGTCATCCGCGCACGCGGGCGGGAGGTCTCCTTCGTGGTCACGAGGGTCCTTCGGCTCGACGAGGCGGACGGAGTCATCCGCGACAGACATCCCCTGCGCTTCCGGTTCACCGGTGGCGATCGCGTCGTCGACATGGCGGAGCGCCCCGACTTCTTCCAGCTGCAGGTGACCACCAGCTTCTTCCGCCGGCAGGACCTCGTCGCGACCGGCGCGCGCTTCCCGGGCGGAGTGGCGGCATCGGAGGACGCCCTCTTCACGGCGACCTTCCTGCTGCGACACGGGACGGCCCGCATGGGCATCGCCCGCCGGGCCGTCTACCTGTACCGCAAGCGCGCGGCGGGGGACTCGGCGGTCGACGGATACCACCGGTCGCGGGCGGCGTACGTGGACCGCTTCGCCGACGGCTACCTGCCCCTCTTGCATGAGGCCGCGGCGCGCGGCCCCGTGCCGGGATGGCTGCAGTCGATGCTGCTCTACGAGGCCCAGTGGATCCTCCCCGGAATCACCGCCCCGCTGGCGCGGCGACCGCAGCTCAGCGCCGAGGATGACGCTGCGGCGCTCGGTGCGTGGACCGCGTGCGCGCGTTTCCTGTCGGACGACCGGATCCTCGCCTATGACGCGACAGCGCTGCCCGTCGAGGTGCGCTTCGCCCTGCTCGCCCTCCGCGGGAGCCCCCTTCCCGGTTGGGAGCGCGAGCTGTGCGAATCCATTCCAGGCGGCCGGCGGACGCGTCGCTACCTCATCGGCTCGCCCGGCGGCGATCACACGGCGGACTCGCCGGAGATCCGCGATCGTCAGGTGGTGCTCTTCGGCCGCACGGAGCTCGTCGAGAGGATCGCCTGGTATGTCGGGCCGGCGAGTGCCGACGACGGCCCTCCACGCGGCGCGAGCGTGGTGCGCCGCCGTGAGGTGGAACGGCGCGACGCCTATGGCCAGGTTCGTCTGGCGGTGATCCCGCGCGAGGGCGACGTGTCAGTCGTGCGGGTGCGGACATCCCTCGGCGCCCACCCGCTGGCGTGGACTCGCGAGGCCGCCACCGTGCTGTGGCGACGAGCGCGCAGGAGCGTGGTCAGCGGCGCGTTCCTCGTCCATCTCGCGGCGCGTGCCGGATTCGGTCGACGTTTCCGACGCACCTGGGTTGTGGCAGAGCCGGAACGGAGCCAGGCGCGGGCGCTCGTCGAGGCGCTGCGAGCCCAGGGCGTCGCATCCGTGGTCCTCGGGGGGAGTTCCGGCGCTCTCGGACGCGGGTCGCTGGCCCACCGGCTGGCGCTGGAGCAATGCCGCGGTGTGATCGGTCCGGACCCGCTCGACATCGCGCGCGTCCGCAGGAGGCTGTATCGCCCGAACGGGCCGCTCTGGATCATGACCGCGCGGCGGGAGCTCGAACCCGACGCACTGCGGGCGCTGGTCGGCGCCGACCCCGTGCTGGTGGTCGCCGAGACCGCCTCTGCGGCCGCGTCGCTCGCCGACCCGGTGAGTCCGGGCCTCCTCGTCCGCGATCGCATCCTGACGGTGAGCGCAGACAGTGTTCCAGCGGGAAGCCTGGCGGATGCGGTCGCCCGCGCCGTGGTCAGGGTCGACGACGCGAGCGGGACCGCCCGCGCGACCCGGCCGCCTCGATGAGCAGCTCCGCGAGCCGATCGGCCGCGCCGGTGCGATCGTCGTCGGCCGTCTCGACGAAGGCCTCGGCGAGCCTGACCACCTGCTCCGGCGTGGCGGCACCCGCCCGGAGGAGATCGACCAGTCCGGCCACCGATTGCGTCAGGGGCAGCCCGAGGTCTTCAGGGTAGGTGAGGTAGAAATCGCGGGACTGCACGTAGTCGTCCAGGTCCGGGGCGAGCAGGTAGGAGGGAATGCCGGCCACGGCGGCCTCGAAGACGGCAGACGAGTAGTCGGTGACGAAGTGGTCGGCGACCAGCATGAGGTCCTGGGTGGACATCCCGGGTGCCGTGCGCAGCTCGGCGTGGCGCGGCGGCGCGACGAGCGGGTGCAGCTTCGTGATGACGGCGTATCCGGCTCCGCCCAGGGCGCGGGTGAGCTCGACGGGGTCGACCGGATGGCCGGAGCCGCGCCTTGTGCGGAAGGTGGGGGCGTACAGGACGACCGGCGTGGCGCCCAGCTCGGGATACAGCTTTGCGAACCGCGAGCGCGCGCGCTCGCGGGCGATCGGGTCGCGCAGCCGGTCCACGCGGGGGAGTGGAGCGACGACGACCTTCGCCGCGTCGGTGCCGAACGCCTCCGCGTAGGCGGGGCGGCAGCGCTCGGCGCTCGTGATCACGATGTCGTAGTTGCGATGCATGCGCATGGCCCGCGCGAGGCGCGGGTCGCGTCCCTCGGGCCGCCCGAGGATGCTGAGGCCGAACTTCTTCAACGCCCCCAGTGCGTGCCACATCTGCACGATGGTGAGCTCGTCGTCGTGGCGTGCGGCTGATGCGACGAAGGAATAGCCGTCGACGACGAGGACGCGCGACGTTGCGACGTGGTACAGCTCGACGAGGATGTGGAACGCGTAGCCCACCTTGGGCAGGACGCCGCCTGGCACCATTCGGGAGATGATCGTCACCTGCATCGACGGGTCGCGCCGCCGGAGCGCATCGCGCAGCAGCACGAAGTCGACCGGAGGGCGGTTGTGCTCGCGTGTGAGCATCGTGACCTTGCGTCTGCTCGGGAGCACCTGCATCAGACTGCTCATCACCGTCAGCGAGACGCGTGCCACGCGCGCCGTTGTCAGGTCCAGGCCGGCTCGACGCAGGAGACGTGCCGAAGCGGAGTCGGTCCGTCGCGGATGGGAGCGACGCGGGGCCGCGAGCAGCACCTCTCGGACGATCCGCTCGGACGACCGGCCGTCGAGGGCTCCGCAGAAGTCGGAGAGGAACCGATCGAATCGGGCGCTGTCGACCTGCGCGGACGAGATCGCCGGGGCCAGCTGCTCGCTCGATCGGACCACGGGGCCGATCGCGTAGTCCTCGAAGGGGCGGTAGAAGGACCGGGTGGCGGCGTAACGGTCGAGATCGGGGGTGAAGAACACGACGGGGCGACGCAGCAAAGCGAATTCGAACACGGCCGACGAGTAGTCGGTGATCAGGACGTCGGCCGCGGCCAGCAGGTCGTTCATCTCCACGTCGGCGGACGCGTCGATCACCCCGGCGGGGAGGGGGCGCGCACCCCGAGTGGTGAAGGGGTGGCGGCGCACGGCCACCCGCCAGTCTCCGCCCAGCGCATCCGCCACCCGCCCCCAATCGGCGCTCTCGTCTGCGTAAGCCGTGAGCTGTCCGTTCCCGCGGAAGGTGGGGGCGTAGACGGCGAGGCGGACGGATGCGGGGACGCCGAGGCGCGCGCGGACGCGATCGCGCGCCGCCGTGACGAGCGGCTCGTCGAAGAAGAAGTCCGACCGCGGCACTCCGAGCGCGCGGATGCGCTCGCGCGGAATGCCGTACGCCTCGGCGTAATCGTCCCGGATCCCTTCGGAACTGACCGTGGCATGGGTGTAGTTGCGATGGATGTCGCTGCCGGGCGTGGGCCCTCCCGGCAGTCCCGCCCTGCTGTGGCCCACGCGCTTGAAGGCCCCCGCTGCGTGCCATACCTGCACGAGGCGCGTGCGCCGCCGGAGGCGCAGGGGATAGACGAGCGGATAGAAGTCGTCGAGGACGACGACGGCGCTCGTCGCAAGGAGATACGGAAGCCGGAGCAGGTCGCGAAGGGAGCGTCGCCTCCCAAGCCCGTCCTTGAAGATCCCGACGACCTCGGCGTCAGGCTGCTGACGATGGATCTCCGCGCGGAGGAACCCGAAGTTCCCGGTGAACCCCAGATGGGAGTCCGAGAGGAACAGGATGCGGTGCGGCCGGATCGGTCGGATCAGGGACCAGGCGCGGTACGGCAGCGAATAGGGGAGGAACCGAAGACTGCGCAGGACACGGATCGAGCGGAGCCGTTCACGCACAGTTCACTCACTTGGGCTAGGGGAAGTCGAGCGTTCATTGTATTCCGACAACCTTTGCCTCTGGCGAAAACCCCCAGTTCTAGGGGTGCCCCTCACGACGCGGGGTCGGTGCGCGCGCCCGTGGCCGGCGGGAGTACCGGCGCCGACGAGATCGTGTCCATCCGCTCCCGCCACGAGCGCGACTGGCCGGCGCGGACCAGGCAGACCACGAGCAGCAGCCATCCCAGCCCGAAGAGGGCGAAACTCTCGAACAGCGCGTCCACGAGGAGCGCGACGAGGATGAGCGGCGTCCACGCATACACGACCGACCGCCGTTCACCGGCGACCAGCCAGGAGCGGACCATCGCGATCCCCACCATCGCGGCGAACAGGATGAGCCCGACCCAGCCCACCTGCAGCACCAGATCGGCGTAGGCGTTGAGCGCCGAGGTGTAGTGATCGTCGAGGGCGATGTTCACCCCGGCGAACGGGAAGACGTCCTGCGGCCACGGCCCTACGAACCCGAATCCCTGTACCGGATAGAAGCGGACGTAGTACGAGAGCTCGCGCCACAGATCCGTCCGGATCGAGAAGTCCGTGCCCGCACCGATCCACGCAATCAGCTGATGACGCATCAGGTACCCGACGGTGATGCCGATCGCCACGACCGCCGCCAGCGCCCACTGCAGCGCGTTGCGGTTCTGGGGACGGGCGTGTCGCACGAGCGCCAGCACCGCGGTGGCGAGCCCGACGGCCGCGGCGAGCACCAGGACGGTGGGGGAGTCGGAGAGCACCGCGAGAGTGCCGCCGACCGCGACGGAGTACAGGGCGAGCCCGGGGCGCACGGAGTTCGTGCGCCACTCGACGACGAACGTGATGAGGGCGAGGACGGCCACCAGCCCCAACAGGTTCCTGGTGCCGAAGATCCCCTGGACAGGGCCGAAGCGGGCGATGTTGCCCTGGATGCCCAGCAGCGACAGGGGCGACTGCAGCAGGATGCCGATGACGATCTCCAGGCCCAGTGAGATCGACAGCAGCCACCGCATCACGTCTCCCAGCGCGCGTGCGGTCTGCAGGGTGTCGCGCACGTGACCGACGACGATCGCGAGGAACGCGACGGCCACGAGCGAGAGCCAGCTGAGCGCGGTGTGCGAGCGGGAGGTCGTCCAGAAGATGCTGGCCCCCGCCCACGCCGCGAACACCAGGAGGGTCACCGGAACGAGCCGCAGGAACCGGATCTCACGGCGGCGCGCGACGAGCATCGCGGCTCCGATCACGCAGAGCCCGGCGACCACCGTCGCATAGGTCACCAGTCCGGCCAGCCACTCGATGGCGGAAGACCCGAGGACCGCGCCGAAGGTCGTGAGGGTGTACGCCCGCGCCATCGATGCGGAGCGCAGCAGCTCCGCGAGCCCGTGGAACCGGCCGGCGGTCCGGGGACTCACGGCGCTCGCTCGGGGTTGAGCTCGCCGCGCTCGATGGCCAGCGACTGCTCCGCCGGACCGACACCGACCAGCGGCGCCTGCTTGATCTTGAAGCCCAGCATGACCACGAACATCCAGCCCCAGAGCAGGAGCGGCTCGGATTCGGAGACACCCTGGACGATCAGCACGGTCCCGACGAGGGTCGGCAGCAGGGTCAGCGCCGAGTAGGGGCGGTCCGCTCGAAGATCCCAGCGCGGGCGGTCTACCGCGAAGAACCACGAGCGCCAGAGGAAGGCGAGGTACGTGAGGGCGAGGAGCACGACCCCCACTGCGCCGAGCTGCAGGAACACGTCGATCCAGACGTTGTGGGCCTGCATGACCGTCTGCCCGTGGTCGGTGATCCAGCCGTCGAAGTGAGAGTCGGTCGCGATCCACGGGGTGGCGAAGCCCCAGCCGGCCACCGGGCGCTGCACCGCGCGCTCCAGGACGTGCGCCCAGATGCTCTGACGACCGGTGAGGTTGGCGGAGCGGCCGAGGAGCGCGAAGACGATGTCACGCAGGAGCCATACCGCCAGCGCGCCGCCGAGCCCGATCACGGCGTACAGGGAGTAGAGCAGCGTGCGCGCCCCCGGCGTGCGGGCCGTGCGCATGAGGAGGACGGTGGCGAGCACGACGGCGGCCATGACGGCCGAGACGTACACGGTCGCCGAATCGGCGCGGTACAGCAGGAAGGCTGCCAGCGCCATCCAGACCCACAGCAGCGTCCGGCGGGGCGCGCGCGCCGCGATCCGGATCGCGAACACGATGATCGCCACCAGGCACACGGCGGCGAGGAGGTTCGCGTTGCCCCAGATCCCCTGGATGCGGCCGCCGTCGAAGAGGTTGTCCCGCGACCAGTAGACGATCGGGTTCACGGAGTGGGTGGGCCGCTGGAACTCGGGAAGGATCGGACCGCGCACCACGACCGACACCCACAGCTCGAAGACGAGCGACAGCCCCAGGCACCACTTGAGCGCCGAGGCGATCCCACGGACCAGCTCGTGCCACGTCAGCGCCGCCGCGACGAAGAGGCCCTGGGTCGTGGTGATCAGGAGCATCAGCCAGGTCAGCGCGGACGCGCCGGGCCACTGCGACCACAGCAGGGACAGTCCGGCCCACAGCGCGTAGGCGAGCGGGAACCACGGCAGGCGTCGCCACTGCACGGGCGGGCGGAGGACGATCCACAGCGCCACCGATACGAGAGCGGACGCGCCGAGGAGGGCGCAGGCGGCGACAGTCCCGATCGCGTTGACCCACGCCACTCCGGACAACGCGAGGAACAGTACGAAGATGCACCAGCCGCGCAGCATCAGATGCCCCGTCTTCTCGCGCACCGGCGCCGCGGGCGGTGGCGACACGGGATGCTTCGAGAAGACGGCCATGGTGGGAACAGGGTATCGCGCACGCCCGGCACCTCCCGCCCGGATCGTTGCCTCACCGTTACCCGAACACGGGGCGGCCACGGCGCGTCGCAAAGCTTCAACCTGGGGATGAGGTTTTAGTATCTGCGACTTGACCGGAGCGAATGACACCGGTGTAATTAGCTGCAGGCGCGACAACGCGCGGGGGTGAGCAGCGAGGAGAACGATATGACGGGCGCATCGTACCGCTCAGGCGTTCCCGAGAACTGGTTCGTCGATCCGGTCGACCTCGGCGTTCCGGGGGTTCGCAGGCCGCTCGAAGCGGACCAGGACCACGCACTCGCGTGGCAGACCGACGCGTTGTGCGCGCAGACCGACCCCGAGGCGTTCTTCCCCGAGAAGGGCGGCTCCACACGAGATGCCAAGCGGATCTGCACCACGTGCGACGTCCGGGCGCAATGCCTCGAGTACGCGCTGCAGAACGACGAGCGCTTCGGCATCTGGGGTGGCCTGAGCGAGCGCGAGCGTCGGAAGCTCAAGCGTCGCGCCGGCTGATCGAACCGATCCGGCGCGCCCGGCGCGTGCAGACGCGACCCGCCGGTCCACGCGCCTAGGCTGGCCCACGCCATGCCCGCCCGTGTCCACGCCCTGCTCGTCGTGCGCCCCGACGGCCACGCCCCTGCGGCGCGCCGTCTCCAGCGGACGCTCCAAGCGCTCGCCGGCCTGACGCGCCGCGTCGACGTGCTCACCGTGGTGCTGTGCGGCCCGGACGAGGAGCTCACGCAGCTCGCGCGCGCGTCGGGCGCCGAAGGTGTGATCACGGCTCCGCGCACCACCCGGTACGCCGAGGCTGTGCGCATGGCGACGCCCCGGCTGGACGGCGACGCGGTCTGGCTTCTCGCCCAGGACACGGTGCCTGAGCCGGAGGCGCTGGAGCGGCTCGCCGGAGCGCTCGAGCTCGCGCCGTCGGTCGCGATCGCAGCGCCCAAGCTGGTGCGCTGGGACGATCGCACCGAGATCGTCTCCCTCGGCGTGAGCATGACGCGCTTCGGAGCGACCATCGGCCTCGCGGACGGCCAGTTCGACCAGGGGCAGCACGACACCACCGACGATGTGCTCGGCTCGGATGTCCGGGGCATCCTGGTCCGCGCCGATGCGTGGCGCGCGCTCGAGGGTCTCGACCCCGCGCTCTCCGGTGCGGACGAGGGACTCGACCTCGGCGTCCGCGCGCGGCTCGCCGGCGGACGCGTCAGTGTCGTTCCCGGGGCGCGTCTCGGCGTATACGGCGACGGTGTCGCCGGGCTCCCCGATGCGCGGGACGGCGTACGTCCGCCGGGCGCCGCGTACGCGACGCGGGTGGCGCAGCTCCATCGGCGGCTCGTCTACGCGCCGGCGCCCGCTGTGTTCTTCCTGTGGCTCGCCATCCTCCCGACGGCGGTGTGGCGGACCGTGCAGCAACTGGTCGCGAAGTCGCCGGGGCGCATCCTCCCCGAGTGGGGCGCGGCATTCGTCGCGGTGGTGCGCGTGGGCGCCCTCGCCCAGGCGCGGTCTCGCATCCACCGGACCCGGACGGTCTCATGGGGCCAGCTCGCGCCCCTCCGGATCAGTCGGTCCGAGCTGCGCAACGCACTCCGCCCCGATGTCGACGCCGCGGATGCCGCCGCCCGCCCCGTGCGCGGCGACCTCGGATTCTTCAGCGGCGGCGGAGCGTGGATCGTCCTCGCGGCGCTCGTCGTCTCCGTCGCCGCCTTCCCCGCTCTCCTCGCCTGGCCCGTGATCGGCGGAGGAGCCCTCGAGCCATTGCGCTCGACGCTGGGTCAGCTCTGGGCGGACGCGGCGTACGGCCTGCGCGCGACGGGACTCGAGACGGTGGCGCCCGCGGATCCCTTCGCGTCCGTGGTCGCGCTCCTCGGATCCCTGTGGCCCGGGGATCCGTCCCGCGCTCTCGTCCTGCTCTGGATCCTGGCGCTGCCACTTGCTGTCCTCGGCGGCTGGTTCGCGACGACCCGCCTCACGGACCGACCGGTGCTGAGGATCACGGGCGCCGTCGCGTGGGCGCTGGCCCCCACCTTCCTCGCCGCACTCACCCAGGGTCGCCCGACCGGCGTGCTCGTGCACCTCCTGCTGCCGTGGCTCTTCTACGCCGGATCGGTCGCGCACCGATCGTGGGTGCCCGCCGGGATGGCGTCGCTCGTGATGATCGCGGTCGTCGCGTGCGCACCGTCGCTCGCGCCCGCCCTCGTGGCTCTCTGGCTCCTCGCGCTGGTCCTCACCCTCACCGTCCGACGCGGTGTCGGAGCGGCCCGTGTCGCCTGGGTGATCGTCCCGGCCGTGGTCTTCGCCGTGCCCACCGTCCTCCGGCAGGTTCACGAGCGCAATCCGTGGGGGCTCCTCGCGGATCCCGGCGTCCCCTGGGCGGGTCCGCAGGTGGCGGCAGACGTGACAGGGCGCGCGGCGCTGGCATCCGGATTCCCGACCGCCGATCCGGGCGGATGGGGGAGCTTCCTCGCGTCCCTCCACCTCGCGTCGCCGACCTGGTGGGTGCCGCTCCTCGTGGCGCCGGTCGCGGTGCTCGCTCTGATCGCTGTGCTCACCCCGCGCTGGCTCGTGGCCGTGCTGCTGCTCGCAGTGACCCTGCTCGGGCTGGGGACCGCGTTCGCCGCGGTCGGGATCTCGGTGTCCTCCGCGACGGGGCAGGCGATCGCGCTGTGGCCGGGGGCGGCCCTCAGTCTCGCCTGGATCGGCGGCGTCGGCGGCGCGGTCGTCGCGCTCGACAGCGATCTCCTCCGCGCCGGGGGACGCCGTCACGGCGGCCTCGTGCGGGGCATCGCGTCGGGCATCGTCATGCTCGCGCTGATCGGGCTCTCGGTCCCCGCTCTGACGGCGAACGTGCGCGGCGCCGCGCTTCTCACCGACGGTCCGGCGTCGACGCTCCCCGCCTATGTCGCCGCGGAGGGGCGTGGTCACCCCGACACCGGCACGATCGCGCTCACCCCGCTGGCATCCGGCGGCGTCGCCGCGGTCGTGGTGTGGGGTGAGAGCGAGACACTGGGCGGGCAGTCCACGATCCGCGCGACGCGCAGCCGGCCGACGGCGGCGGACGACCGGGTCGCCGCGCTCGCCGCGGACCTCATCACCTCGAGCTCGACGGACGTCGTGTCGCGCCTGGCGTCCGCGGGCATCGGATTCGTCATGCTGGCGCCGGTCGACGAGCAGGACGACACCGCCCGCGCGCTGCGGATCAGCGCAGAGACCGCGCTCGACCAGCGCAGCGGTCTGGACGCCGTCGGCGACACCAGCAAGGGCACGCTCTGGCGCGTCACGGAGAAGCTGGTGCCGAGGGCGGGGGAGAGTGCGGAGACGCAGGCGCTCGCGCGTGGCATCGCCATCGCCGAGATCGCCGTCGTCGCGGCGGCGCTGCTGCTGGCGGTTCCCACCGGCGCGTCACGGAGACGCGCCCGACGGCTCTCGCGTGTCGTGGGGCGCCCGGCTCAGGAGGTGACGTGAGCGACAACCGCGCTTTCCGCATCGCGGGGACCGGCGCCCGCCTGCTCGGCGGAGCCGTCGTCGCCGTCGTCGCCGTGGCGGCGACGGTGGCCGGCGTCGCGTTCGGCTGGCCAGGGCACGCACCGTCGCCGGTGAGCGTCACCGTCGCACCCGCTCCGGCGGCCACCGTCCTCACGTGCGCGGGCCCGCTGCTCGCCCTCGGCCGGGACTCGGCTGCGGCGTCCCAGCTCTCCGTCGCGGCGGATGCCGACGTGACCGTGGGGGTGGCCCCCGGCGGCCCTGCCCCGCGCGAGGATGCGGTGACGACGACGGGCGTCGACGCCTCGCCCGGCGCGACCCGTCTCACGGCCGCGCCGAAGGGTCGCTCGCGGGCTGACATCGCCGGTGCGACGTCGGCCACGGTCGCCGCCGAGGATCTCCGCGGGTTCGCCGCCTCCGCGTGCGCGCCGGGCCTCACCGAGTCGTGGCTCGTGGGGGGCGCCACGACGACGGGCTCCGCCGACCTCGTCCTGCTCGCCAATCCGGGGACCGTGGCCGCCACCGTCGACCTCACCGTGTACGGCGCACAGGGAAGGCAGGTTCCCCCCGGGGGGAGCGGCATCGTCGTCCCCGCCGGGACGCAGCGGGTCGTCCCCCTCGCGGGCCTCGTCCTCGGGGAGGAGGCTCCCGTCGTCCGGGTCACCGCATCCGGCGCCCCTGTCCAAGCGGCCCTGCAGTCGAGCATCACCCGGACGCTGGTGACCGGCGGCGTCGACCAGGAAGGCGCGATCGTCGGCAGCGCGCGGAGCCAGGTCGTCCCCGGCGTGCGGGTGACCGTCGCGCCCGGCGGTAACGAGCCCACCACCGTCGCCCGCCTCCTCGCTCCCGCGGCATCCACCACCGCCACCCTCACCGTCACCGATGCGGGCGGCAAGGAGGTCATGACACGCCAGGTGCCGCTGACGGCCGGCGCTCCGGCGGAGGTGGAGCTGGATGCCCTCCCGCGTGGCGTCTATTCGGTCACCGCGACGGCGGGTGCGCCCCTGGTCGCCGCCGTGTGGCAGGCGACGGGTTCCGGTGCCGGCTCCGACTTCGCCTGGTTCACCGCCGCGCCCGCGCTCTCGGCGGCGACGCTCGTCGCGGTGCCGTCGGGCCCCTCGCCCCAGATCGCCGTCGCGAACACCGGCGCGGATGCCGCGACCGTCACTCTCGAGCCGGTCGACGGCGGTTCGTCACGGCGCATCCTGGTCGACCCGGGTGAGACCGTGACGGCGAGTGTCACGGCCGGGGCCACGTACCGGCTGGATCCCGGGAAGACGCCGGTCACGGCGTCCGTCTCCTTCGCCGCTCAGGGGGCGCTCGCGGCGTTCTCGATCTGGCCGGCGCTCGGCACGTCCGCACCGATCCGCGTCTACCCCTGACGCCCAGGCCTCAGAAGTAGCGGAAGCGCTCCGGGCCGAGATCCCACGGGTCGCGATCGAGATACTCGGCGGCCGCGCGGAACACCGATCCCTCGACGAGGATGCGCCGATGCAGGTCGTCGTCGCGGTGCAGGTGGCTGAGGCGCTCGATGGGGATGCGGAACAGCACGATGCGCTTCGCGGCGCGATCCACACGCCATCGCGGGATGCCCTCCACGGTCGCCTGTGCGGGCATGTCCGCGACTTCGAACGAGACGTCGCGGAGGTCCTCCCAGGCGGAGCGGAGGAATTCCGCCGCCGTGCCCACGGCGAGGTCGAACCTGTCGAGCCGGGTGTCCAAGGGAGGGAGCGGGGGGCGGACGACGGGGCTGCGGCCCTCGCGGCCGTGACGCCCGTGGCGCGCGGGCCGGGGAGCGTTCCGGCCGGCTCGGGTCTTCCGCCGCATCATGGGGTCCATCCTAGGCGGGGGCGGCCGGCGACGGCCGCTCGTCGGCGCGGCATCCCCGTGCTGTCCGATCCCCTCGATAGCGTGGACGCGATGCGCGCCAGACTCTGCTCCAAGGTGGGATGCGCCCGCGAGGCGGTCTCCACCCTCACGTACGACTACGGCGACCAGATGGCCGCCGTCGGCCCTCTCGGCCGGGAGGGCGATCCGCACGCGCACGATCTGTGCGCCATCCACACCGACCGGCTCTCGGTGCCGCGCGGGTGGCTGGTGGTGCGCCACGAGACGCTGCGCGTCTGAGCCCCGGGGATCGTCCTCGGCCCCCGTGGGAGAATGGGGGAATGCCTCAGACCCCCGTCGCTGACCGCGTCACCCCCGCCGTCGACCACGCCGTCGCGGACCTGGCCCTCGCCGCCGCGGGTCGCCACCAGCTGCGGCTCGCCGAGAACGAGATGCCCGGGCTGATGGCGCTCCGCGAGGAGTTCGGACCGGCGCAGCCTCTCACGGGCGCGCGGATCGCCGGCTCTCTGCACATGACGGTGCAGACGGCCGTCCTCATCGAGACGCTCGTCGCTCTCGGGGCGCAGGTCCGCTGGGCGAGCTGCAACATCTTCTCCACGCAGGACGAGGCGGCAGCGGCCGTCGTCGTCGGCCCGCACGGGACCGTCGACCAGCCCCGAGGGGTGCCGGTGTTCGCCTGGAAGGGCGAGACCCTCGAGGAGTACTGGCAGCTCGCCGACCGGATCTTCGACTGGACCGCGGAAGGGTTCGACGGCCCCAACCTCATCCTCGACGACGGCGGCGACGCCACGCTCCTCCTGCACAAGGGCGTCGAGTTCGAGCGCGCCGGCGCGGTTCCCGCGGCATCCGCCGACGACTCGGCCGAGTTCCGCATCGTGCTCGACACGCTCCGGGCGAGCCTGGCCCGCGATCCGCAGCGGTTCACGCGGATGGCGTCCGGCATCGTCGGGGTGTCCGAGGAGACCACCACCGGCGTGCACCGCCTCTACGAGCTGGCGGCGGCGGGCGGCCTGCTCTTCCCCGCGATCAACGTCAACGACTCGGTCACGAAGTCCAAGTTCGACAACACCTACGGCATCCGGCATTCGCTGCCCGATGGCATCAACCGCGCCACGGACGTCCTCATCGGCGGAAAGGTGGCGTTCGTCGCGGGCTACGGCGACGTCGGCAAGGGGGCCGCCGAGGCGCTCCGTGGGCAGGGTGCGCGGGTCATCGTGGGCGAGATCGACCCGATCTGCGCGCTCCAGGCGGCGATGGACGGCTACCAGGTCGCCCGGCTCGGCTCGGTGATCGACGAGGTCGACATCCTGATCACGGGCACCGGCAACACGCGCGTCGTCACAACCGACGATCTCCTCGGCCTCAAGCATCTCGCGATCGTCGGGAACGTCGGGCACTTCGACGACGAGATCGACATGGCCGGACTCGAGGCCCTCCCGGGAGTCGAGAAGATCGAGATCAAGCCGCAGGTGCACGAGTGGCGGCTGCCCAACGGTCGCAGCGTGCTCGTGCTCAGCGAGGGACGGCTGCTGAACCTGGGCAACGCCACCGGTCACCCCTCGTTCGTCATGAGCGCGTCCTTCACGAATCAGGTGCTCGCGCAGATCGAGCTGTTCGCGCACCGCGAGCGCTATGCCGTCGGCGTCCACACCCTGCCCAAGACGCTCGACGAGAAGGTCGCCCGCCTCCATCTCGCCGCTCTGGGTGTCGAGCTCACCGAGCTGACCGCCGAGCAGGCCGCCTACCTGGGGGTTCCGGTCGAGGGTCCCTACAAGCTCGACCACTACCGGTACTGATCGCCCGGTTCCCGTCCAGCGGCGGGGAGGCCGGCTCAGCGTGAGGGGAAGCCGCGCGGCTCGCCGGACACGCCCGCCGCGAGCTGCGCGAGGTGCCGGTCCTCGAGGACGAGGGCCGCGAGCTCGCGATCACGACGGACCGCGACGACTCCGCGGACGAAGGTCTCCGGGTCGACCGCCGGCAGCGGCGCGACATGGGATGCGGCCTCCGCGGCGAGCGATGTCGCGAGGCGATGTCGTGCCGACGGCTCCATGCGGTCGGCCTGACGCACGAACTGCGCGCAGCGGCGGGCGAGCCGATCCGGGAGGCGACCGACATCGGCGACGCCGGCCCACTCGACCAGGACGGCGGGAAGCGGCGCCACGCCGACCGGGAGTCGCGGCGTGCGCGTCCGCTCGCAGTAGGTGCCGGCCAGCAGGTCGCCGAGTCGCTGCGAGCGCGGGGTGAACGCGCCCACCAGGGCCGCGACCGCGCCGACCGTCATCCAGATCTCCAGCACGCCCGCGATCGCGCGGATGAACGCCTGCCGGAACCCGGCGGCCCCGCCGTCGAGGCGGACGATCCGCCCGCCCACCGCGAGCCGCCCGAGACTGCGCCCGTGCGACAGTGTCTCGACGACCGTCGGGAGCACCACCATCACCAGCACGGCCACCACGACGGACAGGATGCCGGAGACGTCGCTCCCGACCACGCTCTGACCGAGCAGCCAGCTGCCGGCGAGAGCAAGGGCGAAATACAGGGCCACGGCGGCCAGGACGTCGATGAGGGTGCCGAGGCCTCGGAGGAAGAACCCCAGGGGCTGCACGTCGAGGGCGACAGCTTCGCCGGTGAGCACCTCGTCCTGCTGGACCACGATCGGGCGGACGGTGCGAGCAGGCCCCGGATCCGTCGCGTTCCTGACGGCGTCGGGGGAGGCGGGCATGGGTAGATTGAAGCACATGGACCTCGACGCCCTCACGGCCGCTCGACGCGGCGAGTGGGAGCGTCTGGATGCGCTCGGCCGCTCCCGGTCGCTGTCGGGGCGCGACGTGGACGAGCTGATCATGCGCTACCGGGCCGCCTCGGCCGACCTGGCCGAGATCAAGACCGCGGCGGGGCGCACACCCCAGAGCGACCACGTCTCCACACTCCTCGCCCGCGCGCGACTGCGGCTCACGGGGACGTCGGACGATCCGCTGCGGCAGCTGCGACGATTCTTCGTCCAGCAGCTTCCCGCCGCGCTCTACCGACTCCGCTGGACGACCCTGGCGATCGCGGCTGCCTTCGTCGTCGTCGGCGGCCTCGTCGCCTTCTGGGTGTCCACCGACCCTGCCGCGCTCGCCGCGCTCGGCTCGAGGGCCGACCTCCAGTACTACGCCGAGCACTCCTTCACGGACTACTACCGGGACAATCCGGCCGCCGTCTTCGCCGGGACCGTGTGGACGAACAACGCGTGGATCGCCGTGCAGTGCGTCCTGTTCGGGGTCAGCGGGATCTGGCCCGTGTACGTGGTGGTGCAGAATGCGATCGGCGTGGGCATCGCCGGGGCCGTGATGATCTCGTTCGGACGCGGCGACGTGTTCCTGCAGTTCATCGCGCCGCACGGACTGCTCGAGCTCACGTCGGTGTTCGTCGCGGCGGCGGCCGGCCTGCACGTGTTCTGGGCGTGGATCGCGCCGGGGCCCCGCACCCGCGGCGAGGCATTGGCGGCTGCGGGGCGCTCGTTGGCGACCGTGGCCGTGGGCCTGGTCTTCTCCCTCGCGCTGTCCGGCGCCGTCGAAGGCTTCGTCACGCCGCAGAACTGGCCGTGGCCGGTCAAGGTGGCGATCGGCGCGTTCGCCCTCGGGATCTTCCTGGTGTACATGCTCGTCGTCGGGCGGCGGGCGTTCCGCGCCGGTCAGACGGGCGATCTGACGGAGTACGAGGCGGGTACTCCGCGCCTCGTCGCCGGCTGATCCGGCCGTCTCGCGGCGTCCTCAGCCGGTCTTGGTGCCGTCGAACAGGGCACGGTACGCGAGCCCCGCGAGGAGCGCGCCGAGGATCGGGAAGACGATGAACACCCACAGCTGGCTGAGGGCGTCGACGCCGCCGTACACGGCGGTCGCGATCGAGCGCGCCGGGTTCACCGACGTGTTGTCGATGGGGATCGTGGCGAGATGGATCAGAGTCAGCGTGAGGCCGATGGCGAGGCCCGCGAACCGCGTGCCGCGGCTCGCGTGCGTCACGCCGAGGATGACGATGACGAAGAGCCCGGTGAACAGGAGCTCGACGATCATCGCGGCCCCGATCCCGAATCCTCCGGGGGAGAGCTTGCCCCATCCGTTGCTCGCGAACCCCCCGTCCTGCGCTTTGCTGAGCCAGCCGTCCGGACCGAACAGGCCGATCAGCACGATGCAGGTCGTCGCGACCAGGCCGCCCACCACCTGTGCGCCGATGTAGGGCAGCACGCCGCGCCAGGGGAACCGGCCGGCGGCGGCCAGGCCGATCGTCACGGCCGGGTTGAAGTGACCGCCCGAGATCGGACCGAACGCGTATGCCCCGGCCACGACGGTGAGGCCCACGGCGAGCGAAACCCCGAGGAAGCCCACCCCAAGCGGGTTGGTGTCGCTGCCGGCGGGGAAGTCCGCGGCGAAGAGGGCCGTGCCGATGACGCCCAGGACCAGGAGGAGGGTCCCGAACGCTTCGGCGACCAGCGTCGCCCCGAGGGACGCGGCGACCGGCGTGTGGTCGAGAGCGGTCGGCGCAACCGGCTTCTCGGGCTTGGGATCGCTCATCGGATGCTCCTTCGATCGGCGTGCGTACGGCCCCCGGCTCGACGGTATCCGATCCGACGGCATCGCCGCGTCGGCCGGTGCCGACGGTCCCCGCCCCGTGCGCGGATCCGCCATCCCTCGCGAGGCGGTCTCTGAGAGAAGGCTGGGAATCCGATAGCGTTCTGTGCGCGGCCGAACGCCGCCGTCGTTCTGATCGAGGAGAACACCATGTCCAGTCTGGTCCGTAACGCTGTCGCCGAATTCGTCGGCACCTTCATCTTCGCCTTCGCCGTCGTCGGCGCCGTCAACAGCGGCAGCCCGCTCACCCCCCTGGCGATCGGCTTCGTCCTCATGGTCATGGTGTTCGCCACCGGCCACATCTCGGGCGCCCACCTGAACCCGGCCGTCTCCGTCGGCGTCTGGCTGCGCGGCGCGATCAATCTGACGGGCGCGCTCGTGTACATCGTGGCCCAGCTCGTGGCCGCAGCCCTGGCCGCGGCACTCAGCTTCGTCGTCTGGCCGGCGGGCAAGGAGCCGATGAAGATCGACGCGGGGCCGGCGTTCCTCGTCGAAGCGCTCTGGACGCTCGTGCTCGTCTATGTCGTCCTGAACGTCGCCACATCGAAGGACCACCCGAACAACTCCTTCTACGGCCTCGCCATCGGCTCGACCGTGTTCGTGGGCGCCGTGGCCGTCGGGGCCGTGTCCGGCGGCGGGTTCAACCCCGCCATCGCGCTCGGGCTCGCCGTCACGGGACACTTCGCCTGGGGTTCCTACTGGCTGTATTTCATCGCGCCGATCGTGGGTGCGGCGATCGCGGCTCTGATCTTCCGTGCGCTGAACACGCACGACAAGCTGCCCGCCAAGGAGGAGGCGGTCTCCGAGACGCTCTGAACCCCTCGCGAACGGCCGGGACGCGGACGTCCCGGCCGTTCGCGCGTGTCGGGACGTCGACGCTCGGGCTCAGAGCCGTCCGGTGGCCTTCAGATCGAGGTAGCGATCGGCGATGCGGGGCGGCAGCGCCTCCGGGGTGTCCGCGATGGCCTCGCCGCCGGCCCGGGCGACAAGGCCGGCGATGCGTGCCGCGTCCTGCAGGGCGCGCTCGGCCGCCGCCGCGCGGTACACGTCCTCCGCCGAGGCACGCTCGCGCGCCAGGATGTCCAGTCCGGTGTCCGTCGCCGTCCCCACGAGCACGTGCGCGCGATGCGCGAGTCCCGTCAGCGCTCCGAGGAACCCGCGTGCGGCCTCGGGCTCGTCCTGCGCCGTGAGCAGCACCACCAGCGCCGGGCGGACCCCGAGAGCCCGGATGTGGGCGGACGCGGCATCCCAGTCGGTGTCGATCAGCTGCGGCTCCACCGGAGCCATCGCGTCGACCAGGGCGGGAAGCAGCGCCGCTCCGTCGACGCGGCTCACCCGTGCCCGCACGACACGGTCGAACATGACCAGGTGCACGTGGTCGCCTGCCCTGGTGGCGAGCGCGCTCAGCAGGAGGGCGGCCTCCATCTCGGCATCCAGCCGCGCCCCGTCACCCACGCGCGCCGCCGACGTGCGTCCGGTGTCGATCAGGATGACGACGTGCCGATCCCGTTCCGGCCGCCACGTGCGCAGCATGGTCGTGCCTGCGCGGGCTGTCGCGCGCCAGTCGATCGAGCGGACGTCGTCGCCGCGCACGTAGATGCGCAGGCTGTCGAACTCGGTGCCCTGCCCCCGCACCTGCACGCTCGTGTTGCCGTCGAGCTCCTTCAGCCGCGCGAGACGCGACGGCAGATGACGACGGGCGGTGAACGGAGGCAGCACGCGGATCGCGCCGCGCGAGGCGATGCGCGTCTGCCGCCCGGCGAGGCCGATCGGGCCGGCGGAGCGCAGCACGACGAACGCGGATGCCAGCTCACCGCGGCGCCGCGGAAGAAGGGGAACGGAGAGCTCCTGCGACGCACCGGGATCGACGCCGTACGCGATCCGTCGCGAGGGCGCGCCCGCGGTGGGCTGCCACGCATCGCGCAGCAGTCCCCGGACGCGGCGCGAGCCCATGTTGTGCAGGACCAGCGTCGCGTCCGCCCGCTCTCCGAGGAGGGCCCGCCGGGGGAGGCGACGATCGATCCGCACGCGTCGCGGATCCGGCGCGGCGGCGGCATCCGCGCCCGCGAGGAGCGCGCACAGCACCAGCCAGCCGAGCATCGTCAGCCATGCGTCGACCCCGCCGATCGACAGCAGCACGACGGGCACGACACCCAGGCCCACGAGCAGGGGCAGGCGTCCGGTGATGTACACAGCGCTCCTCGGGATGGCTCAGATCGGGACGCGCGTCTGCTGGAGCACCGAGGTGAGGATCGCGTCGACCGACACGCCCTCGAGCTCGGCCTCGGGGCGCAGCCGGATGCGGTGGCGCCACGTCGGCACCAGCATCGTCTGCACGTGGTCCGGGGTGATGGCGGGGTACCCGCCCAGCCAGGCCCATGCCTTCGCGGCGGCCAGGAGAGCCGTCGAGGCACGGGGGCTCACCCCGAGCTGAACGGACGGGCTCTGCCGCGTCGCGCGCGCCAGATCCACCAGGTAACCGAGCAGGTCGTCGGTGACGGCGACGGATGCCGCGGCCCGCTGCGCCGCCCGGATCTCGTCGATGCCCACGACGGCGTGGACGTCGGCGAGCGTGCGCGGGTCGAAACCGGCGGCGTGCCGCTGGAGCACCGCGAGCTCGGCGTCCCGCGACGGCACGTCGACGACGAGCTTGAGCAGGAATCGGTCGAGCTGCGCCTCCGGCAGCGAGTAGGTCCCCTCGTGCTCGATCGGGTTCTGCGTCGCGGCGACGAGGAACGGGTCGGGGAGCGGGCGCGTCACCCCGTCGGCCGACACCTGCCGCTCCTCCATGGCCTCCAGCAGCGCGGCCTGCGTCTTCGGGGGCGTGCGGTTGATCTCGTCGGCGAGGACGATGTTCGTGAAGACAGGGCCGTCGCGGAACTCGAACTCCCCGGTGCGGGCGTCGTACACGAGGGATCCCGAGACGTCGCCGGGCATCAGATCGGGAGTGAACTGGATGCGCTTCGTGTCGAGCCCGAGCGCGCGGCTGAACGATCGCACGAGCAGCGTCTTTGCGACCCCGGGGACACCCTCGAGCAGCACGTGCCCGCGGGCGAGCACAGCGATCAGGAGCCCCGTCACGGCGCCGTCCTGACCGACCACGGCCTTGCCCACCTCGATGCGGACGCGGTTCATGGCCTCGCGGACGGAGTCCGGCTCGCGCCCTCCCTCCGGCACGAGCTGTTCGGCGGGCGCGGCCCCGGCGGCATCGGTCATGGGCGGTTCCTCTCGGATTCGGCCGGCGCGGCGCCGGGGGAGCGGACGGCGGCGCGGACGGCCGCTTCGAGGTCGCGGAGCCGGTCGCTCAGCGCGACGAGCTCACGATCGGATCGGGGCACGCCATCGATGAGGATGTCACGGACGACGGCGCGCGGGGTCGCGACGCGGTCGGCCACGGCATCCGATATCTCGTCGGCGGACGCGGCGGGACCGAGAGCCAGGAGGCGTGCGAGGCGGCGCAGCGCACCGACGCGGAGCCGGTCGGCGGCGTGGACGGCGTCGCGCGAGCGCGCATAGAGGCGCGCCCGGCCCTCGGTCGTCTCGGCCGCGCGGACCGTGACCGGAAGGGTCTCGGACACGAGCGGGCCGAACCGCCGTCCGCGCCAGAGTCCGGCCACGAGCCCCGCGATCAGGAGCAGCGCGATCGCCGGGGACACCCAGCCGGGCGTCAGGTCGCCGATGCTCGGGGCGGCGCCCGTCCGGTCGCTGTCCGCCGCCGTCGGGACGTACCACACGACAGTCCGCAGAGCCCCGAGGAGGTTCACGCCCAGGGCCGCGTTTCCGTGCTCGGCGAGATGCGCGTTCGTGAAGAGCTCCGAGGCGTCGATCACGGTGATGCGGCGATCGCCGTCCCGGCGCTGGAGGAGCGCGGCGCCGTCGCCGCTCGTGTAGCACGACGTGACGTCGCCCCTCGACGTGAACACCGCACCGGCCACGATCGCACCCGACCGCCGCGCCGCGGGCAGGCTGCAGGCGGGCGCGACCGGCGTCGCGTCGCCGTAGCCGGCGACCCGCGCGCCGGGGAAGAGCAGGCGGACGCCGCGCGATTGCGGCTGTGCGACGACGACGGCGTCGGCGGCATCGGCCAGCTCGGCGAACACGGCGTCGGAGAGGTAAGGGCTGTCGGGGAGGAGCAGCGTGGCCCCGCCGGCACGTGCCGCGGCGAGGGCGGCCGCCCTGTCCCGCACCACCGACACGGTCACTCCGCGGTCCGAGAGCAGGTGTGCGAGTGCCCGGCCGCCGTCCGGGCCCGCCGAGTCCGGGTCGAGCGTGTCGCGCCGGTCCCACTGCGCCACGCCGGAGAGCGCCGCCCCGAGCAGACCGACCACCACGAGGACGATCGCGATCGCGATCCATCCGCCGATGCGGCGGCGTCGAGGAGGAGAGGGCTCTGCAGACGACGGCGACAGCGGCCGCGCGATGTCGACGATGCTCATCCGACGAGCTCCGTGGCGCCACGCGGCTCCGCCGCCTGGAGCGCATCGTCGGTGTGCGCGACGCGACCATACGCCTCCGGGCCGCCGGGGCGGCGGAGGTACCGCACGTCGTCGAACGCCGCGGCGGCGGCGTCGAGGTCGGCGGACGACGCGGGGAAGGCGCGCGCCGCGGCCCTGGCGAACGCGTGCACGGTCGCGCCGGGGGCGGGGTGGACGATGTCGCGCTCCGAGAGGCCGCGCGCCACGGCGCGGAACCGCAGGATGATCGCGGCGTCCCAGGACCCCGAGGCCGCGGCTGCGGCGGCGGCCTTCCGCAGCTGCCCGGCGGTCCGGGTCTCGGTGTCACCGAAGAGCTCGGTCGCGGGTCGCGCACTCCGAGGAGCGGCTCGGGGGCGCCCCCAGATGAAGATCGCCGCGACGATCAGCAGCACGACGATCACACCGACGCCGAGGGCGATCCACAGCCCCCACCGCGCATCGGGCTGCGCGTCGAAGAGCCGTGCGAGGAAATCCTGCACGGCCCGCGCGGCGCGGTCCAGCGGGGTGGGGCGGGCCGCGGCGTAGGCAGGGTTCTGGAGTTCCTGCTGCGCCCATCGCCGGGCTTCATCGCCGTCCGGGGTGAGCGGAGGCTGCGAGTCGGAGAACGGCAGGATCACGGTGCGTCGGGGTCGGGGCGGTCGCCCGGGGCCGTCCAGTCGGTCGGCGCCGGTGGAACAGGGGGGACGGCCCGCGGGTAGGGAGGGGACGTCGGCGGGACGGCGGACGGTGCGGGCGGAGCGTAGCCGCCCGGGGTCGGCTGCGGGGCGGCGTACCCGCCGAACGGCGGCGCCCCGGTGGGAGCGGGACTCGGGGGGAACGGGTACCCCGGCGGAGGGCCGACGGGGGGCTGCGGCAGGGGGCGTGCGAATCGTCGGCCCACGCCTTCGAGGTACGGGTCGGGGAGAGCCGCGTGTCCCGCGTCGCGCCGTTCGACGTACGTGAGGAGGTCGAGGTCGAGACCCTCGTGCCGCATGCGGCAGTCGATGTAGATGAGGGTCGTCGCGGTCGACTGCACGACCAGCGCGACCGACTGGATGAGGAGGGAGATGATCTGCACGAGCACCGACGTCACGATCAGCCCGATGCTGCCGGTCACGCCGGTGTCGCCGGTCGGCGCGAGGATCCCGCCGAGGAGCGATCCGGCGATCGAGAACGGGATGGCGATGAGCTGCGCGAGCGCGCCGAAGATCATCTGGATGAGGACGATCACGCCGAGCGTGGACCAGAAGCGTCCGCGCGTGAGGATCCACGACCGCGCCACGGCCCCGCGGATCGTCGCCCCCTCCAGGATGATGGCGGCCGGCGCGAGGAGCAGCTTCGGGGAGAGCCACAGCAGCAGCACGATCGCCCCGAGGAAGGCGAGCACGCCCATCACGATTCCGGCGATCGGCGCGGCGAAGCTCAGGGCGACGACGACGCCGGCGACGGCCGCGAACAGCACAAGGAGCGCCGCCGAGAGGAGCAGGGCGTAGCCGATGAGCCGCCACGCGACCGGCCGTACGCGGCGCCACAGCGCGCGGAGCGGCAGCTGTTCCGCGACCGCTGCGTGGGCGACCTCCGCGACCACGACGCCCTGGACGACGACCCCGATCGCTCCGGCGGCGAGGCCGAGCACGAAGCCCGTGATCACCGTGATCGCCACCGACCCGGCGAAGATCTGCGCGTAGGCGTCGGAGTCCTCGGGAACGGTGTCCAGCCGGGAGAAGGAGGCGACGCCGATCGCGACGACCGCGCCGACCACGACGAGGTAGGACAGCGTCTGGACGACGAGCGCGAAGCCCAGCAGCACCCGCGGGTTCTGGCGCAGTGCAGAGAAGGACCGGCCGAGGATCGTGCCGAACGACAGCGGATGGAGGGGGATGATCCCGGGGCGGGATGCCGGCGTCCAGGCCGGGTACGCGGTCACTGCAGTCTCCTCGCCCTCGACCGAGTCGGAGACCCTATCGTGTCACACCGCCGCGGCGTGCTCGGCGCGTGTCCAGCAGCCTCGGCTAGTCTGTCCCCAGCGCACGGGGAGCGCCGCGCGAGCGCGCCGCGGGACGACCGTGCCGGATGAAGGACGAACGCGTTCATATGACCTCACGGATCCTGGTTGTCGACGATGACACAGCCCTCGCCGAGATGATCGGCATCGTGCTGCGCACCGAGGGCTTCGAGACGGCCTTCTGCCCCGACGGCGAGAAGGCCGTCGACATCTGGCGGACGGAGCGCCCCGACCTCGTCCTGCTCGATCTGATGCTGCCCGGAGTGGACGGCATCGAGATCTGTACGCGGATCCGTGCGGAGTCGGGTGTGCCCATCATCATGCTCACGGCGCGCACGGACACGGCGGACGTCGTGAAGGGCCTCGAGTCCGGAGCGGACGACTACATGGTCAAGCCGTTCAACCCGAAGGAGCTGGTGGCACGCATCCGGACCCGTCTGCGGCCGAGCGCGCAGACCGCGGCGGAGATCCTCCGGATCGGGGACCTCGCGGTGGATGTCGTCGCGCACGAGGTCCGCAGGGGCGACGGGTCGATCGCGCTGACGCCGCTCGAGTTCGAGCTGCTGGTGGCGCTCGCCTCCAAGCCGCAGCAGGTCTTCTCCCGCGAGATGCTCCTCGAACAGGTGTGGGGCTACCACTACAAGGCGGACACCCGGCTGGTGAACGTGCACGTCCAGCGTCTGCGGGCGAAGGTCGAGCAGGACCCCGACAATCCGAAGATCGTGACCACCGTGCGCGGCGTGGGGTACCGCGCCGGCGCCGCCGTCTGAGGTCGCCGTGACCACCGCCGGCACCCCGGTCGCGGCATCCCGCGCCCGCTGGCGCGTGTGGCGGGACTGGCGGGCATGGCCCGAGAACGTAGGCGGGCTGTGGCGGCGCTCCCTGCGGTTCCGCACGGTGGTCATCACGCTCGCCCTGACGGTCGTGACGATCGTCATCGCCTGCGTCTGGATGGCGCTCGCCATCCAGAACGATCTGTTCGAATCGCGCAAGGAGCAGGTGCTCGTCGACTCTCGACGGGCGGTCGACACCGCGCAGGCCACCCTCGACGACGCGGAGGTGCAGGGGGATGTGGTGCAGCTGCAGCATCTCCTCTCGAGCGTGAGCACGTCGCTCGCGCAGCAGTCCTCGACAGACATGACCGCGGCGATCCGCATCGACCGCTCACCGTCGCTCAACGCACCCTCCGGTTTCAAGTCCGGGGGCCTCGAGGTGGACATGATCTCGCCCGAGCTGCGCAAGCGCGTCCAGTCGTCCGGCCAGAACCAGACCCAGTGGTGGCAGTCGATCTCGCTGCCCACGGCCGACGGCGGCGAGGCGCCGGGGATCGTGGTCGGGCAGCAGATCTTCGTCCCCGACGTGGGACCGTACGAGCTCTACCTCGCCTACGACCTCGACGATGCCTCCCAGATCCTGGGCTTCGTGCAGACGACGCTGTGGACCGTGGGCTTCGCGCTGGTCGTGCTCATCGGCGGAATCGCGTGGTTCACACTCCGCTCGGTCACGACCCCCATCGGACAGGCGGCGGAGACCAGCGCGAAGCTGGCCGCCGGCGATCTCGCCGTGCGGCTCGACGTGCACGGCGAGGACGAGCTCGCCACCCTCGGGCGATCGTTCAACGCCATGGCCGACAGCATCGAATCGCAGATCAAGGAGCTCGCCGCCCTGTCGCTCGTGCAGCAGCGGTTCGTGTCCGACGTCTCCCACGAGCTGCGGACGCCGCTGACCACGATCCGGCTGGCAGCGGACATGATCAACGATCGACGTGACGACTTCGACCCCGCCACGGCGCGCGCCGCCGAGCTCCTGCACGCCCAGGTGCAGCGTTTCGAGGTGCTGCTCGGCGATCTCCTGGAGATCAGCCGCTACGACGCCGGCTCGGTGCAGCTCGAGCTCGAGCCGACGAGCCTCGCCCACCTCGCCGAGGACGTGATCGCGTCGATGCACCAGCTCGCCGAGCAGCACGGGACCGATGTCCGCCTGGTCGCACCCGGAGGATATTCCCCCGTGGACATGGACCCGCGTCGCGTGCGCCGCGTCGTGCGCAATCTGCTCGGCAACGCGATCGAGCACGGGGAGGGACGGCCGATCGTCGTCACCGTCGACAGCAACCAGCAGGCGGTCGCGATCGGCGTGCGCGACTACGGCCTCGGGATGAGCGCGTCCGACGCTGAGCGGGTCTTCGACCGCTTCTGGCGTGCGGACCCCTCGCGCAAGCGCACCATCGGCGGGACGGGCCTCGGCCTGTCGATCGCCCTCGGGGATGCTCGCCTGCACGGCGGATCGCTGGTCGTGTGGTCGGAGCTCGGTCGGGGGACCAACTTCGTGCTGACGCTTCCCCGCGGTTCCCAGCGACTGGAGGGACCCTCGCCGATCCCCACGGATCCGGCCGACGAGAGCCCCCTGGACGACCTGGGCCTGACCCAGCCCATCGAGCTGCCTCGCGCCACCGCGACGACGAAGGGCTTCTCATGATCCGTCGTCCCCGACGTCTGCGAGGCAGCCTGATCGCGCTGATCGCCGTGGTGGCGCTGACGCTGACCGGCTGCACCGGATTCGCGACGAGCGGCCCGGTCAACGCCGGTCTCGCCGCGGGGGACGCGGCCCCGCCGGACTTCTCTTTCGTGCCGCTCAAGCCGCAGGACGGTGCCTCACCGGAGGACATCGTGCGGGGATTCCTGGATGCGGGCAACGGGCCGGAGAACAACTGGGCCATCGCCCAGCTCTTCCTCGCCCCCTCCTTCCGCGACAAATGGAAGCCGGGCGCGGGTGTGACCGTCGACGATCGATCCAACCGTCAATACGGCAAGGTCGTCGACGGCCGGATGACGGTCACCGTGTCGTCGACGGCCACCGTGGACCAGCACGGTGGCTACACCCCGTCGGAGGGCGGTTCGACGCCGCTGTCGTTCTCGCTCGCGAAAGTCGGCGGCCAATGGCGGATCACGGATGCCCCGAACGGGGTCGTCCTCGGCGCGGACCAGTTCGCGAGCGTCTTCCGTCCGTACTCGCTCATGTACTTCGACCCGTCGTGGCGCTACCTCGTCCCGGATGTCCGCTGGTTCGCGACCGCCAATGCCGCGACGCGCATCGCGCAGGAGTTGATCGACGGCAAGCAGAGCTCATGGCTGGGCGACAGCGTCGTCTCGGCGTTCCCCGAGAACATCTCCCTCGACCTGCCTTCCGTTCCGATCTCCAGCGGCGTTGCCCAGGTGGAGCTGCGGGGGCCCGTGCTGGCGCTCGAGACGACGACGCTCGACCGGATGCAGACGCAGCTGGTCCGCAGCCTCCAGATCCCGGGGATCACCGACGTGTCGATGTCGAGCTCCGGCACGCCGCTGTCCGCCCAACCCGTGTCGACGGCTTCCACGCGCACGGATGCGCGGGCACTCGTGGACACCGAGAAGGGATTCGGCTTCCTCTCGTCGACGGGAGCGATCGAGCCGGTGCCGGGTATCTCCGCCGGGATGACGAAGCTGAGCCCGGACTCCGTCGAGCTGTCGGCGGACTACTCCGCCGCCGCGGTGCGCACGACGGACGGCGCGGTCGTCCGGGTCCCCGCACGGGGAGATTCCAAGCTCGTCGATGTCCGACCGGGTCTCATCGCGCCGACCATCGACCCGTACGGATACATCTGGAGCGTGCCGGGGTCCGCCCCGAAGGCGCTCAGGGCCTACGGACCGCAGGGCGGATACACCGAGACCGGTGGCGGGTGGGCCGGCGTGAGCAGCGTCTCCTCCATGGCGATCTCCCGCGACGGCACGCGGCTCGCGGCCTTGGTGACGCTGAGCGGGCGACCGCGTGTGATCGTCGCGGGCGTGGTCCGCAACGCCGCCGGTGTCCCTCAGAGTATCGGGACCGCCCTGGAGCTGGCCATGCTGCCCGGCGCCGGCATCGACCTCACGTGGCTCGACGACGCGACCCTCGGGGTCGTCAGCGATGCGGGTGACGAGGTGAGCGCGATGGAGCAGCCCGTGGGCGGCCCGGGGACGACGACCACGGCACCGGATGGCGCCACGACCATCGCGGGCGGCGCGATCGTCCGGTTGCGGGTCGGGAGCGAGCTCTACGCGCAGCGCGGCTCCAACTGGGAGCAGGCGGGGACGGGTGTCCGGGTTCTCGCGACGCAGCAGGGCATGCCGCAGTAGGCACTCCTGCACAGTGCCCTCGGCGCATCGCGCATCCCTATCGGAGCCGCCCGGCGACGTCGGCTGTCGAGCCGTCCCGCGACGATGGGGGCATGACCGACATCCGTCGCGTGGCGCGATCGGCCCTGGGCGAGGCGCTCTCGCTCGTCTTCCCGGTCGAGTGCGCGGGTTGCGGCGCGCTCGATGTGCCGCTGTGCCCCGAGTGCCGGGCCGAGCTGCGCGCGGTGACGGTGGGACGTCCCCTCGTGCACGGTGTCGATGTGTGGAGCGCGCTCGCCTTCGAGGGGGTTCCGGCCCGCGTGCTGCGCGCGCTCAAGGAGCAGGGGCGCACGGCCCTCGCGCGCCCGCTCGCGCCCGCGCTTCGCGCCGCCCTCGACGCGGCGCTCGCCACCGCAGAGGCACGGCGAGGCGCACCCGCCGAGATCATCGTGGTGCCCGTGCCCACCTCCCACGCGGCGATGCGCCGTCGTGGCTATCGCGTCGCCGAGCTCCTGGCCCGGCGCGCCGGCATGCGGCCGGTCCGCCTCCTGCGCCCGATACGGGCGGCCGCCGATCAGCGCTCCCTCGGACGCGCGGATCGCGCGCGCAACGTCGAGGGGAGCATGGCTGCTCCGTCCGCCGCCGGGCTGCGCGTGCTCATCGTGGACGACGTCGTCACGACGGGCGCGACGCTGACCGAGGCGGCGCGGGCGCTCCGCGCCGCGGGCGCGGAGGTGATCGGTGCGGCGACGGTCGCCGCCACCCCTCGGCGGCATGTCGGGGCGGACGCAGGCCAAACTCACACGTGACAGGCCGATGACGCCCTACTACGGTGGGGGAGACAAGGCGACCGAAAGTCCGCCCTTGACCGGGTGGACCGGAACAAGGAGGCAGGGATGGAAACCAGCATCGTCGGTGTCGGAGTGAGCGTTTCGGATCGATTCCGCACGGTGGTCGATGAGAAGGCCGTCCGCATCGAGACCCTCGCTCCGAGAGCGCAGCGCCTGGATGTCAAGGTCACCCACCGCGCCTACCACAACGGCCGGATGGAGGACTCCACCGTCGAGCTCACCCTGACCGGCAAGGGCCCCCTCGTGCGGGCCGAGGCCGTGGACGGCGACAAGTTCACCGCGCTGGACATCGCCGTCGACAAGCTCGCCGAGCAGGTGCGGCGCGCGAAGGACAAGCGCATCGATGCGCGCAAGCATCCGCGGGGTGCGAAGCTCGACAAGGGCACGGGGGCGCTCGAGGGCGTCGACGTGCAGCCCGCGTCCGTCGACGTGCTGCGTGCCGTCGCGACGGGGGAGATCCCGATCATCACCGGTGCCGAGGACGAGGAGGACTACACGCCGGTCGTCATCCGCACGAAGCGCTTCGGCGCGGAGTGGATGACCGTCGAGGACGCCGTGGACCGCATGGAGCTCGTCGGTCACGACTTCTTCCTCTTCATCGATGCGCGCACCGATCATCCCAGCGTGGTGTACCGGCGCAAGGGCTGGGACTACGGGGTCATCTCGCTGACGGCGGCCACTCCGCCGGCGACCGAGCTCGCGTCATGACGCGCTGAACTGCGACGTCCGCCGGGCGGGGGAGTCCGGCGGACGTCGACTCCGCGCGCCCCCGACCACAGCCCCGCGAGTCTCAGTCGAAGATGCCGTCGAGGATGCTGCCGATCACGAGGCCGCCGAGGATGCCGGTGGCGACGTCGCCGCCCCCGCGACGCCCGCCGCCTCCCCAGCCCGAGCCGCCCCAGCCCTGGTCGGGCGGGCCCTGCGGTCGCGAGGAGTCGATGTCGCGCTGCGCGAGTTGCAGCGCCTCGCTCGCCAGGAACCCGACGCGTCGGGCCAGGGCCATCGCCCCCTCGCGCTGATCCTCGGCGACGTCACGGGCGCCCACGGCGGCGTCGTGGCCGATCAGGCCGTCCAGGTCGGCACGGATGCGCTCCGCCTCGGCCTGCCGGGTACGGGCGTCCGCGCCGATCCATCCGCGGTGACCGCCGATGACGTCGCGGAGCACCGCGAGCTGACGGTCGGCGTCGTCGATCGCGTGGCGCACCTGCTCCGCCGTGGGCAGCGGCCGGGCGGCTCGTTCGCGAGCCGCGGCGATCGCGTCGTCCAGCGCCGTGTTGGCCTCACGAAGGCGGGTGAGGTGGGTGAACGGGTCGGTGTTGACCCCCGCGGCCGGCAGGGAGGCGAGTGCGGCCTCGAGATCCGCGGACGCGGCGGCGACCGCCGGTGACGCCGGCTCGCGGCGCACGGCCAGGAGATCGCCGCGGGAGTCCTCGATGATGGCGGTCAGCGTCGATTCCGCGCGCAGGGCTTCGATCTCGAAGTTCTCGACCGCATCGAGCAGAGCGCCGGCACGTCGAACCGACTCCGTCGCCGCCTCGAGCGCGACGTTCGCCTGCTCGCGCTGGCCGGACTCGCGTCGGCGGGCGGCGACGCCCGCGCTGTGCTCCGCGAAGCCGAGCAGCTGATCGGCCTCCGCCGGGTTGGTGGCGATCTGTCGCAGCGCCTCGGCGGAGTAGCGTGCGTGGAGCCGCTCGACGGTGGCGCGGGCCTCGGGGATGCGGCCGCGCAGGCGCGCGGCATCCGCGCCGACGCCCGCGAGGATCTCCGGCGCCCGGCGTGCCCGCTCGATCGGCCCGGCGAGCGCCGCGGTCCGATCGTCCAGCAACTCCTCCGCCCACTCGCACAGCTGCACGATCCGGGCGTTGCGGGTGCGGAGCTCCTCCGCCGTGTCGGGGATCTCGTCGTGGTTGAGCTGGTTGAGCTGGAAGGCCTCGGCGAGGTGGTGGCGCACCGCGGCCACCGCAGCGCGCAGATCCGACGTCGGCCCGTTGCCGAGCTCCGCTTCGGCGAACGCGAGTTCGTCCGTGGTCAGCCGGATGCGCTCGTCTGCGGCGACGAGGGCGCGGTCCGCGCGTCGCGCGAGCTCCGTGTCCTGCGCCGTCGCCGCCTCGTGCTCGCGTGCCCGCCTGCCCCAGAATCCCGCCATGTCCCGATCCTACGATCGCTGGCTGAGCGGCCGCCCCGGGTTCGCCTCAGGCGATGCGCCCGCCGGCGGGCGCGGTCGCGGATGCCGGCCGGCCGCGCCGGGGACTGTCGGTGGCGAGCTCCAGAGCAACGCTGTCCCGCGTACGCGAGGCCAGCACCGCGCGGACGTGGTCGAGCCAGCGCACCTCCGCTTCGGCGGCGAAGCGGAGGGCGTCATCGACGAGGGAGCGCGCGAGATCCTCGGGGTCCTGCGCAGCATCGGCACTCTGCTCTCGCAGGGCCCGCAGGCGGGCGGCCGACGCGGAGCGCTGGTCCTCGATGACCTCCGCGGCATCCACGCCCGGAAGCGTCATCGCGACGGTGAGCTTGATGGTCAGCTCGTCGCGGGTGCCCGCTGCGCGCTGCACGGGGGAGGCCAGCCACGTCCGGACGGCCGCGCGTCCGGCATCGGTGATCTCGAAGTAGATGTGTCCCTGCGCGTCCGCGTCGCCCTTGGTGACGAGCCCATCGCGTTCCAGGCGGTCGAGCGTGTTGTAGATCTGGCCGACGTTCAGCGGCCACGTCGAACCGGTGCGGCGGTCGAACTCGGTGCGCAATTGGTATCCGTAGCACGGGCCCTGGTCCAGGATGGCCAGCAGGCTCTGCTTGACGGACATGCGGTCTCCTCGGGTGCATGCGGGGTATGTGCATTCCGAATATATACATACCGGGAAACGTTCAGGAGCGGGTTCCCCAGGCCACTCCAAGGTCACGGACGGATAACATGGAGGCGTATGCCTGGGCGCAGGTGCCTGACCCGTGCCCGCGCAGCGCGTCAGAAGGCGCGCACACCGACAGATGGAGATGCTCCGTGGCCAACCCCTTCGAGAAACTGCTCCGCGCCGGCGAGGGACGCATCATCCGCCGGCTTCAGCAGGTGGTGAAGGCGGTGGGTGCGCTCGAGGATGAGTACGCGCAGCTCACGGACGACGAGCTGCGCGGCGAGACCGCCGAGCTGCGCCAGCGGTACGAGAAGGGTGAGTCGCTCGACCGTCTCATGCCCGAGGCCTTCGCCGCGGTGCGGGAGGCCGCCAAGCGCACGCTGGGTCAGCGCCCGTACGACGTCCAGGTGATGGGCGGGGCGGCGCTCCATCTCGGCAACATCGCCGAGATGAAGACGGGTGAGGGCAAGACGCTCACCGCGACGTTCGCCGTCTACCTCAACGCCATCGCGGGCAAGGGCGTCCACGTCATCACGGTCAACGACTACCTCGCGAGCTACCAGTCCGAGCTCATGGGTCGCGTCTACCGGGCGCTCGGCATGACGACCGGGACGATCATCTCCGGGCAGACCCCGGAGGTGCGGCGCGAGCAGTACAACGCCGACATCACGTACGGCACGAACAACGAGTTCGGCTTCGACTACCTGCGCGACAACATGGCGTGGCAGAAGGAGGACCTCGTCCAGCGAGGGCACTTCTTCGCCATCGTGGACGAGGTCGACTCGATCCTCATCGACGAGGCGCGCACGCCGCTCATCATCTCCGGCCCGTCCTCGGGCGAGGCCAACCGCTGGTTCATGGAGTTCGCGAAGATCGCGCGGACGCTGGAGCCCGGCGTCGACTACGAGGTCGACGAGAAGAAGCGCACGATCGGCGTGCTCGAGCCCGGCATCGAGAAGGTCGAGGACTACCTCGGCATCGACAACCTGTACGAGTCGGCCAACACGCCGCTCATCTCGTTCCTGAACAACTCGATCAAGGCGCTGGCGCTGTTCAAGCGGGACGCCGACTACGTGGTGATGAACGACGAGGTCATGATCGTCGACGAGCACACCGGACGCATCCTCGTGGGCCGCCGCTACAACGAAGGCATCCATCAGGCGATCGAGGCCAAGGAGGCCGTCCCGGTCAAGGCCGAGAACCAGACCCTCGCGACGGTCACGCTCCAGAACTACTTCCGGCTGTACGAGAAGCTCGCCGGCATGACGGGTACCGCCGAGACCGAGGCCGCCGAGTTCATGTCGACGTACAAGCTCGGCGTCGTCCCCATCCCGACGAACAAGCCGATGATCCGCAAGGATCAGGCGGATCTGGTCTACAAGAACGAGCAGGCCAAGTTCGCCCAGGTCGTCGAGGACATCGCGGAGCGCCACGAGAAGGGTCAGCCCGTGCTGGTGGGAACGGTGAGTGTCGAGAAGAGCGAGTACCTCTCCCGGCTGCTGGCCAAGAAGGGCATCAAGCACGAGGTCCTCAACGCGAAGAACCACGCCCGTGAGGCGGAGATCGTCGCCCGCGCGGGGCGCCTCGGGGCCGTCACGGTCGCCACCAACATGGCCGGACGAGGGACGGACATCATGCTCGGCGGCAACGCGGAGTTCCTCGCCGTGCAGGAGATGCGGGCGAAGGGGCTGGACCCGGTCGAGACCCCCGACGAGTACGAGGCCGAGTGGGAAGAGGTCTACGACGCGGTCAAGGAGCGCGTCGACGCCGAGGCCAGCAAGGTCGTCGAGACCGGAGGCCTCTACGTGCTCGGCACGGAGCGCCACGAGTCCCGTCGCATCGACAACCAGCTGCGCGGGCGGTCGGGCCGTCAGGGCGACCCCGGGGAGAGCCGCTTCTACCTGTCGTTGACCGACGACCTCATGCGCCTGTTCCAATCCGGCGCGGCCGAGGCGATCCTCTCTCGGACCAACTTCCCCGACGACGTCGCGATCGAGTCCAACATGGTCTCGCGCGCGATCAAGAGCGCGCAGTCGCAGGTCGAAGGCCGTAACGCCGAGATCCGCAAGAACGTGCTCAAGTACGACGACGTGCTCAATCGTCAGCGCGAGGCGATCTACGCGGACCGCAGGCACATGCTGGAGGGCGACGACATCGCCGACCGCGTCCAGCACTTCATCGAGGATGCGATCGCGGCGATCATCGAGGATCACACGTCGAGCGGTCACACCGAGAGCTGGGACTTCGACGCGCTCTGGACCGAGCTGAAGACGCTGTATCCCGTGGGTGTCACGATCGACGAGGTCGTCGCCGAGGCGGGTACGAAGGGCCGGATCACGCCGGAGGGGCTCAAGCGCGAGCTCCTCTCGGATGCCCGGATCGCGTACGAGAAGCGCGAGGAGTCGCTCGGCGGTCCCGCGATGCGCGAGCTGGAGCGGCGCGTGGTGCTGCAGGTCCTCGACCGCCGCTGGCGCGACCACCTCTACGAGATGGACTACCTCAAGGACGGCATCGGACTGCGGGCGATGGCGCAGCGCGACCCGCTCATCGAGTACCAGCGTGAAGGCTTCCAGATGTTCCAGGCGATGATGGGGCAGATCAAGGAGGAGTCGGTCGGCTACCTCTACAACCTCGAGGTGGAGGTGCACCGCGAGGGGGGCGAGCCCGAGGTCGAGGCGAAGGGCCTGGTCGGAGCTCCTGCCGACGTGCAGGGTCTCGAATACTCCGCCGCGAACGACGCGGGCGAGGTCGAGGTGCGCAACGATCGGGGTCAGGTGCAGCAGGCCGCGACCAACCGCATCCGCCAGGCGGCGGCCGCCGCGGCCGCCGCAGAACCCGCTGCCCCCGCGCAGGAGGAGCCTGCGGTGCGCGGTGCGTTCGGCCAGCGCGTACCCGCCCAGCCGTCGGCCGAGGCGCAGAACCGCGCGCAGCGTCGCGCCGCCGAGCGGAAGAAGTAGCGGTCCAGGGGCGGGCCATTGGCCTGACGAGGCCGGAGATATCCTGAACCGATGAGCCCCCTTCGTCCTCTCGATCAGTCGAGCAAACTCCGCGACGTCCTCTACGAGATCCGTGGTGCGGCACTGGCGGAGGCAGGCCAGCTGGAGGCTGACGGACACACGATCCTGAAGCTCAACACCGGGAACCCGGCGATCTTCGGATTCGAGGCGCCCTACCAGATCGTGCGGGACATGATCGAAGCCGTCCCCTACGCCCACGGCTACAGCGACAGCCGCGGGATCATGTCCGCCCGTCGAGCGGTCGTGTCCCGCTACGAGGAGATCGCCGGATTCCCGCCCTTCGACCCCGATGACGTGTTCCTCGGCAACGGGGTGTCGGAGCTGATCACCATGGTGATGCAGTCGCTGCTCGACGAGGGCGACGAGGTGCTGATCCCGTCGCCGGACTATCCCCTGTGGACCGCGATGACGAGCCTCGGCGGAGGCACGCCGGTCCATTACCGATGCGATCCCGACGGCGACTGGCAGCCCGACCTCGAGGACATCCGCGCGAAGGTCGGTCCGCGCACGAAGGCGATCGTCGTGATCAACCCGAACAACCCCACCGGTGCGGTCTACACGCGCGAGACCCTGCAGGGGATCGTCGACATCGCCCGGGAGCACTCGCTCCTGCTCCTCGCCGACGAGATCTACGACCGGATCCTCTTCGATGAGGCCGAGCACATCAATCTCGCGACACTGGCGCCCGACCTGCTGTGCCTCACCTTCAACGGGCTGTCGAAGACCTATCGCGTCGCCGGTTATCGCAGCGGATGGCTCGTCATCACCGGCCCGAAGGAGCACGCGAAGGGCTTCCTGGAAGGCATCAACCTCCTCGCGTCGACCCGCCTCTGCCCCAACGTGCCGGCCCAGCACGCCGTCCAGGCGGCGCTCTCGGGCGTCCAGTCCATCGATGCGCTCATCGCCCCGAGCGGCCGTCTGCACGAGCAGCGGGACATCGCCTGGGCGGGGCTCGAGGCGATCCCCGGAGTGTCCTGCTACAAGGCGCAGGGGGCGCTGTACGCCTTCCCCCGTCTCGATCCGAACGTGCACGAGATCCACGACGACGCCCGCTTCGTCTACGACCTGCTCGTCGCCGAGCACGTGCTGGTGGTGCAGGGCACCGGGTTCAACTGGCCCACGCCCGACCACTTCCGCATCGTGACGCTGCCCGAACCCCGCGTGCTCGCCGACGCGGTGGAGCGCATAGGCAACTTCCTGTCGTCCTACCGTCAATAGGCTCAGGCCGTCACGTCAACCCCCTCCCGCGCGACATGGTGCCGACTACGGTCGACGCCATGGCTATCGAATTGAATCGACCCGCATACGAACAGGCTCGGGCGCTGATCCGCGAGGGCAAGGTCGTCCGCGACGAGAGGGACGACTGGTCGGAGGCCGCGCCGACGGCCGACGAGGAGAACGGCTTCATCGAGAGCGACGGATGGACCGCCTATTCGCACTGGCACCTGGGCGTCGACCGCGACGAGAATCCCGAGACGAAGCAGGCGTACTCGTTCCCCTACGGCGATTTTCGCCGCGTGCACCGCTCTGGGGTCATCGCCGCGGAGAGCCGGGCCGGCCAATACGATCACGCCGAGGTGGAGGACGCGCTGAAGAAGCTCCTCGCGCTCATAGACGACGCCTGACGTCAACCACCAGAAATGGTGGATGAGCCTGACAGAGCTCGGAGGGAGATCTCCGCGTCGGATGGTGCGGTCAGAGCAGCGCGAGCGATGTCGCGCGCCAGCGCCGATCCATCCCTTCGAGTCGGATCGCGAGCGCGCGTGTGCGAGCGGGACCCTCGACGATCACGACGGCCTCGACGACGTCGTCAGTCGGCGACATGCGGTGCACAGACAGGATCGCGTGCACGGGTCGCGTCGCGGGAGTGCCGCGGGCACTGCGCGCCCTCGTGGCCAGGTTCGCCCGCGTCACCAGTGCGCGGAAGGCCTCGGCGCTCATCCAGCGCGCGAGCTGGCCGACGTCGCGGACGCCAGCGAGCGCCTCGAGGACGCCCTGCGTCAGGTTCCGCAGGAGCGGCTCGGGATCCGGTAGCGCCGCGGCAGGCGTGCGCTGCGGCGCGAACTGCGCGAGCTCCTCGTCCCGGTCCCATATCGCGCGCCATCGACCCGATGATGTCATCGCCACTTCGCCCCTCTCCGGAAAGGACGCCCCTGATGGGCGTGTGTGCTCCCCAGCCGGGCACCAGTAGAGCACGGTGGGAGGCCGCGAAACGGAAAACCACTCGTTCTTGTGGATAGCGCGCGACACGCGTGTTCAATCGCGTACTGTCGCGGAGTGCGCTGGGATCGCCTGTTCGAAGACCTCGAGGGTCAGCTCGCCTCCGAGTGGGAGGCGGAGCGGGCCGCACTCGATTCCGAGTCGGAGCGGCTCCGGCTGTCTCGGCTGCCGCTCCAGGAACGGCTGCGCATGTTGGCGCAGCGTCCGGCAGCGGTGCCGTCCGCGTTCGAGCTGACGGACGGGACCGTCCTCGTGGCGCAGGTGACCGCCGTCGGCGCGGACTGGGCGGGTCTCGACGCCGTCGGGGGAGGCGGGGGAGCCGCGCTGCTGCCGCTCGTGGCGGTCACGACGATCGGGCTCCCCCTCACGGACGCGCTGGCCAGCGCCCGGCCCGACGGATCCTCGCCGCGGCCGCGCCTCGCCGAGCGCATGTCGCTCGGGTTCGTGCTCCGTGACCTCGCGCGGCGACGGGTGCCGGTGACGATTCACGTCGTCGGGGGGCGCGCACTGTCGGGGACGATCGACCGGGCTCTCCACGATCATCTCGACATCGCTCTCCACGACCCGGGGGCGCCGCGGCGTTCCGCCGATGTCACCGGGGTCCGGGTCGTCCCGTTCGGCGCCGTCGCGTGGGTGCGCCTCGACGCGGCCGCCGTCCTCGCCTGAGCGCCTTCAGTCGGGATTGCGGACCGCGCCCGTGCCCCACAGCTCGGGGAAGCTGGCGGCGTTCGACTGGCGCCACAGCGCCATGCGCCGGGCCTCTTCGGCCGCGTCGTCGAGGTAGTCCGCGACGCTCGACTCCTCGACGCGCCACTGCGCCGGAGACCCGACGCGACGCCCGCGGAGCCGGCCCTCCAGGACGAGGGCGATCACCTCATCGACCTCCACGCCGAGTGCCTCCGCCACCGAGGCGGGGGCGACCAGGCGCACCGCGGGCACGGAAGATTCGGGCATGTGATCATTATCGCCCCGGCCACAGGACGGGTGGTCCGCGAGAGGGCCCTGTGGATAACGCCCGGAGCCCGTCATCGGCCTCCGGCACGATGGTCTGCATGAGCGTCTTCGACAGCCCGCAGTCCGAGCCGAAGCGACGTCGTCCCGCTCGGTGGGCCGACCTGCGCTTCGTGCTCGGCATCGTGCTCATCGTGGCGTCCGTCGTGGGGGTGTGGGCCGTCGTCGCGGTCGCGCGGCAGACCACGCCCGTCTTGGCGGCCGCGCACACGATCGTTCCCGGCGACAGGGTGACGGCCGACGACTTCGCCGTGGTCGATGTCGCGCTCGGCCGGACCGCGGAGACCTACGTGCGCTCGGGTGCCGATCTCTCCGGCCGTGTCGCCGACCGCACGATCCCCGCGGGCGAGCTCGTTCCGCACGACGCCTTGGTCACGGCGCGCTCACGTGCCACCACGACCGTCGTGGTCGAGAGTACGGCCGACGTGCCGACCACGATCCGACCCGGTTCGACGGTCGATGTCTGGGCGGCTGAGCCGGAGGAGCAGCATTCCTACGGCACCCCGAAGATCCTGGTCTCCGATGCCGTCGTGGCGAAGGTCGCCAAGGACGACTCGATGCTCGGCGGTGGATCCGCCTCGTTGGAGCTCGTGATCCCACGGGCCGACGTGGCCGATACGCTCGCGGCGATCGCCGCGGACTGGGCCGTGTCGGTGGTGCCGACGGGCGGTGCCGAGTGACGAAGCTGATCCTCGCCGTCGATCCGGTGCGGGGGTCCCGACTGGCCGGCGAGCTCGCGCGCGCGGATGCCGAGGTCGTCGCCGTCACGGATGCGGCGGCCTTCGTGGAGGGCGCGCTGCGACCGATGCCGCGGTCCGACGAGGGTGGCTCGCTGTCCGCAGCCGACGCGGTCGTGCTGGAATCCGGTGCGGACATCCTCACCCCTGCCCTCGTGGCGGCGTGCGACCGGAGCGCCGTGCGCATCGTCGCGCTGCACCGTACGAAGGACGACGAACGTCGCGCGGCCGCGTTCGGCGTCGTGTCTGTGCCGGTCGATGCCGACGCGTGGACGATCGTCGATGCCGCGACGGGCGCCCTCCCCGCAGCGGTCAGCGGACGAGGTCGGCACGAGCAGCGGCGTCACCGGGTCGTGACCGTGTGGGGCGCCGCCGGGGCCCCCGGACGGACGACGATCGCCATCGAGCTGTCCGCCGCACTCGCGGGCGAGGAAGCGCGGGTCGGACTCGTCGATGCGGACACCCACGCCCCGTCGATCGCCATGGCGCTGGGCATCGCCGAAGAGGGACCCGGATTCGCGGCCGCCTGTCGGCAGGCGGAGCGTGGTCAGCTCGATGAGGGTGAGCTCGCGCGTATCTGCGTGCCCGTCCGGGTCGGCGGCGACAGGATCGACGTCCTCCCCGGCATCAACCGTCCGTCGCGCTGGCCCGAACTCGGTGCGCGGCGGGTCGAGGATGCCTTGGCGGTCTGCCGGCGGTGGGCCGACCACGTCGTGGTCGACGTCTCCTCGTCGCTCGAGCGCGATGAGGAGATCGTCAGCGACCTCATCGACGGTCCCCGCCGCAACGCCGCCACCCTGGCGGCCGTTCAGGCCGCCGATCAGATCGTCGCCGTCGTGGCCGCCGACCCGCTCGGCGTGGCAAGGTTCCTGCGCGCGCATGCCGAACTCCGCGCTGCGATCGGGACGACCCCGGTCGTCGTCGTGGCGAACAGGCTTCGGGCGGGCGCCCTCGGGCTCGATGCGCGGGGCCAGATCCGCCGGACTCTTGAGCGGTTCGCGGGCGTGCAGGATGTCTGGTTCGTCCCGCAGGACCCGCGATCGGCGGACGCCGCGCTGCTCGCCGCCCAGCCGATCGCGGCGGCGTCGCCGCGATCTCCGCTCACGCTCGCGGTTCGGCGGTTCGCCGCGGAGGCGATCCAGGCGGAGCCGGTCCCGCGGGACGACACCCGCCGGGCGCGGCGTCCGCGCGGGGCGGCGCGCGCACGGCCAACGCGCCCTCGAGCGGCCCCGTAGGCTGGTCTGGTGTCGACGCTCAGCGATCTCGTGTATGCCCAGGGGCGCTCCAGCGAGGCGGATGTCGAGTGGCTCCACCGTCTTGCCGGGGACGGCCAGCTCCTCGCCGATCTGGCGTTCGCGGACATCGTCATCTGGGTGCCCACCGACGACGACTCCTTCGTCGCTGTCGCGCACACGCGGCCGGGGGGCGCGGCGACCCTGTTCTACCGTGACATCGTCGGTGACCGCGTCCGGCCGCAATGGCGGACGCAGGTCCGCGAGGCTTTCCAGTCGGTGCGGATCGTCGACTCGGCATCGCCCGACTGGTTCGAGGAGACGCCGACGCGGGTGCGTGCGGTGCCGATCGTGCGGGAGCGCACGCACGGCGGCGAACAGCCCGCGGTGATCGGGGTCCTGACGCGGCACACGAATCTGGGGGAGACGCGCACGCCGTCCCGTCAGCAGATCACGTTCAACGACTGCGCCGACGATCTGTTCGGCATGATCGCGTTCGGCGACTTCCCGGATCTCTCGGCCCCCACGGGTCCCCGCCGCGGAGCGCCGCGCGCCTCGGATGGACTCATCCGCCTCGACGTCGAGGGCGTCACGACGTTCGCCAGCCCCAATGCGCTGTCGGCGTTCAACCGCCTCGGTTTCGACGACGAGCTCGAGGGCGAGTCGCTCGTCGAGGTCGTCACCCGGATCCTGCCGGGCAAGCGCCAGTTCGACGAGTCGCTGCCGGTGGTGGTGACCGGCCGCGCGCCGTGGCGGACCGATCTCGATGCGCGCGGAGTCACGGTGTCGCTGCGAACGATCCCCCTCCGCGACAACGGCACGCGGATCGGCGCGATCGTGCTGTGCCGCGACGTGACGGAGATGCGTCACCAGGAGCAGGAGCTGATCACGAAGGACGCGACGATCCGCGAGATCCACCACCGCGTCAAGAACAATCTGCAGACGGTGGCGTCCCTCCTGCGGATCCAGGCGCGGCGCACGCACTCGGAGGAGGCGCGGGACGCGCTGACCCAGGCCATGCGCCGCGTGTCGGCGATCGCCGTCGTGCACGACACCCTGTCTGAGGGCCTCGCCCAGAACGTCGACTTCGACGATGTCTTCGACCGTGTGCTGCGGCTCGTGGTGGAGGTGGCGGCCGGGGCGAACACCCGGGCGCACACCCACACCACCGGCCGGTTCGGCACGCTGCCCAGCGAGTACGCCACCCCCCTCGCACTCGCGCTGACCGAGCTGGTCACCAATGCCGTCGAGCACGGCCTGGCCGGAAAGGAGGGCGAGGTCGAGATCGCGGCCGAGCGCGACGACGATCACCTCGCCGTCAGCGTCCGCGACACCGGCTCGGGACTGCCGGAGGGTCAGGTCGGGCGGGGACTGGGTACGCAGATCGTGCGCACCCTCATCCAGGGCGAACTCGGGGGGACCATCGACTGGCACACCCTCGTGGGCAGCGGTACCGAGGTGACGATCGAGATCCCGCTGCGCTACATCGATCGCGACGCCGGGTGACCGGCGCGAGTCAGGACGCGCGGCGCGCGCGGGCGGCGCGGCGCTTGAGTGCGCGGCGCTCGTCCTCGGACAGACCACCCCAGACACCCGAGTCCTGGCCGGTCTCGAGGGCGTACTGCAGGCAGACCTCGGTGACGGTGCACCGGGCGCAGACGGCCTTGGCCTTCTCGATCTGATCGACCGCAGGCCCCGTGTTCCCCACGGGGAAGAAGAGCTCTGGGTCGACGGTCAGGCAGGCGGCTTTGTCGCGCCAATCCATGGTGGTGCTCCTTGATTTCGACGTGAAGTCTTGTCGGGTGGGTCCCAGGTGTCGGAGCGACGTCCGCTAGCCTGGTGGTGCGTGAGCGAAGGCTCGCCCCACGCCGCTGTGGGAGCACACAACGTGAACAATCGTTTCACAGCGGGTGAACCTAATCAAGGGCTGATCGAGCCTCATCTGTGCAGTTTGCTGAGTGTTCGCCCCACGCGCTGGAGGGTTCTCACAATCGGGACCATGCCGTCGGACGGAGAGTGAGCGGATGCGGACACGCGGAGCGACGCGCACGGCGACGGTCGTGCTGGTGCTCGAGGCGATCGGCACCGTCGCCCTGGCGGCCTGGCAGGTGGTCGCGCTGACGAGCGGGGACACCGAATCCGTCGTGAGCGCCGTCGCCCTCATCGTGCTCACGATCGTGGGAGCCGCCGCGCTGGCGGCATTCGCCGCGGCGACGTGGCGCGAGCTGTCGTGGGGCCGCTCGGGCGGCATCGTCGCCCAGCTGCTCATCCTCGCGATCGCCCTGGGCGCAACCACCGGCGCCTATGCTCACCCGCTCATCGGCGCGGCGCTCGCGGTGCCCGGCGTCGTCGGACTCGCTGCGCTCATCCTCGCGGTCCGGCGGGCCGCGAGGACGCGCGCGGACGAGGAGGACGCGCGCGATGCCGATCGGCGATGACCCGCAGCCCGAACCGCTCGCCGAGGGGCTCAGTCGATTCCGAGGGTCTTCCGGAGCCGCGCCACGTGGCCGGTGGCCTTCACGGCGTACTGGGCGTGCTCGATGGCCCCGTCCGCGTCGATCACGAATGTGGAGCGGATCACGCCCTCGACCGTCTTTCCGTAGTTGAGCTTCTCGCCCCACGCCCCGTACGCATCGTGGACCGCGTGATCCGGGTCGCTGAGCAGGGGGAAGGAGAGTCCGTCGCGGTCGCGGAACTCGCGCAGCGTGGCCGGGAGGTCCCGGGAGACGCCCAGCACCGTGTACCCGGCTCCGCGCAGTGATCCGAGGCTGTCGCGGAAGTCGCACGCCTCGGTCGTGCACCCGGGGGTCATCGCGGCCGGATAGAAGTAGAGGATGACCCGCTCGCCGCGGAGGTCGTGCAGCGAGACCTCCGTCCCGTCCTGGTCGAGGAGGGTGAAGTCGGGGGCGGGATCTCCGGGAGCGGGGCGAGTCACGCCTCCAGCCTACGACCCTTCGCGGGGCGTGTTCAGTGCTCGCGGAACGTCAGGAGCAGACGCTGCAGCGAATCGAGCCGCGCCGCCCCGGTCGGCCCGAGCCGGCCCTCGGCGACGGCCTCCACGATGGCGCAGTCCGGCGCGTCGGGGAGGTGCGTGCATCCGCGGGGACACTCCTCGGCGATCGTCGCCAGATCGGTGAACGCGTCGAGGATGTGCGCCGGGTCGACGTGTCCGAGACCGAAGGAGCGGACGCCCGGGGTGTCGATGACCCAGCCGCTCCCGCCTGCCCCGCGATAGCGCAGCGAGACCGTCGAGGACGACGTGTGGCGCCCGCGACCGGTGACCGTGTTGACGTGACCGGTCGCGCGCAGCGCGCCGGGCACGAGCGCGTTGACGAGAGTCGACTTCCCCACACCGGAGTGGCCGACGAACACGGTCGCGTGGCCGACGAGCTCGGCGCCGATCCGCTCGACCGGCATCTCGCCGCGCGCACTCGTGAACACTTCGAGGTCGAGTCCCTCGAAGTGGCGCAGGAACGCGGTGGGATCGGCGAGATCGGTCTTCGTGACCACGAGCAGGGCCCGGATCCGCGCGTCGAGTGCGGCGACGAGGTAGCGATCCACGAGACGCTCGCGCGGCTCGGGGTCGGCGGCCGCCACGACGATCAGCATCTGATCGGCGTTCGCGACGATCACCCGCTCGACCTGGTCGGTGTCGTCGGCGCTCCGGCGCAGGAGCGTCGTCCGCTCCTCGATGCCGACGATGCGGGCGAGCGTGCCGTCGCCGCCGCTCGTGTCACCCACGACGCGCGCGAAATCCCCCGTCACGATGGGCTGCTTGCGCAGCTCGCGCGCGCGCACCGCGGTCACCTCGTGCTCCGTGGGCGCGTCCTCGTCGAGGAGCACCGTGTACCTGCCGCGGTCGACGCCGAGCACGCGCGCGATGCGGGCGTCCGCGTGGGCGGGTCGTCGCTTGGTGCGCGGCCGATTCGCCTTGGGATTCGGGCGGAAGCGGATGTCCGCTTCGTCGAACTCGGGTCCGTCGTCGTCGGTGTCGTCGAGCCAGCTCATGCGTGCTGCGCGGCTCAGGCCGCGGCATCCCCCGAGGCGTCGCCGAGGAGCCGGCGCCAGAGCGCCGGGAACTCGGGCATCGTCTTCGCCGTCGTGCCGATGTCGTCCACCTCGATGCCGTTCACCCCGAGGCCGATCAGCGCCCCGGTCGTGGCGAGTCGATGATCGTGATGCGCCTTCCACAGTCCGGCGTGGAGCGGACGCGGGACGATGCGGATGCCGTCCTCGAGCTCGTGGGCCTCTCCGCCGACGGCGCGCAGGTTCTGGACCAGCGCGGCGATGCGATCGGTCTCGTGCCCGCGGATGTGGCCGATCCCGTAGAGGGTGCTGGGCGCGTCCGCGAAGGCCGCGAGGGCGACGAGCGTGGGCGTGAGCTCGCCGACGGCCGACAGATCGAGGTCCACACCGGCGATGCCGTCGCCCCCCGTCACCGTGAGCACGCCGCCGCGCCGCGTCGCCCGGGCACCCATGAGCGGGAGGATCTCCGTGAGCAGCGCACCGGGCTGCGTCGAGTGCGCGGGCCACCCCGCGATCGAGACCGCGCCACCGGCGATCATCGCCGCGGCCAGGAACGGCGCCGCGTTCGAGAGGTCCGGTTCGATCGTGACCTCCTTGCCGCGGATCGGTCCGGCGGGGACCACCCACTCGCCGACGCCGGGGCGCTCGACGTGCACGCCGCGGTGGGCGAGCGTCTCGATGGTCATGTCGATGTGCGGAAGGCTCGGCAGCCGCTCGCCGGAGTGGATGAGATGCAGGCCCACGTCGAAGCGCGGCGCGGCCAGGAGGAGGCCGGAGACGAACTGGCTCGAGGCGCTCGCATCGATGGTGACCTCGCCGCCGCGGACATGCCCGTGGCCGCGGACCGCGAAGGGGAGCGCCCAGTGGCCACCGTCGTCGATGTCGACGCCGACGTCGCGGAGCGCCTTGATCATCTCGCCCATCGGGCGATGCAGGGCCGTTTCATGCGCGGTCATCGTGACCTCGCCCTCCGCGAACCCCGCCAGCGGCGCCACGAAGCGCATGACCGTGCCCGCCTGACCGCAGTCGATCACACTGCCGCCCGCGAAAGGCGCGATCGGAGTCACGAGGAGGTCGTCGACATCGCTCTCGCCGTGCTCGATCTCGACCCCGACGCCGAGCAGCCGCAGCGCATCGATCATGCGTGCCGAGTCGTCGGAGTGAAGCGGGGCGCGCAGGCGGCTCGGCCCGTCGGCCAGCGCGGCCAGCACGAGCTCGCGATTGGTCAGTGATTTCGACCCCGGGACGGTGACCCGGGCGTCGAGTGGTCCTGACGGCGTGGGCGCGGCCCACGGCGCCTTCCCGGCCGTCTTCGGGCCGGGACGGGTCTCGGGGGAATACCGGCGGTCCGTCATCGGGTTCTACCCTACTGAACCGCCGAAAGGACCTGAATGATCGCCACCCTGGAACGCCCCGCAGCGGGGCCCCCGGCGAGCTCCGAGGGGCCGCACGTAGACTGGCTGCTGATGAACGACGAGGCACCGGCCGCCAGCGACCCGCGGACCCAGTTCGAAGAGCAGGCCCTTCCCTTCATGGACCAGCTCTACGCGGCTGCCATGCGGATGACGCGCAATCCCGCCGACGCCGCCGATCTGGTGCAGGAGACGTTCGTAAAGGCGTTCGCCTCGTGGAAGACCTTCACGCAGGGGACCAACCTCAAGGCGTGGCTCTACCGCATCCTCACCAACACCTACATCAACACGTATCGCAAGAAGCAGCGAGAGCCCTATCAGGGCACCATCGACGACCTCGAGGATTGGCAGCTCGGGGGAGCGGAGTCGACGACGGCGACGAGCACGCGCTCGGCCGAGGCGGAGGCGATCGACCGGATGCCCGCATCCGTCGTGAAGGACGCCCTGCAGTCGATCCCGGAGGATTTCCGGCTGGCGGTGTACCTCGCGGATGTCGAGGGCTTCGCCTACCAGGAGATCGCCGACATCATGAAGACACCCATCGGCACGGTCATGAGCCGTCTGCACCGTGGCAGGCGCATGCTTCGTGAGCTGCTGGCCGAGTACGCACAGGAGCGCGGCATCGCCGCGACAGGGAGCACGAGATGACCGACTGCGGATGTGAGAAGGCGAAGCGGGACCTCGAGGAGTACCTCCGCAACGAGGTCTGCAAGACGGCGGAGTCCGACATCAAGGAGCACCTCGACAACTGCCCCGGCTGCCAGGACGAGGCACTCGTGTCCCGCACCCTGACGGACGTTCTCGCCCGCTCGTGCAAGGAGGCGGCGCCCGAGGAGCTGCGAGACCTGGTGCTGGCCCGCCTGCGCGAGGCGCAGTCCGCCCATTGACCCCTGCCCGCCGACGCGGAGCCGGACTCAGGACGGCGACATGAACAGCGTGAGCGCGCCGGGTGCCACGTCGACGGTGAGCGGCAGCGATCCGATGGGGTCGCCGTCGGCGTAGGCGGTGACATCGGGAGCGTCGAGTCGCACGGACCGCACCCGGTACGTGGCGACCTCGGGGAGGTTGACGTGCGTGCCCCGGTAGACGCGGGGCAGGAGCCGCAGCAGGTGCAGTCGGCCTGCGGGACGCACGAGGGTGACGTCGAGGAGGCCGTCGGCCGCGTCCGCGTCCGGGCAGATGGGGATGCCGCCACCGTACGTCCGTCCGTTGCCGACGGTCGCCATCACCAGGTCGCTCTCGAGGGCTTCGCGCGTGCCGTCCGCGAGTTCCAGGTCGAGCGTGAACGGGATTCCCCGCAGACGGACGAACTCGATCAGGATGGCGATGTTGTACCTCGACCCCCCACGGGGCCAGCGCATCGCGTTGGCGCGGTCGTTGACACGGGAGTCGAACCCGCTCGCGAGCACGGTGCCGAAGTACTCGGACGTGCCGTCGCCCCTGGTCACTCGAGCGAGATCGAGCGAGCGCGTCACGCCGGCGGCGACCGCATCGGCCGCCGCCTCGACGTCGAGCTCCTGGAGTCCGGCCACGGTCGCCATGTCGTTGCCGGTCCCCGCGGGGATGATGCCGAGCGGGATACCGGTGCCGGCGAGCTCCTGCAGCGCGAGGTGGACGGTGCCGTCGCCGCCGGCCACCAGCACGGCGTCCGCCCCGAGCTCGAGCGCGGCACGGAGCAGCCGCGTCGACTCCGCCGCGCTGCCGCCGCTGACCACCGAGGTGGAGACGCCGCGCGACCGCAGGCGCTCGGCCGCGCGGGACGCCGCGTGCGTGTGCGCGCCCGAGCGGGCGGCGGGGTTCACGAGCAGGGCGACGTTCACGGTGCCGTGGGAACGTCGACAGGTGGTACGAGCGCACCCGGGTTCATGATCCCGTGTGGATCGACCGTGCGCTTGACCGCCCGCAGGATCTCCACCCCGAGGTCTCCGATCTCGGCGGCGAGATAAGGGCGGTGATCCCTGCCGACGGCATGGTGGTGGGTGATCGTCCCGCCGGCTTCGAGGATGGCGCGCGTCGCGGCATCCTTCGCCCTCCTCCACTGGGCGACCGGATCCTCGGTGAGGGCCGCGACGACGGTGAAGTAGAGCGACGCGCCGGCCGGGTACACGTGCGAGATGTGGCACATCACGACCGGGGCCGTCCCCTCGGCGCCGAGCGTCGTCGTCAGGGCGGAGGTCACCGCCGCCTTGAGGGCGCCGAGTCGCGCCCACGTGGTCGCCGTCTCGAGCGTCTCGGCCAGGACGCCGATGTCGAGGAGGGCGTCGCGCAGGCCGGGTGCGGCGAAGCGGCTGCGTTCCCACGACCGTGCGGGCTCCTCGCCACGGTCCTTCCCCCCGTGTGCGGCGAAGACCGCAGCCGTGGAGGCTCGTGCGGCGGTGGCCTGGGACGCACTCGCGCCTTCGAACGTGGCGACGGCGAGGCAGCCGCGCAGGCGTCCGAGGTGGCCGCCCACGGCCGCGTTCACCTTGGTCTCGGTGGCATCGCTCAAGCGGATGACCGTGGCGGGTGAGCCACGTTGCGTGAGTTCGCGCAGGGCGGCGGCGCCGGCGTCGAAATCCGGCAGCGTCCACGCGCCGTACGCGGTCGCGGCCGGCGTGGGGCGGATGCGCACGGTCACCTCCGTGATGACCCCGAACGCCCCCTCCGACCCGAGGAACAGCTCCCGGAGATCGGGTCCGGCTGCGCTCGACGGCGCACGGCCGGTGTCGAGCTCGCCCGCGGGGGTGGCGATTCGCAGCCGGTGCACCAGCTCGTCGAACCGTCCATAGCCCCGGGACGCCTGACCGCTCGACCGGGTCGCGGCGAACCCTCCGATCGAGGCGAACTCGAAGCTCTGCGGGAAGTGGCCCAGCGTGTATCCGCGTGCGCCGAGGAGCTCCTCCGCCTGCGGTCCGGTCGTCCCCGCGCCGAATGTGGCGAGCAGCGACGTCTCGTCGACGCACCGCAGTCCGGCCGTGCGCGTCAGATCGAGGGCGACCACGGCGCGCTGCCGGCCGCTCTCAGGGTCGACGCCGCCCACGACACTCGTCCCGCCGCCGAACGGGACCACGGCGATCCCGCGCTCGTCGCAGACACGGAGGAACCCGGCGACCTGCGCGTGGGAAGCGGGGAAGCCCACGGCGTCCGGTGCGGCCTGCGCCCCCGCGGAGCGGCGGTTCAGGAGGTCGGGCGTGCTCTTGCCGCCGAGGTGCCGTGCGCGGACGTCGTCGTCCCGCGTGCAATCGGCAGCGACGCGGAGCGCATCCAGATCATCGTCCGTCAGTCGGGACGGAGTGAGGGTCAGCGCCTCCCGTGGGATCCGCGGGACGGGATGACGCGTTCCACGCAGGAGGGCGCCGAGGATCGTCTTCGCGCCCGGCGGCAGCGACGCCGGGTGCGACCCGTCGCCCCACGCGTCCCAGTCCATGAGGGGACGCGCGGACGGCCGGACGATCGGCGGATCCTCGTCGGGCGGGGGCGTCGTCGCCGTCTCCGGGAGCATGGCGACAGTATGACACAGTATGTATGTTTGTCACATGGCGGATGCAGTGCTCGACACCCACACGGCGATCCTGGACGCCGCGCTCGCCGAGGTGCTCGCGCACGGCATCCGGCGAACGACCGCGTCCGACATCGCGCGCCGTGCGGGTGTCTCGCGGCAGACCCTCTACCGCTACTGGCCCGACGCGCAGGCGCTGTTCGCGGCGCTGGTGACACGGGAGCTGCTCGCCGCCCTGCCGCCGGACGGCGGCGAGGGGCCGGCGACGCTCGACGACCTCGTGTCCCTTCTCGCGGACACCGCGGAGGCGGTGCGGCGCATGCCGCTGGTCGACCGGCTGCGAGACACCGACCCCGAGCTGTTCGCGCGCTACATCCTGGAGCGCCTCGGCACCAGCCAGCGGGCGATCCACGCGGACCTCGTGGTCCGGATCGCGGGCGGCCAGGCCCGCGGGATCGTGCGCGCGGGGGACGCGGCGGCGATGGCGGCGATGGTGCTGCTCCTCATCCAGTCGGCGATCCAGTCCGCACCCCTCATGGACGAGTGGCTCGACGCGGCATCCTGGCGCACGGAGCTCGCCCTGGCCGTGGGCGGCTACCTGCGGCCGACCTCCGGGAGGAGGGGATGAGCGGGCGCGTCCTCGGGCGGACGCCGCGGCCGACCGCGCTCAGCGCCGCCCGACGCTCACGTGAGCTCGCCGCGCTCGGCGATGCCCCGAACGTCGACGTGCTCGTCATCGGCGGGGGGATCACCGGCGCGGGGATCGCCCTCGACGCCGCCAGCCGCGGACTTCGGACGGTCCTGGTCGAGAAGCACGACCTGGCCTTCGGCACGAGCCGGTGGAGCTCCAAGCTCGTCCACGGCGGCCTGCGCTACCTGGCCACCGGTCAGTTCGGCATCGCGCACGAGAGCGCGGTCGAACGGCACCTGCTGATGACGCGGATCGCGCCGCACCTGACGAGGCCGCTCGCGCAGGTGATGCCGCTCTACGCGCCGGGCCACGTCGCCCGCGGTGCCTACATCGGCCTCGGATACGGGCTGGGCGACGGGCTCCGGCGCCTCGTCGGCACCCCCGACGCGGTGCTGCACGCTCCCGGCCCGATCGGACGGGACGAGGTCGTGCGGCTCGCTCCCGCGGTGCGCACGGACGCGCTGCGCGGCGGGATGCGCGGGTGGGACGGGCAGCTCTTCGACGATGCGCGCCTCGTCGTCGCGGTGGCGCGCACGGCCGCGGGCCACGGCGCCTCGGTGCTGACGCGCGTCGAGGTCGCCGAGGCGACGGGTGACGGTGCCCTCCTGCGGGACACGATCACGGGGGACGAGCTCCGCATCGGTGCGCGTGCGGTCGTCAACGCGACCGGCGTCTGGGCCGGCGCACTCGACGCGGACGTGCACCTGCGACCGAGCCGCGGAACGCACCTGGTGGTGGACGCCGCCCGCCTGGGCCGTTCCGACGTGTCCCTCACCGCGCCGGTACCCGGGTCGTCGAGTCGATTCGTCTTCACCGTGCCCGCCCCGCACGGCCGCGCCTACATCGGCCTCACGGACGTACCCGCGGAGGGCGCGGTGCCCGACGTGCCCCACGCGACCGAGGCGGAGATCGACATGCTCCTCGCCGTCATCGGCGACGTGCTCGCCGTGCCGCTCACCCGGGCCGACGTGCTCGCGACCTTCGCGGGACTGCGCCCGCTCCTGACCGACCCGCGGAGCGGGGAGGAGACCAGCGACCTCTCCCGCCGGCACGCGATCATCGAGTCCGCCACAGGCGTGCTGTCGGTCGTCGGCGGCAAGCTCACGACCTACCGGCGGATGGCTCAGGACGCGGTGGACGCGGCGGTGGAACGTCGATTCGGCGACCTGGCTGAGCGTCCCTGCGTGACGCGTACGCTGCCGCTCGTGGGGGCGTGGCCCCGCGAGCGCAGCGGCGAGATCCAGGCACCGGCGCGGCTCGTCCGGCGGTACGGGGCGGAGGCCGCGTTCGCGGCGCGACTGCCCGGGGGGCCGGGCGCGGCGCGCGGGGTGAGCGCGCAGGAACTCCAGTGGGCGGTCGAGGTGGAGGGCGCGCTCGACATCGCGGACGTGCTCGACCGCCGCACCCGCCTGGGGCTCGTGCCGGCCGATCGCGACGCCTCCGCAGCGGCCGTGGCATCCGCGTTCGAGCGCGCGGGGACGGTTCCGGTCAGCTAGCGCCCGCCACGATGGCAGGATCCCGACTCGATCGGGCAGTGCACGCGATGGGGGATGTCCGCGGGTGCCGGAAGACTACTCGCGTGACCCGTATGCACACCTCGCACGGCGCCGAGCCGCCGACCTCGGTTGCGGGCCGTGGGCGCGGCATCGGGCTCGTTCAGGGCGTCGCGCTCTACGTCGCGGCCGTCCTCGGTTCGGGTCTCCTCGTCCTCCCGGGTCTCGCCGCCGACGTCGCGGGACCCGCGTCGATCGTCGCCGTCGTCGTCGTGATCGTCCTGGCCGTGCCGCTCGCCGGGACGTTCGCGGCGCTCGCCGCGCGATTCCCCGATCCCGGGGGAGTGGCGAGCTACGTCCGCCGTGCGCTCGGTCCGACCGCCGCCCGCGCGACCGGCTACTGGTTCTCCTTCGGCGTCTCGGCCGGCTTTCCGGTGCTCGCGATCCTCGGGGCGGAGTACATCTGCGCGATCTTCGGCGTGGATCGCGCCGCCGTCCCCTGGCTGGCCTTCGGCATCCTCATCCCGCCCTTCGCCGTGAACATGCTCGGCGTTCGGGTGGCGGGGTGGGTGCAGTTCGTCCTGACGGGTCTGCTGATCGCGATCGTCGTGCTCGTGGTGGCGACGGCGCTGCCCGCGACGAGTCCCGCACGCTTCGAGCCGTTCCTGCCGCACGGGTGGGCGGGCGTGGGCACCGCTGTCAGCCTCTTCGTCTGGGCATTCGCGGGATGGGAGGTGGGCACCCACATCTCCGGGGAGTTCCGCGATCCGCGGCGCATCATCCCGATCGCCACGACGATCGCGCTGATCGTGACCGGAGCGGCCTACCTCCTGCTCCAGGTCGTCACGGTGGGTGTGCTCGGCGCACGCGCGGGCGAGGGACCCGTGCCGCTGCTCACTCTGGCGGCCCGCACCTCACCCGGCATCGGTCCGATCGCGGTCGGAGTCGTGGCAGGCATCGTGGCGCTGGGAGTGATGAACGCGTACCTGGCCGCGTTCGGCAAGCTGGGTGCCTCGCTGGCGTCGACCGGGGACCTGCCGCGCTTCTTCCGACGCGGTGTCGAGGCCGGAGGGATCCCGCGGCGCGCACTCCTGCTCACCTTCGTCGTCGCCGTCGCCTACCTCGGTGTCGCGCTGATCACGGGTGGCCACCTCGAGACGTTCATCCTCATCCACACCAGCAACATGGTGTCGATCTACGCCGCCGGCATGGTCGCCGCCGTGCTCATCCTCCCGCGACGCACCGTCGGGCGGGCGATGGCCGTCGTCGCGGCCGTCCTCTCACTCGGGCTGCTCGTGCTGGCCGGAGCGAATCTGATCCCGGCCGCGCTTCTCGCCGCGGCCGCGATCGGAGTCACGGTGTGGCGACGGATCCGGCCGTCGGCGAGGCGGGTCTAGCGCTCAGAGCGACAGAGCGGCCTCAAGGATCGCCGCGCTCTCCGCCGCGTGGACCTTCGGCGATCCGGTCGCGGGCGACGCGGACGCCGTCCGGGACACGCATCGGATGGTGCGGCCGTGCAGGTGCTTGACGACCTCGAGCGCGATGAAGGGCCACGCCCCCTGGTTCTCGGGCTCGTCCTGCACCCAGACCAGCTCGGCGCCCGGGTAGCTGTCGATGACCGCATTGAGCTCGTCGATCGGAGCCGGGTAGTACTGCTCCAGCCGCACGAGCGCGATCTCCGGGTGCGGATTCTTCTCGAGCTCGGCCCGCAGATCCCAGTGGATCTTCCCGGCGTGGAGCAGCACGCGCTTCACCGCGCCCTTGTCGACGCCGCCGCGGTCGTCATCGAGCACGGGCTCGAACTTGCCGGCGATGAAGTCCTCGACGGGGCTGGTCGCGCCGCGCAGGCGGAGCATCGCCTTCGGGCTGAACACGATGAGCGGACGCCGCGGGCGGGCGTACGCCTGCCGGCGCAGCAGGTGGAAGTAGGAGGCGGGCGTGGACGGCCGCGCGACGGTCATGTTGTCCTGCGCGCACAGCTGGAGATAGCGCTCGATGCGGGCCGACGAGTGATCGGGCCCCTGTCCTTCGAATCCGTGCGGCAGCAGCAGCACGACGCTCGACTGCTGGCCCCACTTCTGATCGGCCGCGGAGATGTACTCGTCGATGACGGACTGGGCGCCGTTCGCGAAGTCGCCGAACTGCGCCTCCCACAGGACGAGAGCGTCGGGCCGCTCCACCGAGTAGCCGTACTCGAACGCCATCGCGGCGTACTCGCTGAGCAGGGAGTTGTACACCCAGAACCGGCCCTGGTTCGCGGAGAGGTTCCCGAGCGGGATCCACTCCTGGCCGTTCTTGCGGTCGTGCAGGACGGAATGGCGCTGGACGAACGTCCCGCGCTGGGAGTCCTGTCCCGCGAGCCGGACCGGAGTCCCCTCCAGCAGAAGCGAGCCGAAGGCCAGCAGTTCGCCGAAGCCCCAGTCGATCGACCCGTTGCGGCTCATGTCGAGTCGCTTCTGGAGCAGCTGCTGGAGCTTGGGGTGGACGGTGAAGCCCTCGGGGTTGTTGACGAAGGTGTCGCCGATGAGCTGGATGACCTCGCGCGGAACGCCGGTGGTCTCTGGCTCTCCGACGAAGGCCTCGACCGCGCCGGAGTCCGTCGTCACGACGGGCGAGGTTCCGGTCTCGGCGGCATGTGTCTCGGCGAACGCGATCTCGAGGCGGTTCTGGAAGTCCTGCTTCGCCTTCTCGTACTCGTCCTCGGTGATGTCGCCGCGTCCGACCAGCGACTCGGTGTAGAGGCGGCGCACGGAGCGCTTCGCCTCGATGAGGTTCGTCATCAGCGGCTGGGTCATCGACGGGTCGTCGCCCTCGTTGTGCCCGCGGCGGCGGTAGCAGACGAGATCGATGACGATGTCGCGGTGGAACTCCTCGCGGTAGCGGAAGGCCACCTCCGCGACGTGGACGACGGCCTCGGGGTCGTCGCCGTTCACGTGCAGGATCGGCGCCTGGATCGTCTTGGCGACGTCGGTCGCGTAGACGGAGGTGTGGCCGTCGTTCGGAGTGGTCGTGAAGCCGACCTGGTTGTTCACCACCACGTGGATGGTGCCGCCGACGCGGTACCCCCGCAGCTGCGACATCTGCAGCGTCTCGAACACGACGCCCTGACCGGCGAACGCGGCGTCCCCGTGGACGAGGACGGGCAGATACGAGTAGGAGCCGATGGGCTTGCGGTCCTGCTTGGCCCGCACGATGCCCTCCAGCACGCCGTCGACCGTCTCGAGGTGCGAGGGGTTGGCGGCGAGGTGGACGGGCAGCTCCTCGCCGCCGTCGGCGACGAACGTCCCATCGGTGCCGAGGTGGTACTTGACGTCGCCCGAGCCGCTCTTGTTGCCGACGGCGACCGACCCCTCGAACTCGCGGAAGATCTGGCTGTATGTCTTGCCGCCGATGTTGGTCAGCACGTTGAGGCGGCCGCGGTGCGCCATGCCGATGGCCGCCCCGTCGAGGCCCTCCGTCGCCGCCCCCTGCAGGATCTGGTCGAGGAGGGGGATGAGCGACTCGCCGCCTTCGAGGCTGAACCGCTTCTGGCCGACGTACTTCGTCTGGAGGAACGTCTCGAACGCCTCGGCCTGGTTCAGCTTGTCGAGGATGCGCAGCTGCTCGTCGTGCCCGGGCTTCTGGTACTTCACCTCGAGCTTGTCCTGGAACCACTTGCGCTGCACGGGGTCCTGGATGTGCATGTACTCGATGCCGATCGTGCGGCAGTACGAGTCGCGCAGGACGCCGAGCACGTCGCGGAGCTTCATGATGCGCTTGCCGCCGAACCCGCCCGTCACGAACTCGCGGTCGAGGTCCCAGAAGGTCAGCCCGTGCGTCTCGATCTCGAGGTCGGGGTGGGTGCGCTGGACGTACTCGAGTGGATCGATGTCGGCCATGAGGTGCCCGCGGACGCGGTAGGCGTTGATGAGCTCCTGCACGCGTGCGGTCTTGTCGACCCGCTCGGCGATGTCGACGCTGATGTCCTTCGCCCAGCGGATCGGGGCGGTGGGGATGCGCAGCGCCGCGAAGATGTCGTCGTAGAAGCCGCGCTCGCCGATCAGCAGCTCGTGCACGATCTTGAGGAACTCGCCGGATCCCGCACCCTGGATCACGCGGTGGTCGTACGTGCTCGTGAGCGTGATCGTCTTGCCGATGCCGAGCTCGGCGAGCACCTTCTCGCTCGATCCCTGGAACTCGGCCGGGTACTCGAGCGCGCCCGCGCCGACGATGCAGCCCTGTCCCTTCATGAGCCGGGGCACGGAGTGCACGGTGCCGATCCCGCCCGGGTTGGTGAGCGAGAGCGTCGTCCCCTGGAAGTCGCCGGGTGTGAGCTTGTTCGCCCGCGCGCGCTTGACGAGATCCTCGTAGGACGCGAGGTACTCGCCGAAGCTGAGTGTGTCGGCCTGCTTGATGCTGGGGACCAGGAGGGCTCGCGTGCCGTCCGGCTTGGGGATGTCGATCGCGATGCCGAGGTTCACGTGAGCCGGTGCCACCACGGACGGCTTTCCGTCGACCTCGGCGTAGAACACGTTCTGACTCGGGAACTCCTGGAGGGCCTTGATCAGCGCCCATCCGATGAGGTGGGTGAAGCTCACCTTGCCGCCGCGCGTGCGCGACATGTAGTTGTTGATCACGATCCGGTTGTCGATCATGAGTTTGGCGGGAACGGTGCGAACGCTCGTCGCGGTGGGCACCGTGAGCGACTCGTCCATGTTCGCGGCGAGGGTCTTCGGGAGGCCGCGCAGCGGCGTGACGACATCCGCCTCGGTGGACGCCTCGCCCACGGAGGGCTGGACCTTCGGCGCCTGCGCGGGGATGGGCTGCGCCTTCGCGGGCTTGGCCGTCGTGCGGGCCACCGGCTGTGCGCCGATCACGGGCACGGGCGCCGTCACGGGGTGCGCCGCGGCGTCAGCGGGCGCGGGAGCCGGAGCGGATGGCGCGGCGGGAGCCGCAGCGGGCGCGCCGGCGGCGTCGCCCGTCTCCACCGGATGATAGGACTCGAGGATCGGCCACCAGGCCTTGTCGACCGAGTTCCTGTCCTTCGTGAACTGCTCGTAGAGCTCGTCGACGAGCCATTCGTTGGCCCCGAACTCTCCGTCGCTCGAAGCCCCGACGCCGGTCACCTGGCTCGACACGCTCGATCGCCTGCTTTCATCGGTGAGATGTTGTGGAATGCGCGCTGTCACTTGCCTCGCACACGACTCTCAAGCGTAGCCCAGTCTCCCGGGGCCGTGCCCAGGCTCCGGGGAGCTCTCCGGCGGCTTTCAGGCGCAACCTTCCGCCCAGGAAGGAATCACTAACCTTGACGGTATGGAGTTCTACGGCGCACAGCCCGAGGTCGATCTGACGTATTCGGACGTCTTCCTCGTCCCCCGTCGGTCCGGTGTCGCCAGCAGGCTGGACGTCGACCTGTCGCCGCGCGACGGGACCACGGCGACGATCCCGCTGGTCTCCGCGAACATGAACTCGGTCACCGGTGCGCGGCTCGCGGCCACGCTCGCCCGACGGGGCGGCCTCGGCGTGCTCCCGCAGGACATGCCGCTGCAGGAGCTGGACGCCGCGATCCGCTGGGTGAAGTCGCAGCCGGTGCCGTGGGACACGCCCCTCGTGCTCCCGTCGCACGCGACCGTGGCCGACGCCGCGCGGCTCCTGCCCGCGATCGACGGGCACGGGATCGTCGTCGCCGACGGGGATGTCGCCGACGGACTGCGGATCGAGGAGGTGCGCGGGGTCGTGCCGGCCACGCGCCTCGGCACGGCGCTGTCGGACGCACGACTCGGCGACCTCATCCACTCCACGCCCACGTCGATCGACGCCGACGACATCGAGAGCGCACGCCACGCCTTCGACGTCATCGTGGCGAGCGGAGCCGAGACCGTGTGCGTGCTGCACCACGGCGCGGTCGTCGGCACGCTGTCGCGACGCAGCGCGCTGCGCTCGACGCTCTACCGCCCGGCCGTGGACGCCGCGGGGCGGTTGATCGTCGCCGCCGCCGTCGGCATCAACGGCGACGTGCAGGCCAAGGCCAGGGCGCTCGCCGCCGCCGGTGTGGACGTGCTGGTCGTCGACACCGCCCACGGCCACCAGGAGGGCATGCTGCGCGCCCTGCGGGCGGTGGCCGACCTCGGCCTCGACATCCCGATCGCCGCCGGCAACGTGGTCACCGCGGAGGGGGTCCACGACCTGGTCACTGCGGGGGCCTCGATCCTCAAGGTCGGCGTGGGGCCCGGGGCGATGTGCACGACGCGGATGATGACGGCCGTCGGGCGCCCGCAGTTCTCCGCCGTGCTGGAGACCGCGGACGCGGCGCGCATCATGGGCGCGCACGTATGGGCGGACGGCGGTGTGCGCTACCCCCGCGACGTCGCTCTCGCGCTGGCGGCGGGAGCGGCATCCGTCATGATCGGGTCGTGGTTCGCCGGCACGATAGAGGCGCCGGGTGAGCTGCTCGCCGACTCCTCGGGACGCGTCTACAAGGAGTCGTGGGGGATGGCTTCGACGAAGGCGGTGCACGAGCGCTTCGGACGGCTCGATCCCTACGAGCTGGCGCGCAAGGAGCTCTTCGCCGAGGGGATCTCGTCGTCGAGGATCTACCTCGATCCACTGCGGCCGGGCCTGGAGGACCTCCTCGACATGATCACCTCGGGCGTGCGCTCGTCCTTCACGTACGCGGGCGCGACGACCGTGGCGGAGTTCCACGACCGCGCTCGCGTGGGGCTGCAGTCCGCGGCTGGATACGAAGAGGGCAAGGCGCTGCCCGTCAGCTGGTAGGTCGACGCATCCCCGGGACCGGAGCGGGCGCTCTGCCGTAGAATGAAGCGCACAATGGACGACCCGCCCAGTTGCAGACGATCGCCCCACGGACCCGCCCCCCTGGCAGGGGGTGACGCGTGATGGATTACGTCATGCTGGGCGTGGGGCTCCTGCTCACCATCGGGACCGGTCTGTTCGTCGCGAGCGAGTTCGCACTGGTCAACCTCGACCGCGCCGACCTCGAAGCGCGCCAGGCGAGGGGCGAGACCCGCCTGGGCATCACCATCGCGGCGCTGCGGAGGACGTCCACGCATCTGTCCAGCGCGCAGCTCGGGATCACGCTGACGACGCTGCTCACCGGATACACGATGGAGCCGGCGATCTCGAACCTCCTGCGCCCCGTCTTCGTCGCCTGGGGGATGCCGCAGGGTGCCGTCGGTCCGATCGCGGCGATCATCGGGGTCGCCATCGCGACGGTCCTGTCGATGATCCTCGGCGAGCTCGTTCCGAAGAACTTCGCCCTCGCCCTCCCTCGCCAGACGGCCAAGATGGTGCTGCCGTTCCAAGTCGCCTTCACCGCCGTGTTCCGGCCCGCGGTCGCCGTGCTGAACGGGTCGGCCAACGGCGTGCTGCGCGCGGTCGGCATCGAGCCGAAGGAGGAGCTCTCGGGTGCACGGACGGCTGAGGAGCTGTCCAGTCTCGTGCGCCGTTCCGCCAGTGCCGGCGTCCTCGAGGAGGACACGGCATCGCTCCTGGACCGCAGCCTCACCTTCTCGCGCCTGACGGCGGCGGATGTCATGACCCCGCGACCGAGCGTGCACGCCGTCGCGGCAGGCGATTCCGCCGACGACGTCATCCAGCTCGCGCGACGCACGGGCCACAGCCGCTTCCCGGTGTACGACGACTCGATGGACGACATCGTGGGGATCGTGCACCTGAAGGCCGCGATCGGCGTGCCTCGCGAGCGGCGGGGGGACGTGCCGGCGGCCGCTCTGGCGACAGAGCCCCTCCGCGTGCCCGAGGCAGTGCACCTGGACACGCTGGTGTCCGAGCTGCGCGCCCGCGGCTACCAGATGGCGGTGGTCGTGGACGAATACGGCGGCACGGCGGGCGTGGTGACCCTGGAGGACCTCGTCGAGGAGATCGTGGGAGAGGTGCTCGACGAGCACGACCGTCGCCGCGCCGGTGTCGTGCGGGAGGCGCACTCGCTGACCTTCCCCGGTGATCTGCGCCCCGACGAGCTGCGCGACCGCACCGGCGTCCGCGTGCCGGAGGGCGACGTCTACGACACGGTCGGCGGGTACATCATGAGCGTCCTCGAGCGGATCCCGGCCGTCGGCGACGAGGTCGAGGTCGAGGACGGCGCGCTCTCCGTGGCGCGGATGGACGGCCGCCGCATCGACCGTGTCCGGTTCACGCCCGCGGCGGTGCCCGACGTGGACGATCAGGGGGGTGAGCGCCGATGAGCGACTGGGCGGGAATCCTGTGGCTCGTGGTGCTGCTCGTGTTCAACGCGTTCTTCGTCGGTGCGGAGTTCGCCGTCGTGTCCGCGCGCCGCTCGCAGGTCGAGCCGTTGGCCGAGCGCGGCTCCCGCGCCGCCAAGACGGCCCTGTTCGCGATGGAGCACGCGACGCTCATGCTGGCGACCAGCCAGCTGGGGATCACGATCTGCTCGCTGCTCATCCTCAACGTGTCGGAGCCGGCGATCCACCACCTCCTCGCGGGTCCGCTGGGCCTCACCGGCATCAGCGAGACGGCGGTCGACGTGATCGGCTTCGTGATCACGCTGCTGCTCGTGTCCTACCTGCACGTCGTGTTCGGCGAGATGGTGCCGAAGAACCTGGCCTTCTCGGTCCCCGACCGCGCGGTGCTGCTGCTCGCGACGCCGCTGGTGTGGGTGTCGAAGGTGTTCCACCCCGTGATCGTCGCACTGAACTGGCTCGCCAACGGCGTCGTGCGGCTCTTCCGCGTCGAACCGAAGAACGAGGCCTCCTCGACCTTCACGCTCGAGGAGGTCGCCACGATCGTGAACCAGTCGCGCATCGAGGGCGTCCTCGACGACGCGGCGGGGACGGTCGCGGCGGCGGTGGAGTTCACCGACAAGAAGGCCGCCGACATCGCGGTCCCGCTCGCCGATCTCGTGACGCTGCCCCGCACCACCACGCCCGACGAGATCGAGCGGGCGGTGGCGAAACACGGGTTCTCGCGCTACGTGATCGTCGACGAGGCGGATGCACCGATCGGCTACGTGCACCTCAAGGACGTCCTGCGTGCGGCGGAGGCGCCTGACGCGGCCGACGTGGCGCGGTCGATCCCCGCCAAGCGGATCCACCACATGGTGCCGGTCCTGGAGACGACCGATCTCGAGGATGCGCTGGCGCTGATGCGGCGGGCTGGACGGCATCTCGCCCAGGTGCGCGACGCCGAGGGCCGCACGACGGCCGTGCTGTTCCTCGAGGACATCATCGAGGAGCTCATCGGCGAAGTGCAGGACGCCACGCGTCGCGGCTATTTCGCGCGCTGACCCGTCGTCCCTACGCGGCGCGGGCGGGCGTGCGGCGTCGCGCGCGCAGGTACTGTGCGGGCCAGTAGGCGATCTCGTCGCCGAGTTCGACCGATGCGCGCAGCGCGAAGTGCGGGTCGCGCAGCCATTCGCGGGCCGAGGAGACGGCATCCGCCTCGCCCGCGGCGAGGATCGCTTCCGCCTGGACGGCGTCGTCGATCATCCCGACGGCGCTGACGGCGACGCCGGCCTCGTTACGGACGCGCGCGGCGAACTCGACCTGATAGCCGGGGCCGGTCTCGATCCGCTGGTGCGCGACGAGACCGCCGCTGGAGACGTCGAACAGATCGGCGCCGTGGTCGGCTGCCCACCGGGCCACCTGCACGGTCTGCGCGACGTCCCACCCGTCGTCCGCCCAGTCGGTGGCCGACAGACGGACGAACACCGGGACGTCGGGCGCGGCCGCGCGCACCGCATCGACGATGCGCAGGAGCAGCCGCGCGCGGTTCTCCAGGGAACCGCCGTATTCGTCGGTGCGCCGGTTCGCGAGCGGGGACAGGAACTGGTGCACGAGGTATCCGTGCGCGGCGTGGATCTCGAGGACCTCGAACCCCGCGTCGACCGCACGACGCGCGGCCGCCGCGAAGTCCGCGACCACCTCGTCGATGCCCGCGGCATCCAGCTCCTGCGGGACGTCATAGCCCTCGAAGGCGATCGCCGACGGGGCCACGGTCGTCCATCCACCTGCGGCGGCCGGGACCGATCCGTGCTCGCCGGAGAACGGCGACCACGTCGACGCCTTCCGACCCGCGTGGGCCAGCTGCACGCCGGCCCGCGCCCCGCGGTCGCGGATCGCGGCGACGATCGGCCCCCACGCGTCGCGCTGCTCGTCCGTCCACAGGCCGGTGTCCTCCAGCGAGATGCGCCCCTCGGGAGACACGGCGGTCGCTTCGGCGACGACGAGGCCCGCGCCGCCGGAGGCGAACTGCGCGAGATGCGTGTGATGCCACTCCTGCGGCACGCCGTCGACCGCGCTGTACTGGCACATCGGTGCGACCCACAGGCGATTGCGGACGGTGACGCCGCGGACGGTGAGCGGCGAGAACAGCAGACTCATGAGACCTTCTCCCTGCGGGGTATCGTGGCGCCATGGTCGACGGCGGCACGGACGCGACGGGGATCCGCACCTGGACGGCGGGATCCGCGGGACGCGTCCTGAGGGTCCCAACCGGATCCGACGACAAGTATTCCCGCGGTGTCGTCGGATTGCGCACGGGTTCGGACGCCTTCCCCGGTGCCGCGGTGCTCGGTGTGGAGGCCGCGTGGCGGACGGGTGTGGGCATGGTGCGCTATCTCGGGCCGCGCCGGGCCGCCGATCTCGTGCTCGCGCGGCGTCCCGAGACGGTGACCGCGGACGGGCGGGTGCAGGCGTGGGTGATCGGATCGGGGACGGATGCGCGGGCCCGCTCCTCTGACGAGACTGCCGCGCTGCGCGGCATCCTCGCCGGTCCCGTCCCTGTCGTCGTGGATGCGGGCGCGCTCGATCTCGCGGTCGGCGCGTCGGCCCCGTTACTCGTCACGCCCCATGCGAGCGAGTACGCGCGTCTGCGCGGGATGCTCGGTCTCGACGCACCGGAGCCGCCGGCTGACCTGGATGCGCGGGAGGAATCCGTGCGCGAGACGGCCGCGATGCTCGGCGGGACCGTGCTCCTCAAGGGCGCGACCACGATCGTGGCGACCTCGTCGGGCTGGACGGCACGCGTGTCGTCCAGCACCCCCTGGCTGGCCACGGCCGGGACCGGCGATGTGCTGGGCGGCGTGCTCGGGGCCCTCGTCGCCACCGCGCACGCCGCCGACGCCGAGGCGCTGGGAGCGCTCGCGGCCACCGGCGCGTGGCTGCACGGACGGGCCGGTTCCCTCGCCGCCGGGCGGTGCCCGGGACGCGGCGGGCCCATCGTGGCGCTGGACGTCGCCGACGCGCTGCCCCGGGCCATCGCGGAGGCGCTCGCGGCGGTCGGCTGACCCGGCGGAGCATCCGGATCGACCGAAGCGGCGACCTTAGGATGTGAGGATGTCGAGACGCGGGGTGCTGTGGATCGCCTTCGTCTTCGTGCACCTCGGCGTCGCGGTGCTCGGCTTCCTCCTCCCCAACGAGCCGATGGGCGACGTCTACCGCGTGTACGAGCCGTGGTCGGATCAGGCGCTCAGCGGTCACGGCATCGTCGGGATCACCGCACCTTGGGTCTACCCGCAGCTCGCGCTCGTCCCGATGGTGCTCGCGCACGGATTCGCCTGGATCTATGCGGGCTACACCGGGGGCTGGGCGATCCTCGTGACCGTGTGCGACGCGCTCGCGTTCGCGATGCTCGTGGGGCGCGGCCGGTCGGTGGGCCGTACCGTGGGGGCCTGGTTCTGGCTCGCCTTCGTCGCGCTGCTGGGACCGGTCGGGATGTACCGCCTGGACGGCATCACCGTGCCCCTCACCCTCGCGGCCTGCCTGTGGCTGGTCGGACGGCCGTGGCTCGCGTCGATGCTCCTCGCCGCCGGGGTGTGGATCAAGGTCTGGCCCGCTGCGCTCCTCGCCGCAGCCGTGATCGCGGTGCGCCGTCGCCTCGCGGTGATCGGCGGAGCGGCGGTGGTCTCGGCACTCGTCCTGGGCGTGGTCGTGGCGGCAGGCGGAGCCGCGTACGCACTCGGCTTCATCGGCGATCAGGCCGGGCGCGGACTGCAGCTGGAGGCACCGGTGAGCACCCTGTACCTGTGGCAGGCGGTCGCCCGGGTCGCCGGGTCGTACATCTACTACTCCCGGGACATCCTGACCTTCGAGGTCACCGGCCCGAACGTCGACCTCGTCATCGCGGTGATGACTCCGGTCCTCGTGCTGGCCGTCGCCGCCGTCGCTGTGCTCGGCGGCGTGAAGGCGTGGCGGGGCGCGTCCTTCGCCGCGCTGTTCCCCGCGCTGTCGCTCGGTCTCGTCAGCGCCTTCATCCTCTTCAACAAGGTCGGTTCCCCGCAGTACTACACGTGGATCATCGTGCCCCTGGTCATGGGTCTGGTTCTCGACCGCCACCGCTGGTGGGGGCCGGCGTCGCTCGGCCTCGGGATCGCCCTGCTGACGCAGTTGGTGTACCCGGTCTCCTACGACGGGCTTCTGCGCGCGGAGGCGGGACCCGCCGCGCTGCTCACGGCGCGCAACATCCTCGTCCTCGCCCTGTTCGCGTGGTCGGTGGTCCGGCTGGTGCAGGTCCGCGCCCGCCCGCACCTGCACGCGCGGCGCAGCGCGGCATCCCGTGCCGACGGCGTCGTGGACGGTCTCGGCGCGCGGTAGCGTCGAGGCATGCTCGTCGCCTTCTCCGTCGCTCCCAGCGGCACCGGCCGCGCGGACGGCTCCGTCCACGACGCGGTCGCCGCCGCCGTCCGCATCGTCCGCGCATCCGGTCTACCCCATCGCACGACGTCGATGTTCACCGAGATCGAGGGCGAGTGGGACGAGGTGATGGATGTCGTCAAGCGGGCGACGGATGCTGTCCTCGCCTACGGCTCGCGCGCATCGCTCGTGCTGAAGGCAGACATCCGGCCCGGATTCACCGGAGAGCTGGACGCCAAGATCGACCGACTCGGGGCGGCCCTCGCCGACGAGGACGACGCCGCGCGGTGAACCGCGGGTCGCCCGCGTCGAATCGATTCGACAGGCGGTCGATCCCGGCGCTAGCATGACCGGGTGACCTCCTCGACGCCGACCAGGGGTGCGGCGAATCGAGCGCTCCTGTCCCTCGCGATCGGCAGCTTCGGCATCGGCATGACGGAGTTCGTCGTGATGGGCCTGCTCCCGAACATCGCGAGCGACCTGCTGCCCGGACAGTGGGCATCCGGCCAGGAGGACGCCATCGCCCAGGCCGGATGGCTCATCTCGCTGTACGCGCTCGGGGTCGTCGTCGGCGCGCCGACGATCGCGGGTTCCGTGGCGAAGTATCCGCGGCATCGCGTCATGCTGGGCCTCGCCCTCGCGCTGACGGTGTTCAACGCGCTGACCTTCATCGCACCGAACTTCGAGCTCGTCGCCGCATCCCGCTTCCTCGCGGGTCTGCCGCACGGCGCGTACTTCGGCATCGGCGCGCTCGTCGCCGCCGACGCGCTCGGGCCGGGTAAGCGCGCGAAGGGCGTGGCGTTCGTGCTCACCGGACTGACGGTGGCGAACGTGGTCGGCGTGCCGCTGGGGACCTTCCTCGGACAGCAGGCCGGGTGGCGGGCCGCGTTCATGGTGGTCGCCGGCATCTTCGCCGTCGCGACGATCTGCATCGGCTTCTTCGTCCCCGCGCACCCCGGTCAGCCGGGGCGCACCCTGCGCGCCGAGCTGGGCGTGTTCCGGATCGGGCAGGTCTGGGTGGCGCTCGGGATCGGCGCCATCGGCTTCGGCGGCTTCTTCGCCGTCTACAGCTACGTGGCTCCCATGGTGACCGAGGTGTCCGGCGCCCCCGCCTGGGCGGTCCCGATCGTGCTGGTGCTCATGGGCGTCGGCATGACCGTGGGCAACCTGATCGGCGGGCACCTGGCGGACGTCGACGTGAAGCGCACGCTCCTCGGCGGGCTCGCCGCGCTCGCGGTGACGCTGGCCGTCGTCGGCTGGAGCGCGCAGTGGATCGTGGCGCTGGCGATCGCCGTGTTCGCGGTCGGCCTCGTATCGTCGGTGCTCAGTCCCACGATCCAGACGCGCCTGATGGACGTGGCGGGCGACAACCAGTCGATCGCGGCCGCCCTCAACCACTCCGCCCTCAACATCGGCAACAGCCTCGGCGCCTTCCTCGGCGGGCTCGTCATCGCGGCAGGATGGGGCTTCGTCTCGCCCGCGTGGGTGGGGGTCGTGCTGGCGCTCGCGGGATTCGCGATCTGCGCGACGGGCCTCGCGGTCGAACGGCGGTCCGAGCGCACGCGGCGGGCGGACCCGGCCGAGGGGTGGCGTCGTAGTCTGAATCGGTGAGCGACACCGCGCCGTCCGACCGCGCATCCCGCGACCTGATGGCCGCGCTCGATCAGACGAGGCCGCGCACGGCAGCGGACGCCGCCGATCCGTCGGTCCCCGTCGCGGGCACGGTGCTGCTCCTGCGTGACGGCGCGACAGGACCCGAAGTGCTCATGATCGAACGACCCGACCGCGGGTCGTTCGCGGGAGCGTGGGTGTTCCCCGGCGGGAGGCTCGAGGAATCGGACGCCGACGAGGACGCCTCCGAGGAGGACGACGCCCGCCGAGCCGGTGTGCGCGAGACGTGGGAGGAGACGGGCCTCGTCATCGCCGCGCCCGCGCTGCAGACGGTGAGCTGCTGGGATCCGCCGCCGGGGGTGCCGCTGCGCATCCGTACGTGGTTCTTCGCGTGCGCGGCCCCGGCCGGGGAGATATCGCTCTCGCCGGGCGAGGCGGTCGCGGCCGAATGGGCGCGACCCGACGAGATGCTCGCCCGCCACGGCCGGGGCGAGGTCACGCTGTATCCGCCGACGTGGGTGACGCTCCACGGCCTGATCGGCTCCGAGGATGTGGGGGCCTTCCTCGACGGCGTGCGGCTGCGGGGGGCGGCGCGCTTCGAGACGGTCGTGCGCCGCACCCCGGCCGGGCCGCTGTTCCTCTGGCAGGACGACGCCGCCTACGACGACGCCGCGGAGGACGAGGCATCCGGTCCCCGCCACCGGCTCGAGACCGGTCGCCTGCCGTGGAGCTACGTGCGCTCCGCCTAGGCGTCCAGCAGCCTCCGGAGGTGCACGGCGACGAGCTGCGTCTCGATGAGGAAGCCGTCGTGGCCGAAGTCGCTCGCGATCACCACCGCGCGATCTCCGTCGAGCGTGTTCGGGATGCCGCGCGCGATGCGATGCTGGCCGTCGATGGGGAAGAGGCGGTCGCTGTCGATGCCGAGGACGAGGGCCGTGGCGGTCACCCGCCCGAGCGCCTCCTCGATGCCGCCGCGGTCGCGCCCGACGTCGTGCGAGTCCATCGCCTCGACGAGCCGGATGTAACTGTTGGCGTCGAAGCGCCGCGTGAACCGGTTGCCGTGGAAGTCGAGGTACGACTCGACCGCGAAGCGGCCGCCGTGTCCGAGCGGGCTCACCCCGGACTGCCAGGAGCGCTGGAAGCGCTGGTTGAGCTCGGTCGGACTGCGGTAGTTCAGCAGGGCCATCCGGCGGGCGAGGGCGAGCCCCCGGTGCGGACCGTCCCCGGCGGCCGAGTCGTAGTACTCGCCGCCCTGGAACCGCGGATCGATCTCGATCGCCTGCAGCTGCACCGAATTCAGGGCGATCTGGTCGGCGGTGTTCGCCGGGGGAGCGGACAGGATGCCGACGCGCGCGACCCGCTCGGGGGATCCGGCCGCCCACTCGAGCGCGTGCATGCCCCCCATCGAGCCGCCGATCACCGCCGCCCACGTGTCGACGCCGAGCGCGTCCGCGAGCCGGACCTGCGCGGAGACCTGGTCGCGGATCGTGAGATAGGGGAACCGCGACGCCCACTCGTAGCCGTCCGGCGCGATGCTGGCGGGACCGGTCGATCCCTGGCAGCCGCCGAGCATGTTCGGGGCGACCACGAACCAGCGGTCGGTGTCGATCGCGGCTCCGGGGCCGACGAGATCGTCCCACCAGCCGGCGGTCGGGTGTCCGGGGCCGGCCGGGCCGCGGACGTGGCTGTCGCCGGTGAGCGCGTGCAGCACGAGGACGGCGTTGTCGCGCGCGGCGTTCAGCTCGCCCCACGTCTCGTACGCGAGGCGGTAGCCGGGGAGCTCGTTCCCGCCCTCGGTGATGAACGATCCGAACGCGGCGAAGTGGCGGTCGCCCACGGGGTCGCCGTCGCGCCACGCGCCGGTGGCGGGCGGGCGGCCGCCGAGCAGACGCGCGTCGGCCTCCGTCACCGGTGCCGACGGCACGGTGTCCTCGGAGGTCTGCCAGTCCATGAGGTCCATTCTCCCGTGCCGCGTTCCGCGATCGGCACGTGTTACGCCCCCGGCCGAAGGTCGGAGGCCGCCCGTACACTCGCGGCATGGACGTGATCGAGTATCTGCTGTCGGGTGACCCTGCCATCCGCTGGCAGACGATGCGGGATCTGACCGACGCCCCCGCGGCGGACGTCGCTGCCGCGCGGGCCCGCGTCGCGATCGACGGCTGGGGCGCGCGCCTCCTCGCCGAGCAGGGCGGCGACGGGCAGTGGGACGGCGGCACCTACCGGCCGGGGTGGGCCGACGAGGACCGGCCGTTCTTCGACGCGTGGACGGCGACGCACTTCTCCTTGCAGTCCCTGTGGGAGTTCGGCCTCGATCCGGCGAGCCCTGAGGCCCAGCACGCGATCCGGCTCGTGCGCGAGAACGTGCGGTGGGAGAACGACGGCCAGGCCTACTTCGACGGCGAGGTCGAGCCCTGCATCAACGGCATCGCGCTCGCGGTCGGCAGCTACTTCGGGCAGCCGGTCGAGCCGATCGTCACGACGATCCTCGGTCAGCGGCTGCGGGACGGCGGGTGGAACTGCTGGGCGGAGGACGGCGGGGCGGTGTCTTCCTTCCACTCCACGATGTGCGTGCTCGACGGACTGCGGGAGTGGGAGGCGGCGACCGGTGGCACGGATGCCTCGCGTGACGCCCGGTTCGCGGGCGAGGAGTACCTGCTCGAGCGGGGCCTGTACCGGCGCCGGTCGACGGGCACGCCGGCTGACGTGCGGATGACGATGCTGTCGTTCCCGACGCGCTGGTACCACGACATCCTGCGCGGGCTCGAGCACTTCCGCCTCGTCGACCGGCGCGATCCGCGACTCGCGGACGCGATCGGACTCCTCCGCGCCAAGGCCGACGAGAACGGCCTGTTCCCCTACGAGAACGCGCACCAGGGTCCGCAGCTGTTCGAGTTCGAGCAGGAGGGCGAGGGCTTCCCCAGTCGGTGGGTCACGCTCCGAGCGCTGCGGGTGCTGCGCTGGTGGGATGCGGAAGAGCCCGCCTCCGAGACCGCGTTCTGAGAGATCGGGAGCGGTCCCCGCACAGACGAAGGATGCCCCGGCCGGCGCTCTGTGCGAGCGCGGCCGGGGCATCCACGTGCCCTTGCACGGACAGATCAGGCGCGGGCGGCCTCCGAGACCCGGCGCGCCGCGGCCAGCGCCTGCGCGAGGTCGGCCTTGAGGTCATCGACGTTCTCGATGCCGACCGACAGCCGCACGAGGCCCGGCGTCACCCCCGAGGTGAGCTGCTGCTCCGGCGTGAGCTGCGAGTGGGTCGTCGAGGCGGGGTGGATGACGAGCGAGCGCACGTCGCCGATGTTCGCCAGGTGGCTGAACAGCTCGAGGCTGTCGACGAACTCACGGCCGGCCTGGACGCCGCCCTTCAGCTCGAACGACAGGACCGCGCCGACGCCCTTCGGCGCGTACTCGTTGGCGGCCGCGTACCACGGGGAGCTCGGCAGGCCGGAGTAGTTGACCGACGCGACGTCCTCGTGGTCTTCGAGCCACTCCGCGATCTCCTGCGCGTTCTGCACGTGCCGCTCGACGCGGAGCGAGAGGGTCTCGATGCCCTGCAGGAGGAGCCATGCGCTGATCGGCGCGATCGCCGAGCCCAGGTCGCGCAGCAGCTGCACGCGGGCCTTGATGATGTAGGCCAGGCCGTCTCCGACCGCCGTCGTGTAGCTTGCGCCGTGGTACGACGGGTCGGGCTCGGTGAGGCCGGGGAACTTCTCGACGTTCTGCGACCAGGCGAACTTCCCGCCGTCCACGATCACGCCGCCGATGGTGGTGCCGTGGCCGCCGAGGAACTTCGTCGCCGAGTGGATCACGATGTCGGCGCCGTGCTCGAACGGACGGATGAGGTAGGGCGTGGCGATCGTGTTGTCGACGATGAGCGGGACGCCGCTCGCGTGCGCCACCTCGGCGACCGACGCGATGTCGAGGACGTTGATCTTCGGGTTGCCGATGGTCTCGGCGAAGAAGAGCTTGGTGTTCGGCTGGACCGCCCGCTTCCACTCCTCCGGGTCGTCCTGGTTCTCCACGAAGGTGACGCTGATGCCGAGCTTGGCCAGCGTGTACTTGAACAGGTTGTACGTGCCGCCGTAGATGGAGCTCGACGACACGATATGGTCGCCGGCTTCGGCGATGTTCAAGACCGCGAACGTCTCGGCGGCCTGGCCGCTGGACACCAGGAGGGCGCCGGTGCCGCCCTCGAGCGCCGCGATGCGCTGCTCGACGACATCCTGCGTCGGGTTCTGGATCCGCGTGTAGATATTGCCGAACTCGGCCAGCGCGAACAGGTTCGCTGCGTGGTCGGAGTTGTCGAACACGTACGACGTGGTCTGGTAGATCGGGGTGGCGCGCGCCTTCGTGGTCGGGTCGGGCTGCGCACCGGCGTGGATCTGCGTGGTCTCGAAACGCCAGTTCTCGGACATGGGTGGCTCCTGGGTCTTCCGATGGTCGAAGGGCCGCACAACGGGCGTCGCGGCTGAGTCGAGAGTAGGGAGCGAATCCGCTGTCAACAACGATCGGGAAATGTTACGTAATCTGCGCGACGACCGGTCGGTACGGTGGAGCCATGACACGACGAGCAGTGGTGACGGGCGCGAGCTCCGGCATCGGAGCGGCAACGGCACGGATCCTGCGGGCGCGGGGCTGGGATGTCGCGGCGGTGGCGCGCCGGGCGGATCGGCTGGAGGAGCTCGAGGCCGAGACCGGTGCCGTCGCCTTCGCCGCCGATCTCACGACGCAGTCCGACGTCGACGCGCTCGCCGAGTGGCTGGCCCGCACGGGCCCCGTGAACGCCCTCGTCCAGGTCGCCGGCGGAGCACGTGGCTCCGACCGCGTCGAGGACGGTGTTCCCGAGGACTGGCAATGGATGTTCGAGGTCAACGTCCTCGCCGCGCAGCGGGTCGTGGCCGCGCTCCTGCCGCAGCTGCGTGAGACCGCGGCATCCGCCGGCCACGCCGACGCGGTGTTCGTCACGTCGACGGCCGCGCAGCTCGCCTATCCCGGCGGCGCGGGGTACAACGCCGCGAAGGCGGGGGAGTCCATGCTGGCGCACGCGCTGCGTCTCGAGCTCAACGGCGAGCCGATCCGGGTCGTCGAGGTGGCACCGGGGATGGTGCGCACCGAGGAGTTCGCGCTCAAACGGCTCCGCGGCGATGCCGCCGCGGCGGCGAGCCTGTACGAAGGCGTGGAGGCGCCGCTCACCGCCGACGACGTCGCGGACGTCATCGCCTACGCGCTCGATGCCCCCGCACACGTCAACCTGGATCTCGTGACGATGCGCCCCGTCGCGCAGTCGGCGCAGCACCTGCTGGCCAGGGGACCTCTCCGGGTCCGCGGGTCCGAGGCCTGATCCGGTGGCGGACGCCGAGCACGAGGTCCTCACGTGGGAGCGATTCGGGGCGGCGACGCGAGCGGTGGCGCGTGCGATCGTCGCCGATGGCTTCGCGCCCGAGGTCGTGGTCGCGGTCGCTCGCGGTGGGCTGCTGCCGGGCGGGGCGATCGCGTACGCGCTGGGCGTGAAGCAGTGCGGCGCGATCAACGTCGAGTTCTACACGGGCGTGGGGACGATGCTCGACGCGCCCGAGCTGCTGCCGCCCCGCATGGACCTCGGGTACCTCGCCGGCCGACGTGTGCTCCTCGTGGACGACGTCGCCGACAGCGGGCGGACCCTCGCGCTCGTCGTCTCACTCCTGCGCGCCGCCGGGGCGGAGGTGCGCTCGGCGACCGTCTACACCAAGCCCGGATCGGCGGTCCGCCCGGACTATTGGTGGCGGGAGACGCCACGGTGGATCGACTTCCCCTGGTCCGCGGCCGGTTCGGTGATCGAAGAGGATGCGCGGTGATCCGATGGCGATGACGCTCCCCGAGCTCGCGGAGGCGGGCCTGATCGACAGCGGATGGGCCGCCGAGCTCGCTCCGGTCGCGCCCGACATCGCCGCGCTGGGCGAGCGGCTGCGCGGCGAGGTCGCGGCCGGCCGGGGCTACCTCCCTGCGGGGGACCGCGTCCTCCGGGCTTTCCAGCGGCCGCTGTCCGGCGTGAAGGTGCTCATCGTCGGACAGGACCCCTACCCAACGCCCGGTCACCCGATCGGGCTGTCGTTCGCCGTCGAGCGGCACGTGCGGCCGATCCCGCGGAGCCTCGCGAACATCTACCAGGAGCTGCAGAGCGATCTCGACCTCCCGCCCGCCGCGCACGGCGACCTCTCCGCCTGGAGCGACCAGGGCGTCATGCTGCTCAACCGCGTGCTCACGGTGAGGCCCGGGGCGCCGGCGTCGCACCGTGGCTGGGGGTGGGAGAAGGTGACCGAGCATGCGATCCGCACGCTGGTCGCGCGAGGCGGGCCGCTGGTGGCGATCCTGTGGGGGCGGGACGCCGCGAACCTGCGGCCGCTGCTCGGCGAGACGCCGATCATCGAGTCGCCGCATCCGTCACCGCTGTCGGCGAGCCGTGGCTTCTTCGGATCCCGCCCCTTCTCCCGTGCGAACGCGCTGCTGCTCGAGCAGGGTGCGGAGCCCGTGGACTGGCGCGTCCCCGCATAGGCTGAGCGCATGCTGGAGGAGGAGTACGAGAAGGAGCGCCGCACGCCGCCCGCGCACCTGCGGCGTCGTCCGGAGCCGGAGCGGCCCTTCGCGTTCGATATCCGCGCCGCCGAGCCCCGGGACATCCCCGACATCCGGGAGATCTACAACCACTACGTGACGAACTCGGTCGTCACCTTCGACGAGAAGAAGTGGACGCTCGCGCAGTGGCGGGAGAAGTTCGCCTACCTGCACAAGCTCGGGATGCCGTTCCTCGTGGCCGAGTCGCCCAGCGGCCAGGTGCTCGGATACGCGCTCGTCCAGCCGTGGTCGGGCAAGACGGCGTACCGCTACACGGTGGAGGACTCGATCTATCTCGGGCATGCGGCGGCGGGGAAGGGCCTCGGCAGTGCTCTGCTGACCGCGTTGATCGCCGCGTGCGAGGCGGCCGGCATCCGCGAGATCATCGCCGTCATCAGCGACAAGGGAGCGGAGGGCTCGATCGCCCTCCACGAGAAGCTCGGGTTCACCATCACCGGGCGGATGGGCCGCGTGGGCTTCAAGTTCGGCCGTTGGCTCGGCGTGGTGAACATGCAGCGCAGTCTCAAGCCCGTGAAGAAGAAGCGCCTCGGGCGCGGGTCGCGCTCGGACACGACCGCCCGGTGAGGCTTCAGCCCCTCCCCTCGCGCTCCTCCTCGAACGCCTGGACCTCGTCGACGAGCTGACGCCACGGTCCGTGGAGACGCGTCTCGGGGAGTCGCACGTCCCGCTCTTCCGCCCCGCGGCGCACGTCGATCCGCCACACGAAGCGATCGGCGTCCGGCGGGGGAGTCGGAGCGTCGTCTGCGTCCGCTTCTGCCCGGAGGGTCTCCCCTGACGCGACCTCATCCCACGGACAGTCGTCGATGAGGGCGACCCACCGGGGGCGATCCGCCGGAGGCGGCGCGGCCACCCACTGCCGCCGCAGCCCCGCGAAGCCGCCCGAGCGGACGACCGTCACGGTCACATCGACGTCGTCAGGAACCTGATCCATCGGCGAGCACGCCGACCTCGACCCACGCCTTGCGGATCGCGCCGGCCTCCTTCGAGTCCTCACCGTACTCCGCCGCGGCGGTCGCGAGCGTGGCCGTGGCGAACTGGGCGAACGTCGCGTTCTTCGGCAGCGATCCCCCGGTCACGGTCTTGTACCAGACGAGCCCCGCCCGCTCCCAGGCGCGACCGCCCAGCGCCACCGCCACGAGGTAGAAGGCGTGGTTGGGGATGCCGGAGTTGATGTGGACACCGCCGTTGTCGTCCTCGGTCTGGACGTACCCGGCCATCGTCGCCGGCTGCGGGTCCTTGCCGAGCGCGTCGTCGTCGTAGGCGGTGCCCGGCGCCTTCATCGACCGGAGCGCCACCCCCTGCACCTGAGGCGTGAAGATGCCCGCGCCGATGAGCCAGGACGACTCGTCGGCGGACTGGCCGAGCTGGTACTGCTCGGTCAGGGCGCCGAACACGTCGGAGATCGACTCGTTCAGCGCGCCGGACTGACCTGAGTAGTCGAGGCCCCCCGCGTCCTCGGTCACACCGTGGGTCAGTTCGTGCGCGATGACCGTGATCGAACCGGTGAAGCCGGTGAACACATCGCCGTCCCCGTCGCCGAAGACCATGCGCTCGCCGTTCCAGAACGCGTTGTCGTACTTCCGGCCGTAGTGGACCGTCGCCTCCAGCGGCAGGCCCCGGCCGTCGATCGAATCGCGGCGATACGCGTCCCAGTAGAACGCGAACGTCGTTCCGAGGCCGTCGAAGGCCTGATTCACCGCGCCGTCCGCGACCGCGGCGTCGTCTTCGCCGCGCACCTTCGTGCCGGGGAGGGTCTCGGTGGTCTTCGCGTCGGAGATGGTCCGATCCGGCGCCGGCGATGTCTCGGCCACGAGCGTGTGACCACCGTCCACGGACAGTTCCAGAGTGGCCCGTCGCGGTCGGTACGGCCGCGGCACCGTGAGCGTGCGCCGCGCGGCCTCGGCGGCGCGCGCGAGGTGGGGCGCGTCCGTCGCGGCGATCCGTGCCAGCAGGTAGGGCGGGACGATCGCGTAACTCATGCAGCGAGGCTAACCCCGGCCGGTGACATCCGGGTCGATGACCGGGATCGAGGCGAGCAGCCGCCGCGTGTAGCCGGCCTGCGGCTGCAGGAGGACCTTCTCGGTCGGTCCCTCCTCCACGATCCGCCCGCCCTTCATGACGATGACCTCGTCGCACAGGTTCTGCACGACGCCGATGTCGTGGGAGACGAGGATCATCGTGAGACGGTCGCGGCGACGGAGGCCGGACAGCACGTCGAGGATCTGCGCGCGCACGGTGACGTCCAGGGCCGACAGCGGCTCGTCGCCGACGAGGAGTCGCGGCCGGTGCACGAGGGCGCGCGCCAGCGCGATCCGCTGGCGCTGCCCGCCCGAGAACTCGTGCGGGAACCGGCTCGCCATCTCCGGCTCGAGCCCGACGTCGGCCAGCACCTCGATCACCCGGTCCCGCCGCCCTGCCGCCCCCGGGCTGCCGTCGCCGGCGAGGCCGAGCGCCCACAGCGGCTCACCGACGATGCGTCCGACGCTCATCCGCGGGTCGAGCGACGCATACGGATCCTGGAAGACGATCCCGGTCTCGCGGCGGAGCCAGTGCAGCGCCCCCGCGCCGGCCGTGGCATCCACGGGGCGGCCGTCGAACTCGACGGTCCCCTGGGTGGGGACGTCGAGCGCGAGCAGCAGCCGCACGAGCGTGGACTTGCCCGACCCGGACTCGCCGATGATCCCGACGGCGGAGCCTTCGCGCACGTCGATGTCGGCGTCCTCCAGCGCGACCGACGTCGTGGCCCGTTCGAACAGGGAGGTCTTCGGCACCCGGTAGCGGCGGGTGAGCCCTCGTCCCCGCAGCAGCGCGTCCACGCTCATGCCCGACCCTCCGCGTCCCGCGACTCCGGATGCCACAGCGTCGCGGTCGCGTCTCGCAGGAGCTCGCGTGTGACGGCGGACTCGGGCGCCCTCAGGAGGGTCGCGACGGACGCGGCCTCGGCCACCCGTCCATGCTCGAGCACGACGGCACGCGTGGCGATCTGGGAGAGGACGGCGAGGTCGTGCGTGATGAACACGAGCGCCATGCCGCCATCCTGTACGAGGGAGTTCAGCAGGTCGAGGATCTCGGCCTGGATCGTGACGTCGAGCGCGGTCGTCGGCTCGTCCGCGATCAGCAGGCGCGGGCGGCACGCGAGCGCGATGGCGAGGGCGACGCGCTGACGCTGACCGCCGGACAGCTGGTGCGGGTAACGGTCGACGATGCGGTCGGGATCGGGCAGCCGGACGCGGGCGGCTTCGGCGACGGCGCGCTCGCGGGCCTCGCCGCGCGAGACCCGTTCGTGGATGCGCACCGCCTCCGCGATCTGGCGGCCCACGGTGCGGATCGGGTTGAGCGCGGTGCGGGGCTCCTGGAACACGATGCCGATCTCGTCGCCGCGCAGCCGGGCGAGCTCGCGGTCGGGGAGGCCGATGAGCTCGCGCCCGTCCCAGCGGATGCTGCCGGTCGCGGTGACCTGGTCGGGGAGGAGTCCGAGCACGGCCAGCGCGGTGAGGGACTTGCCGGACCCCGACTCGCCGATCAGGCCGAAGCGCTCGCCGTCGCCCACGTCGAACGACACGCCGTCCACGACGGGACGGCCGTCGATCTCGATCCGGAGATCGCGAACCTCGAGGCTCACGCGACGACCTCCGGCTGGTGGGCCCTGGCGCGCCCCGCGGATCCGCCCCGGCGGGCGAGGGTCGGGTCGGTCGCCTCGCGGATGGCGTCGCCGAGGAGATTGAGGCCCAGGACGGTCAGGGTGATCGCGAGCCCCGGCCACAGCACCGACAGCGGGTGCACGGTGAGGAACTGCTGGAGCTCGGCCAGCAGCCGCCCCCAGCTCGGCTGGGTGGGAGGCGCGCCGACGCCGAGATACGACAGTCCAGCCTCCGCCAGCACGGCGACCGCCATTCCCCATGACAGCTGCACGATGAACACCGACGCCACGTTCGGCAGCAGGTGCCGGTACAGGTTCTGGGTGGGGGTCAGGCCCGACGCCCGTCCCGCGAGCACGAAGTCGCTGTGCAGCACGCGCCGCAGCTCGGGGCGGGTGACGCGCGCGATGCTGACGCCGAAGCCGATGCCGACCGCCCAGATCACGACCCACAGGGATCCGCCCCACACGGCGGCGATCATCAGTGCGATGAGCAGCACGGGGAAGGCGACGAGGATGTCGACGAACACGGCCACCGATTCCCGCACCCATCGCGTGGTGAGGGCGCCGAGTGCCGCCAGGACGATCCCGATGACGGTCGCGACGACCGCGGCCCCGACCGCGACCACGACCGTCGTGCGCGCGCCCGCCATCAGCAGGCTGAGGATGTCGCGGCCGGTGCCGTCCGTGCCGAGCACGTGCGGCCAACCGGGGGGCAGCCATCGCGCGTCGATGTCGACATGACCCGGGTCGAACGGCGTCCACACGAGCGCGACGAGCGCCGTGAGCAGGATCACGGCCACGACGATCAGCCCGAAGCGCCCCGTGGACTGACGCCACAGCCGGCCTAACCACGCGCCTCTCATGACGCCTCCCGCTGGCGGGGGTCGATCAGGCGATGCGCGAGATCGACGAGGAAGCCGACGACGAGGACGAATCCCGTCAGGACGAGCAGTTCCCCCTGCACCTTGGGGAGATCGCGGTTGCCGACATCGGTGACCAGCATCCGACCGATCCCCGGCAGAGAGAACAGCTGCTCGATGACGACGGCGCCGACGATGATCCCCGCCACCTGCAGGCCGAGCACCGTGATCACCGACAGTCCCACGTTCGGCAGGCCGTGTCGGATGAGCGCCTGGTTGCGCGTGAGGCCTTTCGCCGCGGCGGTGCGGACGTAATCCTGGCCGACGGCCTGCAGCGTCGCGCTGCGCACGAACCGGAGGAGCATCGCGCCCTCGACCACGCCGATCGTGACGGCGGGGAGGATCAGCGACTGGAAAGCCGCTCCGGGCGCGTCCCATCCGTCGCGGGGGAAGCCCTGTGCGGGCAGCCAGCCCAGCCACACCGCGAAGACGACGACGAGCATCATGCCCGCCCACACGACCGGGACCGCGGCCAGCGTCTGCGCGCCCACGTTCATCGCGGTCCCGACCGCCCGGCCCCGCCGCATCGCCGAGAGCACCCCGAGCGGGACGCTCACGACGAGAGCGACCGTGAGCGACATGATGCCGAGGGGCACCGTCACCTCGGCCTTCTGGGCGAGTTCGGACGCCACCGGCGCACCCGTCAGCAGGGACGTCCCGAAGTCCCCGTGCAGCACGCCGCCGATCCACGCTGCGTACTGGGCGGGGAGCGGCGCGTCCAGACCGAGATCGTGCCGGATGGCCGCCACCTGCGCCGGCGTGCTCTGGGGCCCCGCGATCAGCTGCGCGACGTCGCCGGGGAGCACCCGCAGCGCGAGGAAGATCAGCACGCTGGCGATGAGCAGCCCGACCAGGAGGAGGGCCAGTCGCGTCAGCGCGTAGCGGATCACCCCTTGCTCTTGGCGAGCTCGGCGAGGTTGAGGCGCTCGTTCACGTTGATCGAGGGCATACCGGTGATGTTAGTGCCGACGGCGACGACCGAGGCGCCGTTGTAGAGCCAATCCGCGGCCATGTCCTCCGACACGATCTTCGCCGCCTGCTTGAGGTAGTCGGCGGCTTCGCCGTCGCTCGTCGCCGAGAGCGACTTCTGGTACAGGTCCTGCACCTTCGCATTGTCGTACGTGAAGTAGTAGTCGGGATTCGCCCAGTTCCCGAAGTCGCGGGCCTCGGTGTGCAGGACGAAGCTGAGGTCGTAGTCCTTGTTGATGTAGACGTCGTTCAGCCACGCACTGAACTCCACGGAGTTCACCTTCAGCGTGATTCCGACGGCGTTCAGGTCCGAGACGAGGATCTGCGGGATCGTCGTGCCGTAGAAGGACGGGATCGTGAGCGTGAGGGTGATGTCCTTCGCGCCGGCCGCCGCGAGCAGCTTCTTGGCCGCCTCGGGGTCGTAGGGCGCCACGCTGGAGAGGTTCTCGTATCCCGGGTCCAGGGCCGGGATCGGGCCGTACATCGTCGTTCCTGAGCCCATCGCCTTGACGATGGCCTTGTTGTCGATCGCCTGGCGGATCGCCTGGCGGACGCGCTTGTCGCTGAGGTACTGGTGGGTGCTGTTCATCGCCAGGGTGCCCTTGTCCGTCGACTTCCCGAGCACCAGCCGGTAGTCGCCGCCTGCTTCGATCTGCTCCTTGAGGGTGGCGTCGAAGCCGGTGACGACGTCGAGCTCGCCCGCCTTCGCCGCGTTCAGGGCCGCCTGGTTGTCCGGGATGTAGTCGAAGACGACCTCCTTGACCTTGGCCTTGGCACCCCAGTACTTGTCGTTCCGCTCGAACGTGATCGAGTCGCCCTGCTTCCAGCTCTTGAGGACGAACGGCCCGGTGCCGTTGGCCGCCGTCTTGTAGTCGACGGTGTCGCCCTTCTTGAGGATCGTGCCCGCCCGGCCGGTCAGGTTCCACAGCAGCTGGGAGTCCGGCTCACTGAGCGTGACGGTGATCTTCTGCCCGTCGGCCGCGACGGACGCGACCCGCGACAGCGTGGCGGCGTCCGCCCACGCGGCGTTCGCCTTGTGCTGCTGCAGCGACCACACCACGTCCTGCGGGGTGAGCGCCTGGCCGTCATCGAACGTCACGCCGTCGCGGAGGGTGAACGTGTAGGTGAGACGGTCGTCCGACACGGTGAAGTCGCTCGCCAGCGACGGCACGATCTTCTGATCGGGGGTGCGGGCCACGAGCCCCTGGTACACGTTGTCGATCAGGATCTGGTCGAGGGCCGACCCGGCCGTCTGACGGATGTCGAGGTTGCCGGGCTCGGCGACCAGGCGGATGGCGACGGAGCCATTCGGGTCGGCCTTGCCGGTGCTCGTCGGCGTGGTGCCCCCGCCTCCGGTGCACGCGGTCAGGGCCAGAGCGGCGGCGGCCGCGAGCGCGGTCGCGGCGAGTGCGGTGCGGCGGAGCATGAGGATCCTTTCGCAGGCTCGGGCGGCATCGTGAGCGGCCGGAGCGGAAGAGTCGTGCCGGGGTGTTATCGGTGTGAGGGAGTCCTTGACGGCGGGCACGGGCGCGTCGGTGCGCGCAGCGAACTCGCGTGATGAACTCGGTGCAACAACAGCCTAGGGTCCGCGGGGGAGGGGGCAGTGCCGCGTTACCGTGAAACGAAACAGAAGCGTTAACCCTTCCTTGCGCGCTCCCGGAGCATGCGGCCGAGCTCTCCCGGGATCTCCTCCTGCACGTTGTGACCGGTGGGGACCACGACGATGGATGCCTCGGGCAGACGCCTTCCGAAGTCGTCCGCCTCGTCCGCGGTGATGTAGCCGTGGTCGCCGCGGATCAGCGTGAGCGGCGCCGTCACGGCGGCGAGGTCGCTCCAGCCGCCGGCGGAGAGCACCGACGAGATCGCGTCCTGCCGGGCGGATGCCGCGGCCGCGGCCGCGGGGTCGGCGGCGAGGGCGTTCGCGATGCGGGCGAAGTGGTGTTTCCACTCCACGCGGCCGTCCGGGCGCACGCGCGAGTTGAGGAACACCCCGCGCTCCGCGGCTGCGCGCGTGCCGCCGAGGCCGAAGCTCAGCGCGCGGTCGACGAGTTCGTCGCGGCTCGCCCAGTCCGTGGGTCCGGCGAAGAACTCGCGGATCTGGCTCGCCCCGCCGTTCGGATCGATGCCGGGGGTGATGTCGATAACGACGAGCTCGCGGACGAGATCCGGTCGCTGCGCGGCGACCGCGGCCGCCGTGAGCCCGCCCAGGGACTGGCCGACCAGCAGCTGCGGGGAGTCGGTCCAGGCGTCCATGCCGGCGGCGACGTCGGGCGCGAGCACCGGCCCCACGTAGGCGGCGTCGTCCCGCCAGGACGAGTCGCCGTGTCCTGGGAGGTCGATCGCGAGGGCCGGGAGACCGAGCGCGAGGATCGTGGTGTCCCACGTGTGCGCGTTCAAGCCGGCGCCGTGCAGGAACGTGACGGTCGGCGGCCCGTCGCCGAACCGGAGCGCGGACAGCGTCCGCCCGTCGGGGAGTCCGAGCGACAGCCGCTCCGCGCGGGGCACGGCACCGCCGAGGCCGAGATCGGCGGACTGGAGGGGGAGGAAGGAGAATTCGTCGAACGCGTCATCGCTCACGCGACCATTCTTCCCCTCTCCCGCCCCACCCGCGCCGCGGTCGGGGGCCGTCGATAGGCTGAACATATGAGCGACGAGCGACGTGTCCACCTCTCCCGGTCCGCGCCTCCGGCCTTCAAGGCCCTCGACGCGCTCGCGAAGACCGTGGGCGGGATCGCGGCCGACGCCGGCATCGACGACCGGCTCAAGGAACTCGTGCAGATCCACGCGTCGCAGCTGAACGGGTGCGCCTACTGCGTCCGCGTGCACGTCGATCGCGCGGTCGCGGCGGGCCTCGACGTCGACGTGATCGCCCAATTGGCGACCTGGCAGGAATCCGGCGTCTTCACCGACCGCGAGCGCGCCGCCCTCGAGCTCACGGAGGCGTTCACGTTCATCCACGAGGACGGCATCCCGGACCGCGTCTACGACCATGTCGGAGGCATCCTCTCGGAGCAGGAGTACGTCGCGCTGAGCTGGATCCTCGTGTCGATCAACGCCTTCAACCGGGTCGCCATCGCCGGGCGCTATCCGGTGCCGCCGCGCGTCGCGGCCCCGGCATGACCGACGCACCACTCGTCCCGGGCGCGGTGAACTTCCGCGATGTCGGCGGACTTCCCGCCGGATCCGGGCGGACCCGCGACGGTGTCCTGTACCGGTCGGGCAACCTGGCGCAGCTGGACGCGCACGGCCTGGCGGCGATCGAGCGCCTCGGCATCCGCCGCGTGATCGACCTGCGCGCAGACGACGAACGCGCCCATGCTCCCAGCCGGACGGAGGCGCTCGGCCTGACGACGCAGCACGTGCCGCTCTTCCTCGGCTCGGTCGCATCCTTCTTCGAGCGCGACATGTCGCTGGCCGAGATGTACCGGGCGCTCGTCGACGACTCCGCGGCATCGGTGGTGGAGGCGGTGCGCGGACTTCTGGCCGAGCAGCCCGTCCTCATCCACTGCACGGTGGGCAAGGACCGCACAGGGGTGACGGTCGCGCTCGCGCTCGCCGCGGCCGGGGTGGACCAGGACGCCGTCGTCGCGGACTACGCGCGCACCGAGGCGCTCCTGCCGGAATGGCGCAACCGGGAGGTCGTGCGGCAGCTGCGCCTCCTGCATCCGGAGGCCGTCCACCTCGAGGAGCTCGCGAGTCGGTCGCCCGCGTCCGTCATGCGCGCCCTCCTCGACGACCTGACCTCTCGCTTCGGCTCGCCCGCGGACTATCTCCGCGCCCACGGTCTTGCGGAGGACGAGATCGTGGAGCTGCGACGGGTGCTCGTCGCCGCGGACTGATCTCACCGCCAACACGAAGGTTAGGCAACCCTATGGCGGGTATAGTCGAAGTCGTCATGTCATCGCCCACTCAGACCCGTGCGATCCCGACGGGCAGCCGCCGGGCGTCCCGCCGACCCCTGGTGCAGCACCTCGTCGCGGCGGACGAGACATCTCTCGCGGAGCTCGAGGGCCTGCTGGCGACGTTGCCCATCTGCTCGACGGGCCGCGTCTTCGTCGAGATCCCCGATGCCTCGTGGATCGGCGCGATCGAGGCGCCCGGTCGCATGACGGTCACATGGCTCGACAGGTCTGCCCGCAATGGCGACCCCGGTTCCCGCCGCGGGTGCGTGCAGGGCCGTGCGCTCGCGCGCGCCGTCACCGCGTGGGCGGACGAGATGCTGTGCGCCGACGACGACGAGACCCGGATCTTCCTGCTGGGCGGATTCCTCGGCACGGCGGAGATCGTCGACCACCTGGCCGAGCGCCACGGTCGTGGGCTGGACTCGCTGCACACGCCCGAGCGATTCCGGCTCGCCGCGCACTAGCGGTGCCCCGACCTCGCCGCGCGAGCGGCCGCGACACGTCGAACGGTCGATAGCCTGTCGACCATGACGGATGCTCTCACCAGGGATGCCGCGCCGGTCGTCGCGGACCGCGACCTGCGCCTGCCCCGCTGGATCGTGGTGTGGTTCGTGATCACGGCCATCATCCAGACCTACGACGCCTGCTACGAACTGCTCGGTGCGATCTCGCACAAGGGCGGACCCATGGCGTGGCTGTGGCCGGGACACGTGTTCTACTCGTCCTTCGATCACCGCTACGCCGGGTTCGACGCCTTCGGCAGCGCGCAGAGCTGGGCGAACCTCATCGAGGTCGTCGTGCTCGTGTGGGTGCTCTTCCACGCGCGACGGTGGTCGGGAGTGGTCGTCGGCCTGATCGTGTCGGTCGCCACGCTCTGGAAGACCGTGATCTACTTCCTCGTCGAGGCCTCGAGCGGACTGGAGATGACACGGCAGTCGATCGAGCGCGGCGACATCGTGGGCTTCCTGATGGTCGCGATCCTTCCGAACCTGGTGTGGATCGTCGTGCCGCTCGCGGTGGTGATCTCGCTCGGACGGCAGATCCGTCGCGTGGGTCTCGGGGTGCAGCGCGGGTGAGCTACGCTCCGCGCGGCACGTAGTTGCCGTCCTCCAGCCCCGCCTCGATCTCGAAGCGGTTGCGCAGCGGGTTGCGCCCGGCGAGGGCGTAGAGCACCGGCATGAGAAAGCCGTACCGCTGCCACTGGCGCGCGTGCACGGCCTCGTGGGCGAGGACGCGTGCCGTCACCACCTCGTCGCCGGTGAGGTAGCACCCGCCCACGCAGACGCCGCCGCGGGCGAAGGTGCGCGCGGGCATGCCCCGGAAGACCCACATCCCCTCACGTCGCTCGACGCGCCCGGTGCTCCACAGGCCGCCCCACACCCAGCCGACGGCGGTCCCGTACCAATAGCCGGCCCGGCTGAGGGGGGAGTCGAGCAGGATGCGGGGGAGGTAGCGGTCGATCCGCCGACCGCGCGCGACGGCTCGCTCGGCGGCCTCCCGCCAATCCGACGGCGGGGTCGCGATCGGGCTCACGCGAGTGCTCCGACGAGCCGGAGGATGACGCCGAGGTCGTCGATGGCCGCCGCGGGCGAAGAGGGGGAGAACTCCGTGATCGCGCCGCCCAGGTAGGGTGCCGATCCGCGTGCCGCCGCGATGCACGCGATCACGGTTGCGGCGTCGGGGCCGAAGGGCTCCGGATCGCTCACCCCCGAGATGGCGGCGGGGTCGAGGACGTCGAGGTCGACGTGGATGTAGACGGCCGACGCCGAGCGCTCGGCGATCGCCGCCGCGATCGCATCCGGGGTGAGCTCGTCGGCGGTGACGATCCCCACGCCCAGGCGCTCGATCGCCTCGGCCTCCGCGGAGGCGATGACGCGCACACCGGCCAGGATGAGGCGGTCCGGCGCGATGCCGATGTCGGACGGACGCGGCGCGGCGTCGTCGACGAGGGCGCGGGCCGCCATCTCCGCGTAAGCGCCGTCGGGGGCGGACGAGACGTCGTGCATCGCCGCGTGCGAGCTGAACCAGACCACGACGCTGCCGGCGTCCGGCTCGCCGCGCGCCGCCCCGACCGCGGCGAGGGCGGAGGTCGTCGCGACCCCCGCGTCGCCGCCGACGGTGACCACCGTCTCGTCGAGACCGGCGAGCGCCTCCAGCTGGGCGCGCGCGACCTGCTGCAGCGCGCTCATCCGCCGCACGCCGGTGTCGAGCGACTCACCGGCCTCCATCGGCACGTCCACGGTCGTGCAGGCCGCGCGGGGGAGGTCGCCGGCGATCGCCGTGGCGCCGTCGATGAGCTGCATCGCGCGGGAGGACGAGGAGCCCTGCCACTGCGCGACGACGAGGAATCGAGCCATGGGCGCACCTCCGGGGATGAGGACGTCGCCGTCCGGGTGTGTGCGGCTGTCGTACGGGCGACGAGGACCGGACGCCGCAGGACCGGTCCTCGCCGTCGGGTTCAGGAGCCCGGCGTGTACGGCGCCGAGGGAGCGTCGATCGCGCCCTGTGCCGGAGCACCCGCGACCGCCGGCGATCCGCCAGCCTTGAGCGCCGCGAGGCGGGCCTCCACCTCGGTCAGCTCGCCGACGTCGTCGAGCTGGTTGAACTGGGCGTCGAGGCTCGATGCGGCGAGCTCCTGCTTGCCCTGCGCGAGCGCCTCCTGGCGGCGGATCTTCTCCTCGAAGCGGCCGAGGTCGCTCGTCGGGTCCATGACGTCGATCGACTTCACAGCGTCGGCGACCTTGTTCTGCGCCTCCGCGGTCTTCTGCCGGGCGACGAGCTCGGCCGCCTTCGACTTGAGCTGCTGGAGCTTCTCCTTCATGCCGTTGAGGCCGGCCTTGAGCTTCTCGACGCTCTCGTTCTGGGCGGCGAGCTGCGGCTCCGCCGCGCGCGCCTCGTTCTCCGCGGAGATCTGGCGCTGCAGCGCGACCTTGGCGAGGTTGTCGAACTTGTCGGCGTCGGCGGTGTTGCCGCCCCGCCGCAGTTCATCGGCCTTCTTGCTGGCAGCGAGGGCCTTGTTGCCCCACTCCGTCGCGGCCTGCAGGTCCTCGGCGTGGTCGCGCTCGAGCAGGCGGAGGTTGCCGATCGTCTCCGCGATCGCCGATTCGGCGTCCGCGATGTTGTTGGTGTAGTCGCGGACGAGCTGGTCGAGCATCTTCTGCGGGTCCTCCGCCGAGTCGATCATCGCGTTGATGTTCGCTCGGACGAGAGTCGAGATGCGGCCGAAGATGGATTGCTTTGCCATCTGCTTTCCTTCCTATCGATGTGTGAGGGGAGGTCTGGTGGATGCCGCGGAACGGCGTGGTCGGTCCGGCGAGGTCAGAATCGACCACCCCCTCGGCGGCTGCGCGTCCCGCCGCCGCCGAAACTGCCGGGGCTGAAACCGCCGCCGCCCCCGCCGCCGGAGCCGCCGCCGAACATGCCGCCGCCGCCACCCCCGCCGGAGAGGAGCGAGTTGATCACGATGCCGCCCAGCACGGCGCCCAGCATCCCGCCACCGGAGCCGCCGCGCGCGGGGGCGCCGCCGAACATGCCGCCGATGCCGCCGCCCTCGAACTCCCCGACGTCGCCCTGGGCGGACTGGAGAGCCTGCCCGGCGAGCTGGTCCGCGCGCTGGGCGTGCTGCATCGCCGTGGTGGCATCCGAGGCCTGCAGCTGCTGGGCCTGGACGAGTTCGGCGCCGGCCTGGGCGAGACGCGTGCGGGCCTCCGCACCGATGGCCCCGCGGCGGGCGCTGATGTAGTCCTCCGCGGCGGAGACCTGTGCCTGGGCCTGCATGATCACCTGACCCAGCATCTGACGGCTGCGCTGCTCCTGCGCCGCGGCGTCCCGCGCGCCCTGGACCACGCCGTCGATCTGCGCGTTCACGGCCTCGAGTCCCTTGAGGGTCGCCAGGGGATGCCGTGCGGGACCTGCGAGGTCGGCCTTCGCCGCGGTCAGCTGCGTCGTCACGGTCGTGATCACCGCGGCGACGCGGCCGTCCGGGTCGGGAAGAGCGGATCCCGCCGCGACATCCGCCTCGAGCTCCTGGATCAGCGCAGCGACGCTCTTCTCGCCCTCCGCCAGATCGGTGCCGAGCTTGTCGACCGCATCCTCGAGGAGCTTGGCCTGGGCGATCGCCTGTTCCGCCGCGCGGATGCCGACCGCCGCCTGCCCGCCGTCTCCCGAGCCGATGGCGCCCTCGGCGGCGGCGAGCTGCTGATCGGCGAAGGCGATGCGCTGCTTCGCCTGCTCGACGTTGTCGGCGACGGTGGCGAGCGCCTCCGGCGCGTACGAGGCCGAGAGGGTCGTGAGACGCTGCGCGGCGGTGTCGACTCCGGAGGCTGCAGCGGCACGCTCCTGCTGTGCCCGCGCGAAGGCCTCGGGAGCGTTCTGCTCCAGCTTGCGGAGGTCGTCGAATGCGGCGGCCTTCTCGTCGAGGCTCTGATTGGACCGCTCACACAGATCGATGATCTGCGCGTTCCAGGCGCGGGTCTCCTCTTCGCTGTCCTTGACCGCGTCGTCCAGCTGCTGCTTCAGCGCGAACGCCTGATCGAGGTTCGCCTTCGCCTGCGCGAGCGCCGCGGCGAACTCGGTCGTGGCGGCGTCGCCGAACTGTGCGCGCGCGAACTCCAGTTCCTGGTCGCTGGTGCGGACGGCGTCATCCGTCTGAACGAGTGCGGAGCTCGCGCGGCGGGCGAGCTCGTCCGTGTCGACCTGCTCGAGCGGCGGGCCGCCGGTCTGCGCGCCCCCCGGCACACCGTTGCGACGTCGCGACCGCACGACGACCACGATGATGACGACGATCGCGATGACGACGAGGATTCCGACGATCGCCCACACGAACCCGCCGCCGCCTCCGGCCCCTCCGCCGACGGCGGCGTTCAGCCCGTCCACGGCGGCCGTCGTCGCCCCTGCCCAGTCGTCGGCGGCGAGGCGCGGCTGGATGTGCTGCTGTTCGATCGTCGAGAGCTGGTCGCCCGACACCGGACCCGACGAGTCGCCCGACAGATAGAACTGGCGCGAGTCGACCGCGATCGCCAGCAGGTACTGGTTCGGCCCGAGGCCGTTGTCCCGGGCGGTCTGGTTGGCCCAGTCCTCGCTGCTGGAGGGGTTCGTGAACGTGGGGACGTAGACGACCCACAGGTCGACGTCGGTGTCGTCCGAGAGCTTCTGCGTCCGCTGCTCGGCGGCGGCCAGCTGACTGCTCGAGAGCACTCCGGCCTCGTCGACGACGTGCGCGGACCCGAGCGTCACCGGGTCGGTCGCGGACGCCGCCATGGCCGCGCCGGAGAACACCGCGGCGAGCGCCGCCGTGAGCCCCAGCGCTCGAAGAGCCCGCATCGAATCCCCCTTCGCGGAACCGCAGCGCCCGCTCCATCGAGTCTATTCAGGTCGGCCACGGCCCCGGAAGGCTGGTGGGTCGCTCCCCGGCGTCTGCACAGACTCGGGCTAGCATGGCGGACCCGGGAGGATGGCATGGACGATCGATACGGCACGGACGTGCTCGCGGCGGGGTGGCGTGGACAGTTCCGCCCGACCGTCGCCGAGGTCCCCGCCGAGCGCGATGTCGTGGTCGAGGTCGCCGAGGACGGCTACGTCGGCGCGATCGTCGGCACGGAGTCCGGCCTCGTGGAACTGGAGGACCGCCACGGCAGGCGGCGCCTCTTCCCGCTCGGCCCCGGCTTCCTGGTGGACGGCCGACCGGTCGTGCTCGTCGCCGCCGCGCCGAAGCCCGCAGCGGGGCCGCGGCGCACGGCATCCGGCTCGTTCGCCGTCGATGATGCGCGGGCCCGCGTCGCGCGGCCGAGCCGCATCCTGGTCGAGGGGCGGCACGACGCCGAACTGGTGGAGAAGGTGTGGGGCGACGACCTGCGGGCCGAGGGCGTCGTCGTCGAGTACCTCGAGGGCGTCGACCTGCTGGATGCGACGCTGCGCGACGATCCGCCGGACGCCGAACGCCGCTACGGCGTGCTGGTGGACCACCTCGTTCCGGGATCGAAGGAGGCGCGCATCGCCCAGGCCGTCGAGCGCGGACCGCACGGCCGGTTCGTCCGGATCGTGGGGCACCCGTACGTCGACGTGTGGCAGTGCGTGACACCGCAGGCGCTCGGCATGGCCGCGTGGCCAGAAGTGCCGCGCGGCATCGAGTGGAAGGTCGGCGTCTGCCGCGCGCTCGGCTGGCCGTCCGCGACCCAGGCCGACATCGCGCACGCGTGGCGGAGGATCCTCGGTCGGGTGCACACGTACCGCGACCTCGAGCCGGCACTGCTCGGCCGGGTCGAGGAGCTCATCGACTTCGTCACGGCCTGATCCGCTCGTCGCAGGGCGTCGGGGGAGGGCCCTAGCCTGGAGGGATGCCCGACATGCCCTCCGAGCCCCGGACGTTCCGGGACCGGCCCGTCTCCTTCGTACGCCGCAGCGGACGGATGTCGGAGGCGCAGGAGCGCGCGTGGACCGAGCTCGCGCCGGCCTACCTGATCGAGGTGCCGCGGGGCGTCGCGGCGACGAGCGTGGCGCAGGGCGCACAGGTCGAGCCGGCGGCCGTCTACGGCCGCGTCGCACCCCTCATCGTGGAGATCGGATCCGGTCAGGGTCACGCCATCGTGCACGCGGCCTCCGGGCGCCCCGGCGACGACTTCCTCGCGGTGGAGGTGTTCCGCGCGGGGCTCGCCCGCACCATGCGGGACGCCGACCGCGCGGGCGCTCGCAATCTCCGGCTCGTGGAGGCGAACGCGCCGGAGGTGCTCGAACATATGCTGCCCTCGGCATCCGTCTCCGAGCTGTGGGTCTTCTTCCCCGATCCGTGGCACAAGAAGAAGCACACCAAGCGCCGCCTCGTGACCGCGGACTTCGCCCGCCTGGCCGCCCGGGCGCTCCGCCCCGACGGGATGCTGCGGCTCGCGACCGACTGGGAGGACTACGCCCAGCAGATGCGCGCCGTGCTGGATGCCGCACCGGAGTTCGAGCGGGCGTTCGACGGCGAGTGGGCGCCGCGCTTCGACGGGCGCGTCCTCACCGCGTTCGAGCGCAAGGGCGAGCGCGCCGGGCGGGCGATCCGCGACCTCGCCTATCGTCCGGCGACGCCATGAGCGAGGAGCGCGGCCGCGCCGATCGCTGGCGGGCGGTGCGGCCACTCGGTCATCGCGACTTCCGCGTGCTGTTCGGGGCGCTGACCCTCTCGATCGCGGCCGCCGGCATGTGGGCCGTCGTGATGGTGTACGCCGTCATCCACGCCGGCGGCGGACCCGTGCAGCTGTCCATCGTGGCGGCTGCGAACGCCGCGGGACTTCTCCTGTGCGCGATCCCCGGCGGGATCGTTGCGGATCGCGTGTCCCGCCGCTTCATCGTGCGGTTCACCGAGCTCGTCAACCTCCTCGCCATCTCGTCCGTCGTGGTCGTGGGCTGGTTCGGCACGGTCGGCATCGTGCAGCTGGTGATCGTCGGATTCGTGCTGGGTGCCGGCGCGGGATTCTTCTTCCCGGCATACAGCGCGATGCTGCCCCGCATCCTGCCGGAGGCCCACCTGCTCGCGGCCAACGGTCTGGAGGGGGCCATCCGCCCCGCACTGCAGCAGGCGGTCGGACCCGCGGTGGGCGGGCTCCTCCTCGCTGCACTCATCCCGTCGCAGGCGGCCGGAGTGATCGCGATCGCCCACGGCACGGCACTCCTGCTGCTGCTCTTCCTCCGTCCCGAGCCGGTGGCGCCCGCGCACGAGCCGCCGCCGCGTCCGGCGGGCGTGCTGCACGACGTCCGAGAGGCGGTGGGCTTCACGGTCCGTACGCCCTGGCTGCTGTGGACGCTCCTGTTCGCCACCATCTGGGTGCTCGTGACGATGGGGCCGGAAGAAGTGCTCCTGCCGTTCATCACAAGGGAGCGGATCGGCGAAGACCCCCGCTGGTTCGGGTTCCTGCTGGCGTTCTTCGGCGCCGGCGGGATCGCGGGTTCGCTCGTGGTGTCGTCGATGCGACTGCCGCGGCGCTATCTCACCGTGATGAACGTCGTGTGGGGCGTGAGCACGCTGCCGTTCGTCGTGCTGGGGTTCACCCACGTCTACTGGATCATGGCGGTGTGCTGCTTCCTGAGCGGGTTCGGGTTCAGCTACGGCAACGTGATCTGGGGCACGCTCCTGCAGCGTCGGGTCCCGACCCACATGCTCGGTCGGGTCTCCAGCCTCGACTTCTTCGTCTCCCTCGCTCTGATGCCGATCTCGATGGCGCTCGCCGGCCCGGTCGCCCAGGTCGTGCCGATTCCCGTGATCTTCGCGGTCGCAGGTATCGTGCCGCTCGTCGTGGGCCTGCTCGCGATCGTCGTCGCGCGGATGCCGCAGGACGAGATCGCGCATCCGCTCCGCTGATGAGATTCACCTTCACGTTGACGTCGAAGTGACTTGCGGGTGAACTCTTGACGTCGATCGGGAGCCGAGTAGATTCACTCGTGCGAAGAGAAAACGGAAACGAAGGCCCGCAAGGGTTCCGGCTACGGAGACCGCAACTCGCTGATGATCGCCCCGGGGCTTCGGCCCCGGGGCGATCTTCGTCGTGCCCCGCAGATGGTAATCTCGACCGGTGCGCCTCCGTAGCTCAGGGGATAGAGCGTTGGTTTCCGGTACCAAAGGTCGCAGGTTCGATTCCTGTCGGGGGCACTGAATGAATCCCAGGTCATCCTGGGATTTTTTCTTTGTTGGGCCTGCCGTCACCCGGCGCGCGCCGCCTCCGCCGTGCGCAGCAGACGGAACTCGCGGCGCCGCAGCACCTGGAGCACGAGGCGCGCGGGGAATCCGAACGCCCGGCGGCCGAGATCGGTCGGGTACGGCTCGACGCCGATCACGGTGTGCTCGACGCCGTGGACGAGCAGCCGGCATCCGCCCGCCGCGACGATGTTGCGATACCAGTTCACGTCCTCGCCGTAGGTGAGCTCGGCCACGAACCCGTCGGGTGCGGATGCGACCATGATCGGCGTCTCGAACTGCCTGCCCGACTTCCGGCCGACGTGGATCACGAGCGAGAACGGTCCGCGGCCCGACCGGGCGAGCGCGCTCGTGCCCTTGTTGAGCGTGTGCTTGATGAACGTCAGCCACGCGTCCCGGAGTCGACCCACGTGCTCAGCATGTCACCGGGCGGCATCCGCGTGGGATTCGCCTGCCTCATGCGGAGCGGGGCGACCCGACCATAATGGATGCGCGCCGCCAGACTCGAGGAGGGCGCCGCGGCAGATCAGCGCACCACCGAAGGAGAGCGCAGATGCGGCCGGCGCGTGGTGGCGGAACGCACCGAGGGAGCTGCCGATATACTGGCCGCGCCAGCTTCCGGGGAGACGCTCGCGAACGTGGGAATTCGGGGAACGCCAGATGACTGTGACTCTGCACGGGCGCGAGGCTGAGCTGGCCAAGATCACGCGGACCCTCGAGCGCGTGGGTTCACGCGTCGGAGATCCCGCGGGTGCCGTTGTCATGCTGCACGGTGCCAGTGGGGCCGGCAAGTCGGCGCTGGCGGAAGCCGTGATCGCGGTGGCCACGCAGATGGGATTTCAAACGTTTCGCACGGCATGCGAACCGTTCCATGAGGGAATGAGCTACTTTCCCGTTCGGGAGCTCGTGCGTCAGATCACCCAGGGCCGTCCCGCGGGTGAATTCGTCGCTACCCAGTTCGGAGCGGCGTCCTCCGAGGTCGAGATGGCCGCCGTGAGCGAGTCGATCTCGGCAGACCCGTCGAGCCGCCGAGAAGCCATCGTCGCGACGTTCACCAACGTGATCATGGGCGCGTATCGCCACGGCGATGCGCAGCCGAAGATCTTGTTCGTCGACGACATGGAGCACCTCGATGCCGGGAGTGCCGATGCTCTCATCTGCCTCGTATCCCGGCTCGCCGAGGGACCGGTCGTCATCCTCGGGGCATATCGCTCCGACCTGGTCGCTGACGCCACCCATCCGGTGCGACCGGTCATCGCGTCCGCCCGCCGGATGGAGGGCGTGTATGAAAGCCACGAGATCCGGGGGTTCGACCGCCTCGGCTTTCGTTCCCTCCTCGAAGCATTGCTCGGAGGACGGACCGACCTCCCCGACGCTGTCACGCGCAAGCTGTTCGACGAGACGGAAGGCAACCCCCTCTTCACCCGCGAGTTGATCCGAATGCTCTGTTCTCCCGACCCGCGATCCGGACGCGTCTCATTACGCCAGGACGGCGACGTGTGGCTCTTCGAGGGCGACATCGGGTCGTGGGACATCCCGGACTCCGTCGAGGAAGTCATCGCGTCGCGGCTCAACCTCCTTGATGTGGAGGAGCGGCGCGAGCTCGAGCTCGCGGCGGTGGTAGGCAGACGCTTCGCATTCGCCGTTCTGCACGGCCTTATGGAAGCGGGCGAAGACGAACTGCTTCAGGATCTGGAAAAGTTCCTCGATATCGACCTCATCCGCGAATTGCAGACCTCTGACGAGTCATTCGAGTTCTCCCACGGCAAGATTCGTGACGTTCTCTACTCCCAGTTGAGTGGGCTCCGGAAGCGCCGACTGCACGCTCAGGTCGCCGACGTGATCTCCAACCTCCGTGCCAGCTCGAATGAGGATTGGGATGCGCTCATCGGGGAGCACCTCTACCTCGCCGCCAAACCGGTGGAAGCTTTCCCCTATCTTCTCCGGGCGGCGCGCAACGCCCAAGCGACGGGAGCGGCATCCGAGGCCGCAGCGCTGTTCACGAAGGCCTTGGAGTCCTCTGAAGCCGTCGTCTTCGAGGGCGACGACTCGCGGGCGTCCATCCAACTCGAACTCGTGAATGCTCACATCGCCTCGAGCGAAATGGAGGAGGCGGGACGCCTGCTCGCTCAGCTGACCGACGTCGCGCACGTACCCTCCGTCCGGGTGGTGGCTTTGGACCTGTTGGGGGATGTTCTTCTCTTCGAAGGCGAGACACGGCAAGCGCTCGAGGCCTACGAGCAGAGCCGGAGCCTTGCCGAGAGCCTCGGCGACACCGTTGCGCTCTGCGAGGTCCTCTGCGACCTCGCAGAGCTCCATGGTCGACAGTACGAGCAACATGCTGGTCTGCTTCCTGCAGAAGCGGAGCGTCATCGGCGGCAGTACGTCGATCACGTCGACGCCGCCTTCGAGATGCATCGGGAACTGCCCCCGGGGCCGCTCAGAGCGCGCACCCTCCGGAATAAGGCCAAGCTCTCTCGAGTCTCTGGCGACTTCGCCACAGCCGAATCGCTGTACCGACAGGCCATCGATGCGGTCGACCGCCGTGTCGCGAGTCATCGGTTTCTGGTGCCTTACGCGAAGGCACTCCGACGGGCCGGGAAACCAGCCGACGCGCTCCGATACATCGAGCGTGTCATCGCGTGGAGCGCTCAGGTCGGGTCCGCGCGTTCGCAAGCCATCGGATGGCAGTACAAGGCGACGTTCCTCATGACGGCGGGGGCCGATGGGAACTCGTTCGCGGAAGCGAATGCGGCCGCTGAGCGCGCACTCCACGGGCATCAGTCCATCGGATACGTGCAGGGGATCCGAGAGACGCAGATCGTCCTGGGTGAGATCGCTCTGCGCATGGGGGACCGAGAACGTGCACTCGAGTGGCTTCGCTCAGCAGCCTCAGCGGAAGCGCGTGAAGCGCGCGAGGTCCTGGAGGTCATCTCCGCCGAACTGGACGCGAATGGCGAAGAAGACCGCGCAGCAGTGATTCGCGGAGCGCTGGAAGAGAACGCTGCGGCGCTGTGAGGCGGCTGCTTTCCACGTTCACCCGGTCGAGCCTGCCGGCTCTGCTCATCATTGCCGCGATCTTCGCGTTGGGGATGACGATGTGGTGGCTCGGCCCGACGGAGGGCGACAAGTTCTCCGACCTGGGAATCAACCTCGGCATCGGCGCAGTCATCGGCGTCGCCCTGATGTACGTCGAACGGCTCATCGCGCGCGGGGAGAAGGAGCGCGAGCGGCGTCTCGCTGAGGAGAACGCATTCGTCCAGTCGCTGGTCGCGGCCACGGATCTCGACGAGGTGAACGCGAGCGGAAGGAGCTTCTCCGGCATCCTCCTCTCTTCCCGGAGCCTGATGGGGGCCGATCTCAGCTTCACCACCCTCGACAGAACGGACCTGCGGGCGTCGAACCTGACCCGCGCCAGCGTTGCCGGCTCTGCGGGCGAGGGCCTCAACCTTCACGGAGCTGTCATCGACCAGCTCATCGCTCGCGACGTCCGCTGGCGTGGTGCGAACCTCTCCCGCGTGTCCGGATCCGCGGTGGACTTGACCGGTGCCCTGGTGCCCGACGCGAATCTTGCCGAAGCGCGCCTTCCCCGCGTGATCTTGGATCATGCGGAACTCCTTCGAGCAAATCTGCAACGTGCGGATCTCTCCGACTCGAAGGGTCTCTCGTCATCGTTCGAGGGCGCCGACCTGCGTGCTGCGAGTCTTCGCGGTGCCCGCCTGGTGAAACCGAACCTGCGCGACGCAGACCTGCGTGCCACCGACCTGCGCGACGCAATGCTCAGCGAGCCAGACCTCCGCGGGGCGGACCTTCGAGATGCGCGCGTCGATGGGCTCGACCTGCGCGATCCCGTCACGGACGAACGAACCAGACTTCCAGCCATCCCCGACCGCCTTGCATAGGCAAAGACACGAGGAGATAGAGACGTGGCGCTGTTCTTCACCGACATCGACGGAACTCTGCTGAATCCGGAGCGAACGCTTTCCGAGCGCACTGTCCGGGCCATCAGAGGCGTCCGCTCCGCCGGCCATCATTTCGTTCTCTGCTCATCGCGCATGCCGGAGTCGATGCGGATCCTCGAGCGGATGTACGACGGCGTCGATGAGCCGCTCATCGCGTACAACGGCGGGCTCGTCCTCTCGCGCACCGGGCAGGTTGTGCACGATGTGCCGATCTCGCCGGACGATGCGCGCGTGGTCGCGCGATATTGCGCCGAGGTGGAGCTGCACGCAAGCTTCTTCGCCGGCGAAGACTGGCATGTATGGGGCGACGACAAGTGGACTGCTCGCGAAATCAACAACACCGGAGTCCGACCCCGCTCGCTGTCGTCGCAGGACTACGTGGGTTCGGGGCGCGTCGATGTCCACCCGCCCCACAAGATCATGTGCATGGGGGAGCCGGAACTGATCGACGGGCTCGAGGCTCTCCTCGCGCCTGTCCCGAGCGTCGTGACCTATCGGTCGAAGGACACCTACCTCGAAATCGCAAATGCCGACTGCTCCAAAGGGATGGGTGTCGCCGCCGCCGCGTCTGAACTCGGGGTGGACATCCAGGACTGCTACTTCTTCGGAGACAACTACAACGACATCCCCGCCTTCGCCGTGGTCGGCACGTCGGTGGCTGTCGCCAACGGCAAGTCGGAGGTACTCGAGGCGGCCACGGTGACCACCGCCCGGCACCATGATGACGGCGTCGCGCAATACCTCGAGAGTTGGCTGCGCAGATCGTGACGGGGGGTGGATCGTGAGTGCTACCGGGGGAACCTCGGAAGGAGCGACCACGCCGCGGCAGCCCGGCGGGGGGAAGTGGTGGATCGCAGGCGGTGCGGCAGCGGTCCTGCTCGCGGTGCTCATGGGCGGGGTCGCGCTCGGATGGTGGGCGGCCAACCACACACTCGTCGCGGGGAAGCAGAACACCACGGACGAGCCCGATGCCGCGCCGGTCATCGCGCTCGAGTCCTCGATGCCCGACGTGCGCGGCTTGACCCGAGACGCCGCGGCTCAGGTGCTCGCGGACTCGGGCTTCTCCGCATCCATCATCACCTTCGAGGATGCGCCCTCCGGTCTGCCGGAGGGGACCGTCGTCATGCAGTCGCCTGTGTTCGGGACGCCGTCGCCCGCCAAGATCTGGATAGGTGTCGCCGTCCCGACGACCATGCCCGCGCTCACCGGGCTGGATCGCCGGAAGGCTCTGTCAACGCTCTCGGATCTGGGCGTCGGAGCGACCGTCGTCTTCCAATACAGCGCGACGGCAGCACCGGGTACCGTGCTCAGCACATCGCCTGGCGTCGGCAAGCCCCTCGGCGACACGGCGACGGTCACGCTCGCCACGACCGGCTCTGCCCTCGCGCTCGGAGACCTGCGACGACTCAGCGGCGAATGCCGCACCACCGGTCAGGTCACTCTCCGCGGAACGGACTATCCCTCGGCCGTCGAGTGCGACGCCGAGCCGGCGGCTTCGATGACCACCTGGTCGTTGGGCGCGAAGGCGGACCTGTTCACCGCCACCGCGGGGATCGACGATGATGCCACGCCGGGCGCGTCGGCGACGGTCGAGATCCTCGCGGACGGGGTGGTCGTGAAGACCGCGCGGGTCGCCTTCGGCTCGCCGGTCGACGTCTCCGTCCCCGTGAGCGGGACCATCCAACTCGGTGTCCGCGTGACCTCTCCGGCCGAGGTCGAAGTCCTTCTGGCCGGCGCGTCGGTCGCCGGGTCGGACACGGCGATAGCCGAGCTCGAGCGGTGACGCGGGTCATCGGTGCGGGGCTCGCGGCGATGCTCTCGGCATCACTTCTCGTCGCACCCCTCGCGGCTACCGCCCCGCCCGCGTCGGCGGATCCAGCACCGACGCCGGCGGCGGCTCCTCAGGTCTCGTCGGACGGCGTGGCACCCATCGCGGTGCTTCTGGACACGTCCGGCTCCATGAACGACGACGACGGGGCGGGCACTCTCAAGCTGCGTGGTGCGAAGAACGCTGTCCGTGACATCGTCCGAAACCTCAGCCCGACGACGGTCTTCGCGCTGCGCACCTATCCGGCACGCGGAGGATGCGACGGCGGAACGTACATCCGCCCACCGGCGCCGCTGACAAACGCCTTCGGCAACAACAGCGCCGACGACGTGCTCGCGAGTGTCGAGGGGATCACGGCGGGCGGAAGCACCCCGACCGGCGAGGCGCTTCGCGCGCTCGCCGACGATCTCACCGCCCGCGGCTACACGGCCGCGACCATCGTCCTCGTCTCCGACGGCGAGAGCACGTGCGGCACGCCACCCTGCGATGTCGCCAAGCAACTTGTAAGCCGAGGCTTCGACGTCACGGTGCCGACGATCGGATTCCGTACCTCCGCCGCCGGCTCGAAAGAGCTCGCATGCGTCGCTGAAGCTACCGGCAGCGTCTACCTCGATGCCAGCGACAGCGGCGAACTCGCAGATCGCCTGGACTCCCTCGTCCGCGCGAAGCTCGAGCTCACCGTGCGCTACGACCCGCAGCCCATGCCGGGCGGTTCGACGAAGATCACCGCCGTTGTCAGACACAGCGGCGGAGAGGATGCCAAGGACGTCCGCGTCGCGTTGACACTCGCAGACGCGGATGCGCCACAGGCGCGCCGTGTGGCGATCCCGCCGATGATCCGGATCGGGAACATTCCCGCCGGCGCCACGATCGAACGGTCCTGGACCGTGGGTACCGGCCCGCGCGGTGACCCCGAGAAGACGCTCTTCACGGTAAGTGCGTGGGCTACGAACGCCGTCCGTGTGACATCGGGAGGCACGTACACCCCGGCGGAACCGACGTACTCGAAGGACGAACTGGGGGAGCTGTTCGCCGGTGTCGACGACCAGCATCCGCTCATCGTCTTCGGCGACTCGTTCTCGTCCGGCGAGGGTGCCGGCGACTATTTCGCAAACATCCGCCAGGTTCCGTACAGCTGCCACCGCAGCGAGAAAACCTACCTCGGCCGAGTCTTCGCGCCGCGGATGCTGCGGGTAGTCGCGTGTTCCGGAGCGGAATCCCAAGCCCTCACGGAACCCTACGGGGCAACGACGCTTTCTCAGATCGCGGAACTCAACAGCCTCCGGTACGTCCCTGGCGCCGGCGTGATGACGTTCGGAGGCAACGACATCGGCTTCAAAGAGGTCGTCACCGCATGCGTTCTATCGGAAACGTGTGGAGATGCGAAGTTCAAGGAGAGGAAGATCACGGAGGCCGAGTCCCTGGGTGGGAGCCTCTGGCGGACCTACGTGCAGGCGTGGTCGGCGATGAACACTTCCGAACTGCGCGCAGAGCGCGACAACGCGTTCGTTCCGCTCATCGTCCTTCCGTACCCGAAGCTGACTCCCGTCCCTGCTCGTGGCGGGTGCGCTCCCTGGTTCACTCCCGAGGAGACGGCATTCGCCGACCAGCTCGTCGCGGAGCTGAACCAGTCCGTCGCGGAGAGTGTCGCGCGCGCGCAGAGACTCGGCTACAGCGTCTTCTATGCGTCCGATGTAGAGGACGCGTTCCGTCCTGACAACACCGTGTGCGCGAGCGAGCAGGACCGATACGCGAATGGCCTGCTCACCAACGGCCCCGCCGTGGCCAGCGAGTCATTCCATCCGACGGCGTCCGGCTACATCGCGGAGACCGACGCGATCATCCGGTGGTCGCACACAGTGGAGGTGTGGACGAAGCCGGGGCCGCTCGTCACGGACGATGTCATCCGAGCTCACAGCGTGGCTTCCGTGCCGGTGGACATCGAGTGGCCCACTCCGTACGACATCAACAAGCAACTCGGGGGGCTCACCGTCCCCCAAGGCGGCATCCTCGCACCGACGGGCTCGGGATTCGCCCCAGGAACGCCCGTGACAACGACAATCCATTCGGATCCGACCGTCCTCGGCACATTGATCGCCGACGACAGCGGCCACGTCGATGGCACATTGAGGATTCCGGCCGACATTCAGCCCGGTCGGCACACGCTCGTCATCTCGGCCCTGTCCGCGGACGGGGAATTCATCGAAAGGCGCATCCCGGTGTCGGTCGTCTTGCCCACCCCCTGGTGGGTATGGGGGGCGCTCGTCATGGGAGTGGTGTTCCTGATCGGCGCTCTCGCTCTCGTTGCGGTCGGGCTCTCGAAACGGAGGCGGGCCCGGCTCGCATCGGGGCATTCCTGACCCCGTATCGGCACGGCGGGGGTGAGACGTCCCGGCCCGATCAGGGCCGTGTCCATAATGGATGCGCGCCTGCCGGATCGAGGAGGCTGGCGCGGGAGAGGGGACGGCGATGCAGGAACTCTCGACAGCGGATGCTTCATCCGATCGCGCGACGTACGCGGAGATGCTGCGCGTCCCGGCGATGAGCGTCGGCAGGTATCGCATCCCCGCGGGCGCTGACGACCCGCAGGAGCCGCACGCAGAAGACGAGGTGTACGTCGTCCTCGCGGGCCGGGGCATCCTGCGTGCGGAGAGCGGGGACGCGCTCGCGGTGCCCGGAGCGTCCCTGTTCGTACCGGCCGGTGAGGAGCATCGCTTCGTCGAGATCGACGAGGACCTCGACGTCATCGTGGTGTTCGCGCCCGCGGAGTACACGCTCGCCGAGGGCGGTTCGTAGCGGGGCCGTCAGGGCTCCAGGTCGGTGTGTGGGGCGTCGGCGATGACCTTCCGGTCGCCCATCGCCTGCAGCGCCTCGGTGAGCTTCTCGGCGAGATACTCGTGTCCGCGTGTGGAGGGGTGGTTGTTGGCCGCCGCGTCAATCACCCACGGCCAGTTCTCGGTCGTGATCCAGTGCTGCTCGACGGGGGAGACGTACCACCAGCCGCGGTGGGCGGCGAGCGCCGAGAGATCGCGATCGATGCGCGCCGTCCCGGCCTCGACCGGAAGGATCTGAGGGGCCGGCCCCATGACGACGACGGATGCCTTGGGGTACAGCGCGGCGAGGGCGTTCCAGGCACGGGTGACCGCGCCGCGGTAGCCCGCCTCGGGCTCGCGGCGATCGTTGATCGAGCCTTCGATGATCACGAGGTCCGGATCCAGAGCGGGGTCGAGGCGGGCGATGCGCTCGCCGAACGTGCCACCGTCGACACCGGGCTCGAGGAACCCGTGCTTGAGGTAGCCGCTGCCGCGCACGCCGTCGACCGTGGTCTTCCAGCCGAGGTCGCGGCCGATCAGGTAGGCGTAGCCGTCCGTCGGCACGTCGGCCGCCGCGCCCCACGTCCAGGAGTCGCCGAAGACGAGCACGTGGGGATGCGCGGGCAGGGCGAGCGGGGCGGGCGCCGCGGCGGCGACGGGCTCACGACCGTCGGCGGCGGCGACCACCGGCGCGGACGTCCAGGGGCGTCCGATCGCGACCGCGCCCACGGCGACGCCGGCGACCGCGAGGATGCCGAGCAGGCGCCACGGGTGGCGGATGCGCGGGCGGTCGGGCGAGGTCACTGACCGAGGATAAGTCACAACGTCCGTGTGCGCGGCCTCGAGGCGAGGTCAGCTGCGGTGACGGGCGCCGGATCGGCCGGACGCGGTCAGGAGCGCAGTCGTGTGCGCAGCAGCGACAGTGCGAGATCGCGGCGGAAGCGACGGCGCAGTCGTCGCGCCTCGGCGAGCGAGCGCATCAGTCCCTTCTCGACCCAGAACGCCGCGATCAGGGCGAAGTCGCTCGCGCTCAGCCGTCCGAGCGCGCGGCGGTGAACGCCGAAGAACGGCGCATCCTTCGCCTCCAGCTCGTCCAGCGCGGCGGTGATGCCCGCGGTGGACGCCGCACCGCCCCACAGCGTCGGGCACTGGATCGCGACGCCGTCGTAGACACGGTCCCAGTCGCCGTCGCGGCGGAGGATCCACCCCGAGTAGAGGAAGAACTCGGACAGACCCGCCCGGATGAACTCCTCCGCGAACGCGCCGTCGAACGACCCGGTCAGGTCGCGGACGGTCTGGGTGTGCAGGACGAAGGGCGTGGACGTGGGAGGGAAGTGCGTCGCGGCGGACTCGTCGAGGCCCAGGTAGCGCAGCGTCACCGCCAGCCGATCCCGGAGCGGGTGCGCGGCGTAGTCGTGGAAGCCGCCGCGGGCCCGGCCATCCGGACCGATGAGGTCGGTAGGCACGAGCGGCCGCACGGCGTGGTTCTTCGCGTCGAGGACGACATACCACGGTGTCTCGACGTGGTCCGCGACGGTCAGCTTCATGACCTGCTGTCCGACCCACCCCGACGACCCCTCGGTCGCCGCCAGCGCGTCGGCGGGGATGATGCGCACGAGGTCGGCCAGGTGGCCGTAGTCCCGCAGCAGCGCCGCCCGGCGACGGCCGTGCAGGCGCGGGAGGCCGTTGTCGATGACGATGATCCGCTCGATCAGGCCGGGTGGCGCGAACGCCGCGAGCGAACGGGCCTGCACCCTGAGCAGCTCGTCCTCCGCACGGTACGTGACCGCGACGACGGTCAGCGGCGCATCCCCCATGGGCCCCCCAACAGCCTGATCGTCGTGTTGCGACCAGTGTGTCAGATGGCCGAGGGGCGTCCAAGCGTGCTCCGGCTGCATACGGCGGGAACGGCGCGGGCGCAAGCCGTTCGAGGGGGTGCCCGCGCTGTGCGAGGATGTCGCGGTGCACCGTGTCGTCACCGCCGAACTCGACCTCGATCTGGGGTCCTCCGTCGACCTCATCTTCCAGGTGGCGACGGCGCAGCAGGTGTCCCTCGTCAGCGAGTCCCTGACGTTCACGCGCGGCGACCGCGAGTACACCCCGACCGAGATCGTGGACCAGTCCGGCAGCCGCCTGCACTGCCTCACCGGCGAGCCCGGTCTGCTCCGCGCGCGCTACCAGGCGACGGTGGGCGCGACCACCGCCCAGACGCGTACGAGCGACCTCGAGGCGATCGTCTACCTGCGTCCGAGCCGGTACTGCCAGTCGGACGAGGTGTTCGCGCAGGCGCGGCGTCAGTTCCGTGGTCTCGAGCCGCGCGAGCTCATCTCCGCGGTGTCGGAGTTCGTCTCGACCAGCGTCACCTACACGCCGGGGCTGAGCCTCGGGACGGACAGCGCGGTGACGACGCTCATGACCGGCCAGGGCGTGTGCCGCGACTACGCGCACGTCGTCATCGCGCTCCTGCGGGCGATGGACATCCCCGCCCGCTACGCCGCCTGTTACGCACCGGGGCTGCGACCGATGGATTTCCACGCCGTCGCCGAGGCCTACCTCGACGGTGCTTGGTACGTCATCGACGCGACGCGGCTCGCGGACCGCCGGTCGCTCGTGCGCATCGCGACGGGCCGGGATGCCGCGGACTGCGCCTTCCTCAGCTACCACGGCGGCAACGTCGGGCTCGAGCACCTGCGGGTGGATGCGTGGGTGGTCCCGGACGACGTCCCGCCGGCGGGCGACCCGTCACCTCTCGACGCGGCGGGGGACGACTTCCTGGAGCTCGTCCAGCTCGCGTGACCGGGCGCGGGCGCAGCGATGCCACGCACGTGCGTTCGCAGGGAGCGCACGGGCCGCGCCCGTAGACTTGAAGGTCTATGAATCCCGAAGCCCTCTCCGCAGCCCTGCTCGACGTCGTCCGCCCTCTCGCGGACGCGCGACGACCGGGCGCCGCCGACGGACTCACCCCCGCCGACCTCCCGCTGGACCGGCCGAAGAACCGCGACCACGGCGACTGGGCATCCAACGCCGCATTGAAGCTCGCCAAGGCAGTCGACGCCGACCCGCGCGAGTTCGCGGCCGACATCGCCGAGGGACTGCGTGCGGTGCCGGGGATCGCCGAGGTCGAGGTTGCGGGCCCTGGTTTCATCAACATCCGGCTCGACGCCGCCGCGGCGGGCGCCCTCGCCAAGACGATCGTCGACGCCGGGGCGGCCTTCGGCACGAACGACTCCCGCCGGGACGAGGTCATCAACCTCGAGTTCGTCTCGGCGAACCCGACCGGTCCGATCCACCTCGGCGGGACGCGGTGGGCCGCCGTGGGGGACTCGCTCGCGCGCATCCTCTCGTCGCAGGGTGCCGCGGTGACCCGCGAGTACTACTTCAACGATCACGGAGCGCAGATCGACCGGTTCGCGCGCAGCCTGGTGGCGGCGCACGAGGGCCGCCCCACGCCGGAGGACGGCTACGGCGGCGGCTACATCCACGACATCGCGCGGCGGGTGGCGCTCGCCTTCGAGGGCGACATCGACGCGCTCGACGCCGACGCCAAGCAGGAGGCCTTCCGCGCGCAGGGCGTCCAGTTCATGTTCGACGAGATCAAGCAGAGTCTGCACGAGTTCGGCGTCGACTTCGACGTGTACTTCCACGAGAACGATCTGCACGGCTCCGGTGCGGTGGAGCGGGCGGTGGCGCGCCTGCGGGAGCTCGGCCACATCTTCGAGCAGGACGGCGCGATCTGGCTGCGCAGCACGGAGTTCGGCGACGACCGCGACCGCGTCATCATCCGCTCCAACGGCGAGCCGGCCTACTTCTCGGGCGACCTCGCCTACTACCTCGACAAGCGCGAGCGCGGCTTCAACCGCTGCATCATCATGCTCGGCGCCGACCACCACGGCTACGTCGGACGGCTCATGGCGATGTGCGCGGCGTTCGGCGACGAGCCGGGCGTCAACCTGCAGATCCTGATCGGACAGCTCGTCAACCTGGTCAAGGACGGCCAGCCCGTGCGCATGTCCAAGCGCGCGGGCACGATCGTGACGATGGAGGACCTGGTCGAGATCGTGGGTGTGGATGCCGCGCGCTACGCGCTCACGCGGAGTTCCGCCGACTCGAACCTCGACGTCGATCTCGACGTCCTCCAGCGGCGCACGAACGACAACCCGGTGTTCTACGTGCAGTACGCCCACGCGCGCACGCACAACGTCGCGCGCAACGCCGCGGCATCCGGCGTCGACCGCTCGGCGTTCGTGCCCGAGCTCCTCACGCACGAGACGGAGTCCGCACTGCTCGGTGCGCTGCAGGAGTACCCGCGGATCGTCGCCTACGCGGCCGAGGTGCGCGAGCCGCACCGCATCGCCCGCTATCTCGAAGAGCTCGCCGGCCTGTACCACCGCTGGTACGACAACTGCCGCGTCATCCCGCTGGGGGAGGAGCCGGTCGAGGACCTGCACCGCACCCGGCTCTGGCTGAGCGACGCCACCGGTCAGGTGCTGCGCAACGGCCTGGGCCTGCTCGGCGCGTCCGCCCCCGAGCGGATGTGACCGAGGCCCCGACATGACCGCGGCACCACCTCCGACGCGACGGCACGCGTGGCCGTGGGTCGTCGGCGTCCTGGTGGTGCTCGGGCTGGTCGTGGCCGCCTGGTTCCTCGGGGAATGGGTCGCGCGCGACCTCGTGACCAAGACCATCCGTGAGCAGGCCGTCACGCGCCTCGCGCTTCCCGCCGATCAGGACATGGACGTGGAGGTGACGGGCGCCGTCATCCCCCAGCTGATCAAGGGAACCCTCGACGAGGTGCACATCTCCTCGCGGGACGTGACCGTGGGCGCGTTCACGGGCGACGTGAGTGCGGACCTCCACGGCGTCTCCATCCGTGATCCGGGAGCGATGCGCTCCGGCTCGGTCACGGTCGGCCTCGACGAGGCTCAGCTGCGCGCGCTCATGTCGACGGTCGACGGCTTCCCGTCGGACACACTCGGCATCGCGGCGCCGAACGTGACCGCGACGGTCGAGCTCTCGGTCTTCGGTGCGCGCATCCCGATCGGTGTCGCGCTGACCCCGAGCGCCGCCGACGGCGGGATCGTGCTGCATCCGGCCGCCCTGCAGCTGGCCGGGGCCACGATCGGCGCCGACGACCTCCGTGCCCGCTTCGGTTCGGTCGCCCAGGCGGCGCTGCGCGACTGGGACGTGTGCGTCGCTTCCTCGTTGCCCGCGGGCGTTGAGCTGCGCACGGTCGCCGTCACCGGTGACCGCCTGGTCGCGACGTTCGCCGTCGACGGCCGGATCGGGAAGGATGCCGCCCTGCGGGAGAAGGGCACCTGCGCCTGACAGCGGCCGCTCGCGGCCGCCTCCGGGCCCCGACACGCGAATGGGGCGAGGGCGGGGGCGTGCCCTAGACTTCAAGGACTCCCGGCGCGTGAGCGAGTCCTGGCCGTGGTCGACCCGTCGTCCCGGAGGGTCCGCGCCGAAAGCGCAGCGCCGAAGCATCCATCGATTGGTCCCACCGTGTCCGCCCCGCCCTCCCGCCCGACCGCGCCGAGCTGGCTCACGATGCCGGACGACGCGAACGCGCTCGACCCGGCCATCTGGCCGGCGTCCGCCGCGCGCGACGAGGCGGGCGTCCTGTCGATCGCGGGCGTCGACGTCGGCGATCTGCGCGACGCGTTCGGCACACCGCTCTACGTCTTCGACGAGGACGAGGTGCGCGCGCACGCGCGGCGCGCCGTTGCGGCGTTCCGCGACGCGGCCGCGGCGCACGGGGTCGCTGCCCGCGTCTACTACGCCGGAAAGGCGTTCCTCTCCACCGAGGTCGTCCGCTGGGTCACCGCCGAGGGCCTCGCGATCGACGTGTGCAGCGGCGGCGAGCTGGAGGTCGCGCTCGCGGCCGGAGTCGATCCCGGCCGCATCGGCTTCCACGGCAACAACAAGAGCGTGGCCGAGCTCGCACGCGCCGTGGAGGTGGGTGTCGGCTCCGTCGTGATCGACAGCGCGATCGAGCTCGAGCGCCTCGCGGCGATCGTCGAGCGGCGGCGCGTCGTGGCACCGGACGCGGTGCAGCCCGTCCTGCTCCGCGTGAACAGCGGTGTCCACGCCGAGACGCACGACTTCCTCGCCACCGCGCACGAGGACCAGAAGTTCGGCTTCGCGCTGGAGGATGCCGCGGCCGCCGTCGCCCGCATCCGCGAGCTCGACGCGCTCGCCTTCGTCGGGCTGCACTGTCACATCGGCTCGCAGATCTTCGGGACGGACGGCTTCGCCGAGTCGGCGTCGCGCCTCGTCGAGCTCCACGCCGCCCTCAGCGAGGACGGAGAGGTGCCGGTCCTGAACCTCGGCGGCGGCTTCGGCATCGCGTACACGTCCGCGGACGACCCGACCCCGATCGAAGCGCTCGCCGCCGGGATCGTCGACGCCGTCGCCCGGGAGTGCGCGGTGCGCGGCATCCCGATGCCGAACCTCGCATTCGAGCCGGGGCGGGCCATCGTCGGTCAGGCGGGCGTCACGCTCTACGAGGTGGGCACGGTCAAGCCCGTGCGTCTCGGCGACGGCGCGGAGCGCGTGTACGTGAGCGTCGACGGCGGCATGAGCGACAACCCGCGCCCCGCTCTCTACGGTGCGCAGTATTCGGCCCGCATCGCGTCGCGCGTCTCGGGCGCTGCGCCGGTGCTGGCCCGTGTCGTCGGCAAGCACTGCGAGTCGGGCGACATCGTCGTCGATCACGAGTACCTGCCCGGGGACGTCGCGCCCGGCGACCTGCTCGCGGTGCCGGCCACGGGCGCGTACTGCTTCTCGCTCGCGAGCAACTACAACTACCTCGCGCGCCCGGCCGTCGTCGCCGTGCGCGCCGGTCAGGCCCGCGTCATCGTGCGCGGAGAGACGATCGCCGACCTCCTCTCGCGGGACGCCGGCATCGCGGAAGGGAACGCATGACGGACTATCGCCGCCTGCGCGTCGCGCTCCTGGGAGCCGGCGCCGTCGGATCCCAGGTCGCCGATCTGCTGCGCAGGCACGCGGACGAGCTCGCAGATCGCGCGGGAGCCTCGCTCGAGCTCGCCGGCATCGCCGTGCGCGACGTCGACGCGCCGCGCGACGTGGAGCTGCCGCGGGAGCTCCTCACGACGGACGCGGAGACCCTCATCGTGGGCTCCGACATCGTGATCGAGCTCATGGGCGGCATCGAGCCCGCCCGCAGCTATCTGCTCCAGGCCATCAACTCGGGCGCCGACGTCGTGACCGCCAACAAGGCGCTGCTGGCGACGCACGGGCAGGAGATCTTCGACGCGGCCGATCAGGTCGGCGCGTCCGTCTACTACGAAGCCGCTGCGGCCGGGGCGATCCCGATCATCCGTCCCCTCCGCGACTCGCTCGCCGGCGATCGGGTGCACCGCATCATGGGTATCGTCAACGGCACCACGAACTACATCCTGGACCGCATGGACCAGGAGGGCGCGGAGCTGGCCGACGTCCTGGCGGACGCGCAGCGGCTCGGCTACGCCGAGGCCGACCCCACCGCCGATGTGGAGGGATACGACGCCGCGCAGAAGGCCGCCATCCTCGCGAGCCTCGCCTTCCACACCACGGTCCCGCTCGACGCGGTGCACCGCGAGGGCATCGTCGGCATCGACAAGGCGATGATGGACGCCGCGCGCCACGCCGGCTACGTCATCAAGCTGCTCGCGGTGTGCGAGCGGCTCACCGGTCAGACGGATGCCTCGGCTGCGGGCGAGGCGATCTCGGTGCGGGTGTACCCGGCGCTCATCCGGCGCGGGCACCCGCTCGCGAGCGTGCACGGTGCCAACAACGCGGTGTTCGTGCAGGCCGAGGCCGCCGGGAACCTCATGTTCTACGGCGCCGGCGCCGGCGGCGTCCAGACGGCGTCCGCGGTACTCGGCGACGTCGTCTCGGCGGCGCGGCGGCATATCGCGGGCGGGGTCGGCGTGGGGGAGTCCACGCGCGCGAACCTCCCCATCGTGGAGATCGGGCGCGTCGTGACGCGCTACCAGATCACCCTCGAGGTCGACGATCGTCCCGGTGTGCTCGCGACAGTCGCGGGAACCCTGAGCGACGGGCGCGTCTCGATCGCGAGCGTCGAGCAGACGGTCATCGGCGACGACGAGGAAGGCACCGGATCGGCGCGCCTCGTCATCGGCACGCACAAGGCATTGGAACAGGACCTCAGCGAGACCGTGCAGCGGCTCGCCGACAGCGGCGTCGTGGAGCGCGTCGTCTCGGTCCTGCGGGTGGAAGGAGACTGAGAATGGCACACCTCTGGCGCGGAGTCCTCCGCGAGTACGCAGATCGGCTCGGCGTGACCGAGGCCTCGACCGTCGTCACGCTGGGGGAGGGCGGCACGCCGCTCCTGCCGGCGCCCGCGCTGTCCCAGCGCACGGGAGCGGACGTCTGGGTGAAGTTCGAGGGCATGAACCCGACCGGTTCGTTCAAGGACCGGGGCATGACCGTCGCGCTCTCGCGCGCGGTGGAGCACGGCGCGAAGGCCGTGATCTGCGCGTCGACCGGCAACACGTCGGCATCCGCCGCGGCCTACGCCGCGCACGCCGGCATCACCGCCGCGGTACTGGTGCCCGAGGGCAAGATCGCGATGGGCAAGCTGAGCCAGGCGGTCGCGCACAACGGTCGCCTCATCCAGATCCGCGGCAACTTCGACGACTGCCTGGAGATCGCGCGGGAGCTCGCCGACCATTACCCGGTCCACCTCGTGAACTCGGTCAACCCCGATCGGATCGAGGGCCAGAAGACGGCCGCGTACGAGGTCGTGGAGGTCCTCGGCGACGCACCGGACTTCCACTTCATCCCCGTCGGCAACGCCGGCAACTACACCGCCTACTCGCGCGGCTACCGCGAGGAGGTCGCCCGTGGCGTCGCCACGCGCGTCCCGCGGATGTTCGGGTTCCAGGCGGAGGGATCCGCCCCCCTCGTCCGCGGCGAGGTCGTGAAGAACCCCGAGACGGTGGCCAGCGCCATCCGGATCGGGAACCCGGCCTCGTGGGAGCTCGCGCTGGAGGCGCGGGATGCGACGGACGGATGGTTCGGCGCGATCGACGACGCCCGCATCCTCGCGGCGCAGAAGCTGCTCTCCGGCGAGGTGGGGATCTTCGTGGAGCCCGCCTCGGCGATCAGCGTGGCAGGGCTCCTCGACCGCGCGGAGGCGGGCATCATTCCGGCCGGCGCCAAGGTCGTGCTGACGGTCACCGGCCACGGCCTCAAGGACCCGCAGTGGGCCCTGCGCAACGCGGACGGCTCGGACGTGACACCGACGGTCGTCGACGCCGAGACCAGCGAAGTCGCCTCGGTGCTGGGGCTCGCGCCCGCGGAGGCGACCGCGTGACCACAGCCGGCTCGTCGACAGGCCGGCCGGTCGCCGTCCGCGTGCCGGCGACGAGTGCGAACCTCGGCCCCGGCTTCGACACGCTCGGCCTGGCGCTGAGCGTGTACGACGAGCTCATCGTCCATCCGGGCGACGAGCCGGGCGTGCAGATCGACGTGTCGGGGGAGGGCGCGGCCGCGGTGCCGCGCGACGCGTCCCACCTCGTCGTCCGCGCGATGCAGTACGCCTTCGACGCGGTCGACCGCGTCATGCCCGGCGTCCGGCTCGACGCCCGCAACGTCATCCCGCACGGGCGCGGCCTCGGGTCGTCGGGGGCCGCCGTCGTCGCCGGCCTCCTGGCCGCGAAGGGCCTGCTCGAGGGCGACGTCGATCTCGGACCTGACCTGCTGCTCCGGCTCGCCACCGAGCTCGAGGGGCACCCGGACAACGTGGCCCCCGCACTGTTCGGCGGCCTCACGATCGCCTGGGTCGACGAGCACGGCCCGCAGCACAAGAAGCTGCTCGTCCATCGCGGGGTCTCGCCTCTCGTCTTCGTGCCCGAGTTCACGATGTCGACCAGCGTCGCGCGGACCCTCGCGCCCCTGCAGGTCCCGCGTGAGGACGCGGTGTTCAACGTGTCGCGCTCGGCGCTGCTCATCGCCGCGCTCACGCAGAGCCCGGAGCTCCTGCTCGCGGCGACCGAGGACAAGCTGCACCAGAACTACCGCGCTCAGGCGATGCCCGAGACGGATGCGCTCGTGCGCGCGCTGCGCGCCGCGGGCTTCGCGGCCGTGGTGTCCGGAGCGGGGCCGAGCGTGCTGGTCCTCGCTGACGGGCCGGGGCGCCGTCTGGAGGCCGCAGAGCTCGCGGCGGCCGCGACGGACACTCCGTGGGAGGCGCTCATGCTCGCCGTCGACTTCAAGGGTGGTACAGTGAGGGAGTACGCGGAGGGTGCCACAGAGCCGTATCCACGGTGATGTGAATCTGGCCTCCATCGCAATCTGCGAACCCCCGCACTACTCCCCGACACGTGATTCCCAGCCGTCTGTTCGGACACCGGGAACGCGTCGAAGGGCGGCGGACGCCTGTCATCGACGGCGCCATGTGCGGTCATGCAATCATTCGTTTCACAAGGGAGTACTCGTGGAGTCCATCTCCGAGATCCATACCGTCGACGTGCCTGCCGAGGGCGACAGCAACGCGTCCGAGACCGTCGAGAACACGACCGCGGCCGACGCCGTGACCCCCGCCTCTGAGGCGGAGGCGGCTCAGGCTGGGGAGTCCCCGGCTGACGGCGTCGTCGAGCCCGAGGCTGACGCGCCCGCTGCTCCGGCAGAGGACGCGCCGGCGGAGCCCGCGGCTCCGGCCGAGCCCGAGGCGCCGGCGGCCGAGGTCGCGCCCGCCAAGGCCCCGCGCAAGCGCGCTCCCCGTCGGGCGAAGACGGCCGACGTCGTCGCGGCGGCAGAGGCCGCCGCCGAGACCGACGCGCCCGCTCCCGAGACCGACGCGCCGGCCGCGCCCGCCGGCGAGGCCGAGGTGCCCGCCGCGGACGCTACGCAGGAAGCCTCGACCGCCGCTCCGGACGCTCCGGCGGAGTCGGGCGCCGACGCCCCGGCCGAGGCATCCGCCGATGCCGCGGTCTCTGACGACTCCGCTGCCGACGGCGCATCCGCCGCGGACGCTTCCGCCGACGAGAAGTCCGACGCGGGCGAGGCCGGCGAGCAGGCCGAGGGCGGCGAGCAGTCCGGCCGGAGCCGCAGCCGCAGCCGCAGCCGCAACCGCAACCGCAACGGGCAGGCCCAGAACGGCGGCCAGCCCGGCGGCGCGCCCCAGCAGAACGGCGGGCAGGGCGGCAACGGCTCGTCGCAGAGCGCCGCTCCCCAGGGCGGCCAGGCCGCTTCGGCGGACGCCGACGACGACCAGGGCGCCCAGGGTGGCCGTGGCCGTCAGCGCAACAAGCGGCGCGGCGGCCAGGCGGGCGACGAGTTCGAGACCGAGATCGGCGAGGACGACGTCCTCATCCCGATCGCCGGCATCCTCGACGTGCTCGACAACTACGCGTTCGTCCGCACGACCGGCTACCTCCCCGGCACGAGCGACGTCTACGTCTCGCTCGGTCAGGTGAAGAAGTACAACCTCCGCAAGGGCGACGCCGTCGTCGGCGCGATCAAGCAGCCCCGCGAGGGCGAGCAGTCGAGCCGCCAGAAGTACAACGCGCTCGTCAAGGTCGACTCGATCAACGGGCTGTCGGTCGAGGATGCCGCGACCCGCGTCGAGTTCGGCAAGCTCACGCCGCTCTACCCGCAGGACCGCCTGCGCCTCGAGACGGCGCCCGAGAAGCTCACGCAGCGGATCATCGACCTCGTCGCGCCCATCGGCAAGGGTCAGCGCGGCCTGATCGTCGCCCCGCCGAAGGCGGGCAAGACGATCGTGCTGCAGCAGATCGCGAACGCCATCTCCACGAACAACCCCGAGGTGCACCTCATGGTCGTGCTCGTGGACGAGCGGCCCGAGGAGGTCACCGACATGCAGCGCACGGTGAAGGGCGAGGTCATCGCCTCGACCTTCGACCGCCCCGCCGAGGACCACACGACGGTCGCCGAGCTCGCCATCGAGCGTGCCAAGCGCCTTGTGGAGCTCGGTCGCGACGTCGTCGTGCTGCTCGACTCGATCACCCGCCTGGGTCGCGCCTACAACATCTCGGCGCCCACCTCCGGCCGGGTGCTCACCGGTGGCGTGGACGCCTCCGCGCTCTACCCGCCCAAGCGGTTCTTCGGCGCGGCGCGCAACATCGAGAACGGCGGATCGCTCACGATCCTGGCGACCGCGCTCGTGGAGACCGGCTCCAAGATGGACGAGGTCATCTTCGAGGAGTTCAAGGGGACCGGCAACAGCGAGCTCCGCCTCAGCCGCTCGCTCGCCGACAAGCGCATCTTCCCGGCAGTCGACGTCAACGCGTCGAGCACCCGCCGCGAGGAGATGCTGCTGTCGCCCGACGAGGTGAAGATCACGTGGAAGCTGCGGCGCGCGCTCGCGGGTCTCGACACGCAGCAGGCGCTCGAGGTCGTGCTGGGCAAGCTCAAGGAGACGCAGTCGAACGTGGAGTTCCTCGTGCAGATGCAGAAGTCGATCCCCGCGCCCGCACGCGACGCACACGCCGGCGGCCACAGCCACGGTCACGAGAACAGCATCCGCTGAGCTCGTCACACGCGAGGGGGAGTCGTCGTGGCTGAGCCCGCGATGTTCGAGTCGGTCAAGGGCCTGCTCGACGAGCACAAGGCCGTCCAGGAGGAGCTCTCCGATCCGGCGGTGCACGCCGACGCCGCGCGCGCCAAGCGCGTGAACCGGCGCTACGCCGAGCTGTCGCGCATCGTGGCGGCCAACGACGCCTGGATCGCGGCATCCGACGATCTGGACGCCGCCCGCGAGCTGGCCAAGGAGGACGAGGCGTTCGCGGCAGAGGTCCCTCTGCTGGAGGCCAAGCGCGACGCCGCGCAGGAGCGGCTCCGGCGGCTCCTCATCCCGCGCGATCCCGACGACGCGCGCGACGTGATCATGGAGATCAAGCAGGGCGAGGGCGGCGCGGAATCGGCGCTGTTCGCCGCCGACCTGCTGCGGATGTACCTGCAGTACGCGGCGTCGAAGGGCTGGAAGACCGAGCTCCTGGAGCGCAGCGAATCGGACCTCGGCGGGTACAAGGAGGTCCAGGTCGCCATCAAGGGGTCGTCCACCGATCCCGCCCAGGGCGTGTGGGCGCACCTCAAGTACGAGGGCGGCGTGCACCGCGTCCAGCGGGTGCCGGCGACCGAGTCGCAGGGGCGCATCCACACCTCCACGACGGGAGTGCTCGTCTTCCCCGAGGTCGACGAGCCCGACGAGATCGAGATCAACGCCAACGACCTCAAGATCGACGTCTTCCGGTCCTCGGGCCCGGGTGGCCAGTCGGTGAACACGACCGACTCGGCGGTGCGGATCACGCACCTGCCGACCGGCATCGTCGTGTCGATGCAGAACGAGAAGTCGCAGCTGCAGAACCGCGAGGCCGGTATGCGGGTGCTGCGCGCGCGGCTGCTCGCCCGGCAGCAGGAGGAGCGCGAGGCTGCGGCATCCGATGCCCGGCGCTCGCAGATCCGCGGCATGGACCGCTCGGAGCGGATCCGCACGTACAACTTCCCCGAGAACCGCATCGCCGATCACCGCACCGGCTACAAGGCCTACAACCTCGACCAGGTGATGGACGGCGCCCTGGACCCGATCATCGAGTCCGCCATCCAGGCGGACGAAGAAGCGCGCCTCGCCGCGCTCGCCGACGCCTGACGTCCCGCGTCACATGGCGCGGAGCCGACGGCCGAGGCGATAGCGTGTGCGCATGATCGCGTTCCTCATCCGCGCCGCCATCTTCGTCGTCTCGGCGGCCCTGGGACTCATCGTCGCGGACCTCATCCTCCCGGACTTCTACCTGCACTGGAACGACTGGTGGGGCTTCGTGCTCGCGGTGGTCATCTTCGCGGTGCTCCAGAGCGTGCTGGCGCCGTGGCTGTTCAAGGTCACCCATCGGCACGCCCGCGCGCTCACCGGGGGGATCGGTCTGGTCTCCACGTTCGTCGCGCTGCTCATCGCCGTCGTCGTCCCCGCCGCGGGGATCGGGATCGACGGCCCCGTCGCCTGGATCCTGGGAACGCTGATCGTGTGGCTCGTCACCGCGCTCGCGACCTGGCTCCTGCCCGGACTCTTCCTGAAGAAGAAGGTCCAGGGAGCGCGGGCCTGACATCCGCTCGCGGTCGCGCCTCGCGTGCGAAAACGCGGACGAGGCGTCGGCCACGCCGCCCGCCCGCGTCGGGTCCGCGGCGTGTCGAGCTCCGCATCCGCGTTTCCGAGCGCGGGCTCGGCTCTTCCGGCCGCGTTCCGTCGTCCCGGCGCGGGGCTAGATGAAGTACTCGGGCGCCGTCAGGAGGGCCCGGGTGTCCTCGCCCTGACGTCGGGAGCGCGGCTTCGCGGGGACGCCGACCAGCACCGAGTCGGGCGGCGCGTCACGGGTCACGACGGCGTTCGCGCCGATCACCGATCCGGCACCGATGGTGATCGGGCCGAGCACCTTCGCGCCGGCACCGATCGCCACGCCGTCCTCGATCGTCGGATGCCGCTTCCCGCCCTCGCGCTGACGGCCGCCGAGGGTCACCCCGTGGTAGAGCATGACGTCGTCGCCGACCTCGGCCGTCTCGCCGATCACGACGCCCATGCCGTGGTCGATGAAGAAGCGACGCCCGATCGTCGCGCCGGGATGGATCTCGATGCCCGTGAGCCATCGCGTGATCTGCGAGCCGGCCCGCGCCAGGAAGCGGAAGCGGCGCAGCCATAGCCGATGCCAGAGCCGATGCGCCCAGAGGGCGTGCAGACCCGGGTAGAGCAGAGCGATCTCGATCGAGCTGCGCGCAGCGGGATCGCGCAGGCGCGCGGCCGCCAGATCCTCGCGAAGGCGACTCCAGGCGGACATGTCAGTCCTCGCGGAGGTCCTCGAACAGCGCGGTGGACAGGTACCGCTCGCCCGTGTCGGGGATGACGACGACCACCTTCTTGCCCGCGTTCTCCGGGCGCTTGGCGACCTCGATGGCCGCCCAGGCGGCGGCTCCGCTCGAGATCCCGACCAGGAGGCCCTCCTTGGCCGCCAGGTCGCGGGCGGTCGCGATCGCGTCCTCGAACTCCACGGTGACGACCTCGTCGTAGATCGTGGTGTCCAGGATCGGGGGCACGAAGTTCGGGCCGATCCCCTGGATCTTCGCGGGCCCCGGCGTCCCGGTCGACAGCAGCGGCGACGCGGTCGGCTCGACGGCGATCACGGTGACACCGGGCTTGCGCTGCTTGAGCACCTGGCCGACGCCCGTGATCGTCCCGCCCGTCCCCACCCCCGCGACGAAGATGTCGACCTCGCCCTCGGTGTCGCGCCAGATCTCCTCGGCCGTGGTCTTGCGGTGGATCTCCGGGTTGGCGGCGTTCTCGAACTGCCATGCCATGATGGCGCCCGGCGTCTTCTCCGCGATCTCCTCCGCGACGCGCACGGCCTCCTTCATGCCCTTGGTCGGGTCGGTGAGGACCAGCTCCGCGCCGAACGCCTTCAGGAGCATCCGTCGCTCCTTGGACATGGAGGCGGGCATCGTGAGGATGACGTGGTAGCCGCGCGCCGCACCGACCAGGGCGAGGGCGATGCCGGTGTTGCCGCTGGTGGCCTCGACGATCGTGCCGCCGGGCTTCAGTGCTCCGGCCTCCTCCGCCGCGTTGACCAGGGCGATGCCGAGGCGGTCCTTCACGCTCGAGCCGGGGTTGAAGTACTCGAGCTTCGCGTACACCTCGGCGCCCGCACCCTCGGTCACGTGATTGAGCCGGACGAGCGGGGTGTTGCCGAACGCGGTGGTGATGTCGGAGTGGATGCCGGGCATGGCGTGGCCTTTCGATCTGTCGGGAGCGCTATCAGCCTAGGTGAGCAGGGCTATGACGCGGCCGAATGTGACGATTCCCCGTGGATAGGCTGGAGTCGCCCATGAACCCGTCCGACGCCTCCGACGCCCCCCGCCTCGCCGTCGCGATCCGCGCCGCCGTCGACGTGCTCGCCGCTGCCGGCATCGCCGATCCCGCGGTCGACGCGGAGCTGCTGGCGGCGCACGTCCTCGGCGCAGGTCGCGGGGAGGTCCAGGCGGCGGCGCTGCGGGGCGATGTCATCGCTCCGGATGCCGAGACCCGGCTCGCGGCGCTCGTCGCGCGCCGCGCGTCCCGCGAGCCGCTCCAGCACATCACCGGGACGGCGCCCTTCCGTCATCTCGAGCTGCGGGTCGGGCCGGGCGTGTTCGTGCCGCGCCCGGAGACCGAGATCGTCGCGCAGGTCGCGATCGACGCGCTGCGCGCCGCCGCGTCGCCGTCTCCCATCGCCGTCGACCTCGGGACGGGGAGCGGCGCGATCGCGCTCGCGATGGCCACCGAGGTCCCGCACGCGGAGGTGCACGCGGCCGAGAACTCCGTGGCGGCGTTCGTGTGGGCGAAGGAGAACTTCGCCCACATCGGCGCGGTGAACGCGCGCGTGGTGTTCGCCGACCTCGCCGACGCCTTCCCCGAGCTCGACGGGCGGGTGAGCGTGGTCGCGTCCAATCCGCCCTACGTGCCCGACGACGCCATCCCGCGCGACCCCGAGGTGCGGCTGTTCGACCCACCTGCGGCCCTCTACGGCGGGCCGGACGGGCTGGACGTCGTGCGGATCCTGAGCGGCGTCGGCCTGCGGCTCGCGCATCCCGGCGGAACGATCGTGATCGAGCACGGCGAGTGGCAGGGCCCGGCCATCCGCGCACTGCTCGCTGCCGACGGATGGCGGGCGGCGGTCACGCATCCCGATCTCACCCTGCGCGACCGCGTGACGACGGCGATCCGTCCCTGACGGACCCGCGGCCCGCCGCGGATAGACTGGAGGGCGACATGTCCCCCCTCTACGACTGCGGCGACGAGGCGCAGCTGCTCACCGGTATGCGCCAGGCGCGTCAGGCGATCGGCCGCGGCGAGCTCGTGGTGCTGCCCACCGACACCGTCTACGGCGTCGCCGCCGACGCGTTCAGTCCGGAGGCGGTCGCGCGGCTCCTCGCGGCGAAAGGCCGAGGCCGTCAGTCGCCGCCGCCCGTCCTGGTGGCCGGTCGCGCCATGATGCGCGCGCTCGTGTCGGACGTCCCGGAGGCCGTCGATCGCCTCATCGACGAGTTCTGGCCGGGCGGCCTCACGATCGTGCTGCCCGCCCAGCCGTCGCTCTCGTGGGACCTCGGCGAGACCCACGGCACGGTCGCCGTCCGCCAGCCCGCCCATCGCATCGCCCTCGAGCTGCTCGAGGAGACGGGGCCGCTCGCGGTCTCCAGTGCGAACCTCACCGGCAGGGCGGCCGCGATCACCGCTCCGGACGCCGTCGACATGCTCGGCGACTCGATCGCGGTCTACCTCGACGGCGGGATCAGCGACACCGGGATCTCGTCGACCATCGTCGATGCGACCGCTCTCGTGGGCGGCGCGGAGCCCGTCGTCCGGATCCTGCGCGAGGGTGCGATCTCCCGCGCCCGCCTGCAGGACGTGCTGGGGGACCTCCTCGAGCCCGACCCCGATGCGTCGCCCGCGCCGGACGACGTCGACGGCGGCGGCGACGGGTGAAGCAGTACATCTTCACGATCCTGTTCACCGCCACCGTGACGCTCGCGCTCTCGTGGGCCGTGTGGCGGCTGAGTCTCAGGTTCAAGCTCTACCCCGGCATCCGCGAGCGGGACGTGCACAAGACGCCCACCCCGCGTCTGGGGGGCATCGCGATGTTCCTCGGGATGGTCGCGGCATTCGCGGTATCCGCGTTCACCCCGTACTTCTCCATCTTCTGGAGCAACCCGGTGCAGGTGTACGCGATCCTCGGCGCGATGCTTCTCACCGTGGTCGTGGGGATCGCCGACGATCTCTGGGACCTCGACTGGATGATCAAGCTCGGGGCGCAGTTCCTCGCGGCCGGGATGATCGCGTGGCTGGGGCACCTGCAGATCTACTCGCTCCCGATCTACGGCATGACCGTGCCCTCGAGCGCCGTCAGCTTCGCCCTCACCGTGTTCGCGATCGTCATCGTGATGAACGCGGTGAACTTCATCGACGGACTCGACGGGCTCGTCGCGGGCGTGTGCCTCATCGCGAGCGGGATCTTCTTCGCCTACTCCTACATCGTCGCCCGTGACGGCGGCGCGAGCAGCTACTTCAACCTCGCCTCGTTCATCGCGGCCGTCGTCATCGGCGCCTGCCTGGGGTTCCTCCCCCTCAACTGGAGCCCCGCGAAGCTGTTCATGGGCGACTCGGGCGCGCTGGTCCTCGGCCTGCTGATGGCCACGTCGGCGATTGCGATCACGGGCCAGTTCGACCCGGCCACCCTGGACCCGGCGGAGTTCGGGCGGTCGCAGCTGCTGGGTGCGTTCATCCCGATCCTCCTCCCGATCGCGGTCGTGATCCTGCCGCTCATCGACTTCGCCTCGGCCGTCCTGCGGCGGTACTGGGGCGGCAAGTCGCCGTTCTCGCCTGACCGCAAGCACCTGCACCACCGCATGCTCGACATGGGGCACAGCGACATCGCAGCGGTCCTGATCTTCTACGCGTGGACGGCGGTGATCGGCATCTCGATCCTGCTCATGTACATCGCGACCAGCCAGGACTGGTTCGGCCAGTACTGGATCGGCGTGGTCTTCGCCCTCATCGGGATCGCCGCGTGCCTCGTCGTCACCTTCAGCCCGTCCCGCCGCCCCGTGCGGCACCCCTCCGGAGAGTCCCGCTCATGAGCACGAAACACTCGTCCACCGTCATCCTGCGCTCGTCGCTGATCTGGTCGGGACTCGTCCTCGCCGCGCTCGCCGTCGTCGGCGCGTTGATCGGCTTCCTCGTCGCCGGTCCGTCCGGGCTGGTCAGCGCGCTCATCGGCATCCTGATGGCCGGCGTGTTCTTCGCGCTCACCGCCGTGACGATGCTGATCGGGACGCGGATGGCGGGGGAGACGCTCTTCTCCACAGGGTACTTCGCGCTCGTCCTGGGCGGCTGGTTCGTCAAGGTCATCATCTTCGTGGTGGTGATGCTCGTCCTGCGTGGCCAGCCCTGGATCTCGCCCCTCGTCTTCTTCTTCTCGGCCCTCGCGGCGACCATCGCGTCCCTGCTCATCGACATCGTCGTGTTCGCCCGGGCGCGCGTGCCGTACGTGGGCGACGTGGCGCTTCCGACGTCCGCGGAGGACCCCGGGGAGCCCCGCCCAGGTTCGTGACCCTGGGAAATCCTTGATAGGGTGGGCTTAGTCGACGGCAATGACAGACGTCACCGCGCGGGTGATGTCGGACGCGGTCGACGGACTCTCTCAACCCATCGACGCGCCGACCCTCGGTGCCCCGAATCCGGAGCCCACGCTGTCCATCCACGTCGCCTCTCTTATCGCCACCGCCGCTGCGAGCGATGATGGCGGGTTCCACGGTCCGTCGATCACGGACTTCTTCCCGCCGGTCCTGCTCTTCCCCGGAACGCCGTTCGAGCTGAACCGCCTGATGGCGATCCGCATCCTCGTCGTCGCCGTCATCATCCTGATCTTCTGGCTCGGGACGCGGAACATGAAGATCGTCCCCGGCCGCGGTCAGGCCGCGCTCGAGGCCATCTTCATGTTCGTCCGCAACGGCATCGTCTACGACACGCTCGGCGAGCAGCGCGGTCGTCGCTACGAGCCGATCCTGATGACGATGTTCTTCCTCATCCTCGGCATGAACCTCACGGGGACGATCCCCGGGCTGCAGCTGGCCGGCACGGCCGCCATCGGCCTCCCGCTGATCCTCGCCGTGGTGTCCTGGGTCATGTTCATCTACGCGGGCATGCGGGAGAAGGGCGCGAAGTTCTGGAAGGACTCGCTGTTCCCCCCGGGCGTCCCGGTATGGCTCTACGTCTTCATCGCGCCGCTGGAGTTCCTCTCGACCTTCATCGTGCGCCCGGTGACGCTGACGCTGCGACTGACGATGAACATGATCGCGGGCCACATGCTCCTCGTGCTGTGCTTCACGGCGACGCAGTTCTTCTTCTTCACCGTGCTCGCCGACGGCAACCTGCTCGGCCTCCTGGGCGTCGGCTCGTTCGCGTTCGGGCTCGCCTTCACGGTCCTCGAGCTGTTCATCGCCGCGCTGCAGGCGTACGTCTTCGCCATCCTCTCCGCCATCTACATCCAGCTCGCGGTCGCCGAAGAGCACTGAGCTCGGCACCCGCTCACAACCACCCTTCGAAAGGAACCATCCCGTGAACATCGTCGGTCAACTCGCACCGCTCGCCTTCGGCCTCGCCGTCATCGGCTCCGGTATCGGCGTGGGCTACGTCATCGGCAAGACCATCGAGTCGGTCGCCCGCCAGCCCGAGCTGCAGGGGCGCCTCCAGAGCCTCATGTTCCTCGGCGTCGCCCTCACCGAGGCCCTCTGCTTCATCGCGATCGCCGTCGCGTTCATCCCGTTCCCCGCGCCGTAATCGGCCGTCAACGCCAAGGAGTCTGAATGCTGAACGCATTCGTCACCGCCGCCGCGGAGGAGACCCAGAGTCCGGTGCTCCCGGCGCTCCCGGATCTCGTCTGGGGCTCGCTCGCGTTCGCCATCGTGCTGGCATTCTTCCTCTGGAAGGTGCTGCCGAGCATGAACGCGATGCTCGACGCTCGCCGTGAGGCGATCGAGGGCGGCATCAAGCGCGCCGAGGAGATGCAGTCGCGTGCGACCGCCGCTCTCGAGGAGTACACCGCCAAGCTCGCCGAGGCCCGCACCGAGGCCGCGCAGATCCGCGACCAGGCGCGCGCCGACGGCGCGAAGATCCTCGCCGAACTGCGCGAGAACGCGCAGGCCGAGGCCGCACGCGTGACCGCGAGCGCGCAGGCGCAGATCGCCGCCGAGCGGCAGTCCGCGCTCGTCTCGCTCCGCACGGACGTGGGTTCGCTCGCGATCGACCTCGCCGGTGGCGTCATCGGCGAGTCGCTGTCGGACGACGCGAAGGCCAAGGCCGTCGTCGACCGGTTCATCGCAGAGCTCGAGACCGCACAGACGGCAGGGAAGGCGTAATGGGCAGCGCGACCACTCAGGCCGTCGCCGCGATGACGACGGCGCTGGACGCCGCGTCGGCGGTCGACCTCGATGTGGCGCGCGAGCTGTTCGCGGCTGCGCGCGTCATCGGAGGCTCGCCGCAGCTCGGCGGCGCACTCGCCGACTCGTCCGCCGCTCCCGCCGCGCGGGCCAAGGTCGTGACCGACCTCTTCGGGTCGGCGTTCGCGACCGCGTCGGTGGCGCTGCTGTCCACCGCCGTGCAGCACGCGTGGTCGTCGTCGTCGGATCTCGTCGACGGCATCGAAGAGCTCGCCGTGCGGGCCGCGGCCAAGGCGGCACCCGACGCCGACGTGGAGTCCGAGCTGTTCGCGTTCTCGCGCACGGTGGCAGCGAACCCCGAGCTCGAGCTCGCGCTGGGGAGCCGCGCAGGCGACTCCGCCGTCAAGGGCGAGCTCGTGCGCACGCTGCTGGAGACCCGCGTGAGCGAGGCGACGGTGCTCATCGCCTCGTCGCTCGTGCAGCAACCGCGCGAGCGGCGGGTGCGCGAGCTGCTCGGCCGGGCGATCCAGCTGGCGGCGGCGCAGCGCAAGCGCGTGGTGGCGACCGTCGCGTCGGCCGTTCCGCTCTCCGCGCAGCAGCAGACCAGGCTGGCAGCGGCGCTGTCGGCCAGGTACGACACCGAGGTGGCGATCAACACCGTCGTCGACCCGGCCACGGTCGGGGGACTGCGCGTGCAGATCGCCGACGACGTGATCGACGGCACGGTGGCGTCGCGGCTCTCGGAGCTGCGGCAGCGCCTCGCCGGCTGAAACTGAAGACTTTCCCGTCGGCTTCGGCGGAGACTTTCGGGGCCGCGGCCCCACGAACGAAGGAAGACAATGGCAGAACTCTCCATCAGCCCCGACGTCATCCGTGACGCGCTGAAGGACTTCGTCGCCGCGTACGAGCCCACCGGGGCGGCGGCGACAGAGGTCGGTGCGGTCGTCGACGCGGCAGACGGCATCGCCCACGTCGAGGGGCTGCCCGGCGTCATGGCGAACGAGCTCGTGACGTTCGGCGACGGCACCAAGGGCCTCGCGCTGAACCTCGACGAGCACGAGATCGGCGTCGTGGTCCTCGGCGAATTCTCCGGCATCGAGGCCGGCCAGCAGGTGACGCGCACGGGCGAGGTCCTCTCGGTCCCCGTCGGCGACGGCTACCTCGGCCGCGTCGTCGACCCGCTCGGCAACCCGATCGACGGGCTGGGCGCGATCGAGTCCGAGGGCAACCGCGCCCTCGAGCTCCAGGCGCCGGGCGTCATGCAGCGCAAGAGCGTGCACGAGCCGCTGCAGACCGGCATCAAGGCCATCGACGCCATGATCCCGGTCGGCCGTGGTCAGCGTCAGCTGATCATCGGCGACCGTCAGACCGGCAAGACGGCGATCGCGCTCGACACGATCATCAACCAGAAGGCCAACTGGGAGTCGGGCGACGTCAACAAGCAGGTCCGCTGCATCTACGTCGCGATCGGCCAGAAGGGCTCCACCATCGCCTCGGTGAAGGGTGCGCTCGAGGACGCCGGCGCCCTGGAGTACACGACGATCGTCGCGGCCCCCGCATCCGACCCGGCCGGCTTCAAGTACCTCGCGCCCTACACGGGATCGGCCATCGGTCAGCACTGGATGTACGGCGGCAAGCACGTCCTGATCGTGTTCGACGACCTGTCGAAGCAGGCCGAGGCCTACCGTGCCGTGTCCCTCCTGCTGCGCCGCCCGCCGGGCCGTGAGGCGTACCCGGGCGACGTCTTCTACCTGCACTCCCGTCTGCTCGAGCGCTGCGCGAAGCTCTCGGACGAGCTGGGCGCGGGTTCGATGACCGGTCTCCCGATCATCGAGACGAAGGCGAACGACGTGTCGGCGTACATCCCGACCAACGTCATCTCGATCACGGACGGCCAGATCTTCCTTCAGTCCGACCTGTTCAACGCCAACCAGCGTCCGGCCGTGGACGTCGGCATCTCGGTGTCGCGCGTCGGTGGCGACGCCCAGGTCAAGTCGATCAAGAAGGTCTCCGGCACGCTGAAGCTGGAGTTGTCGCAGTACCGCTCCCTCGAGGCGTTCGCGATGTTCGCGAGCGACCTGGATGCCGCGTCCCGCCGCCAGCTGGCCCGTGGCGCCCGCCTCACCGAGCTCCTGAAGCAGCCGCAGTACTCGCCGTACCCGGTCGAGGAGCAGGTGGTCTCGATCTGGGCCGGCACCAACGGCAAGCTCGACACGATCGAGGTCGAGGACGTGCTGCGCTTCGAGCGCGAGCTCCTCGACCACCTCCGGATGAACACGACCGTGCTCGACACCATCCGGGACACGAACGTCCTGGACGACGAGACCGTGGCCGCGCTCGAGAAGGCGACCGACGCCTTCGTCCTGGAGTTCCAGGGCGGTAAGGGTCAGGCGATCGACAACCCGGGTCACGAGGAGTTCGACGCCGCCGACGCGGAGGACGTGAACCAGGAGCAGATCGTCAAGGGCCGTCGGGGCTAGGTAGAACGACGCATGGGCGCTCAACTCCGGGTCTACAAGCAGAAGATCGCTTCTGCCCAGACCACCAAGAAGATCACGAAGGCGATGGAACTCATCGCGGCTTCGCGCATCCAGAAGGCGATGGCGCGCGTGCGCGCGTCATCGCCGTATGCGCAGGCCGTGACGAGAGCCGTGTCCGCCGTGGCGACCCACTCGAACGTGGATCATCCGCTCACGAGCGAGCGCGCGCACATCGCGCGGTCGGCGGTCGTCATCTTCACGTCCGACCGCGGGCTCGCGGGTGCGTTCAACTCGCAGATCCTCCGCGAGGCGCTCGAACTCGCCGAGCTGCTGCGCTCGGAGGGCAAGGAGCCGGTGTTCTACCTGATCGGGCGCAAGGCCGTCGGGTACTTCCAGTTCCGCCGCCTCGCCCGCGTGGCTGAGTGGGTCGGAGACACCGACACGCCGCACTTCCGCACCGCGCAGGAGATCGGCGAGACGCTGGTCGAGGCCTTCATCCGCGGCAGCGCCGAGGGCGGCGTCGACGAGATCCACCTCGTCTACAACCGCTTCGTCAGCATGATGACCCAGTCGCCGGAGAGCGTCCGGCTGCTGCCGCTCGAGATCGTCGAGTCGGAGGATGCCGCCACCGCGACGGTCTTCCCGCTCTACGAGTTCGAGCCGGAGGCGCAGGACGTCCTCGACGTGCTGCTGCCCATCTATATCCACAGCCGCATCTTCAACGCCATGCTGCAGTCGTCGGCAGCCAAGCACGCCGCGACGCAGAAGGCGATGAAGTCGGCCAGCGACAACGCCGACAAGCTCATCACCGACTACACCCGCCTGCGCAACAACGCGCGTCAGGCGGAGATCACGCAGCAGATCGCCGAGATCGTCGGCGGCGCGGACGCCCTGTCGTCCGGCAAATAGACCCCACCGAAGGAAAGAAGCCATGAGCCTCACCGCTGAGAAGACGGAAGCCCCGGTCGTCGGCCGCGTCGCGCGCGTCACCGGCCCTGTGGTCGACATCGAGTTCCCGCACGATGCGATCCCCGAGATCTACAACGCGCTCAAGACGACGATCGTGATCGGCGACGAGTCGACCGAGATCACGCTCGAGGTCGCGCAGCACCTGGGCGACGACCTCGTCCGCGCCATCTCGCTGAAGCCGACCGACGGCATGGTCCGCGGCCAGGAGGTCCGCGACACGGGCGAGTCGATCACGGTCCCCGTCGGAGACGTGACGAAGGGCCGTGTCTTCAATGTGATCGGCGAGGTCCTCAACGCCGAGCCGGACGAGAAGATCGAGATCACCGAGCGCTGGGGCATCCACCGCGAGGCGCCGAACTTCGACCAGCTGGAGTCGAAGACCCAGATGTTCGAGACCGGCATCAAGGTCATCGACCTGCTGACGCCGTACGTGCTCGGCGGCAAGATCGGCCTGTTCGGCGGCGCCGGCGTCGGCAAGACGGTCCTCATCCAGGAGATGATCCAGCGCGTCGCGCAGGACCACGGCGGTGTCTCGGTGTTCGCCGGTGTCGGCGAGCGCACGCGTGAGGGCAACGACCTCATCCACGAGATGGAGGAGGCGGGCGTCTTCGACAAGACGGCCCTCGTCTTCGGCCAGATGGACGAGCCGCCGGGGACGCGCCTGCGCGTCGCCCTGTCGGCCCTCACGATGGCGGAGTACTTCCGCGACGTGCAGAACCAGGACGTGCTGCTCTTCATCGACAACATCTTCCGGTTCACGCAGGCCGGCTCCGAGGTGTCGACGCTGCTCGGCCGCATGCCGTCCGCGGTGGGCTACCAGCCCAACCTCGCCGACGAGATGGGGACGCTGCAGGAGCGCATCACCTCGACCCGTGGTCACTCGATCACCTCGCTCCAGGCGATCTACGTCCCCGCCGACGACTACACCGACCCGGCGCCGGCGACCACGTTCGCCCACCTGGACGCGACGACCGAGCTGTCGCGCGAGATCGCGTCGCGGGGTCTGTACCCCGCCGTCGACCCGCTGACCTCGACGAGCCGCATCCTCGACCCGCGATACATCGGCGCCGACCACTACCGCGTGGCGACGGCGGTCAAGCAGATCCTCCAGAAGAACAAGGAACTGCAGGAGATCATCGCGATCCTCGGTGTCGACGAGCTCTCCGAAGAGGACAAGATCGTCGTGTCGCGTGCGCGCCGCATCCAGCAGTTCCTCTCGCAGAACACCTACATGGCCAAGAAGTTCACCGGCGTCGAGGGCTCCACGGTCCCGATCAAGGAGACCATCGAGTCGTTCGACGCGATCGTCCGTGGCGACTTCGACCACGTCGCCGAGCAGGCGTTCTTCAACGTCGGCGGCATCTCCGACGTCGAGGAGAAGTGGGCGCAGATCCAGAAGGAGAACGGCTGACATGCCGCTGCAGGTGACGCTCGTCTCCGCGGAGGAAGCGGTCTGGACCGGCGAGGCCACCCTCGTCGTCGCCAAGACCGTCATAGGCGAGATCGGCTTCATGGCCGGCCACACGCCGATGCTCGCGATCCTCGCCGAGGGGCAGGTGCGGATCACGCCGCCCGAGGGTCCGAAGATCATCGCGAACGCGCAGGACGGCTTCATCTCCGTCGAGAACGACGTCGTGACCATCGTCGCGGGTGAGGCGGCACTGGTCGCCTGACCCCGCTCAGGACATCGTCGATCGCGCATCGGACCCGCAGCGGCCCGGTGCGCGATCGTCGTTCGAGGGGACGGATTCCCAGGAGAGGAGCATCCCGTGCTGATCCTCCTGCCGCCGTCGGAGACGAAGCGGCCGGGCGGGCGGACGCGGCGGATCGCCGTCGAGGCGCTGTCGTTCCCGCAGCTGGCGGCCGAGCGCCATGCGGTGATCGACGCGCTGGTCGCGCTCGCGGCCGATGAGGATGCGGCGGCTCGCGTGCTTAAGCTCAGCGTCAGCCAGCTGCCCGATATCGCGCTGAACGCCGCGCTGCGGACGGCGCCGACGATGGCGGCCATCGACCGCTACACCGGTGTGCTGTTCGACGCGCTGGGCGCCGATTCGCTGGACGCCTCCGCCCGCCGTTGGCTCGGCGCGCACGTTGCGATCCACTCCGCGCCGTTCGGACCGGTGGGCGCGCTCGACCCGATCCCGTCGTACCGGCTCGCCGCGGGGACGGCGCTTCCCGGGGTTCCCGCCCTGCGGCGGCTGTGGGCGCCCGCGGTGACCGCGGCGCTCGCGGCGGCAACCCCGTCGTTCGTGCTCGACCTCCGGTCCGAGGCGTACGTCGCGCTCGGCCCCGTGCCCGCGGGCCTGCCCGCGACCTACGTCCGTGTGGTGACGGAGGGTCGGGACGGCGTCGTCCGCGCACTGAACCACTTTAACAAGCACGCGAAGGGCGAGCTCGTGCGACGGCTCGCGGTCGAGCGGCCCCGGATCGGCTCGGTCGGTGCCCTGCGCCGCTGGGCGGACCGGAGCGGCATCGTCTTCCGGGACGGGGCGGCGGGCGAACTCCAGCTGGTCGTATAGGACGGTCGCGCCGACACACTCGTGACGATCCTGAGAATTTCATGACAGCGACCGTCGGTCGTCGCTAGCATGTGTCCGTCGGGGCGAAAAGCCCTGCGAGCGGCGTGCACCGCCGACGACCGTCTGGGAAAGGACGATCATGAACGACTACTACTCGGGCTCGGCCGCGTCGCTGGGCCTGTTCATCTTCCTGGTGTTCTTCTGGCTGATCTTCGCGGTGGCCGGCTACGTCCTCACGGCGTGGTTCCTGATGAAGATCTTCGACAAGGCCGGCGTCCAGGGGCGCTGGCGGGCCTGGGTCCCCATCTACAACACGATGATCTTCAGCAAGCTGGGCGACCTGAGCCCGTGGCTGATCCTCATCGGGCTCGCCGCATCGATCGTTCTGGGCTGGGTCCCGGTCCTGGGCCAGATCATCGGCCTGGCCACCTTCCTGGTCGTGCTGCTCGCCGCATGGCGCGTCGGGCTGAAGCTGCAGAAGGAAGCCGTGTGGCTCATCCTCGCGTTCTTCCTCTGGATCGTGTGGCTCGGCATCAACGCCTTCGACAAGTCGCGCTGGAACACGGCCATCCCCGCTGCACCGTGGGCGAACAACGGCTTCCTCGCGGACCGTACGACGTGGCAGGGCATCCCGTCGCAGGTGCCCGCCGGAGGATATCCCGCGAACCCGGCCACCCAGCCTGGGGCGCCGGCGCCCGACACGTATGCACCGCCGCAGGGCTACCAGCCCCCGCCGGCCCCGCCGCAGGGCTACCAGCCGCCGGCGACGCCGCCGGTCGCGCCGCAGCCTCCGGTCGCGCCGCAGCCTCCCGTGACGCCGGAGCCGCCCGTCGCGGGCGAACCCGACATCGACCTCGGCGACGGCACGCCGCGTCAGTGACACCACAGGATGGGCCCCCGCTCCGGCGGGGGCCCATCCGCGTTCCCGGGACTAGCGTGGAGTCATGTCCTCCCTCGACGCGCGCCGGGTCGGCGCATCCGGTCTCCTCGTATCTCCCGTCGGCCTCGGCTGCAACAACTTCGGCCGCGCCGGTACGGCGACGGAGAACATCGAAGGCACGCGGGCCGTGCTCGACGCCGCCATCGACGCGGGGGTGACGTTCCTCGACACCGCGGACATCTACGGCAAAGAGCCGGGGCTCTCGGAGACGCTCATGGGCGAGGCGCTGCGCGGCCGGCGGGACGAGGTGGTCCTGGCCACGAAGTTCGGACACGCGGCGTTCGCCGCCGACCGGCCGGGCGGATCCAAGGGTTCGCGGTCGTTCGTGCGCCGCGCGGTCGAGGCGTCGCTGCGCCGGCTGCAGACCGACTGGATCGATCTGTACCAGCTCCACACGCCCGACCCGGGCACGCCGATCGAGGAGACGCTCGACGCGCTGCAGGACCTCGTCCGCGAGGGACTCGTGCGCTACATCGGGAACTCGAACTTCGCGGGCTGGCAGATCGCGGAGGCCGATCTCACCGCCCGCGCCGCGCACGGCGTCCGCTTCGTCTCGGCGCAGAACCACTACAGCCTGCTGGCGCGCGCCGCGGAGCGCGAGGTGCTTCCCGCGGTGGAGCGGTTCGGCCTCGGCTTCTTCCCGTTCTTCCCGCTGCACAACGGCCTGCTGACCGGGAAGTTCACCCGCGCCGGCGGCCCGGACGACAGCCGCATCATGCGGCAGCGCCGGCACGTGTGGGAGGACGCCCCGTGGGATGCGCTCGAAGCGTTCCAGGTGTACTGCGACGAGCGCGGCATCACGATGCTGGATGCGACGTTCGGCTGGCTGCTGTCGCGTCCCGCGCTGTCCAGTGTCATCGCCGGCGCGACGACTCCTGAGCAGGTGCAGGGGAACGCGGCCGCCGCTGCGGCCTGGACGCCGAGCGCCGATGACCTGGCGGCCATCGACCTCCTGTTCCCGCTCCCGGACGACCCCGGGGCGCAGGTCTGACTCAGCGGGTGCGCAGACCGTCGAACGCCACCGTCAGGACGTCGGCGGCGAGCTCGCGGGCTCCCTCCGGACCCTCCGGCCGATACCACTCGACGATCGAGTTCACCATGCCGAACAGCAGGCGGGTGACGACGGCGGCGTCGAGATCGGACCGCAGCGACCCCTCCTGCTGAGCAGACCGGACCAGCGCGGTCACCTGCTGATCGAACGCACGCCGCCGCGCGAGGGCATCGCGCTCGACGACGCTGTTCCCGCGCACCCGGAGGAGGAGCGTCACGTACGCGAGACGATCGACCAGGACCGACACGGCGCCCCGCAGCACGGCGCTCAGCCGGTCGGCCGCCGAACCCGTGGTCGCCGCCGCCGTGCGCAGCACCTCCTCCAGTCCGCCGAGTGCCTCCGCGAGTGCGAGCTCGAGCAGCTGCTCCTTGGAATCGAAGTGGTGGTAGAGCGCCGCCTTCGTCAGTCCCAGCCGGGCCGCAAGATCCGACACCGACGTCGCGTCGTAGCCCTGCTCGTTGAAGAGGGCGACCGCGACCGCCAGGATCTGCGGACGGTCGTACCCGGGACGCCCGCGACGTGCGCCGCCGTCGGGTGTCGCGCCGTCGGCGCGCGCGGGGGAGTCGATCACGGCCCCAGTCTGACACGGGCCCCCTCCCCGTCCGGAAGGCCGGGGGAGGCACTGGGATATTTCCTGAACGATCGGTAAGGTATTCCTGATGTCGGAGGGAAGACCGTGACGCTGCGGATCGATCGAGGGGACGACCGTGTCGTCGCCGCACTCGATCGCCCCCAGGTGCGCAATGCGATCGACCAGGCCACGATCGACGAACTCCATGAGCTGTGCGCCGAGCTCGAGGCATCCCCTCGCATGCTCATCCTCACCGGCGCCGGCGGCGTCTTCGCCTCTGGAGCGGACATCGCCGAACTGCGCGACCGCCGCGCCGCCGACGCGCGCCGGGGGATCAACACCGCGGCGTTCGGTCGCGTGCGCGCGCTGCCGATGCCCGTGATCGCCGCGATCGACGGCCCCGCGCTCGGCGGGGGCGCCGAGCTCGCCTACGCCGCCGACATCCGGATCGGCACTCCGGCGGCGCGGATCGGCAACCCCGAGACCGCGCTCGGGATCATCGCCGCCGCGGGCGCCACCTGGCGGCTGCCGCAGCTGGTCGGGGAGGCGCGTGCCGCGGAGCTCCTCTTCACCGGTCGCGTGCTCGACGCGGACGAGGCGCTCGCGTGGGGGCTGCTGTCCGCGATCCATCGCGCCGACCGTCTGCTGCCGGCCGCGCACGAGCTCGCCGACCGCATCGCGGCCAACGACCCGCGCGCGGTGCGGCACACCAAGACCGCCCTGCGCGCGTCACCGGAAGCGCACCCGGCCACCGAGCTCGAGCTCCAGGCCGAGCTGTTCGAGAGCCCGCAGAAGGAACGAAGGATGACCGCCTTCCTGGAGCGGAGGACACGATGACCGTGCTGCCCACCCACGTCGGGGTGCTGGGCGGGGGCCGGATGGGAGCCGGCATCGCCCACGCCTTCCTGCTCGCCGGATCGCGCGTGACGATCGTCGAGCGCGACCGGCAGGCCGCGGATGCCGCGGCGACGCGCGTGCGTGTGGACGTCGAGCGCTCGATCGCGCATGACCGGGGACGCGGCAGCAATGGAGCGCAGGCCGCGGACGCCGTTGCGGCGCTCGCGGTCGCGACCGACGCGTCCGCGTTCGCGGACTGCCCGCTCGTCGTGGAGGCGGTCCCCGAGGACCGTGCCCTCAAGACCGCGTCCTTGGAGCGGGCGGAGTCCGCGATGCCGCCGGACGGGATCCTGGCGTCCAACACGTCTTCCATCTCGATCGACGACCTCGCCCGGGGTCTGCGACGCCCGCGGCGATTTCTCGGACTGCACTTCTTCAACCCCGTGCCGGCATCCCTCCTCGTCGAGATCGTCGCCGGTGCGGAGACGGATACGGACGTCGTCGCGCGGGCGCGCGAGTGGGTGACCGCGCTCGGCAGGACGCCCGTCGTCGTGCGCGACGCACCCGGCTTCGCCTCCAGCCGGCTGGGCGTCCTCCTCGGACTCGAGGCGATCCGGATGGTCGAGGAGGGCGTCGCCGAACCGGCGGACATCGACGCAGCGATGGTGCTCGGCTACCGGCATCCGCTCGGGCCGCTGCGCACCACCGACCTCGTCGGGCTCGACGTGCGCCTCGGCATCGCGGAGGAGCTGCACGCGCGGGTCGGCGAGCGGTTCGCACCCCCGGCGCTGCTGCGCCGCATGGTCGCCGAGGGGCGGCTCGGGCGCAAGAGCGGGCGCGGCTTCTACGAATGGAGTGACGAATGACCGACATCCTCCCCAGCTACCTGCAGGGCTCGTGGTGGACGCCGGACGGCTCCGCCGACGCCGCGCCTGTGCGCGACGCGTCCACCGGCGCCGTGGTCGCCCGGGTGAGCACGGCCGGCATCGACCTGCCCGGGGCGCTCGCGTACGCGCGGACCACGGGTCAGCGGAGCCTCGGCGCCATGACGTTCCACCAGCGGGCGGTGGTGCTCAAGCAGCTGGCCGCCGCTCTCACGGCCCGCAAGGAAGAGCTCTACGACCTCTCGCAGAGCGCGGGGTCCACTCGCCGCGACTCCCTGGCCGACATCGACGGCGGCATCGGCGTCCTCTTCACCTACTCGTCCAAGGGACGACGCGAGCTCCCGAACGCCCACGTGTACCTCGACGGCGCCGTCGAGCCGCTGTCGAAGGACGGGTCGTTCCTCGGACGGCACGTGTACACCCGGCTGCCCGGCGTCGCGGTCCAGATCAACGCCTTCAACTTCCCGATGTGGGGCGCGCTGGAGAAGTTCGCGCCGGCCTTCCTGGCGGGCGTGCCGTCGATCGTGAAGCCCGCGACGCCGACGGCCTACGTCGCCGAAGCGTGGGTGCGCATGCTGGTCGAGACCGGTCTCCTTCCCGACGGATCGCTGCAGCTGGTGACCGGGGGAGTGCCGGGGCTGTTCGATCTGCTGCGGCTGGGCGACCTCGTCGGCTTCACGGGCAGCGCCGCGACGGCGGAGCGGCTGCGCGCCGCGACACCCGACGGGGTGCGGTTCACGAGCGAGACCGACTCGATCAACGCCTCCGTGCTGGGCCCGGACGCGGGGGCAGGGACACCGGAGTTCGACGCCTACGTCCGTCAGCTCTTCACGGAGCTGACGGCGAAGGCGGGACAGAAGTGCACCGCCATCCGCCGTGCCGTCGTCCCGCGCGGCTCGGCCGAGGCCGTTGTCGCGGCGCTGCGGGAGCGGATCGCGGAGCGCGTCGTCGTCGGCGATCCGCGTGCCGAGGGGGTGACGATGGGTCCGCTCGTCTCCCTCGCGCAGCGCGACGAGGTGCTGCGGAGCGTCGCGGCCCTGCAAGACGCCGGCGGCACGGTCCTCCTCGGGTCGCTCGACGCGCCGGACGTGACGCGGGCGGACGGCTCGGTCGGCCCGGCGCCGGAGGGCGCGTTCCTCACGCCGCTGCTGATCGGGTTCGGGGATGCCGCGCCCGATGCCGTCCACGAGGTCGAGGCGTTCGGCCCCGTGTCGAGCCTCCTCACGTACGATTCCGTGGCGCAGGCCGCGGACCTCGTGGCCCGCGGGGGCGGATCGCTCGTCACGAGCGTGGCCACGCACGACCCGGCCGTCGCGGGGGAGCTGCTGTCGCGCATCGGCGCCTACAACGGTCGCGTGCTGTTCCTCGACAGGGACGACGCCGGCACTTCCACCGGACACGGGGCGCCGGTCCCGCACCTCGTGCACGGGGGTCCCGGGCGCGCGGGCGGGGGTGAGGAGCTGGGCGGCATCCGTGCCGTGCTCCACCATATGCAGCGCACCGCGGTGCAGGGCTCACCCGCGATGCTGACCGCGCTGACCGGGGTCTGGCACGAGGGCGCGACCGCGCACGCCGGCGGGCGGCATCCGTTCCGGAAGTCGCTGGCCGAGCTCGCCATCGGAGACCAGGTGGCGTCCGCGTCGCGCGAGGTGACCCTCGACGACATCGAGACCTTCGCCCGGTTCACCGGAGACACCTTCTACGCGCACACGGACGAGGCGGCGGCCGCCGCGAACCCGTTCTTCCCCGGCCGGGTGGCGCACGGGTACCTGCTCGTGTCGTGGGCTGCGGGGCTGTTCGTCGATCCCGAGCCGGGACCGGTGCTCGCCAACTACGGCCTGGAGAACCTGCGCTTCGTCACCCCGGTCTCGCCGGGCGACGCGATCCGCGTGACGCTGACGGCGAAGCAGATCACACCGCGGGAGACGGACGAGTACGGCGAGGTGCGGTGGGATGCCGTGATCCGCAATCAGCACGACGATCTCGTCGCCAGCTACGACGTGCTCACCCTCGTGGCGAAGGCGCCCGCGCCCGCGTGAAGCGTCCCGCTGCGCCATCGGTCGCAGGCCGGCATCCGTCATGAGCCCCTGTCCACGCGGAACACGCCTGTCCTGTCGCGTCGGACCGCGGGTATGCCATAATAACTGAACGAACGGTAGGTATTTCCGGGAGCAGCAGGGAGTCGCCGATGACCGCCACCGACGAGCCGGATGAGCTCGACGCCGACCAGGCCGCGTTCGACCGCCTCATCGCCGCCGACGAGCGCATCGAGCCGCGCGACGCGATGCCGCCCGCATACCGGAGGACCCTCATCCGGCAGATCTCCCAGCACGCGCACTCCGAGATCATCGGGATGCAGCCGGAGGGCACCTGGATCACGCGTGCACCGAGCCTGAAGCGCAAGGCGATCCTGATCGCCAAGGTGCAGGACGAGGCCGGGCACGGCCTCTACCTCTACTCCGCCGCGCAGACCCTCGGGATCACGAGGGACGAGATGTCCCAGCAGCTCATCGACGGCACCGCCCGCTACTCCTCGATCTTCAACTACCCCGCCCCGACGTGGGCCGACATGGGGGCGATCGGATGGCTCGTGGACGGCGCCGCCATCTGCAATCAGGTTCCGCTCTGCCGGGCGTCGTACGGACCGTACGGGCGCGCGATGGTGCGCATCTGCAAGGAGGAGTCGTTCCATCAGCGTCAGGGCTTCGAGATCCTGCTCGCCCTCATGCGGGGGACGGATGCGCAGCGCACGATGGCACAGGATGCGGTCGACCGCTGGTACTGGCCGTCGCTCATGATGTTCGGCCCGCCTGACGACGCGTCGCCGAACTCGGCGCAGTCGATGGCGTGGAAGATCAAGCGCTTCTCGAACGACGAGCTGCGGCAGCGCTTCATCGGCATGCTGGTGCCGCAGGCGGAGGCGCTCGGCGTCACCCTCCCGGACCCCGAGCTCCGCTGGGACGAGGATGGGCAGCGGTGGCACACGGGCGAGATCGACTGGGACGAGTTCGCAGAGGTGCTGGCCGGGCGCGGGCCGATGAACGCGGCGCGGCTCCAGCACCGGCGCGCCGCGCACGAGGACGGCGCCTGGGTGCGCGAGGCCGCCGCCGCGTACGCCCGGAAGCAGGCCGAGCGCGCCGAACGGACGGCGGCCTGATGCCCACGCCCGGCGCATCCGCCCGCGAGACCTGGCCGCTGTGGGAGGTGTTCGTCCGTGCGGGGCGCGGTCTCAGCCACGTCCACGTCGGCTCGCTGCACGCGCCCGACGCCGACATGGCGGTGCGCAACGCGCGTGACCTGTACACCCGCCGGAACGAGGGCGTGTCGCTCTGGGTGGTCCCGGCCGACGCGATCACCACGAGCGACCCCGACGCCAAGGGCGCCTACTTCGAGAGCCCGGCGGGGAAGAACTACCGGCACGCGACGTACTACACCGCGTCGGAGGGGGTGCCGCACCTGTGAGCGCCGCAGATCCGCACGGGGACGTCACGGTCGCGCACGTCGCGCTGGCGGCCGAGCTCGCGGGCGGCGACAGCCGGGCGACGACCGCCGACGTCGCCGAGTACGCCCTCTGGCTCGGCGACGACGCCCTCGTGCTGTCGCAGCGGCTCGCGGGCTGGGTCGCGCGCGCGCCGGAGCTGGAGGAGGATGTGGCGCTCGCGAACATCGCGCTGGATCTCCTGGGCCACGCGCGCAGCCTCCTGCGCTACGCCAGCTCGTTCGACGGCCGCACCGAGGACGACCTCGCCTATTGGCGCGACGAACCGGAGTTCCGCAGCGCGTGGCTGTTCGTGCAGCCCAACGGCGACTTCGCCCGCACCATCGCCCGCCAGCTCGTCGCCGCGAGCTACCAGTACGAGCTGTACGCGAGGCTCGCCGGGTCGGCGGACGCGACACTCGCCGCGATCGCCGACAAGGCGGTCCGGGAGGTCGAGTACCACCGGGATCACGCCGTGCAGTGGACGCTGCGTCTCGCCGGCGGCACCGACGAGTCGCGGCGGCGCATGATCCGTGCGCTCGCCGACACGTGGCCCTACGTCGACGAGCTCTTCCGCGACGAGCCTCTCGTCGCGCGTCTCCCCGGCGTCGCGGTGGCCCCGTCCGCCCTGCGGGAGCCGTTCGACCGCGTGATCGGGGCCGTGCTCGCCGAGGCGGACCTCGAGGTCCCCGCCGGATCCGTGTCGTCCGCCGGCGGCCGGCGCGGCGTGCACGACCCCGAGCTCGGATTCCTGTTGGCAGAGATGCAGGTGCTCGCCCGACGACACCCGGGAGCGACATGGTGACCGCGGCCGCGGCCGCGGGCACGGATGCCGCCGAGCGCGCGCGGGCCGTGGCATCCGCGGTGCTCGATCCCGAGGTGCCGGTCCTGACGATCGCGGACCTCGGCGTCCTCCGCGATGTCCGCGTCGAGGGCGGCCGCGCGACCGTCGTGATCACGCCCACGTACTCCGGATGCCCCGCGATGGATGCGATCCGGGACGACCTGACCACCGCACTCACCGGCGCGGGCTTCGCCGAGGTCCAGGTGCGCACGGTCCTCGCCCCCGCATGGACGACGGACTGGATCAGCGCCGAGGGCCGGCGCAAGCTCGCGGAGTACGGCATCGCGCCGCCGTCCGGCTCCGCCGCACGACGTTCCGCTCCCGGCCCGATCCCCGTCCGGCTCGGTGTGCGGTGTCCGCGCTGCGGGTCGACCGATACGCGCGAGGTCGCCCGCTTCGGATCGACCGCCTGCAAGGCGCTCTGGGAGTGCCGCGCCTGCCTCGAGCCCTTCGACCACTTCAAGGCGTTCTGATGGCGCCCCGGATGCCGGCGGCCGACGTGACCCAGCTCGCGGACGCGTTCCTCGCGAGCACCGTGGGCGGCGTGCGTGACCCCGCCCGTCCGCGCCACCGCGCCCGATTCCATCCGCTCGAGGTCGCCGGGGTGCGGCCGCTCACGGACGACGCCGTGGAGGTGACGTTCGCCGTGCCCGACGAGCTGCGGGCCGAGTACGACTACCTCCCCGGCCAGCACGTCGCCGTGCGCGCGCGCCTCGACGGAGAGGAGATCCGTCGCTCGTACTCCCTGTGCCGGCCGCCCGGCTCGGGTGCGCTCAGCGTCGCGATCAAGCGCGACCAGGGCGGGCGCTTCTCCACATGGGCGCAGACGGGCCTCCGCCCCGGCGATCGCCTGGACGTGATGAGCCCGCAGGGCACCTTCACGTCGAGCCTCGCCGACCTGGACGGCCGCCATGTCGCCGCCATCGCCGCGGGCTCCGGAATCACACCCCTGATGGCGCTCGCGGCGACCGTGCTCGCCCGCTCCGACTCGTCGCGGTTCACGCTCGTCTACACGAACCGCTCCACGACCGACGTGATGTTCCTCGACGAGCTCGCGGACCTCAAGGACCGCTATCCCGCGCGCCTCGCCCTGCATCACGTGCTCTCGCGGGAGCAACGGACGGCGCCGCTGCTGTCCGGGCGCATCGACGAGGCGAAGCTGCGGCTGATGCTCGACACGATCGTGCGACCCGCGTCCGTCGACGAATGGTTCCTGTGCGGCCCGTTCGACCTCGTGCAGCTCTGCCGCGACGTGCTGCAGGACGCGGGCCTGGATCGCGCCCACGTCCGGTACGAGCTCTTCACGACCGGGGATCCCGCGACGCGGATCGGGACGGCGCCCGCGACCGCGCCGCGCGACGGTGAGCCGTCGCGTCGGATCGAGATCACGCTCGACGGGCAGTCGGCGACGGTCGACAGTCCGCTGAGCGCGCACGAGTCGATCCTGGGTGCGGCGCTGCGCGTGCGGCCGGACGTGCCGTTCGCCTGCGCCGGGGGCGTGTGCGGCACGTGCCGCGCCCGGCTCGTGGACGGCGCCGTCACCATGACCGAGAACTACGCGCTCGAGCCCGACGAGATCGCCCGCGGGTTCGTGCTCACCTGCCAGGCGCATCCGACGACGGATCGCGTCGTGGTCGACTACGACGTCTGACCGGGAGGTCGGGGAGGGGATCGCGATGATCGAGCTGCGCATCGACGACGGCGTCGCCGAGGTCGTGCTGAACGCGCCGGAGAGGCTCAACGCCCTCGATGAGGACGCGCTGCACGAGCTCTCGGCCGCCTACGGCCGGGCTGCGGAGGCGGGGGTCCGGGCACTCGTGCTGCGCGGCGAGGGGCGGGCGTTCTGCGCCGGCCGGGACATCTCCACGGTCGACCCCGTCACCGACGACGTCCCGCACTACCTCGGTGACGTGCTCACTCCGCTGCTCCGTCGGATGTCGGCGTTCCCCGCGCCGACGTTCGCCGCAGCGCGTGGGGCCTGCCTGGGCGTCGGGCTCGGGCTCCTCATCGCCACCGACGTCGTGTACGTCGCCGACGACGCCCGCGTCGGGTCTCCGTTCGCCGCGCTCGGCGCGATGCTCGACTCCGGCGGTCACGCGCTCTTCTACGAGCGTCTGGGCGCGCATCGCACGCTCGATCTCGTCTACACGGGCCGGCTCCTGTCCGGTGCCGAGGCGGTCGCGGCCGGGCTGTTCTCCCGCGCGTTCCCCGCGGACGAGGTCGAGGATGCCGCGATGGATGCCGCGCGCTCCGCGGCGACGGGCGCGACCGCGGCCTTCCTTGCGAGCAAGGCGCTCGTCGCACGGCTGCGCGATGAGCGCCTCGGGCTGTGGGACGCCGTGGCGGCGGAGAACGCCGGGCAGGCGGCGCTGAGCGCCACCGTGGACTACAGGGAGGGCTTCGCGGCCTTCCAGCGCCGTCGGGCGCCGAGCTTCCAGGGTCGATGACGTCCTGGCGGCGATCTTGCGGAGTGAGTGCTCACTCATTATGCTCGTGCCGTGCACGCACTCCCGACGGATATGACTGAGGACAGGGCCGACCCCGGCACCGGTCCCGGCGCGACCGCGTCCCGCGGAGAGGCGCCGCCGGTCGAGCCGCGCATGCGGGCCCAGCCGATGTCACCCGACGCGCGCCGCGCCATGATCGCGGAGCAGGCCGTCCCGCTCTTCCTCGAGCACGGCGCCGGCCTCACGACGCGCCAGCTCGCGGAGCACCTCGGCATCGCGGAAGGGACCATCTTCCGGGCGTTCGGCGACAAGGAGTCGCTCGTCCGCGCCGCCGTCCAGACCTTCTTCGAGCAGGGACGGCAGCGCATGGCGGGCGGCATCGTCGATCCGTCGCTCCCGCTCGAGGAGAAGGTCGCCGCCGTCGTGAGCGGCGCACGCACCTGGATGCGCAGCATGTTCCGGATGCTGTCGCTCGTCGACCGCTCGGAGGTTCCGGAGCTCATGAGCAACCGGAGCGACGACGCGTACCGTGCCGCGATCGCCGCCGCCTTCGCCCCCGACGCGGAGGCGCTGCGGATTCCGGCCGAACGCCTCGGTTCCGTCATGCGGATCGCGAACATCGCCGCGACGGCGGCTCGCTTCGACGAGCATGCCGCCCTCTCCGACGACGAGCTCGTCGACTTCATCCTCTACGGCATCGCGGGTGCGCCCCGCGGAAAGGACTGATCGTGCTGGGGAAGATCCTCGTCCAGTACCTGCGCCCAGGGTGGGCGCTCATCATCGGCGTCCTCGTGTTCCAGGTCGCGCAGTCGATCGCGTCCCTCCTCCTGCCCACCCTTCAGGCGGACATCATCAACGACGGCGTGGTGAAGGGCGACATCGCCTACATCTGGCGGACCGGCGGTGTGATGCTCCTGATCAGCCTCGCCCAGGTGGTGTGCTCCGTGGCGGCGGTGTACTTCGGCTCGCGACTGGCGATGGGCATGGGCCGCGATCTGCGCTCGGCGCTGTTCCACCGCGTCGTCGGCTTCTCGCAGCGCGAGGTCGGGCAGTTCGGCGCGCCGTCGCTCATCACCCGCAACACCAACGACGTCCAGCAGGTGCAGCTGCTGGTGCAGGTCTCGGCGACCCTCATGGTGTCCGCGCCGATCCTCGCGATCGGCGGCGTGATCTTCGCCATCCAGCAGGACGTGGGGCTGTCCTGGCTCATGGCGGTCTCGGTGCCGGTGCTGCTCATCATCGTCTCGCTGATCGTGGTACGGATGGTGCCCGCCTTCCGTGCGATGCAGCGCAGGATCGACCGCGTCAACCAGATCATGCGGGAGCAGCTCAGCGGCATCCGCGTCGTGCGTGCCTTCGTCCGCGAGCACGAGGAGCGCGCCCGCTTCGAGGACGCGAGCGCGCAGGTCCGGGACACGGGCCTTCGCGCCGGCTACCTGATGGCGCTCATGTTCCCGGCCGTGATGCTCGTGCTGAACGCCTCCAGCGTCGCGGTGATCTGGTTCGGCGCCTTCCAGATCAGGGACGGCGACACCCAGATCGGCACGCTGTTCGCGTTCCTCAGCTACATGATGCAGATCCTCATGGGCGTCATGATGGCGACCTTCATGTTCGTCATGATCCCGCGCGCCGCCGTGTGCGCGAACCGGATCGGCGAGGTGCTCGGCACCGCACCGTCGGTCGCCGCACCCGCGGTCGCCACCGACGCCCCGGCGCCGGTCGGGCGGATCGTGTTCGATCACGTCGACTTCGCATATCCCGGCGCCGACGACGCGGTGCTCCACGACATCAGCTTCGTCGTCGAGCCCGGCACGACCACGGCGATCATCGGATCGACGGGTGCCGGCAAGACGACCCTGATCGGCCTGGTGCCGCGTCTGTTTGACGTGACCGGCGGTGCCGTGTCCGTCGATGGGGTCGACGTGCGCGAGTACGACCCCGATGAGCTGTGGCAGCGCATCGGGCTGGTGCCGCAGCGCGCCTTCCTCTTCTCGGGGACGGTGGCCTCGAACCTCCGCTACGGCGATGGCCGCGCGACGGACGACGAGCTGTGGGCCGCCCTCGAGCTGGCGCAGGCGCGGCACTTCGTCGAGGCGATGCCCGGCGGACTGGAGGCGCCCATCGCCCAGGGGGGCACCAACGTCTCCGGGGGGCAGCGGCAGCGCCTCGCGATCGCTCGCGCCCTGGTGAAGCGGCCGGAGATCTATATCTTCGACGACTCGTTCTCCGCGCTCGATCTGCGCACCGACGCGTCGCTGCGGCACGCGCTCGACACGCACCTGCCCGATGCCACCAGACTCGTCGTCGCGCAGCGCGTGTCGACCATCCAGCACGCCGATCAGATCGTCGTGCTCGACCACGGGAGGGTCGTCGGCATCGGCAGACACGACGAGCTCGTCGCATCCAACGAGACCTATCGCGAGATCGTCGAATCGCAGCTCTCGGTGGAGGCGGCGGCATGAGCGGCACGACGCAGCGGACCGGCCCCGCCCGCGGGCCGTTCGCCGGCATGGGCGCGCCCGCGGCGAAGGCGCAGAACTTCGGCCCCAGCGCGCGCCGCCTGCTCGGCCGGCTGCGACCGGATGCCGCGCTCCTGTCGCTCGTGCTCCTTTTCGGCGTCTTCAGCGTGACGTTGAGCGTCATCGGGCCGAAGCTCCTCGGCACCGCGACGAACATCGTGGTCGCCGGTTTCGTGTCGGCGAGGTTCGCGGACGTGCCGGCGGGGACGACGAAGCAGCAGCTCATCGACCAGCTGACGTCGTCCGGGCAGCAGCAGGCCGCGGACATGCTCCGCAGCGTCGACTTCGTCCCGGGCGCCGGGATGGACTTCGGGGCGCTCGCCCGCGTGCTCGCGTTCGTGCTGCTGATCTACGTCGCGGCCAGCATCCTCGCCTGGCTGCAGGCGCGCATCCTCACCGGCGTCGTACAGCGCGCGATGCATCGCCTGCGCCTCGACGTGGAGGACAAGGTCCAGCGCCTGCCGCTGCGGTACTTCGACACCGTCCAGCGCGGCGAGCTCCTGAGCCGGGTCACCAACGACGTCGACAACCTCGGCCAGTCCCTGCAGCAGACGCTGTCGCAGGTCGTCGTGTCGCTGCTCACGGTCATCGGCGTGCTCGTGATGATGTTCGTCATCTCTCCGCTGCTGGCGGTGATCGCCCTCGTCACGATCCCGCTCACCATCGTGATCACGGTCCTCGTCGCGCGGCGCTCGCAGAAGCTGTTCATCGCGCAGTGGGCGGCGACGGGCGTCCTCAACGCCCGCGTCGAGGAGACCTTCTCCGGGCACTCCGTCGTAAAGGTGTTCGGCCACCAGCGCGAGGTCGAGGCCGACTTCCTCCGCGAGAACGAGGCCGTGTACTCGGCCAGCTTCGGCGCGCAGTTCGTCTCGGGCGTGATCATGCCCGCGATGATGTTCGTCGGCAACCTCGTGTACGTCGCGATCGCGGTCGTCGGCGGTCTCCAGGTCGCGAACGGTCTCCTGTCGCTCGGCGACGTGCAGGCGTTCATCCAGTACTCCCGGCAGTTCACGCAGCCGCTGAGCCAGCTCGGCTCGATGGCGAATCTGCTGCAGTCGGGGGTCGCGAGCGCGGAGCGGGTCTTCGAGCTCCTCGACGAGAGCGAGGAGACGCCGGATCCGGATCCCGCCGAGACGGCGCCCCCGCAGGCGAGCCGGCTGCGGTTCGAGGACGTCTCGTTCCGCTATGCGCCGGACAAGCCCCTCATCGACGGCCTGGACCTGGTCGCCGAGCCGGGCAGCACCGTCGCGATCGTGGGCCCGACCGGTGCGGGGAAGACCACCCTCGTCAACCTCATCATGCGCTTCTACGACATCGATTCCGGTCGCATCACCCTGGACGGCGTGGACACGCGCGCCATGACGCGTGCGGACCTGCGGGCGCGCACCGGCATGGTCCTGCAGGACACGTGGCTGTTCGCCGGGACGATCCGGGAGAACATCGCGTACGGGAATCCCGAGGCGAGCGAGGAGGACATCGTGCGCGCCGCCACGGCGGCCTACGTCGATCGCTTCGTCCACGCACTGCCGGACGGCTACGACACCCTGCTCGACGACGAGGCGACCAACCTCAGCGTGGGGGAGCGTCAGCTCGTCACGATCGCGCGTGCCTTCCTCGCCGACCCCAGGATCCTCATCCTCGACGAGGCCACCTCCTCGGTCGACACCCGCACGGAGCTCCTCATCCAGCGCGCGATGTCGCGCCTGCGCGCGGACCGGACGGCGTTCGTGATCGCGCACCGACTGTCGACGATCCGCGATGCGGATCTGATCCTCGTGATGGAGGAGGGGCACATCGTCGAGCAGGGCACGCACGATCAGCTGCTGGCCGCGAAGGGCGCGTACTGGAACCTGTACAACGCCCAGTTCGAGGGTGCGATCGAAGACGAGGGCGCGCCGCCGGTGCCGGTCCGTGCGGGCGCCGTCCCCGTGGCCGCGCCGTCGGCCGCCACGGACGAGGGCGGACAGTCGGTCGACTAGTATGTGAGGACGCCGCCGGGGCCGTAACCGGTGGTGCCGCCCCGAGGGAGGACGCTGCGTGCCCGAGGCTTCCACTCGGTTCCATTCGGTCCAGCTGGCCGATGGCATCGTCGACTTCTCGTGGGCGTCGGCGACCGACACCGGTCGCCGACGCGAAGTCAACCAGGACGCGGTGCTCGCGGAGTTCCCCCTGTTCGTCGTGGCGGACGGCATGGGCGGCCACATCGGCGGGGAGATCGCCAGCACGAGCACCGTCGACCGGCTCCGTCCCGTCGCCGAGTCGGGAGCAGTGACCCCGAAGGCGATCGAGAAGGCGCTGACCCGTGCGGTCAAGGACATCGCCGGCCATCCCGAGGCCACCGACGACGGCACCGGGACGACCCTGACCGGCGTCTACTTCGACACCCATGGCGGGATCCCGCACTGGGTCACGCTGAACATCGGCGACTCGCGCGTGTATCTGGTGCGCGACGGCCAGATCGCCCAGGTCACCACCGACCACTCGGTCGTGCAGGAACTGGTGGCGGCCGGTCGGCTCAGCCCCGAGGAGGCGGAGAACCACCCGTACGGGAACGTGATCACCCGCGCGGTCGGGCCCACCGAGAGCGTCAAGCCGGACTACGTGCGGCTCGACCTCGTCGACGGCGACCGCTTCGTGATCTGCTCGGACGGGCTCACGAAGGAACTCACCGACTACGGCATCCAGCATTTCCTGAGCGAGCACCCGGATCCCGGCGATGCGGTGGCGGCGATGCTCGACGCGGCGCTGGAGAACGGCGGCAGGGACAACGTCACCGTCATCGTCCTCAATGTCGCACGCCATGGCGGCGACGACCCCGACGACGACACCGCGGACTCCTCCACACCCGGGCGCTGACGAGGCGCGTCCCCTGTCCGAGGGGCGTGACCGCGGGGCGGCGCCCGGCTCGGCTTGACTGCCGGGATGCGCACCCCGAGTCCGACCGCATCCCGGGCGCTCGCTCGCGATGATCTCGACGAGCCGCTCATCCTGCCCTCACCACCGGATCCGCCGCGTCGACCGGGGCTGCCCCTGCTCGCGGCGCTCGTCCCCGTGCTGGGGGCCGTGGCGCTCTGGATGAGCACGGGATCGACTGCGATGCTCTGGTTCGCGGCGGTGGGGCCGCTCATGGCCGCCGCCACCTTCGTCGATGCGGCGCGCACCGGCCGACGCGACCGGCGCAGGGCCGAGGCCGACGCGGCGGCCGCCCGCGTGCGGATATCCGCTGCCGTCGACCGCCGCCACGCCGACGAACGGGCGGCGCTCCGGTCGCGGCATCCGGACGCGGCGGGGCTGCTGGCGGCCGGTCCCGACGGACACGACGGCGTGTGGCGCCGGTCGCGGGGTGCGGTCGAGGCCCTGGTCGTCGGGCACGGCGACGTTCCGAGCACGGTACGGGTGTCCGGGGGCTGGGAGCCTGCCGACCTGGAGGTCAAGCGGCGCGCGGCGACCCTGGCCGACGCGCCCGTGACGGTGCCGCTCCTCGACGGGATCGCGGTCGTCGGGCCGCAGGTGTGTGCGGCCGCCGTCGTGCGCGCGCTCGCGGTCCAGCTCGTGCTCGCCGCACCCCCGGGCGTCCTGCGGATGGTGGGCTCGTCGGCCGGCGAGGCGGCCTGGAGCCGCGACCTCCCGCACCGGATGGCGCGCGACGGCATCGCACTCGCCCTGTGCGGGCCGGGCGATGCGGCCCCTGATGCCGACATCGCGATCGCGCGCGTCGCACCCGGAGCGCCGCCGCCGCCGTTCTGCTCGGCCGTGCTGACCCTGACGGCGATCGATCGCGGCACGCTGGTCCACGACGGCGAGACGCGCGAGGTCGTCGTCGAGGGTATGGGTCGTGAGCAGGCGTTCGCGCTCGCGGATGCGCTGGCCGGGCGCGCGGCCGTCGTCTTCCGCCCGGTTCACTCCGCGGCACCGGAGCAGCTGGCACCCCTCCTCGAGGAGGCGCCGACGCCGCACCCCCACGGTCTTCCGGCGGTTGTCGGCACCGTCGACGGCGCTGCCTTCGTGCTCGATCTGGTGGCCGACGGGCCGCACGCCGTCGTCGCGGGGATGACGGGTGCCGGAAAGAGCGAGCTGCTCACCACCTGGGTCACGTCGCTGTGCGCGACCCACTCGACCGATGACGTCGTGTTCCTCCTCGCCGACTTCAAGGGCGGGACCGCGTTCGAAGCGCTCTCCGGATTGCCGCACGTCACCGGGGTGGTCACAGATCTCGACGGCGGCGGTGCGCTCCGGGCGCTGGAGAGTCTGCGCGCAGAGCTGCGACGACGCGAGGCGGAGCTCGTCCGGGCCGGCGCGCGAGACATCGCGGACCCCGCCGTGCGCCTTCCGCGGCTCGTGGTGGTCGTCGACGAGTTCGCCGCGCTCGCCGCGGCACATCCGGAGATCACGGGCCTGATCACCGACATCGCCGCGAGGGGCCGCGCCCTCGGCATGCACCTCGTCCTCGGCACCCAGCGCGCGGCGGGCGTGCTCCGGGAGGCGCTCACGGCGAACTGCCCGTTGCGCATCAGTCTGCGGGTGGCCGACGCGGCGGACAGCCGGGCCGTGGTGGGGACGGAGGACGCCGCGCGGCTGTCGGGTGACGCCGACGCCGTCGGCATCGCGATCGTGCGACGAGCAGCCGATGCAGTGCCGCGCGCCGTGCGGATCGCGCTGACGTCTCCTGCCACGATAGCCGCGGCGACAGCCGGTGCGGCCGGCTCGGCTCCGCGTCGCCCCTGGCTCCCCGAGCTCCCCGTCCGTCTGGAGCTCGACGAGCTGAGCGTTCGCGCCAGCAGACGTCGCGCCGCGGGCGAGATCGTGCTCGGCCTCGCCGACGAGCCCGAGCTCCAACGGCAGCGCATCGTCACCCTCCGTCCATCAGAACGGGGCCTCGCGGTCGTCGGTCGCCCCGGCTCCGGCCGGACGAGTGTGCTCGCGACCGTCGCCGCACAGGCGACGCACACGCTGCTCGGTGCGGACCCGGAGGCGGCGTGGGACGCCTTGGCTGCTCTTGTGGCGACGCCGCCCGCCGACGGGCACGTCCTCCTGGTCGACGATCTCGACGGCCTGCTCGCCGGACTGCCGCCGGAGTACGCCCACGCGGTGATCGAGCGACTCGAGACGCTGCTGCGGCACGCCGGTGGGGACGGCGGCCCGCGCGTCGTCCTGGCGACACAGCGGCTGAGCGGGGGAGTCGCTCGACTGTTCGACCTGCTCCCGCGGCGCGCGGTGCTCGCCACCTCGTCGCGCGCCGAGCACGTCGCCGTCGGCGGCGATCCGGGGTGTCATCGCGAACGCGTGCCGCCGGGCCGCGGAAGCCTGGACGCCCGGGTGGTGCAGTTCGCCGCCCCGCCCCGTGGGGCCGTCCCCGACGTCGCCGACCGCGCGCCGCGGTGGAAGCCGGCGGACGGCGTCACCGGCGTCGTCGTGCGCGGCGGCGCGGCCGTGCGGAGGTTCCGTGAACGCGCCCGCGACGCAGGAGCCCTCGTGCGGGGCATCGAAGAAGCGCCGGACGTGCTCGACCGAGCCTCCGCGGGGGTGGACACGGCCGGCGCCCGCCCTCCGGTCGTCATCGTCGCGGATGCCGAGGAGTGGCAGCGTAGCTGGCGCGCGCTCGCGGCGGTGCGAGCCGAGCATGAGCTGCTGATCGATGCCGACTGCGCGGGAGAGTATCGCCTGCTCAGCGGCGATCGGGAGCTGCCCCCGTACTGCACACCAGGTCGAGGTCGCGCCTGGCTGCTGAGCCGCGACGGCACGCTCCGGCGCGTCCGGACCGGGATCGATCGGTGAGTCGCCCGACAGATGTCGGCGCGGGGGCTCGGTGCGACCGTGCGCGCGCGTCTCCGATCAGCCGAGGGCGCCAGCGAGCGCTTCCGCCTCCCAGCCGTGCGCCGCGGCGACGCCCGCGTTCACCACACGACCACCGACGGTGTTCAGCCCGCTCGCCAGCGCCGGGTCTGCCCGCAGCGCGTCCTTCCAGCCCCGCCGTGCGATCTGACGGACATACGGGAGCGTCGCGTTCGTCAGCGCCGACGTCGACGTGTTCGGCACCGCTCCGGGCATGTTCGCGACGCAGTAGAACACGCAGCCGTGCACCAGGAAGGTCGGGTCGGCGTGGGTGGTGGGATGCGTGTCCTCGAAGCAGCCGCCCTGATCGACCGCGATGTCGACGAGCACCGAGCCCGGCCGCATGCGCGCCACCGTCCCGTTCGTGACGAGCTTGGGGGCCTTCGCGCCGGGGATGAGCACGGAGCCGACGACCAGATCGGAATCGATGACGGCCCGCTCCAGATCGAGCGGATTCGAGGCCGCCGTCTTCACCCGGCCCTGGAAGTGGTCGTCGAGATAGCGGAGTCGCTGGATGTTCGTGTCGAACACGGTGACGTCCGCGCCGAGACCCACGGCGATCACCGCCGCATTCGCCCCGGCGACGCCGCCGCCGATCACCGTCACCCGTGCCGCGCGCGTCCCCGGCACACCCGACATGAGCAGACCGAGCCCCCCGGAAGACCGCATCAGGGTGTGCGCCCCCACCGTCGGTGCCAGGCGGCCGGCGACTTCGCTCATGGGCGCGAGCAGCGGCAGCCCGCCGCTCGCGAGCTGCACCGTCTCGTAGGCGATGGCCGTCACGCCGTCGTCCAGCAGACGCTCGGTGAGCGGTCTGTCGGCAGCCAGATGCAGGTACGTGAACAGCACGAGATCGTCGCGGAAGTAGCCGTACTCCGACGCGATGGGTTCCTTGACCTTGAGCAGCAGCTCCGCGCGCCCCCACACCTCGGCGGGGTCGTCCAGCAGGGTCGCTCCGGCCGACGCGTACTCGGCGTCCGACATCGACGACCCCGCCCCCGCACCGCGCTGGACGAACACGTCGTGACCCGATGCGACCAGGTCGTGCACGCCCGACGGGGTGAGGGCGACGCGGAACTCGTTGTTCTTGACCTCGGTGGGAACGCCGATCCTCATCGCGGCTCCTCTCTGCTCCTGGTGGGAGACCTCACGACCGGTGGGCCGCTAGAAAGCGGGGCGGATGGCCCCGACGTCCTTCCCGCCGCCCGAGATGGCCAGCGAGAGGTGCGACATCGCGTCCGCGACGTCAGCGGCGGGCAACGCGCCGGCGAGCTCCAGCAGACGCAGGGCGACGGCGGTCGCCGCGCGCCCTGACCCGTCGAGGATCTTGAGGGCGACGGTGGTGCCGTTCGGAGCGACCATCACCATGACGCCCTCCGCGCCGCCCTTGGCGAACACTCCGAGGCGTTCGATCACGATCGTGTCAGGCCCGCCCGGCCCCGCGATCGTCCAGGGATGCGTGCGGACCGCCTGCACGAGCGTTCCGGCGTTGCGATGCAGTGCGAACGGGGATGTAGACGATGACGTGCCGATGCGGTGGATGGCCCGGGCCAGGCCGACGAGGGTCATGGCGTACACCGGTGCACCGCAGCCGTCGATCGCCGTCCCCGCGACCTTTTCCCCGGTGAGGCGCTCGACGAGCTCGCGGATCGTCGCCTGAAGCGGATGCGCGGGGTCGAGGTAGGTCGCGGTGTCCCAGCCCGCCACGGCGCACGCGAGCAGCATGGCGGCGTGCTTCCCCGAGCAGTTCATCCGGATCCGCTGCGGACCGTGGAGCTCGCGGACGAGCTCGTCGTGGGTGGCGCGGTCGCCCGGCCACGCCGGCGGGCATCCCAGTGCGTCCTCGCCGACCCCGGCCGCGGCGAGGATGTCGCGCACGACGGCGACGTGCCGGTCCGTGCCGGAGTGACTGGCGGTCGCCAGCGCCAGCCGCTCGCCGTCCAGAGGTGCGCCGACGGCGAGGCACGCGAGAGCCTGCACGGGCTTGAGGCTCGACCGGGGGAGCACCAGGGCCGATGGGTCCCCGAACTCCCGCTGCACGGTGCCGTCCGGTGCGAGCACGACCGCCGACCCGGCGTGGCGGGACTCGACGAAACCGCTGCGCTCAACGATGGCGAGCTCCACGGCGGACGTGACGGCGAAGGTCTGCGGCACGCCGTCAAGCCTAGCGCCGGGCCCACGCGAGGAACGGGGCGACGTGCGGGTGGCAGACTGGAGCCATGATCGGCGAACATCGGTACCGGCTCGGTGCGCGATGGACCGGCGATCGCGGCACCGGCACGAGCGGCTACCGCGATTACGACCGCGCGGTCACTCTGTCCGTCGACGGCAAGCCGGACCTCCTCGCGTCCGCAGACAAGCCCTTCCGTGGTGATCCCTCCCGCTGGAACCCCGAGGATCTGCTCCTCGCCGCCCTCTCCGAGTGCCACCTGCTGTCCTACCTCCACGCGTGCGTCCAGGCGGGCGTCGTCGTGGTCGGGTACGAGGACGACGCGTCGGGAGTGATGGTCGAGGACGGGAAAGGCGGCGGCTCCTTCGCCGAGGTGGTGCTGCGCCCGCGCGTCGTCGTGGCGGAGGCGGGCATGACGGATGCCGCGACCGCGGCGCACCACCAAGCGCACGAGTGGTGCTTCATCGCGCGTTCGGTGAACTTCCCCGTGACCGTCGAGCCGGTCGTCTCGGTCGCGACCGCACCGGCCAGCTGAGCCGCCCGGCGTGCGTCAGCGGCGCTCGTGGGGGAGGACCTGGCGGAGCCGGTCGACCGCGCCGTGCGCGGGAGCCTCGTTGTAGGCGTTGGCCAGTTCCTGTCCCGACAGGGCGTGGATCGCGGTCATGATCTCGTCGGTCGCCTGGCGTCGCGCGCGGCCGGAGTCGGCGGCGCCGTGCCGGGTGACGTCGATCGGCTCGCCGAACCGCACCGAGATCCGCGGACGCAGCCGGGGGAGCTTCGCACCCACCGGCATGATCTCGTTCGTTCCGGTGAGTCCGACCGGCACGACCGGTGCCCCGGTCTGAAGGGCGAGGAAGGCGACGCCGGTGCGTCCCTTGTACAGCCGGCCGTCGAGCGAGCGGGTCCCCTCCGGGTACAGCGCGATGGCCTCGCCCGCCTCGAGGAACCGCTTCTGCTGATCGAGGGCGTCCAGTGCGGCCTGGCCCGCGCCGCGCTCGACCGGGCTCGCTCCGAGCGCGGTGAAGAACTCGCGGCTGATCCAGCCCTTGACGCCCTTCCCGTCGAAGTAGCTCGCCTTCGCGAGGAACCGGACGGTGCGCGGCGACGCGACCGGGATCGCGATCGAGTCGATGAACGAGAGGTGGTTGCTCGCGAAGATGACCGGTCCGGTCTTGGGCACGTTCGTGCGGCCCTCGATACGCGGCCGGTACAGCACGCGAGCGAGCGGGGTGAGGATGAACCGGCTGAGCGCGTACGCGGCGCTCACGGCCGCGGGTGACGGGACCTCCGGCGCGATGGCCGCAGGCTCCGGCGTCTCCGGTTCTGTCACCTGTCGAGGGTACAGCCGTTTCCATGCCCTCACCGGCATGGTGCGGTTCACAGCCAGGACATGAGAAAGTGCGACAGGATGAGACGATCCCCTTTCGCAACTGATGAGGTTTCTTCGTGCGCATCCGCCCTCTTGCCGCTCTGTCCGTCGCCGCGCTCGCGGCCTTGACGCTCGCCGGCTGCTCGTCGTCCGCGGCTCCGAGCGCGTCGCCCTCGACCAGCGCGGCCGCCGACCTCTGCTCGGCGAAGGTGAAGTCCGGCGCGGCATCCGACGCGGTGAAGGTGAGCGGCTCGGTCGGCAAGGAGGCGACGGCGTCGTTCGACAAGCCTCTCGACATCACCGCGCTCCAGAGCAGCGTCGTCACCAAGGGCTCCGGCGACAAGATCCGCAACGGCGATCTCGTCCAGTTCGCGCTCACCGAGTTCAACGCCCAGACGGGCGCGAAGAACGGCGCGATCGGCCAGACCGACGGCACGCTCCTGCCGCAGCAGATCTCTGCGAACAGCGTGCTCGGCCAGGTCCTTGGCTGCGCGACGGTGGGCACCCGTGTGGTGGCGACCATTCCCGGCGACGAGTCGAACCCCGCCAGCGTCGACATCGTCGACGTCCTCAAGGTCGTCCCGAATGCCGCGTGGGGCACGCCGGTCGACCCGAAGGAGGGCTTCCCCAAGGTGAAGCTCGCCAAGGACGGCACCCCGTCCGTCACGCTGCCCAAGGGTGACATCCCGACCGCGTTCGAGAAGGAGACCCTCAAGAAGGGCGACGGCCCGGTGGTCGCCGCCGGCGACGGGGTGCTCGTGCAGTACTACGGGGTCTCGTGGAACTCGGGCAAGGTGTTCGACAAGAGCTGGGGCAAGCAGCCCTTCTCGTTCACGGTCGGCTCCGGCGTCGTCCAGGGCTTCACGGATGCCGTGAAGGGCGAGACGGTGGGATCCCAGGTGCTCGCGGTGCTGCCGCCGTCGGTCGCGTACGGGACCGGGACGATCAACGACAAGGACCTCAAGGGCCAGACGCTCGTCTTCGTCGTCGACATCCTCGGTGTGCAGCACGGCACCGCCCAGTAGTCCGCGCACGCGGCGGATAGGCTGACGGGATGCGCCGCGTCCTCGTCCTCGGCTCCACCGGGTCCATCGGCACGCAGGCGCTGGATGTCGTGCGGGCGAACCCCGAACGCTTCGAGATCGTCGGCCTCGCCGCCGGGTCGAACCGCGCGGCGCTCGAGGCGCAGGCCGCGGAGTTCGGGGTGGAGCACGTCGCCCTCGGCGCGGAGGCGGAGCAGCTGGTGCGCGACGTCGACGCGGACGTCGTCCTCAACGGGATCACCGGGTCGGTGGGGCTCGGTCCCACGCTCGCCGCGCTCGAGACCGGCCGGACCCTCGCGCTGGCCAACAAGGAATCGCTGATCGTGGGCGGCGACCTCGTCACTGCGCTCGCCGAGCCGGGTCAGATCGTGCCGGTCGACTCCGAGCACTCCGCGATCGCGCAAGCCCTGCGCTCCGGCGACAGGTCTGAAGTACGTCGTCTCGTCCTCACCGCGTCGGGCGGTCCGTTCCGCGGGCGCCGCCGCGATGCGCTGGCGGCCGTCACCCCTGCCGAGGCGCTCGCGCACCCGACGTGGGACATGGGGAGGGTGGTGACCACCAACTCCGCGACGCTCGTCAACAAGGGACTCGAGGTCATCGAGGCGCATCTGCTGTTCGACGTCCCGTACGACCAGATCCAGGTCGTCGTCCATCCGCAGTCGATCGTCCACTCCATGGTCGAGTTCGTGGACGGCTCCACGATCGCGCAGGCGTCCCCGCCGGACATGCGTCTGCCGATCTCCCTGGGCCTCGACTGGCCCCATCGCGTCGGCGGCGTCGGCCGGCCGCTCGACTGGACCGCGGCCGCGTCCTGGACGTTCGAGCCGCTCGACGAGGACGCCTTCCCGGCCGTCGCCCTCGCCAAGCGGGTCGGCAGGGCGGGCGGCACGTACCCGGCCGTCTTCAACGCCGCCAACGAGGAAGCCGTCGATGCGTTCCACGAGGGCCGACTGTCGTTCCTCGGCATCGTGGACGTCGTCGCACGCGTCGTGGACGCGCACGATGCGCCGTCCGCCCTCACCCGCGAGTCGCTCGCCGAGGCGGAGCGGTGGGCTCGCGACGCGGCGGATCGGGTGATCTCCGCGGCGTGAGCCCGGTCGCGCGGATCAGTCCGACCAGGCGCGGGAGGGGTCCGACAGCGGCGTCTCGTCGTCCGGGTAGGGGACGGGCCAGTGCGGGTCGGGCACGGGCCACCCCGCCGCGCGAAGCGCGCGACGGGCGAGCTCACGCGCCGAGTACGGCGTGCGCATCCCCCTGATGTCGCGGTAGTCCTGATGCCCCGGGCCCGCCCACAGGATGGCGTCGCCGTCGCCGACCAGCGCGATCGCCTCGATGATCGCGCGCTCGGGCGGCGAGTACTCGTGGATCTCGGCGTCGGGCCGCGCGCGCCGGGCACCCTCGATCAGGGTGGCGCGGATCGTGTCGGGATCCTCGAAGCGCGGGTGGTGATCGGTGATCACGAGAATGTCGCTGCCCTCCACCGCCGTGCGGCCCATGTCGTGCCGCTTGGTCGCGTCACGGTCGCCGTCGGCGCCGAAGAGCATCAGCACCCGGCCCGGGGTGACCCTCCGGATGGCGGCCAGCGTCTTCTCGAATGCGTCCGGCGAATGACCGAAGTCGACGTACACCGCCGGACCGCGCGCGCCCGACACCAGCTGGGTGCGGCCGGGGAGGAAGGCCTCGATACGGCCCCCGTCGAGCGCGGCGACGAGATCGTCCCACGCGTAGCCGCCCTCGAGGAGCATCACGACGGCGAGGCCGGCGTTGGCTGCCATGTGCCGGCCGATCACCGGCACGACGGTCGTGAGCGTCCGGCCGTCGCGAGCGGTGAGGGTGAACTCGGTGCCCTGCGGACGCTCGTCGACGATCTCGACCGTCCAATCCGCGTCGAGGCCGGGGTCGGCGGCGATCGCGGGAGTGATCACCGTGACGTACGGCACCTCGCAGCGCGCGACCACCTCAGCACCCGACGCGGAGTCGAGCGAGATGACGGCCCTGCGCGAGCGGTCGGGGCGGAACAGCGGCAGCTTCGCCTCGAAGTACTCGCGCATGTCGGCATAGTCGTCGAGGTGGTCGTGGGACAGGTTCGTGAACCCCGCAACGTCGAACACCAGGCCGTCGACGCGATGGCGGCTGAGGGCCTGGGCGCTCACCTCGACGGCGACGGCCTCGACACCGCGCTCGCGCATGAGAGCGAGCAGGGCGTGGAACTCGGATGCCTCGGGCGTGGTGAGGCGGGACACGATGACCTGGCCCGCGATGTGGCGCTCGGCCGTGGATGAGAGGCCCGTGACCACCCCCAGCTGCGTGAGGATCCCCTCCAGGAGGTGCGAGACGCTCGTCTTGCCGTTGGTGCCGGTGGTCCCGAAGAGGAGCGGGAGGGCATCGCCGGCACCGGTGCCGTACACCCAGGCGGAGAGTGCGCCGAGCCGGCCTCGGGGGTCGTCGACGACGACGATCGGAAGTCCCGCGTCGGCGGCGATCCTGGCACCGTCCTCGTCGGTGACCACGGCGACCGCGCCCTTCTCGGCGGCGGCGGTCGCGAACTCCGCCCCATGCCGGTTCAGGCCCCTGATCGCGACGAACGCCTCACCGGGGCGCAGGTCGGCGGTCGCGAGCGTCACGCCGCTCAGCGAGACCCCGCGGACGTCTCCGCGGACATCCGTCCCGAACCGGTCGGCGAGGTCGGCGAGCGAACGCACCGGCGGGTGCTCCGGTCGCAGCACGGGCGGCAGGTGCGAGGGGGTTGCGGGAGGGGTCGACATGGCCCCTCCATCCTCTCATCCCCGGCTCCGTGAGCCCGGTCCGCCCTTCTCGTGCGAGGACGCGAGGGCGGACCGGAGGGGGATCAGTCGGAGCCGGATGCCCGACGTCCGCGGACCAGGACCACCACGAGCGCGGCGGCGCCGAGGACCAGGCCGCCCGCAGCGAGCCCGCGTGCGACCGGATCCGCGCCCGCGCCCGAGGTATCCGCCCCCGCGGTCGGGCTGGGGGAGGCGCTCGTCCCGTGACCGCCTCCGGCGTGGGTGGTGTCGTCGTCGTCCTCGTCACCGGCGCCCGGTGCGCCGACGGCGACGGCCGGCGCGGGAGTGTCGAGCGCCGACTCGTCTTGACCCGCCTTCGGCACCTGGGTCCATTCCGTCGAGCCGGTGACGCAGGTCTGCACGACCGGGAAGGCGATCGTCTTCCCCGCATCCTTCGTGTCGAAGAGCACGTCCATCGACACGCCCGCCGAGACGCCGCTGTCGATGGGCTGCGCGGCCGTATACGTGATCCGTGTCGGGACGCCGTTCGCGCCCAGCGTGCGCTGAATCGTCCAGCCGCCCTGGTAGACCGGCATCGCGTTCCCGACGCCGGCGGGGATGGTGACGACGAGCGCGGTGGTGGGTGACTCGTCGCAGCCGTGGTGGAACTGGAAGGTGAGCCGGGTCGTGCCGCCGGCCGGTGCCGTGTCGGGGCCGACCTCGACATGGGCGGAGGCGGCCAAGGGGAGACCGATCGCCAGGGCGAGTCCGGCGAGTACGCCGGCGGCGAGACGGCCGCCGCGGCGGACCGGACTCACCGTCTTGCGGGGGGTCGTGAGCGGGGCGGGGGTGCGCGTGCGCGCGGAGATGTCGTACATGGGATTCCTTCGTCGAGTTCGGCGGCCACCGGTCGGAAAGCCGCGGATGCGGCCGCGCGGGACGCGCGATGACGACGTCGGGCCCGTGGCGCCGACGTCGGCTCAGCCGAAGGAGAGCGGAGGACCGCGCCGCGAGAGGTCGGAGCGGAAGGTCGAGAGGGGAAGATGGCGGTTCTCGCCGCGAACGACGGCAGCTCCGGCGCGGTGGGGGACCGCGGCGACCGCGATCGCAGGGAGCAGGCGCCGCACCCCGCGTGCGAGGGCACGCAGCAGCCCCTCGCCCCGGTGGAGCAGGGCGATCGTGATCAGCGCCGCGACGAGGTGCGCGCCGAGCATCGGCGCATCCGGGAGCAGCCCGTGGGCCGCCGTCGCGCCCGGGGCCATCGACATCGCGACGTGATGGCTGGCGTGGTCCATCGGACCGTACACGATCCCGTCGCCGTCGCCGAAGAGCGCGAACACGACGTGGAACACCGCCTGAGCGGTGAGCACGGCGGCGGACGTCCGCACCACCGACGGTCGGCGCCCGATGAGCGCTATCGCGAGCGGAGCGGCCATCACCGTCGCTCCGGCGAGGAGGAGCGGAGACGGGGCGCCCGCGCCGCCGAGCGTGTGGGCGGTCGCCGCGACGATCGTGGTCACGGCCGCCGCCGCGACGCCGCGCGCCGCGCGCATCTGTCTCGCCGTCACGGGGCTCACCCGACCAGCGTAGGCCCCGTACGGCGGACTCAAAGGCGATCGCGATAGCGTGTGGGCCGTGACCGTCCTCGCCTTCGTCATCGGCATCGTCCTGCTCCTGGTGGGACTCGCCGTCTCGATCGCCCTCCACGAGCTGGGCCACCTGCTTCCCGCCAAGCGGTTCGGGGTCCGCGTCGGCCAGTACATGATCGGCTTCGGGCCGACGCTGTGGTCGCGGCGCAAGGGCGAGACGGAGTACGGCTTCAAGCTCATCCCCGCGGGCGGCTACATCTCGATGGCCGGCATGTACCCGCCGTCGCCGAAGGAGCGTGCGGCCGAGGGTCGCGCCGGAGGCGGCTTCTTCGCGACGATGGTGCAGGACGCGCGCGCCGCGAACGACGAGACGCTGCTCAGCGACGATGACGACCGCGTGTTCTACCGGCTGCCCGTGTGGAAGCGCGTCGTCATCATGCTCGGCGGCCCGATCATGAACCTGCTGCTGGCCATCGTCCTGTTCACCATCGCGTTCAGCGGCATCGGCATCCAGACCGCCACCGCGACCGTCGCGGCCGTGAGCCCGTGCGTTCCGGCCAGTGCCACCGCGACGTCGTGCGCGCCCTCCGACCCCGCCTCGCCCGCGCAGAAGGCGGGATTCCGCTCCGGGGACGTCATCGTCTCGATCGACGGCGCCGCGGTGAAGACGTTCGCCGACGCATCTGCCATCATCCAGAAGTCGCCGGGCACGCAGCTCGACGTCGTCGTCGATCGCGACGGCGTGCGCACGCCGCTCGTCCTCACGCCGGCCTCGCGAACGGTCAGCGGCACGCAGGTCGGTTTCGCGGGCCTCACCGCCACCGTGGAGTACGTGCGGCAGCCGATCTGGGCGGGGCCGGAGGCCGCGTTCCAGAACGTGGGACAGGTCGCCGCCATCGTCGTCCAGCTCCCGCAGAAGCTCTACGGCGTGATCGAATCCACGATCACCGGCGGTCAGCGCGACCCGAACAGTCCGATGAGCATCGTCGGGGTCGGGGTCCTGGCGGGTGAGGCGGCCACCTCGACCGCGCCGATCCTCGATCGCGTCGCGTTCTTCCTGAGCCTGCTCGCCTCGCTCAACATCGCGCTCTTCGTCTTCAACCTCATCCCGCTGCTTCCCCTCGACGGCGGGCATGTCGTGGTCGCGCTGTGGGAGGGGGTCAAGCGGCTGTGGGCGAAGCTGTTCCGTCGTCCGCCGCCGAAGCCGGTCGACGCGACCAAGCTCGTGCCCGTGACGTTCGTGGTGGTCGTCCTGCTGATCGCGATGGGTGTCGTCCTCATCCTCGCGGACGTCATCAACCCGCTGTCGATCCTCAATCCGTAGGAAGGTTTCGGCAGCGGTGTCGAGAACGGGCTTGTCCGTTCGCTGTGGGGATGAAACGGTTCCCATGACGAAAGGACACGACCGTGAAGTACGTCATCATGTTCACCTCGACCCCCGAGCTCGACGCGGCGGTTCCCGCCGAGCGGGCCGAGGAGATCTACCGGCGCGTGTACGAGTGGTTCGGCGAGCACGCCGAGAAGTTCGCCGACACGGGCGCCGAGCTGCAGCCCGTCACGACAGCGACGACGGTCACCCGCGGCGAGGGCGGGCCGGTGGTCGCCGACGGGCCGTTCTCCGAGGCGAAGGAGGTCATCGGCGGCTTCAGCGTGCTGGACGTCCCAGACCTCGACGAGGCGATCGCGATCGCGAAGACCTGGCCCATGCTCGACCTCCCGGGCACCTCGGTGGAGATCCGGCCGATGGTCGTCGACTACAGCCACATGGAGCAGTGACTCCGTCGGATGCCGCGCCCCGCGGTCCCGCGACCGGCGGGGGCGCGGCATCCGATCGCCTTCTCGAGCGGACCGTGCGCGAGGAGTCCGCGCGCATCGTCGCGGCGCTCACGCGATCGTTCGGGAGTCTCGACATCGCGGAGGAGGCGGTCGCCGAGGCCGTGGTGGAGGCGCTGCACGAGTGGCGCACGCGGGGCGTACCGCCGAACGCCGGCGCGTGGCTCACCCGGGCGGCTCGCAACAACGCGGTGGACAGACTCCGTCGAGAGCGCCGCTACCGCGACAAGCTCGCCCTGCTGTCCACAGACCCGGCCGAGGCGCCCCTCGCCGACGCGGACATCGACGAGCGGATCCCGCTGCTGTTCGGGTGCTGCCACCCCGCCCTGTCGCCTGAGGCGCAGCTCGCTCTCACCCTCCGGGCGGTCTGCGGCCTGACGACGGCGCAGATCGCGCGCGCGACGCTCACCCCGGAGTCCACCGTGGCGCAGCGCATCGTCCGCGCGAAGCGCAAGATCGGGGCCGCGGGCATCCCGCTGCGGATCCCGGATCCCTCCGAGCGCGTCGCGCGACTCGACCTCGTGCTGGCCGTGGTGTCGGTGATGTACAGCGAGGCCCACCTCACGCCGGAGCGGGATGCGGCGGCCGATCGCGATGTCGCGGAGGACGCGCTGTGGCTGGCCGGCGTCGTCGTCGCCGCCCTGCCTCAGGAGGCCGAGGCCCACGGTCTGCTGGCCCTCCTCCTGTTCCACCGCGCCCGCGAGGGGGCGCGAGCCGTCGACGGCGAGCTCGTCCTGCTGCCGGACCAGGATCGCTCGCGCTGGGACGCCGCGATCACGGCGCGCGCGCACGCGGCACTCGTCCGCGCCGCCCGGCTGCGGCATCCGGGGCGGTGGCAGCTCCACGCCGCCATCGCCGCGTGCCACTCGGATGCCGCCACCTGGGCGGAGACCGATTGGCTGCAACTGCTGACGCTGTACGACATGCTGCTCGCGTACGACGCCTCGCCCGTCGTGCGGCTCAATCGCGCGGTCGCGCTCGCCGCCGTGGAGGGGCCTGCGGCTGCGCTCGCCGAGATCGACGTCCTCGAACCGCGGCTGCACGACTACCGGCTGTGGCACGCCGTGCGGGCGCACGTCCTGCGTGAGCTCGGGCGCGACGTCGAGGCGCTTGCGGCGGATCTGAGCGCGCTCGAGCTCACCGCCAATCTCGCCGAGCGGCGGATCATCGAGTCGCGTCTGCGGCGCTGATCCGGCGTTCGGCGCGTCAGCCCGGCGCGATCACGCCAGCGCGTGTCCGACGAGGCGCTCCAGGGTCGTCATGCCGTCGCGCGACAGGATCGACTCGAGGTGACCCTGCACCGACGCGAAGCCGGGACCGCGCAGCGCGTAGACGTCACCGGACACCGGGTCCGCGGCGACCTCGGCCACTCCCACGCGGGTCGTGCCTGGCGCGACGCGCGCCGTGAACGTGTTGTAGAAGCCGATGGATGCATCCTCGCCGAACACGTCGACGATCTTCTGCAGCCCCTGGTGCGGGCGTGCGAGCGGGCCGAGACCGATCCCGAGCGAGCCGGCGAGGATCTGGTTGCTGAGGCAGACGGCCAGCAGCGGACGTCCGCTCGCCCGCCGGCGGCCGACGACCTCGCGCATGCGCCGCATCCGCGGCGAGGTCTCGTCCGCGGGGTCGCCCGGGCCGGGCCCCGCCACGACGAGCTCGGCGGCGTCGAGCTGGGCGTCGGTGACCGCGTTCCAGGGCACGATGGCCGCGTCCAGCCCCAGGTGGCGGAGCTGATGGGCGAGCATGGTCGTGAATCTGTCCTCCGCATCGACCACCAGAGCGCTGCGTCCGGCGAACGGTCCGTGCCCGGCGGGCTCCTGCGGGTTCAGCCAGAACTGCGCGAGACGCCCGTTGCGCGACGCGAGCAGCGCGGAGATCCCGGGATCCTCCGCGAGCGGACGGCGTGCCGCCGCGGGCGCATCCGGATCCGCGGCAGCCTCGGCGTCGCGGTCGCGCGGGACGGCGCCGATGGCCCCGAGCACGCCGGCGGCCTTCCCGTGCGTCTCGCTCACCTCGCCGTCGGGGTCGGAGTGCCGCACGAGGGTTGCGCCGACCGGGACGCGGAGCCGGCCGTCGACGAGGTAGGCCGTCCGGATGAGGATCGGGGCATCGAGATCGTGCGTCGGCGCGCCGGGTTCGCCGCCCGCGGATGGCGTGAAGAGCGCAGCGACTCCGGAGTAGTACCCGCGCGGCGTTCGCTCGTGACGCGTGATGACGGTGCACGCGTTCTGCATGGGCGACCCGGTGACCGTCGGCGCGAACATGGTCTCCCGCAGGATGTCGCGCGGGTCGAGCCGGCTCCGCCCGCGCAGCACGTACTCGGTGTGCGTGAGTCGCGACATCTCCTTGAGGTGCGGACCCGTGATCCGTCCGCCGTCCGAGCAGACGGCGCTCATCATCTTGAGCTCCTCGTCGACGACCATGAACAGCTCCTCGGTCTCCTTGGTCGACTCGAGGAACGTGGTCAGGGTCTCGACGGTGGCACCTCCGGCGGGGTGGCGGAACGTGCCGGAGATCGGATTCATCGTCACGACGCCGTCGCGCGCGCTGACGTGGGCCTCGGGGCTGGCGCCGACCGCGATGTGCCCGGGTGTCGAGACCAGGAACGTCCAGTACGCCCCGCGCTCGTGCTCGAGGAGTGCGCGGAACCAGGTCAGCGCCGCGGTGATCGCGTCGCCGTCCACGTCGGCGGTGAAGTCGCGGCGGATGACGAAGTTCGCGCCCTCGCCGCGTCCGATCTCGTCGGCGATCACGGTCCGGACGGTCTCGGCGTACTCCTCGTCGGCGACGTCGAACCCGGCCCCGCGGAGTCCGACCGGTGCTGCCGGCAGTGCGGCGATCACTTCGTCGCGGGGGAGGGTGGCATGCGCGTCGACGACGAGGCAGCGCAGGGGCGCGTGATCGTCGTGGCACTCGAACCCGCGCTCGGTCACCTGGCGGAACGGCACCAGTGCGAGCACCTCCCGGGCGGTGCCCGCGGCATCCGCCAGCGGGATGTCCGCGAGGAGGTCCACGTCGACCGTCTCACCGGTCAGGACTTCGACCGTGCCGGGATCCCGTGCGATGAGGGCGAACGGGACATGGGCGTCGAGGACGTCCGCCAGCGCGGCAGAGGAGGGAGAGGGCGGTGTCATCGCCGGCCTTTCATCGGTCGGGCGGCCTCATGACAAAGACCGCCACGCGGGCGGTCTGTCGTCGGATCGCGAACACACCGCTCAGCGGGTGTGCCACCAGGTGCGGTTCGCGATCATGGGGCGAAACTACCACAACCGCGTCCGGTCGCCTTCCGGGGGCAGCGATCGAGAGGACGGCGCCCGCGCGGATCCTCAGGGCGAGGTCGGGTCGTATATTCCCGTCTGGTACGGCCCTGAGCAGGCGTGGGCCTTCGCGACATCGGCATTCAGTGCGCCCGGACCTCCCACGAGCGTCAGCGCCAGGCCGTCTGTCGCGATGATCGAGGACATGGTAACAACCGGGATGCATGTCGGTGCGGAGAGCTCGATCGGGGTATGGCGGGCAAGAGCGAGGGGGGCGACGACGGTGGCGTCGGCGAACGTGGCGCCGCTCACCACGGTGGCTCGCGTCTGCGGGTCGAACGACGAGGAGTGCGCGTCGTTGAGTGCTGTGGCAGTTGCGTAGCGGTCGGCGCCTGCGTAGCGGACCGCGTAGCCGTTGAAGGAAGCCTCTATGCCGGCCGATATCGCGCCTGTCCCGCCGACGAGCTGGATGGCGCCCGGACTCAACGCAGCGAGGAGCCGCCGGGTCGCCGCGTCGACTATCGCAGCGCGACCATCGATCAGGATCACCGGCTCCTGTGTCACCGCGGCGACACCGCCGGCCGCAAGCGCGTCCGGGTAGTCGCGTCCTGTGGCGAGGAGCGCGGAGGCGCTGGCATCGAGGGGGAACACCGCCTGGGCGAGTTTGCGGGAGGTCTCGTACCGGTCCGCGCCGGCGATGCGCGTGACCTTGGCGTGGGTCAGTGCGCCGGCGCGCGCGGCCACGAATGCGCTGATGGCGCCGAGTCCTCCGACGATGCGAACCTCCGATGGATGCAGCCGAGCGAGCTCCGCTGCAGTCGAGGCCGGGAGCGTGGCTGCCCTGGTGGTGAGCACGACAGTGTGATCGAATGCGGCCGCAGGCCCCGCGGACAGCGAATCCGCGAAGTTCTCACCGCTTGCGAGATAGACGACGGCCGGATGTTGACCGGCCGGGATCACGGCGTCCGCCACGGCGGCCGCCGTGGCATACCGGTCGGCGCCGCCCAGCCGTGTGGACGAGAAGACCGCGGGCTTGAGCACCAGCTCGGTGGTGGTCGTGCCGAGTGACGCGTGGACGGTGGTGGCCTCGGAGGCGGTGAGGCCGCCGAGGAACTGGGGCGGGAAGGTGCCCGCCCCGGCGCTCACAGGCGTGAACCGCTCGACGTAGTCGCCTGGCGCCAGGAGTGTGCTCGCATGCCACGAGCCTGTGTAGTCTCCCACGCCCCACCCGATCGGATCGGACAGGGATCCGTCGTCATTGCGGGAGTAGATCTCCACACTGGTGGCGACGGGTCGGTGCGATCCGTCCCACCCGATGATCGACACGCTGCCGTCGAGGCGAGCGCCGACGTGCAGCTCGGCGGTGATCTCGGTCGATGTCCCGGGCGTGACGGTGACCGGTTGCGCGCCGGACAAGTGCTGGGCGTTCGGCCAGAAGGACGTGTAGGTGTCGACGCTCGGACTAGCAGGGAACTCGACGGTGTAGGCCCCGGGCGTCAGACCCCCGATCGCGAAGTGGCCGCTGGCATCGGGTGATCCGCTGGTGTTTCGCGGGTCTCCGGCCCAGCCTCCTACGGCGTAGATGTACACGTCCGGGAATCCGGGGGTGTCGACGTCTTTGGTGATGGTTCCCGAAATCCATCCGGCCGCCGAGAAGTGCACGTCGGCGAAGACATCACTTCCAGGGGCGGAGGCGGGGTACGAGACGCTCGTCGGTAGCCATTCGGGATACGCTGAGAATGTCGCACTGTCGGCGTGACCGGCCAGGAAGGGCGCTGAGCGGTAGGTGGTTCCGGTGACGGTCACCGATCCGCCGGCACCGACATCCCACGTCGCCGCGGGGCTCGATGACGACGGGTTGAACGACCTGACGGTCGCATCGGCAGGGCTCACACCGTGTGCGGACGGGTCCGCACTGAGCGTGCCGACGAGGTGCACGCCGGCGACGAGTCGGACGTCCTGGTCCACGTTCGATCCCGCGGCGACGGTCACCGTTCGCGAACTTGCGAGATCCTTCACTCCGCCCAGGTACTGCCCGGGATACGTGCCGTTCGGCGATGACGCGTCGTCGGGCCTCACTGAGATGGCGTAGACGCTGGGGACAAGTCCGGTCACCGCGAAAGATCCGTCGGAACCCAGGATCGCCGAGCCGACCTCCGAGTCGGGGAAGTCGCGGGATCTCACGGTCACCCAGCCGTGGATCGGCTCGCCGTGCGCGCCCGTGACGATGCCGTGTACGGCCCCCGTCGCAGCTGCGGCGTGGGCCGCGGCCGGCATCGAGATGCCGGCGACGATCGCCGCCAGTGCTGCGAGTCCGACCACGATTCGACGGGGGCGATCATCGAGCATTCGAGTGTCCTTCCGGCACGGGCGGTGCCGGTCCAGCGTGAGTCTAGGGTCGTGCGCGGGTGCAGGGAAGTGGCAACTCCCTTCGACTTCCACGTTGCCGAACGGACGCATGCCTTACCGGCATCCGTCCGGCCGACGGAGTGGCTCAGAATCGTGGCCCGAAGTGCGGGTTCAGTATCCGCAGACCTCGAGACGACTGACGCGTTAGTCGAGAACACCGGTTCCGCCGATCAGCCAGAGACCGACCGTTCCGCCATTCCAGATTCCGGCGGCCGCCGCTGTCGGAATGCACGAGGTCGAGGCCAGATACAGCGGCCCGCCGACTGCACCTGCGAGCGGTGCGCCTGTCAGGGCGTCGGCGAAGCGACACGAAATAGCTGTCGCCGTCCGTGCTCACGCCTCCGGGGATGAGCGAGCCGTCCAGGAAGGTCGGCGTTCCGTGCACGGTCCCCGTCGTGGGGGAGCCGCTGCGGCGGCGCCAGCCATCGAGACCGCGGTGCACGCGACCGACGGGTGGCGGGCACGTCGTTCGCGCGACGTGGCGAACATCGTACACAGCACAGATGACGTCCGATGGTCGGGGCCGAGGCGAAGGGTCTCGGCATCCGCCCAGGCATCCTCCGGCCGGTGGAGTCACCCCCGGCGTAGGCTGGAGCGCGTGCCAGCAGTGAATCTCGGGATGCCGCGTGTGCCGGACGTCCTCGCCCCGCGGCGGAAGTCGCGCCAGATCAAGGTCGGCAAGGTCCTCGTCGGTGGCGACGCCCCCATCAGCGTCCAGTCGATGACCACGACGCCGACCACCAACATCAACGCGACCCTGCAGCAGATCGCCGAGCTGACGGCGTCGGGCTGCGAGATCGTGCGCGTGGCGGTGCCCTCGCAGGACGATGCCGATGTGCTGCACATCATCGCGAAGAAGAGCCAGATCCCGGTCATCGCCGACATCCACTTCCAGCCCAAGTACGTCTTCCAGGCGATCGACGCCGGCTGCGCCGCGGTGCGCGTCAACCCGGGGAACATCCGCCAGTTCGACGACAAGGTGGGGGAGATCGCGGCCGCCGCGAAGGCGGCAGGCGTGTCGCTCCGCATCGGCGTGAACGCGGGATCCCTCGACCGCCGCCTCCTCGAGAAGTACGGCAAGGCTACGCCTGAGGCGCTCGCCGAGAGCGCGCGCTGGGAGGCGTCGCTGTTCGAGGAGCACGACTTCCACGACTTCAAGATCTCCGTGAAGCACAACGACCCCGTCGTCATGGTGAAGGCCTACCGGCTGCTCGCCGCGATGGGCGACTGGCCGCTGCACCTGGGCGTCACCGAGGCGGGCCCGGCCTTCCAGGGCACGATCAAGAGCGCCACCGCGTTCGGAATCCTCCTCGGCGAGGGCATCGGCGACACGATCCGCGTCTCTCTCTCCGCCCCGCCGGCGGAGGAGGTCAAGGTCGGCCACCAGATCCTGCAGTCGCTGAACCTCCGCGAGCGCAAGCTCGAGATCGTGTCGTGCCCGTCGTGCGGGCGCGCGCAGGTGGACGTCTACACCCTCGCCGACAACGTCACCGAGGGACTCAAGGACATGACCGTGCCGCTGCGGGTCGCGGTGATGGGATGCGTCGTCAACGGACCCGGTGAGGCCCGCGAGGCCGATCTCGGCGTGGCATCCGGCAACGGCAAGGGCCAGATCTTCGTGAAGGGCGAGGTCATCAAGACGGTGCCCGAGTCGGAGATCGTCGCCACCCTGATCGAGGAGGCGCGCCGGATCGCCGACGAGATGGGGCCGGACGCCGCGGTCGGGACCGCCCAGGTCGTCACGTCCTGAGTCATGCCGACGCGGACGCTGCGCAACGAGTTCACACTCCCGGTGCCGGCGCGCGCCGTCTTCGACCACGTGCGGGATCCGCGCAGCTACGTCGGCCTGTCACCACTCGTGATCGCGGTGAGCGACATCGAGCCTCTCGACGGAGGCTTCCGCTACCGCGCGGTCGAGCGAGTGCCGATCGTCGGACGGTGGACCTACGACAACCCGCTCCGGATCACGCTCTTCGGTGACGGGGACGGGCCGTTCGTCGTGCACGGCGGTGTCGCGAGCAACGGCGGCGTGCACGTCGACTACCGGTACGACATCGCGGACGAGGGCGCGGGATGCCGCGTCGTCGACGTGGTGACCCTCCACACGCCGTTCGGCCTGACCAGGTTCGCGGCCTCGCGTGCCCGTGCCGTCCAGCAGGGACGACCCGCTGTGCTCGCGCGACGCCTGGTCGGCGACTGACGCTCGGAGCGTCGCCCGGTACGAGCGTCAGGAGGCGGATGCGACCTGGTCGAGGTCGATCGTTCCCGAGCCGATGTCGGTGCGGACGAGTCGCAGACGCACCGTCGCCCCCGGACGTGCCGTGACACCGGCCACCTTGATCGCCACCGGGGGGTGGGCGATCTGCACGCGCGCGCCGTCCCCGCGGTGACCTACGACGACGGCAGAGAACTCGTCGCCCTCCCGACCCGTCAGGAGGGCGGCCTCGACGCGATCGACCGCCGCGGCGTCGAGGCGCGCCGCCAACGTATCGCTGCGCCCCATGATCCTGGGGAGCGCGGGGAGGCCCTCCCGTGCCCAGCCGGGGATGTCGTGGCCGTTGGCCAGTGCCTCGCACACGACCAGCGACCAGCGATCGACCAGGCGACGAAGAGGAGCGGTGGTGTGGGCGTACGGTGCGCCGATCGCCGACTGGATCGGGTCGGCCGGGGGCGTGCCGTCGAATGCGACGTACCCGGCGCCGCGGAAGAGCCCGGCCGCGGCATCCAGGATCGCGAGCGCCGCGGGCGAATCCCGGTGCAGACCGCGCAGGTAGTCGCCGTAGGAGACGCTCTCGGGCCAGGGGATGCCGAGCGCCGCGGTCCGCGCACGGAAGGCGGCGACGTCGTCCGGCGCTGCCGCAGGCATCGTCCGGAGGATCCCGACCCCGCCGCGCAGCATGATGTCGGCGGCGGCCATGCCGGTGAGCAGCGACACTTGCGCGTTCCAGTCCTCGATCGGCAACGGAGCATCGCGCTCGAGGCGGTAGCGCCCCCGTTCTTCGACGACCTTCGTCTCGGCGACGTTGAGGCTCGCGCCCCCGCGCTCCGCCTCCCGTTCCGATCGCAGGGGTCCGAACCAGGCCAGCGCCCTGAGGCTCTCGGGGCCGGCGTGGTCGTCGACGGCGCGCTGAGCGTCGACGTAGTTCCACTGCGCCCGTGAGCGGATCACCGCCCTGCGCAGGGTCGTCTCGATCGGCCGTGCTCCGTCGTCGAGCACGAATCGCCACACGAACGCCCGGCGATCGCGGTCGGGCAGAAGCGATGCGGCGTCCTCGCTCAGTGTGACAGGATGCAGCGGAATGTGCCCGTCGGCCGCGTAGAGGGTCTGGCCGCGGCGGCGGGTCTCGTCGTCGACAGCCCCGCCGGGGGCGACGAACGCGGGCACATCGGCGATCGCGTAGTGCAGCACCGCGCCCGTCGCCGTCCGCTGGAGGTGGAGCGCCTGGTCCAGATCCCGGGAGCCCTCCGGGTCGATGGTGAGGAACTCGATGTCGCGCAGGTCGTCGAGCCCTGCCGTCGTCGGATCGACCGGCACGGATTCGGCTGCGGCGTGAGCCTCGGCCTCGACGTCCGCGGGGAACCGCGTCGGCAGCGCGAGCTCCTCGCGCAGCGCGGCGAGGGACGCGATGAGTGCGTCGTTCGCCGAGATCCTGACCAGGCGCGGGCGGTGGGTGGGCATCCGCTCAGTGTAGGCACGCCCCGTCCGCGCCAGGCCGGGGAGTCGAGCATGTTCGCGTCCTGCTTGTAAGCTCCGCCTCATGGCCAACGGGATGCGGGTCGGCGTCGAAACGATGATCCTCGGCGTGCTTCTCACCGGATGCGCGGGCGGCCCCGTGGCGGGGACGAGCGTGTCGGCGACTCCGGACGTCTCGACCTCCTCGGCATCGGATCAGGAGACGCCGGCTCTGATCCCGTTCGGCGGCGATTGCGCGCGCGCGCTGTCCGCGAGCGATGTCGGCCGCATCCTCGGGGGGACGGTGGCAGTGAGTCCGTCGGCGGACGATCTCACCGCGGTCGAACCGGATCGCGCCGCGAGCCAGGCGCTGATCGGCGGTCTGGTGTGCACGTGGACCGGCGCCGGGGGGACCGCGATGGTCGAACTCTTCCCGGAGGACATCGTCCCCGCCGACATCGCGGATCGCCTCACCTCGTTTACCTGCCTGGGATCGGGCTACTGCTCGCGGGCAGAGGGCGCCCAGGGTACCTGGATCAACGCGAGTGTGGCGCAGAGATCCATCGCGGCCGACCCGACGGAGACCGAGCGTCGTGAACGGGAACAGAAGGTCACGGCACTCCTCGCTGTCGTCCGCTCCGCGGATCCGGCAGATCTCAGGTCGCGCGCGGCGTCTCGCGAGCCGGGTCGGTGGATGATCCCTCCGTGCAGCGCGTTCGACGCGACCGTCGCCCACGCAGCCGGGCAGAGCGCGCTCACCGTCGGGTTCCCCGGTGATGCGATCCCGTCCGGCACGGCATGGGAGATCGCGGTCGCTGGCGGCGTCGAGCAGTGGTGTTCCTGGTACGCGTATGGCGAAGCGAACGCCCTCACGCTGATCGAGCTGTCCGTTCAGCCCGGGCTCGGCACTCCTACTCCCGATCAGCTCGCCTCAGCGGGCGCGGTCCCCGCCTCCGTCGGCGGTGCGTCGGCGGCGTTCGCCATCCCGTCCGGTGCCGAGGGGAACGCGCGGATCGTGGCGGTGTCCGGGGAGAACCGTCTCAGCGTGACCGGTGTGCTGGGGTCAGCCGCCACATCGCTCGCCGACGTCGCGACGGCCGTGCTCGCCCAGCTCGACGCGCGGTGACGCGCGACCCGTCGGACGAGCGGGCGCCGGCCGGTCCCTAGACTTGACCCTCGTGGTGACCCGTCTCTCGAACTTCTTCCTCCGCACGCTCCGCGAAGACCCCGCCGATGCGGAGGTCGCGAGCCATCGGCTGCTCGTGCGCGCCGGCTACATCCGCCGGCAGGCGCCGGGCATCTTCGCGTGGCTCCCGCTGGGGCTGCGCGTGAAGGCACGGATCGAGACGATCGTGCGCGAGGAGATGGCCGCCGCCGGTGCGTTCGAGGTGCACTTCCCCGCGCTCCTGCCCCGTGAGCCGTACGAGGTGACCAATCGCTGGACGGAGTACGGCGACGGCATCTTCCGGCTCCAGGACCGGAAAGGCGCCGACTACCTGCTCGCGCCCACCCACGAGGAGATGTTCACGCTCCTCGTGAAGGATCTGTACTCCTCGTACAAGGATCTGCCGCTGACGATCTACCAGATCCAGGACAAGTACCGAGATGAGGCCCGCCCTCGGGCCGGTCTCCTGCGCGGGCGCGAGTTCACGATGAAGGACGCGTATTCGTTCGACTACACCGACGAGGGCCTGGATGCCTCGTACATGGCGCAGCGCGACGCCTACGAGCGCATCTTCCGGCGGCTGGGGCTCGAGTACGTCATCGTGCAGGCGGATGCCGGCGCGATGGGCGGCTCCCGCAGCGAGGAGTTCCTGCATCCGACTCCCATCGGCGAGGACACCTTCGTCCGCTCGGAGGGCGGCTACGCCGCGAACGTCGAGGCGTTCACCACGACGATCCCCGCCGCCGTCCCGTTCGACGGATTGCCCGATCCGGTGATCTTCGATTCGCCGAACACCCCCACCATCCAAACGCTCGTCGACCACGCCAACGCGGTCCTCGGTGGGGAGTACTCCGCGGCGGACACGCTCAAGAACGTCGTCCTCGCCCTCACGCACCTCGACGGCCGCCGCGAGCTCGTCGTCGTGGGGCTGCCCGGCGATCGTGACGTCGACGACAAGCGCGTCGAGGTCGCGTTCGCACCGGCCGAGGTCGAGCCGGCGACGGAGGACGACTTCGAGAAGAACCCGCTGCTGGTGAAGGGCTACATCGGACCGTGGTCGGAGACCGGTGCGATCCTCGGCGAGGAATCGGCGACCGGCATCCGCTACCTCCTGGATCCCCGGGTCGTCGACGGCACCGCATGGATCACGGGCGCGAACATCGACCAGAAGCACGTCCACTCCCTCGTGGCCGGCCGCGACTTCGCGGCGGACGGGTTCATCGAGGTCGCCACCGTGCGCGCCGGAGACCCCGCCCCGGATGGCTCGGGGCCGGTCGAACTCGCACGCGGCATGGAGATCGGCCACGTCTTCCAGCTCGGCCGCAAGTACGCGGACGCGCTCGGGCTCAAGGTCCTCGACGAGAACGGCAAGCTCGTCACCGTGACGATGGGTTCGTACGGGATCGGGATCACCCGCATCCTCGCGATCATCGCCGAGCTCAACAACGACGAGAAGGGCCTGGTCTGGCCGTCCGCCGTGGCGCCGTTCGACGTGCACGTGGTGGCCACCGGGAAGGACGAGGTCGCGTACGGCCTCGCGGATGCGATCGCGGCCCGGCTCGAGGCGGCCGGACTCGATGTGCTCTACGACGACCGTCCCAAGGTGTCGCCCGGGGTGAAGTTCGGCGATGCCGAGCTGATCGGCGTGCCGCAGATCGTGATCGTCGGACGCGGCGCGGCAGACGGCGAGGTCGAGCTGTGGGACCGCCGCACCGGGGACAGGGACGTGCTGCCGGTGGATCAGGCGCTCGTGCGCCTGACGGAGCGGCCCTGACCCGATCCGTCCCGTGCGCCGTGCCGACGTGACAGGCTGAGGGCATGGCAGGGCACCACATCCCGCACGAGGTCACCGATGAGCTCCGGGCGACCATCGATGCCGCCGGCATCGACGAGAACATCGACCTCGTCGCCCGGATCCTGGCGACGGGGGTCGGGATGGGGCTCGACGAGACCGACCGGCTGGATCTGAAGATCACGTCGGCCGCCCTCACGGAGATGCGTGCCGCGTTCCGCCTCTTCGCGCCGTACGAGACGGTCTCGAAGGTGACGATCTTCGGCTCCGCGCGCACGCGGTCGGAGGATGCGCTGTACCACCAGACGGTGCGGGTCGCCGAGTCGCTCGCCGCCCACGGCTGGATGGTCGTCACCGGCGCCGGCCCGGGGATCATGCAGGCGGCGGCCGAGGGCGCCGGCCCCGACCACTCGCTGGGCGTGTCGATCCGGCTGCCGTTCGAGGAGAAGCCAAACGCCGTCATCGCGGCCCAGGAGCGCAGCGTCGCGATGAAGTACTTCTTCACCCGCAAGCTGATGCTGGTGAAGGAGTCGAAGGGCTTCGTCTGCCTCCCCGGCGGTTTCGGCACGCTCGACGAGATGTTCGAGCTGCTGACGCTGCAGCAGACCGGAAAGGCGGAGCCGACGCCGATCGTCCTGCTCGATGCGCCGGGCGGGACCTTCTGGTCCGGTCTGCGCGGCTTCGTGGAGGACCATCTCATCCCGAGCGGGGTGATCTCGCCCGGTGACTTCGATCGGGTGCTGGTCACCGACTCGGTCGACGAGGCGACGACGGAGATCCTCGGTTTCTGGCGCAACTACCACTCACTGCGATGGGTGGGAAGGCGTCTCGTGCTGCGGTTGCGCACGGCGCCCACGGAGGCCGAGGTCGACGCCCTATCGGACGAATTCGCGGGACTGCTCGCCGACGGGCGCATCGAGCACCGCGGTCCGCTTCGCGCCGAGCGCGACGACGACGACGTGCTGGATCTCCCGCGCCTGGTCCTCCGGATGAACCAGTTCCGCGTGGGTGAACTGCACCGCCTCATCCGCGCCGTGAACGCCCTCGGCTCGGCGACGGTCTGACCCGGCCCCGCCCGGGTGGGGCCGCCGCGGGCCGCTCCCGGTCGAAGAGCGCGATGATCCGGTAAAGTCGTGGGGATGCGGGGGCGTGCTGCGCGCCCGCGAGAGCTGAATATGGGAGGTCATCGTGGATATCGATCTGGGACTGCTGCGAACGGTCGAGCGCGAGAGGGAGATCCCTTTCGAGGAGCTCGTGGAGATCATCGAGCAGGCGATCCTGACCGCCTACGCCAAGCACACCTCGCCGACCGGCACCCTCCCGGACGGTGCCCGCGCCGAGCTCGACCGCAAGACCGGCCACGTCGCGGTCTTCGTGCCGCTCCTCGACGATGAGGGGGCCGTCATCGGCGAGGAGGAGAGCACCCCGGAGGACTTCGGTCGCATCGCCGCGTTCGCCGCGAAGCAGGTGATCAGCCAGCGCTTGCGGGACATCGCCGACGACGCCGTGCTCGGTGAGTTCCGGGGCAAGGACGGCGACATCGTCGCGGGGGTCGTCCAGCAGGGGCCGAATCCCCGCATGGTGCACGTCGACCTCGGCTCGGTCGAGGCGATCCTCCCGCCCGAGGAACAGGTCGCGGGGGAGGAGTATCCGCACGGATCGCGCCTCCGCGTCTACGTCACGTCGGTCGCCAAGGGCGCGAAGGGGCCTTCGATCACGGTGTCGCGCACCCACCCGGGACTCGTCCGCAAGCTGTTCGCCCTCGAGGTCCCCGAGATCGCGAACGGCCTGGTCGAGATCGTCGCGTTGGCCCGCGAGGCCGGACACCGCACCAAGATCGCGGTCAAGGCCAACGACCCGTCGATCAACGCGAAGGGAGCGTGCATCGGCGAGCTCGGGCGCCGGGTCCGGGCCGTGACCGAGGAGCTCGGCGGGGAGAAGATCGACATCGTCGACTACGACCCGGAACTGGCGAAGTTCGTCGCCAACGCGCTGTCGCCCGCGAAGGTGACCTCCAGCTTCATCCTGGATGCCTCGAGCAAGGCCGTCCGGGCCCTCGTGCCGGACTACCAGCTGTCCCTCGCGATCGGCAAGGAGGGGCAGAACGCCCGTCTCGCAGCGAAGCTGACCGGCGCGAAGATCGACATCCAGCCGGACAGCATCCTTGAGTCCTAGGCCCTGCGCCAGCGTGCGGGAGTCCCGGGGCGGGCGACGAGCCGGCGCGGGGGGAGTGTAGGATGGAAGCCGTACGGACGTGCGTCGGATGCCGCGCGCGTGCCCCCCGGTCCACACTCCTCCGAGTCGTGGCTGTCGACTCCTCCCTCATCGTCGATGAGAAGAAGGCGATGCCGGGACGGGGCGCGTGGGTGCACGAGACCATCGAGTGCGTGGATGCCGCGATCCGGCGCCGCGCCTTCGTACGAGCATTGCGTGTGCCGGGTCCGCTCGACGCACAGACCATCGAACACCACCTCCAGCGAAACGGCTGAACGGCTATGGACACGAAGTGAACGGCTCGAAATGAGTCCCGTCCGCGACTAATGGTCTGCCCTGTCCTGGGTAGACCCCAAGACAGGAGAACTGTGGCAAACGCAAAACCACGCGTGCACGAGATCGCGTCCGAACTGGGCGTCGACAGCAAGCTCGCGCTCGCAAAGCTGAAGGAGCTCGGCGAGTTCGTCAAGAGCCCTTCGTCGACCATCGAGCCCCCCGTGGCCCGCAAGCTCCGTGCCGCCCTCGAGGCGGACGGGGCCAAGCCGGCGTCCGACGCGGCGGCCGCGCCTTCGGCGCGCCCTGCCGGTCGCCCCGGCCCCGCACGCCCGGCCGCGCCGGCGGCGACCCCCGCTCCCGCCCCGGCGGCTGCATCGGCCGCTGCGGCACCCGCGGCGCCTGCGGCCCCCGCACCCGCGGCCCCGGCGACAGCTGCCGCCGCACCCGCCCCGCAGGCTGCGCCGGCCGAGGCCGCCGCCCCGGCAGCCGACGGCGGCGCGCCGACGCCCGCCGCCCCCCGTCCCGGTGGCGCTCCCCGGCCCGGCAACAACCCCTTCGCCTCGGCGCAGGGCATGGGGCAGCGCCCCGCCGGCCCCCGTCCGGGTAACAACCCGTTCGCGTCCGCGCAGGGCATGGGGCAGCGCCCCAGTCCCGGCAACATCCCCCGCCCGCAGGCTCCGCGTCCCGGCGCACCTCGTCCCGGCGCGCCGCGTCCGGGTGGCGCCGGTCGTCCCGGTGGCGGCGGTCGTCCCGGCGGCGCGCCGTTCCAGCAGCGTCCCGGCGGCCCCGGTCGTCCCGGCGGCGCAGGCGGCGGGTTCCAGCGTCCCGGCGGTGCGGGCGCCGGCGCGCCCGGCGGATTCGCGGGTCGTCCCGGCGGCGGTGGCGGCCGCGGCCGCGGCCCCGGCGGAGGGACCGCTGGCGCCTTCGGCAAGGGCGGCGGCAAGTCGAAGCAGCGCAAGTCGCGTCGTGCCAAGAGGCAGGAATTCGAGATGCGGTCGGCGCCGGTCGTCGGCGGCGTCAACGTCCAGAAGGGCAACGGCGAGATCATCCGCCTGCGTCGCGGGGCGTCGATCGCCGACTTCGCCGACAAGCTGGAGGCCCTCAACGGCTACACGGTCCAGCCCGGCACGCTCGTGACGATCCTCTTCAACCTGGGCGAGATGGCGACGGCAACCGAGTCGCTCGACGAGGCGACGTTCGAGGTGCTCGGCGCCGAGCTCGGCTACAAGATCCAGATGGTGTCCCCCGAGGACGAGGACAAGGAGCTCCTCGAGGGCTTCGGCCTGGACCTCGAGCAGGAGCTCGAGGACGAGGACGAGGACGACCTCGAGATCCGTCCCCCCGTGGTCACCGTCATGGGCCACGTCGACCACGGAAAGACGCGGCTGCTCGATGCGATCCGTCAGACCAACGTGGTCGCGGGCGAGGCCGGCGGCATCACCCAGCACATCGGTGCCTACCAGGTCTGGACCGAGCACGAGGGCGTCGAGCGGGCCATCACCTTCATCGACACCCCGGGTCACGAGGCGTTCACCGCCATGCGTGCCCGCGGTGCGCAGGTCACCGACCTGGCGATCCTGGTGGTCGCGGCCGACGACGGCATCATGCCGCAGACGGTGGAGGCGCTGAACCACGCCCAGGCGGCCGAGGTGCCGATCGTGGTCGCGGTGAACAAGATCGACAAGCCGGACGCGAACCCCGCCAAGGTGCGCCAGCAGCTCACCGAGTACGGCCTGGTCGCCGAGGAGTACGGCGGCGACGTGATCTTCGTCGACGTCTCGGCTCGCGAGAACATCGGCATCCAGGAGCTTCTGGACGCCGTGCTGCTCACCGCGGATGCCGGACTCGACCTGCGCGCGAACCCGAACAAGGCGGCACGAGGCGTCGCGATCGAGGCGAAGCTCGACAAGGGCCGCGGTTCCGTGGCCACCGTCCTCATCCAGTCCGGGACGCTGCGGGTCGGCGACGCGATCGTGGCAGGCACGGCCTACGGCCGTGTGCGCGCGATGGTCGACGAGAACGGCGACGCGGTCGACGAGGCCGCTCCGTCGCGCCCCGTCCAGGTGCAGGGTCTCAATTCGGTGCCCCGCGCCGGTGACACCTTCATCGTCACCGAGGAGGACCGCACGGCCCGTCAGATCGCCGAGAAGCGTGAGGCCGCCGAGCGCAACGCCCAGCTGGCGAAGGCGCGCAAGCGCATCTCGCTCGAGGACTTCACCCGCGCTCTCGAAGAGGGCAAGGTCGAGTCGCTCAACCTCATCATCAAGGGCGACGTGTCGGGTGCCGTGGAGGCCCTCGAGGAGTCGCTCCTCAAGATCGAGGTCGACGACTCCGTCCAGCTGCGGATCATCCACCGCGGCGTCGGTGCGATCACGGAGTCCGACGTGAACCTGGCGACGATCGACAACGCGATCATCATCGGCTTCAACGTGCGGCCGGATGCGAAGGCCCGCGAGCGGGCGTCCCGTGAGGGCGTCGACACGCGGTTCTACTCCGTCATCTACAACGCGATCGACGATGTCGAGCAGTCGCTCAAGGGCCTGCTCAAGCCGGAGTACGAAGAGGTCCAGTCGGGTGTGGCCGAGATCCGCGAGGTGTTCCGCTCCTCGAAGTTCGGCAACATCGCCGGTGTCATCGTCCGCTCGGGCACGATCACGCGCAACGCGAAGGCGCGCGTCATCCGCGACGGCGTCGTCATCGCCGATGGCCTGGCCATCGAGTCGCTGCGTCGCTTCAAGGACGACGTCACGGAGGTCCGTACCGACTTCGAAGCCGGTATCGGCCTCGGGAAGTACAACGACATCCAGATCGGCGACGAGATCGAGACGACCGAGCTGGTGGAGAAGCCGCGCGGTTGATCGCAGGAGTGAGGGGCGCCTCCGGGCGCCCCTCACCACTCGGAGGGAGTAACCATGTCTTCGGAACGTCAGGCACGTCTCGCCGACCGCATCCGCGTCCTCATCGCGGAGCGCCTCGAGAAGGGGCTGCGCGACCCGCGGCTCGGGTTCGTCACGATCACGGATGTCCGCGTGACCGGCGACCTCCAGCATGCATCGGTCTTCTACACGGTGCTGGGCAGTGAGCAGGAGCGGGCCGACTCCGCCGAGGCGCTGCGTGCCGCCACCGGGATGCTGCGCAGCGAGGTGGGACGCCGACTCGGCATCCGCCTCACGCCGACGCTCGAGTTCATCCCCGACGCGATCCCGGAGAACGCCGTCCACATCGAGGACCTTCTCCGCGAGGCGCGCGAGCGCGATGAGGCCGTGGCCGGGATCGCCGCATCCGCATCGTTCGCGGGCGACGCCGACCCCTACGTGAAGCCCCGCGAAGACGACGGAGAGTAGCGGCACCCGGCGGCGTCAAGGGGGGTCGTCCGCCCGGCGCCGTGTGACACGATCGTGGGAACCCGTCGAGAGGATCCTCGTGATGCCCGCCCTCCTGTCCCGAGCGCTCGTCGTCGGCGCGTCCGCGGTGCTTCTCGTCTCGGTCGCGGCCTGCGCGCCGGACCGGCCGACCTCGACGCCTGTGCCGACGGGTTCATCGTCGCCCCGCGGTGACGCCACCGCGTCCGATGCCCCCGTGGCGAGCCCGTCCGCCTCGGCGCAGCCGGGCATCACCGCGCAGAGTCTCGGCGGGTACGCGCTCGGGAGCCCGCTCACCGCGGCGGCGCGGAGCCTCGGTGCCGAGGTGGCGGGGGCGAGCTGCCCGTGGGCGTTCACCGCCCGCAGTGCGTGGGAGACGTGGCTCCTCGCCGATCCGGATGCCGCCGACCCGACCGACACCATCGCGCTGATCGCGATCGACTCCTCGGGCCTCGCCGCCGCCCCGACGGGCGCGCCGAAGACGGCGTCGGGCATCGGCCTGGGCTCCACCGAGGCCGCAGTCCGCGCGGCCTACCCGACAGCAGTGGGCGTGGACGCCGCCGACGTCGACTTCGCGCTGCGCTACACGGAGGGCGACGGTTCCATCGTCTTCGAAGGACGGGACGGCGTCGTGCAGGCGATCAAGGTGCTCCCGGCGAACGCGGAGAATCCGTCCGAATACTGCGGCTGATCCTGCCCGCGGCGGGGGAGACTCGGACGTCGTCGTGTCGGTCGCTCACCCGCTCGTGGTCGTCTCGGAGCCGCGGGGGAGGCGGAGTGCACCGTCGACGGCTTCCGCGAGACCGTCCGTGATCAGCGAGTCGATCGCGCGATCCCGCTGCCGCGGGTCCGGCCAGTCGGCGATCACGCGGTCCAGCGGCAGGTCGTCGCCGTCCGCATCGCGAAGCGCGCGCAGGACGGCGCCGCGCGCCTGCCGGTCGCTGCCCTCGTACGTCGCCTGCTTGCGGCGGGCATCGCCGGTGTCGGGATATCCCGCCGCGCGCCACGCGCAGGCGTGCGCGATGGGGCACGCGTCGCATCGCGGCGCGCGCGACGTGCACACCGTCGCGCCGAGCTCCATCGCCGCCGCGTTCACGATCGCCGCGGCGGAGTGGTCGACGGGGAGGATCGCGGCCATGTCCTCGAGGTCGCGCCGCGACGGCGGTCCAGGCTGCGAGCGGCCTTCGACCGCGCGGGCGAGCACGCGCCGCGTGTTGGTGTCGACGACCGGATGGCGATCGCCGTAGGCGAAGACCGCGACGGCGCGCGCCGTGTAGTCGCCGATCCCGGTGAGCGCGAGGAGGTCCTCGACCTCGCGCGGGACGCGCCCCGCGTGCCGGTCCCGGATCTCGACGGCCGCGCGGTGGAGCCACAGTGCACGACGCGGGTAGCCGAGGTTCGCCCACTGGCGAACCGCCTCGGCCGGTGCGTCGCCGGCGAGGTCGGCGGGCGACGGCCATCGCTCGAGCCACGCCTCCAGGTGCGGGATGACGCGGTTCACGGGCGTCTGCTGCAGCATGAACTCGCTCACCAGCACACCCCACGCGCCGTACCCGTCGCGCCGCCACGGGAGGTCGCGGGCGTTCTCGCGATACCACGCGATGAGGGGCGCGGCGAGGTCCGGCATGGGTTTCAGCGTAGACGGATGCCGCGGCGCCGCAGTCGTAGGCTGGATGCATGCGGCTGCCCACCACCCCGATGACCACGCTGCAGCGTCAGCTGCGGGACGAGGTGCGGCAGCACAACCGCGGTGGACGCATCGTCCTCGCTGTGGACGGCATCGATGGTGCGGGGAAGAGCACGTTCGCGGACGGCCTGGCCGATGTCTTCGCCGAGGACGACGCCGCGGTCTATCGCGCGAGCATCGACGACTTCCACCGCCCGCGCGCCGAACGCTACGCACGCGGTCGCGACGATCCCGACGGCTTCTACCTCGATTCCTACGACTACGCCACCTTCCGTCGCGTCCTGATCGATCCGTTCCGGGACGGCGCACAGACCTCCGGGACGACGGGATTCCAGCTCGCCGCCTTCGATGTGCGGCGCGACGCTGCGGTCGAGGCCCGCTGGGTCACCGGCCCCGCCGATGCCGTGCTGATCGTCGACGGCATCTTCCTGCACCGGCCCGAGCTGCGGGGGCTCTGGAACTGGTCGGTCTGGCTCGAGGTTCCGTTCGAGGTCGCCTACGCGCGGATGGCCGTGCGCGACGGCGCCGATCCCGATCCTTGGGCGCCGTCGAACGATCGATACCGCGAGGGACAGGAGCGGTATCTGCGCGAGGTGCGGCCCGATCGCGTCGCCTCCGTCGTGGTCGACAACACCGACCCCGCCGCGCCGCGTCGCGACTACCGGGACTTCTGCTGATGCCTCCGCGCGACCCGTCCGGCGTCCTCCTCGTGGACAAGCCGGGCGGGATGACCAGCCATGACGTCGTCTCGCGGGCCCGGCGCGCGCTGGGCACGCGCAAGATCGGCCACGCCGGCACGCTCGACCCGATGGCCACGGGGCTCCTGCTCCTGGGCGTGGGTCCCGCCACGCGGCTCCTCACCTACCTGGTGGGCCTCGACAAGACGTACGAGGCCACCATCCGGCTCGGCGCGAGCACGGACTCGGATGACGCCGACGGGGTGGTCACGGCCGCGGCCGACCACGCCGACGTCGCGTCCCTGGGGAGGGATCGGATCGCGGCATCCGTCGCACGCCTGACCGGGTCGATCTCGCAGGTGCCGAGCACCATGTCGGCGATCAAGGTGAACGGCCGCCGCGCCTACGACCTCGCCCGCGCCGGCGAGGAGGTCGAGCTTCGCGCCCGGGAGGTCGTCGTGTCCCGGTTCGACGTGGTGGCCACCCACCCGTCGCCGGGCCACCTCGACCTGGACGTCATCGTGGACTGCTCGAGCGGCACGTACATCCGCGCGCTCGCGCGCGACCTCGGCCACGACCTGGCGGTCGGGGGCCACCTCACCGCACTGCGCCGCACGCGCGTCGGCCCGTTCGCCGTGTCCGACGCCTGCGCGACCGAGGACATCTCCGCGTCGGGGCTCCTCGCGCCCGCCCGGGTCGCGGCATCCGTCCTGCCCGTCCTCGACGTCGACGACGACCACGCGCGCGACCTCCGCCACGGAAAGCGCGTCGCGGGCATCGGCGCGAGGTTCGAAGGAGAACGTGCGGCCGCGGTGGATCCGGCGGGCGCCCTGGTCGGGATCGTCGAACGGCGGGGTGCTGAGGTCAAGAGCGTCATGAACATGCCGGAGGGGCTCGAGGGATGATCCTGTGGTTCACCTACGTCCAGGTGGCGGTCGCCGCCGTGGGCGGTGTCATGTGCGTCGTCCTGGGGCTGGCCGGGCGGCGCCCGAGCGATCTGAGCGTCGGCGCGCTCGCCCTGCTCGAGGTGCTCCTGATCGCCCAGATCGTCATCGCGATCATCGCGCCGTTCGCGGGCAATCCGCCGACCGGGAGCCTCCTCGAGTTCTGGGTGTACCTCGTCTCGGCGGCCCTGCTCCCGCCCGCGGGTGCCGCCTGGGCGCTGCTGGAGCGCAGCAGATGGAGCACCGTCATCATGGGCGTCGCGGCGCTCGCGGTCGCCGTGATGGTGTGGCGGATGCAGGTGATCTGGACGATCCAGCTGGCCTGACGCCCGCGTCCCGCGCCAGGCTCGCGCTCTAGGATGGTGACGCCATGTCTTCGTCCCCTCGCCGCCGTATGACCGGAATCGGTCGCGTCCTGGTCGTCGTCTACGCGATCCTCGCCCTGGGGGCGACGGGACGCTCGCTCGTCCAGATCGTCGAGCGCTTCGACCACGCGCCGCTCGCCTTCACGCTGTCGGCGCTGTCGGCCGTCGTGTACATCGTCGCCACGCTGGCGCTCGTGTTCGCCGGATCCCGCGTCTGGTACCGGGTCGCATGGGCGGCGATCGGCTTCGAGCTCGTCGGCGTCCTCGCCATCGGCACCCTCAGCCTCGTGCGCCCGGAGCTGTTCCCGGAGGCGACGGTGTGGTCGTTCTTCGGCATCGGCTACCTCTTCGTGCCGCTGCTGCTGCCGTTCTGCGGCATCTGGTGGCTCGCCACGCACCCTCCGCTCTCGGCGGACACGCCGGCGGACCCGGTGCTGTCCGCGGCGGAGCGATGATCGTCTTCCACGATCCCGCCGAGGTTCCGGACGGCTTCGGTCCGTCGGTGGTCGCCATCGGAAAGTTCGACGGCGTGCACGCAGGACATCGGGCGGTGCTCGAACGGGCGCGCGTGGATGCCGCCACCGGCGGCGCGAAGGTCGTCGCCGTCACCTTCGACCGCAACCCGCTCAGCATCCTGCGACCGGAGGCGTGCCCCGAGAGCGTCATCGGCATGCACCAGAAGCTCCGGCTGCTGGAGGAGACCGGCATCGACGCGACGCTGATGCTGCGATTCGACCAGGAGCTGGCCGCGGTTCCCGCGGAGGAGTTCGTGACGCGCATCCTGGTGGATGCGCTGGACGCGCGCGCGGTGCTCGTCGGACGCGATTTCCGGTTCGGCCGGGGCGGCGCGGGCACGCCCGATCTCCTCGATCGGCTCGGCGCGACCCACGGATTCCGGGTCGACATCGTCGACGACGTCCGCGAGATCGGCTCCGAGCGTCGCGTGTCGTCGACCTGGATCCGGGAACTGCTGACCGCCGGGGATGTGGTCGGGACCGCGAAGCTGCTCGGCCGGCCCCCCGCCGTCTGGGGCGAGGTCGTGCGCGGGCTGCAGCGCGGGCGCGCGCTCGGCTTCCCCACCGCGAACCTCGCGCCGGATCTCGAGGGATTCGTGCCCGCCGACGGCGTCTATGCCGGATGGCTCGTCGACGAGCCGTCCGCGGGCGGGCTGCACCCCGGGCGTCGGTATCCTGCGGCGATCAGCGTCGGCACCAATCCGACCTTCGACGACGTCGATGCGCGGGTCGTCGAGGCGTACGTCCTGGACGAGACGGACCTCGACCTCTACGGACATCATGTGGAGATCCAGTTCGTCGCGCGCGTACGCGGTATGGTCGCGTTCGACAGCGTCGATGCGCTCATCGCCCGGATGAACGACGACGTCGCGCAGGTGCGGAGGCTGTTGACATGACCGGTGACGATCGCCTCCGGACCCGTCGGCTGACGTGGGCGCGGCGGGTGATCGTCGGCGTCATCGTCGTCTCCTTCGGCCTCGCGGCGGTCCTCGGCATCGTCGTCCTCCTGGGTGCCGAGATGGGCGAGGTGGCCGGTCGGGTCCTCGCCACCACGGCCATCGTCGGATCGTTCAGCGTCGCTGTGCTCTGCGGGGCGGCGCTCATCGGCCGGCGCGCGCAGGCGGTGGGTGCCGTCGGCGTACTCGTCTCGATTCTCACCGCGGCTCTCGCGGTATATGTCGTGTGGGCGAGTCCGCTCGCAGGCGACGGGTGGGAGCCCCTCCTGCGCACGCTGTGGACAGGCGTCGCGGCGACGTCCGCCTTCGCCCTGGCCTCGCTGCTCCTGCTGCTCGCCGACCGACGCCGTACCGCGGTGCGGATCGGTCTGATCGTCACCCTGGGGCTGCTCGCGGTCCTCCTGGCGCTGACCGTCTGGCTGGTGTGGGGCAGCGATCTCGGCGAAGAGTTCGCCCGCCTGTACGGGATCGTGGCGATCCTCGCCGCGCTCGGCGCGATCGTGGTGCCGGTGCTGTCGCTGCTGCTTCCGGATCGGCGCGCCGCCGTCATCGGGGCCCGCCTGTCGGAGCGGCTGGTCGCGGAGGCGGAGCGGCGCGGGATCACGGTGGACGAGCTCGTCGCCCCCGTCCTCGGGACGCGGGACGGGCTTCCCCCGGCTTCTTGAGTCCGCCGCCGCGGCCGGGACCGCGCGACGCCGACCCGGCGGCCTCCGGAAGGCCGGGGTAGGCTGGATGTTCGGCTCGACCGTCTCGGAATCGCCGCGGGGCGCGCATCGACGGTGCCGTCGGTCGCCATCCGAACGATTCGCGGGCGCGGCCCGCGATAGTCGCCGCACGACGCGTCCGGCTCCGCACGGCTGAACGCGGGACGCGGGCGGGAGAGCATTCGACATGGAGGGACTGCGATGAGCAGGACGGATCTGCAGACGCTGCCCGAGCGCGCGATGGAGCTGCTCGGAGGTGTGCCCGACGACACGACGCTGCGCCGCTATCTGCACGGTCTCCCCGGTGTCGACGCGGTCGGGCTCGAGCAGCGGGCCGCGGGTCTGGGCACGCGGTCGATCAAGACCGCATCGAAGGCCTGGGCGCTCGACAAGATCATCGAGCTCATCGACCTCACCACGCTCGAAGGCGCCGACACGCCCGGAAAGGTGCGCTCACTGGTCGCCAAGGCGCTCAATCCGGATGCCTCGGATCCGACGTGCCCGCGGGTCGCGGCCGTGTGCGTCTACGGGGACATGGTCCCCTACGCCGTGGAGGCGCTGGGCGCCGCGCATGGCGACCCCGACGACAAGCTCGTCTCGGTCGCTGCCGTGGCGACGGCCTTCCCGAGCGGTCGGGCGTCGCTCGACGTGAAGCTCGCCGACACGGCGGACGCCGTTGCGAACGGCGCGGACGAGATCGACATGGTGATCGACCGGGGCGCCTTCCTCTCCGGGCGCTACGGCGTGGTCTTCGACCAGATCGCGCGCGTGAAGCAGGCGTGCCGTCGGGCGGACGGCTCGTACGCCTCGCTCAAGGTGATCCTGGAGACCGGCGAGCTGAACACCTACGACAACGTCAAGCGGGCGTCGTGGCTCGCGATCCTCGCGGGCGGCGACTTCATCAAGACCTCCACGGGCAAGGTGTCGCCGGCCGCGACGCTGCCCGTGACCCTCCTGATGCTCGAGGTCGTACGTGACTGGCACCGCACGACCGGCGAGCGGATCGGCGTGAAGCCGGCGGGGGGGATCCGCGCGTCGAAGGATGCGATCAAGTACCTGGTGGCGGTCGCCGAGACGGTGGGCGAGGAGTGGTTGCAGCCGCACCTGTTCCGCTTCGGCGCCTCGAGCCTCCTGAACGACGTGCTGCTGCAGCGGCAGAAGCTGACGACCGGGCACTACACCGGCGCCGACTACGTGACGATCGACTGAGGACGGACGATGAGCTTCCTGGAATACGCCCCCGCGCCCGAGTCGCGGTCGGTCCTGCACCTGCGCGACGAGTACGGCCTCTTCATCGACGGGGAGTTCCGCCCCGGATCGGGGGAGAGCTTCGCCACGATCTCGCCGGCCGACGAGTCGCACATCGCCACCGTGGCCGCCGCATCGGATGCCGACGTCGACGCGGCCGTCGCCGCGGCTCGGCGCGCCTACGACCGGACGTGGTCGAGGATGAGCGGCCGCGACCGGGGCAAGTACCTCTTCCGGATCGCCAGGCTCGTGCAGGAGCGCGCGCGGGAGCTCGCCGTCGCGGAGAGCCTCGACAACGGAAAGCCCATCAAGGAGTCGCGCGACGTCGACGTCCCCCTGGTGGCGGCGTGGTTCTTCTACTACGCGGGCTGGGCGGACAAGCTCGACCACGCCGGCTACGGGGCGAATCCCCGCGCCCTCGGCGTCGCCGGTCAGGTCATCCCGTGGAACTTCCCGCTGCTCATGCTCGCCTGGAAGGTCGCGCCCGCCCTCGCCGCCGGCAACACCGTCGTGATCAAGCCGGCCGAGACCACGCCCCTGTCTGCACTGGTCTTCGCCGAGATCCTCCAGCAGGCCGACCTCCCGCCCGGTGTCGTCAACATCGTCACCGGTGCCGGCGCGACCGGCGCGGCCATCGTGCGGCACCCCGACGTCGACAAGGTCGCCTTCACGGGATCGACCGGCGTCGGCCGCGAGATCGCGAAGGCCGTCGCCGGCACCCCGAAGAAGCTCACCCTCGAACTCGGCGGCAAGGCCGCGAACATCGTGTTCGAGGACGCCCCGATCGACCAGGCGATCGAGGGCATCGTCAATGGGATCTTCTTCAACCAGGGGCACGTCTGCTGCGCCGGCAGTCGTCTGCTCGTGCAGGAGTCGATCCACGACGACGTCGTCGATCGACTCAAGACGCGTCTGTCCACGCTGCGCCTCGGCGATCCGCTCGACAAGAACACCGACATCGGCGCGATCAACTCGGCCGAGCAGCTGCAGCGCATCCGCGAACTCAGCCGGATCGGCGAGGACGAAGGCGCGGAGCGCTGGAGCGCCGACTGTGCGATCCCGGACAAGGGATTCTGGTTCCCGCCGACGATCTTCACGAACGTGCAGGCGAGCCACCGCATCGCGCGGGATGAGATCTTCGGCCCGGTGCTGTCTGTGCTCACCTTCCGCACCCCGGCCGAGGCGATCGAGAAGGCGAACAACACGCCGTACGGTCTCTCCGCGGGCATCTGGTCCGACAAGGGGTCCCGCATCCTCGCCGTCGCCGACCGGCTGCGTGCGGGAGTGATCTGGGCGAACACGTTCAACCGCTTCGACCCGTCCAGCCCGTTCGGCGGCTACAAGGAGTCCGGCTACGGCCGGGAGGGCGGCCGGCACGGACTGCTCGCGTACCTGAAGGGAGCGGCGGCATGAGCAAGCGACTGAGCGTGCCGAAGACGTACAAGCTCTTCGTCGGCGGGGCGTTCCTCCGCAGCGAGTCCGGACGTACCTACGAGGTCGTCTCCCGCAAGGGGGAGTTCCTGGCGAACGCCGCCCTCGCCTCCCGCAAGGACGCCCGCGACGCGGTGAAGGCCGCGGCGGGTGCTGTGAAGGGCTGGTCCGGCGCGACCGCGTACAACCGCGGGCAGGTGCTCTACCGCGTGGCCGAGGTGCTGGAGGGCCGGCGCGCGCAGTTCATCGATGAGATCTCCCGGCAGACCGGCGCCTCGGCGACCGCGGCGGCGGCGGAGGTCGACGAGGCGATCGACCGCTGGGTCTGGTACGCCGGGTGGTGCGACAAGTTCGCCCAGGTCTCCGGCGGCGCCAACCCCGTGGCGGGGCCGTACTTCGACATCTCCGTGCCCGAGCCGACCGGTGTGGTCGCGGTCGTCGCGCCGCAGGACACCGCGCTCCTCGGCATCGTGTCGGCGATCGCGCCGGCACTCGTGGCGGGCAACACGGTCGTGGTGATCGCGTCGCAGCCGCATCCGCTCTCGGCCATCAGTCTCGCGGAGGTGCTCGCTACGAGCGACCTCCCGGCGGGGGTGGTGAACGTGCTCACGGGCTCCCCGGCCGAGCTCGCGCCGTGGCTTGCGTCCCACCCCGACGTGCACGCGCTCGACCTCGTGGGTGCCGGCGATCTCGACTGGATCGACCTGCAGATCGCGGCGGCCGAGACGCTCACGCGCGTCCTCCCGCCCGAGCAGGGTCCGGATGCCGCCGCCCCGAGCTTGCAGCGGATCACGGCCTTCACCGAGATCAAGACCGTCTGGCACACCAAGAGCCTCGTCTGAGCTCAGGGCGCCCCGTCGCTCAGTCTCTGGAGGCCTGCTCGCCGTCGTCCGGCGCCGTCGGCGCGGCCGCCGTTCCCGGTCCATGCGCGGGTGCGCCCGTGGTCGCGATCGCGCCCGTGTCGCCGGTCGGGCGATGCAGCGCATTGCGGATGCCCAGGAACGAGACGACGCCGCCCGCGACGAGGAGGGTCGCGGTGACGAGCGCCGCGCGGTGGAAGCCCGACAGATCCAGCGAACCGCCGACGATGACGCCGAGCATCGCCACGGCGATGAGTCCGGCCACACGCGCGACGGCGTTGTTGACGGCGGACGCGATGCCGCTCCGGCTCGCGTCGATCGCCCCGAGGATGGCCGAGGTCAGGGGAGCCACCGTGAGCGTGACGCCGATGCCGAAGACGAGCACCGAGGGGAGGACCTGCGTCCAGTAGTCGAACCGGGGCGAGACCATGAGCAGGAGCGCCGCTCCGACAGCCATCACGAGTGGGCCCACCGTCATGAACAGGCGCGGACCGATCCTGCCCGCCCACGTGCCCACCCGGGAGCTGAACAGGATGGAGATGATCGTGGCAGGAAGGCTCGCGAGTCCCGCGAGGGTCGCCGGGAGCCCGGCGCCCTGCTGCAGGTAGACGCCGACCACCAGGCCGTTCAGCGACAGCGCGCCGTAGATGAACGCCGTCGCGACGTTGCCGCTCCAGAAATTCCGCGAGCGGAAGAGGTCGAGGGGCATCATCGGCTGCCGCGCCGTCGCCTGCCGTACCAGGAACCCGGCGAAGGCGAGGACCCCGATCGTGAGCGATCCCCAGATCGCGGGCGAGGCCCAGCCCAGGTTCTGCTGCTCGATCAGGGCGAAGACGGCGCCGCCCAGGCCCACCGTGCACAGGACCGCACCGGCCCAGTCGACCGTCGCCCCGGGCCGGCGCTCGTCCCGGTGCTTGAGGACGACGAGGAGCCACAGCGTGACCGCGATGGGGATGACGTTGATGAGAAACACCAGCCGCCACGAGAGCAGATCGACGAACACGCCGCCCACGACGGGGCCGATCAGCATCGCCCCCGTGGTCGCTCCCGTCCAGATGCCGATCGCGCGGCCCTGCGCGGGGCCCCGGAAGGTCGAGGTGATGAGTGCCAGCGAGCTGGGGACGAGGAAGGCGCCGGCGATCCCCTGCACCCCTCGTGCGATGACGAGGAAGAGCGGGTCGGGGGCGGCCGCGATCGCGATCGAGGTGATCGCGAAGCCCACCAGGCCGATCCGCAGGATCACCAGACGACCGAAGACGTCGCTGAGCGAGCCGGCCACCAGGATGAGCGCGCCGAGCGTGATCAGGTAGGCGTCGACCACCCACTGCTGTGTGACGAGACCCCCGCCGAGATCGCGCTGGATCGCGGGGAGGGCGACGGTCACCACGGTTCCGTCCAGGAACGAGACGAACGACGCGAGGATCGCGATCAGCAGGACGAGCCGCTGAGATCGGCTCATCGGCTCCCTGCGTGCGGCGTCGCTCATCTCGGTCACGATAGCGCGCCGCGGGGACACCGGGGTCGCGGGAATACCCAGGGGGGGTATCCTCGTTGGTGACGATCGAGGAACATCGGAGGATCATATGAGCACTGTCACCTACGCCGTCGAGGGAATGACCTGCAACCACTGCGTCGCGGCGGTCACGCGCGAGGTCGGGGGGCTGACCGGGGTCGAGGACGTCGCCGTCGACCTTCCCGCCGGCCGGATCGTCGTCACCGGCGACGCCGCAGAGGCGGACGTCGCGGGAGCCGTGGCCGAGGCGGGATACGCGCTGACCGGGCGCGCGTGATGGACGACGGCACGCGGCAGGCGACGCTCGACATCGAGGGCATGACCTGCGCGAGCTGCGTCGCGCGGGTCGAGAAGCGGCTGCAGGCCGTGGACGGCGTCTCGGCGAGCGTCAACCTGGCCACCGAGTCGGCCAGGGTGTCCTACCCCGGCGACCTGGACGAGGCGCGATTGGTGGCGGCCATCCGCGAGGCCGGCTACGACGCGCGCGTGCGGCGCACCGCCGGCCCGGACGATGCGGTGGGCGGGACGCCGGAACACGGTCACGCCGAGCACGGTCACGCCGAGCACGGCGGGCACGTGCACGATCTCGAAGACCGCCCGGGTTCGGTCAGCCTGCGCACCCGGACGATCGTGAGCGCCGTCCTCGCAGTGCCGGTCGTCGCGCTCGGCATGGTGCCGGCGTGGCAGTTCCCCGGCTGGCAGTGGGTGTCCCTCGTGCTGGCCACGCCGGTCGTGCTGTGGGGCGGATGGCCGTTCCACCGCGCCACGTTCGTCAACGCGCGCCACGGCGCGATGACGATGGACACGCTGATCACGCTGGGCACGGGGGCCGCGTATCTGTGGAGCGTCTGGGCACTCGTGTTCGGCACGGCCGGGCGGATCGGCATGACGCACGGCTTCGAGCCGGTCGGTGCGGCGGGCGAGGCATCCTCGCTCGTGTACTTCGAGGTCGCCTCGGCCGTCACGGTCTTCCTCCTGCTCGGCCGGTTCGTCGAACAGCGGTCGAAGCGTCGCGCGGGCAGTGCCCTGCGCGCGCTGATGGAGCTCGGGGCGAAGGACGTCGAGCTCGTCGACGGCACCACGATCCCGATCGAGCGACTGCGCGTCGGCGACGCGTTCGTGGTGCGACCGGGCCAGAAGGTCGCCACCGACGGCCGTGTGATCGACGGCGTCGCGTCCGTCGACGAGAGCATGCTCACCGGGGAGTCGGTCCCCGTCGACGTCGAGCCGGGTGCCGTCGTGACCGGCGGCACGATCGCGACCGACGGCAGGCTCGTGGTCGAGGCGTCCTCGGTCGGCGCCGACACGCGCCTCGCCCGCATCGCGCGTCTCGTCGAGGACGCACAGTCGGGCAAGAGCCGCGTACAGCGACTCGCCGACCGGATCTCGGCCGTCTTCGTCCCGATCGTGATCGTCCTGGCGGCGCTCACGCTCGTCGGATGGCTCCTGGCCGGACAGCCGGTTGCTGCAGGGTTCACCGCGGCGGTCGCCGTCCTCATCATCGCGTGCCCGTGTGCGCTCGGACTCGCGACCCCCATCGCGATCCTCGTGGGCACGGGCCGCGGTGCGCAGCGCGGAATCCTGATCACCGGCCCCGAGGCGCTCGAGCAGGCGGAGCGCATCGACACGGTCGTGCTCGACAAGACGGGGACCGTCACGAGCGGCCGGATGACGCTCAGCGGAGTGACCGTCGCGTCCGGCGTCACCTCAGCGGACGCCCTGCGCATCGTGGGCGCCGTCGAGTCCGCGTCCGAGCACCCGGTCGCGCGTGCGATCGCCGCGGCGATGACGGAGGCGGTGCCCGTACGCGACTTCCGCAGCCACGCCGGTCGCGGAGTCACGGGAGTGGTCGAGGGGATGCCGGTCTTCGCGGGCCGCCCCGCGTTCGCCGGGGAGCAGGGGGCGATGGTTCCGCCCGAGCTCGTCGGCGCGGTCGTCGCCGGAGAGGAGCGGGGGACGGTCGTCGTGGCCGGCTGGGCGGATCCTGGCGGGGCGCCGGTCGCCCGCGCCGTCTTCGCGGTCGCGGATGCCGTGCGCCCGGACAGTGCGGATGCCGTCGCCCGGCTGCAGAGCCTGGGCCTTCGCGCGGTGCTGCTGACCGGAGACAATGCGGGCGTGGCGGCGGCGGTCGCCGACGAGGTCGGCATCGACGAGGTGATCGCGGGGGTGTTCCCCGAGGGGAAGGTCGCCGAGGTCGAGCGGCTGCGGGCGCGCGGCGGGCGCGTCGCCATGATCGGCGACGGCGTGAACGACGCCGCAGCGCTCGCCACCGCCGATCTCGGGATCGCGATGGGCGGGGGTGCCGATGCGGCCATGCATGCGAGCGACATCACGCTCGTCCGCGGCGACCTCAGCGCCGCCGTCGACGCGATCCGGCTGAGCCGTCGCACCATGCGCATCATCCGTGGCAACCTGTTCTGGGCGTTCGCCTACAACGTCGCCGCCCTCCCGCTGGCGGCGCTCGGGCTGCTCAATCCGATGATCGCCGGAGCTGCGATGGCGTTCTCCAGCGTCTTCGTGGTGCTCAACAGTCTCCGGCTGCGCTCGTTCCGCTAGGAACCGCGGCACGTCGCCGCGGTTCCTGCGAGGGCTGCGGCGACGGCATGGCATAGAATGGGTGGCGGGGAACGTCGCCGGCGGCTGGCCGAATCACGGATTGCCGCGCGCACGACCCCGATCCGCGTCCGTCCCGGCAGGTCGAGCCGCGCGCGGAGCATCGCAGCCCTGACCGGCACCGAACCGGTCGACGCCGGAGCATCCGGCTCTACGCTCAGGAGGAGCATGCCGACCACGGCACCTGCCGCCAAGACGACGCAGCGACGTCGGAAGACCTCTTCCGCGCGCCGCGACGACGAAGCGCCCATCATCCCGATCCTCGCCCGCAAGGTCCGCGAGGTCGAGGCCAAGGCCCAGCGCGGCAAGCTGGGGCCGACCAACCGCGTCAAGTTCCAGGTGATCGCCTTCCTGGTGCGCGAGGAGCGCGCCCGGGTGAAGGCCGACGCCGACCTCGCGGACGCCACGCGGGCCGAGCTGCTGAAGCGGCTCGACGGCGTCGCGACCATCCTCGCCAAGACCGCAGCCCGCGACACGTCGCTGATCCAGCTGCTGGAGGTGGACCAGGCGACGTCGCCGGTCGCCAAGCGGATGCGTCGCGACTGGCTGCTGGAGTCCGGGGCGGAGCTGCCGCCGGACGAGCTGATCATCACCGACGTCGCCCCGGTGGCGGCATCCGTCGTCCCGCCGGCGATGGCATCGCGCCAGGTCATCCCCCCGCAGGTGGAGTCCCGGCGCGAGGCGAACCCGTTCCTCGCACCGGACCTGACCGCCCGCGTCGCCACCCCGACCCCGCGTCGCCGGCTGGACGGCTGGGAGCTGATGGGTCCTCTCTACAAGGCGTTCGAGACCGGCGCGGGCGGGGGTGCGGCGACCATGGAGCTGCCTCCCGTCCCGGAGTTCGACCGGCTGTCGCCCAAGGGCCGCGAGATCATGGTGCACCAGTCGCGGTTCCTGGAGGCCGTGCGCGAGGGCCATCGCACCTTCCTCCTCGCCGACGAGCCGGGGCTCGGCAAGACGGCCGAGTCCGTCCTCGCGGCGTCGGTCGCCGATGCCTATCCGCTGCTGGCCGTGGTCCCCAACGTCGTGAAGATGAACTGGGCCCGCGAGGTCGAGCGGTGGACGCCGCAGCGCCGCGCGACGGTCATCTCCGGCGACGGGGAGGATGTGGATGCCTTCGCGGACGTCTTCATCGTGAACTACGAGATCCTCGATCGCCACCTCTCCTGGCTCGGCTCGCTCGGGCTCAAGGGCATGGTCGTCGACGAGGCGCACTTCATCAAGAACCTCACCTCGCAGCGCTCGCAGAACGTGCTCGCGCTCGGTGCGCGCATCCGGGAGCAGGTGCGCAATCCGCTCCTTCTCGCGCTGACGGGAACGCCGCTCATCAACGACGTCGAGGACTTCGACGCGATCTGGCGGTTCCTCGGCTGGACGACGGGGGAGAAGCCGGGTCCCGCCCTGATGGAGCGCCTCGACGCGACGGGACTCACCCCCGCGGACAAGGCCTTCTACCCCGAGGCGCGCAGCGCGGTCATCTCGATGGGCATCGTCCGTCGCAAGAAGAAGGACGTCGCGGCGGATCTCCCCGACAAGCTCATCGCCGATCTCCCTGTCGAGCTCGACGACGAGTACGGGCGGTCCATCCGCCAGGCCGAGCGTGAGCTGGGCGAGCGGCTCGCGGCCCGCTACCGGCGCATCGTCGACGCGCGCGGCCGCGCGGTCGAGGCGGGAGAGGTGGACGACGACATCGTCCGTCTCGTCGCCCAGAACGAGCTCGACGAGTCGAAGGCGGCCGGCACGGGCTCGGAGAACGTCTTCACGATGGTCCGCCGCATCGGTCAGGCGAAGGCCCTCCTCGCCGCCGACTACACGGCCCAGCTGCAGCGGTCGGTCGGCAAGGTGGTGTTCTTCGCGAAGCACATCGACGTGATGGATGCCGCGGAGGCCCACTTCGCCGGCGCCGGCATCCGCACCGTCTCGATCCGCGGCGACCAGACCACGCCCGCCCGGCAGCTCGCGATCGACGCGTTCAACACCGATCCCGAGGTCGGCATCGCGGTCTGCTCGCTGACGGCCGCCGGGGTCGGCCTGAACATGCAGGCGGCGTCCAACGTCGTGCTCGCCGAGCTGAGCTGGACGGCGGCGGAGCAGACGCAGGCGATCGATCGCGTCCACCGCATCGGGCAGGGCGAGCCTGTCACGGCGTGGCGCATCATCGCCGCGCACACCATCGACACGAAGATCGCGGAGCTCATCGACTCGAAGCAGGGTCTCGCCGCCCGTGCGCTGGACGGAGACGCGGTCGACCCGCAGTCGAGCGATTCCGTGCAGCTCTCGGCGCTGATGCACCTCACCCGGCAGGCGCTGGGCGCGGCGTAGGTCGTCGCCCCTGCCGGGGGCGGCCCGTGTGGCAGGTCCCCGGCAACCGGCGATAGTGTCGTCCGTGGCAGCGTCGCCGTATCGGCATTCCTTCACCCGGACAGCAAGGACCTCCCCATGAAGATCGGCATCCTGACCAGCGGCGGCGACTGCCCGGGCCTCAACGCGGTCATCCGCGGCGTCGTGCTGAAGGGCACGACGGCGTACGACCTCGAGTTCGTCGGGATCCGCGACGGATGGCGGGGCGTCGTGGACGGCGACTTCTTCCCGCTCACCCGGCACGAGGTGAAGGGCCTGTCCAAGGTCGGCGGCACGATCCTCGGCACGAGCCGCACCAACCCCTACGAGGGGGCCAGGGGCGGGGCCGAGAACATCGCCAAGACGCTCTACGGTCACCGCATCGACGGGATCATCGCGATCGGCGGTGAGGGCACGCTCGCCGCCGCCGACCGGCTCTCGAAGGACGGCATCAACGTCCTCGGCGTCCCCAAGACGATCGACAACGACCTCCGCGCCACGGACTACTCGTTCGGCTTCGACACCGCGGTGAACATCGCGACCGATGCGATGGACCGCCTGCGGACGACGGGCGACTCCCACCAGCGCTGCATGGTGGCCGAGGTCATGGGGCGGCACGTGGGCTGGATCGCTCTGCACGCCGGCATCGCGGCCGGGGCGCACGCCATCTGCATCCCCGAGGTCCCGATGTCGATCGACGAGATCACGCAGCTCGTGTCACGTGCACACGATCGCGGACGCGCCCCGCTCATCGTGGTGTCCGAGGGATTCACCCTGACCGGGATGGAGGAGGCGTTCAGCGACAAGGGGCTCGATGCCTTCAACCGCCCCCGGCTGGGAGGCATCAGCGAGGTCCTCGCGCCGGAGATCGAGCGGATCACGGGGATCGAGACGCGCGCGACGGTGCTCGGTCACATCCAGCGCGGCGGCTCCCCGTCGGGCTTCGACCGCGTCCTGGCCACGCGCCTCGGCCTGCACGCGGCCGATGCCGTCGTGGCCGGCGCGTGGGGGCAGATGGTGGCGCTGCGCGGCACAGACATCGTGCGGGTGCCGTTCGCCGATGCGCTCGGCGAGCTCAACACCGTGCCGCTCTACCGTTACGAAGAGGCCGCCGCGCTCTTCGGCTGATCGTCCGTGTCGGCCACGCCGAGCACGTCGAGCAGCCACGCGAGTTCGAACGCGCGCTCGCGCCACGCGTTGTAGCGTCCGCTCACCCCGCCGTGGCCGGCGACCATCTCGCACTTGAGGAGGGCATCGGCTCCCACCTCGCGCAGGCGCGCGACCCACTTGGCGGGCTCGACGTACAGCACGCGTGTGTCGTTGAGGGACGTCACCGCGAGGATGCGGGGATAGGCCGCGTCGGGGCGCACGTTCTCGTACGGGGTATACCCCTTCATGTACGCGTAGACGCCGGCGTCATGGAGGGGATCTCCCCACTCGTCCCACTCGATGACGGTGAGGGGGAGCGAGGGGTCGAGGATGGTGGTGAGCGCGTCCACGAACGGGACGTCCGCGAGGATCCCCGCGAACAGCTCGGGTGCGAGGTTGGCGACGGCGCCCATCAGCAGGCCGCCGGCCGAGCCGCCCTCGGCGACGAGGGCCGCAGGGGTCGTGTACCCCTCGGCGACGAGGTGGCGCGCACAGTCGACGAAGTCCGTGAAGGTGTTGCGCTTGGCGAGGAGCTTGCCGTCCTCGTACCACTGCCGGCCCATCTCGCCGCCGCCGCGCACGTGCGCCACCGCGAAGATCACGCCGCGGTCGAGCTCGGACAGCCGCGCGACCGAGAACCCGGGCTCGATGGAGTGCTCGTAGGAGCCGTACCCGTAGAGGTGCACGGGCCGGGGGGAACCGCCCGGCTCGCCGAACGAGCGCTTCCAGACGAGCGAGACGGGGATCGGCGTGCCGTCGGCGGCCCGCGCCCACACCCGCGCCTGCCCGTAGTCGCTCGGGTCGTATCCGCCGAGGACGGGCTGCTGCTTGCGCAGCAGGAGGTCGCCGCTCGCGATCTCGTAGTCGTACACCGTCCCGGGTGTCGTGAACGAGGCATAGCCGATGCGGACGACCGGCGGCGCCCATTCCGGGTTGCCCGCCGTCCCGACCGCGTACAGCGGTTCGTCGAACTCCAGCTCCCGCACGTCGCCGTCCGCGTAATCGAGGATGCCCAGCCGCGCGAGCCCGCCGCGCCGGTAGCCCAGGACTCCCCAGTCGCGGAAGGTGGACAGCCCCAGGAGCCGGACCCCCGGCCGGTGCGGGATCACGACCCGGCGCTCGCCGGAGGGATCGGAGGCCGCGACCTGGACGAGCTCGAAGTCGAGGGCGTCATCGTTGTGCAGGATGAACAGCACGTCGGTGCCGTCGACGACGGCGTGGTCGCTGTCGTACTCGACGCCCTCCCGCCGCGGCCACACCACGCGCGGCTCGGAGCGGAGGTCGTCGGCGTCGACGAGCCATTCCTCGGAGGTGATGGACGAGCCGACCCCGATGACGAGGTAGCGGTCGCTGCGGGTGAAGCCGGCTCCCACCCAGTAGCGCTCGTCCGCCTCGTGGAACAGCGTGGCGTCGGCGGCCACGTCGGTCCCGAGCTCGTGGAGCCACACGGTGTCGGGTCGCCACGCGTCATCCATCGTCGTGTAGACGATGTGCCGGCCGTCGGGGGAGAAGGACGCGCCCGCGCCCGTACCGGGGATCTCGTCGGGAAGGTTCTCGCCGGTCCGCAGATCGCGCACCCGCAACGTGTAGCGCTCGTCGCCGGCGACGTCGACCCCGTAGAGCATCAGCGTGCCGTCGTTGGAGACCTCGAAGCTGCCGAGCGAGAAGAACTCGTGCCCTTCGGCTTCCACATTCCCGTCGAGCAGCACCTGCTCCCCGGGGACCTCGGACTCGGGCGACAGGACCGGAGGCGTCCAGTCATCGGGCGAGGCGAGCGGAGCCCGGCACTGGATGCCGTACTGCTTGCCCTCGACCGTCCGGCCGTAGTACCACCATTCGCCGCGCCGACTCGGCACCGAGAGGTCGGTCTCCTGCGTCCGGCCCTTGATCTCCTGGAAGATCCGTTCCCGCAGTCCCTCCAGGTGCGCGGTGCGTGCCTGGGTGTACGCGTTCTCGGCCTCCAGGTGCGCGATGACGGCGGTGTCGTCCTTGTCGCGCATCCATTCGTACGGGTCGTCGAACGTGTCGCCGTGGTGCGTACGGGCGGCGGGACGGCGCTCAGGGGCGGGTGGGACGAGGGATGCCGCGTCGGCGGTGGATCGGTCGGTCACGCATCCACGCTAGTCGCCCGGATGAGAGCGGCGCCTGTCTGAGCGAGCAATCCCCTGGTTCGAGTGGTTACCGCAGCGCGATCGGTGTGCGAGGATTTCTCCTGGCCGGTTGCCGGTGCATGAACTCACCGTGAACTCTTCGTTCGCGACGCCGACATCGTCGGTATACCTCGAGACCCCTCTTCCGGAGAGCGAACGGTGGAATCCGCAGCCCTGATCGTCGTCCTCGTCGTCGCGTTGGCGTTGTTCTTCGACTTCACGAACGGCTTCCACGACACGGCCAACGCGATGGCGACGCCCATCGCGACCGGTGCGCTCAAGCCGAAGGTCGCCGTGCTGCTCGCCGCGGGGCTGAACCTCGTGGGCGCGTTCCTCTCCACCGAGGTGTCCAAGACCATCTCGCACGGCATCATCCGCGAGGACCAGATCACCTCATCGACCTTCCTGCCCCTGATCTTCGCGGGGCTCATCGGTGCCATCACCTGGAACATGCTGACGTGGCTGCTGGGGCTCCCGTCGAGTTCGTCGCACGCGCTGTTCGGCGGCCTCATCGGCGCGACCCTCGTGGGCGCCGGCGTCATGGCGGTCGATTTCGGCGTCGTGCTGAGCAAGGTCATCCTCCCCGCGGTCATCTCGCCGCTGACGGCCGGCCTGATCGCGTTCGCGGTCACCAAGCTCGCCTACGCGCTGACCCGGAGATACGACGGCAAACCGGATGGACGGGACGGCTTCCGCTGGGGGCAGATCTTCACCTCGTCGCTCGTCGCGCTCGCGCACGGCACCAACGACGCGCAGAAGACGATGGGCGTCATCACGCTGACGCTCATCCTCGCCGGATGGCAGGACCCCGCGCAGGACGACCCGCACATCTGGGTCATCCTCGCCTGCGCGTTCACGATCGCGCTCGGCACGTACATGGGCGGGTGGCGCATCATCCGCACCCTCGGCAAGGGCCTCACCGACGTGAAGCCGGCACAGGGCTTCTCGGCCGAGACGTCGACGGCGGCGACCATCCTGGCGTCGAGCGCCCTCGGCTTCGCCCTGTCGACGACCCAGGTCGCCTCCGGGTCGGTGATCGGATCGGGGCTCGGCCGTCGCGGCTCCAAGGTCCGCTGGCGCACGGTCGGGCGCATCGCGATCGGCTGGCTCCTCACCCTCCCGGCTGCCGGCGCCGTGGGTGCGGTCGCGGCGCTGATCGTGCACGGTCTCGGCACGTGGGGCATCTTCATCGACGCGCTTCTGGCACTGGCCATCATCGTCGCGCTCTTCCTCCAGTCCCGCCGCAACCGCGTCACCGCGAGCAACGCGATGAGCGAGGTGGCCGAGTCGGGTCGCGCCGTGAAGGTCAAGCGCAACCCACCCCCCACCCGGCGCCAGCGCGAGATCGAGCGCGAGGAGGCGCGGCGGCGTGCCGAGGAGGAGGCGCGCGTCCGGGCAGAGCGCAAGGCGCAGGCGAAGGCGGACGCCAAGCGCGTGGCCCGCGAGCTGGAGCAGCAGAAGAAGGATGCCGCCGCGCGCACCGAGGGGAAGGGGCGGAAGTGATCGAGATCGAATGGCTCGCGTTCCTCAAGGTCTTCGTCGCTGCGCTCCTCGGGGCCGTGCTGGTCGTCGGCTTCTACTCGGTCGGGCTCCGACTGCTCGTGCGCGCCGGCCGCCCGCCGGTGGTCGCCCCCGCGGAGTTCACGGACGCGATCACCGTGATCACCCCGAAGGAGGCCGCGCGGGCCACGAAGGCGGCGGCCAAGGCGGCGCGCAAGAGCCCGTTGTCCGATGCGCAGAAGCGGGTGGCGCTGATCGGCGCGTACGCCTCCTTCGTCCTGTGCGGGCTCGCCGTCCTCGGCGGCCTTCTGGTCATCGTCCTCAATCGCTGATCGGGTGTCGCCGGCGTCGCGATGACGGAGCCGCTGTCTAGGCTGGTGGCATGGTCGCGGCATCCGTGCAGTTCGGCATCCATCCACCGGCGCGCCGGGTGATCGTGCATGTGAGCGACACGCACCTGCTCGCGGGGGACCGGCTGCTGGGCGGCCACTACGATTCCACCGGCCACCTGGTCCAGACGCTGCGCGCGGTCGAGCGGCTGGGGATCCGACCCGATGCGATCGTCTTCACGGGCGACCTCACCGACCTGGGGGAGCCGGAGGCGTACGACCGGCTCCGTGCCGTGGTGGATCCCGTCGCCGTTCGCCTGGGCGCCCCGATCGTCTGGGTCGCGGGCAATCACGACGAGCGACCGGCGCTCCGGCAGGCCCTGCTGGGTGACGCTGCGACGCAGGAGCCCGTCACCGGCGTGTGGGACCTGGGCGGTCTGCGGCTCATCGCCCTCGACTCCAGCGTGCCCGGGTGGCATCACGGCGACATCGACGAGCGGCAGCTCTCGTGGCTCCGCGACACGCTCGCCGCGCCGGCCCCGCTCGGGACGCTGATCGCGCTGCACCACCCCCCGCTCCCCAGTCACGTGCCGCTGTTCGACATCCTGGAGCTGCGGCATCAGGACGCCCTGGCCGAGATCCTCTCGGGAACCGACGTCCGCGGCATCCTTGCCGGTCACCTGCACTACTCCACGAGCGGCACGTTCGCCGGCATCCCGGTGAGCGTCGCGGCCGCGACGTGCTACACGATGAATCTCGCGCGTCCGCCCGCCGACGTGAACGGGATGGACGCGGGCCAGTCGTTCCATCTGGTCCACGTCTACGACGACACGATCACCCATTCCGTGGTGCCGGTCGTCGATGCGCCCACCGGCGAGTACTTCGATGCGGCCTGGCTGGAGCGGATGTCCCGGCTCACGCCGGAGGAGCGCCTCGAGGCGTTCTCTCGCAAACCGATCCGCTGACATCGGGTACAGCGACGGCCACCCGACTGTACGCGGCGTCCATGCCCGCGGAAGAGGACCGCGGGTAGGCTCGAAAGATCCCCACTCAGCCGTGATCGACCTACGAGGAACACCACACATGGCACTGGACGCAATGACGCGCACGCGCACCGAGACCGATTCCCTGGGATCCATGGAGATCCCGTCAGACGCGTATTGGGGGATCCACACGGCGCGCGCCATGGAGAACTTCCCGATCGCGAAGCGCCCGATCTCGGTGTACCCCGATCTCGTGATCGCTCTCGCGATGGTCAAGCAGGCGTCCGCGCGGGCCAACCGCGAGATCGGCGTGCTCTCGCCCGAGAAGGCCGAGCTCATCGATCGTGCCGCGCAGCTGGTCATCGACGGCGAGCACCACGACCAATTCGCGGTCGGCGTCATGCAGGGCGGCGCCGGCACCTCGACCAACATGAACGCGAACGAGGTCATCACGAACATCGCGCTCGAGCTGGCCGGGCGTGAGAAGGGCGACTACGCCTTCCTGTCGCCGATCGACGACACGAACCGCAGCCAGTCGACGAACGACGTGTACCCGACGGCGGTCAAGATCGGCCTCTCGCTGACGCTGCAGAGCCTGCTCGAGGAGCTCGACCTCCTGCGGAAGGCGTTCCTCGCGAAGGCGGTCGAGTTCCACGACGTGCTCAAAGTCGGGCGCACGCAGCTCCAGGACGCGGTGCCGATGACCCTCGGCCAGGAGTTCCACGGATTCGCCACGACGCTGGGGGAGGACTACCACCGGCTCCTCGAGAACCGCTACCTGCTGTTCGAGATCAACATGGGTGCGACCGCGATCGGCACCGGGATCACGACCCATCCCGACTACGCGCCGGCGGTGCTGCGACACCTGCGACAGATCACGGAACTCGACCTCGAGACCGCCGACGATCTGGTGGAGTCGACGAGCGACACGGGGGCGTTCATGTCGTTCTCGTCCTCTCTCAAGCGCAATGCGATCAAGCTCTCCAAGATCTGCAACGACCTGCGGCTGCTCTCCAGTGGCCCGCAGGCCGGTTTCGGCGAGATCAACCTCCCGCCGCGCCAGGCGGGCTCGAGCATCATGCCCGGCAAGGTGAACCCGGTGATCCCGGAGGTCGTGAACCAGGTCGCGTTCTCGGTCGCCGGCGCCGACTTGACCGTCACGATGGCCGTCGAGGGAGGGCAGCTGCAGCTCAACGCCTTCGAGCCCGTGATCGCGCACTCGATCTTCCAGTCGATCACGTGGATGCGTCAGGCGATGTGGACGCTGCGGGTGAACTGCGTCGAAGGCATCACCGCGAACCGCGCGCGGCTCGGCGCGATGGTCGGCGCCTCGGTCGGCGTCGTGACCGCGCTGACCCCGTTCATCGGCTACGCCGCCGCCGCCGCGCTGGCGAAGACGGCGCTCCTGACGGGGCGCAACGTCGCCGACCTCGTCGTGGAGGCGGGGCTGATGTCCCGCGACGAAGTGATGAAGCAGCTCTCGCCCGCGCGGCTGTCGGGCCTTGAGGCCGTCACCGCGGCGATCCCGATCGTCCAGCCCGCCGAGAACGTCGTGGCGGACGAGCCGCGCGAGAGCTGAGCCACGCGGCTGGAGCCGTCGTCGGTCGGCGCGGGGGCTGTCGTCCCGTGGCCGCGCGGGGTACTTTCATAGCGAATCGTCATCCCGACCCTGCACAGAGAGGCGCCACGATGACCGACCCCCACGCTCCCCAGGGAGCCGAGCCGCCCGCCGAGACGCCGCCGCCGGCGCCGGAGCCGGCGTACACGCAGCCCCCCGCGTACACCCAGCCCCCCGCGTACGCCGCGGCACCGCAGCCCGGCTACGCCCCTGCGCCCCCGGCGCCCTATGGCGCGCCGGTGCCGACGAACCCCGGGAAGACCCTGGGCATCGTCGCCTTCATCGTGTCGTTCTTCATCGCGCTGGTCGGCCTGATCCTCGGCATCATCGCGCTCGTGCAGAGCCGCAAGGCCGGTCAGAAGAACGGCTTCGCGGTCGCCGCGATCATCCTCAGCATCGTGTTCATGGTGATCGGCATCATCGTCACGATCGTGGTGGCGACGCAGTTCGCGAGCCTCGGCAGCCAGGTCGTTCAGAACTGCAGCCCCGGCGGATCCGGCATCGTCGAGTTCTGGGGTCAGCAGATCCCCTGCGACCAGATCGACACCGGCAGCAACTGACCTGCATCCCTCGACGCCGGTGGCGCGGACCCTTCGGGATCCGCGCCACCGGCGTCTCGTGCGAGAGCGTCGGCCCCGGGATCAGTCCAGGATGCGGCAGTGCGTCGTGAGCTCGCCGATGCCGTCGATGCCGACGGTGACGGTGGAGCGGTCGCGCAGGAAGATCTGGGGATCGCGCGAGTAGCCGGCGCCGCCGGGGGATCCCGTGGAGATGAGGGTGCCGGGCAGGAGGGTCGCCGACTGCGAGAGGTGGGACACGAGCGTCGCCACCGGGCGGATCATCTGGCCGGTGGTGGCGTCCTGCACGGTGTGGCCGTCGACCACCGCCCAGATATGGAGAGCCTGCGGGTCCGGGATCTCGTCCGCCGTCACCACGAACGGCCCGGTCGGGGTGAAGCCGTCGAACGACTTGCAGCGCGACCACTGCGCCTCGGAGAACTGGATGTCGCGAGCGGTGATGTCGTTGACCACGGTGTAGCCCCAGACGTGGTCCAGTGCGTCTTCGATCGGGACGTCCTTGGCGTCGCGGCCGATGATCACGCCGAGCTCGGCCTCGTAGTCGACCGACTCGCTCAGGCGGCGCGGCCAGCTCGTGGTCGCCTCGTGACCGCTCAGGGAGTTCGGCCAGAGGACGAAGACGGTCGGGGCGGTGTCCGCCTTGAGTCCGAGCTCGCTGGAGTGGGCCGCGTAGTTGAGCCCGATCGCGAGGACGACGGGGGGCGTGAGTACCGCGGACGCGTAGGCGAGTCCCTCCAGCGCTCGGCCGCGACCGGCGTCGGCGACGGCATCCCGGACCCGGTCGAGGAGGTCGTCGCCGCCGGCGATGAGCTCCTCGAGGAACTGCGGGCCGCCGGGAATCAGCTCACGGACGAGCAGGGCCTCGCCGTCGCGGATCACGGCCAGTGCCGGATCGGCGCTTCCCGGGACGATGACATGGGCGAAGCGCATCCCTCCACGCTACCGTCCGGCCGGTCCGGGCGTCTCGCGGAGACGGCGGAGCGGGGCCCCTAGGCTGATCCGCATGAGCTTCCCGTCTCCGTTCTCCCAGCCCCACGGAGCGGCGCCCGCATCCATCGTGCCCCCGTCTGCCCCGCCTGCCGCGATCCCGTCGCTCCCGTCACGCGGCCGTCGAGGCTCCGTGTGGCTGTTCGCCGTGCTCGCCGTCGTGCTGCTGGCCCTCGTCGCCTACTTCCTCTCGGCCATCGGCGCCGCCGCGTCCATCGTGGGCATGGTGCTGGCCCTCGTCCCGCTCACCATCGTCCTGCTCACCGTCCGCGCGATCGATCGCTGGGAGCCGGAGCCGCGGAGCCTCGTCGTGCTGGCGGTCGCGTGGGGTGCGGTGGCCGCCGTCGCGATCGCCCTGGGGGTCGATCTGCTCCTGACGCTCGCGATCGGCGTGGGCGACACCCATGCCCGGGACGCGTTCCGCACCGTCGTGCAGGCGCCCATCGTCGAGGAGTTCGCGAAGGGACTCGGGGTGCTCATCATCTTCGTCAGCGCGCGTCGCGCGTTCGACGGCCCCGTCGACGGCATCGTCTACGGGGCGCTCGTGGGCGCGGGCTTCGCGTTCACGGAGAACATCCAGTACTTCGCCATCAGCTTCGTCGACGGCGGCGCGCCGGAGGTGACGACCACCTTCCTGCTGCGCGGCATCCTGTCGCCGTTCGCGCACGCGATGTTCACCGCCGTCACCGGGTTCGCGCTCGGGCTCGCCGCGCGCCGCGGGGCGACGGCCGGGCGTGTGATCGGCCCGTGGCTGCTGGGGCTCGCCGGCGCGGTCGTGCTCCACGCCCTGTGGAACGCGTCCGCTCAGTTCTTCGACTTCTTCGCCCTGTACGCGACCCTGCAGGTGCCGCTCTTCGTCCTGTTCGTGCTCGGTGTCCTGGCGCTTCGGCGCGAGGAGGCGCGGCTGACCCGCGCGCGGCTGGGCGAATACGCCGCCGCCGGGTGGTTCACGGCGCAGGAGGTCGACCTGCTCGCGACCGGCCGGGGCCGGCGGGCGGCTCGCGCCTGGGCCACCTCGCTGCCCCGCGACCGCACCTCGGAGATGAAGACCTTCATCTCCGACGCCACCGCCCTCGCAATGGCCCGGCAACGTGCTCTCACGGGACGCGATCCCGCCGCCGTGGACGACGAGCGCGTCCTCCTCGCGCGGACGGTGGCGGCGCGGCAGGCGCTCTTCTCGGTGTGAGCGTGACCGCCCGCAGACGGACTCAGCGCCCGGTGCCGCGGCGATGCCTGCGTGCCGACCGGGCGCTGAGCTCTGCCTCCAGAGTGCCAAACGCACCCGAGTGCGTCAAGGGCGTCCGTGAGAGGTCGCACGCGGCAGCCGACGTCGCGTTGACCGGTTCGGGACCGTCGGGTTGGATGGACTCATGACCGACAATCGAACCAAGCCCGAGATCGACGCTCCCGAGGGCCCCGCACCGGCCGACCTGGTGATCCGCGACATCATCGTCGGGGATGGCCCCGAGGCCAACCCCGGAGACACCGTGGAGGTGCACTACCTCGGCGTCGAGTACGACACGGGGGAGGAGTTCGACTCGTCGTGGAGCCGCGGCGAGAGCATCCAGTTCCCGCTCCGCGGGCTGATCCAGGGCTGGCAGGACGGCATCCCGGGCATGAAGGTCGGCGGCCGACGCGAGCTCGTCATCCCGCCGCACCTCGCCTACGGGCCGGCCGGCGGCCACTTCCTCGGCGGAAAGACCCTCGTCTTCGTCATCGACCTCATCGCCGTCGGCTGACGACCCATCCCGGGTCGAAGGGCGGATGCTGCGGCATCCGCCCTTCGTCATGCGATCGGGGTTCACGAGGCGAGTGCGAGTCGCGAGCCCACCGCCCGCAGGGCCACCGCGGCCCAGGTGCGGAACGGGCGCCAATTCTCCGCGATCCGCGTCAGTTCGGTGCCGGACGGCTCGTGGTCGAGCCCGTACAGCGCGCGCACCGCTTCGCGCGTATGCCCCTCCTCCGTCGACAGGACGTCCGTCAGGCCGCAGGCCCTGATCACGATGAGGGCGCTGTAGAACGGACCGATGCCCGGCAGACGCTGCAGCGCCGCCATGGCCTCGGCGGGCTCCATGCCCGTGAGGCGGTCGACGTCGAGCGAGCCGTCGAGGGCGGCGGTGGCGATCGCGTGGAGCCGAGGGATCCGATCTGCGGGGAGACCGGGGAACCCGTCGATCTCGAGCAGCCGCTGCGGCGCGGGAACGGCCGCCTCCGTCCGCCCCGCGAGGGAGAACATCACGCCGTGCGCCTCGCTGAAACGCCGGCGCAGGGCGATCGCCTGCACACGCGAGCGTCGCGCCGAGAGCACCGCCCAGACGGCCGCCTCGTAGGGGCTGTAGAAGTTGGATGGACGGAAGCCCGGGGCCGCCGCGTGCACCCGCTCGAGCACCGGATCCGCCGCGCACACCGCCGCCCAGGCATCGCCGTCGTGATCAGCCGACACCACGCGAGCGACCTGGCGCGAGACCGCATCGAGCGGGGCGTCGCCGTGCACCGTGAGCGCGAGCTCCCCGTCGCGCTGCCGGACCTCGACCCCCGCGTGGTCGTCGAGGCCGTCCACCCGGAACGCGAGCCGCATCACGCCGTCGAACGACGTCTCGTCGCGGTGGCCGAATCCCATCAGGGCCACCTCGCGGAGGTCGTACGGCCCACGGAGGGCGATGACGGCGGTCCTCGTCGGAGGGGTCTCTGCGCTCATGCCGCGATCATGCCGCGACCGTCCGACATCCGAGTCATGCGGGGTTCAGGTGCGGGCGGCACGGCGCGACCGGCGCCGGAGCCGATCCTGGGCCAGCAGGATGCCGAGGAAGACGACGAGCGCCCCCACCGGCTCGTTCCAGCTCACCCGTTCGCCCAGGATCGCGACGCCGAGCGCGACCCCGACCACGGGCGTGATGTAGGTGACGGTCGACGCGCCGGTCGGCCCCCAGGCCCGCAGCGTGTTCTGGTTCCAGATGTAGGCCACGCCCGTTCCGAGGGCGCCCAGAAGCACGATCGAGAGGACGATCCACGGGTCCAGGCGGACGGGGGAGAGGGCGACGAACGGCGTCGCGACGACCATGATCGCCGCGGCGATGCCGATGTTGAGGAACGAGAAGGTCAGGGCGCTCATGCCCGAGTGGGCGACGAACCGACGCATGTACGCGAGGCTGAAGCCGTAGCACGCGGTGGCGCCGAGGAGGGCGAGCTGCGCGACCAGGCTCTGGCCGAGGTCGATGCCGTTCCACGGTCCGACGATGACGACCACTCCCGCGATGCCCACCGCGATGCCCACGAGCTGGACCGGCCTGAGGCGCTCCACCCGGAAGAGCAGGCCGGCCATGATCGCGGTCATGATCGGCGTCGTCGCGTTGTAGATGCTGCCGAGCCCCGAGCTCACGTGCTGCTCCGCCCACGCGAACAGCAGGTACGGCGCGACGCAGAAGGAGAGGGCGAGGACACTCATGTGCCCCCAGATGCGGAGGGACCGGGGGAGGTGCTCCCGCCGCGCGAGCGCGAACAGCCCGAGGGTGATCGCCCCCAGGACGAGCCGGCCCCAGACCACCTGGACGGGTGACAGGCCGCCGAGCCCGACCTTGATGAACAGGAAGCTCGAACCCCACACGATTCCCAGGAGGACGAACTGCACGACGGTGATCGCACCCGCACGCGATCTCTCGGCGGCGAGCCGCGGGGCGGAGGCGTCGGTGTCGGGCATCCGCCGACTCTAGCCGCGGGGCATGCTCCGCCGCGTGCTCGCGCAGTACGACGTCCGGAATCCGCCGATGTGCGACCGGAAACCGACGTCGCGCTACGGGACCGGGTGCTCGGCGTCGTATGCCCGGAAGCGCGGGCTGCGCCGGACGAGCAGCGCCACCAGGCCGATGATGATGAACCCTCCGATGAGCGGAGGGAACCACAGCGTGGTGAAGGTGGCCAGGGTCCCTGCGTAGAGCGCGCCGACACGCGGCCCGCCGGCGACGACGACGGTGAAGATGCCCTGGAGCCGTCCGCGCACGCTGTCCGGCACGGCGGCCTGCATCATCGTCGAGCGGTAGATCGCGCTCACGTTGTCGGCGGCGCCGGAGATCGCGAGCGCCACGACGGCCGCCGCGATCAGGACGACGTTCGCGGAGTGCGTGTCGAGGTGGGCGGGGGCGAACCAGCGCAGCGCCCCCGCGACGAGGACCAGGCCGAACAGGGCGATCGATGCGCCGTACACGATGATCGCCCGTTCGATCCCGATCCCGTGATGCCGCACCCGCCCCACCGGGCCGGAGAACAGGCTCGAGAGGAAGGCGCCGAGCGCGATCGCCGCCGTGAGCACGCCGGTGGTGATCGGGCCTCCTCCGAGCAGCACCGCACCGATGGCGGGGAAGAGCGCGAGCGGCTGCCCGAACGTCATCGCGATGATGTCGAGGACGTACTGCAGCCGGATGTTCGACGCCCGGCGCAGGAACCGCCAGCCGTCGGCGAGGGACTTCAGCCCCGGACGCACGATCTCCCCCTCGGGACGGATGCTCGGCAGCGTCCACAGCCCGAGGAAGAGCGATGTCATCAGGACGACGTCGATCGAGTAGGTCCAGGCATAGCCGGCGTACGCGACGAGCACGCCGGCGAGTGCGGGTCCGGCCATCACCATGATCCCGACGGTGATCCCCTGCAGAGCCGCCGCCGCGGGCAGGAGCTCGCGCGCGATCAGGCGGGGCACGATCGCCGCGCGCGCGGACATCACGATCGAGTTCGCCGACGAGTTCACGATGCTCAGGGCGTAGAGCCACCACACCGTCTCCAGCTGCCCCCACGCGAGGATCGCGAGCAGGAGGGTCGAGGCGAACGTCACGGATGCCGCGGCGAGAGCCACGACCCGTCGGTCGAAGGCGTCGGCCAGCATCCCGCCGTAGAGGCCGGCGAAGACCATCGGGACCAGGCCCGCGACCGCGATCATCGAGACCGCGAACGTGTCGCCGGTCAGCGCGTACACGTGGAGCATCACCGCGACGATCGTCAACTGCCCGCCGAGACCGGAGAGCGTCGACCCGAACCACATCCGCGCGAACGCGGGCGACGTCGTGAAGGGGCGCAGATCGACGAAGTGCGAGCGCGCGAGCCGCGCCATCATCCGCTCGCCTCGGGAGAGGGTGCACCGGGGTCGAATGCCTCGACCCTCGCAGCGCACTCCACGTCTCGAGCGTATCGGGGTGACGCGGCCACCCGGCGCGGCCGTCCGGCGGGACGCCCGCCCGTGGCGCAGTCTCCCGGTCGCCGCTGGTAGACTTCCGAGGTTGCCGTGTGAACGGCCGCGGATAAAGAGAGCTCACGCAGAAGGCGTCGGGCACCGCGCAACGACGAGAAAGGGGATCCCATCTATGGCACTCGAGTCCGACGCCAAGAAGGCGATCATCGAAGAGTACGCGACGCACCCCGGTGACACCGGATCCCCCGAGGTGCAGGTCGCGATGCTGACGCAGCGCATCAAGGACCTCACAGAGCACCTGAAGGAGCACAAGCACGACCACCACTCGCGTCGTGGTCTGTTCCTGATGGTCGGTCAGCGCCGTCGTCTGCTCGGCTACCTCCAGGACATCGACATCAACCGCTACCGGTCGCTGATCGAGCGCCTGGGACTGCGCCGCTAGTCGCAACCCGGCGTATATCGCACTTCTTCCGAGGGCCGTCCCAGGTGTGGGGCGGCCCTCGACGTACGTCCGGGACCGAGAGCGGCCGAGAACTGCCTTCGCACGCTGGACTCACCGGCGTCCGACGCGCCGAGGCATGTCTCGGGGGTTCGGCTGAGGGGGCGCGTACGCCCCGGGTCAGGATGCCGCGGTTCGGGCGGCGACGAGGTCGGCGTGCCACTTCTCGGCGACGTCCGGGTGCGCGCGCAGCCGCGACTTGAGCGCGTTCTCGCCGTACAGCGCGTGGATGGGGTTCGCGGGATCCTGTGTGACCCCCCGCGCCTCGGCGGCGAGTTCCGGCGGCAGCTCGATGAGCGGCAGGCGACGGTCGAGCTGCGGGTTGAAGAAGAAGGGCACGGAGATCCGGTCATCGGGCCAGCGTGGAGACACCACCCGATGATTGGTGGCGATGAGATAGCCCTGCGTCGCGTACTCGAGGAGCTCGCCGATGTTCACGACGAACGCGCCGGGGACGGCCGGCGCGTCGACCCACTCGCCGTCCCGCTGCACCTGGAGCCCGCCCTTGCCCGGCTCGACCCACAGGAGGGTCAGGACGCCGGAGTCCTTATGGGCGCCGACGCCCTGCTGCGGCGTCGGATCGTCCTTCCCCGGATAGCGGACGATCTTGATGAGGGTCGACGGCTCGCCGAAGTGCTCGTCGAAGTAGGTCTCCGGCGCCCCGAGGGCGAGTGCCCACGCGCGGAGGAGTTTGCGGGCCACCCCCGACAGATGGTCGTGCCACTCGGCGACGACGTCGCGGAGCTCGGGCTGCGCCTCCGGCCAGAGATTGGGTCCGATCAGGCGGGCGAAGTCGGGGGCGCCGGGATCCGACACCGCGTCGCGTTCGGGTCCGATGTCGATCTGCTCGCGCCAGTCCACCTTGCCCTGCGTCCGCTCGCCGCCGACCCGCGTGTACCCGCGGAAATGCGGGCTCTGGACGTTCTCGATCGCGAGCTTGTCCGCCTCGGGAAGGGCGAAGAAGTCGCGGGCGGCACGGTGCAGCCGTCCCTCCAGCTCGGCGGAGACGCCCGTCCCGGTGAGATAGAAGAAGCCGACGTCGTGGGTCGCGGCACGCAGATCGTCGCGGAACCGCGCGGCCTCCTCGGGGCCGGCATCCAGTCGGGACAGATCGAGCACGGGGAGGGTCAGGTCTGACATGCCCCGAGAGTACGTCCCGACGCCGTGGCCCGCGGGGTTCATTACCGTCGGTTACCCGTCCGTCCCGGCGTCGGTGGACCTCCTCGGCTTGAGCGGCGCTCGGCGCTGGAGTAAGGTTGCACTTACTGAGGTTCGCCTTACCTGACCCGGTGGCCCCGCCCCGATCGGTGGCACGATACCTCCCCCCAACGTCCTCCACCCGAGAGTCACCTGTGCTCGCCACCTTCCTGATCGGCCTCCGCGAAGGCCTCGAGGCCGCTCTCGTCGTCGGCATCCTCGTCGCCTACCTCACCCGCATCGATCGCCGTGACGTCCTGCCTCGCGTCTGGACGGGAGTCGGACTCGCCGTCGCGCTCGCGGTGGGGATCGGCGCGTTCCTCACGTTCGGCGCGTATTCGCTGACCTTCCAGGGGCAGGAGATCATCGGCGGGCTGATGTCCCTCCTCGCCGTGGGTCTGGTGACCTGGATGATCTTCTGGATGCAGAAGACGTCGCGGACGATGAAGAAGACCCTCGAAGGCGGCATCGACAGGGCGCTCGCGCGGGGTGGCATGTGGGGCATCGTCATCATCGGTTTCGTCTCGGTCGCCCGCGAGGGGATCGAGACGACGCTGCTGCTGTGGTCGATGGTGCAGTCCTTCGGCGATACGCCGGCATCCCTCCTGGGCGCGCTGCTCGGCATCCTCGCGGCGGTCGTCCTCGGATGGCTGCTCGCGCGTGGCATGGTCCGCGTCGATCTTCGCGTGTTCTTCCTGTGGACCGGTGCGTTCCTCGTCGTGGTCGCCGCGGGCGTCCTCGCCTATTCGATGCACGACCTGCAGGAGGCCGGCGTCCTCCCGGGGCCCTTCACAGCGGCCGCGCCCGTCGACGCCGCGGGGAACGTGCTCGTGGGCTGGGCCGGGTTCCCGCTGGGGTGGGCGTTCGACGTCAGCACCACGATCGCCCCGGGCGGCCCCCTGGCGGTGATCCTGCAGGCCCTCGTGGGCTTCATGCCCCAGATGACCTGGTTCCAGGTCATCGCCTGGGTGCTCTACGTCGGCATCGTCGGCGCCTTCTTCCTTCGCGGTGTCCGCCCCGCGCGTGCCGCGTCCACCCCGGTGCGCACTCCAGATGCCGCGGCGGCGAACATCCCCGTCCCGACCCTCGAGCCTGTCGCTGGCCACCCGAAACAAGGAGCACAATGACCGCCCCCCGGACGATCGGCGCCTTGGCGGCCGTCGGAATAGTCGCGCTCGCCCTCACCGGCTGCGTCGCCAAGAGCGACGTCGCCGCATCCGGCGCCCTCACCGTCACGTCGACCGACACGTCGTGCGATGTGTCCACCGGCACCGCGGCGAGCGGAACACTCGCGTTCGACGTGACGAACAAGGGCTCGCAGGTGACCGAGTTCTACCTTCTGGCGAAGGACGGCCTGCGGATCGTCGGCGAGGTGGAGAACATCGCGCCGGGCACTCAGCGCAGCCTCACGGTCGTCGCGCAGCCCGGCGACTACTTCACCCTCTGCAAGCCCGGGATGGTGGGCGAGGGTGTGGGCCGGCGTGCGTTCACGGTGTCGGGCGAGAAGGTCGCCGCGTCGGGTGCGGATGCCGCGCAGAAGAAGCAGGCGGTCGACCTCTACGCCTCGTTCGTCAAGGACCAGGTCGAGCAGCTCCTGCCCCGGGTGAAGGTGTTCACCGCCGCGTACGCCGCGGGCGACGACGCGGCGGCGAGGGCCCAGTTCCCCCAGGTGCGATCGTTCTACGAGCGGATCGAACCGATCGCCGAGTCGCTCGGCGACCTCGATCCGAAGATCGATTTCCGCGAGCTCGACGCGGTCGCCGAAGGCATTCCGTGGACCGGATTCCATCGCATCGAGAAGGATCTGTGGGTGCCCGCGCGCGATGCGGTGAACTCGGACGGCTCCACGCCGGCCTGGAAGGACTGGACCCCCTCGACGCCCGCCGAGCGCAAGACGATGGGCGACGGACTCGAGGCGAACGTGCAGCAGCTGTACGACTACGTGCACGGTGCGGACTTCACCAAGGCCCTCGAAGGTCAGGGCGTCGCCGGGCTCTCCAACGGCGCGATCGGACTGCTGGACGAGGTCGCGAAGAGCAAGATCACCGGTGAGGAGGACTGGTGGTCCGGCACCGACCTCTACGACTTCGCCGCGAACGTGGAGGGCTCCAAGCTGGCGTTCTCGCTCGTGAAGGACTTCGCCGTGTCGCAGGGCGCGTCCGGGAAGGACCTCGCCGCCAGGATCGACAAGGGCTACACGGACCTCGAGGCCAAGCTCGCCACGTACGGCAGCCTGGAGAAGGGCTTCCCGGCATACAGCACGCTGACCGAGGCCGATCGCCGCGACCTGACCAACCTCATCAACGCGCTGGCGGAGCCGCTCTCGCGCCTCACCTCCACCATCCTGGAATGACGACGTCGGACGACTCCCAGGACGAGGGGTCCGCGGGCGGCCTCAGCCGCCGCGGGCTCCTGGGGCTGCTCGGCGCAGGCGCGGGCGGCCTCGCGGTGGGAGGGCTCGCCGGCGCGGGCATCGCGTCCGCGGTGGCGTCCTCCGCGCACTCGTCGACGGGTGGCACGGTCCACGCGTTCTTCGGTGAGCACCAGGCCGGCATCACCACGCCCGTGCAGGAGCATCTGCATTTCGCCGCCTTCGACATGGCCGACGGCACGACGCGCGACGACCTCGTCTCGCTGCTGAAGGACTGGTCCTACGCGGCATCCCGCATGACCCGGGGGCTGGACGTGAGCGCGACGGGCGCTGTCGGAGGGTCGCCCCAGGCCCCGCCGGACGACACGGGCGAGGCACTCGGACTGCCGCCCAGCGCCCTGACGATCACGTTCGGATTCGGCCCGGGGCTGTTCGAGCGGGACGGGGTCGACCGCTACGGCATCGCCAGTCGCCGTCCTTCGGCGCTCCGGGATCTTCCGCCGTTCGTCGGCGACCAGCTGGATGCCCTCGGTTCGGCGGGCGATCTCTGCATCCAGGCATGCGCCGACGACCCCCAGGTCGCTGTGCACGCGGTGCGCAACCTCAGTCGGATCGCCTTCGGCCGCGCTCAGATCCGTTGGTCTCAGCTGGGATTCGGTCGCACATCGAAGACGACCGTCGACCAGTCCACGCCGCGCAACCTCTTCGGCTTCAAGGACGGCACCGCCAACATCCTCGCCGACGACCCGGCCGCGCTGCGCGAGCACGTGTGGGTCTCCGGCGACGCCGCTCCCGCGTGGCTGGCCGGCGGCACGTACCTGGTCGCGCGCAAGATCCGCCAGACGATCGAGACGTGGGACCGGCTGCGGCTGGCCGAGCAGGAGCGCACGATCGGGCGGGACAAGGGGGAGGGTGCGCCCCTCTCGGGCGGCACCGAGTTCACCGCGCCCGATTTCCGCACGAAGAAGGACGGCGCGACCGCGATCGATGTGCGGTCGCACGTGCGGATGGCGCATCCCGATTTCAACCATGGCATCCGCCTGCTGCGTCGTGGCTACAACTTCGTCGACGGCAACGATCAGCTCGGGTCGCTGTCCGCCGGGCTCTTCTTCCTCTCGTACCAGCGTTCGCCGGAGCGATTCGTGACCGTCCAGCGCGCTCTCGCGAAGGATCTGCTGTCGGAGTATCTCGTCCACGTCGGGTCGGCCGTCTTCGCTGTCCCGCCCGGTGCGAAGGACGGATCGTACGTCGGCGCCGGACTGTTCGCCTGAACCGGTCAGGTGCGCGGGGGCAGAGTGAGCCCTGGCGGGATGGGTTCGGCCGGTCGCGGGATCTCGCGCGGCCGCCGCGAGCCCGTCGGGTCGTCGCGCCGGGTCTCGGCTCCGGCGAGCTCGGGGTCCGCGAAGAGCCATCGCGGGCGCGGTTCCACCAGGGGGCGGAACAGCCACCGGACGGGCTTGGTCGCCAGCCCCAGGGCGATGAGCACCGAGGCGATGATCACGATCGGCAGCCAGATCCAGGTCGGGTCGAGCCCCCGGAGCAGCCCTGACTCGCGGAACGGGTACAGCACGAACGAGTGCAGCAGGTAGACGTACATCGTGTACTGACCGAAGTGCGTCCACCATCGCATCCGCCGGGGGACGAGCACGAAGAAGGCGGCGCACAGCACGAGGGCGACGGCCATCAGCGCGAGCCGGACGCCGCCCGCCCACCACTGCGTCCCGCCCAGCGCCGAATAGGCGTCGTCGTAGAACATCCACTGGCTGAGGTTGACGTCGCGCCAGGGATCCACGAAGAACCATGCGATCCACCCCGCGGCGGCGAAGGCGGCGACCGCCGCCGCGAAGCTCCACCACGGGCGGCGTCGCAGCAGCCCGAGTCGTTCGACCACGTCGTGCTCGTTCAGCCACCATCCGAGCGTGAAGAAGGGCAGCAGCCCGAGCGTGCGCGACAGCGACAGCGTCGAGTCGATGTTGGGGAGGTAGCCCGCTCCGACCGAGATCACGATCGTCCACAGGAGCGGCCAGCGCACCACCGCCAGATAGGGGAGGACGAGGCGGAAGATGCCCAGCGCCAGGAGGAACCACAGCGTCCAGGAGGGCTTGGTGAGGTTGGGGTCGGCCTGCCCCTCGACGATGTACTTCGTCAGCGTCCACAGGCTCTCGAAGATGAGATACGGCAGGACGATGTCGGTGATCAGCCGCGCCATCTGCCGCTTCGCGGGCGGGCCGCCCTTCGAGAAGTAGCCCGAGATGATGGCGAAGGCCGGCATGTGGAAGGCGTAGATCAGCAGGTACAGGCTCTGCGCGATGTCGGAGTCGTAGGTGAGCCGCTGCGTGGCATGACCGAGGACGACGAGGACGATGCACGCGAAGCGCGCGTTGTCCCAGAGCGGCACCCGTCGACGCGGCTTCGCAGATGCCGCGGGCGGGGGCGTGGTGGAGTGGCTCATCGCGTCGTCAGACTATCGTGGCGGTCCCTGCGTCCCACCGGGGCGTGGTCGCGGTAGTGTCTGCATCCGGGGTGAGGCACGCATGACGACCATCGACGATGAGCTGGCGCGGGACCGCGCGATCGACGACATCGACTGGCACGCGTTCCCGGAGGGAACCGAGCACGATCGCTTCGCCGCGCCCAGCGGTTCTCTCGCGCGGGTGCGACTCGGGGACGCCGACGCGGAGCGCGTCGTGCTCGTGCCGGGAGTCGCCGGGTCCAAGGAGGACTTCCTCCGCATCTTCCCGTTGATCGCGGCGGCGGGTTTCCGGGTCGAGTCTTTCGACCTGGCGGGCCACTACGAGTCGGCCGCTGCCGGGCCGCACGCGCTCGTCCCACCGCGCGAGCGCTACGACTTCGCGCTCTTCGTCGACGACCTGATCGCCCTCCTGGAGGACGGCGGCCCGGCCCATGTGCTCGGGCACAGCTTCGCGGGCCTCGTCATCGAGCTCGCCGCCGTGCGTCGCCCGGACCTGTTCCGGAGCATGGTTCTGGCCTCCGCGCCGCCGGCCGTCGGTCAGGTCTTCCGCGGGGTGAAGCACATCGGACCCATCTCGGACATGAGCCCCCACAGGGCTGCGGGCCTCATCCTCTGGGGCATCCGCTACAACCTCAACCGCGAACCCGCCCGACGCATCGAGTTCGTGCGGGAGCGGATGGCGGCGACGCCGCGGCCCGTCATCGACGACGTGGTGGGGCTCATGATGACGATGCCCGACGTGCGCGCGGATCTCGCGGCGCTCGAGGTCCCCACCCTCATCGCCGTGGGCGAGCGCGACCTGTGGCCGCTCGCCCAGTACCGCGAGTTCGCGGAGCGCATCCGAGCGGACGTGCGGGTGTACCCGGTGGGTCACTCGCCGACCGAGACCGCCCCGCACCAGCTGACGCGCGACCTCGTCCGGCACTTCGGCGCGGTCTGACGATCGCGTCCCGACGCGGCGCGGGAATAGCCTGGCGATGCACGTGTTGTACGAATTACATTCACTTGCATATAAACCGGATGTCCGACATCCGAGAAGCGGGAAGCGATCGTGAGCGACAACAGCAGCACGTGGCCGGGGATGCAGTTCGGCATCTTCACGGTGAGCGACATCACCGGCGACCCGGTGAGCGGGACCACGCCCAGTGAGGCGGAGCGCATCAAGGCGACCCTGACGATCGCCAAGCACGCCGAGGAGGTCGGACTCGACGTCTTCGCGCTCGGTGAGCACCACAATCCGCCGTTCTGGTCGTCGTCGCCCACGACGACGCTCGCCTACATCGCCGCGCAGACCGAGCGCCTGGTGCTCTCGACCGCGACGACCCTCATCACGACGAACGATCCGGTGAAGATCGCCGAGGACTTCGCGATGCTGCAGCACGTCTCGGGCGGCCGCGCCGACCTCATGCTCGGCCGCGGCAACACCGGACCCGTCTACCCGTGGTTCGGCAAGGACATCCGCCAGGGTCTGCCGCTCGCCGTCGAGAACTACGCGCTGCTGCATCGCCTGTGGCGCGAGGACGTGGTCGACTGGGAAGGGAAGTTCCGCACTCCTCTCCAGGGCTTCACCTCCACGCCGCGACCGCTGAACGACGTGCCGCCGTTCGTCTGGCACGGCTCGATCCGCACGCCGGAGATCGCCGAGCAGGCGGCCTATTACGGTGACGGCTTCTTCGCCAACAACATCTTCTGGCCGACCGAGCACTTCCAGAGGCTCATCCACCTGTACCGGCAGCGGTTCGCGCACTACGGCCACGGGACGCCCGAGCAGGCGATCGTCGGCCTCGGCGGCCAGGTGTTCATGCGGGCGAGCTCGCAGGACGCGGTGAACGAGTTCCGTCCGTACTTCGACAACGCGCCGGTCTACGGTCACGGTCCGTCGCTCGAGGACTTCTCGGAGATGACCCCTCTCACCGTCGGCTCCCCGCAGCAGGTCATCGACCGCTACGCCGCGATGCGCGACCACTTCGGCGACTACCAGCGCCAGCTGTTCCTCATCGACCACGCCGGTCTGCCTCTGAAGGTCGTGCTGGAGCAGCTCGACATCCTGGGTGGCGAGGTCGTGCCGGTGCTGCGTCGCGAGCTGGCGAAGGGCCGTCCGGCGGAGGTCCCCGACGCGCCGACCCACGCCAACCTCGTGGCGGCGAAGTACGGCGACGGACCGGTCCGCGAGCCGCGCCCTAATGCGAACCGCGGCGACAACGTCACCGGGGGCTCCCCCTATCAGGACACCGAGGCCGTCGACGCGTCGCGGCCGGGCGCCGCGTTCGGCGCCGCCGCCACCCGGAAGGTGCTGTGATGACCGCTCGTCGCATCGCCGTCGTATCGGCGGGCCTCTCGAACCCGTCCTCGACGCGGATGCTCGCCGACCGGCTCGCGTCCGCGACGGTCACGCGGCTCGCGGCGCTGGGGATCGAGGCCGAGACCGACGTGTTCGAGCTGCGCGACTACGCGCACGACATCACGAACAACCTCCTCACCGGCTTCGCGCCACCCGCTCTCGACTCCATGGTGAACGCGGTGGTCTCAGCCGATGCCCTCATCGCGGTCACGCCGATCTTCTCGACGAGCTACTCGGGGCTCTTCAAGTCGTTCATCGACGTCCTCGACCCCGACGCGCTCACCGGGAAGCCGGTCCTGATCGGCGCGAACGCCGGTACTCCGCGCCATTCGCTCGCGATCGACTACGCCATCCGTCCCCTGTTCGCGTACCTGCACGCGGATGCCGTGTCGACGGGCGTGTTCGCCGCCTCGGCGGACTGGGGCGGGTCCGGCGATCACGTCGCGCCGTTGGCGGAACGCGTCGAGAAGGGCGCCGGCGAGCTCGCGGCCGCGATCTCGCGACACGCCCCGGCTGCCGCATCCGACCCCTACGATCCGGACAGCTATCTCGGCGAGGGACGCTCGTTCGACCACCTGCTGGGCGGGCTGGCGGGGGAGTAGCCGTCAGTCCGGCGGCGCCGCGGAGACCCGTCCGCGGCGCCGCGACAGTCGCGCCGCGATCGCGTCGGTCACAACCCCCAGCGCGACGGCGACGACGATCGAGACCACCACCGCCACCAGCGGACCGCCCGGCAGCAGCCAGGCCACCACGGCGCCCACGACGGCCTGATACGTCGCCCACCCGATCGCCGCGATCCCGACGACCGGCAGATACCTGCGTGCCGGGACGCGCGAGGCGCCGGCCGTCAGGTTGACGGCGAGGCGCGCGAACGGGATGAACCGCGCGGTGAACACGACCGTCGCCGCGCCCTGTCGCAGGCGCGATCCGGCCCAGGCGAGCGCCGCCCGCACCCGCCGGTGGCGCATCCACCGCCACCGCTCCAGCCCGACGCGTCGGCCGACCAGGTAGCAGCAGGCGTCGCCGCAGAAGGCCGCGGCCGCGGCGACGGAGATCACGGCGAACAGCGGCGGCGAGCCGCTCGCGACGGCGAGCGCTCCGAAGGCCGTGACGGTCGTCTCGCCGGGGAGGACGACGAGGAACGCGTCGGCGAAGACCAGACCGAACAGGAGGGGCAGCGCCCAGGGCCCCGAGCCGATGGCCGCCAGCACGTCGTCGATCACCTCCGCATCGTGCCAGCCGCCGGTGAACGGCCACCGAACGGGGGACGACGGGTGAAGAATCGGGAGCATCCGGTGAACTCTCGGGGATCCACGCCGATTCCCGCCTGACGCCGGGCCCGATGCGGTCACTCTGGACACGTGAGAGTCGCACTGCTCGCCGAGTCCTTCCTCCCGCACATGAACGGTGTCACGGGCTCCGTGCTCCAGGTGCTCAAGCATCTGCAGCGCGAAGGCCATGAGGCGCTCGTGATCGCCGCCCGCTCGGGTGACGCCGATCCGGAACGCACCGCATCGCTCCATGGTGCGCAGGAGGCCCTGCTGCGTTCCGTCCCGCTCCCGTCATACCCGCAGGTGCGGGTCGTGTTCGCCCGGGCGGCGCGGCTGACGGCGATCCTGCGCGAGTTCCGTCCGGATGTCGTGCACCTCGCGTCGCCGTTCGTGCTCGGGTGGCAGGGACTCGCCGCGGCGGACGCCCTGCACGTCCCGGTGGTCTCGGTCTACCAGACGGATGTCGTGGCCTACGCGCGCAGATACGGGCTGCCGCGCGCGACCGCGGTCGCCGAGGCGCACGTCGCGCGACTTCACCGTCGCTCGACGTTGACGCTCGCCCCGTCGTCCGCGTCGATCGGGCAGCTCGAGGCGCTGGGCGTCGACCGGGTGCGCCGGTGGGGGCGGGGAGTGGACGGCGATCGCTTCCACCCCGACCGGCGCAGCGACGCCTGGCGGGCACGCACGGCCGGTGCGGACCGGATCATCGGATACGTCGGCCGCCTCGCTCCGGAGAAGCAGGTCGCCGACCTGAAGGCGCTCACAGGGATTGATGACGCGAGGCTCGTCATCGTCGGCGACGGCCCGTCGCGACCCGAGCTCGAACGACTCCTGCCCGATGCCGTGTTCACCGGGCATCTGGGCGGAACGGAACTCGCCGAGGCCGTGGCGAGTTTCGACGTGTTCGTCCATCCCGGGGAGAGCGAGACGTTCGGGCAGACGCTCCAGGAGGCGCTCGCCAGCGGGGTGCCCGTCGTGGCCACGGGGGCCGGCGGCCCCCTCGATCTCGTCCGGTCGAGCGTCGACGGCTGGCTCTACCGGCCGGGGGATCTCGTCGATCTCCGGGCGCGGGTATCGGACCTGCTCGGCGACGACGCGAAGCGGCGGGCGTTCGGGGTCGCGGCACGCGAGGGCGTCCGTGACCGGACCTGGGAGGTGCTCTGCCGTCAGCTCGTCGAGCACTACGAGGATGCGCGGCGGCTTCGTCCGATCGACGACGCACTGCTGCTGCGGGGTGCGATCCGGCCGGATGTCCCGGCCGCTACCTCGTCCGCCCGGTCGTGGTCGACCTACGTGGCTCTGGGCGACTCCATCACGGAGGGACTGTGCGACGCGTCGCGCATGCCGGCCGGGAACTATCGCGGATGGGCGGACCGATTGGCGCAGCTCCTGGCGCACACGACCCGTGCGCCCGGCCCGTTCCGGTTCGCGAACCTGGCTGTGCGCAGCAGGCGCGTGCGGGATCTGGTCGACGAGCAGCTCCCGCGCGCTCTCGAACTGCGGCCCGATCTCGTCTCGATCCTCATGGGCGCCAACGACCTCGTGGGGCATACCGTGGACGTGCGAGCGCTGGCCGCACAGGTCGAACGGTCCGTGCGCGCCCTCCGCGATGCCGGCTCGGACGTCCTGCTGGTTACGCCGTTCCTCCCGCATCGGCGCGCCGCGCGGCTCCTGGCACGCCGCTTCGCCGCGTACAACTCGGAGCTGCGGCGCATCGCGCGCGACACCGGATCGATCCTCCTGGATCTCGACTCGCAGCCTGCCATCGGCGAGCCGGAGATGTGGGCTGCGGACAAGGTGCACCTGCGGTCGCGCGGCCACCGGTTCCTGGCCTATCGTGCCGCCGATGTGCTCGGCGTCCCGGACGCGGAGGCACTGAGCGGTCTCGACGCCGCCTTCCACGTCGACGACGACCCGGCGCCCTCCGGCGGATGGCTCACGCGCGACGTGCTGCCGTGGCTCTGGCGGCGCGTACGCGGACGGACGGCCGGCGACGGCATACTCGCCAAGCACACGGCCTACGTCGACCTGCCGACGGGCGAGGGACGGTCGCGGGTACGGGCGACCTGACGGGTCTCAGTCGTCGCCGTACGGCGGAAGGTCGTCCGCCTCGATGTCCGCCGTGGCGACGGCGGCGGTGCCCTCGACATCGGCCGTCGCGTCGTCGTCCTCGCTCGCGGAGGGGGCGACGATCGGCTCTTCCGGTGCAGCGCCGTCGCCGCCCAGGTCGGGAAGCTGCGTCGCCTGCTCGTCGATCTCGTGGAAAGTGGGCTCGAAGACCATCGGATTCTCCTGTCGTCCGGCTCAGCCGCTCTTGCGGCGGAACTCGCGCTTCCGTCCGGCCTGGCCGTGCGCGCCGTGGACGACCGACTCTCCGTCCAGATGCGCCTCGCCGGTCCGGTGCGCGGCGTTCTTCTTGTCGAGCGCCTCCCGGAACTTCCGCTTCATCTCATCGGAGGGCGCGTCGTGGGATTCCTGCTCGGTGCTCATGTCCTCCACCCTAGGCACGCGCGACGGGCGCGCCAACCCCGTCAGCGCGGTGCTCCCCGCGTCGTCCCCGCCCCCACTGGTAGGATCGACGAGGCCGCTCTTGTGGCGGCCGCTCAACTTAACACCTGAGCTCACGGAGCAGGCCCGGCAGGAAGCTGGTCCCCTGTGGTGGGTTCCCGAACGGGTGCGTCTCGCACTCGGCTCGGTGACCTTCTACTGGTGGCCAGCGCAAGCGGTCTCGCGGCATCGTCGCGCGCTCATATCTGCCTGTTCCCGCTCCTTCGAGAAATGCTCGTGCGTCACACGGACGTGCGAGCCTAAACAAAGAAGGAGAGACCTCTTGGAAGGTCCTGAAATCACCGCAGCCGAGGCCGTTCTGGACAACGGACGCTTCGGAACCCGAACGGTCCGGTTCGAGACCGGACGCCTGGCCCAGCAGGCGCAGGGCGCCGTAGCCGCCTACCTGGACGAGGAGACGATGCTCCTCTCGGCGACCAGCGCCAGCAAGCAGCCGCGAGAGGGCTTCGACTTCTTCCCGCTCACCGTCGACGTCGAGGAGCGCGCCTACGCGGCGGGCAAGATCCCCGGATCGTTCTTCCGTCGCGAGGGTCGGCCCTCGACCGAGGCGATCCTGGTCTGCCGTCTGATCGACCGGCCGCTGCGCCCGTCGTTCGTCGACGGCCTGCGCAACGAGATCCAGATCGTCGTCACCGTGCTCTCGATCGCGCCGGGCGAGTTCTACGACGCGCTCGCGATCAACGCGGCGTCGCTGTCGACCCAGATCTCGGGTCTGCCGTTCTCCGGCCCCATCGCCGGCGTGCGGCTCGCCCTCATGCCCGGTCACGGGGATCACGCCGACCAGTGGATCGCGTTCCCGAACGTGTCGCAGCTGGAGGAGGCCGTCTTCGACCTCATCGTGGCCGGTCGCGTCCTGCCGGATGGCGACGTCGCGATCATGATGGTCGAGGCCGAGGCGACCGAGGGCAGCTGGAACCTCATCAAGGGCGGCGCCGTCAAGCCGAGCGAAGAGGTCGTCGCTCAGGGTCTCGAGGCCTCGAAGCCCTTCATCAAGGAGCTCGTCGCGGCGCAGAACGTCGTGGCGAACACCGCCGCCAAGGAGATCCAGCCCTACCCGGTCTTCCCGGCGTACAGCCAGGAGACCTACGATTTCGTCGCCGGTCGCGCGTACGACGACCTCGTCGGCGTCTACCAGATCGCGGACAAGATCGAGCGTCAGAACGCCGACGACGCGGTCAAGGACCGCGTGAAGGCCGAGCTCGCCGCGGCCGTCGAGGCAGGTCACCTGCCCGCGTCGGCGTCGGGGGAGTTCTCCGGCGCGTACAAGTCGGTGACCAAGAAGATCGTGCGCGGCCGCATCCTGTCCGAGGGCGTCCGCATCGACGGTCGTGGGCTCGCCGACATCCGTCCGCTCGACGCCGAGGTGCAGGTCATCCCGCGCGTGCACGGCTCGGCGATCTTCCAGCGCGGCGAGACCCAGATCCTGGGTGTCACCACGCTGAACATGCTGAAGATGGAGCAGCAGATCGACTCGCTGTCGCCTGTGACGCACAAGCGCTACATGCACCACTACAACTTCCCGCCCTATTCGACCGGTGAGACCGGTCGTGTCGGCAGCCCCAAGCGTCGCGAGATCGGGCACGGCTTCCTCGCCGAGCGCGCCCTCGTGCCGGTGCTGCCGAGCCGCGAGGAGTTCCCCTACGCGATCCGTCAGGTGTCCGAGGCCCTCGGCTCCAACGGCTCGACGTCGATGGGCTCGGTGTGCGCGTCCACCCTGTCGCTGCTGAACGCCGGTGTGCCGCTGCGCGCACCCGTCGCCGGCATCGCGATGGGTCTCGTGTCGGACGAGGTCGACGGGCAGACGCGCTACGCCGCGCTGACCGACATCCTCGGCGCCGAGGACGCGCTCGGCGACATGGACTTCAAGGTGGCGGGCACCAGCGAGTTCGTCACGGCGATCCAGCTCGACACCAAGCTCGACGGCATCCCGTCGTCGGTGCTCACCGCGGCTCTGCAGCAGGCTCGCGAGGCCCGCCTCACGATCCTCGGCGTCCTGAACGCGGCGATCGACAGCCCGGACGAGATGGCGCCGACGGCGCCGCGCGTGATCAGCGTGCAGATCCCCGTCGACAAGATCGGCGAGCTGATCGGCCCCAAGGGCAAGACGATCAACGCGATCCAGGACGAGACCGGCGCGCAGATCTCGATCGAGGAGGACGGCACCGTCTACATCGGCGCCGTCGACGGACCTTCCGCCGAGGCGGCCCGCGCGCAGGTCAACGCCATCGCGAACCCGCACAACCCCGAGGTGGGTGAGCAGTTCCTCGGCACGGTCGTCAAGATCGCGACCTTCGGAGCGTTCATCTCGCTCATGCCGGGCAAGGACGGGCTGCTGCACGTCAGCGAGGTGCGCAAGCTCGCCGGCGGCAAGCGGGTCGAGAACGTCGAGGACGTCCTCTCGGTCGGTCAGAAGATCCTCGTCCGCATCACCAAGGTGGACGACCGCGGGAAGCTCTCGCTCGAGCCGGTGGTCGAAGAGGCCGCCGACCAGGAGGGTTCGGCCGCGGCCAGCGAGGGTCCCGGAGACGCTCCCGCCGAAGGCTGAGCGACGCGCTGACAGCACGTGAAGGAATGCCCGTCCCGACAGGGGGCGGGCATTCCGTCGTCTGCCCGTGACGAAAGTGTTATCGAATGTTTACCGACGGGATGCCTGGGTGCACGGCGCTGTCTCCGGCCTGACCTAACCTCATAAGTACGCGCCGGGGGGCGCAGGAATTCGCGGTCACAGCCCCGAGCGGCTCGTGAGGGGGTGTCATGTCTGTCTTCGGTGTCGGATCGATCGCCGAGTCCGTCGGCGCGCCCGCGGGCGGAGCCGGCGTGCCCGCTCCCACGCATCCGTCCGCACCGATACCCGTCCAGGGCCCGTCGGTGGGCGAGAACGTCCGGGTGGCTCTCGGCGAGACCGGCCTGCGCATCTTCCCCCTGATGCTCGGCGGTGCCGAGTTCGGCTGGAACGTCGATCTCGAATCGAGTCACGAGATCCTCGACGCATACCTCGAGCGCGGCGGGAACGCGCTGCACACGGCCGACAGCTTCGCGGGTGGACGCAGCGAGCACATCATCGGCCAGTGGATCCACTCGCGCGGTGTGCGCGACGACGTCGTGCTGGGTGTCCGCATCGGCAGTCACCCGGACAATCCGGGGCTCGGGCCGGTCAATCTCGTGCGCGCTGTCGAGGCATCCCTCACGCGCCTGCGCACCGACCGCATCGACGTCCTCTACCTCGATGCGACGAGCGGGACGCCCATGCTCGAAGACACCCTCGCCACGGCCGAATGGCTGATCGGATCGGGCAAGGCGCGCAGCTTGGGTGCATTCGGGTTCGGCGCCGAGCAGCTTGTCGAGGCGCGCATCCTGGCGTCCGCAGGCTACCCGCGCTTCACGGTCCTCGACGTTCCCTACAACGTCCTGCGGCGCCGGGACTTCGACGGTGACCTGCGTCTCGTCGCCGGAGCACAGGGAATGGCCCTGACACCGTCGCACGCGCTCGAGCACGGGTTCCTCGCCGGTCGCCACCGCCAGCGCGCGCGGACGAGTCTCTCGGTGCGTGGCGCTCAGCTCGCGGGCAGCCTGAACCGCCGCGGCAGTCGGACGCTCCGCGCGCTCGACGCCGTCGGCTCCGAACTCGGTGTGCCGGATGCGGCGGTCGCCGTGGCGTGGCTGCTCGCGCAGCGCGTCGTTGCGGCGCCGATCGTGAACGCGTACGCCGCTGCGCACGTCGAGGAGCTGGTCCAGGGCGTCGGCGTCCGGCTCAGCCGAGCCCAGCTGGCCGAGATCGCCCGCGCGGCGGACTGACCTCGCTTAGGCTGGGAGAGGGCGTTCGGGTCGCCCCTCTCCGACGAAAAGAGCCGGCGTGACGCATTACATCTATCTCGTCCGGCACGGCGAACATCAGGACGCCGAGCACGGGCTGAGCGATGGTCCACTGTCCGCGCGGGGCCGCCGACAGGCCGGACTCCTCGCCGACCGGCTCTCCGGCGTCCCGCTGTCCGCCGTGTGGCACTCGCCGCTCGAGCGCGCGGCGGAGACCGCACGGGCCGTCGCGGCGCGGCTCCCGTCGCTGTCGCCCGAGCCGTCCGCGCTGCTGTTCGACTGCGTTCCGACGGGGATGACCTCGGAGACGCCGGCCACGTTCGAACCGTTCTTCGGGGCCGTGACCGAGGCCGAGATCGAGGCGGGGAGTGCCCAGATGGAGGACGCCGTGAGCGCGTTCCTCGTGCGCAAGCCCGGCGACGTCCACGAGCTGCTGATCACGCACAATTTCGTCATCGGATGGTTCGTGCGAGAGGTGCTGCAGGCGCCGGAGTGGCGGTGGATGACCCTCAACCAGGCCCACTGCGGGCTGACGGTCATCGCGCAGAAGCAGGGACGGCCGTGGACCCTCGTCTCGCACAACGACCTCGCCCATCTGCCGTTCGAGCTGCGTACCGGACTCCCGGAGGTCCCGCCGGTCTAGTCCGCGCAGAGCGGCTTCGCGTACCAGCGCGTCGCGTTCGGGTTGTCGTTGTACGCCTCGACGGGAACGAAGCCCGCGCTGGCGTACAGACCCGCCGCGGCCTCGAGGGTGTGGTGGGTGTCGAGGACGAGGTCGCCCGCTCCCCATTCGCGAGCATGACGCTCGAGCTCGTCGAGCAGCAGGCGCCCCCAGCCGCGGCCGCGGGTCGCCGGACGCAGGAAGAGGTGCTTGACCTCGTAGCGGATGCCGCGCGGCCCGTCCGGGATGCGCCGGATGCCGCCGCATCCCGCCAACTCGCCCTCGTCGGCGACGATGAGGAAGACTCCCGCGGGTGGGTCGAACGATTCAGGGGCGGGGAAGACCGGCGTGTACGCGCCGGGGAACGTGGCCGCGCGCATCCCGAAGTACTCGGCCAGGAGCTGGCGCGCCTCGGTCGAGTCCGCTGCCGTGGGACGGACGGACACCATTAGACCAGCCTAGCCACGGCCGGTCTCCCGGCCGGCGATGTGCGTCGAGCTGTTCGCTTCCTGAACCGGCACGCCGCCTGTGGATGACGCCGGGGGCCTCGCAGGGAGCCCGTAGGCTGGGACCATGACGACACGCGTGGCCATCGTCGGCGGCACCGGCAAGCTCGGGGGCGTCATCCGCGATGTCGTGGCGGCCGAGCCGGGTCTCGAAATCCACGCGACGCTCTCTTCGCGAGACGACATCTCGCTCATCGAGGGGGCCGACCTCGTGATCGATGCGTCGACGCCGGCGGTGTCGATCGACGTCGTGAGGGCCTCTGTCGAGCGCGGGATCAACATCCTCATCGGCACGTCGGGCTGGTCCGCAGAGCGCATCGCGCTCGTGCGACCGCTGGTGGACGCCGCGGGCACGGGGGCCGTGTTCATCCCGAACTTCTCGATCGGATCGGTCGTGGGCAGTGCGCTGGCTGCCGCGGCGGCCCGGTTCTTCCCGTCCATCGAGATCGTCGAGGCTCATCGCGAGACCAAGGTCGACTCTCCGAGCGGCACCGCCACCCGCACGGCCGAGCTCATGGCGGCCGCCCGCGGTGACGTCGGCCCGGTCGCCTCGCCGCATGTCGACCAGAGGGCTCGCGGTCAGCAGGTCGCGAGCATCCCGATCCACTCGATGCGCCGGCCCGGTGTGGTCGCGCGCCAGGAGGTCGTCCTGTCGGGTCCGGGGGAGTCGCTGACCATCGTGCACGACACCGTCGATCCGGCGCTCGCCTACGGGCCGGGGATCCGACTGGCGATCGCGCATGCGGTGGCCGCGCGCGGTGTTGTCGTGGGGCTCGACTCGTACCTCGACATCGGCATCCGCACGCCCGGCGTCGACGCAGGCGGGCCCGTGGAGGAACGGGGAGTTCCCGGGCAGGTCGCGCGCGTCACGGGCGCATGAGGACGCGCATCGGCGTCGCGGTCATCGCCGCGGTCCTCGTGCTCTACCTCGTCGTGGTCGCGCAGCGCGCGTGGCTGCTCCTCACGGCGGGGCAGCCGGTCGCGGTCGCGATGGGCGTCGCCCTGCTCGTGCTGCCCGTCCTCGCGGCCTGGGCGCTCGCGCGGGAGCTGTGGTTCGGCGTGCGCGCGGAACGGGTGGGGCGCCGGCTCGAAGCGGAGGGCGGTCTGCCCGACGACGATGTCGCGGTGTATCCCAGCGGCCGGGTGGTCCGCGAGGAGGCCGATGCGGTGTTCCCGCGGTATCGCGCCGACGTCGAGGCGCATCCCGACGACTGGCGGGCGTGGTACCGGCTCGGCGTCGCCTACGATGCCGCCGGCGATCGGCGACGGGCGCGCGCCGCGATCCGTCAGGCGATCGGCCTCGAGGCCAGGTCGCGCCGCCGCACGTAGACACCGCCATCGGGACGGGGATGGATCGAGGCTGTTCACCAGGTCGTCACCGGGTCGACGCTCGCCGTGCATCCGCGAGGTCCATCGTTCGAGGTGCTTCCCGCCCTCGCTCGAAAGAAGACCTCGATGAAGAACGTCATCCGCGGCATCGCCGCCGGCGCGATCGTCGGCCTCGCCGTCGCCTCCGCCGCCCCCGCGCTCGCTTCGACCGTGGGCGCGCATCCGTCGCCGCCACACGTTCCCGCGCCGGCCGCACCGCGTGCCGACGCCTTCACCGTGCGCGGGGGAGTCACGAGCGTGATCGCGCCGACGACGAACGATCCGCGCGGGCTCCAGATCGTGTCCAACACCACGACGGCGCACGGTCAGCTGACGCGCCAGACCGACGGGACGTTCGTGTACACGCCCGAGAAGGGGTTCCACGGGACCGACTCCTTCTCGTACTCCACGTCGGACGCCGTGTCGCTGTACGAGACCGACGTCGCTCCGCTCGGCACCGTCACCGGGGTGAACATCAGCGGCGGCGCGTACGGATCATCCGTCGCGATGAAGCCCGGGAGTGCCAGCACCTTCTACGGGCTCACCGACCGCGGACCGAACGTCGATGGCCCGGGCGGCACCAAGGTCGAGCCGCTTCCCTCGTTCACGCCCGCGATCGGCGAGTTCACGTTCGGGTCGGACGGTCAAGCGGATCTGATCCGGACCATCCCGCTGCGTGCGAAGGACGGGTCGGCGCTCAACGGTCTGGAGAACACCGTCGCGGACGCGGGAGAGACGATCACCGACCTGAACGGTGTCGTGCTGCCGAAGTCGCCCAACGGCCTCGACTCCGAGGGTCTCGTCGCGGCATCCGACGGCAGCTTCTGGGTGTCCGACGAGTACGGCCCCTTCGTCGTGCACGTGGACCGCAACGGCCGTGAGATCTCGCGCCTGTCGCCCTACGACGGCTCACTGCCTGCCGAGTTGAAGTACCGGGAGCCCAACAAGGGGATGGAGGGCCTGACGGTCACCCCGGACGGCCGCACCCTGGTCGGGATCATGCAGGCGGCCCTCACGATCGACGCGTCGAAGCAGGCGAAGTCCAAGAACATCCCCTTCACCCGCATCGTGACCTACGACCTCCGCACCCACGCCGTCCACGAGTATGCCTACGTCCTCGATGACCCGGCGGCCAACGGCACCGCGGTGAGCGAGATCACCGCCATCAGCGCCACCAGGTTCCTCGTCGACGAGCGCGACGGCAAGATGGAGCCGGGAGCGTACAAGAAGGTCTACGAGATCGACCTCGCTGCGGCGACGGACATCGGTCCCGCGGCGCGCGTCGCCGGCGCCCACTACGACCCGACGTACGGGCTCGAAGTGGCAGGCGTCGGGCCCCTCGAGTTCCTCTTCACCGACAAGTCGCAGAGCCCGGACGGCACCGCGATCCTGACGGCTCACCACATCACGCCGGTGTCGAAGAAGCCCGCACTCGACCTCGGCGCGCTCATCACTCGCCTGGATCCCACGGGTGGCTCCTTCGGCCACGACAAGATCGAGGGGATCGACCTGTTCGACAACGGCAGGAAGCTGCTCGTCTCCAACGACAGCGACTTCGGGATCGACGGCCTCTCGGATGCGGCGGGCGCCCCGTCGAGCACTGTCGCCCCGCCGTTCACGCTCCACGCGAAGACCCTGCCGAACGGGCAGCAGGACGACGGCGCCTATCTGGTGGTCGACCTCGCGAAGGTCGCCGACGCCGTCCAGACCGCTACGGTGACGATCCGCGTCAGGTAGTGCCGGTCGCCGCCGCGGACCGTTCGGGCACCGCGGCGGCGACCGCCTCCTCGACGGTGGAGTGCGTGAACGTGAATCCGGTGGACGTCAGCACGGCAGGCTCGACGTCCATGTCGGCGGTGAGGAGAGCGCGCGTCGCATCGCGACCGAGCGCGAGCTCCATCGCCCACTCCGGAGCACGCACCACGAACGGGCGGTTCATCCGCACGGCGAGCGCGAAGCCGAGATCGTTGGCGGTGGCGCGCTCGGGGCCGGTGAGGTTGACGGGACCGGAGATGTCGCGATCGATGACGTGACGGATCGCGCGCACCTCGTCATCGAGCGAGATCCACGGCCACACCTGGGTCCCGCGTCCGATCGGGCCCCCGAGCCCCGCCTTGGTCAGCAGCAGCAGGGGCTTCAGGACGCCATCGCGATGCACGACCGGGGCTGTGCGCAGCACCGCGACACGGGCGTGCGGGCCGGCGGAGAAGGCCGCGGACTCCCATTCGCCGCAGAGGTCGGCCAGGAACGTCTCGCCGCGCGGCGACGTCTCGGTGAGGTGGACCCCCGGGGCCGAGCCGTAGTAGCCGACGGCCGATGCCGAGACGAACGCAGGGGCACTCGCTCCGAGTGCGCGAAGCGCGGCCGCCAGGGTGCGCGTCGGGGTCATGCGCGACCACAGCAGCGTGCTCTTGTACCGCCGGGTCCAGGGGAATCGTCCGACGCTCGCTCCGTTGAGGGCCACGACCGCGTCAGCTCCCGACAGCACCGCAGGGTCGAGCGGCTCCGAACCGGTCAGCCACGTGACCTCGTCGGGACCCGTCGGGTCGTGACGGACGAGCGTCGTGACATGGACGCCGTCCGCGCGCAGACTGTCGACGAGCGCGCCGCCGATGAGGCCGGACGCCCCCGCCACGACGACGCGGCGGGGGCTGACGTGACCGTCGTCAGGCAAGCGTGGCCTCGAGCGTGATCTCGATCGCGCTCAGCGCGGCGGAGACCGGGCACCCGGCCTTCGCCTCGTCGGCGATGCGGGCGAAGTCCTCGGCGCCGAGCCCCGGGACGTCGGCGTTGACATTGAGGTGGCTGCCCGTGATCCCGGTGCCGGGGATGAAGGTCACCGACGCGGTGGTCTCGATGCTCGTCGGCGGCGTGCCGTTCTCGGCCAGCGCGTGGGACAGCGCCATGCTGAAGCACGACGAGTGGGCGGCGGCGATCAGCTCTTCGGGCGTCGTGACCGAGTCGGAGCCCTCGCTCCGGGCCTTCCAGTTCACGGCGAACGGGCCCTGGTTCGAGCTTTCCAGCGCGATCTCGCCCGAGCCCTCGAAGAGGCTCCCCTTCCAGGTGGTGGTTGCTTCGCTCGTGACGCTCATCGTGTCTCCTTCTCGACGTGACCCGGCGCCGACTGCGCCCGCGGTCAGCCTAACGGCGACGACGGCATGTAGGGACGATTCCCGGTGAGCAGCGCTCGGTTTTCAGGCCCGCGCCGGCTCACCCGTGAGGCGGGCCAGTTCGAGCTCGATCACGTCGCGGCCGGGGACCCCTCCGAAGCGCGTCTGCACGACGCCGTCACGATCGAGGATGAGGGTGGTCGGCGTCTGGAGCACGTGGAAGTGCCGAGCGATGTCGGGCCGGTGGGTGAGGTCGACATCGAGGTGCCGCACGCCCTGTCGGCTGTCGGCCACGGCCGCCAGCGTCCGATGGACATGCGGGCAGCGCGCGCAGAGCTCGGTGGAGAACTGCAGCAGCGTCGCCTCCGCGCCGAGGCCGTCCGCTCCCAGACGGCTGGGATCCACGACCTCGTGCGCGATGTGCCGGCGGGGCCGGTTCTGGCGCCACCGGAGGTAGCCGCCGACGCCGATCGTCACCGCAAGGAGCGCGGCGATCGCGATCAGGGCTGCGAGGATAGGCACGGTTCTCCAGAGTAGTCGCTTGCGCCTGAATGGAAACCGCACGGTGCCAATGTGACGGCGAGTGACGGGCCCGAGGGTCGGACCTCACGGGTATCGTGGCCTCCGTGAGCATCGCGAGTCCCTATGAAGATCTGCTCGAAGACGTGCTTGCGCACGGCGTCCACAAGGACGACCGGACGGGGACGGGAACGACGAGCGTATTCGGCCGCCAGATCCGGTTCGACCTGGCCCAGGGGTTCCCGCTCATCACCACGAAGCGGGTGCACTTCAAGTCCGTCGTCTACGAGCTGCTGTGGTTCCTCCGTGGCGAGTCCAACGTGGCATGGCTCCGCGAGAACGGCGTCACGATCTGGGACGAATGGGCGGATGCCGATGGCGAACTCGGACCGGTGTACGGCGTGCAGTGGCGCTCGTGGCCTACTCCCTCCGGCGGGCACATCGACCAGATAGCGCAGGTCGTCGAGCACATCCGGAAGGCTCCCGATTCGCGTCGGCTCATCGTGTCCGCGTGGAATCCGGCCGACATCCCCGACATGGCGCTGGCCCCGTGCCATGCGCTGTTCCAGTTCTACGTGGCCGACGGCAAGCTGTCCTGCCAGCTCTACCAGCGCAGCGCCGACATGTTCCTGGGCGTTCCGTTCAACATCGCGTCCTATGCGCTGCTCACCCTGATGATCGCGCAGCAGACGGGGCTCCAGCCCGGCGACTTCGTGTGGACCGGCGGTGATTGCCACATCTACGACAACCACCGCGCGCAGGTGGAGGAGCAGCTCTCGCGCGAGCCCTTCCCCGCCCCGACCGTGCGGCTCACCCGCACGCCCGAATCCATCTTCGACTACACCTACGACGACTTCGTCCTGGAGGACTATCAGCACCACCCCGCCATCCGCGGGGCGGTCGCGGTATGACGCCGGCGGCGACCTCGGGCGTCGGCCTCGTGTGGGCCGAGGCGGCAGGCGGTGTGATCGGCGCGCGCGGCGGCATTCCGTGGCATCTCCCGGAGGACCTCGCGCACTTCCGCGATGTCACGATGGGGGCTCCGGTCATCATGGGTCGCAAGACGTGGGACTCGCTCCCAGAGCGCTTCCGTCCCCTTCCCGGTCGCCGCAACATCGTCGTGACACGCGCCTCGGCGTGGACCGCGCCCGGCGCGGAGACGGCGGGCTCGCTCGCCGAGGCGCTCGGGAGCGTAGGGCACACCGGCTCGGCCGATCCCGTGTGGGTGATCGGCGGCGGTGAGCTCTTCCGGGACGCGCTCGGCGAGGCCGACGTGCTCGAGATCACCGAGGTCGATATCGTCGTGCCCGGCGACACGTTCGCACCGTCGCGCGCCGGATTCGCGACCGCGCACGTCGACCCCGCCGAGGGCTGGCACACGTCGCACAGCGGCATCCGGTACCGCTTCCTCACTCTGGTGCGGGACGGAGCGATCGACTGAGCCGACGCGGCGCGCGTCTCCTCGAAGCGGGACGGGGATAGCGTGTGGGTGTGGCGACAGCTCTGATCACCGGCGCGAGCTCGGGTCTCGGCGCCGAATACGCGCGACAGCTCGCGGCCCGCGGTGCGGACGTGGTCCTCGTCGCCCGCGATTGGGAGGCGTTGGAGGCGCTCGCCGCCACGTTGCGTCGCGCGCATGGCGTCGGAGTCGAGGTCATCGTCGCCGATCTGCTCGACGGTGCGCAGCTGGACCGGGTCGTCACGCGTGTGTCCGATCGCGCGCACCCGGTCGACGTCCTCGTCAACAACGCGGGGATCGGGCTGCCGCTCGACTTCGAGCGCAACGACATCGAGGTCGAGGTGCGACATCTCCGCCTGCACGACGAGGTGCCGATGCGCCTCATCCACGCCGCGCTGGGGCCGATGCTCGAGCGCGGTCGCGGGCGCATCCTGAACGTGGCGTCGATCGCGGCGTTCATGCCCCGCTCGACCTACGGCGCCGCGAAGGGCTGGCTCGTCTCGTTCAGCCGATGGGCCGACGTCGTCTACGCACCCCGCGGGGTCTCCGTGACCGCGGTATGCGCCGGCTTCGTGCACACGAACTTCCACGCTCGCCTCGGCCTCCCTCCCGGCGAAGAGGGAATTCCGGGCTGGCTCTGGCTCGACGCTCCCACGGTCGTCTCGGCATCACTGCGCGATCTCGCGCGCGGTCGCTCGGTATCCATTCCCTCGCTGCAGTACAAGGTGCTCGCGCGCCTCATCCCGCTGCTTCCCGATCGGCTCACGGCGAGCATCGGCCGACGAGGGCGCTGAGACCGGCGGCACACCGCGGCCGCTCGCGCCGACCCGATACTCTGAAGGCATGACGCACACGGGAAACCCCTTCGGACAGGTTCTCGTCGCGCTCGTCACGCCGATGACGGCCGACGGCGAGGTCGACTGGCCCGCCGTCGAGAAGCACATCGACGACGTCATCACCGCCGGAGCCGACGGCATCGTCGTGACCGGCACCACCGGCGAGACCAGCACCCTCACGGATGCCGAGAAGCTCCGCCTCGTCGAGGTCGGCAAGTCGGTCTCCGCGGGCCGGGCGAAGGTCATCACCGGCGGGGGCTCGAACGAGACCGCGCACGCCATCGAGCTCTACAAGGCGAGCGAGAAGGCCGGGGCGGACGGCATCATGATCGTCACCCCGTACTACAACAAGCCCACGCAGGCGGGTGTGCTGACGCACTTCCGCCTCGTAGCGGATGCCACGGACCTGCCCGTGATCCTCTACGACATCCCGGGCCGCACCGGCGTGCCGATCATGTACGAGACGATCCTGCGGATCGCCAAGCACCCCAACGTGCTGGCGATCAAGGATGCGAAGGGCGACTTCAGCGAGGTGAGCCGCGTGCTCAACCAGACGGACCTGATGTACTTCTCGGGAGACGACGCCAATGTGCTTCCGCACCTCGCGATCGGTGCGACCGGTCTCATCGGCGTCACGGCGAACATCGCCGCGCAGCCTTATCGGACGATCGTCGACGCGGTGAACCGCGGCGATCTGGCCGCGGCCACGGCCGAGCACCGCAAGCTCGAGCCGCTCGTCCGCGCGGTGATGACGCACGTCCCCGGCACGGTGAGCGCGAAGTACATCCTCCACGGCCTCGGCCGGATCGGGAGCCCGCGCGTGCGACTGCCGCTGGTCGGCCCCGAAGAGTGGGAGGCGGCCAAGATCGAGGACGAGCTCGCTCTCGTCCGCGACGTCGCCGGCGCCGACTTCTCCAACTTCCGTCCCGACCGCAATGCCGCCGCCGGCGGCGCCCTGCCGAAGGTCCACGGAACGACACGATGAGACGGATGGGGCCATGTCGGCCCGTCCGACACGACGAACGGATGCCACGGCGTCCGAAGGAGGCCTCGCATGCCCACCAACGTCCATGAGCCGGCATCGCTGAGCGACGGCACGCTGCGCGTGACCCCGCTGGGCGGACTCGGCGAAGTCGGTCGCAACATGACGGTCTTCGAATACGGCGGCCGCCTCCTCGTCGTCGACTGCGGCGTCCTGTTCCCCGAGGAGCACCAGCCCGGCGTCGACCTGATCCTCCCCGACTTCGAACCGATCCGGGACCGCCTCGGCGACATCGACGCCGTCGTGCTCACCCATGGTCATGAGGACCACATCGGCGCTGTGCCCTATCTGCTGAAGCTCAAGCCGGACATCCCTCTCGTCGGCTCGGCGCTGACGCTCGCCCTCACCGAGGCGAAGCTCAAGGAGCACCGGATCAAGCCCTACACGCTGACCGTCAGGGAAGGGCAGCGCGAGCAGGTCGGTCCGTTCGACCTCGAGTTCGTGGCCGTCAACCACTCCATCCCCGACGCACTCGCGGTGGCCATCCGCACCCCCGCGGGGATGGCGGTCGTCACCGGCGACTTCAAGATGGACCAGCTGCCCCTCGACGGACGGCTCACCGATCTGCGTGCCTTCGCCCGGCTCGGGGAGGAGGGGGTCGACCTCTTCCTCGTGGACTCGACGAACGCCGACGTGCCGGGCTTCACTCCGCTCGAGCGGAGCATCGGGCCGGTCCTCGACCAGGTCATCGGGAAGGCTCCGCGGCGCGTCATCGTCGCGAGCTTCTCGAGCCACGTGCATCGCGTCCAGCAGGTGCTGGATGCCGCAGCCGCCCACGGTCGCCGGGTCGCGCTCCTCGGCCGCAGCATGGTGCGCAACATGACGATCGCCGAAGATCTCGGGTACCTCCATGTGCCCGAAGGCGTCCTGATCGACTACAAGAAGGCCAGGGATCTGCCGGACGATCGCATCGTCTACATGTCCACGGGGTCGCAAGGCGAGCCGATGGCCGTCCTCAGTCGCATGGCGAACAACGATCACGAGATCGAACCGGGCCCGGGCGACACGGTCATCCTCGCGTCCAGCCTCATCCCGGGCAACGAGAACGCGGTCTACCGCGTGATCGACGGGCTGACCAAGCTCGGCGCGACCGTCGTGCACAAGGGCAACGCGAAGGTCCACGTGTCGGGCCATGCCGCGGCGGGGGAGCTGCTCTACTGCTACAACATCCTCCAGCCGAAGAACGTCCTGCCCGTGCACGGCGAGTACCGCCACCTGATCGCGAACGCGAAGCTCGCGCAGGACACGGGTGTGCCCCCGGAGCGGACGATCATCGGCGAGAACGGAACCGTCGTCGATCTCCGGGACGGCGTGGCGACCGTCGCCGGGCAGCTCGATCTCGGCTTCGTCTACGTGGACGGCTCGACGGTCGGTGAGATCACGGACGCCGACCTGAAGGACCGCAGGATCCTCGGCGAAGAGGGGTTCATCTCGGTGATCGTCGTCGTCGATGCCGCGACGGGCAAGGTGATCACGGGGCCGGAGATCCATGCGCGAGGTTTCGCCGAGGACGACAGCGTCTTCGACGACGTGAAGCCGAAGATCGCCGCCGCCCTCACCGAGGCGGCGCGGTCGGGGGTGCGCGACACCCACGCGCTCTCGCAGATCGTCCGTCGCACGATCGGCCGCTGGGTGAGCCAGTCGCTGCGCCGCCGGCCCATGATCGTCCCGCTCGTCATCGAGGCGTAGCGCCTGCCCGGGTCGCGGAGCGTTCACGGGTCGCGGAGCGTTATCGTGCCGTAACACGCTCTCGATACACTCGCCCGCATGCCCGAGTCGTTCCGCGTGCGGCCGGCGGTCCAGTCCGACGGTGCGTTCCTCGGCGACATGGTCGTCGAGGCGGCGAATTGGCGCGCGGACGGTGTGCGCCCCCGGCACGAGGTGCTCACGAGCCCGGAGCACAGCAGGTACATCGCGGGCTGGATGCGGCCGGGAGACGCGGGCTTCGTCGCGCTCGACGGCAACGGAGGTCCGATCGGCGCGGCGTGGTACCGGCTGCTCCCGCGCACGGCGCCGGGCTTCGGGTACGTCGGGACCGGCGTGCCGGAACTGATCATCGGCGTCCGCCCGGTGTGGCGTGCGCACGGCGTCGGTCGCACCCTCCTGCAGCGCCTCGTCGATCACGCGAGGGAGAACGGCTACGGCCGGCTCAGTCTCAGCGTCGAGCGCGGCAACTTCGCGACCACGCTGTATCGCAGCGAAGGCTTCGCGGTGGTCCAGCCGGGTGTCGGCCGCGACACGATGGTCAAGCGTCTGCGCTGACGTCGACGACGGTTCGTCGTCGTGCGGCGGGCCGCGTCAATCCGCGGAATGTCGGTCGTCCCGGCCTACCGTGGAGGAATGCCCAGGAGCTCAAGCTCGACCACGAGCGGTCGCGCGCCCGCGAAGGGGTCGTCGACGCGCGCCCGCAAACCCGATCCGGCGCCGAAGAAGTACGTCGGCGAGGCCGACAAGCCTCCCGTCGCGGCGCGTGCGTGGATGGGGCTCGCGCACGGCGTGGGCGGGCTGTTCCGGGCGTTCGGGCCGGAGACGCTGGAGAAGGATCAGCGCAGAGACGGGCTGCCGTTCCTCATCGTGCTGCTCGCGGTGGCGGGTGCGGTGGTCGAGTGGTTCTTCATCGGCTCCGAGGTGGCGCAGTCGGTGAGCGCCTACACGGCCGGAGGTCTCGTCGGGAGAGTGTCGTTCGTGCTCCCCGTGCTCCTCGTGCTCCTCGCCGGATGGCTCTTCCGCCATCCGTCGTCGGTGCACGACAACGGGCGCATCGGCATCGGATTCGCCCTGTTCGTGCTGTCGCTCGCGGGCTTCTGCCACGCGCTCGGGGGCCGCCCGAACCCGAAGGACGGACTGCCGGCGCTCAGTACCGCAGGCGGTCTGTTCGGCTGGATGGTCGGCGAGCCCCTCGCGATGCTCCTCACCCAGGCGGGCGCCTGCGTCGTACTGGGACTCCTCGCCTTCCTCAGCGTCCTGATCCTCACGAAGACCCCGCCGAATCGCATCGGCCGCCGCCTGGGCGACCTCTACGCGTGGATGTTCGGCGCGGAGCGCGCCGAGCACACCGCCACGGGTGCCGCCGCGGGTGCCGCCGCGGCGTCGGACGACGAGGACGATGGAGACCCTGCCCTCCCGTGGTGGCGCCGGAACAAGTCCGGCCGGGAGAAGGATGTCGACGGGGGACTGGGATCGCAGGACCTCACCGAACTGCTCACTCCGGGCCTCTCCGAAGGAGGGTTCGAGCAGGCGGTCGCTGCCACGCCCCCCGTGCCGCCGATCCCCGAGGCCGTCACGGAGGTCATCGATCCCTCCGTGCTCGCGGGCGCCGAGCGTGCCGCGCAGGGCGGCCGCACCGGCCTGCACGACGACGCCATCGACGACGATCCGCTCTCGGACGGGATCCTGCCCGGCCTGACCGGCATCGGCGGATCCGGCGACCGGGTGCCGCCGAGCGCTCCCTACCGCCTGCCCTCGGTGCAGACGCTCGCGGCGGGGTCGCCGCACAAGGCGCGCTCCGAGGCGAACGACCGCATCGTCCAGGCCGTGACGGGCGTCCTGGACCAGTTCCAGGTCGACGCGCGGGTGACGGGCTTCTCCCGCGGACCGACGGTCACGCAGTACGAGATCGAACTCGGCCCGGGCGTGAAGGTCGAGCGCATCACGGCGCTCACGAACAACATCGCGTACGCCGTCGCCTCGAACGAGGTGCGGATCCTCGCGCCGATCCCGGGGAAGAGCGCCATCGGCGTCGAGATCCCCAACACCGATCGCGAGATCGTGACGCTCGGCGATGTCCTGAGGTCGCAGGCGGCGACGTCCTCCGCGCATCCGATGACGATCGGCGTGGGCAAGGACGTCGGGGGCGGCTACGTCGTGGCCAACCTGGCGAAGATGCCGCATCTCCTGGTGGCCGGCTCGACCGGCTCCGGGAAGTCCAGCTTCGTGAACTCGATGATCACGAGCCTGCTGATGCGCGCCAAGCCGTCGGAGGTGCGGATGGTCCTCATCGACCCGAAGCGCGTCGAGCTCACCAGCTACGCGGGCGTGCCTCATCTGATCACTCCCATCATCACGAACCCCAAGAAGGCTGCGGAGGCGCTGCAGTGGGTCGTGAAGGAGATGGACATGCGGTACGACGACCTCGCGTCGTTCGGCTTCCGGCACATCGACGACTTCAACAAGGCGGTCGTCGCGGGAGGCATCCAGCTCCCGGCCGGCAGCGAGCGGGTGCTGAAGCCGTACCCGTATCTGCTGGTCGTCGTCGACGAGCTCGCCGACCTGATGATGGTGGCGCCGCGCGACGTCGAGGACTCGATCGTGCGCATCACCCAGCTGGCGCGGGCGAGCGGCATCCACTTGGTGCTCGCGACGCAGCGGCCGTCTGTCGATGTCGTGACCGGTCTCATCAAGGCCAACGTCCCCTCCCGACTCGCGTTCGCCGTCACGAGCGTCACCGACTCCCGCGTCATCCTGGACCAGCCCGGTGCTGATCGGCTCATCGGCCAAGGCGACGGCCTCTTCCTGCCCATGGGTGCGTCGAAGGCCATCCGCGTCCAGGGGGCGTGGGTCAGCGAGTCCGAGATCGAGAAGGTCGTCAAGCACGTCACGCATCAGGCACGGCCCGAGTACCGCGCGGACGTGCAGGCGGCGGTCGAGAAGAAGGAGGTCGACGCCGACATCGGGGACGACCTGGACCTGCTGCTGGCCGCGGCCGAGCAGATCGTGACGACCCAGTTCGGCTCGACCTCGATGCTGCAGCGCAAGCTGCGGGTCGGTTTCGCCAAGGCGGGTCGCCTGATGGACCTGCTCGAGTCGCGCGAGATCGTCGGACCTTCGGAGGGTTCGAAGGCGCGCGACGTCCTGGTCCGCCCGGATCAGCTGCCCGAGGTGCTCGCGCGGCTGCGCGGGGAGGACCTCCCTGCGGCCGTTCCGGCGGCGTCGCACTCCGACGCGTCCGGATCCGCGGACATGTACGTCAGCGACCCCGTGGACCGTCAGTTCGACGGGCTCCCCGTCGTGGAAGCGGAGGGCGACGAGGACGCGTGGGGGCTCACCGGCCGCGATTGACGGGCGCAGGCATGCCGTGCGGCGCGGACTGCGATACTGAAGCGTGACCGTTCCCCGACAGCTGCCGAACGCCATCACCATCGCGCGGATCATCTGCGCGCCGGTGTTCCTCTGGATGCTGCTTGCCGACGCCGGCCACAACGGCCCGCTGCGCTGGTGGGCGGCGGTCCTGTTCATCGTGGCGATCGCCACGGACGGCATCGACGGCGCGATCGCGCGCCGGAACGACATCGTCACGGACCTCGGCAAGCTCCTGGATCCGATCGCCGACAAGGCGCTCACCGGCTGCGCCTTCGTCGGGCTGTCGATCCTCGGCGCGCTGCCCTGGTGGATCACGATCGTCGTGCTCGTCCGCGAGATCGGGATCACGGTCTACCGGTTCGTCGTGGTGAGCGATCACGTGCTCGCCGCCGCCTGGATGGGCAAGCTCAAGACCGTGGCGCAGGCCGTCGCGCTCTCCCTGGCTCTGCTCCCGCTGTCGACGCTCGTCGGCGACTGGATCTGGTGGGTGAACGGGGTGACGATGACGATCGCGGTCGCGCTGACGGTCGCGAGCGGCATCGACTACGTCGTGAGCGAGGTGCGCGCGGCGCGGGGCGGCAGAGCCGCACGATGACCAGTCGGCGTGAGGCGCGCGCGGCCGCCGCCGCTGCGGAGGATCTGGAGTCGACGCTGGTCGTCGACCGCCACGGTGCCGACCCCGAACGGCTCCTCCACCGCCTCGGCGAACTGGGGTGGACGGTGGGTGTGGCGGAGTCCCTCACCGGCGGCATGGTCGTCGCGGCGTTGGTCGCCGTGCCCGGGGCGTCCGCCCACGTCCGCGGCGGGGTCGTCGCGTACGCGACCGACCTCAAGCACGCTCTCCTCGGCGTGGACGCGGCGTTGCTGGAGATGCACGGTCCGGTGCACCCCGAGGTCGCCCGTCAGATGGCCGAGGGCGTGCGCATCGCGCTCGGCAGAGGGGCGACTCGCGCCGATGTCGGGATCTCCACGACCGGTATCGCAGGTCCCGACTCTCCGGACGGGCAGCCGGTGGGCACCGTTCACATCGGCGTGTCGACCCCTCTGGGCACGCGGGTCGAGTCGATCGTGCTCGCGGGGGGTCGAGACGAGATCCGCGCCGAGGCCACCAGGAGGGCGATCCGCCTGGCTCTCGACGCGCTCTGATCGCCGCTCGGGCGCGTCGTGTTTCGGGTCCGTTACATTCGGCGATTCCCACCCATTCCCCAGCGCGCGGGATTAGATTGGCCACATCGGGTGTTGTACAGTTATCCACCCGGACAGCGAGCAGCGACGGTGGGGAGGGGGCACGAAATGATCCTGGTACGTCAAGAGATCGGCGAAGTTCTGCGTGACTTCCGTCAGCAGAAGGGTCGCACCCTCCGACAGGTCGCGAGCCGCGCGAGCGTGGCGCTCGGCTACCTCAGCGAGGTGGAGCGCGGTCAGAAGGAGGCGTCGAGCGAGATCCTCGCGTCGGTCGCCGAAGCCCTCGATGTGCCGATCTCCACGATCATGCGCGAGGTCGGCGACCGCATCTCCGTGCTCGAGGGTCTGCAGACCTTCCCGGATGTCGTTCCCGACGACCTGGTGGCCGAGGTCGGTCCCGAGCTCTCGTTCCGCTGACGCGGGGCGTTCATTCCCGTCATGCGCCGCAGTGAGTTCCATCGCGCGGTGGTGGAGGAGTTCGGCTCGAGAAGCGGAGCTCTGGTCTCCGATCTCGTGCTGACCGCCCTCGGAGATCGGACGGCGGTGGAAGCTCTGGATCTCGGAGTCGCTCCCCGCGAGGTATGGCTCGCGCTGTGCGCGGAGATGGACGTTCCTCCTTCACATCGTCACGGTGCCGGTCGGCTGGACCCGCGCCGGTAGACCGGCTCGTGCATCGCGTCGACGAACGGCGTGTCGTCGAAGATGTGTTCGATTCCCATCTAGGCTCCTGCACAGCGGGTGTCGATGAGGCGTCTGTGCACGTGAGCGGAAGGGGCACCGTCGAATGTCGGAGCCCGTCCGTAGCGTGAACAGCGTCGAACGACACCACACGCCTTGTCGCAGAGGCCGGCCCGCCGGGCCGGAGCGCGACAGCCTACAGGCGACGGAATCGTCGGGCCGCGGATCCTCCGCGGACGGACGCTATGCAGAAGGAGCACGCCATGCCCTCACCCGCTGATCGCGAGAAGGCTCTCGAATCGGCCCTCGCCCAGATCGACCGGCAGTTCGGAAAGGGCTCCGTCATGCGACTGGGCAGCGACGAGCGCGCTCCGGTCGAGGTGATCCCCACCGGCTCGATCGCCCTCGATGTCGCCCTCGGCGTCGGTGGTCTGCCGCGCGGAAGGATCGTGGAGATCTACGGCCCGGAGTCTTCGGGCAAGACCACGCTCACGCTGCACGCGATCGCGAACGTCCAGCGCGCGGGCGGCATCGCGGCGTTCATCGACGCCGAGCACGCCCTCGACCCCGACTACGCACAGAAGCTCGGCGTCGACATCGATCAGCTGCTGGTGTCGCAGCCTGACACGGGGGAGCAGGCGCTCGAGATCGCCGACATGCTCGTGCGGTCCGGGTCGATCGATCTCGTCGTCATCGACTCCGTCGCGGCTCTCGTGCCGCGAGCGGAGATCGAGGGCGAGATGGGCGACTCGCACGTCGGTCTCCAGGCGCGTCTGATGTCGCAGGCGCTGCGCAAGCTCACCGGTGGCCTGAACCAGACCAACACGACGATGATCTTCATCAACCAGCTGCGCGAGAAGATCGGAGTCTTCTTCGGGTCGCCCGAGACGACTGCCGGCGGCAAGGCGCTCAAGTTCTACGCGTCGGTGCGCCTCGACATCCGTCGTATCGAGACCCTCAAGGACGGTACGGACGCGGTGGGCAACCGCACCCGGGTCAAGGTCGTCAAGAACAAGATGGCACCGCCGTTCAAGCAGGCGGAGTTCGACATCCTCTACGGCACGGGCATCTCGCGCGAAGGCAGCCTCATCGACTTCGGCGTCGATCAGGGGATCGTGAAGAAGTCGGGTGCCTGGTACACCTACGAGGGCGAGCAACTCGGTCAGGGTAAGGAGAACGCGCGCACCTTCCTCCTGAAGAACGACGACATCGCTGCGGAGATCGAGACGAAGATCAAGACGAAGCTCGGTATCGGGGTGCCGAAGCAGGTCGTCGCGGAGACCGAAGACGAGCTCGCGAAGCGCCGGCCCGCCTGAGCGACACCATGTCGACGGATAGTCATGACGGGGGCGAGCGCCTCGCCCCCGTCATCCCTCTCTTCGGCGCCGCGACGACGGCGGAGCCGACGTGGCGATCCACGTGGGATGAGGACGTAGAGAGCTCGTCGCCGGACGCTTCCTCTTCGGCGGCGGCGCGTGTGGATGACGACGGCAGGTCGGTGGATGCAGCGGCCGTCGAGAACCTCGTGCTCAAGAAGCTGCGCGCCCGTCCGCTGTCGGACGCGGAGGTTCGCGCGGTGATCCGCGGCCACTCCCTTGACGAGCAGAGCGCGGATGCGCTGCTTCGCGGGCTCAGAAGGCACGGCTATGTCGACGATGCGGCCCTGGCGGAGCAGCTCGTCCGTTCCGCTGTCGAGCGAAAGGGACAGGGAAGACAGGTCATCGCCCAGACACTGGCCAAGCGCGGCATACCGAAGGATGTCGCGGACGCCGCGCTGGGAGTATTGCCGGACGACGATCTCGAGCGGGCGCTCGACTTCGCCCGTGGGAAGGCTCGGTCCATGGGGCGCCTGGATCGCGACACCGCGTTGCGCCGTCTCGTCGGTCAGCTCTCGCGACGCGGCTACCCGTCGCCGGTGGCCGTGTCGGCGGCGCGGCAGGCACTCGAGGATCCCGGCGACCGATCATAGGCGCGCAGCGTGTCGGCGCCCCCAGCGTGACGACCTTCGCGCCCGTCATCGGCTCGTAGAATGGCAGCCATCATGACCACCCCGATTTCCTCGCCGACGATCATCGCGCCCTCGTCCGCGTCGCTGGCCGATGACGGCCGGGCCCGTACGTACGAGGTGCGCACCTTCGGCTGCCAGATGAACGTTCACGACTCCGAGCGGCTGTCGGGCTCGCTGGAGAGTGCCGGTTACGTGCGGGCGATCGACGGGCAGGAGGCGGATGTCGTCGTCATCAACACGTGCGCCGTCCGCGACAATGCCGCCGGAAAACTGTATGGGACGCTGGGGCACCTGAAGTCGCGGAAGGATCGCCACGAGGGGATGCAGATCGCGGTCGGCGGCTGCCTCGCCCAGATGGACAAGGAAGCCGTCCTCGACAAGGCTCCGTGGGTGGACGTCGTGTTCGGCACGCACAACATGGGCTCGCTTCCGTCCCTCCTCGAGCGGGCGCGCCACAACGGCGAGGCTGAGCTCGAGATCCTGGAGTCCCTCGAGGTCTTCCCGTCAACGCTGCCGACGAAGCGCGATTCGGTGTACAGCGGCTGGGTGTCGATCTCGGTCGGCTGCAACAACACGTGCACGTTCTGCATCGTCCCGAGCCTGCGAGGCAAGGAGAAGGATCGACGCCCAGGTGACATCCTCAACGAGATCCGGCTGCTCGTCGATGACGGCGCGATCGAAGTCACGCTGCTGGGGCAGAACGTCAACTCGTACGGCGTCGAGTTCGGCGACCGGCAGGCCTTCAGCAAGCTCCTGCGCGCGGCGGGCGAGATCGAGGGCCTCGAGCGGATCCGGTTCACCAGTCCCCACCCCGCGGCGTTCACCGACGACGTGATCGACGCCATGGCGGAGACGGGCGCGGTCATGCCGCAGCTGCACATGCCCCTGCAGTCCGGCAGCGACCGCATCCTCCGGGCGATGCGGCGCTCGTACCGGAGCGACCGCTTTCTGGGCATCCTGGATCGCGTCCGCGCCCGGATGCCGCACGCGGCCATCTCCACGGACATCATCGTGGGGTTCCCCGGTGAGACCGACGCGGACTTCGAGGACACGATGCGCGTCGTCGAGCTGGCACGATTCGCCAGCGCGTTCACCTTCCAGTACTCGGTCCGCGAGGGCACCCCGGCGGCCACGATGCCGGATCAGGTGCCCAAGCACGTCGTCCAGGAGCGCTACGACCGGTTGATCGCGCTGCAGGAGCGCATCTCCCTCGAAGAGAACCAGAAGCAGCTCGGCCGTGAGGTCGAGGTGCTGGTCTCGATGGGCGAGGGCAAGAAGGACGCCACGACACATCGCCTCACCGGGAGGGCCGAAGACAACCGCCTCGTGCACTTCGAGGTGCCGGACGGCGGCGCAGCGCCGCGTCCGGGCGATGTCGTCACGGTGACGGTCACGCACGCGGCGCCGTTCCATCTGCTCGCCGATATGGCGGAGGATGCTGCGCTGCGTATCCGTCGCACGCGAGCGGGCGACGCGTGGGACCGCACGCAGGCGGAATCCTGCGCGATTCCCGCCGCGCCCGATGCCGGAGCGACGCGGCCCGTGTCGCTGGGACTGCCGACACTGCGCATCGGCGTGTGAGCGGAACCCCTCCGACACGCGGTGGTGCCGGCGACGCACAGCGCGCTGAGGCGGGAGCCACCGAGACACCCCTGCTGTGGGCGGTGATCGGTGCGACCGGTACCGGGAAGACCGACCTGTCGCTGCGCCTCGCAGAGGAGTTGCGGCGCCGGGGGCGTGCGGCCGAGATCGTGAACGCCGACGCGATGCAGCTGTACCGGGGCATGGACATCGGGACTGCCAAGCTCGCTCCGAACCAGCGCCGGGGGATCGCCCATCACATGCTGGACGTCCTCGATGTGACCGAAGACGCTGCCGTAGCGTGGTACCAGCGGGGCGCCCGAGCCGCCATCGACGACATCAACTCTCGCGGAGCGGACGCGGTGCTCGTCGGCGGGTCAGGGCTGTACGTTTCCAGCGTGCTCTACGACTTCCGCTTCCCGCCACGGGACGAGCGGACCCGCGCGGAGCTGGAGGCCGATCTCGATCGCGACGGACCCGGCGTGCTGTTCGCGCGCCTGCGGGAGCGCGACCCCGAGACCGCCCGACGCATCGACCCGCGCAACGGGCGGCGGCTCGTCCGCGCGCTCGAGGTGCTCGCGCAGGGCGAAGCCACGCACGGGGCTTCCCTGCCGGAAGCGCCGGTCCTCGCACATCCGGCGAGCCGACTGATCGGCGTGGAACTGCCGCGGGATGTGCTGGTTCCGCGTCTGGACAGGCGCGTCGAGCAGATGTGGGCTGCCGGCCTGCTCGACGAGGTGAGCGGGCTCCGCGGCCGGGGGCTCGAGGACGGCGTCACCGCCCGCCGCGCGATCGGCTACGCGCAGGCGCTCGCGCAGCTGGAGGGCGAGCTGAGCGAGGCGGAGGCGATCGCCGGCACGCAGGCACTCACGCGCCGATATGCGCGTCGCCAGGTGTCGTGGTTCCGCCGGTACGGGGATGTCCGGTGGGTGTCTCCCGACGTCGACGTCGCGACCCTGATGGCAGAGTGAGCAGATGGCCCCCGTCATCCGCTCCGCCGTCGCCGACGACATCGACCACATCGTCGGTCTGTGGCACGAAGCGGGCATCACCCGCCCGTGGAACGATCCGCGCAAGGACATCGAGCGGCATGCCGCGGTGGCGGCAGACCTCCTCCTCGTCGCCGACGACGGCGGCCGCATCGTCGGCACGGTGATGGCCGCCTACGACGGCCACCGCGGCTGGCTCTACTACCTCGCCAGCGCCTCAGACAGACGTGGAGAGGGAATTGGGCGCGCGCTCGTCGATGAGGCGGAGGCGCGCCTGGTCGCTCTCGGCTGTCCGAAGGTGCAGCTCATGGTGCGACCGGGGAACGAGGGCGTGTTCGGGTTCTACGACGCGCTGGGCTACGAGCGCTTCGACATCGGAATGACCGGGAAGCGTCTCATCCCGGACTGACGTCTCACCCGCGCGGGCAGGCATGTGGAACCGCAGAACGCGGCGGAGACGCGGAGCGGGTCCGGACGGCGACGCCACCCGGACCCGCTCCTGTGCGTCACGCCTTGCGCATGTAGGCCCGCACGGTGAGCGGAGCGAAGACGGCGACGATGACCGCGGCACCGAGCAGGGAGATCCACAGGTCACCGCTGACGGCGCCGTTGTTCGCGAGCTCGCGCACGGCGGTGACCAGGTGCGAGATCGGATTGATGTTGACGAACCACTGGAGCCAGCTCGGCAGCGAGTCCACCGGGACGTAGGCGTTCGAGAGGAACGTGAGCGGGAACAGGATGAGCATCGAGATGCCCTGAACGCTGGAGGCGGTCCGTGCGATGACGCCGAAGAACGCGAAGATCCAGCTGATCGCCCACGAGCACGCGATGACCAGGAGGCCGGCCAGCACGACGTTCCCGATCCCGCCCGCCGGGTGGTAGCCCATGATGTACCCCATCACGAACGTCAGCGTGGTGGCGATCGCGTAGCGCACCGTGTCGGCCAGCAGTGCGCCGGACAGGGGGGCGATCCGGGCGATCGGCAGTGAGCGGAACCGATCGAACACGCCCTTGTCCATGTCTTCGCGCAGCTGCACGCCCGTGACGACCGACGTCGTGATGACCGTCTGGACGAGGATCCCGGGGATCAGCGCGGGCAGGTAGTTCTGCACGTTCCCGGCGATCGCGCCGCCGAAGATGTACGCGAACATCAGCGTGAAGATGATCGGCTGGACGGTGACGTCCACCAGCTGCTCGGGCGTGCGGCGGATCTTCACCAGACCGCGATAGGCCATCGTGAACGTGTTCGCGACGGTGTCCGCGATGCTGGTGCGGTTCTTCAACGTGCGCTCCGACGCCGGGACGATCCGGGCGGGCGCAGGGGCGAGGGCGGTCATGCGGGCACCTCCTCCTTCTGGGTCTCGGTCTGGTCGGTGGCCTCGTGGCCGGTGATGGTCAAGAAGACCTCGTCGAGCGTGGGCTTCTGCACGCTCATCTCGGTGATGTGGATCCCCGCCTCGCGGAGGGTGATCAGCAGGTCGGCGACACGGTCGGCATCCGTCATCGGCGCGGTGATCCGCGACGCCTCGGGCGAGAGGGTGCCACGGACGCCGAGCACCTGCTCGATGGCGCGGAGGGCGTCCCCGGTGTCCGCGGTGTCCGCGAGGCGCAGCTGGAGGCTCGAGGTGCCGACGGACGCCTTCAGCTCGTCGGACGTGCCCTCGGCGACGACCCGACCGCGATCGATGACCGCGATGCGGTCGGCGAGCTGGTCGGCCTCGTCGAGGTACTGCGTCGTCAGCAGCACCGTGGATCCCGTCGAGACGAGCTCGCGGATCGTGTCCCACATCTGGCCACGTGTGCGCGGGTCGAGGCCCGTGGTCGGTTCGTCGAGGAAGATCAGCGGCGGCTGGGCGATGAGCGAGGCGGCGAGGTCGAGGCGCCGGCGCATGCCTCCGGAGAACTTCTTGAGGGGGCGCTTGGCCGCCTCGGTCAGTCCGAACCGCTCGAGCAGGTCCACGGACTTCGCGCGGGCTTCGGCCCTCGACAGCCCCAGCAGCCGGGAGAAGATGATGAGGTTCTCGGTGGCGGACAGGGTCTCGTCTACGGAGGCGAACTGTCCCGTGACGCCGATGAGCTGCCGCACGATCTGCGGCTCGCGGACCACGTCATGACCGAAGATGCGGCCGGTGCCGCCATCCGGCCGCATGAGAGTTGCGAGCATGTTGATCGTCGTCGTCTTGCCCGCGCCGTTCGGGCCGAGGACGCCGTACACGGTGCCGGTCTTCACGCGCAGGTCGACACCGTCGACGGCGCGGTTCTGACCGAACACCTTCACCAATCCCTCGGCCTCGACGGCCCAGTCGGTGGTGGGGTTCATGGGGATCCTTTCGTTGTCCAGGGAAGATCCGGAAGTCGGGACTCAGCATGCGGTGCCGCACTTTCGGGACGCTGTCGCCGCGCTGTCGCGATGACCGCCGCGCTTTCCCGGTTCATCCCAGCCCACGGGTCGGTCGTGGTCGCGTCCGGCGACCATAGACTGAGGGGATGCCGCAGACCATCGCCTTCACGAAGGGTCACGGCACGGGCAACGATTTCGTGATCGTCCCCGATGAGGACGGCCTCCTCGCACTGGCCGACGATCAGGTCGCAGCGCTCTGCGACCGGCGATTCGGCATCGGCGCGGACGGGATCCTGCGCGTGGTGCGCTCTCGCGCGATCCCCGAGGGTGCGGATGCCGCGGCCGCAGGCGCGGAGTGGTTCATGGACTACCGCAACGCGGACGGGTCCCCGGCGGAGATGTGCGGCAACGGCATCCGCGTCTACCTGCGCTACCTGCTCGACTCCGGGCTGGCCACGCTCGCCGACACCGAGACGATCCTGATCGGCACGCGCAACGGGCCGCTTCCGATGACGCACAGCGATCTGGGGTTCGAAGTGGATCTCGGTCATTTCCGCATCGAGCCCGATGAGCCCCTCGTGCGGGCGAAGGGACTGCCGGTCGCGCGCCCCGGGCTCGGCGTCGACGTGGGCAATCCCCATGTGGTCGTCGCCCTGCCCTCGCATGACGAGCTCGAAGGGCTCGATCTGACCTACGCGCCGCAGCTCGCACCGGAGCCGCCGCGCGGAGCCAACGTCGAGTTCGTCGTCCCGGCCGATCCGCTGGTCCGCGACGGCGTCGGGATGATCCGCATGCGGGTGTTCGAGCGCGGCGTGGGGGAGACCCTCAGCTGCGGGACGGGTGTGGCCGCCGCTGCGCTCGCGGTGCGCCACTGGGCCGGCGCTGCGGCTCCGGATCGATGGCGGGTGGAGGTCCCCGGCGGAGTCCTCGGCGTGCGGATGGTCGACGGGCACGTGCTGCTCTCCGGCCCTGCGACACTCGTCTTCTCCGGCGAGGTCGCGCTGGCCTGAGGCGCACGCGGCCAGGATCAGGGGAGCGGGATCGCGCCCGTCGGGACCGAGCCGTGCCGACGGACCTTCAGGACCCGGTAGCCGCGGCCTGTGGCGGTGCGGTGCACGCTGTATCCGTGCGCGAACGTCGCAGCGAGCCATCGCTGCAGCGAGTCCGAGCCCAGGTTGCGCTGCACGACGAACCAGCCGTCGCTGCGTTCGTCCAGCCGCGGGATCCAGCGTTCGAGCAGCCCGTGCAGCTCGTTCTTGCCGACCCGGATCGGCGGGTTGGACCGGATGCCGCGGAACATGACGTCATCGGGAACATCGTCGGGAGTCACCGCGTTGACGTTATCGAGGCCCAGCGACTGGGCATTTCGCCGTACCAGGTCCAGTGCCCGTTCGTTCACGTCCACGGCCCACACGGTGGCGTGGGGCGATTGCATCGCGACCGTCAACGCGATCGGTCCCCACCCGGATCCGAGGTCGAGCAGATGTCCGCCCGGCGGAGGGGGCGGCGTGTTGGCGAGGAGGACCTCGGTGCCGGCGTCGACGCGGTCAGGACTGAAGACTCCGCCGGCGGTGGTGACGTCGATGTCGCGCCCGGCCAGCCGTACGCGCACGACGCGGAGGTTCTCGGGACTGGCAGGAGACGCACTGAAGTAGTGGTCACTCCCCATGGATCACGAGCGTAGCGGAGACGCTCGCCCGGGCGGGAGGCTAGAGTTTACGGATGCCCGGACGGCTCTGTCCGAAGGGAGAGGGCTGCGGCATCCTGGAAGGAAGACATGTCGGAAACCCCCATCGCGGACGACGTCGTCGGTGCACCCGTGACGGCGTCATCGACCGATGCGGTCGATCGCGTCCTGGCCAACGCCGGGGCGCACGCGGGCGTGCGCGTCTTCGGCGCCGCGCAGGCGCTGCAGGACTCGACCACGGTGTCGCGCGCCGACACCGACGGCGACCAGTGGGACCGCGAGGAGCGCGCCGCCCTTCGGCGCGTGCCCGGTCTCTCGACGGAGCTCGAGGACGTCACCGAGGTCGAGTACCGCCAGCTGAGACTCGAGAACGTCGTGCTCGTGGGCGTGCATCCCCAGGGGGCGACCGAGGACGCGGAGAACTCCCTGCGCGAACTGTCCGCCCTGGCCGAGACGGCCGGCGCGGTCGTCCTCGACGGCGTCCTGCAGCGGCGACCGCATCCCGACCCGGCCACTTACGTCGGCCGCGGCAAGGCGCAGGAGTTGCGCGACATCGTCGCGGCGGTCGGTGCCGACACGGTCATCGCCGACACCGAGCTCGCCCCCAGCCAGCGCCGCGCACTCGAAGACGTCGTCAAGGTGAAGGTCATCGATCGCACGACGGTCATCCTCGACATCTTCAGCCAGCATGCCAAGAGCCGCGAGGGCAAGGCCCAGGTGGAGCTCGCCCAGCTCGAATACCTCCTTCCGCGCCTGCGCGGCTGGGGCGACTCGATGAGTCGGCAGGCCGGTGGACAGGTCGGCGCCGGGGGTGCCGGTATGGGCTCCCGCGGTCCGGGTGAGACGAAGATCGAGCTCGACCGCCGCCGCATCCGCACGCGCATGGCACAGCTGCGCCGGCAGATCCGGGACTTCGAGCCCGCCCGCGACGCGAAGCGCGCGGAGCGCCGCCGCAACACCATCCCCTCGGTGGCGATCGCCGGCTACACGAATGCGGGGAAGTCGAGCCTGCTGAACCGGCTGACGCGCGCCGGGGTGCTCGTCGAGAACGCGCTCTTCGCCACCCTGGACGCGACGGTGCGGCGGTCGGCCACGACGGACGGCCGCGTGTACACGATGACCGATACCGTCGGATTCGTCCGCAATCTGCCGCACCAACTGGTCGAGGCATTCCGTTCCACGCTGGAGGAGGTCCGCGACGCGGACCTGATCGTCCACGTCGTCGACGGTTCCCATCCCGATCCGGCTGCCCAGCTGCAGACGGTTCGCGACGTGATCGGCGATGTCGGCGCCCGGGACACGCGCGAGCTCGTGGTCTTCAACAAGGCCGATCTCGTGGACGACGACACCCGTCTCGTCCTGCGCGGCCTCGAGCCGCGCGCGCTGTTCGTTTCGTCGCGCACGGGGGAGGGCTTCGACGCGCTGCGCGCCGCCGTCGAGGAGGCGCTGCCCCTTCCCGCAGTCGAGGTGCACGCGATCGTCCCGTACGACCGCGGTGACCTGGTGTCGGCGGCGCACGAGACCGGCATGATCGTGTCGCAGACGCACGAGGCCGACGGCACCGCGATCCACGCCTACGTGTCCGAGCGACTCGCGGCCGAGTTGGCGCCGTTCACGCGCTGAGACGATCCTCCGGGTCCCGCGGGTGGAGCTCGAGCGGAGCCACCCCCGGCGTCTCGAACGAGAAGACCGCTCCGAGGAACGCGAGCTCCTTCTCGAGCGCGTCGATCACGGTCTCCCTGCGACGGAATCCGTGCCCTTCGCCCTCGTAGAGCACGTAGGCGTGAGGGATGCCACGCGCCGCGAGGGCGTCGCGGATCGCCTCGGATTGCGCAGGCGGCACGACCGGGTCGTCCGCACCCTGGAGGAGGAGGACCGGGACGCGGAAACGCTCGGGTCGGGAGAGCGGCGAACGCTGCACGTACAGCGACTCCGCGTCCGGCAGGGGCCCGATGAGCCCATCGAGGTAGCGCGCCTCGAAATCGTGCGTGTCGGCGGCGAGCGCCCGCGCGTCCCCCACGCCGTAGCGGGAGATCCCGGCGGTGAACACGTCGGTGTCGGTGAGCGCCGCGAGCACCGTCCAGCCCCCCGCTGAGCCGCCCTCGACGACGAGCCGCGCGGGGTCGGCAACGCCCTCGGCAGCGAGCCCGGTGGCGGCTGCGGCGACATCCTCGACGTCGACCACACCCCATTGCCCGCGCAGGCGTTCGCGGTAGGCGCGACCGTAGCCTGTCGAGCCGCCGTAGTTCACGTCGAGCACACCGATGCCGCGGCTCGTGAAGAACGTGACCTTCCCCGACGGTGCGGCGGCGACGTGGGCGGTAGGGCCGCCGTGCACCATCACCAGATACGGGGGACGCTCGCCTGCCGGCCCTGTCGTGTGAGGGTTCGTCGGCGGGTAGTCGATCGCGTGCACCGGGCCGCGGGGGCCCTCGAAAACGACGTCGCGGGCGCGCGGCAGCCACTCGGAACTCCAGGACGACGCGCCTCCCACGACCCGCTCCGCCTGATCGGGGGCGTCGACATCGACGAGCCAGACGGCCGGCGGACCATCGACGCCGGCGGCCGTGATCAACGCGCGGGTTCCGCGCACGTCGTCGATCGATGTGTTCGTCGCGACGTCGACCGGCAGGGCCGTGACGCCGGCCGCGCTGCCCTGGTCCTCCGCCGGCGTGATGAGCACGACGCTGTCGCCGCCCTGTGTGCGGACCGCGACGATGCGTCCGTCCTCCAGCAGGCGGAACCATCGTGTCCCCAGCACCCAGACCGCGCCCCCGGTGTCGGCGGGTGCCGGGGCCACCGGGAGTGCGCTGCCGCCTGCGGTTACGTCCGCACTCCACAGGTTCCAGCGGCCGGTGGGGTCGTCGGCGTACACGAGGCTGTCTGCGTCCGACCACAGCGGCTGGAGCGGAGCCGTGTCGCCCCCGGCGACCTCGGACCACTCCGTGACCCCGCCGTCCTCGAGCCGCCCGACCCGTAGGCGGGTACGGTCCCACGGCATGTCGGGGTGGTTCCACGCGATCCAGGCGAGGCGCTCGCCGTCGGGCGACACCTCCGGGTGCGCCACGAAGTCGCTGCCGGACACGACTGTCCTCACGCCCCGACCGTCGGTCGAGATCTCGACGATGTCGCGCGCAGGCGCGCCCGATCCGACGTGCGACTCACGGACGGCGAGCAGCCGGCCGCGTTGGAACACCAGACCGCCGAAGCGCATACCACCCTCGGCGGGCGTGAGCGGACGGGGATCGCGGCCGGGAGCCAGCTCCCACACGCGTTGATCCGACTTCTCGACGAACCACAGGATCCCGTCGTCGGATGCGGTCCATGCGCCGCCGCCGTACTCGTGCACCCGGGAACCCGCGTTCCACGGTGCGGGCAGGACCTGCCCGACCTCCCCGTCGCGGCCCCGCCGCCGCACGGTCGTGCGGCCGCCCTCCGATGGCACAGATTCGCCCCACCAGATCTCGTCGCCGACGAAGCGCGCCCCGTCGATCCGGGGTGATGCGGCGGCCACCGCCTCCGCCGTCACAGGGGAGGGCCACGAGCCGAACGGGAGTGCGGAGGACATGCCTCCCACGCTAGTCGGGGAGGGCTCTCCCGGCGCCCGCGTCGGCCTCCCGCAGGTTGCCCTCCCCGTCGCCCGACGCGGCATCAACCGTGGACGGCTGCTCGCCCGGCCGCCTTTGCAGGATCTCCAGGATCCACGCGACGGCCAGCGTGGTGAGGACGACGACGGCGATGTCCCCGACCGAGAGCGGCCGGAGGAAGAGCAGCCACACCACGGCGAGGGCGATCACCAGCCCTCGGACCAGCGTCCGCGCGCGCCAGAGGACATCGCCGAAACGGCCGGTGTCCAGGCCACGGGCGGCCAGCGCCCCGCGAGCGCTCGTGTTCACCCCGCCGATGACGGCGCGCAGCCGCCTTCCCGACACGGACCCGCCGAGCGCCCATCCGAGGATCGCGACGAACACGCCCACGATCGCGACCACGCCGGCGGTGTGCTCCATGTCGGACACGAGGGCGGCGTAGACCACACCGAACGGCGTGGGGGGAAGGTCGAGGTTCTGCGCGGCACTCGTGACGCCGAGAGCACCCACGCCGAGGCCCAGGGCCAGGGAGGCGCCGCCGACGGCGACGGCGAGACCCGACCCGACGGTGGCGAGACTGCGGCGCCGGGCGATGAAGATGCCGACGACGAACAGGGCGAGCGTGACGAACGGCAGCCAGGTGCCGACGGCGACGGCGACGCCGTAGACGAGCCGCGTCGTCACGACCGCCTGGCCGTCGCCGATGATGATCGTCCGGTCGACGGACGGGATGAGACGCGCCACGCCGAAGCCGCGCTCGGTCAGCCCGGACTTCACCTGTTCGACGATCGGCCCGAGCTCGACGCCCAGCCCATCGTCGGTCAGCACCACGATCCCGCCCCCGTCCGACATCGCCGTCGTCGTCAGGACCCGGTGCGCGCCGCGCACCGCGGTCGTCCACGTGTTCGCGAAGGCATCGGACTCGACGATGCCGGTCACCGCGTTCTGCACGAGGTCGCGGAGTCCGTCAGCGGCGGGCTGGCGGAGCAGGTCGAGCGCGTCCGCAGCGCGTCGCGGAAGGCCGAGGCCCGCCACGCCGTCGATGACGCTGCCCGTGATCTGCTCGAAGTCGGCCTTCTGCTCGATCGCCGCCATGGTCTGGTCGATCACGAGCTGCTGGACGGAGGGCTCCCGCGCGAGCGGTCCGAGCATCGCGACGAAGCGGTCCTCGTCCACCAGCTCGGCCCGCGCCCACGCGGCGACGACCGAGACGGGCACGAGGACCGCCGCCACGATGATGCAGAGAGCAGACAGGGGTGCTCGCCACCAGCCCCGCCTCGGTCGGCGTCCCGTCCTTGCGACTGCTTCCGTCGCCGACGATCCGGTTGCCGCGACGAGGCGGGCGTTCTCCTCTTCGAGTTCGCGGACCCGCTGCTCCAGTTCCGCGGATGGATCGCCAGTCATGTCGGGCACGGTCGCCGCCTCTCGCTCGTCTGCCGCGCCCCATTCTGCACCGGACCCGCGGTCCGCAGGGGTGGATCCTGCGGACGGCCGACCCTGGGACGACCGCTCAGATGGCGCGGAGGATGGCGACGACCTTGCCGAGGACGACCGCGTCGTCGCCGAGGATCGGCTCGAAGGCCGAGTTGCGGGGGAGCAGCCAGGTGTGGCCGTCGCGCTGGCGGAACGTCTTCACGGTCGCCTCGCCGTCGAGCATCGCGGCCACGATGTCGCCGTTGTCCGCGGTCGCCTGCGAGCGGATGACGACCCAGTCGCCGTCGCAGATCGCGGCATCGATCATCGACTCGCCCTGCACCTTGAGCATGAACAGGTCGCCTTTGCCGACGAGCTGACGGGGGAGGGGGAAGATCTCCTCCACCTGCTGCTCTGCGGTGATCGGCACTCCGGCCGCGATGTGTCCGACGAGCGGGACGAGGGCCGCGTCGCCGACGCTCGGTGCGGAGTCGGCGGGGTTCTCCGCCGCACTCCCCGGCAGATCGATCAGGACCTCCATGGCGCGCGTCTTTCCGGCGTCCCGGCGGAGATAGCCGCTCAGCTCCAGCTGATTGAGCTGGTGGGTCACGCTCGAGAGCGACTTGAGGCCGACCGCGTCGCCGATCTCCCGCATGCTCGGGGGGTAGCCGTGGCGAGCGATCGATCGCTGGATGACTTCCAGGATGGCGAGCTGCTTGTCGCTCAGGCTCCGGCGCCGCCGCGTCTGCGGTCGCTCCCGGCTCGCAGCGCCCGTGGTGCCGTGCGACGCGTCGCTCATGTCTGCTCCCGTTCCGGCCATCTCGCGATGGCAGCTTCTTCGAATGTCGGAGGTCCGTGGTGGGGTGTCCCTATCGAAACGGTATCCGCATCGAGAAGGGATCGAGGGCAACGCATCGCGTGTCGCGTTCGATCGCTTTCCGAAACGGCTCCCAGTTGACATCGTACAGAACCGAAGATAGCTTCGGAAAAGAGATTCGGGTCGGGTTCTCCCGGCCGAGCGCCCGACCCGAACCTCTCAACGCACATCAGGAGGCAGACATGACCACGATCGGAATCGCAACCGGGCTCCCCGCCACGCGCCTGCGGTTGACTCGTCGTGGGCGCCGCGTCCTCACCGGCATCGTTGCGTTCCCGGTGGCCGTTGCGATCGCCGCCGCGGTGATCGGCGGCGGCGCGGCTCTCGCGTCCCATGAGGCGGGCGCGTCGTCAGGGTCCTTCACCACCGTGACGGTCGGTGCGGGCGACTCGCTGTGGTCGATCGCCGAGACGGTGGCGCCCGGCGCCGACCCGCGCGACGTCGTCGACGCCATCGTCCACCTGAACGCGCTCGACGGCGTCGTCGTCACCCCGGGGGAGAAGCTCGCCATTCCCGCGGAATACGCTCCGTCGCATTGAGTCCGGCCGGCGCGGGACGGCGAGCCGCGGCGACCGGTCGCCGTCTTACGATGGTCGAGTGAGCCCTCGATTAGAAGACTTGCCTCTGAGAGAAGATCTGCGGGGCATGACTCCGTATGGAGCTCCGCAGGCTGCCCTGCCCGTCGCCCTGAACGTGAACGAGAACACCCATCCGGTTCCCGGAGAGGTCGCGGACGACATCCTCGACTCGATCGCGCGAGCTCTTCGCGACGTCAACCGTTACCCCGATCGCGAGTTCACGACACTTCGCGAGGGGTTCGCCGACTATCTCGGTCACGGCCTCGCGCGCGATCAGATCTGGGCGGGCAACGGTTCCAACGAGGTGCTCCAGCACGTGCTCCAGGCTTTCGCCGGACCGGGGCGGACGGCCATGGGCTTCTCGCCGACCTACTCGATGTACCCGCTGCTCACCCGCGGCGTGGGCGCGACCTGGCTGGCGGGCGATCGTGGCCACGACTACGTCCTCACCCCCGACTCCGCCGCTGCACAGGTCGCGGACGCCGACCCGGATGTCGTCTTCCTGTGCGCGCCGAACAACCCGACGGGCACGCCGCTGCCGATCGAAGTGATCGAGGCCGTCTACGCCGCGTCGCGCGGGATCGTCGTCGTCGACGAGGCATACGCGGAGTTCGCCCCGCGCGATGAGCGGTCGGCATTGACCCTCCTCCCGGGCCGCGAGCGGCTCGTCGTGTCGCGCACGATGAGCAAGGCGTTCGCCTTCGCCGGCGCTCGGGTGGGCTACCTCGCCGCGGATCCCGCGATCGTCGACGCGCTGAGGCTCGTCCGGCTTCCGTACCACCTGAGCGCTCTCACGCAGGCGGCGGCCACCGCGGCCCTGCGGCACGCGTCGACGATGCTGGCCATGGTGGATGACATCGTCGCGCAGCGCGACCGCATCTCTGCGACCCTGTCGGCCCTGGGCTTCCAGCCCTTCGAGAGCTGGACGAACTTCGTCCTGTTCTCCGGTGTCGACGACCCGGCCGCCACCTGGCAGGGCCTGTGCGACCGCGGCGTGTTGATCCGCGATGTCGGGATTCCGCACAGCCTGCGCGTGACGGCGGGTACCGAAGAGGAGACCACGGCGTTCCTGGACGCCTTGGCATCGATAGGATCGGGCTCATGATGACGGCCCCCTCACGCACGGCATCCCGGCGGCGGGCGACCAGCGAGTCCACGGTCGAACTCGAGCTCGACCTCGACGGCACAGGCGCAAGTCACATCGACACGAGCGTCCCGTTCTTCGACCACCTGCTCACGGCGTTCGCGAAGCACTCACTCACCGATCTGACTGTGCGCGCCTCCGGCGACACCGCTATCGACGTGCACCACACGGTCGAGGACGTCTCGATCGTGCTCGGCAGCGCCATCGGCGAAGCGCTGGGGGACAAGGCCGGCATCTCGCGCTACGGCGACGCCCTCGTCCCGCTCGACGACGCGCTCGCCCAGGCGGTCGTCGACGTCAGCGGCCGCCCCTACCTGGTCCACGACGGCGAGCCCGCCGGCTTCGAGCTGCACCTGATCGGCGGCCACTTCACCGGCTCGCTGGTGCGGCACACGTTCGAGGCCATCTCGTTCCACGCGCGGCTCACGACGCACATCCGCGTGCTCGCCGGCCGCGACCCCCATCACATCGCGGAGGCGGAGTACAAGGCGTTCGCCCGCGCGTTCCGGCAGGCGAAGTCGTTCGACCCGCAGGTGGTCGGCATCCCCAGCACGAAGGGTGCTCTGTGACCAGCAGGCCGCTGGTCGCCGTGCTCGACTACGGCTCGGGCAACGTCCACTCGGCTGTCAAGGCTCTCGCCGCCGCCGGTGCCGACGCGCGCCTGACGTCCGACCGGACCCTGGCCCTCGAGGCGGACGGACTGGTCGTGCCCGGCGTCGGCGCGTTCGACGCCGTCATGTCCGCCCTCCGCGCGAGCCGTGGCGACGAGGTCATCGACCGACGACTGGCCGGCGGCCGGCCGGTCCTCGGCATCTGCGTGGGGATGCAGGTGCTGTTCGGCCGCGGCGTCGAGCGCGGCGTGGACACGGAGGGCATGGGCCAGTGGCCCGGCGTCGTGACGGAGGTGGACGCACCGGTCCTCCCGCACATGGGATGGAACACCGTGGAGCCGGATGCGGGATCGCGGCTGTTCGCCGGGATCGAGGAGGAGCGCTTCTACTTCGTGCACTCGTTCGCCGCGCACGCGTGGAGCCTGCCGATGGAGCCGCCCTTCCCGGTTCCGCGCCTCACCTGGTGCGAGTACGGCACGCGCTTCCTCGCCGCCGTCGAGAACGGCCCGCTGTCGGCCACGCAGTTCCACCCGGAGAAGTCCGGCGAGGCGGGCATCCGATTGCTGTCCAATTGGATCGACGGCCTCGCGCCCACTAGCCTGTGACCTCGTGCCATCCGCACCGCTGAGAGCGGACGAACGTTCCGCACGAGCCCCCCTCGGAAGAGAGTCATGAGCGACTTCGCCGCCACGCCCGAACTGGTCCTGCTCCCTGCTGTCGACGTCGCCGACGGGAAGGCCGTGCGATTGACGCAAGGGGCGGCGGGCAGCGAGACGAGCTACGGCGATCCCGTCGACGCGGCGGTGGAGTGGGCGCGTCAGGGCGCTGAGTGGGTGCACCTCGTCGACCTCGACGCCGCCTTCGGCCGCGGAAGCAACGCGGGGGTCCTGCGTCGCGTCATCAAGCAGGTCAAGGGCGTCCAGGTGGAGCTCTCCGGGGGCATCCGCGACGACGCGTCGCTGGACGCTGCGCTGGAGTCCGGAGCATCGCGCATCAACCTGGGCACCGCGGCGCTGGAGAATCCGGAGTGGGCCGCCGACGTGATCGCGCGCTACGGCGAGGTCGTCGCGGTCGGACTCGACGTCCGCGGCACGACCCTGGCCGCGCGCGGGTGGACGCGCGACGGCGGTGACCTGTGGACCGTTCTCGACCGACTCGAAGACGCAGGCTGCAGCCGGTACGTGGTCACGGACGTGACGAAGGACGGCACGCTCAAGGGCCCGAACCTCGATCTGCTGCGCGAGATGGCTGCACGCACGCCCAAGCCGATCGTCGCGTCGGGCGGCATCTCGAGCCTCGACGACATCGCCGCCCTCCGCGAGCTCGTTCCCGTGGGGGTCGAAGGCGCGATCGTGGGCAAGGCGCTCTACGCGGGGGCGTTCACCCTGGCGGAGGCGCTGGATGTCGCACGCGGCTGACGAGCCGCCCGCCGGCGGAGGGGCCGCCGATTCAGCGGGAGTGCCGTGGGCCGGCCGCCGCTTCCCGGCCAATCCGCACGGGAACGACGACGGGCGCGCCGACCCGGCCCTGCTGGCGGCGCTCGAGGCGTTCCATTCGGGCCTCGCCGACCAGGTGGCCGTCGTCGACGCATATCGATCCGCGCGTCTGCTCATCCCGTTGATCGCGGAGAAGGGTGCCGCGGGCATCGGGCCGCACGGACTCGCCGTCGACAAGACGCAGGAGCTCTCGATCGTGAGCGTCGCCGCTCCGGACGGGAGGCGGGTGCTGCCCGTGTTCACGTCGGTCGATGCCATGGCGCGCTGGGATGCCGCCGCCCGGCCCGTTCCCGCCGAGGGCGTGCGCACCGCACTGGCTGCGGCGGACGACGACACGGACATGATCGTCATCGACCCCGGGTCGGCCACCGAGTTCGTGCTCCGGCGTCCGGCCGTCTGGGCGATCGGCCAAGGCGTCGCGTGGGAGCCCAGCTTCCTCTCGCCCGAGGTGTTCACCGCCCTCCAGGCGAGTGTGGCCGCCGAGCTCGCGATCATCGACCTCGCGGTCGCCCCCGGCGACCCCGGTGCCCGACTGCGCGGGCCGGAGCTGGTGGTGCAGCTGCGGCTCATCGACGGGCTGGACCGCGAGGAGCTCGACGCGGTGCTGCAGCGGCTCGCGCGGCGCTGGGCCGCCGATGACCGCATCGCGGTGCTGGTCGACTCGCTGTCCGTCAAGCTCCGCCGCTGACGGCCGGCTGCCGCCCGCGCGTCACGTGACGGGGCCGGTCCACTTCTCGCCGGGACCCTGCCCGATCGGGTCGGGGATGACCGACGCCTCGCGGAATGCGAGCTGGAGCGAGCGCAGGCCGTCGCGGAGCGAGCGGGCGTGCATGTCGCTGATCTCGGGGGCGCCGGCGGAGACGAGTCCCGCGAGCGCGTTGATGAGTTTGCGCGCCTCGTCGAGGTCGAGCTGCGCGCCCGGGTCGTCGGCGAGTCCGACCTTGACCGCGGCGGCGCTCATCAGGTGCACCGCGGTCGTCGTGATGACCTCGACGGCGCCGACCTCGGCGATGTCGCGAGTCGCCGACTCCGCCGCTCGTTCCCGCTCCTCCCAGCGCGCGTGGCGCCCGGAGTCCCGTCCCTCATCTCGAATCGTGTCCACGTCGCACTCTCTGCTAGACTATGGCGGGCTCCGGAGCGTTTTGCTCCGGTCGAAAGAGGATCACATCCCACCCGCGCTTGCCGCTCCAGGCTACCGGGTCCACGCACTCCGCCTCTCTCCGCGAGAGGTCGTCCCGCTCGCACGGGAGTCCGGGTGCGAAGCCGGCGCTGTGGCGTCGTGCGGGTGGAGTGCGACCTCTTCCGCCCGCGACGCGCACTCCCGCGTGTCGCGGTGGGCTCCCATCCGCACGAAAGAGGAGTTCCGCATCAGCGATCCCCGCACCAACGACCGCATCCGCGTCCCCGAGGTCCGCCTCGTCGGTCCCGCAGGTGAGCAGGTCGGCGTCGTCCGCATCGAGGTGGCGCTGCGCCTGGCCCAGGAGGCCGACCTCGATCTCGTCGAGGTGGCCCCGAACTCGAAGCCCCCCGTGGTCAAGATCATGGACTACGGCAAGTTCAAGTACGAGGCCGCGCAGAAGGCCAAGGAAGCGCGTCGCAACCAGGCGAACACCGTCCTCAAGGAGGTGCGGTTCCGTCTCAAGATCGAGGCGCACGACTACACGACCAAGCTCAAGCGCGCCGAGGGCTTCCTCCAGTCCGGCGACAAGGTGAAGGCCATGATCCTGTTCCGCGGCCGCGAGCAGTCGCGACCGGAGCAGGGTGTCCGTCTCCTGAGGAAGTTCGCGGAGGACGTCGCGGAGTTCGGCTCCGTGGAGTCGAATCCGACGATCGACGGCCGCAACATGGTCATGGTGATCGCTCCGCACAAGAACAAGTCCGAGGTCAAGACGGAGCAGAACGCGCAGCGCGCGGCGAACAAGGAAGCGGCGCGCCAGGCGCGTGGCACCGCGGATGCCGCAGCCCGCCCCGTTCCCGCCGAGCCCGAGGCGGCGCCGGCCGAGTAGGCCCCACAGACCCCCGCTCCCGCGGGACGACGACTCCCGCGTGTCGGGACGCACAACGAAGGAAGAGATATGCCGAAGCAGAAGACGAACTCGAGCGCCAAGAAGCGCTTCAAGGTCACCGGCAGCGGAAAGATCATGAAGCAGCAGTCGGGCATGCGGCACCACCTCGAGGTCAAGTCGAGCCGCCAGACCCGCCGTCTGAACCGGGATGAGGTCATCTCCGGCAACGACGCCAAGAACGTCAAGAGGCTCCTCGGACGCTGACGCTCCGATCGCACGTTAGGAACGAATAGTCATGGCAAGAGTCAAGCGGGCCGTCAACGCCCACAAGAAGCGTCGCGTCATCCTCGAGCGCGCCTCCGGCTACCGGGGTCAGCGTTCGCGTCTGTACCGCAAGGCGAAGGAGCAGGTCACCCACTCGCTCGTCTACGCGTACCGCGACCGCCGCAAGCGCAAGGGCGACTTCCGTCGTCTGTGGATCCAGCGCATCAACGCCGCGAGCCGCCAGAACGGCCTCACCTACAACCGCTTCATGCAGGGCCTCGGCCTCGCGGGCGTCCAGGTCGACCGCCGCATCCTGGCCGAGCTCGCCGTGCACGAGCCGGCGACGTTCGCGTCGCTCGTCGCGACGGCGAAGAACGCGCTGCCCAGCGACGTGAACGCCGCCAAGGTGTCGGCGTAACGCACCGTCCGAAGGGCGCCCTCCGAGCGGAGGGCGCCCTTCGGCGTTTCACGGCGCCCGCTCCGGCACAGGGCAGGGGCCGACCCTAGACTGGACGCGTGCTCGAGAACCCGCGCTCCCCGCGCGTGCGCGCCGTCGCGAAGCTCACCAAGCGCAGCGCGCGGTCCGAGACGGGGCTGTTCCTCCTGGAGGGCCCTCAAGCGGTCCGCGAAGCGCTCGCGTACCGGCCCGAGGCGATCGTCGAGCTCTTCGCGACGCCGAGCGCGCTGGAACGGCACGTGGATCTGCGCGCCGCGGCTGCGGCAGCGGGGATCGAGGTCGCCTACTCGACCGAGGCCGTCCTCGACGCGATGGCCGACACGGTCACCCCGCAGGGCGTCGTCGCGGTCGCACGACAGTTCCCGACGTCCGTGCGCGACGTGTTCGCCGCCGGTCCTCGGCTCGTGGCGATCTGCGAGGAGGTGCGCGACCCCGGGAATCTCGGCACCATCATCCGGGCGGCGGATGCCGCGGGCGCCGATGCCGTCGTCCTCACGGGGCGCACCGTCGATCCCTACAATCCGAAGGTCGTGCGTGCCACCACCGGGTCGCTCTTCCACGTCCCGGTGTCGCTGGGCGGCGAGCTCGCGGACGTCGCGGCCGCGGCGCGCGCGGCGGGCCTGCGGGTCGTGGCCGCGGATGTGAAGGGCGAGGACCTCCTCGCGGCGCGCGCGGCGGGCGACCTGGCCCGACCCACGGCGTGGCTGTTCGGGAACGAGGCGCGCGGCCTGACCGCGGAGGCGCTGGCGCTCGCGGACGGAGCGCTGCGGCTCCCGCTCTACGGCAGGGCGGAGTCCCTCAACCTGGCCACCGCCGCGAGCGTCTGTCTCTACGAATCCGCGTTCGCCCTCCGCTCCTGAGCCGGACGGGGCCCCGCGGCCTCGGTAGACTCGACTCTCGTGTCCGACGACGATTCCCAGATCACCCCGCAGGCGGTGGATGACGCCGTCCGGTCCGCGCTCGCGGCGATCTCCGCGGCATCCGATACCGCCGAGCTGAAGGCGGCGCGCGCCGCGCACTCGGCGGAGGGCTCCCCGCTCGCCCGCCTGAATGCGCGCATGCGCGAGGTGGCCCCCGAGCACAAGGCGGAGTTCGGAAAGCTGATCGGCCAGGGCCGCGGCCGGGTCACGCAGGCGCTCGCCGCGCGTGAGGCGGAGCTCGCCGAGGCGGAGACGGCTGCACGCCTGGAGTCCGAGCGCGTCGACATCACCGCTCTCGCCGCGCATGCGCGCGTGGGCGCACGGCATCCGCTGACGCTCCTCCAGGAGGAGATCGGCGACATCTTCGTCGGCATGGGGTGGGAGATCGCCGAAGGGCCCGAGCTCGAGCACGAGTGGTTCAACTTCGACGCGCTCAACTTCGACGAGGATCACCCCGCGCGTCAGATGCAGGACACGTTCTTCGTGGACCCGGTCTCGCGCCACCTCGTGATGCGCACGCACACGAGCCCCGTGCAGATGCGGTCGATGCTGTCGCGGGAGCTCCCGATCTACGTCGTGTGCCCCGGGCGCGTGTACCGCACGGACGAGTTCGATGCGACGCATCTGCCGGTGTTCAGCCAGGTGGAGGGTCTCGTGATCGACAAGGGCATCACGATGGCCAATCTGAAGGGCACGCTCGACCACTTCGCCCGCGTGCTGTTCGGCGCCGAGGCGAAGACACGGTTCCGCACGAACTACTTCCCCTTCACCGAGCCGTCCGCAGAACTCGACCTCTGGCACCCGACCTTCAAGGGCGGCGCCCGGTGGATCGAGTGGGGCGGCTGCGGCATGGTCAACCCCAACGTGCTGCGATCGGCGGGCATCGACCCCGAGGTCTACTCGGGCTTCGCGTTCGGCATGGGCATCGAGCGCACGCTGATGTTCCGCAGCGACGTGCAGGACATGCGCGACATGGCCGAGGGCGATGTCCGCTTCAGCGAGCAGTTCGGAATGGTGGTCTGATGCGCGTCCCGCTCTCCTGGTTGCGCGAGTACGTCGACGTCCCCGCCGACGCCTCGCCCGAGGACGTCCTCGCGGCGCTCGTCTCCGTGGGCTTCGAGGAGGAGGACGTCCACCGGTTCGACCTCAGCGGGCCCATCGTCGTCGGTCAGGTGCTCGAGTTCATCGAGGAGCCGCAGACCAACGGCAAGACCATCCGCTGGTGCCAGGTGCGCGTCGCGCCCGAGGGCGGGACGGCGGCCGACGGCGGTCCGGCCGTGCACGGCATCGTGTGCGGCGCCGGGAACTTCTTCGCCGGCGACAAGGTCGTCGTGACGCTGCCCGGGTCGGTCCTCCCCGGCCCGTTCCCCATCGCCGCCCGCAAGACCTACGGCCACGTGTCCGACGGCATGATCGCGTCCGCCAAGGAGCTGGGACTCGGTCAGGAGCACTCGGGCATCCTGCGCCTCGCCGAGCTGGGCATCGACGCGCCGGTCGGGGCCGACGCGATCTCCCTGCTCGGACTGGATGACGTGGCGGTCGACGTCAACGTCACCCCGGACCGCGGCTACGCGCTCTCGGTGCGAGGCATCGCGCGCGAGTACGCCCACGCGACCGGCGGCGTGTTCCGCGACCCGGGACTGCGCCCGTGGGACGAGCTGCAGCAGCCCACCGGGGGCTTCGACGTCCACGTCCGCGACGACGCGCCCATCCGCGAGCGCCCGGGGGCGACCGAGTTCGTCGCCCGCATCGTGCGCGGGGTGGATGCCACGAGGCCGACGCCTCCGTGGATGATCGCGCGCCTCGTCCTGGCCGGCGTCCGCAGCATCTCCGTGCTCGTCGACATCACGAACTACGTGATGCTGGAACTCGGCCAGCCCATCCACGGGTACGACCTCGACAAGCTCGAGGGCGGCATCGCCGTGCGCCGTGCCCAGACGGGGGAGAAGCTGGAGACGCTCGACGGTCAGGTGCGCACCCTGCACCCGGAGGACCTCCTGATCACGGATGGCTCGGGGCCGATCGGTCTCGCCGGCGTCATGGGGGGCGGGGCGACGGAGATGAGCCTGGAGACGAGGAACGTGCTCATCGAGGCGGCGACGTTCGACACCGTCTCCATCGCGCGCACCGCACGTCGGCACAAGCTGCCTTCGGAGGCATCGCGCCGTTTCGAGCGTGGCGTGGATCCGCTGATCCCGTTCGTCGCCGCTCGGCGGGTGGCGGAGCTCATGAGGGACCTCGCCGGGGGCACGATCGACACCGAGATCGGCGGGGCGCTGTTCGCGACTTACCAGCGTCCGTCGATCGTGCTGCCCGCCGCGTTCACGGCCGCGCTGATCGGCGTGGACTACACCCCGGACGAGGTGTCGGGCGCGCTGGAGATGATCGGCTGCGAGGTGGTGGAGGGCGAGGGTGAATGGCTCGTCACCCCGCCGTCGTGGCGACCCGACCTCACCGACAAGTGGACGCTGGCCGAGGAGGTCGCACGCATCCACGGGCTGGACCGCGTGCCGTCGATCCTGCCCACGCCGCCGTCCGGCCGCGGGCTCACCGCCGTGCAGCGCGGCCGGCGACGGGTGTCGAACGCGCTCGCCGCGGCCGGGTTCGTCGAGACGCCGTCGTTCCCGTTCACCACGGAGGAGCAGAACGACCTGCACGGTTCCGCCTCGGGGGAGCACCTTCCCAGTGTGAAGCTCGCGAATCCGCTGGACGGTCAGGCGCCGTTCCTGCGCAGGTCGCTCGTGCCCGGGCTGCTTCAGACGGCGCACCGCAACGCATCCCGCGGGTTCCCGGATCTCGCGCTGTTCGAGACCGGCGTGGTGTTCCTCCCCGAGCCCGGCGTGACCTATGGCACCGATGCGGTACCGCCGCTCGCGGCCCGCCCCGATGCGGAGACCCTCGCACGCCTCGACGCGTCGCTGCCCCCGCAGCCACGCCATGTCGCCGTCCTCGTCACCGGCCACCGCGTCGTCAAGCAGCCCGGACAGTCCGCGATCGCGGCGGATCTCACGGATGTGCTCGACGCGGTGCGCACGATCGCGTCCGCCGCCGGGGTCACGATCGATGTCTCGCAGTCCCGCCGCGCCGCCCTGCACCCGGGGCGGACCGGCGTCCTCTCGATCGGTGGCGTCGAGGTCGGCTACGTGGGCGAGGTCCTGCCCGCGGTCGCCGAGGCGGCCGATCTGCACGGCCGGGTCTCCGTCGCGGAGCTCGACCTCGACGCGGTCCTGGCATCCGCGGGAGAACGCGTCGTGGCGGCATCGCTGTCCGGCTACCCCGCCGCGACGCAGGACGTCTCGCTCGTCGTCCCGATCGATGTCCCGGCCGACGACGTGCGCGCGGCGATAGCGGAGGGCGCAGGGGCGCTCCTGGAGTCCCTTCGGCTCGTCGACGACTACCGCGGCCAGGGCCTTCCCGACTCCACGAAGAGCCTGACCTTCGCGCTGCGCTTCCGTGCGGCGGACCGGACGCTCACGGCGGCCGAAGCCACGGACGCCAAGCTCGGCGGCGTCGCCGTCGCAGCCGAGCGTCTCGGCGCACGGCTGCGCGACTGACCGCGTCGACCGACCGCGACCGGGGCGCCGGGCCGGCTCTCGCCGATCCGGCGTAGCGTGGATCCATGCCCGAGACGATCTCCCTCGCCGCCGCAGACGGCCGACCGCTCGACGTCGCAGTGGTCCGGCCCACGGGCGATCCGGTCGGGGGACTCGTCGTGATCCACGAGATCTGGGGTCTGACCGCGCACATCCTGGATGTGGCGGAGCGCTTCGCCGCGGAGGGCTATCTCGTCGTCGCCCCCGACATCCTCAGCCACGGTGGGGTCGCACCCGCACTGGGGAGCGAGCTGTTCGCTCTCATGAACGACCCGGATGAGGCGGTGCGCGTGGCCGCTCAGCCCCGCCTGCGCGATGCGTTGACCGCCGTGCGCTCGCCTGAGTACGCCGAGTGGGCTGTCGGCGCGCTGCAGCGGGTCGTCGATTGGCTGGGCGACCAGCCCGGTGTCGACGGACGCCTCGGCGCGGTGGGCTTCTGCTTCGGCGGGACGTACACGTTCCTGCTCGCCGCATCCGACGACAGGATCCGCGCCGCGGTGCCGTTCTACGGGAGCGCACCGGCACCCGATCGGATGCACGACATCGAGGCCCCGGTGCTCGCGCTGTACGGCGCCCACGACCCGGCTCTCATCGACGCGCTCCCGAGTGTGCGGGAGGACATGGCGCAGGCCGGCGTGGACTTCGAGGCCGTCATCTACCCGGATGCCGGACACGCGTTCTTCAACGACACCGGATCGCGCTTCCGCCCGGACGAAGCGGCCGACGCGTGGAGGCGCACGCTCGCCTTCCTGAACGCGCGCCTGGGCTGAGGGCGTTCCCCGCCGTTCGGCTGGTGTGTGACGCCCCTGATTTGCGGTCGCCGGGATGAGGCCGCTATCGTCGGGCCCATGCTTCCGGCCGCCGCGAACCTCGAGACGCTCGCTTCGAGCCTCGGTTCCGCGCGTCGACGCCCGGCCGACCGCCGACTCTAGGCGGCCCTGCGTCGCGCCATCGCGCGCATGCGCAGGTGTCGCCGCCTCGGCCCCGTCCGCCGAGCCCACCGCGCGTGGGCGGCACCCTCTGGAAACTAAGGTGGAAGCATGACCTATTCGGTCGCCGTCTCCGGCGCCTCCGGCTACGCGGGGGGAGAGATCCTCCGCATCCTGGCCGCACATCCCGACGTCGAGATCCGCACCGTCACCGCGCACGCCAACGCCGGTCAGCCCCTCGTGGCGCACCAGCCGCACCTGCGCTCGCTGGCGCATCACACGCTCCGCGAGACGTCGCCGGAGGTGCTCGCGGGGCATGACGTGGTCGTGCTCGCGCTCCCGCACGGGCAGTCCGGTCAGTACACCGACGCCCTCGCCGACGTGCCCCTCGTGATCGATGCCGGCGCGGACCACCGACTGGAGTCCCGCGCCGATTGGGACGCGTTCTACGGCGGCCCGTTCCACGACGCGTGGGCCTACGGCGTCCCGGAGCTGCCGGTGGACGGCGCGAAGCAGCGGGCGCGCCTCGTCGGCGCGTCGCGTATCGCGGCGCCCGGGTGCAACGCGAGCACCGTCAGCCTCAGCCTCGCCCCCGGCATCGCGGCGGGTGTCATCGATCCCGCCGATATCGTGAGCGTGCTCGCCGTCGGGCCGTCGGGGGCGGGCAAGAGCCTCAAGCCGCACCTGCTGGGCAGCGAGATCCTGGGCTCGGCCAATCCGTACGCGGTGGGCGGCGTGCACCGGCACATCCCGGAGATCCGGCAGGCACTCGCGGCCGCGGGTGCCCCCGCCGACGACATCCGGATCACGTTCACGCCCGTCATCGTGCCGATGGCGCGCGGCATCCTCGCCACGTCGAGCGCGCGGATCGCGGGTGGCGTCACCGACGACGAGATCCGGGCTGCGTGGGAGGCCGCGTACGGCGACGAGACGTTCGTCCAGCTGCTCCCTGACGGTTCGTTCCCGCGCACGGCAGACGTGCTCGGCGCCAACACGGCGCTGATGGGTATCGCGATCGATCGGACCGCGGGACGGGTCACCGTCGTCGCCGCCGTCGACAACCTCGTCAAGGGCACCGCGGGCGCGGCCGTCCAGTCCATGAACATCGCGCTCGGCCTCCCGGAGGACCGCGGCCTCACCGTGAACGGAGTCGCCCCGTGAGCGTCACCGCAGCCCAGGGATTCGAAGCGTCCGGTGTCGCCGTCGCGCTCAAGTCGACCGGTCGGCCCGACGTCGCGGTCGTCGTCAACCGCGGACCGCTCAAGGTCGGGGCGGCGGTGTTCACCAGCAATCGCGCGAAGGCGAACCCGATCCTGTGGTCGCAGCAGGCCGTGGCCGACGGCGTCGTGGAGGCGATCGTCCTCAACTCGGGCGGCGCGAACTGCTTCACCGGCTCCTTCGGGTTCCAGACCACCCATCAGACTGCGGAGCGCGCAGGGGAGCTCCTCGGAGTGAGCGCCGGTGACGTGCTGGTCTGCTCGACCGGCCTGATCGGGTCGGGCGACGAGGTGTTCCGGGCCAAGGTGCTCGAGGGCGTCGAGCGCGGCGTCGCCGCCCTCGCACCCGACGGCGGAGACGATGCCGCGGCCGCCATCATGACCACGGACACCGTGCCGAAGACCGCCGTGCACGTCGGCGACGGGTGGACGATCGGCGGAATGGCGAAGGGTGCGGGCATGCTCGCGCCGGGCCTTGCCACGATGCTCGTCGTGATCACGACGGACGCCGTGCTCGACGCCGCTCAGGCGGACGCCGCACTCCGCGGTGCGACCCGCGTCACCTTCGACCGCCTCGACTCGGACGGGTGCATGTCGACCAACGATCAGGTGACCCTGCTCGCCAGTGGCGCGTCCGGCGTCACTCCGGACCTCGACGGGTTCACCGCGGCGCTCCGCGAGGTCTGCTCCGACCTCGCGCGTCAGCTGCAGGGCGACGCCGAGGGAGCGAGCCATGACATCACGATCGAGGTTGTTCATGCCGCGTCCGAATCGGATGCCGTCGAGGTCGGCCGCTCCGTCGCGCGCAACAACCTCTTCAAGGCCGCGGTGTTCGGCAACGACCCCAACTGGGGACGGGTGCTCGCCGCGATCGGTACGACCGACGCGCAGTTCGACCCCTACGATGTGGACGTCTGGATGAACGGTGTCCGCGTCTGCACGGCCGGAGGCCCCGATCGCCCGCGCGACGACGTGGATCTGACGCCGCGCGCGACCCACGTCGTCATCGACCTCCGCAGGGGCGACGCCACCGCCACCATCCTGACGAACGACCTCACCCACGACTACGTCCACGAGAACAGCGCCTACTCGTCATGACCGACATCCAGGACACCGATCCCGCAATCGCCTCCGCGCGGGCGGCGACGCTCATCGAGTCGCTGCCCTGGCTCAAGCGCTACCGCGACCAGGTGATCGTCGTGAAGTACGGCGGCAACGCCATGATCTCGGAGGAGCTGCAGGACGCCTTCGCCGCGGACATCGCCTACCTCCGCTACGTGGGAGCGAAGCCCGTCGTCGTGCACGGAGGAGGTCCGCAGATCTCCTCGATGCTCGACCGCCTCGAGATCCCGAGCGAGTTCAAGGGGGGCTACCGGGTCACGAGCACGGAGGCGATCTCGGTCGTCCGGATGGTGCTGACAGGGCAGATCAACCCCCAGCTCGTGGCCAAGATCAACGCGCACGGCCCGCTCGCGACGGGCCTCTCGGGAGAGGACGCGGGCCTCTTCGGCGGCCGCCGGCGCGGAGTGGTCGTCGACGGCGTCGAGCACGACCTCGGTCGCGTGGGCGATGTGGTCGAGGTCGATCCGCAGCCCGTGCTCGACCACCTCGCAGCGGGGCGGATCCCGGTGGTCTCCAGCATCGCGCCGGACCTCGATGCCCCCGGTGCCTCGCTGAATGTGAATGCGGATGCCGCGGCCGCCGCGCTCGCGGTCGCGCTCAAGGCGACGAAGCTCGTCGTCCTCACGGACGTGCCGGGACTCTACGCGGACTGGCCGAACCGCGAGAGCCTCGTGTCGCACCTCACGGTCGCCCAGCTGAGGGACATGCTGCCGCGCCTCGAGTCGGGGATGATCCCCAAGATGCAGGCCTGCCTCGACGCTGTCGTCGGAGGCGTGGACACGGCGGCGATCATCGACGGGCGGGTGCCGCACTCGGTGCTCGTGGAGATCTTCACGCAGAACGGAATCGGAACAGAGGTGGTGGCGCAGTGACGGAGGATGCGATGACCGAGGCAGTCGCAGGCGTAGCGGGCTGGCGCGACGACGCGGGCCGCGACCTGGTGCGCAGCTTCGGCGATCGGCTCGCGCTGTTCGTACGGGGCGAGGGCGCATACGTGTGGGATGACGGCGGCCGTCGCTACCTCGACTTCCTCGCGGGGATCGCGGTCAACTCCCTCGGGCACGCGCATCCCGTCTTCGTCGAGGCCCTGGCCGCGCAGGCGGCGACGCTCGCCCACGTCTCGAACTATTTCGCCACCCGCCCCCAGCTCCAGCTGGCGGCGCGGCTCAAGCGTCTCGCAGGGGCGGGGGAGGACGGCCGGGTCTACTTCGGCAACTCCGGCGCCGAGGCGAACGAGGCGGCATTCAAGCTGGCGCGTCTGCACGGCGCGAGTGCAGGAGGAGCGGGGCGCACTCGGATCCTCGCTCTCACGAACGGCTTCCACGGGCGGACGATGGGCACCCTCGCGCTGACGGGCAAGCACGGGATGCGCCAGCCGTTCGAGCCGATGGTCCCCGGCGTCGAGTTCCTCGACTCCACCATCGAGGCGCTCGAGGCGGCCATCGACGATCGCGTCGCCGCGCTCTTCGTCGAGCCGATCAAGGGCGAGGCCGGAGTGGTCGATCTGCCCGGCGGCTACCTGCAGGCGGCCCGTGAGCTGACCCGTCGCCACGGAGCGCTCCTGATCGTGGACGAGATCCAGACCGGCGCCGGCCGGACGGGGGAGTGGTTCGCTTTCCAGCACGCCGGGATCACGCCGGACGCGATCACCGTGGCGAAGGGGATCGGCGGCGGATTCCCGATCGGCGCGCTGATCACGTTCGGGGCCGCGAGCGAGCTGTTCTATCCGGGCACGCACGGATCGACCTTCGGCGGCAACGCGCTCGGCACCGCCGTGGCGGGCGCGGTCCTGGCCGAGATCGAGCGCGCGGGGCTGCTCGAGAACGCGCGCGTGCGCGGCGCGCAGATCCGCGAGGTGGTCCTCGGCATCGGCTCCGCATTGGTGAGCGGCTGCAGCGGACTCGGACTGCTGATCGGCGTGCAGCTGCGGCATCCGGTCGCGAAGGAGCTCGTCGCTGCGGCCCAGGAGTTGGGCCTCGTGATCAACGCGCCCAACGACCGGACGATCCGGCTGGTGCCGCCCCTCAACATCGGCGACGTCGAGATCGACGAGTTCGCCGAGCTGTTCGCGGCCGCCCTCGCGTCCGTCGAGAATTCGTCCGCCCTCGACGCATCCACCTCGGAGGTACCCGCATGACCCGCCACCTGCTGCGCGACGACGACCTGACAGCAGCCGAGCAGTCGGAGATCCTCGATCTGGCGATCGAGCTCAAGAAGGATCGCTGGGCAGTGCGCCCGCTCGCGGGCCCGCAGACCGTCGCCGTCATCTTCGACAAGTCGTCGACGCGTACGAGGGTGTCGTTCGCGGTGGGCATCGCCGACCTCGGCGGATCGCCGCTGGTGATCTCGACCGCGAACAGCCAGCTCGGCGGCAAGGAGACGCCGTCTGACACCGCCCGCGTGCTGGAGCGGCAGGTGGCCGCGATCGTGTGGCGCACCTACGCCCAGTCCGGGATCGAGGAGATGGCGCGCGGAACCCGCGTCCCCGTGGTGAACGCCCTGACCGACGACTTCCACCCGTGCCAGCTCCTGGCCGATCTGCTCACGATCCGAGAGCACAAGGGCGAGCTGCGGGGCCTCACCCTCGCCTTCTTCGGAGACGGCAGATCGAACATGGCCCACTCGTATGTCCTCGCCTGCGTCACGGCGGGGATGCACGTGCGCGTCGCGTCGCCCGAGGCCTACGCGCCGCGGGAGGACGTCGTCGCCGACGCCGACCGGCGCGCGGCGGAGACCGGTGGTTCCGTCGCGCTCTACACGGACCCGAACGAGGCGGCCGCCGGCGCCGATGTCATCGTCACGGACACGTGGGTGTCGATGGGCAAGGAGGAGGAGAAGCTCGCGCGGCTGCGCGATCTCGGCGGCTACAAGGTCACGAGCGAGCTCATGGGGATGGCGCGCGAGGATGCGATCTTCATCCACTGCCTGCCCGCCGACCGCGGGTACGAGGTCGACGCGGAGGTCATCGACGGCCCGCGCAGCGTCGTCTGGGACGAGGCGGAGAACCGGCTGCACGCCCAGAAGGCGCTCCTGGTGTGGCTGCTGCGGCAGAACGGCACCGCGAGCGAGGATGCCGCGTGAGCGAGCCGCACGGGACGAACGAGGGGGCTCTCTGGGGCGCGAGATTCGCGTCCGGGCCGTCGCCGGAGCTGGCCGCGCTCAGCCGCTCGACCCACTTCGACTGGGTGCTCGCCCCGTACGACATCGCCGGCTCCCACGCCCACGCGATGGCGCTCGCCGCAGCGGGGTATCTGACTCCCGACCAGCTCCGTGACATGCGATCCGCCCTCGACGCCCTGGCCGCGGATGTCCGGTCCGGGGCGTTCACGGCCGGCCCGTCCGACGAGGACGTGCACGGCGCGCTCGAACGGGGACTGATCGAGCGCGCGGGGGCTGATCTGGGCGGTCGGCTGCGCGCCGGGCGCAGCCGCAACGATCAGATCGCGACGCTCGTGCGTCTCTACCTGCTCGATCACGCGCGTGTGATCGCACGCGACATCCTGCGGCTCGTCGACGCGATCGTGGCGCAGTCCGAGGCGAACCCCGACGCGGTCATGCCGGGTCGCACGCACCTCCAGCACGCCCAGCCGGTGCTGCTGGCACACCATCTCCAGGCCCATGGGTGGCCGCTCGTGCGCGACCTCGAGCGCCTGCGCGACTGGTCCGCGCGGGCGCGGGTGTCTCCCTACGGCGGAGGCGCGCTCGCGGGCTCGAGTCTCGGGTTGGATCCGGCGCTGGTCGCGAGCCAGCTCGGCCTGGACCGCCCCGCCGAGAACTCCCTGGACGGCACGTCCGCGCGCGACGTGGTGGCCGAGTTCGCGTACGTGGCCGCGCAGATCGGCATAGACCTGTCGCGCTTCGCGGAAGACATCGTGCTGTGGAACACGCGGGAGTTCGGGTTCGTGACACTCGACGACGCGTATTCGACCGGCTCGAGCATCATGCCGCAGAAGAAGAACCCGGACATCGCGGAGCTCGCGCGCGGCAAGGCCGGTCGCGTGGTGGGGAACCTCACCGGGCTGCTGACGACCCTGAAGAGCCTGCCGCTGGCCTACAACCGCGACCTCCAGGAGGACAAGGAGCCCGTCTTCGACTCCGTGGCCACCCTCGAGGTCCTGCTCCCCGCGTTCGCGGGCATGGTGGCGACGATGCGATTCGACACGGAACGGATGGCGCGACTGGCCCCGGAGGGATTCTCGCTCGCCACGGACGTGGCCGACTGGCTGGTCCGCCGCGGGGTGCCGTTCCGCGACGCGCACGAGGTCTCGGGGGCGCTCGTGCGGGAGTGCGAGCGCCGAGGGATCGGTCTCGACGAGGCGTCGGACGAGCTGCTCGCCGAGGTCTCGCCCGAGCTCGACCCCGCCGTTCGCGACGTCCTGACCGTGGCGGGCTCGATCGCCAGCCGCGACGGCATCGGCGGCACCGCGCCGGCGAGGGTGGAGGAGCAGCGCGCCGAACTCATCGCGCGCGCGCAGTCCGCCGCGCACGCGCTGGGGCTGTAGCGGTTACCAGATCGCGAGGCGCACGAGCGCCGCAACGACGCAGGCCCACAGGAGGCTCGCAAGCGTCCCGATGATGAAGCGCTCGCGGGCCTCCGCGGAGGCGAGCTCCGAGAACCGGCCGACGCCCTTGACGGCGACGATGACCGCGAGAGCCTCGGGGAACCCGGCGACGATCCCGATGACCGCAGCGACCCGCTCGAGATACCCGATGGTCGTGCCGCCCCGCAGGAGCACGGTGCCGGCCGTGCCGTCGTCGGGAGTGGCATCGACCCGGATCCCGCCGTCCGAGGTCTCGTGGACGCGGCCGTGGGTGGCGATCTCGAGGATGCGGCGAGTGAGCGGATTTCCGCCGACGACCCCGAGGGCGATGCCGAGCAGGGCGAGGATCAGCCCCATGATGGTCGGCACGTTGACGGGGGAGACGATGACGACGGCGAGGGCGAGGACGACGAGTCCCGTCGCGATGATGAGCGGCAGCGTCGTCGGGTGCCGCAAGCTGACGACGACGAGGACGAGGGCGCCGCACATCACGAGGAACAGGAAGATCGACAGAATGGCGGCCACGAGCGCCTCCGGCATTGCGAACACCATGCGCGCCAGTCTGGCACGGGTGGCGGACACGCTCTCCGGCTCGGCTCAGGTGTCGAGGCGTCCCAGCAGGCGGGCGAGCGCGGGGATCGCCCCCTCCTCGATACGGAGTGCGGCGCTGCTCGCGCGGAGGCTCACCGCAGCGGGACTGATGCCGAGTCGGGTCGCGACCTGCTTCTGCGTGATCCCGGTCGCCAGGAGGTCCGCGACCTCCCACCCCTGGGGGGTGCGGCGGTCCCGCAGGTCGACGAGAAGTCGCATGAGCGCCTCCGTGTCGAGGGCGTCCGTGGCATGGTCTGCGGTGATCGCGACGCGGCCGGGCGCCGACTTCGCGCGCTCGACGGCGTCCCTGGCGCGGACGAACGCCTCGCCGCGCGCGGCTCGGGTCTCGCGCGGCAGCGGCTGATCGACGGCGCCCACGCCGATGCCGACGCTCCAATGCCGTTCTCGGGTGAGGTGCATCACGATGTCCATCACGGCGCGGGCGTCGCCCGTCACCGCCTGCAGCTCGTCTCCTGTGCTCCGCTCGGGAGGGAGCGTCAGTCGCCCTCCGGCGATCTCGTCGATCTCCTCGAGCGCGGCGGGGACGAGGTCGGCATGGCTGCGGCTGGCCTTCTGATCGGCCGTGATCACATACATCAATCCTCCAGACTGAATTCGTCCAAATCAAGCATGAAAGCTAAACAAGATAAAGTCTATACGCTGCTCTAGGTCAACATGAGGTACCAGGCTTATCCCTCGGAATACCGGGGGCCCCGTTCGTCGCACTGCCGGCGATCGAGGCCGCTGATAGCCTGAAACGCGTGTCTACGCCCCCTCTGAGCGCGACAGCTCCGGCCAACGACCCGACATTCGAGAACGTCTGGGACGAGCTCGTCTGGCGCGGCCTCGTGCACGTGTCCACGGATCAGGAGGCGCTGCGCGCCCTGCTCGGCGGTGACCCGATCACCTACTACTGCGGATTCGACCCCACGGCTCCGAGCCTTCACCTTGGCAACCTCGTGCAGCTGCTCACCATGCGTCGACTGCAGCTCGCCGGACACCGGCCGCTCGGTCTCGTGGGGGGATCCACCGGACTCATCGGCGATCCGGGTGGCCGTGACTCCGAGCGCGTGCTCAATCCGGTCGAGACGGTCGAGGAGTGGGTCGGCTACCTGCGCGCCCAGGTCGAGCGCTTCCTCAGCTTCGAGGGCGACAACGCCGCGCGCATCGTGAACAACCTCGACTGGACCGCCCCCTTGAGCGCGATCGACTTCCTCCGAGGGATCGGGAAGCACTTCCGCGTCGGCACGATGATTAAGAAGGATGCGGTGGCGGCTCGGTTGAACTCCGAAGCCGGAATCAGCTACACGGAGTTCAGCTACCAGATCCTTCAGGCGCTCGACTACCTCGAGCTGCACCGGCAGTACGGCTGCGTGCTGCAGTCGGGCGGCAGCGACCAGTGGGGGAATCTCACCGGGGGAGTGGATCTCATCCATCGCGTGGAGGGAGCGACGGTGCACGCGCTCGGCACGCCGCTCATCACCAACGCGGATGGCACCAAGTTCGGCAAGAGCGCCGGCAACGCGATCTGGCTCGACCCGGCCATGTGCAGCCCGTACCGCTTCTACCAGTTCTGGCTGAACACGGACGACGCGGACGTCGTCGCGCGACTGAAGATCTTCACCTTCCTCGATCGCTCCGAGATCGAGGAGTACGCGCGGCTCACGGAGTCTGAACCCTACCGACGGGCGGCGCAGCGGAGGCTGGCGGTCGAGGCGACCGCGTTCGTCCACGGCGAGGCCGCAGCCACAGCGGTGGTCGCCGCATCTGAGGCGCTGTTCGGCCAGGGCGACCTGCTGTCGCTGGATCCCGAGACGCTGCGCAGCGCGCTGCGGGAGCTGCCCAACGCCGTCGTCGCCCCCGCGGCGACGGTGGTCCAGGCCCTCGTCGACACAGGGCTCGTCTCGAGCATGAGTGAGGCGCGTCGAGCGATCGGGCAGGGTGGCGTGTCCCTCGACGGTGTCCGTGTGGAAGCGGAGGATGCGGTGCTGTCCTGGTCGCTTCCCGGCGGAGTCTCGGTGCTGCGCCGAGGAAAGAAGACCCTGGCCGGCCTGTTCCCGGACAGCTGAGCGCGTGCCATTCACCCCCAGCCACGCGATCGTGGCGCTGCCGTTCGCCCGGGGGCCGTTGCTGCCGGCGGCTGTGGCGGTCGGGGCGATGACACCCGACCTGCCGCTCTTCGTCCGGGCGAGTCCGCTCACCTACGGGATGACCCACAGTTTCGCCTGGCTCCCCGCGACAGTCTTCCTCGCGCTGGCGCTCCTGATCGTATGGCGAGGCGTCCTCCGGCCGGCGGCGCGCGACCTGTCGCCGGCCTGGCTCGCCGTGCGCCTGCCCGCAGGGTGGGAGGCGGGCGCGGTGCCCAGCGCCCTCGGCGTGTTCGCGATGCGAGGGCGCGGGCGTCCGTCCCTCCCGGGGGCGGCGCTTGTCGTCGTCGCGCTGGTGATCGGTGTCGCGACGCACATCAATCACCTGGGACTGGTTCACGCACGAGGGCGCGTGGGCACGGACATCCTCCCCGTCCTCGACGCGATGTGGGGTCCGCTCGCCGGATACAAGTGGTGGCAGTACGGCTCGAGTGCGGGCGGATTGCTGGTGCTGGCGATCTGCGCCCTCGCCTGGCTCCGTCGGGCCCGGATCACACCATTCCGACGGAGCATCCCGGGGTGGGCGGCCGTCGCCTGGGGCATCGCGCTCCCTGTGATCCTCGTCGTCGCATGGGTCGGAGGGCTGCTCGCGTTCGGCCCGTTCACCGCCGGCTACACACCGCAGCATCTGGCATACCGCGTGCTCCCACCGGCGTGCGCAGCCTGGGCGATGGTCACTCTCGTCCTGTGCACCGTGATCGGATGGCGTCGGGCACGGTCCGCGGCCTGAGTGGTGCGCAGCGCGATCTCCGAACCGCGACACGCCCGGGATGCGAGCTCGATTTGGCAGACCCATCGGATCCACGTAGAGTCTTTCTTGTTCGGCCCCAAAGGGAAGAGCGGAGGGCCTCGGCCCCGCCCCCTCAAGTGGAAAACGAACTCCCCTTCGTAAGACTCACCTAGAGAGTGGCCAGTTGTCTGGTCTACGATGGGGAATCCCCTCGTGGAAAGCAGTCTCCGGCTGTCGCCCAGGACATCTGATCCTCGGCGTGTCGGTTTGACAGCCAGCGCGAGACGGATAAGATAGAGAAGTTGCCCTGCGGGTCGGTCGAGAGGCCAGAACGCAGGAGCATCCGATCCTTGAGAACTCAACAGCGTGCACTTGTCAAATGCCAAAAAACCTCGCGGTCAGCTTGCCTGACCGATGAGATTCTTTTGAGATTAAACGAGATGTCAGCAATGACATCCGATCGTCAGATCAAACTCGCTCGGCCCGATCTATTCCGGTCTGGTCGCAGCAAAATTCTTTTACGGAGAGTTTGATCCTGGCTCAGGATGAACGCTGGCGGCGTGCTTAACACATGCAAGTCGAACGGTGAAGGAGAGCTTGCTCTCTGGATCAGTGGCGAACGGGTGAGTAACACGTGAGCAATCTGCCCCTGACTCTGGGATAAGCGCTGGAAACGGCGTCTAATACCGGATACGAGCTGCGAAGGCATCTTCAGCAGCTGGAAAGAACTTCGGTCAGGGATGAGCTCGCGGCCTATCAGCTAGTTGGTGAGGTAACGGCTCACCAAGGCGTCGACGGGTAGCCGGCCTGAGAGGGTGACCGGCCACACTGGGACTGAGACACGGCCCAGACTCCTACGGGAGGCAGCAGTGGGGAATATTGCACAATGGGCGCAAGCCTGATGCAGCAACGCCGCGTGAGGGACGACGGCCTTCGGGTTGTAAACCTCTTTTAGCAGGGAAGAAGCGAAAGTGACGGTACCTGCAGAAAAAGCACCGGCTAACTACGTGCCAGCAGCCGCGGTAATACGTAGGGCGCAAGCGTTATCCGGAATTATTGGGCGTAAAGAGCTCGTAGGCGGTTTGTCGCGTCTGCTGTGAAATCCCGAGGCTCAACCTCGGGTCTGCAGTGGGTACGGGCAGAC
>JAFKIL010000008.1 GCA_017306415.1 Microbacterium sp. | reverse complement strand
TTCTCATACAGCCGGTAGATCGACCCGTTCTCCCCCCACCACAGGTTCATCACCACGTCGTACGACCCGTCCTGCAACCCGGTATCCCACCCGTTGTCATTCGACAACGCGCCCTGCCCCGGCTTCGCGGTCGCCCCATCCGGAACCGTAACCGCCGCACTGAGGTCGGACCGAGGGCCCTCGCCGATGGCGTTGACCGCGGAGACGGCGAACCGCGCCGTGTCGCCCGGCCAGATCCCGGTCAGGGATGCCGTGGTCGCATCCGCGCCCACGGTCGCGACCGGGTCGGTCGTGCCCTCGCGGTAGACGCGGTATCCCGTGATCGGCGCACCCCCGTCGGCGGGAGCCTGCCAGTTCACCGTGACGGCCTGGGCGGTCGCCGTGGCCGTGGGGGCCGCCGGCTTCTTCGGCGGGGTCGCCGCCGTGACCGTGAAGGAGTCGAACTGGTTGATCGCGGACTGCGTCGTGTCGTGCGAGGTGGAGAAGATCCCCGCATCCTGCGTGGCGGCGGCTCCGGAGAGCGTCACCGTCCCCCCGATCTGCACCCAGTTCGCCGCGTCGTACGAGTAGAACCCGGTGAAGCCGGTGCCGTTGCGCGCGAGCTTCACCCATACCGGACGGAGGACGTCGACGCTGGCCTGCACCTGTGTGTCCAGGTATCCGTCGGCGTTGGAGTCCCACGCGAAGACGACCCCGTTGCGCGCCGTGACGGCGACGACCGCGTATCCGCCGGACGCCCCCGCCTTCGTGATGTCGTTGCGGATCATCACGCCGCTCTTCGCCCACGCGTTCGCGTCGTTGACGGACACCACGCGCGCGCTGACCGAGCTCACCGCGTTCGCCGCGCCCTGACGGTAGATCGCGCCGAATGCATCGTCGTGCTGACCGCCGGAGCCCCACACGTCCGCGCCCTTGGCCGCGATCCCGAACGCGTCGCCGGACTGACCGAAGTACGAGCTCAGCGCGGACGTGCCCGTCGTCGCGAAGTCGCTCGAGACGGGTGCCGTGGTCGGGCAGCCCGAGAACCCGAACTGGTTCGCGTTGAGCGAGGTACGGTACTGGGACTCCACCCCGGACGCGCAGATCACGTCGACAGCCGCCGCGGGCCAGGCCGCGCCGTTCACCTTGACGTTGTTGATCAGCTTGTTGTTGTGCTGCGTCGCGTTCGGCGCCGAGACTCCGCCGCTGTTGTACCAGTTGTTCTGGATCGTGTTGTCGCTCGTGTTGTTGCGCAGGCTGGACGCGTTCGTGAAGACGAACGATCCGCCCTGCACCACGTTGTTCTGGTAGGTCATGGAGCGCGACCCCTCGTCGAGGTACAGCCCGACACCGGAGATGTTGAAGAGGTAGTTCTTCTGCACCACCGAGCCCGGGCTCGCCGAGAGGTTGTACACCGAGCCGCCGTCCGCGAAGCGCGCCTTCGTGTTGTGCACGAGGTTGCCCTCGACGACGTTGTCCTTCAGCGTCGTGGGCGTGGTGTACTTCGGGTTCCAGTTGTAGTACCCGCGGTCGACGTAGTCGTTCGAGCCGCCGGCGTCGTTGATGCCCCACCCGAAGCCGGTGTCGATGCCGTCGTACGGCACGTTGGACACCTCGTTGTGGAGGATGCGCGCGTTCGTGACGTACGTGCTCAGGATGCCGCCGTTGTCCTTGTAGTCGACCGAGACGTGGTCAACGGTGTTGTCCTCGATGAGGATGTCCTGGTTGGTCATCCTCACGTCGCTGGGGTGATGGGCGTCGGCGAGGACGCCGCCCACGGCGATGCCGTGACCGCTCGCCTCGGTGAACCGGTTTCCGACGACGGAGATGCTCCTGGCGCCGAGCCCGACACCGGACACGGTGGCGTTGGCGTCGTTCCCGATGCCGAGGGCCGTCTGCCCGAGGTTCGTGAAGAGGTTTCCGGTGAAGGAGACGTCACTGGCCGCGGAGACCTGCACGGCGGCGGGTTCCTGCCCCCACGCCGTGCGTGCGCGTTCGAACATCTCGCAGCCGCGCGAGCAGCTGGTGAAGGCGTCCGCCGGCCGATACGAGTACGCGCCGGTGAGGAACGTGCCGTTCTGCTGGTCGGCATAGCCGTCCGGCGAGGACGGGCCCATCCACGACGTGCCCGAGAACTGCAGCCCCTCGAACGCGAGGCCGCTGACCGGCGCGTCGTACGTGCCGCCGACGCTCACGAGAGCCTGCAGGCGCGGAAGCTCCACGTCCAGCGACGCGGGGTCGACGCCCGGGGCGGGCTTGTAGTAGAGCTTGCCCGCGGTCGGATCGATGTACCACTGGCCCGCCTGCGTGAGGAAGGCGAGGGAGTTGTCGAGGTACCACGTGGGTCCGGCGAGGAACGAGTTCTGCACCGTGTCCCAGCCCCACGTGTTGTTGTCCCATGCGGGCTGCTGCATCGTGATCTGGGTGGAGCTGATGCTCTGCACCGGCGTGTAGCGGTTGGTGAAGTCGCCGAGCGTCTCGAACTCGATCCGCTTCTGGTCGGGCAGCCCGGCGAGGTAGGCCAGCGCCGAGTTCTTGATGGTGAGGCCGGTCGCGGTGGGGGTCACGTCCGCGTTGGCGACCCGGATCGACGCGCGCGGCGCGATGACCCCGTTGACGTAGAGCTGCCGCGTGTCCAGTCCCTGCGGGGTGTCGGCGACGTAGATGCCCTTGGCGGCGTCATACGTCGTCCACCCCCCGACCTTCGTCGCGCCCGTGATGACGGGGTGTGCTCCGGGCGCGGCCACCCACGACACCGGGTGGTCCTTGCTCCCGCCGTCGTCGGCGGTGAAGCGCAGCACGTGATCGACCCGGTAGGTCCCGTCGGCGAGCTGCACCGTGATGTCGGTGTCGCCCCGCGCGTCGTCGCCGCGGACGACGTGCTGCGCACGGTCGATCGAGCACGGCTCCTGCACCGTGCACGATCCGTCGCCCGCGCCGTCCGGAGCGACGTAGTAGGTGGTGGTCGTCGCCGCCTGTGCACTCAGGGGGACGAGGCCGGCGGTGAGGAGCGCGGCGGACCCGATCGCCGCGAGCGCCCCTCCCCGCCGGCCGATCCGACCCGCTTTCGCGCGTCCGCGTATACGTGACGTCAGTGTCATGTTCACAATCGCTTTCCGCGGGGCACCCTGTCCCGCATCTAACGAGATATCACACGTATGATGTTTCTATCAAGAGACATACGACGTGTTATGTCTGGCGCAAGGCGTTGTTCACGTGCGACAGACGCTCAGCGCGCGGGCGGGTCGGCGCCGGGGGTCGGCTCCGGCGGGGCGGCGCCGGCGGGGCGGCGCCGGCATCCGTGCGTACCGTTCTCAGGAACGCAGGGGTCGCGGCGCCTCGACACGCCGCGGCCCGGCGCCCTGGGGCTCTCGCGGTCCTGAGAACGGTACAGCCGAGGCGCGGGGGAAGCACTCGCGCGGGCGGCTCGCGGGCGGCGCGCGGGCGGCGCGCGGCCGGCTCGCGGGCGGCTCGCGGGCGGCTCGCGGCCGGCTCGCGGGCGAGGTCGCGGGCTGGTCCCTCAGCGCGCGGGCGGCTCGGCGCCGGGCGCGGACGCGTCGCGCGATGGGTGGAAGCGGGCCACCCTGCGCCATCCGCGCGCCACGACATCGACCTCGCGCGTCATGCTGGCGCCGACGACCATCCCCAGGGCGATGGACACGAGCGACACCAGCGTCCCCGCGACGAGGTCCGCGGCGCCGGCGCCGTCGGTCCCCTCGGCCACCCGGCTGAGCCCGATGAAGCCGAGCGCACCGGGGACGAGCAGCCAGTACGCGCACATCAGCATGACCGCCGACGGCGGCGCCGCCGGGATGCGGCGCAGCAGTCCCACGACCACGATCACCACGACCGCGCCCACGAACCCCGAGAGCTGGGCGCCGATCGCGAGCGCCCCGAGCGCCTGCGCCCCGTAGGCGACGACGAGCGAGACCACGATCCACGGGAACGCGCCGCGCGGCGCGACCGAGAACAGCGTGTAGCCGATCGCCGTGAGCACGACGCCCACCCACGGAGCCCACGCGCCGAGCGGCGGCAGCGGATTCTCGGCCGGGTGCACACCGAGGATCGAGATCGCCGCGAACACGCCGAACACCAGCAGTCCGAGCCGGGCGACGCCGTAGACCATGCGGCTCGCGCCGGCGACCACCTGATTGCTGGTGAGCTCCACGGCGGCGAGCGTGAGCGTGAGCCCCGGCAGGAGGCTCACGAGGGCGGGGGCGACGAGCCGGATCGGGTCGTCGCCGATCAGCGGCGCGACGAAGAGTCCCGTGCCCAGCGTGATGCCGAAGGGGATCAGCACCGGGAGCACGAGCGACAGCTGCGCGAACCTGGCGGTCAGCACCACGACGGTCCCCACGATCGCGCCGAGGACGGCGTAGAAGGGGAGGGCGAGCGCCACGGGATCGAGCACCAGCCCGAAGCCGACGGTGAGCAGGGCGTGTCCGAGGATCATCGTGACCGCGTTGAAGCGAGGCGGCGTCGCGCGGATGCGCTCCAGCTCCCGGACGACGTCGGCGGGAGGCATCCGCTGCATCCGCGCCCGCTCGATGAGGCGCTCCACGGCGCCGGCCTGGTCGAGCCGCAGGTCGCCGTGCGTCGCCGGGAAGAGCTCCGTGCGCTGCGAGCCCGCCGACGGGTCTTCGACGAGGACGAGGGTGGGCAGCACGAAGCTCTGCACGTCGTCGCGCCCGTAGGCGCTGCTGAGCTCGTGCAGGATGCGCTCCACCGCACTCGTGGCGCGCGACGAGCCGAGCAGCGCGGCCCCCACCGCGCCGAGCATCTCGGGCAGCCCGATCTGCGGACGCGTGGTCGGCCTCACGGCCGGCGCGGTCCTCCCCCGCAGCGCCTCCCGCAGACGACGCACGAGTCCCCGGTCGCTCACCTGATTCACCTCTCGCGTGGCGGATGCCGCGTGGCGTCGGCCCCTCCATCATGGGCGGAACCACCGGCTAACCGCGAGACCTCGCTCCATTTCGCCGCATGACGCCCCGGTGCGCCGAGTCTGCCGGTCGCCGCATATCGTGTCGGCATGCCCTCGTCCGCGCCCCGTCCCCTCGTCCTGTCATGACGGACGCCTCGACCGCCGGCCTCGGCTTCGCCACCCGTCAGCTCCATGCCGGGATCGAGCTCGACGGCGCCCATCGTCCACGCGCCACCCCGATCTACCTGACGGCAGGGTTCGTCTTCGACGACTTCGACCAGGGGCACGCGCGCTTCGCCGGCACCGACGACGGCTTCAGCTACACGCGGGTGGGCAACCCCACCAACGCCGCGACGGAGCGGCGCATCGCCGACCTCGAGGGCGGCATCGACGCGCTGCTGGTCGGGAGCGGTCAGGCGGCCGTGGTCACGACGGTGCTCGCTCTGGTCGCGGCGGGCGACCACATCGTGTCGGCGTCGAGCATCTACGAGGGCTCTCGCGAGCTGCTGCGCGACGACCTCGCCCGTCTCGGCGTCACGACCACCTTCGTGGCCGCGCAGAACGATGCCGCCGCATGGGAGGCCGCGATCCGCCCGGAGACGAAGGCGCTGTTCGCCGAGTCGATCCCGAACCCGAAGAACGAGGTGCTCGACATCGCGACGATCGCGGGTGTCGCTCACCGCCACGGGCTCCCGCTCATCGTCGACAACACGCTGGGCACCCCCTACCTGGTGCGTCCGATCGAGCACGGCGCCGACATCGTCGTGCACTCGGCGAGCAAGTTCCTCGCCGGCCACGGGACGGTGCTCGGCGGCGTCATCGTCGACGGCGGCACCTTCGCGTGGGATGCCGCTCCCGACCGCTTCCCGCAGCTCGCCGTCGAACGCGGGCTCGACGGCCGCACCGTCGTCGAGCGGGCGGGTCGCGCCGCCTTCCTGGAGCACGCCCGCCACATCGCCCTGCGCTTCGGGCCCGTGCCGTCGCCGCTGAACGCCTTCCTGATCCTCCAGGGGATCGAGACGCTCTCGCTGCGGGTCCAGCGTCAGTCCGCCACCGCCCTCCGCATCGCCCGCTGGCTCGAGGAGCAGCCGGGCGTCGCGGCGGTCGACTACAGCGGCCTCGACTCGAGCCCGTACCGCGACCTGGCCGCGCGGTACCTGCCCGACGGCCAGGGGTCGGTCTTCGCGGTCACGCTCGAGGGCGGCACCGAGGCGGCCAGGACCTTCACGGATGCGCTGCGGCTCTTCACACGCATGACGCACCTCGGCGACGTCCGCTCGCTCGTGCTCCACCCGGCCACGACGACCCACGTGCAGCGCGAGCGCGAGGAGCTCGCCGCCGCGGGGATCGGTCCGGGCCTCCTCCGCCTCTCGATCGGACTCGAGGAGCCCGACGACCTCATCGCCGACCTCGACAGGGCCCTCGCCGCCGTCGCGGCCGCCGACATCCTCACCCGGGCGGGGATCGCATGACCAGGCAGCAGCACTTCGGCTGGTTCCTCTCCCGCGGGTTCGGCCCGCACGGCTGGGCGCGGCCGTACTACGAGTGGGGCTACGACTGGCAGCGGCCCGACCTGTACCAGCAGTCCGCGCGCGACCTCGAGCAGGCGGGGTTCGACTTCGTCCTGATCGAGGACGCCCTGTCGGTGGGCATCACCCCCGCCACGCTCGACCTGCGGGTGCGCAAGGCCTACGGCGGCCCCAAGCACGACCCCTGGACGCTCGCGCCCTATCTGTTCGCCGCCACCCGCCACCTGGGCGTGATCCCGACCGCGAACCCCGCGGCGTGGCATCCGTATCAGGCGGCCCGGCAGTTCGCGTCGCTGCAGCACCTGAGCGGCAGCCGCGTCGGCATCAACGTCGTCACCGACGTCGGCAGCGCCCACCACTTCGGCACCGAGCGCCTGCCGCACGACGCCGCCTACGACCGGGCGCAGGAGTGGCTCGACGCGCTGCGGCTGCTGTGGCACAGCTGGGACGAGGGCGCGCTGATCGCCGACCCGGTGTCGCAGATCTACGCCGACGGTTCGAAGATCCGGGCCGTGCAGCACCGCGGCGAGTACTTCACCTTCGACGGCCCGCTCAACGCCGCGCCGCTGCCGGCGGGCGACCCGATCGTCGCCTCACCGGGCGGATCGGGTCGCGGGCTCGACTTCGCGGGGCGCAACTCCGAGATCCAGCTCGCGCTCTCGCCACTGGACGTCGACAGCATCCGTGCCTACCGCGAGCGCGTGCACGCCGCGGCGGCGGCGCACGGCCGGGATGCCGCGGACATCAAGAGCCTGTTCGTCTTCAAGCCGATCGTCGCGGCGAGCGCCGAGGAGGCCGACCGGATCGTGCGCGCCTCCGCCGAGCCGAGCGATGCGACGCTCCTCGAGGTCGCGGAGGCGTGGTCGAGCGACCTCGAGACCGACCTGACGTCGCTCGACCTCGACCGGCCGCTCGACCCCGCGATCTTCGGCGAGCACGTGTCGCAGGGCACGATCAAGGGACTGCGCGGGAGGTTCGACTCGTTCGACGACGTGCCGCTGCGCGACATCCTCACCGGCAAGGCCCGGCTCACGCGCATCGGCGACGGCATCAGCGGCACGGTCGGCACCGCCGACGAGCTGGCCGACCTCATCGAGGCGCTGGGGGACGACGCCGACAACGACGGCCTCATCTTCTCCGGCGACCTCCACCCGGTGACGATCCATCGCACGCTCGACGAGCTCGTGCCGATCCTCCGCCGTCGCGGCATCCTCCGCTCGGAGTTCGTCGACGGCGGACTGCGGGCGAACCTCGACGCCTTCTGACGCGACGGCGCGGGCGTTCGCGCCTCCGCTCAGAGGCCGGCGAGCGCGTCGTCGAGGTCCTGGAGCAGATCCTCCGCCGACTCGATGCCGACCGACAGCCGCACGACCTCTTCGGGCACCGCGAGCGCCGTGCCCCGCACCGACGCGTGGGTCATGGCGTCCGGGTAGTTGACGAGCGACTCGACGCCCCCGAGCGACTCGGCGAGCGTGAAGACGCGCGTCGACTCGGCGAAGCGACGCGCCGCGGCCGCGTCGGCGAGCGCGACCGAGACGATGCCGCCGAAGTCGGACATCTGGCGCGCGGCGACGTCGTGGCCGGCGTGCTCCGCGAGTCCGGGGTAGTAGACGCGGGCCACCCGGCCGTGGGCGTTCAGATGGCCGGCGACCGCGCGGGCGTTCTCGCTGTGCCGGCGCATGCGGAGCGGGAGGGTCTTGATGCCCCGCGTCGTGAGCCACGCGTCCAGGGGGCCGGACACCGCGCCGGCCGCGAACTGAAGGAACTTCGCCTGCTCGGCGAGCTCGTCGTCGTCGATCACGAGCGCTCCCCCGACGACGTCGGAGTGGCCGCCCAGGTACTTCGTCGTGGAGTGCACCACGACGTCGGCGCCGAGCGACAGCGGCTGCTGCAGGGCCGGCGAGGCGAACGTGTTGTCCACGACGACGAGCGCCCCGACCTCGTGCGCCGCGGCCGCGATGCCCGCGATGTCGGCGATGCGCAGGAGCGGGTTGCTGGGGGTCTCGACCCACACGAGCTGCGGTGCGCGCTCCGCGAGCGCCGCGCGGACGGCATCCGCGTCGCTCGTGTCGACGACGCGCACGCCGATGCCCCACGGTCCGAGGACGCGGGTGAGCAGCCGGTACGTCCCGCCGTAGACGTCGTCGCCGATGAGGACCTCGTCGCCCGGCTTCAGCGCCGCGCGCAGGAGCGCGTCCTGAGCAGCCAGCCCGGATGCGAACGACAGCGCATGCCGTCCGCCCTCCAGCGCGGCGAGCTGCGTCTCCAGCGCCGTGCGCGTCGGGTTGCCGCTGCGTCCGTACTCGTACCCGCCGCGGAGACCCCCGATGCCGTCCTGGGCATACGTGCTGGAGAAGTGCACGGGCGGGATCACCGCGCCGGTCGTCGGATCGGCGTCCTGACCCGCGTGCACCGCGAGGCTGTCGAATCCGTGCAGGTGATCGGTCGTCATGAGTCGCTCCTCGTGTCGGGCAGGCGATCGGCGGATGCCGCGTGGTCGTCGACGTCGAATCCGCGGGCGCGCATCCAGTCGTCGTCGTAGAGCTTGCCGAGGTAGCCCCGGCCGTGGTCGGGGAGGACGACGACGACCACAGCGTCCTCGTCGAGGTCCCGCGCCGTCCGCAGCGCCGCGACCACGGCCATGCCGCTCGAGCCGCCGACGAGCAGCGCCTCCTCGCGTGCGAGGCGGCGCGTCATCGCGAAGGCCTCGGCGTCGCCGACGCGGTGGTACTCGTCCACGACGGACGGATCGAAGGTCTGCGGGTAGAAGTCTTCGCCGACGCCTTCGACGAGGTAGGAGTGCAGCGGGCCGCCCGAGTAGATCGACCCGTCCGGATCGGCGCCCACGACCTGCACCGCGCCGCCGGACACCTGCTTGAGGAAGCGGCCGGTGCCGCTGATCGTGCCCCCGGTGCCGATGCCGGCGACCAGGTGCGTGACCCGGCCGTCGGTGTCGCGCCAGATCTCGGGGCCGGTCGTCTCGAAGTGGCTGCGCGGCCCGTTCGGGTTGGCGAACTGGTTCGGCTTGAAGGCGCCGGGGATCTCCCGCGCGAGGCGGTCGGAGACGCCGTAGTACGAGCGCGGATCGTCGGGCGGCACGTTCGTGGGCGTCATGACCACTTCCGCGCCGTACGCCCGGAGCACGGCCACCTTCTCGCCCGCGAACTTGTCGGGGACGACGAAGACCATCCGGTATCCGCGCTGCTGGGCGACGAGGGCGAGACCCACGCCGGTGTTGCCGCTCGTCGGCTCGACGATGGTCCCGCCGGGGCGGAGGAGGCCGGTCCGCTCGGCCTCGTCGACGATGCGGGCGGCGATCCGGTCCTTGGCCGAGCCGCCCGGGTTGAGGTACTCGACCTTCGCGAGGACCGTGGCGCGGATGCCGGCGGTGACGCGGCTCAGGCGGACGAGGGGGGTGTTGCCGACGAGGTCGGCGACGCTTTCTGCGTAACGCACGAAATGCTCCTGGGAGGTGCCGCGCGGAGAGCGCGGATGCTGTCGGGGTCGCGAGGGGCTGCGGGCACTCGATGAGTGCGCACGCTCAGCGACAACAGCGACAGGTCAGCACGCCACGACCCTACGTGGCCCACCCGGATCGGGCAAGTCGAGCGCGTCGTCACACGGCGAAACACGGGGCAACCACCGGACACAATCGCCCGTGAGCGGATCCGGCGCCGCGAAGTCGGCGTAGCGTCGAAGTCATGACCTCGTTCCGCCCCCAGGATTCGCCGACCGCGCCAGAGCCGGTGCGGCCGCCGGCGCATGTCGGGGAGTCGCTCAGCGCCGACGAGTTCAAGACCCTCTTCCGCGGCCACCCCGGCGGCGTCGCCATCATCACCGCCGACGGACCGGACGGGCCCGTCGCGCTCACCGCGACGTCGGTATCCTCGATCAGCGCCGACCCGCCGCTCCTCGTGTTCTCACTCTCGTCGCTCTCGTCCGCGACGGCCGCGATCGTCGCGGCATCCACGATCGTCGTCCACCTGCTCGACGCGGAGGACCTCGAGCTCGCGCGCCTCGCCGCCACGAGCGGCGCCGACCGGTTCGCGGATGCCGCGCTCTGGACGCGACTCGTCACGGGGGAGCCCGTCTACCACGGTGCCCGTGCATGGGTGCGCTGCGCCGTCGTGAACCGCATGTCGGCCGGCGATTCCACCGTGGTGGTCGCGCACGCGCTGCAGTCGAGCATCCAGCGCGACATCGAACCGGGCGCGCACGGCGACGCGCTTGTGTACCACAACCGCACCTGGCACCGCCTCGGCGAGCACTCGCGCATCGTCTGAACACCCCGCCGCGCTGGCGCCGTCAGGCCCGCCCGGCGAGAATCGACGCATGACAGACATCCCCGCCCCCATCCAGCGCATGATCGACGCGACGAACGCGGGCGACGCGGATGCGTTCGCCGACGCGTTCACCGAGGACGCCTACCTCGAGGACTGGGGCAAGGGCTTCCACGGGCGGGACGGCGTGCGGTCGTGGGATTCGACCGACAACATCGGCCGCCACTCCCACTTCGAGGCGGCCGGCGTCGAACAGGACGGCGACGAGTGGGTCGTCAGCCTCGTCGTCACCGGCGGCGGCTTCAACGGGACGAGCGACTTCCGCTTCACCCTCGACGGCGACCGCATCTCGCGCATGACGATCACCCCCTGACAGGCCGAGTTTCGGCCCCGCCCCGCCATCGGCGCCCCGGACTCGCGCATCCCGCCGACCCGCGGTGCGGGCGCGACCACCTCCTCGAGAATCGTGTCGATCAAGGGCGATCGCGCACGCCGGCACCCCGCTGCGGCCGGTTCTCGAGGAGGTGGTTCCGCACCCCCGGCCTCAGCGGCCGCGGGCGAGCACTGTCGCGCCTCCGTTCACGGCGAGCACCTCGCCGGTGATGTAGCCGGAGGCGCCGTCGAGGAGGAACGCGACGACAGCGGCGACGTCGTCGGGCGTGCCCCACCGGCCCATGGGCGTGAGCGCCGCCCACGCGGCCTGCAGCGCGTCCGGATCGGATGCCTCGGCCAGCAGCTGCGCGTTCATCTCGCTCTCGATCAGCCCCGGCGCGACGGCGTTGCAGCGGATGCCGGATGCCACGTACTCCGCCGCCACCTGCCGGGTGAGCGCCTCGATGCCGCCCTTCGCCATGGCGTAGGCCGCGAAGCCGGGGAATCCGACCGCCGCGTGGATCGACGAGATGTTGACGATGCTGCCGCGCTGCGGTCCGTCGAGCGCGCCCATGCGGCGCGCCGCCTCGGCCGCGCCGAAGAACACCCCGAGCAGGTCGACGTCGATGCCGCGCCGCACGGCCGCTTCCTCCACCTCGTCCACCGAGCCGAGGATGTTGTAGCCGGCGCAGTTCACCCAGCCCCGCAGTGCGCCGAGCTCGACCGCCCGCTCCGCCGCCTCGGCGTGCGCCGCCGGAGCGGCGACGTCGCCGAGGACGGCGACGTCCGCCGCATCCCGAGCGGGCACGCCCAGGTCGAGCGATACGACCCGCCACCCGTCGGCGCGCAGGCACCGCCCGATGGCGCCGCCGATCGAGCCCGCGCCGCCGGTGACGACGCAGGCCCGTTCGGTGTCGGTGCTGCTCATGGCGCGGGGCTCACGCGCCGAGGTTGAGGTCGACGATCTTCGACGGTCCGCCCTCGTCGACCAGTCCCGCCGTCCCGTTGCCGATGACGCTGTTCGACGTGACGATGTAGTCGTTGACCCCGGACGCGATCTTGATGCCCACCCCGACAGGCTTGGCGCTCGGGTAGTTGCCGTTCGTGTGCATCGAGTTGCCGTTGATCACGGTTCCCGACGCGCCGGCCCCGAGGATCACGCCGTAGCCGCCCGCCGCGCCCTGGCCGTTCAGGCTGATGTCGCTGCCGGTGATGGTCCACGCCCCGGACTCGGCGAAGATCCCCGATCCGTAGGCGTTGAACATCTTGCATCCGGAGACGGTGACGTTCGACGGGTGCAGGATCCCCCCGGGGTGCACGCGGATGAGGCAGCCCTCGGGGTGACCTGCCTTCTGGTCGAAGCCGGAGTTTCCGAACCACGTGTTCTGGAAGGTGAGGACGTATACGCCGTTGGGCATGATCTCGACGTTGTGCCGATACGACCCGTCGAAGACGGCCTCGTTGAAGATGAGCTCACGGTTGGCGGAGCCGCCGAGCGTGTCGTCGATGAGCACGTTCGTGCCGTTGAGATAGCAGAGGAACTCGTCGAAGTAGACCCCGCCGACACCGCCGCCGACGTGGACGCCGATGGGCGTGAAGGAGCACAGGGTGCCGCCGGTGATCCAGAGGTCCGCGCCGACCTGGTTGCCCCAGCACGTGATGCCCTTGTTCTGCGCCTGGATCTTGCAGTTCTCCATCACGACGATCGTGAAGTCGTGGAAGCTGAACGAGTCCCACAGGTTGTTGGGGTCGGAGTACACGCGCGAGACGGCGTGCACGTTGCAGATCCGCATGTCCTGCACGCCGTCCATGGCGAGCGCCGCGCCGCTCGTCTTCTTGACGGTCGAGATGATCGCGAAGTCGGTGAACAGGCCGTTGGCGACCAGCGCCGCCGAGGACGAGGTGCGTGCGACGCGCAGGATGTCGCCCGCGGCGAAGGCGCACGCGATGATGCTCGAGGCGCCCTCCCCCTCGACGGTGATGTTCGCCCCGGTGATCTTCAGCGTCGACGTCGTCTTGTACTTCCCGGACGGGAGGTACACGGTCCCGCCGCCGGCGGCCTGGGCGGCGGTGATCGCCTTCTGGATGGCGACGGTGTCGTCGTGGGTGCCGTTGCCCTTCGCGCCGAAGTCCTGCACGTCGAACACACGGTGATGACCGTGGGGATTCGGCGCGGGCGGGGCCGGCGGGGCCGGCTTCGGCGCGGCGGATGCGGGCGCCGCGGCGCCGACGAGCGGGACCATCGCGGCCGCGGCGGCGATCCCGCCGATGGCGGCGCGGCCGAGGAACGCGCGGCGGCCCGACGTCGCCGGGGCGGTCTCTTCGGTGGTGGGCTGGTTCATGACTCCTCCTTGAGCTGGCACTGCGGATGGATGGGACGACCGGGACTCCCCGGACGCTCAGAGGCCGACACGACCCCGCACGAACGCGCGGATCTCGGCCTGCACCGGTTCCTCCTCGGGCGCTCCCCCGAAGCCGCCGTGCGGGCGCGCGTCGAACACGTGCAGGTCTGCCCAGACGCCCGCATCCCGGAGCGCCCGGTGCATGCGGACGGTGTTGGAGAGGTAGAGGTCGCGCGTGCCGGTGATCAGCAACGTCGGCGGGAGCCCGCGCAGGTCTCCGAACAGGGGCGAGAGGAGCGGGTCGGTGAGGTCGCGGCCGGCGGCATAGAGCCTGTTCACCTCGGCGAGGCTCTCGTCCATGCCGACGCTGACGTCCTTCAGCGTGATGAACGAATCCCCGGACTCGATCAGATCGCTCTCCGGCGTGAGCAGCAGCAGACCGGCGGGCATCGGAAGCCCCTCCGCCTTCGCGCGCAGGAGCAGCGCGGCGGCCAGATTGCCGCCGGCCGACCCGCCACCCACGACGATCTGCGACGGGTCGCGCTCGGCGAGCAGCGCGCGGTACACGGCGATCAGGTCGTCGAGCGCGGCAGGGAAGGGGTGATCGGGCGGCATCCGATAGTCGACCGCCCAGTGCACGATGCCGGTGTTCGCGGCGTCGATCTCGCCCATGATGCGCGTGACCTCGCCCGCTCCCAGGATCATGCCGCCGCCGTGGATGTCGAGCTGGACCGGGCCGTCGCGGTCGGCCTCGTCGGGGACGGCGACCCAGGTCGGCACGCCGGCCGGGTGGGTGAGTTCCGAGCGCACGGGGAGGTCCCGAGGCTCGGCGATGAAGCCCGCCATGTCGTCGTTCATCTCGGCGATCCGGCGACGCCATGCATCGGCGTCGGTCGCGGGCGGCATGGCGGTGCGCTCGATGGGCTGCTCGATGATCGCCCGCGCTGCGGCGCTCAGGTACGCCGGTCCCGCTGGCGGGATGATCTGGGCGTCCGTCATGATGCGCTCTGGCACGCGATCTCGCGGGCTGCGAAGAGCTCCGCTGCGGACTGTGCGAGGAGGTTCGGACCGCCCAGGGATCGCGCGGCGATGCACGCTGTCCGAATGGGACGCTCCATTGCTCCTCCTCGAGTCAACCTGTCCGAAATGTATCAGATAGGTTGCAGGAGGACTAGGAGGAATCTCGAAGACGTTTCATGAACAAGTGTCATCTTTTCGGCCCGCCGTGCCCGGACGCTGCCGTCGACCATCACGCACCTATCAGATGTCTGCGCCAGGTTTGTGGAAATGGTTAGCGTGACGCGGCCTCGCCGTCGCAGACCAGCATGTTGATGCCCTCGCACCGGATGCCCGTTCGGCGGAGCGCTCGCGCCAGCCCGTGCCCCACCGACCAGACGTGCGCGCTCGTCGCGGGGTCGATGTCTTCGAGGTCGATCGCGTGCGCGCGCGGCACGACGAGGAGATGGCCGGGGGTGACGGGGAACAGGTCCATGAACGCCACGGCCGTGTCGTCCTCGTAGACCACGCTTGCGTCGGCCTGTTCGGCCGCGATGGCACAGAAGATGCACACGCCGTCCGGCAGGGTTTCGGGCATCGCCAGGTGAGCCATGCTTTCAGCGGCGTCCGGGTCGTCGCAATCCGGCTCACTCGCCGGCATCTGGTGCTGCCACGAGCCAGCCAGCCGAGGCGAGCATCTCGCGGGCGATCTCCTCGAGCGGGCGACCGTCCGTCGGGATCCGGTGATCGACGCGGGCCCCATCGAGCATCGTTGCAGCCCGACGGCTTCGCTCGATGTGCTCCTCCAAGGCGGTGCCGATCTCGCGACGGGCGAGGCGTTCGGCTGCGGTCTCGTCTGACGCGGTCAACAGGACCGAAGCCGAGCGAACGGTTCCACCCAGTGCGTGCACCAGAGGCGTGATCTGGAGGACGCTGACGGTATTCGTGAACAGGAGGCGGGTGTAGCCGGCCTCCCGGTAGTTCGCCCACATGGCGGCGAGATTCCGCTCCGCGAGCGCGATGCCCTCTCCCCATGGCTCCGGATACGCCTGATCGAGGTTGTCGCCCTCGATGAGGGCATGACGGATTCGCTCATCCGCCAAGATGTGCGATGCCTCGAAGGCGACAGACGTCTTCCCCACGCCCGAGCGACCTCCGATGAAGATGACCTCGGTCACGTCAGGATCCACCATCTACGCCCTGCCTCTCGATGGACGCGCGAGAGGCAACGACCCCTCCACGAAGCGTTCCCAGCGCGACGTCGTCCATCTCGGAACGGTAGCGCGCCGCAGCCAACGTGTCGTCAGCTGCCGGGCAGCTGCGCAGCGACTTCTGGCACGCGCCTCGACTCGAATCCACCCCGCAATTGCTCGGGCGGTCTGTGGATAAGTCGAACATATCTTCGATACTCCGGATAGAATTGGGGGATGTCGAAGCCACCAGTGATCGCGCCCGTTGCTTCCGCGACGGTGGATGCGATCGTGGCGGACGTCGTCGCGCTTCGCCGGTCGATGGCCGCGTTGCAGGCCCGGGAGGCGAGGCTGTTGGCCACCGCGTTCACCGCCGTGCGGGCCGAGGCTGGTGGCGCGCGGCCGGGTTCGGTGGAGGCGGAGTTGCCGGTGCGGTCGCTTGCGGCGGAGTTGGGGGCGGCGCTGCGTGTGAGTGACCGGTCGGTGCAGCGGCAGCTGGGGGAGGCGGTCACGCTGACCGAGCGGTTCCCTGCAACGTTCGCGGCGTTGGCTGCGGGGCGGGTCTCGCGCGCCCATGTCGCGGTGATCATGGACGCGGGCGCCCACCTGACTGATCCTGAGGCGCGCGCGGTGTTCGAGGCGGCGGTGCTGCCGTATGCGGAGGCGGAGTCGGCGTCCCGGCTGAAGCCGGTCGCCCGCGTGCGGGCGGAGAAGGTGGTGCCGTCGTCGCTGCAGGAACGCCACGATCGTGCCCGCGCCCGCCGCGGGGTGAGGGTGAACGACCTGGACGACGGGATGAGCGAACTGACCGCCGTCCTCCCGGCAGTGCTCGCTCACGGCTGCTATGACCGGCTGACCCGGATGGCGCACGAGGTGAGGGCCGTCGAACGCGACGGGCAGGCCGTCGCCGGGGGTGCCACCGGCGGCTCAGGTACTAACCTGGCCGCAGATGCCGCACCCCTCACCGGGGCCGCGACCGACCCGCCCGGCGACGCCGCCCCGACCGCACGGTCGATGGATGAGCTGCGGGCAGACATCCTCGCCGACCTCCTCCTCACCGGCGCCCCGGAAGCGCACGACGGGCCGACCGGGCTCGCCGCGATCCACGCGACCGTCGAAGTGACCGTCCCCGTTCTCACCCTCCTCGGCCAGGATGCCGGTCCGGTGGACCTCGCCGGGTACGGTCCGATCGACCCGGCCACTGCCCGCCACCTCGCCGGCCACGCCCCCGGCTGGGACCGCATCCTCACCCACCCGGTCACCGGCGCCGTCCTCGCGGTCGACAGGTACCGCCCCAGCGAGCAGATCCGCCGGGCCCTGCGAGTGAGGGACAGGCACTGCCGCTTCCCCGGCTGCCGGCAACCCACCTGGCGGTGCGACATCGACCACACCCACGACGCCGCACACGGCGGCAAGACCCGCATATGCAACCTCGCCCACCTGTGCCGCAGGCATCACATCCTCAAGCACCACACCGCCTGGTGCGTGACGCAGCTCGCGGACGGCGTCCTCCAATGGACCAGCCCCACCGGACGCATCTACCGCGACGTCCCCGTGTCATCGGTCGCATTCTCCTCGGTCGACTCGCTCGACAGAGATCCGCCCCCGTTCTAGCTTCTTGCGCCGACGCGCATCCGCCCAGTGATGAGGTCGGCAGTCGGATCCTGAATGCCTGTCCCCCGCGTGAGCGTCGTGAGACGGGCGACCCGCGGCGCGCGCGGTCGACCGTCGGAAGCCGTCGAGGCCGCGCAGTCGGCCATCGGAAGCCGTCGAGGCCGCGGTCGACCGTCGGAAGCCGGTCGTTCCCACTCCCTACTCGCCCTGCAAAGCGAGGATCTCCCGGATGGACGTCACCGCCCAGCTCTGCGGGAGCTCCGGAGGCAGGTCGGGGAGGAGATCGTGGGATGCGGTGACCGACCAGTGGAGGAGCAGGAACGACGAGAGTTCCACGAACTCCCGTGCAACGAAAGGCGCCGGGTCGATGCGCGCATGGCGCAGCAAAGACACGAGGTCGAGTTCACGCGGCCCGAGCACCGGGCGCTGCCAGTCGATGACCCGCCACCCGTCGTGCACACGGAAGACCTCTTCCAGGCTCAGGTCGCCATGGACCACCGTCGGACGCGCTGTCGCAGCGGCGATCACTCCCGGCTCCCCCGCCCAGCGTCTCAGGCGATCCACGTCGGCGAGAGGTATCGCGCCGAACCTCCCCATCCCGATCAGCGTGCGCAGCTTCGACACGACATCGTCGTTCGCCTCGTCCCAGCTCTTCCGCGTGGAAAGGTCGAGATACGTGGGCGGATCGCCGTCGATACGCGATATCGCATCGACGACGTCTGATGCGGCCGAGAGGAGGTCGTCCCGCGAGAGCCTCTGGGCGTGCAGGGACTCCGATTCGATCCAGTCGGTGACGAGATAGGAGCACTCGCCGTCGCGACCGAGGTCCACGTGCGCGGGGAGCAGAGGCGACCGTGCGGATGCGTAGAAACCCGGCTCGATCGACGGCGGCAGCTGGCATTTGTATGCCACGTGCCGGCCGTCGGACAGCCTGACCTCCTCCGTCCGGGTCAGCGGCCACTCGTGGACCACGCGCCGTTCCGCCACCGCCGAGCCGAGGAGTGCGCCGAGTTCGTCGTCGTCGCGAAACCTCAGTCCGGGGAAGACAGGGTGCTCGATCACCCGACGAGGCTATCGCCCGAGGCTATCGCCACCCCGATCACACCGAGGCGACGCGTACACGCCCCCACACGCGACGTGTGCACGCCCCGACCGCCACCCCGATCACACCGAGGCGACGCGATCCCGCCCCTGACCGGCACCGACCGCTCACGTCGCGCGCTGCTCCAGCACCCCGCGAAGGAATTCGACCCGGGCGGCCACCGCGCGTTGCGCGACCCGCGTCTGCACCAGCCCGTCGAAGCCATGGAACGCTCCCGCCCAGAGGTGCGCCTCGACGGGGACACCGGCCCGGCTCAGCTGCGCGGCGAAGTCGAGCTCCTCGTCGCGGAACATGTCGACCTGACCGATCTCGACATAGGTCGGGGGGAACCCGCTCAGGTCCTCGGCACGCGCGGCCGCCGCCTCGGCGGGGACCTCCCCGTCGAGCCCGGCCAGGTACACCTCGAAGCTGAAGGCGTTCGACGGCCGATCCCAGAAGTGCGCGTACTCGACCTCGAACGTCGACGGCTGGATGTTGCGGTCGTCGAGCTGCGGCTGCACCAAGGCGAGCGCGCGAGGCAGGGTCTCTCCCCGCGCGATCAGCCGCAGCATCAGCCCGGCCGACAGCAGACCCCCGGCGCTGCCGCCCATGACGACCAGGCGATCCAGATCCACGTCCGCCCCGAAGCCCCCGCCCGACAGCCACCGCCACACGGCGTGCACGTCGTCGAGCCCCGCGGGATAGGGATGCTCGGGCGCGAGGCGATAGTCCGGGATGACCATCGCGCACCCCAGGTCCAGTGCCATGCGGACGTTGACGCCGAGCACGGACCGCGAGCTGCCCGCCACGAGTCCACCGCCGTGGACGTTCAGGATCGCGCCCCGCGGGCTCTCGCCGGCCGCGGGCAGCACGACGATCACGGGCACACCCTCGATCGTCCGCTCCTCGATCCGCGCACCCGTCGCCGCACGGACATCGTCCACCGACTCCTCGAACTCCGCCATGGCCGCGCGCAGCTTCGCGACTCCGGCGAGCCCGTCTATGAAGGGCCGGGTCGCCGCCTCGGCAGGCAGGTACGCCGCCAGTTCCGGGTCGATCGGCGGGTGCGAGTTCACTTGAGCGCCCCGGCGACCATGCCCTGCGTGATCTGCCGGTTGAAGAGGATGAAGAGGAGGAACGGCAGCGCCGCCGACATCAGCAGGCCCGCCGAGATGATGGCATCCTGCACGAGCGTCGGGTTCTGCACGCTCTGGCGCAGCAGCGTGATGGCCACCGGCAGCGTGCGCTGCTCGGGCGACGACATGATCAGCAGCGCGAACAGCAGCTCGTTCCACAGCCCCAGGAAGGTGAACGTGCCGAGCGTGATGAAGGCGGGTCGCGCCAGCGGCACCGCGATGTTGAAGAACACCCGGAACGGCGACGCCCCGTCGATGCGCGCCGACTCCACGAGCTCCTTCGGCACCGCCATGAAGAACGTCGCCATCATGTAGACGCCGGCCGGGATGCTGAGACCGACGTACAGCAGGATCAGCCCCGGATAGGTGTTCACGAGCCCGAGGTCGAGGATCACCTTGAAGATCGGCGGGATCAGCACGGTCACCGGCAGGACCATGATGATCATGATCAGCCGCAGGAGCCCGGCCCGGAACGGGAACCGCAGGAAGGCGAACGCGAACCCGCCCATGCACCCGAGGATGACCGTCAGGATCGTCCCCGCTCCGACCGTGATGACGCTGTTCACGAACGAGACCCCGAGGTTGCCGGTCAGCGCGGTGACGAAGTTCTCGAACGTGGGCGGGATCGGCAGACCGAGCTTGTTGTCGACGTAGTCCCGCGAGGTCTTCAGCGATGTGAAGGCCATGAAGACGAAGGGGTAGATCGTCGACACCGCGATCGCCGCGCACACCACCACGACGACCCATCGGGTGGGCGACCACGGCCGCCGCCGCCGTCCCCGTCGATGCGGCGGGATGGGTTCCTCGACAGCGGTGTCGGGCGTGAGCAGAGCGGTCACAGCGGTGTCCCCGAATCGTCGAACATGAGCTCACCCCGGCGCCGGGAGACGCGGAGGAAGATCACGAGGAGGATGCCGATCAGCAGGAACAGCGTGATGCCGATCGCGGTCGCATAGCCGGGCGCACCGTAGCGGAACGCCTGGTTGTAGATGAAGAGGTCGACGGTGGTCGACGCGTAGCCGGGCCCGCCCTGCGAGAACGAGTAGCCGAGCACGATGGCGGACGAGAAGGCCATGATCACGACCATCACCGTCCAGTACTCGATCACCCCTCGGACGGAGGGGACCGTGACGTACCAGAAGCGCTGCATCCAGTTCGCACCGTCGATGCGCGCCGCCTCGTAGAGGCTCTCGTCTATCGAGGCGAGCCCCGCGCTGAACAGCAGCACGCCGAGGCCGAACGTCGACCAGATCAGCATCCCCGCCACGATCCACATCACGAGCGTCGTGTCGACGGTCCAGTTGATCGCGAGCGCGCCGAGCCCGATCCCTCGCAGGACGATGTTCAGCGGCCCGTCCGGACCGAGGATGATCACGAACAGCACGCCGATCACGGCCGGCGAGACCAGCACCGGCAGCACATAGGAGATCTTGAAGAAGGATGCTCCCGGGATCCGGTCCTGGATCACCGCCGCCAGCAGCAGCGGGAGGATGATCCAGACCGGCGCGAGGATCAGGATCTTCCCCGTGTTGCCGAGCGCGGTGAGCAGCACCGGATCGCTCAGCATCCGCGTGAAGTTGTCGAGGCCGTTGAACACGGGAGGGCGGATGCCGTCCCACTGCGTGAAGGCGATGAACGCCCCCTGGATCACCGGCCAGACCCGGAGCAGGGCGATGATGAGCAAGCTCGGCCCGAGGAACAGTGCGAGAGTCCCGATCGACGAGTACTTCCGCATTCGGCGCTTGCCCATCATCGTCCTGCTCTCCGTCTTACTGCGAGCCCATGAGGACCGGATACTGCTGCTTGCGCGAGTCCTCCGTCGCCTGCAGCGCATCCTTCAACGATGTCTGACCGAGCATCACCAGCTCCAGCTGGCTCTGGAAGATGTCGTTCGTCTTCGCGTCCTGCATGTTGTGCACCGGGAGGACCGTCTTCGCCCCATCCTTCAGCATCTTCACCAGGGGAGCGGCGCCGGGATGGGTCTTCAGGAAGTCATCGAAGCTGACGCCCTTGTTGTTCGGGAAGTACCCGGCCGTGTCCAGTCGCTCCTGCTGGTACTTCGCCTGCTCCTGGAAGACAGCCAGCTCTGCGGCGAGCTTCTTGTGCTGCGAGAAGCTCGTCACCGCCCACACGTTCATCGCACCCGCGGGCAGGAACTCCGGTGTGCGGGTGTTCTCGATGGACGGGATGAACTTCACGTACTGGCCGATCTTCGGGTCGGTCATGTACCCGAACTGGCTGTAGATCGTGAACTGCATGGCGGCCTTGCCGTCCTGGAACTTCTGGAAGCCGTCCGGATACCAGGGCGTCGCGGGCATGTTCTTGTCGAAGCACTTTCCGTCGACGAGCTTCATGACGCCCGCCGCGGCGTCGGCGAACGGCGCTTCGGTGAACGGCGCCGTGTACGTAGCCTGCTTCGCCGCCTCCTTTGTGGTGGCCGTACCCGCGTACAGCGTCGACGTCGTCCAGCCGCTGAGGTAGCCCTCCTTGTTGCCGCCGCCGATGGGCGTGATGCCCGCGGCGTTCAGGGCCTTGCATGCCGTGAGCAGGTCGTCGACCGAGGCCGGCGGGGTGTCGGGGTCGAGCCCGGCCTCCTGGAAGAGCTTCGTGTTGTACGAGATACCGAGACCCTGCAGGCCGATGGGCACGCCATAGGTCTCGCCGCCGAACGTCACACCGTCCCAGCCGGTGAGGCTGTCGCGCTCCTTCTTGGAGATGTACTTGTCGATCGGCACGAGCGAGGGCTTCAGCGTGAGCACGTCACCCCAGGCCCAGATCATGATCAGGTCGGGTCCGCTCTTGGACTGTGCGGCGGCCTGCATGAGCTGGTGGATCGTGGCCGGGTCCGCGGGCTGCGCGATGCGGTCGATCTTCGCGCCGGGGTGGTCCTTCTCGAACTGGGCATCGACCTTGTCCATCGTCGCCTTCCAGTTCTTGTCACTGCCTACGAGCAGGTCCCACACCTTGATGGTGCCCTTCATGGATCCGTCGTCCGAGGTGGGGTTCGCTCCCCCGCCTCCCGAGCACGCGGCCAGACCGAAAACGGCGGAGGCCGCGACGGCGATCGCCACTGATCGCCTCATCTTGCGTTGCATTCCCATCCTCTTTCTCTTGGTGCGCGAATCGCGCGGGTACTGAACAGCAGTGGTGCAGAGGTCAGTCGGTGCCGATGGCGGCGGTGAGGCGCGTGCCCTCGCGTCGCTCCCAGCCGACGGCGAACAGGTTGAAGGTCGCCCCGTTGCTCGGATGCTCCGCCGCGAGCTCGCGGTCGAGGCGGACGCCGAGGCCGGGGCGCTCGGGGACCGCGAAGCCGCCGGTCGCGGCATCCACCGTCGGGGCGCCGTCGACGAGGTCGAGGACCCACGTGTCGGCGAAGTCGTTGAAGTGCTCCAGGACCTGATAGTTCGGGGTCGACACGCCCACGTGCACGTTCGCCGCGGTGCCGACGGGGCCGCACACGTTGTGCGGAGCGAGGGGCACGTTGTACGCCGCCGCCCAGGCCGCGACCTTGCGCACCCCGGTGAAGCCGCCGAAGTGCGTCATGTCCACCTGCAGGGTGTCGACCAGGCCCTCCTCGAGGAGCGGAGCCACCTCCTCGATCTCATGGATGCGCTCGCCCGTGGCGATCGGCAGCCAGGTCGACCGGCGCACGTTGCGCAGGCCGTGGACGTTCGCCGGCGGGACCGGCTCCTCGATCCACGCCGGCGCGAGGTGCTCGAGCGCGCGCGCGGCGCGCGCGGCGGTGGAGGAGCGGAAGCGTCCGTGCATCTCGAGCATGATCTGGACGTCGTCGCCGACCGCATCCCGGACCGCCTCGACGATGCGAACCGAGCGCGCGAGCTCGCCGGCGCTGAGGTCGGTCGATGCGGCGCCGAACGGGTCGAGCTTGAGGCCGCGGTATCCGCGAGCCGTCACGGTGCGCGCGAGTTCCGCGATACCCGCCGGGTCACGGTCGCCCTGGTACCAGCCGTTCGCGTAGGCGGGCACGACATCGCGGAAGCGTCCGCCCAGCAGACGCCACACCGGCTCCCCGCAGGCCTGACCGATCAGATCCCAGCAGGCCATGTCGATCGCGGCCAGCGCCGACTGCGCGACCTCCCCGGCCCGCCCGTACTCCTTCCACAGCACGCCGTGCGCGATGCGCTCGACGTCGAAGGGCTCGGAGCCGATCACGTAGCGGTCGCCCAGCTCGCGGATCGCGGCGAGCAGCGTCTCGGTCTTGTTGACCATGCGCACCTCGCCGACGCCGACCCGGCCGTCGTCGGTCTCGAGCTCGACGAACGTGAGCTCGCGCCAGGGCGTGCCCACCACCGTCGTGACGATCTGCGTAATCTTCATCGATCCACCTCGTGTCCCACCGAAGAGGTTCGTTCCTCTCCGGCTTACGGAAAGTATCAGATAGGTTCGGGCAAAATCAAGCACAGGTTGTCGCCCGACACGGCGAGCTCGGCGGCTGTGCGGGCTCGTGGTGCGCCGCCCGTGTCGACGCGCACCCGGTTCGAAACCTCGGATGCGCCCGGCGACGCGCCGCAGGACGCGGCTGTCCGGCGGCGCGTCGACCCGCCGATCCGCGTTTTCGCGCACCGGGATGTGCGCGCGCCGGAGCGTTCGCGCACCCCGGGCGATCAGCGCAGCGCGGCAGCGAGGTCCTTCTCGGTGCTGCGGAGGTGTCGCCGCATCGCCGCCGCTGCCCCCGTCTCGTCGCGCCGCTCCACGCACTCCAGGATCTTGGCGTGCTGGTCGAGCACCTCGTCGAGACGTCGACCGAGCAGCTCGTGCCCGAGCACGCTCTGGGCGCGGGATGTGCGCTGAGAATCCGACAGCTCCTCGATCAGGATCGTCATCAGCTGATTGCCCGTCGCCGCCGCGAGGAGCTCGTGGAAGTGGATGTCCGCTTCGCTGAACGCCTGGGGCGTGTCGATGCTGCGCCGCATCTCGTCGATGGCCGACTGCATGGCGCCGATGCTCGCCCGGCTCGCGTTGCGCGCGGCCAGCACGGCGATGTGCACCTCGAGCGCCTGACGCACCTCGAGCAGATCGAGCAGCGCGCGGGGATCACGGCGGATCGCATTGCGGAAGAAGTCCCCGACGCCCTTGCCGTTGGGGGATGCCACGACCGGCTTGCGACCGTTGTGCACCTCGATCAGCCCGCGGGCGCTGAGCTGCCGCATCCCCTCGCGGACGGTGAGCCTGCTCACGCCCAGATCCTGCGCGAGCGCACCCTCCGAGGGCAGTTCGTGGCCAGGCTCCAGCTCTTCGAAGACGAGCTCCTCGACGCGCTCGACCACGCGTGCCATGGCGCTCGTGGTCCCGTCGGCCTCGTCGCCGGCCGCTTTGTTCTGGCTCATTCGCATCCTCTGTCCGAGTTTCCCTAAAAGGTAGTGCCCCGTCAGGATGTTTGCGACGCATTCTTCCGCTTGACGGAGACAACCTATCAGATAGACTTTGCCCACGTCCGGCGTGAGCTGCGCCCGGTGACCCTGTTCTCGAGGAGGAGAAGATGAGCGATCGACGACCGCTGACCGCCGCTGTGATCGGCGCCGGAGCAGGAGGAACGCTCAGCATCGACGCGCTGCTGGCCTCGGACGACTTCACGCTCGTCGCGGTGGCCGACATGAGCGAGGCCGCCCTCGAGCGCGTCCGCGCGAAGGACGACGCGATCACCACGTACACGAGCGCGGAGGAGATGTTCGCGGCGAGCCCGACCGACGTCGTGTGCGTGTCGACCTACGCTCCGACGCACCTCCCTCTCACCCGCGCCGCCCTGGCGATCCCGGGGATCAAGGGCCTCCTCGTCGAGAAGCCGCTCGGCGACACCACCGCCGCCGGCACGGAGATCCTGGGCCTCATCAAGGACGCGGGCCTGCCCGTCGTCGTCCCGCACGGGCTGATGGCGCAGTCAGCCGCGCTCGAGGTGGTGCAGCGCGTCCGCGCGGGCGACATCGGAACGCTGCGGGTCGTCGAGATCGAGTGCACGAACTGGGACATCATCAACGCCGGCATCCACTGGCTCCAGTTCTTCGTCGCCCTCACCGGCGGCGAAGACGTCGACTTCGTGCTGGCGGCGGCGGATGCCTCGACCCGCACCTTCCGCGACGGCATGCAGGTCGAGACCGACGCCGTCACCCTCGCGCGCACCGTGTCAGGCGTCCGGATGTTCATGCACACGGGCGACTACGTCTCCATGTCGCGCACGGGTCTCGCGGGCCTGTTCCGGATCATCGGCGACGACGGGTTCATCGAGTTCGGCGCGTACGAGCCGTACTACACGCTGGTGACGCCGGGCCACGACCGCGAGCGCGTCGACGTGGAGCAGTTCGCGGTGAGCGGCCACCAGCGCCACCTCGAGTTCCTCGCGGCGCAGATCGCGGACGGCACGCGGGACTACAGCATCCCGGACTCGTCCCTGCAGGCGCTGGAGATCGTCGAGGCGGCCTACGAGTCGGCCCGCGCGCACGGGACCGTCGTGCTGCCGATCGACGGCGAGCAGCCGGAGCGCCCGACCGACTGGAACCCCGGCGCCCCCTACTCGGGCGTCGGCGGCGGCCGCAACGGGCGTGAGCTCTGATGGCGGCACGCATCGGCATCGTCGGCGCGAGCTGGCGGGGTGAGTACTTCCTCCGCGCGGCCTCCGTGCTCCCCGAGCACTTCGACGTGGCGCGGATCCTCACCCGCTCGGAGTCGTCCGCCGCCCGCGCCGGATCGGCGTGGGGCGTCGAGGCGACCACCTCTCTGGACGACTTCCGTCGTGGCGAATACGACTTCGTCGTCGTCGCGACTCCGCGGGACATCGCCCCGGGCATCACGACCGCGCTCGCGCGAGACGGCCATGCGGTGCTGACGGAGACCCCTCCTGCCGGCGAGCGCGAGGTGCTGTTCTCCTTCTACGAGGACGTCCGCGACCTGCGCGTCCAGGTCGCAGAGCAGTACCGGTTCCAGCCGCACATGGCGGCGCGGCTCGCGGTCGCCACGTCGGGCCGACTGGGCGAGGTGTCGTTCACGCGGATGTCCGTCGCGCACGGCTACCACGGCGTGAGCCTGATCAGGGCGTTCCTGGGCGCCGGCTTCGACCCCGTCGCCATCAGCGGCTGGGCCGCGCCCGTGCCCGCCCTGTCGGCCCGAGGCCGGGACGACTGGAACGACGTCCCGGCGCAGTACACGGCGAACCGCACGTTCGCCCGCCTCGACTTCGCCGACCGCACCGGGCTGTACGAGTTCGACTTCGAGCAGTACTTCTCCCCGATCCGCCCCCGCCACGTCGAGGCCTACGGAGAGAAGGGGCAGATCACCGACGACCAGGTGTCGTACATCGTCGGTCCCCGGCACGCCACGACCGGCACGCTGCAGCGCAGCGCGACGGGCATCGACGGCGATCTCGAGGGGTGGTTCGTCGACTCGATCGCGTGGGGCGACGACATCGTGTGGCAGAACCCGTTCCGCGGAGCCCGGCTCAACGACGACGAGCTCGCCGTGGCGGAGCTCATGCGCCGCATGGCGGAGTATGCCGCGGGCGGTGCGCCCGTCTATCCGCTCGCCGACGGATGCCACGACCAGCTGCTGAGCCTCGCGATCGACGACGCCGTCGGATCCGGCCGCACCCTGCGCGTCGACGACGCGCCGTGGGCCGCGGAGCGCAGCATCCTCGCGAAGGACCGCGCCTCATGACCGAGCTCGTCGACTGGGGGAACTCCGCGGTACGCCTGCGGATCGCGCTCGACGGCGCCCGCGCCGTCATCGTGGGACTCGACGTCGCGGGTTCCGAGCTCGACGAGATCCCCACGCGGATCGGAACCACGCCCGCCGAGGTGCTGATCGCCGGCGGACGCCTCCCGCAGGGTCAGCGCCACGTCGCGCTGGGCACCTCGCTCGAGCTCGCGTACGTGAGCCACGACATCATCACCTCGCCGGAGGGCTCGACGCTCGAGCTCGTGCAGCGCACCCCGGACGGCGTGGTGCTGCGCTCGACATTCACGACGTTCGGCGAGCTGCCCGTCGTGCGCGTCGAGCAGGAGGTCGTCAACGAGTCGGACGGGCCGGTCACGCTCGAGCACCTGTCGAGCCTCACGCTCAACGGCTTCGCCCGCTTCCGCGACCCCGGCTGGCGGGACGACGTGCGCCTCCGCATCCCCCACAACACGCTGTTCGCCGAGTTCGCCTGGACCGCGCACACGCTGCCATCCCTGGGCATCGTCGACGTCGGCTTCACCGAGGAGAGCGTGCACTCCTCGAAGTCGCGCGTCTCGGTGTCGAGCATCGGCACGCAGTCCACCACCGAGTACCTGCCGATGGGCGCGCTCGAGGACCTCGGCCACGACCGCACGTGGGCGTGGCAGATCGAGGCCAACGGCTCGTGGCAGTGGGAGGTCGGCGACCACCAGGGCGCCGTCTACCTCTCGGCCGGCGGGCCCAACGACCAGGAGCACCATTGGCACCGCGTGCTCGCACCGGGTGAGTCGTTCGCCGCGGTGCCGCTCGCGATCGCGTGCACCCCTGGCCGGCTCGAGGACGCCCTCCGCCCGCTCACCGAATACCGTCGCCTCATCCGCCGACCCAACGCGGACGACGTCGAGCTGCCGGTGATCTTCAACGACTTCATGAACTCGCTGCTCGCCGACCCCGACGAGCAGAAGCTGCCGCCGGTCATCGCGGCCGCCGCTGCCGCCGGAGCCGACTACTTCTGCATCGACGCCGGCTGGTACGCCGACGAGCCCGGCTGGTGGAACACCGTAGGCGAGTGGAAGGAGTCGTCCCGACGCTTCCCGCACGGGTTCGCCCGCATGTTCGACCTCATCCGCGACGCCGGGATGATCCCCGGCCTGTGGCTCGAACCCGACGTCGTCGGCGTCGAGAGCCCCGTCGCGCAGGAGCTGCCCGACTCGGCGTTCTTCCACCGGCACGGTGCGCGGATCGACAGCCAGGGCCGCCATCAGCTCGACTTCCGCGCGCCCGCGGTGATCGAACGGATGGATGCGGTCGTCGACCGTCTCATCGCCGACTACGGGCTCGGCTACCTGAAGTTCGACTACAACATCAACGGCGGCATCGGCTCTGACGTCGACACCGACAGCGCGGGCGACGCGCTCCTGGAGCACCACCGTGCGTTCCTGCGGTGGATCCGCGGGCTGTTCGACCGGCATCCGGGGCTCGTGATCGAGAACTGCTCGAGCGGCGGCGCCCGCATCGACTACGCCTCGATGCGGGAGTTCTCCATCCTCTCCACGAGCGATCAGACCGACCACGTGAAGTATGCGACCATCGCAGCCGGCGCGCCGAGCGGCGTGACCCCGGAGCAGGCGGCCGTGTGGGTGTACCCGCAGCCCGAGTTCGGACGGGAGGAGCTGCGTTTCGCCATCGTCAACGGGATGCTGACCCGCCCGCAGCTGAGCGGCGGGATGTGGAAGCTCGACGACGCCCAGCTCGACACCGTGGCCGAGGCCATGGCGGTGTACCGGACGTATCGCCAGCGCATCCCGGGGATGACGCCGATCTGGCCGCTCGGACTCCCCGGCTGGTACGACGAGCACGTGGCACAGGGACTCGCCGACGACGACGGCATCCTCCTCGCGGTGTGGCGCCGCGGCGGCGACGCAGAGATCCGGCTGCCGTTCGGGGCCGCAGGCGGTGCGCGCCCTGCCTCGGTGCTGTTTCCGACCGACGTCCCGACGGGACTCGAGTGGGACGGCGACGACCTCGTCGTCACACTCCCCGAAGAGCTCTCCGCGCGGCTCATCCGGCTCGGATGAGCGCGCCGGGAGGGGCCGGCCGCCCGCCGCGGAGTCTGCGGCGGACGCACACGGTCGACGACGTCGGCCGGGTCGCGCGGCGCCGGACGCCGCACGCCGTCTTCGACTTCGTCGACGGGGGCGCGGACGACGAGATCACGATGGCGCGCGCACGTCGGGCGCTCGACGACGTCGTCTTCCTCCCGGACGTCCTGCGGGACGTCGCCGCGGTCGACACGCGCGCGGTGATCGGCGGGCAGGCGAGCGCGCTGCCGTTCGCGATCGGCCCGACCGGCTACACCGGGCTGCTGCATCCGGACGGCGAGCTCGCCATGGCGCGCGCCGCGGCGGCCGCCGGCATCCCGTACACGCTGTCGACCATGGGCACGCGGTCGATCTCGGAGGTGCGCGCCGCCGTCCCGCGAGCGGCCGTCTTCTTCCAGCTGTACTTCTGGAAGGACCCCGCCCGCACCGCCGAGCTCATCCGTGAGGCGATCGATCAGCGGATCGACGCGCTCGTGGTCACGGTCGACATGGCCGTCGGCGGGTCACGCCTGCGCGACCTGCGCCGGGGCCTCAGCATGCCGCCGAAGATCAGCCTGCCGATCCTCGTCGACGGCGCGCTGCACCCGGCATGGGCGCTCGGCTACGTCCGCCGTCCGCCGAGGTTCGTCTCGCTCGCGCCGGGCGGCAGCCGCTCGATCGCCGAGGTCGCGAACCTCATGTTCGACCCCGGTGCCACCCGGGCGTCGCTGGAGACGCTGCGCGCCCAGTGGCCGGGGCGGCTGATCGTGAAGGGCGTGCTGACTCCCCGCGCCGCGCGGGAGGCCGTGGCGGCGGGCGCCGACGAGCTGATCGTGAGCAACCACGGCGGTCGGCAGCTCGATCGCGCGCGCCCGGCGATCGAGTGCCTCGCCGACATCCGCGACGCCGTCGGACCGGGCGTCCCGGTGCACCTGGACAGCGGCTTCCGCAGCGGCGCCGACATCGCCGCCGCGGTCGGACTCGGCGCAGGCTCGGTGTGGCTCGGCCGCGCGCCGCTGTACGGACTGATGGCGGCGGGCGAGGCCGGTGTCGCCACGGTGCTCCGCATCCTCACCGGCCAGCTCACGGCCACGATGCGGCTCCTCGGCGTCTCCGACCTCGCCGGGCTCGCCGGCCACGTCGAGCTGAACGGGCGCGGGCGATGAAGGTCCTCGTCCCCGACAACCTCGGGTCCACGGTCGAGGTGCCGGGCGCCGAGATCGTCCGCTATCCGCCGCTGGGCGACCTGCCCCCGGGCGCGGCGGATGCCACGGCTCTCGTGGTGTTCGAGACGCCGCCGCACCTCCTCCGGCGCTACGCCGAGGCGCTGCCGGACCTCGCCTTCGTCCAGACGCTGAGCGCCGGCACCGACGCCGTGCTGGCGGCCGGGTTCACCCCCCGGGCGGCGATCGCCTCCGGGCGCGGGCTGCACGACCTGCCGGTCGCCGAGCACACGCTCGCCCTGCTGCTCGCGGCGGCGCGGTCGCTTCCCGCGGCCGGCCGTGCCCAGCGCGAGCACCGGTGGGCGGACGAACTCGGTGGGCGGCAGCCGTTCCCCGATCCGGGGCGGTTCGCCACCCTCATCGGGGCGCGCATCGCCATCTGGGGCTTCGGTTCGATCGGCCACGTCCTCGCCGACCGGCTCGTCGCGCTGGGGGCGCAGCCGGTCGGGATCACCCGTGCCGGCGACGAGCCGGGCACGGTGGGCGTCGACGACCTCGACGCCGTGCTGCCGGGTGTGGACGCGCTCGTGCTGCTGCTGCCGGGCACCGCGGCGAACCGCCGGGTGGTGGATGCGCGCGTGCTGGACCTGCTGCCCCCGCACGCGTGGGTGGTCAACGTCGGCCGGGGTGCCGCGCTCGACGAAGGCGCGCTGGTGGCGGCACTCGAGCGCGGCGCCCTCGCCGGGGCCGCCCTCGACGTGTTCGACACGGAGCCGCTCGCGGCATCCTCGCCCCTGTGGGACCTCCCGAACGTCATCATCACGCCGCACGCCGCCGGCGGCCGACCGATCGGGGCGAAGGAGCTCATCGAGGACAACCTGGGCCGCCTCCGCCGCGGACAGGATCTGCGCAACCTCGTCCGCCCGGGGGTGTGAGCCCGCGCCGCCCCCGCACCCGGGTCCGCCGAGCCCCTCACGCTGACCTCACGTGCAGAACTCCACGGATCCGGGACGAAGACGGCTTCGGATCGCGGATATCCGCAGGATGCGGCGCGGATCCGTGGAGTTCTGCCCACGGCCCCGGGTCTGGTCTCGGAAGGGGCCGCAGTGCGAGTGCATTCATCCCGACTATCGGAATGGCCGTCCGATAGAGTGGAACGGTGAGCACGACATCCGAGAACCGCGACCGTCTCGTCGGGTCGGATCGCGTGCTTGCCGTGCTCATCGAGCTCGCCGAGCGCCCGGAGGGCGCGACGCTGGAGCAGCTGGCCGCCGCCGTCGACAGCCCGAAGTCCACGGTGCATCGCGCGCTGACGTCGCTCCGTCGTGCGCACCTCGCAGCCCAGCTCGGCCGTGGCACGTATGTGATCGGCGACGAGTTCCTCCGCCTGGCGTTCGAGAACCACGCCCAGCGTCCGGACCGCCTCGCGGTCGAGCCCATCCTGCGTCGTCTCGCGGAGCGCTTCGGCGAGACGGCCCACTACGCCGTGCGCGACGGCGCCGAGGTGGTGTACCGGGCCAAGGTGGATCCCTCCTCCGGCTCGGTGCGACTGACCTCGGCCGTGGGCGGCCGCAACCCCGCGTACCGCACGGCGGTCGGCAAGCTGCTGCTGAGCGAGGCGGCGAAGGATGCCTCGTCCCTCGCCGCACTCGTCGGCGAGGGCCCGTTCGAGCAGACGACGCCCCACACGATCACGACCCTCGACGCGCTGTGGGCGGACGTCGTGCGCACACGCGAGCGCGGCTATGCGGTCGACGACCAGGAGAACGAGCTCGGGGTGAACTGCCTCGCCGTGCCCGTCCGGCTCGGACCGGATGCGGGGGTCACCGGCGCCGTGAGCGTCAGCGCCCTCGCGTTCCGCCTTCCGCTGGCCGAGCTCGTCGGGCGGGTCGACCAGATCCGCGACATGGTCGGCGCCGCCGCCTGACGGAAACGTCGCCTGACGGCTCAGTATGTCGCCCGGCCGCCGCTGATGTCGTACACGGCGCCGGTGGAGAAGCTCACGCGGTCGGACGTCAGCCACGCGACCAGTTCGGCGACCTCCTCCGCGCGGCCGATGCGCTTCATGGGGATGAGGCTCGTGATGTGCGCGAGGACGTCGGGGGCGGTGTCGTCGTTCATCGGCGTCGCGATCACCGCCGGGGCGATCGCGTTGACCAGCACACCGGTGGTGGCGAGCTCCTTCCCTGCCGACTTCGTCAGCGCGATGACGGCCGCCTTCGACGCGGAGTAGATCGACAGGTTCGGGTTGCCGTCCTTGCCGGCCATGCTCGCGAAGTTGACGACACGACCCCACCCTCGTTCGACCATCCCGGGCACGAAGGCGCGCATCATCGCGACGGTGCCGATGACGTTGACGTCGAGGACGCCGCGCCACTGGTCCGACGTCGTCGAGAGCAGCGGCGTGTTCGGTCCGACGATGCCGGCCGAGTTCACCAGGATGTCGATGCCTCCGATCTCCGCGGCGGCAGCGGTGACGGCATCCTGATCGGTGATGTCGAGCCGGACGTCGCAGTCGCCGGCGATGTCGACGCGGACGACGTCGATGCCGTCCGCCGCGAGTCGGTGGGCGGTCGCGGCGCCGAGGCCCCTCGCGCCGCCGGTGACGAGTGCACGGGTCATCGGGATACTCCTTGGTCTTGTCCGTCGTGCGGGGCGTCGCGGATGGCGTCGCCGTCGCGGATGGCGATGTGGAACTTGGGCCCGGGGCCGGCGCCGTCGGGGCGGATGCCGGCGAGGATGCCGGGCACGTGCGCGAGATCGACGGTCGCCGCGACGAGGGGCGTCGGATCGACGGCACCGGATGCGTACGCGGCGATCGTGCCGGCGAGTCCGGGCGATGCGCTCAGGATGCCCACCGCGGTCACGTCGGCGAGCGCGATGGCCCGGGTGTCGACGAGGCTCGGACTGCCCGCGAGCCCGACGTAGACGACACGGCGTCCGGGCTCCACCAGCTCGACGGCCCGGGCGGGCAGCTGCGGGGCGTTCGACGCGTCGATCACGGCATCCCACGGGAGGTCGGGGAGGTCGTCGTCCGACCACGCCTGGGCGAAGCCGAGCGAGCGGGCGAAGCCGAGGGAGCGCTCGCTGCGGCCGAGGAGGTGCACGTCGATCCCGCGCGCCCGGGCGAACATCGCCGCGAGCAGGCCGATCGTGCCGGCCCCCGCGATGAGCAGACGTTCCCCCGGCGCGAGGGCCGCAGCCTCGACAGAGCGGAAGGCGTTGCCCCCGGGCTCGACGAGGGCACCCGCCGCGTCGCCGACCGCGTCCGGAAGCCGATGGAGGGAGGTCACGGGCACGGCCACCTGCTCGGCGAGGGCGCCCGGCCGGCCGTCGCGGATGCCGAGCTCGCCGCGGAATGCGCACACGTGCTGATAGCCGCCGAGGCACCTCCGGCACCGGCCGCACCCGAGCATCGTGTCGCCCGTGACGCGCACGCCGATCCACCCGGGGTCGACCCCCGCGCCCACCGCGGAAACGGTGCCCATCCACTCGTGTCCGATCCGGACCGGGTACGTGGTGACGCCGTCGTGGAGGTACTGCATCTCGCCGGTGTACAGCTCGACGTCGGTGCCGCACACGCCGGCGCGCTGCACGTCGACGACGACGTCGCCCGGCGCGGCGACGGGTTCCGGGACATCCTGCACCTCCGCCTCTCCGGGCGCGACGAGGACGAGGGCTCTCACCGGGGGCCGATCACGGTCTGCCGTTGCGCGCCGAGCCCGTCGATGCCGAGGGTCATGACATCCCCCGCCTGCAGCCAGATCGGCGGCGTGAAGCCCATGCCGACGCCGGGGGGCGTACCGGTGTTGATGAGGTCGCCGGGCTCGAGCACCATGAACTGGCTGATGTAGTGCACGATGAAGAACGGGTCGAACACCATCGTCGAGGTGGACCCGGTCTGGCGGCGCTGACCGTTGACGTCGAGCCACATGCCGAGGTCGTTCACATCGTCGATCTCGTCCTGCGTGACCAGCCAGGGACCTGCGGGGTTGAACGTCTCGGCCGACTTGCCCTTGAGCCACTGCCCGCCGCGCTCCATCTGGAAGGCGCGCTCGCTCACGTCGTTGACGAGCACCCAGCCGGCGATGTGGTCGCGGGCCTGGTCGACCGAGTCGAGGTAGCTCGTGCGCGTGCCGATGACGATCCCGAGCTCCACCTCCCAGTCGGGCTTCGTCGAGCCGCGCGGGATGCGCACGTCGTCATCGGGCCCGACAAGCGTGTTCGGCGACTTCGTGAACAGGATGGGCTCATCGGGCACGGCCTGGCCGGTCTCGGCCGCGTGGTCGCGATAGTTGAGGCCGACGCAGATGATCTGGTGCGGTCGGGCGATGGGCGCGCCGACACGCTGCCCGGCGAGCGGCAGACGCTCTCCGGATGCCGCGCGCTCGGCGACGATCGGGCCGATGCGTGCGAGCCCGCCGGTACCGAAGAAGGCCTCGTCGAAGTCGGCGACCTCGTCCGACAGATCGACGTAGTGGCCGCCGTCGACGAGCGCGCCGGGCTTCTCCCGGCCCTCGGGGCCGATCCGCAGCAGCTTCATGCTGATCCTTTCGTCAGGGGGATGAGGGGGCTCATGAACGACCCGCCCACAGGAGCGGGCGAGTTCCGCGGACACCGGGGCGCAGAGTGAACAGGCGTCCGGACAGCGGGGCCGCGGCGAGCTCCTCGGGAGTCAGGTTCTCCTGCGCGGTCGTGATCACCATGGTGTCGAGCTCGGGGCCGGCGAAGGCCACCGATGAGGTGTGCGGCGCCGGCACATCGATGCGCCCGACGATCTCGCCGGCGGGAGAGATCCGCAGCACGCGGCCTCCGCCCCACACCGCCAGCCACAGGTGGTCCTCGGCGTCGATCGTCATGCCGTCGGGGTAGCCCGGTCCGTCCAGAGTGACGAACACCCGGCGCGGACCCGTCTCGCCGGTGTCGGGGTCGTAGTCCCGGACGTGGATGCGGCGGCTCAGCGTGTCGACGGTGTAGAGCCGCCGCCCGTCCGCCGTCCAGCCGAGGCCGTTCGCGAGGGTCAGATCGTCGTCGAGGACGGTCGCGCTCCCGTCGTGCTCGACGCGGAGGAGGGTCTCGGCGTCGCTCCCGTCCGGACCCTTCGTCCCGACGACGAGCCGTCCCTGCGGATCGGGCTTGCCGTCGTTGAACCGCCGCCCCTCGCCCGAGACGAGGTCCGGCCCCGCGGTGATCGCGCCGTCGGGCGTGCGGAAGAAGAGGCTCCGGGTGCCCGCCACCACCATCTCGCCCGATGCCGCGACGGCGACGGTTCCCGCCGTGTCGGGGAACGCGATGCGCTCCTGGATCTCGATCGAGCCGCCGAAGGCGAACACCCCGCGGTAGACGCTGCCGTCCTCGATGTCGACCCACAGCAGGACGCCGCGGATCGGGTCCCACAGCGGGCCCTCCCCGAGGAACATGCCGACGCCGGTCGCGACGCGCGGGGTGCCCAGCGCGGGCGCGTCGTCGCCCGCGGTCATGCGCCCTCCTCGATCGCGGCCCGTTCTCCGATCACGGCGTCGTACACGCTCCAGGCCACGTCCTCGATCCTCGCCGTGTCGACCCGGTAGACCCGCGATGGCCGGAAGCTCCCGGGCACGCGGGCGGTCTCGCTGCGCAGCGCGCCGAGCTCCTCGAGAGCGTCGAGGTGCGGGCGCAGCCCGTTGCGTGTGCATCCCACCGCTCGCGCGAGCTGGGAGACGGTGGCCTGCCCGCGCGTGACGAGCGCACGCAGCAGTTCGAGCCGCACCGCGGGCACGCCGAGGGCGACGGCGATCATCGCGGGGGTCTGCACCGCGTCGCCCGCCGTGCGTGAGGCGATGAGGGCTTCCATGGGCAGCCGTTTCTTCGTCGAGGGATGTCGTGGTCACCGTTCGAGGGCTATCGTAGTCGTATTCCATTTGCCAGATGCAAATTTCATTAATCGGAAAGACACCGCTTGTGGCTCGCACGGACACCTTGGCTCCGCTGGACCCCTCGATCATCGCGGCATTCGAGGTCGCGTGCGCGCACGTGGGGACGCGGGCGACGGATCGCCTCGCCGGTGCCCACGATGCGTCGCACTACCTGTTGACCCCGCAGGCGGTGGCGATCGCGGCGGACGTGGCGGAGGTGTCGCGGCTGCTGGCGGCGAGCCGGGCCCAGCGTGTGCCCGTCACGTTCCGCTCCGGTGGGACGAGCCTGTCGGGCCAGGCCGGGACGGACGGGGTGCTGATCGATACACGCCGCAACTTCCGCCGGATCGACGTGCTCGACGGCGGGGCGCTCGTGCGCACGCAGCCGGGCGCGACGGTGCGGGCGGTCAACGCGCGGCTGGTGCGGCACGGGCGCAAGCTCGGGCCGGATCCGGCGTCGGAGATCGCGTGCACGATCGGCGGCGTGGTGGCGAACAACTCGTCGGGGATGTCGTGCGGCACGCACGCGAACACCTACCGCACCCTGGAATCGGCGGTGCTGGTGCTCCCGTCGGGCACGGTGCTCGACACCGGTGCGGAGGATGCGGCCGAGGTGCTGGCCGCGCGGGAACCCGAGATCCACGAGGGGTTGCTGCGCCTGCGCGACCGCGTGCGGGCGGACCCGGAGTCGGTGGCGACGCTGCGTCGGCTGCACGCGATCAAGAACACGATGGGGTACGGACTCAACTCGTTCCTCGACCACGACGATCCGGTGAAGATCCTCGAGCATCTCGTGATCGGATCGGAGGGGACGCTCGCGTTCGTCGCCGAGGCGACGTTCCGGACGCTCCCGATCCTGCCCGCGATGGCGACCGGCCTTCTGCTGTTCGGTTCGATCGCGGATGCGACGGCGTCGCTGACGACGCTCATCGAGGCCGGTTTCGCGACGATCGAGCTGATGGATGCCGCATCCCTCCGCGTCGCGCAGCAGGACCCCGAGGCCACCGACGAGCTGCGCGCCCTCGACGTGGTCGACCACGCGGCGCTGCTCGTGGAGTACCAGGAGCCGGACGCGGACGCCCTCGCCGCACGGCTCGCCGAGGCGTCCGCGGTGTTCGCGGGGCTGCCGCTCGCCGCGCCGGCGTCGCTCACCACCGACTCCGTCGTCCGCGCCCACCTGTGGCACATCCGCAAGGGCCTGTTCACCGCGGTCGCGGGCGCCCGCCCGTCGGGCACGACGGCACTGCTGGAGGACATCGCCGTCCCCGTCGAGCGGCTCAACCAGACCTGCACGGCGCTGATCGGGATGTTCGCGAAGTACGGCTACGAGGGCAGCGTGATCTTCGGGCACGCGAAGGACGGCAACATCCACTTCCTCATCAACGAGCGCTTCGACGACCCCGACAACCTCGCCCGCTACGAGGCGTTCACGGAGGAGATGGTCGAGCTCGTCCTGTCGCAGGGGGGGACGTTGAAGGCCGAGCACGGCACCGGCCGGATCATGGCCCCGTTCGTCCACCGGCAGTACGGAGACGAGCTGTACGACGTGATGTGGGAGGTCAAGCGCCTCGTCGATCCCGAGATGCTCCTGGGCGTCGGGGTGCTGCTCACCGATGACCCGCACGCCCACACCAAGCACCTGAAGACCGCTCCCACCGTCGAGACGGAGGTCGACCGATGCGTGGAGTGCGGCTACTGCGAACCGGTCTGCCCCTCCCGCGACCTCACCCTCACCCCGCGGGAGCGGATCGTGCTGCGCCGCGAGCTGCAGCGCGCCCGCGATGCCGGCGACGACATGCTGGTGCGGGAGCTGGAGAAGGAGTACGGGTACGACGGCGTCGAGACGTGCGCCGTCGACGGGATGTGCCAGACCGCGTGCCCCGTGCTCATCAACACCGGCGACCTCGTGCGGCGCCTGCGCGCCGAGAACCAGAATGCGGTCGCCCAGGCCGGATGGAAGGCCGCCGCCAAAGCCTGGGGGCCGGTCTCGTCGATCGGCGGAGTGGCGCTGTCGGTCGCGGACGCCGTGCCGACGGCGCTCCCCGCTCTCGCCACGAAGGTCGGCCGCGGCATCCTCGGCGCCGACACCGTCCCCCTCTACACCGCCGACCTTCCCGGCGGTGGGTCACGCCGGAAGGTGCTGGCGGGGCGGGCGCCCGTCGCGGTGTACTTCTCCTCCTGCACCACGACGATGTTCGGGCCGGTCGGCGCGGACGGGGTCGCCGAATCCTTCCTCCGGCTCTGCGAGCGCGCGGGGGTGGAGCTGTCCACGCCGGACGACATCCCGTCGCTGTGCTGCGGCACCCCGTGGAAGTCGAAGGGTCTCACCGACGGATACGCCGTCATGAAGGCGAAGGTCGCGGCATCCCTCCACCGCGCCACCGACAGGGGACGGTTGCCCGTCGTGTGCGACGCGTCCTCCTGCACCGAGGGACTGCAGATCCTCCTCGACGCCGCCGGCGAGCGGGGCATCCGCGTCGTGGACGCCGTCGCGTTCGTCGACGAGCACGTCCTCCCCCACCTGCCCCCGGCGCAGCGCGTCGCGTCGCTCACCCTGCACCCGACGTGCTCATCGCATCACCTCGGCATCGGCGACGCCCTCACCCGCGTCGCGTCCGCCGCGGCCGAGACCGTCGTGATCCCCGAGGACTGGGGATGCTGCGCCTTCGCGGGCGACCGCGGCATGCTGCACCCCGAGCTCACCGCATCCGCCACCGCACCCGAAGCCACCGGCGTCGAGGTTGCGGCATCCGTCGCGCACGCCTCCCTCAACCGCACGTGCGAGCTCGGCATGACCCGCGCCACCGGCCACGACTACCGCCACGTGCTGCAGGTGCTCGACGAAGCCCTGCCCCACTGACGCGCGAGGGACGGGCGCCGATGGGCCGGTCGCCCTCACACGTACGCCCTGTGGATAACCCTCGGCGAGCGTCCTCGAACTCGAGTAAGTTCGACGAACGGCGCCGCGCTCACCGCGAACTATCCAGAAGCTCCTCGTTCTTGGGGCGCGTCATGCGGTTCGGGATAGTTCGGAGGTCAGCTCACGGTCGCCCGCGAGCCTATGCACATTGGGCGAAAGCGCCTTCACGTCGTCGGATGGAGATCCAGTGGTGAACCACATGAGCGTTCCAATGAGAGCAGCAGTCTCGGGCTTCGTCGCGGCCGCCTTGTGCGCACTAGGCACGCCGTTGCCGACGCACGCCGCGGAGACGCCGCTGAGCATGGATGGCTGGACTGAGACTCGATTTGTCGACGCGGCGGCCGCAAACGGTGTGCCGAGATCCGTTGCCGAAGATGCGTGGGGTGACCGGAATGCGATGCGGCCGATCCCGGTTGCAAGCGGAACCGGATCGGACACACACTGGTCGAACAGTTCGATCACGAAGAGTCGATCGGTGCTCGCGCCCGATTCGTCTGCGAATGTCGCGGCTGTCACAGGCAGTGCGTGGGCGTCATGCCTCCGCTACACGAAGAACTGGCTTGGCACCGTGATCAAGCAACTCCGAGTGCAGACCAACTACACCTATAGTGGTGCGAACATCACAAGCTGGAACACTCGCGTCTACCCAACGACGGGTATCGGTTGGGCTTTTGCGGGGATCGTTGCGTCCAACGATTACTACTCAGCGGTCGGATCGAGTCCGAGGGCGCACCACTCTTCATATCGCATGGGCAAATTCGACGCGGACGTGGGGGGCGCAACGAACATGTGGGTCCGAACCACGGTCTATGCGCCGGCCGGATATGCCTGCGCAAGCGGTGGCGAGTAGACCTTCCATCGTCAGAGAGGCGATACCAATGAGCACATCCCGTTCGACCCGATCCTCCGTCTTGCTGCTCGTCGCGGCGATCGTATGTTTCACGGCGGCGTTAACGTTCGGGCTGGTCCTCCCGGTGCTGACCACTTCGCTGTTCCAGATCGTCTACGGAGTGGCCTTCGTTGTGGCCGGACTCGTCATTCTCGCGTACCGGGCACGCCTCGAGTAGTGGACTGACGGCCGAACCTTTCGGTCGTCGCCACGGCGCTGGTGGTGCGTACCCGACACGGTGGCAGAGTGGATGCTCGTGACAGACGCCTCCACCCCGCCCCCGACCGTGCCGGAATGGGTCCTCGCGATCCTGCCCGGGCTCGGCCTCGCCGTCGCCATCGCCGCCGTCGCGACACTCGTCGGCCGCGTCGTCCCGCTGGTCGGCGCGGCGGTGCCCGGGGTCGTCCTCGGCGTCGTCCTCGGCGCACTCATCAAGCCGGGCCCGCGGCTGAAGCCCGGGATCGCGTTCGCAAGCAAGTTCGTCCTGCAGTTGTCGGTGGTGATCCTCGGCATCCAGCTCTCGCTCGCCGAGGCGGCGAAGGTCGGCCTCCAGTCGCTCCCGGTGATGCTCGGCACACTGGCGATCTGCCTCGTCGGCGCATGGCTCATCGGGCGGGCGCTCGGCGTCGTCGGCGACCTCCGCACGCTGATCGGCGTGGGCACCGGCATCTGCGGCGCCTCGGCGATCGCCGCCACCGCCCCCGTGATCGGCGCCGTCAGCGTCGACGTCGCCTATGCCGTCTCGACCATCTTCCTGTTCAACATCGCCGCCGTGCTGGTCTTCCCGCTGATCGGCCACCTGCTGGGGATGAGCCAGACGGCGTTCGGCTTGTTCGCCGGCACCGCCGTGAACGACACGTCGTCGGTGGTGGCCGCGGCATCCACCTACGGCGCGGTCGCGACGAACCATGCCGTCGTGGTGAAGCTCGTGCGCACGCTCATGGTCATCCCGATCGTCGTCACCCTCGCTTCGTGGGTCCCGCGGCGAGACGCGTCCGCCGGAGCCGACGGCGCGCCGCGGCGCCTGTCGGTGGCCCGCGTGTTCCGGCTCGTGCCGTGGTTCCTGGTGGGCTTCGTCGTGATGGCGGCGATCAACTCCACGGGGGTCATCCCCGCCGCGGCGCATGACGCCCTCACCGCGGTGTCGCTGTTCCTGATCGCGACCGCCCTCTCGGCGATCGGCCTGTCGACCGACCTTACCGGCTTCCGACGGGCGGGATGGCGACCGCTCGCGCTCGGCGGGCTGCTGTGGATCGTGGTCGCCCTCAGCAGCCTCGGCCTGCAATGGGCCTTCGGGCTCCTCTGACGCGGTGCGTCGGCGTGCACAACTGCGGAGATGCGCAGAACTGCGGACGCCCGCGGGCGATTCGGTCCGCAATCCTGCACATCTCCGTAGTTCTGCGCGCCACGGCGCGAGTCGCCAGCGATCAGCTGATCTTCCGCCGGTAGATCAGCATCGAGGCGACGTAGGCGACGACGAGGATGCCGAGCATCCACGCCAGCGCGATCCACAGGTCCGCCCCCACCGGCTGTCCGGCAAAGATCGCCCTGATCGAGTCGACGATCGAGGTCACGGGCTGGTTCTCGGCGAACCAGCGCACCGGACCGGGCATCGACGCCGTGGGCACGAAGGCCGAGCTGATGAACGGCAGGAAGATGAGCGGGTAGGAGAACGCGCTCGCGCCGTCCACCGTCTTGGCGGTGAGCCCGGGGATCACGGCGAGCCATGTGAGGGCCAGCGTGAACAGGATCAGCATGCCGGCGACCGCCAGCCACTCCAGCACGTTCGCCCCAGTGCGGAACCCCATGATGAGCGCGACGCCGACGACGATCACGAGCGAGATGACGTTCGCGAACAGCGACGTGAGCACGTGCGCCCACAGCACTCCGGATCGTGCGATGGGCAGCGACTGGAACCGCTCGAAGATGCCGCTCTTCAGGTCCATGAAGAGCCGATAGGCCGTGTACGCCACGCCGGATGCCACGGTGATGAGCAGGATGCCGGGGAGCATGTAGTTCACGTACGAGCCGGAGTCCGGCCCGGTGTCGATCGCGCCGCCCAGCACGTAGACGAAGAGCAGCATGAGCGCGATCGGCGTGACCGCGGTGGTGATGATCGTGTCGAGACTGCGGGTGACGTGCTTGAGCGTGCGCCCGAGCAGGACACCGGTGTCGCCGACGAAGTGGGTGGTGGTCATGATGTCGCCTCCGTGTTGCTGTCCGTCCGCTCGCCGACGATCGCGAAGAACACGTCCTCGAGGCTCGGCTGCTTCTCGACGTATTCGACCTTCGCGGGCGGCAGCATCCCCTTGAGCTCCGTGAGAGTGCCGTTCACGATGATGCGGCCCTGGTGCAGGATCGCGATCCGGTCCGCGAGCTGCTCCGCCTCCTCGAGGTACTGCGTCGTGAGGAGGACGGTGGTGCCCTTGCCGGCGAGCTCCTTCACGGCATCCCACACCTCGACGCGCGCCTGCGGATCGAGGCCCGTGGTCGGCTCGTCGAGGAAGATCACCGACGGGTCGCCGATGAGGCTCATCGCGATGTCGAGCCGCCGGCGCATGCCGCCGGAGTAGGTCCCGACCTTGCGGTCGCCGGCCTCGGTGAGCGAGAACCTGGCCAGCAGCTCGTCGGCGATCCGGCGCGGGCCCTTCTGATGGCGCAGGCGCGCGATGAGCACGAGGTTCTCGCGGCCGCTGAGGATCTCGTCGACGGCGGCGAACTGGCCGGTCAGACTGATCGCCGCCCGCACGTCGGCGGGCTTCGCGGCGACGTCGAACCCGTCGACGACCGCGGTCCCGGCATCCGCCTTCAGCAGGGTGCTGAGGATGCGGACCACCGTCGTCTTGCCGGCGCCGTTCGAGCCGAGGAGGGCGAAGATGCTACCCCGCGCGACGTCGAAGTCGACGCCGGTGAGGACCGACACGTCCTTGTACGACTTCTCGAGTGCCTGGACGCTGATCGCTGCGTCTCCGCTCATTCCGGCTCACCCCTCTCGGCGTCGTCGATCGCCTTGTTCAGGCGTGCGCGCTCCTTGTCGATCCACTGCGTGCCGGTGTACGCCCGGGCGAAGTCCTCGGCGAACTCCGCCGGGTTCTCCCCGACGATGTCGCGCACGGGGGTGCCGTCGGCCGCCGCCCGCTCCCACAGGTCGACGAGGTCGCCGTTCATCGTGACGAGGGTCTCGCCGTCGACCACTCCTCCCGCATACATGAGGTAGCGCTGCACGGCCTTCGCCGCAGCGCGGTACGGCTCGGGGAGCGCCTCGAGTCGGCGCTGATACTGCTTGTACTGCTTCTTCTGCTCGAGCGATCCGGTGACCATCTCGATCCACTTCGCTGCCATGTCACTTCTCTCCTTGGTGGAGCTGTTCCAGTCGGTCTGCGAGGAAGCTCCACGTCCTCCAGAACTCATCGAGGTATTCCCTGCCCTGCGCGTTGAGGGAGTACACCTTGCGCGGCGGCCCCTTCTCGGACGGCACCTTCTCGACGTCCACGAGACCGCGCTGCTCGACTCTGACGAGCAGCGCGTACACGGTCCCCTCGGCGATGTCGCTGAAACCCTGCTCGCGCAGCCACGTCGTGATCTCGTACCCGTAGGCCGGTCGCCCGGCCAGGATCGCCAGGACGATGCCCTCCAGCACGCCCTTGAGCATCTCCGTCGCCTGCTTGCTCATTCCCTCACCTCCTCACTACTCAGTGATGCTTACTACCACTACATAGTGACACAGGGTAGCAGTACTTAGCAACACCGAATACCAAGATGTTCGAGTCCGGTACAGCGGGACGGAGGACGACGCACCTCGGCCGGAATGACACGGGCGAGCGGTCGCTACCCCCGCGCGCCGCCGACGTCAAGGCGGTGGAAGGCGGCCGCGGCCCGGTTCTACCGTCTCCCCGAGGGCGAGACCCCATCGCCGAAGGAGTCGCCATGACGAACAACCCCATCATCCCGGTCAACCCGCTCGGCGCCGCCGACGGGTCCGAGCCCGACGAGCCGGTGCAGGAGGTCGACGGCCAGGAGGTGCTCGACCCGGACGCCGACCCCGATCGCGTCGACAGCGCGGAGGCCGATCGACTCGCGACGGGCGCCGACCGGTCCGACGAGGAGGCCATCCAGCTCCCCGCCGACGAGTAGGCGCCCCGACGCGTCAGGGCGCGGGCGGCCGGCAGACCAGCACGGTCCCCGCACCCGTCGCCGTCACCTCGCCCGCCGCGTGCGGCAGCACGAGCGTCGAGCCGGATGGCGCCGCGACCGCTGGTCGCCCGCCGGCGCTGAGCTCCACGTCCCCCTCGACGACGATCAGCACCGCGAAGCCCCGCTCGATCGAGACGGATGCGCCGGCCGTGACCGGGCGGCGCTCGAAGCGGAAGTACCGAGCGGCGTCCCACGGCAGCGACGCGACGCCGACGCCGGGGGTCACGATGAGCTCGTCGATCTCGTCGTCCGTGCGCGCCGTGAGCTCCACCGCGTCGAGCGCACGGTCGAAGCCGATCCCGACATGGCCGTCCCGCTCGCCGTCGAGGTCGAACCCCCGCCACTCCAGCAGGATGGACAGGTCCGCGGGCTGCTGCAGCTCGACGAGGAGGATGCCCGCTCCGATCGCGTGCAGCATCCCCGGGGCCACGTACACGAGCTGCCCGGCCGCGATCTCCCGGCGATGCAGGAGCGCCAGCATGGCCGCGGTGTCCTGGGCGGCCACCAGCTCCCTCATCCGGTCCTTCGCCACCGTCTCGCGGAGCCCGAGGTGAACCGTGCCGGGCTCCAGGAGGTACCAGGCCTCCGCCTTTCCGGAGGGCAGGTCCAGATGCTCGGCGGCGAACGCGTCGTCCGGATGCGCATGCACCGGCAGGCGCTGGCCGGCATCGAGCAGCTTGACGAGCAGGTTCGACACCGGACCGAACGCCGCGACGTGCGCGGGCCCCAGCCACGACGCCGGGTCCTCCCGCACGGCGTCCACGAGCAGCCGTCCGTCGGGGAGCGTCGTCAGCCCCAGCCGGGACTCCCCCGCGAGCGCCGTCGTCGAGGCCACCCAGTCCTCGGGTCGGCGGTCGGACCCGTGCGGCGCCCCGCGCAGGTCGTCGATGCGCGATCCTCCGCGGTAGAAGCGCTCGGGCGGCTGGTTCGCGGGGAGCCGGATGAGGTCCATGCGTCCATCCTGGCCCGCACGGACGGGGTCTCGCCCACGGAGCGGGGCTCTCGCCCAGGGGGCGGGGTCAGATCGTCGGAGCGAGCAGCCGGCGGGCGACGAACCACGCCGCGTCCTCCGTCTCGGATGCCGGCACCGTCTCCCCCGATCCGGGGAAGACGTGCAGCGAGGTGACCTCCGACCCGAGGGCGCCGAACAGAGCGATGGCCGACTCGCGGTCGATCTCCGGGTCGTCCCACGGCAGGAGGAACTGCACGGGGATGCGCACCCGGCGTGCCACGGCGACGAGGGCGTCCGACGCGGGCGCGCTCCAGAGCGCCGCCACACCGATCCGCGCATCCGCCGCCGCGAGACGGAGCCCGATCTCCGTCGCCCCCGCCGTGCCGGCGTAGCCCACCGGCCGATCGGCGTCGATCGCGGGGAGGGCGAGCAGCGCCTCCGTGGCTGCCTGCCACTCCGGGACCGCGCGCCCGGGATCCTCCGCGGCGTCGATCACTGCGGCGTGGAATCCGAACGTGCGCACGAACTCGGCAGCACGGGCCCCGAGCCCCGGCGAGCGCGTATGCCGTCCGCCCGCATGTCCCATCAGCACGAGGGGTGCGGGACCCATCGCGAGCGCAGGCGACCAGAGGACACCGGGGATCCCGTCGACGGAGAAGGCGCGCTCGACGGGCCCGGGCGCCGTGCCCGTCTGCGCGAACGGGAGCGTCGAGGCGCTGGTCTCATCGAGCCGGAGCGTCTGCGGGCTACGCATGCGCCACCCCCGCGATATGGGTGTTGAAGGGGAGGATCGGACTCCGGATGCGGTACCGCTCGATGTCGACGCTCTCGAAGCCCGCGGCGCGGAGATCCCCCTCGAGATCGCGCTCGCACGAGCATCCCTCGAACGTCCACGCCCACGGCCGCCGCACGATCCGCTGCACAGCGCGCGTCGGCGTGCCCGGTCCCGCCGCGACATGCTCGACGAACCGGAAGGTGCCGCCAGGGCGAAGGATGCGGCGGACCTCGGCCAGAGTCGCGGGGACGTCGTGGACGGTGCAGAGCACGAGGGAGGAGATGACCACGTCGGCGCTGTGGTCGGGAAGCCCGATCCGTTCGGCGGTGTCCGCGCGCAGCTCGAGATGCACCCCGTGCCGCAGCGCGGCCTCGCGCAGTCGCGCGTGCATGTGCCGGTTGGGCTCGATCGCGATGAGGGTGGCTCCGCGGGGGAGATACCGGAGGTTGGCGCCGACCCCCGATCCGAGCTCGACCACCGCGTGCGGCAGCCCCGCGAACACGCGCTCCTTGCGCGGACCGAGACTCCGCGAGAGGTACGGTTCCATGGCGCGGAAGAACGCGGCGTTGAAAGGTCCGCGCAGCGCGTGCTGCACGAATCCCGCGGCGGGGCGGGCCTCGATGATGGTGTCGGTCATGCTCCCAGCCTGCGTGCGGCCGCCCCGCGCGTCAGGCGGGGAACTACCCCACTTCGTGGGTCGCCGGCCCCTCGCGATGGGTCGTGAACCAGACCGCGATCTGCGCGCGCGACCGGACGCCGAGGCGCTCCCGGATGCGCTCGACGTGCCCTTCCGCGGAGCGCTCGTCGATGCCCAGGCGTGCCGCGATCTCGCGGTTCGTGCAGCCCTCGCTGATCAGTGCGGCCACCTCGCGCTGGCGGGCGGTCAGGCCGCGGGACCCCCGTCGCGCGGCGCGAAGGCCGAGGAAGCGCCGGATCGGCGCGACGACGCTCTGCGCATCGCCGGCGAACGGCAGATGCGAACGGCCGGGCAGCACCACGAGCTCCGCGCCGGGGATGCCGCGCGCGAGCGCTTCCGCCTGCGCCACCGGCGCGGCGCGGTCCCCCTCGCGGTGGATGACGAGCGTCGGGACGCGGATCGCCGGCAGGAGGGCGCTCACGTCGAGCTCGTAGCTCAGGGCGAGCAGCGCCCGCGCGGTCTCGGCGGTCGAGCTGGCGCGCTGATACCCGGCGAACGCGGCCCGGGCGGCCGCACCGGAGTCCGGCGCGAAGATGTCGGTGAGCACGTCGGATCCGAGGCCCCAGTGCGCGGCGACGAGACCGAGCACGTGGTCGCGCGCGCTGGGCGGCGAGACGGCGGTGCCGTCGGCCCACCCTCCGTACAGCACCAGACGGCGGACCCGCTCGGGGTGCGCCGCCGCCCACGCGACGGCGACGAGCGCGCCCACCGAGGTGCCCATGAGGTCGACCTGCTCCTCGCCGAGCGCCGCGACGACGGCGTCGAGCTGCTCCAGCTCGAAGGCCAGCGACGGCGGCCGCCCCGTCTCGGGCGAGAGCCCGCAGCCCACGCGGTCGTAGCGCACCAGCCGGCAACCCGCGGCGAGGCTCTCGTAGAACGTCCGCTCGTCGGTCATCTCCCAGCTCAGTTCGAGGTGACTGAGCCATCCGGAGACGTACACGAGCGGACGGCCGGCGCCGGAGACGGCGTACGCCACCTCGGTGCCGTCGGTCGTCGTCGCCCGGCCGAGGCTCTGCTCCACGCGTCCATTATGGGCGTCCAGGTTGCATGGGATGCCGCGATGTCGTTCCACAGGTGGATGTCGGGCTGCCTGCGACCCCCTAGCGTGGAAGGCATGATCGAAGTCGCGAACCTGAGCAAGCGGTACGGAGCGAAGCTGGCGGTGGACGACGTGTCGTTCACGGTCAAGCCGGGCGTCGTGACCGGATTCCTGGGCCCCAACGGTGCCGGGAAGTCCACGACGATGCGCATGATCGTGGGGCTCGACCGCCCGACGACGGGTGCCGCGACGGTGAACGGCAAGCGCTACGCCGAACATCGCGACCCGCTCCACCAGGTCGGCTCCCTCCTCGAGGCGAAGGCCGTGCACACCGGACGCAGCGCCTACAACCACCTGCTCGCTCTCGCGGCGACGCACTCGATCCCGAAATCGCGCGTTCACGAGGTGATCGAGATGACCGGGCTCGAGAACGTGGCATCCAAGCGCGTCGGGGGCTTCTCGCTCGGCATGGGTCAGCGGCTCGGCATCGCGGTCGCGCTCCTCGGCGATCCGCAGACGCTCATCCTCGACGAGCCGGTGAACGGTCTGGATCCCGACGGTGTGCTCTGGGTCCGCCACCTCACCCGGCACCTCGCCGCACAGGGGCGCACGGTGTTCCTCTCCAGCCATCTGATGAGCGAGATGTCGGTCACGGCCGACCACGTCATCATCCTCGGGCGCGGCAAGGTGCTCGCCGACGCGTCCATGGACGACCTCACCAGCCGGGTGGGCACGACGCGGGTGACGGTGCGGACGCCGTCCCCCGACCTCCTGGCCTCCGCGATCGCGGGGCCCGAGGTCGGCGTGACGGGCACGCCCGACGGCGCCCTGTCGATCACGGGGATCGACGCGGCGCGGATCGGGGAGGCCGCATTCCACGCGGGCGTGCTGCTGCACGAGCTCACGCCCGTGAAGGCGAGCCTCGAGCAGGCCTACCTCGAACTGACCCAGGACGATGTCGAGTACCGATCGGAGGTGGCGGCATGACCACCACCACAGCCCCCACCCGTCGCCGCACCACCACGGGCCGGCTCACCGCCGGAGGCGTCATCCGCTCCGAGTGGATCAAGCTGCGCAGCGTCCGCTCGACGCTCTGGTGCTACGGCCTGATCGTCCTGCTCGTCATCGGCATCGGGGTCCTCGCCTCGAGCCTGAGCTCCTTCGGCGGCACGGCGCTCACGGGCGACGCGGCCCGCTCGACCGTGGTGAGCGTGAACACCGCGGGACTCAACATCGCCGTCCTCATCGCGGCGGTGCTGGGCTCGCTCATCATCACGGGCGAGTACTCGACCGGCATGATCCGCTCGACCTTCGCGGCCGTACCGCGCCGCACCGGCGCGATCGCCGCCAAAGCGGTCGTCCTCGCGGTCACGACGTTCCTCGCCACCTCCGTGGGGATCTGGGTCTCGGCGCTCATCACGTCGCCGATCCTCGCCGCGAAGGACGTCGAGGTGCAGCTGGGCGAGCCCTCAGTGTTCCTCCCGCTCCTCGGCGGCGCCGTGTTCGTCACGATGATCGCCCTGCTCGCCTTCGGTTTCGGCATCATCCTGCGCAGCACGGCGGGGACGCTGGCGACGGCACTCGGCCTCCTGCTCGTCGTGCCGATCATCCTTTCGATCCTGGGCGCCCTCACGCAGGGCGCGGACTGGGTGACGACGGTGTCGGCGCTCATGCCGCAGAGCGCCGGGAGCAAGCTCTTCGGCTACGCGAGCACCGACACGGCGACGGTGTCGACCGGCGGCGGTCTCGTCCTGAACGGATGGGGCGGCTTCGGCGTCCTCTCCGCGTGGGTCGTCGCGGTGCTCGCCCTCGCGCTCACCCTGGTCAAGCGCCGCGACGCCTGACTGACTCCCGCCTTACGCGCACCCGCCGGGGAACGCCCAGCGGGTGCGCGTATCGCGCAATCCGCGCCCGTGCCGTCTGGAGCGCCGGGTCAGGGGTGCGCGGTCACGTCGATCTGCGCGCCGATCGTGCCCACGAGCTGGCTGCTCCCGGTCACGACACCCGCGGCGCGCACCCGCGACGATCCGCGTGCGATGAAGGCGTAGGACAGCGCGACACTGGCGGACGCGTGGATCCGGTCTTTGAGGAAGGATGCCCGGTCGCTCGTCAGCTCCGACGCCGACGCCCCCACCACTCGGACGAGCACGATGCCGTCGTGTGCGCCGAAGCGCAGGCGCTCGACCGCCATCGCGGCGGTCAGCGGAGACATCGTGGCACCCGCGGGGATCGTGTCGATCGCGGCGAGCACGTCGCGCCCGTTCGCGGCGAGACTGGCCGCCGCCGCGAGCCAGTCGGCGTCCTGGTCCTCCTTCGCCGCCGCGTTCTGGTCCGCGATCTGCATCTGGAGCTGCACGACGGCCGCCTGCAGGGCGTTGCGGGCGGCCAGCACGCCCCCTTCCGCAGGCGCGTCGCCGTCCGCGAGCACGCGGAACGCGTCGATCACGACCTCGGAGTCGGGCTTGGCCTCGGCGATCGAGCCCGCCACGGCGATCACGGCGTTCTCCGCATCCACCGTGACATCCACCGCGGTGAGCGTCCGGTTCGCGGCGAGCAGGCTGAGGATGCCGGGGATGAGCTTCGCGGCCGCAGTGGCCGCGCCGATCACCGCCGTTCCGACGAGGGACCGCGACGGCGCATCCCGGTGGACCGCGGGGCCGGGGAACGACCCGATCACGGCGGTGAGGTCGGCGAGGCGGGCCTGGATCCCCAGGCGCGCGGCATCCCGCTCCAGCAGATGCGGATCGGCCGTCACGATCACGCGGCAGTCGTCCTGTTCCCCCAGCACGGCCGCACGCACGCGATCGGCCGCGTCGGCCAGGGCGCGCGCACTCAGCAGCGTCGTGAACATGACCTTGTCGGCGGGGATGTGGAGTTCGCCGGTCTTGACCTCGCTCAGGTCGGGCGTCGCAGCGCCCACCGCCGTCTGCAGCTTCGCGACGTTGTCGAGGCGGCTCGCCTCCGCGGCCAGGTCGGCTGTCCGCGTGCGTGCCGCGGCCCCGGCCTGCCATTCGGTCAGCTCCGCGCGCGCCTTGTCCCGCGCGATCTCGGCGGCCTCGCGATCGGCGATCGCTTTCAGCCGGTCGTTCTCCGCGGCCTCGGCCTGCTTCCGGGCGGTCTCCGCCTCGGCCTCCGCCTTCGCGCGCTGCGCGTCGTCGATCGTCCCCATGGCCGTTCCCCCAGTCGTCGGCGCCGACGACCCGCGTCGTCGCGGGCCCGCGTCCTGGGGAAGGTCTACCGCATCCGAGGGGCTCGCGCCAGAGGCGACGGGCGCGGCGGGATCAGGCGACGGCCTCCGTGAGCGAGCTCACCGCACCGACGTCCTCAGGTTCGGGCACGGAGCGCAGTCCGTTCGGCGAGTTCGCCGCGAACATGAGGGCCTCGAGCCAGCGGTGGTTGAGCGCCGGCTGGCGGCTGCCGTAGTACTTGAACACCAACGCGGACGCGGAGTTCACCCACACGGTCGTGCGGCCGCCGCCGAGGCTCGCATCGTCGCGCCACGTGAAGGCGAAGGGCTCGCCGCGGCGGAGCTTCGTCGACATCACGTGCTGCAGGTGGATGAGGACCCGGTCGTCGATGTCCACCTTGGTCATCTGGTTGTACTGGAACTTGCCCACGATGTCTCCTTCGGCCGCTGCGTCACATACGCACCGGCCTTGTCGTCGGCCGTCGCTTCATGGATCTCGCGGCCGCGCCCGGCACCCGAGCAGATATTTCGCTCATTTACCTAAGCAATTTAAGTAAGTAGTCTAGTCAGACAACGTGAGGAGCGCCACCCGGACCGTTCGCGCGACGGGGGTACGGTGAAATGTCGTTCGAGGGAAGGGGATCCGGTGAGCACGGGTCGACGGCCGCAGACGGCGCTGCAGAGCGCGCTGCGCCGCTATCTGGAGGCGCGGGGCGCTGCCCTGCTCGCGGCGCGCACGTCTCTCGGCATCGGTGAGCTCGATGCCCGGGCCCTCCTTTTCATCGCGGAGAATCCGGGCACCCGTCCCACCCGGCTGAAGGAGTATCTCGGCGTTACCTCGCCCGCGGTGACGACGGTCATCGACCGGCTGGTCGAGCGCGGCGCGGTGCGTCGCGACGTCGACACCGCCGACCGCAGGGTGAATCGCATCACGATCACGGTCGACCTCGACGTCGAGCCGTGGTCGGCGCTGACGCGGTTCGACACCGCCCTCGACACGGCCATCGGTGCCCATCCCCCGGAGAGGACCGAGGCGTTCGCGACCTTCCTGGACGCGATCACGACGACGGCGCACGAGCCGCGGACGTAGCGGTCCGATCAGGCGGTCCGGTCCGCGCGCGCCGCGATCGACCGCGCCTCCAGGAACGCGCACAGCGCCGACACGGACGCGAGCTCGCCTGCGAGCCGGAGCATCGCGGCGGGATCGAGCGTGATCGGCTCATCGCGCGCCTCGAGGGTGATCAGCCAGCGCTCGGACGCGCTCGACTCGGGCTCGACGTAGATGCTGGTCTCCGCGTCCGCCAGGTGAACGGTGAGCAGGCCGTCTTCGGTCGCCGCGTCCCCATCGCGCGCGAGCACACGGAGCGTGCCGGCACTCGGGTACCCGAGGTCGCGGAACTCGTCCACCCACGTCTGCAGCGTCTGCGCGTTCGGAAAAGCCATACCCACTCCTCGAAGACACCCGACGGCTCAGTCGGACCCTACTCCACCCCACCGACACGCGGTCCCGACCCCCGATCCACCGCTCGGGGGTCGGGGCCGGGACCGCGTCACGCGCGGGGAGTCAGGCCTCGACGGCCGACTTCTCGCCCTCCTGCACGCGGAGCGACGGCGCGTCGTCGGAGGTGCGGACCTCGACCTTGCGCGCCTTCGCCTTCTCGCTCACGGGCAGCGTCACGCTGAGGACGCCGTGCCGGTAGCTGGCCGCGATGTTCTCGGTGTCGATCCCCTGGCCGAGGCTCAGCTGGCGCAGGAAGCTGCCGGCGGCACGCTCGCGCGTGATCCACTTCACTCCCTCGCCGGCCGGAAGGGTGCGCTCGGCGCGGATCGTCAGCAGCTGGCCGTCCACATCGACGTCGACCGATCCCGGGTCGATGCCGGGAAGGTCGGCGGCGAGGACGTAGTGGTCGCCGTCGCGATAGAGGTCCATCGGCATCTCGCGCGGTCCTCGACGGGTCGGCTCGAACATGCTGTTCGCGAATCGCTCCAGGTCGCGGAGCGGGTCATAGGTGGCCATGTCATCTCCTTCGAGCGGTCGGATTCTCATCCGAACTTCCAGAGTTGAGTCGATATGACTCAACTAATGAAATGTTAGCACTCTGCCATCGCGAGTGCTAATAGTCCGCCAGGCCTCCCGCTCGCCGCTCAGGAGATGTCGGCGACCGCCTGACGGGCGCCTCGCACGGCGATGGCCACGCTCATGAGCGTCGGGTTCATCGTGGTCGCGGTGGGGATCAGGCCGTTGCCGCCCACGTACAGACCTTCGACGCCCCACACCCGCGAATAGGGGTCGGCGACCGACGTGCCGTCGTCCGTCTCCCCCGTGCGCATCGTGCCCTGGTAGTGGAGGCTCGAGCCGTTCGGCAGCAGCCGCGGCTCGGCCACGAAGTCGCCGAGAGCGCCGCCGGCGCGGCGGAGGAGGGCGGTGCCGGCGGCGATCTCGGCGTTCTCGCTCTCGGTGAGCTCGTACTGGATCGTCATGTTCGGGAACCCGCGGTAGTCCCGGTCGTCGTCGTCGAAGGTGACGCCGTCCTCGAAGCGCGGCGCCTTGCGCATGCCGTAGCCCATGTTCACGTAGCCCCACCGATTGCCGGAGTATGCGGCTCCCGGCTCCATCGGGAACGGCGTGGTCTCGGAGTACATCACCTGCAGCGAGAACGGGTGGTCCGGCTCCGAGAACGGGATGCGGTTGACCGCCGCCACCGGATCGACGGGATTCGCCGCGCGGCGGGCGAGCTCCGCCTCGAGGTCGGCTTCCGTGGCGAACCGGGCCATGCGCTCGGCGTCGAGCGCCACCGTGCAGATGACGACAGGGTGCTCGGTGAGGTAGTGCCCGAGCGCGCGAGGGCGGATGCCCGACGCCCACAGCAGCTGCGGCGATCGGAACGCGTCGGCCGCCACGACCACCAGGTCGGCGGGGACGAACGAGGTCTCCTGCGTCCGCAGGTCCTCGACGGTGACGCCCGTCACCCGGCCGTCCTCCGTCTCGACGCGGCGGACGAGGGTGAGGTCGCGCAGCTCGAAGCGCGCGTGCTCCGGAGTGCCCGGCACGGCGAGGGGTCCGAGGACGACGTCCGCACCCGCCCACCGCATCGAGCCGTCGGGCTGCGGGTCGCCCGCGACCGGAAGCGTGCTCGGCCCGAAGCCATCCGGGAGATCGCCCTCGTACTCCTCCGTGAGGAGGGACCGGATGGCGGCGCCGACGCCCGAGTCGGCGAACGCCGCACTCTGCACGTGGAGCAGGCCCTTCGCCACCTCGATCAGCTCGTCCCACTCGTCGTCCGGGATGAATGGGATCTTCTCGCTGAACGCCGGCGAGGGCGTCGCGCACGTCCAGTGCGCGCCCATCCCGCCCACGTTGGTCGAGGCCGCGGCGGCCGGGAACGTCGGGGCGTGGCCCGACCCCTCGCCGCCGAAGTCGATCAGGTGCGTGCCCTGACGCGCCGTGAACATGCCCTCCACGACGGCCGTCTCGGGGATGCCGAGCGATGACCGCAGCGCCCCCGCCTGCGGGCCCTGCGAGAGCTCGCGGGCGCGCTCCTTCTCGGCCGGGTCCGGGATGTTGCGCACGCTCTCGCCCGGGAGGGCCGTGAGCTGCGGTCCGGCCTCGAACATGACGACCCTCGCGGAGGGCGCGCCCTCCAGGATGAGCCGGGCGTATGCGGCACCGATGGGTCCGCTCCCGACGACGGCGATGGTGGGATGCTGCGGCATGGATACTCCTCGATGGGGCTTCGGGTTCGACGGGTCGGGGTCAGGCGGCGATCGGTTCGGTGGCGGGAGCCGGCTCGTGGTCGTCGGAGAGCCGGCCGCGGGGCAGGAGCAGCGCGGCGACGATGCCGATCGCGTACACCGCGGCGAGCGCGAGGAAGATCGGCGTGAAGACGTCACGGTAGATGGCGGCGACGGCGGCCTGCGTCGCCGGGTCCGCCGCGTGCACGAGCTGCGGCGTGAGGGTGGCGGCGTCGAGGCCCCGCGGGAGCGCGGCGGCGACGCCCACGGCGATCACGCCGCCGATCACGGCGGTCGCGACCGTCGACCCGATCTGGCGCACGAGGTTCACGGTCGCCGTCGCGGTGCCGGTCTGGCTCGGCGGGGCGGCGCTCTGCACGATCGCGACGACGAGGCTCATGAAGCATCCGGTACCGACGCCGACGACGAACATGATCGCCATCGGCGCGGCGAGCGGGAGGCCGACCGGCAGCAGCGCCATGCCCAGGAGCCCGAGGGCGCCGAGCGAGGTGCCGAGGATCGGGTACAGCCGGTACCGACCGCTGCGGCCGACGAGAGAGCCGGTGGCGAGGTTGGCGAAGAGCATGCCGAACACCGTCGCGATCGGCACGAGGCCCGAGACGGTGGCGGTCGCGCGGTAGGCCATCTGGATGTAGGTGGGGAGGAACGACGTCACCGAGAACAGGCCGATGCCGATGATCGCGGACAGCACCGTGCCCGCCGCGAACGCACGGTCGGCGAAGAGCCGCAGGGGCAGGATCGGCGCGGACGCGCGCACCTCGACGGCGAAGAAGGCGGCCAACGCGATCGCCGCGACGAGGAAGCATGCCAGCGCGGCCGCGCGGGACGACTCCTCGCCGATCCAGGTGACCGCCAGCACGAGCGCGACGAGGCCGACCGTGAGCGTCACGGTGCCGGGGATGTCGAAGCTCGGTCGCTCTCCGGGCGCGAGATGCGGCACGGCGATGAGCGCGAGGGTCAGCGCGACGACGCCGACCGGGAGGTTGATCCAGAAGATCCAGGGCCAGCCCCAGTAGTCCGTGATGAGACCGCCGAGCACGGGGCCGATCAGGATCGCGATGGGGAACGCGGTGCCGATGATCGCCAGCGAGCGGGGACGCTGACGCGGGGATGTGACCCGCGCGACGATCGTCTGCGACATCAGCTGGAGGCCGGCGGAGCTCATCCCCTGCACGACGCGCGCGGCGATCAGCCATCCCATGCCGGGAGCGAACCCGCAGGCGAGCGAGGCGAGGAGGAACAGGACGAGGGAGGCGAGGAACACGCTGCGCGGGCCGACCACGTCGCCCAGCTTGCCGAGCACGGGCAGGAGCACGGTGCTCGACAGCGTGTATCCGACGACGATCCAGCTCATGTGCTCGAGCGCACCGAGCTGACCGGCGATCGTCGCGAGCGAGGTGGAGACGACGGTGTTGTCGAGGGCGCCGAGGAACGACACCGACAGCAGCGACACGAGCAGCAGGCGGAGCCGGAGCGGCGTGAGGACGGGCGCGGGGACCCGGGACGAAGGCTTCATATCGGAGTACCCGAGAGATCGAGCGATCGACGCGACGTGGTGTGCCCCGCGACGCGACGTCACGCGCGGGATCGGGCGCAGTGCCCCGACGTCAGTGTCGATTGTAATCACACTTAAGCCTGAAATCAACTAAAGCTACGATGCGGGCGCCGCGGTTATGTGCGGATCTTCGCGCGGAGGAGCGCGGCGGCGTTCGACCCGACGATCCGGGCGACGACCTCCGCCGGCAGCCCCGTACCCGTCACGAAGCCAACGGGGTCCTCGAGCCCCATGTCGAACGGGAAGTCGCTCCCGAGCACGACCTGCGCGCCGCCCGCCACCTCGACGAGATGGCGCAGCGCCAGTTCGTCGTGGACGACGGTGTCGAACCAGATCCGCCGCAGATAGTGGGACGGCTCGTGCGCGCAGCGGTGTGCCTCGGGGCGCACGCGCCACGCGTGGTCGGAGCGGCCGATCGCGGTCGGGAGGTATCCGCCCCCGTGTGCGACGACCAGGCGCAACCTGGGGTGGCGGTCGAGCACGCCCCCGAAGATCAGATGCGAGAGGGCGACCGCGTTCTCGGCCGGCTGTCCGACCGTGTTCGCGAGGTAGAAGCGGTCGAGCCGCTCGTCCAGGCTGCAGCCGAACGGATGCAGGAACACGATCGCGCCGAGCTCCTCGACGCGGGCCCAGAACGGCTCGAGGCGCTCGTCGGACAGCTCGACGTCCCCCGCGAACGAAGAGATCTCCACGCCGGCCAGGCCGCGCCCGAGCACGGCGTCGTCGACGCACTCCACGATGCGCGACGGATGCTGCAGCGGCACGAGCCCGAGACCCGTGAGCCGCTCCGGGGCCTGCGCCACGTGCTCGGCGACGAGGCGGTTCGCCTCGCACGCCGCCCACACCGCCAGCTGCTCCTCCGCCCACGGATAGAAGTGGTTCGGCGAGGCGCTGACCCACTGGCGGTCGACGCCCTGCGCGTCCATCGCCCCGAGCCGGACCGCGACATCGGTCAGCTTCGGGATGCGCGCCCCGACCATCGGCCCGGACACCGCCTGGCTCTCGGCGCCGTTGCGCCGCAGCTCCAGGGCGGCAGCGGCGGCGAAACCCTCCGGCGCACGTCGCTCCACCTCCGCCTGCAGGGAGGGCAGCAGGACGTGGGCGTGGACGTCGGTGACCCCGGCGTCGTGCGCGTGCGCCTCGGTCATGCCGACGCCCTGCGTTCGGTCTTCCGCGACCCCGGCGTCGTGCGCATGCGCCTCGGTCATGCCGGCTCCGCCATGCGGTGCGCGATGCCGAAGATGAGGCCGGGCGCGTCGGCATCGCGGTTGTGCTCGAGCTGCCACGCACCCAGCTGGACGGATGCCTCGACGACGGCCTGCGCGCGGGGGACGCGACGCGCGTGGAACGCATCCCAGAGGTCCTGGTCGACCGCGTCGCGCGCCGTGAGGAGCTCGGTGAGCACGAGCGCGTCCTCGAGTGCCTGTGCGGCACCCTGCGCGATCGTCGGAGGGCAACTGTGGGCCGCGTCGCCGATCACGACGACCCGGCCGCGGTTCCACGGCGCGGGCACGATGTGCTGCGTGAACCACGTGTAGTTGACGCTCGCCCCGGCGGCGAGGTCGGCGCGGATCGCCTCCCACGGACCGCCGTAGGCCATGGACTCGCCCAGCATGATCTGCACGGCCTCGTCGTCCGAGACGCCGGTGCGGTCCTGCGCGTCCTCGACGAGGTACGCGTACATCGTGTCCTCGCCCGTCGGGGTGTAGCCGGCGATGTAGACGGGGCCGCCGTAGTAGAGCTCGCTGCGCTCGACCTCGGCCGGACGCGAGACGAACGCGCGCCAGATCCCCATGCCGGTCGGCTCGGGGCGGGTGTCGATGCCGATGAGCTCGCGCACCGTCGAGTTGAGCCCGTCGGCGCCGATGAGCAGGTCGTACACGCCGGCGGACTCGTCGTTCACGAACACCTCGACGGCATCGTCCGCGCGGGCGTCGAGGCCCGTCACGCGCGCACCGAACCGGACGTGCGCGCCGGCCGCCTCGGCGTGCTCGACGAGGATCGCGGCGAGGTCGGGACGCGGCATCCCCCCACCCGCGGGGTAGTCCGGGCCGCCGGTCTTCACCTCGGGGAGCTCCGCGACGACGGGCGCGTCGGGGCCGGGCGCGCGGAGGGTCAGACCCTCGAAGAAGTAGCCCTTGTCGCGCACGTCCTCCCAGACCCCGAGCGCGTCGAACACGCGCAGCGCGTTGCCCTGGAGGGTGATGCCCGACCCGAGGGCACTGAGTTCGGGCTTCGCCTCGAACACGTCGACGTCGACACCGGCCTTCGCGAGCTGGATGGCGGCGGCCATCGCGGCGACGCCGCTGCCGGCGATCGCGACCTTCTTCACTGCGGTCATGTCAGAACCTCTCTGTTCCTGCGGTCGGGGGTCGTCGTGCGGCTACAGCAGGGCGACGGGATTGATCGGCGAGCCGACGGCGCCGGTGATCGGCAGCGGCGCCGCACTGAGGAGGAAGTCGTAGCGGCCCTCCGCCGCGCACGCGTCGGCGAGCGCCTCCAGATTCCACATCTCACCGATCGTGAGCCCGAGATTCGGGATCACCACCTGGTGGAGCGGCTGGAACGCGGGCACGTCGAACTCGTTCGGACGGACCTCGAAGCCCCACGTGTCGGTGGCGATCCCGGCGATCTCGGTGCGGTGCAGCCATCCGGCCGTCGTCAGCGAGAGACCGGGTGCAGGACCGCCGGCGTAGTCGCCCCACCCCTCGCGCCGCGTGCGCGCGTACTGGCCGGTGCGCACGAGGACGATGTCCCCTCTGCCGACGCGGGCGGACTCCCCCTGTGCGGCGATGCACGCGTCCAGGTCGGCGGCCGTGATGGCGTAGCCGTCGGGCAGCTCGCCGGATTCCGGCTGCAGGTGGCGCCCGACGTCGAGCAGGACACCGCGGGATACGACGACGGATGCCGCGTGCTCGATGCCCGTCACCAGGTCGCCCTCGCTCGTGACGACGTCGCCTGCGCGGCGTCCGTTCCACGCCGTGCCGTGGTCGAAGATGTGGCCGAGGCCGTCCCACTGGGTCGAGCACTGCAGGGGCATGGCGATGACGTCGTCGGCGCCCCCCATGCCGTGCGGGAAGCCCTGGTTCGCCCGCTCGGCGTCGACGCCGGTGTCAGTCATGGTGTGCACCGGGTTGGTGCGGCGGCGCCAGCCCTTCTGCGGCCCGGCGGTGTCGAACGACTGCGCGAGCGAGATCGCGCGGCCGGTGCGGACCAGTCCCGCGGCCTCGATCCGCTTGGCGTCGTCGATGTGGTTGAGCGTTCCGAGGCGGTCGTCGGCGCCCCACCGGCCCCAGTTGCGGTAGGCGGCCGCGCGCGCCGCGATCTCGCCCTCCGGGTCGGTGCGATCCAGGTCGGCGGGGAACTCGCTCGGCGCGCTCATCGCCCGTCCTCCGCGATGCAGCGGACGACCTGGGTGCCGAGGCCCTCGATGCTGCCGGTCATGACGTCGCCGTCGCGGAGGAACCGCTTCCAGTGCTGCCCGTTGCCCGCGGGGCTCCCGGTGAGGAGCAGGTCGCCCGGCAGCAGCGGCATGTTCCAGGATGCGCCCGCGACGAGGGCGGGCAGGTCGAACAGGAGGTCGGAGGTCGAGGCATCCTGCATGATCTGCCCGTTGAGCTCGAGCCGCACGTGCAGGTCCGCGGCGTCGACGAACGGCGCCGGCACCAGGAACGGACCGGTCGGGAGGAACCCGGGCGCGTTCTTCGCCCGGTACCAGTCGGTGCCGATCTCCTTCATGTCCTTGCGGAAGACGAGGTCGCGCGTGGTGATGTCGTTGCAGATCGTGTAGCCCGCGACGTGCGCCATCGCCTCGTCCCGCGCGACGCGGAAGGCGGGCACGCCGATCACGACGGCCAGCTCCAGCTCCCAGTCGTGGACGTCGCTGTACGCGGGGAGCGCGAGCGGCACGTCGTCGCCGACCACGCACGCGGGGAGTCCGATGAAGAAGTAGGGCTCGCCGTTCGCACGCCGGTCGTCCATGAGCTTCGCGGCGAACGCCCGCGCCTCCTCCGGCGTGCGGGTGTCGTCCTGCGTGAGGCCGGCGGCGACGAGCTCGATCACGTGCTGCCGGTAGTTCGCGCCGGTCTGCAGCACCTGCCGCGGCTCGACCGGTGCGACCAGGGTCACGTCGTCCAGCGCGCGCCAGTCGGCGTCGCCGGCTGCGAGGCCGGCCACGCGGTCCCAGTCCGGCGCGACGAGGAAGGCGTTCAGGTCGGGCGCGCCGAGATCGGCAGCGCCGAGCGGACGGATGCGGTCGCCGGCCACGAGTCCGAGGGTCGTCCCGTCGGCATCGCGATAGCGTGCGAGCGCGAACGGGGCGGTGAGCCCGGCGGACCTCGTCGTCATGAATCCTCCTGCTGCCCCGGATGCCCGGGGCTGTCGAGGGCGGATCGTCGGGGACGACCCGCCCTCAGGTCTATCAGCCGCGGCCCTGCTCGGCGTAGGGGTTGAGCAGTGCCGCCCGGATCTCCTCGGGGACGCCCTCCTCCGTCGCACTGGGGCCGTCCGCGGCGGGGAAGGACTCCGTCATCGACATCGGCATCGTGCTGTTGCGGTAGAAGTTGTTCGACCCCTGGGACGGCCGCCACGTGTTCGGCTCCCAGTCGGGGACGTAGTTGCGGTACCCGCCGGTGTTCAGCTCGATCCGCAGGCTCGACGGCTCGCGGTAGTAGAGGAAGTTCTGCTCCCCGATGCCGTGGATGGACGGCCCGTACTCGATCGGGTAGCCGTTCTCGCCGAGGATGTCGGCCGCGATGAGCAGCTCTTCGCGGGTGTCCACCCAGAACGCGTAGTGATTGACGCGCCCGGCGCGGGTCGAGCCGTCCAGCACGACGCCGAGGTCGTGGGACTTCTCGTTCGTCGTCAGCACCGAGAACACCGAGATCGGCGCCTCGTCGAGCACCGTCCGAGCCATGATCCGGAACCCGAGCACATCGCGATACCACGCGGCGAACGCGTCGACGTCGCTCGTCGCGACCGTGACGTGGTCGAGCTGACGCGGCGCACCCGCGACCGAGCTGCGGCGCGACGGCCGGTCCGGGTAGATGGACGCCGCCTCGCCGTCGAGGGCGTTCGCGTCGGTGGCGTGATGGCGGGTGACGTCCCAGTGGAGGGTGAGCGAGTGACCCCACGGCCCGACGAAGCGGTACGCGCGGCCGATCAGGTGCACGTCGTCGACCCACTCGCCCTGGATGCCGGCGGCCTCGACCCGCCGCGCGGCCTCCTCGAGCGCCTCGGGGCTGGAGGTGCGCCACGCCATCGTCGCGAGCGACGGCTCGTCGCCGGGGAGGACGACGACGGAGTACGCGTAGTAGTCGCCCCAGCAGCGCAGGTACACGGCGCCGTCGACGCGGTCGACCTCGATGAGCCCGACCTGGTTCTTGTAGAACTCCACCGACGCCTCGACGTCGGGAGACGTGATCGCCACGTAGGACAGGTGGGAGAGGAGTGTGATCATCTTCGATCCTTTCGGAAGCGGCTCTCGCGCCATCTGCCACTTTGGTCGGTTTCCGACAATATGGGAACCCGATTGTTCCTATGTGGCGAATCGGCCGCGTTTATGAGGCCGGAAGACGACCCTGCCCGCCCACGAGGGCATCGGCCACCACCACGTCCGCGCGGAAGAGCGCGACGTCGTCCGCATGCGCGCCGCCGGCGGCGAGCGCGCGGCGCAGTGCGAGGCGCGGCGCATCCTCGAATCGGGCGGGGAGGAGCCGCGCCCCGCTCTCGGACGAGACCGTCACCGTCGTGCCGTCCGGCGTCGTCTCGACGTCGCTGCGCTCCACACCGAGCGCGGTCACGCGCGTGCGCGGCCGAGCGGTCGGGTCGAGGGCGGTCACCGCCAGCGTCGCGGGGGTTCCGCCGACGTCGAGCAGCGCGATCCCGCCGTGCTCGGCGCCGCGCGCGGAGACGGCGGAGACGGGGGCGTCGCCGAGCGTGCGGATCCAGCCGACCGCGTCCCGCACGACCTCCGCGAGGACCCGCGGCGCCGCCGCACACGATCCGACCACGAGCGCGGCCCGTTCGGTTCGCCGGGCGTCGTCGGCGACGTCCGCACGGAGGCGGCTGCGGCTCAGCACGACCGGGACGTCGAGGCGCAGCAGGGCGTCGAGATCCGCCACCGCGGCCCAGCCGGGCTCGTCGACGACCACGACGGCGGCGCCGTCCGCGGCCGCGCGGGCCACGGCATCCGTCCACCCGCGTCGCCCGGGGAGCACGACGAGGGACCCCGCGCTCTCGGCCGTCGGCGACGTCGAGACCGGGAGTTCGGCCACCGCGGCGAGGTAGCCCGGCAGCGTCGTACGCACGCGCATCATGCGACCGCTCCCTCGCGGACGGCCTCGGCGGCGGCATCCGCCAGGTCGACGGCGTACCGGGCGTCGGCGAGGATCTCGTCGTACTCCACCGTCTCCGTGCCGTCCAGGAGCGCCCCGACGGCGCGCCACTCGGCGACGTAGCCGTCCCCGCCCTCCCGCGGATACGCGGTGACGCGGCCGTCCTCCGACCGCACGCGCACCGCCGCGCTGCCGGAGTGCACGAACGGCGGCGGGAACGTCACGTCGAGAGTGTCGACCGAGGTGGTCACCTCCATGCGCCACAGCGTGTCGTCGCCACCGGGCAGCATCACCGCGTTCAGCTGCACGGGGACGCCCCCGCCGATGAGCCCGAGGGCGTAGCCCACCGGCGGGATGCCGCGGGCGTAGACGACCTCGTCGACGTGCGGGACGAGATCGCGCAGCAGCGGCAGGTCGTGGATGCCGAGCCCGAGGACGAGCTGACGCACGATCGCCGCGGCGACCGCGGGGTCGCTCCAGTCCGGCCGCGGGCGCGGGGCCGAGGCGAGGTCGGCGGCGCCCTCCGACACGACGTCGTGGTACCTGCCGTTGGGCGGAAGCGCGACCGTCACGACGACGGAGCGCACACGGCTCCCGAGTGCCGTCAGGTGGTGCTTCGCGCGGCCCCACGCCGGGTCGAAGTGGTGGTTGGTGCCCACCACGAGCGCGGTGCCGGCATCCCGGCACGCCTCGACCGCGGCCTCGGCGTCCTCGAGGGTGAGCGCCAGCGGCTTCTCGCACAGGATGGCGCGCTTGCCGGCCCGCACGGCGGCGAGCACCTGGGCGGCGTGGGCGTCGGGCGGGCTGCAGATCGCCACCACCTCGACGCGGGGGTCGGCGAGGAGCTCCTCGTGTCCGCGGGACGCCACGCCCCCGACGCGCGCCGCGAGCACGTCGGCGCGGCCGCTGCCGCCGTCCGAGACGTGCACGACGGCGAAGCGGTCGGCGAGGCGAGCGACCGTGGGCATGTGGAGGGCGGCGACGCCCGGCCCCGCTCCGATGATTCCGACCCCGGTGGCCATGGCTTCCTCGCTCATTCCGTTCCCGTGGACTACTTGAGCAGGAAGCATACCTAAGTTTTGGCTATTTTGACGATAGTAGGCGCGATGATCGACCGAAGCAGGTCGGCGTTGTGTCAGAATCAACCATGGCCAACGAGTCCACCCTTCGCTTCGGCGCCCAGACCGACGAAGTGACCAGCCTGCTGCGAATCGTCAACATGGTGCGTACCGGCGAGGCGTCGACCCGTCCCGAGATCGGCCGCCTGACCGGGCTCGGGCGCGGCGTCGTGACGCAGCGCGTCGACCGCGCGATCGAGATGGGCTACCTCGAGGACGGCGAGTTCGGCCCCTCTTCGGGGGGACGCGCGCCGCGCACCCTGCGCTTCCGGTCGGAGCTCGGCGTCATCGTCGTGTGCGCCCTCGGCGCCCTGCACATCCACGCCGGCGTCGCCACCCTCGACGGCGAGATCGTCGATCAGGTGCACAGACAGTGGGAGATCTCGCGCGGACCGGCGGAGACGCTCGACACGGTCATGTCGATGATCGACGAGGTGCTCGCCCGCGTCCCGAACACGCCGGTGTGGGGCGTCAGCGTCGGCCTGCCCGGGCCGGTGGACTTCGCCAGCGGCCGACCCGTCGCACCGCCGATCATGCCGGGCTGGAACGGCTTCGACGTGCGCCGCCGCTTCGAGCAGCGCTTCGACGCACCGGTGTGGGTCGACAACGACGTGAACCTGCTCGCGCTCAGCGAGCGCTCACGCCGCAAGGACGACCGGATCGACCTCATCTACTGCAAGGTCGGCACCGGCATCGGCGCGGGACTGCTGTCGAACGGGCACCTCCACCGCGGGGCGAACGGCGCCGCCGGAGACATCGGCCACGTGCGGGTCCAGGGGGCGGATGTGCTCTGCCGCTGCGGCAAGGTCGGCTGCCTCGAGGCCGTCGCGGGCGGATGGGCACTCGTCCGCGACGCACAGGAGGCGATGACGGCCGAGACGACGGGGTACGTCGCGCAGTGCGCGGCAGCGGGCGAGGCGCCCACTCCCGAGGGGATCGCGCGCGCCGCCGAGAACGGCGACGCGCTCGCGATCTCGCTCATCCAGCGCTCCGCCCGCGTCATCGGCGAATCGATCGCGGCTCTCGTCAACATGTTCAACCCCGGCGTGATCGTCATCGGCGGCGCCGTGGCCGCGGCCGGCGAGCTGTTCCTCGCCGAAGTGCGCCAGCGCGTGTACGAGCTGTCGCTGCCCCTTGCGACGCGCGACCTGTCGATCGTGAACTCGCCCGACGACGTCCGCGAGCCGCTGCGCGGTGGCGCGGAGCTCGCGCGCGAGCAGCTCTTCGAGGTCACGTTCCCCCGCTGGTTCGGCGACGGCCGGCCGACGATCGGCGCGATCCGCGGCGCCGAGCTCGAGCCCGTCGCGTAGAGCCCGCGTCGAGCCGGGGCGGCCGGCCACCCGAGCCGCGCACCCGAGCCACGGCCCCGGACATCCGCGACAGGTTGCCAACTCCTCATATCCGGAGGACGCCCCGCGGGATCCGGCGCCCCGATCCCTCCCGCGGCCCGGTCCTCGAGGAGTTCGCTCGTGCAGAAGTCCACGGAATCCCCGCGCAACCGGGGGCAGGGGGGCGTCTCCCTCGCTCTCGGCGACAGATCCGTGGAGTTCTGCCCCGGTCGAGCCCGTCCGTCGGAGCGATCCGCCGAACTTCTTTCCTTTTCCAACCTAAGCGTGTAGGTTCTCGTCGTAAGCCGCTACCCCTCCGGCTGCCCTGGCTCGACAGACACGAGGATGTGCCCGCGATGACCGTGACCGCGCTCCGAGACGATGCCCTCCGCACCGCGCCGGACGGCTTCACCCTGCTCCTCGGGCTGCCGTGGATCCGCTCCCTGCCCGTCGCATCCCTCGTCGACCTCTCCGTCGCCGTCGACGGGCAGTCCGCGACGGACGTGACGATCGAGCTCGACGGCCGGAGGGTCGCTCCGACGGCCCTGGGCGCTGAGGACACGTGGTGGTTCCTGCAGGATCGGCTCACGATCCGCGGGAGCACCGAGCTCGCCCCCGGTCCGCATGTCGTCGCGGTCACCTTCCGCCTCGTCGTCCCCTACCTGCAGGCGGGCCCCGACGGACCGCTCACGCTCCCGTTCCACCTCGAGCGCACGCTCACGGCGGATGCCTCGGCCTCCGGTCCAGCGTCAGCACGGACTCCGTCCCTCCGCGAGCGCCCGGTCGAGCCGCGCGCGGCCGTGCCCGCGGGCTGGACCCTGACGGCATCCGCCTTCAACTGGACGCCCGAGGTGGTCCGCGCGGAGCGCGACGCCGCCGAGATCGAGGTGGGCATCGTCGCGGACGGCATCGTGTCGGCGATCGAGCTCGAAGCCGGGCAGCTGTGGCGCTCCTTCCCCGACCCGGACGACGCCGAGGTCGACGCGTTCCGCCGCGACCTGGAGGCTGTCGGCGGCTCGGTGAGCATCGTCGGTGCGAGCCTCGACGACTGGCTCGGCCCCGCGCGGCGCCGCGACGACGACGAGCGGCTCGCGTTCCTGATCCCGCAGCTGCACGCGGCGCGGCGCGTCGGCGCGGCCGCCGTGCGGCTCCCGATCGGCCAGGCGGGGACGCCCCTGCTGCGCCGGCTCGTGCCGGTCCTCCACGACCTCGACCTCGTGCTGTACGAGGAGGCCCAGGGGCAGCAGAGCCCGCAGAACCCGGCGACGGCCGCCGCCTTCGACGCGATCGCCGATATCGACGACCCGCACGTGCGCGCGCTCGTGGACATCAGCATGCTGATGCCCTCGCTCCCCCCGAGCTACCTCGCGCGGCTGCGCGCGGGCGGCGTCGATGCGGCCTTCCTCGACCGGATCGCGGCGGACTGGCGCGACCCGGCGACGACCGACGCCGTGATCGACCTGCTGCGTGCGGACCGCGTGCCCGCCGAGGTGCACACGATGTTCATGGACCTGCTCGTCCGCTTCGGGCGGTCGGATGCCGCGGACCTGCGCGGCATCCTCCCCCTCGTCGGCGCGATCCACCTCAAGTTCTGGGATCTGGACGACGAGGGCGGACGCGTGTCGCAGCCGATCCGGGACCTCGCCGCCGAACTTGCGGCGGTGGGCTTCACGGGGACGCTCTGCAGCGAGTGGGGCGGGCACGAATGGCTGGACGAGGACTCCGCGACGATGACGCGGGCGCACCTCGCGCTCGCGTCCTCCGCACTGGACGCGAGTGCACGTGACCGTGTCTGACGAAGGGGACGACATGACCGTGGTGCAGTGGGCGATCGTCGGCACGGGTGGGATCGCGAGAAGGACGCTCGGCGATCTGCGGCTGATCCCGGAGGCCGAGATCGTCGCCGTGTGCTCACGCAGTCAGCAGTCGGCGGATGCGTTCGCCGCCGAATGGGGGCTCGGCGCCGCGTACTCCGACTTCACGGCGCTGTGCGCCGACGACACGGTCGACGCGATCTACGTCGGCACTCCGCACGGCACCCACTTCCGGTACGCGAGCGAGGCCCTGCGCGCCGGCAAGCACGTGCTGTGCGAGAAGCCGCTCACGATGACCGCGGCCGAGGCGCGCGAGCTGCGGGCGCTCGCGGAGGAGAACGGCGTGTTCCTCATGGAGGCCATGTGGATGAAGTTCAGCCCGAGCATGCGCCGCGCCCTGGAGATCGTCGAGTCCGGCACGATCGGAACGCCGATGTTCGTCCAGGCGGGACTCGGCTACCCGGTCCCGCCGGACGGCCCGCGCCGGTTCTGGGTCGCGGAGCTCGGCGGCGGCGCGCTGTTCGACATGGGCGTGTACACGATCGCGCTCGCGCACATGTTCCTCGGCGTCCCGGATGCCGTCAGCACGGTGGGTGAGATCCGCCCGGACGACGTCGACCTGTACGAGTCGTACACGCTGAGCTACGCCAACGGCGCCGTCGCGCAGCTGACGACCTCGATCACGTACGCGATCCCGCCACGCGGTTCGATCGGCGGCACGACCGGCAGCATCGCGTTCGGCGAGATGCTCTTCGCCCCGCGCAGCCTGCGGCTGATGACGGGCACACCGCCGCAGCCGCCGCACGTGGAGGACATCGACTTCGCGCAGGAGGGCGCCGGCTATGTGCCGATGTTCCGCGCCGCGTGCGAGGCGATCCTTGCGGGTGAGCGCGAGCATCCCATCCACCCGGTCTCGGCCACGATCGAGGTTCTCGAGACGATGGAGCTGGTCCGCTCGCAGCTCATCGCGCAGCGCGACGCGCGCTGAGCGGCGTCGGCATCAGGCGGGGTTCAGCCGCGCTCCGCGGCGATGCGGTCCGCCATGTACTTCGCGCCGGAGGACGACGTGAAGCCGCCGTCGACCGGGATCTCGGCGCCGGTGAGGTAGGACGCGGCGTCCGACAGCAGGAAGGCCACGACACCGGCGACCTCGTCGGGCGAACCGAACCGCTCCACGGGGGTGAGCGCGAGCTGCGCATCCCGCATGGCCGCGGGAGCCCCGGCCGTCATCGGCGTCTCGATGAAGCCCGGGTGGACGATGTTCACGCGGATGCCGCGAGGACCGTACTCGGTCGCGGCGACGTGCGTGAGCCCGCGCAGCCCCCACTTGGATGCCGTGTAGGCCGCGGTGTAGTGCCCGGTGAGGGCGGCCGAGGATCCGACGTTCACGATCGACGACCCCGCGGCCATGAGCGGCGCGAGCGCACGGATGCCGAGCATGGCACCGGTGAGGTTGACGGCGAGGACGCGGTCCCAGTCGGCGCGCTCGGTGTCGGCGATGCCGGCCCGGTGGGTGATTCCGGCGTTGTTCACGAGCCCCTTGAGCGGGCCCCCGCCTGCCGCGCCGAGCTCGGCGGCGAGCGCGCGCCACCCTGCCTCGTCGGTCACGTCGAGCTGGCGGTACCGCGCGCCGGCGCCGGCGAGCTCGTCCGGCGGGTCGGGCCGCACGTCGGTGGCGACGACCCGGGCGCCGGCTCCCGCGAGCACCAGCGCCTCGGCCAGCCCCTGTCCGGAGCCGGCGCCGGTCACGACGACGACGCGGCCCTCGACACCGGGCACGGACACCGGCTGCGACACCGTCGGCTCAGCCCTCGTGGTTGTAGTACGGCCAGGGCAGGAACCGGCGCTCGCCGCGGCGATCCGGACCGGTCAGGGCGACCTCGCCCGTCGCCGCCCACTCGACGCCGCGCGGGAACATGCGGATGAACTCGATGCGCCGGAAGGTGTCGATGTCGTGCCCGATCGTGATCGTGAACGAACGGCCCTTCCCGTACTCGTTGATCCAGGCGATCGGCTGATCCGTGTTCATGCCGTTGAGTGCGGCGAGGCCCTCCTCGGGGAGCTCGACCGGATAGTGCGACATCGGCCAGATGGGCGCCTTCTCGTACGCCTCGAGGTCGTCGAACGTGGTGAGCAGCACCCGCGCCCCCTCGTACAGATCGACGCCGGTGAGGATGTCGTCGCCCGTCACGGTCCAACGAGCACTGATCCCCTCGGTGATCGGATGCCGCGGCTCGACGGTGTCGAGCTGCGCTTCGCCCCACGGACGCGGGCGAAGCCCGGTCTCGTAGGCGCTCAGCTTCGCGCCCCGCATGACGTTGTACTCCTCCGGGTAGCCCCAGCGGTCCTCCTGCGCGGCCGACCCGTGGAACCACACGATGCCCTTGCCCTCGTCGTGGACGAAGCGGAGGATCGCGGCATCCGTCTCCGCGCCGAACCCGACGGCCTTCTCGAAGAACCCGTCACGCCCCTCGAACACGACGATCAGCACGTCGTACTTGTCGATGATGTCGGCGCCGAGGCCGCGCGGATCCTCGACGACCCGCACCCTGAAGCGCCCGGTGTCCTCCAGGAGCGTCGTGATCCACTGGTTGTGCAAGCGGAAGCTGCGGAACTCGTTGTCGTGCTCGCGGGTCATGTGCCCGGACAGGATGAGCACGTTCAGGACATCGGTCACTTCTTCTCCTCCACGAGACGGGCACTGCCCTCGACGATCGGCCGGAGCACGTTCTGGACGTACCAGCCGCTGACCATGGCGCTCTCGGCCGGGTGCGGGCTCTGGTCGGACTCGACCACGATCCATCCCGCGTAGTCCGCGTCGGCGACGGCCTGCGCGAACGCCTCGAAGTCGATGAGGCCGCCCTCGTCGGTGGGCTCGAAGAACCACCGCTCGATGCGACGCGCACCCCCCTCGGTGCGCACGAACTGCTCGGCGTGCGGGGTGAGCGCCTCGGCCTCGTCCACGACATGGCGGGCGTTCTTCAGCTGGATGTGCCGCACGCGGTCGGCGTGCGAGCGGAAGAACGCGACCGGGTCGATGCCGGCGATCGCGAACTCGGCCGTGTCGAGCGCCAGGCCGACGAGCGCGGGATCCGTGGCGGCCAGGAGCCGGTCGATGCCCTCGGCGAGCCGCAGGGCGGAGAGGAAGTCCACGTGCAGCGCGAGCCGCACGTCGTGGGCCGCGATGCGGCGCCCCACCTCGTCCCACAGGCGGGCCAGCGTGCCGATCTGCTCGTCGCTCAGGGCGCCGGTCTGCCAGGCCGAGCCGACGGGGCGGACGACCAGCGCGTCGCCGCCGAGGCGGTGCACGGCGTCCGCGAACCACACGGCGGTGGTCGCGATCCGCTCGACCGCGTCGGGGTCCAGCGGGTCCGGCCCGCGACCCATCTCCACGTCGAAGCCGACGAAGGGGTCGTACACATAGCTGCTGACGGCATCCAGCGCGCACTCCGCCAGAAAGGATCGCAGCCCCTCGAGCGACCCGTACAGGTTCGCGATCTCGGCGGGGCTGCCGAACGGCTCCCAGGCCCCGAAGCTGACCGCGGTGAACTCCACGCCGCTGAACCCGCTGATGGAGATCGTCTTGAACGCGCGCTCGTGCTCGCGCGTGCGGACGAACGCGTCGATGTTCGTGTCCCACTGGTTGAGGGCGTAGGCCCAGCGCACGCCGCTCATCGGGTCGCCTCCGCGTAGATGCCGTCGAGCACGTTCTTCGCGTACCACCGCGCGATCGCCGTGCTCTCGGAGTAGTCGCCGCCGAGCTTGTCGGCCTTGTCGTGCTCGACGCTGATCCAGCCGGAGTAGCCGTGGTCGCGCACGGAGCGCATCATCGACTCGAAGTCGACGAGCCCCTCCGCGGTGCCCATCTCGTAGAACCACTTCTCCGTGGTCTTCGCCGACACCTCGGCATCCGGGAACATCCGATAGTCCTCGTTGGTGTCCGTGAAGCGGGTGTCCTTGAAGTGGAAGCCGGTCACGCGCTCGTGGTGCGCCTCGTAGACGTCCACCGGGTCGACGTCGGCGATGCAGTGCTGCGCGGTGTCGACGAAGAACTTCACGTAGCGCGGATCCGCGTAGGCGTAGAAGCGGTCGATCTGGTCGCGCGTGCGGATCCCCGCGTAGAACTCGTGGTGGCACGTGAGGTTCACGCCGTACTCCTGCGTGAGCTCGCCGACCTTGCCCCAGATCTCAGCGGCGTGCTTGAGCCCGTCGTCGGGGACGCCGGCCTCGTCGAAATACCGCGAGCCGGGCATCACGATGATGTTGTCGAGCTGGATGCCCGACCACATGTCCATCGTCCGCTTGAAGTCGTCGAGGATCGTCGGATGCGTCGCCGGGACCTCGGGGGCGTACCGGTCGGGCGTGTAGTAGACGCCGTGGAACGTGTTGACGATGCGCTCCAGCCCCTGTTCCTGCACGAACTCCTGGTAGTTCGCGACCGATCCGTACTGCTCGAGGATCTGCCAGATGCGGAAGTCGAACGTGTCGATCGCGTCGAACCCCACCGCCGCCACCTGACGGAGAAAGCGTGTCATCGCCAGGCGCGACTGCCACTGATCGATGGGGCCGGCCGGACCCTGGCTGCGCCAGTGGTCCATATAGCTCCACTTGATCCCGCGCGGTTCGTCCGTGGTGGGCGTGGTCATGGGTGTCGTCTGCTTTCGTCGGGCGGACCGCGGCGGACCGGATGCCGCGGCGGTCCCTACTTCGTCGAGAACGCGGCGTCGAAGGCCGCGGCGGGGGGCGTGATCTCGGCGAGCCGGCGCACGAACGCGAGCGCCTCGGGCGCGCCGATGAGGCGGTCCATGCCCGCGTCCTCCCACTCCACGCTCGTGGGGCCTTCGTAGCCGATCGCGTTGAGCGCGCGGAAGAGCGGCTCCCACCGCACCTCGCCGTGGCCGGTGGAGACGAACGTCCACCCGCGGCGCGGGTCGGCCCACGGACGGTGCGAGCCGAGCACGCCGTTGCGGCCGTCGAGGTTGGTGATCGACTCCTTCACGTGCACGTGGAAGATGTGGTCGGCGAAATCCAGGACGAACGCGACGTAGTCCAGCTGCTGCCACACGAAGTGCGACGGGTCGAAGTTGAAGCCGAAGCTCTTGCGGTGGCCGATCGCGGCGAGCGTGTCCTTCGCGGTCCAGTAGTCGTAGGCGATCTCGGACGGGTGCACCTCCAGCGCGAAGCGCACCCCGACCTCCTCGAACACGTCGAGGATCGGGTTCCACCGGTCGGCGAAGTCCTGGTAGCCGCGGGCGATGAACTCGTCCGACGCAGGCGGGAACATCGCGACGGCCTTCCAGATCGACGATCCGGTGAACCCGACGACGGTCTTCACCCCGAGCTTCGCGGCGAAGCGGGCGGTGTCCTTGAGGTCCTCCGCGGCACGCTGCCGCACGCCCTCCGGGTCGCCGTCGCCCCATACGCGGTCCGACAGGATGTCGCGGTGGCGCTCGTCGATCGGGTCGTCGCACACCGCCTGACCGGTGAGGTGATTCGAGATCGTGTAGACCTTCAGGCCGTTGCGCTCCAGGATGTCGAGCCGCGACTGCACGTAGGCGTCGTCGTCCCAGCGCGACACATCGAGGTGGTCGCCCCAGCAGGCGATCTCGAGGCCGTCGTAGCCCCACTCGCCGGCGAGCCGGGCCACCTCTTCGAACGGAAGGTCGGCCCACTGGCCGGTGAACAGGGTGATCGGACGCGTCATCGCTCCTCCTTCAATCGTCGGCCCGGTCAGTCCGCGACGCGGACCCAGGCGGAATCATTCTCGGCACTGCGCTCGACCGCGGCCAGCACGCGCTGCACCGACAGTCCCTCGGCGAATCCGGGGTGGGGGTCGGTGCCCGCCGCGATCGCGGTCACCAGATCCACGACCTGGTGGCTGAACCCGTGTTCGTAGCCGAGCATGTGACCGGCCGGCCACCACGCGGCGACGTACGGATGCTGCGCCTCGGTGACGAGGATCTTCGTGAAGCCCTGGCGGTCGGCCGGGGCGGTGCGGTCGTACAGCTGCAGGCTGTTGAGGTCCTCGAGGTCGAAGGCGAGCGCCCCCTTGTCGCCGGACACCTCGATGGTGAGCGCGTTCTTGCGGCCGGTCGCGAACCGCGTGGCCTCGAACGAGGCCAGCGCGCCGTTGGAGAGCCGGCCCGTGAAGATCGCGACGTCGTCGACGGTCACCTCCCCCTTGCCCTCGCCCGCGGTTCCCGACAGTCCCGAGCCGGAGCCCAGGAGCGGGCGCTCCTTCACGATCGTGTCCACCGTGCCCGAGATCGCGTCGACGGTGAGCCCGGTCACGAACTGCGTCATGTCGATGATGTGCGCGCCGATGTCGCCCAGGGCGCCGGAGCCGGCGTGCTCCTTCTGGAGGCGCCACGCGAGCGGCATCTCGGGATCCACGAGCCAGTCCTGCCGGTAGGCGGCGCGCACCTGCTGCACCGTGCCGACGACCCCCTCGGCGATGAGATCGCGCAGGAACGTCACGGCGGGAACGCGGCGGTAGGTGAAACCGACCATCGCCCGCACGCCCTCGGCCGCCGCGCGGGCCGCGGCATCCGCCATCGCCTCCGCCTCGGCCACCGTGTTCGCGAGCGGCTTCTCGCACAGCACGTGCTTGCCCGCCTCGAGGGCTGCGATCGTGATCTCGGCGTGCGAGTCGCCGGGCGTCACGATGTCGACGATGTCGATGTCGTCGCGCGCGATCACCTCTCGCCAGTCGGTCGCCGACTCGGCCCAGCCCCACTTCTCGGCGGCCGCGGCGACGGCCTCCGCGTTGCGCCCGACGATGACCGCCATCTCGGGCTCCGCGGGCAGGTCGAACATCCGCGGCGCCTGGCGCCAGCCGACCGAGTGCGCGGAGCCCATGAAGCCGTACCCGATCATCGCGACCCGCAGGGGCCGGGCGGAGCTCATGAGAGGACGACTTCCCGCTCGACCGGCACGCGGTTGCTGACGTAGCGACCCGGGCCGCCGTCGACGCCGGGCATGATCTGCATGTACAGCAGACGCATGGTGAGGACCACCTCGACGGTGATCTTCTCACCGGCGGCGGGCACGTCGTCGAGCGAGATCACCACGTCGGGCCGGTCGGCGACGAACCACAGCGTCTCGGACTGCTCGGGCAGCTCCTCGATGCGGTAGCTGCGGCCCTCCAGCTCGAACCGCAGGCGGTCCTTCGGGATCTCGACGCCGTTGACGGATGCCGCGACGTCGTCCACCGCGGAGAGCCACAGGCTGCGGTACCAGGGGAGCTGGAGCGAGACGGCGATGCCGTCGTCGACGCGCCGGACGTCCTTCTCGGCGAAGAGGGAGTTGTGAGTGGCCATGACGATCCTTACTGATACGTGTCTTCGAAGGTGGCGTGCGCGACCGGCGGGACCGGTTCGAGCTTCTGCACCGTCGTGGGGCTGTAGGGGTGGTTGGTGCTGGGCACCGGCTCGTCGGCCGGGGGCATGAACACGGGTTTGCCGTCGTCGCCGAAGTACATGAGGTCGAGGTCGAACGCGCCCTGGTTCTTCAGGCCGAAGCTGACCCAGTTCTCCTCGAACGGGGCGCGCGCCAGCTCGTAGCAGCGAAACTTCCAGAACTTCCACTCGCCGTCCTGCTTGAGGAAGTCGATGGCGTATTTGCACCAGACCCAGTGCGCCCAGACCTTCTTGCCGAGGACCTCGTCGGGCGAGTACATGTCCGGGAACGCCTCCGCGACCTTCGGGTCGGTGAGCCCCGACTCGGTGCCCGCCATGAGCCACACGCCCTTGGCGGTCTCGCCGTCGGCGGCGACCTCGATCACCGGGGTCGTCGTGGCGTGCAGGATGAGCTTCCCTTCGGGGCTCGGCCGGTCGCGGTGGTACCTCGTCACGCTCTCCCACGTCGTGTACTGCCCCGCGTTTGTGTAGCGGGCGCGGATGCCCTCCGTGCCCTCCTTCACCCAGAGCGGGATGATCTGCTCGTCCTGGAACGCGTTGTGCAGGTACATGTAGCGGTTGAAGAGGTTCTCCACCGCTCCGCGGTCGTGGGCCCGCTGGGCGAGCGACCGAACGGCGGCGAGCTCCTCGCGGAGGGCCGCGAGCTCGGCCTCGATGGCGGTGGTGTCAGGCAACGGCGTTCTCCTTCACGGTCTCCTCGATGGCGCGGCGCATGAGGACGTGCTGCTTCTTCACGAGGTCGATCGGGTCCGACTCCCCGAGGTCGGAGAAGGCGTGCCCCTCCCACTCGCTGGAGAGGTAGCCCTGGTAGCCGCCGAGCACGAACTGCCGCACGATGCGCGGGATGTCCATGGCCGGCTCGTCGCCGTTGGCATCGATGTCGTAGAACTTCGCGTGCACGTGGAAGATCTGCGGCATGATGTCCAGCCACTCCTCCGGCGGCACGAGCCCGTGCATGTTGAAGGCCAGGCGCGTGAACGGTCCGAGGCGCGCGAAGTCGAAGTTCTCCGACGTCAGGAAGTCCTCGAACTTCTGGTTGCGCACGTGCATGGGTGTCGGCTCGTGCCAGATCTCGTCCATGACCGGGAAGTACTCCTCCGGCATCCCCATCTGGCGCATCGTGCGCAGCAGCGTCGGGGACAGGCTGTGCATGGTGGAGGAGAAGTCGGCGGTGAACCCGAGGCGGTCGGACTGGAGCTCGTCGTACATCTCCCGCATCTGCAGCACCTGCGGGTTGTTCGGGCCCGACGGCGCGTGGATCTCGTAGCCGAGCTTGAGGTCGTACTTCTCCGCGAGCGGCAGGAGGCTGCGCAGCAGCTCCTTGCCGTGGGAGCGGATGACGACCTTGCTGAATCCGAGCGTGTGCGCGGTCTCGAGCTGGCGGGCGAGGAAGTCGTGCTCCTCGTCCGGCGTCATGTCGCGGTCCTTGCGGCGGCCCATGTCGAGGTTGGTGCCGATCGCGCTGGGCTCGAGCCCGTAGCGGTCCATGCTGTCGCGCCACAGGCGGACGAAGTCCGCGTCCACGTCGGGGTACGTGCGCAGCATCTGCGCGATGTTGAACTCGATGCCGGGGCCGAGGCCGTTCTCGGCGGCGGCGGCGATGAGGGTCTCGGGGGTGTAGAGACCCGCCGCGAACTCCGAGGTGAGCGAGTAGAGGGTGATCCCGAGCTTGATGCCGGTGCCGGCGATGCCGTTGTCGTCAGTCATGATGGATGCTTCCTGAGCGTGAGCTCGTCGAACGGTCGGTGTTCAGCCCCGGACGGGCTGGGCCAGATGGGCGGACAGGGTGCGGCGCGCTTCGTCGGCGTCGGTGATCATGCGCGAGCCGGCATCCGCGGCGGCGGAGCGCTGCACGGCCTGCTCGCCGGCGATGATCTCGAACGGGCTCTGCCAGTGGTTCCAGTGCCACCCCTCGTACTCGCTCGAGATCGCGCCGGAGTAGCCGTTCTCCACGAGCAGGCGGATGAGGTCGCGCACCGGGACGGACGGCTCCTCGCCGTTCTCGTCGATGCCGAAGAACTTGCCGTGCACGTGCCGGATCCACGGCATGATCTCCAGCCAGTCGTCGACACGTGCGGGCCCGAACAGGCCCGTGCCGTTGATGCCGAAGTCGATGCCGAGATCGGGCCGGCCGTTCTGGGCGGCGAGGCCGATGAACGCCCCGAAGCGCTGTCCGTGCTCGGTCTGATCCGCGGGCGGGCCCTGCTCGTAGTAGGTGTTCCACAGGTCCACGACCTTGCCGAGCAACTCCTCCGACGCACCGCGGCGGCGGTAGGCCTCGATGAGCGACGGCGCGAACCCGCTGACCGTGGCCCCCCAGTCGGCGGTGAAGCCGAGGTACGGCGACCCCACCTTCTCGTACCTGTCGCGCAGCGCCAGGATCCGCGGGTGCGAGGCGTACTGGTCGGCGTGCACCTCGAGCGCGAGCGTGACGCCGTGGTCCTCCGCGATGGGGGCGAGCGCCTCCATCGAGTCGGGCGTGATCGAGATCTGCACGCGCGCGATGGGGAACCCGAGCGACGCTGCGGCCTTGATCTGCAGCGTCATGTACTCGATGAGCTCGTCCTGCGTGAGGAGCCGATCGCGATGGATGCCGATGTCGGCGTTCACCGCGAGAGACGTCGTGACCAGCCCGACCTCGTCGACGAGATCGCGGAACCACCCGGCGTAGGCGTCGTCGATCGCGGGGAAGCCGCGGAAGCTGGAGAAGCCGATCACCTCGAGCCCCGGGCCGTAGCCCTCGGCGGCGACCTTGCGGATCAGCCCCTCGAGGTCGTACTCGCGGCCGTGGAACGCGCGGGTGAAGCTGTACAGCGTGACGCCCTGGATGGGGGTCCCCGCTCCGGAGCCGTGCTCGAGGGCGCTCATGCGGCCACCGCCTTCATGGTCTTGACGTCGTGCTCCTCGATGTGGAGCGTCTCGGTGTCCGAGATGATGATGTACGGGATATAGAGCGTCAGGTCGACCCGCACCTCGTGGTCGGCGTCGGCGCTGACGAGCAGATCGCCGGAGAGGACGGCGGAGTCGACGGGGAACCACCACTCGCCGGTCTCGTCGACCAGCTCCTCGAAGCGGAACTCGCGGCCGTTCATACGCCAGCGCAATGAGTCGGCGGGCGCCTCGACGCCGTCGACGCTCAGCTTCGCGCCGGCGATGCAGGAGCCGGGGAGCGCCCGGTACCAGGGCAGACGGACCTCGACGGCCGTACGGTCGCCGTCGGTCGTGAGCGTTCCCTGCTCGATGATGCGATCGGGGATCACGAGAACCTCCTGGTTCTGGACCGGCGAGGCCGGCTGGACATCTTTGTCATCGTTTCTGCATTCTAATGTCTGATTCAGGCGGAAGCAAGGCGCCGGGCGATCTCCCGCGCGCCCCGCACGGCCAAAGCCACCGACGTGAGGGTCGGGTTGCAGGCCGTCGCGGTGGGGATGACGCCGTTGCCCGCGACGAACACCCCGGGTACGGCCCACAGCTCGCTGTCCGGCCCGCACACGCTCTCGCCGTCGTCTTCCTCGCCCATCCGGGTCGTCCCCTGGTAGTGCAGCGACGCGCCGAGCGGCATCGTGAACGGACGCGGGTCGAGGGGCTCCCCGACGGCGGCGCCGAGCCGGACGATCTCCTCCCGCGCGCGATCGAGCACGGCGTGGTCGCGGTCGGTCAGGAGGTAGTGGATGCCGATCGCGGGCATGCCGTAGGCATCGAGACGGTCGTCGTCGAACACGACGCGATCGTCGCGCTGCAGGTCCTTCGCGCAGAACAGGCCCAGCCCGACGATGGATCCCGGCTGCACGGCGTCGTCGTCGGCGAGCGGGACCGGCGAGGCGTCCAGCTGCATGACCTGCCCGTGGAAGGGCATGTCGTCCGTGAACGGCACCCAGCTCACGCCGCTGTACTCGGCCAGGGTGCCGTCCGCAGGCACGACGGTGTCGAGGTCGGGGAGGTCCCGGATGCGCGTCGCGAACACGACCTGCGCCTGGTCGTTCAGGTACCGCCCGAGCGCGTCGGGGCGGATGCCGGATGCCCACAGCAGCTGCGGCGTCCGCAGCGCGTCCGCAGCCACGACGACGAACCGCGCCCGCACGACGTGCCGCTCCTCCGTGCGGAGGTCGCGCACCTCGACCCCCGTCACGCGCCCTTCGGCGACCAGCACACGCGTGACGAGCGACTCGTCGTGCAGCGCGAAGTTCGCGTTCCCGCGCGTCTCGTCGCCCAGAACGACGTCCGAGCCCGACCACACCAGGCGCCCGTCCTCACGGCGGTGCACGGCCAGCGGCATCCGCTGCACGCGCGCGGCGGGCGCGCGGCCCTCGTCGACCGCGACGGACAGCCGCTCGCGCACGATCCCGCCGAACGGCGAGCCGTCGAACGCGTCGGTGGTGACGCCCAGGAGCCGATCGCCCTCGTCGAGGAGCTCGTCGAGGTCCGGCAGGAACCCGATCCGCTCGCTGCCGCCCGGTCGCGGGCAGGCCGCCGTCCAGTGCGCCGCCATGCCGCCCACGTTGCTCGACATCGCGGCGACCGGAAGGCCGTCCTCACCGTCGAAGCGGTAGCCGTCCGGCAGCAGGAAGGTGCCCGCCCTGCCCATGCGCTGGCCGCTCTTGACTACTCCGGGCGAGCTGACCGTCGCCGCATCCGCGTCCGGGCCCTGCGACGCGTGCTGGGCCTGCGCACGGCGCACGGGGTCCGCGATGTTCTTCACGTGCGACCCCGGCGGGTCCGAGACCGTGGGACCCACCTCGAACATCGCGATCGTCGCGCCCGGCGACCGCTCGCTCAGGATGCGCGCGTAGGCCGCACCGGTGGGCCCGCTGCCGACGATCGCGACGTCGACGGCGTCCGGATACCTCCCCGTCATGCCGCTGCCGCCACCTCTCGGATGTACGCGACGGAGGCGGCGCTCTCGGTCGTCGGGTAGTACTCGAGGCCGATCGGCCCGTCGTAGCCGGCGCCCCGCAGGATCCGCAGGCGCTCCGGCCAGTCGAGGTCGCCGGTGCCCGGTTCGCCGCGGCCCGGCGCATCGGCGAGCTGCACGTACTTCACGACGTCGCCCGCCGCGGCGAGCTCGGCCGCCATGTCCTCGCCCTCGACCGCCGAGTGGTAGATGTCGTAGAGCACGCCGAAGAACGGCGAGTCGACGCCGCGGGCGACGTAGACGCCTTCGGCCGTGCGGTCCAGCAGCGACCCGGGGTGGTCCACGCGCACGTTGACCGGCTCCAGCACGAGCGTGATCCCGGAGCCCTCGATCTGCGCGATCGCCTTCTGGTAGATCTCGATGAGCTTGTCGAGCTGGACCTGGCGCTTCCAGCCGCCGAAGCCGGTGCCGCTGCCCACCACGATGCGGGGCGTGCCGAGCGCGTGGGCGATCTCGACGCCCTCGTCGAGCTTGCGGTAGAACTCGGAGTGGTCCCACGGCGGGATCATGAACTGCGTGCGCGGCTCGCTGAGCTGCGCCACCATCTTCGTCCCGGTCTCCTCCAGCGCGGCCTTCAGCGCCGGGATGTCCTTGGGCTGGGCCGGGGCGTCGACGCCGGTCGGGCCCCACATCTCGACGGCCGTGAAGCCCGCCGCGGCCGCCGCGCGCACACGGTCCTGGTAGTCGCCTGCCTCGGTGAACAGCAGTTCGATATTGGGTGCGAGTTCGTACATGGTTCGCCTTCGTCTCAGAACATCGGATGGTCGTGGGCGGCATGCACGGGAACCTGCTGCAGCACGTCCCAGTGCTCGACGATCCGGCCGCCGTCGAATCGGTAGATATCCGCGACCGCGGCGTCGGGTGCGCCGGGTCGCGAAGCCTTCACGTGCACCATCGCCAGGTCGCCGTCGACGAGGATGCGCTGGATATCGAACCGCGCGTCGGGCGACCCGTCGAACTTCGGGGTCAGCATCTCGATCGCGGCGGCCGGTCCGTCGACGATGGACGGGTTGTGCTGGCGGTAGTCGTCGGCGACGAGGAAGGCGAAGGCATCCGCCACCCGCCGCTCGGTGTAGAACAGCTCGCAGAACCGCTCGAAGGCAGCACGGTTGTCGCCCATCGCGTCAGCCCTTGAGCCCGCCGGCGAAGCCCTGGATGAACCGCTTCTGCGCGAACAGGTAGAACGCCAGGATCGGGATCATCGAGACGATCACGATCGCGAAGATCTTGTTCCACTCCGAGACGAGCGACCCGATGTAGTAGTACATCGCGACGGGGAGCGTCTGGTTGCTCGATCCGCCGAGGAAGATCAGCGACGTGAAGAAGTCGTTCCACACGATGAGGCCCGCGAGGATCGCGACGGTCCCCGTCGCGGGCGACATCAGCGGGAGGACGATGCGGAAGAAGATCTGGGTGCGGCTCGCGCCGTCGATCGTCGCGGCCTCCTCGTACTCGATCCCGAGCCCGCGGAAGAACCCGGCGTACAGGAAGATCGACAGCGGCAGCAGCATCCCGGTGTAGAGGATGATCATGCCCCACGCCGACCCGGTCAGGCCGATCGTCCGTGCGCCGATGTAGAGCGGGACGACGCCCAGCTGGGTGGGGAGCACGATCGCGATGAGGAACAGGTAGTAGACCCCGCGACTCCACCGCCGGGTGCTGCGCGCGATGACGTACCCGGTGAGGGAGCCCAGGAGCACGAGGCCGAAGATGCTGCCGGCCGTGATGATGAGGCTGTTGATGAGCCCCAGCACCACGTTCGAGTTGCCCTGCGCGGTGAGCACGGTCGCGAAGTTGCCGAAGTAGGCGGTGCTGGGCGGGGCGAGCGGCGACGTGGTGAACACCTCGTCGTCCGGCTTGAGCGCGATGGTGATGAGGAAGTAGAAGGGGAGGAGGAAGACGAGGGCCAGGAGCCACAGGCCGACCTCGCGCAGGAGCGAGAGCTTCGTGTACCGGAACATGTCAGTCCTCCGAGCGGCCCTGGGTCACACGCTGCTGGATCACCGCGAAGACCAGGATGATGATGGTCAGCAGCAGCGCCAGCGCGGCGCCGTAGCCGAAGTTGCCGAGCGAGAACGCCTGCTTGTAGACCTGCGTCGCGAGCGTCTCCGTCGCACCGGCGGGACCGCCGCCGGTGAGCGCCATGATCTGGTCGAACACGCGCAGCCCGTTCACGATCCCGAGGGTCGTCGCGATCGCGACGGCGGGACGGATGGCCGGGAGCGTCACGTGCCAGAAGCGCTGCCACAGGCCCGCGCCGTCGATCGCGGCCGCCTCCTCGATCTCGACCGGAACCGCCGCGAGACCCGCCATGTAGATGACCATCGCGAACCCGGTGTTCTGCCACACGAGCACGATGAGCACGGCCCAGATCGACCACGTCGGGCTCGCGAGCCACGGCTGCGCCAGCGCGCCCAATCCCACGGCTTTCAGGATCGCGTTGAGCGGGCCGTTGTAGTCGAAGATGAACTTCCAGATGTACGAGGTGGCCAGCGGGCTGAGCACGACCGGCATGAAGAACAGCACCCGCAGGATGTAGCGGGTCTTCAGCACCCGGTTGAGGCCGACCGCCAGGACGAGACCGGCGACGTTGCTCAGGATGACCGAGCCGAACGCGAGGAAGAGCGTGTTGCCGAGGGCGCCGATCTTCGTCGGGTCCTGGAAGATCTTGACGAAGTTCTGGAACCCGATCCAGGTCCAGTCGCCGATTCCGGTCCAGTTCGTGAAGGCGAAGAACCCGCCGATTCCCGTGGCGACGTAGTGGACCGCGATCACGAGCAGGACGCCGGGGAGAGCCCACCACCAGTGCCCGAACTTGAGGAGTCCGGGCCGGCGGGGCCGGATGTCTCCACCCGGCCCCGCGGTCCGCTTGCCCCGGCGAGGCACGACCAGCGTCTCCGTCTCCGATTGCGTCGTCGCAGTCATCGTCTTCCTTCGCTCGTCGTGCCTCAGCGGGGACCGATCAGGTCACTGATCCCAGGCGGCGTCCATCGCCTTCAGGACGTCGCTCACCGACTTCTGCCCGGTGAGCAGACCCTGGACCCCCGTCGACAGCGCGTCGTAGACCGCGGCGTTCGACCAGTTGGAGTTCGGGAGGCCGGTGTAGTCGCCGGACTTCAGGATGTCGGCGACCGGTGCGTACGGCGTCTTCGACAGGTCGAGGTCTCCCACGCCGCTGACCGGGAGTCCGCCGTCGATGTCGGCGAACTTCTTGGCGTTGGCGGGCTCACCCAGCCAGTCGAGGAACGCCTGCGCGGCTGCCTTGTTCTTCGACGCCTTCGTGATCGACAGCGCGTAGTTGATGCTCGCGAACCCGAACGGCTTGTCGCTGCTCGCGGCCGGCGGGAACGCCTGCACCGCGAACGTCTGGTCCTTCGCTGCCGACGCGAGCTGTGCGACCGAGGGAGCGGGGATGAACGAGGCCACCGATGTGCCCTGCGCCATGCCGTTGGTGATCGCGTCGAAGCCCGCGCCCTCGACACCGGACTGGAAGCATCCGGCATCCTTGAGGTCGGTGACCGTCTTGAGCGCGGCCTTCCAGCCGTCGCTGTCGGCGAACGTGACCTTCTTGTCGGCGCGGTCCTGGTCCCACTTCGGGTTGTCGGCATACACGCGCGTCGCTGCGATCACCATCGCGAGCAGCCCGGTGTTCGGTGCCGCCGCGCCGGCGAGGACGGCGAAGGACTTGCCCGCGGACTTCGCCGAGGTGCAGGCCGCCTTCAGCGAGTCCCAGTCGGCGGGGAAGGTGGAGACGCCCGCGGCCTTTGCCGCCGTCTCGTTCTCGACCATCCCGATGAAGGTCAGGTCCGTGGGAGCGCCGTACGTCTTGCCGTTCAGGATGAACTGCGACTTGCTGTTCTCCGGCACGAGCGCCGTGGCCTTGTCGTTGAGGGGCTCGAGGAAGCCGGCCTTCGCGAGCGGGATGAGGCTGCGGCCCTGACCGGTGCCCGGAGAGGTCTCGACGAGGTCGGAGGCGTTGCCGGCCTGCAGCTGGGTGCGCAGGGTCTGGTCGTACTGGTCGTTCGGCTGCGCGTTGAGGGTGATCTTCACCTCCGGGTGCTCCTGCATGTACACCTTCGCGATCGCCTCGAAGGCGCTCTCGATGTTGTTGGAGGTGACGTACGTGAACGAGAACTGCTGCGGACCCCCGCTGGTGCTGCTGTTGTCGGATGAGGTTCCCGAGCAGCCGGCGAGGACGAGGGCGCCCACGGCGAGCGGGGCGGCGATGAGGCCGATCCGCGACGCCCGGGTACGGCGGTGCTGTGACATGTCCAGCCTTTCTGACTTCGTTGTCGACGACTCGTCCATCGAGGCGCCGTGTGCTGTTGCCTCAGTATCGCCCGGATGTGCCAGAAACGCACATAAGTTCTTTCGATATGCTGCATAAGCTGCGGGCCCAGCGGTACATCGCAGGGAAGGATGCGGTACGGCGCGCGCATCAGGGCCATTGATACACTCGGGGCCACCGCCCCCGCACCGGAGGATCACACCGACGTGACCGACCTCGCCCTGCTCTCGCGGCTCGACCTGAACCTGCTCGTGTCGCTCGATGCGCTGCTGACGGAGCGCAGCGTGACACGCGCCGCCGACCGCCTCCACCTGAGCCAGCCCGCGCTGAGCGCCTCGCTCGCCCGACTCCGCACCCACTTCGGGGACCCCATCCTCGCCCGCCGCGGCAACTCCTACGAACTCACCCCGTTCGCGCTGCGCCTCGCGGAGCACACCACGGTCGCCCTCGAGGCCGCACGCCGCGTCTTCGAGAGCCAGGCATCCTGGGCACCGGCCGAGTCGACCAGGGAGTTCGTGATCTACGGCTCCGACTACGGCTTCACCACGATCGGCCACGCCGTCGCGGAGCTCGCCGCGGAGCGGGCACCGGGCGTGCGCTTCCGCTTCGCACTGCACAACCCCCTCATCGTCGAGGATGCCGCCAACCGGCTCCGGTCCGTGGACGGCATGGTGATCCCGCACGGCTTCCTCGCCGAACTCCCGTACGCCGACCTGTGGCACGACACCTGGGTAGGAATCGTCGCCGAGGAGAACACCGCGGTGGGAGACACGCTCACGATGGAGAACATGACCGAGCTGCCGTGGGTCATGAACTACCAGACGCGCTCCGCCTTCACCTCCGCCGAACGCCAGGTGCAGCAGCTGGGGGTGGAGCCCCGGGTCGAGATCGTCGTGGAGAGCTTCCTCTCCCTCCCGCACTTCATCGCGGGCAGCGATCGGATCGGGCTGATCCAGGCTGCGCTCGCGCCGATCGCCCGGCGCATCGGCGGGCTGCGGGTCGTGGACCTCCCGTTCGACGCCACCCCGCTCGTGAACGCGCTGTGGTGGCATCCGGTCCATTCGCGGGACCCCGAGCACGCGTGGATGCGCGCACTGTTCGTCGAGGCCGGGCAGCTCGTCGAGTCGGGCGCGCACGCCTGACGGGTGAGCGATGTTCAGCCGGAACGGTCACCGGCGACGGACCGCGCGCCGGCCCTCCACTCCGAGACGACGGGCGATCCCGCGAACCGCTCCGCCATCCGCAGGTACCCGGCGGGGCTCGGATGCAGGCCGTCGGGCAGCTCCGCGAGATCGTCCGCGCCGAACAGCTCCCGGCCGTCCAGGTAAAACACCGCGGGGTCGTCCGACGCGCGCGCCCGCACGATGTCGTGCAGGATCTGCCGTACCGACCGCAGGGTGAGGGGCGGGTCGAACGGATCTGCCGTCTGCACGGGGGTTCCGCGCCGCTCCCCTGTCTCTGGATCGGTGACGGTCGGCCCCGGGGTGTCTTCGTGCATCGGGCAGATGATCGGCGAGACCACGAGGATCGGGGTCGTCGGAGCGCCGTCGCGGATCGTGTCGAGGAAGCCGTGGACGGCCGGGATGAACGTCCGCCGCTTCATGGTGTCGCCGCCGACGATGTTGATCCCGACCTTCAGGCTGAGCAGGTCCGCGCCGGAGTCGCGCATCGCCCGCGCCGTGAACTGATCGAGATGGGCGTTGGCCGCGAAACCGAGATTCGTGACGTCCAGCGCCAGCCGGTCGGCGGCGACCACGGGCCACACACCGCGCGGCGTGGTCGCCTCGATGCAGTGGCTGATCGAGCTGCCGTAATGCCACCACCGCGGGCCATCGACCCCGTCGGCGGGCCGGAGGGGGGCATCGGCTCGGACGTCACGGATCTCGACCCGGTCCGTCTGGGGCAGCCACACGTCGACCCGGCGTTCCTCGGCACCCGTTCCGCCGAGTTCGAATCGCACGAGGGCGGGCGCACCCTGGACGAAGCGCGATCCCCCGGGCTCCCCCAGATGGAGTTCCGAGCCGCCCGTCACGCGGGCGTCGTCGACGGGGTGGCCGTCTACCGTCGCGGAGAACACCGCCCACCGCTCCTGGTCGGGGATCCAGGGCAGAAACAGCCCCATCGTCTCCACCGTCAGCTCGATCCAGGTCGCGGCTGTCCGGAACGCGCAGCGCACACCTGACGGCTGCTCCGCCGCGATCCACATCCAGTCCGAGTCGGATTGAGCGCGAGCGCGCGACGGCAGCCGCAGCGGAATGAGGCCGGTGTCCGTGACCTCGACGTCGACGATCCCCCGCAGGCTCGCGCGCACGAGCCCCGTGGTCGCCTCGTTCACCTCGCTCCGTTCCGGTCTGCGGAAGCGCGCCCCACCCGCCGCATCCTCAGTCGAGCTGCGAGGCGATGGTGCGCATCAGGGAGTGCTGGCGGCGCACCTGCTCGAGCGAGCGCCACGGGCTGCGCACCCCTTCGTACTCGCTCGACAGGTACCCGGCGTAGCCGGCATCCTTGAGCCCCTGGAGCACGGGGCGCCACGGGATCTGCTGGTCTTCGAGCGTCTCGTCGATGTCGTGGAACTTCGCCTGCACGAATACGACGTAGGGCGCGACGTCGGCGAAGTCCGCGGGGTCCACCCCCAGTCCGTCGAGGAACGCGGGTCGCGTCTCCCGGGTCTCGCCGGGGCGCAGCGGGATCGGGCGGTCCTGGAAGATGCCGGTGTCGATGAGCAGGCCGAAGTGCTTCGTCCCAGTGCGCTGGATGAACTCGATGTACTCCTCGACGACGGGATGCTTGATCGGGGTCGGCGAGTGGATCTCGGGGCAGATCACGACGTCCAGCTCGGCGGCGAGGTCCAGACTGCGCTCGACGGCCTCTGTCCACGTCGGATGCGGCACGAGGTCGCTCGACACGACCCCGATCTTCGGGCGCACGAAGCGGAAGCCGAGCCGCTTCGCGAGCCGCAGGTCGCGCTGCAGCGTCGCGGCGCCCTCCGCGGCCGTGAACTCGCGCGCGTGCGGACCGCTGGAGTGGAGACGGGTGTCGATCCACGACCCGTAGTTCGTCGGCTCGAGCCGGTACTGCTCGAGGAGCTCGAACCACCGGTCCGTCCACGACGTCGTCGGCTCCGGGTAGCCCGGGATGTGCCCCTCGCCGAGGATCTCGATGCCGGTGGCCCCGATGTCGGCGATCGCGGCCATGGCCCCCTCGAGGCCGAGCACGGTGTTGAAGTCGTCGGTGTAGCTGTAGAGCGAGACGCCGTACCGGAACGGGGCGCCGTCCGCCTCCGGCGACAGGGTGACGTGCCGCGTCGCGCGCGTGCGACTGGGCTGGTGCTCGATCGGGATGTACGACGCGCGCAGCAGGACCTCCACCGAGACCTCGTGGACGCCCTCGGCGAGCCCGCCGGGATGGGGCACCGTCACGATCGCCGCCTCCTCGAGCGGCCAGCGGACACCGTCGGAGTCCCACAGCTGCGCGAGCGTGTAGGTGCCGCCCTGCAGCGTCCACAGTGGGACATCGGGCCCGACGTCCACGATGTCGTCGACGCGGACCGAGATCCCGTCGATGAGGGATGCCGCGAGCCCGCGATAGTTCGGGATGCGCACACGCAGCTGGAACCCGGTGACCTCACCGCCCTCGCGCACGTTGCGGAATCCGACGGACTGGATCAGGTCTCTCTCGAGAAGCATCGGTGCTCACTCTTCCGCCCGGGGGCGTCGATCGCGCGGGACACCGACGTGCCCGCGGGGCGGTGACGCCCGCCGCCACGGTAGCAGAGATTACGTCTGATTCCTACATAAGTCGGGAGAGGAGGTACATAACGGATCTTCTCACGCAGCCGGCGGCGCGGTGGTCCCCCGGCGCACGAGGCGCGTCGGCAGGCGGACGCGGGTGGCCTTGAGCGGCTCGCCCCGCATCAGCTGCAGCAGCATTCCGGCGGCGGTCTCACCCAGTCGCTGCATCGGCTGGCGCACCGTGGTCAACGCGGGGCTCGCCTGCGTCGCTTCGGGGACGTCGTCGAAGCCCACCACCGACAGGTCGTGCGGCACATCGATCCCGAGCTCCGCCGCGACGCGCATGATCTCGATCGCGGACAGGTCGTTCGCGGCGAACACCGCCGTGGGCCGATCGGGGCGCGACAGCATCTCGCGCGCGACCTCACGCACGGCATCCTGTCGGTAGCGGCCGCTTCCCACCAGCGACGGATCGAACATCAGCCCGGCGTCGGCGAGCGCCTTGCGGTAGCCCGCGTCGCGCGCGATCGACGAGCGCAGGTCGGCGCGACCGGCGATGAACCCGATGCGCCGATGGCCGAGCTCGATGAGGAAGCTCGTCGCCTGCCACGCGCCGCCGAAGCTGTCCGCTTCCACCGTCGGCAGATCCGCGGGCCCCGTGTGCGGGTCGACCGCGACGATCGGGACCTCCGCGGCGACATTGACGACGGTGGGCGTCACCATGATGACGCCGTCGACGAGGGTCCCGCTCAGCCGGCTGAGGGAGCGTCGCTCCCACCCCTCGCCGTCCGCCTGCAGCGAGCCGCTGTAGGCGAGCAGGTCATGACCGGCGCCGCGCATCGCGGTGCCGACGCCCTTGAGCACCTCCGCGCTGAACGGTTCGAAGTCGGCGACGAGGACCCCGATCACACCGGTCTTGTGGGAGCGCATGCTGCTCGCGATGAGACTGGACTCGTACCCGAGGTCGCTGACCGCGCGCAGCACACGATCGACGGTGGCTTCGGCGACGCCGTAGCGCCCGTTCACCGCCTTCGAGACCGTCGACACCGAGACGCCGGCGGCGGCGGCGACGTCGTGGATCGTGGGGCGGGCCATGGTTGATGAGCATAACGGCTTGAAAACGTTTTCGAAAACGATTGACATTGCATTTGTTGCCGACGCAGACTTTTGCGAGCGGTCCGGCCCGATACGCGTCTTCGCGTCGCAGCGGAAACCCGGAACGTCACGCACCATCGCATCTCGACGCGAGAGATGCCACTACTCAATGAGGAGAACGGAATCACATGGAAGCCAAGAAGCTCCTGATGGGCTCGGCCGCCCTCGTGGTCGGCGCGCTCGCACTGAGCGCCTGCAGCGCGGGCGGATCCGGTGGTGACACCGGCGGCAAGGTCAGCATGACCCTGTGGCAGAACTCCACGACCGGTCCGGGCCAGCAGTTCTGGAAGGACGCGATCGCGGCGTTCGAGAAGAAGAACCCGAACGTCACGATCAAGATGCAGTCGGTCCAGAACGAGGACATGGACGGCAAGCTGCAGACCGCGCTGAACGCCGGCGACCCGCCCGACATCTTCCTCCAGCGCGGCGGTGGCAAGATGACCGCGATGGTCAACGCGGGTCAGCTCAAGGATCTGACCGGCAAGATCACCGGCGAGGCGAAGCAGAACATCTCGGAGGGCTCGTTCAAGGCGGAGACCTACCAGGACAAGATCTGGGCGATGCCGCTGTCGGTGCTCCCCGGCGGCATCTTCTACAGCAAGGACCTGTACTCGAAGGCCGGCGTCACCGCCACCCCGACGACCGTCGACGAGCTCGAGGCCGCCAACGCCAAGCTCAAGGCGACCGGCGTCGCGCCCCTGGCCCTCGGCGCGAAGGACGCCTGGCCCGCCGCACACTGGTTCTACTGGTTCTCGATCCGCGAGTGCGCTCCCGCCACGATGGAGAAGACGGGCGACTCGAAGGACTTCTCCGACCCGTGCTGGCTCAAGGCGGCCGAGGACCTGAACGACTTCGCCAAGACCAAGCCGTTCAACGACGGGTTCCTCACGACGTCCGCTCAGCAGGGCGCCGGCAGCTCGGCAGGCCTCGTCGCCAACCACAAGGCCGGCGGCGAGCTGATGGGCGCGTGGGACCCGGGCGTGATCGCCTCCCTCACCCCCGACCAGAAGCCGCTGCCGGACCTGGCCTGGTACCCCTTCCCCGAGGTCTCCGGCGGACAGGGTGAGCCCGGTTCGATGATGGGCGGCGTCGACGGATACTCGTGCTCGGCCAAGGCGCCCAAGGAGTGCGTCGACTTCCTCAACTTCATCGGGTCGAACGACCAGCAGGTCGCGTACTACAAGGCGTTCGCATCGCCGCCGGTCAACACCGAGGCGCAGAAGTCGGTCACCGAGGACTACCTCAAGCAGATCCTCGAGGCCTACAACAAGGCGCCGTACGTGTCGCAGTGGCTCGACACGGTGCTGGGTCAGAACGTCGGAAACGCGCTGAACGTCGCGGTCGTGGACATGCTGGCGGGCAAGAGCACGCCCAAGCAGCTCATCGCCGCCGCCAACCAGGCCGGCGCGAAGGGATAGGACCGACCGGATGCACACCCGCGAGAACTCCGCGACCACCGATCGGTCGCAGACAGAGCTCTCGCAGCACGACGGGGGCGGCGTCACGCCGCCCCCGTCACCGCTGCGACGGCGACGACGCGGCATCGGCTGGGGCGGGCGATTCGAGATCCTCCTCCTGGTCGGGCCGGCGGTCATCTTCTTCCTCGGCTTCGTCATCTTCCCCGTGGCGATGGCGGCCTACTACGGCTTCTTCAACTGGCAGGGGTACGGACCGGCCACCGACTTCGTCGGGCTCAAGAACTACGTCGTCATCCTCACGGACCCCGCCTTCCAGGAGGCGCTCTGGCACAACGGTGTGATCGTCGTCATGGGCCTCATCCTGCAGGGGCCGGTGGCGATCGGACTCGCCCTGCTGCTGAACCGGCGGATGCGCGGGCAGTCGGTCATCCGCGTCCTCATCTTCATCCCCTACGTCATCTCCGAGGTCGTCGTCGGCACCGGCCTCAGCCTGATGCTGCAGACCAACGGCGCCCTCAACGGCCTGCTGCACAACATCGGGCTGGGCTGGCTCGCGCACGACTGGCTCGCCGATCCGAACATCGCCATCTGGACGCTGCTGGCGATCCTCACCTGGAAGTACGTCGGCTTCGCCGTCATCCTCTTCCTCGCCGGGCTCCAGGGCATCCCGGAGGAGCTCTACGAGGCCGCGGCCCTCGACGGCGCGTCGTACTGGCAGATCCAGCGCCGCATCGCGCTGCCGCTGCTCGGACCCACGCTGCGCATCTGGGCGTTCCTGTCGATCATCGGCGCTCTGCAGCTGTTCGACCTCGTCTACATCATCTGGGGTCAGTACATCGCCTCCACGGCCGGCACCTCGACGATGGTGACGTACATGGTCGCCAACGGCCGCAACGCCGGCAACTTCGGCTACGGCAACGCCGTCGCAGTCGTGCTCTTCCTCATCTCGCTCATCGTCGCCCTGATCTATCAGCGCTTCGTCCTGCGCCGGGACACCGAAGGCGCACTCACCGAAAGGCCGGCCAAATGACCGCCGCCATCACCGTCCCGCGCGGCGCACGCCAGCGCCTGAACTGGGGCAATCCGGCCGTCTACCTCATCGCGGCGGTCGTCATCATCGCGATGCTGGCGCCGATCCTGTTCATCATCATCGGCGGCTTCCGCACGAACTCGCAGATCACGGTCGACCCGTCGGGCTGGCCGAACCCCTGGCACTTCGAGAACTACGCCGGCGTCCTCACGGGCTCGACGTTCTGGACCGAGGTCATCAACTCGACCATCGCCGCCGTCTCGACGACCGTCGGGGTGGTCGTGCTGGGCCTCATGGCCAGCTACGTCCTCGCCCGCTATCGCTTCCGCGGGCGCGGCGCGCTGTACGCGCTGTTCGCGGCGGGGCTGATGTTCCCGCTGACCGTCGCCATCACGCCGCTGTACATCGTGGTGCGGTCGCTCGGCCTGATGAACAGCCTGACCGGCGTCATCCTCCCGCAGATCGCGTTCGCCCTGCCGACGACGATCATCATCCTGGTGCCGTTCCTCCGCGCCATCCCGGAGGAGATCCAGGAGGCGGCGTTCATCGACGGATGCAGCCGCCTCGGCTTCTTCTGGCGGATGGTGCTCCCGCTGTCGCTTCCCGGCGTCATCACGGTCGGCATCCTGGCGTTCATCGGCAGCTGGAACAGCTACCTGCTCCCGCTGTACATCCTCAACGACCAGGCATCCTTCACCCTCCCGCTGGGGGTGCAGGCCTTCTCGTCGCAGTATTCCGTCGACACCGCGAAGGTGCTGGCCTTCACATCGCTGTCCATGATCCCCGCGCTGGTGTTCTTCAGCATCTTCGAGCGTCGCATCGTCGGCGGCCTCACGGGAGCGGTGAAGGGATGAGCGCCGGCGAGACGCACTCGACGAGAGTGGCGGACCTCGTCGAGCGGATGTCGCTGGACGAGAAGCTCGCCCAGCTCGTCGGCTACTGGGTCGACCAGGGCGATGAGATCGTCGCGCCGATGGCGGGCGAGATGGCCTCCGGGACCAGCTACGAGGACGCGACCGTGCACGGCATCGGCCACCTCACGCGCGTGTACGGCACGCGTCCGGTGGATCCCGTCGAGCGCGCCGCGTGGCTCTGGGGCGAGCAGCGCCGGCTGCGCGCGCAGACCCGGCTGGGCATCCCGGCCCTCGTGCACGAGGAGTGCCTCACCGGACTGGCAGCGTGGAAGGCCGCCACCTTCCCCACGCCGCTCGCGTGGGGAGCGGCGTTCGATCCCGAGCTGGTCGAGGAGACCGGACGCCTCATCGGCGAGTCCATGCGGCAGCTCGGGATCCACCAGGGCCTTGCGCCCGTGCTCGACGTCATCCGCGACCCGCGCTGGGGACGCGTCGACGAGTGCATCTCGGAAGACCCCTACGTCGTCGGGACGATCGGCACCGCCTACGTGCGCGGGCTGCAGGATGCCGGCGTGCACGCGACCCTGAAGCACTTCGTCGGGTACTCGGCGTCGCAGGGCGGCCGCAACCATGCGCCCGTGCAGGCGGGGTCGCGCGAGATCCAGGACGTGCTGCTCCCGCCGTTCGAGATGGCCGTGCGCGACGGAGGCGTGCGATCTGTCATGAACTCCTACTCGGCGATCGACGGGGTCCCCGTCGCCGCCTCGCCGGAGTACCTGACCCGCGTCCTGCGCGAGGACTGGGGCTTCGACGGCGTCGTCGTCTCGGACTACTTCTCGGTCGCCTTCCTGCACACCATGCACCGGGTGGCGGCCGACCTCGGCGAGGCGGCCGTGCTCGCCCTCGGCGCCGGCATCGACGTCGAGCTGCCGTCCGCCGACGCGTTCGCCGGCCCGCTGGCCGAGGCCGTGCGGACGGGGCGCGTCGACGTGGGGCTCGTCGACGCCGCCGTCCGTCGCGTGCTGACCCAGAAGGAGGAGCTCGGTCTGCTGGACGAGACGTTCGACGCGCCGCCCACGCAGATCGACCTCGACACCCCGGCGCACCGCGATGCGGCGCGCCGGCTCGCCGAGGAGTCGGTCGTGCTCCTCACCAACTCGGGCGTGCTCCCGCTGGACGTCGCCCGGACGCACCGCGTCGCGGTGATCGGCCCCAACGCGGACGCCGCGGCCGCGCTCATGGGCTGCTACTCGTTCGCGAACCACGTGCTCGCCCATCACCCGGGGGTCCCCTACGGCTTCGAGATCCCCGCCGTCCTCGACGCACTCCGCGACGAGCTGCCGGACGCGTCGCTCACGTTCGAGCGGGGCGTCGACGTGGAGGGCGACGACGCGTCGGGGATCGAGGCGGCCGTGGCGTCCGCGCGGAACGCGGACGTGGCGATCGTCGTCGTCGGCGACCGGGCCGGCCTCTTCGGCCGCGGCACCGTGGGGGAGGGAAACGACGTCGACGACCTCGAGCTCCCGGGTCTGCAGCGCCGCCTCGTCGAAGCCGTCGTGGCGACGGGGACGCCGGTCGTGACCGTCGTGATCTCCGGCCGTCCGTACGCGCTCGGCTGGGCGGTCGACGAAGTGTCGGCACCCGCCGCGTTGGTGCAGGCCTTCTTCCCGGGCGAGGAGGGCGGATCGGCGATCGCGGGCATCCTGTCGGGTCGCGTGACGCCGTCGGGGCGACTGCCTGTCTCGCTTCCCCGCTCGGTCGGTGCGCAGCCCTACTCCTACCTGCACACGCTGCTCGCGGGGCCGACCGAGATCACGAGCGCCGATCCGACGCCCCCGCTGGCGTTCGGACACGGCCTCACCTACACGTCGTTCGAACGGACCGGGCTCTCGGCCGACGCGGAGGTCGTGGCCGGCGGCACGTTCGCCGCCAGCGTGCGGGTCCGCAACACCGGGACGCGCACCGCGACCGACGTCGTCCAGCTGTACGCCCACGACACGTACGCCTCGGTGAACCGCCCGGTCGCGCAGCTCATGGGGTACGCGCGCGTCACGCTCGCTCCCGGCGAGGAGGTCGCCGTGCGCTTCGACGTGCCCACCTCGCGCCTCGCGTTCACCGGCCAGGACGGCCGGCGGATCGTCGAACCCGGCGACATCGAGCTGTGGGTCGGTCCCTCGTGCGCGGACCGTGAGACGGAGACGTCGCTGCGCATCGGCGGCCCCGTCCACGCCCTGCGCGCCGAGGACGACCGGCTCGTCGCCGTGGGCGTCTCGGCCGTCGTCGCCGGCTGAGCTCGGACGTCACCGAGGGGGCTGCGCGATCGCAGCCCCCTCGGTCCGTGCCGGTGTGTCAGACCAGCGTGATCGCGGTCCACGACACCGGCGGAAGCGTCACCGTGACGACGCCGCCGTCCCGGTGCGCGGTGCGGTTCGCCTGCAGGCCGACCCGCTCGGGGTCCGCCAGCGTGTTCGCCGCGTGGATGTCGGCGTCGTGGAGCGTCTGGATGCTGCCGATCTCGACGGCGCCCAGCAGAGCGGCGTCGATCTCGACCGTCGCCTCCTCCTCCAGGCTCCGGTTCACGAGGAACACGGCGGTCGAGGAGGTCTCCGGGTCGTGGGTCGCGACGGCGTCGACCAGGGGGACGGAGCCGTACAGCGCGGTGTCGTAGGCGGGGCCGTCGAGCTTCAGCTCAAGCGTGCGTCCGCGCGCCAGCGCGGAGGTGACGGCGAAGGGGAAGAACGTCGTCTGCCGCCAGGCGGGACCGCCCGGCTCGGTCATGATCGGCGCGATGACGTTGACCAGCTGCGCCAGGCTCGCCGAGGTCACGCGGTCGGCGTGGCGCAGGAGCGAGATGAGCAGGCTTCCGACGACGACGCCGTCCAGCACCGAGTAGGAGTCCTCCAGCAGGCGGGGCGCGACGGGCCACGTCGCGATGTCGGTGATCTTGTCGACGTCTTCGTAGCGCGACTGGTACCACACGTTCCACTCGTCGAAGGAGATCGAGATCGTCTTGTCGCTGCGGCGCAGCGCCTTCACGTGGTCGGCGGTCGCGACCACCGAGTCGATGAACCGGTCCATGTCGACAGCCGAGGCGAGGAAGCTCCCGAGGTCGCCGTCGCGCGGCTCGTAATAGGCGTGGCACGAGATGAAGTCGACCTCGTCGTAGGTCTCCTGCAGGACTACGCGCTCCCACTCCCCGAACGTGGGCATCCCCGCTCCCGAGCTCCCGCACACGACCAGCTCCAGACCCGGGTCGATCTGACGCATCGCCCGCGCGGTCTTGCCTGCCAGCTGGGCGTAGTCCTCGGCCGTGCCGTGGCCGAGCTGCCAGGGGCCGTCCATCTCGTTGCCGAGGCACCACATCCGGATGTCGTGCGGCTCCGGTGTCCCGTTGGCCACGCGCTGGTCGGAGAGCGCCGTCCCGGAACGGATGTTCGCGTACTCGAGCACGTCGAGCGCCTCCTGGACGCCCCGCGTGCCCAGGTTGACGGCGTACATGAGGTCGCTGCCGACCTTGCGCAGCCAGACGGAGAACTCGTCGAGCCCGACCTCGTTCGTCTCGGTGGAGTGCCACGCGAGGTCGAGGCGGCGGGGGCGCTCCTCCCGCGGCCCCACGCCGTCCTCCCAGCGATAGCCCGACACGAAGTTCCCGCCGGGGTACCGGATCGTGGACACCCCGAGCTCCCGCACCAGCTCGATGACGTCCTGGCGGAAGCCGTCCTCATCGGCACGCGGGTGACCAGGCTCATAGATGCCGTCGTAGACGCACCGGCCGAGGTGCTCGACGAACGACCCGAACAGTCGCCGGTCGATCGGGCCGACGGCGAAGTGGGGGTCGATGGTGAGATGCGCGTGGATCATGGTCCTCAATCGGCTGCGAGCTATCGTGGAAGAGATTTCCAACGTTGTAAATTCCGAGGTCGAATATGCCAACGCCCGGCCGACGTGTCAAGCCCTGGCTAGACTCGCGGGGTCGCCGCGAGGCGTCGCGACCCGCGGGAGGAGCCGGCATGACCTCGACGATGCACGACGTCGCGCGGATCGCCGGGGTGTCCGTCAAGACCGTCTCCAACGTCATCAACGACCATCCGCACGTTCGAGACGAGACGCGTCGCAGGGTGCGGGCGGCGATCGAAGAGCTGGGCTACCGCCCCAACCTGTCCGCGCGCGGACTGCGCTCGGGAAAGACCGGCATCATCGGCCTCGCGGTCCCCGAGCTGCGCGAGAACTACTTCGCAGAGCTCGCCGACGCCGTCATCCGCGTCGCAGGTTCGCGCGGGCTCGGCGTCGTCGTCGAACAGACCGGCGGCGACCGAGATGCCGAGCTTCGGAGCATCTCGGGGGCTCGGCTGCGGTTCACCGACGGCATCCTGTTCAGCCCCGTCGCGCTCGGACAGCGCGACGTGCACCTGCTCGACGTGCCGTTCCCGCTCGTGCTGCTGGGAGAGCGCATCTTCGACGGCCCGACCGACCACGTCACGATGCGCAACGTCGACGCGGCGAGCGCAGCCGTCGGACATCTGCTCTCCCTCGGCCGGCGACGGACCGCGGTCATCGGCGCTCGCGACGACGCGGATGAGGTGAGCTCGGCCGTCCTGCGGTTGCGCGGCTACCGATCCGCGCTCGCGGCGGCCGGGATCACCGCCGACCCCGCGCTCGTGCGCAGTGCGTCGGAGTGGACGCCTCGCGGAGGAATGCAGGCGATGCAGCGACTCCTCGACGAGGGTCACGAGCTGGACGGCGTGTTCGCGCTCAACGACGCGATGGGCCTCGGCGTCCTGCGCGCCCTGCAGGATGCCGGACGCCGCGTGCCGGAGGACGTGGCCGTGATCGGGTTCGACGACGTCGACGAGGGCAGGTACGCCGTGCCGTCGCTGTCCACCGTGGACCCCGGCCGCGACGAGATCGCCCGGACGGCCGTCGACCTGCTGGTCGAGCGGATCGACGAGAAGGGCACCCGGCGGCCCGCCCGCACGGTGACGACGGGCTTCCGCATCGTGGTGCGCGAGTCGACCGGCGGGCGCGCAGAGTCCACCCGACCGGCCGTCCCCGCGACGGCGTGACAGCGACCGCTGCTCTGGCCTCCCGCTCGCGCCGGGTTCGGGGCGCATCCGCGTCGTCGGGGCGCACATTCCCCGCCCCAACGGCGGAGATGCGCCCCAACGCGGCCGGGCGGGGCGAACCTCGCACCCGGGCGGGGCGGCTCAGGATGCGGCAGACCTGGCCACGGCATCCCTCGCCAGCACCAGATACACGCTCGCCGTCCAGGTGTAGGCACGGTCCCGAAGGCCCTCGCCCGTCAGCGCGTCGAAGTTCTCCGCGAACCCCGACCGTTCGCACAGGGCACGGAAGCGCGCGCTGACGGTGTCGGCGATGTCGGCGAAGCCCGCGCTGCGCAGTCCATCCTCGATGAGGAGCGTCGACGGCGCCCAGATCGGCCCACGCCAGTATCCGTCGCTGTCATACTCCGGCGTGTCCGGCGGCTGCGTCGCAAGGCCCCAGGAGGTGAGATGCGCGGCGAGCTTCTCAGCCAGCTGCGTCCGGACCTCCGCCGGGAAGCGGTGCGCGGCGAGGATGGGAAGGGCCGTCAGCAGGCTGGAGCGCGAGCTCGGCTCCCCCGACGACGCGCCGACCGCGAAGAATCCGTCGTCGTCATGCAACTGCGACAGCAACGCCGCCTGGACGCGGTCCCGCTCCCCCCGCCAGAACCCGGCCTCATTCGACCCCACCTCGGGAGCGAGCCGCGCGAGCTCGTCCAGCTGCAGCACCAGGAAGGCCGCGAGATCCGGGGATTCGACGACCCGGTCGCGGTCGAACACCGTCGCGTTGTCCCAGCCGCTGTCGTTCCCGTGCTGATAGTGCGGCAGGTCGCTCCCCGGCGCCGTCCGCCGGTCCAGCCAGAAGCGTGACCACGCGGCCAGGCGGCCGTACACCTCCGTCAACTCGGTGCGGCTCAGCTCCCGGCCGAGCTCTCGCCGGAGCCGCGCGAACGTCCAGCCGTGGATCGGCGGCTTGACGAAGTTGCGCAGGATCTCGGAGTGGGCGATCGAATCGGGCAGCGCGCCGCCCGCATCCTGATGATCGAACGGCGCGAGGAACTGGTCGAGCGCGTCGTCCGGCAGCCCGGGCGCCAGAGCGAGCGCGTTGAAGCAGTGGTCCCAGCTCCACACCTTGTCCATCCAGTTCTTCGACATCAGGACGGACGCGCGCGCGAGGAACCCGGCCGGACGGACGGTGGCCGACCACAGCAGGTAGACGGCGAGCGCGGCGGCCGGGGTTCCGACCGACCGCCACGGTGCCACCGCCTCGAGATGGGCGGCGAACTCCGCCCGGACGCGATCCACCGCATCGTCGAACGAGCCCTCGGCGCGGGCCGGCGCGGTCCCCTCCGCGGCCTCCTCGATGAGGAGCTCCCACTCGTCCCCGCCCGCCTCGACGAATCGTCCGTGGGCGCCGAGCGCGCCCGCGCCCTCCGCGTGGATCGTTCCGGCGAGGGAGGTCACTCGGTAGCGCAGGCCGGTCTCGTACGAGGTGAACACGTATGCGCCGTCCATCGGGTCGGCGTAGAGATACGCGCCAGTGAACGGCGTCAGCTCGCCCGCGGCATCCTCGATCCGCATTCCCACCCCGCGGCCACGCAGGCGGATCACCTCGTCGCCCGCGAACACGGCCTCCACGACGCCGTCCTCGCACGTCCACGTCAGCACCGCGGGGTCGGCCGTCACCCGCGAGCCGCGGTTCGTGCCGCCGAGGCGGGGGACGAGGGCGAGCACGGCGTGCATGCCCGTGCGGTGCGACACGAGGTGCACGTCCGCCGCCGTGCGGTGCAGACCCACCACCGGAGACAGGTCGATCCACGCACCGCGGCGGCTGAACGGGATCTCGCGCACGTCGAACGAGGGCAGAGACGTGTCCATGGGTCAGTCCTTCACCGCGCCGGCGGTGACTCCCGCGGCGACGTACCGTTGAGCGACGACGAGCAGGATCGCCGTCGGAATGGATGCCACGACCGCGGTCGCCATGATGGCGTTCCAGTCCTGGGTGTTGTTGCCGATGTAGCGGTAGATGCCGATCGTGATCGGCTGCCAGTCCCCGCCGCGGTTGATCGTGGAGGCGAAGATGAAGTCCGACCACGCCCACAGGAACGCGAACAGGGACACCGTCACGATCGAGTTCCTGCTGACCGGCAGCACGATCGAGCGGAAGGTGCGCCACGTGCCGGCGCCGTCGATCTTGGCCGCCGACATGAGCTCGTCCGGGATGCCCGCCATGAAGGCAGTGAAGATGAGCACGCCGAAGGGGACGGCGAGGGTGGAGTCGGCGAGGATCATCCCGGGGATGGTGTTCAGGATGCCCCAGTTGTAGAAGATCAGGTAGAACCCCATCGCCATGATGATGCTCGGGATCATCTGGGCGATCAGCAGCACGAAGTTCAGGGCGGTCCGTCCGCGGGGTCGCAGCTTCGCCAGCGCGAACGCGGCGGGAGCGGCCAGGACGAGCGTCAGGACGACGGTGCCGAGCCCCACCACGAGGCTCGTCAGCAGGTAGGGGAGCTGATCGCTCAGCACCCGCTCGTACCCGGCGAACGTCGGGTTGACCGGGAAGAGGTCGGGCGGATCGTGGCGCAGCCGATCCGGTTGCGTCAGCGAGACGTTGATCATCCAGTAGAGGGGGAACAGCATGATCGCGGTGAGGATGACGCCGATGACGGTGTCGACCGCTCTGCGCTTCATGACCGCTCCGCCCTTCGCTGCGCCCGGATGTAGACGATCCCGAAGACGAAGGCGACCACGATGAGGATGTTGCCTACTGCTGCCGCCGGGCTCAGCTGCGGGGATTCGCCGCCGAAGCCGAGCCGGTACGACCAGATCGCGAGCGTCGTCGAAGAGTCGCCCGGGCCCCCGCGGGTCATGATCCAGATGATGTCGAAGACCTTCAGGGTGTAGACGAGCCCGAGCAGGAGCGTGATGGCCGACACGGGCCGCAGCAGCGGAAACGTGATGCGCCAGAAGATCTGCCACGCGTTCGCCCCGTCGAGGGCCGCGGCCTCGTACAGGTCGCCGGAGATGTTCTGCAGTCCGCTGTAGAGGATGACGAGGTTGAACGGGATGCCGATCCAGATGTTGGCGATGAGGACGGAGACGAGCGACCACTGCGGGGAGGTGAGCCAGTTGACCTGGTGGCCGCCGACCGCCTCGATCGCCGCGTTGACGACGCCCGACTCGCTGTTGAGCATCCAGGCCCACACCGACGCGGACACCAGGAGCGGGAGGAGCCACGGCACGAGGAACAGCGCGCGCAGCGTGGTCGCCAGCGGGAAGCGACGGAAGAAGAACACCGCGAGGGCGAGTCCGAGCGTGAACTGCACGAGGATCGACCCGAACGTGAAGACCGCCGTGTTGAGCACCGCCGGCCAGAACGTGGAGCTGCGTACGACCTCGACGTAGTTCTCGAACCACACCCACGGCGCCGACCCGTCGATGAACGAACGCAGCGTGTAGTCGCGGAAGCTGAGGTCGAGGTTGCGCAGCAGCGGGTACGCGTAGAAGACGAGCAGATAGACGACCACCGGCGCGAGGAACGCCCACGCCGCCAGCTGCGCGCGGACCCGCTGTCTCCGGCGGGATGCACCCGTCGCGGGGGCGACTCCGGATTCCGGAGCCGCCCCCTTCCGGCGGTCGGCCGCGCTCACCCTCGACTCGAGCCTCGTCGCAGACATCCGATGGGGTTTCCTCTCAGGTTCGCGCGGTCGGCCGCGCGGGGTGGGACTACTTGCTCAGCGCGGCCTGCGCGTCGGTCTGCGCCTTCTTCAGCGCATCCGTCGGCGTCGAGGCGCCGCTCAGGGCGTTCTGCACCGCGGTGTAGAGCTGCTCCGAGATGGTGCCGTACTTGATGCCGAGGTTGTCCGCCGTGCGGGGCTTGGCTGCCGCGACTGCCGTGACCCAGAACTGCAGCGTCGGGTCCTCCTTCAGCTGCGCGTCCTGACCCGCCTTGGTGGGGGCGATGTAGCCGAGCGCATTGGCGCCGGCGTCACCCTTCGTGAGGCACTTCACGATCTTGACCGAGGTCGCGTAGCGCGCGGTGTCCTTCTGCACCGGGATGGTGATGAACTCGCCGCCCGTCGGCGCGGGTGCGGCCGACCCGTCCGGCCCGAACAGCTGGAGGACCTTGTATCCCGCCTTGTCGGCGTCGCCCTTGAACCACGATCCGTTCTCGGCGAAGGCGAACTGCCCCGTCTTGAACTCGTCCCAGCTCGTGCCCTGCGTGTTCTGCAGGACCGAGTTGGGCGCGAGGCCCTGCTTGACCCAGTCGGTCCAGAGCGTGAGGGCCTGGACCGCCTTGTCCGAGTCGAGCTTCGTCAGGTCGGCGCCCGCCCCCCAGAACCAGGGGAGGAACTGGAACGAGCCCTCCTCGGTGCCGACGGCCGAGAACGTGATGCCCTTCTTCCCCGCGGCCACGACCTTCTTCAGCGCGGCGGTGAGCGAGTCCCAGTCCTTGACGGACGAGATGTCGACGCCGGCCGCGCTGAGCACGGTCGGGTTGTAGTAGAGACCGAGCGTGTTCGCGCCGACCGGCACCCCGTAGGTCTTGCCGTCGATCTGACCGGCCGTGAGGATGTTCGCCTGGATGTCCGAGACGTCGAGGCCGTTCTCCTTCGTGGTGGTCAGCAGGCCCGCGTCGGCGAGGGTCGAGACCTTGGGGTTGTCGACCATGGCGATGTCGGGGAGGTTGGGGGCGGCGGTGGTGAGATCCTTCACCGTGTCGCCCGTGTTCCCGGCGTTGCGCTTGATCGTGATGCCGATGTCGGATGCGCACGCGTCGATGGCCTTGGCCCACGTCGACGTGGCGTCGCGATCCGGGTACGGGTCCCACAACGTGTACGTGCCACCTCCGCTGCCGTTGCTGCTGGACGTGCCGCCGCCGGATCCGGAGCAGCCGGTCAGGACGACGGCGGTCACCCCGAGCGCGGCGAGCGCCGCGCCGGCGACGCGGGCTTTGCGTGTCGATTCCACGATGTTCCTCTCTGAATGTGTGGTGTGTGATTGTCAGGCGGTGATGCCTACCTGTCGAACCGGTTCGATACTCGTGACGGAGACGTCCGCCGGCGAGTGTCGGCGGTCAGCGGGTGCTGCCTCGATCCGTCAGTTCCGGTGCGATGAAACGCACGACCGGAGTGCCTGCACGCTCCGGGTCCTGCATCCTCCGCACGAGCGCCTGGACCGCGGCGCGGCCCAGCTTGTCCGGCGACGTCTCGATGGCCGTGTAGGGCAGCGAGAACAGCCGACCGAAGTCTTCCGAGTAGATGCCGACCACCGACAGGTCGTCGGGCACATGGACGTTCCGGGCGTTGAGCACCGACGGGAGCCCGGCGATCACCGCGTCGTTGTGCACGATGAGGGCCGTTGCGGACGGCCGCTCGTCGAGGATCGCGTTGAGCGACTGCGTGATCGCGGGCTGCTCGGTCTCCCCCCAGTAGGGATAGATGCGCAGACCGTACCGGGCGGCGCGCTCCATCGCCGCGTCGCGGAAGCGCCAGGCATACGCGCCGCCGCGGGTGATGACGTGCTCGTTGGGCGAGATCAGGACGATCTCCCGGTGACCGCGATCATGGAGGTGGTCGACCAGCATGCGGGCCGCCTCGCCGAAGTCCAGGTCGAACACGTCGAGTCCGTCGGTGTCCTTCGGCAGTCCGACGAGAGCACCCGGCTGACGGGCTGCGCGCAGCGGGGCGACGCGCGGGTCGTCGTGGGCGACGTTGAGCAGCACGACACCGTCGACCATGTCGGACTCGGTGATCCGTCGGAGGGCGTGCGGGCCATCGTCCTCGGTGACCATCAGCACGTCGTACCCCTCTTCGCGCGCCGCGTCGGAGATGGGGAGGACGTACTGGAGCATGGCCGGCGAGAATTCGTCGTGGAAGAACTGGACCAGAAGGCCGATGACCATCGTCTGCGACGTGGCGAGGGCGCGCGCGCCGGCGTTCGGCGTGAAGTCGAGCTCGCGGATCGCCTGCTCGATGCGCTCCCGCGTGTCCTGCGAGATCGCGCGCTTGCCGGACAGCGCATACGAGACGGTGCTGCGGGACACACCCGCCACTCGTGCCACGTCGCCGATCGTCGCCACGCCGGTCTCCTTCGAACTGCGTCTTCGAACCGCTTCGACCATCTTGGCGCCGATCGAGCGATTCACGGTCATCGAACGCCGTCGAACTCGGGTCACGGACGTCGAATCTGTCGAACGCCGAGATGCGGATGCCTCGACGTGGGCTTCACGGTAGTCGAACCGGTTCGACTACGCAAGAGTCGTTTCTGCCCATGTATCGGCGCCTCACAGCGATTCCTTCGATGCGAGATGGATTCGAACCGGTTCGACATCTTTCCTTGACCCGTCGCCGAGCCCCCTGTTACGGTGCTCCCGCGAGCACTTCTCGACCCCCTGCGTTCACGACGGACCCCAGATCATCCATCGCAAGCGAACCGGTTCGACAGTGTCCGCGGCCGCCGATGTCCCCAGAGGCGGAGCGCTCGGGCCGCAACGATGGGCCGACGAGCGCCTCCTCCCCCAGTCGCTGTCGACGGATGCCAATCCCACGCTGGAATCGGAGTCGAATCTCATGTCAAGGAAGACCGGATCCGCGGAACGGCGACGCGCAGGACGCGTCCCGGCTCCGCACCGCACCCCGGGAGCACCCGCGCGCACGGCTCGCAGAGCCGCGGCCGCGGTCGCCGCGTCCGGGCTCGTCGTCGCGGGCATCGCGGCCGTCGCCGCCCCGGCGAGCGCCGCCGCACCTGCGGCCAATACCATCGTCGTGCACGCCGACCAGCCGTTCCGGGCGGTGACGCACGTGGCGACCGGCTCGCTGTACGGCCTCGCGAACGCCACCACCCCGTCGGACGCGCTCGTCCAGGCGATCAAGCCCAACACGTTCGTGATGATGCCGATCGGCGGACATCAGCAGGGCAGCGGCGACATCGGCAAGACCTGGCAGAAGGCCGCCGCGGCCGGGGCCAAGGTCGTCGACCGGCTCTCGGACTACTACGCCGGCTGGCCCTATCAGTTCAGCTGGTCGACATGGGACCAGGTGGTCACGCAGCAGATCCAGCAGGTCCAGGCATCCGGCATGACGAATCTCGCCGCCTACGCGCCCTGGAACGAGTCCGACAACACCTGGCTCGCGTCCAACGGCACGTTCGAGGACTTCTGGACGCACACGTACCGCCTCATCCGCAGCCTCGACCCGACGACCCCGATTCAGGGGCCGAGCTTCTCGGACAACATCAACGACATGCAGAACTTCCTGCAGAACGCGGTCGCGACCGACACCGTGCCGGACGTGCTCGCGTGGCACGAGCTGATCCGGTCCTCGAAGATCGCCGACGACGTCGCGAAGGTCGAGGCGATGGAGGACGCCCTCGGGATCGCGCGCCGTCCGATCGACATCGAGGAGTACGCGGCGCCCGCCGAGGTCGGTATCCCCGGAGACCTCATCGGCTACATCGCCAAGTTCGAGCGCCTCGGCATCCGCAACGCGGAGCTGGCGTTCTGGAACCAGTCCGGCGCGCTCGGCGACCTGCTCACCGGTCAGGGCGGCAGCCCGAACGGCGCCTACTGGATGTACACGTGGTACGCCGGGATGAGCGGAGACATGGTCACCACCACGCCTCCGGGCAACAACGACTTCGACGCCGCGGCATCCGTGACCGCCGACAAGAAGGAGGTCGACGTCATCACGGGCGGGACGAGCGGGCCCGCGTCCGTGCAGGTCACGGGCCTCGACAAGCTCGCGGTGGGATCGAAGGTCGACGTCAAGGTGGAGTTCACCCCGGCATACGGCCGTACCGTGGCCGTTGCAGGGCCGACGGCCATCTCCGACACGACGTACCAGGTCGGCGATGACGGATCGATCAGCGTTCCGATCGTGATGAACCCGGCATACGGCTATCACGTCGTCGTCACCCCGGCATCCGCGTCGGCGAGTTCGCTCGCGGGCACCTATACGATCGCGAACCTGAACAGCGGGCTGTCGCTCACCGCGGGTGACGCCGTCAGCCAGGGATCGCTCCCCTCAGGGGGCAGCACCGCTCAGACCTGGAAGCTCGTCGCTGCAGGCAACGGTCTCTACAAGATCGTGAGCGCGGTCGATGGGCGGGTCCTCGGCATTCCCAGCGGGGCTGCGGCCAACGGCTCGGCACCGGCGCTCGCCGCCGACACGGGCGTCGACGGACAGCTCTGGCAGCTGGTCCCGGACGGCAAGGGGCACTACCGGCTCGCCAACTTCGGCTCGGGTCTCGTGCTCGGCGTCGACGGGATGAGCAAAGCCGACGGCGCCCGGGTCGTCCAGTGGACCGACGGTGCCAGCACCTCGGGATGCACTGCGACGGGCGCCCGCCAGCCCGGCAAGATCGGCACGGCGCTGTCGTTCTGCAACAGCAACGCGTACGCGACGCTGCCCACGGGAGCGGTGAGCTCGCTCACCGGCGACTACTCGGTGTCGGTCTGGGTGAACCCGGCCAGCAACACCGCGTGGCAGCGCGTTTTCGACATCGGGAGCAGCAGCAACGCGAGCATGTTCCTCACCGTCAACGACGGCAGCGAACTCCGCTACGCCATCACGACGAGCGGCGCAGGCGGCGAGCAGCGCCTCAACAGCAGCAACCCCAAGACGCTGCCGCTGAACCAGTGGTCCCTCGTCACGGTCACCGTCGCCGGCACCACCGGCACGATGTACGTGAACGGGCAGGTCGTGGCCACGAACACCGCGATGACCGTGCACCCCTCCGCGTTCGGGCAGAGCACACGCAACTACCTCGGCAAGTCGCAGTACAGCGACCCTGCGCTCAACGGCGCCGTAGATGACTTCAACATCTACAACCGCGCGCTGAGCGCCGCCGAGGTCGCGACGCTCGCGAGCGGGCAGCCCGGCGCGGGCAACGTCGTGCACTACGCGTTCGACGAGGCGGGCGGCACGACGCTCGTCGACTCGTCGGGTGCGGGGCGCACCGGCACGGTCGTCGCGGCAACCGGCTCCACGAGCACGACGACGGCGACCGACGCCGCGACGGCCGACCACTTCTGGTCGCTGACCGCCGTGGCGGCCCCCGACGCACCGACGGGGGTCGACGCCTCGGCGACGGCATCCGCGGTGACCGTGTCGTGGTCGGCTCCGGCGGACGACGGCGGATCGCCCGTCACCGGCTACCGCGTGTACCGAGACGGCGTGGCCGCCCCGGTCGCGACGGCCGGGGCGGATGCGACCTCGGCGACGATCACGGGCGTGTGGCCCGGCGACACGACGTCGTTCACGGTGACAGCGCTCAACCCGGCGGGCGAGAGCGACCGTTCGGCCGCTGCGGCGGTGACGGTTCCGGATGGGGCGACCGCGAAGCCGGGGCAGGGCGCGTTGTCGAATGACAACGGGTGGGATACCGGGTTGCAGGACGGGTCGTACGACGTGGTGATGAACCTGTGGTGGGGGGAGAACGGGTCGATCTACCGGCTGTATGAGAA
>JAFKIL010000013.1 GCA_017306415.1 Microbacterium sp. | reverse complement strand
AGACGATGCGTTCCATCCCCGTCAGCGACGGGCAGGGTGAACTCGTCGTCGCGCCCTGGTGCCGACCCATCCGCCGCACAGACGGCCTTGAGGGACCCTGACCGTCCCCAAGACTGCATACAGCGCTAATTCAGGAGCCTCCTAGTACGTCATGATCGTCTCCGCCGCAACGTGACGTGGTCGACGGAGCGCGTCACGGTGCGCAGTTCGTCATCACGTGCCCTCTCCGCTGCGACGACGTCGCGCGACGGCGTCCGTCCGCGTCCGCGGGGTCCGGTTCCGGACCCCGGGGGGTCGCGCGCTCCGCCGTTCGCGTGCTTAGACTCACACCGACTTCGTGAAAACCTTCACAAGTAGAAGTTAGGTTCGCCTGGGTCCGGCCGGGACGGCGTTTCGGCCTAGGGTCGGCGCCGGGTGAGCAAGATCCCAACAGACGTTCCGTCGCGACAACGGCGGCTGCAGACGACGAGGGTGCACGGATGCTCGATCCTTATCTCCCGCTGGTGTTGATGTTCGCCCTGGCCGGGGCGTTCGCGCTGTTCTCCGTGACGGCCGCCCCGTACGTCGGCCCGCGCCGCTACAACCGCGCCAAGCTCGACGCGTACGAGTGCGGCATCGAGCCCTCGCCGGACCCCGTCGTCGGCGGCGGCCGCATGCCGGTCGCCTACTACCTCACGGCGATGCTCTTCATCCTGTTCGACATCGAGATGGTCTTCCTCTACCCGTTCGCGGTCAGCGCCGACCAGCTCGGCCTGTTCGGGCTGGTGGAGATCGTGCTGTTCATCGTCACCGTCGGCTTCGCCTACGCCTACGTGTGGCGGCGCGGCGGACTGGATTGGAACTGACATGGGTCTCGAAGAGAACCTGCCCAGCGGCGTCCTGCTGACCAGCGTCGAGAAGCTGGTCAACTGGACCCGGAAGTCGTCGCTGTGGCCCGCCACCTTCGGGTTGGCCTGCTGCGCGATCGAGATGATGACCACCGGCGCCCCGCGCTACGACCTCGCCCGCTTCGGCATGGAGGTCTTCCGCGCCTCGCCGCGCCAGGCCGACCTGATGATCGTCGCGGGTCGCGTGAGCAACAAGATGGCCCCGGTCCTGCGCCAGATCTACGACCAGATGCCCGAGCCCCGCTGGGTGCTCGCGATGGGCGTCTGCGCTTCGTCGGGCGGCATGTTCAACAACTACGCCGTCGTCCAGGGCGTCGACCACGTCGTGCCCGTCGACATGTACCTGCCCGGCTGCCCGCCGCGGCCGGAGATGCTGATGGACGCGATCCTCAAGATCCACGCCAAGATCATGGACGAGCCGCTGGGCGTCAAGCGCGCCGCGGAGCTGGCCGAGAGCGGGTACAAAACCGAGCTCGTCCCGTCGTCGATCAAGTACGCGAAGAAGAAGTGAGCCATGCCTGACGACACGACGGGCACCTCCAAGGAGAGTGCCGAGCCCACGGGCGGGGAGCAGTCCTCCGCCGAGGCGAGCGGCGCCGACACCGCCGCCCAGCGCGCGGCCGGCGGTGAGACCCCCCGGAGCGGTGAGGTCGAGCAGGCGCCGGTCGACGCGGAGGGCGCCGAGGTCAACCGCACGGGCGTCACCGCCGAGGGCGGCACCCGTCCGGCCCCGTCCCGCGCCCGCGAGGGCATGTTCGGCATCCACGGCACCGGCGACACGTCCGGCTTCGGCGGCCTGCGGCTGCCCGGCTACGCGCCGGCGCCGGCCGAGCGGCCCTTCGGCGGCTGGTTCGACGAGTTCGCCGACGACTTCGCCGAGGCGCTCCGCGAACGCGGCATCGCCCGCGGCGCGGTCCAGCAGATCACCATCGACCGCGGCGAGATCACGTTCTACGTGCAGCGGGACGCCATCCTCGATCTCTGCCGCACCCTGCGCGACGACGAGGGCCTGCGCTTCGAGCTGTGCTCGTCGATCTCCGGCGTCGACTACGGCTCCGCTGATGGCAGTGGCGACGTCGTGCAGCGCTTGCACGTCGTCTACCACCTGACGTCGCTCACCTACCGCCGCCGCATCCGGCTGGAGGTCGCGCTCGACGTCGAGGACGCGCACGTGCCCAGCGTCGTCGAGGTCTACCCCACGGCCGACTGGCACGAGCGCGAGACCTGGGACATGTTCGGCGTCGTCTTCGACGGCCACCCGGCGCTGACCCGCATCCTCATGCCCGACGACTGGGACGGCCACCCCCAGCGCAAGGACTACCCGCTCGGCGGGATCCCGGTGGAGTACAAGGGCGGCGCGGAGATCCCGCCGCCGGATGAGCGGAGGTCCTACTCATGACCGAGCCCACCCCCACCCCCGCAGAAGAGCGCCGCACCACCGAGGGGTCGGTCTACACCGTCACCGGTGGCGACTGGGACACCCTCATCGACTCCGACCACGACGACCGCATCGTCATCAACATGGGTCCGCAGCACCCGTCCACCCACGGCGTGCTGCGGCTGGTGCTGGAGCTCGAGGGCGAGACGGTGCAGCAGGCCCGGTCGGTCATCGGCTACCTGCACACCGGCATCGAGAAGAACTGCGAGTACCGCACCTGGACCCAGGGCGTCACGTTCGTGACGCGCATGGACTACCTGGCGCCGCTGTTCAACGAGGCCGGCTACTGCCTGGGCGTCGAGAAGCTGCTCGGCATCGAGGTGCCACGCCGCGCCCAGCAGGCCCGCGTGCTGCTCATGGAGCTCAACCGCATCGGCTCGCACCTGGTGTGCCTGGCCACCGGCGGCATGGAGCTCGGCGCGCTCACCGGCATGACGGCCGGGTTCCGCGAGCGCGAGGAGGTGCTGCACCTGCTGGAGTTCCTCACCGGGCTGCGCATGAACCACGCCTACATCCGCCCGGGCGGCCTCTCGCAGGACTTCCCCGCTGGCTGGGCCGAGAAGGTCACCGACTTCATCAAGGTCATGCGCTCGCGCCTGCCCGACTACGACAAGCTGCTCACCGACCAGCCGATCTGGCGCCAGCGCCTGGAGAACGTCGGCTACCTGCCGCTCGACGGCTGCCTGGCGCTGGGCGCCACGGGCCCGATCCTGCGCTCGGCCGGCCTGCCCTGGGACCTGCGCAAGATCGAGCCGTACTCCGGCTACGAGGAGTACGACTTCGAGGTCCCGACGGCCACCGAGGCCGACTGCTACGCCCGCTACCGGCTGCGCGTCGCGGAGATGCACGAGTCGCTCAAGATCGTCGAGCAGGTTGTGAAGAACATGGAGCCCGGCCCGGTGATGGTCGCCGATCAGAAGGTGGCCTGGCCCGCGCAGCTCTCGGTCGGCTCCGACGGCATGGGCAACACCCTGGAGCACGTCCGCAAGATCATGGGTCAGTCGATGGAGTCGCTGATCCACCACTTCAAGCTGGTCACCGAGGGTTTCCACGTGCCCGCGGGCCAGGTGTACTCCACCGTCGAGTCGCCGCGTGGCGAGCTCGGCTTCCACCTGGTCTCCGACGGCGGCACGCGCCCGGTGCGCGTCCACGTGCGCGAGCCCAGCTTCGTGAACCTGCAGACGATGCCGGCGATGAGCGAGGGCGGCATGGTCGCCGACGTCATCGCGGCCGTCGCCAGCATCGACCCGGTGATGGGGGGCGTGGACCGATGAGCGGCGACGCAATCTTCCCCGCGGAGGCGCAGTCATGACCGACGTTTTCGACGACCTCACGCGGCAGCGGTCGAAGGAGATCATCGCCCAGTACCCGCAGTCGCGGTCGGCGCTGCTGCCGCTGCTGCACCTCGTGCAGTCGGTGGAGGGCTTCGTCAGCCAGGGCGGCATCCGTTTCTGTGCCGACGAGCTGGAGCTGACCACCGCCGAGGTCTCCGCGGTGGCCACCTTCTACACGATGTACAAGCGCACGCCGTGCGGCGAGCACATCGTCAGCGTCTGCACCAACACGCTCTGCGCGGTGCTCGGCGGGGACGACATCTACAAGCGGCTGTCCGACAAGCTCGGGGTCGGCCACGAGGAGACGGCGGGGGAGCCCGGCACCACGGGGTCCATCACGCTCGAGCACGCCGAGTGCCTCGCGGCCTGCGACCTCGCGCCGGTGCTGCAGGTCAACTACGAGTTCTACGACAACCAGAGCGTCGAGTCCGCCGAGACGCTCGTGGACGCGTTGCAGCGCGGCGAGAAACCGCACCCCACCCGCGGCGCGCCGCTCACCGACTTCAAGACCGTCGAGCTGGAGCTGGCCGGGATCTTCCCCGACCTGGAGCACAGCGTGGAGGGCCCGTCCACGGCACCGGAGACGATGCGCGGTGCCGCGCTCGCCTCGGACCGCGGCTGGCTCGCCCCCGCGATGCCCGATTCCGCGCCCGCGTTCCCCGAGCTGCCGGAGAAGAAGTGACGACATGCCCGATCAGCTGACGCCCGTCCTCACCCGCCGCTGGCAGAGCCCGCGCTCGTGGTCGATCGAGACCTACGAGGAGCTCGAGGGCTACCAGGCCCTGCGCCACGCCCTCACCGCCCAACCCGACCAGCTCATCCAGCTGGTCAAGGACTCCGGCCTGCGCGGTCGCGGCGGCGCGGGCTTCCCCACGGGCATGAAGTGGGGCTTCATCCCGCAGGGGGCCACCGGCCCGGGCGCGAAGCCCAAGTACCTCGTGATCAACGCCGACGAGGGCGAGCCGGGCACCTGCAAGGACATCCCGACGATGATGGCCGACCCGCACTCGCTCATCGAGGGCTGCATCATCACGAGCTTCGCGATCCGCGCGAACTTCTGCGCGATCTACATCCGCGGCGAGGCGCTGCACCCCATCCGGCGCGTGCGCAACGCGGTGAACGAGGCCTACGCCAAGGGCTACCTCGGCACGGACATCCTCGGCTCGGGCTTCGACCTCGACATCGTGGTGCACGCCGGTGCGGGCGCCTACATCTGCGGCGAGGAGACGGCGCTGCTCGACTCGCTCGAAGGTCGTCGCGGTCAACCCCGCCTCAAGCCCCCGTTCCCGGCCACCTCGGGGCTCTACGCGTCGCCCACCGTGGTGAACAACGTGGAGACCATCGCCTCGGTTCCCGCCATCGTCCTGGGCGGAAGCGACTGGTTCCGCGAGATGGGCAGTGAGAAGTCGCCCGGCCCGAAGATCTACTCGGTGTCCGGCCACGTCGAGAAGCCCGGCCAGTACGAGGCCCCGCTCGGCATCACGTTGCGCCAGCTGCTGGAGCTCGCGGGCGGCATGAAGGGCGGCGTCCCGCTGAAGTTCTGGACGCCCGGCGGCTCGTCCACCCCGCTGTTCACCGCGGAGCACCTCGACGTCCCCCTGGACTTCGAGGGCGCGGCGGCCGCGGGGTCGATGCTCGGTACCACCGCGGTGCAGGTCTTCAACGAGACCGTGTCCGTGCCGTGGGCGGTCATGAAGTGGACCGAGTTCTACAAGCACGAGTCCTGCGGCAAGTGCACCCCCTGCCGCGAGGGCACCTACTGGCTCGCGCAGATCCTGGAGCGGATGGTGCACGGCGAGGGCACGCCCGAGGACGTCGAGACGATGCTCGACATCTGCGACAACATCCTCGGTCGGGCCTTCTGCGCCCTCGGTGACGGCGCCACCAGCCCGATCACCAGCGCGATCAAGTACTTCCGCCAGGAGTTCCTGGACCTGTGTGCGGCCCAACCCGCGGCACCCGTCGAACCTGCTGGAGCCATGGCGTGACACTCACTCAAGACTCGGGCACCGACACGACGCCCGTCCCCGAGGGCCACGTGCGGCTCACCATCGACGACCGGGTCGTCGACGCCCCCAAGGGCGAGCTGCTGATCCGCACCTGCGAGCGTCTCGGGATCATCGTCCCGCGGTTCTGTGACCACCCGCTGCTCGACCCGGCCGGCGCCTGCCGCCAGTGCCTGGTCGAGGTGGAGATGGGCGGACGGCCGATGCCCAAGCCGCAGGCCAGCTGCACGATGACGGTGGCCGACGGCATGGTCGTCCGGACTCAGCACACCTCGCCGGTGGCCGACAAGGCCCAGCAGGGCGTGATGGAGCTGCTGCTCATCAACCACCCGCTCGACTGCCCGATCTGCGACAAGGGCGGCGAGTGCCCCCTGCAGAACCAGGCGATGACGAACGGGCGCACCGAGAGCCGCTTCATCGAGGCCAAGCGGACGTTCCTCAAGCCGCTGCCGATCTCCACGCAGGTGCTGCTCGACCGCGAGCGCTGCGTGCTGTGCCAGCGCTGCACCCGGTTCTCCGAGCAGATCGCGGGCGACCCGTTCATCGAGCTGCTCGAACGTGGCTCGGACCAGCAGATCGGCGTCGCGGCCGACAAGCCGTTCCAGAGCTACTTCTCGGGCAACACCATCCAGATCTGCCCGGTCGGCGCCCTCACCAGCGACGCCTACCGCTTCCGGTCGCGCCCGTTCGACCTCGTGTCCACCCCCGGCGTGAGCGAGCACGACTCCGGTGGCGCCGCGATCCGCATCGACACCCGCCGCGGCACGGTCCTGCGTCGCCTGGCGGGCAACGACCCCGAGGTCAACGAGGAGTGGATCGACGACCGCACCCGGTTCGCGTTCCGCTACCTCTCCTCGGCCGGCCGGATCACCCGGCCGATGGTCCGCGGCGCCGACGGCGTGCTCGCCGAGACGTCCTGGACCGAGGCGCTGACGGCCGCCGCCGAGGGCCTCACCGCCGCCCGCGAAGGGGGCATCGGCGTGCTGGCCGGCGGCCGGCTCACCGTCGAGGACGCCTACGCGTACGCCAAGTTCGCCCGCGTCGCCGCCGGCACCAACGACGTCGACTTCCGCGCCCGGCCGAACTCGGCCGAGGAGCTCGACTTCCTCGCCGCCCACGTCGTCGGGCAGGGGCCCGAGGTGCTCAGCTACACGCGCCTCGAGGCCGCTCCCGCCGTGCTGTGCGTGGCCCTGGAGCCGGAGGAGGAGGCGCCCGTCGTCTTCCTCCGGCTGCGCAAGGCCGCCCAGAAGCACGGCCAGAAGGTGTTCCACCTCGGCCAGTGGACGACGCCTGCGGTCGAGCGCACCTCGCCCGAGACCGGCGTCGCGTCCCCCGCGGCGAAGAACAACCTGATCCCGGCCGTGCCGGGGGCCGAGGCGGCGGTGCTGGCCGACCTCCCCGCCCACGTGCTGGAGGCCCTCACCGGCGGCGGGGTGATCCTGGTCGGCGAGCGTGCCGCCGAGGTCCCCGGCCTCTACTCCGCGGTGTCGGCGCTGGCCGCCCGCACCGGGGCCACCGTCGGCTGGGTGCCGCGCCGGGCGGGGGACCGCGGGGCGCTGGAAGCCGGCGCCGTGCCCACCCTGCTGCCGGGCGGCCGCCCGGTGGCCGATGCGGCCGCGCGCGCCGAGGTCGAGCAGGCCTGGGGCCTGGCCGCGGGGAGCCTGCCGGCCACCCCGGGCCGCGACACCGACGAGATCCTCGCCGCCGCGGCGATGGGCGAGCTGGCCGCGCTGGTGGTGGGCGGGCTCGATCCCGCCGACCTCGCCGACCCGGCCGCCGCGCTCGCGGGTCTGCGCGAGGTGGGGTTCCTGGTCAGCCTGGAGCTGCACACCTCCGCGGTCACCGAGCTCGCCGACGTCGTGCTCCCGGTGGCCCCGGACGCCCAGCGCTCGGGCAGCTACCTCAACTGGGAGGGTCGCGTCCGCCCGTTCGGCCCGGCGCTGGACCCCAACGGGGTGCTGCCCGACTGCCGCGTGCTCGACACACTGGCCGTCGAGATGGACGTCGACCTGTTCACCCAGACCCCCGCCGCCGCGGCGGGCGAGCTGACCCGGCTCGGCGTGCGCTCCGGCACCGCCCCGGCCGCCCCCGCCGTGGCCGCGTCGGCGCCGCAGCGGCCCGGCTTCGGCCAGGCCGTGCTCGCCTCGTGGCGCCAGCTCGTCGACGACGGGTCGCTGTCGGTCGACGAGCCCGCACTGGCGGGCACGGCGCGGCGGCCGGTCGCCCGGCTGAACGCCGCCACGGCCGAGCGCCTCGGCCTCACCGAAGGCGCGCCGGCCACGGTGCGCACCGAGCGCGGTGCGATCACGCTGCCGGTGGCGCTCGCAGACCTACCCGACGGCGTCGTGTGGCTGCCGGGCAACTCCGGTGAATCCCGCGTCCGCGCCGTCCTCGGTGCCGGACACGGCGACCTGGTGGGAGTCACGGCATGAACACCCTCTGGCTGGCCCAGGACCCCGCGCCCGCGGGCGGGCTGACCCGCACCCAGCAGCTGCTGGCCGACGACCCGCTCTGGCTGATCATCCTGAAGGTCGTGGCGCTGTTCGCCATCGGCGTGGTGCTGACGCTCTTCATGATCAACTGGGAGCGCAAGGTGGTGGGGCGGATGCAGCAGCGTCCCGGCCCCAACCGCACCGGCCCCGGCGGCTGGCTGCAGAGCCTCGCCGACGGGCTGAAGCTGGCGTTCAAGGAAGACATCATGCCGGTGATGGCCGACAAGAAGGTCTACTTCATCGCGCCGATCGTCTCCACGATCCCCGCCTTCGTCGCGTTCTCGGTCATCCCGTTCGGCGGTGAGGTCTCGATCTTCGGCGAGCCCACCGTGCTGCAGCTCGTGGACCTGCCGGTCGGCGTGCTCGTCGTGCTGGCCTGCTCCTCGATCGGCGTCTACGGCATCGTGCTCGGCGGATGGGCGTCCGGCTCGCCGTACCCGCTGCTCGCCGCGCTGCGCAGCGCCGCCCAGGTGATCTCCTACGAGATCGCGCTCGGCCTGTCGGTGGTGGGCGTCGTGCTCTACGCGCACTCCCTGTCCACGGCCGACATCGTGGCCTCGCAACAGGCGAACCTGTGGAACGTCATCGTGCTGCTGCCGAGCTTCGTGGTCTTCGTGATCGCGATGGTGGGCGAGACCAACCGCGCACCGTTCGACCTCCCCGAGGCCGAGTCCGAGCTGGTCGGCGGGTTCCACACCGAGTACTCGTCGCTGAAGTTCGCGCTGTTCTTCCTCGCCGAGTACGTCAACATGGTCACCGTCTCGGCGATGGCCACCACGCTGTTCCTCGGCGGCGGCAGCATCCCGGGACTGCCGGACGTCAGCGGCTGGTGGCAGTTCCTCGCGTTCCTCGTGAAGATGTTCATCTTCCTGTTCGTCTTCATCTGGCTGCGCGGCACGCTGCCCCGGCTGCGCTACGACCAGTTCATGCGGCTGGGCTGGAAGGTCCTCGTGCCGGTCAGCCTGCTGTGGATCCTGCTGATCTTCGCGATCCGCGCGTTCCGCAACACCGGCGGCAGCACCGCGGCACTGATCATCACCCTGGGTATCGTCGTGGCGGTCGTGCTGATCATCGCCTTCCTCGTGCCGGACCGGAAGGGCCCGCGCGAGCAGGTCGTCGAGCTGGCGTCGGACTACCCCGTGCCACCGCTGGACCTCGTCGTCCCGACGCCGTCCCGCCACAAGCTGCGCAGCCGGGCCGCCGAGACCCGCAGGTCCCGGGAACGCGCACTCACCGGCAAGGAGACCGAGTAGATGTTCGAGTTCTTCAAGGGCTTCGGGGTCACCTTCTCGACGATGTTCAAGAAGGTCGTCACCGAGGAGTACCCAGAGAACTTCCCTCCGGCCGCTCCCCGCTACCACGGGCGCCACCAGCTCAACCGGCACCCGGACGGCCTCGAGAAGTGCGTCGGCTGCGAGCTGTGCGCCTGGGCCTGCCCGGCCGACGCGATCTACGTCGAGGGCGGCAACAACACCGAGGAGCAGCGCTTCTCCCCGGGCGAGCGCTACGGCGCCGTCTACCAGATCAACTACCTGCGCTGCATCGGCTGCGGGTTGTGCATCGAGGCGTGCCCCACGCGGTCGCTGACGATGACCAACTTCTACGAGATGGCCGACGACGACCGGCAGAAGCTGATCTACACGAAGGAAGACCTCATGGCCCCGCTGCTGGCGGGCATGGAGCAGCCGCCGCACCCCATGCGGCTCGGCGAGAACGAGCAGGACTACTACGTGCAGGGCCCGACCCTGGCACGGAAGAACCCGGAGACCGATCCGGTGGGAGAGCAGGTCGTATGAGCGGGCCCGCGAATCATCCGCAGCGCCGGACCCAGTGCCGACCGAGCGTCAGCGAGGGAGTGCGATGAGCGTGCTCGCGCAGGCAGCCGACACCGTCAGCACCGGCGAGGCCGTCGTCTTCTGGATCCTCGGCCCCGTGGCCCTGCTCGGGGCGCTGGGCATGGTGTTCGCCCGCAACGCGGTGCACTCGGCGCTGATGCTGGTGCTCACGATGCTCTCGCTGGGCGCGCTGTACATGGTGCAGCAGGCGCCGTTCCTCGGCTTCGTGCAGATCATCGTCTACACCGGCGCCGTGATGATGCTGTTCCTGTTCGTGCTGATGCTCGTCGGCCGGGACAGCTCCGACTCGGTGGTCGAGGTGCTCCGCGGCCAACGGCTCACCGGGCTGCTGCTGGGCCTCGCGCTCGCGGTGCTGCTGGTGGCCGCCGTCGGTCGCACGCTCGTCAACGTCTCCTCGGTCGGCCTGGCCGGCGGCAACGCGGGCTCGGGCGCGAACGTCAGCGGGCTCGGAGCGCTGGTGTTCACCAAGTACCTGTTCGCGTTCGAGCTCACCTCGGCGCTGCTGATCACCGCGGCGCTCGGGGCGATGGTGCTGGCCTACTCGCAGTCCCGCGCCCACGACAAGCGCGGCCAGCGCGCCACCGTCACCGCGCGGTTGCGCGGCGAGCACGACCGCATCTCCCCGCTGCCCGGCCCGGGCGTGTTCGCCACCGGCAACTCGGTGGCCGTGCCCGCCCTGCTGCCCGACGGTTCGGTCGCCCCGGAGTCGGTCTCGGCGATCATCGACTCCACCCCGGTGGAGGCGTTCGACGCGCCCCATCCAGGTGTGTCTCAGTCCGACGCGCACGCCCTCACGGGCGGGCGCAAGGCCCTTCCCGCCGCTGACCCCTCCGCCGAGACCGAGGACGCCCGGTGACACCCACCTACTATCTGCTGCTCTCGGCGCTGCTGTTCTCCATCGGCGCCGTCGGCGTCCTGGTGCGGCGCAACGCCATCGTCGTGTTCATGTGCATCGAGCTGATGCTCAACTCGGTGAACCTGACGCTCGTGACGTTCGCCCGCATCAACGGCGCCCTCGACGGCCAGGTCATCGCGTTCTTCGTGATGGTCGTGGCGGCCGCGGAGGTCGTGGTCGGCCTCGCGATCATCATGTCGATCTTCCGCACCCGCCGGACCGCGTCGGTCGACGACGCGAACCTGCTGAAGTACTGAGACCAAGGAGTGCTCCCCGTGCTCAGCCCCGCCTGTTCTGAGGTGACCTCGTGACGGAACTGCCCACCGTCGAGGTCGCCTCCGGCATCACGTCGCTCGCCTGGCTGCTGTTCGTGTTGCCCGCCGCCGGCTCCCTGATCCTGTTCGTCGCCGGTCGCCGGGCCAACACCTGGGGCCACTGGCTCGGGGTGCTCACCGTCGTCGCGTCGTTCGCGCTCGGCCTGGCGATCTTCTTCCAGACGATCGGGATGTCCGCCGACCAGCGCACCACCGAGGTGCACCTGTTCGACTGGATCGCCGTGGCCGGCCTGAAAGTCGACTTCGGACTGCGGCTCGACCCCCTGTCGCTGACGTTCGTCCTGCTGATCACGGGTGTCGGGTCCCTGATCCACATCTACTCGGTCGGCTACATGAGCCACGATCCCGGCCGACGCCGGTTCTTCGCGCAGCTCAACCTGTTCGTCGCCGCGATGCTGATCCTGGTGCTGGGCAACAACTTCGTGATGCTCTACCTCGGCTGGGAGGGTGTGGGTCTCGCGTCCTACCTGCTGATCGGCTTCTACCAGGACCGCCCGTCCGCGGCCACGGCCGCCAAGAAGGCGTTCCTGATGAACCGCGTCGGTGACGTCGGGCTGGCGCTGGCGATCTTCCTGCTCTGGACCAACCTCGGCACGGTGCAGTACACGGACGTCTTCGAGCGGATCGGGCAGGTCTCGCCCGGCACGGTCGTCGCGATCACGGTGCTGCTGCTGCTCGGCGCGTGCGGCAAGTCGGGCCAGTTCCCGCTGCAGGCCTGGCTGCCCGACGCGATGGAGGGCCCCACGCCCGTCTCGGCGCTGATCCACGCGGCGACGATGGTCACCGCGGGCGTCTACCTCATCGCGCGCACCAACCCGATCTACAACCTGACCGAGTCGGGCCGGCTCGTCGTCGCGCTGATCGGCACGATCACCCTGCTCATCGGCGCGATCATCGGCTGCGCGTACGACGACATCAAGAAGGTGCTCGCGTACTCCACGGTCAGCCAGATCGGCTACATGATCCTCGCCGTCGGGCTGGGCCCCATCGGCTACGCGCTGGGCATCGCCCACCTGCTGGCCCACGGCTTCTTCAAGGCCGGGCTGTTCCTCGGGGCCGGCTCGGTCATGCACGCGATGGACGACAACGTCGACATGCGCCGCTACGGCGGCCTCTGGCGGAAGATGCCCATCACGTTCGTGACCTTCGGGCTCGGCTACCTCGCGCTGATCGGCTTCCCGTTCCTGTCGGGCTACTTCACCAAGGACGCGATCATCGAGGCCGCGTTCACCGCGCCGGGCTGGCAGGGCTGGGTGTTCGGCCTCACGGCGTCGGTCGCGGCGGGCCTCACCGCGTTCTACATGACCCGCCTGATGATCATGACGTTCTTCGGCGAGAAGCGCTGGGAGGAGCTCGAGACCTCCGACGGCGGGCACTACCACCCGCACGAGTCGCCGCTGTCGATGACGGTCCCGATGATCATCCTGGCGTTCGGCTCCGTGCTCGCGGGCTTCCTGCTCACCAACGGCAAGGCGCTGGCCACCTGGCTTGCCCCGTCGCTGGGTGAGCTGCGGGAGGCCGAGGGGGGCGCGCTGCCCCACTCGGTCACGCCGTGGCTGGTGCTCGCGCTCTCCGCGCTGGGTGTGCTGGTGGCCTACCTGGTGGTCGGGCGCAGGCCCACCCCGGTGGAGCGCCCGGAGCGCGTCTCGCTACCGGTGCGAGCGGCGCGGCGCGACCTCTACGCCAACGCCATCAACGAGGCCGTCATCGCCCGCCCGGGCACCTGGCTCTCGCGGTTCCTGGTGTTCGTGGACAACCGCGGCGTCGACGGGGTCGTCAACGGCACGGCCGCGCTGTTCGGGGGCAGCTCGGGCCGGCTGCGAAGGCTGCAGACGGGCTTCGTCCGCTCCTACGCCCTGTCGATGCTCGGCGGCACGGTCCTGGTGGCCGCGGCCCTGCTGGTGGTGCGGTTCTCGTGACGACCGGAGGAAGTGTGCTTCTCCTGATCCTGCTGCTGCTCCCGCTCGTCGGGGCGGCGGTGGTGGCGCCGATGAAGAACAACGCGCGCACGGCCAAGCTGGTGGCGCTGGGGTTCTCCCTGGTGTCGCTGGTGCTCACGATCGTCACCTGGTTCTCCTACTCGGTGGCGGCCGCGTCGAGCGGCACGCGCTTCCAGCTCGAGCTCTCGGTGGACTGGATCCCCGCGTTCGGCACCCACTTCGCGCTCGGCATCGACGGCATCGCGCTGGTGATGCTGGCGCTGATCGCGGTGCTGGTGCCGATCGTCATGGCGTTCTCGTGGGAGGAGAGGATCCCGGAGGGCCGCTCCGCGGCCGGGTTCTACTCGCTGATCCTCGCCACGCAGTCGCTGCTCGTCGGGGTCTTCGCGGCCACCGACGTGTTCCTGTTCTACGTCTTCTTCGAGGCCATGCTGGTCCCGATGTACTTCATGATCGGCCGCTTCGGCGGGCCGCGCCGGCAGTACGCGGCCGTGAAGTTCTTCCTGTACTCGCTGCTCGGCGGCCTGATCATGCTCGCGGCGGTGATCGGGCTGTTCGTGGTCAGCGGTGAGCAGCTGGGCTCGGGCACGTTCACGTGGGTCGACCTGCAGCGCATGGCGGCGAGCGTCCCGGAGTCCACGCAGATCTGGCTGTTCCTCGGGTTCTTCCTCGCCTTCGCGATCAAGGCACCGCTGGTGCCGTTCCACACCTGGCTGCCCGACGCCGGTGCGGAGGCGCCCGTCGGCGCCGGCGTGCTTCTCGTCGGCGTGCTGGACAAGGTCGGCACGTTCGGTTTCCTGCGCTACTGCCTGCCGCTGTTCCCGTTCGCGTCGAAGACGCTGGCGCCGCTGGTGCTCACGCTCGCCGTCATCGGCATCCTGTACGGCGCGCTGCTGGCCGTCGGGCAGACCGACCTGAAGCGGTTCGTCTCCTACACCTCGATCGCCCACTTCGGGTTCATCGCGCTGGGGATCTTCTCGTTCTCCTCGCAGGCGTTCGCCGGGGCCACGCTCTACATGGTCAACCACGGCATCTCCACGGGGATGCTGTTCATCGTGGTCGGCCTGCTGATCACGCGCGGCGGCTCGCGGCTCATCGGCGACTACGGAGGCGTGTCGACGGTGGCCCCGCTGCTCGCGGGCGCGTTCCTCGTCGCCGGCCTCTCGTCGCTGGCGCTGCCCGGCACCAACTCGTTCGTCAGCGAGTTCCTGGTTCTGCTGGGCTCCTACCCGCGCCAGCCGGTCTACACGATCCTGGCCACGGTCGGCATCATCTTCGCGGCGCTCTACGTGCTGTGGGTCTACCAGCGCACGATGCAGGGCCCGCTGCGCGGCTCGGCGGTGCTGGGCGCCCTGGACACCGTCGGGGGGCCGGGCACCATGCTCGACCCGGCGCTGTCGGCCAAGAGGAGTTCCGGTTTCCCGGACCTCGGCAGGCGTGAGATCGCGGTGCTGACCCCGCTGATCGTGCTGATCCTGGTGCTCGGGTTCTTCCCCGGCCCGGTGCTGGACGTCATCACCCCGTCGGTGGTGGCCACCATGAACGAAGTGGGTCTTGCCGACCCGGTGGGGGGTCTGTCCCAGTGAGCATCTTGGCCCAGCAGGCGCAGCTGACCGCGCCGCCCATCGACTACGGCGCCGTCGCCCCGTTGCTGATCATCCTCGGCGCCGCGTGCGTCGCCGTGCTGATCGAGGCGTTCCTGCCCCGCCACCAGCGCTGGCCCGCCCAGGTCGTGCTCTCGATCGTGGCCCTGGTCGCCGCCGGGCTCGCGCTGGCCCTGTACGCGGGCAACAGCGGGCCCGAGGGCATCACCACGATCTCCGACGCACTCGCCGTCGATCGGCCCACGCTGTTCCTGTGGGGCACGCTGCTCGCGCTGGGGCTCGGCAGCATCCTGCTGATCGCCGACCGGTCCGTGGAGCCCGGTGGGGCGTTCCTCGCCTCCGCCGCGTCCCGGGCCGCCGTCGGCGGCGGTGGCGGTGGGGTGGCCACCGGCGGCGGGGTGGGCGGGGGAGACCCGGACCCCGACCGCGGCTACGGCTCGCCCGACCAGGCGCCCACGATGCAGACCGAGGTCTTCCCGTTCACCCTGTTCGCGCTGGCCGGGATGATGACGTTCTGCGCCGCCAACGACCTGCTGACGATGTTCATCGCCCTCGAGGTGCTGTCGCTGCCGCTGTACCTGATGTGCGGCCTCGCGCGTCGGCGCCGGCTGCTGTCGCAGGAGGCGGCGGTCAAGTACTTCCTGCTCGGGGCGTTCGCGTCGGCGTTCTTCCTCTACGGCCTCGCCCTGCTCTACGGCTACGCGGGTTCGGTGCGGTTCTCCGAGATCGCGGCGGCGTCGGCCGGCTCGCAGAAGTCCGACGCGCTGCTGCTGGGCGGGCTCGGGCTGCTCGTCGTCGGGCTGATGTTCAAGGCCTCGGTCGGCCCGTTCCACACGTGGACGCCCGACGTCTACCAGGGCGCGCCCACACCCGTCACGGCGTTCATGGGGGCCTGCACGAAGGTCGCGGCGTTCGGCGGCATCCTGCGGGTGCTCTACGTGGCCTTCGGCGACACCCGCTGGGAGTGGCGCGGGGTGCTGTGGGCCGTCGCGATCGCGTCGATGGTGATCGGCGCCGTGATCGGACTCACACAGACCGACGTCAAGCGGATGATCGCCTACTCGTCGGTGGCACACGCCGGGTTCCTGCTTCTGGGTGCGATGTCCATCACGGCGGCGGGCACCTCGGGCACGCTGTTCTATCTGCTGGCCTACGGCTTCACGACGCTCGCGGTCTTCGGCGTCATCTCGCTGGTGCGCGGTCCCGACGGCGAGGCCACCCACCTCTCGCAGTGGGCCGGGCTCGCGAAGCGGTCGCCCGTCGTGGCGGCGGTGATGTCATTCCTGCTCCTCGCCCTCGCCGGGATCCCACTGACCAGCGGTTTCACCGCCAAGTTCGCGGTGTTCTCGGCCGCGTCCGCCGACGGGATGGTGCCGCTGGTGGTGATCGCGCTGATCGCCAGCGCCGTCGCCGCGTTCTTCTACGTCCGCGTCATCGTGCTCATGTACTTCAGCGAGCCCGCGCCCGACGGCCCCACCGTCACGGTGCCCGGCGCGTTCACCACGGCCGCCATCACGCTCGGTGTGCTCGTCACCCTGCTGCTCGGGATCGTCCCGACCCTGGCCCTGGGCTGGGCCGGCGCCGGAACCTTCGTAGGCTGATGGGGTGTCGAGCAACGCGATAGCGGGAGTCGAGGTCGGCGACCCGGCCCTGGCGGCGGCCACGGAGGCCGGTCTGGCCCAGGTCGAGGAGCTGTTGCACCGCGAGGTGTACAGCGACTACCAGTTCGTCAACGAGACGGCGTTGCACCTGATCGATGCGGGCGGCAAGCGGTTCCGGCCGCTGTTCACGCTGCTGGCGGCGCACTTCGGGCCGCGGCCGGACTCCGACGACGTGATCATCGCCTCCGCCGTGGTGGAGCTGATCCACCTGGCCACGCTCTACCACGACGACGTCATGGACTCCGCCACCATGCGTCGCGGCGCGGAGAGCGCGAACGCCCGCTGGGACAACTCGGTCGCGATCCTGACGGGCGACTTCCTGTTCGCCCACGCGTCCCGGCTCGTGGCCGACCTGGGTCCGGACGCCGTGCGGATCATCGCCGAGACCTTCGCCGAGCTGGTCACGGGGCAGATGCGGGAGACCCGCGGCCCGCGGCCCGGCGAGGACCCGGTGGAGCACTACCTGAGGGTGATCTACGAGAAGACCGGCTCGCTCATCGCCACGTCGGGCCGCTTCGGCGGGATGTTCTCCGGCTGCCCGCCCGAGCACATCGCGTCGCTGCAGCGCTTCGGCGTGATCTTCGGCACCGCGTTCCAGGTGGCCGACGACGTGATCGACATCGCGTCGCCGTCGGGCAGCTCGGGCAAGACGCCGGGTACGGACCTGCGCGAGGGCGTCCAGACCCTGCCGATGCTCTACGCGCTGCAGGAGACCGGCCCGGACGCCGACCGCCTGCGCGTGCTGCTGGCCCGCCCCATCACCGACGACGGTGAGGTGGAGGAGGCGCTGGCCCTGCTCCGCGCCGGCAAGGGCCTGGTCCGTGCCAAGGAGTTCCTGTCCGAGCAGGCGGCGGAGGCCCGCTCCGAGCTGGCGAAGCTCCCGGCCTGCCCGGCGTCCGACGCCCTGGACGCCCTCACGACCTACGCGATCGACCGCACGGGCTGAGAGTCACCCTGACCACCCCGCGAGTCGGGGGCCCGATGTCCGCGAGTCGGGGCCTGAGTGCGTGCGAGTCGGGCTGTCCGTGCGTCTGGCCCGTCGCACCGGGACCGCGACTCGGTCGCACGGAGACCCCGACTCGTGGGGTCAGGGGGTGGTGAGCGCCGGCTCCGGGGTGGGGCGGCCGGCGCGGTGGGCGCGGACCAGGTCCACCGTGAACACCACGAGGGCCAGCCAGACCAGGGCGAAGCCGATCCAGCGGGTGGCCGGCATGTCCTCGTGCACCACGAACACGCCCCACACGAACTGCAGGATCGGGTTGAGGTACATCAGCACGCCGATCGTGCTCAGCGGCACGCGCCGGGCGGCCACGCCGTAGAGCAGCAGCGGCACCGCGGTGACGGGTCCGGCCGCGATCAGGAGCAGCAGGTGGGCCGGGCCGTGGTCGACCATGGTGCCGCCGCCCGCCACCTGGAACCAGACGATCACTGCGGCCGCGATCGGACCGATCACCAGCCCCTCGGCGGTGACGCTCGCGGTGGCCGACAACGGAACCGTGCGCTTGATCAGCCCGTAGGTGCCGAACGACGTGGCCAGGGTCAGGGCGATCCACGGCGGTCTGCCGTTCTCGACCGCGATCACCACCACCGCCAGCAGGCCCAGCGCCACGGCGGCCCACTGCACGCGCCGCAACCTCTCCCGCAGCACCACCACCCCGAGCAGCACGCTGATCAGCGGGCTCATGAAGTAGCCGAGCGCAGCCTCGACGACCTGCCCGGCGAACACGGCGTAGATGTAGAGGCCCCAGTTCACGGTGATCAGCGCCCCGGCGGCCGCCACCATCGCCCAGCCCCGGGTGCTCAGCGCGCGCAGCTCGGGCCAGCCCCGCACCAGCGAGAGGACGACGATCATCAGCACCGCGGTCCAGGCGATGCGGTGGGCCAGGATCTCCACCGGCACGCCGGGCGCCAGCAGCGGCCAGAACGCCGGGAAGAGTCCCCACATCGCGTAGGCGCCGACGGCCGCGCCCACGCCCCGCCCGTCCAGCCTCGTCGCCGTCACCGGTCCATGAGAACACCGGCACGGCCCGACCGCTCACGTGACGCCGGACACCCCGCCCCGGCCGCCCCGCGCCCGTGATCGTGATCGCCCGCACGTGACCGCCCGCTGGGAGGCGGCGGATTCAAGGAACGGTCGCAACATCCCTCTGATCTGAGGTGATCTTGATGAATACGTTCCGAACTCCGCGGGAGACGGTGCGGGTGTTCTGGCGGGCCCGTGTGGCTGGGGCGGGATACCTCGCGTCGGCCGCGTCAGCGGGT
>JAFKIL010000001.1 GCA_017306415.1 Microbacterium sp. | reverse complement strand
GGAACTCGCCGTCGGCGACCTCGAGGTTGAGCTTGTCCACCGCGGGACGCGTGCCCCCGGGGTACAGGCGGGTTGCGTTGTCGAACGTGACTGACGCCATGTTTCTCTTCTCCTTCACCGGCAGGTACGTGCCGGACGATCCGTAGTGATCGAGATGTGTGCTTCAGTGCAACACTTGTACTACAGCAGATCACAATTCTCGGCGAAGGCCAAGGTGCCGGAGGGGTGACGTGGGCGCGATCGACGCAGCATCAACCGGTCTCCCGGACGCCTCCGCCTTCCCCTCGTGGACGTTTCCGCTGGCGTGGATCCTGCTCGCGACCGCGAGCGCGTGCGCTGCATGGGTGGCCATCGACGTCGTGCGCAGGCCACAGCCGATGGCCGTGATGAACGTCGTATGGCCGATCGTCATGCTCTTCGGCAGCGTCGTCTGGCTGATCTTCTATCTCCGCACCGGACGCGCCGACCGGCAGGGTCGCCCGGCGCCGGCGCGATCGCCCCGCTGGATCTCGGTGGCGATAGAGACGAATCACTGCGGGGCCGGCTGCGCGCTGGGCGACATCGCGGGTGAGAGCATCCTGATCGCCTTCCCTGCGCTGGCGGCCGTATTCGGTGCCGGATGGCTCTCCTCCGCCGAGCCCGTTCCCGGCTGGGTCCTGAGCACCCTCCTGGCATTCGGGTTCGGGATCTTGCTGCAGTACTTCGCCATCGCCCCGATGCGCGATCTCACGGTGAGGGAAGGCATCCGGGAGGCGCTCAAAGCGGATGCGGCCTCGATCGCGGCATGGCAGGTCGGAATGATCGGCGTCATGGCTCTGGTCCAGTTGGTGTGGCTGCCCCGCTGGATCGGGGGACCGGCCTCCCCCGTCGCCCCCCAGTTCTGGGTGCTCATGCAGTTCGCGATGATGGCGGGTTACGCGTGCAGCTACCCCGTCAACTGGTGGCTGGTAAGGCGCGGCATAAAGACGCCGATGTGACGCGTCTGTTCGTCAGCCGGCGAAGTACCGCAGCCACAGGTAGGGGATGCAAAGGGCGATCGTGACGGCCGTCACGATGAGACCGTACTTCGTGAACGTCCAGAACGAGATCGGATGCCCGTTGCGGGCGGCGATGCCCAGGACGACGACGTTCGCGCTGGCGCCGATGGCGGTGGCGTTGCCGCCCAGGTCAGCACCCAGCGCCAGTGCCCACCACAGCGGCTCGGCCGGAGCGCCACCGGCCTGCACGAGATCGTTCACCAGCGGAGCGAGCGTCGCGACGAACGGGATGTTGTCGACGATCCCGGAGAAGACGGCCGATCCGACCAGCAGCGCGACGGACGCGCCGAAGAAGTTGTCGCCCACGGCCTGGACCGCGGCCTTCCCGACCATGTCGATCACGCCCAGATTGACGAGGGAGCCGACCATGATGAACAGACCCGCGAAGAACACGAGCGTCTCCCATTCGACGTCCGCGAAGATCTTCCGCTTCTCGAGCCGAGTGATCAGGATCAGCAGCCCCGCACCCAGGAGCGCGACGATCGCAGGCTCCAGATGGATCAGCGAATGCAGGACGAAGCCGGTGAGGACGAGCGCGAGCACGCTGAGCGACTTGATCAGCAGGGGGATGTCGCGGATCGCCTCGCGCTCGTTGAGGGCCATCACGCGCGCCACCCTGGCCGGGTCGTAGGCCAGCTCCTTTCGGAACAGCAGCCAGCACAGGCCGATGAACACCACCAGCAGGATGGCGACGATCGGCACCATGTTCGCGACGAAGTCGTTGAACGTGAGGCCGCCGCGACTCGCGATGATGATGTTCGGCGGGTCCCCGATCAGGGTCGCGCTGCCGCCGATGTTGCTCGCCATCACCTCGGCGATGAGGAAGGGGACGGGCGTGATGCCGAGGCGGTCGCAGATCAGGAGGGTGACCGGCGCGACCAGGAGGACGGTCGTGACGTTGTCGAGGAACGCGGATAGCACCGCGGTGATGAGGACGAGCATCACCATGATCACGAACGGTCGGCCACGTGCCCGCTTCGCCGCCCAGATCGCGAGGTACTCGAAGACTCCGCTCTGCTGGAGGATGCCGACGATGATCATCATCCCGAGCAGCAGGAAGATGACGTTCCAGTCGATCCCGCTGTCTTCCGAGAAGAAGATGGAGGTGTCGTCGGTCGCGCCGATGACCACCATCAGCGCGGCGCCCACGAGGGCCACCGTGATGCGCGGCACCTTCTCCGTCGCGATGAAGACGTAGGCCCCGACGAAGACGATGAGGGCGAGGACGATCTGGGTCGTCACGAGCGCGCGCCGGCCTCGTCGAAGCCGGTGAGGATCGCGTCCATCACGGTCGGGAGCGTCACGAACCTCGCTTCCCCGCTGCCGCGGACCGCGGCGACCTGCGCGTGCGCATCGACCATCAGGGCGGCGATCTCGATGAGGGTGCTGTCCGCGTCGACGTGGAGCAGCTCGCGCGTGCGGACGTCCTCGTCGTCGAGCAGTTCGCCGATCGTCCTGCTCTCGGCCTGCGCCCACATCTCCTCGGCGCCGGCATCATCGAAGACGCCCGCCAGCGTCATGTCCTGGAGGACGTAGCCCGGCACCAGCAGCCCCAGCACATCGGCGGACGAGATCACGACGAGTGGCCTGCCCGCGGCATCCACCACCACCAGACCGGCGAGGTGATCGCGGGCGATCAGCCGGGCCGCCTCGACCGCCGGAGTCGTGCGATCGACGACCGGCAGAGCGGTCTGGATGTCGGAGGCATGCATGGCCGGCCCTTTCGTCTGCACAGCGAATACTGTGCCGACCAGACTTCCCGGCTCACCGCACCCGACTCTACCCCGCGCCCCTCGCACCCCCGCGCGACCTATCATGGCCCGATGGCCGGGGAGCGATCGATGCGACGTTGGAGCGTCCTGCCCTCGCTGATCGCCCATGCGCCTGCGCGCGTGCTCGTCGTCGTCGGGGCCGTGACAGCCCTGCTCGGCGTGCTCATCGTGGCGCGTCCGCTGACGTCACTCCTGCTCCTCGGGCTCTATGTCGGCGCGAGCGCCGTCATCTCGGGCGTCATCGAACTGGCCACGAGCCACCGCTCCGCGCGCGGGTGGACGCGCGCGGTCGCGGTGCTGTGGATCGTCGGCGGCGTCCTCGTCATCGCGTGGCTCGGTCGGAGCCTCGAGCTCCTGCCCCCGGTCCTGGCGGCGCTGCTCATCCTCGGCGGCGTGGCGTCCCTGGGCGAGGGGGTGGCGCGCGGCCCGGTGAGCGCGCGGGTGCTCGCGGTCGCGTGGGGAGGAGCGCAGATCGCGTTCGGGATCCTCTCGCTCACGTGGCCCGACGTCACCGTCCTCGTGGTGGCGGTGGTGTTCGGCCTGCGCACGCTCGTGTTCGGAGCGAGCCTCCTGGTCCGCGGCGTCCTGGGCCTCAATCGCCGGAGCGCCGCGGTGGCGCAGCGCGCGGCGCCGACGCCGCGCCGGTTCGGGTGGGCGGATGCCGGCCGCTACGGCCTCTCCCTCCTCCTCGTCGCCGTCGCCACCGTCGGCTGGTCGCTCAACGACTGGCTCCGCGAGGGGGCCCCGGTGATCGACGCGTTCTACAGCGCCCCGGCGGACGTCCCCGCCAGGCACGGTGCGCTCCTCCGCTTCGACGACTACGAGGGGGATGCCCCGCCCGCCGGCGTCGTGCAGCGGATCCTCTACACGACCACCGATGCCGACGGCCGGCCCGCGGTCGGCAGCGGGCTCGTCATCACGTCCTCCGACCCGCTGCCGGGTCCGCGTCCGGTGGTCCTGTGGAACCACGGGACCACCGGCGTCGCGCGCGGCTGCGCACCCAGCCTGCGGGACAACTCCGCGACGCGGTGGGCGATCCCCGCCCTGGACGAGGTGCTCAAGCGGGGCTGGATCGTCGTCGCCCCTGACTACTCCGGGCAGGGCACCGCGGGCGCGTTCCCCTACCTCATCGGCCAGGGGGAGGCTCGTTCGGCGCTGGACGCGGTCCGCGCCGCCGCGGAGCTCCCGCAGCGCTGGCTCGCGCCCGATGTCGTGGTGTGGGGGCACTCGCAGGGCGGTCACGCGGCCCTGTGGACGTCGAAGATCGCCCGGGCCTACGCCCCGGAGCTGCACGTGCTCGGCACGGCCGCCCTCGCACCGGTCGCCGACCCGCACGCGCTGGCTCGCGACCTGCTCTCCGGCGGTGCCAGTCCGGAGCTGACGGTGCTGATCTCGTGGGTGCTCGTCCCGTACGCGCAGGCGTACCCGGACGTGCGGATATCGGACTACGTCGCGCCCGGCGCCATGCCGATCGTGCGGGAGATGGCGCAGCGCTGCCCGACCGAGCCCGGAGTGATCGTGTCGGTGCTCGCGGCCCTCGGCGTGTCGGAGGACCGTCCGCTCTACGTCGGCGACCTGACGGGCGGCCCACTGGGAGCACGACTCCAGCAGAACGCGGTGACCGGGAAGTTCGCCGCGCCGCTGCTCGTCGCGTGGGGCAGCAAGGACGAGGTGATCCCCAAGCGCCTCCAGGACCGGTTCGTGGAGCGGATGTGCGCCGAGGGCAATCGCGTGCGGTGGCGGGAGTACTCGGGGGTGAACCACCTCGGAGTCCTCCAGCCGGGGTCGCCGTTCCTCTCCCTCCTCGTGAAATGGACCGACGACCTCTTCGTCGGCCGTCCGAGCGTCACCGACGAGTGCCCGACGTGACGCTGATCACGCATAACTGAACGTGTTCAGAAAGCCGCTATGCTCATCCCATGGATGCGGGGGAGAAGCGGATCGCGGTGATCGCGGGCGGGAGCGGATACATTGGGGCCGCCGTCGCGCAGGCGTTCGCTGCCGACGGGTACGAACTGCGCAGGATCGGACGGACGGACGGCATCCCGTGGACGGACCCGAACGCTCTGCGCGCGGCGATGGACGGTGCAGACGTCGTCGTCAACCTCGCGGGCAGGTCGGTGAACTGCCGCTACACCGACCGCAACCGTCAGGAGATCCTCGACTCCCGGCTGTCAACGACGCGCGCGCTGCGCGAGGCGATCACGCGCGTCGCGCATCCCCCGCGCGTGTGGCTCAACGCGTCGACGGCAACCATCTACCGGCATTCGATCGACCGGCCGAACACCGAGACCGACGGCGAGATCGGGTCGGGCTTCTCGGTGGACGTCGCCACGGCGTGGGAGCGCGAGCTCTTCGCCGGCTCCCTTCCCACGACCCGCCGTGTCGCGCTGCGGATGGCGATCGTCCTCGGCGACGGACCTGCCACGCGCATGCTGCTGACGCTGGCGCGCTCCGGCCTCGGCGGAACGCAGCTCGACGGCTGGATCCCGCCGCACCGCCGCTACCGAGGCATCGGTGACACACCGACGGGGCCGGACGAGGCACCGTGGCACCGCACTGCCGGCGGGCAGATGTTCAGCTGGGTCCATATCGACGACGTCGTCTCCGCCATCCGCTTCCTCCGCGACGACGAACGACTCTCGGGCCCGATCAACATCGCGGCCCCGAACCCGACCGACAACCGCGCGCTCATGCGCACGCTGCGCCATGTCGTGGGCATGCCGGTGGGCGTCCCGACCCGGAGATGGATGCTGGAACTCGGGATGTGGGCGCTCCGCAGCGAGGCCGAGCTCGTCCTCAAGAGCCGGTGGGTGCTCCCCGAGGCCCTGACCGGCGCCGGCTTCACCTTCGCGCACCCCGACCTGGAGGGCGCGCTCGCTGACGTGCGCGACCGTCGCCGACCGGCATCCACCTCAACGACCGAGAGGGATGCGGCGCATGTCTCCTGAACCGCGCGAGACCAAGGGCGATCGAACGAGGCTGCGCATCCGCACCGCGGCCCTGCGCTCGTTCCGCGAGAACGGCTACGACGCCACCACCATCCGCCGGATCGCCGACGAGCTCGGGATGTCGGTGGGCGCGACCAACTACCACTTCCCGTCCAAGAACCACCTCATCCAAGAGCTGTACCTCGATGTGCAGCAGGCGCATCGCGCGGCGGCGATGCCCCTCCTGGCGCAGGAGTCGCGGCTGATCGACCGCCTGCGCATCGTGTACTCCACGGGTCTCGATGAGCTCGAGCCCTACCACTCCCACGCGGGTGAGTTCCTGTCCGCCGCCGTGTCGCCGCGGTCGCCGATCAACCCGCTGTCCACCGAGTCCGCCGAAGCGCTCGCGATCGTCCAGGACCTGTTCACCGAGGCCGTCGACGGTGCCACGGGCGCGCGCATTCCCGACGACGTCCGCGTGCTCCTTCCTCGTGCGCTGGTCCTCGCGCACCTTCTCCTCGCGCTGTTCTGGGTGTACGACACTTCCGCGGGGCGTCGGCGTACACGAGCGCTCCTGGAGGGCGGGCTGAAGCTGCTCGGGACGGGGCTCCCTCTGGTGCGCCTCCCGCTGCTGCGCGGCATGGTGCGCGACATGCTCTCGCTCGTGAGCGACGTGCGCGCGTGATCGCGGACCTCGTCGCCGCGCCCCTCGCGCTCCGGGGATGACCGGGATACACTCCGGACATGTCCGAGATCGAAGAACGCCCGTCCCGTTGGCAGCGCTTCCTGGCCTCGTGGCGCGCGCGAGCGGCGAACGCCCAGCGGATGGATGAGGCTTTGAACGGATCGCGCGCCGAGGGTCACGCGAACGGCAACCTCTCCAAGATGCGGCACGGGCTGCCCGGCTCGGGGAGCTGACCTCGCGGCGGGGCTCAGGCTCCGCTCGGGCGGTCGCGCAGCGACCGGATCATGCTCTTCAGTGCGTCGAACGCGGCCGCCTGCTCGTCCGTCGTCATGCCGCTGAGCATCCTCACCTCGACGGATCTCACCGCCGCGCTCGCCTTCTCCAGGCTCCGCCGGCCGGCCGCGGTGAGCCGGGTGGGGAGGATCTTCCCGACGGGGGCTGCCGCGGGCCGCGTCACGAACCCCTCGATCTCGAGCTGCTGCAGCAGGACGTTCATCGACTGCCGCGTCACGAACGTCCCCCGCGCCAGATCGGAGTTCGACAACCCCGGCCGCTGGGCGAGCAGCTCGAGGCAGGAGTAGCGCGTCACGGTCATGTCCAGCGGACGCAATACCTCCTCCATCGCGGCGCGCAGGGCGCTCGACGCCTCCTTGAGCAGGTAGCCCAGCGACGTCTCGAGGTCGATCCCGGTGCGATCTTGACTCATGTCAGTATTCTGACATATGGTGGGGTGTGTCAGAACACTGACACACAAGCAAGGAGTTTGCCATGCCGGTCACCGGACCCGATTTCCTCTCGCTCCAGGTGAGCGATCTCGACGCGTCTCGCGCGTTCTACGAGCGGTACCTCGGCCTCGTCCGCTCGCCGGCCGGTCCGCCCCACGCGGTGGTGTTCGACACGACGCCCATCGCGTTCGCCCTCCGCGACCTCGTTCCGAGCACCGAACTCGGGTCCGCCGCGACCCCGGGTCTCGGCGTCGCGATCTGGCTCCACGCCACCGAGGTGCAGGAGATCCACGACAGGCTGGTTGCCGACGGGCATCGCATCATCGCGTCGCCCATCGACGGCCCGTTCGGCCGCACGTTCACCTTCGCGGATCCCGACGGATACCCCGTCACGCTGCACGATCGCTTCTGAGCGCCGCGGGACGCCGCTCAGTCGTCGTAGACGCCGAAGAGGCCCTTGCCGTATCCGATCAGCGCCTCGTACGCCTCGCCATAGGTCGTCGGCACCGAACTGCCCGGGTTGAACCGGGCCAGGAGGAGCCCGGTGAGCCCTTGGGCGGGGGCCGTGAGAGGGCGGCGCTTGTGCTTCGCCCCGGCCTTCATCGGGGTCTCCTCGGGGTTCGTGTCCATGAAGTTCGAGGTCGGCGTCGGCCAGCTGTACGGCTGCCGCGGCTCGGTGAGGTTCACCGCGTTGAAGATCGGGTTGGCGCTCTCGTCGCGAGCGCTGAGCGGTCGCAGCCCGTGCAGGCGGCAGAGCGTGTTGATGACCGAGCCGTGGTGCATCTGATCGTGGATCACGGTGTTCTTGGCCGTGTAGGCGCTCACCACGATCGCCGGCACGCGGATTCCCAGCCGATCGAATGCGAAACCCATCTCGCCCGGGCCGCTGTTGTCAGGTGGAGTCGCGGCAGGCGGGGGGACGTGGTCGTACGTGCCCCCGTGCTCGTCGAACGTGATCACGAGCGCCGTGTTCATCGCGTTGGAGCCCGTCGGCGAGCTGCTCAGCCGGATCGCGTCGTAGACGTCCTGCACGAGCTGGTCGCCCGCGCGCACATCCGACAGGGCGCTGTTGTAGATCGGCAGGACGGTGCCGTCGCCGAGATCCAGGTCCGTCTCGCGCACGCTGTCGCCCCACGGCGGGTGCATGTCGTTGTGGTTGAACACCATCCGCGGCTCGATGAACGAGTACGCGGGGAGGTTGCCGTTCGCGGCATCCATCGCGAACTGCCCCATCTCGCGGAAGTTCGTCTTCCAGTACTTCTGCAGCGACGGGGCGTGGAGGAGTCCGGTCAGCGACGTGAGCTGGCTGCCGTCGTAGTAGATGCGCCACGGGATGCCGGCATCTTCGAGCCGATTGAAGATCGTCGGCGCCGCCGGGCCGTTGATCCACTTGTAATAGCTGTCCCCGCCGTGATTGGTCACGTAGCCGTGCGAGGTCGAGGCGTGGAAGAAGAGGCGGTTGCAGAACGTCTGCGACGGCACGGCCGCGTGCCACGCGTCGTACACCGCGAACTCTCGCGCGAGGGTGGAGAGCACCGGCATCATCTTCGGGCTGAATCCGCCCATCGCGACCCGGTACTCCTCGGGCGTGGGCTCGCGCCGCTGCGACTGCCGGAAGTTGACGATGAAGTCCGTCACGAACCCGCTGTTCGTCGGGGTCATGCCCTCGGGAGGCGTGTTGTACGGGGCCTGCAGGCCGTTTTCGACGAGGTGCGCGTTGGTCGCGGGGTCGAGGACGTTGAACAGCTGGGTGTTGACATGCGGGAAGTGCTCACCCGGATCGGGATGCGGCGACTGCATGATCTTGTCGGTGGGGCCGGAGTACACGTGCGCCGGGATGGCGGTGCCGTCCGGGGCGGGGTTCGAGTAGTGCCCCTGGGCGAGACCGTTGAACTCCGCCTTCGTCTTCTCCTCGGCCGAGTAGAGCCAGCCGAGCATGTTGTCGAAGCTGCGGTTCTCGAACATCACGACGACGACGTGGTCGAAGCCCGGCGAGGTGCGCCGCGCGAGGGGCGCGTACTCGGGCGGATGAGCCGTTGCGGCGGCCGAGATCGCGGCCCCCGCCGAGCCGCCGATCGCGAGCCCGGCCGCACCGATCCCCATCCGCCGGAGGAAGTCGCGGCGCGACGCGGGGACCTGCGACGAGTGCTCTGGCGAGCTGGCGTCGTCCACCGCATCCTCCCAGGGGTTTCTGATGTCGCGCCAGTATAGGCCGCGCTTCGCTAGGGTCGCCTCATGCAGAGGGTGCTCCGATTCGACCACCGCGCCCGTGACGCGGCTGCGGTCGTGGGCATCCTGTTCGCCGCCTACCTGAACATCGCGACCGACTTCAGCGCCATCATCCAGGCAGCGAACTACGCCGGTTCGATCCCCAACGACGTCCCCCTCGTCAACGCGGTGCAGTTCTCGATCATCCTCGGCGTCTACCTGGCGTCGTTCTCACTGGTCGCGACGACGCCGCTCCGCCGCGCGATCGCCCTCACGGTCGTGCCGCTCACGCTGCTGGCGTGGGCGCTGCTCGGCGTCGAACGGGGATCGGGCACGCTGCCCCTCGGCGACGCCGCCGTGTGGGACTACCTCCTGGACCAGGGGTTCATCACGCTCGCGGTGGCGCTCGGCGGGTGGCTCATCGCGCGCGGGCTCCATCCGCTCAGCTGGCTCGCACTCCTCGTCGCCCTCGCGCCGCCCCTCGCCGGAGGCGGGCTCACGGCCGCGCAGGTCGATTCCACGGCGTACACGATCGCCATCCAGGGCGTGGTCGTCGTGGCGGGAGCGGTCGGCATCGCGGCCGCGCGCGGCATCGACCGCGCCCTGCGGCCGTCGGCCCCGCGGCTCCTGCGGTTCGCGGACCCGTTCTCCCGTTACGGTCTCGCGCTCGCCGGGGTGGTCTTCGCGACCTACGCCAACATCTCGACGGACTTCACGGGCTACCTCGACCAGACGCACTTCGCGGGCAACTCGAGCGTCTCGGTCCTCGGAGTGCTGCAGTTCCTGCTCATCCTCGCGCTCTACGTCGTCTCGTTCGCGATCATGCCGACGAGCTCCGGCCGACGGCTCGGCGCCGTCACCCTCACGTCGGTGGTGCTCCTGCTGTGGACGACGTTCGGCATCGAACGCAGCGTCGGGAACATCGGCCCGCCGGTGCAACTCTGGTTCTTCCTCCTCAACCAGGGCTTCGTGACGCTCGTCGCCGCCCTCGGCGGATGGCTGATCGCGCGAGGCCGGCATCCCCTCGCCCTGGTCGTGCTCGTCCTGGCTGTCATCCCGCCCCTCGTCGCGCAGCGACTGATCGAGGTCTCCGTGGCGACGGGGATCTACGCGCTGGCGATGGACGGCGTCGTGGTCGTGCTCGCGATCGCCGGGGGACTGCTCGGCTGGGGGATCGACACGGCCGTGCGTCGCGCGCGCGGAAGAGCACCCGTCCTCGTGACGGATGTGGGTGATGTCGCCACCATCGCCGACGTCATGGATGCCGAGGCGTCGGCGGTCCGCCGGCGCCGGCCGGTGGGGGTCACCGTGGTCGCCGTGGTGGTCTGGGCGGGCGGTGTGCTGCAGATCCTCATCGGCGTGGCATCCCTCGTCGGCCCGGAGCTCCGCGGGGAGGATCAGCGGCGCGCGGCGCTGATCGCGGCGCTCGTCGTGCTCGCGATCGGAGTGACGACGATCCTCGTCGCGGTCGGGCTGCTGTCCGGCAACCGCGTCGCGCGGGTCGTCGTCACGATCTCGGTGTCCTTCTCCGCGCTCGTCGCGACTCTGCTGATCGTGGTGACCGTGGTCGCGGGCGACGCAGGTGCGGCGGTGGCCTTCGGCGTGGTGCTCGCGGCGGACGCGGCCGCTCTGGTCACGCTCTGGGTCGGCCGTGCCGCGAGCTGGTTCCACCGCCCTGCGCCGCGTGCCGTCTGAACGACGGCCCGCGCGTGCTCACCCGGCGAAGAGGTCGCCGATCGGCACGTCTCCGGAGTTGAATCGGATGGTGCGGCCGAAGGTCGAGGCATCCGGGATGACCGCCGCGATCACTGCGGCGACGTCGGCGCGCGGAACCGATCCCGACACGGTGGCGTCGATGTCGATGCGACCGGTGGGCGGGTCGAGCGTGAGCGAGCTCGGGCCGAGGATCGTCCAGTCCAGCCCGCTCGCACGCAGGTGCTCGTCGGCGGCGGCCTTCGCCTCGGCGTAGGCGAAGAACGAGTCGTCCTCCGGGATGCCATGGTCGGGCCCGGCGCCGAAGTAGGAGACCATGACGTATCGACGCACGCCGGCCTCGACGGCGGCATCCATCGATCGGATGGCGGCGTCCCGGTCCACCGCGTAAGTGCGCTCGGGGCTTCCGCCGCCCGCACCCGCCGACCACACGACGACGTCGTTCCCGCCGATGAGATCGGCGAGATGATCCACGTCGAACGCCTCGACATCGAACACGACGGGGGTCGCGCCGGTCGCAGCGACGTCCGGCTCCTGGGCAGGGTTGCGGATGACCGCGGTCACGGCATCCCCTCTCGCGGCGAGCAGGGGCTCCAGGAGGAGAGCCACCTTGCCGTGGCCGCCGAACAGCAGAACGCGAGTGGACATGCCGTACCTCCGAGGTCGGCTTCCAGCCTAGGCAGCGAATCGGTGCGAGACACTGGGTTGACGCGGGGTCGCCGCGCTCCGTCGATCGAGAGGATCCGAACCGGTGGTCTCCCGCGCCGTCCGCCTGCCCGCTGCCGCGCGTGTCGCATCGCCCTGGAGCAACGGAAAAGGGATGACGCAGGAGGTCGTGCGCTCGGGCGATCCGGGCTCCGGCTGGCGGATCTCGATCGCCACCATCGCGCACGACGCCGAGTTCTCCGACTACACCGGCCAGGACCGCCATCTGATGCCGCTCACGGTCGGCGGTCTTCGGCTCGTGGTCGACGGGAGGACGCTCGAGGTGGACCAGTACGAGGTGCTGTCGTTCGACGGTCACGCGGCCGTCGCAGCCGTCGATGTGACGGCCCCGAGCCTCGATCTCAACCTCATGGCCAGCCGCGATCACTGGCTTTCGTCTCTGACGTGCGTCGAGGTCTCCGGCGACCGCGCCGTCGAGGCGGCGAGCCGTGAGTCGCTGGTGGTGATCGCCCTGGAGGGCGCCATCACCATCGACGGCGAGACGATGATCCCGTACGACGCGTGGAGCGCCTCGGACGGTGCGTCGGCACGGGTGGGCGGGTCCGGCCGCGTCGCGCTCGCGCGCGTGTCGCCACGCTGAACCTCCGGATAATGGAGCGGATGGAACCCTGGGAGATGCGCGAGTGGTACGCCGAGTACCTCGATGCGTGCAACCGCCACGATCTCGACCGCATCCGCTCCTTCGTCTCGCCGACGGTGCGCCGCGCGCACCTGCCCGGCGGCGCCGACGCCTGGATCGCCGACCTCGCCGACCTCTTCCAGGGGTTCCCCGACTGGCGGTGGCGTCGCATCCAGCTCGTCATCGAAGACGACCTCATCGCGGCACACCTGCGCGGGAGCGGCACCCACGTGGGTTCGTTCCGTGGCATCGCGCCCACGCGACGCCACGTGAACGTGGCCGAGTTCTCCTTCTACCGGGTCACGAACGGCCGCATCGCGGAGTCGTCGGGTTCGGGCGACGAGGAGCTGCTCGCCCAGATCGGCTGAGCCGGTGGCGCGGCTCAGCCGACCGCCTGCTCGTGGATCGCAGTGGTCGCGGAGCGTCCGTTGAGGTCGAGGTAGATGTGGCCGTCGCTGACGGACAGGGTCATGTCGTTGCGGCGCTCGATCCCGGCGGCGACCGCATCCACGAATCCCGGATCGAAGCTGCGGAGCGGGATCTCCGAGGCGCGGTGGATCCGTTTGCCCGCCCACTGTGCGGCCACCTTGGCCGGATCGCGGTGCGTGTACACGGCGGTCCGCTCAGCGAGCCTGCTGCCGTGATGGAGCCGCTCGGCATCGGGCGAGCCCACCTCGATCCACGCCGTCACGCGCCCCGTGAGGTCGCGCACGAGCACGGCAGGCTCGTCCGTCGCGGCGATGCCCTCGCTGAAGGCGATCCCCTCGGTGTATTCGAGGCAGTAGGCGAGCACCCGCGTGAGCATGAACGCGTCGGTCTCGGACGACTGGCGTGCGACGCGCAGCGCGAGGTCCTCGTAGACGCCGCGGTCGACGTCGGCCAGCTGTGCCGCGAAGGTGTGGATCGTCGCGCCGACGGCCATAGCTCCCGAGCCTAGCCGTCGGCGCGGGGAGGGGACGGTGCGGGGGTGCGGCGGGCGGATGCTGCGGGGATGATGGGCACCACGACGTTGATGTGGAGGAGTCGACCGATGACGAAGTACCTGATCTCGTTCCCCAGCCGCGAGATGGATGTCTCGCCGGAGGATCTTCCGGCCGTCGCGGATGCCGCGCACGCCGTGGTCCGCGAGGCCAAGGCAGCCGGCGTGTGGGTCTTCGGCGGCGGGATCGACGAGAGCGTCCCGCCGGTGATGGTCGCGGGCGACGGCACGGTCACGGCCGGCACATATCCGCAGACGAGCCGGCTCGAAGGCGGATACACCGTCCTCGACCTGCCGTCGCGCGAAGCGGCCGAGGAGTGGGCGGCGAAGATCGCGGTCGCCTGCCGTTGCGCGCAGGAGCTCCGTGCGTTCCAGAACGACCCCGAGAGCTGAGCCGGTCTCAGTCCGCGGCGTTCGCGCGCGGGGGCGGGCACGGGCCGCCCGGCGTCGTCAGCAGCTCGAAGTGCCATGCCTCGTTGCCGTAGACCTGACACAGGCCCCACTGCGCGCCGTGTCTGCTCAGCCATGCCTGCGCTCCGACGGGACCCACGTCCACTGCTGCACCCGTGACGTGGTGCGAGCGATCCGGGGTGGCGACCCACTCGAGCGCGGTCTCTTCGCTCCCGTAGCTCTTCACCGCCTGGTCGAGCAGCCATTGCTGCAGGCGCGGCGCCCGCCAGCCGCTCGTGATGCGGATCGAGACGCCGGTGGTCGCCGCGGCATCCGCCGCCTGGTGGAGAGCCGCACGCAGTTCCGGATCCAGCCGGCGGATCGCGGGCGAGGAGTCGTCGAGGGCGACCGGTTCGCGCAGATATCCATCGGCCGATGTCGGCCGGTACGGAGCGGCGAGCGCCCCGACCGGGGCGAAGACCGCACCCATCGTCAGCGTGGCGAGCAGGACCGCGATCACGGCTCCGACGATCACGAACACGAGCGGCCGGGTGCGGGCGGAGGGAGAATCGGACGGCGCGGGGAGTGTGCTCATGCTCCCATCGAACGGGCGCGTGCGTTGCGCGGTCGTAAGCGTCTGTGCATATGTCCGCGATATGCGCGGCGACCTAGGCTGGTGCGCATGCGGGTGCTGATCGTCGAGGACGAGCTCTATCTCGCCGAGGCGATCCGCGACGGGCTCCGTCTGGAGGCGATCGCAGCGGACGTCGCCGGCGACGGCGACACCGCCCTCGAACTGCTCGCGGTGAACCGCTACGACGTCGTCGTCCTGGATCGCGACATCCCGGGCCCCGACGGCGACGAGATCGCCCGCCGGCTGGTCGGCGAGCCGCCGAGCCCGCGCATCCTCATGCTCACCGCAGCCGACCGCCTCGACGACAAGGCGGCGGGGTTCGAGAACGGTGCCGACGACTACCTCACCAAGCCCTTCGTCCTGCGCGAGCTGGTGCTGCGGCTCCGGGCGCTCGGACGCCGGACGGCGGACGGGATCCCCCCGATCGTCGAGTTCGCCGGCGTCCGGCTGGATCCGTTCCGCCGCGAGGTCTTTCGCGACGGGCACTACGTGCCGCTCACCCGCAAGCAGTTCGCAGTGCTCGAGGTGCTGCTGCGCGCCCGAGGCGGGGTGATCAGCGCCGAGGAGCTCCTCGAACGGGCGTGGGACGAGAACGCCGATCCCTTCACCAACGCGGTGCGCATCACGATCTCCACGCTCCGCAAGCGCCTCGGCGAGCCGTGGGTCATCGAGACGGTGCCGGGCGTCGGCTACCGCGCGGCCGCGCCCACGGATGCCGCAGCCCCCGCCCATGCCGGCTGAGTCCACGCGCCCCCGCGGACTGTCCGTGCGGGTCAAGCTCACCCTCAGCTACGCAGGACTCGTCGTCGTCGCGGGTATCGCCCTGTTCGCCGTCGGCCTGCTCCTCCTCCGCTTCGTGCCCGAAGGCAGCCTGTTACAGGCGAGCGGGGGGTGGGCCCCGAACCGCTCCAACCTCCTCGAGGTGTTCGTCAAGTACGCCTGGTGGACGATCGCGGGACTCGCCGTGCTGGGACTCGTCGGTGGGTGGCTGCTCGCCGGCGTCGTGCTGCGGCCGCTCGACCGGATCACCGCCGCAGCCCGGCTCGCGCGCGACGGCTCCCTCGACCACCGCATCGACCTGCCGGGGCCCGGGGACGAGCTGACCGATCTGGCCGACACGTTCGATGCGATGCTGGCCCGCCTGCAGCAGACGATCGACGAGGAGCGCCGCTTCGCGGCCAACGCATCGCACGAGCTGCGCACACCGCACGCGATCATCCGCACGATGGTCGAGGTCGCGAGGGCCGACCCCGACGGGCGCGACGTCGACGTCGTGCTGGAGCGGGTCGCGGCCACGAACGATCGCGCGATCGAGATCACCGAGGCTCTTCTCACGCTCGCCCGCCTGGGTCGCGGAGGCGGGATCGAGCGGGTCCCGGTCGATCTCGGAGCTCTCGTCGCGGACGCCGTCGCCGAGGAGGCGAGAGAGGCCGAGGTCCGCGGCATCCGGATCGCCGTCAGCGGCGCCGCCGCTGTGTGGGGCGAGCGGACGCTGCTGCAGCGACTCGTCGCCAACCTCGTGCACAACGCGGTCGTCCACAACACGACCGGCGGCGAGGTCCGCGTGACCCTCGACATCGCCGCGGCCGGGGCATCGGTGCTGGTGGAGAACACCGGCGCGCTCATCGATGCCGCGACGGCGGCCACCCTTGCCGAACCGTTCGTGCGGGGTGCCGGGCGCATCCGCGGCGCGGACGGGACCGGAGGCTCCGGTCTCGGCCTCGCGATCGTGGCGGCCATCACGGCCGCCCACGACGGGGAGCTCGAGGTCGTCCCGCGCGCCGGGGGCGGACTCGTCGTCCGCGTCACCCTGCCCGGCGGGTAGCCGCAGCCACCCGCCGGGCGATCGCCGCGAGGAGGTAGCCCACGGCGACGATCGCGGTCCCCACCGCGGCGCCGAGCGTGTTCCACGCGATGTCATGCGGATCGGACACGCGTCCCGGGATGTCGCTCTGCGCGTACTCGACGGCCGCGGAGAGCGTCGCGCACGCGAGCACCGCCGCGGGCCAGAGACGCCGTCCGAACAGCACGGCGAGCGCGGCGCCGAGCGGGGCGAACAGGATCGCGTTGAGCACCTGCTCGCTGTCGGCCTGCGGGAACCAGGCGAGCAAATGCTGCGCGTGCGCATCCGTCCACGACAGGAACAGGCCGTGGATCGGGGCGACGAAGCGCCGAGGCAGCAGCGTGAGCGCGGCCACGAAGCCGAGCGCGGCGACGGTCGCGACGGTGGCCCACGGGCGCACCGCGCTCCGGGAGCGCGCCGGTCGTGGTCGAGGGAGGGGAAGTGTCGTCGGGTGGGTCATGATCGCCAATCGGTCGGGACGACCATTCCAGCCGGGGCGATGTTGCGTGGGCGTATCGTCCCCGCCGTGTCCAGGGGTGGCGTGACGCGGCGGGATGAAGTAGACACGGAGCATGTCGCGAGCGAGTGAGTGGCTGGACGGATACCTGAAGGCGTGGGAGTCGAATGATCCCGACGATGTCAGGGCGATCTTCACCGACGACGCGGAGTACTGGTTCCGCCCTGACGACCCGGACCCCGTCCGCGGCATCGACGCGATCATCGAGGGGTGGCCCGAGGACGAGGGCACCCACCCGACGTACGGCTTCGACGTGCTGATCGAGGACGAGCGCCTCGGCATCATCAAGGGGCACGTCGAATACCCCGGGCAGCAGAGCTACCACAACATCTGGGAGGTGTGGTTCGCGCCGGACGGGCGTGCTCAGCGCTTCGTCGAGTGGTTCATGGTGCCGCGCAAGCACTCGGCCCCCGCAGAGGGCGCGCCGGGGGAGTGACCCCCGGCGCGAGTGTCACGCTGCCGGCGGAGTGGCCTCGCCCAGCGACAGCATGAGGCGGTTCGCCCAGTTGAAGAAGGCCGCGCTCTGCACGACGTCGACGATGGCCTGATCGTCGAGTCCCGCGTTCCGCAGCGCCGCGACGTGCGCCGGTCCGAAGTGCGAGGGTGTGGCGGTGAGCGCGGCCGCGGCCTCGATGACCGCCGTCCACCTCTCGTCCTGGTCGCCGTCGATCCCCTCGTCCAGGAGCCGCTGCACGTCGTCGCGGCGCGACGGCGCCTGCAGCGACGCGAACCGGGAGTGGACGGACGCGCAGAACAGGCATCCGTTCGTCCGGGACGTGGCGGCCGCGGAGAGCTCGCGTTCCGCGCGACCGAGCCCCGCGTCCGTGTTGTAGAAGATGTCGTTGTCCGCGCGGGTGCGCGCGCCGAGGACGACCGGATCACGCACGAGGAGACGGAAGTACGGGCTCCCCGCCCGCGCGCGCTCCACCAGGCCGGCGTAGTCCTCGTCGGTCAGGTCCTCGACCGCCTTCGGCTCGAGCCACGGGACCCAGCCCAGCTCGGCCTGGGTGAACTCGTTCGGACGGACGAGATCGGGGTAGCGGGTGACGCGCTCGGCGCTTTCGACGGATGCCATGTCAGATCGTCTCCTTGAGGACGGTGAGGCCCGCGACGACGCGGAGCTGGAAGTGGGTGAATGCGATGAGCTGCGACACGGTGACCACGCCGTCGGTGGTCCATCCCGCGTCGAGCAGGGACTGGAGGGCGTCCGGGCTCGAGTCGCGAGGCCGGAACGTGAGCAGGTGCGCGTGCGCGAGGGCCGCGGCCAGGCGATCTCCGACGGCGGCGCGAAGCTCGGCGGTCGGCGCCCAGTCCAGGCCGTCCTCGTCCTCGACGCTCAGCGGACCCGCGGGGAACGCGCCGTACGGGCCGGTCGTGACGGCCGTCGGGAGGGCGCCGTCGATCGCCGCGAGGACGGCCTCGTCCTGCGCGCCCAGCAGCCCGCGGTAGTGCGCGGACAGACCGTCCGCCTGGCTGAGGGCGCTGACCCAGTACCCGATCGCCGCGCGCTCCGCCGCGGTCGCCCGCTCGAGGTCGGCGGGGGATGCGATGAGGCCCTCGTAGGTGGCCTGCGCATCCGCCCGCGCGACAGGGCGCTTGGCCCGCAGGTCGTCGAGGGCGCTCCCCGGGACGATGCCGACGAGGTCGTCGATGAGATCAGACATGGGTCTCCTCCGTGTGGGCGGCCGCCCACCCGAGAGCGGGTGCGACGTCCGTGGCGATGAGCTCGAGCGAACGCAGGAGCAGGTCGTGGGGCGGGTCGATCGGATGCGTCTGGAACACGATGTCGGTCGCGGAGGCGAGGACGTGGTCCTGCGCGAGTTCCTCCACGATCCGTTCCGGAGTCCCGACATGGAGGTCGAACAGCGCGCGCAGCTCCTCGCGGGTCGCGCCTGACGGGACCTCGATGCCGAGCGCCTTCACGGTGGGCAGCGAGCGCTCGATCCCGCGGTCGGCGAGGCGGTCCGCCGTCGCCTGGTCGTCGACGACGACGAGGTTGCGCGAGCCGAACACGCGCGGTGCGATCGCCTCGGGCAGGGCGGCGCGGTAGGCGTCGACGAGCTCGCGTTGCGTGTCGGCGAGCGCCGAGAAGCCGGACCCCGCCGTGTGCGCCTGCGTCTTGGAGAGCATCAGGCCGAGCCCGGACGCGCCGATGTACGCGGCACCCTGCGCTGAGAAGGTCGCCTGCCACAGGGTGTCGAGCAGCGCGGGGGCGGCGGGGTACAGGTGTCCGCCGTCGGAGGTCAGCACGTCCCCGCGCAACGCCGACACGAGTTGCGCGAAGTGGCGGGCGTAGATCGTCGGGCGATCCTTCGGGTCGTGCCCGAACGGAGGGAAGGAGCTCGGGGTGCCGCCGCTGCCGACACCGAGCTCGAACCGTCCGCCGGACAGGAGGAACAGCACCGCGGCATCCTCCGCGACCCGCAGCGGCGTCTCGAGCGGGAGTGTGACGATGCTCGTCCCGAGGACGATGCGGGATGTCTGCGCGGCCGCGTGGGCGAGCAGCACGAAGGGAGACGGCAGGCCGCCCTCGAACTCGTGGAAGTGGTGCTGGGCGACCCATGCGGTGTCGAACCCGAGAGCCTCCGCGGTCCTGATCTGCTCGATCGCGAGACGGTAGCGCTCCGCCGCCGTCGTCTCATCGAGCACGCGGGTGAAGAATCCCAGTCGCTGCCGGTCTGTCATGAGCCAGTGCTCCTTCCGAGGTAGGCCTCTTGGATGCGGGGGTCGTCGAGCAGTTCCCGCGCCGTCCCCTCGACGACGATCTCGCCCGTGGCGAGGACGTAGCCGCGGCCCGCGATCGACAGTGCGAGCTCGGCCTGCTGCTCGACGAGGAGGACGGCGACGCCGAGCTCGCGGTTCAGGCGGGCGATCTCGTCGAGCACCTGGTCGACGAGCTTGGGGGAGAGCCCCATCGTCGGCTCGTCCATGCAGATCAGCCGCGGGCGGCTCATCAGCGCGCGGGCGAAGGCGAGCATCTGCTGCTCGCCGCCGGAGAGGGTGCCCGCCTCCTGTCGGCGCCGCTCGGCGAGGCGGGGGAAGTGCTCGCGCATCCGCTCGACGTCCTCGGCGATGCCCGCGCGATCCCGTCGGGTGTACGCGCCGGCGTAGAGGTTCTCGTCGACCGTCATCTGCGGGAAGACGCGGCGCGCCTCGGGGACGCTCGCGATGCCCGCCCGGATCCGCTTGGCCGTCGGGCGGTGCGTGATGTCGTGTCCGGCGAACGTGATCGATCCCGCCTTCACCCGGTTGAGGCCGAGGATCGTCTTCATCGTCGTCGACTTGCCGGAGGCGTTCCCGCCCAGGAGCGAGACGATCTCGCCCTCGCCGACCTCGATGCCGACGCCGCGGAGCGCGTGGAAGGGGCCGTAGTAGACGTCGACGGCGTCGAGCGTGAGGAGCGGCGCGCTCATTCCGCGTCCTCCTCGCCGTGCCCGCGCCGGCGGCCGAGGTACGCCTCGATCACCGCCGGGTCGCGCCGGACGACCTGAGGCGGTCCCTCCGCGATGATGCGGCCGCCGTCCATCACGATGACCCGGTCGGACACCCGCATCACGAGGTCGAGCTTGTGCTCGACGAGCAGGATGGCCTGCCCCTGCGCCTTCAGATCCAGCAGCTGGGCGAGCACCTCGGCCGTCTCGGACTGGTTCATGCCGGCCGTGGGCTCGTCCAGGACGAGGAGCTTCGGCTGCAGCGCGAGGGCCCGTGCGATCTCGGTGCGCCGACGGTTGGCGTAGCTGAGCGAGTACGCGGGGTCGTCGCGCCGCGGCCCGAGCCGGGCTTCGAACCGGTCGATCTCCGTTTCGATCGTCGCGTCGATCACGGCCCTCTCCCGGCGCGCGGCGGGCGTGCCGAAGATCGCCACGAACAGCTCCGCCAGGAGGGGGATCCACCGCAGCAGGAACACGTGCGAGAGGCGGCGGAACGGCCGCGTCGCGTGCAGCGTCGAGTGGATGCCGACCTCGATGTTGTCGGCCACCGACAGCGTCGCGAACACCCGCCCGTTCTGGAACGTCCGCGCGATCCCGTGCTCGGCGATGCTCGCCGTGGTCGCGCGGTCGATGCGGGCACCGTCGAGGGTGATGGTGCCGCCGTGCGGCGGGATGGTCGCGGTGACGAGGTTGAGCGTCGTCGTCTTGCCCGAGCCGTTCGGACCGATGATCGACACGACCTCGCGGGGGGCGACCGTGAACGAGACGCCGTCCACCGCCTTGAGCCCGTCGAAGTGCCGCTCGAGGTCGGTCACCTGCAGCAGTGCGTCGGTCATGAGTTCCTCACCAGGATGCCGCCGGGCCGGAAGCGCACGACGAGAATGAGCACGAGGCCGTAGACGATGATCCGCCACTCCGGCGTGAACCGGAGGAGCTCCATCGCGCCGATCAGGATGATCGAGCCGACGACGGCGCCGTACGGCAGGCTCACGCCGCCGAGGATCACGATCGTCACCACGAGCAGGGACATCATCATCGTGAAGATCGTGGTGTCGATGTACGTGTACTGGTGCGCGAGGAGAGAGCCGCCGATGCCCGCGAAGAACGCCGAGACCGCGAACGCGAGCGCCTTGTAGTCGCGCACCCGGACCCCGGACGCGAGGGCGGCGACCTCGTCCGAACCGACGGAGGAGATGACCTTGCCGAGGTGCGATCGCCGGATCCGCCACATCACGAGCAGGGTGATCGCGAGGACCACGAAGTCGATGACGTAGTAGGCGAGGGGCGTGTTGAGGGCAATGCCGCCGATCGACGGGACGGGGATGTCGTAGATCGCCTGCGGCACGATCAGCTGGATCGCCGCGACGATCGCGATCCCGAGCCCCAGGGTCGCGATCGAGATGTAATGCCCCTTCACGCCCCAGATCGGCGACGCGAGGATGGACGCGATGACCGCCGCGGCAAGCCCTGCGATCGGGAGCGCCGCCCAGAACGGCACGTGCAGGTACACGCTGATGATCGCCGAGGTGTAGGCGCCGATCGCGATCGGACCCGCCTGACCGAGTGCGATCACCCCCGCCTGCCCCGCGGTCACGGTGAAGCCGGCGGCGATGATCGCGTAGATGAGCACCTGCGTGCCCGTCGTCAGCACGTAGCTGTCCGCGAACACCGGGACCAGGACGCCGCCGACGACGAAGGCGGCGGGCCAGACCCATCGCGGTATCCGCAGCGGTCGTCCCTTGCCGAGGAACGTGCCGGTGAGCGGCTCGCTGGAGATGAGCGGCACCTTGCCGAGCAGGCCGCCGGGACGCACGATCAGGACCACGATGAGGATGACGAACACGAGGATCTGCCGCGCGGCATCCCCGAACAGATAGATCCCGAACGCCTCCAGGATCCCCAGCACGAAGCCGCCGATCACGGCGCCGACGAGCGAGCCGAGCCCGCCGAGGGTCGCCGCGACGAACGCCGTCATTCCGATGTTCAGCCCCGAGGTGGGGCTCACCACCCCGATGTAGAGCGAGAAGAAGATGCCGGCCAGGCCGCCGAGGGCGGAGGCGATCAGAAACGACAGGTTCTGCACGGTGCCGACCGGGATGCCGACCTGCAGCGCGGCCTCCTGGTCCTGCGCCGTCGCACGGATCGCACGGCCGGTCTTCCCGAACTTGAGGAACAGTGACATCGAGACCATGACCGCGGCCGTGATGCCGAGCATCACGACGTCCGACGTCCCGAACCGCATGTTGCCGATCTGGAAGTTCGAGGTCGGCAGGACCGCGGGGAAGGTCTGGAATTGCGCCGTGAACGCGAGCTGCGAGACGTTGTCGAGGATCTGCGCCACCGCGTACGTCGACAGCATCGCGGCGAGCGGCAGGTAGCGCGCGAGGGGCCGGACCACGGACACGTTGATGAGCAGCCCGAGGGCCGCGCAGATCACGAGGACGGCGGGCAGGGCGATCCAGAAGGAGACGCCGAGCTTGACGACGAAGAACCACGCCAGCATGGCACCCAGTCCGAAGAACGAGAACTGGGCGAAGTTGACGACGTTCATGACGCCGAAGACGAGGGAGATGCCGACCGCTCCGAGGGCGTAGACGTTTCCTCGGAGCAGGCCGGCGATCAGTGTGTCGAACACGATGAAGGGATCAGTGAAGGGCGCTCAGCCCTTGTACTCGACCCACTTGCCGCCCTTCAGGATCGTGGGCGTGAGCTGCGGGTCCGCCACGCGGCGCGTCTCCGGGTCGAACGTGATCTTGCCGTAGACGACGCTCGGGACGTCCTTGACGGCCGTGAAGCCCTTCAGGATGCCGTCGCGTGTGATCCCGCCGGCCTTCGCCGCGGCCACGGCGACGTTGAGGGCGTCGTAGGCACCGGCCTCGAACCCGGTGACGTCCGCCTCGTCGGGGTACTTCTTCTTGAAGGCCTTCACGAACGACGAGACGGCGGGATCGGTGCTGGTCTCGATGAACTGCGCGCCGACGATCGAGCCCTCGGCGTCCGGAGTGCCGTCGAACGACTGCTCGTCCTGTCCGCCGTAGAACGTGCCGTCGTAGCCGATGGCGCGCAGCTGCGTGACGAGCTTGGCGGCATCCGGGCCGTAGCCGATGTGGACGAACGCGTCCGGCTTCGCCGCGACGGCCTTCGTCAGCGACGGCCGGTAGTCGTCGGACGTGGGGTCGACGGCTTCGGCGTCGGTGATCTTGAGCCCGATCTTGTCGGCCTCGGCCTTGAAGGCGGCGAAGGCGGGCACGCCCCAGTCCGACGTGTTCAGGTAGCTGACACCCACCGTGTCGACGCCCTGCTTCTTGACGTAGTCGGCGGTCCACTCGTAGCTCGCGCTCGTCGTGATCGAGGTCGACCACTGGTACTCGGTGCCCTTGGCCGTGAAGTCGGGGTTCGAGTTGTTGAACCCGTACTGCACCAGCTTGCCCGCGGTGTAGATCGGCGACGCCGGGATCGAGGCGGCGGAGGAGTAGTCGCCGAACACGAGCACGACGTCGGAGTCGTTCACGAACTTCTGCGCGACGGTGACCGACTGCTTCGGGTCGGACTGCGAGTCCTCGTACTTGAGCGCCACCGGGTGACCGTCGATGCCGCCGTCCTTGTTGACCTGCTCGACGGCGAGGTCGAAGGCCTCCTTGAACTGCTGGCCGTACTGGGCGTACTGGCCCGTGATCGCGGCGGAGACGCCGAAGTAGACGGTGCTGCCGTCCTTGGCGGATGCGCTCGAATCGCCCGCGGATGCGCTCAGGCTGCAGCCGGTCAGGGCGAGGGCGGCTGCGGCGATGACGGCTGTGGCGAGAAGTGCACGTCGTTGCGGGCGTGACATGGGATTCCTCCGGTGAGGGGTGGGGTAGGGGATCGCCCTCGTCGAGTGCGGGGGCGAAGATCACCATGGCATCCCGAGCGGATGTCTCGGGCGGATGTGACCGAAAGGGTCGACGTGTGACGCGATCGCGTCGTCAGCAGGCGCTGCGACGTAACAAACCGGGCCCGCGCGTCCCTGCGATCCGCGGCGCTCCTATAATCCGTGCCCGACTCGGGGAGCCTGACGGGACCCCCGGTTCTGGGGGATTTCGAGACCGAGTCGTTCCGGGCGGGCTACGATGGTGTGTTCGTGACCTGACGATCTTCGGGTCGCCGATCTTCCTGAGAGCATTCCGAGGACACATGTCAGATACCGCCGTCGCGCCTCGCACCGGATCGCATCGCACCGCATCCCCCGTCATGACGCACAGGATGATCCTGTTCGTGATCTTCGGCCTCATGGCCGGCATGTTCCTCTCGGCGCTCGATCAGACCGTGGTCGGCACGGCGATCCGCACCATCGGCGACGACCTGCACGGCCTGAGCCAGCAGGCGTGGGTGACCACCGCGTACCTGATCGTGTCGACGATCTCCACGCCGATCTACGGCAAGCTGTCCGACATCTTCGGTCGCCGGCCGCTGTTCATCATCGCGATCGTCGTCTTCATCGTCGGCTCGATCCTCGCGTCGTTCTCGACCTCGATGCTCGAGCTGGCGGCCTTCCGCGCGGTGCAGGGCCTCGGCGCGGGCGGCCTCATGTCGATGCCGCTGGCCATCATGGGCGACATCCTCGCGCCACGCGAGCGCGCGAAGTATCAGGGCTACTTCCTCGCCGTGTTCGGCATCTCGAGCGTCATCGGGCCGCTCATCGGCGGCCTCTTCGCCGGTGTCGACCAGATCCTGTGGATCGACGGCTGGCGCTGGGTGTTCCTCATCAACGTCCCGATCGGCCTGGTCGCGCTCGGCATCGTCCTGAGGTTCCTGCACATCCCGCACCACGGGCGCCGCTCGGTGCGGATCGACTGGTGGGGCGCGACCACGGTCATCGTGGCGCTCGTCCCGCTCCTCCTGGTTGCGGAGCAGGGCCGCACGTGGGGCTGGGATTCGGCGCTGTCGATCGGCTGCTACATCATCGGCGCCGTCGGCATCGTCGCGTTCGTCATCGCGGAGACGCTGATGAAGGACGACGCGCTCATCCCGCTGAAGCTCTTCCGCTCCTCCACCTTCTCGATGGCGACGATCATCGGCGTGCTCGTCGGCTTCGGCATGTTCGGCGCGATGCTGACCCTCCCGCTCTACCTGCAGATCGTGCTGGGCTCCACTCCGACCGAGAGCGGGTTCCAGCTCCTCCCGATGATCCTCGGCCTGATGATCTCGTCGATCGCGAGCGGTCAGATCATCGCGCGCACGGGCCGCTACCGCATGTTCCCGATCCTGGGCACGGCGTTCATGGCGGGCGGCTACTTCATGCTCACGCGTCTGCAGTACGACGGCTCGTACTGGTTCCTCGCGGGCGCGATGCTGCTGATCGGGCTCGGCCTGGGTCAGCTCATGCAGACCCTCACGATCGCCAGCCAGAACTCCGTCGGGCTGCGCGACATGGGCGTCGCCACCAGTGCCTCCACGTTCTTCCGCCAGATCGGCGGCACGCTGGGCACCGCCGTGCTGCTGTCGCTGCTGTTCACGGTGATGCCGACGAACTTCAAGGCGGAGTTCACCGACAAGGCCAACCTGACCGCGGCTCTCGACGCCGCGTTCGACCCGGCGGTGGCGTCCGCGCCCGAGAACAAGGCGATCATGAAGACGATGTACGCCAAGATCGTCGACGGCGCGACCAGCGGTGTGACGGCGTCCATCGAGGCGTCGGTCGCCCAGGCGACGGATGCCGCGAAGAAGGCGGTCGCCGATCAGGTGGCCGCCGGGACCATCCCCGCCGCAGGGCAGGCGGCGGCCGAGCAGGCCGCCGTGCAGCAGGCGATCGCTGCCGTCTCGTCCAAGGTCCAGGAGACGAACCCCGCGGTGCAGATCGCATCCGACGGGGCGGTGACGCTGAACTTCGCCGACGCGAGCGCGCGGAAGACATTCGTCGAGGCCGCTGTCCCCTCCCTCCAGAAGAAGATCAAGGAGCAGTCCGGCGGGAGCGGGTTCGACTCCAGCACGTTCGACGACACGTCATTCCTGAACGGGTCCGATCCGCGCCTCTCCAAGCCGTTCCTCGTCGCGTTCAACGAGTCCGCGGTCATGGTCTACTGGGTCGCGATGTTCGTCGTGCTGCTGGCCTTCGTGCTCGCGCTGTTCTTCCGCACCCCGCCGCTGCGCGCCAAGTCGGCCCTGCAGGAGGCGGCGGATGACGAGGCGGTCCGTGCCAAGGCGGCCGCCGACGAGGCGGGAGCGCTCGTCGCTCCGTTCGACGTCGCGGACGCACCCGAGACCGCTGCCCGTCCCGCGTCGGTCGAGGTCGCCGCCCCGTCGCAGCCGCTCACGCGGCGTCAGCTGCGCGAGGCCCAACAGCAGTAGGCGCCCACGGCCCGCCCCGAAAAGGGCCTCCCGTCACGCCTGCGCGTGCAGAGAGGCCCCGCCCCGAAGGATGGGCGTGGGGTCAGTTCGCGGCTTCGAACGCCTCGAGCACGGCGGCGGGCACGCGACCGCGGTCCGAAAGGGTGTAGCCGTTCTCCTTGGCCCAGGCGCGCACGGCACTGTAATCCTGCTGACCGGTGCGGCGACGGGGACGAGATGCGCCTGCCGTGCTCGGCCGTCGCGTCGAGATCGACCGCGCCGCAGAGATGTAGGGCGCGAACGCGGCACGCAGCGCGGCGGCGTTCTCGTCGGTCAGGTCGATCTCGTAGGCGACGCCGTCCAGCGAGAAGAGGACGGTCTCACCCGAGCCGATCTCGAGGACGCTGCCGTCCAGGTCGTCGACGAGCTGATGCACGATTCTGCGAGCCATGGGAGAAACCCTATCTAGGGGAGGAGTCCCGCGCGACGTGCGGTCGCGACGGCGGCGTGACGGGTGGAGACGTCGAGCTTCGCCATCGCCGATGCCAGATACGACTTGACCGTCACCTCTTTGAGCGCCAGGGACGTGCCGATCTCCGCGTTCGTGGCGCCCAGCGCTGCGCACGCGAGGACGTCGATCTCGCGCGGTGACAGTGTCACGTCGAGAGCGACCGACGGGCCGTCGTGCGAGAGGGCGGCCAGGCGGCGCTCCAACCGGCCGAGGCGATCGCGCAGTTCGGCGTCGCGAACGTCGGCGGAGATGCTGCGCAGTTCAGCGAAGCTCGAGCGCAGCTCCTCGCGGACGGCGGGTGCCATCGTCGGCGCGCCCGCCGCCGAGGTCGTCCGCGCGATGCGCCGCTCGACCTCATCGCGGATCCGCAGCTCGGTCGCGAGGTTCTCGGCGACGTCGAACGCCGGCTTTGCCGTGACGTCGCTGACCGGAGCCTGCCCCCACGATCCGCAGTAGATGACGGCGCGAGCACGGCCGTCCGACACGACCGGCACGGCGAACAGCGTCGCGATGCCCTCGCCCAGCACCATCCCGTCGTAGTCGTGCGTGATGCCCTTTGCGGTTCGGTAGTCGAGGGCGAGGCGGGGCCGGGTCTCGACCAGCGCGCGGCCGCCCAAGCCGCGGCCCGCTTCGACCACGAGGGAGTCCAGGTGGTGGGTGCGTGCACCCACCACGGCGCTGACGTGCACAGCGCCGTCGCGTTCGAGTCCGCCGAACGCCACAGGGAACCGTGTGCGCCGAGCGAGGTCGCCCACGGCGCGCGCGATCAGGTCGGCGTCCTTGTCAGGCGCCGACAGCGTTCCCGACGGTGCTCCCACGCACGACCTGCTTCTCTCCGGGGGACGGCAGCGGTGCCGCGTATCGTAGCGACGAGGCTACCATCGCGTGCGGAGCCGCGGCCCCGCATGGCGACGGCCGCCGCGGACGGCCTACTCGCCCGCGGCGGCCTCGAGGTCGAGCAGGAAGCGCTTGACCTCCGGGTGCCCGCCGTACTCGCCCATCGACCCGTCCGACCGGACGACCCGGTGCACGGGCACCACGATCGACCAGGGCGTCGTCGCGCACGCGGTCCCCACCGCGCGCGCCGCCCGGGCACGTCCCGCCATCGCCGCCACTTCGCCGTAGCTGGCGACCCGCGCGTACGGGATCTCGCGCACCGCTTCGAGTGCCTCGCGCGTGAAGCCGCGCGTGAGTCGCCAGTCCAGCGTCACCTCGAAGGTGCGCCGCGAACCCTCGAAGTACTCGTCCAGCTGCCGCCGCAGGTCGCCGTCGACCACGTCGTCGCGCCCGGGCAGCGTGCGCAGCGCGAGGGACAGCGCAGCGAGCGCGTCGTCGCCGTCGTCGTGCGTGACGTGCAGAGCGACGAGGCCCTCGTCCGTGAAGACGAGCAGCGCGTCGCCGACGGGCGTGGGGTGGACGGTGTAGGTGGCGGAGATCATGCGTCCATCCTGGCGCGCACCGGCGGCGGGCACCGTTGCGCCGGCCGTCCGGTGGAGGAGGCCCGGGGCGCATCCGCTGGGGAGGAAGGGCCGATCAGCGCGGCGTGTCCCGTCAATACCGCGAAACTCGGCCGGGCTGCGGGGGAGCGGGCACTCTCCCGCTTAGTCTGGCTCCTGTGTGGCGAGGTGAGGGCAACGCCGTGGTCGGCGCGGAGGAGGCCATCCCCCAGGGGGACGGGCCACGGGCCGAGGTGACCCCGGGCTCGCTCGCGATCGCCGAACCGGGGGTCACCGTCATGCATGTCGCAGAGCCCGAGCGCGAGCGCCTGCGCGACCAGGCGGCTCAGCTGGGCGGCCGGTCCTCGCTGCTGCACTACCGTGACGCGGGCGACGCGGGCATCGAGATCACCAAGGCGCACCCGGGCAGCCTCCCGCAGTTCATCACGGGGCGGTCGACGCTGCTGTCGAACCTGTTCCGCGACGAGGTGGCCCTGCGCACGGCGACGATCGCCGCAGAGCGCGTGACCGCGAAGAACGTCGAGCTGCGCACCGCCCGCGGCCTCGACACGGTACGACTCGGCGTGGGCCTCGCGACGTGGACCGTCGGCGACGACGTCTTCTGCGCGCCGATCCTCCTGCGCCCGACAGCGATCCGGCGGCATCACACCGACTTCGAGCTGAAGCTGCACGGCACCTTCACCGCCAACCCCGAGCTCGTCCGCGCCCTCGCTGAACAGTTCGGCGTGGACCTCAACGGCGACGGCCTCGCCGCGCTCGCCTACGACGGCGGCGTCTTCAAGCCGCAGCCCGTGATAGACCACATCCGGGCGCTCACGGCGCACGTGCCGTTGTTCGCGGTGCGGCCTCGGCTCGTGGTCTCGACGTTCGCGGACGTCGCATCGGGGATGTCCCGCGACTTCGCGGATCTCGACCACCCCGTCCTCAACGCCCTGGCGGGGCACATCGGCGACCGCGAGCGGCTCACCCTCCACCGCCCGGCCCCGGCTGTGACCGGTCCCGACGAGCGCTCCCCGGGAGCCGACGCGCTGCTGTTGGACGCGGATGCCGAGCAGGAGGCCGTGCTGGCGCGCATCTCGGACGGCCAGTCGCTCGCCGTCCACACCCTGCCGGGAACGGGCGGCACGCAGACGGTCATCAACGCGCTGGGCGCGCTCGTCGCCGACGGCAGACGGGTGCTCGTGGTGAGCGCCCGCCGGTCCACGCTCGAGGGTGTGCGCCATCGCCTGGCCGGGATCGGCCTGGACGGGCTGGCCGTCTCGCCGAGCGAGCTGCGCCGCGACCTCATCCGCGCGATCGGCCGGAACGAGAAGGCCGTCCCGCCGAAGGTGTCCGACATCGACGATGCCCTCGTCCGGCTGCGCACGGTGCTGCGCGACTACCGCACGGCGCTGACCGCACGCAACGGGTCGCTCGGCGTCTCGATGCTCGACATCGTCCGCCGGCTCACATCCCTCGCCGCCGAGTCGCCCGCGCCCTCGACCTCCGCCCGATTCGACGCCGCGACCCTCGAGCGGCTCCGCGACTCCCGCCCGGATGCCGCCGACAAGCTGGCGACCGCGGCGCGTCTGGGCGAGTTCCGGTTCGGGCCGGACGACTCGCCCTGGTACGGGGTGACATTCACCACCACCGATGCCGCCCGCCGCGCCCACGCGCTGGCGGGGCGTCTGCACCGCCAGGAGGTGCCGGGTCTGCTGGAGCGCGGATACGAGCTCATCGCGCAGACGCGGATGCGGCCGTTCCGCACGCTCGATGAGCTCGGCGTGTACCTCGACCTCCTCCAGAGCATCCGGGACTCCCTCGACCGGTTCAGTCCGACGGTGTTCGAGCGGCCCCTCGCCGACCTCATCCAGGCCCACGGCTCCCGCCGCGACGCGCCGACCATGACCGGCCCCAATCGCCGCCGGCTCAAGCGGCTGGCGAAGGAGTACGTCCGCCCGGGCGTCCACGTGCCGGACATGTACGAGGCGCTCGTGCGCATCCAGCAGCAGCGGACCGAGTGGCAGAAGTACGCCGACGCCGGCATCGCCCCCGAGCTCCCCGTCGGGCTCGGCGACGTCCACAGCAGTGCGATGCGGGTGCACGCCGAGCTGGGCGAGCTCGATGCCATCCTGGGGCGTTCCGGAGCGGACCGGCTCGCCGGCCTTCCGGTCGCCCACCTCGTGCGGACGCTGGGCGGCCTCGCCGCCGAGTCCGCGTACTTCGAAAATCTCGTGGAGCGCGCGACGCTCCGCACGGATCTGGCCCGGATGGGTCTCGAGCCGCTCCTCCTCGAGCTGTCCGTGCGGCATGTCCCCGAGGAGCGCGTGCGGGCGGAACTGGAGTTCGCCTGGTGGCAGTCCGCGCTCGAGCACCTCCTGCGCGCCGACCGCGCACTGCTCGGCGCGAACACGTCCGTCGTCGATCGGCTGGAGCGGGACTTCCGCCTCGTCGACGAGGCGCACGCCGCGGCATCCGGCCCGCTCCTCGCCGCGCACCTCGCGACGCAGTGGCGGATCGGCATCGTGGACCACGCGTCGGAGGCCGAGCGGCTCAAGCTCGCGCTCAAGAGCGGCGCGGTGACGCCGGAGGGTCTGGTGCGGACGGCTCCGGAGCTGTCGCGCACGCTCGCGCCCGTCTGGATCGCGTCGCCTTACGAGGTCCCGCTCATCCCCGACGAGGCGGACTTCGACGTCGTGCTCATCGCCGACGCCGCGGCGCTCTCGGTCGCCGAGGCCGCCCCGGCGCTGCGCCGCGCACGGCAGGTCGTCGTCTTCGGCGACCCCGTGACGCAGAAGCCCACGCCGTTCCACGTCGCTGCCGGTCACCCGGCCGACGACGACGAGCCGGACCTCCCCTTCGATGAGGCGAGCGTCTTCGAGCTCCTCGCCGACCTCCTCCCGATCGAGACACTGACCCGCAGCTACCGCGCGGGCGGTGAGGACCTCGCGGAGCTCGTGAACGACGCGTTCTACGGCGGTGAGATCTCGTCGCTCCCCTGGGCGGGGTCGTATCTCGGACGCGGCAGCCTCAGCGTCGACTACGTCGAGGGCGGTGTCGGGGTGCCCGACCCGGTGAGCGGTGCGGTGGAGAGCCCGGAGGCGGAGGTCGCCCGCGTCGTCACGCTCGTCGTCGAGCACGCGGTCAACCGGGGGAGCGAGTCCCTCATGGTCGTCACGGCCAGCCGGCGTCACGCCGAGCGCGTGCGCGCCGCCGTGGGTGCCGCCTTCGCCGGCCGGTCGGATGTCGAGGACTTCGTGTCGCGCGACACCGCAGAGCCCTTCGCGGTCCTCACCCTGGAGGAGTCGGTGGCCGAGAGCCGCGACCGCGTCATCTTCTCGCTCGGCTTCGGTCTCACCCGGCACGGGCGGGTGCTGAGCGACTTCGGCGATCTCTCCACGCCTGACGGGGAGCGCCTCCTGACGGTCGGCATGACGCGCGCCCGCCGGTCGATGGTGCTCGTGTCGTCCATCCGCCCCTCGGCGTTCGACGACGGGCGGCTGGAGTACGGCGCCGCCACCTTCATGACGGTGCTGGGCGGCATCGCCGCTCGGGCACGCGAGGCCCGGCTCGAGGACCTCGCCGACCCGCTCACCCTGGCCCTCGCCCGCGAGCTGCGGCGCCTCGGGGTCTCCGTGGACGTCCACTACCGCGGGCTCTTGCCCCTCGTCGCGCAGTACAAGGGCAAGGCCGTCGTCGCCGAGAGCGACCCGGAGACCCGGGGCGACTCTCTGCGGGAGTCGCTGCGGCTGCGACCGCAGCTGCTGCGCCGGTTGGGATGGCACTACGTCCGCGTCCACGCGTTCGATCTGTACAGCGATCCGGCCGGCGTCGCCGCACGCATCGCGGCGGTCCTGGGCGTGCAGCCCGAGACCCCCACGGTCGATGCCGACACGCAGCCGCTCGACTTCGGTGGCTGAGCGCCAGCGCATCGAGCGGGTCCCCGGCAGGCGTCGGGCCAAGCTCACCCCCGCGCCCGGCACGACGGTGGAGCCGACCCCGGCAGATGAGACGGCGGATGCCGCGGCATCGGATCCGGTCAGCCCGGCCGCGGCATCCGGGCCCAACGACGAGCGGATGCGGCGGGACGTGCCGCCGCACTACTGACGCGCGCAGCCCGCCGGCGCGTGCAGAACTCCACGGATCCGATGCGACGGCGACGTATTCGGCGTGCCCCGTGCCGGCGCGGTGCCGGATCCGTGGAGTTCTGCACCGCCAGCGGGTGCGCCACAGAGGCGAGCTGCGGCTCGGACGGGGTCAGGCCCGCTCCTTCTCGAGCAGGTCGCGGATCTGTACGAGAAGCTCCTGCTCGGTGGGCAGCTGCGGCTCCTCCGGAGCCTTGTCCACGCCGGCCCTCGCGGCGGCGCGCTCCTTGAACTTGTTCATCGGGAAGACGAACACGAAGTACACGATCACCGCAACGGCGAGGAAGTTGATGATGGCGCCGATGATCGTCCCGATGGGGAACAGGACCTGCTGACCGGAGATGCCTGTGACGTGGAAGCCCGCCTCATCCAGGCTCTTCGCATCGAAGACGAGCGCGATGAGTGGATTGATCAGACCGTTGACGATCGCCGTCACGATGGCCGTGAACGCCGCACCGATGACGACCGCGACGGCCAGGTCGATGACGTTGCCGCGAAGGATGAACTCTCTGAAGCCCTTGATCATGGGTCGCCCCCTGTTCTCCGGCTTCCGCCGGTCACGAACCCGCGGGTGCGGGGGAGGCCTTCGTCTCCGCTTTCGATGATGCCGAAGACCCAGAGGAGCCACCAGAGGAATCGCCGGAGGAGGACGACCCCGAGCCGCTCGACCCCTTCTCGTTCGATCCGGACTTCGCGGCGCCCGATCCGTCCGATCCGCCGGCGCGCGAGTCCGTGCGGTAGAAGCCGGAGCCGTTGAACGTGACGCCGATGGAGCCGTACTCCTTGCGCAGCGGTCCGCCGCACTCGGGGCACACGGTGAGGGCGGCATCCGCGAAGGACTGGACGGCGTCGAAGCGGTGGCCGCACTGCTTGCAGGCGTAGGCGTAGGTGGGCATGGGCTCTTTCGGGTCAGCGCCGGGTCGGCGCGATGGCGAGGGTACGGGTGGGGGTGACGATGCCGCTCACGGGCTGGTCGTGCACGTCGCGGGGGACCTCGTCGAGGAACTCGGTGTCGTAGATCACGGCGTATACCGGAGGGCAGCGCTCCATCGACCCGATGGTCTTGTCGAAGAAGCCGCGCCCCCAGCCGAGCCGCATTCCGCTGACATCCACGGCGGCGGCGGGGATGATCAGCAGATCGACGTCGTTCACCGCGATCGGGCCGAGGAGCTCGCCGACCGGCTCGGGGAGTCCGAAGAGTCCCTCGGCGATGTCCCCGTCCGGCTCCGCCACCGACCAGTCGAGGAGGCCGTCGTCGCGGGTCACGGGCAGCAGCACGCGGATGCCGCGGCGCACGGCCTCGTCGACGAACTCGCGCGTGCCGGGTTCGGTGGTGGTCGACAGGAAGCACGAGACGGATCGGGCGCCGACGCGGTCGACGAGGGCATCGAGCTGCTCGCGCACGCCGTGCTCGGCGGCCTCCCGCACCGATTGCGAGAGCAGCTGACGGCGCTCGCGCAGATCCGCGCGCAGCGCCCGCTTCTCGTCGTCGATCTCGTTCGACATGGTCACGATTGTACGGTCGGTAGACTTGCCGGATGCCGCACAAGCCCTTCAAGGCCGTCATCCCCGCCGCGGGACTCGGCACGCGATTCCTGCCCGCGACCAAGGCCATGCCGAAGGAGATGCTGCCGGTCGTCGACAAGCCGGCCATCCAGTACGTCGTCGAAGAGGCGGTCGACGCGGGCATCTCGGACGTGCTCATCATCATCGGGCGCAACAAGAACGCCCTCTCGAACCACTTCGACTCGGTGCCCGAGCTCGAGAGCAATCTGGTCAAGAAGGGCGATCAGGACCGGCTCGCGAAGGTGCAGGAGTCCAGCGACCTCGCCGACATCCACTTCGTCCGCCAGGGCGAGCCGAAGGGCCTCGGCCACGCGGTGTCCCGGGCTCGGGCCCACGTGGACGATCATCCTTTCGCCGTGCTCCTCGGCGACGACCTGATCGACGAGCGCGACAAGCTCCTCGCCCGCATGCTCGGCGAGTACGACAAGCGCGGCGCGACCGTGATCGCCCTCATGGAGGTCGATCCGGAGCAGATCCACCTCTACGGCACGGCGGCCGTCGAGCCGACCGACGACCCCGACGTGGTCAAGGTCACCGGGCTCGTGGAGAAGCCCAAGAAGGAGGATGCCCCCTCCAACCTCGCCATCATCGGCCGGTACGTTCTCGACCCGAAGGTGTTCGACGTCCTGGAGCACACCGAGCCGGGCCGAGGTGGCGAGATCCAGCTCACCGACGCGCTCCAAGAGCTCGCGAACATGGAGGACGGCGGCGTCTACGGCGTCGTGTTCCGCGGTCGTCGTTACGACACCGGCGATAAGGTGGAGTACATCAAGGCGATCCTGCAGCTCGCTGCCGATCGCGACGATCTCGGGCCGGATCTCCGCCCGTGGTTCAAGGAGTTCGCGGCCGGTCTCTAGCCCGTCCGCACCGCCAGCGTCAGAGGGGGTCACGTGGATCTCACCGCCCCGCAGCAGCACGGCCGGATCTCCCTGCGCCTCGTGCGACCGAAGGACGCGCGGCCGCTGCAGAACGAACTGCTCTCGAACCGCTCGTGGCTGCGGCCGTGGGAGGCGACGAGCCCCGATGGCGCCGTGTCGTTCGACATGCGTCTCGGCATCCGCAGACTGCTCCAGCAGTACCGCGACGGCGCCGGCGTCCCGTTCGTCATGGAATGGGACGGCGAGGTCGTCGGGCAGCTGAACGTGTGGGGCATCGCGCGCGGGTCGCTCGCCTCGGCGACGATCGGCTACTGGGTGAGCGAGCGGTTCGCCGGCCGCGACATCACCCCGACGTGCGTCGCGCTCGCGACCGACATCTGCTTCAGCGAACTGCGTCTGCACCGCATGGAGATCTGCATCCGCCCGGAGAACACCGCGAGTCTGCGGGTGGTCGAGAAGCTCGGTTTCCGCTACGAGGGCCTGCGTCGCCGATACATCCACATCAACGGCGACTGGCGCGACCACTACGCGTTCGCACTGGTGCGCGAGGAGGTTCCGGAGGGCGTGCTGCGGCGCTGGATCGACGGGCGCGCGCCGCAGGATGCCGCGATGGTGCCACCGGCCGACCGCCTTCCGGCGTAGCCCGCGCATTCGCGCGGGCACTCGATTCACCTTCGAGTTGAAGTTGAGAGTCCGACACGCGGTCCGGTGGCGGGGTCGCGGCATCCACGTCGCTTACCGTGGTCACCATGGACGGGCAGGTGATGGGCGGGGGCGTGATCGTCCTCGTCGCGGTGCTGCTCTGGCTCGTCTACCTGCTGCCGTCGTGGCACAGCAGGCACCAGTACTACGCCGCCGAGCGCAACGCGGTGCGGCTGAACCAGGCGCTGCGCGTCCTCGCCGAGACGAGCGAGACGCCGGCCGAAGTGCGCCTCGAGCTCAACGCCCGCACTGCCATGGCGCAGCAGAAGCTCGCCAAGCGCGCACAGGCGGAGCGCGACGAGCTCTCCCGGCGGGCGCAGGCGGAGCGTGAGGAGCTCGCCAAGCAGACGCTCGCCGAGCGTGAGCAGGCCGACCTCGAGCGCGCGCGGATGGAGCTGTCCGCGGCCCGGGAGCTCGCGCGGGCCGAACGCGCGGCGACACGCCGGATGCCGGAGGCTCGACGCTCCCGTGCACGACGCCGCGCACGTCTGCTCACCACCGTCGTCGGCATGATCGCGCTCGGTGTCGTCGGCATCGGGGGCTGGCAGCTGGCGACCACGGGTTCGGCGACGCTCCTGTGGGCCGGAGGCGCGCTCGCGCTGGTGTGCGTCGCCATGCTCTCGCGCATGGCGCGCGTGCGGACCAGGGCCTCGGTGCGGATCGCCGCGGGACCCGTCGAGCGCACCGCGGTCGAGGCATCCATCCAGGACCTGGACGTCGGAGCGCACGCACGGGATTGGGAGCCGAGGTCGCTCCCGCGACCGCTCACGGTCTCGACCGGGTCGCAGGCGGCGGCCGTCCTCGACGCCGCAGAGGCGCGCGAGGCGCTGCGCCAGGCCCGCATCGAGGAGTCGATGCGCCGGCGCGCCGAGCGGCAGAGGCCGCCGTCGATCGACACCGCCCGCCTCGCGCGCGCGGGCCACGTCGACGACGCCGAGATCGAGGCCCACGTCCGCGAACTGCTTCGCTCCCGCGCCGCGGGCTGAGTCGGCCGGAGGCGCGCAGGAGTGCGCGCACGCTCTCGCGAGGGACGCCGCCGAGGACGGAGACGCCCGTCGCGTCGTGATATTGTTGCTGAGGTTCACGGGCCTGTGGCGCAGTTGGTAGCGCGCTTCGTTCGCAATGAAGAGGTCAGGGGTTCGAATCCCCTCAGGTCCACCGAACGACGGAACGCCCCCTTCGCGGGGGCGTTTCGTCGTTCGGTGACGTGCGCGGCTGATGCGTGATCAGCGCACGAGCGCGAATCCGGCGTTCCAGCCGATCTGCTCACGGACCGCGAGGGTCAGCTGGAGGAACCCGATCGCCTCCAGCTCGTGGGCGCGTGCCAGGGATCCGGCGTCGATCGCCGACAGGCCTCCCGCCTGCACCGCGGCGATCACCGCGGCCTTGGCGTCCGCGTCGTCGCCGGCCACCAGGACTGTGGTCGGCACGTCGCCCACCGTGCCCGCGACGAGGGTCGCGGCGAAGTTCGTGTTGAACGCCTTCACGACGTGGGCGCCCGGAAGCGCCTTCTGCAGTTCGGCGGCGGCCGAGCTGCCGGCCGGCACCACGAGCCCGTCGAACGTCTCGAAGTTCAGCGGATTCGTGATGTCGACGACGGTCTTTCCCGCCAGCTGCGCGGCATAGTTCTGCGCGATGACGGCGAGCGACCCGTACGGCACGGCCAGGATGACGATGTCGCCCTGGATGGTCTCCGCGGTCTGATCGCTGCCGATGTGCTGCACCGAAGCGCCGCCTCGGGCGAGGACACCCGCGATCCCGCTTCCCATGTTCCCGCTGCCGAAGATGGTGATGGTGGACATTCCTGCTCCTTGTGACGTGACGACTGCCGCCAGGCGGCGAATTGCTTGTTCTTGCAACTAAAGTGCCCAACATGGTTGTCCGGTCAACTATTCCCGTACAGTGGGGTGATGACTCGGTCACGGTCGTTCACTCCGGAGGAACGGGCGGCGTGGGCCCCTCTGGGGGCACTGCTGGAGCTGCTCCCGCGGCAGCTCGACGCGCAGCTCCTCCGTGATGACGACCTGACCCACTTCGACTACTTCACGCTGTCGATGCTCGCCCTCACGCCCGGACGCCGGCTGCGGATGAGCGCGCTCGCCACGATGTCGCACGCCACTCTCCCGCGCATGTCGCACGCCGTGACGCGCCTGGAGAAGCGCGGCTATGTTCGCCGTGAGACCGCCGCCGACGACGCGCGGGCGACGGATGTCGTGCTCACGTACGCGGGTCGACGGGCGGTCATCCGGGCGACACCCGGGCACGTGTCGAACGTTCGCGAGCATGTGCTGGACGCCCTCGAGCCGGAGCAGCTCGACCAATTGCGGGACATCGCGCACGCGATCCTCACCCGCCTGGATCCCGACCAGCGGATGTGGGTGGCGCAGCCGTGACCGAGGACGACGCGACGGCACGTGGGTCGATCAGGGCCGTGCGGGGACATCCAGTGGGTAACGACGGCGCAGCACGAGGCGTTGGCCGAGCGTCCACGCCACTGTGACCAGGAGGTAGATCCCGGCTGCGAGTGGCACGAACAATGCGAAGACCGCCGTCGTGAACTGCAGCACGCCCGCCATCCGCGTCATGATCGCCGCGCCGGGCGCGGCAGACTCCACCGGGGACGGCGCCGGGGGACGTAACCGTCGGCGGGTCACCTCGGCCACCACCGCGATCGCGCCCACGAGTGCCGCGAAGACCAGCACCGCACCCCCGGTCACGGCGTGGGCGCCGATGAGGCCGACGGCCGAGGCGCCCAGCGGAACGCCCAGCAGCTGGTGCGCCAGCAGCCCGTTCGCGTGACCGGCGATCGCCGGATGGAGGAACAGGGCGTAGATGATCCCGACGATGGGCGCTTGGATCAGAAGCGGCAGACAGCCTGCGAGAGGCGAGGCGTTCTCGTCCGCATAGAGCTTCACGGTCTCGCGCTGCAGGCGCTCGCGGTCGTTCTTGTACCGCGTCTGGAGCTGGCGCAGCTTCGGCGCGAGACGCGCGCGCGTCTGCTCCGCCTTGGCCTGCGAGACCCCGACGGGGATGAGGGCGGCCCGCACGAGCAGCGTGATGAGGATGACCGCGATCACCGCGGCGGCGCCGCCGGCGATCGGTTCGAGCACCCCCACGATCCACAGAAGGGTGGAGTACGCCGCGTCGAGCGCCGCGGCGATGGGAGGAAAGGAGAAGAGATCCATGATGTCCGTTCGTCGATGAGTGATGGTGGCGTGTGGCCACGGCGCTCACCGGCGCGCACGGACCCGCGCCGCCGAAGGCGACAGGGGAGGGGACGACGGGCGGGCTACGCGGCCGTGGCCGCGATCCCCGGAGCTCGCGAACGCGGATGCCCCGCGGCATCCGGATCGCTCTGCGGAACGGTCGCAGAGACGTCGATCGACCGGCGCGGTCGCGCAAGGCCGACATGGGTCGCGGGCGGCCCGAAGCCGACCGCCAGCAGCGCCACGACGAGCGTCGTCGCGGTGACCAGGAGCGCCCCGACCGCGAACGAACCCGACGAGGTGAGGTCGGTCGTCCCCACCATCTCCAGCAGCAGCTCCGCGAACGACGAGACCAGGCGCGCGAAGAGGACGAGGAGCTGCACCAGCGAGTGGACGGCGTCGGTCACAGCCGGTCTCCTCTCGCGGGCGGGGCTTCCACGCTACCCCCTCGAGCGCGCCAGCAGGCTCGGGCGCGGGGGAGCGGAGGGGGACCCGCCCTCGGTGCCATGGCAGGCGGTTCCGTCCGTGGGGGAAGATGGAGCTCGCTGCGCAAGCGAGTCCCCGATCCGAGGATGCCGTGACCGATCACCTGCCCCCAGCGGCGCCGACCGCGCCGACCCCGCCTTCCCCTGTGCGGTCGCTGGCGCCCTTCGGCGTCCCCGTGTTCCGTGTGCTGTGGATCGCGGGCCTCGTCAGCAACATCGGCAGCTGGATGCAGACCGTCGGCGCGCAGTGGCTCCTCGTCGACAGCCACAGCTCGCCCGCCGTGATCGCGCTCGTCCAGACCGCGTCCGCCGCACCGGTGCTGCTGCTCGCCATCCCGGCCGGCGTCATCGGCGAACTGCTCGATAGGCGCCGGATCCTCATCGTGTCGCAGGTCGCGCAGTTCGCGGTCGTGACCGTGCTGGTCGTGCTGACCTGGCTCGGGGAGACGACCCCCGCCGTGCTCCTGATCGTCACGTTCATCCTCGGCGCGTGCGCTGCCGTGCAGCTCCCGTCCTATCAGGCGATCATCCCCGACGTCGTGCCGTCCCCGATGATCCCGGCCGCCGCCTCGCTGTCCTCCGTGGGGGTGAACATCGCCCGCGCGATCGGGCCGGCCGTCGCCGGACTCGTGGTCGCCCAGCTCGGGGTCACCGCCGTGTTCATCGCGAACGCCGTCTCGTTCGGGTTCTTCCTGGTCGTCCTCCTTCTATGGCGCGGCTATCGACCGCCGCCGTCGCGGCCGGAGCCCTTCCTCGATGCGACCCGAGCAGGGCTGCGTTACGTCCGTCACGCCGGCATCGTGCGTCGCTATTACGCTCGGCTCCTGCTCTTCCTGCTGCCGGCCAATGCGCTCTGGGCGCTGCTGCCGGTGCTCGCGTCCGGACGGTTCGGTCTCGACGCCGGCGGCTACGGACTGATGCTCGGCGCGCTCGGCGCAGGCTCGATCGTCGGAGCGCTCATCCTGCCGTCCCTGCGGCGGCGAGCCGGGGCCGGCGGCACGATCATGATCGCGTTCCTCCTGTACGGCGTCGCCTGCGCCGCGCTGCCGCTGATCCCGTCGATCTGGGTGGCGCTGGTCGCGCTCATCCTCGCCGGCATGGGCTGGATCGGCGTGCTCGCCACGTTCAACGGCACCGTCCAGGCCTTCCTCCCGCCGTGGGTGCGCACGCGCGGGCTCTCGGTGTACCAGCTCGTCCTCTTCGGCGGGACCGCGGCCGGTGCGGCCCTCGCCGGCTTGCTCGGCGGCATGGTCGGATCGGTCGTCGTCGTGGTGGTCGCGGGCGCCTGCGTCATCGCGCTCGGCCTCGTCCAGCTGGTGTGGCGCCTGCCCTCGACCGAGGGCATCGGCCGCGCGATCGTGACCGCGGACGGCGTGCACGACGGCGACGGCGCGTCGATCGACCCCGACAGTCCGGTCGTCGTCGTGATCCGCTACGTCATCCCGGACGATGCGCTGCCGGAGTTCCTCGCGACGATGGCGCAGCTGCGCGAGAGCCGACGGCGCACCGGCGCGCGGATGTGGCGACTCCTGCAGGATCCGCTGTCGCCCGGCTCGTACTCGGAGACGTACTCGTTCGGCACCTGGCGAGAGCACGACAGTCAGGTGCGGGCGCGGACGACCGCGTACGACGAACAGCTCTCCGAGCGGGCGCGGACACTGAGCGCGGCACCCGTGGTGGTCGCCCACTACCTCGTCGCGGAGGTCCCGAGCGGCACCAGGCGCGCTCGGTGACGTCGCTGTCGCCGCATCCGTCACAGCCGTAGGGTCGGTGGCATGGACGATCGCGCGGGAGTGTCGCGGCGGGAGGTGCTGATCCGCGCGGGCTGGGCGGCGGCCGGCCTGGCCGCGGGCATCGGCGGCACCGCGGCGGTCGGACAGATCCTCGGGTCGTCCGGCCGGCACGTCACGCCGCCCCGCGGCGAGGGCCCGGGGTTCGATCACCTCGTCGTGCTCATGTTCGAGAACCGCTCCTTCGACAACCTCCTCGGGCACCTCTACGGCGGTACATACGGTGCTCCGCTCCCCGCCGGACAGACCTTCGCCGGCCTCACGGATCGCACGCACTCGAACCGCGCGCCGGACGGCACGCTGATCCACGCGCATCCCTATGCCGGCTCGACCGACGTCATCATGTCGTCGCCGGTTCCGAATGCGGGGGAGGAGTACCCCCACATCAACACGCAGCTGTTCGGCATCGTGGATCCCCCGGGGAACGCGACGCGGACCAGCGAGCGGATGCTGCCCCCCTACAACGCCCCGGCGGCGGGGGTGAAGCCCACGATGGACGGATTCGTCCTCGACTACGTCAACACCCACCGAGCGGCCACCGGAACCGAGCTCACCTCGGCGCAGGCGGCCATGATCATGGGCGGTTTCACCCCCGCGATGCTGCCCGTGTTCTCGCACCTGGCCCGCGAGTTCGCCGTCTACGACCACTGGCACGCGGCCGTTCCCTCGCAGACGTTCGCCAACCGCTCGTTCTTCCACGCCTCCACGTCGAGCGGCTTCGTCGTCAACAAGGGTGCGAAGGGCTTCGCGAAGTGGCTCGATCCGGAGCTCAACGACGCACCGACCGTGTTCGAGCGGCTGGATGCCGCGGGCCTCAGCTGGGCGGTGTACTTCGACGAGTCGCAGCTCATCTCGTTCACGGGACTCATCCACGCGCCCCGCCTCCAGCCGTTCTGGAAGACCAACTTCCGGACGATGACCCAGTTCCACCAGGACGTCGCCACCGGCCGGCTCCCCACCTACGCGTTCATCGAGCCGCGGATGATCTACAACCACAACGACATGCATCCTCCGTTCGGTGCGGATGCGGTCCAGACCGTGGACGGCACGACCGTCGTCGGCAACTCGATCTCCGACGCCCGCGCCGCCGAGGTGCTGCTGCACGAGGTCTACACGTCGATCAAGGAGAGTGCCGCGAGCACCGGCTCGAACGCCTTCAACACGATGCTGCTCGTCACGTTCGACGAATCCGGGGGAACCTACGACCACGTGCCGCCGCCGACGGCCGTTCCCCCCGACGCCGCAGGGCCGGGCGAATTCGACTTCACGTTCGACCGGCTCGGCGTCCGCGTGCCGGCGATCGCGATCTCCGCGTACACCGCTGCCGGTTCGGTGATCAACGATCCCATGCACCACGGTGCCGTCATCCGGACCCTCTGCGAACGCTACGACCTGCCCCATCTCACCGAGCGGGACCGCGGGGCGCGCACGCTGCGCGCGGCCGTGAACCGCTCGACGGCGCGCGACCCCGCGACGTGGCCGACCACCTCGGCGCACTACGTCCCCGACAACCCGGAGGCGAGTGCGCCGGGCGCCGGCACGTCGGGCAACAAGCTGACCGCCCCCGCCGTCGGGCTGCTCGCGATGCTGCTTGCGAAATACGGACGGCCGGGTGACCCGATCCCCACGACCTATGGCCAGGCGAAGGAGCTTCTCGAACTTCGCGGACGGGAGCTGTTCGGGTCGTGAGCCGTGCGCGGGGGTCGGATGATCCGGATCGGCGTCATCCGTCGCGTCGCGTGATCGCGCGGACGACGCCGATCATGTCGATGCCGCCGTCACCGGCCGCCACGGCCTCGGCGTAGAGGTCGCGAGAGACGTCGAGCAGGGGGCTGGAGATCCCCGCTGCCCGAGCTGCGCGGACGACGAGCTCGGCGTTCATGAGCACATCGGAGATCGCCGCCTGCGGGGTCAGATCGTCCGCGACGAGCTTCGCCGTCTTCACGCGCGAGATCGGCGACGACATCTGCCCGGCGTCGAGCACCCCGCGCAGCAGAGCGGCGTCGAGGCCGTGCGCCTCGGCGAAGTGGAACGACTCCGCGAGCCCGGTCACGACGGAGATGAGGAAGACGTTCACGGCGAGCTTCATCGTGATGCCCCCGGGGACGACGCCGCACGTCGCGACCTGCGTACACAGCGGCGCGAGGAGCGGGGCGACGCGGGCGAGCGGTTCCGGCAGGCCGGCCGCCATCGCGACGAGCTCGCCGTTCTCGGCCGGGACGCGAGACCCCGACACGGGTGCCTCCACGTACTCGCCGCCCGCGGCCTCCACCTCGTCGGCGAGCCTGCGGGCGAATCCCGGCGACACGGTGCCCATGTTCACGAGCGTGCGACCCCGAACCAGGGACGCGAGCGTATCGGCCGAGGGACGCAGGACCGCGTCGACCGCGCGCTCGTCGCGGAGCATCACGATCACCGTGCGGCAGGCGGTGAACACATCGGCGACGGTCGCGGCGACATCGGCGCCGGCATCCGCCAGCTCGCGTGCCGGCTCGGGACTCCGGTTCCACACCAGGAGCCGTGTGCCGGCGCGCGCGAGGCGGAGCGCCATCGGGCGCCCCATGATGCCGAGTCCGACGAATCCGATCCGCTCATCCATTTCTGCTCCTGTTCCGCCCCCATCGTCACAGCCGCACGGGGACGGTGCGGCCGTCGATGGCGTCGAGAATCGGTCGCAGATGCAGGAGTGTTGACGCTAACACGGACCGGCGGAGACCATGTTGACGTCAACACGCCTGCCTTTGCGACACCGAATCGCGGTGACGGGCAACGCCGGCCAGAGGTCGCCGCGACGCGAGGAGACGCCCGCCTACGGCACGACGACGGTGCGAACGCCCGGTTCGTCCCCGGCGACCCATGCCGCCTCGATGTCGCGGAGGGCGACCGTGCGCGTGCGTACCGCGATGTCGCCCGAGCCGATCGCCGCCACCAGCGAGGGAAGCTCGGCGAGATACCCCTGCGGGGAGACCGAGCCCTGCCCGCTCCCCAGCAGGCGCAGGTTCGCCGAGCGGAGGGCTGCGGATGGGAGCTGGATGTCCGCACCGGCGACGGCTCCGATTTGCACCCAGTCCAGCGGGCGGTTCCGGTCCTCACGGGCGCGCAGCAGCGCCGGGATCGCGTGCTCGGTCGGCTGCCCCCACAGGTAGTCGAGCACGACGTCGACCTCGGATGCCGCACGTGCGAGGCGGTGTCGGGTCGCCTCGACATCGTCCGTGAGTGCGACGACCTCATCGGCGCCCACGCCGTGGAGGGCGTCGAGCCGCGCCCGGTCGCGTCCGGCGCCGACGATGCGGCCCGCGCCGAGAAGCCGCGCCACCTGGACGGCCATCGTCCCGGCGTTGCCTGTCGCGCCGAGCACGAGCACGCTCTGCCCCGGCACGAGCGGCACCCGTCGGCGCAGCGCGACCCACGACGACATCGCTGGATTCATCGCGGCCGCGACCGCCACGGCATCGGTGCCCTCCGGCAGCACGATCGACCGCCTCGGATCGACGACGGCGCGCTCCGCCATCGTGCCCTGCTGGTCGTCGTCCGTCACGAAGTACACGAGCGCGCCGTCGCGTCGGCGGCCCACGCCGTCCACTCCGGGCACGAGCGGGAGCACCCCCGTGCTCGTGTAGTGGCTGCCGGAGGCGCCGCTGCGCACGCGGGGGTGCAGTCCGACGGCGACCATCTCGACGACCGCCTCGTCGCCGTGCGGTACGGGGGCGGTGAACGTGCGGTAGTGCGGGGGCTCGTCGAACGAGGTGACGAGGGCGGCGTTCATGGTGCTCATCAGGACTCCAAACTAGTTCGTGGCACAAACCAAAGTAGTTTGTGCCACGAACTACGTCAAGACTAGAGTCGGGACATGACTTCGGACGACACGCTCTCGCCGGTCGACGCGCTGGCCCAGCTCGCCTTTCTGGTCCACGGGGCGCTGGAACGTCGCGCGACCGAGGCGGACATCTCGATCTCGCAGATGCGCCTGCTCGGAATCCTCCGCGACCGTGAGCCCACGATGAACGAGCTCGGTGCCCGGATGGCCCTGGACAAGTCCAGCATCAGCGGGCTCGTGGACCGCGCGGAGCGCCGAGGGCTGGTCATGCGTGTGCCGTCCTCCACCGACCGCCGGTCGGTGCGCGTGCGGGTGACGGACGCGGGCCGCGAACTCACCCACACCGTGGAGCAGCGGTTCGACGCCGACGTCCTCGCCCTGCTCGCGGGCATCTCGCCTGCGCAGCAGTCCGCCCTCGTGAGCGGGGCGACGGCGCTGATCTCGGCCGAGGCACGGGCGCGCGCCGCGCTCGCCGACGCCGGCTAGCGTACGCCGGGTTGCGGTCGGCGCGGGTCAGAGCTCGGCGAGCCGGGGCAGCACCTGGGCCGCGTACCGCTCCACGGAGCCCACCTGATCGTTCGGGGACGCTCCGAACACCACCAGGTCGACGCCCAGCGCGGCCAGCCGCTCCATCGTGGGCCAATACGAGGGGTCGTCCGGACGGAGGCGGGTGGCCATGACCTGCTTCTCGATGGCGTCGTAGTCGGTGCCCAGCCGGTCGCAATGCCCTCGCAGCACGTCGAGCAGGTGCGCGACCTCGTCCGGCTCGGAGGCCGTCAGGTTGACGATCTGCGCATACTGCGCGGCGATGCGGAGCGTCTTCTTCTCGCCCTTGCCCCCGATCAGCAGAGGCGGGTGCCCCTCGGTCACCGCAGCGGGGCTGTTGATCGTCTCGGCGAGACGATAGTGCTCGCCCTCGAACGCGCCCTCGTCGTCGCTCCACATCTGGTGCACGATCCGGATGGCCTCTTCGAGTCGCTCGAACCGCTCCGAGATCGCGGGGTAGGGGACGCCGAGCGCGAGGTGCTCGCGCTCGTACCAGGCCGCCCCGATGCCGAGCATCGCCCGGCCCTTGCTCAGGACGTCGAGGCTGGTGACGATCTTGGCCAGCAGTCCCGGATGCCGGTAGGTGACGCCGACGACGAGCGGGCCGAGTCGCAGCGTGCTCGAGTGCGCCGCGAGGAACGCCAGTGTCGTGAAGGCCTCCAGCATCGGCTCGCGCGGATCGCCCGCGGCCTCCATCTGGAACCAGTGGTCCATCACGGTGAGCTGGGTGAAACCGCCGGCTTCCGCGGCCGTCGCGACGCCGGCGACGAGATCGGCGGTGGCGGCGGCGCCACCCGGGTTCGTGTAGTTCCAGAGGTGGATTCCTGCGCGCATGCGTTCAGGGTATGCCCGCCGCGGCAGGTCGAGGGCCGGGTCAGGCGGGTGCGGTTTCGCGGGCGCGGAGGTCTTTGCGGAGGATCTTGCCGGAGGTGGACTTCGGGATCGCGTCGATGAACTCGACGCGGCGGATCTTCTTGTGCGGCGCGACGTTGTCGGCGACGAACGCCATCACCTCCTCCGCGGTGAGACCCGAGTCGGGGGCGGCCACGATGAACGCCTTCGGGATCTCCTCCTTCTCCTCGTCGAGGACACCGATCACGGCGGCATCCATGATGCGGGGATGCCCCAGCAGCAGCGCCTCCAGTTCGGCCGGGGCGATCTGGTACCCGTGGTACTTGATCAGCTCCTTGGCGCGGTCCACGATCGAGAAGTAGTCGCCCTCGTGGTAGACCGCCACGTCGCCGGTGTGCAGGAACCCGTCCGCGTCGATCGTCTCCGCCGTGGCATCCGGACGGTTCAGATACCCCAGCATCACGTTCGGGCCCTTGACCCACAGCTCACCCGGACGCGTCTTCCCGTCCGCCTCGAACTCCGTGATCTCCTCACCCGTCTCCGTATCCACCAGTTTGCAGACCTCGTTCGGCAGCGTCTGCCCGACCGAGCTGACGGGCACGTCGTGGCGGGCGAAGTGCATGGCGTGCGACACCGGGCTGAGCTCGCTCATCCCGTACCCCTGCAGCATGCGGGCGTTGATGCGGCGGCCCGCGATCTCGGCCGTCTCGCCGTCCAACGGTGCGGCGCCGGAGAAGACCGTGTGCACGCTCGAGATGTCGAACTGGTCGACGATCGGATGCTTAGCCAGCGCGACGGCGATGGGCGGCGCGATGTAGAGGTAGGTGCAGCCGAAGTTCTGGATGATGGTGAGGAACTCGACCAGGTCGAACCTCGGCATCGTGACGAGGGTGGCGCGCTTGCGCAGCGCGAGATTGAGCAGGACCGTCATCCCGTAGATGTGGAAGAACGGCAGCACGGCCAGGACGCGATCCGAGGCATCCAGGTTCATGTTCGGCACGCACTGGGCCACGTTCGCCACGAGGTTGCGGTGGCTGAGCATCACGCCCTTGGGGATGCCGGTCGTGCCCGACGAGTACGGGAGGACGGCGACGTGCGTCGCCGGGTCGAACGCGACCTCGGGCGGCGTGCGCTGCTCCATGAGCAGCTCACGGAGGTTCGGGTGACCGTCGGGCCCCTGGGCACCGGCGCCGTCCAGCACGATCAACCGCGCGGCCGGGATGCCCACCGCTGCCGCTGCGGCCTCGGCCTGGGGGAGCAGCGGTGACACCGTGATGAGCCAGGTGGCGCCCGCGTCCGTCAGCTGCTTCTCGATCTCCCCGGCCGTGTACAGGGAGTTGATGGTGGTCACCGTCGCGCCCAGCCGCAGCACCCCGTGGAACACCGTCGCGAACGCCGGCACGTTCGGGCACAGCAGCCCCACCACCGTGCCCGTCTCCACACCCCGGGCCGCCAGTGCCCCCGCGAACGCGTTCACCTGCGCCCGCAGTGCCCCATACGTCGTCTCGGCACCCGTCGCCGGGTCGATCAGCGCCACCCGCGCCAGATCCTCCTCCGTGAGCGTGCCGAACAGGTAGTCGTAGACGCTGACGTCCGGGATCTCGACGTCGGGCAGCAAACTGTGGAACACGAGGCTCTCCCTTGATTCTCCGTGCACCGACGCCGCGGGTCCGGCGCCGTCGCCGTTCGCCCCCATCATGCCACGACTGGGTCCACTGATAGGTGGGAGTCGGTGTCAGTCGCGGTGGAACTCAGTCCGAAGGGTGGCGGGCACGGTGCTGCGGCCCGCGCCACGAGCGGGCGCGGGCCCAGCATCCGTCACGCGAGGATGCCGGAGCCGCTGCGCAGCCGCTCGGCGGCGAGGCTCTCGGCCGCCTCGAGCGGTGTGACGGAGCGCCGCTCGGCCTCATCGTAGATCCGGCGGAGCGTGTCGCCGATGTGTGCGACGCGGTCCATGATCTCGGCCCGGGTGCCGATGCGCTTCGCCTCGAGGTCGAGGTAGATCACGCCGCCGGCGTTGACGACGAAGTCGGGGGCGTACAGGATGCCGCGCTCCGCGAGCCGCTCCGCCCCTGCCCGCTCGGCGAGCGGGTTGTTGGCCGGTCCGCACACCGCCTTCGCGTCGAGGGCGGCGATGACCTCGTCGTCGAGGATGCCGCCGATCCCGGCGGGCACGAAGACATCCGCCTCGACGAGATGCTCTGTGCCGGGGTCGACCCACGACGCCTCGAGCTGGACGGCGACGTCGCGCTTGGCGGGGTTCACGTCCGTCACGGTGAGCACCGCGCCCTCGGCCGCGAGGCGCACCGCGAGGCGGCTGCCGACCTGGCCCATGCCGGAGATCGTGATGCGGCGCCCGGCGACATCGGGGGAGCCGGTGACGCGCTCGAGCGTCGCGCGGAGCGACTCGTACACGCCGAGACTCGTCGGACCCGCCGGCTCGCCGGAGCCGCCGACCGCGTCGGGGAGCCCGACGACGTGGGCGGTGCGCTCGCTCACGACGAGCATGTCCTCCGTGGTGGAGCCGACGTCCTCGGCGGTGCGGTAGAGGCCCCCGAGGGACTCGACCGCGTCACCGAGATCGAGGAATGCCGCGCGGCGCCACTCGGCATCCAGCACCGTGTCCGGGGCCAGGCGGATGACCGCCTTGCCACCGCCGGCGTCCAGGCCCGCCGTGGCGTTCTTGAGCGTCATCGCCGCCGACAGACGCAGTGCGTCTCCCAGGGCGTCGCTCCAGTGCGCGTAGGTCCACAGGCGAGCGCCGCCGAGAGCGGGGCCGAGCACCGAGGAGTGCAGCGCGACGGTGAGGAACAGGCCGCTGCGCGAGCCCGTGATCACCTCCACGCGTTCGTGGGTGAATTCGGGCAGGGGCAGGGTGTGCGTCATCGCGACCTCTTTCGGCTGGCCTTGTGGGCTGTGCTCGGTGGACGCCGCGGCTTTGCTGCGTCCACCGTCCATTGTGCCCCCGCCGCCCGGCTGCGGCCACCCGGCCGCCGGCCTGTTCGCGGTACGTGCGGGGTCGCTCTTGTCGGAAAAGCAGGCTGAGGCGGAAGTGATGGGCGCTCGAACGGCGTTCGGATGCGTTTCAGCCTGCTCTTCCGACCGGTGCCGCGAACGACCGTCTCCTCCGCAGGGACGCCATGGGCGCGGCGATCCACGGATGTTCAGAGGGCGGGCGGGGGTCGCGGCACGCGCGTTCACGATTCAATCGTGAACTCCGCGCCGATTCCCTCATTGATAAGAACCCGACACCTCCGCACGCGGGGACTGACCGAGCGACAGGTCCGCGCGGCGGTCGGCGAGGGGCGCCTCGTCCGTCTTCGCGCCGGTGCGTTCTGTCCGGCGGGAACCGACCAGTCGTGCATCGAGGCGGGTCGACTGCGTGGCCGCCTCACGTGTGTGTCAGAACTCCGGCGCCTGGGGGTCTTCGTACGAGATGTGCAGACTCTCCATGTTCACATCGAACGGACCGCCGCCCGTCTTCCTGACATCCACGTCCGACATCGTGTACATCGCGATGTGCTGCGGCGTCGTCCGCATCCCGAGGCGCTCTCGGTCGAGGTGCTCGATGCGCTGGTCCACGCGGTGCTGTGCCAGGATCCGCGTGCCTCGGTCGCGACGATCGATTCAGCGCTGCACCTCAACGCCATTCATCGCGATGACCTCGACGAACTCTTCGCTGCACTTCCACGCCGGTACCGCCGGCTCCGAGGTCTTCTGGACTCGCGCGCCGAGTCGGGTCCGGAGTCGTTGATGCGATTGATACTTCGTTCGCTGGGCTGCTCGTTCGAGGTGCAGGTGCCGATCGAGGGAGTGGGACGAGTCGACTTCCTGGTCGAGGGATGGCTCATCATCGAATGCGACAGCAGGGAGCACCATTCGAGTTGGGATGAGCAGCGCCGTGATCGTCGGCGGGATCAAGCCGCGGCGTCGCTCGGCTACGCCACATACCGTCCCATCGCGGAGGACATCATGTGGCGGCCCGAACTCGTGCGGGCTGCGGTCTTCGGTCTCCGGTCGACTCGCTGACGCGGATCGTCGGGGAAGCAGGCTCGATCGGCTGAGAGCGGTGTCGCGGGCAGCTGTTGCGACCGTTCAGCCTGCTTTTCCGACTGTCAGCGGCGAGACGCCCGCCCGTAGGCTGGGAACATGAGCGAGAACCTCCCCGCCCGCAGCCGCCTCGTCCACGACGCTCTGCGTGCGGCGGGGATCGGCGGCGAGATCGTCGTGCTCCCGGATGCGGCATCCACGGCCGCGCTCGCGGCGGCGGCGCTCGGCGTCGAGGTGGGGGCGATCGCGAACAGCCTCGTGTTCTGGAGCGACGACGAGCCGCTGCTCGTCATGACGAGCGGGGCTCACCGCGTCGACACGGCGGCGCTGGCCGAACGACTGGGTCGCACGTCCATCCGCCGCGCGACGCCGGAGCAGGTCCGGGATGCCACGGGGCAGGCGATCGGCGGCGTGGCGCCGACCGGCCATCCCGCGCCGCTGACCACGATCGTCGACGAGGCACTCGCCGTCTACCCCGAGCTGTGGGCGGCCGGGGGCACGCCGCACACGGTCTTCCCGTTGTCGTACGACGAGCTCGTGCGCCTCACCTCGGGCACGGTCGCCAAGGTCGACTGAGAGACCCCAGCCGCGCGCGATCTCGAGTCACGAGACGGTGGCGGCGAGCCAGCCTGCGGACGACACGCCGCGGGGTACGGGCCGGTCGTGGGCAACCGTCTGTCGGATCCCCGCTCCGCGCGCCCCCCCGTGCGCCGCGCATCGCCGGAGTGCAGCCCGGGCATGCGGAAGTCGAACACCTCGGCGGCCGACAGCAGCCCGACGACATCAGAGCGGCGTCGCGCAGCCCCGCTCGCGCCATCCCGTGCGTCACGATCGCGGAGTCGTGCGCCCACACCGCGCCGCGATGGCAGCCGAGGGGCCGGGAGCCCCCGGCATCCGTCGACGTGGTCCGCACGCCGAAGCCCGAGCTCATCGACGGTCCGGTCGTCCGCTAACGGCCGCCGCGGATCCGGCGCTCCAACTCGACGGCCGTCCGCCGCACGACGTCGACGAGCCGCACGCGATCCACCGGGTCGTCCTCGGGCCAGGTCACCGCGATCGCGGCGACCGGCCAGCCCGCGTGGTCGCGGACGGCCACCGCGACGGAGCGGAGGCCCGGGCTCACCTCCCCGTCCTCGGCGGCGTGGTCGTTCGCGCGCGTCTCCCGCAGGACTTCGCGCAGCTCGGCCGGGCGGCGCGGACCGCGACCGGTGCGATCGGCGAAGGCCGCGGCATCCGGATACAGGGCGCGCACCTGCTCCCGCGGGAGCGCGGCGAGCATCGCGCGCCCGGTCGCCGTGAGGTGCGCGGGCAGCCGGACCCCGACCTCCGTGACGAGCGCGGGACGGCGGGGCGCGCGCTCCTCCACGATGTACAGCACGTCGCGCCCCGCCATCACCGCGAGGTGCGCGCTCTCGCCGGTGCGATCGGCGAGGGCGGCCACGAGCGGACGGCCGACGCGGGCGAGCGGCTGCTGACGCGCGTATCCGCCCGCCAGCTCGAAGGCCGCCGTTCCGAGCCCCCAGCGGCGCTCGCCCGGGACGTGCACCGCGAAACCGTGCTCCTGCAGGGCGGCGAGGAGGAAGTACACCGTCGAGCGGGGGATGCCGAGCTGGGTCGCGAGCGTGCCCGCGGCGACGGGCCCGGGCTGGCGGGCGAGGTAGCCCAGAATCCGCAGCGTCTGATCGGCGGCCGGCACCTGAGGTTTGTCTGGCATATCAGACACAGGATGCCACGAACCCCTGTCGCGCACGAGGGGCGGGGTGTGGAATCGACGCATGACCACCGCAGACCGCCCCGCGCCCGTCGTCCTCGGTGCGGCCCCTCTCGGTCCCGACGAGGTCGTCGCCGTCGCCCGGCACGGTGCGACCGTGGCGATCGATCCCGGCGCCCTGGACCGCGTCGCACGGACGCGCGCACTGGTCGAGGCGCTCGCCGACGACCCGGTCCCGCACTACGGGATCTCGACCGGCTTCGGCGCGCTGGCGACGACGTTCATCGCGCCCGAGCGCCGCAGGCAGCTCCAGGCGAGCCTGATCCGCTCGCACGCCGCGGGCACGGGTGCCGAGGTGGAGACCGAGGTCGTGCGCGCCCTCCAGCTCCTGCGGCTCCAGACCCTCGCGACCGGTCATACCGGGGTGCGTCCGGTGGTCGTGGAGACGTACGCCGCGATGCTCGATGCCGGAATCACGCCGATCGTGCGCGAGTACGGCTCTCTCGGCTGCTCGGGGGATCTCGCGCCGCTCGCCCACCTCGCCCTCGCGGCGATGGGCGAGGGGGAGGTGCGGGTCGTCGATCCGGTCACGGGTGTCGCGTCGGAGCCGATCCCGGCCGCGGACGCGCTGGCCGCGGCATCCATCCCGCCCCTCGAGCTCGTCGAGAAGGAGGGGCTCGCGCTCATCAACGGCACGGACGGCATGCTCGGGATGCTGCTGCTCGCCATCCACGACCTGGACGTGCTGCTCACCACGGCCGACCTGGCGGCGGCGATGTCGATCGAGAGCCAGCTGGGGACCGACGCCGTCTTCGCCGCCGACCTGATGGCGCTGCGCCCCCAGGTCGGGCAGGCGGCGTCCGCCGGCCACCTCCGCGCCTTCCTCGCCGGCTCCCCGATGGTCGCCAGCCACAAGGGTCCCGAGGACAAGCGCGTGCAGGACGCCTACTCGCTGCGCTGCACGCCCCAGGTGCACGGTGCGGCCCGGGACACGGTCGACCACGCACGCCTGGTCGCCGCGCGCGAGCTCGCCGCGGCCGTCGACAATCCGGTCATCACGGCCGACGGCCGGGTCCGGTCGAACGGCAACTTCCACGGCGCGCCGATCGCCTACGTACTCGACTTCCTGGCCATCGCGACGGCCGACCTGGCATCGATCTCCGAGCGGCGCACCGACCGCGCGCTTGACGTCGCGCGCAGCCACGGGCTGCCGCCCTTCCTCGCCGACGAGGTCGGGGTCGACTCCGGGCTGATGATCGCGCAGTACGCCGCGGCCGGGATCGTCTCCGAGCTGAAGCGGCTCGCGGTCCCGGCATCCGTCGACTCGATCCCGTCCTCCGCGATGCAGGAGGACCACGTGTCGATGGGGTGGGCGGCGGCGCGCAAGCTCCGCCGGGCCGTCGACGGACTCGCCCGCGTGCTGGCGATCGAGCTGATCACCGGGGCTCGCGCGCTCGATCTGCGCGCGCCGCTGTCCGCAGGCCCGGCCACCGGGGCAGCGCGGGACCTGATCCGCACGGTCGCGGCGGGTCCGGGACCCGACCACTTCGTGAGTCCGGACATCGAGGCCGTGACGGCGCTCGTCGTGTCTGGCGCCGTCCGGGATGCCGCGCTGGGCGCTGCATCGCGAGGAGATACGACACCACCACCGACCCATCAGGGAGGCACCCCATGAGCCATGACCCGATCCGCGCCCCGCGCGGCGCCGAGCGCACCGCGAAGAGCTGGGGCGCCGAGGCGGCCAAGCGGATGCTGATGAACAACCTCGATCCGGAGGTCGCCGAGCATCCGGAGGACCTCGTCGTCTACGGCGGGACGGGCCGGGCGGCGCGCTCCTGGGAGGCGTTCGACGCGATCGTCCGCACGCTCGACGAGCTGGAGCCGGACGAGACGCTCCTCGTGCAGTCCGGCAAGCCCGTCGGCGTCTTCCGCACCCACGAATGGGCGCCGCGTGTGCTCATCGCGAACTCGAACCTCGTGGGGGACTGGGCGACGTGGCCCGAGTTCCGGCGTCTCGAGGCGCTCGGGCTGACCATGTACGGCCAGATGACGGCCGGCTCGTGGATCTACATCGGCACGCAGGGCATCCTCCAGGGCACCTACGAGACGTTCGCGGCGGTCGCGCGGTCGCTGGGTCGCACCTCGCTCGCAGGGACGCTCACCCTCACCGGCGGATGCGGCGGCATGGGCGGCGCGCAGCCGCTCGCCGTCACCCTGAACGAGGGGGCGGTGCTCATCGTCGACGTGGACGAGTCGCGCCTCGCACGACGGGTCGCGCACGGCTATCTCGACGAGTACACGACCGATCTCGACGCGGCCGTCACGCGCGTCCTCGCCGCGAAGGACGCCGGCGCCGCGCTCTCCGTGGGTGCCGTGGGCAACGCGGCGGAGGTGTTCCCCGAGCTCCTCGCCCGCGGCGTGCCGATCGACATCGTGACCGACCAGACCAGCGCGCACGATCCGCTCGCCTACCTCCCGGTGGGCGTGCCGTTCGACCGCTGGCGGGAGGAGGCCGAGCGCGACCCCGAGGGCTTCACCGCCCGCGCGCGCGGCAGCATGGCCAAGCAGGTCGCGGCGATGGTGGGATTCCAGGATGCCGGGGCCGCCGTCTTCGACTACGGCAACTCCATCCGGCGGGAGGCCGAGCTCGGCGGATTCGGTCGCGCGTTCGAGTTCCCCGGATTCGTCCCCGCCTACATCCGCCCGCTCTTCGCCGAGGGGAAGGGGCCGTTCCGCTGGGTCGCGCTCTCCGGGGATCCCGAGGACATCGCCAAGACGGATCGCGCCGTGAAGGAGCTCTTCCCCGATGACGTCGCGCTGCACCGCTGGCTCGACAAGGCGGCCTCGGCGGTCCACTTCGAGGGGCTCCCTGCCCGGATCTGCTGGCTCGGGTACCAGGAGCGCCATCTCGCGGGGCTCCGGTTCAACGAGATGGTCGCGTCGGGGGAGCTGTCCGCCCCGATCGTGATCGGCCGGGACCACCTGGACTCCGGGTCCGTCGCGTCGCCGTACCGGGAGACCGAGGCGATGGCGGACGGATCGGACGCGATCGCCGACTGGCCGCTGCTGAACGCCCTCCTCAACACCGCGAGCGGTGCCTCGTGGGTCTCGATCCACCACGGCGGCGGCGTCGGCATCGGCCGCAGCATCCACGCCGGCCAGGTGACCGTCGCCGACGGGTCGGCGCTCGCGGCGGAGAAGCTCGCGCGCGTGCTCGTCAACGACCCGGGCTCCGGCGTCATGCGGCATGTGGACGCCGGCTACGAGCGGGCCGCCGACGTCGCCCGCGAGCGGGGCCTCACCATCCCGATGCTGGACCGCTGACGTGACGGTCCGCGCGAGGCTGGACGAGATCGCCGGCATCGGGCGCGACCCGGTGCGCGGCGGCTACTCGCGGCACCTGCTCGACGACGCCGATCTCGCCCTGCGCGCGTGGTTCCACCGTTCGGCGGTCGAGCTGGGTCTCGACGTCGAGCGCGACGGGAACGGCAATCTCTGGGCGTGGTGGGGTCCGCAGGGTCCGGATGCGGTGTCCACCGGCAGCCACCTCGACTCCGTGCCGGGGGGTGGCGCCTACGACGGGCCCCTGGGTGTCGCGAGCGCGTTCGAGGCGGTCGCGCAGCTGCAGGCATCCGGATGGACGCCCAGCCGCCCGATCGCCGTCGTGGCGTTCAGCGAGGAGGAGGGCAGCCGGTTCGGGCTGCCGTGCCTCGGGACGCGACTCATGGTGGGCGCAGCGTCCGCAGCCACGGTGCGGGCTCTGGCCGACGGCGACGGGGGGACGCTCGAGGACGTGTGGTCCGCCGCAGGCTGGGATCCTCGGGGGATCGGACCCGATCCGGATCGCGTCGCCCGGCTGGGCGCCTTCGTCGAACTGCACGTCGAGCAGGGTCGCGACCTCGAGGATCGGGGCGCCCCGCTCGGCACGGCGTCGGCGATCATCCCGCACGGACGGTGGCGCCTGACGATCGACGGCGAGGGGAACCACGCCGGCACGACCCCGACCGCCGACCGTCGGGACCCCGTCGTGGCTCTCGCGGCCGTCGTCACCGCCGCGCGCGCGACCGCGGTGGCCGCGGGACCGTCGGCCCGCGCCACGGTGGGCAGACTCGCGGTGACCCCGAACGGGACGAACGTGATCGCCTCCCGGGTCGAGGCATGGCTCGACATCCGCGCCGCGACCGACGACGCGGTCCGCACCCAGCTCGCCGCGACCATCGCGCGGGCCGCGGAGGGAGTCGCGGCGGAGGGCTGCACGCTGTCGGTCGCGGAGGAGTCGTTCTCCCCCCGCGTGGACTTCGACCAGGCACTCACCGCGCGGATCGGGGACGTGCTCGGCGGCGTGCCGACGATCCCCACCGGCGCGGGACACGACGCGGGCATCCTCGCGCCGCTCGTGCCGACGGCCATGATCTTCGTGCGCAACCCCACCGGCGTGTCCCATGCTCCGGGCGAGGGTGCGCGCGACGAGGACGCCGAGGCGGGTGCGGTCGCGCTCGCGGCGGTCCTGCGCGACCTCGCGGGAGCGTCCGCATGAGCACGTTCCACTGCGCGGCAGCCCTCGTCGACGGCCACTTCGCCGCCGACGTGCGGGTGGAGGTCGACGACGGTGTGATCGTGGACCTCAGTGCGGACAGCGCACCTACGGCCGAGGACGTGTCGCTCGGCACCGTGGTCCCGGGCTTCGTCAATGCCCACTCGCACGCCTTCCACCGCGCCCTGCGCGGCCGCACCCACGACGCCGGCGGCGACTTCTGGCGGTGGCGGACGCGCATGTACGAGGAAGCCGCCGGGCTGACGCCCGACGGCTACCGGACGCTCGCGACCCGGGTCTTCACCGAGATGCGGGATGCGGGCTGCACGACCGTGAGCGAGTTCCACTACGTGCATCACCGGTCCGACGGCACGTCCTACCCGCACCACGACATGGAGCTCGCGGTTGCGGAGGCCGCCGCATCCGTCGGCATCCGGCTGCTCCTGCTGGACACGCTGTACCTGCGCGGGGGACCGGGGGTGCCGCTCGCCGCGGAGCAGCTCCGGTTCGGCGACCACGACGTCCACGGGTGGCTGGCCCGATGGCACGGCCTGCGGGACGCCCTCGGCGCCCTCGCGTCGCCGCTCGTCAGCCTGGGCGCGGCGGTGCACTCGGTGCGGGCGGTCGCACCCGCGGACCTCGTCGCGGTGGCCGACGGGCTGCCGTCCGATGTGCCCCTGCACGTCCACGTCTCCGAGCAGCCGGCCGAGAACGAGCAGTGCATCGCGGAGACCGGCCTGACGCCGACCGCGCTCCTGGCCGCGAGCGGACTGCTGTCCCCGCGCCTGTCGGCCGTGCACGCCACGCACCTCACCCCTGAGGACATCGATCTCCTCGGCGGGGCCGGTGTCACCGTCGTGATGTGCCCGACGACGGAAGCCGATCTCGGCGACGGCATCGGGCCGGCCCCCGAGCTCCTCGCCGCCGGCGCGCGACTCGCGATCGGCTCCGACCAGAACGCCGTGGTCGACCCGTGGGAGGAGACGGCTCGGCTCGAGCTCGACCAGCGTCTGCGCCTCGGGCGGCGCGGCGTCTTCACCCCGCGCCAGCTGTGGGCGGCCGGGTCGGGCACGGACGGGATCAGGGTCGGGCGTCCCTTCGACGCGCTCGAGGTGGCGTCCGGGACGCCGCGCACCGCCGGGGCCGATCCACTGCAGCTGCCGCTCGTCGCTCGGGGTGAGGACGTCACGGCCACGATCGTCGGGGGGCGGATGACGCGGCCCGGCGTTGCGAGCGGAGGAGGGGTGTCGTGCTGATCACGAACATCGGCGAACTGACCACGAACGTCGCGCGGGACGACGACCGCACCGGAACCCTGCACGATGCCGCGGTCGTGGTCGAAGGCGGCCGCATCGCGTGGGTCGGAGCGGCCGGGGACGCGCCCCGCCTCCCGGACACGGTCGACGCCGGGGGACGGGCGGTGATCCCCGGCTTCGTCGACAGTCACACCCACCTCGTCTTCGCGGGCGATCGCGCCGACGAGTTCGAGGCGCGGATGGCGGGCACGCCGTATGCTGCGGGCGGCATACGGCGCACGGTGGCCGCCACCCGCGCGGCATCCGACGACGAGCTGCGTCGCGGGCTCGCCCGGCTCGTCGCCGAGTGCGCCCGGCAGGGGACGACCACGCTGGAGGTCAAGACGGGCTACGGGCTGACCGTGCACGACGAGGCGCGCGCTGCGCGGATCGCGGCCGAGGTCACCCCCGAGGTCACTTTCCTCGGCGCGCACGTCGTCCCCGCCGAATACGCCGACGCGCGCGACGAGTACGTCGAGCTCGTCTGCGGGCCGATGCTGCGCGCCGTCGCGCCGCACGCGCGGTTCATCGACGTGTTCTGCGAGCGGGGGGCGTTCACCGCGGACGAAGCCCGTCGCGTCCTCGCCGCCGGAGCCGCGCACGGCCTCACGCCACGCATGCACGGCAACCAGCTCGGCCCGGGCGACGGCGTGCGCGTGGCGGTCGAGATGGATGCCGCGTCGGTCGACCACTGCACGTACCTCTCCGACGACGACGTGGCCGCGCTCGCCGGCAGCCGCACCGTCGCCACGCTCCTGCCCGGGGTGGAGTTCTCGACGCGGCAGCCGTATCCGGATGCGCGGCGTCTGATCGATGCGGGCGTCACGGTCGCGATCGCGAGCGACTGCAACCCCGGCTCGTGCTTCACGAGCTCGATGCCTCTCATGGTCGCCCTCGCCGTGCGCGAGATGGGCATGACACCCGGGGAGGCGATCTGGGCGGCGACAGCCGGTGGAGCACGTGCCCTGCGCCGGGAGGACGTAGGGGCGATCGCGCCGGGGATGCGTGCGGACCTGGTCATCCTGGATGCCCCCACGCGCGTGCATCTCGCCTACCGGCCGGGTGTACCGCTCGTGTCGTCCGTCGTCAAGGACGGACGGCCCGTTCCGGCCGCCGCTGTCGGCTAGCTGTCCCCGCGTGGCACGTCGAGGTCCCATCCGAGAGGGTCGACGGCGTCCACGATGCCCCAGTCGTCGTCCGCCCACGAGAACGTCGCCACCGCGCAGGTCGGCATGTGCGCGATCCGGCCTCGCGAGAGCGTCGCGGCGAGGTCCGCGATGCCCGGATTGTGCGCCACGAGGAGGACGGAGGAGGCGCCTGCCGCGCCGGCCTCCTCGACCGCGTCGAGGAGGGTCGTCGCCGAGGCCGCGTAGAGCCGGCGCACGGGACGCGGCATGATCCCGAACACGGCGCCGAAGGCGAGCGCGGTCGACTGCGCGCGCGTCGCCGTCGAGGACACGATGACGTCGGGCGCGAATCCGGTGACGGCCAGCCGCCTCGCCATCGCGGGGGCGTCGCGCTCACCCCGGGCGTTGAGCGGCCGATCGTGGTCGGCGATCCCCTCCTCGGACCAGTCGGACTTGGCGTGACGGACGAGCGCGAGCCGGATCATCCCCCCAGCATGGCGCGCCGGCCGGTGGCTGGGTAGTCCTGCTCTCCACCGGCGCCCGGGTCACACGGACACGTACACCCACGCGGGGCGACCGCTCGCGAGCGTCACCGCGGCGCGCCGGTACAGCGCGACCTCGTACTCGTCCGCCGCCTCCAGCTCGTCCTCCGTGATGTGCAGCGCCCTGCCGACCACGCGATCGCGCGGGCTCCCCGTGGGCCGCACGATCGGGTGGACACCCAGCCCGGAGAGGTCCACCACCCGCTGGTCGTCGATCTCGACGTAGTCCACGGTGTACCCCGGGAGCGAGTCGTCCTCGCCCGCCACGAGGCGCCCGAACGTGTCGAGCTGGACCTCCGGCTGCTGGAGCGTGCCGTAGGTGAACAGGATCTGGTCCGCGGGGGAGTCGGCCACGCGATCAGAGTACCGGCGCGCCCCCGCTCAGGTGCCGAGCAGAGCCGTGGCGATCGAGAAGATCGCGAGACCCGCGAGCGCGCCGACGATCGTGCCGTTGAGGCGGATGTACTGCAGGTCGCGCCCGACCATGAGCTCGATCTTCTCGGTGGTCTCGGCCGGGTCCCACCGCTCCACGGTGTCGGTGATGATCGAGGCGATGTCGTGCCGGTAGCGGTCGACGAGGAAGACCGCGGCGTCGCTCACCCACGTGTCGACGCGGCGCTGCAGCGCGGCATCCGTCGTGAGCCGCTCGCCGATCTCGGAGAGTGCGCTCGACGCCCGCCGCCGCAGGCCGCTGTCGGGGTCGCCGAGGGCCGCGAGCAGTCCCGTCTTCACGGTGTTCCAGGCCTCGCCGGCCAGTTCCCGGACGCGCGGGCTGTCGAAGACGGCGACCTTCGCATCTTCGAGTCGTCCGATGGTCGCCGGGTCGTGCTGCAGGTTCTCGGCCAGGCGCGCGAGATACCCGTCGATCGCGTGGCGGGCGGGATGATCCGGGTCCGCGCGCACCGCCGCGACGAAGGTCACGGCCTCCTTGTAGACGGTGTCGTCGACGAAGCGGTGGGCGACGCGGGGAACCCACGACGGCAGGCGGCGCGACACGAGCCCCTCGAACGACGCGCGGTTGCCCTCGAGCCACGCGGCGATGCTGTCGGCAGCGAGGTCGACCGCGTGGTGGTGGGCGCCGGAGGCGACCACCCGCGTCAGCCAGCCGCCGAGGGGCGGGCCCCAGGCGGGGGCGATCAGATGCTCGCGCGCCAGGTCCTCGAGCACCGACCGGACGTCGTCGTCGCTGAGTGCGCGCAGCACCCCCGACGCCATGGCGGATGCCTCGACCGTGACCCGCTCGGCGTGTGCCGGGTCCGCCAGCCAGGCGCCCAGCCGCGACGCGATCTCGGTCGACTCGAGCTTCGTGCGGACGACGTCCCCGGAGAGGAAGTTCGTCTCGACGAACTCACCCAGCGTGCGGCCGATCTCGTCCTTGCGGTTCGGGATGATCGCGGTGTGCGGGATCGGCAGCCCCAGGGGCCGCCGGAACAGCGCCGTCACCGCGAACCAGTCCGCGAGCGCGCCGACCATTCCGCCCTCGGCGGCGGCGCGGACGTACGCGAGCCACGGATACCGGCCCTGGAGCGCGAACGAGACGACGAACACGGCCGCGAGGACGAGCAGGGCCGAGAGTGCGATCGTCTTCATCGTGCGCAGGGCGCGACGGCGCTCCTGATCCGCGGGGCTCAGCAGAGCCGTCGGTGTGCGCGCCATCCGGCCATACTCGCACGGCCCGCTGTGCGGCACTCGGGTCCTGCGGGCGCGTAGCCTGGCGGGGTGATCGACGACATCAAGAAGCGGGCGCTGCATCGGACCGCGATCCTCGAGGGACAGCTGCGCGGGCTCGCGAAGATGATCGAGAGCGAGGACTACTGCATGGACATCATCGGCCAGTCCCGCGCGATCCGGAAGGCGCTCGAGTCGCTCGACCGGCTCCTGCTGGAGAACCACCTGCGCACGCACGTCACCGACATGTTCGAGCACGGCGGCGCGGAGCGCGAGCAGGCGGTCGCCGAGCTCCTCAAGGCATACGACGTGCAGGAGCGCTGAGCCGCCCTCACGTCTCGAGCGGACCGAGCCAGGCCGTGGCGACCGTCGCGTGGGCGGACTCCGGGTCGGACGGATGGAACAGACCGGCCAGCACGTCGCGATACAGCCGGCTCAACTCGGACCCGGCCGCGTAGGACGATCCGCCCGCCACGAGCACGGCGTCGTCGACGACCTGCTTCGCCATCGTCACCGCGCGGTGCTTGATGCCGGACAGCTTCGCGAACCAGAGCGGGCCGTGATCCACGCGCCGGTCGACGTCCGTCGCGAGGGACTGCAGCTGCGCCGGCAGCGCGTCGTACGCGAGCCCCATGTCGGCGATGCGCCAGCGGATGTCGGGATCCTGCGCGTAGGTCGTGCCCGTCCGCTTCGACGTGCGCCGCCGCGCCGTCGTCACCGCGAGGTCGAGCGCGCGGCGGGCGATGCCCGTGTAGACGCTCGCGAGCAGCAGCTCGAACACGCTGAAGATGCCGAAGACGATGGGGTCGGGCTGCGGGCCCGGGTCGACCCGTCGCACGATGCGGTCGGCCGGGGCCGTCGCGCCGTGCAGCTCGGTGGTGCGGGACTGCGTGGCGCGCATCCCGAGCGTGTCCCAGTCATCCCGCGTGACGACGGCGTCGCTCCTCGGGACGAACGCGTAGACGAGCTTCGGCGCGTCGGGCGACGTGGTGTCGAGGCCGTGCAGACCGAGCTGGGTCCACACCGGGGCGAGCGAGGTGAAGATCTTGGTGCCGGTGAACGCGTACGAGCCGTCGTCGAGGGGTTCCGCGCGTGTGTCGCTCCCGAACAGCACGAGGTCGTTGCCGGCCTCGCTGATCCCGAACGCGAACACCTCGCCCGCCGCGGCGCCCTCCTGCACGAACCGCAGCGCGTCGAGGCCGCGATCGGCCAGCACCTTCGCCACGCCGGTCCAGACCAGATGCATGTTGACGGCGAGGGCCGTGGCCGGGGCCGCCGTGGCGAGCCGCTGCTGCAGGACGGATGCCTCGGCGAGTCCGAGGCCCGCGCCGCCCAGCTCGGTCGGCACGAGGATCGCCAGGTAGCCCGCGTCCTTCAGCTCGGCCAGGTCGTCGTCGGGGAACGTGTTCTCACGGTCGTGCACGGCGGCGCGCTCGCGGAACCGCTCCAGGAGATCGTCGGGGAGGACGAGGGCGGGATCGAACGCGGTCATGCGAGAGCCTCCTTCAGCCGGGCCATCGTGTCATCCGGCTTGTCGCGATGGGGGGAGTGGCCCGCACCCGCGACCACCGACATCGTGATGACGGGGTTGGCGAGCACCTCCGCGGCGAGAGCCCCCGTGAAGATCGAGTACACCGCCGGGTCGGCGCCGATGATGTGGGTCGGCGTCGAGAGCGCGGCTGCGGCATCCCGTACGTCCCACTCCGGGTTCTGCGCGCTCGTCTGCTCGACCGCCCACCGGCTGGCCTGCTGCGCCGAGAGCGCCTTGAGCTCGATGTCCTGCGGATGCCAGTGCGGATGCCCGGCGCGGACGGCGTCGACGGTCGGATCGGCGAACGACTCCTCCTGACTGCGCCGTACGACGTCGCGATCGTGATCGGACAGGTGGATGGCGGGGTCGACGAGGACGAGGCGGCGTGCCCAGCGCGGGTGGCGCGCGCTCGCCAGGACGACGGCAGCACCGCCCAGGGAGTGGCCGATCACCAGGTCCCACGCGCCGCCGGCCGGCGGATGGGTGGCGGCGACGTCGGCCGCGTAGGCCGGGATCGAGTAGTCCAGTGCGCGCGGCGCCCGCCCGTGGCCGCGCAGGTCGACGGCCTGGGCGCACCACCCCTCGGCGGCGAGGGCGACGCCGAAGCGCCACATCAGGGCCGCGGTGGAGCCGAGTCCGTGCACGAGGAGGGCGCGTCGGCCGGACGCGGGATCACCCCATGTCAGCCGGGGGAGGGTGACGGATGCGGGCATAGTCTGAGCCTATGATCTCCACCGAGCTGGCGCGCGCGCTGCGTGAAGAGGGGCTCGTGTGGCACCCGCGATCCGGCGACCGCTTCCAGCTCGACGAGCCGGAGTTCGAGGCCGACGTGTTCACGGTGAGTGAGATGACCGTGGAGCCGCGCGACTACCCGACCGGGCGCATCCTCGCCTTCAACGGGACGACCGAATGGGCGCTGGACTCCGTCGCCCTCGAGGACGCGCTGTGGCTGCCGCTCGAGCATCAGCTGCGCGAGATGCTCCGCGCGAGCTTCCGGTCGCTGCGACGGCTCGCCGACACGCACGAGGTCGAGATCGAGGTCGCCGGTGAACGGCTCGTGTTCGAGCATCCGGAGCCCGCGGACGCCTACGCCCTGGCCGTGCGGGAGCTGCTGCGCCGGATCGCGTGAGCGGCGCGGACGGGCCGGGCGTCAGGTGATCGTGCGGACCGGCTCGGTGTCCGGGATGGGGCTCGCGTCGCGATGGCGGAGGTCGGGGAACCCCCGGACGAACACGACGGACACGAGCAGCCCGACGATCGCGAAGGCGACCGCCGTCCCGTAGGCGCCCGGGGCGCCGACCCCGTCGATGAGGAAGCCGGCGATGGCGGAACCTGCGGCCGCGCCGATCAGCTGCCCCGTGCCGACCCAGCCGAACGCCTCGGCGGTGTCGCTGAACTTGACGCTGGCGGACGTCATGGCGAACAGCACGGCGAGGGCCGGCGCCACGCCGATGCCGGCGAGGACCAGCGATCCGCCGATCCACCACACCTGGAGCGAGAACATCGTGAGGGCGAGACCCGCGGTGACGATCGCGAGGCGTCGGGCCATCGCCCAGCGGCCGATCGGGATGCTGCCCGACAGCAGGCCGCCGCCGAGGCTCCCCACGGAGAAGAGCGCGAGCACGATGCCCGCCTCGAGGCCGCCGTGGCCGAACGCGGCGACGACGCCGGCCTCGACGGCCGAGCACGCCCCGATGAGGAGGAAGCCGACGATCGTGGCGAGCAGCACCGCGGGGCGGGTCAGCACGGTGCCGAAGCTGCGGCGGCTGCGCGGGATCCGCACGCGCCCGACCTCGGGCGAGAGGATGAACCACGCGCACCCGCCGAGGAGGATGACGACGATCAGCAGCATGCCGACGACGGTGCTGATCTGCGTCGAGACGAACGTCACCAGTACCGGCGCGATGATCCAGATGATCTCCTGGAGCGACGCGTCGAGCGAGAAGAGCGGGGTGAGCTGGCGGGAGTTCACCATCTTGGGGTAGATCGTGCGCACGGCCGACTGCACGGGCGGCGTGGAGAGCCCCGCCACGAGCCCGAGCGCCATGTACACCGGCACGGGAACCTGGAGCAGCGCGAGGGCGGTGAGGGATGCCGCGCACACGAGCGTGGTCAGAGTGAGGACGGGGCGCATCCCCCAGCGGCCCATCCAGCGGCTGGTCACGGGGCCGGCGATCGCCTGACCGACCGAGGTCGCCGCGAGCACGAGGCCCGCCGCGCCGTAGGAGTGGGTGACGGCCTGGATGTGCAGCAGGATCGCGATGCTCGTCATCCCGTTGGGGAAGCGTGCCGTCAGCTGCGCGGCGATGATGCGCCCCACGCCCGGCGTGCGCAGTAGATCCCGGTATCCCGCCACGCCTCCACGGTATCGACCCGGGCGGGCGTCCCGCGACACGCCGCGACACGCCGGTGCGCGTGATTCCACAGCGGATCCGATGTCGGAGGCCGTGCGTAGCGTGGCCCCTGTGGATGGATCCTCGACGGGGCTCCGAAAACCGCGGCATTCAGGCTTTTTCCAGGTTGGCGCGGGGTGCGCCGCCTGTGGATGAAACGGTGGACAACCTGTGTTGTACATGGGGAGAGCGGTGGAAAACTACACGGATGTAACTACTACCCCTTGTGGTGCTTCCTGATGTCGGCACCCATATGTAGTATTGGAGCTCCGGCGGGGGACGACCGGGAAATCAGACGGGAATGACGGGAGAAGCGGGTCGACATGGCGATCACGGTCTACACAAAGCCTTCATGCGTGCAGTGCAACGCGACGTATCGCGCACTGGACTCGAAGGGCATCGAATACGAGGTCCACGACCTCTCTCAGGACCCCGCGGCCCTCGAGCAGGTGAAGGCGCTCGGCTACCTGCAGGCGCCGGTCGTCATCACCGATGAGGACCACTGGTCGGGCTTCCGCCCCGACAAGATCGACGAGCTCGCCGCCCGTCTCGCGTAGCAGTCATGGCAACCGCGATCGCGACAGGTGGCGCGGTTGCCGGCAGGGCGACGGCGTCACCGCTCATCGTCTACTTCTCGAGCACGTCCGGCAACACGGCGCGGTTCGTCGAGAAGCTGGGCGTGCGGGCGCTGCGCATCCCGCTCCACGCGGGCGACGCGCCTCTCATCGTCGATGAGCCCTTCGTCCTGGTCACCCCCACGTATGGCGGTGGCCAGGGCCGGGGCGAGGAGAAGGGCGCGGTTCCCCGCCAGGTCATCCGATTCCTCAACGATGAGCGAAACCGCACCCTGATCCGCGGAGTCATCTCCGCGGGCAACACCAACTTCGGCGAAGCGTTCTGCATCGCCGGTGACATCATCAGCCGCAAGTGCCACGTGCCGCACTTGTATCGGCTCGAGCTGTTCGGCACGCCGGAAGATGTGGATCGCGTGAGCGAGGGATTGGAACGATGGCAGACATTGCAGTGACCGAGAAGGACTTCAAGACCGAGGTGCGCTTCGAGGGCATGGACTACCACGCCCTGAACGCGATGCTGAACCTGTACGACGCGAACGGGAAGATCCAGTTCGACGCCGACAAGCGTGCCGCGCGGGAGTACTTCCTGCAGCACGTGAACCAGAACACCGTCTTCTTCCACTCCCTCAAGGAGCGGCTCGACTACCTGGTCGAGAAGGAGTACTACGAGCCCCAGGTGCTCGCGAAGTACTCGTTCGAGTTCATCCAGCGGCTCAACGACTTCGCCTACTCGAAGAAGTTCCGCTTCGAGACCTTCCTCGGCGCGTTCAAGTACTACACGAGCTACACGCTCAAGACGTTCGACGGCAAGCGCTACCTCGAGCGGTTCGAGGACCGCGTGGTCATGACCGCCCTCGCACTGGCGGACGGCGACGAGAAGCTCGCCACCGACCTCGTCGACGAGATCATCTCGGGTCGCTTCCAGCCCGCGACCCCCACGTTCCTCAACGCCGGCAAGGCGCAGCGCGGCGAGCTCGTGTCGTGCTTCCTGCTGCGCATCGAAGACAACATGGAGTCCATCTCGCGCGGCATCAACTCGTCGCTGCAGCTGTCCAAGCGCGGCGGCGGCGTCGCGCTGCTCCTCTCGAACATCCGCGAGGCCGGCGCGCCGATCAAGCAGATCGAGAACCAGTCCAGCGGCATCATCCCGGTCATGAAGCTGCTCGAAGACAGCTTCAGCTACGCGAACCAGCTCGGTGCGCGTCAGGGGGCGGGCGCCGTGTACCTCTCGGCGCACCACCCCGACATCATGCGCTTCCTCGACACCAAGCGTGAGAACGCCGACGAGAAGATCCGCATCAAGACGCTGTCCCTCGGCGTCGTCGTGCCCGACATCACGTTCGAGCTCGCCAAGAACGACGAGGACATGTATCTCTTCTCGCCGTACGACGTCGAGCATGTCTACGGCGTCCCCTTCGGCGACATCTCGGTCACCGAGAAGTACCGCGAGATGGTCGACGACCCGCGCATCAAGAAGACCAAGATCAACGCGCGCGAGTTCTTCCAGACGCTCGCCGAGATCCAGTTCGAGTCCGGCTACCCGTACATCATGTTCGAAGACACGGTGAACAAGGCCAACCCGATCAAGGGCCGGATCAACATGTCGAACCTGTGCTCCGAGATCCTGCAGGTCAACACGCCCACGACGTTCAACGAGGACCTGTCCTACGACCGGATCGGCAAGGACATCTCGTGCAACCTGGGCTCGCTCAACATCGCCCTGGCGATGGACGGCGGCGACCTCGCGAAGACGGTGGAGACCAGCATCCGTGCGCTCACCGCGGTCAGCCAGCAGAGTCACATCGCCTCGGTGCGCTCGATCGAGGACGGCAACGACCGGTCGCACGCGATCGGCCTGGGGCAGATGAACCTGCACGGCTACCTCGCGCGCGAGCACGTCTACTACGGCTCCGAAGAGGGTGTCGACTTCACGAACATCTACTTCTACTCGGTGCTGTTCCACGCGCTGACCGCCTCGAACCGGATCGCGATCGAGCGCGGGGAGACCTTCGACGGGTTCGCGGACTCGACGTACGCATCGGGCGAATTCTTCGACAAGTACATCGAACAGGAGTGGGTGCCGGCGACGGCCAAGGTGGCCGAGATGTTCGCGGGCCACCACATCCCGACGCAGGACGACTGGCGCGCGCTGAAGGCGTCGATCCAGCAGCACGGCATCTACAACCAGAACCTGCAGGCGGTGCCCCCGACCGGCTCGATCTCGTACATCAACAACTCGACCTCGTCGATCCACCCGATCGCGGCCAAGATCGAGATCCGCAAGGAGGGCAAGCTCGGCCGCGTGTACTACCCGGCGGCGTTCATGACGAACGACAACCTGGAGTACTACCAGGACGCGTACGAGATCGGCTACGAGAAGGTCATCGACACGTATGCCGCCGCAACGCAGCACGTGGACCAGGGCCTGTCGCTGACGCTGTTCTTCAAGGACACCGCGACCACGCGCGACATCAACAAGGCGCAGATCTACGCGTGGCGCAAGAGCATCAAGACGATCTACTACATCCGCCTGCGTCAGATGGCGCTCGAGGGCACCGACATGACGGAATGCGTCAGCTGCACGCTGTGACGCCCCGATCTGGGATTTTCGAGAGAGAAGACAATGGCTGAGAAGCTGCAGCTCCTGAACCACGTTCAGGCGATCAACTGGAACCGCATCCAGGACGAGAAGGACCTCGAGGTCTGGAACCGCCTGGTGAACAACTTCTGGCTGCCCGAGAAGGTGCCGCTGTCCAACGACATCCAGTCGTGGAACACGCTCACCCCGGAGGAGCAGACGCTCACCATGCGGGTGTTCACGGGGCTCACTCTGCTCGACACGATCCAGGGCACGGTGGGCGCGGTGTCGCTCATCCCCGACGCGATCACCCCGCACGAGGAGGCCGTCTATACGAACATCGCGTTCATGGAGTCGGTGCACGCCAAGTCGTACTCGTCGATCTTCTCGACGCTGTGCTCGACGAAGGAGATCGACGAGGCGTTCCGCTGGTCGGTCGAGAACCCGAACCTTCAGAAGAAGGCTCAGATCGTCATGGAGTACTACCGCGGCGACGAACCCCTGAAGCGCAAGGTCGCCTCGACGCTGCTCGAGTCGTTCCTGTTCTACTCGGGTTTCTACCTGCCGATGCACTGGTCGTCCCGTGCGAAGCTCACGAACACGGCCGACCTCATCCGCCTCATCATCCGCGACGAGGCCGTGCACGGCTATTACATCGGGTACAAGTTCCAGAAGGGACTCGAGCGGGTCGACGAGGCCAAGCGCGAGGACCTCAAGGACTACACGTTCTCGCTGCTGTACGAGCTCTACGACAACGAGGTGCAGTACACGCAGGACCTGTACGACGGGGTGGGACTGACCGAGGACGTTAAGAAGTTCCTCCACTACAACGCCAACAAGGCGCTGATGAACCTCGGCTACGAGGCGATGTTCCCCTCCACCGTGACCGACGTGAACCCGGCGATCCTGTCGGCGCTGTCGCCGAACGCCGACGAGAACCACGACTTCTTCTCGGGTTCCGGTTCGTCGTACGTCATCGGCAAGGCCGAGGCGACGGAAGACGAGGACTGGGACTTCTAGGGTGTCTCAGCGCGGTTTCACATCCTGATGACTCTCGAAGTTGCGGCAGCCATCCGGAGCCACCCGGATGCGGCCAGTACCGGCGCTAGTTCAAGCTTGATCGCGAATCCAGGGGCGAGTACGCCCGCGTTATCCTCGATCAATTGCGAGACGAAGCCCTTCATCAAATGGGCAGGATCGAAGCGACGCTTATTGAGCCAGATCGAGCCGTATGTGCCACGCCGCTTCCGTACATACGTGGAACCGTTCGTTGGTGGGGGCTCCCTTTTCCTGCATCTTCAACCCGTACAGGCCGTCCTGAACGACGCGTGCATCCCCTTAGTTGAAGTATGGCGAGCGGTCCGAGACGATCCTGATGGAGTATATGCCGAAGCAACGCGACGCCCGCTTGCAAAGGAGGCCTACTACGCAGCGAGGGCTGAACGCGGTGGCAGCGCCTCAGAGCGCGGGGGCCGCTTCATCTACCTCAACAAGGGCGCCTTTAACGGTCTCTATCGCGTGAATCTCAAGGGGGAGTTTAACGTCCCTTGGGGCGCACCGAAGTCATCGTTCATTGCCGACCTTGATAATCTCCGCGCGATATCCGAGATTGCGAGTACTGAACGGGTCGAGTTGATGCACGGCGACTTTCAAGCGGCGATGGATGTCGCGGGGGATGGTGATTTCGTGTTCGTTGATCCGCCCTACGTCACATCTCACAACAACAACGGTTTCATCGAATACAACGAGAAGATCTTCTCGTGGCATGATCAAATTCGGTTAGCGGCAAGTGTGCGAGCAGCCGCCAGGCGAGGAGCGACACTGTTGGTCACTAACGCCCGTCATTCCAGCATTAGCGATCTATACGCGGGGTTCGAGACCGTCGTGCTGGAGCGCCCATCTACCATTGCCGCCGCCCCGGGGAAGCGGGGTCGGGTGGAAGAGCTGTTGGTCATTGCGAAGGAGCACTGATGGCCGAGTCGTCTAATGTGCGGGTGGCGTCTCCCTCGGAGATTCGACAGAATCCCGAGAACCCCAGGCTCGTGTTCCACGAGAAGGAACTGATCGAACTTCAGGACAGTATCGCTGCAAACGGGATCTTGGTCCCCCTCACTGTGTTCAGTTCGCGGGAGGGAGGTTATGTCCTGCTTGACGGGGAGCGCCGCTGGCGGTCTGCACGCAAACTTGGTTTGCATCGGGTGCCGATTATCGTCCAGCCGGAGCCGACCCTGATACAGAACATCATGATGATGTTCGCAATTCACAATGCTCGCTCAGATTGGGATCCGCTCCCGACCGCGATGAAGCTCCAGAAGCTCGAGCACCTCTACGCCGAGACGGAAGGCCAACCACCAACCGAGAGCCAGCTGGCGCAGCTCGCAAGCCTGTCTCGCGGCGAAGTGAGGCGACTGAAGAACATCTTGAAACTCCCGCCTCAGCACCTCGCGCTTGTTGAGAGCGAACAGGATCGCCCTAGGTCGGAGCAGACTCTCACTGTTGATCACCTGCTCGAGGTGACTCGGGGCGCAGCCGCGTTGGAAAAGCAAGACGTGATCGCCTCCGGCGAGCGGATACGACTTGAGACCGTGCTAATCGATAAGTTCCGGTCCAAGACCTTGACGAGCACAGTGGAGCCGAGGCTCTTGGCGCGAATGGCGCGAGCGGTCGAACGACACGATGTCTCTCGGGCCGCGGTGCGGGCAAGTATTACCGAGCTAGTCGACAATCCGAACACTACGGTGCGAGACGCGTTTGCCACCTCGGTTGAACGAGTTGACCGAGAACACACAGTCGAGATGTCAGTTCAGCGACTCGAGGCTAGTGTGTCTGAACTAAGCATGAGCGGCCAGGTTAGCGCCACGTTGCGCGAGGCCCTGGAGAGCCTCCAGGGCACGATCGCTCGGATTCTTGGACAATCGTGACCCAGTTGCGACCGGTCGACTTCGAACTGGTCCCGGTAGACCTCTTGGATGCAGCGATCATTTACGGCGAGTGGATCGCGGCCCGTGGGTTCAGCATTGAGATCGAGCCTTACGATCTCGAGTTTCCGAACACTCCACTCTTGAAAGCTACGCGCGGTATGGCGTCATATTTCCACGAGGTGTCCTCGGCTGTCGATCTCAGCCGCGCCGAAGACTGGGTTAAGTATGGCCGCGCCTCGAAGGCGGAAGTTCGCTACGTGGCCGCGGTGTCGACGGACAGCGACATCCCGCAAAGAACGCTCATGAAACTCCGACAGCTTGGAGTGGGCCTAGACATTGTCGATGGGCGCAGTGTGCAGTCCCTGATTGCGCCACATGACTTGTCTCTGGACGCTGAGTTTCCGGAGCTAACGGGCCGGCTCGTGGTGAGCCTGGGTTCGGCTCGCGATCTTCTCGAGCAGGGGCATTGGAAGGAGGCCTTTGAAGATGCGTGCTTGGCGCTTGAGACTGCCGCGCGCATCTATATGGCGAAGGCGGTCCGGGCGAAGCGTGTTCGATTCGTTCGGGACAATGGCTCGACGGCCAACTACACCGAAGAGCAGATCATGAAGAAGACCCTCGGGCAGTTGGCCGGCGTCTATGACGAGCTTGCTCAACCCACCCAGGCGGAGTCGCGCGTGGCTCAATCGCTTCGCCGAGTTAACCCTCATCGCGTAACAGTTGCGCACTTTAAGCACGAGTCGGGAGCACGCGAATCTGAGTTGCGATCAACAGTTGGAAAAGAGCTGATTGTGATCGTCAATGCGATGAAACTGCTGGGGCAGTAGCACTCCCGAGTCTGAGCCCTCGCGCCGGTGCCCGATCCGGGCTGATGCCGGCGGCGCGCCCGGGCGTCCGCCCTGCCCCCGACGCCCCGTCACTAGCATGGACCCATGCCCGAACGCCCCCCGTTCAGCCCCGTCATCGCCCTGCTGACGGTCGCGGCGGTGTGGGATGCCCGGCTCAGCGCGGAGCTGAAGCACGTCGGCCTGACGACGCGCAAGTACGCCCTGCTCGCGCACATCCGCGCGACGCCCGGGATCTCGTTCTCCGAGCTCGCGCGCCGGTCGCAGATCACGGTGCAGACCGCGCACACGGCGGTGCGGTCGCTGGTCGATGACGGTTTTGCGTCGGATGCCACCGCCCACGCCGGCGCCGCGTCCGACCTGCGCGTGACGGCCAAGGGGGAGGCCGCGCTCGATGCTGCAGACGCGGGCCTCGCCCGCCTGGACGCGACGTTCGCGGGCGGCGGCCCGGAGCTCACGCGCGCGCTCGAGGGACTGCACGAGGAGCCGTTCGGGTGACCTTCAGCATGACTGATAGGTTTCAGTTACACTGAAGGCGTGTTCTCCCGACCTTCGCTCCTCTTCCGTACATTCGCCATCGCCGAGGCCGTCTCCTGGACGCTGCTGATCGCGGCGCTCGTCCTGCGGGCCACCACCGACCTGGCGCTCCTCGTCACGATCGCCGGCGGCATCCACGGCTTCGTCTTCCTCTGCTACGTGGCCACGTCGATCCTCGTCGCCAAGAACAACAGGTGGCGCGCGACGTCGACGGCCGTCGCGATCGCCGCAGCGATCGTGCCGTACGCCACCATCCCCGTCGAGATCGTGCTGCACCGCCGTGGGCGCCTCGCGGGGGACTGGCGGCTGCGGGGCACCGACGACCCGCGTGACCACCGCTGGCACGATCGACTGATGCGAGTGCTGCTGCGTCATCCCCGCACGTTCGCCGGCATCGCCGCGGCATCCATCGTGGTGGTCTTCAGCGTGCTGCTCGTCATCGGTCCTCCGGGCGGACGGGCCTGAAGGGCCTGACGCGTCTGCTCACCACCCCGTGGTGAGCACCCGGTCGAGAGCGTCGACCAGGGCGTCGGCGCTCTCCCGGGTGATGCACAGCGGCGGCTTGATCTTGAGCACGTTCCCGTGATCGCCGGTCGGCTGCGCGATGACCCCCAGGATCCGCAGCCGCTCGCTGATCGCCGCCGCCTCCTCACCGGCCGGCTCCCGCGTGGCGGGGTCGCGCACGAGTTCGGGACCCAGGTAGAGTCCGAAGCCGTGCACGGTCCCGATGATCGGATGCCGCTGCGCGAGCTGTTCGATGCGGCCCTTGAGGTATGCGCCCACGTCGCGTGCGTTCTCCTGCAGGCGCTCGTCGCGGATGACGTCGAGGACGGTCATGCCGGCCACGGATGACACCTGACTGCCCCCGGCGGACGAGAAGAAGTAGCCCGAGGTGCGGTAGCTCTCGGCGATCTCCGGTGATGTGATCACCGCGCCGAGCGGGTGGCCGTTGCCCATCGCCTTCGCCACCGCGACGATGTCGGGGACGACGCCCTGCTGCTCGAAGCCCCAGAACCATTGACCGAGGCGTCCGTATCCGACCTGGACCTCGTCCGCCACCGCCAAACCGCCGTGCGATCGAACCGCGGTGTAGACGGCCGAGAGGTAGCCGTCGGGGAAGACGATCCCTCCGGAGTTCCCTGCGATGCTCTCGGCGATGAACGCGCCCGGCGGCGTCCCTTCCGCGGCGAGGCGGTCGACCTCGGCCACGGCGTCTCGCGCATAGGCGGAGGGCTCGTCGCTGTGCATTCCGCGGTAGGTGTTCGGCGCGGCCACGGTGTGCACCCAGGGGGGCCGCGTGGCGAGGGCGTGCGGGTTGTCGGCCACCGACGTCGACACGGCGTCGGCGAGGGAGGTCCACCCGTGGTACGCCTCCCTGAGGGCCACGATGTCCGGTCGGCCGGTGTGGGCCTGGGCGAGGCGCAGCGCGAGGTCGACGGCCTCCGAGCCGCTGTTGACCAGGAAGACGCGGTCGAGTCCGTCCGGGAGGAGGGCGGCCAGGCGCTCGGCGAATTCGACGATGGCCGGGTAGTGGAATCGCGAGTTGGTGTTGATGAGGCGCCACTGCGCCGCGATCGCCTCGACGAGGCGCGGATGCGCGTGGCCGATCGAGGTCACGTTGTTGAGCGTGTCGAGGTAGACGCGACCCTCGGTGTCGACGAGGTGCTCGCGCCAGCCACGTGCGATCACCGGCGGTGCGTCGAAGTAGTGCTCCTGCACCCCCGCGAGAGCCGCGGCCCGGCGGGCCAGCAGTTCGGCAGCGTCCTCGTCGGGGGAGGGGCGCTCGTCTCGGCTGAGCAGGGGCGTCGGGTCGGCGATCGCGGCCCGCCAGGCGTCGCGCAGGGCTGCCGTGACGAACGCGGGCGGATCGACGTCGGCGGCGGACACCGCGATCCGCGCGGTGCCGCGCAGGCTCGCGATCGTAGCGCCCCGGCGGATCGGCCCGTCGCCGCGCACCGGGTCGGAACCCGTGACGCGGAGCCGGAGCCCGGGCCCCCGCAGTTCCCAGCCGTCGGCGGTCGCCGCGAGATCGCCGTCCCACGGGGCGACGAGGTCGGTCGGGGCATCGACCGTCACGTCGACGCCGGTGGCGACGTTCGCCGGGGCATCCTGCGAGTGCGGGCGGGAGCGTGTCAGCCGCGCTTCGCCGAATCGTGTGAGGACGATCCCGCCGTCGCGCGGCGCCGCGGCGGTCAGGGTCGCTTCGATGTCCGGCGTGAGCCATCGGCCCTCGTCGAGCAGCGGACTCATCGCGGAGAGGTCGAGCGTCGTCGCCGCCGCGGCGTCTCTCACGAGGCTCCCGTACCCGGAGGGGAGGGTGAGGACGGGGGCGGGGAAGCCGAGCGCGGTCCGCACGAGCCGGCCCGCGACGGCGAGAGGCAACGCCGTCGCCGCCTCCAGGATCGCCTGTTCGTGGACGAGGTTCTCCGCCGCGTAGTCGTTGCCCGGGTCGGTCCGCAGCACGTGGTGGGCGCTGGCTACCAGGACGACCGCGCGGCCGACGACGAGCGGCCACACCGCGTCCGCCTCGGCCGCGGTCAGGGGGGCTCGGTCGTGGTACGCCCGCGCCGCCTCGAGCGCGGCGACGAGGTCGACGCCGTCGTGGTGGAGCAGCGAGGACAGCGTGATCGCGAGCTCGCCGACCCGCCAGGAGCGGTTCAGGTCACCCAGGTCGATCACGCCGTCGGGGAGGCCGCTCCGGGCGTCGCCCGCCACCACGTTGTCGTCCGTCAGGTCGCCGTGGATCACCTGCAGCGGCAGGTCGTCCGCAACGCTCGCGACGGCGCGCCATGCCGCCGAGAGTGCGGTCTCGAGGCGAGCTCGCAGAGCCGGGTCGTCGATCGAAGGCAGGAGTTCGGCCATGACCGACGGCGTGCGACGGAGGTCCCACTGACTCGCGCGCTCCGCGCCGGGATCGGCGAAGTCCGCCAGCGCGAGGTCGAAGTCCGCGGCGAGCCGACCCAGGGCACGCACCGATCGTGGCGGGAGGTAGTCGCTGCCGGAGAGCGTGCGACCCTCGAGGAAGTCGAGCAGTCGCGCATGCATCGTCTGTCCCTCGACCTCGACAGGCCGAACGGTTCCGCCGTCGGTCAGCTCTCTCGCGAGCGGGACACGGATGCTCGTGGTTTCGCCCACGATCCGCGCGGCGCGCGACTGCGCCTCCAGCTCTGCCGCCGTGGTGTCCGGATTCGCGATCTTCAGCAGGGTCGGCTCGCCTGCGCCGCGCAGCACGAAGTTGAGGTCCTGGTTGCTCCCGAGGGAGTGTGCCTCTCCGTCCACGGCGAACAGCTCGCGGGCGATGGCCGTCGCCTCCTGCGGGGTCACAGCGGGGGGCGGGGCCTGGACGACGGCGTCCTCATCATGGGTCACCACGGCATTCTGCCAGCACGGCGCGATGCCCGACGATGCCCCGGCGCGCGGACGCGGTCAGGCGGCGCCGGCCGCCCAGGAGGGCAGCTGCTGCAGCGTCCAGCGGTTGCCGTCGGGGTCGGCGAAGGTCACGAACCGGCCCCACGCCTGCTCGTCCACCCCCTCGGCCTCGACGCCCGCATCGCGCAGCTGGGCGAGCGCGGCGTCGGCGTCGGGCACGACCACCTGGATGACGTCGAGCGTGCCCGGAGCGAGGGTGCCGCCCAGGTTCGTGCCGAACGCGATGGAGCACGCCGACCCGGGCGGGGTCATCTGCACGAAGCGCAGCCCCTCGTAGGGCGTCTGATCGTGGTCGGGGTGGAAGCCGATCCGCGTGTAGAACTCCTTCGCGCGGTCGACGTCGCTCACCGGCACGTGGATCAGCTCGATCTTCCAGTCCATGACTCCTCCTCGGGTGTTCCCGTCACGGTACCGAGACCCCCCGACATCGTCCGGACCCGATCGCGTCGGCCGACCACGTCGGTGCCGGGGTGCAGGATGGCGTCATGCGACTCATCGGCACGTCGACCCAGCGCACGTACCGCTACGTCCGCATCGCGATCGTCGGCGCCGTCGTCCTGCTGCTGGTGTCGCTCGCGGCCGTCGTGGTGTCCGACGGCCCGGTCAGCTCGATCAGCGCGATGTACTACACGCCCGCGCGCGGGGTCTTCACCGGCGCGCTCTTCGCCATCGCGCTCGCACTGATCGCGCTGTCCGGCCACAGCGTCGAGCAGGCGCTCCTCGACATCGCGGCGCTGTTCGCGCCGCTGATCGCGATCGTGCCGACGCCCATCCTCGCGGGAGATGTCGCCGGCTACGCGGTCACGTGCCCCGCGCCCGGCCCGTGCGTTCCGGCCGGCGAGCTCCCCGCGGTGCAGAACGGGATGCTGTCGCTCGCGGTCGTCGGAGCCCTCGGCGTGATGACGGCCCTCGTGCTCGCGCGCGTCCAGGGGACGCTGAGTGCGGGCGTCGCGGTCACGCTGGTCGTGGCGGCCGCCATCGTGGTCGCGGCCGCCGCGTGGGCGCTCCTCGGTCCGGCATCCTTCGTGGCGCTCGGCCACCTCGTGGCGACGGGCGTGTTCTTCGGGATCGTCGCCGTCGTGTCGACGATCGCCGCGATCACGTCGGCGGCTCCCTGGCGCGGGATCTACCGCGTCGTGGCGATCGGGATCGCCGTCGTCCTGGTCGGCCTGGTGGCGGTGCTCGCCCTGAGACTGGGGGGAGTGGATCTCGTGGCCGTGACCGGCATCCCGCTCGTCCTTCTCGGGGAATTGGCTGTCGTCGTGCTCTTCGCCGTGTACTGGGTCGCCCAGACCGTGCAGTTCTGGGACGATGCGAATCCGGCGATTCTGCCCTGATCCACGAGCTCGGAATACGCCGGGCGTTTCCGCGTTGAAGTTGATACCACTGTGCTCAAGTTCCTAAACTTGATACACATCGACTCACCTTCATAGGAGATCCGGGAATGCCCGAAGACTTCACACCCCCGACCGAGGGCGCCGACGGCGCGAGCGCGTTCGACGACTTCCTCGCGCGCTACCTCGCGGGTGAGCGCGCCCGTCAGGAGCGCTCGATCGACCTGAGCCGCTTCCTCAGCGCCCGCACGCAGGAGATCCTGCAGGCGGCGGGGAAGTTCGCGCTCGAGCGCGGGCAGCGCGAGCTGGACGCGCTGCACATCCTGCGCGTGATCGTGGCGGAGCCGCCCGCGAGCGATGCGGTCGCCCGCATCGGCGCCGACCCCCGCGCGATCGCGCGCGCGGCGGAGGAGCGTCTGCCCGCGGCATCCGCGCCGGCCGACGTCGACGGCGCCGTCATCACGCCGTCCGTGCAGCGGGCGCTCTTCCACGCATTCCAGGTCGCGCGGTCGTCCGGCTCCACCTATGTGGCGCCGGAGCACCTCTTCTTCGCCCTGGTCCTGGGGCAGGACACCCCGGCGGGCCAGGTGCTCGCTCAGGCGGGCGTGACCGCCGAGGCGCTCACGCAGGGCGCCCGCGAGACGGTGACGCCGAACGGCGTGCCGTCGGCAGATGCGCAGCCGGCCGAGTCCGAGACCCCGATGCTCGACCGGTTCGGCACCGACCTCACGGCGCTCGCGATCGCCGGCGATCTCGACCCGGTCATCGGCCGGGCCGAGGAGATCGAGCAGGCGATCGAGATCCTGAGCCGCCGCACCAAGAACAACCCGGTTCTCGTCGGCGAGGCGGGCGTCGGCAAGACGGCCATCGTCGAGGGTCTCGCGCGCGCGATCGTCGCCGACGAGGTGCCCGAGCAGCTGCGCGGCAAGCGCGTCGTCTCCCTCGACCTGCCGGGCATGCTCGCGGGCACCCGCTATCGTGGCGACTTCGAGGAGCGCCTCACCACGGCCATGGACGAGATCGCCGCCCGCAAGGACGAGCTGATCGTCTTCATCGACGAGGTGCACACGGTCGTCGGCGCCGGTGGCGGCGGCGAGGGGGCGATGGACGCCGGCAACATCCTGAAGCCCCGCCTCGCCCGCGGTGATCTGCACCTGGTGGGCGCGACCACGCTCAAGGAGTACCGCGTGATCGAGAAGGACCCGGCCCTCGAGCGTCGGTTCCAGCCGGTGCGCGTCGGCGAGCCGTCCATCGAGGACGCGGTGCTGATCCTGCACGGGCTCAAGCCGGCGTACGAGGAGCACCACGCCGTCTCGTTCACCGACGACGCCCTGCGCGCCGCGGTCGAGCTGAGCGACCGCTACCTCACCGAGCGTGTGCTGCCGGACAAGGCGATCGACCTGATCGATCAGGCCGGCGCCCGCCTTCGGCTGCGGCTCGGTGCGAAGGTCGACGTGAGCGCGCTGATGCAGCGTCTCGCCGATCTGGAGGCCGACAAGAACGCCGCCGTGAGCGCCGAGAAGTACGAGGACGCCTCGCGGATCCGCGACGCCATCGCCGACGTGCAGTCGCGCATCGAGGAGGCGTCGACGCGCGGTGCGGCGTCCGCTGCCGTCGAGGCGGTGGTGGACGAGGCGCAGATCGCCGCGGTGATCAGCCGCGCCACCGGCATCCCGGTCAACCGCCTGACGGAGACCGAGCGCGAGCGGCTCGGCTCCCTCGAGAGCGAGTTGCACGGCCGGGTCATCGGGCAGGACGATGCGGTGGTCGCGGTCGCGAAGGCCGTGCGCCGCAATCGCACGGGCATGGGCGACGCGCATCGGCCGATCGGCTCGTTCCTGTTCCTCGGCCCGACCGGCGTCGGCAAGACCGAGCTGGCCAAGGCGCTGGCGCAGTCCCTGTTCGACGACGACGGTGCGGTGATCCGGTTCGACATGAGCGAGTTCGGCGAGCGGCACACGGTGTCGCGGCTCGTCGGCGCCCCTCCGGGATACGTCGGCTACGACGAGGCCGGTCAGCTGACCGAGCGCGTGCGGCGCAACCCGTACGCGGTCGTGCTGTTCGACGAGATCGAGAAGGCTCATCCGGATGTCTTCAACCTGCTGCTGCAGGTGCTGGACGACGGGCGCCTGACCGACGGCCAGGGTCGCACGGTCGACTTCCGCAACACGGTCATCGTGATGACGTCGAACCTGGGCGGGGAGTACCTGGCATCCCGCTCCGGCGCGATCGGCTTCATCGCCGACGGCGGCGGGGCGACCGGCTTCGGCAGCGAGAAGGATCTGCGCGACCGCGTCATGGGCAAGCTCCGTGAGGCGATGCGCCCAGAGTTCCTCAACCGCATCGACGAGATCGTGCTGTTCCGCAAGCTCGACAAGCCGCAGCTCGCCGAGATCGTGCGCCTCCTCCTGGAGACCACGGCCCGTCGGCTGACCGGGCGCGAGGTCGCGTTCCACGCGACGGATGCCGCGGTGGCGTGGCTCGCCGAGCACGGGTACGAGCCGGAGTACGGCGCGCGGCCGCTGCGCCGGCTCATCCAGCGCGAGGTCGACGACCGTATCGCCGACCTGTTCGTGAGCGGTGCGCTCGCCGATGGCGGAGCGGTGACCGTCGACGCGGGAGCCGACGGCCTCGTGGTCGACACCGCCGCCCTGGCGCACGCCGCCTAGGAGAGATGCAGGAAGGCCGCCGCCCCGATCCGGAGCGGCGGCCTTCTCGCGTGCAGGGGGTCAGGCGGCCTGGTCGAAGCGCGCGCCCGCGGGGTTGGTGTCGAGGGCGAGCAGGATGATCAGGATGATCCCGCCGACGAACGGAATGAACGCCAGGAAGTAGAACGGACCGGGACGGTTGGTGTCGTGCAGCCGGCGCCAGACGACGGCGAGGTTGGGGACGAGTGTCGCGAGGCCCCAGAGTCCGCCCACGACGGCGACGAACACGTAGCCCGGGCCGAGAGTGACCGCGCCCGTCGCGGCATCCACCTGAATGAGGCCGAGGATCCCGCCGATGATGTACAGGATGACGCCGATGATGGCGTTGAAGAGGAACCACCACCAGTACTCGCTGCGGCTGGCACGGCCGCTGAACGTGGCGTACTTCTTGAAGAACCTCGCGATCGCCTGGCCGAAGCTGGCGCCGTACAGAGGCGGATAGAGGGGTGCGGACGCGGTGTTGGACACGGTTGTCTCCTGATTCAGTTGTGGGGGACGGCCGCCAGTGTACTGAACCTGAGTGTCCGCCGTGAAGGATTGTGCATCTGGCGTGTCGCGCGAGGTCATGCGCCGTGATGCCGATGCGTGCGGACTTGGCCGCGCGGTCGCTGGTGAGGCAGGCTCGGATCATGACGCAGGCGCAGCTCTCCCTCGGTGTCGCAGGAACGCTCGGTCCGGCACGTGTCGCGCGCATCGCGGCCGCCGCGGAAGGAGCGGGGTTCCACGCCCTCTGGGTCAACGACACGCCGTCGGGGGACGCGATCGCCGCCCTCGCGGCCGCGGCGCTCGAGACCACGACGCTCGGCCTGTCGACCGGCGTCCTCCCCGTCGATCGCCGCCCCGCTGCGGAGATCGTGCGGGCCGTGCGCGACGGCGGCATCCCCGAAGGCCGCCTCACGCTCGGGATCGGAGCCGGCGGCGCGCGCGTCGGCGCGCTCGCGATGGTGCGGGATGCCGCGGGTACGCTCCGCGGCGAACTGTCCGCGCGCGTGCTCGTCGGCGCGCTCGGTCCGCGGATGCGGAGGCTCGCCGCGACGGAGGCCGACGGGCCGTTGCTGAGCTGGCTGACGCCGGATGCCGCGGCCGGGCAGGCGGCCGAGGCGCACGCGCTCGCTCCGCACACGCACGTCGCCCTCTACGTGCGCACGGCGGTCGACCCCGCGGCATCCGCGCGACTCCACGAGGAGGCGGACCGCTACGGGAGCTATCCGGCGTACCGGGCGAACTTCGCCCGGCTCGGCGTCGGGCCGCGGCAGACGGTCCTCGACGCGGACGGCTTCGCGAGTGGGATCGGCGCCTACCGCGCAGCGGTGGACGAGGTGGTGCTGCGCGCCATCCCGGTCGGCGATGAGGTCGACGACTACGGCCAGTTCATGGACGTCGTCGCCGAAGCCCTCGCCGCCGGCTGAGCGCGCTCCCCGCACTGTCGGCAGGTGCTGACAGAGTGGGGGCATGGTGCGTGTCGGTGCGATCTTCAGTCCCTACCCGAATCCCCCCGAGTCTTTCCACGCGGCGGTCGACGCCGCCGAGGAGGCCGGTCTCGCCGAGCTGTGGGTCTGGGAGGACTGCTTCCGTCAGGCGGGCTTCGCGCAGGCGGCGGCCGCCCTCGCGTGGACACGGCGACTGCGTGTCGGCATCGGCATCGCCCCCATGCCGCTGCGCAACGTCGCGGTGACGGCGATGGAGATCGCGACGCTGGAGCGACTGTTCCCCGGGCGCCTCCTGCCCGGCGTCGGGCACGGCGTGCAGTCGTGGATGGCGCAGGTCGGGTCGCGCGCGGCCTCGCCGCTCACCCTGATGCGGGAGTACGTGCCCGCGCTGCGAGGACTCCTCGCGGGTGAGGAGGTCACCGTGTCCGGGCGGTATGTGTCCCTCGACGGCGTCCGCCTCGACTGGCCGCCCGTGTCACCGCCTCCCGTGTTCGCGGCGGCGGAGGGGCCGAAGACGCTGCGACTGAGCGGTGAGGTCGCCGATGGCACCGTGCTCGACAGCAGGTACACGCCGGCCGAGGTGGAAGCGTCGGTGCGGGCGATCCGCGCCGCGCGTGCGGAGGCCGGGCGTCCGGGCAGCCACGAGATCGTGGCCTACGTGCTGGCGGCGTTCGGCATGGGTGCCGGCGAGCGCGTGCGCGCCGATCCGGGACGACGGGGCTCCGATGCCGGCCGCGCGGTGTGGGGCTCCGTCGAGGACGTCGCGACGGGACTCTCCGCGTTCGCGGACGCCGGCGTCGACGCGGTCGCGCTGCTGCCCGCGGCGGGAGAGCCCGACCTGGCGGCGTTCTACGCGAGCGCGGCCGAGGCGGGTCGGCTGGTCGCGGGCCTCTGAGGCGGCCGCGCGTTCAGGCGCCGGCCGCCGCAGAATCGGCGTCCGAGGCGGACGGAGCAGCTGCGGGCTCGGTCGACGGCTCCTCGTCGGCGATGGTGACGCGCGGGATCAGGAGCGTCGCGAGGATCAGCACGAGTGCGCCGAGGGCGACGCCGACGAAGACCGCGATCGTGCCCGCCTGGATGGCTCCGGGGTCGGACGAGCCGCCGCGCGACGCGATGATGGTGTTCGCGACGGCGCCGAAGACGGCGACGCCGACCGAGCTGCCGATCGATCGCGCGAGCATGTTCGTCCCCGAGGCGACCCCGCGTCGGCGCGTGCCGACCGAGGACTGGGCGGCGATGAGCGTCGGATTCGCGACGAGGCCGAGGCCGAGGCCCACCACGAAGCACGCGAGCGCGGTGAGCGGGATCGAGGGGGTGAGGGCGAACCACACCAGCAGAGCCGCGCCCGCGAGCGTGACGAGGCTCCCGATCATCGCGGTGGCCCGGAATCCGATCCGGAGGTAGACGCGGCCGGCGAGCGATCCGCTGATCGGCCACCCGAGCGTGAGCGCGGCCACCGCCAGCCCGGAGAGCACCGGCGCCGCGCCCGCCGTGATCTCCAGGAACGTCGGGACGAACGACGTCAGGCCGATCAGGACGACGCCGATCACCATCGACGCGATCGACGTCGTGACCAGGATGCGGCTGCTGAAGACCCACGGCGCGAGGACCGGATCCTCCGCGCGGCGCTCCACGAAGACGAACGTCACGAGGAGCGCGGCGCCCAGGCCGAAGCATCCGATGCTCTGCCACGATCCCCAGGCCCAGGCCTGGCCACCCTCGAGCGTACCGAGGACGATGAGCACGAGCGCGGCCGTCAGCAGCGAGGCGCCGGCTATGTCGATGCGGCGGCGGTGGCGCTCGAACCGCTCGCGGTAGTTGCGCCGCAGGATGAACGCGGCGATGAGGCACAGCGGTACGTTGATCCAGAAGATCCACCGCCAGGACACGAACTGCGAGAACACGCCGCCGAGGGTCGGGCCGGCCACGGACGAGATCGCCCACACGCTCGCGATGTAGGCCTGCGCCTTTGCGCGCTCGCGGACGGTGTAGATGTCGCCGGCGATGGTCATGCTGATGGGCATGATCGCCCCCGCACCGAGGCCCTGCACCGCGCGGAAGACGATCAGGGCCGTCATGTTCCAGGACAGCGCGCTGAGGATCGAGCCGAGGAGGAAGAGTCCGATGCCGAACATCATCACGGGCTTGCGGCCGAAGGTGTCGGCGAGTTTCGCGTACACGGGCACCGAGGCGGCCTGCGCCAGCAGGTAGATCGAGAACAGCCACGGGAACTGGTCGAACCCGCCGAGGTCCCGCACGATCGTGGGCACCGCCGTCGACAGGATCGTCGAGTCGATCGCGATGAGGAACGTCGACAGCATCAGCGCGAGGAGGATCGGGCCGCGCTCGGACCGCAGGCCCACCTCGTTCGCCATACAGAGAGTCAACCCGCTGCGGCGCGAGACATTCCCGGCGACGTCGGGGGCGGGTGCGACAATGCGAGGATGCTGCTCGCCGAGGTCGTCGCCACCACCGCGCGGGTCGCGGCCACGCCCTCCCGCCGGGCGAAGACCGATGCGCTCGCCGGGCTCCTGGCGCGGCTCCGCCCCGAGGAGATCGCGGTGGCGATCGGGCTGCTCACCGCGAGCCCGCGCCAGGGCCGCCTGGGCGTCGGCTGGCGTGGCATGTCGTCGATCGAGGCGGTCCACGCCGCGGCGCCCACACTGACCCTGGCCGACGTCGACGACGCGCTCGGCGCGGTGGCTGCGGCATCCGGTGACGGATCGTCGCTGCGGCGGACGACGGCATTGACCGCGCTCGCCGCGCGGGCCACAGCCGACGAATGGGACTTCCTGGCGCGGGCGATGCTCGGCGAGCTGCGCACGGGGGCGCTGGAGGGGGTCCTGCTCGACGCGATCGCTGCGGCGTCCGACCGGGCACCGGCTGCGGTGCGCCGGGCGGCGATGCTCTCGGGCGACCTCGGCGACACCGCCGCGATCGCGCTGACGAGGTCGACCGACGAGCTGGACGCGGTGGGGCTCGTCGTGGGTCGTCCCGTGCTGCCGATGCTCGCCTCGACGGCGGCATCGGTCGCCGACGCCCTGGAGATCGCGGGTGAGGCATCGGTCGAGTACAAGCTCGACGGCGCCCGCATCCAGGTGCACCGCCGGGGCGACGATGTCCGGATCTTCACCCGCACGCTGGCCGACATCACGCATCGTGTGCCCGAGATCGTCGATGCCGCCCGCGGTCTCGACGCGACCGACGTCATCCTCGACGGCGAGACGCTGTCGCTCGACGAGGACGGTGCGCCGCGTCCCTTCCAGGAGACGATGTCCCGCTTCGGGGCCGATGCGCCGAGCGACGTGCTGCTGCGTCCGTGGTTCTTCGACATCCTGCACGTCGACGGGCGCGATCTCATCGACGAGCCGCTGCGCGTCAGGGTCGCCGAGCTCGCGCGGGTGGCCGGGCCGCTCCGCATGCCCGGCATCGTCACGGCCGACCCGGTGGAGGCCGAGCGACTGTCCCGCGATGCCCTCGCCGCGGGTCACGAGGGCGTCGTGGTCAAGGGTCTCGATGCGCCGTACGCGGCCGGCCGGCGCGGCAAGAGCTGGATCAAGGTGAAGCCCGTGCTGACCTACGACCTCGTCGTGCTCGCATGCGAGTGGGGGTCGGGGCGGAGGCAGGGCTGGCTGTCGAACCTGCATCTCGGTGCACGCGACCCCGACGGCGAGTTCGGTCCGGCCGGCGGGTTCGTGATGGTCGGCAAGACCTTCAAGGGCCTCACCGACGAGCTGCTGCGCTGGCAGACGGCGCACTTCCCCGAGATCGAGACGCGACGGACCGCCTCGACGGTGTTCGTCGAGCCCGTGACGGTCGTCGAGATCGCCGTGGACGGCGTGCAGCGGTCCTCGCGCTATCCGGGCGGCGTCGCGCTGCGGTTCGCCCGGGTGAAGGCCTATCGACCCGACAAGACGGCCGCCGAGGCGGACACCATCCAGACGCTGCGCGCGCTGCTGCGCGCTTGACCCGTTCCGCGGCGCACCGGGCTGCCGCTATTCGGGATCGGGCTCGCTGCCGGTCGCGACCGACTCGGGGATCTCGCCCGGTCGGAACCGGGGGAGCCGGCTCGCGGGCACGATGGCGAGGGCGCTCACGCCCGCGAGGATCAGCAGGCCCAGCCGGAGGGCGCGCAGACGGGCCTCCTCGTTCACGGCCACGGCCGCGGTCACCTGGGCGTCGGTCGCGTCCGTCTCAGCGAGCACCTCGGTGAGCCGTTCGTTGCTCACGAAGTTGACGCTCCCGAGGTCCACCTGGGACACCAGACTCGGCGGGAGCTCGGTGTGGTCGGCGAGCGCGGTCGACACATTGGCGGCCAGGATGCCGACCAACAGGGCGCCGGCGACGGCGGTCCCGACCGCGGATGCCAGGTTCTGCGTCGTCCCGCGCACCGATCCGACGTCGCCGGCCAGGTGCTTGGGGGAGGCGGTGACGAGCACGTTGAACACGAGGGTCACGAGGGCCCCCTGGCCGACGCCGAAGACGAACAGGCCGAGGATCGTCGGCAGCGTCTCCCAGTTGTTGTCGACCACGATCGACAGCCATACCTGCGCGACCGTGGTGAGGATGAACCCGAACACGCCGATCGTGCGCGGGCTGAAGCGGCGGTAGAAGCGCACGACGAGCATCGCGGCGAAGAAGACCGTGAGGTTGAACGGCAGCATCGCCAGAGACGTGTCGAACGGGGTGCGGCCCTGCACGATCTGGATGTACAGCGGGACGGTGAAATTCAACCCCGCCTCCAGTGCGACCACGATGAACATCGCGTAGACCGCGGCGCGCTCGCGGGACGACCCGAAGACGGAAAGGCTCACCAGCGGCACCTGCCCGCGCCGCGTGCGACGACGCGTCCACAGGAAGAACAGCTGGACGAGCACGACACCGATCAGGATGAGCACCGGCGCGGGCGAGAGCCCGAGGATGTCGAACGGCGCGCCGGGTCCGGCCTGGAGCAGCCCCCACCGGTTGAGGTTGTTCACCCCGAAGGTCAGGGAGACGATGCCGAGGCCGATGATGATCGCCGCGACCACGTCGATCTTCACCGCCGGGTTGCCCGGCGCGCTGCGGACGCGGAAGCTGAGCAGGAAGACGGCGACCGCGAGCACGAGGACCACCACGAACACCTGGCGCCATCCGACGAGGGTGGCGAGCGTCCCCCCGATGAGGAACGCGCTCACGCCGGCGAGGGCGCGCGCGGATCCGAGGGACCCGATCGCGGTCTCCTGCTGCCGTCCGTGGTAGTTCTCCGCGATCAGCGCGACGAGCGACGGGACGATGATCGCAGCGGAGGCGCCGGCCAGGGCCTGTGCCACGATGACCCACCCGACCGAGGGGGCCAGGATCATCGTCAGGGCGGAGACGGCGAACAGCGCCACGACGATCCGGAACATCAGGATCCAGCCGACCCGCTGGCCGATCTTCGCGCCCACCATGACGAGCGCAGCCACGACCAGCCCGTAGGTGACGATCGCGGTCGAGACATCGGTCGGCGGGACGCCGAAGTCGTGCACCATGCCGCCGAGCGACACCGGCAGCGCGGACACGTTGTACGACATCAGGATCTGCGCGAGGAAGAGCCCGATCATCGGGACCCACGAGGCGCGGGCGGTCGCCGGCGCGGAGGTGTCGGTCATGGCTGGTCCTTCCGGAGGTAGTGCGAATCGGACGCGAAGATGTTGAGTCCCAGCGCACGGGAGAGATAGGCCGTCGCGACCTGGCCGCGGACGCTGTTGCCGGCGGCATCCAGCCGCGGCGCGTACGCGGCGATGCCGGCCTTGCCGGGCGCCACGGTGACGAGGCCGCCCGCCACTCCGGACTTGCCGGGCAGGCCGATCTCGAACAGCCACTCGCCGGAGCGCTCGTAGAGACCGCTCGCCGCGAGGACAGCGAGCGTGTCCCGGCAGACCGCCGCCGAGACGACCTGCTCGCCCGTCAGCGGGTTCACGCCGCCGTCGGCGAGGGTCGCCCCCATGATCGCGAGGTCGTGGGCGTCGACCAGGAGGGAGCACTGACGCGTGTAGACGTCGACGACCCCGGCCGGGTCGCGCCGGATGCGCCCGTAGCTCTCCAGCAGCTGCGCGATGGCGCGGTTGCGCTGGTTCGTCGCGGTCTCGGATCGGTAGACGTCGTCGTCGAGCTCGAGGGGCCGTCCCGCGAATCGGGACAGGCCGTCGCGGATCCTGTCCCACTGCGCCTCGGGTGTCGCACCCGGGACCAGCGCGGTGGTGGCCAGGGCGCCGGCGTTCACCATCGGATTCATCGGGTGTCCGTCGTTCAGCTCGATCGCGACGACCGAGTTGAAGGCGAGGCCGGTGTTGTCGACCCCGACGGTCTCGCGCACCTCGGCGTGGCCGATCTCCTCGCACAGAAGGGCGTATACGAACGCCTTCGAGATCGACTGGATCGAGAACCGGATGCGGCTGTCGCCGATCTCGTGCAGCCCGCCGTCGACATCCGCCACGCACAGTCCGAACGACTCGGGGTCCGCCTCCGCGAGGACGGGGATGTAGTCGGCGACGGTACCGGTGCGATCCTCGATGCCGCGGGCGTGCGCCGCGGCGACGAGTTCGTCGATCCTGGCCGGCGCGGGCACCGCTCCCGTGCCGGCCGACTGGGGGACGTCCGCGACGTGGAGTTCGCTCTCGCGCATGGCCTCAGCGTAGGACGCACACGACCTCCGCCGCGCTCCCTGTCCGCGACACGCGGTCGGAGAATGCACGAGGGGCGGATGCCGCAGCATCCGCCCCTCGTGCGTCGCCGTGCGTCACCCTCGCGAGTTGCCGCCCGAGCGCAGTCGCGAGACCGCGTCCACCGTCGCGGCGAGGATCAGGACCCCGCCGGTGACCAGAAGGTTGATGCCCGCCGGCAGGTTGAGCAGTCCCAGTCCGTTCGTGATCGCAGCGATCACCACGGCGCCGATCGCGGCGTGGATGAGACGCCCGCGGCCGCCGAAGAGGCTCACCCCGCCGACCACCGCCGCTGCCACACCGCTCAGCACGATGTCGCGCCCGACCGTGGCGTCCACGGATCCGATGCGGGCGACCGAGAACAGCGCCGAGACGACGGCGAGCGTCGAGCAGATGACGAACGCCCACCACTTCACCCAGCGGACCTTCACACCCGACCGGCGTGCCGCCTCGGCGTTGCCGCCGATCGCGTAGACGTAGCGGCCGAACTTGGTCCGGTCGAGGACGAACGTGCCGATCCACAGGATCACCAGCACGACCGGGACGATGATCGGCACGCCGTGGACCGGGATGACCGACTGCGAGCGGTCGAGGTTCAGGAAGTACACGACCACCCCGCCGAGCACGGCGATGACGGCGAGCTTGATCCAGACCAGCTGGATCGCACGGTTCGGCACGCCGGCGCGGGTGCGACGGCGGCGGTCCCAGAACGCGGTTCCGGCCGAGACCAGCAGCATGACGACGAGCATCACCCAGCCGCCCCAGTCCGGGAGGTTGTTGTTCTGGATGGCGATCAGCTCGGGGACCTGCACCTGGAACAGACCGCCGGGGCCGATGATCATGAGCGCGAGGCCCTGATAGCCGAGGAACAGACCCAGCGTCACTACGAACGACGGGATCCCCACCCGCGACACGAAGAAGCCGATGAGCGCGCCGGTCGCGATGCCCGCGACGAACCCGACGAGGAGCGCCGGGATCCACGGCCAGTGCAGGGTGTCGGCGAGCACGACGAAGATCGCCATCGCGACGCCGCCGGTGACGCCGGCGGACAGGTCGATCTCGCCGAGGAGCAGCACGAACACCAGCGCCATGCCGAGCATGACGAGGCTCGCGGCCTGGTTCAGCAGGTTCGCGAAGTTCCCGGCCGTGAGGAAGTACGGGCTCAGGATCGCGAACAGGATCGTGAGGACGACGAGGCCGCCGACGGCCGGGAGGGCACCCATCTCGCCGCCGCGCACCCGCTGCCACCATGCGTCGATCTGGTCGCGCAGGCCGCCCTCGACGCCGCTCCCGATGAGGTCTCCGCTCACCGGGTCGGGGGAGGCGTTGGTCCGCTCGATCGTGCTCATGCTGCGCCGCCTTCCGAGGTCGCGATGGTCTCCGTGCCGATGAGCGCCACGTTGCCCTGGGTCTTGGTGCCGGTGATGTACCCGACGACGTCGTCGCGGGTGGTCTCCTTGGTGTCGAGCTGAGCGACCAGCTGGCCGAGGTACAGCACGGCGATGTGGTCGGCCACCTCGAAGACGTCGGCGAGGTTGTGGGAGATGAGGATGACGCCGACGCCCTGCTCGGAGAGTCGCTTCACCAGGTTCAGGACCTGCTCGGTCTGCGCGACGCCGAGGGCGGCCGTCGGCTCGTCGAGGATGACCACGCGCGCCTTCTTGAGCACCGCGCGCGCGATGGCGACGGTCTGGCGCTGGCCGCCGGAGAGGCTGGACACCTTCTGGCGGACCGACTTCACGGTGCGGACCGAGAGGGACCGCAGGGTGTCGGATGCCTCGCGCTCCATGCGTCCCTCGTCGAACGTGCCGGCGGTGAGCTCTTCGCGTCCGAGGAACATGTTCTGGACGATGTCGAGGTTGTCGCACAGCGCGAGGTCCTGGTACACGACCTCGATGCCGAGCGCGCCCGCCTCGCGCGGGGTGTGCAGGTCGCGGTGCTCGCCGTCGATGAGCACCTTGCCCTCGTCATAGGGCTGCACGCCGGCGAGCCCCTTGATCAGGGTGGACTTGCCCGCGCCGTTGTCGCCCACCAGGGCGGTCACCTGGCCGGGGTAGACCTTCAGGTCGACGCCCTTGAGGACGCTGACGGGGCCGAACGACTTCTTCACGCCCACGAGTTCGATGATCGGTTCTGGCATGCTCGCCTCCTTGCGATCGGGTCACACACGGGGGCGCCGCGTCTGCTGACGCGACGCCCCCGTGATGGTGGTGGTTACTGTACGCCGTACTTCGTGCACGCGGCAGCGACATCGCCGGTGCAGATGTCGGACGCGGACGCGTCACCCGCGGCGACGACATCCTTGACCTGGTCCGGTCCCACGAGCTGGGGCGTCACCGCGATGTACGGGGTGCCGTCGTCCAGCTTCTGGTCGGCCGTGACCTTCTCGCCCTTCAGCAGGCTGACGGCGACCTTGACGGCGGCGTCGGCCTCTTCCTTCACCGGCTTGTAGACCGTGGCGGTCTGCCAGCCGAGGAGGATGTTCTGCAGACCCGCGACGTTCGCGTCCTGACCCGACACCGGAACACCCTTGAGGTTGTTCTTCTGCAGGATCGAGATGACGCCCGCCGCGTTGGTGTCGTTGGCGACCCACACCGCGTCGACCTTGCCGCCGAGCGCAGTCAGTGCCTGCTCGAAGTTGGTCGCCGACTTTGCCTGGTCCCACACACCGGTCGGCTCGGCGGCCGGCTTGATGCCCGCGGCCTCCATGACCTTGACGGCGCCGTCGTGGAACATCTTGGCGTTGCCGTCGGTCGGGTCGCCGCCCATGTAGACGACCTTGGCCGTGGCCGGGTCCTTCTTCTCCGCCTTCAGGCCGTCGACGATGGTCTGGCCCTGGAGCTCGCCCACCTTCACGTTGTCGAAGGACACGTAGTAGTCGGCGCCGGTGAACGGACGGTCGTACGCGATGACCGGGATGCCCTGGGCCTTGGCCTTCTTGGCGACGGCCTCGGCCGCGCCCTGGTAGTCCACGAGGAGCATGACGCCGCAGCCCTTGGTGAGCTGCTGGTCGGCGATCGTCGAGTACTTGCTCACGTCGCCCTGCGCGTTCTGGATGTCCGCGTCGAACCCGGCCGCCTTGAGCCCCTCGTCGAGGTACTTGCGGTCGAAGTTCTCCCAACGGGGCGAGGATGCCGCGTCGGGGAGGATCACGCACGCGCGCTTGCCCTTGGCGTCGCCGCCGGCGCTGCTGCTGTTGCCGCCGCCGGAGCCGGAACAGCCGGCCAGCAGCAGGGCGCCGGCGCTGGCGAGCGCGGCGGCCATCAGGATGGAAGACTTCTTCATCTTTCGCCTTTCGTCATTGAATTGCAGGTGCCCCAGAGGTCGGGTCGTTGACTGCTCTCTGCGATCCTCATCGAGTGCGAGGCTGGCGTCAAGTCTTGAACGTAACGCTTTCGCAACGCCCGAACGAATGACGTTCCCGGTCCTGCTGCACCGGTGAAAGGTAGAAGATCATTGCGCACTATCAACAATTCGACAGATCAGATCTGAGCATTCTGCCTAATCAATCAGTTTGTGAAGTCAGTGGGCCTCCGCCGGGTTCGGCCAATGAACGCACGCGAGGTGCGCAGGATTTCGGAGATGTGCAGAAACGCGGGCGCTTCGGCGCCATTCGCGCCGAATCCCCGCACATCTCCGCGATCCTGCACAGGGGCCGGGGCCCGTGGGGTGGGGTGCGCTGGGCTGGGCGCCGGGCTGGTCGCGCGGGGTGGGATGCGCGGGGGACTCAGGCGCGACCGGTGGCCGCGCGGGTGCGACGTGACATCGCGTCGACGATCACCGCGAGCACGAGCACCACGCCGGTGACCATATAGCGGACCGACGCATCCAGGTTCAGCAGCGTCAGCCCCGAGGAGATCGACTGGATGACGATGATCCCGAGCAGCGCCGAGAACGCCGTTCCGCGGCCGCCGAAGAGGCTGGTGCCGCCGATCACGGCCGCCGCGATGGCGTTCAGGTTCGTGTCGCCGACGCCCGAGCTCTGATTCGCGGCGGCGAGGCGTGCAGCGGCGAGGATGCCGCCGACCGCCGCCAGCGTCGAGCAGATCATGAACACCGACACGTAGATGCCCCGCACGCGGATGCCCGCCCGCCGCGCGGCCTCACCCGAGCCGCCGACCGCGTACACCGCTCTGCCCCATCGCGTGCGGGTGAGGAGGATGTTCATCGCCACGACGAGCGCGAGGAAGAAGAGGAACATCACGCCGACGCCGCGCGACAGGTTGAGGTACCACGCCACGACCGCGAGGAACGCGAGGAGTCCCGCGCTGCGCACCGCGATCTCGAGGTAGCTCTGGCTCACGAGGTTCGCGCTCGCCCGGCGCCGTGCGCCGCGCACACGGGTCCACGCGTAGACGGCCACGGTGAGGACGACGAAGAGGTACGAGACCCACGCCGGGAGGAACAACTGCTGCGCGAACTGCACGATCGCGGAGTCGAACGGGAGGTTGATCGACCCGGTGTCGCCGAGCACGCTCAGCTGCAGCCCGAGGAACCCGAGCAGCCCGGCGAGGGTGAGCACGAAGCTCGGGACGCCGAAGCGCGTGTACAGCAGGCCGTACAACAGGCCGGCCGCCGCGCCGGCCGCGGCCGCCGCGAGCAGCGCGAACACGGGGTTCCACTCCAGCTGGACGAGCGTCACCGCCAGGATCGCCGCGGCGAGGCCCGAGACCGACCCGACGGAGAGGTCGATCTCGCCCACGAGGAGGACGACGACCACGCCCAGGGCGATCGTTCCGATGGCCGCGCACTGCATCGTGAGGTTCACGAGGTTGGTGCTCGAGAGGAACACAGGGTTGAGCGACTGGAAGACCGTCCAGATCACCACGAGCCCGATGACGACGGGGAGCGATCCGAGGTCGCCGCCACGCACGCGGGTGACGAGCAGCTCGACGGAGCCGCGCACCCGCCCGGTGACGAGGTCGATCGCGCCGCGCACGCCGCCCGCGTCGAGGCCGTCCGGCTCGGGGTGGTCCGGAGAGGTCAGGCGGTCCTGCGACGCGCCGGTCATCGGCCGCCCGCATCGTCAGGCCGGCGCGTGCTGATGGTCGGAAGGGCGATGATGTTCCCGTCTGTCGGTGGGAGCGGCGGCGCCTCCTCGGCGTCGCGGTCGGCCCGGCGGCTCACCGCGTTGTCCGTGGCGCCGGTGATCGCCGCGATGAGCGTCGAGCTGGTGACGTCCACCACGTTGTAGTCCCCGTTGTTGCGTCCCAGCCGCAGCACCACGACGCGGTCGGCGACGGCGAGGACGTCCGCCATGTTGTGGCTGATGAGGATGACCCCGTGCCCCCGCTCGCGCAGGCGCTCGATGAGGTTGAGCACCTCGGCGGTCTGCGCGACCCCGAGCGCGGCGGTGGGCTCGTCGAGGATCACGATGCGGGGATCGCCGATGAGCGAGCGCGCGATGGCGACGGTCTGGCGCTGCCCCCCGGAGAGCGAGGCGACCGGGACGCGCACCGAGGGGATCTTCGCCGACAGCTCGCGCAGCAGCGCCCACGTGCGCTGCTCCATCTCCACCTCGTCGAGCAGCCGGCCGTCCACGAGCTCCCGGCCGAGCCAGAGGTTCGCGACGACGTCGAGGTTGTCGCACAGCGCGAGGTCCTGGAACACCGTCGCGATGCCGAGGTCCTGCGCGTCGGCGGGGCTCGCGATCTCCACCTCCTCGCCGTCGAACGTGATGGTCCCGGCATCCTGCGTGTGCACGCCCGCGAGCACTTTCACGAGAGTGGACTTGCCAGCGCCGTTGTCGCCGACGAGCGCGACGACCTCGCCCTCGTTCACCCAGAACTCGACGTCGGTGAGCGCCTTGACCGCCCCGAAGTGCTTGTCGATGCCGCGCATCGTGAGGACGCGCTCCCGGGGGCGTCCCGCCCTGGCCTGATTCGCCGTCATGTCCACACTCCCCACCCGTCTAGCGGATGCCGGCGGCGTCGCAGGCCGTGACGTACGCCGGGGTACAGATATCCTTCACAGTCCAGAACCCGTCTGCAACGACGGTGCGCATGATGTCGTGGACGGTGACCGCCACCGGCTCCAGCAGCGTCGTCGGGACGCCGTCCGTCGTGGTGGGCGCGGTGACCTTCTCGCCGTGGATGAGGGCGACGGCGACCTCCGCGGCACGGTTCGCCTGCGGCTTGATGGCTTTGTACACGGTCATGTACTGGTCGCCGGCGACGATGCGCTGCAGGGCCGACAGCTCGGCGTCCTGGCCCGTCACCGGCGGCACCGGTGAGACGTCGGCGGCCTTGAACGCCGCCACGGCACCGCCGGCCACGCCGTCGTTCGCCGCGTACACGCCCACGATGCGGTCCCCGAACTGCGCGATCTGCCCGGCCACCCAGTCCTGGGCCTTGTCCGGGCTCCAGTCCGGTGTGCTGTACTCCGCCAGCACCGGGAGTCCGCTGGCATCGATGGCCCGGTGGGCGCCCGCCGCGAACTCCGACGAGTTGCTGTCCGTGGGGGAGCCGTTCACCATCAGGATGCCGTCGCCCGCGCGGAGCTTCTTGCCGGCCAGCGCCTGCACCAGCGCGGCGCCCTGCAGTTCGCCCACCTTCTCCCCGTCGAACGAGACGTAGTAGGCGAGCCCGCCGCCCGCGATCAGCCGGTCGTACGCGATGACCGGGACGTCCTGGGCGTGCGCCGCGCTCACGATGCTGGCGGCGGCCTTCGAGTCGACGGCGTCGAGCACGAGCACCTTCGCGCCGGCCGCGAGCGCCGATTCGGCCTGCTGCTGCTGGGTCGCGGCATCCTGATCCGCGTTCGAATACAGCACCTGGTAGTCGCCGAGCTGCCGGATGCGCTTCTCGAAGAGGGGACGGTCGAAGGTCTCGTACCTGGCGGTCTTGGCGTCGGGGAGGAGCAGGGCGATCTTGTCGCCGCCCGACCCGCCCTGCGCGCCGCAGCCGGCCGTCGACATGCCCGCGGCGATCAGGAGCGCGGCCACGGCGACGCGCGCGCCGAAGCGGAGACGACCGGTCCGTCGCATGGAGACCGGGGTCACGCCGACACGGGCAGGGACTCGGCGTCGACGGTGACGTGGTCGAGGGCGACCGCGATCGCCCCCCGCGTCTCCGCCCATTCGCCGAACGATGCGCCGACGATCTCGGGAAGGCCCATCGCGGACGAGAGCGCCGTGCGTTCGAGCGAGTGGCGCATCGGCGCCATGAGGATCTCGCCGGCCTGGGCCAGCTCGCCGCCCACCACGATGAGCTCGGGGTCGAACAGGTTGCACAGGCTCGCGACGGCGATGCCGATGTGCCGGCCCGCGTCCGCGATGACGCGGTGGGACCGCCCGTCGCCCGCTTCGGCGGCCTGGATGAGGTCGCTCAGGCGCAGCATCCCGGAGTTCGGCGGAAAGAGCGACAGGAGGGCGGGGCCTGCGGCGAACGTCTCGAGGCAGCCGCGATTGCTGCAGCGGCACACCGGGCCGTTCTCGTCGATCGTGACGTGCCCGATCTGCCCGGCCTTGCCATTGCCGCCGCGGAAGAGGTCGCCGCCGACGATGAGTCCCGCGCTGATGCTGTGGCCGACGCGGATGAAGACGGATGATGCCGCGGAGCGGCCGGTGCCCTCGCGCGCCTCCGCGAGTCCGCCGAGGTTCGCCTCGCTGTCGGCGAAGACCGGGCGCCCGATCCGGGCGGTGAGGCTGGCCGCGACGTCGACGCCCTCCCATCCGCGCAGAAGCCCCGGCGTCGACACCATCCCCGTGCGCGGATCGATCGGCGCGGGCAGCGCGAGGCCGACCGCGAGGAGGTCGTTCACGGTGCCGCCGAGCGACTCCATCATGTCGCTCAGCAGCAGGCTGAGGCGATCGAGCTCGGCGTCGTGGCGGTGGTCGAGGGGGAGCGGCAGCGAAGTCTGGCTCACGACGTTGCGCGTCGCATCCGCGATCGCGATGTGCAGCTGCCGCGAGCTGTAGTGCACGCCCGCGACGAGCCCGAGCTGACGGGCGAGCGACACCAGCGTCGCCCGTCGTCCGCTGCGCGAGGTGATGGACGTGTGCAGGAGTCCGGAGGCGGTCAGCTCCTTGACGATGTTCGACACGGTCGCCGGAGACAGGCCCGTGCTCCCCGCGAGCTCGACCTGTGTGAGCCGGCCGTGTCGCTTGAGCGACTCGACCAGGCGTGCCCGGTTCGCCTCGCGCAGTGATGATTGCGAGCCGGGTGGAGTGTTCCGGCGTACCACACTGACACTGTACCCTGCGATGCCCGCGGGGCCACGGATCGCGGCGCTCAGGCGCGGGCGGGGGCGAGGCGCACGAGGCGGATGTTCCCGGACTCCTTCACCTCGGCGAGCTCCGGGCGCGAGCCGAGGAAGTCGGTGAAGGTCTTGTAGCCGAGCGCCTTCTCGCTGAAGGACGGGTCCATCCGCTTCATCAGGTCCTTGAGGGACGACGCGTGCACCCATTCGTCGTCCGTGCGCTCGCTCTCCAGCCGCAGGGCGCGCTCGAGCAGGTCGGCGCCCGGCTCGGTCGTGCGCTTGCGCCCGCGCGCGCGGGTCGGCGAGGCCGTGACGTCCGTCTGCGAGGGCGTCGGACGCGTCACGCCGGGGAGCGAGTCGTAGGTGTCGAATCGGTCGCAGGCGGCCGCGAGGGCCTTCGCGGTGGAGCCTGCGACGCCCACGCCGATGACGAAGCGGCCGAGACGCTTGCAGCGCTGGGCCAGCGGGACGTAGTCGGAGTCGCCCGCGACGATCACCACGTGGGTGAGGTCGGGCAGGCGGAACATGTCCTCGACCACGTCGACCGCCAGGCGGATGTCGGCCCCGTTCTTCGCGTACGCCGCGGCGGGGAAGAGCTGGACGAGGTCCACGGCCCGGGCGACGAGCTGCGAGCGGTACTCGGCGTTCACGGGCGACGACCAGTCGGCGTACGCCCGCGTCAGGACGAGCGTGCCGAAGGATGCCGCGTAGTCGATGACCGCGCCGACGTCGATCGTGGCCGCGGCCAGTCGCTCGGCGATCTCCGGATCCGCGGCGTCCGCGGCGATCCGCTGCCGGTCCCGCGAGTAGGCGTTCCTTCCGTGCACGCGGTCGTACCACGACATGACGATGTTGTCGAAGTCGAGGTAGACGGCGACGCGCGCATCCTGTGCATCCGGCATGCCCCCAGTGTCGCAGGTGCGCGGGCCCGCCGTGAAGGCGGACGGGTGCCGGTGCGACCCGGTCAGTCCTCGCCGGGGTAGCGCAGCCCGATCTGCGCGCGCACCTCGTCGAGCGTGCCCATGATCGCGACCGTCTCATCGATCGGCAGGATGTCGCCGTCGATGCGGCCGGCGGCGACGAGCTCCTGGGCGGCGAAGGCCTGGTACTGCTTGCCGCCCGCGGCCACGTCGGACCTGAACTCCTCCACGACGGTTCCGTCGGGCCGCGTGAGGCGGAAGGAGGTGGGGGTGTACCAGACCCGGTCGATGTCGATCCGGCCCTCGGTCCCGACGATGTGGGCCGTGTCGGGCCCCGCCGCGCGGGACGAGGACACGGTCGTGGAGATCGCGCCGCTCGCGTGGGTGAAGATCGTCGCCACCTCGGTGTCGGCGCCGGTCTCGCCCAGGCGCGCGCGGGCGCTGATCTCCACAGGGGCGCCGAGCACGTCCCAGACGAACGAGATCGGGTAGATGCCGAGGTCGAGGAGCGCTCCGCCGCCGAGCTCGAGGGCGTTCAGTCGGTGGGCCGGGTCGCTCGATATCCGCTGGGTGTGGTCGGCGAAGACCGTGCGCACCTCGCCGAGCGCCCCGTCGGCGAGGAGCTCTCGGATGCGGACCATGTGCGGGAGGTACCGCGTCCACATCGCCTCCATGGCGAGCAGTCCGCGTGCGGCGGCGGCGTCCCGGACGGCGGCCGCTTCGCGCTCGTTCAGCGTGAACGGCTTCTCGACGAGGACGTGCTTTCCCTGGTGCAGGCACAGCAGCGCATTCTCGGCGTGCGACGGGTGCGGCGTCGCGACGTACACGATGTCGACGTCGGGATCGGCGGCGAGTTGCTCATAGGAGCCGTGGGCGCGGGGGATGCCGAACTCCGCTGCGAACGCCTGCGCGGACTCGGGGCGGCGCGACCCGACCGCCACGACGTCGAGACCCGCCGTCTGCAGGTCGTGGGTGAAGGCGTGCGCGATGCCGCCGGTGGCCAGGATGCCCCATCTGAGTCCGCTCATGATCTCAGCGTAGGGGCGGTCGGTCTCAGAGGGCCGCCAGTGCAGCATCGAGGTCGGCGATGATGTCGTCGGCGTCCTCCAGGCCGATCGAGAGCCGCACGGTCGTCCCGGAGATGCCGGCATCCGCGAGCTGCTGCGGCGTCAGATGGCTGTGCGTCATCGACGCGGGATGGGCGACGAGGCTGCGCGCATCGCCGATGTTCGCGACGAGCCGGACGACCCCCAGCCGGGCGATGAACCGCTCGACGAGGGCGAAGTCCGCGTCGGCGTCTCCCGCGGACGGCAGGTCGAAGGAGAAGACGGATGCGGCACCACGGGGGAGGTAGGTCGCAGCGCTGGCGTGCCACGGGCTCGACGCGAGACCGGGGTGGTGCACCCGTGCCACGGCGGGATGCTCCCCGAGATGCTCGGCGACCCGCTGGCCGGAGGCGCTGTGCCGCGTCATCCGCAGATCGAGCGTCTCGAGCCCCTGGAGGAGCTGGAAGGCGTTGAACGCCGAGAGGGACGGGCCCAGGTCGTGGACGTACTTGGTCTTCACCAGTGCGATGAACGGTGATCCGGTGGCGCCGAACCGATCGATCAGGCTGCCGCCGGGGACGCGCCGGTAGGGCTCGGTGAGCTGCGGCCAGCGCGCGGCGTCCGCGGCGAAGTCGAACGTGCCGAGGTCGACGACGACACCGCCCAGCGACGTGCCGTGGCCGCCGAGGAACTTGGTCGCGGAGTGCACCACGATGTCGGCGCCGTGCTCCTTGGGGCGCTGCAGGTAGGGCGTCGCGACGGTGTTGTCGACGACGAGCGGCACGCCGGCCTCGTGCGCCGCGTCGGCGACCGCGCGCACGTCGAGCACCTGGGCGATCGGATTGGCGACCGTCTCCGCGAAGAATGCGCGCGTGGTCGGGCGTGCGGCTCGGCGCCATGCCGCGGCGTCGTCCTGGTCGACGAACGTCGTCTCGATGCCCCAGTCGACGAGCGTGTCGCCCAGCAGGTCGATGGTCCCGCCGTACAGCTGCCGCGCCGCGACGATGTGCCCGCCGCGTCCGGCGAGCGCGAGGAGCGCGATCGCCACCGCCGCCTGCCCGGATGCGACGCCCGCCGCCGCGATGCCGTCCTCGAGGGCGGTCACCCGCTGCTCCAGCACGAGCACCGTCGGGTTCGCGGCGCGGCTGTAGATGTCGCCGTCCCGGCGCAGCGCGAACAGGTCGCGTGCCTCCGCGAGGGAGGCGAACTCGAAGGCGTTGGACTGGTGGATGGGCGGCACCGCGGTCGCGGTCCGCGTCCCCGGGACGTACCCCGCCTGCACCTGCGCGGTCGCGAACGACGCGCGGGCGTGGTCGTCGGGTGCGGGCATGCGTCCATTCTCCGGGCGGCGGGGGATGCGGCATCCGGCGTGTGTCGTTCTGTTGCGCCGCGCCGCCCGGGGGAGGAGGCACGATGGGGGGATGGCTCTCCTGATCTCCCCCGACGATCTCGCCGCCGCCCTGCGCGCCGACGCGCCGCCGCGCGTGCTGGACGTGCGGTGGCGGCTCGACCGCCCGGATGGCCGGCCCGAGTACCTCGCCGGCCACCTCCCCGGCGCCGTCTTCGTCGACCTCGAGACGGAGCTCGCGCGCCATGGCGATCCGGGCGACGGCCGGCACCCGCTGCCCGGCCGCGCGGAGCTGGAGGCCGCAGCACGGCGGTGGGGGCTCGACGACGGCGACGCGGTCGTCGTCTACGACGAGGGCGGTGCACTGTCGGCAGCTCGCGCGTGGTGGCTCCTGCACCGCTCCGGGGTGGCCGACGTCCGTGTGCTCGACGGGGGCGTGACCGCCTGGGCGGCGGCCGGGCTGCCGCTCGAGACCGGCGACGTGCGGCCGCGGCACGGCACGATCACGCTGGAGCCGATCGTCGACGGAGTCGCGCTGATCGACGAGGCGGCCGCCTGGCCCGGCCACGGCGTCCTCCTCGACGTGCGCGCCGCCGAACGCTACCGCGGTGAGGTGGAGCCGATCGATCCCCTCGCCGGGCACATCCCGGGCGCCGTGAGCCTGCCCACCACCGACCACCTCGACGACGGTCGGTTCCGCGACGCGGCTGAGATCCGCGCGACGTTCGTCGCGGCCGGCGCGGAGCCCGGCGTGCCCGTCGCCGCGTACTGCGGGTCGGGTGTCACGGCCGCGCACACCGCGTTCGCCGGGGCGCTCGCCGGCATCGACGTCACGGTCTACCCCGGATCGTGGAGCCAGTGGTCGAACACGCCGGGGCGACCGGTCGCGACCGGACCGCAGCCCTGACGGGCAGCCGGCGGAGATCCCCTACGGCACGAGGGTGATCTTGCCGTCGACGCCGGCGGCGAGGGCGCGATGCGCCTCGGCGGCATCCGCCAACGGGAACGACGGACCCAGCTCGACGGAGAAGCGACCCGCGGCCATCAGCGCGAGCGTGACCGGCAGGGCCTCGCGCCGCCACGTCAGCTGCTGCGACGTGAGCGGGTGCGGCGATCCGCCGGCGAACCCCCGGATGCCGAGCCGGTCCGCGTCGCTCCCGCGCACGATCGTCGCGATCCGTGAGCGGTCGGCGAGGAGGTCCAGCGACACATCGAGCGCCTCGTCGGTGCCGGCAGCATCGAGGATGACCGTCACGCCCTGCGGTGCGGCCTCCCGCACGCGCTGCGCGAGTCCGTCTCCGTAGGCGACGGGGATCGCGCCCAGCTCACGGAGCCGCTCGTGGCGGCGCGGCGACGCGGTCGCGACCACCGTGGCGCCCCAGAGCGCGGCGAACTGGATCGCGGCCTGGCCGACCGCGCCGGATCCGCCGTGGATGAGGAGGGTGTCGCCCGCGCGGACGTCGAGCGAGCGGAGCGCCTGGTAGGCGGTGCCCGCGGGCACGCCGAGCGCGGCGCCCTCCGCGGCGGTGACCCGCGGCGTGCGCGGCTCGACGTGGCGGGCGGGGACGACCAGCTCGTCCGCATACGCACCCTGGGCACCGAAGACGACGACGGCGTCGCCCGGGCGGATGCCCTCGACGTCCGCCCCCACCGCGGTGACGGTGCCCGCGGCATCGCTGCCCACACGGCGGGGCTCGACGATCGGGTCCGAGGCGCGCAGTCCGGCCCTCAGCTTGGCGTCGATCGGATTGACGCCGACCGCCTCGACGCGGACCGCGACCTCGCCGGGGCCGGGCGCGCTCGCTGCGGCCTCCGCGGGCGTGAGGACCTCGGGTCCGCCGAACTCCGTGTACTGGATCACCTGGGTCATGCCGGGGGAAACCTCTCTGCTCGGGTCCGCTATTCCTTCACCGCGCGCTGGATGCGCTGCAGCGACACCGGCTCGGCCGTGCCGAGCGTCTGCGCGAAGAGACTGATGCGGTACTCCTCGAGCAGCCAGCGCGCGTGCACGAGCGCCGCGGGCGCATCCGCCGGAGGCGGGAGGACGCCGCCGGCCTCGGCGTAGATCGCGGCGCCGCGCTCGAATTCGCTCATGCGCTGCCTGTCGCGTCCGGGGTTGTCCGCGAGGCCCTGCAGCCGCAGCACAGCGCCTTGCAGGTATCGCGGCAGGTGCACGAGACGCGCGATGCCGGTGCGGGCGACGAAGCCGGGGAAGACCAGGGCTGCGACCTGGGCCTTGACGTCGTTCAGGGCGCCGAGGAGTGTGAGCGCGTTGTGCGCGCGGACCGCGCGCTCGACGTCCCGCGCGAGGGTCAGGATGCGGGCGGTCAGCGAGACCGCCGCGAAGAGCTCGTCGACGACCCGCCCGGCGAACTCTTCGCGGACGGCGGCGAAGTCGACCGCGGTCCGGATGACGCCGTCGGGACGCACGCGGGCGATGACGGCATCCGCCACCGCGACCCGGCAGTCCTCCACCAGGGCGCGCGCCGACGGGTAGGGGGAGGCGGCCAGGGCGAGCTTCTCGGCGGCGGTGAGGTGGTCGAGGACGTACGCGGCCGGGCTCGGGGAGGACAGCAGCACGAGCCGCCGCACCCCCTCGCGCGTGCGGGCGGCGGCGGCATCCGGCGTCGACTCGATCCGCAGCGACACCGTGTCGCCGTCGTCGACGAGGGCGGGGTAGCCGCGCACGACGCCTCCGGCGACCTTCGTGTCGACGACGTCCGGCAGGTCGCCGACGTCCCACGTCGTGAGGCCGGCACGGGCGGCGAAGCCGGTGCCCTCGTCCGCACCCGCCTGCGGCGGCCGCGGTCCGCGGCGGTCCGGCGAGGATGCCGCAGCGGATGCCGTGCCGGGCGCCGCCCCGCCGAGGGAGCGGCTCACGGAGGAGCGCGCCCTGTCGGCCAGCCGTTGCTGGAGCGGCGCGAGCTCGCGGCCGGTTCCCACGGTGCGCCCGCGTTCGTCGACGGCGCGGAAGGACACGCGCAGGTGGCCCGGGACGCGGTCCTCGTCGAAGTCCTCCGGACGGACCGGCTGGTTGGCCACGCGCTGGATGCGGGCGGCGAGCGCCTGAGCGAGGCTCGAGGCCGGGAGTCCCTCGAAGCTCTCCGGCCCGAACCCCTCGAGGTCGTCGGAGAGCCGCGCCGCCCAGTCGGCCGCCGGCACCACATGGCGGCGGATCGCCTTCGGCAGCGAGCGGATGAGCGCCGCGATGAGCTCGTCGCGCATCCCGGGCACCTGCCAGTCGAAGCCGTCCGGCCGCAGCTGCGGCAGCAGGATGAGCGGGACGACGACCGTGACGCCGTCGTCCGGAGCGCCCGGTTCGAAGCGGTAGGAGAGCGACAGGACCTGATCGCCCTGCCGCCACCGGGTCGGGAAGTCGCGCTCGTCGGCGCGGGACGCATCGTCGACGAGGTCGCCCTCCGTCAGATCGAGGAGCCGCGGCGTGCGCGTGGAGGCGTCCCGCCACCAGGTCTCGAACGAGCGCACGTCGAACACGTCGCGGGGCACGCGCGCGTCGTAGAACGCGAAGACGGCCTCGTCGCCGGCGAGGATGTCGCGCCGACGCTCGCGTTCCTCGACCTTCTCCAGCCGCCGGCGCAGCTCCAGGTTGCGGCGGTCGAACGCGGTGAGGCGCTTGTCGAGCGACGAGGGGTCCCACTCGCCCGCGACGAGCGCGTGACGCAGGAACAGCTCGCGCGCCAGCGGGCGGTCGAACCGGGCGAGCTGCACGCGCCGCCGCGGGACGATCTCGACGCCGAACAGCGTCACCTTCTCGGCCGCGACGGCGGCCCCGGCATCCTTCGACCAGTGCGGGTCGCTGAGCTGCCGCTTGGCGAGGTCGCCGGCGAGCGGCTCCGCCCACGCCGGGTCGATCGCAGCGACGGTGCGGGCGAACAGCCGGGACGTCTCCACGAGCTCGGCCGCCATCACCGCCTGCGGCCGCTTCTTGCGCAGGCCGGAGCCGGGGAAGATCGAGAACCGCGTCCCCCGCGCACCCAGGTATTCGGACGCCGGGCGCCGGGACTCCGCCCCGCGGCCGCCCGTGCCGCGGCCGGCGGAGCGCGATCCGGCGCGTTCGTCCAGGACGCCGAGGTGGGAGAGGAGACCCGAGAGGATGGCTCGGTGCACGGCATCCGGGTCCGCCGCCTCGCCGCCGCTCCCGCGCTCCGCCTTCGCCCGGCCGAGGAGCGACACGAGCTGGCGGTGCACGTCGAACCATTCCCTGACGCGCACGTAGTTCAGGTGCTCCGCGCGACAGGTGCGGCGGAACGCGCTGGATCCAAGCTCCCGCTGCTGCTCCTGCAGGTGGTTCCAGAGGTTGAGGAGACTCAGGAAGTCGCTCGACGGGTCGGTGAATCGCGCGTGCAGCCGGTCGGCCTCCTCGCGGCGCTCCTCGGGCCGCTCGCGGACGTCCTGGATCGACATGCCCGCCACGATCGCGAGCACTTCGCGCAGGACCCCCGTCCGACGCGCCTCGAGCAGCATGCGTGCGAAGCGGGGATCGATCGGGAGCCGGGCGATCTCGCGACCCAGCTCCGTGAGGGTCGGGCCGTCGCCGCTCCGGCCGCCGCGGGTGTCACGGTGGGGGAGGCGCACCGCGCCCAGCTCGACGAGCAGATCGAAGGCGTCCTTCACGCCCCGGGAGTCGGGCGGGGTGAGGAACGGGAACGCCGCGACGTCGCCGAACCCGAGCGACAGCATCTGCAGCACCACCGAGGCGAGACTCGTGCGCAGGATCTCCGGTTCGGTGAAGGCGTCGCGACGGTCGAAGTCGTCCTCCGCGTAGAGGCGGATCGCGATGCCCGGCGCCGTGCGCCCGGCGCGTCCCGACCGCTGCTGCGCCGACGCCTGAGAGATGGGCTCGATCGGCAGCCGCTGGATCTTGCTGCGGCTGTTGTAGCGCGAGATGCGGGCCGTGCCGGTGTCGACGACGTAGCGGATGCCGGGGACCGTGAGGCTCGTCTCCGCGACGTTCGTCGCAAGGATCACGCGTCGCCGGACGCCGGCCACCGTGGAGCGTTCGAAGACCCGGTGCTGTTCGGCGGCCGAGAGCCGTCCGTAGAGCGGGAGCACCTCGGTGGGTGCCGCATCCTTCGCGTACATGCCGCGAACGGCATCCATCGCGTCGCGGATCTCCGCCTCGCCCGGGAGGAACACCAGGACGTCGCCGGGCGCCTCGCGATCGAGCTCGCGCAGCGCGCCTACGATGCCCTCGACGTCGTCGGCGCCGTCGTCGCGGGATCCCTCGTCGCGGTCGCCGGCGGCATCCACCGGGGCGCGGTACCGGATGTCCACCGGATAGGTCCGTCCGGACACCTCGATGATGGGCGCGGGACGGCCGTCGGCGTCCGCGAAGTGCGCTGCGAAGCTCTCCGGGTCGATCGTCGCCGAGGTCACGATGACCTTCAGGTCCGGGCGGCGGGGGAGGATGCGGCGGAGGTAGCCGATCAGGAAGTCGACGTTGAGCGACCGCTCGTGCGCCTCGTCGACGATGATCGTGTCGTAGCGGCGGAGCAGCCGGTCGCGGTGGATCTCGTTGAGGAGGATGCCGTCCGTCATGAGCGCGATGCGGGTGTCGTCCGTGACCTTGTCGGTGAAGCGCACGCGGTAGCCGACGGTCGTGCCGAGCGGGACGGCGAGCTCCTCGGCGATGCGCTCGGCGATCGTGCGGGCCGCGATCCGGCGCGGCTGGGTGTGCGCGATGCGCGTGCGACCGAGCTCGAGGCAGATCTTCGGCAGTTGGGTGGTCTTGCCCGAGCCCGTGGCACCCGCCACGATCACGACCTGGTGCGCGTTCAGGGCGCGCGCGATCTCGTCCCGGGCGGCGCTGACGGGCAGCTCCGGCGGGTACGAGATGACGGGCTCCGGCGTGGACACAGCCCTCGATCGTATCCCGCCGCTGTCAACCCCGGCGCCGCGGCCGGCCGCTCCTCCTAGGCTGGAGTCATGACGGTTCCCCACATCCTCCTGCACGACGGCCACCGCATCCCCCAGCTCGGCTTCGGTGTCTTCAAGGTGCCGGCCGCGGAGGCCGAGCGGGCCGTGAGCGCCGCCCTCGAGTTCGGCTACCGCCACATCGACACGGCCGCCATCTACGGCAACGAGGAGGGCGTGGGCGCCGCGATCGCCGCATCCGGCATCCCGCGCGAGGAGCTGTTCGTCACGACCAAGCTCTGGAACGACCGCCACGTCGGCGACGAGCCGCGCGCGGCGATCGAGGAGAGCCTCGGCAAGCTCGGCCTCGATCGCGTGGACCTGTACCTCATCCACTGGCCGACGCCGGCCCGCGACCACTACTCGCACGCGTGGGAGCGGCTGATCGCGCTGCGGGGGGCCGGGCTCACGCGCAGCATCGGCGTCTCGAACTTCCGCGTGCCGCACCTGGAGCGGATCGTCGCCGATACCGGCATCGTCCCCGCCGTCGACCAGATCGAGCTCCACCCCGCCCACCAGCAGCGCGACGTCACCGACTGGGCCGTGCGCAACGACGTCCGCATCGAGGCGTGGGGCCCGCTCGGTCAGGGCAAGTACGACCTGTTCGGCACCCCCGCCGTCGCCGACGCCGCCGCCGCGCACGACAAGACCCCGGCGCAGGTCGTCATCCGGTGGCACATCCAGAGCGGCTTCATCGTCTTCCCCAAGTCGGTGCGCCCCGAGCGGATGGCCGAGAACATCGACGTCTTCGACTTCGCGCTCGACGACCTCGAGATGGCGGCCATCGACGCGCTCGACCCGGGCGACGGGTCGGGGCGCGTGGGCGCGCACCCGGACGAGGTGAACTAGCGCCATGGACTCCCGCCTCGCCGACGCGGCCAGTCCGTATCTGCGAGCGCACGCCGGGAACCCGGTGGCGTGGTTCCCGTGGGCCTCCGCCGCCTTCGCCGAGGCGGAGCGCCGCGACGTGCCGGTGATGGTGTCGATCGGCTACTCGACCTGCCACTGGTGCCATGTGATGGCGCGCGAGTCCTTCGACGACCCGCAGACCGCCCGCGAGCTGAACGACGGCTTCGTCGCGATCAAGGTCGACCGGGAGGAGCATCCCGAGGTCGATGACGCGTACCTCGCCGCCGCGAGCGCGTTCACCCCGCATCTCGGGTGGCCGCTGACGGTGTTCACGACGCCCGAGGGCCGTGCCTTCTTCGCGGGCACGTACTTCCCGCCCGAGCCGCGCGGGGGCGTGCCGGCGTTCCGGCAGGTGCTGGCCGCCGTGAGCGAGGCGTGGCGCGAGCGCCGCGACGAGCTCCTCTCGACGGCGGATGCCGTCGCCGACGCGCTGGCCGCCGCGACCGTGCGGGCGGGGTCCGTCGGCGAGAGCCCCGCGCTCGCGCGACTGGCGGATGCCGCCCGTCGTGCCCTCGAGCGCGAGGACCCCGAGTACGGTGGGTTCGCCCCGCCCGGTGCGTCCGTGACGACGCCGAAGTTCCCGACCGTGCCCGCGCTCCGGTTCCTCCAGGCACCCGCGCTCGCCGAGGAGGTTCCGGATGCCGCAGCCGTGGCCGCCCGCGCCGTCGCCGCCATGGCGGCCTCTCCGCTGCGCGACGGTGTCGACGGCGGATTCTTCCGCTACGCCACCCGCCGCGACTGGACGGTACCGCACTACGAACGCATGCTCACCGACAACGCGGGGCTGATCGAGGTCGCCCTGGACGCGGGAGCGACCGAGGTCGCCCGCGGCATCGCGAACTTCCTCCTCGACGTGCTGCAGCGCGAGAACGGCGGTTTCGCCGCGGCGCAGGACTCCGAGTCGTGGATCGACGGCGCGCGCAGCGAGGGCGGTTACTACGCGAGGGATGCGGCCGCCCGTGCAGCGCTGGAGCCGCCGGACATCGACGGCAAGGTCGTCACCGGCTGGAACGGAATGGCGATCGCCGCCCTCGCCCGAGCGGGGCGTCGCCGCGGCGAGCCACGCTGGATCGAGGCGGCGCGATGGGCCGCCGACGCTGTGCTTGAGGCCAACGTGCGCGGCGACGGACGCCTCGCACGCGCATCCCTCGACGAGGTCGTGTCGCGCGCGGCAGCCACTCTCGAGGACTACGGTCTGCTCGCCGAGGGACTCGCCGCGCTCGCCGCCGCGACCGGCGAGGTCGCGTACGCCGACCGCGCGCGGGAGCTCGTCGACGGATGCCTCACCGGCGATGGCGCTCCGCTCCCGCCGGGCGGCGGCGACCCCGTTCTGGCCGCGCGCGGGATCCCATCGGCCCCCGCCGCGTCGGACGGCGACCATCCGTCGGGACCCGCCGCGTTCGCCGCGGCCGCGCTCTCCCTGTGGCTGCTCGGCGCGGGGGAGCGGTACCGCGAGGCGGCGGCATCCGTCGTGCGCGACCATGCCGCCGCAGCCCTCGCCGAACCCCTCGCGAACGGGGCGATGCTGAGGATCGCGGCGCAGCTCGCCGTGCCGCCCCGGCAGGTCGTGGTGGTCGGCGCCGGGCCGGACGCCGACGCTCTCGCCGCTGCGGCCGCGACCCTCACCGCCGACGTGTTCGCCGTGGCCACCGCGGCACAGGCCGACGCGTTCGCCGACGCGGGGTTCACCCTCTTCGACGGCAAGGCCGCGGATGGCCCGCTCGCGTACGACTGCCGCGACTTCGCGTGTCGGCTGCCCGCCGCCGCGCCCGCCGAGCTGCAGTCGGCCCGCTAGCGTCCTCTGCGTCGGCGGCGGACGGCGAACCCCGCCGCGACGACCAGCACGACCATCACGAGCCCCGGCACGGCGAGCCAGCCGACGTCTGTCGCGGAGGTGTCCTGACAGTCGAGCGTCGCCGTATGGCAGGAGGCCTGCACGATGCTCCACGCGTACACGGGCTATCCCGTCGCGACAGAGGCTCGGCGGGGCTTGGGCTTGGTGAGGCGTTTGAACCAGCCGGCGTCCGGCACGCGGGCGAGCACCGTGCCGCCGATGATCGTGAGGAACACGTACACGGCGGCGAGGGGCGCCAGCGCAGGCGCCGTGCCGGCGGCGAGGCCCGCGATGACGATCGAGAACTCGCCGCGGGGCGTCAGGGCGATGCCGGCGCGCCACCGACCCGGGATGCCGATGCCCGCGCGCTTCGCGGCGAGGTACCCGGTGAGGATCTTCGTCGCCATCGTGACGACAGCCAGGATCGCTCCGGGCAGCAGGACACTCGGAAGCTTGCTCGCGTCGGTGGCCAGTCCGAAGAACACGAAGAAGAACGCGGCGAACAGGTCCCGGAGCGGAGTCAGGACCTCCTGGGCGGTATGGGCGACGCGTCCGGAGAGGGCGATGCCGACGAGGAAGGCGCCGACCGCCGACGACACGCTCACCTCCTCGGCGAGCCCGGCGACGAGCATCGTCAGCCCGAGCACGCCGAGGAGCAGCGGCTCGGCGTGATCGGGCGTGAACAGCCGCGACACGATGTGGCCGAAGCGCAGCGCCACGAAGAGGATCAGCACGACGACTCCCACCGCGATCGCGACCCGGATCGCGCCCTGCGCGATGCTCACTCCGATCACGAGCGCCGACAGTGTCGGGAGGTAGAACGCCATCGCGAGGTCCTCGATGACGAGGATCGAGAGGATGACGGGCGTCTCCCGGTTGCCGATGCGGCCGAGGTCGCGCAGCAGCTTGGCGGCGACACCCGACGAGGTCACCCAGCAGATGCCGGCGACGGCGACCGCCGCCACCGGACCCCATCCGAGGATGAGGCCGAACGCGGCCCCGGGGAGCGCGTTGAGCAGGCCGTCGAGGAGCCCCGCGATGCGCGAGCGGCGCAGCCCGCTCAGCAGCTGATCGGCGGAGTACTCGAGCCCCAGCAGCGCGAGCAGCAGGATCACGCCGATCTGCGACCCGATCTCGAAGAAGCTCGCGCTCGCGTCGAGCGGGATGACACCGCCCGTGCCGAACGCCAGCCCCGCGATCAGGTACAGCGGGATGGGGGACAGCCCGATGCGGGCGGCGAGCCGGCCGAGCAGGCTCATGCCCAGGAGCAGGGCGCCGACCTCGATGAGGATGACTGTCGTATCGTGCATCGGCGGCGGCCCGGGATCAGTCCGGTCCGTCGGCGATGAGCCGCGCCGCGGCGTCGAGACCCTCACGGGTTCCGACGGTGACGATGACATCCCCTTCCCGAAGTGTCTGCGACGGCGTGGGGGACGGGATCACCTTGCGATCCCGGATGATCGCGACCACCGAGACGTGCGTGCGCGTGCGCGTCTTGGTGTCGCCGAGCGTGCGGCCGACGAACGGGGAGTCCGCGGGCAGCTCGATCTTCTCGGTGTACAGCCCGTCAGTCTCGTCGGTCAGCTTCGTGAGGCGGCTGATGGCGACCGAGGCGCCGAAGAGGTCGGCGAGCGCCTCGGCCTCGTCCTCGTTGATGGGGAGGGCGTAAGCGCAGGCATCCGGATCGTCGGCGTCGGAGATCGTCAGCTCGCGGTCGCCGTCGCGGTATGAGACGACACCGAGACGGCGTCCGTTCTCGGTGACCAGGTCGTGACGCACGCCGATGCCCGGCAGGTCGACCTTCTCAATCCTGATCGTCACGGGAATCGAGATTACCGCTTCGGGAGGCCACCGGGGTCGTCCCGTGCCGCACTAGACCCAGGTCGGAACCCAGTTGTGCAGGCGCCAGTAGTCGTAGGGCACGTCCCACGCGGTCCACACCGGGTACCAGAACGCGGAGAGCAGCGTCACCACGACGAGGAAGACCAGCACGACGCGCTGTCCTGTCGTCCGCCGGCGGACGGCCAGCTCCGCGACCGTCTCCTCGTCGAGGTCGGGCGGCGTGCGCGGGTGACCGCCCCGTGCGATCTCGCGCAGCGCGAACGCCAGCGCCAGGATCGTGAAGGGCAGCATCGCGACCGTGTAGAACTGAAAGATCGTGCGCTCGGGATACATGAGCCACGGCAGGTAGGTCGCCGCGACGCCGGTCAGTACAATCGCGTACCGCCAGTCGCGCCGGACGGCGAAGGCGTAGACGAGATAGATCGCGGCGGCGATGCCGGCCCACCAGATCAGCGGGTTCGGGATGCTCGAGATCGCCTGCACGCAGCTGTTCACCGCCGTGCACCCCGCCTCGCCGAGCTTGTCCTGGTGCCAGTACATCGAGGTGGGACGCACCAGCATCGGCCACTGCCACGCCGGGCTCGCGTAGCTGTGCGGCGTGGTGAGTCCGATGTGGAACTGGTACATGGCCTGGTGGTAGATCCACAGGCTCTGCACGGAGCGCGGCACCCAGGACCAGAAGCCCGTCGCGGGGGCCAGATCGGCGGCATGGCGGTCGTACCCGCCGCTCGTGAGGAACCAGCCCGTCCACGAGAACAGGTACACGACGAGCGCGATCGGGACGAGCGCGAGGAAGGCGGGAACCGCCTGACGGAGCGCGTCGGCCGGCCACAGCCGCACGCCGCCGCGCCGGCGGGCGAGCGCATCCGAGACCACGGCGTAGATGCCGATGGCGGCGATGACGTAGAGGCCCGACCACTTCACGGCGGTCGCCGCCCCCGCCGCCGCCCCCGCCGCGAGCAGCCAGGGCCGGCCCCACAGGAACGGGCCCCACGCCGGCGGCTCGGCGCCCTCCGCGCGCGCCGCGAGGGTGCGTTCGAGTCGCCCGACGTGACGTTCGCGGTCGAGGATCGCGAACCAGAACGCCAGCAGCAGGAAGAAGGTGAGGATGCCGTCGAGGAGCGCGACGCGGCTGAGGACGATCGCGAGGCCGTCGATGGCCATGAGGAACGCCGCGACGGTGGCGAAGACGGTCGAGCGGGTCAGGCTCTTGGCCACCAGGTACAGCACGAGCACGGTCGCCGTGCCGAACAGCGCGACGGAGAAGCGCCAGCCGGCGGTGGAGTCGGGGCCGAACAGCCACATCCCCGCCCCGATGATCCACTTGCCCAGCGGCGGGTGGACGACGAAGCTCCCGGTCTTCAGGAAGATGTCGCTCTGACCGGCGAGGAACTTGGGGTCGGCGCCGTCCGGCCAGTTCGCCGGATAGCCGAGGTTCCACTGGCTCCACGCGTCCTTGACGTAGTAGGTCTCGTCGAAGACGATCGCGTGCGGGTCGCCGAGGTTCCAGAAGCGCAGGATGCCGGCCAGGAGCGTCACCAGAACCGGGGCGAGCCATCCGATGCGCTGCGCGATGGCCGGATCGGCGCGTACCCGCGAGGCCCATCGATCGTAGAAGGACGGCCTCGTCGCAGGCAGCAGAGGCTCCACCGTCGTCGTCACGGGTCCAGCCTAAGCTGGGGCGGTGATCATCCTCGCGGCCACACCGATCGGCAACCTGGGTGACGCGTCGCGGCGTCTCGTCGAGGCGCTCGAGGAGGCGACGGTGATCGCCGCCGAGGACACGCGGACCAGCCAGCGGCTGCTCGCAGCGCTCGGCATCGCGAACCGTCCGCGGCTGATCGCGCTGCACGACCACAACGAGAAGGACCGTGCCGCTGAGGTGGTCGGCCTCGCCGTCGACGCCGACGTCCTCGTGCTCAGCGACGCCGGCATGCCGACCGTGAGCGACCCGGGCTACGGGCTCGTGGCCGAGGCCGTGCGCCGCGGTGTCGCCGTCACGGTGATCCCGGGACCGAGCGCGGTCCCGACCGCGCTCGCGGTGTCGGGCCTGCCCACCGACCGCTTCACGTTCGAGGGCTTTCTGCCGCGGAAGCCGGGGGAGCGGCGTGCCGCGCTCGCGGCGCTGCAGTCCGAGGGGCGCACGATGGTGTTCTTCGAGGCGCCGTCGCGCGTGGCGGCGAGCCTCGCCGACATGGCGCGCGCCTTCGGGGCCGACCGCCGCGCGGCCGTCTGCCGGGAGCTGACCAAGCTCCATGAGGAGGTCGTGCGCGGTCCGCTCGCGGAGCTCGCCGCGTGGGCCGAAGCGGGCGTGCGCGGCGAGCTGGTGGTGGTCGTCGCAGGCGCCGAGGTGCGCGCGGTCTCCCTGCCCGACGCCGTCACGGAGGTGCTCGAGCTCGTGCGCACGGGCACCCGCATGAAGGATGCCGCGGCCGAGGTCTCGGCGCAGACGGGCCTGTCCAGCCGGGAGCTGTACCAGGCCGCGCTCGCCGTCCGCAACGGCTGAATGTTACGGCGGCCGCTCGGGGGCGCTGCCCGCGGGGGCCGTTCGTCACGCCGCCGGGCGCGACATCCGTCCGAACTAGACTTCGGTGGTGACTTCCGGCCGCTCCTTCTACATCACGACGCCGATCTACTATCCGAGCGACGTCCCCCACATCGGCCACGGCTACACGACCGTGGCGGTGGACACGCTCGCGCGCTGGCACCGCCAGGCGGGTGACGACACCTGGATGCTGACGGGGACGGACGAGCACGGGCAGAAGATGCTCCGTGCCGCGGCGGCCAACGGCGTCACGCCGCAGCAGTGGGTCGACAAGCTCGTCGCCGAGGCGTGGTTCCCGCTGCTCACGCAGCTGGACGTCGCGAACGACGACTTCATCCGCACCACCCAGGAGCGTCACGAGGAGCGCGTGCGCGCGTTCGTCCAGGCGCTGTACGACCGCGGCTACATCTACGCGGGCGAGTACGAGGCGCTGTACTGCGTCGGCTGCGAGGAGTTCAAGCCCGAGGCCGAGATCGTCGACGGCACCGGGCCGTTCGAGGGCCTCAAGGTGTGCGCGATCCACTCGATCCCTCTGGAGCTGCTGCAGGAGAAGAACTACTTCTTCAAGCTCAGCGAGTTCCAGGACCGCCTGCTCGAGCTCTACTCGTCGGTCCCCGACTTCGTGCGCCCCGAGTCGGCGCGCAATGAGGTCGTCTCGTTCGTGAGGTCCGGGCTGAAGGACCTCTCGATCTCGCGATCCGCGTTCGACTGGGGCATCCGCGTGCCGTGGGACGAGACGCACGTCATCTACGTGTGGGTCGATGCGCTGCTGAACTACGCGACGGCGGTGGGCTACGGCTCCGACCCGGAGGAGTTCGCCCGCCGGTGGCCCGCGTACCACGTCGTCGGCAAGGACATCCTCCGCTTCCACGCCGTCATCTGGCCGGCGATGCTGATGGCCGCGGGCGTCGACGTCCCGAGGGGCGTGTTCGCGCACGGGTGGCTGCTCGTGGGCGGCGAGAAGATGTCGAAGTCGAAACTGACCGGCATCGCTCCGGCCGAGATCATCGACGTCTTCGGCTCGGACGCCTATCGCTTCTACTTCCTGTCGGCGATCGCGTTCGGCCAGGACGGGTCGTTCTCGTGGGAGGACCTGTCGGCGCGCTACCAGGCCGAGCTGGCGAACGGCTTCGGCAACCTGGCCTCCCGCGCGACGGCGATGATCGAGCGCTACTTCGAGGGGATCGTCCCGGCACCGAGCACCTACCTGGATGGCGACCTCGCCATCCAGCGCACGGTGGCGGATGCCGTGACGGCGGCGGATGCCGCGATCGAGCGCTTCCGCATCGACGAGGCGATCACCGCGATCTGGACGATCGTCGACGCGCTGAACGGCTACATCACCGACAACGAGCCGTGGGTGCTCGCCAAGGACGACGCGCAGCGCGAGCGGCTCGGGACGGTGCTCTACACGGCGGCGGAGGGCCTGCGTGCGCTCGCCGTGCTGCTGTCTCCGGTCATGCCCGTGGCGACGGAGAAGCTGTGGATCGCACTGGGGGCCGCCGAGACCCTCGGGCGCCTGCAGGATCAGCCGATCCGCGAGGCCGGAGCCTGGGGCATCCTGACGTCCGGCACGTCGGTGAACGGGCTCGCGCCCCTCTTCCCGCGCGTCGAGCAGTCGGTGTGATGACGGACCCGAGTCAGTACGTGCGGCAGCGCGAGAAGGGCTCGCGCGACGTCACGTATCCTCCGGGGCCGGAGCCGTTGTCGGTGCCGGTGTACGACAACCACTGCCACCTCGAGATCGAGGACGGGGTCGGGCTGTCGCTCGACGAGCAGCTGCGCCGTGCCGCCGATGTCGGGATCGCCGGCGTCGTGCAGGCGGGCGGTGACATCGAGTCGAGTCGCTGGTCGGCGTGGGCCGCGGCATCCCACCGGCGGGTGCTGGCGGCGGTGGCCATCCATCCGAACGAGGCGCCGGCGTACGACGCCGCGGGACGCCTGGACGAGGCGATCGCCGTCATCGACGAGCTCGCCGGGCAGCCGCGCGTGCGGGCGATCGGCGAGACGGGCCTCGACTTCTTCCGCACGGGGGACGACGGGATCCCGGCGCAGCTGCGTTCGTTCGAGGCCCACATCGCTCTCGCGAAGAAGCACGGCATCGCGATGCAGATCCACGATCGCGACGCTCACGACGCCGTGCTGGAGACCCTCGAGCGGGTCGGTGCGCCCGAGCGGACCGTTTTCCATTGCTTCTCCGGGGACGCGGTCATGGCGCGGACGGCCGCCGAGCGCGGCTACTACCTGTCGTTCGCGGGCAACGTGACGTTCAAGAACGCCCAGAACCTCCGCGATGCCCTCGCCGTCACACCGCGGGAGCGCATCCTCGTGGAGACGGACGCGCCGTTCCTCACGCCCGTGCCGCACCGAGGGCGTCCCAACGCGCCGTATCTCGTGCCGGTGACGGTGCGCTTCCTGGCCGAGGAGCTCGGCACGGACCTCGACGAGCTGTGCGCGCAGATCGCGCGCAACACCCTCGACGTGTACGGCGCGTTCGAGGACTGAGCGTCTCCCGCGCCCTGCGATCCGGCGCATGTGGCTCGCGCGGGGCGCGCAATTCTGCGGAGATGTGCAGGATGTCGGAGCCTTCCCGCGCGACCCGTCCGCGATCTTGCACATCTCCGACATTGTGCGCGTCGGAGGGACGGAGTGTCGAGGCACGGAGCGTCGAGGGACGGAGCGCGGGAGCGCGGGAGGGCGGGAGGGAGGGGGATCAGACCGCGGGGTCCTCGTCGATGACGGGCTTGGCCGCCGCGATGTTCGAGATGGAGCGCCAGACCGCGATCAGGGTGATGAGCGCGCCGCCGAACGCGAACCACCACGGTGCCGTGAGGCCCCAGGTCTCGGCGATGACGCCGCCGAGCAGCTGCCCGATCACGAGGCCGCCGAAGACCCCCACCATGTTCACCGACGCGATGCGGCCCTGGAGGTGCAGCGGCACCAGCCGCTGGCGCACCGTGGTGGAGATCGTGCCCCAGATGAAGGCGTAAGCCCCGAAGCCGAACATGATCACGAGCGCGACCGCACCCGAGGTCGTGAGCGCGAACGACAGGTGCATGAGCACCTCGAGCGAGAGACATACGCGCATGAGGGTGGCGAACCGGACGTGGCGCTCGAGCCAGCCGAAGCTGAACGTCGCCACGATCCCGCCGAGGGCCGACGCCGTCGTGAGGGTGCCGAAGCCCACCGGACCCATCCCGAGGTGCTCCGTCGCGTAGAGCACGAGGATGCTCCAGGGCGCCGCCCAGGTGACGTTGAACACCAGGATGACGATGACGAGCGTGCGCACCGGAGGGTGGGCCCGCAGCCACCGCAGACCCTCCCGGATCGGGTGGGGCTTCACGCCCTCGGGCAGCGGATCCCTCGGCGGCACCTCCGTGCGTGCGATGCGCGAGATCAGGATGACGCCCAGGCTCACGCAGAGGATCTGCGTGAGGAACGGCCAGAACGACCCGACGGCGAACAGGAACGCGCCGATCGGCGGACCGGCGAGCTGGTTGCCGACGAGGAACCCGGCCTGCATGCGAGCGTTGCCGACGCCCAGGTCGACGGGCTTGACGAGCATCGGCAGGAGCGTCGAGCCGGCGGTGTCGGCGAATACCTCGGCGACGCCGTACAGGAACGTCGTCGCCAGCACGATCCACACCGTCGCGTGCCCGGTGACGAGGAACACGACGAGGGCGAGGACGACGACGGCTCGTGACCCGTCGGCGATCATCACCAGCATCCGCCGATCGTGGTGATCGGCGATCGCGCCGGCGAAGAGGCCGAACAGCAGCCAGGGCAGGTACTGCATCATCGCGCCGGCCGCGACCAGGAGCGGGGACGGCGTCAGCGACGCGATGAGCAGGGGCGCCGCCGAGAGGGCGATCCCGTCGCCGATGTTGCTCGTCCACGACGAGGAGAGCAGCCACCGGAAGTCCTTGCCCAGCCGGCGTGGTGCGATCAGTTCGCCGAGCGAGGACATCCGCCCATCCTAGGAGGGGCGGCGGACGGTCGAGCTCCTATCCGGGGACCTTCGCGTCGGCCTTGGGCTTGCGCACGAACAGGGTCTCGGTCTGCTCGAGCTCCATCCCCTTCGTCTCCGGGATGCGCCACAGGACGTACCCGAACGACAGCAGGGCGAAGAAGGCGTACATGCCGTACGTGAGCGGGAGCGACCACGCCGACATGGCGGGGAAGCTCACTGTGATGAGGAAGTTCGCCACCCACTGGGCGCCGGCTGCGACACCCAGGGCCTTGCCGCGGATGCGGCTGGGGAAGATCTCGCCCAGCAGCACCCACACGAGCGGTCCCCACGATGCACCGAACCCGATCACGAAGATGTTCGCCGCGACCAGGGCGATCGGACCCCACGGCGCGGCGAGCGACACGTCGCCGTGCGCGTCCTTCGTCGCGAACGTGAAGCAGATCGCCATCGCGGCGAGGGACACCGTCATCATCACCGAGCCGGTGAGGAGGATCGGCTTGCGCCCCACGCGGTCGACCAGGAAGATCGCGATGAACGTGACCAGGACGTTCGTGATGCTCGTCACGACGCTGATGCCGAGCGAGGCGCTCTCCGGGAATCCGACGGATCTCCACAGCGTCGTCGAGTAGTAGAAGATCACGTTGATGCCCACGAACTGCTGGAACACCGACAGGATGATGCCTACCCAGACGATCGGCTGCAGCCCGAGCACCGGGCCGCGCAGGGACACCCCCGCATTCTCGCGGTCCGCCTCGATCGCCGCCTGCAGGTCGCGCATCGTCTTTTCCAGGTCGACCGCGGGGACGAGGCGGGAGAAGATCTCCTTCGCCTCATCGGCCTTGCCCTTCGCGATGAGGTAGCGCGGCGATTCGGGGACGGTGAACGACAGGATGCCGTAGATCGCGGCCGGGATCGCCCCGACGATGAACATCCATCGCCACGCATCCAGCCCGAGCCACAGCACCGAGTTCGCACTGCCCGCCGACCATGCCAGCACCGCGTCGCTGAGCAGCGCGACGAAGATGCCGAAGGTGATCGCGAGCTGCTGCAGCGAGGCGAGTCCGCCGCGGATCTGGCGCGGCGCGATCTCCGAGATGTACGCGGGCGCGACCACGGAGGCGATGCCGATGCCGAGGCCGCCGATGACGCGCCAGAAGCCGAGGTCCCAGACCGAGAAGGCGAGACCAGCTCCGATGGAGCTGGCGAAGAAGAGGATCGCGCCGATGAACATGACGCGCAGGCGCCCCCACCGGTCGGCCAGATGACCGGCCAGGACGGCGCCGACGGCGCAGCCCAGCAGGGCGATGGCGACGATGAACCCCGTGATGACGCTGTTCAGCGCGAAGTCGCTCTGGATCGAATCCACCGCCCCGTTGATGACGGAGGAGTCGAAGCCGAAGAGGAAGCCGCCCACGGCGGCGGCGACCGAGAGTCCGATCGCCCGTCGCCCGTAGGGCCCTCGCAGTGTGAATGTTCCGGTGGAGATCGATTCGGACGACCCAGTCTCGCTCATGACCGTCCACCCTAGCCGCGCGGAGCCCGACGCGACCAGGGGTTGCGCAGGCGCTGGCATACAGTGAAGGGATGTCCGTCCATCTGCTCGGAGCGAGCGAGATCCGCGCGCTCGCGGCCGAGCTCGACGTGACCCCGACCAAGAAGCTCGGCCAGAACTTCGTCGTCGACGCCAACACCGTCCGCCGCATCGTCCAGGTCGCCGCGGTGCGCCCGGGAGAGCGCGTCGTCGAGGTCGGGCCGGGGCTCGGGTCGCTCACGCTCGCGCTCCTGGAGGCCGGCGCGGCGGTCACCGCGGTCGAGATCGACCATCGTCTGGCCGCGCGTCTGCCGCAGACCGCCGCCGACCACGGCGTTCCGGAGGGCGTGCTCGTCGTGGTGGATGCCGACGCCCTTCGCGTGACCGAGCTGCCCGGAGAGCCGACCGTCCTGGTGGCGAACCTGCCGTACAACGTGTCGGTCCCGGTGCTGCTCCACTTCCTCGAGACGTTCCCCGGCATCGTCCGCGGCGTGGTGATGGTGCAGGCGGAGGTGGGGGAGCGGTTGGCCGCCCCACCCGGATCCAAGGTGTACGGCGCTCCGAGCGTGAAGGCCGCCTGGTACGGGCCGTGGCGGCTGGCCGGCACCGTGTCGCGCCAGGTCTTCTGGCCCGCGCCCAACGTCGACAGCGTGCTCGTCGCCTTCCATCGCGACGATGTCGCCCGGGGGAGCGAGGAGGAGCGCCGCCGCACCTTCGCGATCGTCGACGCGGCGTTCCAGCAGCGGAGGAAGATGCTGCGTCAGGCGCTCGCGGGCGTGCTGGGCGGGACGGCCGCCGAGGCGTCCGCGGTGCTCGAGCGTGCCGGTGTCGCCCCCACCGCCCGGGGTGAAGAGCTCGGCGTGGAGCAGTTCCGTGCGATCGCGCTCGCCGCCCACGCCGCCGCCACGGATGGATAGCCTGGAACGGTGACCGACGAACCGCGCTTCCAGCCGGATGTGACCGACATCCACCGTCCGTACGCCGTCGCCGACGGCCGCTACGGGGTCTTCCCTTACCGCCAGGTGGGCTCCTCGGGCCTCTACCTCCCGCCGATCTCCCTCGGCCTGTGGTGGAACTTCGGCGACAACATCCCCTTCGACCGCCAGCGCACGGTGCTGCGTCACGCCTTCGACAACGGCATCACGCACTTCGACCTGGCCAACAACTACGGGCCGCCGTACGGCTCCGCCGAGAACAACTTCGGTCGGATGCTGCGGGAGGACTTCCGGCCGTACCGCGACGAGCTCATCATCTCGTCGAAGGCGGGGTGGGACATGTGGCCGGGGCCCTACGGCGACCTGGGGTCCCGCAAGTACATCCTCGCGAGTGCTGATCAGTCCCTCGGCCGCATGGGCCTCGAGTACGTCGACGTCTTCTACTCCCACCGGGTCGACCCGGTGACCCCCGTCGAGGAGACGATCGGGGCGCTCGACACGCTGGTCCGGCAGGGCAAGGCCCTCTACGTCGGGATCTCGTCGTACAGCGCGGAGCGGACCGCCGAGGCGAAGGCGGTGGCGCGCGACCTGGGCACGCCGCTCGTCATCCACCAGCCCGCGTACTCGATCCTCAACCGCTGGATCGAGGACGGCCTGACGGGAGTCCTGCGCCAGGAGGGGATGGGCGCGATCGCGTTCACGCCCCTCGCCCAGGGACTGCTCACGGCGAAGTACCTCGGCGACGGAACGGCGGAGCGCGCGCAGCAGCGGTCCTCTCTTCCGGGCGGCCGTCTCTCGGACGAGGGCCTCGCCGCGCTGCGCGGACTCGACGTCATCGCGAAGGAGCGCGGGCAGACGCTCGCGCAGATGGCCATCCAGTGGGTCCTGCGGGACGACGTGGTGACCTCGGCGCTGATCGGCGCGTCGAGCACCGCGCAGCTCGATGAGAACATCGCGGCGCTCTCCGGTCCGGCCTTCGACACCGAGGAGCTCGAGCGCATCGATGCCCTCTCCGATCGGCTGGACGTCGACCTGTGGGCGGAGTCGTCCCGACTGTGACGCAGGCATTCGTCGTCGACCGCGTGCACGTGCGCGCCCCGGGGAAGATCAACGTCTTCTTCGCGGTGGGCGATGTGGACGGCGACGGATATCACGAGGTGGCATCCGCATATCAGGCCGTGTCCGCCTACGAGGACGTCTGGGCGACGTCCTCGGACGAGTTCACGATCGCCGTGACCGGCACGGTCGACATCGCCGGAGTCCCGCTCGACGACCGCAACCTGGCGCTGCGCGCGGCGCGGCTGCTCGCGGAGGAGATCGGGTGGGACGGCGGAGTGCATCTCGACGTGCGCAAGGCGGTGCCGGTGGCGGGCGGGATGGGCGGCGGGTCGGCGGACGCGGCCGCCGCGCTCGTCGCGTGCGACGCTCTGTGGGGCGCGGGTCTGTCGACGGCGGAACTGCACCGTCTGGCGGCGCGCCTCGGCGCGGACGTGCCCTTCGCACTCCTGGGCGGGACGGCGGTCGGGACCGGCCGCGGCGACGAGCTGAGTCCGGCGCTGGCGCGGGGGCGCTTCGAATGGGTCCTCGTCACGAGCCACGAGGGGATGTCCACCCCGACCGTCTACGCGGAGCTCGACCGCTACCGCGCCGAGCGCTCGCCCGACATCGCGCCCCTTCTGCGCCGCCCCCTGGTCTTCCCGCCCGTCCTGCAGGCGTTGCGGCAGGGCGACCCGCACCTCCTTGCCAGTGCCTCGCGGAACGACCTTGAGATCGCGGCGGTGCGGCTGCGACCGGACCTCGACGACATCCTCGCCCTCGGGTCGGCCGAAGGCGCGCTCACCGGGCTCGTCTCGGGTTCCGGGCCGACGATCGCCTTCCTCGTCGAGGACGAGGATGCCGCGAGGGAGCTGCAGGTGACCCTGAGCGCCGCCGGCCACTCGGCACTGCGCGTGCACGGCCCGGTCCCCGGCGCCCGCATCGTCCCCGATTGAGCGGACGCCGCTCCCGTTCCCTAGACCCGTGACCGAAAGGCGACCATGACCGACGACATCCGCGACCGCTTCCGGAACCTTCCCGTCGACGCGACATCGCAGCGTGCGTTCGCCGATCGGGGTCTCGAGGCCCGCCTGGTCCCCGCGGCCGATCCCGCGTTCCCGGACTGGCTGCGCGCGGTCCGGCGCGGGTTCCTCGACAGCGACCCGACCGACGAGCAGGTGGCGGCGACCGCGGAACGCGCCGGCGACCGCCGCAACACCGGTGTCTACGATCCCACCGGCGCCATCCCCGCCATCCCGGTCGGCACCGTGGCGTCCTGGGGAAGCGAGCTGTCCGTCCCCGGAGGCACCGGCCTCCCGGTCAGCGCGATCAGCGCGGTCACCGTCGCGCCGACGCATCATCGACGGGGGATCGCACGCGCGATGCTCGAGGGCGAGCTGCGGGCCGCGGCCGCCGCGGGCTACCCCGCATCCGTGCTGACGGTCAGTGAATCCACGCTGTACGGCCGGTATGGATTCGCCCCGGCCGCTGCCGCGGCATCGTGGCGGATCGAGCCGCGCCGGGCCGGATGGGTCGGGCCGGAGCCCACGGGGCGGGTGGACTTCATCACCCGCGAGCGCTTCCGCGAGCTCGCCCCGGGGCTCCACGATCGCGTCCGGCTGGCGACGCCGGGTGAGATCGAGATGCCGGCGGGGCACTGGGACCGTTTTGCGCGCACCCGCCCGGACGCCGAGAAGGCCGCGGAGCTGCGTGCGGTGCAGTGGACCTCCGACGCGGGAGCCGTCGAGGGTGTCGCGATCTACACGGTCGCCGAGGACCACGACGACTACACGAAGTCGAAGGTCGGCATCTCGTACCTCCTCGCGGCGACGCCGGCGGCGTACACGGCGCTCTGGCGCTTCTTCCTGACCCTCGACCTCATCGGCGAGGTGACTGCGCGGGAGCTCTCCGAGGACGAACCCCTGCTGTGGATGCTCGCCGACCAGCGCGCGGCGACGGTGACCGTCACCGATCACCAGTACGTGCGGATCATCGACGTGGCGGCGGCTCTCGAGGCTCGCCGCTTCGACGCGCCGGGGCGGCTGGCGTTCGAGGTGTCCGACCCGATCGGACTGTCGACCGGCCGCCACCTGCTCGAGGTCGATCAGACGGGGACCGGGCGCGTCTCGACATGGGAGGGCGACGCCGCGCCGTCCGACGCGGTCCTCGTCCGCCTCGGCATCGCGGAGCTGTCCGCCGTCTACCTCGGGGGAGCGTCGCCGCTCACGCTGGCCCGCGCGGGGCGCGTCGAGTCCACGGATGCCGCCGCCGCCGCGCGCGTCCTGGGCTGGCACGTGCGTCCCCGGCTGAGCTTCTGGTACTGAGCTCACCGATGGGAGCGCGGGACCGGGGCGGTCTACCATACCTGGTCGGACGCGGCAACGGAGCGACATGATCGGCGCGGGTGTCGGAGGGGTGGGCTAGCTTTGGGAAGACCGCCGCGACACGACGCGTTGCACCCTGTCGACGGCCCACATGCCGAGGAGGACCCATGAAGGCAGTGCTCGACGGTTCGGTGATCGCCGAAGCCGACAAGGACGATCTGATCTCCATCGAGGGGAACTGGTATTTCCCGCCCAGCTCGGTGAAGGAGGGCGTGCTGAGCAACACCGACACGCCCTACACCTGCCCGTGGAAGGGCGAGTGCCAGTACTACGCGGTCACGGTGGGCGACACGACGCTGCCCGATCGTGCCTGGGCGTATCCGACTCCGTATCCGACGGCGATCCAGCGGGTGGGCCGCGACTTCTCCGGCTACGTCGCGTTCTGGAAGGAAGTCGAGGTCACGGACTGAGTCGGCGAACGGCCGGGTACCCGTGGTGATCGAGTTCAAGAACGTCTCCAAGACCTTCCCTGACGGCACGCATGCCGTGCGGGACTTCAATCTCGTGCTGCCGTCGCGCAAGACGACCGTCTTCGTCGGCTCGAGCGGCTGCGGTAAGACGACGCTGCTGCGCATGATCAACCGGATGGTCGAGCCGACCGCGGGTTCGATCGAGATCGACGGGGAGGACATCTCCACGCGCTCGGCGGTCGCGCTGCGTCGCAGCATCGGCTACGTGATGCAGAACTCGGGGCTGCTGCCGCACCTCACCGTGGAGGACAACATCGCCACGGTCCCCGTGCTGCAGGGCGCCAAGAAGCGCGATGCGCGCACGCGCGCGCGCGAGCTGATGCACACCGTCGGGCTCGACGAGTCCATGGCGCGGCGTTATCCGAACCAGCTGTCGGGCGGCCAGCAGCAGCGTGTGGGAGTCGCCCGCGGCCTCGCGGCCGACCCGAACATCCTGTTGATGGACGAGCCGTTCGGCGCCGTCGACCCGATCGTGCGCACCGAGCTGCAGCAGGAGCTCATCCGTCTGCAGGACGAGGTCGACAAGACGATCGTCTTCGTGACACACGACATCGACGAGGCGTTCCTCCTCGGCGACCAGGTGGTGATCCTGGAGGTCGGCGCGCAGAAGGCGCAGGTGGGCAGTCCGAGCGAGATCATCGAGAGCCCGGCGACCGACTTCGTCGCCACGTTCATCGGCGCCGACCGCGGCAAACGCGCACTGCATCTCAAAGAGACCCCGACGGGCACCGTCGTGGTCGACTCCGAGGGGCGCACGCAGGGCGCGATCATCGACAAGCCGACCGAGACTCATCAGGCAGACGGGGGTGCCGGATGAATTGGGTCAGCGACAACCTCGGCCTCATCCTCAGCCTCTCGCTCGAACACATCCGCGAGAGCATCATCCCGATCGTTCTCGGTTTCGTCATCTCCGTTCCGCTCGGCTGGGTGGCGTGGCGCTACCGCCTCGTGCGCGGCCCCATCCTCGTGGTCACCGGCCTCCTCTACACGATCCCCTCGCTGGCCCTTCTGATCCTTCTCCCGCTGTTGCTCGGGCTCAGCCCGCTCAGCGATGTGAACCTCATCGTTGCTCTCACGATCTATGCGATCGCGCTCATGGTCCGCGCGGTGGCAGACGGCCTCGATTCGGTCGACGAAGACGTCCGGCTGGCGTCCACCGCGATGGGCTACGGCCCGCTCCGGCGCTTCTGGTCGGTCGACTTCCCGCTGTCGGGGCCCGTCATCCTGGCCGGCCTCCGTGTCACCACCGCCAGCACCATTGCGCTCGCGACGGTGGGCATCCTCATCGGAGTGACCAACCTGGGCTATCTGTTCACGAACGGTCTTCAGCGCCGCATCATCCCCGAGGTGCTCTCCGGCGTCGTGGCCGTGGTAGTCATCGCTCTCGTCTTCGACCTGCTGCTCGTGCTTCTCGGACGGCTCCTCATGCCGTGGGCGCGCGCATCGACGTCGCGCGGCACGCGCCGGACGCGGATCGCGCTGAAGGCGGGAGCGGCCGCATGAACCTCCTCGTCGATGCCTTCCGGTGGATCTTCGGGGGATCGATCCCCGGAACGGATCCCATCCCGGAGGCATACGCGACACACCTCGCGTATACGTTCATCTCGGTGTTCGCGGCCGCAGTGATCGCCATCCCCATCGGATGGTGGATCGGCCACACCGGTCGTGGCCGCGACGTCGCGGTGACCGTCGCCGGAGCGGCTCGTGCCATCCCATCGTTCGGTCTCTTCGTCCTCCTCATCCTGATCTTCGGTGTGCTGCATCAACCCGAAGCGGCCGTCGTGACGTTCGTGATCCTCGCGATCCCCTCGATCCTCGCCGGCGCGTACAGCGGATTCGAGGCGATCGATCGCCAGATCGTGGACGCGGGGCGGGCGATGGGCATGACGGAGTGGCAGATCGTCTGGAAGATCGAAGTGCCGCTGGGGCTTCCGCTGCTCGTCGCCGGTCTCCGTTCTGCGGTGCTCCAGGTCGTGGCAACGGTGACGATCGCTGCCTACGTGGACATCGGGGGCCTCGGCCAGTACATCCTGGCCGGGCTCCCGCTGCGCCGTCCGGACGTCGTGCTAGGCGGAGCCATCCTCGTCGCGGCACTCGCCCTCGTACTCGACGCGATCTTCGCCATCCTGCAGCGTCTCGCCGTTCCGCGTGGCCTGAGCGGACGCCCCACCCGCCCTTCCGGGGCCGAAGCCGTCGGTCGGCAGCTCACGCGGCGAACGCGGACCACGTCGGCGGGGTTGGGCGCCTGACATCCGAATCCCGCACCGTCTCGAATCCATCACAGTGCCATCCAGAGAAAGAGAAAGCACCATGTTCACAGCAAAGAAGAGGGTCCTGGCCGTGGCTGCCGCGGCCGTCGGTGCCGCCCTCGCCCTCGCCGGCTGCTCATCGGGCAACCCGCTGAGTCCGACGAGCAGCGGCAGCAGTGGCGGGGGGAGCACCTCCACCATCACGGTCGGCTCGCAGGCGTATCCCTCGAACGAGATCATCGCCGAGATCTACGCGCAGGCGCTCGAGGGCGACGGCATCAAGGTCGAGCGCAAGTTCAACATCGGGCAGCGCGACGCCTACATGCCGTCCATCCAGAGCGGCGAGATCCAGCTCTTCCCGGAGTACACCGGCAACCTGCTGCAGTACTTCGACAAGACGGCCACCGCCACCACTCCGGACGACGTCTACGCCGCCCTGCAGAAGGCGCTGCCCGACAACCTGGCCGTGCTCGACCAGGCGACGGCCACCGACCAGGACTCCTACACGGTCACGAAGAAGTTCGCCGACAAGTGGAACCTCAAGACGATCGCCGACCTCGCCAACGTGAAGGTGCCGCTCACCGTGGGCGCGAACCGTGAGTTCGCTGGTCGCCCGTACGGCCCGGCCGGTCTCAAGTCGACGTACGGCATCACGGTGGAGTTCAAGCCGACCGGTGACACCACGGTCGATGAACTCGTCGCCGGGTCGATCAACATCGCCGACGTCTACACCTCGGACCCGCGCATCAAGACCGACGACCTCGTCGTGCTGCAGGACCCGAAGGGCCTGATCCTGGCGTCGAACGTCGTGCCGCTGGTCAGCAAGGACGTCAAGGACAAGATCGCCGACGTCATCAACGCCGTGCAGGCGAAGCTCACGCCGGAGGCGCTCGTCGACCTCAACCTGCAGAACACGAAGGACCAGAAGTCGCCGGAGGACCTCGCGAAGGCGTTCCTCTCCGACAACGGCCTCAAATAGGCCCGTCGTCGCGGACCGGGGGTCGCTTCCGACAGGAGGCGGCCCCCGTTTCGTCCGTCACCCGTCGAGTTCTTCGCCGAGCTCGAGCCAGCGCTCCTCGAGCGTCGTGATCTCGGTGGTCACGGCATCCCGTTGCGCCTGGAGAGCGAGCAGGGCGTCGTAGTCGTCGTGGGCGTCGGCGAGCCGCACGTCCATCGCGTCCAGGTCCTTCTGCAGGCGCTGCAGGCGCCGCTCGATCGCCGACACCTCTTTCTCAGCCGCGCGCCGATCGGCGCCCGCCAGGGCCGGGGTCGCGGAGGGAGCCGTCGATCCGGATGCCGCGGATCCGGCGTTCTTCGCGGTCGGCGCGGCATCGCGCTGAGCCGCGCGCAACCGCAGGTATTCGTCCACCCCGCCGGGGAGGTGGCGCAGCCGGCCGCCCAGGATCGCGTACTGCTGATCGGTGACCCGTTCGATGAAGTACCGGTCGTGCGACACGACGAGGAGCGTCCCCGGCCACGAGTCGAGCAGCTCCTCGACGGCGGCGAGCATGTCGGTGTCGAGGTCGTTGGTGGGCTCACCCAGGACTTCGGTAGCAGATGCAGAAGGAGCACCTGCTGTTATGGAAAGCAACGCACTCACTCGCCCGAGTGAACCAGACACCGAAGCTCTGATCTACACGCGAGCCTCAATGGATCGCCACTACCTCATGCGATCCACGGGTGACCAGGAGACGGACTGCCGCTCCTGGTGCGGCCAGCAGGGGTGGAAGGTCGGCAAGGTCATCACCGACGCGAACCGCTCCGCTTCACAGTGGCGCACCCGCGAGAGGGAGGGTTTCGAGGAGGCCCTTCAGCTCATCGCCTCGAAGCGGTACGCCGCCTTCGTGACTTGGGAGCCATCGCGGGCCGGCCGCGAGCTCGCCGCTTACATCCAGCTCCGGGCCGCCTGCCAAGCGGCCGGCGTCCTCTATCTGACGAAGGGCCGGGTCTACGACTTCGCCCGCAGCGACGACGCTTTCATGATGGGGCTGGAGTTTCTGACAGCGGAGAAGGACGCCGCCGTGATCCGCGAGCGCCAGCTTCGGACGGTGCGGCTCAACGCGCAGAAGGGCCGGCCTCACGGTCGACTCCCCTACGGCTACCGTCGGGTCTACGACGAGAGCACCGGCGTACTGCTCCGGCAGGAAATCGACCCGGAGAAGGCGTCGATCATCACGAACGCCGTTGACGAAATCCTCCGCGGCGTGCCGGTCAACCGGATCGTGACCCGTCTGAACCGCGAGGGCGTGCCGACGCCGATGAAACCGACCAGCGACCACTCGCGGGGCTGGATGAACGCGACACTCACGCAGGTCATCAGGAGCCCCACGATTGCCGGGCTCCGCAAGTACCAGGGCGAGGTGATCGGAGAGGCCGACTGGCCCGCGATCATCCCCGTCGATAGGTGGGAGAAGGTCAATCGCGTTCTCGGCGACCGCGCCCGCCGTACCCGCTACGTCGAGGAGGACAACCACAGCCGGCCCCGATGGCTCCTGTCGCACGTCGCCAAGTGCGCCTTCTGCTCGCGGCCGCTGGTGCGGGTCCACAACGTGATCCCCCGCAAGAACGGCAAGCCGCGCAACAACTACATCTGCCCCTGGGCGCCCTGCCGTCGCATCAGCATCGACGTGGAACGCACGGACGCCTTTGTGGTGGGCGCGCTGCTGGGCTGGCTCTCCACCCCGGAGAGTCTGGCGGTGCTGGCCGGCCCCGACGAGAGTTGGAACGAGCGAGTCCGCGAGGCCGAGGAGCGGCTGGACGCTCTGCGGCGCCGACTCGATGAGGCTGCCGAGCAGTATGCCGAGGGCAGGATCAGCCTCTCCATGCTGTCGAACGTCGAACAGCGGATGAAGCCGCAAATCGAGCAGGCCGCGAAGGAGGCGGTGCCTCCCGTTGCGGACGACGCGGTGCTCGACCTGCTCAACGCCGACGACCTGACGGCGGCGTGGGATCAGCTCGACCTGCTCGAACAGCGGCGGCTCATCAAGATGCTGCTCGACGTCCGTATCGAGAAGTCCCGTCTCATGGGAGGCATCTTCGATGCCGATCGCATCAAGATCGCTCCCCGGTTCGTAGTTCCCGGCACCTATCAGTGGAGCCAAGCAGCGTAGCGCGCACGACCGTAGCCTGATCCTTCGTGATCGGGAGGAACGACGCCCCGAGCTCGCCGCCCGCCTTGCGGAGGCAGTCGAGCTCGGGGCGTTCGGCTGCCAAGAGGTCATCCGTCACAGCAGCTCTCCGGTCTCGGGATTCAGGCCGGCGTAGAACTCGTCCTCTGCCTGGCGCCGGGCAGCGACATCATCGAGGACGAACTGCACGAAGTCCTGGTCGCGGTTCTCGATCAGCCGGTCCTCGACGGGCTCGGCGGCCTCCTCGCCGGGCCAGCTCGTCTGCCGAGTGGGTCGGTCGCGGTCCAGACGGGTGCCGCAGGCAGCGACCCAATCGCGGAGCCGCTGGCGGGCGTCAGCGAAGTCGCGGTGCCAGCCCAGCGGGGCGCTTCCGTTCTGCTCCGGGTCGTAGGCGCACAGCCAGTGCAGGTGCAGCGCGGACAGCTCCCACACGAGCTCAGAGTGCCGGTGCCAGAACGGCGGCACCACGGATGCCGGGAGGCCGTAGGCGTGACGGAGCCAGTCGACCCACTTGTTGAGCTCTAGCCACTCGCCTTCGGCTTCGTCGGCGGTGAGCAGGTTCCAGTTGATCGGGTGCGGCGGTTCGGCAAGCAGCGGCTCCCCGAGGTCCGCGGCCGGGTCGTCGCCGGGCAGCTCGTCCTCGGGCGGCTCAGGCGAGGTGGCGTGGTCGGTCATCATCGCCTCACAGGGCCAGCGCGGCGGGTGCCTGCCGCGAGGTGGTTGGGGAGGCGAACTCAGGCGGCACGTCCCGAGAGCGGAGTGGTGCCTCGGCAGCGGCGTCGGCGGCGACCGCTCGCTCGGCCTGCTCAGATCGGTCGGCGTCGTTGCGGCGGCGACCGACCTTCCACACCTCGAACTCCTGGCCTTCGATGGTCTTGCCGTCCTTGACGTACTTGACTGGACGGATGCGGCCCTCGGCTGTGAAGTTGTCGCCCTTGCTCAGCAACGCGGTGGCTTCCTCGGCGGCCTCGCCGTAGGCGACGATCGGCATGTATTGGGTCGACAGCTTCGTGAAGCTCCCGTCCTGCTCCCTGCGGGCCTGCCGCTGACCGGCCCGTGCGTAAAACCTCGGAGTACCGTCGCTCGTCGGGTCGGTTCTGGGCTCCGTGGCGACGTATCCCGAGAGTGATTGGTAGGTGCGGACAGCCATCAGCCTTGTCTCCTGACGTCGGCCGGCCCCTGATCAGGGCCGTTCTGTCAGGCAGGTGCGCCCCTGGTCTCCTGAGAATGGCGTTGCAGCATGGCTTCGATGCCGGTGCGATCCGCTCGCAGTTCCGCGGCGTCGGGTCGGTCAGTCCAGGTCCGCATCCGGGTCACGATGGGCGGCGCGGCACGCAGCAGCACGAGCGCGGTGCCGAACGGCAGGGTCCTGATCGTGTCGGGCGGCATGATCGGCACGCGCCGGATGGAGCGTTGGGCGGAGCGGGAGCCTTGGTCTCCGATGGTGGTGGAGTCGGTCAGCTCGTCGCGTTCCCCGATGAGGGTGGTCAAGTCGTGAAGGTCCTTGGAGTTGGATGCTCCGCCGAGGATGATCTTGACGATCGAGGCGTCCCAGATCGCGCCGGCGGCGTTCTCCGACCACTTCTCTCTGGCTTGGGCGAGGGACTGCAAGACGGGCATGGTCGTGATCCCGGTGCCACCGCCTTCGGCCATGAGAGTCGGCAGCGACGGCAACGGCGCCAAGTTGCCGACCTCATCCAACGCGAGCAGCAGCGGCGGATCGAGGCGGGCGCCGGGGCTGCGGGCGGCAATACGCCGGGCGGCTTCCACGAGGTCTTCCACGAACGCCGCGACCAGCGCGGCGGAGTTGTTGGCCCCGGCGCCGGTCGCCAGCAGGTAGAGGGTGCCCTTGGCGCGCAGGAAGGCTTCGGGGTCGAAGCCCTCGCCGTCGCGCGGGTTCACGGCGTCGAGCACGCGCGGGTCCGCGAGGGCGGCGAGGGCGAGGGAGACGCCTTGCCAGATGGAGTCGCGGGTTCTCGGGTCGGAGTCGATCATGGCCTGCAAGGAGTCGGCCCATCCGACTGCCGCGCGTGGGCTTGCGGTGAGGATCGCCACCGCGTCGGCGGCGGCGGCGGGGTCGAGGGTCCAGCGGAACAGCTCGCCCGGCGGGCGGCGGTCCAGGGCGGCGGCGTGGAGCAGGGCCTGGAGGGCCGTCCTGGTCTTGCCTTCCCAGAACCCGCCGCCCTCCACACCGCCAGCGGACAGGCCGGTGCCGGCGGCGAGGCCGGTGGCGCGGATCATCGCGGTCAACGGGTCCTCACAGCCCCGGATGGGCGACCACCGCAGCCCGGCAGGGACCCCTTCGGCGAGGTGTTGGGGGTCGAAGACCGCGACCGGCCCGACCTTCTCCCGTGCCCGCCGGGTCGCGGCGAGGTTGTCGGGCCGGGTCGAGGTGGTCACGACCGCGCCGGGCGCGTCCAGGATCGTGTTGATGACGATGTGGGCGCCCTTGCCGGAGCGTGGCGGCCCGATGAGCAGGATCGAGTCTTCAACGCTGGCCCACACCTCCTTGCCGCGCGAGGTGCCGATCCGGTACCCGACCGCCTCGGGCTTGGGCCTGTTGAGCGAGGGTCGCAGGTGTCCTGCCCGGCGCAGCAGCGCCTTCGCCGATGCCGCCTGGGCGACCTCGCTGCGGGTGGCGATCCCGGCGATCCGGTACGGGTCGGCCTTCACCACTCGGCCGCGCTCGCGGATGAATCGCCACACCCACACCGAGAGCGCGGCGGCGACGGCGATGAGCATGGCGGCGGTGGTCCAGTACGCGAGGGCGTTGAGCCCTGGCGCTGACAGTGCCAGGGCGGGGTCGCCGGGATGTAGCAGGACGCTCAGCCCGGACTCGATGCCGCTGGCGGGTTGGTCGATGCCGGTGATCCAGGCGGCGATGGAGCCGGCGCCGCGCAGGATGCCTGCCAGTGCGGCGGCGCCGATGAGGAGGCCAATGCCGAGATTGCTCAGCTCGTCCCCGAGCGGCCCGGTTGGTCGTGGACTGGTCATGCGGGGTGCCCGACCGTGGTGGTGCCGGAGACCCGGCCGAGCAGGATCACCTCGCGGGTCGGACTGCCGGCGAGCTGATCGGGCGTCAGCAGGATGCGGGCGGTGCTGTCCGGGGCGGCCTCCGCGTGGGCGATGACCACGGCGACTGCGACGTCCTCGCCCGGCACGAACCCGCCCCTATGCAGACCCAGCAGCGCGGGGGCAGCCGGCGCCTGCGCGTCTGGCTCTGGTTCGGGGTCGGGGCGGCGGCGCTTGCCGGGCGTGATGATGTCGGTGAACATCGTGCCGTCTGCTTCGCGGACCTCGACCCGCACCGGCGAGCGATACTGCTCGGTGAGCTGGTCGAGGACGCGGGCGAAGTCCTCACGCTGCCACGGCGGAGCGAACGGCTCTGGCAGATGGGGCGTCCCCTCGACTGCGACCGCCATCGTTCCGTCTTGGGCGACCGATATGACGACATGCAGCAGGGCAACCGGCATGACAGCGTGATCGGTATGCTCCCGGCTTTCACCTCCGCTCCCACGCCTCCTGGCCTGCTGGGCAGCTTTCGCATGGTTTCTCACACCTGCGAGGTGCGACGCCGCCACCGGAGCTTCCCGATCCCATCAGTTCGGTGCCCCGCGTCTGGCTAAGATTCGGTAATAGGCGCTATCATCGGCATATGGCGATGATTCGGGATCAGCTGTCACCTGAGAGCACGAGACTGGATACTCGGGCTGCAACAGCCGCCTCGTGCCTGTTCCGCAGCCTCGGTGATCCGTCCAGACTGGCGATCCTCACCCACCTGGCGTTAGGGGAGCACCGAGTTGTAGACCTGACTGAGCACGTCGGCCTCGCGCAATCCACAGTCTCGGCGCACCTCGCCTGCCTCTTTGACTGCGGATTAGTGAGTTCCCGTCCGGTCGGCCGCTCCTCGATGTTTTCGTTGAGCCACGAGCCCGAAGTGCTAGGTGTCCTCGCCGCGGCCGAAAAGCTCTTGGCCGCCACCGGCGACCAAGTATCGTTGTGCCCCACCCATCGTCTAGAGCACGCCGCAGGCGAACTCAAAGACCACCCACGAGCCTGACCGCGACCATGAACGAGCATGACGGGCACAAGTATCCTGTCGACCCGCCCGACCGCTTCTCGCGGGAGAGCCACGCCGGGCACGATCACGGCATTTCGTCAAACGCCGATCGGCGATACTTGTGGGCGGCGCTTGGCCTCCTGCTGGCCTACATGGTCGGCGAAGTCGTCACAGCACTTCTATCTGGGTCGTTGGCCTTGCTCTCTGACGCCGGGCACATGCTGTCCGACGCCGGCGCCATCGCTGTAGCGCTCTGGGCCATGCGGCTTGCCGCGCGCCCTGCCGCGGGAGCCTGGACCTTCGGCTGGAAGCGAGCCGAAATCCTCTCCGCGCTCGGCAACGGCGTCACCATGCTGGTCATCGCCGCTCTGGTCTGCTTCGAAGCAGTCCGCCGCCTCGTCGACGATCACCCCGCTGTCAACGGCGGCACCGTATTGGTCGTAGCTCTCGTGGGCATTGTCGTCAACCTGGCTGCGACGTGGCTCCTGGCAAAGGCCAACCGCTCCAGCCTCAACGTCGAGGGCGCGTATCAACACATCCTCACTGACCTATACGGGTTCATCGGCACTGCCATCTCCGCCATCATCATCATCACCACCGGATGGACCCAGGCGGACGCAATCGCCTCCCTAGTCGTGGTGGCGCTCATGGTTCACGCAGCCTGGGGCCTGCTGCGCGATTCAGGTCGCGTCCTCCTCGAAGCGGCGCCCAAAGAGATCGACCTCAGCGAACTGCGCACCCATCTCAACGAAGTCAAGTACGTCCGTGATGTCCACGACCTTCACGCATGGACCGTCACTTCTGGGCTGACAGCCGTTTCAGCACACATTGTTCTGGACGATGCTTGTTTTCATGATGGCCACATGCCCGCTCTCCTCGATCAGATGCAGGCATGCCTTGGGGACCACTTTGATGTCGAGCACTCCACTTTCCAATTCGAGGAAGCCGCACACGCCGATCATGAACACGGCACGCATGCATAACGCCGAGTGCCGCCTGCGCCGAGCCGCAACACCACCGTCCGCCTCGGGGCACATCAACTCAACGGCGTAAGTAGCCCCTGTCTAAAACGCCGGCCTAGGAGGTCGCGGAGCTTTGGGTCGAGCAGCGCGGCAACGTCGAGCAGATCGCGGTGCAGGTCGGCTGCGTCGGTGTGCAGCGCCGGGTCGACCAGCATGTCGAACGGCTCGCCGTGGTCGGCGGCCACGTTGGGGTCTGTCGGGACCTTTGTGTGTGAGGGGTCAAGCTCCGCCGCTTAGCACTCAACTGAGCCGAGCCCCGCACACAAGAAATCGGACAGACCCGAAAAACCAGGGACAGGTCAGACAGACCTCACTGCGCCGACTGGTCGGTGAGACCCGCCGGGGCCTTGCTGCGGGCTTGTAGGTCAATGCGGGCGGTGTCGGTGCGCCGCAGGAAGATGAGCACGAGGGCGGCCCCGGCGGCGAGGAGGATCGCCGCACTGAGGAATCCGGCGTGGTAGCCGGCGAGCTGGGCGTCGAGTGCGTTGCCTGCGGCGTGGCCAGCCGCGCTGACCTCGATGGTGGTGAGGACGGCGAGGCCGAGGGAGCGGCCGAGGTTCTGGCTCATGTTGTTGATGCCCGATGCCATGCCGGAGAGCTCTGGGGGGCAATCCCGAGGTGGCCAGGAGGGTGAGCGGGACGGAGGCGAGGCCGAGGCCGATGGAGCCTATGACGAGCGGTGCGAGTAGGTCGGCCAGGTAGGACCCGTCGACCGGCAGGCGCAGTAGCCAGCCGAGGCCGATCGCGGCGATGAGCAGGCCGGCCACGGATACGGCGCGTGTCCCGATCCGACGTATGAGCTGTTGGGCGAAGACGGCGCCAAGGACGCTGGCGGCGAAGACGGGCAGGAACGCGAGGCCGGCCACCAAGGGGGCGTAGCCGAGGATGTCCTGGACGTAGAGGGAGGTGAACAGGAAGAGGGCGAAGGTGGCGCCTCCGACGAGCATGAGGGCGCCGTTGCCCACCGACAGCGTTCGGATTCGGAACACGTCGAGGCGCACGAGCGGGTCGGGGGTGCGCCGCTCGATCAGCACGAACAGCATGAGAAGAACGAGTCCGCCTATGCCGGTGCCGAGGACCTCCGGCGACGCCCAGCCGCGGGAGGGTGCCTCGGTGATGGCGTAGACGAGGAGCAGGGTGCCGGCGGTGACGGTGAGCGCGCCGAGCAGGTCGAAGCGGCGGCGCGTACCGGTGTCGCGGGATTCCGGGAGCCATCGGAGGCTGGCGAGGATGGCGAGCGCGCCGACGGGGACGTTGATGTAGAACACCCAGGGCCAGGACAGCCACTGGGTCAGCACGCCGCCGACGAGGACGCCGGCGGCGCCGCCTGCAATGGCGATGCTCGTCCACACCGCCAGGGCCCGACTGCGGTCGCGGGCGTTCGGGAAGGCGGCGAGCAGCACGGCAAGCCCGGCCGCCGAGGCGAATGCTGCGCCCAGGCCTTGGGCGCCACGGCCGACGATGAGCGCGGTCGCGCTCGGGGCGAGGCCGTTGAACAGCGAGGCGGCGGTGAACACGGCCGTGCCGAGCAGGAACACCAGCCGCCGGCCGACGAGATCACTGGCCCGTCCGCCGAGTAGCTGGAAGCCGCTTGTGAGCAGGGTGTACACGGTGATGATCCATTGCAAGCTCGATGCGGTGAAGCCGAGGGAGTGCTGGATGGAGGGGGCCGCGACGTTCACCACCGTGGCGTCCAGCACGATCATGAACTGCACCGCGGCCACGATCGCCAGCGCCGCCCAAGCCGCCGTGGCTGCGGGAACCGGCGCGTCTGCGGGCTCTGAGCTGGACATGGTCGTCTCCTCGCATTGATGCCCCCCCCCCCCCGACAAGCGGACCGCATGGTTTCACTTTCACGCTATCACCTAACCGGACCGCTCGGTATCGGATAGGCTGGTGTCATGTCCGACATCGCGCCGCAGCGGCTCCGCGCGGATGCCGCGAGGAATCGGCGCGCGCTGCTCGACGCCACTGAGAAGGCGCTGGCGCGCAAGGGCGCCGATGTCTCCGTCGCCGCGATCGCGGATGCCGCCGGCCTGGGGAAAGCCACGGTCTTCCGTCGCTTCCCGACCAAGGAGGCGCTCGTGGTCGCCGTCGTCGAGGATCGAATCGGACAGCTCGTTGCGCGCGGCGAAGCGCTCGCTGGCAGGGAGGATGCCCCCGCCGCACTGCACGAGTTTCTTGCCGTTGGTGCCGAGATGCTGGCAGGCAATTACGGGATCTGCGAAGCCGTCTACGGCCTGACGAACCTCTCGGAAATCCAGGCGCTCACCGCCCGAATGCTGGACGTGGCAGGGGTGCTGCTGCAGGCCGCGCAAGCGGAGGGTCGCGTCCGCGCCGACGTCACCTCCGACGACCTGGTGCTATTGCTGCGCGGCATCGCCCAGACCGCGCAACCACTCCATGCCGCCTCGCCGGAACTGTGGCGGCGCTATCTCGACCTGGCCTGGGACGGATTGCGGGCGGGTACCGGTGTCAGTGACCGGCTCAGCGGCCCGCCGCCCGTGCTGCGCGGAGCTCAGGGGTCGCGCGGATAGGCGAGCAGCCCGATCGTCGAGACGTCGCAAAACGACGTCATTCACCGCCGGAAGCGACCGTTTGGGACGTCTCGCGTTCACTTATCCGCGCGACCTTCAAGCTTGACAAGTACGCTTGCAAACCTCACCACGCTTGATTGCGCCACTGAGCCGACTGACCATGCTGATTGCCAACTGCCTCGTCATCGACTCCTGCTCGCTCCGATGCGAAAGATCTGACCGTGCCTACCCTCACCATCGCCGCCACCACCGCCGACCTGATTTGGGAGGGTTATGAAGCGTTGCTGTTCGATTGGGATGGCACGCTCGTAGATAGCCACGCCGCGAATTTCATCGCCATGCGCAACGCCCTGGTCCGACAGGGCCTCGACCTCGCGCCCGAGTGGTACGCGACCCGCACCGGCATGTCCTCGCGCGATATGGTCACCGCCGCCGGCGAATGCCAGAGTCGCCCTGTCGATGTCGAGCAGGCCGCTACCGATCGCGACGCTGAATACCTCCGACTACTCCACCTTTGTGGAGACGATCACTCCAATCAACAAGGTGCTGAACGATGCTCACAGAAACGTGAGGACCGCGCTCGCAACCGGCGGCGGAGCCGACACCGTTGGCGCGACCGTCGATGCCCTCGGTATGCGGGGGTTGTTCGACGTGATTGTGACCCGTAACGACGTCGCCCGAGGAAAGCCGGCGCCGGACATCTTCCTTGCTGCTGCGCAGCGGCTGGACGTCGACCCGGCTCGTGTGCTCGTCTTCGAGGACGGCGACGAGGGACTGCAGGCTGCCGACGCGGCCGGCATGGACGCGATCGACGTGCGCCCCCTCCGGCCAACCTTCGGAGTAGACGTCACCGCCCTGGAAGGTCGTCGGACCATGCGGCCGGTGAACCCGCAGTCTTAGCGACTAGGAATCCTTCTGCGAAGACTCAGGTTCCCGAGATTTCCGAACGAATTCCACGGAACCCGTTACCTTCTGTCCCAACTGCCGTGAGTTCGTTCGGCCATCTGCTCCCTCGATCTCTCATAGGAGCGAGGTACGCAGGGATCGCCACCGATACCCGATTCTTGTAGAGATTTCATGATTTCTGAAAGAATCTGTGTATTGTTGACGTATGTGCGGTGCTGATGAACTGACGGGCTCATGAAGCTCGCTGTGGTGCGAAGCATCGGCAGCGCCCGTGGCTTCCGCGACGAGCAGGATGTGGCCGACTTCGAGCAGGAGCTCGTCGACCAGTTCGCTCTGGCGATGGCAGCGGCCGGCCTGACCGACGGGCACATCCAGTCCTCGCGGGCCGCGGTGTTCGAGTTCCGGCAGAGCCTCGCCGCCCCGCTCTGGGCCGCGGCGCCGGACGACGCCGATCGCTTCCTCGCGGGTCTGCGTCGGGCGGGTCTGGCTGTGAGCACGCGGGCTGGCAAGGCGAAGACGCTCGCTCAGTTCTACGACTTCGCGATCGCCCGTTACCGGGCCGACGTGCATGCGCTGACCGGGTTCGTCCTCGAGCAGCCCATCGACGAGTACAACCGGCAGTCGAACAACTCGCTCGGCAAGATCCGCGTGCCGCCGTCGGACGCCGAGGTCGACCATCTGTTCGCGGGATGGCGCAGCTCGCTGTCGAGCGCGCGGAAGTTCCTTCCGGCGGCGCGGGACTACTTCGCCGCATCGCTCTGGCGGCGCTTGGGGCTGCGGATCAACGAGAGTGCCAAACTCGACATCCGCGACTGGCGGCCTGATCTGGGCGAGTTCGGCAAGCTCCACGTCCGCTTCGGGAAGGGCTCGCGCGGCCGCGGCGTGAAGCCGCGGCTGGTGCCGGCGATCAACGGCGCCGATCGGCTGATCGACTGGTGGCTCGCGGAGGTGCGGCACCTGTTCGGCCCGGACTGGGACAACCCCGACGCGCCGATGATTCCCTCGGAGCGGTTCGACCAGGACCTTGGACGCTGCTCACGGGCGAGCGACGACGTGCTGCGCCAAGGACTCAAAGCGCAGACCGTCGTGTTCCTGCCGGCCTGGGTCGGCCGGATGACCCCGCACGTCCTGCGGCACTACTGCGCCTCGTCGCTGTACGGCGCGGGTATGGATCTGAAAGCGATCCAGGAGATCCTCGGGCATGAGTGGCTATCCACCACGACCCGCTACATCCACGTCTCCAGCGACCACGTCGAGCAGGCGTGGCTGACCGCGAACCGGCGGCTGGAGACCCGATTCGGAGGGAGAGTGTGAACCCATGAAATGGAACCTGCGCATGGCCGCCGCCGAGCGCGGCATCTGGAAGTCTTCGGAGCTGCGGCGGCTGCTCGCGGACGCCGGCCTGGAGATGAGCGTCGGGAAGATGTCGGGCCTGTGGACCGGCACCCCGACCACGCTGCGGCTGGACGACCTCGACGTGATCTGCCTCGTGCTGGACTGCACGCCCGGCGACCTGTTGACCGCGGACCTCGACGGCGCGGCAGCGCGTCGACCGGCGAAGACCGTCGAGGAGCAGGCGGCGAACGGCTCGCCGTCGATCGTCAAGCCCCGCTACAACGGCAAGCGGCCCGAGCCGCCGCTGTGAGCACCAAACCGGGAGTGACCTCCCGGTTCCGGCCGCCGAAGTTCTGTTTCACCTGCGGCGTGAACCGCGCGGCCTGGCACTGGCCGAGCGTCGACTACTGCTACGGCTGCCTCCCCGGCGGCCCGTTCCCCGCTCCGTCGTGCGAGCGGTGCGGCTCGCCGGACTACTTCAGTCAGGGCCTGTGCGAGCGGTGCCACCCCGGCAGCCCGCACTACATCGGTCAGTGCAAGGACTGCTACGCCTGGGGCGTCTATCGGGGGCACCAGTGGCGGTGCCGGCATTGCGCCTGGTGGGCGAGTCACAACCCGGTCGGCGACTGCCGCTTCTGCCATCGTCGCCTCCCGATCGGCGAACGTGGTGCCTGCCGGCTCTGCATCGAATCCGCGCGGCGTATCCAGCAGCCCGGCCGCGACATCGACCTCGACGAAGGCACCCGGCACGGGCTCCAGCTGTTCTTCGCCAACATGCCCGCCCGCCGCAAGCTGCCCCTGCCCGCGCAGTCCACGCGGGCGTCGCGGATCGTGCTCGATGCCGAAGCGAGCGTCTGGGAGCAGCCGGCGCTGTTCGAGCTCGCACCGGACCCCGAGGTGCTCCGGCAGCGGGCGACCGCGCAGGCCCGGGACTGGAGCTACCGCACCGACGGGATCGTGTTCGAGCACGCCCGGCAGTTCGGCTGGTCGAACCGGCAGACCAATCAGGTCCGTCGCTCCTTGAAGATGCTCCAGATCCTCGCCCCCGACGGCACGACGATGGTCCGCGCCACCGAAGTGATCCGGCTGCGCCGCTATGACGCCGAGGGCAACATCGTCTCCACCCTCGATGTCCTCGACGCCGCCGGCCTGCTCATCGACGACCGCACCCCGCACATCGACCGCTACTTCGACGGCAAGTTCGCCGGCCTCCCGCCGGCGATGCGGACCCAGCTCGAGCTCTGGTTCGACATCATGATCCACGGCAGTCCTATCCCACCGCGGCGGAAGCCCCGCGACCCGGCCACGGTGAAGATTCAGATCCTCGGCATCGCCCCGATCGTCACCGCCTGGGCCGAAGACGGCATCGAGTCGCTCGCCGAGATCAGCCCCGAGCTGCTGCTCGACTCCCTGCCCGCCGACGCAGGTAAGCGGCACTGGGCCGAGCGCGGATTCCGTGCCCTGTTCGGCATCCTCAAGGGACGCAATGCGATCTTCGCCGACCCGACGACCGGCATGCCCCTGACCGAGCCGCGCCGCAGCACACCGCTGCCGGCCGACACCGAGACGATCCTCGCCGCCCTGAACCACTCAGATCCAGCGGTCGCCCTCGCCACCTCGATCGTCGCCTTCCACGGCCTGACCAACCTCCAGATTCGTGCGCTGCAGCTCACCGACATCATCGACGGCCGGCTCACCCTGCCTGACGGGCGCGTGATCCCGCTGGCCGAGCCGGTGCGAGCCCGGCTGCGGACCTGGCTCGACCACCGAGCAACGAGATGGCCGCGCACGATGAACCCGCACCTGTTCGTCACGATGCAGACCGCGCCACGGCTCAGCGCCCCGAGCCGGCAGTTCCCCTGGCTCAAGGCCGGCATCTCCGCGCAGACGCTGCGCACCGACCGCGTCCTGCACGAAGTCCAGGCCAGCGGCGGCGACGTCCGCCGCATCAGCGACCTGTTCGGGATCGGCATCGAGTCGGTCGCCCGCTACCTCGGCGTCCTCGACCCCGACCTCAGCGGCCACCGGCCGGACTGACCTCAGTCGCCTGATCGACGGCGCTCGATCAGCACAGTGTCGCGCCAAGTGCCAGCCAACGGGCCGTAACCCATAAGCGCGATACGTTCGCGGGTGCCCACCGTGCGGAACCCGTGGCGGTCGTGCAGGCGCAGACTCGCGGTGTTCTCGGGGAAGATCGACGACTGGATGGTCCAGATGCCGGCCGTGTCCGCGGCAGCGATGAACGCTTCCAGGAGGGCGGCTCCGGCGCCTTGCTCACGGGCGGCATCGGCGATGTAGATCGAGTGCTCGACCACGCCGCGGTACACCGGCCGCGATGACACGGGGCTGGCGGCCGCCCACCCCACGACGAGGCCGTCGGTGTCTGTGGCGACGAGGCGCAGATCGGGGAGCTTGCCGCTGTCGAAGCCATCCCAGTCGGGTGGCTCTGCCTCGAACGTGGCGTGCCCGGTGGCGATGCCTTCACGGTAGATGTGCTCGACGGCAGGCCAGTCCGCGGGCGTCATCGGACGGATGCCGACGCGGATCATTCGGGCAGGAGGGTGCGGGCTGCGTTCTGGAGGGCGCCGTCGACGACGCGGAAGTAGGCCCACTTGCCGCGCTGCTCGCGGGTGGCAAGGCCGGCTTCGACGAGCTGCTTCATGTGGTGCGAGACGGTGGGCTGGGCAAGGCCGACGGGGTCGGTGAGGTCGCAGATGCACATCTCCCCGGTGTCGCTGCCGCCGATCAGGGACAGGAGCTTGACCCGGGTGGGGTCGCCGAGAGCCTTGAACACGCGGGCGATCCGTTCGGCCTGCTCCGATTCGAGCGCGCCACCGGCCACAGTGCCGCAGCACGCGGTGCCGTCTTCGGTGAGGAGCGGGAGCGCGATGGTCACGGTGCTCATCCTCCCAGTCGTATTGACATCTGTCGATGTATCGAGGATTCTCGATGTATTGATGTTAGTCGATGTGAGGAGTGGGTGGTGGATCTTCCTGTCGTGGTGATCGGCGCGGGACCGCAGGGGCTGGCCGCCGCAGCGCATCTGCGGGAGCGCGGCCTGGAACCGCTGGTGCTGGAGAGGGGCGCGGGTCCCGCGGCGGCGGTGGCGGAGTGGGGGCATGTGCGGCTGTTCTCGGAGTGGCCCGAGCTCGTCGACTCCGCCGCGGCTCGGCTGCTCGAGCCTTCCGGGTGGCAGCGACCCGAGCGGGGGTATCCGACCGGCGGCGCCTGGATCACCGGATACCTCGCGCCCCTCGCGCAGGTTCTTGGGGATCGCGTCCGCTACGGCGCAAGGGTCACCGGCGTCGGTCGCAAGGGACGTGACCTGCTGGTGGATGCCGGGCGCGCCGAGCAGCCGTTCGTGATTCACGTCGAGGAGGCCGACGGCTCGCAGTCGCGGATCGAGGCGCAGGCGGTGATCGACGCCTCGGGCACCTGGACGAGCCCGAATCCTGCCGGTGCCGACGGGCTGCCTGCGCTCGGCGAGACCGCCGCGGCCGGATTCCTCACGTATCGGATTCCGTCGTTCGCCGACGCCGAGCCGTATGCGGGGCGGCACACGGTGGTGGTCGGCAATGGGCACTCCGCGGCGACGGCGATCACCGAGCTGGCCCGCATCGCCCGCCAGCACCCGGACCCTCGGATCACCTGGGTGCTGCGCCGCGGGACGGTCGGCGACACGTTCGGCGGCGGGGAGGCGGACGAGCTTCCCGAGCGTGGCGCACTCGGCCAGCGCGCTCGCACCGCGGTCGACCAGGGCCTCGTGAGCCTGGTGACCGGGTTCCGTATCGAGCGGATCGACACCGCCGATCAGGGTGCGGTGCTGGTTGCCGAGGACGGGCGCGTGCTCGAGCCCGCGGATCGGGTGGTGGTGCTGACCGGGTTCCGGCCGGATCTGTCGATCCTGTCCGAGGTGCGGCTGGAGCTGGATGCCCGGTTGCAGGCGCCGGTGCGGATCGCGGCGGACATCGACCCGAACATCCACTCTTGTGGTTCGGTGCGCGCCACCGGCGCTGTGGACCTGGCCCAGCCCGAGCCGGGCCTCTTCATCGTGGGGGCCAAGTCCTACGGCCGCGCCCCGACCTTCCTCGCCCTCACTGGGTACGAGCAGGTTCGCAGCGTCGTCGCCGAGCTCGCCGGTGACCACGAGGCTGCGGCCCGGAGCGAGCTGGTGCTGCCGGGCACGGGCGTGTGCGGCGGCGCGGGACTGTTCGACGACCCGACCGGAGCCAAGGGCGGCGCCTGCTGCGCACCCGCAGCGCCGCAGGTGATCCAGCTCGGACGTGCCCCCGCGGGTACTGCGGTCTAGGTTCTCGCGGGGACGCCGAGCTCGGCGAGCAGGTTCAGGACGCGAGCCTCGATCTCGTCGCGCACCGGCCGGACGCCCTCCGGGGTCCATCCGGCGGGGTCGGGCAGGGTCCATTCCTCGTAGCGTTTGCCGGGGAACACCGGGCAGGCGTCGCCGCAGCCCATCGTGATCACCACGTCTGCGGCGCGCACGACCTCGTCGGTCCAGGGCTTGGGGTACTCGCCGGCGATGTCGATGCCGCGCTCGGCCATCACCTCGACGGCGACCGGGCTGACCTCGTGGCCGGGTTCGGAGCCGCCGGACCAGCCGACGGCGTGCTCGCCGGCGTGGTGCTGGAAGAAGCCGAGGGCCATCTGCGAGCGGCCGGCGTTGTGCACGCACAGGAACAGCACCGTCGGCTTTCCGTCGACGTGGAGCCCGTCGACTTTGGCGAGGGCGCGCAGGCGTTGCCTGGCGAACTTCTCGGTCAGCAGCGGCAGGTAGTTCGGCACGGTCGCACGCTGGGCGAGGTCGGTGTAGGAGGCGTGCAGGAAACGGTCGATCGTCTCCCGCCCGAATGTGCCGTCGAACTCCCGGGTCAGCCGCTCCGCGCCGGAGGCGAGGGCTGCCTCCTGGTCGATCGTGATCGTGGCGTGCGGTTCCTGGTGCGGTGACATCGTCGTCATCCCTTCGTCGTGGTCAGCCTCGGGGCAAGGCTCTGGATACGGGCGGCGATGTCCTCGAAGGCGGCATCGAATGCGGCATCCGATCCGTCGCGCACCGGGTCGGGCACCGACCAATGCACCCGGCCCTCGCCGGCGAGTTCCTCGTGGGCGGTGTCGCAGACCGTGACCACGAAGTCGTCGACGTCCAGCACCTCGGCCAGCGTCCGCGGTCGGGCGGCACGGAGAGTGAGGCCGTGCCGGTCGGCGGCGGCGATCGCGCCCGGCTCGATGGCGTCTGCCGGGTGCGTGCCGGCGGAGGCGACCGGGATGTCGCTGGCGTCGTGCCAGAGCGCGGCGGCGAGCTGCGAGCGTGCGGAGTTGCCGGTGCAGACGAACACCACCCGCCGCACGCCGAGGGCCGGCGACGGGGTCAGCCCCGTGAAGGCGCCGGGGGCGAGGTGGAGGTAGGTGCGGCGCCGGTCGGCCTCCGACCGCGTCCGCAGCAACAGCCCGGCGTGCTCGAGCTGGTTCAGGTGGTGCGCGAGCAGGCTGGAGGAGACGCCGAGCTCGGCTTGCAGCTCGACCGGGGCGGCATCGCCGAGGGTGAGCAGGTCCATGATCCGCAGCCGCACCGGATCGGCCAGCGCCGCATATCGCGCCACCCGCCCCGCCAGGTCAGTTCGCTCAATGTTCATTACCTCAATAGTGACTGAGCAATGTATCGTCGTCAAGGTGACCCACGAAAAGAGCACGACATCCGCCCCCGCCCCGTTGTGGCGGCGCGCGGTCGCCGAGTTCCTCGGCGCCGGCCTGCTGGTGACCGTCGTGGTCGGCTCCGGCATCGCCGCCCAGCGTCTCTCGCCAGACGACGTCGGGCTGCAGCTGCTGGAGAACTCGCTGGCGACGGCGCTCGGGCTGACGGTGCTCATCCTGATCTTCCAACCCGTCAGCGGCGCGCACCTCAACCCCGTCGTCACCCTCGCCGACCGCTTCCTCGGCACCCGCCACGCTCCCTCCGAGATCGTGGTCTACCTCGTCGCGCAGGTCACCGGCGGCATCGGCGGCGCGATCCTCGCGAACCTCATGTTCCAGGCGCCGACGGCGGTGTCCACGACCGATCGCCTCTCGGCGGGCCACCTGCTCGGCGAAGTCGTCGCCACCGCCGGGTTGGTGCTGCTGATCTTCGCCTTGGCCCGCACCGGCCGCAGCGCCGTGGTCGCCCCCGCGGTCGGCGCCTACATCGGCGCCGCGTACTGGTTCACCTCCTCGACCTCCTTCGCCAACCCCGCCGTGACCATCGGCCGGATCTTCACCGACACCTTCGCCGGCATCGCCCCGACCTCCGCACTGTGGTTCCTCGCCGCCCAGCTCGTCGGCGCCGCCGCCGGCGTTGGCCTCGTGCTCCTGCTCTTCCCGAATCGAAAGGCCCAGCCATGACCCACCTGATCGCCATCGGCGGCTCCGACGCCGGCATCTCCGCCGCCCTGCGCGCCCGCGAGCTCGACCCTGACACCGACGTGACCGTCGTGGTCGCAGACGAGTACCCGAACTTCTCCATCTGCGGCATCCCCTACTACTTCACCGGCGAAGTGCAGCCCTGGCAGTCGCTCGCGCACCGCACCAGCGCCGACCTGGAAGCCACCGGCATGAGCTTGCGGCTGAACACCTTCGCCACGGGCATCGACGTCGCAGGTCGCCGGCTCACCGTCCGCACCCCGGACGGCGCGTTCGAGGAGCTGGCCTACGACGAGCTGATCGTCGGCACCGGCGCCCTCCCGTCCCACGCCGGCATCACCGGCCTGGAGGCGCTGACCCCGGCGGACGGGGTGCATGTCATCCACTCGATGGGCGACACCTTCGCCCTCGATCACGACCTCACCGCCCGGCAGCCGCAGTCGGCGATCATCGTCGGCGCCGGCTACGTCGGCCTGGAGATGGCCGAGGCGTTCATCGCCCGCGGCATGACCGTCGTCCAGCTCCAGCGCGGCCCCGAAGTGCTCTCCACCCTCGACCCCGAGCTCGGCGCCTTCGTCCACGAGGAACTCACGACCCACGGCGTCGAGGTGGTCACCGGCTCGACCGTGACCGGGATCGAGAAGACCCCAGCCGGGCTCACCGTCACGGGCACCCGCGACGGGCAGCCGTTCACGCAGACCGCGGACCTCGTGCTGGTCGTCGTCGGGGTGCGGCCGAACACCGAGCTGCTCGAGCAGGCCGGCGCGAGCCTCGGCGCGGGCCGCGGGGTCGTGGTCGACGAGCACATGCGCACCGGCCTCCCGCACGTCTGGGCCGCCGGGGACGGCATCATCACCCATCACCGCCTGCTCGGGGTGACCTACTTGCCGCTGGGCACGACGAGCCACAAGCAGGGCCGCATCGCCGGGGAGAACGCCCTCGGCGGTGACCGGGCCTTCGCCGGCTCGGTCGGCACCCAGGTCGTGAAGGTCTTCGACCTCATCGCTGCCCGCACCGGCCTGCGTGACCACGAGGCGATCGCCGCCGGGTACGCGCCCGCGACGGTGAGCTCTGCGGCGGACGACCACAAGCGCTACTACCCCGGCGCGCACCCGATCCACTTCCGCATCACCGGCGACACCGGCGACGGGAGACTGCTCGGCGCGCAACTCGTCGGCAGGCGCGGCACCGAGGTCGCCAAGCGCGTCGACACCTTCGCCACCGCCCTCTACGCCGGGCTGACTATCGAGCAGTTCGCCGACCTTGACCTCTCCTACACGCCGCCGCTGGGCTCACCGTGGGACGCGGTGCAGGTCGCCGCGCAAGCGTGGGAGAGCCAGCGCGCGAGGGTGCTGGTCTAGGAGCCGACGTTGAGCGCGGCGAGCTGGCGAGGAGCCGGTCGAGAAGGTTCCCGATCGCGCCGCCCCCGACGAGCATCCAGGTCGCGTTGGTGCCGAGGGACATGACGGTGCCGGGGTTGAACGCGAGTTGCAGGCCGAGCACGTTGCCCACCGGCGAGAAGCGCTCGTGCTCGCTGAGTTGCGCGATGGTCTTGGTGCCCTGATCGACCGGCGCGGCGGGCGCAGGCGAGCAGGAACCAGCGCGGCCGGACGCGGCCCGTCGCGGCGCGGCGCGGCGGGGAATCGTCGCCTCCGTGTCCGTCGCACTCGTTGCCGCTGGGGCGATCCCGCGGTCGAAAGGGCGACTCATGCCTTCCGCCGTCGGGCTGCCCGCAGACCGTTGAGGATGACCACGACTTCGGCGATCTCGTGGACGAGGACGACGGCGGCCAGGCCAAGCACTCCGAGGATCGCCAGTGGCAGCAAGGCGGCGATGATGAGGATGGAGAGCACCACGTTCTGGTTGATGATGCTGCGGCCGCGGCGTGCGTGGGCGAGGGCCTGCGGGATGAGGCGCAGGTCGTGGCCGGTGAACGCGACGTCGGCGGATTCGATCGCCGCGTCGGCTCCCTTGGCTCCCATCGCGATTCCCAGGTCGGCGGCGGCCAGCGCGGGGGCGTCGTTGATGCCATCGCCGATCATGGCGGTGGGCTGGGACTTCGACAGCGCGGCGACGGCGGTGGCCTTGTCCTCGGGGCGCAGCTCGGCGCGGACATCGGTGATGCCGGCTTGTGCGGCCAGGGCGGCGGCGGTGCGGGCGTTGTCGCCGGTGAGCATCGTCACTCCCACTCCTCGCTTGAGGAGCGTCGCGATCACCTCCGGGACTTCGGGGCGCAACTCGTCCCGGACCCCGACGGCGCCCACCGGCACGCCCTCGCGGTGGACAATGACGACGGTCATTCCCTCAGATTCCATCGCCTCGACCTCGCCGGCCAGCGTTCCGGCGTCGAGCCAGCGGGGGCTTCCCACGGCGAGCCGGGCACCGCCCAGCGTCCCGGTGATGCCGTGCCCTGCCGTCTCCGTGACCTCCTGCGCGGTCGGAGGTTGCCGGACGGCGTTGGTGATCGCGGCGGCCAGCGGGTGCGTGCTGTGCGCCTCCAGGCTCGCCGCCCATGCGAGCACCTCGTCCTCGGCCACGTCGGTGGTGACGACGCGGCTCACAGTGGGCTCGTTGCGGGTCAGCGTCCCGGTCTTGTCGACGGCCAAGTGCCGGATGCCGCCGAACCGCTCGAACGCGGCGCCGGACTTCACCACGACGCCGAACTTGGAAGCCGCCCCGATCGCGGAGACCACGGTCACGGGAACGGCGATCGCCAGCGCACACGGCGACGCCGCGACCAGCACAACCAGCGCGCGGGTGATCCACAGTTCGACATCGCCGGTCAGCAGCGACCCGAGCAGGGCCACGAGCACGGCGAGGATCATCACGCCCGGCACGAGGGGGCGAGCGATCCGGTCGGCCAGGCGGGCGCGGTCGCCCTTCTCGGCCTGGGCCTGCTCCACCAGCTCCACGATCGTGGTCAGGGAGTTGTCGGTGCCGTCCGCGGTGGCCTCGACCTCGAGCACGCCGGAGGTGTTGATCGACCCGGCCGATACCGCGTCGCCGGGCTCGACCTCGACCGGGATCGACTCGCCGGTGATCGCGGACGTGTCCAGGCTGCTGCGCCCGACCCGCACGATCCCGTCGGTGGCGATCCGCTCGCCAGGTCGAATCACCAGCAGGTCGCCGACGCGCAGCTCCTTCGCCTCGACCTCGGCCGTGGCGTCACCTCGCTTGACCAGCGCCGTCTCGGGCACCAGCTTCAGCAGCGCCCGCAGGCCCGCGCGGGCGCGGTCCATCGCCTTGTCCTCCAGCGCCTCCGCGATGGAGTACAGGAACGCCAGCGCCGCGGCCTCCTCGACATAGCCGAGAATCACCGCGCCCACCGCGCTGATCGTCATCAGCAGCCCGATGCCGAGCTTGCCCCGCGTGAACAGCTTCCGCAGCGCACCCGGCACGAACGTGGACGCGCCCAGCAGCAGGCCGATCCAGAACAGCACGAGGGCGGCGAGATCCGCGCCGGTCCACTCGCACACCAGCCCCGCGGCGAACGCGACACCGGAGCCGATCGGGATCAGGACGCTCGGACTCCGCCACCACGGCCGGTCGTCATCGTCGTCATCGTCGAGCTGCGCGACCTGGGAGCCAGTCATCGTGCTCACGCGATCGCTCCCGGCTCGCAGCAGCCGACGACCGAGCACGCCGGGTCGATGCACGGCGCGTTCTCGTCCACAGCCAGCGTGACCTCCACCAGCGCATCCAGCGCGGCGGCCAGGTGCGGGTCGGCGATCTCGTAACGCGTCTGGCGGCCCTCCGGCTCGGCCACCACGATCCCACAGTCCCGCAGACACGCCAGATGGTTCGACACGTTCGATCGGGTCAGTTCCAGACTCCGCGACAGCACCGCCGGATAGCTCGGCCCGTCCAGCAGTGTCATCAGAATCCGCGACCGGGTCGGGTCGGCCATCGCCCGGCCCAGCCGGTTCATCACATCCAACCGCGAAGCAATAGTCAGCATGAGATGACTATACAGCAGGCGCTGACGTATCTGAGCCCCACGCCGATCACGGTCTTGCACAGCCCGCCGATCCTGCCGTCCGCATCGACACAACCATCACCCCCCTACAAGCCACGGAACTCACGGCCCCAGATACCCTGAACCAGGCCCTCATGCCGTGAGTTCCTGCATCAACCGACTTCAGGAATCGTGAACTTACGGGGTTCTTCGGTCATGCGACCGGTGGTGTCGAAGGCCGCGAGCTCGGCGGGGTGGAGCTGGTGCTGCACGATGAAGGAGCGGTCTTTGATGCGCCAGAGTCCTTGCCCGGTGCCGAGGCCGGGGAGGAGCTTCTGCTCGGTGCCGGTGAGCCCGAGAGCTTGGGCGGTGGTGCCGAGCTGGTCGGGCTCTTGCCGGTAGACCACTCTGGTCTCGGCGTTCGCCAGTAGCGAGGAGGCGAGCGCGCGCATCGCGGAGCCCTGGTCGCCCACGTTGTCCAGGTCGGAGAGCTTGTGGAAGATGAGCATGTTGGCGATGCCGTAGTGCCTACTCATCCGCCATTGCGCGTCCATCCGGCGCAGCAGGGCCGGGTACTGCATCAGGCGCCATGCCTCGTCGTAGACGACGAACCGCTGCCCGCCGTCCGGGTCGGACAGGGCCGATTCCATCCACGCGCTGGAGCAGGTCATCAGGACGGAGATGAGCGTGGAGTTCTCGGCGACGCGGGACAGGTCGAGGCTCACCATTGGCAGCGACGGGTCGAACCGGACCGTCGAGGGACCGTCGAACAGGCCTTGCAAGTCGCCGGCCACGAGTCGGCGCAGCGCATGGCCAACGAGACGGCCGTCTTCGGCTAGCCGGCCGTCCTGGTTGTCGGCGGGGTCCGGGGTCAGGATGCGGTCGACGACCATCGGCAGGATCGGCACCTCCGCCGACCGCACCGCATCGGTCAGGGCGAGGTCGACGGCCGTGTGCTCCAACGGCGACAGCGGCCGGTCCAGCACGGTCTCTGCGAGCGCGCCGATCAGATCGCGGCGCCGGGAGGCGACCTGGGTGGCCCACTCGGCATCCGAGACCGAGGAAGGTCGGTGTCCTTCATCGAGCGGATTCAATCTGTTGCGTAGGCCGTGGCCGAGCACGATCGCCCGGCCGCCGACCGCTTCCGCGACCGGGGTGTGCTCACCCTTCGGGTCACCGGGGACGTAGACCCTGCGCCCGAAGGGCAGGGACCTGGTGTAGAGGGACTTCGCCAGGCTCGACTTACCGGAGCCGACGATGCCGGCTAGGACGATGTTGGGGGCGGTGATGACCCCGCGCTGATACAAAACCCAGGGGTCGTAGACGAACGAGCCACCGCTGTAGAGGTCTTGCCCGACGAACACGCCCGAGCTGCCGAGTCCGCCTTCGGCCAGGAAGGGATACTGCCCGGCCAGGGTCGCGGACGTGTCCTGGTGCTTGGGGAGCCGGAACCGGCCCGGCGTCCGCAATGCCGCCGGGCCGGGCTCACCGGTGGCGGGCAGGTAGGTCGTCGCCCTGCGCTCGGCCTGCTCGGCCTCCCACTTCGCCTTGGTCGCGGCGCGCTTGGCCTGACGTGCGTCGGCCTCCACCTTCGCGGCCGCCTGCCGGCGGGCCTTGCGGTGTTTGCGCCGCTCACCTTCCGGGCCGACCAGCACCGCCGTGTGCAGCCGCCCGTCCTCGCTGCCGGTCACAGCGAAAGCCCCCGGCCGGCCCGCGGTGTCCGGGTCGGGCCGGCGAACCAGTCGGGCGCCTTCTCCCGCCGGGTCTGCGCTGTCGCGTCTGGTCGAGCCTCGGGTTCCGGGGCCGGGGTGTTGTCGATGCCGAGCAGCGCGGGATCGGGCACGGCGTCGTACTCGCGCAGCAGGTTCAGGTGGCCCAGGAAGGGGCTGTAGACCAGCGTGTAGACGTCGCTGCTCGCGGTGCGGTCGAGCATCCCGGTCGGCGGGGTGTCGTAGACGTACCCGTTCTCGAGCGCGGCCTGCGCGGTGTCCTCGCCGTAGTCGTAGCCGGCCAGGTGCTCGATTGCCGCGTCCGGGCCGTCGCGGTCGAGCAGGTCCAAAACCTCGTCGGCCTCGGCGCCTTGGAGGAACACGACACTGACCCACCGCCGCGCCAGTCGGCCTTCCTGCGGTGGCTCGGACTGGTCAGGTTGGGGTCCGTGCTCGGCCAGGAGGGTGAGCGCGTCAAGGTTCGCTCGCGCGGCCTCGGCGACGTCTTCGGGGAACAGTCCGGCATTCTCCGGCGTGAGGCCGGGGTTGTCGATCGCGAACTGGCGGGCCTCGCCCGAAGCCGAGAGGAACCCGGCGAGCTCGCGGATCGCGCGGCCCGGTTCGACCGGGGCGCCGGCGCCGGTGAACAGATCACGGCCCTCGACGTTGTGCCCGGTCGCGGTGTCGTGGACGCGGTAGGCGTAGCGCTGGTGCTCGCCCAGCGGCTCGTCGAGCCAGACCGTCAGCGTGAGCGAGCCGGCCTCGGCGGTCGTGCGCACAATGCCAGCGTCATCACTTGCGGGGGTGCTGTCTGTGGTGTCCATGCCCGACAGGTGCGCTGCTCGGCCCAAGTCGCGCCCTCGTTCACAGTGACGGCCCCTTGCTGCCGTGTGGACCGTGAGGGGTGCGCGCGAACGGGTCGGTGCGGAATGGATCGGGCGGTGCACCGAGCCTGGCGGCGAGCCGGTCCATCGCGGGTGAGGGCTCCCGGCGAGCGGGTGCGGGGTGCCAGGCGATGCGGCCGGAGTGCTGGGCGGCGGAGTCGAGTCGCCATTCCACGGTGTCGAGGAGGGTGGCGGCCTGGTGCAGCTCGTCGGCCGCCGCGAGAGCCGAGCTCGCCCCGGCGAGCTGGTTGCCGTTGTCGTCGTGCGCTCGGGCACGGTGGGCGATGTGGGCGCCGGCCAGTTGGTCGAGCACCTGCCGCAGCGACCGGACCCCGGCGAGCAGATCGCCGATCACCGGGTAGGTGTCGGCCGGGTCGGAGAAGGTGCGGGTGGCGTGGGCCAGGCCCCGCAGCGCCGCCGAGGCTTCGGCGGCGTCAGCTTGGGGGTCATCGAAGGTCGGCATGATCGGGCTCCTCACCGCTCAGGCTTCCCCGGCGAGTCCGGGGTGCCTGACAGGTGCGCCGACCGCATCCGCACGGCTCAAATTCCTCAGACGGTGCGGCATAGAGGCAGGGCGGCGGCGGTGAACGCCTGGGCTTGCTGGCCGACGAGTCGGCGGGTCTCGCAGCTTGCTTGGATGGCGGCCTGCTCGATCGCCGCCACGGCGCCGTCGAGGTCGTCGGTGGTAGGCGCGGAGACCGAGAGGAGGCCGGAGACGCGCAGGACGCCGTGCCCGGCGGTCAGGTCGGCCTCCTGCTGCAACACGTCCTCGTACTCGGCGGTTTGGGAGGCGTCCTCGATCTGGCCGATCTTGCGCCGCTGCGCGGCGTCGGAGATGAGCTCGGTCTTCTTCTTCCGCAGGTCCCTGGCGGCCTGGTCCGCCCGGACGGGCGTGTAGTGCAGGGCGAGGGTGCGCAGGATTCCGTTGGACAGCACCAGCGGGCCGAGGAACCCCGGATACACCTGGGAGCGCGGCCATTCGCTGATCCACAGCACGGCGTGGAAGGCGGAGTCTGAGCGCAGCCGCTCCCAGGTCTCGGTGACCGCGACCGGGCCGGCGGTGGCGAGGTCGCGTCCGAGGGTGCCGTGTCGTTCCAGCGCGGGGCCGGCGGCCGGGTCGTAGGCCGAGCGCAGGATGACGGCGACCTCGCCGGGGGTGAGCCATCCGGTCGAGGTCAGCTCGGCGGCGCGGAGCGCGGTGAGGAGGGTGGTCATCTCCTGGCGCAGCACCGCGGCGGCTCCGCGCATCCCGCCGCCGGAGGTGCGTATCTGCCGGGAGGCGGCCTTCATGTCCAGGGCGAGGCTGATGGTGGTGGCGTGGCGTTCGCCGGCGGGGCCGGCGCGGTCGATGAGCTCGCGATAAGTGGTCGCGGCCCAGGAGCCGTCGTCGGTGCCGTGGGTGCGCCACCACTCCGCCAGCCCGGTGCCAGAGTCGGGCAGGGTCCGCTCACAGACCTGGATGCGGGCGATCCTCCCCGACCGGCACGTCGTGGCGAGGACACGACCCCAGCCGGAGACGCGGCGCTGCTGCTCGCCCGGATCGAGCAAGACGAAGGCGGGGTGGGAGAGGCCGAGGATCGCGGTGAGGGTCTGGGCGTGCGGGTCGTGGATCATCGCCGCCCCGGTCTCGGGGTCCTCCCATTCCCGCAGCGCCGCCGCGTCGCCGGGCAGGGCGAGGGTTCCAGCCGAGCGGGGCTTGATGATGCGGCGGCGGGCGATGAGCTGCCCGAGGTAGGAGCGCCACACCCATCGGGCGACCACGGGCACCCATTCGATGAGCTTCCTGCCGCTGACCGGGATCGCGGCCAGTAGGGCACACGGCGCCCACACGGGCGACGTGTACGCGAGTCCCTCGCCGCCGTCCAGATAGAGGCCGGCGACCACGAGCAGCACCGCCAGGCCCAAGACGACGAGCTGCGGCAGGGACAGTCCGAGCAGGATGCCCCGCTTGGTGAGGCGGGAGAACTGCACAGGACGCAGCGGGTAGGCCGAGGAGTCGGTGTCGGCTCTGGTCATGACGGGTTCACTCCTTCGACGTGCTCGGTGAGGCTGGCGGCGGGGTCTGCGGCGCGGGCGGCGGGGTGCGCTGAGCCGGCGGTGCGGATGCAGCCGGTGACGCGGTTGAGGGTGTGGGCGGGGTCGCTGGCGCGCTTGGGGTGGGCGTGCCGGGAGGAGGAGGTGTGGACTGCTCGCTGGCGGCTGCGGCGTGGCCCTCGGCGGCGCCTCCGACTGCAGCCCCGGCTTTGGGGCCGGCTGTCGCAGCCGACTTGACCACGGCCGCAGCTGCGACTGCGGCAGCGCCGATCGGTCCGGCAGCAGCACCGGCCGCCGCGCCGCCGCCCGCAGCGGCGCCTCCGCCTGCGGCAGCACCGCCGCCGGAGGCTCCAGCGGCCGCGCCCGAGCCGCCGGCCGCTGCACCACCGCTGGTCGCTGCACCACCGCCGCCACCGGTCGGAGGCGGCGGCGCACCGGACCCCGAACCGGAGCCGCTGCCATCAAGGACTTTCTTCGCGGTGTCGGCCCCGCCTGGCCGGGATGGGATCGGGACGGGCCGGTTGAGGGACTGCTTGGCCTCCTGCTCCGCGCTCATGGCGTGGTACATGTCGAAGCCGGCGAAGTGCAGGAACTTGTAGCTGATGTATGGGGCGAATGCGGCGATGAACATGAGCGCGACCCCGGCGATGGGCTGGCTGACCGAGGTCAGGTCTGCGTTGATCGGCGCGGAGACCTGGGTTATCGCGACCAGGAAGATCACGACGAGGACGAGCTTGGAGACGATCAGGGCGATCACGAAGGAGGCCCACTTGGACAGCCACCCGCGGGTGGCATCCCAACTCGATCCGGCCAGTGCGACCGGGCCGAACACGATCGCCACCAGCAGCAGCGCCTTCCGGATGAGCAGGGAGAACCAGACGATGCAGGCCGCCGTGATCGCCAGGCCCGCGAGGAAGATCGTCAGGATCGCCCCGGCACCGGGCGCGCTCAGGTTGATCGCGGCGAACCCTGCGGCGAGCAGGGCGATCCGGTCGCCCATGCCGGACATGGTGTTGCCGGTGGCCTGCACAATCCCCACGCACAGCTCGTCGGTGATCTCCAACAACAGCCCCGTCAGGGTCAGCAGCACGAAGGAGCCGAGCACTGATTTCGCCAGCCCCAACGCGGCTCTGCTCAAGGCGGAGGGGTCGCGGTGTATTAGTCCGGTGATGAGTTGGAGGCAGAAGAACAGCAGCATCACGAAGACCGCGATCCCGAACAGGATGTTGTAGACCCCGACATAGCCGGCCGAGGTGACATCGACGGCGGTGGTGGAGTCGAAGACCGTCCAGACCTCCTGGAACAGCCAGGACGCGGCCCCGCCCATCGCCTGAGCCAGCCAGTCGAACGGCGCCGTCACCAGCGAAGCAGCCGCGTCCCCGGCGACATTGCAGACGGTGGAGATGACCGGCACATCGCAGACACCCATCCCAGGCTCCTTCCGAGGTTTCCGAGTAGTCCGGGCGGGTCAGACGGACTGGCCGACGTTCCAGAAGAAGTTGATGAGCGTCACCGCGGCGCCGCAGATGATCGCGGCACCGCAGGAGACGAGGACACCGAACTTCCCCCGGCTGGCGAGGTGCGGGTTGGAGGAGTTGGCGCCGAAGCCCCACACGACCGCTGCGACGATCAAGGCGAGGACGGAGAGGATCAGGCCGACCGTCATGACCGCGCCGACGATCGTGCGGAGCTGGTCGATGCCGGGCAGGCCGTTGCTGTTCGGCGGGATGTTGATGTCCATCGGGACGATGGCGGGCACAGCGGCGACGGCCAGGCTCAGCACGGAGGACACGGGCGAGAGGACGGACAACATGGGCTTGGGCTCCTTCAACCGAGGGACGGGTTTCGCCTGGCAGGTGCGCCCCGCCTCCCCACGGCGGCGCCCCACGCCCGTCTCAGTCCTCACGCTCGACACATGCCAGCGGCCCGGCGGGATGTCCCGCCGGGCCGCTGGTTGTCGAGGTGAAGCCGTCGTTACAGGGTGGCGCCTACGCCGAGGAGGAAGTTCATCCAGGCCACCCCAGCTCCGGCGAGGGCTGCGGCGCCGAGGGCGACGAACAGGCCGGTGCGGGCCTTGGTCGCGGCCTGGTAGTTGCCGTGCGCGGAGGAGACGGCCCAGGCGGCGGCGCAGACGATGAGCATGAGCACGGCGATGATGAGCACGATGGTCAGCAGGGCGCCGATCACCGCTTTGAGCTGGCCGGCGCCGTCCAGGGCGCCGAAGTTGGGGAACACCGAGGCCATCGGCGCGAGCGCCAGCAGAAGGATCGGACGGATCATCACGAGCTCCCTTCTCCGCCGCCGGCAGAGCAGAGCGCCGGCGTGGCGTCGGCGCCGCTGATGCCTTGCGCGTCGTGGGCTTTGAGCCAGGCGTCGGAGTCGACGGCGGTGGCGTTGGTGCCGCCGGGGCGTATCTCGAAGTGCAGGTGCGGGCCGGTGGAGTGGCCCTCGGTGCCGACATCGGCGATGTGCTGCCCGGCGGTCACCAGGTCCCCGACCTTCACGTAGAGGCGTTCCTCGTGCCCGTAGGCCGAGGCGACGACCTGGCCGCCGATGTTGTGCTCGATCACGATGAGGTTCCCGTAACCCGCGGCGGGGCCGGCGACTGTGACCTGACCTGCGGCGATCGCCAGGATCGGGGTGCCGAGCGGGGCGGCGTAGTCGGTGCCGGTGTGGAAGCCTTGGGCGCCGGTGATCGGGTCGACGCGCGGGCCGAACGGGCTGGTCTTCACCCACGTCCCCTCGGGGAGCGGGAAGACGATCTGGGTCGCCGCAGGTAGGTCGGAGGGTGCCGGCGAGCCGCCGCCAGCGCCGTTGTCACCGGCTTGGGTGAGCGCGGTGATGATGGCTTCGGCGACGGGCTGGTAGTTCTGATACCGGTCCGGGTACGCGGACACCTCGACGGATTGGGCGGCTTGGCCGGGGTCCATGCTCTGCCAGCCGGGGATGTCGAGCAGCCCCCTGGGGCTCGGGTAGTTGGGTCCGGTGGGTCCGCCGAAGAACGCCTTGGCCTGATACACCGGGTCCATCAACTGCGCGACCGTGCCCCATCCCGACTGCGGCCGCATCTGGAACATTCCCAGGCTGTCGTGATCGCCGCCGTTGCCGTCGTTGGGATAGCTCGCGGAGTCCGGGTAGGCCGAAGTGTTGGCGAGCATCCGCAGCGAGGACTCGGTGAGCGCGGCCATGATCGCGATGACCGCGCCCGGCCGTCCGACCCCGTTGACCTGGCCGGCAACGGTGACGATCGTCGCGGCGTGGGTGAGCTGGGTCTTGTCCAGCGTGACCGTGGTGCCGTCCTTGGTGGTCGCGGTCAGCGAGTCCGGCACCGGGCCGACATTGAGGGTGCCGGTGGTGCAGGCCGCGACCGCGGAGGGGTTGGCGAGCACCGCGACCATCAGCATCAGCGCGGCGGGTCCCGCGAGGACCAGGGCGACGAATCCGGCTGCGAGCTTCTTCATCACGACAGCACCCGGCCCTTCAGCTCAGGGGGTTGTCGAGCTGGGTCAGGCGCAGCAGCCGGCACGACTGGTAGGTGGGCTGGCAGGTCTCGAAGATGGTGAAGGACACCTTCTCGACGGTGGTGACGAGCTTGCCGTCCCACACGCCGGCGCGGTGCCGGATGCCGGTGATCGTGTAGGCGGTCGTGCCCGGCAGCAGCGTCGCCTGGCCCTGCTGGAGCGCCTGCGCCCACGAGGACGGCACCGTGGCGGTGTCGATGGTGAGCCACTGACGGGTCTGGTACGTGCGGAGCTGCGCCCAGGCGGCCGTGTTCGGCAGGTAGTCGGCCAGGTCCGCGGCCAGGCCCGGCGTCTCGTTCCCGGACGGATCTCCGACGTTGATGACTGCCTGGATGTAGTCGGACGGGCCGTAGCCGGCGGCGGTGTCCCAGGTGAACACCGCGGTCGCGACCCGGCGGGCGAAGGCCTCCGGGTCGCTGGTCGCCGCCAGGGATGTCGGGGACGCCGGCGGGCCGGCCGGGCTGGTCCGGGTCGGCGCGGAGCTGACGGGCGCGGCAGGGTTTCCGGTCTGCGCGCCAGGGCCGCGGATGAGCCCGAAGACGCCGACACCGATGAGCGCAGCAGCGACGACCAGGACGGCGATGACGACGACCAGGGTGCGACGCGGCCGGCGCCCTGACCGGGACGCGGGCTGGGGTGCGGGCTCGTCCATGCTGGGTCCTTCCATGCGGTCGGTGTGCCGGGAAGGTGCGCGCGGTGTGCCTCCGCAGCCGGGCAAGCACTTCGGGCAGGGCGCGGTCAGGCGGTGCGGAGCTGGTCCGGCCGGTCGTCCTCGCCGGCTTCGCGTCGCGCCGCACCAGCGGCCTGGGCGAACGCGACCGTGCCGGCCACGGTCTGCTCGAAGCGGTGCCATTGGTCTTCGGTCAGCGCCGGGCCGACCACCTGCGGGTCGGCGCGTTCCCACCACAGCGCGAGCTCGTCCCAGGTCAGCACGAACGCCCGCACCGTCATCGCCGACGCAGGCGCGGCCGGTGTGGAACCGGAGCGCGGGCGCTTCCCGCGCTTCTTGCCGGCGCTGTTGTCTGCGCGGATGCGGGCCAGCGCCTCGGCGGCCAGGCGTTCCAGTTCCGCCGCCCGCGTCTGGGCCTCGATGGCCCGCAGCTCGGCCGCGTCGCGGGCCGCTCGGGCACGGACCTCCTGGGGCACCGCGGGGTCGGCGGCGAGGCGGTCGAGCTCGGCCAGCGACACCTCGGCGCGGGTGCGTTGGTGGGCGGCGGTGATCGACCCACCCGCCTTGATGGCCTCGTGTTCGGCGGCGGCCCGCGCCCGGACTGCGGCGGGCTGGGTCTCGTCGTCGGCCAGGCGTTGAACCTCGCCGATGCGTTCCAGACTCGTGTAGGACTTGCGGCCGGTGACCATGAGCGCCGCCTGCGCCCTCGTGTCGCCCGAGCCGGTCACGGCCGGGTCTGTTGACGGTGCCGCCACGGTGGCGGCACCGTGCGACCTGGGGTTCAGTCCGCCGGCCGTGAACCGGGTCGCCTCCTGACGGCGGGCGGCGTCCTCCGCGATGAGGGTCTTCAGCTCGCGGTAGAGGGCGGCCTGCTCGGTCAGGGTTAGCGGCTTGTGCAGGCCGTTGTCGTCCTGCTCGGCCAAGAGCTCCCCGAGCCGGTCACTGATTCCCGGACGCACCCATACATCGGCGGTCTTCCAGCCGAGCTTGCGCATCGCGGTCAGGCGGCGCAGACCGCAGACGAGATTGCCGTCCGGGTCGATCGTGATGACCTGGAAGACGCCGTTCTCCTCCATCGAGGCCGCCAGCGCGTCGATGTCTCCGAGCTCGGCGCGGTGACGGCGCCCGACGTACACAGTGTTGAGCGCGCGTTGGAGCTGGATGTGGCCTGGCCCGTCAGTCACGGCGCCTCCCCGGATGACCGGGCGCGGAGAGAACCACCTCCGCCAGCAGGTCGTCGTCGGTCAACAGAGCGCGCAGAGACTCGCCGATCAGCAGCCGCAGCAGGACACCGCGGCCGGAACGGGTGTAGGCCAGGTCCGGGTCGGGATCACCGAGGACCGTGCGCAGCATCGCAAGCCAGGACGAGCCAGACAGCCCCAGCAGGACGCGAGCGTGGTAGTCACGGCGCAGCGCCTCGAATGCCGAGGCCCGCGAAGCGGACTCGGCCAGGCGGGCGCAGACGTACTCGACTCCTGCCCGCGCGATGGACGGCCCCCAGCCCAACCGGCTGAACAGGGCGATCGTGTCCTCCACGGCCGAGGCGACGTTGGTCACCTCGTCGCCCGCGTGGGGCGGCGCAGGCTCGTCCTCGCCGTCGAAGGCGGCGTCTGGCGGCGGTGTCTGAAAGGCCGGGTGGTAGTCGGTCAGCACGTTCTCCCGATCCGAGAACCGCTCCGCGTCGTGGAACACCGAGTAGTTCGGCCGGCGGGCGCGGCTGGTCGAGCACAGCAGCCCTTGGCCGCGTTCCTCGCTGACGCAGGTGATCCGCACCGCGTGAGTGACCATCGCCCACGGGTCCGCCGCCTCCCGCACCGAGGGGTTGCGCATCGCGTCGAACGCGGCGGTGGCGGCCTCCCACGGGTCCAACCCATGCTTGTGAGCCAGCGCCGCGTACTTCTGTGCTGCGTGCCGCATCAACGCGGCCACCTCGGGGTCGTCCCGCCACGCACCACGCCCGCCCCGGTCGAGCCGGTTCAGCAGATCGCGCAGCCCCTCGGAGTCCTCGAAGCCCTGCCGAGGATGCCCGGACTGACCGGGCCTGGTGTTCTGTTCGCGCACGACGGCACCTCCTGAATGGCAGGTGCACACGCGCTCCCCAGCACTCCGCGGCAGCGTGTGGCTGGGGCTGGACATCTCAGCTCAGCCCGATCCCGGACCGCGTCGCGCCAGAAGGAGACTGACCGCGACGACCGAACGCCGTGATCGGTGGGAGGCGGCGGGCGCGTTCGCTGATCGCCCGCCGTGTCATGGCGACCGCCCGTGTCGCCGGCTGGCGGGTACGGCGGGCGAGCTCGGCGTGGAAGTCGATGCCCCGCCCGGCCATCCGAGCTGTAGCTTGACCCATCAGCTCCGAGGGACGCACCCACACCACGCCCCGCCCGGCCTTCACCGTCGACTTCTCCGCCGCCTTCTGGCCGGTCGCCTTGACCGCGTGCGATGGGTCGCCGTGTCGCGCGAGCTCGGAGACGTCCTCGCCGGGGGTCGTGGCGGTGCGGACACCCGCGGCCTTCTCCTCGGCGCGAGTCGGCTCGCTGGTTGGGTCGGTGTCGTTCATGCGGTCAGCTCCTTCGGCGTCTCTTGCCAGTCAGGTGCGCCCAGCACCTCGGCCTCGGGCTTGGCGAACCAGCGGCCCACCGTGGACGGAGCAACGCCGAACTCGCGCGCGATGGCCTTGTTCGACCAGCCCTCCACGCGCAGCCGGGCCGCGAGCTCCCGGCGCCCGACCGGCTCCTGCCCGACAGCAGTCACCGGCGCCGGCGCCGAAGTCTCCGTGGGGGTCGGCTCCTCGACCGTGACGGGTGCCGTCCGCACGGCGCGGGAGGCGCGGACCAGGACGACGGTCAGGTGGGTGGAGGCCAGCAGCACCAGCGGTGGAACCGCGGCCACGCACGCTGCCAGCGGGATCGGGACCTGCGGGTCGGCGGCCACGGTCGCGTGGAGGGCGTTCGCAGTCACCGAGACAGCGGTGGCCGCCATGAGCAGCAGCCACGGATACCAGGCCGTCTGCTGCCCGTCGAGCGCGACAACGGCGACGGTGGCAACGACGATCAGGCCGTCCACGATCAGCGGCCACGCCCACGCCTGCCCTTCGGCCACGCCTGAACGGCCAGCCAGATTCGTCAGGGCGGTGAAGGAAAGCCAGAAAGCGGCGGCGGCGATCAGCACCGTGCCGACGATCGCGGTGCCGACCGCGAGCCGGCCGTTCGGGAGGTGGGCCGGTGTCACGAGAGCACCTGGCTATCGGCCCACGCCATTCGGCGCGGCGCTTCGCCTTGCCCCGGCTGGGTAACAGACGCTCGCGGCGGGGCGGCAGAGGTGGCGCGGTAGGCCGACCGGATCGTGGTGACGACCTCGCGCGGCGGAAGTCCGATCTGCTCACCCGCCGGCCCCAAAGCGTCCAGCGTGACAGACGGTGCGACCCCGGCTTCCGCGAGACGGCAGGCAGCCCAGAACAGGCCCCGGTTGCGTTCGCCCTCGCCAAGCGCAGACACCCAGCCGGCCAGCCGCTCCGCGTCCTCCGGCCGGGTGATGCCAGCACGGCGGAAGGCCGGTTCGGGGCGCGGGTCGAGGAAGTGCCGTAGCGCCGCAGCGTTCACCGCTGCCGGGCGCGCCTGCGCTGGGCCGGCCAGTTCGTACCGGCCGCGCCGGCCTTCGGTGACCACGGTCGAGGGCGGCACGATCACGTAGCCGCCGGCACCCCGGAAGTCCACATGCGCCTTCGCAGCCTGCCACGACGGCTGCACCCGAGAGAGGTCGGTCTGGAAGTAGAAGTGCGCGCCACCGGACGGCGTGCGCACCACCCCCAACCACTCGGGCACCAGGCCGGCACGGCGGGCACGGTCGAACGCGGCGAACCCCGACCCCGAGGTCTTCTGGTCGACATCGACGACCTCCAGCCCGGACACCTGTCCGGTCGGTACGCCGATGTTCGCGCTCGGCCAGCGCCGCCACCACGAGGCGACCCGCCCGGCATCCGTGGTCGCCTCGTGGAAGCCGTGCTCGACAAGCGGACGCTTGTCACCCGGCACGCACGGGAACACCGGCACCCCCGAGGCCGCGAACCGTGCCGCCGCCTCCGGCAGCGGCAGACCGGCAACAGTGATGAACAGTTCCGCCGGATCCATCACAGGCTCCTGACCGCCGACTCGTGCGCGCGTGGCGGGCGCGGGAGGTCCGCGGCGACTGAGGGCGCCCGCTCAGGACGCACCGCCCGCTCCGGTTGTGCGGTCTCGCGGGTCAGGCCTGGCGGGTCGCCGGCCCCGAGCTGCACGGTGTCCAGGGCGTCGAGGATCGTCGCCGCCGTCTTGCGGACTCGCTCGCCGGTGGCCTGCACGACCTCGGCCGGCTCCTTGTCCTTCACCGTCCCGGCCCAGCCGGAGACGTAGGGAATCGTGTAGGCGGTGGTGTCCATGCCGTGCGCGGCGCCGATCATCAGCGCCACCGACTCCGCCTCGACCTCCCCGATCCCGCGATGCCCTGTGGCGTCGGCGTTGTCCGGACCGTGCAGCTTCACATGCGCGAGCTCGTGGGCGAGGGTCTTGACTTGGGCGGCGTCGTCCATGTTCGTGCGCACCGCGACCGTCCGCGCTGTGTAGTCGGTCAGGCCGTTCGCGCCGTGGATCAGACCCTCATGCTCGACCCGCAGTACCCGGTACCCCTCGGCCTCGACCAGCCCGGCCAGCCCGTTCCACAGCCCCGCCGGGGCCTCGCCTTCCAGCAGGCGGGGCGCGGGAGCTTCGGGGATCGGCGGCCCGGCGGTGAGCGAAACGTCCCACACATAGACCGGCTTGGCGCCGACCATGCGGGAGCGGACGACCTCGCCCGGCTTCGGCTTCTCAAACCTCCCCAGGCGGCGCCACGACTCGGCATCCTGCGGCGTCGACGTGGCGAACCGGCCGGTGACCGGTGCGACGATCTGATAGCCGCCCGGCAGCGGCGAACGCCCCAGCGACTTCCACTGCTTGTACCCGGCGACATACGTCGGCTCCGGCGCCGCCGTGCGACCCTGCTCGAACGCCTCGACGTGCTGCGACCAGATCAGCAGCGTGTTGTTGAACGACCGCGACCGGAACCGCGCCGCGAACTCGAGCGCACGCCGCCAGTCCTCCCCGGAGACGAGCTGGTGGACCGCGCTTGTCAGGCGTTCGTGCAGGGCGTCGAGCTTCGCATCCCGCGCCGCCCTGGTCTCCTCGTCCGTCGCCATCGCTGACCTCCTCCCGGCTGGGCCAGCGGCATGTGCCGGTGGCCCTTGCGACCATGAGGTGCGCCGGGAGGATCAGGAGAGCGAGACGGACGACGGAACGAGTGAGGCGGCCGTCAGGCTCCTCGATGAACCCGACGTGTCCTACCTGGGATACGACACAACCCGAGCACTCGTCCACGATGGCGGCCGGTTCTGGGCCAGGCGCCGCAAGACGCGCAACACTCGCCGCATGTTGCGGGAGGCATCGCCAGACTCGGTGTGCTAAGGCGCGCTGCTCTCGACAAACGGATGTGGGCTGCGACGGAACTGTGACGGCGAGACTCCGAACCGCCGCCGGAACCAAATAGCGGCGACTCGCGAGTCCGACCAGCCCACTGACCGTGCCGCTGCATCCACCGTGAGATCGGTCTCCTCTATCAGGCGGGTAAACTCCGTCAGGCGGACCTCAGTGAGAAAGCGAATCGGTGCTATCCCGAACTGCCCGCTGAACAACCGGGTGAGATGTGTTCGCGACAATGCGACCTCTCTCGCGAGCTGCTCTACACTCCACGCCTCGGCCATCCTCGCCCGCAAGAGCCGGGCGGCCCGTCCGGCCTGACCGGCTGATGACGAGCTGAGAGTGCCCAGGACCGGGGACCGCGGTCGTGACTCGACTCCCTCTAGACCGGGCACTACGAGCGCTTCTATCGACAGTTCGACTGCCCATGCAAACAAGGCGACGGCCCTGGCGGCAGCCTTCTCGGGAGGCAGTTGCAAACTGTCGAGGACACTCATCTGTCGCCAGATTGGCTCGACGCGGCGAAGGTTGTCGATGCCAGGTTTCAGCACGAGCGGCCCGCCCGTCCAGTCGAGTGGGTGCAACCCAGGAAGAACGCGGCCCCTCACCGGAAGTGCCCATCCCATCTGGGCTCGCAAGAACTCCTCATCGACGTAGATCGTCCAGACCCGTACCACGCGGACTGGAATCAGCGAACACCACCTGCCGGTGCCGAGGACGAAGGCACTGCCCGGCGACAGCTTGTAAGTACCGGATGCGGTTTCCACCTTCGCGGCCCCGTCCATGACATGGACGATCTTGGCGGCACCAAATACCGCCCGCCGCATCGGTCTCGTCCGGATGCTCTCGATCGCTGTCACCGGGATCGGCCCGCGCGCGACCGCCGCCTGCAGTTGAAGTATCTCGGCCGCTTCTAGATCGCGGTAATCAGTTGATGCGCCATCCTCCTGACGTACAGAGACCGTGACCGAGTTGCGGTTGTCCGGCGCTTCACCTCTCAGCGCGCTTCCACTCGCCACGCATCGACTGATGCGGCGCCCGAAGCGCCGCGCGTCATGTGCATGGAGCGCGCGGCATTGGCGGGCTGATCTAGCGAGACGGAATCCACTACCTGAGAAACCACTGTCACGATATGACGGTCCTCAACGCGATAGACCTGCCGACGCCCGTGGCGGCGCGTGGTAACCACGCCCGCGCGGCGAAGCTTTGCAAGGTGCTGGCTGGCGGCAGCGACGTTGATGCCCGTCAGCTCTGCGAGGGTGGATACGTCATACTCGTCGGCTGCGAGAAGCCAGACGAGATGGAGCCGGCTGCAAGACGACAGCATGCTGAACGTCGCGGCGGCGGCGGCTAGTTGCGCCTCCGTCAGGTCTCGGTCCTCGTGAGTAGGGTCCATCCCTCTATGATCCATCAATCTTCGGCTTGCGCAAGTTATTGAACATCTACAGTGGGCGGCGGCGTCTCAACGGAACGCCAAGCGCCCCTACGTCGCCGGCAGAGGGCACGCTCACCTTCGAGCCGTGGCCCCCACGCCGTTACAAACGCCGCGGAGCGGTGCTTGCGCTGTGGGCCGGAGCGTGCCCGAGAAGCATCACCGCCAGCGGCTGCTCCCGATAAAAACGAGGAGTGAGATGAACACCGCGGTGGTTCCCAATACCAAGCACAGCCAGCCCCACCAATCGCGTCCCGGAAACATCCAAGCGACGGCATTGACCCACGCCCCCAGGGCTAGAAGGGCAATGAGTACGACAGGCTTGACAGAAGCGCTCGCGCCGGCGAGGAGTCCGGTCGTCAACTGTTGAAGGAAGCGGAGCATGTCGTACTCGATGTCTGCCTCCTCTTTGAGGCTGTTCAGCTCTGCCTGGAGCGACTCGGCGAGGTCGAGCAGCCACGGGTCCGTGCCCGTGCTGTAGAGGCGACGAGCAGCGCGGGTGAGGTCGGCCTGCGCTCTGAGAACTTTGCTGACCTCCCGCCGTATCTGAGTCATCTTCCAGAGAGCCTGCCTGGCCGCGAGAACAGCCGCGCCGTGCCGCGCACGGGTTGCAGCCAGCACGGCGTCGCCAAGAGCATCGAGTTGGGGCTGGATTCCGCCGAGTGTCTGCCGGCTGGCTTCGTTCATCGCATTCAGCAGCGCATACATCACTCCGTGAGGAGTGAGAGCAAGTTCTGGCATCTTCGTCATTTGCTGGATCGCATCGTTGAAGACGGAGAACGGGACCGCAGGCTGAGAGGTCACGAGCCTGCGGTCGCTCAACGCGAACACGACTTGATCTACCGCGAGCCGCCCGCCCTCTTGATGAATGAGCGTGACCGGCGTGTAGCTGAACCCCTCCGGCTCCCAAACTCCTATCGAGGCGTTGGCGAAGTCGACCCCGAACCGTTGCCGGGCGTCCGTCAACGCATCAGGCGCCGTAGCGCAGACCTGAGCCCACACATCGCGCAACGCCTGCGAGTCGAAGCCCTGCTCTCCGGAATTCATGACCGTCCTCGCGGTGCGTCCCGTCGGATCACTGACGCTCGTCGCGAAACCACCCGCGCCCACGCCCAGAGGACGACGTTCGCGACAATCGCAGCACCGAGCGCCAGAGCTCCCAGCGTTCCGTTATGTGCCGCGTAGGAGACGACGGCTCCGATGATTCCGAATACGGCGAAAAGTTCGATAACGACCACCGCGAGGACGCGCCTGCGCCGCGAAGCATCGACCCCCTGACCGAGGTCGCGAGGGTGACAGGGGTCGACCTCACCGGGCGCATCAGACCCCGCCTGGGTTCCTCCCGACGCCTCAGCCTCCCGGACGGGCACGGTCGGGAACGACGGAGGATCACCCCAAGGGTTGTGCCGCCAGTATGACCACGCGGCTATCGCCGCCCAGCCTGTCGGCGGAGCAACGTAGCGGGGTTGTGCCGCGTGCTCAGACGCCTCGAAGCCACTTGCTGGCGAGGCCGGCTGCACCGGCTCCTCGGACGACTCGTCGTGGGGCGTCATCCGAACCTCCTCCTCCTGGTTGATGCCGCCTCCACCACCTCAGCGGCCGCAACGGCGGCTCCGCATGCCACCTCGGCTGGCCGCGAACTCGCGCAATCACAATACTCCGTCCGTTGCGCAACTGCTAGACTATTCAAGCGGCCTCGCGCACTCGTAGTCAATCGTTCACTTGCGCAACTGATTGAGAGTTGTCTAGGCTTCTCCGTGGAGCCACTTGGGTTCCCAGACGTGTGAGGAGGTGATCTGTCGTGAGCGACGACCACAGTCGATTGACCGGCCCGAGCGGGACGACGGATCGACCCCCAAAGGGATGTCGAGCGCGGTCCGCCGGGGACTGACGACCACAAACCCCCCAGCGACGCTGACCCTGCGCATGTCCTCTCGGAGCGCAGCAGATTTCGTCGCGCCCAAATCAGTTGGGAGACATTCTCATGCGCACGTTCCGTACTGACGTCCAAGTTCTGGCGTCGCCGTCAGCGACGGCAGCGCCGGGCGGTCCCGCCCGCCCCGTCCGCAGCAAGAAGCGGACGGACGTCACCGTCTCGAACCTCGCTGCGGACCAGCAGCGGATTCTTGTCGAGTCGGCCACCCTTCCGGCCGAGGCAACACTCAAGTCGTTCAACGTCAGCATCAACGGGCTGACCGAGGAGGCCGTCGAGGACCGTCAGGCCCGCTACGGCCTCAACGAGGTCAGCCACGACAAGCCGGCACCGGCGGTGGTGCAGTTCCTCAAGACCTTCCTCAACCCGTTCATCCTGATCCTGATGTTCCTGGTCGTGGTCATGGTGTTCACGGATGTGATCTTCGCGGACCCCTCGGACGGCCCGGACTACACCGGCGTCATCACGGTCGGAATCATGGTCTTGGTCAGCGCCACATTGCGGTTCTGGCAGGAGTACCGCTCGTCACGGGCTGCCGAGCAGTTGAAGGCGCTGGTGCGCACAACTGCCGCCGTCACCCGCACGCTCGGGCGCAAGCCTGTGACGGGCGAACTGCCCATCGAGCAGATCGTGCGCGGCGACATCGTGCAGCTCGCCGCTGGCGACATGATCCCTGCCGACGTGCGCTTCCTGCGCACCAAGGACTTGCAGATCAACCAGGCGATGCTCACCGGCGAGGCGATGCCCGCGGAGAAGTCTCCCGAGGCAGACGAGTCTGTGACCGGCTCGAACATCGTGGACGCTCCGAACCTGGGCTTCATGGGTACCTCGGTGGTCTCCGGGTCCGGGACCGCTGTGGTGATCGGCACCGGCAAGCTGAGCTATTTCGGCAGCATGTCCTCCGCGATCGTCGGGGCGCGTCCGGAGACGGCGTTCGACGTGGGGATCAAGAAGGTCAGCTTCACGCTCATCAAGTTCATGCTGGTGATGGTGCCGACCGTGTTCATCATCAACGGCCTCACCAAGGACTGGACGAGCGCGTTCCTGTTCGGCGTCACGACCGCGGTCGGGCTGACCCCCGAGATGCTGCCCCTGATCGTCACCGCGAACCTCGCCAAGGGCGCCAAGTTCATGGCTCGACGCAAGGTGATCGTGAAGCGGCTCAACAGCATCCAGAACCTCGGCGCGATGGATGTTCTGGCGACCGACAAGACCGGCACTCTGACGGAGGACCGCATCGTTCTCGAGCGGCACATGGACGTGGCCGGCCGCAGCAGCGAGACCACGCTGGGCTACGCGGCTGCGAACGCACACTTCCAAACCGGGTTGCGCAACCTGCTGGATGCGGCGATCCTCACCGCGGCCGGCCCGGACGGGCTAGACCGGGTGCAGCGCGAGTACAGCTTCGTGGACGAGATGCCGTTCGACTTCGTCCGCAGGCGGATGTCGGTGGTCGTCAGCGACGGCTTCTCGCACCTGGTCATCACGAAGGGCGCCGTGGAGGAGGTGGTCGCGCAGTCCACGACCGAGCTTCACAATGGTGAGGAGACCACTCTGACTCCGACGCGCCGTGCGGAGCTGGAAGCGTTGGTGGCAGGGCAGAACGAGCTCGGCATGCGGGTACTCGCGGTGGCAGTGCGTTCCGTCGCTCCGGACGCTGGGGGGCGCTTCCCGCAGTACAGCGCCGCCGATGAGCAAGACATGACCCTGGTGGGCTTCCTGTCGTTCCTCGACCCGCCCAAGGCGAGCGCCGGCGCGGCAATCGCCAGCCTGGACGGTCACGGCGTGGCTGTGAAGGTCATCACCGGGGACAACCCGCTGGTGGCTGCAACGGTGTGCCGCCAGATCGGTGTAGAGCCGGGCAGGATCGTGCTCGGGCCCGACGTCGAAGAACTGACGCTCCAGGAGCTCGGCGAGCTCGCCGAGCAGACCACGGTGTTCGCGAAGGTCAACCCGGCGCAGAAGGCCCGCATCGTGGAGGCGATGCGTTCCCACGGGCACACGGTCGGCTTCATGGGCGACGGCATCAACGACGCGCCTGCACTTCGCATCGCCGACGTCGGTATCTCGGTCGACACCGCGGTGGACATCGCCAAGGAGTCGGCCGACATCATCCTGCTGGAGAAGGACCTCACGGTCCTGGAAGGCGGCGTGATCGAGGGGCGGCGGACGTTCGTCAACACGATGAAGTACATCAAGATGACGGCTTCCTCGAACTTCGGCAACATGTTCTCGGTCCTGGTGGCCAGCGCGCTGTTGCCGTTCCTGCCCATGATCCCGCTGGTGGTGCTGGTCCAGAACCTGAGCTATGACCTGTCGATGCTCACCCTGCCGTGGGACAAGGTCGATGAGGGCGACATCAAGAAGCCGCGCAAGTGGGAGTCTAAGAGCCTCTCGAGGTTCATGATCTTCATCGGGCCGACTTCGTCCATCTTCGACCTCACGACCTACGCGCTCATGTGGTTCGTGTTCCTCGCCAACAGCCCGGCCCACGCATCGCTGTTCCAGTCCGGCTGGTTCATCGAGTCGATCATCTCTCAGACGCTGATCGTGCACATGCTGCGCACCCGACGCATCCCGTTCATCCAGTCCCGGCCCAGCCTGCCGGTGCTGCTGGCGACCGGAGCGGTCTGCGTGTTCGGGCTCATCCTTCCGTTCAGCGCATGGGGGCACACGCTCGGACTCGTTGCCTTGCCGTGGACCTACTTCCCGTGGCTGATCCTCACCCTTGTGACCTACTGCGTCCTGGTCCAGGTGGTGAAGAAGGTGTTCATCCGCAGGCTTGGCGCCTGGATCTGAACATTCGACGCGCGGGGAGTGACCGCCGGCTTCGCCGGTCACTCCCCGCGCCTTCACGCCCCTCGCGCCGGCGGATCGAGGGAACTAAGCACCCGGAGGAGATACCTCATGATCGACTGGATCGACATCACCCTGCGCATCGCCGCCGGTGTCGCGTTCGGCGCTCTCATCGGCTTCGAGCGTCAGTGGCGCGCTCGCACCGCCGGAGTGCGCACCAATGCGCTCGTGAGCCTGGGGGCCACGTTGTTCGTGATTATGGGCGCCTACAGTTTCAACGGCCCTGATGCCGACCCGACCCGAGTCGCCGCGCAGATCGTCTCGGGTATCGGTTTCCTGGGGGCCGGCGTCATCATGAGGCAGGGTGCGTCCATCTCCGGGCTGAATACGGCGGCCACTCTTTGGGCCTCCGCCGCAGTTGGGGCACTCGCTGGCGGCGGCCTGGTATGGGTGGGGGCGGCCGGCACCGCGACGGTGATCCTCGCGAACGTTCTGCTACGCCCGGTTGGGCGCACACTCGACCGGCGTCTGGGCTCGGCAGGACGAGAGAAGGACACCGAAGTCGAGTACACCTTCGAGGTGCGTTGCGCACGCGAGCACGAGGTCAAGGTCCGTGCGATCGTGTTCGATGCGGTCCATCGGCCCGACCTCACCGTGCAATCGGTCGCGGCCACCGACCTGCCCGAGGACATGGTGGTCATCACAGCGACTGCTGCGAGCGGAAAGCGCGATGACCACGAGATTGAGCTGGCAATCGCCGATGTCATCCGCACCCCGGAGGTTCTTGGGGTCCGGTGGAGCGCGCAGAACCTCAGCCCTATCGACTGACCTCGGCGGCAGGCTCGAACCGAGGCAGGCGCGGCGGCCTGCGCAGATCAGCCGAGCCGGCAAGGGTGCCGTCTGGCGCAATGTGGGAGAACATCTGGTCGATCACCGTCAGGATGTGCGGGTCCTCCACCCGGTAGAGCTGCCTGCGCCCGTCCCGCCTGGCCGTGACGATCCCAGCCGCGCGCAGCTTCGCGAGGTGCTGGCTCGCGGCCGGCACGTTTGTCCCCGACAGTTCGGCCAGCGTGGAGACGTCGTACTCCCCGGAGGCCATCAGCCAGACCAGGTGGAGCCGGTTGGGAGCCGAGAGCATGTCGAAGGTCCCCGCGGCGGCCGCAAGCTGCGCTTCGGTGACAGATCGGGGCTCCATGTTCGATTCCATGTCTCCATCATCCAATGATCTGAGATATGCGCAAGCCATTGAATGTCGCTATGCTGAAGCTCGTCAGCCATCAGCCCGCGAACTGAGGAGGTGAACGGCATGAGTTCCGATCCCGCTAGTTGTACCTCCTCGCTGTTCATCTCTTCCTCCGCCGCGCCGACGCACTGACATCGCCTGCGCGGCTTTCCTTCGCAACCAAGGAGACCCGTGATGGCTTCGCTGCGCACCTCCACTTTCACCAGCCAGGATGCGTCGCTGCGTTCCCGCAGTCACTTCGCTGCCGATGCCATCGTGCTGGTCGCGGTTGCTGTGATCCTCTGGCTCCTGATCGAACTGTCCCACGGGATCACCGAGCCCTTCAACCGGGTCTCGGCCCCGTCGACCGTCTCCACCGATCCGGCGAACCTGCCCTACTACGCCGCTCGCTCGCTGCTGCGGATGTTCGCCGCTCTCGCCGTCTCGACGGTTTTCACGTTTCTCTACGCGACCGCCGCCGCGAGGCTGCGGCGAGCGGAGAAAATCCTGCTGCCGACCTTGGACATCCTGCAATCCGTCCCCGTGCTGGGGTTCCTGTCGATTACCCTGACGATCTGGCTGACGCTGTTTCCGGGCACGGCGCTGGGCGTCGAGTTGGCGAGCATCTTCGCGATCTTCACCAGCCAGGTCTGGAACATGACCTTCGCCTTCTACCAGTCGCTGGTCACCCAGCCCCGCGATCTGGACGAGGCGGCCCGTCTGCTGCGGCTGACGAAGTGGCAGCGATTCTGGAAGTTGGACGTCCCCTACGGAATGATTCCGCTGGTCTGGAACGGGATGATGAGCTTCGGCGGCGGCTGGTTCTTCCTCATCGCCTCCGAGGTCATCAGCGTCAACAACCACGTCTACGCCCTGCCCGGCATCGGCTCCTACGTCGCCGCTGCCTCCCAGCACCAGCAGATCGGCCGGCTCCTGCTGGCGATCGCGGTGATGATTGTGATGGTGATCGGCGTCAACTTCCTCTTCTGGCGTCCCCTGACTGCGTGGGCCGAGCGATTCCGCACCGGAGACACTTCCAGCGCCGAGCAGCAGCGCAGCATCGTGCTGGACCTCGTGCGCCGCTCGGTGATCCCCGGAATGATCGCCCGCGTGCTGCGCCCGGTCGGCGCGGGATTGGAATGGGCGACGCGCCCCCTCGGCCGTGCCGACCGGCCGCTGCGGGTGAATCAGGCACGCCGTCGCGCAGGTGACATCGCCTTCATCGTGATCGTGTTCGCACTGATCGCGCTCGGTCTCGCACGGATGCTCGGCTACATCAGCACCACCACCGGGTTGGATCAGTTCGTCGTCGCCGCCGGTCTCGGCCTCATCACCTTCGGCCGAGTTCTGGTCCTCCTCGTCGTCGGCACCGCTGTCTGGGTTCCCATCGGCGTGTGGATCGGACTGAGCCCAAAGGTCACCCGGTTCGCTCAGCCGATCGTGCAGGTCCTCGCGTCGTTCCCGGCGAACTTCCTGTTCCCGTTCTTCACCCTGGCCCTGATCTGGTCCGGCGTCAGCCTCAACGTTGGCGGCATCTTCCTGATGGCCCTCGGCGCGCAGTGGTACATCCTGTTCAACGTCATCGCCGGCGCCGCGGCGATCCCGAATGATCTGCGCGAGGCCGCCACCAACCTGCGGCTCAATCGCGTCCAGAAGTGGCGCAACCTGTACGGGCCGGCAATCTTCGCCTCCTGGGTCACCGGCGGCATCACCGCCGCCGGCGGCGCGTGGAACGCCTCAATTGTCGCCGAGGTCGTCTCCTACGGGCACACCACCCTCACCGCCGCAGGGCTCGGCGCCTATATCGCCCAATCCACCGCAGATGGCGACTTCGGCAAGACCCTCGTCGGGGTCACGGTGATGAGCATCTTCGTCGTTGGCCTCAACAGGCTGTTTTGGCGACGCCTCTATGACTACGCCGAGCGCCGCTTCTCCCTCACCTGACCTCGCCCATCGACCAGTGAAAGGACGTGAACCCTCATGGCCGCCACGACCGTCCCGATCCGCACCGCGCTGATCGAGGCCGAGCATGTCTCCAAGTCGTTCCCCTCTGCGGACGGCTCGACTCTGCACGTCCTCGATGACGTATCGGTCACACTGCACGAAGGTGAGGTCGTCGCCCTGCTCGGCAAGTCCGGCTCCGGCAAGTCCACACTGCTGCGCACCATCGCAGGCCTGATCGCACCCACGAGCGGCGACATCCGCTACCGCGGCACGCCACTGAACGGCGCCAACCCCGGCACGGCGATGGTGTTCCAGTCCTTCGCGCTCATGCCGTGGCTGAGCGTGCAAGACAACGTCGAGCTCGGCCTGCGCGCCGCCGGCGTCCCCGAGAAGGAACGCCGCCAGCGCGCACTCGACGCCATCGACCAGATCGGCCTTGACGGGTTCGAGAGCGCCTACCCCCGCGAGCTCTCCGGCGGGATGCGCCAGCGGGTCGGCTTCGCCCGTGCCCTGGTCCTCCAGCCCGACGTGCTCCTCATGGACGAGCCGTTCTCCGCCCTCGACGTCCTCACCAGCGAGAACCTGCGCGGCGAGCTCATCTCCCTGTGGGCGCAGCCGGACTTTCCCACCAAGTGCATCTGCATCGTCACCCACAACATCGAAGAGGCCGTCCTCCTCGCCGACCGGGTGCTCGTGCTGGGCTCCAACCCCGGCCACATCAAGGCCGAAGTCCCGATCCTGCTGCCACGTCCCCGCGACCGGCGCAGCCCCACCTTCGAGGCGGCCGTTGACCGGCTCTACGCGATCCTCACCGGCCGCGACGAGAAGTCTGCCGCAGAACGCGCCGCCACGCCGGGACCCCTCACTCATCCGCTACCTGACGCCAGTGTCGGCGGACTCGCCGGCCTGGTCGAGATCGTCTATGCCCACGACGGCCAATCAGACCTGCCTGACCTCGCCGACGAGCTCTCCTTTGAGGTCGACGACCTGCTGCCGCTGGTCGACGCCGCACGGATGCTGGGGCTTCTCGAAGTGGAAGGCGCTCAGGCATTCCTCACCGAGGTAGGGCGCGCCTGGTACACCGCCGACATCCAGCGCTCCAAGGAGATGTTCGCCGGCCTCGCCGTCGAACACGCTCCCCTCGTCAAGACCATCGTGAAGGCGTTGGAGAACAGCAACGACGGCGCCCTCCGCGACGACTTCTTCCGCGACCTGCTGCGCCGCGGCTACAACGCCGAGGACACCGAAAAGCAACTCGACATCGCTATCGACTGGGGGCGCTACGGCGAACTGTTCGACTACGACGCCAACACCGGAGAACTGGTCTTGTCTGAAGTCGCCGCAGCGCTTACATCAACGCTGATGGACGGCGATGCCGAAGGGTAGCTTCACGTCCAGTGCCTCAGTGTGCCGAGAGCACACGCCGCCTGGCGCGGCACGACGCCGTTCCCCAGGGCGGTGAGCTGCTGCGGATGCGTCAGGCAGAGCGAAGGGTCGGTCACCCATCCGCCCGGCAACCCCATGAGCCATTCCACAAAGGCGGGTGCAGGCCGCGGACCCGCGTCCTCGTTCAGGATGGCGGGAGCTGGGGCGGATCGGCCAGTGATGCGTTCCCATCGGGCGATGGCGAGGGCGTAGCGTCCCCAGCGTCGAAGAACTCCTCGATCAACACGAATGTCGCCTCCGGCGAAGGCTGCCGATCGTGTCTGGTCACGAGGTCGATCACCTGGTGACTCAGGGCGATCGTGCCCCGTCGCGCCTTGACGTGGGCTAGTGTCTCGCCACCCCTGGCCGAGTCTGATGCCAAGGGGGTGCGGAAGAGCGCGGCGGGCCAGGATGAAGATGCGGAACCGGGGATGCGGTGCGCCGATCGCGGAAGCGGATAGGCCGAGCCATCGTGCGTCATACCGGAGGTCGGCCAGGTCTCCGAGTACGGCGCCAAGCGCCCGAAGAGGTCGGGCTGGCTTGTCTCCCAGACCCCACGGGTCGGGTTCCACACCGCGACGGGTTGCATCGCCGGGGGTTGCGGCATCGGGGTTGCGTCGTTCATCGTCGTCTCCTTCCGTGGTCACGCGAACGGCAAGTGCGGAGAGCAGCCCGCGGACGTTCTCGATGACGACCCATTCGGGTTGCAGCGCATCGATCGCCGCTGCCATGTGCGTCCACAGGCCGGATCGGGTGCCGGGTGCGAGGCCGGCCATCTTCCCGACCGTGGAGACGTCCTGGCAGGGGAAGCCGCCGCAAAGTACATCGACCGGTTCGACCGTGCTCCAGTCGATCGCGGTGATGTCGCCCAGGTTCGGGACGGCGGGCCAGTGATGGGCGAAGACGCGGGCGACGGGTTCGTTGATTTCGGAGAACCAGATCGTGTGGGCGTCGAAGACCTGCTCGACGGCGAGGTCGAGTCCGCCGTAGCCGGAGAACAGCGACCCGATCCGCAGGCGATGGTCGTTGTTCGCGCCGCTGGCTTCGTACATGAGGACTCCGGCAGATCGGTGATCCCCGGCCGTCGTCCTCGCTGAGACTCCTGACCGGGCTGGTCACCCGGCAGGTGCTCGACGCCCTCCCACAGCCGGCCAGATCGCCCCCGCCGACCGGCCGCCGCCCTTGTCTCCCGCCCCTCCTCTGAGCCACCACGCCTCTTGCAGATCGAGGTCGCCCGCCCTTCGGGCGGTCAGTCGCTCACCTTCCCGACGAGCGACAGGAGACAAGAGGCGATGACGGTTTCGATGCGCGTCATGTCGGCGGGCGACGGCTATAAGTACCTGCTGCGTACGGTGGCCGCGGCGGACGGCGACAGGTCACTCTCGACGCCGTTGACGAGGTACTACAACGCGGAGGGCACCCCGCCAGGCCGGTGGCTTGGCGCCGGTGTCGCCGGCCTGGGCGGCGGGCAGATCATGGAGGGCGATCAGGTCTCCGAAGCCCAACTTCAGCTCCTCGTCGGTATGGGCCGCGATCCCATCACCGGGACGCCGTTGGGCCGCGCCTACCCCGAGTACCAGCCGACCACGGAACGGGTCGCTGAGCGTGTCGCGGACCTCGACCCCGCGCTGGGGCCGGTCTCGCGTGCGGAGGCGGTGGCCGCGATCGAGGCCGAGGAGGCCGAACGCGGGACGCGGCGGGCGGTTGCGGGATACGACTTCACGTTCTCGATCCCCAAGTCCGCGTCCGTGCTGTGGGCGGTCGCGGACGCCGGCACCCAAGCCCTGATCGGACAGGCGCACCACGCGGCGGTTGCGGAGGTGGTTGCGTACATGGAACGGGAGGTTGCAGCCACCCGCACCGGCGCAACCGGCCGCAACGGCGCGGTTGCACAGGTCGACGTGACCGGGCTCATCGCTACCGCCTACGACCACTACGACTCCCGCGCGGGCGACCCCCACCTGCACACGCACGTCGTCATATCGAACAAGGTGCAGACCGTCCTCGACGGCAAGTGGCGGTCGTTGGACGGGCGGCCCATGCACGCGGCGACCGTCGCCTTGTCCGAGCTGCACGAGGCGGTGTTCGCCGACCACCTGACCCGCATGTTCGGCCTCTCATGGGAGGCCCGCGACATGGGCCGCGACCGCAATCCGGCGTGGGCGATCGCCGGGGTGCCGGAGGAACTGGTGACCGAGTTCTCCACCCGGTCACGGCACATCGACGTCGAGACGGACCGCCTGATCGAGCAGTACGTCACCGAGCACGGACGGCGGCCGGCGCCGGCGACGATCATGAAGCTCCGCGCCCAAGCCACCCTCACCACCCGTCCCGAGAAAGAAGTCCACTCGCTCGCGGACCTCACCGCCTCGTGGCGGCCGCGCGCCCGCCGCGTTCTCGGAGCCGACGCGACCTCGTGGGCGCGCGGGGTCGCGGCGAATGAGGAGGCGCTGCTGCTGCGTGCCGACGACGTGCCGCTGGACGTGATCGCCTCGCTCGGCCAGTCCGTGGTCGAGACGGTTGGTGAGAAGCGCTCCACCTGGCGGCGGTGGAACCTGACCGCTGAGGCCGCCCGGCAGACGATGGGCTACAGGTTCGCCACCGTCGAGGATCGCGAGGCGATCGTCGGCCTGGTGGTGGACGCCGCCGAGGGCGCGTCGCTGCGGCTGACCCCGCCCGAACTCGCCACCAGCCCGACCGTGTTCCAGCGGCCGGACGGGACGAGCGTGTTCCGGCCGAAGCACTCGACCGTGTTCTCCTCCGAGGTGCTGTTGGCGGCCGAAGACCGCCTCCTCGAGCGCGCCCGCACCACCACCGGCCCGACCGTCCGACTCTCCACCGTCGAACGCATCGCAGCACGGCCCGACCGGAAGGGACAGACGCTCGGCGACGACCAATCCGGCGCGTTGGCGAAGATCGCCGTCTCCGGACGCATCGTCGATGTCCTGGTCGGTCCGGCAGGGGCGGGCAAGACCACGGCCATGAGCGCGTTGCGGCGGGCGTGGGAGCACGAGCACGGCCCCGGAAGCGTGGTCGGGCTCGCGCCGTCCGCGGTCGCGGCGCAGGTGTTGGCCGATGACCTGAACGTCCAGACCGAGAACACGGCGAAGTGGTGGGAGGTCCACGAGCGCACCGGCGAGACGTTCAGCGTCGGGCAGCTTGTCATCGTGGACGAAGCATCCCTGGCCGGCACGCTCTCCCTGGACCGCATCACGGCGCTCGCGGCCGAGGCCGGGGCGAAGGTGCTGCTCGTCGGGGACTACGCCCAGCTCCAGTCCCCAACCGCGAGCGGCGCGTTCTCGCTGCTCGTGCACGACCGGGACGATGCCCCCGAGCTGGTCGACATCCATAGGTTCACGAACCCGTGGGAGAAGGCCGCCTCGCTCGGCCTCAGGCATGGACGCACCGAGGTCATCGACACCTACATGGAGCACGGCCGGATCACCGGCGGGGACACGGACGCGATGATCGACGCCGCCTACGTCGCGTGGCGGGCCGACTGGATTGCGGGACGTGCGACGGTGTTGGTCACCGACTCGAACGAGTCCGTCCTCGCGTTGAACCAGCGCGCTCGTACCGATCTGGTCCTCGACGGCACGGTGGACGCGCTGCGCGAGGTCGAACTACACGACGGCACGAGAGCCGCGGTCGGGGACTCGGTCATCACCCGGCACAACGACCGGCACCTGCGCGCCGGCCGCGGCTGGGTCCGCAACGGCGACCGATGGACCGTCACCGACGTCCGCGACGACGGCTCCCTCACCCTCCGCCGCGCAACCCGCAAGTGGGGCGCCTCGGTCGTGCTCCCGGCCGACTACGTGGCCGAACACCTCGACCTCGGCTACGCCGTCACCTCCTACCGAGCCCAGGGCATCACCGTCGACCGCTCGCACGTCCTGGTCGACGCGGCCATGACGAGGGAGAACCTGTACGTCGCCCTCACCCGCGGCCGAGACGCGAACCTCGCCTACGTCGCCATCGACAAGCCCGACGCTGCACATGACGGGCAACACCCCGGCGACAACATCGAAGCCACCGCCAGATCGGTGCTGTTCGGAGTTCTGCAGCACGTCGGCGCCGAGCTCTCCGCCCACGAAACCATCACCGCCGAGCACGAGGCATGGGCCAACATCGGTCAGCTCGCCGCCGAGTACGAGACGATCGCCGCTGCCGCCCAACACGACCGCTGGGCGAACCTCGTCCATGCTTCCGGGCTCAGTGACGAGGAATCAGAGGCCGCGATCTCCTCCCCGGCGTTCGGCGCGCTGACCGCTGAGCTGCGCCGGGCCGAGGCCAACCACCACAACGTCGACGTGCTGCTGCCGCGCCTCGTCCGAGCGCGCGGGTTCACCGACGCCGACGACATCGCCGCGGTCCTCCACTACCGCATCGCCAAGGCCACGGAACGGCCCGCCGGCGCCGGGCGCGCGCGCAAGACCCCGCGACTGATCGCCGGGATGATCCCTGAAGCGACCGGCACCATGACCTCCGAGCTCCGGCAGGCGCTCACCGAACGCCGCGACCTCATCGAAGCCCGCGCCGCCGCCCTTCTCGTCGCCGCGTTCACCGAGCGCCAGAGCTGGACGACGGCGCTTGGGGCTGAGCCGAAGCAGACCCGCGCCGCGCTCGCGTGGCGGCAGGCCGCCCGCACCGTCGCTGCCTACCGGGATCGCTACAACGTCACCGACACCTCACCACTTGGAGCGCCGGCCGAAAGCGACGCACAGAAGGTCGATGCCGCCCGAGCCCGCGCGGCCCTCGACCGAGCCCGGAGCCTCGCCGATGCCGAACGCCAGGGGCAGGAGCCCAGCCACCGCACCGGGTCGGAGCGGGTCGGGCCGGCCCTGTAGGCGTAGCCGGCGCACCTCTTACGAATGTCGCCACCAAGTCGTACCCTTGGGACAGAGGCAGCGTTCCAATCTCTGCGGGTCCTTCGGGACAGTCCCTTCGGGGCCACTCATCATGTTCTGCCTCCTCGACGGAGAAACACGTCTGATGAGAGGCCCAACCCATGCTTCGACTGCTCTGGGCGGCAAGCGTCCGCACCCGCTACTTCCTTCGCCGCTACATGCCGACGAACATCCTGCTTGACCTCATCCGCACACGCCGCGGCCTCAAATGGGGCATCCCGGCGATGCTCCTTGCCGCCCCGTACCTGCTCGCCGCGAGCATCTGCACCAACCTCATCGCGAACGGCGGGCCTGGCTGGCTCAACCTGCTCGTGATTCTGTTTATTTGGAACGCGCTCAAGTTCCTCATCATTGGGCCGGTCAGTCTCGTTCTTCTGTTCCGCATCCGCATCCACGAGGCGGCTGAGCGCCGCCGCGTGCGTCGTCAGAGCGAGGCAATGAAATCGGCCCGGTATGCAACCATCGGAGCGTAGACACAACCAGCAGACTTGAGGGGTAGGCGGCAAGTCCGCCTACCCCTCAATCATGTGTCGGTCGGGGCAAAAGGAGGTCGTCGTGGCTACAACTCGCATCGTCGTCGGGGTCGTCCCTCGTCACGCCGCCGACGTACTCTCCACGGCCGCGGTATTCGCCCAGCAGTTCCACGCCGAGCTAATCTGCGCGAGCGTGAACGCTGCTCGCTACACCGCCGCGTTCGATTCAGATGGGACGGTTCTGTCGCTGCCACTGACTCCTGACCGCTCGGAGAGCCGCCGGGAACGGTTCGATCCCACTTTGCAGGAGGCGATCGCCGCGGCCTTGGCTGGCACGGGCGTCAAGTGGAGTGTTGAGGCTCTGGCCGGTCGCCCAGCCCGCGAACTCGAACTGCTCGCCGACCGTGTGGATGCGCCGATGATCGTCGTCGGCACAAGGGACCCAGGAGCGCGTGAGACTCTGCGTGAACTGTTCAACGGTTCCGTCGCCGACCACCTCGTACACGGTCAACGCCGTCCGGTCCTGGTCGTCCCGCTGAAGCCTGTCGACCTCGACGGATAGCCCTCCTGAACTTGCTGTTTCGTCGGTGTCCGCATCAGCCAAAGAGCTCGGACAGCTCAAACCAGCGCTCCTCTAGCGTCGCTGTCTCGGCCTCAGCGTCGCGCAGCTCGTCGTTCAGTCGGCCAATGCCTTCGTAATCGCTCGGATCGTGTGTCGCCATGCGGTCGTGAAGCCGAGCGATCCGCTCGGAGAGCCGTTCCAGCTTGCGCTCGGTGGCGCTGAGCTCCTTCCTCGCGGTTCGCTCCTCAGCGCCCGACAGGCGTGCGGCACTCGGCTCGGGGACGGACCCCCGTGGGACGACCGCAGACGCCGCTGACTCCCGCAGTCGCAGGTACTCGTCCATTCCGCCGGGCAGATGCCGAAGGCGGCCGTCGATGATGGCGTACTGCTGGTCGGTGATCCGCTCTACGAGATAGCGGTCGTGGGATACGACGATGAGTGTTCCCGGCCAGGAGTCGAACAGGTCCTCCATCGCCGCCAGCATGTCGGTGTCAACATCGTTTGAAGGCTCGTCTAGCACCATCAGGTTAGGTTCCGACAGCAGCACGAGGAGTAGTTGTAGTCTCCGCTTCTGCCCGCCGGAGAGCTCCCCGACTCTGGCGGACAGGTGCTCGCGGGCGAAGCCGAGGCGTTCGAGGAGCTGAGCCGGGGTGAGTTCCTTGCCGTCGATGACGTACGTCGTTTTGGCGCGGGCGAGCACGTCGCGCACCCGGTCGCCGGCGATGTCCTCCAGCTCGCGGAACTGCTGGTCGAGCACGCCGAGCTTCACGGTCTTGCCGCGCTTCACCCGCCCGACCGTGGGCTCGATAGTCCCCGCGATCAGGCCGAGCAGGGTGGACTTGCCGGCGCCGTTCGCGCCGAGGATCGCGGTGCGCTCGCCGGGTGCGATGCGCCATTCGATGTCGCGCAGGACCTCGCGGCCGTCGAAGACCACGCCTGCGTCGAGCAAGTCGACCACGTCCTTGCCGAGTCGTGCCACGGCGAGCCGGTTCAGCTCGATTCGGTCGCGCAGCGGCGGCACGTCCTCGATGAGCTGGTTGGCCGCCTCGATGCGGAACTTCGGCTTGGACGTGCGCGCCGGAGCCCCACGGCGCAGCCACGCGAGTTCCTTCTTCATGAGGTTCTGCCGCTTCGCCTCGACCGCCGCCGCCTGCCGGTCGCGCTCGACTCGCTGGAGCACATAGGCGGCGTAGCCGCCCTCGAACGGTTCCACGATCCGGTCGTGAACCTCCCATGTCGCCGTGGCGACTTCATCGAGGAACCAGCGGTCGTGCGTCACGATCAGCAGCCCACCCGCATTCCTCGGCCACCGCGAACGCAGGTGTCCAGCGAGCCAGGTAATGCCCTCCACGTCGAGGTGGTTGGTCGGCTCATCCAATGCAACGACATCCCACTCGCCGGTCAACAGAGCCGCCAGAGCAACCCGCCGACGCTGACCGCCGCTGAGTGTGTTGATCCGCGCGTGCCAGGCGATGTCAGGAACGAGGCCCGCGATCACATCACGCACCTTCGCGTCGCCTGCCCACTCGTGCTCAACCCGGTCGCCGACGATGGCGTGCCCGACCGTCGAGGAGCCGTCCAGTGTGTCGCCCTGATCGAGCACGCCCATCCGTACCCCGCCTCGCCGGGTCACGCGGCCGGAGTCCGGCTCGATCCGTCCCGACAGCATCCCGAGCAGGCTTGACTTCCCATCGCCGTTGCGGCCCACGATGCCGATCCGGTCGCCCTCGTTCACGCCGATCGTCACTGAGTCGAACACGACGCGGGTCGGGTATTCCAGGTGCAGGGCTTCGGCCCCAAGCAGATGTGCCATCGGTTCTAGGTTAGGCAGGCCACAGGGTGGGCCCGGTGCGCCGACCAGGCCGCGGCGCACCCGCCACGGCGCTTCCGCCGAGGCCGAGAACCCCGTAAAATCAGGGGACAAGCCCAACCCACTACCGAAGTGCTCGGTTCGTCGAGGATCAGCACGTTGGGCTGTTCGAGGAGGATCAGCAGCAGCTGCAGCCGCCTCTTCTGTCCCCCGGAGAGATCCTTCACCGGAGTCGACAGCTGCGCGCTGGCGAACCCCATCCGCTCGAGGAGCTGTCCGGGGGTGAGCTCCTGCGCCTTGGACCCCGTCCCGAACGTGTAGGTGGTGCGCAGGCGCTCGAGCACGATCCGCACCGGAACGTCGAGGTGCTGGTCGAGTTCGTCCATGCGCTGGCTCAGCGCCGCGACCCGCACCGTCGTGCCGCGCTTGACGCGCCCCGAGGTGGGCACGACGCTCCCGTCCACCAGGCCGAGGAGGGTCGACTTCCCGGCGCCGTTCACACCGAGGATGCCGGTGCGCTCGCCCGGGGCGATGCGCCACTCCACGTCGTGCAGGACCTCGCGCGCACCGCCGGTGTCGGGGTCGTCGTACGTCACGGACGCGTCCAGGAGATCGACGACGTCCTTCCCGAGCCGCGTCACGGCGAGGGAGCGCAGGGCGATGGGGTCGCGCAGCTCCGGCACGTCCGAGATGAGCGCGTTCGCGGCGTCGATGCGGAACTTCGGCTTGGAGGTGCGCGCGGGCGCACCGCGGCGCAGCCACGCGAGCTCACGCCGCGCGAGGTTCTGACGGCGCGACTCGATCGACGCCGCCTGCCGATCACGCTCGACGCGCTGCAGGATGTAGGCGGCGTACCCGCCCTCGAAGGGGTCGACCGTGCGGTCGTGCACCTCCCACGTCGCGGTGCACACCTCGTCGAGGAACCACCGATCGTGCGTGACGACGAGGAGCGCACCGGCGTTGGCGGTCCACCGGCGCTTCACGTGCCCGGCGAGCCACGCGATGCCCTCGACGTCCAGGTGATTGGTCGGCTCGTCGAGCGCGACGACATCCAGGTCCTGCGCGAGCAGGGCCGCGAGTGCGACCCGGCGGCGCTGGCCGCCCGAGAGCGTCCCGATGCTCGCCTCCCACGGCACGTCGGCGAGCAGGCCGCCGATCACGTCGCGCACGCGTGCGTCGCCGGCCCACTCGTGCTCGACGGCGTCGCCGACGACCGCGTGCGCGACCGTCTCGTCGTCGGGCAGGGCGTCCTCCTGCTCGAGGACGCCGATCCGGACGCCGCCGCGCACGGTCACGCGGCCCGAGTCGGGCTGCCGCCGGCCGGTGAGCATCGCGAGCAGGCTCGACTTGCCGTCGCCGTTGCGTCCGACGATGCCGATACGGTCGCCCTCGTCGACGCCGAGGCTCACCGCGTCGAACACGGTGCGGGTCGGGTAGTCCAGGTGCAGGGCTTCCGCCCCGAGAAGATGTGCCATGTCCCTCCCAGCGTAGGTGCCGCCCGCCCTCCCCGCCCCGCGCCCGTGGCCGCTTGCGCACGATCTTGGGTGCACGGAGACGGATGCGCGCGCCCGAAACCGTGGGCGGGCGTGCGCGGTCAGACGTCGAAGCCCAGGCTCAGCTTTCGCAGCAGGCCTGCCAGCCGGTCGCGGTCCGAGCGGGAGAGCCGGGCCAGGAGGAGCGCCTCGGCGTCGACGAGCCGCGTGATCGCGGCATCCACCCGGATGCGGCCGTCCGGCGTCAGGATCACGAGGATGCTGCGGCCGTCGCCCGGATCCGCCTCGCGCCGCACGAGCCGGCGCCCGACCAGTCGATCGATCCGGTTCGTCATCGTCCCGCTCGAGACGAGCGTCTGCTGGAGCAGCTGCTTGGGGCTGAGCTGGAACGGTTCGCCGGCGCGGCGGAGTGCGGACAGCACGTCCCACTCCCACGGCTCCAGCTCGCTGCGCTTGAATGCGTCCCGCCGCGCCCGGTCGAGGTGGCGGGAGAGCCGGTCGACGCGCGAGAGCACCTCCAGCGGCGAGAAGTCCAGGTCGGGACGCTGCCGACCCCACGCATCGACGATGCGGTCGACCTCGTCGCTCTCCTGCGCCATGGCTCCATTATCGTCGGCCGCCCACTGCCGAAGTCTGTGCGCCGACGTCTGGCAGACTTGACGACGCCGCACACGCGGCGGTCCGCCGTGGTGTAACGGCAGCACGACAGCCTTTGGAGCTGTGAGGCCCAGGTTCGAATCCTGGCGGCGGAGCATGTCGGATAACACGGATACCTCGCTCGCGGTCGTCGTCCTCGCTGCGGGGCAGGGCACGCGCATGAAGTCGGCCCTGCCGAAGGTCCTGCACCGGATCGGCGGCCGCTCCCTGATCGGCCACGTCCTGCACACCGCGAGCGGGCTCCGTCCGCAGGAGGTCCTGGTCGTCGTGCGCCACGAGCGCGACCTCGTCACCACGGCCGTCGCCGAGATCGCCCCCGGGGCACGGGTCGTCGATCAGGACGAGATCCCCGGAACCGGTCGCGCGGTGCAGGTCGCCCTGGCCGCGGTACCCGACTTCGCGGGCGACGTCCTCGTGCTCAGCGGCGACGTGCCGCTGCTCGAAGCCGAGACCCTCCGGGCCCTCATCGCCTCGCACCGCTCCACGGGGGCCGCCGTGACGCTGCTCAGCGCGCACCTGACCGACGCCACCGGGTACGGCCGCGTCATCCGCGACGCCGACGGCGGGGTGCGCCGGATCGTCGAGGAGAAGGACGCGACGCCCGACGAGGCGGCGGTCACGGAGATCAACGCGGGCGTCTACGTGTTCCAGGCGGCCGCCCTGCGGACCCAGCTGGCACACGTGAGCACCGCCAACGCGCAGGGGGAGATGTACCTCACCGACGTGATCGGCCTCCTCCGCGGGGATGACCTGCCCGTCAGCGCGACGACGGCGGCCGACGCCGCCGTCGCGCTCGGCGTCAACGACCGTGCCCAGCTCGCCGAGGCCGCGCGCCTCCTCAACCAGCGGGTCGTGCGCCGGTGGCAGCTGGAGGGCGCGACGATCCTCGACCCCGCCACGACGTGGATCGACGTGGACGCGACGCTCGCCCCGGACGTGACAGTGCTGCCGGGCACCTTCATCCTGCGCGCGACGGCGGTGGCTGAGGGTGCGACCCTCGGGCCGGACACGAGCCTCGTGGACTGCGAGGTCGGCGCCGGGGCGACGGTCACCCGCACCGACGCGACCCTCGCCGTCATCGGGGCCGGGGCGACCGTCGGGCCGTTCGCCTACCTCCGCCCGGGCACCTACCTCGGCGACAAGGGCAAGATCGGCACCTTCGTCGAGACGAAGAACTCCACGATCGGCGAGCGCAGCAAGGTTCCGCACCTGTCGTATATCGGCGACACCACGATCGGCTCGGGCGTCAACCTCGGCGCGGGCGCGATCACCGCGAACTACGACGACATCACCAAGCACCGCACCGAGATCGGCGATGAGGTCCACACCGGCTCGCACAACGTGTTCGTCGCGCCCGTTAGGATCGGAGAAGGCGCGAAGACCGGTGCCGGCGCCGTGATCCGCAAGGATGTGCCCGCCGGTGCCCTGGCCCTCAGCGTCGCCCCTCAGCGAAACGTCGAGGGATGGGTCGAGAACAACCGACCGGGGACTGCCGCAGCGGACGTCGCGGCACGCGCCCGGTCCGCACAGAAGGCGGACGATGGCTCGCAAGGACAAGACGGTTGACCTCGATCGTGAGCGGGGCATAGCGCCGGGAATCGTCGCCAAGACGAAGAAGCGGCTCGTGGTCGCTTCGGGTCGCTCGCATCCGGCGCTCGCGACGGACGTCGCAGAGGCCCTGGGCACCGAGCTCGTCCCGACCGAGTACCGCACCTTCGCCTCGGGCGAGATCCTCACGCGCTTCGAGGTGTCGATCCGCGGGTGCGATGTCTTCCTCATCCAGTCGTTCGGGCCGCCGGTCAACGAGTGGCTGATGGAGCTGCTCATCATGTTGGATGCCGCGAAGCGGGCATCCGCGAAGCGCATCACCGTCGTCGCGCCGTACTACCCCTACTCGCGCCAGGACAAGAAGGGCCGCGGGCGCGAGCCGATCAGTGCGCGCCTCGTCGCCGATGTGCTGAAGACCGCCGGCGCCGACCGCGTGATGAGCGTCGACCTCCACGCGGCGCAGATCCAGGGCTTCTTCGACGGGCCGGTCGACCACCTGTTCGCCAAGCCGGTGCTGCTCGACTACTTCCAGCGCACGCTGAGCGCCGAGGACCGCGAGCGGCTCACGGTCGTCTCGCCCGACACCGGGCGTGTGCGGGTGGCCGATCAGTGGTCGGACAGTCTGGGCGCGCCGCTGGCGATCATCCACAAGCGGCGCGACCCGAACGTGGCGAACCAGGTGACGGTCGCCGAGATCGTGGGCCGCGTGCAGGGGCGCGTGTGCCTCCTCGTCGACGACATGATCGACACCGGCGGCACCATCGTGAAGGCCGCCCAGGCGCTGAAGGCGAATGGGGCGGAGCGCGTCATCGTGGCGGCGACGCACGCGGTCTTCAGCGACCCCGCGATCGATCGCCTGCAGGATGCCGCGATCGACGAGGTGGTCGTCACCGACACCATCCCCATCCCGCTCGAGAAGCGCTTCGACGCGCTGACGGTCCTCCCGATCGCGCCGCTGCTGGCCCGCGCCATCCACGAGGTCTTCGAGGACGGCTCGGTGACGAGCATGTTCGACGGCGCGGCGTAGCCGCACGACCCGTGGCGCGCTCGCGGACGCCCGAGCCACAGAGGCGATTCACAGGTTGAACGAAGTCTCCTCCTGACTCGTTTCCATACCGTGGAATACATCGCGACCGCGTTTGGCGGCCGAAATGCCGGCGTCGACGCGCCGGGCCGAGCAGAAGGAGGACCCGAAATGATCCGCACCACCGCCCGCCCGCTGCGTGTCGGAGCAGCCGTCGTCGGCATCGCCGGCACGCTCACCCTCGCCGGGTGTGCCAGCGCGACGACATCGGGCTCCGGCACGAGCGACGAGAACGCCGCCTCGACCTCAGGATCGTCCGACGCGTCCGGCGGTGGCGCCTACAAGGACGGCACCTACACGGCGGAGGGCTCCTATCAGACGCCCGAGTCGGTCGAGACGATCTCGGTGACCGTGACCCTGAAGGACGACGTCGTCACGGACGTCTCCATCAACGGCAGTCCGACGCGCGCGGAGTCGCAGCAGTATCAGGCGCAGTTCGTCGGCGGCATCTCGGACGCAGTCGTCGGCAAGAACATCGACACCCTCTCGGTCAGTCGGGTCGCAGGATCGTCGCTGACCAGCGGGGGGTTCAACAAGGCGATCGACGAGATCAAGAGCGAGGCGGCGGCGTAGCCATGGCCCCGGGGGCCGACCGCGCGGACGACATGTGGTCCTTCGAGGCGATCGGCACGCGATGGCAGATCGAGACGGATGAACCGCTTCCCACGGAGGCGCAGCGCGAGGTCCGCGCGGTCATCGACCGGTTCGATGCCGAGTGGTCGCGCTTCCGTCCGGATTCGCTGGTCTCACGGCTGGCGCGGGGCGCCGGCTCGGTGCCGGCGCCGGCCGACGCGGGCACTCTGCTGGCCGTCTACACGGACCTGTCGGCCGCGACTTCGGGTGCGGTGAATCCACTGATCGGCGACGTGCTGGAGCGGCGCGGCTACGACTCCGCCTACTCGTTCGTCGATCACGGCCCCGTGGCCGCGGCGAAGAACTGGCAGGAGCGGGTGCGCGCGACGGACGGACGACTGGTGCTCGACCCGCCGGCGACGATCGACGTCGGCGCGATCGGCAAGGGGCTGCTCGTCGACCTCGTGCTCGCGTGCGTGCGCCGCCACGTCGGCGGCGACATCGTCGTCGACGCGAGCGGCGACCTCGTCGCCCGCGGGACCGCGGTGCGCGTGGCGCTGGAGCATCCGTACGACACCACTCGCGCTGTCGGGGTGATCGAGCTGCAGGATGCCGCGCTGTGCGCGTCCGCCGTGAACCGGCGCGTGTGGGGCGACGGCCTCCACCACGTGCTCGACGCCCGTACCGGGGCGCCGGTGCAGCGGTTCGCGGCGACGTGGGCCGTGGCATCCGACGCCCTGCACGCCGACGCGATCGCGACCGCGCTCTTCTTCGACGGCGGACCGGAGCTCGCCCACGTGTGGGGTGCGGACTGGGTGCGCATGACCACCGACGGCCGGCTCCAGTGGGCGCCCGGCAGTAAGGCAGAGTTGTTCACGTGAAATCCACCATCGCCTCGACCTGGAACCGGGTGTTCGCGCTGCTCGGTCGCGTGTCGATGTACCGGCTCGTGTTCCTCGAGCTCACGCTCCTCGCAGTTCTCGCCTTCCTGCTGGCGACGCTCGGGCTCGTGAGCGTCGGGTGGCTCGACATCCTCGTGACCGCTGTCGTCCTCGCGGTGGTGAACGTGGCGGTGGATGCCGCGGCCCAGCGGATCCTCCGGCTCTCGTGGCGCATCGAGTCGTCGCTCATCACGTCCCTCATCCTCCTGTTCGTGCTCCACCCGACAGTCCAGCCGCTCGGGCTCGTGGGCGTCGCGATCGCGGCGGCCGTGGCATCCCTGTCGAAGTACGTCCTCGCGTGGCGCGGGCGGCACATCTTCAACCCGGCGGCGGTCGGCGCCACGGTGCTGACGCTGATCACCGCGATCACGGGAGTGTTCGCGCTGGGCACGTCGTGGTGGTGGGTCGGCACGCCGATCCTCGGCCCGGTCGTCCTGCTCCTCGGCATCGTGGTCCTGTGGCGGATCGAGAAGCTGCGGGTGGTCGCGCTGTTCTGGGTCGTCGCGCTGGCGGTGGGGGTCGTGAACCTGTCGGTGCAGTCGTCCCTCAACGGCCAGGCCCCGGACGTGTGGTCGGTCCTGTGGACGCAGCTGTGGTCGTCGCCACTGCTGTTCCTCGGCGCCTTCATGCTCTCCGAGCCGCTGACGATGCCGCCGCGCCGATGGCAGCAGCTCACGGTGGCGGCGATCGTGGGGGTGCTCGTCGGTTGGGCTCCGGCGATCGGCACGTTCCCGGTGAGCCTCGGCCAGGAGCGCGCGCTCCTCATCGGCAACCTCATCGCGTTCCTCTTCGCCGTCCGCACCGCCGTCCGACTCGTGCTCGTGTCGCGGGCGGCGCCGACCGCCACCGTGCGCGAGCTCACGTTCCGCACGAAGCGGCCCCTGGCGTTCTCGGCCGGCCAGTACATCGAGCTGGAGGTGCCCCACCGGCGGCCGGATGCCCGCGGGACGCGTCGGGAGTTCAGCATCGTCTCCGCCCCGGAGGACCTGCCCACGCTGCGCATCGCTTTCCGTGAGGGCGGGGGTGCGGTGTCGAGCTTCAAGAAGGCGCTGGCGGAGGTGGAGCCCGGGGGCACGCTCCCGGTCACCGGGGTGTGGGGCGACTTCGTGCTGCCGCGGGACCGTTCGGCGAAGATCCTGCTCGTCGCGGCCGGGATCGGCGTGACGCCGTTCGTGTCGCAGCTGCGGCACCTGTCAGCGACCGGCGACGTGCGCGACATCGTGCTCGTCTACGTCGCGTCCGACGCGTCCGAACTCGCGTTCCGTGCCGACCTCGAGGCATCCGGGGTCCGCGTCGTCGCGTTCACGCGGGATGAGCCCGCCGCCCTGCCGTCGACCTGGGCGTGGGCCGGCGGCACCCGGATCGACGCCGCGGGACTCCATCGCGAGGTGCCGGATCTCACCCAGCGTCACGCCTACGTGTCGGGCCCCGCGGGCCTGATCGCCGACCTCGCGCCCGCGCTCGAGAAGGCGCGCTCGATCACGACGGACGCGTTCAGCGGCTACTGATTCCACCCCCGACACCCGGTCCCATCGGTCGCAATCGTCCGGAATCGGGCCCGTCCCGCGCCCGGATGGCGGCGATTCGCACCCGATGAACAGCGCCGCGGCGGCGGCCGGGGGTGGGGCGGAGCTCAGGGCCGCGAGGACGGGGCGGCCGCCGGGACGCCGGCCTCCGGTGCCTCCGCGTCGGGCTCCGCGGCCTTCGCGGCCGTCGGATTCGCGGGCTTGGCAGGGAGGCGCACGAAGAAGGTCGTGTCGCCGGGCTCACTCGACACCGAGATGGAGCCGTGATGCGCCTCCACGATGGCCCGGGCGATCGACAGGCCGAGGCCCGTGCCTCCGGTCTTGCGCGCCCGCGAGCGATCCGCGCGGGAGAACCGCTCGAACAGCTCGTCGGCGATGGCGGGGTCGACACCCGGTCCGTCGTCGTGCACGCTCATCACCGCATCCGAGCCGTCCCGCGCGACGCGCATGGTCACCACGGTTCCGTCCGGCGTGTGCGTGCGCGCGTTCGCGAGCAGGTTCGCGGCGACCTGATGCAGGCGCGACGCGTCACCGGCGACGAGCACCGGCTCGTCGTCGACGTCGATGATCCAGGTGTGCTCGGGTCCGGCCGGACGGGCGTCGCCCACGGCCTCGATCGCGAGCCGGGTCAGGTCAACCGTGCCGTAGACGAGTTCCTGTCCCTCGTCGAGGCGGGCGAGCAGCAGGAGGTCCTCGACGAGGGTCGTCATCCGGAGCGACTGCGCCTGGATGCGCTCCAGCGACTGCTCCGTGGTGTCGCTGAGCGACGGGTCGCGCAACGAGAGCTCGGAGTAGCCGCGGATCGACGCGAGGGGAGTGCGCAGCTCGTGGCTCGCGTCGGCGACGAAGGCGCGCATCCGCTCTTCGTTGCGTTGACGGGCCTCGAGCGACTCGCCGACGTGGTCGAGGAGGGTGTTGAGGGCCGCGCCCACCTGACCGATCTCGGTCCGTTCGTCGGCCTGCTCGGCCGGCACGCGTTCGGAGATGGAGACCTCGCCCCGCGAGAGCGGCAGCCCGGCGACCCGCGTGGCGGTGTCCGCGACGGCGCGCAGCGGCTGCAGACCGCGTCTGATGACGACGGCGATCGCGACCGCGAGAAGCAGCAGACCGCCGAACGTCACGAGACCGACGGTCGTCAGGATCTGGCCGATCGTGGAGTTGACGTCGCTCAGGGGCAGGCCGCCCGAGATGAAGTACGCGCCCCCGATGTTCAGGCTGTAGAGCCGGTACGCACCGAACCCGTCGATCGCGACGGTCATCGTCTGCTCGGGGCGCTGCAGCTGTGCCTGAAGCTGAGCGAGCTGAGTCGCGGTGAGCGCCTGCACCGTGCCGTCGCCGTCCACATACGCGGCGTCCGTGCCCGCCGCCGAATCGACCAGCAACAGGAAGCCGGCCGTCTGCGGGCCGCCGTCGAGCGTCGAGAACGCGATGCCGTGCCCGGTGGTGAGCGATGGCCTCCCGAGGCCCTGCAGCGCCCGGGACGTCGTCTCCCGCACCTTGTTGTCGAGGTTCTGCTGCAGGATGCCGCCGAGGATCGCGCTCGTCGCGAGCGCCACCGCCACGAGGATGAGCGCGACCATCCCGATGACGGTGGCCATCAGTCGGGTCTGCAGGCTCAGCGGATGCCGCGTACTGCGGACGGCGGTGCTCACGGTGGTGCTCGATCTGGTCGGGGTGGCTATTGGGGCGCCTTGATCATGTACCCGACGCCGCGCACGGTGTGGATCAGCGGGTCCTTGCCCTGGTCGATCTTCTTTCGCAGGTACGAGATGTAGAGCTCGACGACACTGCTGCGGCCGCCGAAGTCGTAGTTCCACACCCGGTCGAGGATCTGCGCCTTGGACACGACGCGCCGCTGGTTGCGCATCAGGTAGCGCAGGAGTTCGAACTCCGTGGCGGTCAGCTCGATCTGGTCGTCTCCCCGCTCGACCTCGTGGCTGTCCTCGTTGAGCGACAGGTCGCCGACGCGCAGGATCGGCTCCGCCTCGCTCGCCTGCGCGGTGCCGGCGCGCCGCATGAGTCCGCGGAGTCGAGCGACCACCTCCTCCAGGCTGAACGGCTTCGTCACGTAGTCGTCGCCACCGGCGGTGAGCCCCGCGACGCGGTCTCCCACGGAGTCCTTCGCCGTCAGGAAAAGCACGGGCACGTCGTTGCCGCTCTGCCGCAGCCGGTGCAGCACGGACATCCCGTCGAGGTCCGGCATCATGATGTCGAGCACCATGGCGTCGGGCCCGAAGTCGCGCGCCGCCTGCAGCGCCTGGAAGCCCGAGGCCGCGGTCCGGACGTCCCATCCCTCCATGCGCAGGGCCATCGAGAGCAGATCGGTGAGCATCTGCTCGTCGTCGACGACGAGCACGCGAGGGGCGCCGCCATCGGCGCGATGCAGGGGCGTGGCAGGGGCGATCGCGGTCATGACTCCGATTGTGTGACACCCGCTGTGCATTTCCTATGGGCGCGACTATGTCCTTCCTGTGAATCCTCGCTCATACGGTTCTCATCATCCGCGCAGGGGGTCCCCATGAGCGTCGTCCCTAGCGTCCTTCTCGACGGCCGCACCCGGGCCGAGGAGGAGACCCATGTACTGGACCTATCTGCGCCGCGAACTCGGTGGCCGCAAGAAGCAGACGATCATCGTCGCGGCGGGGCTCGCGATCGCCATCGCCCTCGTGATCGTCGTGAACGCGCTGTCGGCGGGCGTGAAGGACGCCCAGACCCAGGCGCTCCAATCCGTCTACGGCGTCGGGACGGACCTCACCGTCACCGGCGCGGCGCAGCAGCCCGGCAGCGGGGCCGGGGGAGGGCAGCAGTTCGATTTCGGCGGGAACGACGGCACCTCCTCGGGCGGGACGACGAGCATCGCGCAATCGCGCCTGATGACGGACTTCCGTCGCGGAACGCTGGCATCCACGGTCCTCGCGACGGTCGAGAAGGTCGACGGGGTGTCGTCGGCGTCTGCCGCGCTGAGCCTCACGAACACCTCGTTCTCGGGACAGCTGCCCGATCGCTCGCAGATGCAGCAGGGTCAGCCGGGCTCTGCGCCTTCGACCGGCTCGGACGGCGCGGGCGGCAGCAGCTTCAAGATCACCTCGTTCAGCGTGCTCGGCATCGACCCGGCGAACACGTCGGTCGGACCCCTCTCCGCGGTGACGGTCTCGAGCGGCCGCGCGCTCGCGAGCTCGGATGCCGGCTCCGACGTGGCTGTCGTGGATGCGACGTACGCGAAGACGAACGACCTGGCGGTGGGGGGCACTGTGGAGGTGGCGGGCACGAAGATGAAGATCGTCGGAGTCGTGGCGTCGAGCTCCGACAGCGCCGACACCGCCGCTGATGTGTACCTGCCGCTGGATGTCGCGCAGAAGCTCGCCGACACCGGCGACGTGGTGTCCACGGTCTATGTCCAGGCGTCCTCTTCGACAGACATCGCGGCTGTGCAGGCCGCCATCGAGAAGGCGCTGCCGGACGCGACGGTGAGCTCGCAGTCGGACCTGGCCGCGAACGTGTCGGGCTCCCTCTCCAGCGCGACGTCGCTCATCACCAGCCTCGGAACGTGGCTGTCGCTCCTGGTGCTCGCCGTCGCGCTCGTCCTCGCGGTCCTGTTCACGATCTCCGGGGTGTCCCGCCGGACCCGTGAATTCGGCACGCTCAAGGCGATCGGATGGTCCAACGGTCGGATCGTGGGGCAGGTCGCGGGCGAGTCGATGATCCAGGGACTCATCGGCGGCGCGATCGGACTCGTCATCGGACTCGGCGGGATCTGGGCGATCAACCTCATCTCGCCCACCATCTCCTCGGCGCCGTCCGGCGTCGGTCAGGGGGGTCCGGGCGGCGGGACGCTCCCGGGCGGCGGCGGCGGTCTCCCCGGAGGCGGCGGCTTCGGCGGCGCGGGCGCGCAGTCGGCGACCGACATCACCCTGGGCGCCCCGCTCACGGTGTGGGTGCTGGTCGCGGCCGTCGGCCTCGCGCTCGCGGGAGGCCTGCTCGCCGGTGCCTTCGGCGGGTGGCGTGCGGCCCGCCTGAGTCCCGCCGAGGCCCTGCGCTCGGTGGGGTGAGGCAGCCATGGACGACCCGGTCCCGCATCCCCGAAACCCACGACACCACACACACACCGCGGAGGACGACATGACGATCACCGACACACAGCAGGACGGCACCCCCGAAGCATCCGCCTCGGCGCCCATCTATCGCCTGAGCGGCGTCACAAAGACGTACCGGCAGAAGGGCCGCATCGTCCGCGCGCTCGCCGGGGTCGACCTGGAGATCGCGGACGGCGAGTTCGCGACCATCCAGGGACCCACGGGCGGCGGCAAGTCGACCCTGCTCCAGCTGCTCGGCGCCCTGGACCGCCCGAGCGAGGGATCCGTGTTCCTCGGCGACACCGACATCGCGACGGCGTCCAACGCGCGCCTGGGCGCCCTACGCGCCGGCGCCATCGGGTTCGTGTTCCAGGGGTTCAACCTCATCCCGACCCTCACGGCCGCCGAGAACGTCAGCATGGGGCTGGAGCCGCTCGACCTCCCCGCGGGGGAGCGTGCGGAGCGGGTGCAGGAGGCGCTTGCGCACGTCGGCCTCGCCGATCGCGCCGACCACCGGCCCGGCGAGCTCTCGGGCGGCCAGCAGCAGCGGGTCGCCATCGCGCGGGCGATCGCCAAGCGACCGCGCGTGCTCCTCGCCGACGAGCCCACCGGGAACCTCGACGAGAGCATGCGCGACGAGATCCTCGCGCTCCTCACGGGGCTGAACGACGAAGGGCTCACGCTGATCGTCGTCACCCATGACTCCGCCGTCGCTCGTCGGGCACGCCGCCGGCTACGTCTCGATCAGGGCAAGGTCGGCGACATCACCCGCTGAACCGGCGGGCGCCTCAGCGGGCGCTCGCCGCGTGGGCGACCATCCGGTCGAACGCGGCGTCGAGAGCGGGGTCGTTGCGCTGCCGCTCCGGGTGCGCGTCGAGGTGGCGCAGGATGCGACGCGCCCCCTCGTCGAACGTGATGGTGGTGCCGAAGGCGGGGACGAGCGCGCGCAGCTTCGCGGTGTCGAACACGACGGAATGGGCCTTGTCGCCGAGGAGGCTCGGCCCGAGGTCGGGCGCGAACGCCGCCATCGTCTCGCTCGCGACGTGCACGAGGGGCGCGTCGGGAACCCCTGCGGCGTCCGCGAGCCATCCGTAGATCTGATCCCACGTGGGAGTGTGGGATCCCGTGATCGTGAATGCCTCGCCGATCGCCGCGGGTGTGCCCAGAAGGCCGCAGAAGCCCACTGCGAAATCCGAGCTATGGGTCAGCGTCCACAGGCTCGTGCCGTCGCCGTGCACGACGACCGGCTTGCCCGCGCGCATGCGCGCGATGTCCGTCCATCCGCCGCTGGTGGGCAGCAGAGTGTCGTCATACGTGTGGGACGGCCGGACGATGGTGATGGGCAGGCCGCGCTCGCGGTATGCCGCGACCAGGAGGTCCTCGCACGCGATCTTGTCGCGCGAGTAGCCCCAGAACGGGTTGCGCAGGGGCGTCGAATCGGTGATCGGCAGGTGCGTCGGCGGCTTCTGGTACGCCGACGCCGAGCTGATGAAGACGTACTGTCCCGTACGCCCCTCGAAGCGGGCGACGTCGGCGGCGACGTGCTCCGGCGTGAACGCGAGGAACTCGGCCACGACGTCGAACTCCTCGTCGCCGACGGCGTCGCGCACCGAATCCGGATCGCGGATGTCGGCGACGAGCTCACGCACGCCGTCCGGCACGGGACGCCCCCGGCCGCCGCGGTTGAGCACCGTCACCTCGTCGCCCGCCTCGGCCGAGCGCGCCACGCACGCCGTGCTGATGACCCCGGTGCCACCGATGTAGAGGATGCGTCGACTCGTCACGTGTCGACCCTAGACCTGCGCCCGCGGCTCAGTGCGTGTCGACGCCCTCGACCTCGGTCCGGTCGCCCGACCACAGCGTGTGGAACGTGCCGTCCTTGTCGACGCGCTTGTACGTGTGCGCCCCGAAGAAGTCGCGCTGGCCCTGGATGAGCGCCGCCGGCAGCCGCTCGGCGCGCAGGCCGTCGTAGTACGCGAGCGACGACGAGAAGGCGGGTGCGGGGATGCCGGCGGTCGCGGCCGCGGTGACGATCCGGCGCCACGCGCCCTGCGCACGCTCGAGCGCCTCGACGAAGTAGGGCGCGGTCAGCAGGACGGGGAGGTCGGGCGTCTCGGCGTACGCGTCGGCGATGCGGTTGAGGAACTGGGCGCGGATGATGCAGCCCCCGCGCCAGATCTTCGAGACGGCGCCGAGGTCGATGTCCCACCCGTACTGCGCGGCGCCGGCGCGGATCTCGTCGAACCCCTGCGAGTACGCGACGATCTTCGACGCGAACAGGGCGAGACGCACGTCCTCGACGAACTGCGCGGCGTCCGGCGCGGTGAGCACCTGGTCCGGACCGGGAAGCTCGCGCGACACCGCGCGCTGCTCCGGGTGGGAGGAGAGCGACCGGGCGAACGTCGCCTCCGCGATCCCCGAGACCGGGACGCCGAGGTCGAGCGCCGTCTGCACGGTCCACGCTCCGGTGCCCTTCGCGCCGGCCTGATCGAGGATGACGTCGACGAGAGGTGCGCCGGTCTCGGCATCCACCTGGCGCAGCACCTCGCTCGTGATCTCGATCAGGTACGACTCGAGCTCGCCGCGGTTCCACTCGGCGAAGACATCCGCGATCTCGGCGGGCGACTGACCGGTGCCCTTGCGAATGAGGTCGTAGGCCTCGGCGATGAGCTGCATGTCGGCGTACTCGATGCCGTTGTGGACCATCTTGACGAAGTGGCCGGCGCCGTCGTGACCGATGTGCGTGACGCACGCCTCGCCCTCTGCGACGGCGGCGATCGATCGCAGGATGGGGCCGAGCGTGACCCACGACTCGTCGGATCCGCCGGGCATCAGCGACGGCCCGAGCAGTGCGCCCTCCTCGCCGCCGGAGACCCCCATCCCGACGAAGTTGATGCCGGTCTCGCGCACCGCCTTCTCGCGGCGGATGGTGTCGCCGAACAGCGCGTTGCCGCCGTCGACGATGATGTCGCCCGGCTCGAACACGCGCACGAGCTCGTCGATCACGGCGTCGGTCCCGGCTCCCGCCTTCACCATGATGATCGCCGCGCGCGGCTTCTGGAGGGCTGCCGCGAACTCCTCGTAGGACCCGGTCGGCACGAAGCCGGCCTCGGGGTGCTCGGCGACGAGCTCCTCGGTCTTGGCGTGGGTGCGGTTGTAGATCGCGACCGTGTTGCCCTCGCGCGAGGCGAGGTTGCGCGCGAGGTTCGAGCCCATGACGGCCAGCCCCACTACGCCGATGTTCGCGGTTGCCTGGGCGTTCTCGGTCACGCGCACTCCTCGGAAGGTGTCTGTTCGGATTCCGTTCCAGCGTACTGGTCGTGCCCCCTCTGCCCCGCCGGACCTCGACGGGCGAAGGCGCCGGGGAGGGCGGGCGCGATCACCGCGGCACCGACCTGACCGTGCGGGGGTGGAGGATGGCGGAGAGGCGATCGTCGGTGCACGCGATCCCCGTGACGAGCTCTGAGGAAGGGTGGCCGATGACCGACGGCAGGACGGCGCGCGCGCACGCGGAGGGGGTGTCCCGGCTGATCGTGATGGGTCCGAGCGGGGCGGGGAAGTCGGTGATCGGCGCGGCGCTCGCCGCGCGGCTCGGCGTGCCCTTCGTCGACGGCGACGATCTGCATCCGCCCGCGAACGTGGCGAAGATGGCGTCGGGACATCCCCTCACCGACGACGACCGGATGCCGTGGCTCGACGTCGTGGCGGCGCAGGCGTGCGCCCCGACCGGCGGCGCCGTCGTCGCGTGCTCGGCGCTCGCCCGCCGCTACCGGGACCGCATCCTGCGGGGTTGCGCGGATGTGCGCTTCGTCGAGCTGTGCGTGCCGCGCGGGGAGCTCGAGCATCGGATGGAGACGCGCGAGCACTTCATGCCCCCGGCGCTGCTCGACTCGCAGCTGACGCTGTGGGAGGAGCTCGAACCGAACGAGCCGGGCGTCTCCGTCGTCAACGAGGGATCAGTCGAGGCGGTCGTGGACCGCATCCGTCGCGAGCTGGCGCGCCCCTGAGCGCCGCTCAGTCCTTGCGATACGCCTGGCGGCCCATCGACCAGAACGCGAGCACCGTGCCGACGAGCCCGATCGCCGCGATGAGGCCGATGACGGTGAGCAGGATGTCCGAGTTGAGCTGGCTGTCCATGGTCTTCCTCCGGCGCGTCAGGGTGCGTTCTCATCGTAGCGGTCCCCCTGGTAGACTCGATCACTGCAACTTCGGCGAGGGATGACCTCCGGTCGCGCGGCCCCTGGCGGCGGCGCCCAAGCATCCGTGATCGACGCGGTGATGCAGGCTCCGGCTTTCCTCACGCGCTCGCGTTCGAGTCGAATCCCGACCACACCATCCGGACCCTGCACCGCGCGGGTCCGCCGCAAGGAGAACATCATGTCCGAGGACACCAAGGTCCAGGCCGAGCTTCGCGAGAACTTCGGCAAGGGCTTCGCCCGCCGCCTTCGCGCGACCGGCAAGATCCCGGCCGTCATCTACGGCCACGGCACGTCGCCCGTCCACGTCGCGCTGCCCGGTCACCAGGTCGCGCTGCTCATCCGCCGGGCGAACGTCGTGCTCGAGCTCGACCTCGACGGCAAGGAGCAGCTGACGCTCGTCAAGGACGTCCAGAAGGACCCGGTGCACCAGATCATCGAGCACATCGACCTCCTCGTCGTGAAGAAGGGCGAGAAGATCCAGGTCGACGTGCCGATCCTCGTCGAGGGCGAGCCCGCGCCGGGCACGATCGCGAACCTCGACGCCGTGAGCATCGCGCTCGAGGTCGAGGCCACCCACATCCCGGAGCACATCGTCCTCGACGTCGAGGGTCTCGAGGAGGGCACGCACATCACGGCCGCCGACCTCTCCCTCCCGCGCGGCGCGGCGCTCGTCGCCGACCCGGAGACGCTCATCGTGGCGATCTCCGTGCCGTCGGCCGCGCTCGCCGCCGAAGCGGAGATCGCCGAGGCGGACGCGGCCGTGGCCGCCGAGCAGTCCGAGGAGTCCTCGGAGGAGGCCGGCGAGGCCGCCGCCGAGTAATCGTCGCGAGGAAGTCCGTCGAGGGGGTGCGTCCGCGCATCCCCTCGACGCGTTCCGGCAGGATGTGAGCATGGCTGAGACCTGGCTGGTGGTGGGACTGGGGAACCCGGGGCCCCAGTACGAGCTGACCCGGCACAACGTCGGCCAGCTCGTCGTGGACGAGCTGGCCGCGCGTCGGAGTGAGAAGTTCAAGGCGCACCGCGCGAACGCGCGCGTCGCGGAGACGTGGCTGCGCCCGGGTGGCCCGAAGATCGTGCTCGCGAAGCCGAACTCGTTCATGAACGTGTCCGGGGGACCGGTCGCGGGCCTCGCGGCCTTCTACGGCGTCGAGCCCGCGCACGTCGTCGTCGTCCACGACGAACTCGACATCCCCTTCGACACGATCAAGCTGAAGACCGGCGGCGGTCATGGCGGCCACAACGGTGTGCGCGACGTGGCCAAGGCGCTCGGAACGCCCGAGTTCCCGCGGGTGCGTGTGGGCATCGGTCGGCCACCCGGGCGTCAGGATGCCGCGGACTGGGTCCTGGATCCGTTCGGGGCGGCCGACCGCAAGGCGCTGCCGCTCCTGGTGTCGGATGCGGCGGACGCCGTCGAGCAGCTCATCGGCGAGGGCCTCCTCGCGGCGCAGCAGACGCACCACGCGCCGCGGGCATGACCCCGCGCGCACGCCCGCGTCGCGTGCGGGGGCGTCCCGGTCAGCTCAGGTACGGCGCGGCGCCGAGCGCGAGACCTCCGCTGTAGGCGAGCTGCACCAGGAAGTAGCCGATCACGATGACCACGATCGCCGCGACGCCCCACGCACGTCCGCGGCGGCGCACGATGGCGACGATCCCCTGGATGAGCGCCCAGAGGGCGAGGCCGTAGTAGGCGAGGCTGCCCACGATCGAGATGGTGTTGACTTCGCCGACGATGCGACCGCCTGCCGGGGGCAGCTTCGACACGTCGATGGACTTCTGCGCCTCGATGGCCGCGCGCACGACGTCGAACTGCGCGATGGACCCCAGGTGGTACCCCGCCCAGAACTGCAGGCCGGACCCCAGCACGACGCCGCCGACGCCGATCAGGAAGGCCACGAGCCCGAGCCGGCGCGGCCCCTTCGCTCGCCCGCGCGCCGTCCCCGACGTCGTGAAGCCGCTCATCCGCCGATCCCCGATCCTGCTCCCATGCCCGCCTGCACGAAGACGGCGGCGGCACCCACGAACAGGATAGGCCCGAGTGCCGCGACGACGACGGCGATGAGGGCCGGGCCGCGCCCGCGCGCGGTGGCGAGCGCGACGATGCCCTGGGCGAGCGCCCACACGCCGAGTGCTGTCGCCGTCCAGAACACGATCTCCCCGGCCAAGACGTCGTACCGGACGGGGGTGAGCACGCTCAGGTCGAACGTCGTCCCGAACGGCCGGGCCGCGATCTCCTTGCCGGCGCCGAGGCCGACCCGGAAGCCGATCACGGCGGCGGCGCCGACCGCGAGCGGAACGGCGACGAGGGCCACCACCATGGCGGTGATCCCGAGACCGGGACCGCGGCGCTCCGCCGTCGGCGGGGCGTACGCGCCCGGTGCAGGAGGGACGTACGGCGCGGCGAAGGGCGACGACATGCGATTCATCCTAGGAGGCGGCCGGTTCGTCCCGAGCGGAGCCGACGTCGGCAGCCCACCGTAGACTCCTCTGGTGACAGTTCCCGGGATCGCGCGCGCCCTCGCGCAGTCCGACACCCTGCGGGACGCGCTGGTCGCCGCCCCCGTCGACGCCGACTTCTCGCTCGTCGAGGGGGTCGACGCTCCGCTCATCGCGGGGCTCATCGACCGGAGAGCCCGCGCGGGCTCGCCCGCCGCCGTGCTCGTCATCTCACCGACCGGCCGTCGTGCAGACGCCATCGGGCCGGCGCTGGAGGCCCTCGTGCCCGGTGCCCAGGTCATGCACTTCCCGGCGTGGGAGACGCTCCCGCACGAGCGCCTGAGCCCGAGCGCCGAGACCGTGGGGCAGCGGCTCGACGTGCTGCGCAGGGTGGCGGAATGGGACGGCGTCGCGCCGCTCATCGTGACCGCGTCGGTGCGGTCGGCGCTGCAGCCCATCGCGGCGGGTCTCACGGACGCGGCGCCGATCCGGCTGACCGTCGGCGGCCGCGACCACGAGCTGACCGCGGTGAGCGCACAGCTGGTGGAGCGCGCCTACCACCGCGTCGACATGGTGTCGCGGCGCGGCGAGTTCGCAGTGCGCGGCGGCATCCTCGACGTGTTCCCGCCGATCGCCGACCACCCGTACCGCGTGGAGTTCTTCGGCGACGAGGTCGACCAGATCCGTTCGTTCTCCGTTGCGGACCAGCGGAGCCTCCCCGGTGAGATCCGGGAGGTGGAGCTGCTCGCCAGCCGCGAGCTCCTCCTCACGGAAGCCGTGCGCGCCCGTGCGCGCGGGCTGATGGACGACTTCCCCGGCCTGCGCGGGATGCTGGAGCGGATGGCCGAGGGCATCCCGGCCGACGGCATGGAGTCGCTCACCCCGGCCCTGGTGGACCGCGTCGTCACGCTCGTCGACTACCTGCCGAAGGGTGCCGCGGTCGCGCTGCTCGACCCCGAGCGCTCGGTCACCCGCGCGATGACGCTGTCGGACACGAACCGCGAGTTCCTCGAGGCGGCCTGGAGCGCCGCCACGGCCGGCGCACAGACCCCCATCGACCTCGGAGCGGGCGACTTCGTCAGCCTCGGGCGCCTGCGTGAGGTGGCACGCGACCGCGGCGGGGTGTGGTGGAGCCTCAGCGCCTTCGACTCGGGTGCGGCGGATGCCGCGGCCGAGGGGCTCGCCGAGCGGGACGACACGACGGCCATCCGCATCGCGGCATCGGGCGTGCCCTCGTTCCACGGCAACGTCGACGGAGCGACCGCGCACATCGCCGAGCTCCTCGCCTCGGGGTGGCGTGTCGTGGTCGCGGCATCCGGAGCCGGGCTCGCCGACCGCGCGCGCGACGTGCTCGCCGAACGCGGGATCGCGGCGCGTCGCGTCGATCAGGTGCTGGAGCCGCCGGAGCCGGGTGTCGTGCACGTGGTCGCCGCGACGCTCGAGCGCGGCTTCGAGGCGCCCGACGCGCAGCTCGCCGTCCTGACCGAGACCGAGTTCTACGGGCGCACGATCGGCAGCGACGCGCGCATCGTGAAGAAACTGGCGTCTCGCCGTCGCAACGTCGTCGACCCGCTGCAGCTCAAGGCGGGCGACTACGTGGTCCACGCGACCCACGGCATCGGCCGGTTCGTCGAGCTCACGCAGCGCGAAGTGTCCAGCGGCGGTCGCCACGCGGTGAAGAGCGTGCGCGAGTACCTGGTGCTCGAGTACGCGCCGAGCAAACGCGGCTACCCCGGCGACAAGCTGTACGTCCCCACCGATCAGCTCGACCTGCTGTCGCGCTACGTCGGCGGCGAGGCGCCCGTCCTGTCGAAGATGGGCGGGAGCGACTGGGCGCAGGCCAAGGGCCGCGCGCGCAAGGCGGTGCGCGACATCGCCGTGGAGCTGGTGAAGCTCTACTCGGCGCGCATGGCGTCCAAGGGGCACGCGTTCGGCCCGGACACCCCGTGGCAGCGCGAGCTGGAGGAGGCGTTCCCCTTCGCCGAGACGCCCGATCAGCTGCAGACCGTCGACGAGATCAAGGCCGACATGGAGAAGCCGATCCCGATGGACCGCCTCCTCTCCGGCGACGTCGGGTTCGGGAAGACCGAGGTCGCGGTGCGCGCCGCCTTCAAGGCCATCCAGGACGGCAAGCAGGTCGCGATGCTCGTGCCCACGACGCTCCTCGTGAAGCAGCACCTCGACACGTTCACCGAGCGGTTCGCCGGCTTCCCCGTGAAGGTGCGGCCGCTCTCGCGGTTCCAGACCGACAAGGAGGCGCGCGAGACGCTCGCGGGCCTCACCGACGGCACGGTCGACATGGTGATCGGGACCCACCGCATCCTCACGGAGAAGGTGATCTTCAAGGACCTCGGCCTGATGATCATCGACGAGGAGCAGCGGTTCGGGGTCGAGCACAAGGACCAGCTGAAGAAGCTCAAGACCAACGTCGACATCCTCGCGATGAGTGCGACGCCGATCCCGCGCACGCTCGAGATGGCGGTCACCGGCATCCGCGAGATGTCGACGCTGCAGACGCCGCCGGAGGATCGCCATCCGATCCTGTCGTACGTCGGGCCGCGCAACGACAAGCAGATCGCCGCCGCCGTCCGGCGCGAGCTGCTGCGTGAAGGACAGGTCTTCTACGTCCACAACCGGGTGCAGTCGATCCAGCGGGTCGCCGCCGAACTCGCCGAGCTCGTGCCCGAGGCGCGCATCGCGGTCGCGCACGGGCAGATGGGCGAGCACGCCCTGGAGCAGGTCGTCGACGACTTCTGGGAGCGCCGAGCCGACGTGCTGGTGTGCACGACGATCGTCGAGACCGGGCTCGACATCTCCAACGCGAACACGATCATCATCGACCGCGCTGACAAGTACGGGCTGTCGCAGCTGCATCAGCTCCGCGGACGCGTGGGGCGCGCCCGCGAGCGCGCATACGCCTACTTCCTGTACGACGAGCAGAAGCCGCTGTCCGAGACGGCCGCCGACCGCCTCGAGACGATCGCCGTCAACAACGACCTGGGCTCGGGGATGCAGGTGGCGCTGAAGGACCTCGAGTTGCGCGGGGCCGGGAACCTCCTCGGCGCGGAGCAGGCCGGCCACATCGCCGGCGTCGGGTTCGATCTCTATCTGCGGATGATCGGCGAGGCCGTCGCGACATTCCGCGGCGACGAGACAGAGTCGCCCGTCGAACTGCGGCTCGAGCTGCCCGTGCAGGCGCGCATCCCGGAGTCGTACATCGACAGCGAGCGGCTCCGGCTCGAGGCGTACCAGAAGCTCTCGGCGGCGGCATCTGCGACCGCGAAGGACGATGCCATCGACCTCGTGGTCGACGAACTCCGCGACCGCTATGGCGAGCCGCCCGCCGAGGTGGAGGGGCTGCTCGCGATCGCCCGCCTGCGCCGCCGCGCCGCCCAGGCGGGGCTGACGGACGTCGTCGCGATGGGCCCGAACCTGCGCATCGCCCCCGCTCGGCTGCCCGACTCGATGCGTGTGCGCCTGCAGCGGCTCCACCCGAAGGCGAAGCTGCTCTCCGGCGGCGAGGCGCTCGTGGTTCCGCTCCCCGGGGCGGGAGGCGAGCCGCTCGGCGACCCCGAGCTGATCGCCTGGGTGGGTCAGCTGCTCGAGCAGCTCTGGCCCGCACCGGCCCCCGCGCCTGCCGACGCCTCGTAGGCCCGCCCCCAGGCGTCGTTGTTCATCGGTCTGAAACGGCCGGATTTGGTCCTGAGCGGCGGTGGGGTCGCGGCGTGTTGCGACCGATGGGCGCTCCGAGTCTGGGGTCACCCTGTCCAGCCGCGGCGGCGGAGATGTGCGCGGATGCGGGCGATCAGGGCTCGGGGGTCGCGGAGGTCGTCCGCGTGGGCACGCTCGACCAGGAATCCGAGGCGTTGCAGCTCGCCGATGCGAGTGAGATCGCGACGCCACTGCCGCGGATCCGTCGCGTGGTGCAGGCCTTCGTATTCGAGGATCACCCCGTATCGCTCGAACAGAAGATCGACCCGCGCGACGAACCGGCCGTGATCGCGAATCGTCGCGTTCGCGACCGGCTCAGGGAGGCCGCTCGTGACCAGCGCGACGCGGATGAGCGACTCCGCGATCGATTCGGCGCTCGGATTCGCGAGATCGAGCGCCACGCGGAGATCACTCACTCCGATCACGCGTCCGGCACGGACGAGCGCGCTGCGCAACTCGGACAGCGAGCAGATGCCCGTTCGAGGCGAGCAGAGCGCGTCCGCCGCGGCCACCAGGCGGGGGACGTCCAGAAACCGCGCCAGGTCGACCCAGGTGCGCGCGCGACTGGTCACCGTTGCCCCGTCCACGGTCACCAGATCGAGGTCACCGAGGGTCAGAGATGCGCCGGATACCCCGGCGCTTCGCGGTGCCCGCGTCGGTCGGATGCCGGCGATGTGGGCGGTGCGCGTCTGGACTGTCAGAGCGTCGGGGACCTGCATTCCGTGGATGAGTGCCGCCGTCGGGCCGAAGGCGACGAACCGAGGCCCCAGACCGCGGAGCAACGCGCAGAGCTCGCCGGTCCTCACCGAGGCCGCGGTGGAGCGCACCCCGTGGAACGGGGTGGCGAGGTCGCGCCGCTTCAGTCGGCCAGGCTCCACGCCGGCTGCCCGCGCTTCTGCGACGGTGAAAGAGGGCGCCATCGAGGCGGGGAGGGGTCGGGCTCGGCGCATCCGGCCACTCTGTCGGAGCTCGTCGTCCGACCCTCGCAGTTCTCCACAGCGTGCGTGCCCCGACGATCTCGTCGGTCGCGAACGGCCGGTTCCGCCCACGCGACCGCGCTGAGAGCGGCCGTTTGCGACCGATCGGGCCGGGACGGGCTTCGAGAGCTCGTCGGTCGCGAATGGATGGTTCAGGCCGCACTATCCCGGTGATAACGGCCGATCGCGACCGATGGAGCCCAGCGGCTGTGCCGGGGTGGGGGGCGCTACCGTGGACGCATGCTGTTCGACCACCTCGGGGCGGCGCCCCGCATCCATCCCACGGCTGTCATCGCGCCGACCGCGGTCATCAGCGGCGATGTCGAGATCGGACCCGAGTGCCAGGTGCTGCACGGCGCCGTGATCACGGCCGAGGGCGGCCCGATCAGGCTGGGGGAGAGTGTCATCGTCATGGAGAACGCCGTCATCCGCGCCACTGCCGCCAATCCGGTGCACATCGGGGCGCACACGCTCGTCGGCCCCATGGCGAGCGTTTCGGGCGCGACGATCGCCGAGGAGGTCTTCCTCGCCACGGGCACGCGGGTCTTCAACGGCGCGCGGATCGAGGCGCGCTGCGAGGTGCGGATCAACGCGGTCGTGCACCTGCGCACCCACCTCGCCCCCGAGACGGTCGTGCCGATCGGGTGGGTCGCCGTCGGCGAGCCCGTGCAGATCCTGCCGGCCGAGCGGCACGAGGAGATCTGGGCGGCGCAGCAGGAGCTCGACTTCCCGGGCTACGTCTTCGGCCTGGATCGCGAGACGCCGGATCTCATGGTGCAGCTCACCGAGCGCTACGGCCGCAGCCTCGCGCGCCACCGGAGCGATCGGATGCTCGGGTGATGGTGCCGGCCGATCAGGAGCCCGTTCGGCGCCACCGAGCCTTCAGTCTCGTGGTGGTCGGCATGTCGGTCGCCGTGTGGTGGCCGGCCTTCACGCTCGGCGCGTGGGGGGACCTGTTCTTCGATCAGCAGCTGCTCGTGTGGGTGGCCGCGACCGCGGGGTTCTTCGTCGTCCTCCTGCGTCCTCGCGCGCTGGGACGGCGCTGGCCGACGCTCCTCGCTCTCGCCGTCCCGTCGCTCTGGCTGGTGCTGTGGTTCGTCGACGACTCGGGTACGGACGACCTCTTCACCGCCCTCGTGACGCTGCTGGGCGTGTTCGTGGGTCTCCTCGGCATCCCGTTCACCCTGTGGGCGCTCGTGCGCGTCATCTGGCCCGAGATGCGGACGGACCTGCCCGCCCGCACCCGGTTCGGGGCGCTCCTCATCGTGGTCGCGATCGCCGTCGCATCGTTCGTGCTCGGCCTCAACCAGAGTCGCTTCCTGACGTGCCAGGACTTCGACCTCAGCGGGAACTCCCGGCCACCGGGGTGCGTGTCGGTCGACCCGACACCGACTCCGACGCCGTAGCGATCCGCGTTTGCGGTCAGGACCACGTGGTGGTGCAGTCGCGGCAGACGAACTCCACGCGTTCGGTGTCGCGCAGCTCGTGCCCGCGGGCGAGTTCGACGGCGAACCAGACCGGTTCGACGACGCGGACGTCGAGCGAACCGCACTGCGGACAGACTTCGGCGGTGACCACGGCCACCGCGACATCCTCTCCTCGGTCCATGTCCCGACGGTAACCCCGCGGCGTCGACGGGGCGGGAGCGACCCGCGGATCAGCCCGTGTTCTGCAGCCCCGCGGCGACGCCGCTCACCGACAGGAGGAGCAGGCGCTGCTGCTCCGGATCGGGGGCGGATGCCTCGGCCGGCGCATCGCGCAGCGCGCGCAGGGCGCGCAGCTGCAGCAGCGACAGCGCGTCCACGTAAGGACTGCGCAGCTTCACCGCACGCTGCAGCACCGGCTTGTTCGCGAGGAGCTCGGTCGCGCCGGTGACGCGGACCACCCAGGAACGGGTCAGCTCCATCTCCTCGACGACGAGCGCCGCGAGATCGTCGCGGTCGCCGAGCTCGAGGTAGCGGCGGGCGATGCGCGCATCCGCCTTCGCCAGGCTCATCGCGACGTTGTCGATGAGCGTCCGGAACAGCGGCCACTCGTCGTAGGCGGAGCGGAGGCGGGCCTCGTCGCCGACCGACTCGAGCGCCGTGCCGAGCCCGAACCAGCCCGCCAGGTTGATGCGGGCCTGGGTCCACGCGAACACCCAGGGGATGGCGCGCAGGTCCTCCAGCGACTCGACGGACAGGCCGCGGCGCGCGGGCCGGGAGCCGAGGGCGAGCAGCCCGATCTCCTCCATCGGGGTCACGGTCGCGAACCACGGCGCGAAGCCGGGCGCCTTCACCAGGGCGAAGAACCGCGCGCGGGAGGCGACGTCCATCGTCGCCGCGACATCCGCGAAGCGCTCCGCCGCCGCGCTGTTGCGCGCTTCGTTGGAGGGCGCCGAGGCCATCAGGACGGCGGCGGCGACCTGGTCGATGTGGCGCATCGCGATCGCCGGGTCGCCGTAGCGGGCGAAGATCACCTCGCCCTGCTCGGTGAGCTTGAATCTGCCGTCCACCGAGTGCGGCGGCTGCGCGAGCACGGCGCTGTTGGCGGGACCGCCGCCCCGGCCGAGGGCGCCGCCGCGGCCGTGGAACAGGGTCAGCTCGATGCCCTCGCCCTCCGCCCATGCGGCGATCCGCTGCTGGGCCTCGTAGAGCGCGAGGTTCGCCGCGACCGGGCCGACGTCCTTCGAGGAGTCCGAGTACCCGAGCATGACCTCCAGGCGCCTGCCGGTCGCTGCGAGGCGGGCCGCGAACTCGGGATGCTCGACGATCTCGGCGAGGATGCGCGGAGCCGCCTGCAGGTCGGCGAACGTCTCGAAGAGCGGGATCACGTCCAGCACCGGCGCGACGGCGTCCTCTCCGACGGCGTGCCGGGCGAGACGGTGGACGGCCGCGAGATCGTCGGCGGATTGCGTGAACGACACGATGTACCGGCCGGCGGCCCGGGGGCCGTAGCGCTTCTGGATGTGCGCCACCACGCGGAAGACCTCGAGGACCTCGTGCGCCTGCTCGCTGAGCGGCGCGCCGGACTCGATCTCCGCCAGCACCTTCGCATGGACGGCGGAGTGCTGGCGCACCTCGAGCTCGGCGAGGTGGAACCCGTAGGTCTCGACCTGCCAGATCAGCTGCTGCAGGTGCCCGTACGCCTGACGCGGGGCGCCTGCCTCGACGAGCGAGTCCTGTACGGTGCGCAGGTCGGCCAGCAGCTCGTCGGGTGCGCGGTACGCGAGGTCCGCGTTGCGGGTCCGCGTGGCGGCGATCTTCCGGGCCAGGAGCAGGACGACGCGGCGATGCGGCTCGTCGGGCGAGCGCTTGGCGACCTCGGACGCGGCGTCCTCGTCGGCGTCCTTGAGCCGCTGCCACAGCCCGCGAAGTGCGTCGCTCGGCGGTGTCGTGGCGGCGTCGAGCGTCAGTCCGCGGCCGATGCGGCTTGCGGCGCGCTCGAGCCCGAGCAGGACGTGTTCGCTCGCGATGGCCGCCGCCTTGCGCGTCACCGAGGCGGTCACGAATGGGTTGCCGTCGCGGTCGCCGCCCACCCACGAGCCGACGCGCACGAACGGTCGCACGACGGGAGCCCGGCCACCAGCAGCGGGCCCCTGCAGGGCGTCGTCGACGCGGCGGTAGACGTGTGGGACGGTCGTGAAGAGCGTCTCATCGAACACCGCCATGATGGCCCGCACCTCGTCGGTGGGGGACGGCTTCTCCGGCCGCAGGGGGGCGGTGCGCCAGAGGGTGTCGATCTCCTCGATCATGCGGCGCTCGGCGCGGCGCTCGTCCGCGCCTCCGTGCGCCGACCGCTCGTGCTCGTCGAGGAGCGCGGCCAGGCGGCGGATGCTCGCCGAGATGGCGCGCCGTCGCGCCTCCGTCGGGTGGGCGGTGAAGACCGGATGGAACCGCAGCGCCTGCAGTCGTCGCAGAGCGGTGTCGTCGCCGACCTCGGCGGCGAGGCGCACGAATGCCGCGGCGACGGAGTCCGCGGCATCCTCGCGCTCCGGCCGGCCGTCGCGCTCGCGCAGGATGCGCACGCGCTGGTGCTCCTCGGCCAGGTTCGCGAGGTGGAAGTAGCACGTGAACGCGCGAGCCACCTCGTCGGCCCGCTGCACCGTGAACGAGTCGGCGATCGCCTCTGCGCGGGCGAAGGCCTCGGCCGTCTCGTCGGTGTAAGCCTGGATCGTCGCGACGCGCAGGGCCTCCACGTCCTCGTAGAGACCGGGCGATCCGCTCTCGCGCAGCACCCGGCCCAGGAGGCTCCCGAGCATCCGCACGTCCGCCCGCATCCGCTCAGGGATCTCCTGCCCCGCCTCGAAGCGGCCGACGAGATCGATGGCTTCGGTGGGGGTGGGTTCGCGCATCCCTCCACGCTAGCGGGAGATGTGTTTCCGGCTGATCACGGGCCGCCCTCGGTAACATGGGAGGCGGGTGCGCCGGGAAGCCTGGTCGGCCGCCGACGCGACCGCGCCGGTGACGCTCCCTCATCCTGGCCGGAGTCCCCATGACACTCCTCCGCTCCGCGCGGTTCCCCGCGATCCTGCTGCTGGTCGCGGCCGCGCTCGGCCTTGCTCTCGCGAACAGCGCAGCCGCGGACACGGCGTTCGCGATCCAGCACGCTCATCTCGGGCTCCCAGGCACTCCGTTCGACCTCAGCGTCGGGCACTGGATCTCGGACGGCCTGCTCGCCGTGTTCTTCTTCGTCGTGGCGGTGGAGCTCCAGTTCGAGCTGACCGCGGGTGAGCTGCGCTCCGCCCGGCGGGCGGTGCAGCCCGCGATCGCCGCCCTCGGCGGGGTGATCGTCCCCATCGCGGTCTACGTCGCGATCGCCGGTCCGAGCGGGCTGACCGCGGGATGGCCGGTTTCGACGGCGACGGACATCGCCTTCGCGCTCGGGATCCTCGCCGTCTTCGGCCGCGGGCTGCCGCCGACCGTGCGCGTGTTCCTGCTCGCCCTCGCGATCCTCGACGACATCGTCGGCATCCTCTTCATCGCGGTGCTCTTCGCGCACGGCGTCAACCTGTGGCTGTTGGGTCTTGCCCTCGTGGCGACGGTGGCGTTCGGAGTCGTCAGCAGGATGCTGGGCGGACCGCGTTTCCGCCCGCTCGTCGTGCTCCTGGTCGTCCTGGCGCTGTGCACGTGGGCACTGGTCCTGGCCTCGGGCGTGCACGCGACCATCGCGGGAGTGCTGCTCGGCCTCGCGGTCGCCCAGCAGCCGGGAGTGCGCGCACGGCACCTCCTCGAGCCGTGGGTGAACGGGATCGTGCTGCCGCTGTTCGCCCTCTCCGCGGCGCTGGTCGCGATCCCGGCCGTCGGCGACGGGCTGTCGCCGGTGTTCTGGGGCATCCTCGTCGCGCTGCCGGTCGGCAAGCTCGTGGGGATCACGGGCGCGGGATGGCTGGCGCAGCGGCTGCTCGGCAGTGCCGGCCAGCCCCGGCTCGCCGTGGGCGACCTCGTCGCCGCAGGGGCGCTCGGCGGGGTCGGGTTCACGGTGTCGCTCCTGCTCGCCGCGCTCGCGTTCGCCGACTCGGCCGTCCTGCGGGACGAGGCGATCCTCGGTGTGCTCGCCGGCTCGATCGTGTCGCTCGTCGTGGCCGCCGTCGTCGTATCGTTGCGGGCGCGGCACCATCGTCGCGCGGCGACGGCCGGCTGAAGGGGGAGACGCATGGTCGAGACGGAGAGCGGCTCGGAACGTCGGGCCGGTACGCCCGCCGCACCCGATCCGCGCGAGCTCACCGACGACGCGCTCCGCGCCGCCGCGGACACGATGCACGCCGTGCGCGACCACTGCGTGTGGACGCAGCAGATCGGGCACCGCGACCTCGTGCCCTACCTCGTCGAGGAGAGCGCCGAGCTCATCGACGCGGTGGAGGAGGGCTCCCGCGCCGAGCTGCGCGAGGAGCTCGGCGACCTCCTGTGGCAGGTGCTCTTCCACGCGGAGATCGCCTCGCGCGACCCCGACGATCCGTTCGACATCGACGACGTCGCCGCCGGACTGACCGCGAAGATGGTGCACCGGCATCCGCATGTCTTCGGCGACGCCGCCGCGGCCACGCCGGAGGAGGTGCTCGTCCTGTGGAACGCGGCCAAGGCCGAGGAGAAGCACGAGCGCCGGTCCGTGCTGGACGGCGTGAGCCGGCGGATGCCGTCGCTCGCGCTCGCGCAGAAGCTGGTGGGCAAGGCGACCCAGGTGGGCGCCTGGTCGATCCCGCCGACGCCGGCGGCCGACGACGTGGGCAGCGAGGAGCAGCTGGGCGCTGCGCTCCTGGCTCTCGTCGCACGCGCCCGGGGGCGGGGATGGGATGCGGAGCGGGCGCTGCGCGAGCGGTTGCGCGGGCTCGAGGCCGCGATCCGCACGGCCGAGGGGGCCGCGGGCGACTGACCCTCGCACGGACGGGCGCGCGCGACCTGGAAGGATAGGGGCGTGGCATCCGTCAATCCGCCGCGTGGCATGCGCGACTTCCTCCCCGCCGAGAAGGCCCGTCGCGAGCGCGTCCTCGCCGTCATCCGCGAGCGCTATCGGGCACACGGGTTCGACGAGATCGAGACACCGGTCATGGAGGAGTACGGACGCCTGCACTCGGGCATGGGCGGCGACAACGAGAAGCTCGCCTACAACGTGCTCAAGCGCGGGCTCGACGCGGAAGCGGTCGTCGGCGCGACGATCGGGGATGGCCCCGTCGACATCGGTGCGCTCGCCGATCTGGGGCTGCGCTACGACCTGACTGTGCCACTCGCGCGCTTCTACGCGAGTCACCGCGCCGAGCTGCCGACGGTGTTCCGCGCCGTGCAGATCGCGCCGGTGTGGCGTGCCGAGCGGCCGCAGAAGGGCCGCTACCGCCAGTTCGTGCAGTGCGACATCGACATCATCGGCGACGCGTCCGCGCGCGCGGAGGCGGAGCTGGCGATCGCGACGCTCGACACGCTCGACGCGCTCGGACTCGACGGCGGGCGGATCCGCATCAACGACCGCCGCGCGCTGGAGTGGATGCTGGACAGCTTCGGGTTCGACGCCGCCGAGCGCCCCGGCGTCCTCATCACGATCGACAAGCTCGACAAGATCGGTCCGGACGGCGTGGCCGCCGAACTGCGCGACCGTGACGCGACGCCCGGCGCGATCGATGCCTTCGAGGCGTTCCTCCGCCGCCCGCAGACGATGGAGTACAACGCCTACGGCGAGCGGCAGATCCGCAAGGCGCTCCCCGTGGGCGTGCCAGACGACATCGTCGAGCACCTCGTCGGGATCGGTCGCACAGTGGGTGCCGCGCGACCGGGCGACGGCGAGGTGCCCCTGGTCTTCGACGCCTTCCTCGTGCGCGGCATGGGCTACTACACCGGAACGATCCTCGAGCTCGCCCATCCGAGCGTCGATTACTCGCTCGGCGGGGGAGGGCGCTATGACGGGATGATCGGGCGCTTCCTCGGGCAGGACGTCCCCGCCGTCGGCTTCTCGATCGGCTTCGAGCGGATCGTCGACCTCCTCGACGCCGCCGCGGACGCCGGCTCCCGCGCGGTGGTGCTCGTGCACGATCGCGACGTCCCCGCCCACGAGCTCCTCGCCCTCAAGGCCCGGCTCGTCGCCGAGGGGGCGCGTGTCCGGCTCGAGACCCGGACGAAGAACCTGAAGGCGCTGCTCGAGCGCGCGGCGGCGGACGGCTACACGTCGTTCGCGACGGTGTCGGCGGGCTCTTCCGCCGAGTTGGAGCTCAAGCCCCTGTCCTGACGACTGCCCGCCATCCGCGCGTCAGCCGCCGTTCACCCCGCCGCGGTTGCATCGCCGCGTGCGTCATGTGCGTCTCGCGGCCCTGACGGTCTCCGGTGCCGCCCTCGGTGCGGCGGCGGCCGTGCTCCTCGCCCGCGGTGTGCTGCGACGACAGGCCGCGATCGCCCGCCGGCGGATCGGGAAGCCGCTCGGGGAGATCGCGCCGGCCGCGGACCGGGTCTGGCGCCGGACGAACGACGGCACCCCGGTCGAGCTGCTGATGCTGGGCGACTCGATCGCCGCCGGCCTCGGCGCGACACGGCGGAAGGACACGCCGGGCGCGCGCCTGGCCAAGGGCCTCGCGCGGGCGACGCACCGCCCGGTCCGGCTGCGCACGGCCGCGGTGGTGGGTTCCGAGTCCGCGATGCTCGGCGCCCAGCTCGACGGACTGCCCGTCGACTATCGACCCGACGTCGCCGTCATCGTGGTCGGAGGGAACGATGTGACCCACCGCGTACCGGTCGCGCAGGCGGTTGCGCGGTTGGAGGAGGCGATCCGCCGCGTGCGTGATCGCGGCGCGGTGGTGGTGGTGGGTACGTGCCCCGACCTGGGGGCGCTGCGGGCGGTGCCGCAGCCCCTGCGGGCGCTCGCTTCGCGACTGTCCCGCCAGCTCGCCGACGCACAGGGAGCGGCTGCCGTGGCGGCGGGCGCGGACGTCGTGCGGCTCCACCGCGCCGTGGGACCGATCTTCCTGTCGCAGCCGGAGGAGATGTTCAGTCTCGACCGCTTCCACCCCAGTGCGCTCGGCTACCGGCGCACGGCCGATGCCATGCTCCCGGCGGTCGTGGTCGCGCTGTCGCGCGCGGCGTCTCCGCGGCTCGACAGACCGCCCGCCGGGCGGCATGATCGGACGGTGACCCTGCGCATCCGCACCGTGCTCGCCCCGCAGGGGCCGGCGACGGCGATCGAACTGACCGACGCCCAGGTCGACGAGCTCGGTGGCGGGAAGCGCGCCGCCGTCCGCGTCACGATCGGCGATCGCACCGCCCGGCTTCGTCTGGGCGTGATGGGCGGCAGGAACCTCATCGGCCTGTCGAAGGCCGCCCGGGCGGAGCTCGGCGTCGAGATCGGCGACACCGTCGACGCGATCATCGCGGTGGACGCCGCCGAACGCGATGTCGAGATCCCCGACGATCTCGCCGCGGCTCTCGACGCCGACCCGAAGGTGCGCGCCGCATTCGACGCCCTTGCCTTCACCCACCGCAAGGAGCACGTGCGCGCGGTGAACGAGGCGAAGCAGGCCGCCACGCGCGAACGACGCATCGCCGCCACGGTGGAGAAGGTGCGCGCCGCGCTCGACGCGTCTTGACGCCGGCGCCGCGACCGCGGGACGCTGAGGCCATGGCCGATCCGACTCCGGACGCGTGGCGACGCGTGGACCGCTATCTCACCGACACGCTCGTCGGGCAGGACGCCGCCCTCGACGCGGCCGTCGCAGCTCAGGACGACGCGGGACTGCCGTCCATCGAGGTCGCGCCCGTCGCGGGAAAGCTGCTGCACCTGCTGGCGCGCATCTCCGGGGCCCGGCGCGTGCTGGAGATCGGCACCCTGGGCGGCTACTCGACCATCTGGCTCGCGCGCGGCATCCCCGCCGACGGTCGTGTGACCACGATCGAGGCCGAGCCCCGCAACGCCGACATCGCCCGCGCGAACCTCGACCGTGCAGGGGTCGGCGATCGGGTCGAGATCCGGCAGGGTCGCGCGGAGGACGTGCTCCCGACGCTCGTGGGAACGTTCGACCTGGTGTTCATCGACGCCGACAAGGAGTCCAACACCCTCTACCTCGAATGGGCCGCGCGCCTCGGCCACCCGGGGACCGTCGTGGTGGTCGACAACGTGGGCCGCTCCGGCGAGGTCGCTGACCCGGATGCCTCGGCGTCGAACGTCGTCGGGACGCGCCGCGGCCTCGAGATGCTCGGCGCCGACCCGCGGTTCGACGCGACCGCGCTGCAGACGCTCGATCGCAAGGGCTGGGACGGGGTCGCGATCGCCGTGCTGACGGACGTCGTGGATGCGACGGACGACCTCATCGATCCCTGACCGCATCACTAGACTCGGTGCAGGACCGACGACGCTCCGAGATCCACCTCCCACAACTCAAGGAGTCCTCAGTGGCACTTATCGAGGCTGTCAACGCGCGCGAGATCCTGGATTCGCGCGGCAACCCCACCGTCGAGGTGGAGGTGCTGCTGGATGACGGCATCGTCCAGCGCGCCGCCGTCCCCTCCGGCGCATCCACCGGTGCGTTCGAGGCGTACGAGCTGCGCGACGGCGACAAGAGCCGCTATGGCGGCAAGGGCGTCCTGAAGGCCGTGGCCGCCGTCATCGATGAACTCGGTCCCGCCATCGAGGGCGTCGACGCGAGCGAGCAGCGCATCGTCGACGAGATCCTCATCGAGACCGACGGGACGGAGAACAAGTCGCGCACCGGTGCGAACGCCATTCTGGGCGTCAGCCTCGCGGTCACGAAGGCGGCCGCGGACTCCGCCGACCTGCCCCTGTTCCGTTACCTCGGCGGCCCGAACGCGCACGTCCTGCCGGTGCCGCTGTTCAACGTCATCAACGGCGGCGAGCACGCCGACAACGGCATCGACTTCCAGGAGTACTTCCTCGCGCCGATCGGCGCCGACACGTTCGCGGAGTCGCTGCGATGGGGCACCGAGGTCTACCACGTCCTCAAGGGCGAGCTGAAGGCGGCCGGCTTCGCGACGGGCCTGGGCGACGAGGGCGGGTTCGCCCCCGACCTGCCGAGCAACCGCGAGGGCCTGGACTTCCTGATCAAGGCGATCGAGAAGGCCGGCTTCAGGCCCGGCGCCGACATCGCGGTGGGCCTCGACGTGGCCGCCACGGAGTTCTTCAAGGACGGCGTGTACACCGTCGAGGGCAGGGCGTGGTCGGCGGCGCAGCTGACCGACTACTTCGCGGATCTGGTGGCGAACTACCCGATCGTGACGATCGAGGACGCCCTCGCCGAGGACGACTGGGACGCCTGGAAGGCCCTGACCGACGCGATCGGCTCGAAGGTCCAGCTCGTCGGCGACGACCTCTTCGTGACCAACCCGGTCCGCCTCCAGAAGGGCATCGACCTCGGTGTCGCGAACGCGCTGCTGGTGAAGGTCAACCAGATCGGCACGCTGTCCGAGACCCTGGACGCGATCGCCCTCGCGACTCAGAACGGCTACCGGTCGATGCTGTCGCACCGCTCTGGTGAAACGGAGGACACCACGATCGCCGACCTCGCGGTGGCGGTCAACGCGGGCCAGATCAAGACCGGCGCTCCGGCTCGCAGCGAGCGTGTCGCGAAGTACAACCAGCTCCTGCGCATCGAGGAAGAACTCGGCGATGCGGCGGAGTTCATCGGCCGCGCGGCCTTCCCGCGCTTCACCGCGTAGCGGCCGCACCAGCGTCCGCCCGGCAGCTGCCGGCGCGGGCTCCCCGGTCTCCATAACGGCGGCCAAAGAACAGAAGGAAAGACACGATGGCCACTGGCACCGTGAAATGGTTCAACTCCGAGAAGGGTTACGGGTTCATCGTTCGCGCATTTCAGCGCGATCGCTGGCGAGGGCTTCAAGGAGCTTCGCGAGGACCAGAAGGTGGAATTCGACGCTGAGCGCGGCCCGAAGGGCATGCAGGCGGCGAACATCCGCCCCCTCTGATCTGCAGCACCCGACAGCCGGAGTCCGCCTGGGCTCCGGCTGTCGGCTGTCTGGGAGTTCCCGCACATTCCGGTCAGGGCATCCCCTGCGACGTAGTGTGAGCGGTAGCGATCGGCTCCCGCCCATGGCTTCAGGCCTCAGGGTCCCGATCGAAAAGGCTGGTGCCCCATCGCCGCTTCCGTCCTCGAATCCCGGCTCGGTCCGATTCGCCAGACCTACGCCGGGACCGCCGAGTTCCCCCCTCTGACGCACGCCTTCACCGACATCTCGCGTGTCGCGCGCGAGACCGGGCTCCTGCGCCGCACACCCTGGTTCTACGCTCTCGTCGGCGGAGCGATCGTGCTCGGCTTCGCCGCGTGCATCGCCGGTTCGGTGCTGCTCGGCCACAGCTGGTTCCAGCTCCTCATCGCCGCCGCGCTCGGCATCCTCTTCACGCAGGTCGCGTTCCTCGCCCACGAGGCCGCGCATCGCCAGATCCTCAGCTCGGGCCCCGCGAACGATCGTCTGGCGCGGTTCCTCGGCAACGGCGTCGTCGGAATGAGCTATTCGTGGTGGGCGACCAAGCACACGCGGCACCATGCGAACCCGAACCGGGTGGGCAAGGACCCCGACATCGACGTCGACACGATCTCCTTCCTCGACGAGGACGCGGCCACCGCGCGCGGCCTGCGGCGCGCCATCACCCGTCGTCAGGGGTGGCTGTTCTTCCCCCTCCTCACACTCGAGGGTCTCAACCTCCACGCCCTCGCCCTCCGACACCTGTTCGGGCGCCAGCCGGTCGAGAAGCGCGGGACGGAGTTCGCGCTGCTCGCGCTGCGGTTCGCGATCGTGCTCATCCCCGTCTTCCTGCTGCTTCCGCTCGGAATGGCCGCTGCCTTCCTGGGCGTCCAGCTCGCTGTCTTCGGCATCTACATGGGGGCGTCCTTCGCCCCGAACCACAAGGGCATGCCGGTCATCGCCCGAGACGCCAAGCTGGACTTCTTCAGCAAGCAGGTCCGCACGTCCCGCAACGTCAGCGGCGGCTGGTGGGCGACGTGGCTCATGGGCGGTCTGAACTACCAGGTCGAGCACCACCTGTTCCCCAACATGCCCCGACCTCACCTCGCGAAGGCGCGCGAGATCGTCATCGACCAGTGCCGTGCGCTCGACGTGCCGTACACCGAGACGACGCTGTGGCGCTCGTACGGCATCGTGATCTCCTACCTGAACGAGGTGGGCCTCGCCGCGCGCGACCCCTTCGACTGCCCGATGGCGGCCACGTACCGTCGCGTCTGAGCGCCGGTCGGGCCAGCGCCGAGAGGTGAGCGGCCACCAGACTCCCGGCACGTCGGCACCGAACTCCCGGCCGCGCCGCTTACGATTCTCCGGAGGCGCGCACGGGGCGTCGCCGGTCGCAGGGGGTGTCGAGGCAGGATGAGCAGGACGGACCGGCCTGACGGCGGCACCGAGCGGCGTGTCGACGTGCGCGGCTGGCTCGGCGGGATCCGTCTCTCGGGGTTCATGCTCATCATGCTCGGCCTCGTCGTGCTCGCCGTCTTCGTCCTCGTCCCCACCATCGGAACGTACGTCGGCCAGCGGCAGCAGATCGCCGCTCTCGAGAACTCGGTCCAGGTGACGAAGTCCCAGGTGGCGGAGCTGCAGAAGCAGCGCGACCGCTGGAAGGACCCCGCCTACATCACGACCCAGGCGCGCGCCCGGCTCTACTACGTCAAGCCGGGCGAGGTCGTCTACCTCGTCGACGACGATCTCTCCGCATCCCAGCTCCCGCAGGAGAAGGCTCCCGTGAGCGACACCGTCCAGCAGACCCGGACGGACTGGATGTCGCAGCTGCTACGGTCGGTCGCCGCCGCCGGCCTCGCACGCACGGCGTCGACGACGGGTGGCGCGCCCGGGGGCACCACGCCCTCGCCCACGACGTCGCCGAGCGCCACGAGGTGACGCGGGGGGACAGCGACGGTCGTCCCGAATCAGCGGCGTCCCAGCCGGCCCGGATAGCCTGGCGGGGTGACGACTCCGCCGTACCCGCCGGTCAGCGACGCCGATCTGTCCGTGCTGCGTGACCAGCTCGGTCGCCCCGCCCGCGACGTGGTGGGCATCGCCGCGCGCTGCGTCTGCGGCAATCCGACCGTGGTCGCCACGGCTCCCCGCTTGTCCGACGGCACGCCGTTCCCGACGTTCTACTACCTCACGCATCCCGCCGCCACCGCGGCGATGTCGGTCCTGGAGGCCGACCACGTCATGCGCGAGCTGCAGGATCAGCTGGAGGCGGACGAGGACCTCCGCGCCGCCTATCTCCGAGCGCACGAGGCCTACCTCCGCGATCGGGCGGCGTTCGGCGAGGTGCCCGAGATCGACGGCATCTCGGCGGGCGGGATGCCGCGCCGGGTGAAGTGCCTGCACGCGCTCGCCGGCCACGCCCTCGCGGCCGGCCCCGGCGTGAATCCCATCGGCGACGCGGCGCTCGCCCGCTCGCGCTGGTCGCCGGACCGCTGCGAGTGCGCTCATCCGGGTGGCGGGAGCGCATGAGACGCGCGGTCGTGACGGTCGTCGCCGGGGTCCTCGCGGTCCTGGCGCTGACGGGCGCGTCGGCACCGCCCGTGCCCGACGACCCGGCGGATCCGGTTCGCAAGGCCGAGTACTGGATCGACAAGTACGGCATCCGCGACGCGTGGAACACGACGCGCGGCGCCGGCGTGAAGATCGCCGTCATCGACACGGGTGTCGGCCACTCGCCGGAGCTCGACCCCGCGGTGGTGGGGGGCACGGACGTTTCCGGCGTGGGCGCCGCGGACGGGCGCACCCCCGTCGGCGCGGTCGACGCGAGCCACGGCAGCTGGGTCGCGTCCCTCGCAGCGGCCCGCGGCACCGGCGACGGCAAGGGCATGATCGGGGTCGCCCCGGAGGCCGGCATCCTCGCGATCTCGGTCGGCTTCGGCGCGACGTCGCAGATCGCCTTCACGAAGCAGGTCGCCGACGCCATGCACTGGGCGGTGGACCACGGGGCGAAGGTCATCAACCTCTCCTTCACGACGAACACGCTCGACTGGGACGAGAGCTGGGACGACGCGTTCGAGTACGCGTTCTCGCACGACGTGGTCGTGGTGGTGGCCGCGGGCAACCGGGGGAGCGGCACGACCCGCGTAGGCGCTCCCGCCACGATCCCCGGCGTGCTCACCGTGGGGGGCGTCGACCCCTCCGGCAAGGCCAGTGTCGAGGCATCCACCCAGGGCATCACGATCGGGGTCTCGGCGCCGAGCGAGCAGCTGCTCGGCGTCTCGGCCAACGGCGACGTCGTGACGTGGAACGGCACGAGCGGAGCCGCGCCCATCGTCGCGGGCATCGTCGCCCTGGTGCGCGCGGCCCACCCCGACCTCGATGCGAACAACGTCATCGAGCGCATCATCAAGACCGCTCGCCCCGCGTCCGACGCCACGTCGGTCCCCGATGCGATCTACGGCTACGGGCTGGTGGATGCCGCAGCGGCGGTGTCCGCGAAGGTTCCGCTGGTGAGCTCCAACCCGATGGGCAGCCTCGAGGACTGGATCCGGCTGTATCGGCGGGCGAACTCGCAGCCGGGCGCTCCGACTCCGAGTGCAACGCCCATCGCCGTCCCCGCGCTGCCGCGCGCGGACGCGGTGAGTCCGGCCGGATCGGCGCTGATGCCCTCGGCGAACAGCCTCCTCTACGGGACCATTCCGCTGATGGCGCTCACGGTGCCCGCTATACTGGTGGCGCTCGGCGTCACCGCTGCTGTCCGACGCATCCGATCGGCGCGCCGCCAGCGACCGCCGAGCAGTTGAAGCTCTAGGAGTTCTTCCCACCGTGAACAGCGCCGCTACGACCGTGCCCCGGATCCTCATCGTCGGCGGTGGGTATGCCGGTTTCTACACCGCGTGGAAGCTGGAGAAGCATCTGCGCAAGGGCGAGGCCCAGGTCACCATCGTCGACCCCCTGCCGTACATGACCTACCAGCCGTTCCTCCCTGAGGTCGCGGCCGGGTCGATCGAGGCGCGGCACGCCGTCGTGGCCCTGCGCCGGCACTTGAAGCGCACCGATGTGATCACCGCGAAGATCACGGGCATCGACCACGCCCACAAGACCGCCACCATCACCGGCCCGACGGGCGAGACGTGGCAGCACGAGTACGACCAGATCGTCGTGACCGCGGGCGCCGTGTCGCGCACCTTCCCGATCCCGGGCATCGCCGACAATGCGATCGGCCTCAAGACGATCGAGGAGGCGGTGGCCGTGCGCGACCGCCTGATGTCGAACTTCGACAAGGCGGCCACCCTGCCTCCCGGGCCGGAGCGCGAGCGCTTGCTGACCGTCATCGTCGTCGGTGGTGGCTTCGCCGGCATCGAGGCGTTCGCGGAGCTGCGTTCGCTCGCCTCCGCGCTCATCAAGGACTACCCCCAGATCACCTTCGACGACACGCACTTCCACCTCATCGAGGCGATGAGCCGGATCATGCCCGAGGTGTCGCTGAAGACGAGCGAGTGGGTGCTCAAGGACCTCGCGAAGCGCGGCGCCTACGTCCACCTCGACACGCAGGTCACGAGCGCCGTCGACGGCAACGTCGAGCTCTCCACCGGCGAGGTCTTCCCGTCCGACCTCATCGTCTGGACGGCCGGCGTCATGGCCAACCCCACCGTGGTCCGCGGCGGTGACCTCCCCGTCGAGGAGCGCGGCCGCATCCGCACGCGCGCCGACCTGCGCGTGGGCACGGCCGAGGAGTTCGTCGAGGGCGCGTGGGCGGCGGGCGACGTCGCCGCGGTACCGGACCTCACGGGCGGCGGCGTGGGCGGCTACTGCGTTCCCAACGCCCAGCACGCGGTGCGCCAGGCGAAGCTCATGGCGAAGAACATCGTCGCCGTGCTCCGCGGCGAGCTGCCGAAGGAGTACTTCCACAAGAACGTCGGTGCCGTGGCGGGCCTCGGCCTGTACGACGGCGTCTTCCAGTCGGGCAACCTGGCGCTCAAGGGCTTCGTCGCCTGGGTCGCCCACCGTGGCTACCACGGCCTCGCGATGCCGTCGTGGGAGCGCAAGTGGCGCGTGATCTGGGGCTGGTGGAACAACTTCTGGCTCGGTCGCGACATCGTGAACCTGTCGACCGTGCAGAACCCGCGGTACGTCTTCGAGGAGTTCGCGGCGCGCCCGCGTCCGCCGCAGCCGGTCGAGGCGGCGAAGCCCGAGGCCGCTCCGGAGAAGAAGGCTCCCGCCGCGAAGAAGCCGGCGCAGAAGGCCTCCGCCTCGGCGTAGTCGTGTGCGCGAGTCGCCCGGGTTTCCGGCGACTCGCGGTGCGAGCCTCTAGCCTGGGGTGCGGCCCCCGTAGCCCAATGGCAGAGGCAGGCGACTTAAAATCGCTTCAGTCTGGGTTCGAATCCCAGCGGGGGCACCAGCGGATGTCCTCGTCGCGGTCAGGGCGACGGTGCGGGCGTCGGACTCGTGAGGGGCTCGTAGCGCACCCAGTCGATGACCATCTTCGCGACCTTCGGCGTCGTCTTGTCGGGTGCGCCGGGCCAGTTGCCGCCGACCGCCAGCGAGAACAGGATGTGGAAGGGTGCGTCGAAGACCCACTCGTATCGCGCGGGCAGCTGGCTCTTGGTCACCGTGTAGACCACCTTGCCGTCGACGAGCCACTGCAGCGTGCCGGGGCTCTTCACGATCGCGTAGTCGTGGAAGTCCTCCGACAGCGGCGTCGGCCACCGCACGCCGGTGGCGACGTTCCACGCGTTCCCGGCCGTCGTCGGACCGTGCAGGTTGTGGTGGGTCGATGTGGTGGACGCCGGCGTCTCGACGACGTCGATCTCGCCCGACTTCGGCCATCCGACGAGGGAGATGCTGTCGCCCAGCAGCCAGAACGCGGGTAGGAGTCCCTTGCCGTCGGGGATCCGGATGCGTGCGGTCAGCGTGCCGTAGGTGAACGAGTAGTGCCCCTGCGTGGTGATGCGCCCTGAGGTCGGAGAGCCCCCGTCCTTCGGGATACGGGCCTCGATGACGAGATGGCCCTCGCCGTCGAGCGAGACGGCATCTTCGGTGTATGTCTGCAGCTCCGCGTTGCCCCAGCCTCCGCCCCCGGTCTGGATGGTCCAGACCGCCGAGTTGGGCTTGCTGCCCGCCGGACCGTCGAACGTGTCCTCCACGGCGCCGGACGGATCGGCTCCCAGGGCGGTGTCGCTCGGGGCGCTGCTCGGCGACTGCCCGTTCCTCGAGGCGTCCGTCTCGGCGATGCAGCCGGTGGCCGTCGCGACGACCGCGAGGAGCGCGACGGCGGCGAGCGCGGCGCGGCGGACCGGGACACGACGCCTCATGCGGCAGGACCGGCCTGCCGTGAGGAGCGGACGTGAGCCGGAGCCGAGGACGGCGTCTGCTCGTGGTGGACCGCGGCTTCGACGCGGGATTGACGACGGTTCAGGAAGTGCCTCTCGACGAGATGGAACATGCCCCACGCGACGGCGACGGCGAGCGGCGCCGCCACGAACGTCATCACGAGGTACTGCACGACGGTGGGCAGCCCGAGCGGGAGCAGCACGAGGTTCGCGAGTCCGAGCAGCGGGCTGTGGAAGAGGTAGATGCTGTAGGAGATCAGCCCCAGGTAGAGCATCGGACGTGTGGCGAACACCCGCAGCGGCCGCACGCGGCGCCCGTTCACCTCGCGCCATCCGCCCCACGCGAGCAGGAGCGCGATGAGGCCTCCCGCGACGACCTCCTTGAACGGGAGGAGGTCCGTCCCGCGCAGCGCGGAGGCGACGAACACCGCCACCGCCGCGAGCCCGGTCGCACCGGCCCCCCACGGCAGCCATCGCGGCAGGCGCTCGGAGAGCGTGAGCTCGGCGGCGAACATCCCCATCGCGAAGAGGCCGACGAGCCAGGGGTGCAGGTAGGCGCCGTACCCCACGAAGGCGGGGACGAGCAGCACGGCCGTGATCGCAGCGACGACCACGACATGCGGCATCCGCCGCCACAGGGGGAGCAGCACGAGCGGCATCAGGAAGTAGATCTGCCACTCCACCGCCACCGACCACATCGGGCCGTTGATCTTCTCGATCCACTGCGGCGACAGGTCCTGCAGCAGGAAGACGTGGGAGAGGACCGAAGGGAGGTCGATCGGGATCTTCGAGTCCCACTGCGTTCCCGAGGGCGACTGCAGCAGAGGCACGGCGGCGATGAGGGCGAGCGAGAAGAGCAGCGCTGCGAAGTAGGGCGGCAGGATGCGGCGCGCCCGCCTCTTGAGGAAGTCGGCGATGCCATTACGGAACGTGCCGGCCCCGCCCCGCACGACGGGAAGCATGAGGACGTACCCCGACAGCACGATGAACACCGGCACGCCCAGGTAGCCCTGGCCCACGATCGCACCCCACACCGGCATCGCGGCGGCTGCGTCGCCGGTGCGCCCGGTGAACAGGAACGCGTGGAAGGCGACGACGACGAGCGCAGCGGTGCCGCGCAGGCCGTCCAGCCACGAGATCTCGATCCGGTTCGCGGTCACCATGGGAACGCTACGTTCCGCGTGTCACGGCGTGGTTTCGGGGAGGGCAACGGCAGCGAACAGCTCGCGTGATCGCCTCCGAACGGTAACGCGGGCGCAACACCGCGCGGCGCCCGGGCTTCTAGCCTCGAGACATGAGCACCTCGTGGGAACGATGGAAGGCCGATCGGGCGGTGTACCCGCCCCGCGCATGGCTGAGCGAGCCCGGCTACTGGGCCGTGTGGGTGTACCGCTTCGGCGCGTGGACGCTCGAGCCAGACGGCGCCCGCGTGGCGAAGCGTCTGCTGTGGCCGGCGGCCTTCGCTCTCCACGTGTTCATGAAGGCGTTCGTCAGCATCGAGATCCCGTTCACGTGCGACATCGGACCGGGGTTCCGCGTGTTCCACCAGGGCACGATCGTGCTGGGCGGAGGCATCCGCATCGGAGCCCGCTGCCGCCTCCGACAAGGAGTGACGATCGGTGTCGCGGAGCGCGGGGGCGCGGTGCCCGTGCTCGGCGACGACGTCTTCCTCGGCGTGAACGCGGTCGTCCTCGGCCCGGTCACGATCGGCGACGGCGCCACCGTCGCCGCGGGCGCGGTCGTGATGAAGGACGTGGAGCCGGGCACCGTCGTGGGTGGCGTGCCCGCGAAGGTCATCCGCGGACGCTCGATGGCCGCATCCGGCTGACGGGTTCATGCCGGACGCCTCTCCAGGAGCCCGAGCGGATCGGCGCACAGTTGGCGGCAGGCCTCGGTCACGCGGGCCGCATCGAACACCGCCGCATCGAACGTGATCGACACGTTGAGGCGACGACGAAGCACGTACGTGAGCACCGTCATCCCGTCGCGGCCCGCGGCGTCGACCGAGACCGAGATCGTGGCCGGACCGCTCGCGTCGTCCCAGGGCAGGTGGTCGAGGGGACGGACGAACCCCATGTCGCTCACCGTGAGCCGGGCGACCCCGGTGGGCGCGGGGGTGGTGACGGAGCCCGGCCGATGCAGCCGGTGGCGGAGATCGCGGGCCGCCTGCGTGGCGAGGCCCGTCGCGTGGGCGGCGAGGGGCCGCCCCGTGCGCAGGAGCCGCGCGAGGCGGTCGGCCGTCTCATCGGGGTCGGCGCCGAGGGCGACCGGCTGTCCGGTGACGAAGTTACCGAGGACGGACATCCCCGAGGGGAGGTATCGGCGCAGGTCCACGAGGACGGAGCCGCCGTCCGTCGCGGCGATGCCCGAGCGGGGGAGCGCCTCCCGCATCGCATGGAGCACGGCGACCGCGAGCGGCATCCGCCCCTTCACCCAGCGCTGAAAGGCCGCCGTATCTTCCGGTGACATCTCGCACGCCACCGTTGCCGGGTGCGGCTGCATCGCGGCGTCGCGGGATCGACCGGCGGGGGGAAAGGGGAGCGCGGCTGAGCGACGGTCGACGACACGGTCGCGGAGCACGTCGGCCGCTCTGCGCCGGTCGGCCGCGAAGGTCGTGCGCAACGCGGCGGGCAGGGGATCGCGGTCGACGGCGGCGGAGATGGACGGAGGGATGCCTCCCTCTCCGAGGACGGCGGCGGTGAGGAGCACGGCCAGGAAGCCGTCGCCCAGCCGATGATCGATCACCACCGCCGCGCGCGTGCCGCCGAGGAACACGGTGAACGGCAGGTCGGGGTCCATGCTGTCGCGCAGCGTCGGTGCCGCGCCGAGCGAGAGCGCCGCGTCGGGGGCGTCGATCACGAGCCGCTCGGACTGATCGCCGTGCCGTGACGGGTCGTAGCGCCACGAGTCCGCCACCAGGGTGCGGCCCACGCGCGCATCCGGTCCGAGTGCCACGAGGTCGCGGACGCGGGCCACGACCGTCTCGCGCGACGGGACATCGAGGGGCGCGAGGAGGACCGCGATGAACGCGCCTGCCGACGTGCGGTCGCGGCGGGCGATGGGCGCCGTCCACACGGACGTTGCGTCGGCGGTCCTCGGGGCCATTCGGAGCTGGGTCATGGTCGGCCCGTCCGCAGCAGCTCGGCCGCGTGCGCGAGGTCCTCGGCGAACACGACGGGGGCCCGCCCGTCGGCGAACCAGGTCCGCGCATAACTGGTCAGCTTGCCGTTCGCGTTGTCGATCGCGATGACGCGCCTCCCCATCTGGAGCGCGAGCAGCATCGCGTGGAGGCGGTCGGTCACGATCGTCTCGCCCGGCGACAGGAGCCGGACACCGCGCTCCACGCGCAGCCGGGCGTCGCGCTCCCAGTTCGACGTGCGCCGGTTGTCGGTGCGGCGCAGCTGACCCTCGCGCACGATCCGCGCGACGCGGCGCCGCGCCAGGTCACCGAAGCCGAGCTCGGGCCAGTCGACCGCGTGCGGCGTGCGCGGCCTGAGGCCATCGCCGTGCAGCGCGCTCTCCCCGTCCCGTCGCAGCAGGAAGACGGCCGCCCGGGTCGGCGCAGGCGCGGCCAGGCGACCCAGCACGTGGGCGCTGTCGGGCGACAGAATGGCCGATGGCATCAGGTCGCGCACCGCGTCGAGCGATGGCCGGTCGCGCACCGCGAGCCGGAACGCCTCCCGCGAGGCGAGGCGCGTGGCGAAGCTCTCGCGGTCGGCGTCGGTCACGAAGTGGATCGTCTGGGGCTCCTGGATGAGGAGCGTCGCGGGGTCCAGGCGTTCGGCGAGCGCGAACCGGTGCTCGCCGTGCACCGGATAGAGGCCGCCCACGTTGCCGCCGCCCTGGATGGCCACCGGGATCGCCGACCCGAAGACACCGTCGCCGATCGTGCGCCACGAGTAGGTCATGACCACCTCGATGCCGGCGCGGCGCCAGAACGCGAGCTGGCCCAGCGCGATGGCGGCGTCCCCGATGTTGTGGTGGTCGGGGAAGTCGGTGAACACGACCTGCCGGACACCCTCGTGCAGTCGCGACAGCGCCTCGACGGCGTCGCCGGCCATCGCGTCGACGAAATCCAGGCGGTCCCGCGTCTCGTCAGCGGTTGTCGACATCGGGGAGCCCCTCTCGGACGGTGCGCTGATCAGGCGCCGCGGGCGCGGCACGGCGGGCGGCCGCCCAGGCGCGGCGGATGACGGTGCGTGACTCCTCGTCGAGGCCGAGGAACCAGTACACGACGGCGGCGACGACCACCCAGGCGGCGCTCAGCGCGATGACTCCGCCGGGACCGAAGGCGATCATCCGCCCGAGCGCGATGAGACCCGCAGCCGGGAGGATCACCGTCGCGAACGGCGCCACGAGGCAGCGGAGCACGAACGCGCGCAGGGAGATGGACAGCCGCCGCAGCGCGATCCGGATGTACAGCGGTTCGAGCAGCACGACCGGGATCGTCAGGCCCAGCGCGATCCCGGCGATCCCCATCCGCTCGCCGAGCACGTATGCCAGGAGGCATCCCGTGACGGCCCAGACGGTGTGGAGGATGGCGTAGCCGCGCACGGAGCCCTGGGCCGTGAGGATGGGGATGCCCAGAACGTGATTGTTGTTCGCGAACATCGACACGATCAGGATCTGCGCCACGAGTGCGGCCTGGATGCCGGGCGGCCCGATCCACCACTGCATGATCTGCGGCAGGAAAGCGAGGACGGGCACGAGCACGAGGGTCATCAGGATGTTCGCGAGGGTGGTGCCCCGCAGGTACAGTCGGGCGTTGCCGCGGTGGTCGGCCTCGCCGAACTGCATCGACGCCGTCGGCAGCACCGCGATCGACAGCGAGTTCGTGACCTCCTTGACGAGGAGGAACACGCGCTGGGCGGCCGCGTACACGGCCGTGAACGCGATGGGCAGGAGCACGGCCGTGAGGATGCCGCCGACCTGCATGATGACGACGGAGGCCACGCCCAGCACCATCAGCTGCGCGCTGACCCCGAACAGCTCACGGAAGACACGCCACTCGAAGCCGCGCAAGGTGGGGCGCACATCGCGCGCGCGCCGATGGCGGAGCAGGAACGAGACGACGCCGAAGGCGAGCGTGGCCGCGAGGTCGACGGCACCGACCGCGACGATCCCGAGATCCGTCAGGCACACCGCGACGGTCAGCACGATGCGCAGCGCGGCCTGCCCGATGAGGAGGTAGTTCACCTCGTCGAGGCGGCCGAGGCCGCCCAGGATCTGACGGTTGGTCGAGAAGATCAGCATGCAGAAGACGTTGGCCACTCCCAGAGCCGCAAGAATCCAGCCCGTCGCGTGCAGATCGGCGGGCACGTCCTTGGCATGCGTGAGCGTGAAGGCGAAGGCGAGCGCCGTGGCGAGCGACATCACCACCGCGATGACGAGGTAGAACGCCCAGCTCGCCGACGCGATCCGTCGCATCCGCTCCGGATCGCGCGCTCCCGCGGCCACGGCGATGAACCGGGTCGTGGCATCCCCGATCCCGAGATCCTGCTGGAACAGCGCCCCCACCGAGACCGTGAGCACGTAGACGCCGTACGCGTCGGCTCCGAACGTGTGGAGCACGATGGGGAGGAGCGCGACATAGGCGACGATCGACGCGAACCTCGCCGCGTAGGTCGTGACGATGGAGCGCCCCATCCGCGGCTCGCGCGCGGCCGGAGCCGGGGGTGGCGGCGTGCCGTTCCCGAGGTGCGGTCCCACGGCCTCGCGCGCCCTCATCCGAATGACCCCGACGCATCCATCTGGAGCCGGAACATCAGCAGATCCGGGGTCCGGTGCACGAGCCGCCAGCGCGGGTCGTTCAGCAGGATGTCGCGGAACCGTTCCAGGGATCCGGGCTCGAAGATGCCGTAGTACTCGCTGTAGTAGAGCATCTGCTCGGTGATGATCACCGTCGTCGGCTGATCGGTTGCGATGAGCCTCGTCGTGAGGTCATGGAACTTGGTGGGATCCCGGAAGTCGTAGTCCTTCCAGCCCGGCCACGCGTTGATCCACGTGTCGACGCCCGCGTCGAACTCACGGTGGGCCTCGACGAACTCGACGTACCGGGCGACCAGCCGACCGGGGGCCCCGGGAGCGACGCCGATCGTGAGGGTGTTGACGGGCTCCTCCTCGAGCAGCTCGGTGCTCACCCGCACGGACTCCGGCGTGATGTAGTTCGCGAACCAGGCCCCGTAGTAGGCCTGGGCGGACATCAGCGTCACCGCGGTGATGGCCACTGCCGTGCTCATCCTGACGAGCCGTGTCGCCCGTGCGACCCCACCGGTGAGCGCGCGCTCGATCACCGGGGCGAGCACGATGGCGCATCCGGGGAGCGCGTACAGGAACACCCGCAGCACCGCCTCGCCTCCGTAGCTCTGGCCGCCCAGGATGAGGCCCGAGGAGAAGGCGATGGCCCCGAGGGCGACGGTTTCGCGCCACTGCGAGCGATGGCGGATGAGGCGCGTGACGAGGATCGCGGCGGTGCCCCCGCAGACGAGCACCACCGTGAGGCGCGATCCCCACGAGGAGAATCTCTGACCCGCGCTCGGCTCGGTGCCCCGTTGCACCGTCTGCACGTTCTGGGCGAGATCGAGGTTGAGCGGGTTGCCGAACTGCAGGACGGTCTGCAGGTGCAGCAGCATGTACCCGACCGCGATCACGATGAACAGCACGATCATGTACCGCGGACGCAGACGGCCGAGCAGCGTGAGCACGAGGACGACCGCGATCAGCCAGTACGGCGTGAGCTGGTGGCTCACGACGATCGCGACGAACAGCGCGAGGCCGATCCACGCGGCGGCGCGTGAGCGCGGCGAGGCGAGCATCAGCGCGAGGACGACGGTGCCGAGAGCGAACGCGAGCGCCTGCGGGGACAGGTAGTCCTGGCCGACCCAGTTCGCCGCCTGGGCGATGTAGCCCGCCACGAGACCCGCGCCCACGCTCAGCCCGAGGGATCGCGCGAGCAGATAGACGGACCCCGCGAGCACCAGTTGCACGCTCACGGTGAACCACAGCGCGACCTGCTCGTTGGTCGTGCCGGTGAGCGTGTTGAGCCACGCGAAGAAGCTGAACGCGCCGGGCCACTCCTGGTAGATGTCCACGCCCTGTGCCAGGCCGCCGTGGGTCTGGATGTAGTCGATCACGCCGAAGTGCTTGTAGGTCCACGAGTAGAGCGGCTCGGTGGTGGCCAGCGCCGTCGGGAGGCGAAGGATGAGGACGGACAGGATGAGGGCCAGGCCCGCCACCCGCCACGTCCGCCGCGCGATCGCGAGGACGAAGGCGACGGCGATGAGCGCGATCGAGACGGCGAAGAGGGGGCTGCCGGCGAAGAGGAGCCCGAAGCCGCTGTACGACGCCGAGCGGAGCGAGGGCAGCGCGACCAGCCAGCACACCACCGCGACCAGGGCGAGCACCGCAGGGACGGCCCATGGTCGTGCCGTGCGCCGGGGCCTCCGCGGGGCCGACGGGAGCGCCGGGCTGAGGGCCGGCCGCGAGACGGTCGTGGTCATGACACCGCCTTCGCGCGAAGGGTCAGGACTCCCGCACCCAGCACGGCCATGCCCATCGCGAGGAGCGATATCGCCGGGCTCCACAGTGCGGTGAACGCCATCGCCGTCGTGACCAGGATGACGAGCGCGACGCCGACCGCGGGCACCACCATCGGCGCAAAGAAGGGCGGCAGGGGGACCCACGCGCGCAGCACCGCACCCGGGCCGGCGAGGACGAAGAGGAGCACGAGGGGCAGACGCACCCACGGGGGAGAGGGGATGAGTGCCAGGAGACCGGCGACCGCCGCCACCACGGCGACGAGTCCCCAGAACTGCCCGAAGGCCGACCGGCGCTCGGGCGGGAGCCCTGTCGGTGTCGTCCGCCCCTCGGACTCCTGCTGGCGACGGAGCTCGCGGTAGTACGCGCCGGGGCCGCCGAGCACGCTGCGCAGCTCAAGGCGTCCCACCGCCTGGAGCTCGTCGTCCAGGGCCGGAGTGGCGGCCCCTCCGGCGTCGACGGTCGACATGGGCTTGTCGATGAGGCGGGCGAGGGCCCGCGGCGCCCGGACGAAGGCGGCGCCCAGCATGCGTGGCCGGAGGGCCACCGTCGCGAGCCACGCGCCGAGCCCGCGGCCGTACCCGACCGCCTGCGAGCGGAGGGCGTCCACGTCGTCGCGGTGCCGGTGCCAGATGACGGCCGACGGTTCGACGGCGATGGCGTACCCGGCGAAGACCACCCGTGCGAAGAGGTCCAGGTCCTCACCGCCCTGCGTCTCGGTGCCCGCGCCGAGCGCGGTGTCGAAGGATCCGAGTGCGCGGGCGACGTCGCGGCGCACGGCGAAGTTCGCTCCCGTGCCGTACTCGCCCACGCAGAAAGGGAACATGGGCAGATCGGCGGGCGGCTCGCTCATCCGGAACACGCGCTCGGCGGTGAGCTTCGACCAGCTCACCCGGGCGTCGAAGTAGCACTGGATCGCGTTGCGCAGCTCACCGCTCGGGACGACGCCGGTCACGCACGCCACGTCGTCGCCGCGCGCGAAGCCGGCCATGATGCCCCACAGCCACTGCGGGTCGGCGAGGGTGTCGTCGTCGGTGTACGCGACGATCGGGTACCTCGCGGCTGCGAGCCCGGCGTTGCGGGCGAACGACAGCCCCTTCCGCTCCTCGACGACGTACCGGAAGTCCGGGAACTCGGCCGCGATGAGGTCGCGCGTGGACGAGGTGCGGGGCGCGTTGTCGACGACGACCGTCTCGAGGTGCGGGTAGTCCAGGGCGGCGATCGACCTGAGCGCCGCGCGGAGGGAGTCGGGGCGTTCGTGCGTGCACAGGACCACCGTGATCGGCTCCGGCTCGGGCACGGGGGTCCGGGGGGCGGGCGGCAGGTCGTCTGTCGCCGACCGCAGCGCGACCGCGCTCACGGTGCCCCCGGCGACGGGGAGCGAGACGTAGCCGCGCACGGCGCGCCCGTCGCGGACCAGGAGCCGGGCGTGGGAGAAGTCCGCGGCATCGACGAGCGCCACGGAACCGTCCGCGACCGCGAGGTCGGCGACGTCCACGGCGCCGACCCAGATCGACGCGTCCGGGTCCGCCGGGCCGAGGAGCGGCATCGCGGGGTGCAGGGTGAGGGTGGTCATGTCGTTCCGCCTTCCGATGCCGTTCGCGGGGAGAGGGACGTGCGGCCGAGTCGCCGGATGCCGACGGCGCCGACGACGGCGAGCCACAGGGCGCTCGCAGTCACCGCCGTGGCCGCGCCGAGCGCCCCCCACCGGGGGACCAGCACGACGACGAGGGCCAGCAACAGGGCCACGTAGGTGGCGTTCGCCCAGAGCACGGGCGTGACACGGCGGGCTGCCCGCATCCGGGCCGACCACATGTCGAATCCGGGTCGGATGACGCTCGCGGCGAGGAGCACGCCCACCACGCCCGCCGCGTACGCGGGATCGTAGCCCTTGCCGAACAGCCCGAACAGCACCGGGGTCGCCGCCGTCATGGCGCCCCCGACCAGGAGCGCGATCGCGGCGACGCGGGCGGCGAATCCGCGGACGATCCGACGGTCGGTGGTCGGGTCGTCGGCGGCGGCGCGGGCCAGCGCGGTGGCGACGCCCACGCCGACGAGGTCGAGGGCGGCGCTGAACTGGAACGCGATCGCGAACACCGCGCCCTGCGCGGGGACGGAGAGGGCGGTCACCACGAAGGCGAGCGAGCTGCCCGCGGCGAGGACGATCCCCACGGCGGCGGTGTTCTGCGCGGCGAAGGCGTGGAACGCGTGCGCCCGGGCCCGTTCCCACACGACGAGGGGGCGAGCCCGGGCCTCGGCTCGGGTGCCCCGGGAGACGATCACGCCGATGCTGATCGCGGTGGCCACGGCGGCGGGGGCGACGGTCGCGACGACGACAGGATGCGGCAGCCTGACGAGGACGATCGCGAACACGAGGAGCAGCGCGAGCTTGGCGAGCGTGGCCGAGCCGTTGACGAGAAGGGTCGCCCGTGCGTCGCCGACCCCGACCAGCGCCTGGGACTGGAGGTTGAACAGGGCCCACACCACGGTGCTGACGGCGACGATCGCGATCGTCCACGCCGCGGGCAGGTCGACCGGGAGGACGATGGCGACGAGGACTCCCGCGACGATGCCGGTGACCGTCGCGATCGCGCTCGTCGCGACGACGGAATGCGACACCAGGCGACGCGCGGCAGTGCCGCTGCGGGGGAGCATGACGATGAGCGCGCTTCCCGTGCCGATGGAGGCGAAGGTCGCCGCCGCGCTGAACGCGGAGACGATCGAGGCGTCGACGCCGAGCTCGTGCGGAGTGAGGGTCGCCCCTGCGACCATCCAGAACACGAACCCCACTCCGGCGGTGGCGCCGAACCCGCCGACGAGCCAGAGCGAGTCCCGCGTGATCCGCCCCCGGGTGGCCGCCGGCGCGCCCGTGGCGAGGACCGGCGGCGGGGGAGCCTCGAGGCGGGTCATGGCCACCTACGCGTCCGCACCGGTGAACGCGGGTGCGGACACCGTGCCGGGGCGGGCGGTCCTCGTGGGGCGGGTCAGTGATCCGCGGATGAGACCGGCGCCCGCCATCGTGACCGACAGCCCCATCGCCGCGGCGCCCGCCCATCCGCGTGGCCCGCGGCCGAGCGACGTCAGGATGCCGCGCGCGATCGTGCTGCGGACGTAGTCCGTCTCCACCCCGAGCGAATCCTTGGCGCCGACGGTGCGCGAGATCGCCGCCTTCGAGATCCCCTCGCACCAGCTCCGGCGCAGCACGTACCGGAGGCGCACGCGGTCGGCGCTGACGTGGTGATGCACGACCGCGGCAGGCTCGAACAGGATCACCCGACCGGCATCCGCCTGGCGCAGCCGGATGCACGCCTCCGTCTCCTCGCAGCCGACGGGGAGCGCGCCGATCCGGCCCGTGTCCGGATTGAACCCGCCGATCGCGAGCAGCGGCGCGCGCCGGAACGCCATCGAGCAGCCCATGACGTTGCGCACCTCGGACCGGACCGTGGGCTGCCCCCGGTAGGTGCAGCCGACGACCCACCGCAGCTCGGGGGGCACGACGGCCGGCTCGGCGCCCGGCCAGATCGGCGTGGCAGAGCCGCCCACCGCCACCACGCGAGGATCCTCGAACGGACGCGCGAGATGTGCCAGCCAGGACGCATCCGCCCACGCGTCGTCGTCGAGGAAGGCGACGACGTCGCCGTTCGCCTCCCGCAGTGCGCGATTGCGGGCGCCGGACAGCCCGCGCGGTCCGTCGTTGGCGAGCACCCGGACGCCGGGCCACCGGTCCACCGCACGGGTGTACAGCTCGTCGTTGTGGTCGGAGACCAGGATGACCTCGTGCGGCGCATCCTGGCGTTCGAGGGATCCGATCGCCAGTTCGAGCTGATCCCACCGGTCCATCGTGTAGGCGCAGACGATGACGCTGATCGTCATCGGCTCAGCCGATCGCGACTTCGTGCTCGTCCATCCGCGGCGGGACCGTCGCCCGCGCATCCGCCAGCGTCCGGCGCGAGCGGAAGTTGAGCCGCTCGTCGAGCACGGTCTTGAGCACGCGGAGCCCGTCGCTGACGGCGTTCAGGTTGCTCTCGCCGTGGATGCGCAGGAGCTCCACGCTCGGCACCTCGACGACGGTGAGCCGGTTCTCGGCGAACCGGCAGTTCAGGAGGGTCTCGATCTCGAACCCGTCGCCCCACAGCATCTGCCCGTCGGGGGCGACGAGCCGGCTCGACGGCAGGTCGAGGTCGTCGAGGATGCGGCGCCAGAACGCGTTGTAGCCGTAGCAGAGGTCGGAGTACCGGGTGCCCAGCAGGAGGTTGGTCATGCCGTTGAGGAGGAGGTTGCCCATCCTCCGGTGGGGCGTGATGTCCTCGCTCCCGCCGCCGGGGAGGAACCGGCTGCCCTTGCTCACGTCGGCGCCGGCGATGAGCGCCGCGACGAACCGGGGGATCTCGGCGGCGTCCGCCGACCCGTCGGCGTCGAACATCACGATGATGTCGCCGGTCGCCTGCTCGAAGCCGCAGACGAGCGCGTTGCCCTTGCCTTTTCGGGTCTGCGTGATGACCTGCGCGTCGGGGCGGACCCGGCGGGCCACGTCGGGCGTGCCGTCGACGGAGTGTCCGTCGACGACGATGATCTCGTGCACGTCCGGCAGCTGCGGCAGGACGATCTCGAGGTTCTTCGCTTCGTTCCGGGCGGGGACGATGATGCTGACGGTCGGTTCGCGGTCTTCCAGGTGGGTCACGATGCATCCTTCCGGCGACACCGGACAGCCATGCTGCCGGCGCCTTCGCTGACTGCCGCTGGGGGCGGCGGTGGGGGAGTTGCGTTGGTGGTGCAGCCGATGATGGTGGTCCGGGGCGGAAGGCCGGGGCCTCTCGTCCTGACTTCGACGATCCTCAGGTTGTGTTTCGGGTGGGTAACCGAGGATGTTCGACCTGATTACCTTTTTGGGGGACACGGATCGTGAATTAAGGGGGACAAATCCACGCGCATTTCCCAGGAATACGGAGGAAGATGGGGTCAGCCGAGCCATGGGGTGAGCCGGCGACGAGGGGGAGACGGAGCATGCGCAAGTCGAAGCGGACGGACGCGATGGTCGCATCCGACGTGTGCGAGTGCGGTCACGGCCGCGACGCCCACGAGCACTACCGCAAGGGCACCGAGTGCTCGCTGTGCGACATCCGCTCGTGCGCGGAGTTCCGTGCCGTCGTGGTCCCGGTCCTCGCATCCAACTGATACCCCTGCGAGCGCACTCGCCCGTCGTCGGCGGATGTGAGAGCATCGGCTTCGAAGGTCCTCTTTCCTCGCCGGCGAGCCTCCTCCCGGTGGAGTGGGTCGTCGGCACCGCTCCGGGAGGTCTGTTGCCGACGAACGTCGTCCCCGTCACCTCGCGTGCGGCCGCGCGCAGCAGCAGGCCCGACGCGCACGGAGGACGCGCCGCGCGGGTGGTCGTCGCCGTGGTGCTGTCGGTCGTCGCTCTGCTGGTCGGGGCCGCGCTGCTGCCCTGGTTCGGCAACATGGGCGCGCAGGTGCCGTTCGGGGCGATCCGCCCGCTCCTCTACTTCACGGTGCAGTCGAACGTGCTCTTCCTCGTCGTGCTCGTCCTCTGTACCACCGCCCTCCTGCGCGGGCGCGCGCCGTCGGCGGGGATCGAGTCGCTCCGTGGGCTCGCGACGGTCGATCTCGCCATCACCGGCATCGTGTACGGTCTTCTCCTGCACGACGGCGGCGGCGACCTCGTGCTGCATGCGCTGAGTCCGCTGGCAGCCGCGGTGTGGTGGGTGGTGCTGCCGCCGCGAGCCCCGGTCGCGTGGTCGTCCGTGCCCCTGTGGCTGCTGCATCCGCTGGCCTGGCTCGCCGTGGTGTTCGCCGTGCGCGGGGCGTCGGCCGACCACTGGGTCCCGTACTACTTCCTCGATCCGCGGCAGGTCGGCGGCTGGGAGGGGGTCGTGTCCTACTGCGGCGCGATCGTCGCCGTCGTCGCGGTGCTCGGGGCCATCACCGTGCTGCTGAGCCGGATCGTCCCCGGGCGCTCGGCCGTCTGGGGCGGGCTCGGACTCGGCCGCTGAGGGGCGGCGCGTCGTCATGCGCGATGGACGTCCGTCCTCGGGATGAGCGGGAGGGCGGCCAGGGGTGCGATCGCGACGAGCGCGAGCGCGAGCGGATAGCCGGCCACGGTGATGAGGGCGCCCACGGCCGACCCGACCGCCGACGCCGCGAGGAACTGGCCGGTGTTCTGGATGCCGAGCGCCTTGCCCGTCCACGCGGAGCCCGCCGCCTCGGCCACCGACGTGAACGCGAGGCCGTTGTCGGCGACGGTCACGGTGGCCGCGATCACCAGTGCGATCGCCCCGGCGACGGCTCCGTGGAGAGCTCCGGTGACACCGAGCACGAGCATCACCGCGATCGCGGCGACGGCCACCCAGCGCAGCACCCGCACCCTGCTGCCCACGCGGTCGCTGAGCGCGCCCACGGCGATCCGCCCGAACGCTCCGACGACCTGTGAGACGCCGACGAGGATGCCCGCGGCGAGCTCGGGCCAGTCGAGCGCCGAGATCAGGTAGACCATGCCGAACGTCGCCACGGTGAACTGCGGGATGACCAGCAGCACCGAGACCACGTGGATCCGCAGCAGGAATCCGCTGCCGCGGTAGGGGTTTCCCGCGCCGGGGACCGATGCTGCCGCGGCGGCGCGCGGGGGATTGCGGATGCCTGCGCCGCACGCCACTGCGAGGACCGCGAGGACGGCGCCGGAGACGAGGAGGGGCGCGGCGATCCCGTGCTGCGCCGCGAGCGGCGGGACCACGACGGCGGCGGCGGCCACGCCGAGCGGCTGCGACATCTGCCTGATCCCCATCGCGAGCCCTCGGCGGTGACGCGGGAACCACCCCACGACGACCCGGCCGCTCGCGGAGTTGGCGCTCGCCGAGGCGGCGCCGCCGAGGACCAGCAGCACGCCGAGCACGACGAGGTCGTCCGTGACGAGGGCTGCGGCGAACGCGAACACCGCCGCGAGCGCCGCTCCGCCCCCGATCACGCCGCGCTCGCCACGGCGGTCCGCCAGGGACCCCCACGCGACGAGCGTGAGGACCATCCCCACCGTGGGCGCCGACGCGAGGAGGCCCGCCTGCGCGAGCGGCATCCCTCGATCGAGGTGGAGGAGGGGGATGAGGTAGACGGGGGTACTGACCAGCATGGTGCCCGCAGCCTGCGCGGCGACGGCGAGTGCGAGCATGCTCCACGCCCGTGTCGGCGTGGTGTGCTCGATCGTGGGCGCGGTCATCTGGTCTCTCCCGTGTCGTGGATGCCACAGCGCGACGCGGTGGCGTACCATCACGGTATACCAAGAAGGGATACCACAAATGCGGACCGGTGAGAGCACCGCCTACGACGCCCTGCGGGCGGCGATCCTGTCGTTCGATCTGCTCCCCGGTGAGCGCGTGTCCGAGCGTGGGCTGGAGGGCGGAATCGGCGGCTCCCGCACGCCGATCAGGGCCGCGCTCATGCGGCTGGAGAACGAGGGCCTCGTGCAGCGCGCCGACCGCGGCTGGCGCGTGGCGCCGATCGATCTGGCGGAGGTCCGCGCGGCCATGGAGTTCCGGGAGGCGCTCGAGGCGGCGACGACGACGCTCGCCGTCGAGCGGGCGCGCGACGACGAGCTGGAGGCCCTCGCCGCCCTCGTCGACGCCCATCGGCGGCACGACGACGAGGAGACCGGGCTGCGCGACGGGAGCGACTTCCACATGGCGCTCGCGCGGCTGTCCGGCAACCCGTTCCTCGTCGAGGCGCTGGGCGACGTCATGACGCGGCTGTGGCGCACCCGATGGCTCGAGGTCCGCACAGCGCGCTCCCGCACGAACGCGAGGGACGAGCATCTTGCGATCGTCGACGCGGTGCGGCGCCGCGACGCCGACGACGCTGCACGCCTGGTCGTCGCGCATGCGCGCGGAACGCGTGATCGGCTGCTCGGATCGCTCACCGCGCAGCGCCGGGGCCTCCGCGGTCGAGGGCTCTCGATCATCGACTCGGGCTCGGACGGCGCGACGCCCGCGGCTGTCGGCAGCCCCACGTCGGCCTGACGCGGCGAGCCGCCGTGCGGCTGCCGGGGGACGCGCCTCCGCGCGCGTAGGCTGGAGGGCACCGTCGAAGCGCGAAGGAGCCCGAAACCCGTGAGCCTCGACCTGCTCGCTCTCCCCCAGAGCACCCCCGATCGGCCGTGGGACGACCCTGCGGCGTATTGGCGCGCCCTCACCGCCGCGGTGGACGGCGTCTCCGGCCCCGTGGCGACCCTCCATCTCGACGCGCTCCGGTACAACGCCCTCGACATGCTCGTGCGCTCGGGCGGTGTGCCGATCCGCGTGGCCAGCAAGTCCGTGCGCGTGCGCGAGGTGGTCGATGCCACCCTCGCCATCCCCGGTTACCGCGGCATCCTGGCCTTCACCCTGCCTGAGGCGCTGTGGCTCGCCGAGCAGGGCCACGGCGACGTCGTGCTCGGCTATCCCAGCGTGGATCGCACCGCGATCGCCGCACTGGCGACGGATGCCGCGGCCGCCGCGCGCGTGACCCTCATGGTCGACGACCTCGCGCAGCTCGACGTCGTCGACGCCGTCGCCCCTCCCGGGTCTCGGGAGACGATCCGGCTGGCGATCGACGCGGACGCGTCCTGGCGTGCTCCGGGGCTCGGTCATATCGGCGTGCGCCGCTCGCCCGTCCACGAGGCATCCGAGGTCGCCGCACTCGCTCGTGCCATCGCGGCGCGCCCGGGGTTCCGCCTGGTCGGGCTGATGATGTACGAGGCGCAGATCGCGGGCCAGCCCGACGCCGTCGGCTCGGGAGACGCCGTCATCCGGTGGATGCAGCGGCGCTCGGGCGCAGAGCTGCTCAGCCGCCGTGCGGCGATCGTGGCGGCTCTCCGCGACATCGCCCCGCTGGAGTTCGTGAACGGCGGCGGGACGGGGTCGCTCGAGCTGACCGCGTCCGATCACGCCGTGACGGAGCTGACCGCCGGCAGCGGCCTTCTCGCGGGCCATCTCTTCGACGGGTATCGCGCCTTCGATCCGGCGCCGGCGGCGGCGTTCTCGCTCGAGGTCGTGCGCAAGCCGGCAGACGACATCGCGACCGTGCTCGGCGGCGGGTGGATCGCGTCGGGGCCGCCCGTCGCGTCGCGGCAACCGCGGCCGGTCTGGCCACAGGGTCTGCGCACGCTGGGCCGCGAGGGCGCCGGCGAGGTCCAGACGCCCCTGCAAGGAGAGGCGGCGCGCGGTCTCGCCGTGGGCGACCGCGTGTGGTTCAGACACGCGAAGAGCGGCGAGCTCGCCGAGCGGGTCGACGCGTATCAGCTGGTGGAGGGCGAGCGGATCGTGGGCACGACGCCCACCTACCGCGGAGAGGGGAAGGCGTTCCTGTGACACGACCGGGCGGCGAATGGCGCAACTGGGGGCGGTCCGCGAGAGTGCGGCCGCAGCGCGTCGAGTTCCCCACCACGACGACCGCGGTGCAGCGCGCCGTGCAGGCCGCCGCACGCCGCGGACTGCGGGTGAAGGCCGTGGGTGCGGGCCACAGCTTCACGGGAATCGCCGTCGCCCCCGGCGTTCTGCTCGATCTGAGTGATCTCACCGGACTCGTGGGCGTGGATCGCGACAGGGCCAGGGTGACCCTGCGCGCGGGGACGCGCCTGCACCAGATCCCGCGTCTGCTCGCTCCGTACGGCCTGGCCATGCCGAATCTCGGCGACATCGACCGGCAGTCGATCTCCGGCGCGACCTCGACGGGGACCCACGGCACGGGCGCGCGGTTCGGGGGGATCGCGACGCAGGTGACCGGCGTCACGATGGTCACGGCGGACGGCGAGCTCCTCGTCGTCGATGAGGACCACGAGCCGGAGCTGCTCCCCGCCGTCGCGCTGGGACTCGGCGCCCTCGGCGTCCTCGTGGAGGTGACCCTCCAGTGCGTGCCCGCGTTCGTGCTGCACGCCGTCGATCGGCCCGCCCCGCTCGCGGAGGTCCTGGACGACCTGGACGAGCGCGTGCAGTCCGAAGACCACTTCGAGTTCTACTGGTTCCCCCACACCGATGTCGGGCTCACGAAGACGAACACCCGCCTCCCGGAGAGCGCCCCGCGGAGTCCGCTGCCGCGTGGAGCCCGGTGGGTCGACGAGGAGCTGCTGTCCAACGCGGTCTACCGCGCGGTGTGCGTCGTCGGCACCGCCGTCCCCGCCGTGATCCCCTCCTTCTCGCGGCTCGCGGTCACACTCACCGGGGATCGGGAGTACACCGACATCGCCCCGCGGGTCTTCACGCAGAACCGCGGCGTCCGCTTCCGCGAGATGGAGTACGCGCTGCCCGCGGAGAACGTGCGGCCGGCCTTCGACGCCCTGCGTGCTCTCATCGACGATCGCGGATGGCGGATCTCGTTCCCCGTGGAGGTGCGGTTCGCCGCGGCCGACGAGCTCTGGATGTCGACGGCGCACGGGCGCGCCACCGGGTACATCGCGGTGCACCGCTACTGGCGCGAGGACCCGACGGAGTACTTCGAGGCGGTCGAGCAGATCATGCTCGGCTTCGGCGGGCGGCCGCACTGGGGCAAGATGCACACGCTGGACGCGGCCATCCTGCGGGAGCGGTATCCGCACTTCGCCGACTTCACCGCGCTGCGAGACCGACTGGACCCGGGGAGGATGTTCCAGAACGCCTACCTCGAGCGCGTTCTCGGTGAGTAAGGGCTGAGAGTCCGAGACCGACAACGTGCCCGTTCGTCCGCCCGGCTAGGATGAGGGCAAATCGAACGGAGTCTCGATCTATATGTGGGAATGGCTGATCCCTGTCCTGGTCGTCGTGGCGCTCGTGCTGATCGCCGGGATCTACCTGTGGGCGACGTACAACTCGCTCGTGCAGTTGAACGTGCGCGTCGACGAGGCCTGGAGCGACATCACCGTCCAGCTGAAGCGGAGGGCCGACCTCCTGCCGAACCTGATCGAGACGGTGAAAGGCTACGCCGCGCATGAGAAGGCGGTGTTCGAGAATGTGACGCAGGCGCGCGCCGAGACCCTCAATGCGGGCGGTCCGGCTGAGGCGGGGGTCGCCGAGGGTCACATGCAGCAGGCGCTGAAGTCCCTGTTCGCGGTGGCGGAGGCCTATCCGCAGCTGCAGGCGAGCCAGAACTTCCTGCAGCTCCAGCAGTCCATCGTCGACACCGAGGACAAGATCCAGGCGTCCCGCCGCTTCTACAACGGGGGCGTGCGGGAGCTGAACACGAAGATCAGGGTGTTCCCGAACAACATGTTCGCGCGCAACCTCGGTTTCACCGAGCGCGAGTTCTTCGAGGTGGTCGACGGGGCCGCGATCTCGGAGCCGCCGCGCGTGCAATTCTGAGCCGGCGTCCCGCTCGGCCTCGAGCGGTCCGCTGACGAGTCGGGACCGATATGTACTCCGCGATAGCGCGCAACAAGCGCAACACCTGGTTCATCCTCATCGCGTTCGTCCTGCTCCTGGGCGTCCTGGGACTGGTGGCCGGCTGGCTCGCCGGTCACAACTGGTGGATCACGGCGTTCGTGGTCGTCTTCGCCGGCGGCTACGCCACCGTCCAGTACTTCTTCGCAGACAAGGAGGCGCTGGCACTGTCGGGTGCCTTCGAGGTGACGAAGGAGTCGGCGCCGCGCTATTACCGCATCGTCGAGAACCTCTGCATCACGACGGGGACGCCGATGCCGCGGCTATATGTGGTCGAGGACGCCGCGCCGAACGCCTTCGCGACCGGGCGGAAGCCCGAGGAAGCGGCGATCACCGTCACCACGGGACTGTTCGAGCTGATGACGGATCGTGAGCTCGAGGGCGTCCTCGGTCACGAGCTCGGCCATATCCGCAACTACGACATCCGGGTGTCGCTCATCGTGTTCGGCCTCGTCGTCGCCGTCGGCATCCTGGCCGACATCATGCTCCGCGTCGCGTTCTTCGGCGGGGGCCGGCGCAACAGCAACGGGAACGGGCAGGCGCAGCTGCTGTTCCTCCTGTTCGGGGTGGTCGCCGCCATCGTCGCCCCGCTGCTGGCGGGTGCCGTGCAGGCGGCGATCTCGCGGCAGCGCGAATATCTCGCGGATGCCACGAGCGCCCTCACCACCCGCGACCCCGAGGGTCTCGCGTCCGCCCTGGCGAAGCTGGAGGAGTACGGTCGCCCGCTGGCCAAGGCGAACACGTCGATGGCGCATCTCTGGATCGCCGACCCGCTCCGTCCGAACGCGCTGGCGCGACTGTTCGCGACCCACCCGCCGATCGCGGACCGCATCGCGCGGCTCCAGAAGATCGGCGGGTCGTTCTAGCGGACGGCGTCGTCGGTGCCCCGCGCTACGGTCGACTCATGGTGCTGACGCTGAGTGCCGCTCAGGCGCGGCGCATCGCCGTGCGGGCCCAACTCCTCACGGCCGACCGCCCCGGCGACATCGTCGAGACGATCGACGGCGTGAACGTCGTGGGCATCGACCCGACGTCGGCGGTCGCCCCGTCCGCCGACCACATCCTCTGGAGCAGGATCGGCTGGCCCTACCAGCACGCCGATCTCGTCCGCGCCGAGCGTGTCGAGCGGGCGGTGTTCGAGTGGCGCGGCTTCTACCGGCTCATGGACGACCTCCGGCTGCTCCTCCCGGAGATGCGGGCGTCCCCCGCCTCCGCGAGCGCCCGGGACTGGCTGACCGCCAACGGGCGCTTCCGCCGCGATGTGCTCGATCGGCTGAGGGACGAGGGTCCGCGGCATGCGGCGGAGATCCCGGACACCGCGCAGGTGCCATGGCGATCCACCGGCTGGACGAACAATCGCAACGCGACGCAGATGCTGGAGATCCTCGTGAGCTGCGGGGACGTGGCGGTGTGGGGCCGTGACGGCAAGGGGCGACTGTTCGATCTCGCCGAGCGCGTGTACCCGAGCGACGTGGAGCACCTGAGTCCGGATGACGCGGCGCGCGAACGGGCGGAGCGGCGACTCGGGGCCCTGGGGATCGCGCGGGCGAAGGGTGTCGCCCAGCCTGGTGAGCCCATCGACGTGGGCGACGTGGGCGTGCCTGCGGTCGTCGAGGGCGGGGAGGGGGAGTGGCGCGTCGATCGGATGCTCGTGGACGACGGGGCGCTCGAGGAGCCGTTCGCACCTCGCACGGCGCTGCTCTCGCCGCTCGATCGGCTCGTGTTCGATCGCGAGCGGCTGCGGCAGCTCTTCGGCTACGAGTACGTGCTGGAGATGTACAAGCCGGCGGCGAAGCGACGGTGGGGATACTTCGCGCTCCCGATCCTGCACGGCGACCGCCTGATCGGAAAGCTGGACGCGAAGGCCGATCACCGCGCCGGCGTGTTCTTCGTGAAAGCCGTCCACGAGGACGTGCCCTTCGACGAGGCGACTGCCGCGGCCGTCCAGGCCGAGATCCATGCGCTCGCGCGCTGGCTCGGGCTGCAGCCGCGGGGAGCGATGGACGACTGATCCGAGGGGTCCGACCGACAGCCCCCCTTCGAGCCGCTGACGACCGGGAGGTCGTGCTCTCAGGTCAGAGCAGCGACCTCCGCCTCATCCACGCCCGGGGCGTGGTCGCTCGATGGCGCGACGTCCGCCTCGGCACGGGCGTCGTGCCTCGTCGCCTCGGGCATGGCGGCCACGAGATCGTCGACGGCGTCGCCCCACCCGGAGACCGAGATCGTGTCGAGCTGCTGCCAGGTCGCCGCGATGCGCAGCTCGTCGGCGAGTCGGGCTGCGGCATCCGCAGGACGGCCGTGCTCCCACCACGCCGACTGGACGAGCAGCGTCGAGCGCCGCCGATCCGCCTTCAGGTCGACGCGACCGACGAGGTCGTCGCCGATGAGCACGGGCAGCGAGTAGTACCCGAAGCGCCGCCGGGGGGCCGGCGTGTAGATCTCGATGCGGTAGTCGAAGTCGAACAGTCGCTGTGCACGATCACGGAACCAGACGACCGGGTCGAACGGCGTCAGCAGAGACGCGGCGTCGACACGGCGGGGCAGAACGGCATCACGGTGCACCCATGCTTTCGCGGGACGCCCCGCGCTCGTCCATCCTCGGACGGTCACGGGCACGAGCTCGCCCGCATCGACCAGGTCGCCGATGGCCTCGGTCACCGCACGGCGGTCCTTGATGCGCCAGTAGTCGGCGAGATCGGACGCCGTGCCCACGCCGTACGCGCGCGCTGCGCGCCGGATCAGCTCGCGGATCGCGACCTCGCGCGGTTGCGGCCTGTCGAGCACCGCTGCGGGGATGACGTGCTCGGCCAGCGCGTAGCGGCGCTCGAACCCGCGGCGGCCCGCGATCGCGACCTCGCCGAAGAGGAACAGGTACTCGAGCGCGTTCTTGACGACGTCCCAGTCCCACCAGGGCCCGCGTCGTGCCGCTTTGTCGGTGTGGTCGATCTCGGCCGGACGGAGCGGACCCCGACGTGCCAGCTCGTCGCGGACGGCGTCGACCACGTCGCGATGTGTCTGGAACCAGCCGTCGGCCGCCGTGCCGTACTTGGCTCGCAGGTCCTCCCGGCGGAACTCGAACAGCGCCCAGTCATCGACGGGGATGAAGGCGGCCACGTGCGCCCACGACTCGACATAGGCGGGCCGCCGGGCGAACAGCAGCCGATCGAGGGCGGCGGTGTCGTAGGCACCGAGGCGCGAGAACAGGGGCATGTAGTGGGAGCGTGCGAACACGTTGACCGAATCGATCTGGAGCGTCCCCATCCGCTGCAGGGCGATGTTCAGCTGTCTCGTACCCACCGTCGTGGGCCGCGCCTGTGCGAGGCCCTGCGCGGCCAGGGCGATGCGACGGGCTTCGGCGACGGACAGGGTCTGCTTCATCCGGTCGAGCGTAGCGGGGGCCCGCGACATCCGACGCGTCGCGGTTGCGGCATGCGCCCCGTCCTAGACTGACCTGATGGTCGACTCCGACGAGAAGCCCCGCGGGTCGTTCCGCGACATCCTGCGGCAGCGCACCGTCACGAGCGAGACGGCCTCTTCCGTGCCGCACGGTCTGCGCGTCGCGACGGCGTACTCGTGGCGTCTGCTGGTCGTGGCCGCCGCGATCGCACTCGTCATCTGGCTGGTCATCCAGCTCAAGCTCCTGGTCATCCCCCTGCTCATCGCCATCCTGATCTCCGCCCTCATCTGGCCCGCGTTCGCGTGGCTGATCCGGCATCGCGTGCCGCGCTGGCTCGCCATTGTCATCTCGATGCTCGGCACGATCGCGATCGTCACCGGCCTCGTGTGGCTCGCGGTGTGGCAGATCACGCGCCAGTGGAGCTCCGTGCAGGCCAAGACGGTGGAGGGCATCGATCAGCTCCGGCAGTACCTCATCGACGGACCGCTGCACCTGACGCCGTCCCAGATCGACGGCTTCCTCTCGCAGGCGGGCACCTTCCTGCAGCAGCAGGCGTCGCTCCTGTGGTCCGGCGCGCTGGCGATCGGCTCTACGGTCGGCCACGTCGCCACCGGCCTGCTCCTGACCCTGTTCATCCTGCTGTGCCTGCTCGCCGACGGCGGGGGGATCTGGCGCTGGACGACCCGCCTCTTCCCGCGCCGCGCCCGTGTGCCCATCGACGGCGCGGGTCGGGCGGGGTGGCTCACCGTGGTCAATTACGCGCGCACTCAGCTCCTGGTCGCGACGATCGACGCGATCGGCATCGGGCTCGGCGCCTTCCTGCTCGGCGTGCCACTCGCCATCCCCGTCGCCGTACTCGTCTTCCTCGGCTCGTTCGTCCCCATCGTCGGCGCCGTCGTCACGGGCGCCCTCGCGGTGTTCCTGGCGCTGGTCTACAACGGGTGGTGGATCGCCCTGTGGATGCTCGTCGTGGTCCTCGGCGTGCAGCAGCTGGAGGGCCATGTGCTGCAGCCGGTGCTGATGGGCTCGGCGGTGAAGGTGCATCCGCTGGCCGTCGTGCTCGTCGTGGCGGGCGGTGCACTGATCGCGGGCATCCCCGGCGCCCTGTTCGCCGTGCCGCTCGCGGCCTTCGTCAACGTCGTCGCCGTCTACCTCGCCCGTCGAGGATGGGAGACGGGCGGTCAGGCCCCCGACGCCGACCTCATCTGGAGCACGGTGCCACGCACCAGGAAAGGACGCGCATGAGTGCGCCCACCCTCGCAGACTTCGAAGATGCCGCGGCCGCTCTCCGCGGCATCATCGCGCAGACGCCGCTCGACAAGTCCCAGCACCTGTCCGAGATCCTGGGCGCGCCCGTCCACCTGAAGCTGGAGAACCTGCAGCGCACGGGATCGTTCAAGATCCGCGGGGCGACGTACCGCCTCTCTCGACTGACCGCCGCCGAGCGCGCGCGCGGCGTCGTCGCAGCCTCGGCGGGCAACCACGCGCAGGGTGTCGCGCTCGCCGCGCAGCAGCTCGGGATCCCCGCGACGATCTTCATGCCGCTCGGTGTGCCGGTGCCGAAGCTCCTCGCCACGCGCGGGTACGGGGCGGACGTGGTGCTCGAAGGTGCGACCGTCGAGACACCGCTGCGGCTCGCCGCGGAGTTCGCGGAGCGTACGGGCGCGGTGCTCATCCACCCGTTCGACCATCGCGATGTGCTCGTGGGCCAGGGGACGCTCGGGCTGGAGCTCTGGGACGAGGTGCCCGACCTCGACACGGTCGTGGTCGGCATCGGTGGAGGGGGACTCATCGCGGGAGTCGCCGCGGCCGTCAAGGCACGCGCGGCGGCAGAAGGCCGCACCGTGCGCGTGATCGGCGTGCAGGCGGAGAACTCGGCCGCCTATCCCGCGTCACTCGCCGCCGGCGTGCCCCTCGAGGTGGCGACCACGCCGACGATCGCGGACGGCATCGCGGTCGCCCGCCCGGGGGACATCCCCTTCGAGATCATCAAGGATCTGGTCGACGAGGTGGTCACGGTCAGCGAGGACGACATCGCCCGTGCGCTCCTCGTGCTCCTGGAACGTGCCAAGCAGGTCGTCGAGCCCGCGGGGGCGGTGGGTGTCGCGGCGATCCTCGCCGGCAAGGTGCATGCGTCCGGGCCCACGGTGACGCTGCTCTCGGGCGGGAACATCGATCCGCTGCTCCTCCAGCGCGTGGTCGCGCACGGCCTGGCCGCCTCCGGACGCTACATGACGCTGCAGATCCCGCTCCCTGACCGTCCCGGCCAGCTCGCGCGGGTCTCGGAGCTGCTGGCGCAGGCCGGTGCGAACGTCATCGAGGTCCTGCACACGCGCCACGGTCAGGGTCTGCAGATCAGCGAGGTGATCCTGCAGCTGAGCGTCGAGACCCGTGGCGAGGACCATCGCGCCCACGTGCTCGACACCCTCGTCGCCGCCGGCTTCGCGCCGCGGGTGGCCGCCGACTAGCGCTCGGCAGTCGCGCCGGGGTCACTGCCCCGAATAGGTCTCGACCTTCACGATCTCGACCGAGATCTCGCGGCCGTTCGGCGCCGTGTACGACGTCGTCTGGCCCTCCTCGAGGCCGAGGATCGCGGCACCCAGGGGCGACGCCTCGCTGTACACGTCGAGCTCGCTGTTGGCGGCGATCTCCCGGCTTCCGAGCAGGAAGACCTCTTCGCCACCCGCGACGGTCGCGGTCACGACGGTGCCCGGCTGCACGACGCCGTTGCTCTCCGGCGCCTCGCCGACCTTGGCGTTCTTCAGCAGACCCTGCAACGTGCGGATGCGCGCCTCCTGCTTGCCCTGCTCGTCCTTCGCGGCGTGGTAGCCGCCGTTCTCCTTGAGGTCGCCCTCTTCGCGGGCCGCTTCGATGCGCTTCGCGATCTCCTCACGGCCCGTCGTCGAAAGGTGCTCGAGCTCGGCGACCAGGCGGTCGTAGGCCTCCTGCGTGAGGAAGGTCTCCGGGGCATCGCTGGACACGTCGTCTCCTTCGATCGATGGGGGATAAGCCGAGACGCCCCGGCGCTTGCCAGGGCGTCTCTCGATTTCGTCCGGTCAGCCTATGCCACCCAGCAGGAGTTCACCAAACCCGTCGTGGCCTCTCCCACGGTCGGGATGGTCTCCGCGTAGGCGACGCTGTGGGTGGCGGATGCGGGGTAGCGCACGATCTTCCAGCCGACGATGCCGTGCTCCTCGTCGTCGGCCTCCAGGGCGCACACGACGGTGGATCCGATGGGCGCCGTGACCTGGAAGCGGAGGGAGACGCTTCGCGCATCCGGCACCGTGTAGCCGGTCGCGGCCGCGTCCACCGACGACGATGAGTTGGCGAAGGTGAGCCAGGTGACCCCCGCCACCGCCGCGGCCACGAGGATGCTCGCAACGATCCAGGTCGTCGCTCGCGCACCCCGCGAGCGACGGCGGCCGTAGCGCTCGTCGAGCATCTCCTGCGTCGTCATCTCGGCTCCGTGGGGGCAATAGGCTGGAACTCCAGGCTATGCGCTCCGGCGCGGAACGAGGACACCATGCACGCTGCGATCGCCGCGCTCGCGGCTCTCGCCGCCACTCCGACCCCGAGCCCCACTCCCGTCGGACCCGATCCGGATCTGGTCTCCCCTGGTCCCTGGGGCTTCGTGGCGATCGCGTTCATCGCCGTGGTGGTCGTCCTGCTGATCTGGGACATGATGCGCCGCATCCGCCGTGGCCGCTATCGCGACCAGGTCCGCGAGGAGCTCGACGCCGAGGAGCAGGCGGCACGCGCCGTGGAGGCGAGCGATGTCGACGACCAGGATGTGGACCCGGCTCAGGACGACGAGCGGGACTCCGACCCGGGTCGCTGAGCCGTCGGTCAGCCGGGGATCCCGAGGGACGGCGCGACCGGACGGAGCGCGATGATGAGGCACGCCGTCCAGTGGCACAGGAACGCCAGCACCGTGCACAGGTGGAAGATCTCGTGGAAGCCGAAGGCGCCCGGCCAGGGATTCGGTCGCTTCAGCGCGTACACCACTGCGCCGCCGGTGTAGAGGAGCCCGCCCACGATGACGAGGATCATCATGGTGGCGCTCGCCTGGAAGAGGGGCACGATGTACATGACCGCGGCCCATCCGAGCAGCAGGTAGAGTGCGACGTAGAGCCAGCGAGGGGCGTTGATCCAGAAGATCCGGAAGAGGATCCCGAGCAGCGCGCCGCTCCACACCAGCGACAGCAGGAGCACGCCCTGCTGCGGTGCGAGCGCCAGTACGGCGATCGGCGTGTAGGTGCCCGCGATCAGCAGCAGGATGTTCGCGTGATCGATGCGACGGAGGAGCGCCTTCGTCGAGGGCTTCCAGTCGAAGCGGTGGTAGAGCGCCGAGTTGCCGAACAGGAGGAGGGAGGTGGCCATGAAGACGGCTGCCGCCCACTTGGCCGGGGCGCCGTGCGCCAGCACGATGAGCACGATCCCCGCGGCGATCGCCACCGGGAAGGTGCCGGCGTGCAGCCACCCACGCCACGTCGGCTTGATCTCGGCCGTCGCATCGACCGCAGCCGCCTCGAGCAGAGGCAGTTGCGGCATGTCCGCGCCCTCGGACGGGACGGGGCGTCGTTCGGGTCGGCCGCTCACGTCCTGAGCCTAGGCGCATCGCCATGCCCGAGGTCGTACATATCGATGAGGGAGCGCGCGACGGTACGTTAGTGGCGTGACGTCTGCGCGGCCAGCCGGGGGGAGAGGCCCTCTCTATCGGCTCTACATCAACCGGCTGCGACGTCGACTCCCCGCGGAGAACGTGCCGAGGCACGTCGCCATGATGATCGACGGCAATCGGAGATGGGCGCGTCAGCTCGGCTATGCGTCCGCGGCGCACGGCCATCGCGCAGGCGCCGCCAAGATGCGCGAGTTCCTGCAGTGGTGCGACGACGTGGGCGTCCGGGTCGTGACGCTCTATCTGCTGTCCAACGACAATCTGCGCAAGCGCGATTCCCAGGAGCTCGCGGACCTCATCGAGATCATCGCGGAGCTCGCCGAAGGCATCTCGCGCATGGCCGATTGGCGCGTTCAGCACGTGGGCCGCAGCGACGGCCTCCCGCCCGAGCTCGCACGCGTGCTCGCCGACGCCGAAGAGCGCACCAAGGACCACACCGGGCTCCATGTGAACCTCGCCGTCGACTACGGCGGGCGTGGCGAGATCGTGGACGCGGTCCGCAGCATCATCCAGAAGCACGACGAACAGGGGGGCACCCTCGAGGAGCTCGCCGCGAGTCTCACGCCCGAGCAGATCGGCGAGCACCTGTACACCGGCGGTCAGCCCGACCCGGATCTCGTCATCCGCACCTCCGGAGAGCAGCGCCTGAGCGACTTCCTCGTGTGGCAGTCGGCGCACAGCGAGTTCTACTTCGTCGAGGCTCTCGGCCCGGACCTGCGCGAGGTCGACTTCCTCCGTGCGATCCGCGACTACGCGACGCGCGACAGGCGGTACGGGGGGTAGGAGCCGCGGAGCGGACGACGGCCCCGTGCCACAATGACACGGTGACGGATCTCGAGTCGTTTGCCGCTTCCTTCGACGCAGAGCCGGGATACCTCGACTGGGCTGCGTTCGGCCCGCTCTCTCGGGCTGTGCGCGCCGAGGCGCTGGCCGACCTCGAGATGCTCGGCACGGGGCGGCCGTCCGGCATCGAACTCGTCGCCACCCACGTCGACGATGCCCGTGAGCTGCTCGCCGACCTCCTCGACGCCGACGCCGACGAGGTCGTCCTCGCCCCCTCTGCCGCACACGCGGTCTTTCCGGCGCTGTGCGGGATCTCCGGCGGGCTCCTCGTCTCCCGGACCGACGCGCCCGCGCTAACCGTCGCCGCGGTGCGCGCCGAGGCGGTGATGGGAAGACTGCGGGTGGAGTGGATGGAGCCGCCGCACGGCTTCGTGTCGCCGGACGCTGTTCGCGAGGCGCTCACGGCCGAGACGGCCGCTGTCGCGGTGAGCCTCGTCGACCCGCGCACCGGCTACGTCGCCGACCTGAACGCGTTGCGCGAGGTCATCGGCGATCGACTGCTCATCGTCGACGACACGCAGGGGTTCGGGGTGACGGACGTCGACCACGAGGCCGCCGACGTCGTCTTCGGTGACGGATCGACGTGGCTGCGCGCGGGCCGTGGAACCGGATGGGGGCGCTTCGGCGCGCGTGCGGTGGAGCGCATCTCGCCCGTCCTCGGCGGAGGAGCCTGGGTCGCGGCGGAGGCGTCGTCGGACCCTCAGGCTGAGCCGGGCGCCTCCGCACAGGCGTTCGCGGCGCCTGCCGCCGACGAGCTGGCGGCGGCGCGTCTCGCCGCGGCACTCGACGAGGTCGGCGCGGTTGGCGTCTCCGAGATCGCACGTACCGTGGCGGAGCGCTGCGAGGAGGTGATGTTCTACGCCGATCGGTACGACATCCCCGTCGTGACGCCGCGTGATCCCGTGCACCGCGCGGGGATCGTCGCCCTCGAGCCGGTGCCCGCCGACGTCGGGCCGCTCGGGGCGGCACTCGCGAACCACGGCGTCACCTTCACGGCCCGCTCGGGGCTCATCCGGCTCTCGCCCCACGTCGGCACCGGTGAGGACACCATGCAGATGCTCGGCGACGCCCTCGCCGCATTCGCGGCCGCCCGGGTGTGGTGATCCGCCCCACACTCTTCACACGCCGTTAATCCGAAGGGGGCGTGTCGAGAGGGCCGGCGGCCGTCCCGGGGACATACGTTCGTCGCATCGGGCAAGGCGCCCGGTCGAGTCGGCCATCCGGATCGCGACTCGTGGCCCTCGGTCGACTCGTGAGAGCCGGGAGAACATCCCGGGTCGGGAGCGGGTTGTGACCACACGAGCACCACAGCAGCGTCGGCACCTCGAGAGCATGGGTGAGGAGTTCGAGCAGGAGGAGGACCTCCGGACGTACGTCCTGGACACGTCCGTCCTGCTCAGCGACCCGAGAGCGTTCTTCCGCTTCGCCGAACACTCCATCGTGATCCCCGTCACGGTCGTGACCGAGCTCGAGGGCAAGCGCCACGACCCGGAGATCGGCTACTTCGCCCGTCAGGCGCTGCGGCACCTGGACGAGCTGCGCGTGGAGCACGGCCGCCTCGACTTCCCGGTCCCCGTCGGGACCGGCGGCACGCTGCGCGTCGAGCTGACGAACACGGACGCCTCGGTGCTGCCCGCGGGCATGCGGCTCGGCGACAACGACACGCGGATCCTCGCGGTCGCCATGCACCTCATGCAGGAGGGGCAGGACGTCACCGTCGTGTCCAAGGACCTCCCGATGCGGGTGAAGGCCGCATCGCTGGGCATCACGGCCGAGGAGTATCTGGCGGAGCAGGCCGTCGACTCCGGGTGGACCGGCATCGCCTCGCTCGATCTGTCCGGCGACGACATCAGCGACCTATACGAGTCCGAGATCGCGGTGAGCGACGACGTGCGCGGGCTGCCCGTGAACACCGGCCTCGTCATCCACTCGGAGCGCGGATCGGCTCTCGGACGGGTCACCGGCGACGGCGAGTTCCGTCTCGTGCGGGGCGACCGCGAGGTGTTCGGGCTCCACGGGCGCAGCGCCGAGCAGCGCATCGCCATCGACCTCCTGCTCGACCCGGACGTGGGCATCGTCTCGCTGGGCGGCCGTGCCGGCACGGGCAAGTCGGCGATCGCGCTGTGCGCGGGGCTCGAAGCGGTACTCGAGCGCCAGCAGCAGCGTCGCATCATCGTGTTCCGCCCTCTGTTCGCCGTCGGCGGCCAGGAGCTCGGCTACCTCCCCGGCGACCAACAGGAGAAGATGGGTCCGTGGGGGCAGGCGGTGTTCGACACCCTCGGGTCCGTCGTCTCCGGGAATGTGATCGAGGAGGTCATCGCGCGCGGCCTGCTCGAGGTGCTCCCGCTCACCCACATCCGTGGCCGATCGCTCCACGATGCCTTCGTGATCGTCGACGAGGCGCAGTCGCTCGAGCGCAATGTGCTCCTGACCGTACTGAGCCGCATCGGACAGAACTCGCGCGTCGTGCTGACCCATGACGTGGGCCAGCGCGACAACCTCCGCGTGGGCCGTCACGACGGGATCGCGTCCGTCATCGAGACGCTCAAGGGTCATGACCTCTTCGGCCACGTGACGCTCATGCGGTCGGAGCGCTCGGCCATCGCCGCGCTCGTCACCGACCTCCTGGAGGCCGGCGAACTCGCCTGATCGATCGAACGGACGGCGTCGGGAGAGCCTCCCCGGCGCCGTCCGTTCGTATGCGCACGCATCTGTATGAGAAGAGTCTCATGCGGCGTCCGGCTGGTTCTCACATAGGCGGTGCACCATGGAAGGCAGCGGGGCAAGGACAGCCATGCCCGGAAGGAGTCACGCGTGGACGCGCGCAAAGCGATGGCCATAGGCGGGGGAGCGACCGCGGTCGCGACGCTCGCCGTCGCCACCGCGATCGCCTGGACCAGCGCGGCTGCACTCTCCGACAGCCCCGGCGCCCCCCTCGCCGCGGCAGCTGTCGTCGTTCCCGCTCCCAAGGTCACGTCGACGGCGTCCCCAGCGCCGCCGACGGCGACCCCCACTCCGGTGCAGACGCCGGTGACCGTTCCCGCGCCTGAACCCGGCATCGTCGAATCGCACCCCGCACAGCACACGACGAGCGGAACCACCGCCTCCCACGCTCCCGCTCCGTCGACGCCCGTCAAGACGACGGTGCCGCGGAGCGCACCATCTGCGAGTACGCCGCCGAAGGGTGACTCGGACTGGCGCGCGTGGGAGCACGCGCGCGAGCTCATCGCGAAGGCCGTCAAGACGGGCGACTGGAACGAGGTCCGCGCGTGGGCCCGTTCGCTCGGGTGGAGCGACAAGCAGATCGACGCCTGGATCGCCCTGTGGAAGGCGCGCTACGGCAGCGGCCACACGGGCTTCACAGCTCCCACCAGCACGGTGGGTCAGAAAGCCGGATCGGTCCCCAGCACCGATTCCGGATCGAAGAGAGAACAGCCGCTCTATACCCCGAATTGACGGCGGCTGACCGGGTCGGAGTCCCCCAGCTTCGCACCCGCCCCAGCCCCCGACGCCCCCCAGCGTCGGGGGCTTTTCTCTGTGCGCGGAAGTGGGCTCGCCCTACTCCCAGCGGTACCCGGCGCCGCGGACGGTGGTGATGCGGTCGTGCCCGAACTTGCCGCGCAGGTACCGCACGTAGACGTCGACGACGTTCGAGCCGGGATCGAAGTCCAGGCCCCAGACGCGGCTCAGCAGCTGTTCGCGGCTGAGCACCTGCCCGGAGTTGCGCATGAACTGCTCCGCGAGCGCGAACTCGCGCGCCGAGAGATCCACCTCGCGTCCGTTCACCGTCGCGCGACGCGACAGGATGTCGAGCGTGACGTCCCCCTGGACGATGGACACCGGGCCCGTGGGCGTCGTCTCTCGCAGCCGGGAGCGCACGCGGGCGAGAAGCTCGTCGAACTTGAACGGCTTCGGCACGTAGTCGTTGGCTCCGGCATCCAGCCCCTGCACGGTGTCCCGGGTACTGGTGCGTGCGGTGAGCATGATCACGGGGACGGCGGACCCCTGTCCGCGGAGGTTGCGGAGGACCTCGAAGCCATCCATCCCCGGGAGGCCCACGTCCAGCAGCACGAGGTCGATGTCGCCGGCGAGGACCGCGTCGAGCGCCTCGAGGCCGTCCTCGATCACGATCGTCGCGTATCCGGCGGACTCGAGGCCGCGCTGCACGAATGCGGAGATACGAGGCTCGTCCTCCGCGATGAGGATGCGTGTCATCCAGATGCCTCCCGTTGCATCACGACGTCGCCCGCCCGCACCGGCGCGGGCAGTTCCGCCGCCCCGACGCGCAGTGGCACCTCGATCGTGAAAGTGGCGCCCCCTCCGGGCGTGTCCGTCACGGTGCACGCACCGCCGTGGGCCTTCGCTATCGCCTCGACGATCGCCAGCCCGAGTCCCGATCCGCCGACCGTGCGCTTCCCGTGCGCCCTGTCGAAGCGGCGGAAGATGCGATGCCGCAGGGCCGCCGGGACTCCAGGGCCATGGTCGCGCACCCAGAGGCGCACCGCGTCCGCGTCGACCTCGCTGCCGATCTCGACGGGCGTGTCGACGGGCGTGTACTTCTTGGCGTTGTCGGCGAGCTGCAGCCACGCCTGGAGGAGCCGGTCCGGATCGCCGTAGACCGTCCCCTCGCCGATCGCCTCGATGCTCCACGTGTGGTCGGGTATCACCGCGACCAGCTCGCCCACGCGGCGGGTCAGCTGGGCGACGTCGATGTCGCCCATCGTGAACTGCTCTCCGCCCTCGACCGTCGCGAGGAGATCGATGTCCTCCACGAGGCGGGTCATGCGGTCGAGCTCGGCGAGCCCGATCTCACGGGTCGTCTCGACGTCCTGGACGTCACTGACATCCATCATCTCGAGATGTCCGCGGACGATCGTGATCGGGGTCTTGAGCTCGTGCCGGACATCGTCCAGGAGCTGGCGCTGGACGTCGACCGAGCCCTCGAGGCGGTCCAGCATCGAGTTGACGGTCCTGGTCAGATCGGAGATGTCGTCGTTACCCTGCGCGGGGATGCGGGCGCCGAGGTCGGCCAGGGTGATGGAGTCCGCCGTGTCCCGCAGGTGCCGGATGGGGGAGAGGAGCCGACCCGCGACGAACCACCCCACGAGCCCGATGGCCGCGAGCATCGCTGCGGCGGCGATCGCGTACGTGATCACGGAGGTGGTGACGGGCTGCAGCTCGACGTCGAGGTTGACCGCGCGGATGTACACGCCCTGATCGGGGTCTCCGGTCATCGAGACCGGGATCGCGATGTAGCGCAGCGACCCCTGGTCGGTCACCGCCGTGCCGACGACCGTCGCCTTCGCCGCTCGCGTCTCGCTCACCGCGCGGGTGATCAGCGCCGAGTCGCCCGAGATGTCGAAGCCCGACAGGGTCTCCGGCCGGTAGCGCGCCTCGCCGTCGACCACGGCGACCGAACCCTCGTTGCGCGCCGGCACGAGCCGGGCGACCGCAGCGTGGAGGTAGTCGGCGACGGACGTGTAGTCGTCGATGTCGAGGTCCTCCGTCGCAGTGGTGGTTCCGTTCGCGCCGGGCTTCACGGCGTCCTGCGACGATCCTGCGACGGTGCGAAGGCTCGCGACCTGTGCGTGGAGTCGCGCATCGACGTCGGCCAGCACGCGCTCGCGCTGCACGACGAAGGTCACGCCGCCGACGACGGCGAGACCCACGCACGCGACCGCGAGGATGGCCCCCAGGATCCGTGTGCGCGCCGAAATGGGCTTGGGCGTGCGTTCCACGCTTGAATTATGGCGCCAAGCGGCTGTGAATCGGCAGCGCGAGCCCCCGGATCAGCCAGGGTGTGTCATCGAGAGCAGGTCGAGCTTCTCGTCGAGCTGCTCCTCCGTGACCTCTCCGCGGGCGACATAACCCAGGTCGACGACGGCTTCGCGGATCGTGATCCCCTTCGCCACGGCGTGCTTGGCCACCTTCGCCGCCGCCTCGTAGCCGATGACCTTGTTGAGGGGAGTGACGGTCGACGGGGACATCCCGGCCAGGGCCGCGGCGCGCTCGAGATTCGCGGTGAGACCGTCGATCGTCTTGTCGGCGAGCACGCGCACGGCGTTGGAGAGCAGGCGGATCGACTCGAGGAGGGCGGTGCCCATCACGGGGATCGCGACGTTGAGCTCGAAGGTCCCGCTCGCGCCGGCCCATGCGACGGTGGCGTCGTTGCCGATGACGCGGGCGCACACCATGAGCGTCGCCTCGGGGACCACCGGGTTGACCTTGCCCGGCATGATCGACGAGCCCGGCTGCAGGTCCGGGATGTGGAGCTCGGCGAGACCCGTGTTCGGCCCCGAGCCCATCCAGCGCAGATCGTTGTTGATCTTGGTGAGCGAGACCGCGATGGTGCGCAGCACGCCGGATGCCTCGACGAGACCGTCGCGCGCCCCCTGCGCCTCGAAGTGATCCTTCGCCTCGGTGATCGGCAGCTCGGTCTCGGCCGCCAGAAGTGCGATGACACGCTGGGGGAAGCCGATGGGGGTGTTGATCCCCGTTCCGACCGCCGTCCCGCCGAGCGGCACCTCTCCGACCCGGGGGAGGGCCGTCTGCACGCGTTCGATGCCGAGCCGGATCTGCCGCGCGTAGCCGCCGAACTCCTGGCCGAGCGTGACCGGCGTGGCGTCCATGAGGTGGGTCCGGCCCGACTTCACGGCGTCCTTCCACAGCTCCGCCTTCGTCTCGAGGGCGACGGCGAGGTGGTCGAGGGCGGGGATGAGGTCGTCGATCAGCGCCTGGGTCACCGCGATGTGCACCGAGGTCGGGAAGACGTCGTTGGACGACTGGGATGCGTTCACGTGGTCGTTGGGATGCACGGGCGAGCCGAGCGAGCGCGTCGCGAGTGTCGCCAGCACCTCGTTCATGTTCATGTTCGACGATGTCCCCGAGCCCGTCTGGTACGTGTCGATCGGGAACTCCGCGTCGAAGCGGCCGCTGCTGACCTGGTCGGCCGCGTCGGCGATCGCATCGGCGACCGCCGGGTCCAGCACGCCCAGCTCCTTGTTGGCGAGCGCCGCCGCCTTCTTGATCCGTGCGAGCGCAGCGATCTGGGCGGGCTCGAGGCCGTCGCCGGAGATGGGGAAGTTCTCCACGGCCCGCTGGGTCTGCGCACCGTAGAGGGCGTCCTTCGGCACGCGGACTTCGCCCATCGTGTCGTGCTCGATGCGGTACTCGGTCTCGGTCACTTCTTCGTCCCTCCTGGTGCGGTCGCGCCGCCGGTCGTCTGCTGTCAGGATCCCGTGACGGTCACGGGCCCCACGATGACGTCGGGCACCGCGGTGCCCTCTTCGAGTCGGTAGTTCGCGCCGACGATGCCGAGCCGCCCCGCCTCGACGGCCTCGGAGATCACGTCCGAGGAGTGCATGAGCTCGGCGACGGTGTCGCGCAGGTGCTCCCGCCCCACGAGCTCCGCATCCACGGTCTGCGGCGTGGCCCCCGCGCTCGCACGGAGCACGCGTCGCACCGCCGGCACGATCGGAGCGATCAGCCGCCAGATGTGCGGCGGGAGCGGGGGCGCGTCCTCACCGGTGCTGTCGATCGCAGCGCGCACGGCACCGCAGGCGTCGTGGCCGAGGACGACGAGCAGCGGCACGTCGAGGACCGCCACGGCATACTCGAGGCTGCCGATCACGGAGTCCGAGACGACCTGGCCTGCGTTGCGCACGACGAACAGGTCGCCCAATCCCTTGTCGAAGATGATCTCGGCCGACAGACGCGAGTCGGAACAGCCGAACAGCACCGCGTGCGGACGCTGGCCGGCCGCGATCTCGTGTCGTCGCTCGACGTCCTGGCGGGGGTGGCCGGGGACGCCGGCGACGAATCGCTCGTTGCCCTGGCTCATCTCATCCCACGCCTGCTGCGGGGTGAGGCGGTCTTCGGTCACTTCGACTCCTCGCGAAGATCACGGATCTGGTCGGACAGGCCGCTGGCTGCGACGGCAGCGGTCTTGGCATCCGTCATTCCGTAGACGAGGATGCGGTCGCGCCTGGCGTCGGTGCCGATCGCGTAGCTCACGTTGCCGGCCCGGGAGGGGTCGGCGATCGCGTAGCGGGTCCAGACGATGCCGTCGATGTCGACGGTCCCGTCGGATGCCGCCCCCGACAGCAGACGCGCATCCCACGCGGAATCGGCGTCGAAGCCCTGGGACACGCGCAGGTAGCCGTTCGCGCCCGTCGCGTAGACCACGGTCCAGGTGGGGGTCTGGTCACCCGCCACGGCGGCCGAGTTGACCTGCCATGAGGTCGGCACGCTCGGGACGATCACGGTGCGGCCGTAGGACGACTCCGCGTCCTTCGCCACCGCGGTGACATCGATCGCCCCCTGAGCGGGAGGGTTGCCGCGCGGTACGGCGAGCACGATGATGAGGACGACACCGAGGGTCGCCAGCAGCGCTGCGACGAGATTGCGCACTGTCTGGCTCGAGCGGTAGACGCGCGAGGACTCCGCCTTGCGGGCGGCCGTCTCGTCGGGGGTCTCCGGACGTCCGAGTTCGGCGACGATCCGGGGCGCTGCGGCCATCATGCTCCCACGTCCTGTGGCGCTGACTTCTCCCGCGCGGCGTCGAGACGACGCTTCGCGCCGAGCAGCCATTCCTCGCAGCGGGCGGCGAGAGCTTCACCGCGCTCCCAGAGCGCGAGCGACTGCTCGAGAGTCGGCGCGCCCTGTTCGAGCTCCGCCACGACACGGACGAGCTCGTCGCGCGCCTCTTCGAACGACAGGGAGGCGATGTCGGCCGCGCCCGCGCTCGAATCCGTCATGGTTCCAGTCTAGGCGCGGCGGGCGGCCCGCCCGACTCGGCGAGCTCGCCGCGGGACACCGTCGCGATCGACCCGCGGTCGACCGTGACGACGACGGCGGTGCCCGCCGGCGCCTGCGCGGCGTCGCGGAGGATGACGCCGTCGCCGAGGTGCGCGATCGCGTAGCCGCGGGCGAGCGTCGCCCCCGGCGAGAGCGCCCGCAGGGACGCGCGCAGTTCGACGATGCGACGCCCCTCGCGGTCGTTGCGCCGCTCCACCGTGTCGCGACCCCGCGAGGACAGGAGCCAGACCTCCTGCGTACGACGCTCCAGCAGCGACTCCGGCTCGCGCAGCGACGGACGCGAGCGCAGCTGCTCGAGCTGAGCGATGTCGTGCGACACGCGCTGGGTGAGGCGGGTCGTCAGGCGCGAGCGCAGCTGCTGCACGATGGCCCGCTGCTCGCCCACGTCCGGCACGATCCGCTTGGCGGCGTCCGTGGGCGTCGATGCGCGGAGGTCGGCGACGTCGTCGAGGAGCGGGTGGTCGTTCTCGTGACCGATCGCGCTGACGACGGGCGTGGATGCGGCAGCCACCGCCCGCAGGAGACGCTCGTCGCTGAAGCCGAGGAGCGTCTGCGGATCCCCGCCGCCGCGGGCGATGACGATGACGTCGACCTCGGGGTCCGCGTCCAGCGCCTTCAGCGCGCCGATGGTCTCGGGCACGCAGCGATCGCCTTGCACGGCGGCGTGGATCGTGCGGAACCGCACCTGCGGCCAGCGCAGCTCGGCGTTGCGGTGCACGTCCTTCTCGGCATCCGATCGCTCGCCGGTGATCAGGCCGATGCAGTGCGGCAGGAACGGGATGCCGCGCTTGCGCGCCGGATCGAACAGACCCTCCGCGCGCAGCTGGGCGCGAAGGCGCTCCAGGCGTTCGAGCTGGTCGCCGAGGCCCATATGCCGCATCGCCGAGACCGTGAAGCTGAAGTCGCCGGCCTTGACGAAGTAGTCCGCCTTCACGCACGCGACGACGTGGTCGCCGGGCTTGAGGTCGTCGGGCAGGCGCTGGAGCGTCTTGGACCAGAGGCGGAACGAGATCGTCGCATCCGTCGCGAGGTCCTTGAGACGGCCGAAGACGTTGCCGCCGCGCAGATTCCACGACGTGATCTCGCCCTCGACCCACACCGAGCCCCACTTGTCGATGAAACCGCGGATCGTGTCGTTGAGCCGCGCGACCGAGGTGGGCGCATCCGGAGAAGATTCCCGCGGAGGCACGGAGTCGGCGGGCGGCGCCTGCCCCGGCACGACCTCGGGTCGGAACGTGGTCATGAGGTCCCTTCCGCAGGCGCTCTCAGGCCGCGCACCGTGACGCGCCCGTAGAATCAGGGGGTGAGCACCCCCACCGTCAGCCTGCCCGTTCCCCGCGTCCCCGGCCGACGCGGGCGGCTCCAGGATATCCCGGTCGACGGACGCAAGCGGGTGCTGCTCGCGTCCCCGCGCGGGTACTGCGCGGGTGTGGACCGCGCGGTGGTGGCTGTGGAGAAGGCGCTGGAGCGCTTCGGAGCGCCCGTGTACGTCCGCAAGCAGATCGTGCACAACATCCACGTGGTGACCGAGCTCGAAGCCAAGGGCGCGGTCTTCGTCGACGAGGTCGACGAGGTGCCGACGGGCGCGCACGTCGTGTTCAGCGCCCACGGCGTGTCGCCGGCCGTCGTGTCCGCGGCGGCTGAACGGGGCCTCCAGGCCATCGACGCGACGTGTCCGCTCGTGACCAAGGTGCACCGCGAGGCCGTCCGCTTCGCGCGCGATGACTTCGAGATCCTGCTCATCGGTCATCTGGGCCACGAGGAGGTCGAGGGGACGGCCGGGGAGGCTCCCGAGCACGTCACGATCGTGAACTCTCCCGAGGAGGCCGACACGGTCCAGGTGCGCGACCCGGAGAAGGTCGTATGGCTGTCGCAGACGACCCTCTCGGTCGACGAGACGATGGAGACCGTGCGGCGTCTGCGACTGCGGTTCCCGCACCTGCAGGACCCGCCGTCTGACGACATCTGCTATGCCACGCAGAATCGCCAGGTCGCGATCAAGAAGGTCGCGACGGACGCGGAACTGGTGATCGTTGTCGGCTCGGCGAACTCCTCGAACAGCGTCCGTCTCGTGGAGGTCGCGCTCGAGTACGGCGCCAAGGCCGCGTACCGCGTCGACTACGCGAGCGAGGTGCGGCAGGAATGGCTCGACGGCGTGGCGTCCGTGGGGGTCACCAGCGGGGCATCCGTCCCCGAGGTGCTCGTGCAGGAGGTGCTGGACGATCTCGCGGGCGCGGGCTACCGCGACGTCGAAGAGATCCGCACCGCCGAGGAGGACCTGATGTTCTCGCTCCCCAAGGAGCTCCGCCAGGACGCCTCGGGCCGCCGCGACGAGCGCGCCCTCGGCGGCCGGGACCGGACCTGAGCGCCGCGACCCGGGGGGCCGTGCCGGCGCCCGCGACTAGCATGGGGACATGACCGTGCCGCCGTCCGACCCGTCCGGCGCGGGCGATCCGCGGCCGCGACCGCAGTACGGCGAGTACGCCAGTCCGGAAGAACAGCGCGCGCGCATGAAGCTGCCGCCGCCGCCCGTCGCACCCCCGGCTCAGACACCGATGGCGCCCGCGGTCCCGCCGCCGCCGATCTGGGGCGCGCCGTCGCCGACGGCTGCGCGCGCGGGGCATCCGGTCGACCGCGTCGTCACGATCGCGCTGCTGGCGTACGGCGCAGTGAACGTCGTGCTCTCCATGTTCTCGTTCTTCGACCTCCCGGCCGCCGCGACGAGCATCTATCGCGTGATGGGCATCACGGGGGACTTCACGAACGTGGAGGCCGCGCGGGGCTGGGGCATCGCCGCCGCGGTGGTCCTGCTCCTCGGGTACGTCGGCACCGCGCTCCTGGCGGTGCGCACGCTTCGGCGCGGCCGCATCTCCTGGTGGATCCCGCTCGTCGGCGCGGTCGTCACGTACGTCGTGGTCTACATCTGCATCGCCGTGCCGCTCGTGGGCGACCCGGCCTTCATGCAGTACGTCACGAGCCGATAGGACGGCCGATGTCGCCGAGCCGGGCCGCGTACTGCGACCGGCCGGGTGCTGAACCGAACCGCCGCGCATCTCGTGCTCCTGACGAGGGGGTGGCGGATGCCGCAGCACGATGCTGAGCCGGAGGGAGCCCGGTCGGACGGATTGCCGTCGCGCGCCGGGCAGGGAGACGAGCGCCTCGCCGCGCTCTACGAGGCGCACTCCCGACCCGTCTGGCGCTACGTGGTGAGTCTGACCGGTGATCGGGCCGGCGCAGACGACGTCGTCCAGGAGACGCTCCTGCGAGCGTGGCGCACTCCGCGCATCATGGCGCAGGATCCGTCGACGACGCGGGCCTGGATGATCACCGTGGCACGCCACCTGGTGATCGACGAGGCGCGCAGCGCCCGGCGCCGGCACGAGCAGCCGGTCGCCGAGCCGCCCGAGCGGGCGGCCGCCGATGAGACCGACCGGCTGTTCGAGGCCATCCTGATCGAGGAGGCCCTGCGCACGCTGAGTGCAGAGCATCGCGCCGTGATCCTCACCGCGTACTACCGCGGTCGCAGCGTCGCCCAGACCGCCGCGGAACTCGACATCCCGGAGGGGACGGTCAAGTCGAGGCTGCACTACGGACTGCGTGCGATGCGTCTCGCGCTCCAGGAGAGGGGAGTGACCCGATGAACCCCGAACACGCACGCTATGCCGACTGGGACGCCGCCTACGTCCTCGGGGCGCTGTCGGCAGACGACCGGCGAGAGTTCGAGGCGCATCTGGAGGCGTGCCCTGACTGCCGTCGCGCCGTCGCGGAGCTCGCGCCGACGGTCGCGCTCCTCTCCCGTGTGGCCGTGGGCACCGTGGAGGCGATGTCCGAGGAAGACGATCTCGCGGGAGAGGCGGCCGCGCGGGCCCAGCTGCTGTCCCTCGACCGCGCCCGGAGCCGTCGCCGTCGCCGCACGTGGTGGATCGGCGCCGTGGCCGCGGCGGCGCTCGTCATCGCGGGGGTCGGCACACCCGTGACCATCGCCGCCCTCAACCGGCCGACCGCGTCCTTCGCCCTGCAGGACGTGGGCGACGTCGCCCTGAAGGCGTCCGTGGATCTGACGTCGGTGGCATGGGGAACGCGCATCGATCTCGACTGCCGGTACCCGACGGGATCGTGGGAGGGCGTGCCACGAGAGGGATGGACCTACGTGCTGGCCGTCGTCGGGACCGACGGGTCCACCTCCTCGGTGTCGACGTGGCGTGCAGGTCCGGGTACCACCTCGCGCCTCAGCGCGGGCACGGCGCTCGACGTCGACGCCATCCGCTCCGTCGAGATCCGCACGACCTCGGGTGCGGTGCTGATGCGCTACGACCTCGCCGAGACGGGCTGAGACCTCCGGAGCGCTTCGGCGAGATGACGGAGGCCCCGGCGTGTCGCCGGGGCCTCCGTCTCGTCGCTCCGCGCGTCGTCAGGACAGGCTCTTGCCCGCCGATCCGAGCTCGTGCGTGGCCTCGACGACGCGGGCCGCCATCGCGCTCTCCGCGATCTTGCCCCACGCCCGCGGGTCGTAGGCCTTCTTGTTGCCGACCTCACCGTCGATCTTCAGTACGCCGTCGTAGTTGGAGAACATGAAGCCGGCGACCGAGCGGGTGAACGCGTACTGCGTGTCGGTGTCGATGTTCATCTTGACGACGCCGTTGGAGACGGCGAGCGCGATCTCCTCGGGGGTCGAGCCGCTGCCGCCGTGGAAGACCAGGTCGAGGGGCTTGGCGCCGGTGCCGAACTTGGCCTGGATCCCCTCCTGGATCTCGCCGAGCAGCTCCGGCTTGAGCTTGACATTGCCCGGCTTGTAGACGCCGTGGACGTTGCCGAACGTCAGCGCGGCGATCCAGCGACCCTGCTCGCCGAGCCCGAGCGCCTCCACGGCCTTGGTGACATCGCCGACCGTCGTGTAGAGGGCGTCGTTGGTGCCCTCGTGCTTGACGCCGTCCTCTTCGCCGCCGACGACCCCGATCTCGACCTCGAGGATCGCGTTGATGTTCTTGAGCCGGGGCAGGAGCTCCTTGGCGATCTCGACGTTCTCATCGAGGGGCACCGCCGACCCGTCCCACATGTGCGACTGGAAGATCGGGTTGCGACCGGCCTTGACCTCTTCCTCCGATGCCGCGATGAGCGGCAGGACGAAGTCCTCGAGAGCGGGCTTGGGGCAGTGGTCCGTGTGCAGCGCGACGGTGATCGGATAGTTCTTGGCGACCTCGGTCGCGAAGCGCGCCATCGCGAGCGCGCCGGTCGCGCGTGCCTTGACGGTGTGGCCCGCGAAGTAGTCGGCGCCGCCTGTCGTGACCTGGATGATGCCGTCGGACCCCGCCTCGGTGAGGCCCTGGAGGACGGCGTTGATGGACTGCGAGCTCGCGACATTGATGGCGGGGTAGGCGAAGCCGCCCGCCTTGGCGCGATCGAGCATGTCTGCGTACTGCTCAGGGGTGGCGACGGGCATGTATCCGGCTCCTTGGTCGTGGCGGGTTCGATGCTCACTCTAGCGAAGGGCGGCCCGCGGGCACGGGACACCGACCTCGGCGACCGGCGTCCTGACCGGGGCGAAAGAAGTGCCGAACCTTCTGCCGCAGCGCACCGCCCAGCCGCTGTGGCGAGGGACCGCGTGGCTAGGCTGAGCGCATGGTGAGCCTTACTGCCGACATGAGTCCGCTGCATCCGGATCGCAATCTCGCGCTGGAGTTGGTGCGCGCCACCGAGGCGGCGGCGATCCGCGCGGTCCCGTTCATCGGGCGGGGGCAGAAGGAGGCGGCGGATGGCGCGGCCGTCGACGCCATGCGGGCGTTCCTCACGACGGTGAGCTTCGACGGCACGATCGTCATCGGGGAGGGGGAGAAGGACGCCGCCCCGATGCTGTTCAACGGCGAGCACGTCGGCAACGGCTCGGGGCCGCAGTGCGATGTCGCGGTCGACCCGATCGACGGCACGTCGCTCACGGCGGCCGGACGCAACAACGCCCTGTCCGTCATCGCGGTGTCCGACCACGGAACGATGCTGGACGCGTCGAGCGTGTTCTATATGGACAAGCTCGTCACGGGTCCGGAGGGTGTCGGCGTCGTGGACATCCGCCTCCCGATCGGCGAGAACATCCGCCTGCTCGCGAAGGCGCTCGGCAAGCCGGTCGACGAGATGGTGGTGTCGGTGCTGCACCGGCCGCGTCACGACCAGCTCATCGAGGACATCCGCGAAGCCGGGGCGGGGACGCGCCTGATGAGCGACGGCGACGTCGCGGGCGGGATCAACGCCGCCCGCCACGACGCGCGCACGGACATGTGCGTCGGAGTCGGGGGCAGCCCGGAGGGCATCGTGACCGCGTGCGCCATCAAGGCGCTCGGCGGCCACATCCAGGGTCGACTCTGGGCTCGGGATGACGACGAACGGCAGCGGGGCCTGGACGCGGGGCTGAAGCTGGACGGTCACGTCTATGAGGCCGATGACCTCGTGAAGGGCAAGAACACGATCTTCGTCGCGACAGGCGTCACGGACGGCCAACTGGTCGCCGGCGTGCGCCGCGAGGGGGGCTACGTCTACACGGAGAGCGTGGTGCTCCGCGGTGCCTCGGGCACGATGCGGCGCATCTCTTCCGACCACCTCGTCGCGAAGTGGCTCTGATCGGTAACGCCATTCTCATGTGACTCGTGTGACGAATGAGACACGAGTTACATGTAATGCAGGCAAACCCCACCTCGCTCTGGCAGAATCGACGCGGTTGTCGACGGTGACGACACAGCATCACAGCAACGCACCGAGGGGACTGAGGATGAGCGCATCGATCGGCGGAGCACAGCCCCGCACCGGCGCACACGCGGTGGTCGCGGACGCGCTCGCCCGCACCGGCATCCCTGCCGGCGTCGAGACGGACCCTGCGCGACGACCCGACGTCCTCTTCCGGGTTCGCCGCGACGACGGACATCAGATCAGCGCGTGGTGGATGGTGGGCGCGTTCGTCCTCGTGTCCAGCGCCGTCATCGCCCTCCTCAGCTTCATCCCCGGCGGTCACTAGTCGGAGCGATCCGCTCCCGCACCTCGCCGACGTCGGCGGCGAGGTCGCCCGGTTCGAGCGTCGGGAGGAATTCCTCGGCCGTCAGTCGACGCACGCTCTTGTCGATCAGTGCGGGGGTCGGCAGCGCGTCGAGCCGGGTCTGATCGATGCCCGGGAATCGGCGCGCACTGACCAGGACCCGCGACTCGAGAGAACCCGTGAATCGGTTGTAGCTGTCGACGGTGCGCTCGATCGCGCGGCGCAGATCGTCCGCATGACCGGCCAGGCCCGAGAGCCGACCGTACAGCTCGTTCCCGAGGTCGAAGAGCGTAAGGGCCTCCTGCGAGACGTCCTGCTGCGTCCACGTGTATGCCACGGTCTTGAGCACCGCCCACAGGTTGACGGGGGAGGCGAGGGCGATGCGCTTGCCGAACGCGTAGTCGAGCAAGGACGGATCCTCCTCGAGGGCGGCCGCGAGCAGCGATTCGCTGGGAATGAAGCACACCACGAACTCCGGGCTCGACGCGAGCCCGGCCCAGTAGGCCTTCTTCGCGAGCGCGTCGATGTGCGCCCGGACGGCCTTCACGTGCCGATCGAGCAGACGTCGCCGTCGCGCGCCCTCCTCGCCGGGGGCGGTGAGCGGGATCGCGCTCGCCTCCAGGTAGGCGTCGAGCGGCACCTTGGCATCGACGGCGAGCGCCTTGTCGCCGGGGAGCCGGATCACCATGTCGGGGCGGCCCGCACCGGCATCCGATGCGATCGCGGTCTGCGTGTCGAAGTCGACGTAGCGCGTGAGCCCTGCCGCCTCGACGACGCGCCGCAGCTGCGTCTCGCCCCACACACCCCGCGTGGCCCCTGAACGCAGTGCGCCGGCGAGCGATTCCGTCGTCGCCCTCAGCACCTCGTCGGTCTCGTGCGCGCGGCGCAACTGCTCGACGAGCGCCCCATACTGCGTCTGCCGGTCGCGCTCGAGGTCGTCCACCTTCCGCTGCATGCTGTCGAGAGACTCCCGCACCGGCTCGATGGCCCGGAGCAGAGTCTGCTCGCGTCGCTCGCGTTCCTCGCGGAGGGCCTGGTCGGCTCGCGCCTGCCCGGCGAGGTCGCGATGCAGGAGCTGCTGCTGCACCAGCTGAGCGCGGAGGGCCTCGGCCGTGGTCTCGGCCGCGCCGGCGCGCTCCGCGAGCGCCACCCGCTCCCGCCCCGCCCGTTCGACGCCGCGGGCTACGCCGCCGATCCAGCCCCCGAGCGCGCCGAGCGCGAGGCATCCGATGCCGATGAGCACGATCGAGACTGCGTCCATGGTCCCAGCCTGCACCGCGCTTCCGACATCGGGGGCGAAGCCGTCACGCAGCGGCGAAGACCGGCTCCGTCTGGCGCTCAGCGGTGCGGATGCGGCTCACCTTGAGGGCGTGGACGTACGCCAGCTCGGAGATGTCGTCCACCCCGGCGCGTCGGGCGGCGTCGATCATGATGTGCGCGCAGGCGAGCGCGTCAGCCGCGGCATCGTGGTGGGGGAACTCGCCGAATCCCGCCTCGGCTGCGACGAGGGGAAGGCGATACGACGGGATGTCGTACGTCTTCCGCGCGACCTGCAGGCTGCAGACGTATCGGTAGGGCGGGCACTCGTCACCGGTGGCCTCGCAGGCGCGGCGGATGACCGTCATGTCGAAGCCGGCGTTGTGGGCGACGAGGACGTCCGCGCCCGCGAACGCCGCGAGGTCGCCCAGCTGCTCGCTCCAGCCCTTCGCGCCGACGACGTCCTCGGGGCGGATGCCGTGGATGCGCACGTTCAGATCGAAGAAGCGGTCGTGGCCCGCCGGGGGACGGATGAGCCACCCGGCGCGCGCCACGACCCGACCGTCCCGCACGCGGGCGAGCCCGACCGCGCACGCGGACGCGTTGCTCGAATTCGCCGTCTCGAAGTCGATGGCGGTGAAGTCCAGGGGCACACGCTCAGCGTCGCGCCGGGGGGTCCGGAGGGTGGCGAGGCGCGCCGGGACTCCGCGGATTCGGCTCTGCCGTGCCGGGCGCCGCTCTCGAGACCGGGAATAGGCTCGAGACATGGCCGATCGCGAGGAGATGTCGCTGTCCTTCGGTGCCGCCGCCGGTGCCTACGAAGCGGGGAGGCCGGAGTACCCGGCCGAGGCGGTGGCCTGGATGCTGGAGCCCGCGCGCTCCGGATCTGACGCGCCGCGCGTCGCCGACGTCGGAGCCGGCACGGGCAAGCTCACGCGCGTGATCGTGGGGCTCGGCGCACAGGTCGTCGCTGTCGAACCGGACCCCGGGATGCTCGCCGTCCTCCACGAGGCCGTGCCCGGCGTGCCCACGTTCGTCGGCAGCGCCGAGCAGCTGCCCTTGCCCGATGCGGGGCTCGACGCCGTTCTGCTGGGCCAGGCGTGGCACTGGGTCGACCCTGAGGCGGGCACGGCGGAGGCGGGGCGCGTGCTCCGTTCGGGAGGCGTGCTCGGGCTGATCTGGAATTTCCGGGACGATGACGAGCCGTGGATCGCACGGATGACGGCGATCATGCACGACAGCACCGCGGAGGCGATGATCGCGGACGGCGGTCCGGTCGTCGCCGGTCCGTTCGGTCCGCTCGAGACGCGCAGCTGGCGGTGGCGGCGGGCAATGACCCGCTCGGCCCTCGAGGACATGGTCCGCTCGCGCAGCTATGTGATCACCGCCGGGCCGGACGAGCGCGCCCGCATCGAGTCCGGGCTGGCGGCGCTCTTCGACGAGGTCGGGGCCGTCGGCGACGCGCTCGTCGACGTGCCCTATGTCACCCACGCCTACCGAGCCGTCCGCGCCTGACGACGGTGCCGGGAGGAGCCCACGTAGACTGGACTCCCGTGGCTCTCACCATCGGAATCGTCGGTCTGCCGAATGTCGGCAAGTCCACCCTCTTCAATGCACTGACCAAGAACGACGTGCTCGCAGCGAACTACCCGTTCGCGACGATCGAGCCCAACGTCGGGGTCGTGAGCCTGCCGGATCCACGGCTGGCGACGCTCGCGGAGGTCTTCCACTCCGAGCGCATCCTGCCGGCGACGGTCTCCTTCGTCGACATCGCGGGCATCGTCCGCGGCGCGAGCGAGGGGGAGGGCCTCGGCAACCAGTTCCTCGCCAACATCCGCGAGGCGGACGCGATCGCCCAGGTGGTCCGCGGTTTCACGGACGACGACGTCGTGCACGTTGAGGGCGGGGTGAATCCCAAGAACGACCTGGAGACGATCAACGCCGAACTCCAGCTCGCCGACCTGCAGACGCTGGAGAAGGCGATCCCGCGCATCGAGAAGGACGTGAAGACCAAGCGGTCGGATCCCGCGGTGCTGGCCGCCGTCGTCGCCGCCAAGGACGCGCTCGAGCGCGGCATCCTGCTCTCGCACTCCGGACTCGACCTCGCGCCCATCCGTGAGCTGGGGCTCCTCACCGCGAAGCCCTACATCTACGTCTTCAACGTCGACGAGGCGATCCTGACGGATGATGCGGCCAAGGCGGCGCTCGAGGAACTCGTCGCGCCGGCGCACGCCGTCTTCCTCGACGCGAAGATCGAGTCGGAGCTCATCGACCTCGACCCGGAGGACGCCGCGGAGCTGCTGGCGTCGACCGGGCAGGCGGAGTCCGGACTCGATCAGCTCGCCCGCATCGGGTTCGACACGCTCGGGCTGCAGACGTACCTCACGGCGGGGCCCAAGGAGGCGCGCGCCTGGACGATCGGCAAGGGGTGGAAGGCGCCGCAGGCGGCGGGTGTCATCCACACCGACTTCGAGAAGGGCTTCATCAAAGCCGAGGTCATCTCGTTCGAGGACCTCATCGACGCCGGATCCGTCCTGGAGGCGCGACACCGCGGCAAGGCCCGCCTCGAGGGCAAGGACTACGTCATGCAGGACGGCGACGTGGTGGAGTTCCGCTTCAACGTCTGAGACACCCGCGGGCGTTCACCAGCCGAAAGAGCCGGGCGACCCCTTGAAGGGCCCGACGACGGCCTTGGTGATCCAGCCGCCGTAGAAGCCGCCGGGCTGCGGGACGACGATCTCACCGTCGACGGTGCACTCGTCCATCTGCTGCGCGTAGACGGCGACGCGGTCTCGCAGCGGCTCGAAGCCGGGCGACGGATGCGGGTAGTTCCAGGCGGCGGCGGAGCGCACCTCGTCTCCACCGCGCACATCGAGATACCGGGCGGTGCCCTTGAACTCGCAGAACGACGAACCGTCGGCGTCGACCAGAGCGCCGGGCGCGAAGTCCGCCATCGGGAGGTAGTAGACGGGCGGATGACTCGTCTCGAGGACGCGGACGGCGTCTCTCGTATCGGCGATGAGCTCGCCGCCCAGACGGATCGAGACGTTCGCGGGGACGTGCTCCACGCGCGGCGGCCGCGGGTAGTCCCACACGGACTCCTGTCCCGGCGCGGGGATCTCGGGTCGCGGTCGAGGCACGTGTCAACTGTACGTCCGCGATGCTCGACTGCGGTCGTGACCGCCGTTGAGCGGGCTGACTCTCGCTGCCGAGGAGCTGTGCTCCGCAGGGTGAGGCATCCGACGATCGTGCGCGCGATAGACTCGAGCGTCGCCATCGGCACGTCGCCGACTCCGCTCCGACCGGCGCATCCATCGCCTCGGTCGAGACAATAAAGCGTGTCCGATCGAAGCGATCACATCGCTGCGGGGCTCATGACATCCGCCACGAACGCCACGCGAGAGGACGCATGACCATGACGGACACCCAGATATTGGAGCCCGACGGACGGGCGATCTCGTTCGCCGAGGAAGGCAGCGGTCCCGCCGTGGTACTGATCCCGGAGCGTGGCCAGGAGGTCGGCGCGCTCGGGGGACTCGCTCACTCCGTCTCGATGGAGGACTTCCGTGTCATCCGCGTCGGCGCTCAGTCGGCAGGCGAGGTCGTCGACGTGATGGATCACCTCGGCATCGACCACGCGTGGGTCGGTGGGCACGCCTCCGGCGGCACGATCGCGCGCACGGTTTCTCTCGAGCACCATGACCGGGTCAACGGGGTCATCCTGCTCGGCGTGGAGGAGACGCAGACGGCGCTGGCGCCGGGCATACCCGTCCTCGTCATCCAGGGCACGGTCGACGATGTCACGCCCCCGGTGAACGGTGAGCGACTGCGGGCATCCGCCCCCGACCTCGTGAGCGTCGTGGGCATCGAGGACGCCGGGCATCTCTTCCCCTCGACGCACATCGGGGCGACGTCGTGGGCCATCGAGGACTATCTCGACTGGGACTAGGCGAGCCGCGCCGGGCGGATCTCAGCGTCCCTGGCGCTTCTTGTACGGCTTCGGCTGCCCCTTCACGACGGGGGCGCGTCCCTTGCCTTTCGATGCTCTCGCCTTCCCGCCCGCAGAGACGACCGGCTTCTCCGCCGCCTCGGGTGCATCGGCGATCCGCCGTCGTGCCTCGTCGAGCAGGAGGACACCCGCCTCGGTCAGCGTCCATCCGCTCGGGGAACGGGTGAAGAGGGGATGCCCGGCCTCGGTCTCCAGCCTGTCCATCGAGGAGTGGACCGAGCGCAGAGGGGTGCCGAGGGCCTCCGCCCCACGCGGAACGTGGACGCCGGCGTCGACGACGGCGACGAACCGCCGCAGGTCGGACACCCTCACGACAGCGCACCGATGCGGGCGGATCGACTCATGACTCCGAGCGTAACCGTCGGAAACGTGCGCACCGGCCGACCTCGCTCCTGTTAGCCTGGCCGCGCAGCGCACAGCGAGGCCTCGCGTTCCGTCCCGGAACACGCCTGCGAATCCGTTTCCGCGGAGTCGCGCCATCGCGGCTCCCGTTCCGAGGAGCACCCCGCATGGTCACCGTCACCCACGCCCACTTCGTCGGCAGCATCAATCAACCCGACGCCGAGTCGGTGTTCCGCATCGTCGCAGAGCACGTCGGCGACCGCGCCGCCCGGATCCCCGACGGTGAGGTGGGGGAGCGGTTCTACTGGATCCAGTTCCAGACGTTCCGCCTCGACGAGACCCCGGGGCTCGTGCGCGTCGGCGAGGAGCTGCCGTACAAGATCCGCGACATCTTCGACCTGCGCCCGTTCGCGCTCGACGGCACCGTCGCCGCCGATGATCTGCAGTTCCCGAACCTCGGCTATGCAGACGCCGCGATCGAGTCGTACGCCCGGTTCGCCGCCCTTCGCCAGAGCGGCGTCATCCCGGCGGCGGTGCGGTTCCAGGTCTCGATCCCGACCCCGGTCGGCGTCGTCGGCGCGTTCATCGTCCCCGACGACCGCGGAGCGATCGAGCCCGTCTACGAGAAGGCGCTGTTCGCCGAGGTCGCACGTATCGCGGACGCCATCCCGCACGAGGACCTGGCGATCCAGTGGGACTCCGCGGTCGAGTTCGGCATCCTCGACCGCGCCGAGTTCGGGGGCGTGCTCTTCAGCGCCGGGTGGGGCGACGACCTGCTGGGCGGAGTGATCGAGCGTGCGGTGCGCCAGATCGGGGCCGTGCCCGACGACGTCCCGGTGGGCTTCCACCTCTGCTACGGCGACGTCGAAGAGGCGCACTTCATCCAGCCGAAGGATGCCGGGACCCTCGCGTCCGTCATTCGCGGCGTCGTGGCGGCGGCGCCCCGACCCGTCGCCTGGTTCCACCTGCCGGTGCCGATCGAGCGTGACGACGCAGCCTACTTCGCGCCGCTCGCGGAGCTCGACCTGCCGGCGGGCACCGAGATCGAGCTCGGCCTCCTCCATCACGAGGACGGCGTGGAGGGTGCGGAGCGCCGGATCGCCGCGGCGGCGACCGTCCTCGACCGATTCGGCGTGGGTACCGAGTGCGGGTTCGGTCGGGGTCCCGCGGAGCGCACCGCGCCGCTCCTCGACCTGCACGCCGCGGTCGTCGACGCCCACCGCTGAGCCGCGAGCGCGGCCCGCCCGCTAGAGTCGCTCCATGTCTGCGCCCGATGCGTCGTCTCCGCACGCCGCGTATGACCGCTACGTGGCGCGTCAGGAACGTCGCGTGGGGTGGTGGGTGCGCGCCGGGCACATCGCCGCCTATGTGACTTTCGGCCTGCTCTCGATCGCCGCAGCAGCCCTTCTGATCGCGACGATCATCGATCTCCACCAACCTCGCGTCTGGGGGACGTTCACCATGCAGAGCTGCGAGCAGACTGCTCGACACGGATGCCGCCCCTTGGGCGTATGGAGGAGCGACGACGGTGCCATCGTCAAACACGACATCTATCTCGACGGCGGGGTGGGCCCGGACGGCACGAGCCGCGCGACCTATCAGCCAGAGGGGATCATCAACGACGACTCGAACAACGTCGTGCATGTGCCGGCATTCAGAGCGGCGGGCCCGCTCGTAGCAGGGGGTCTGCTCTTCGGGACCGTCGGCTACATCCTTTACAAAGCCTGGACCTGGGGCCATATCCCGATACGCCGGCGGGTCCAGGGACGCTCACCCAACGGGCGGCGAGCTGCGCGGAGATCTTGACTCGCGTCGCCACGGGAGCATGCCGCCGTGGTCAGCGGAACATCATCTTCTCGTACAGCGTCCGGCCCGTCACGTGGTCGTGCAGGTCGTCCAGGTCGATCGTGAGTTCGGCGTCGGCGTTGAAGTCGTAGTACATCGGATGCTCCGCGAGGTGCGCGAGGCGGGAGAGCCCGTGGTGCGGCGTTGACATGTCCAGCGATTCGATCAGTACAGGATCGGTGACGGTGAGCGAGATGGAGCCGCGCTCGCCGTGCCACGTCCATTCGAGCCGGCGGGGATAGGACTGGTCGCCGGGTCCTGGCACCTCGTCGCTGGTCGTGAGGCGCAGCGGGAGGAGATCGTCCGTGATGATCTGCTCGCCCTTGGCGAGGTAGAACGTCGGGATGTTGATCGCGCCGAGGCCGAGCAGCCCCTTCGTGGTCATCCGCACGTAGACGAGCGTGTAGTCGCCGATGTGCGCGCGCCCCCAGAACCAGTGGTCCAGGAACGAACCCATGAGGTGGTTGCCCCAGTTGTGGTCGTGGTACGCGCTGCCGGTGAGCTGAGTGGTGGCACCCTTCTCCGAGATGGTCGCCGTGACGCTCCCGTACGGGACCGGCACGACCCACGCGAGGTAGTGACGGCGCGCGGAGTCGAAGTACGACACGCCCGCGCCGGGTCGCCACGAGGGCGCGGCGCGCCGGATCGTCACGTCCGCGACGAGGTCGTCGCCCTCGACGTGCAGGGAGTACGTGTCCAGGTCCCCGCTGACGGAGTTCGGGCCGATGGTCACGTCGCACTTCTCGACCGATGCGTGGAAGCGGTCGGCGGGGAACACCGGCTCGAGGTGAACGCGCGATCCGTCGGGCAGCTGTCGGATGATGAGCACGGTCGGGGTGAGCGGCCCGGACGGGTCGGTGTGCGGCTTGTTGGAGAACGTGACGACCAGGGTCGAGCCGTCGTCGAACTGGCAGTCGAAGTACCACCACTCGAACGTGGAGTCGGCAGCCGCGGCGGCGCGGTAACCGTCCTCCCACAGCTCTACCGTGCCCGCCTTCAATCCGAGGGCGGCCAACCCCTCTGTCTGCGCCTGCGCCATCGAGGCGCGGATCTCGGGGGTGTCGGGGAGGTCGTGTGCCGTCATGGGTCACCTCTTCTGCGACGCGGGGTCGCGGCATCCGGGGGCGCCCGCCGAGGGTGCGGACACGGGGAGGCTATCGCCTCACCCTGGAGCGTTCCGGGATCGAATCGCCGCGCATCGTCGTCCGCGCGGGTTCGCCGATCAGGCGGATGAGTCCCGAGCAGCGAGATCGTCCAGGGAGTCGACGAGCCGTTCGACGATCTCGGCCGCCACCCGCGCGTCGCCGTCGTCCAGATCGTCGATGACGGCGACGAGGGTGGCGTGATGTTCGCCGTAGGATTCCTCGACGCACCGGATCGCATCCGGCGTCGGCTTCAGATAGTGCGCACGCCGGTCGGTCGGGTGTTGCACCCGGATGACGTAGCCACGTCCGACCAGCCGCTCGATCACGTTGGTGACCGTGGCGCTGGAGGTGTTCAGCATCACGATGACGTCCTTGGGGCCGAGATCACGGCCCTCGCGCTCGCCCTGCACCAGATACCGCAGTGCCGTGAGGTCGACGCCGGACAGGCCGGAGGCCCGCACCGCGCGCTCCGCCTGGAGCTGCTCCGAACGCCGCAGCTGGAGGAGGGCGTCACTGAGACGGCGCCCGTCGGGGCTCGCCGGCGGGCGGGCGTACAGGTGCTCGCCCTCGTGTCTCGCGACGCTCCGAGGCATCCGTCCCTCCCGTGGTCTCCTACCCTGTGCGCTCGGCTATCGCCCGCCGAGCCTCGGCGAGCGATCGGAACTCGCCGACGTACGACCGCATCTCGTCTCTCGCGAAGAAGCGATCCGGGTCGTGCCGTTCGATGGTCCCGAGGAACCGTCCTTCGGTGTTCCCGACCCAGAACCCGTCTTCCACCTCATGCCACGCCGCATCCGCCGGCGTCTCACCCGCGATGCGAGTGTCGATCATCGTCATTGCCGCTCCCGAGAGTACCGCTTGTCATCTGTGACAGCCACAAAATTGCACAACATCCGAATTAGTTTGGAAATGGGATTGACACAGCCTGTGTAAGACGTGTACTTACTTTGTGTGTAAGCGAAATCCGCGAACGGCAGTACACACGGTCCCCAACGTGCGCGAGCCGGGTCCCCAGCCCCCATCGCCCGCCCCGCGGATTCGTGATCCCCTCGGCCGCCCCATCTACCCACGGCCGTCGGGGGGATCACGATCGTCCGGGTCCGCCCCCGCGGGATCCGGCGCTGTGCACTCGCTCCTTCCGGTGTCAAGGCCGTCGCCATCGTGCGGCCGCCGACGGATGCTGGATGGACGAGGGGGAACATGTTCATCGCGGGTGAGAAGGTCCAGGTGAGGGGCGGACGGATCGGGACGATCCTGACGACCATGTCCGAGGGGCTGTTCATGAGGTTCGACTCCGGCACGTCGGAGGCCATGAACGTGTACTGGGTGCTCCTGAGCACCGGCGAGATCAGGCAGTACGACGAAGAAGTGCTGATGGAGCACTTCGAGGACGAGGCGCTCGACCGCCTGGCCCGCGACTGAGGCGAGAGCCTCCCGGGTCAGTCGACGCGGGTCTCGATCCGGGACCCTTCGACGCCCCAGGCCTTCGGTGTCGCGACGAGGTCCTCTCGGAGGTGTCGGGCGTATCCGCCGGGAGTCCGCCCCTGCTGGCGGCCGCTCGTCAGAACGCACGCGTCGTCCGAGGCGACGATGGTCGCCTCGGACGCGCGGAGTCGCGCGACCAGCCGCACGTCCTCGTGCTCGGCCGCGTCGTCGAACCCCCCGACGCGGACGAGCCAGTCGGCGCGGACGCCGAGATTGGCGCCGTGCACGTGCCCGTTCGCGACGCCGGGAGTGTGCCTGGCCAGCCACACCTCGATCTGGGCGGGCGAGAGATCGGCGAAGTCCGGCCGGACCGTTCCCACCATGGCATGGGCGCCGGCATCGGCGAGATCCAGCTGGTGGGTGATCCAGTTCGGCGGTACGACCGAGTCACCGTCGGTGTGGGCGGTCCAGACGCGCGTGAGCGGGACGGGGCCCACGTTGCGGAGGATCGTGCGCACGCCCGCGGCACGCGCGACCCCGACGCGGCGGGCCGCGACGGAGACCGTAGGCATGCGGTGACGCGCGGCGATGCGCGCGGAGCGGTCGGTGCAGGCGTCGAGCACGACCTGCACGCGGATGCCCTCCACGCGCGATCGGGCGGTCCTGGCGGCCCGACGGACGGAGTCGAGGCATCCCGCGAGGAGCTCCTCCTCGTCGTGCACGGGGATCACGACGGCCACGAGCGAGATCGCGGCGCTCCGGGCCGTCACGAGATCACCCCGGTCTCGCGGGCCACCGACGCCGCGAGCGGTGTGCGGGCGAAGACGTCGAGGACGAAGTCCTCCTCGATGTGGTGGACCAGGGGGCGGCTCAGGCGGCGCCGAACCAGGCGGCGGTGCACCGCGTCACCGGACTGGGCAGCGTTGGGAATCGGATGCCGCCAGTGGCAGGCCACGAGGATGCCGTCGTCCGTCGAGCACGCGTCGATGCGATCGAGCACGCGATCGAGTTCCGCTTCGGTCCAGTAGTAGCCGACCTCGGACAGGATCACCGCGTCGAAGGTCCCCGTGGGCCAGTCGTCGCGCGCATCGGCGTGGACCAGGTGCACGCCGGGCGTCCCGGCCAGCCGCTGCCGGGATGCCTCCAGCGCGTGCGCCGAGACGTCGACCGCGACCACCTCGTCGGCACGTCGTGCCAGATCGGCGGTGAGCGCACCCGTTCCGCATCCGAGCTCCAGCACGCGACGATGGCGCTCGCGGGGGAGACTCGCCATGAGGATGTCGCGCTTGCGCCGTTCGTACCAGCGGGTGTCGACCTCCCACGGGTCGGGCCGCCGGGCGTAGCGGTCATCGAACCACTCCGGCGTGGCGGCCGAGGACGGCGTCGGCCGCGGCCGGATGAACACCTCGGTGTCACGGGCGAAGTGGCGCAGCATCGCGGGATGCAGGATCGGCTCGTCGCCCGGCACCGCGGAGAGGGGGCCGGTCTGGCTCGGATAGCGGCGCAGCGCCGCGGCCTTCCGGGTCCGGTCCGCGGGAGCCAGGCGCAGCGCGCACCAGTCCGCCACGTCGACGTCGTCGGGACGCCCCCAGTGCCACAGCCAGACCGGGTAGCCCACGACCTCCATGTCCTTCGCGGCCTCCTCGCGCACGATCTCCCCGAGGACGCGGTGATCGCGGTGTCCGTCGCCCCACCACGTCGTGGCGACCAGCGTGGTGGCGGGATCCTCTGCGTCGAAGAGGGCTCGCACGTGGCGGCGCACGTCGTCGGCGGCTTCGCGCAGCCCGCCGTCGGGGAGCCCGAGGAAGCTGACGGCGCACCGCGGACCGAGCCGGGCGACGGCATCGACGACCTCGTGGCGGCGCTCGCTGCGCAGGTCGCGCTGCGTGGGGGAGTCCGGGTGGGATGCCTCGCCGTCCGTCGCGACGACGAGCGACACCGGGATGCCTCGTGCCGACGCCGCGGCGATCAGTCCGCCGGCTCCGAGGGTCTCGTCGTCCGGGTGGGCGGCGAACACGATCAGTCGTCGCATGTCGAGCGGCAGGTCGGGGACGGCGCGCCACGGCGCGGCATCCGCCCATTCGTCCTCGGACGTCCCCGGCTGGCGGTGATCGAACACGACGCTCATCCGCCGACCACCCGTCGGCCGATCCGCACCAGGTCCCGATGGGCGTGGTGCTGGCGGACGTACAGACGGAGGTCCGCCGTGCGGCGCGCGTACGCCTCGTCGGTCGTCAGCGGCGCGGGACCCAACGCCTGGTCGGCGATCGTCAGTACGTGCTCGACGCTCGAGGCCACCACGGCGCGGACGCGCTCGGCGAGCAGGCGGGGGTCACCGGCGTCTTCGTGGTCGATGCGTTGGGCGGCGTCGCCGAGCACGGTGCGCGCCGCCCAGACCGCCGTATCGGCATCGCCCAGCAGCATGAAGGCGATCTGATCGGCCTTCTCGCGGGCTGCGGCCGACCGGACAGCGTCCAGGACAGGGAGCACGCCTCCCCACCACACGGCGGCGACGCCGATCCCTCCCCAGGCGAACCCCGGACGGTGCAGGTACCACTCGTCCCCGCCGACGGCGATCGCCGGCGTCTCGACGAAGTCCACGGGAGCGCTGACGATCCCGCGCAGACCTCGAGCGACCCACGGCCCGGGGTGGGCGGTGACGGAGGGGTCGCGCAGCGACACGGCGAACAGCCGGCGGGTGGTCGCGTCCACCCAGGCCGTGACGAGCGCGTGGCTCAGATCGCGAGCGAGGGAGCACCAGGTCTTCGTCCCCGTGAGCGTCCAGCGGTCGTCTGCATCCCTCCGGGCGCGGAGGGGTTCGGCTCCCTCGGCGGCATACACGCCCCAGGCGGACTCCTCGTCGGCGCCGAGCGGGGCGAGAGCGTCGTCCTCGAGTTCGCCGGACGCACGCGCCTCGGCCAGGATCGCGAGCGCGTCCAGATGAGGTTCCAGCACCCTGGCTGCCCCGACGTCGTGCGCGGCCGCCGTCGCGAGCGCGCTCCACCGCTCCCACGTCCGGCCGTGCCCCGGCAGCGGAACGATGCGTCCCATACGCGTCGCCCAGTCCAGGGTCGCGCCGAGATGCGTTCCGAGCCCGACGACCCGCACGGCGGCCCGCCCGACCTCTTCGGCGACCGCGGACGACCGTGGCGACCGGGAGAGATCCGGACGGACGTCCGGGCCGGAGACGCTGGTCGTCACTTGGCGCGCGGAGTGCGGTTCTCCGCGCTGACCATCCACGACAGCTGCTCGATGCGCTCGAGGATGGCGTGGAGGATGTCCGCGCTGGTGGGGTCCTCCTCGTCGACGTCGTCGTGCACGTCGCGGCAGGTCGTGGCGACGTCGTCGAGACGCTCCGTCATGAGGTCGATGACCTCCTTCGTCGCGATCTCGCCCTGCGGGAACTCGGGCAGTGTCGTGGTCTCGGCGACGACGTCGCTGCGGCCGTCAGGCAGGGCGTGGAGTGCGCGCATCCGTTCGGCCACGGTGTCGGCGAACTCGCGCGACGCCTCGATGATCTCGTCGAGCTGGAGGTGGGTGTCGCGGAAGTTCGTCCCGACCACGTTCCAGTGCGCCTGCTTGCCCTGGAGCGACAGTTCGATGAGGTCCACGAGCACGCGCTGAAGGTTCTCGCTCAAGGACTCGGAGGCGGCGAAGCCGGACTCCACGCTGCGCTCGGCGGTCAGCTGCGCGCCGGATCCGCCTCTCGCGGCTCGGCGTCGGTTCTTGGTGGTGGTCTGTGTCGCCACGATCCGTCCTTCCCATCGGTCGCACGTCGGTTCGCGCGTCTGCGCGGATGATGACGTGCTGCCGACGCTAAGGCGCCGCGTGAGGAAGACGAAGGGGGTTGCATCCGGCGGCGGCGTCGGATATCCGCACCGGATGGGCGGTCAGGCGATCGAGGTGAGAACGTCGAGATCGTCCGCCGGGAGCGAGTTCGCCGTCGCTGTCACCGTCATGTCCCGCAGCGTGGCCCGACCGGAGAGGACGTTGAGGAACGCCGTGTCCGCGGCATCCCTGCCCGTGGCGATCCTCACCAGGGCGCTTCGGGGGGCCAGGGTCGTCGGGTCGACCACACGCCAGACTCCGTCGATGTCGGCCTCGACCACCGCATGGAAGTCCATCGGATCGAGTCCGGGCGCGTACACCGCGACGGTGCGCGCGGCGACGCCGCGGGCGCGCAGCAGGGCGGTGGCGAGATGAGCGAAGTCGCGGCAGACGCCTTCCCGCGCAAGCAGGGTGCTGACCGCCCCGTCCGTCGGCCTGCTCGACCCGCTGAGGTAGCGCAGCCGCGTCCCGACCCACGATGAGACGGCGACGAGCAGCTGCGCGGGATCGTCGAGGCCGCCGAACTCCGCCGCTGCCGTCGCGGCCAGCGCATCCGATTCGGCGTAGCGGCTCGGTCGCAGATAGGTGAACCGATCGACCTCGGTCACACGTGCGGGGGCACCCGCGCCGACGGCCGCCTGATACTCGACGGCGAGGCGGCCGATCGGCGCCTCGACGCGATGCAGCCGCGTGTCGTGGACGTCGGTGTACTCCGTGATGGGTAGGTCGCGGCCGTCGATGCGAGCCGTCAGCCGTTCGTCGCCGACCTCGTGCGCAGGCGAGACGGCGATCGCGAACACGAGCTCGGCCGGCTCGGTGATGTCGAGCATGAGCTGCGAGGACACGGTCCGGTTCATGAGCCCACCTTCGCACGGATCGCGCTCGTCGCGGACGCGGGCGGACGTCCGGCGCCCGTGGGAGGATGACGGCATGCCCGAGTCGCCAGAAATGCAGGCGCTCGCCGACCAGCTCGGTGCCCGGTTTTCCGGGCGCGTGCTGGAGGACGCCGACGTGCTGGAGTTCCGCGCGGTCAAGACGCGAGCGGCACCGCCCTCGACGCTCGTCGGCAGTGCGGTCACCGGCGTGGGTCGACACGGGAAGCACCTCGAGATCGTGTTCGGCGGTCGGCGTCTGGTCGTCTCGCTCGGGCGCCACGGCTGGGCGCGCCTGCTCGCGCCCGGCGAGGCAGCGCCCCCGGACGGCCCGCCTGCCCTCGCCGTGCTGTCCTTCGACGACGGGTCCACGGTCGCGCTGACGGATGCCGGCGGCTGGGTGTCGCTCGGGCTGTGGGTCGTTTCCGCGGCGACGGAGGTGCCGGCGATCGCCAAGCTCGGGCCGGACCCGCTCGACGCGTCCTTCGATCGCTCGGACTTCGATCGCGCCTTCGGTGGGCGTCGCAAGCAGGTCAAGGCGATCCTCCAGGAGCAGGAGTCGATCGCCGGCATCGGCAACGCGTACTCCGACGAGATCCTGCACACGGCGAAGGTGTCTCCCGTCGTCCACGCCTCGGCGCTGTCGCCCGATCAGCGTGATCGCCTGTATGCCGCGACCGTCGATGTCATGCGCACGGCCGCGGCGGCGCGGGCGGGTGTCCCGGCAGACCGCCTGAAGCAGGCGAAGGTCGACGCCATGCAGGTTCACGGCCGTGCGGGGGAGGCGTGCCCCGTGTGCGGCGGGGTCGTCCGCGAGTTCGCCTTCGGCGGCACGACGGCCGAGTACTGCCCGACGTGTCAGACGGACGGTGCGCTGCTGTGACGCGCTCGACCGCGGACCGGCGGCGACCGAAGATCAGAGATCGCTGAAGTCGTTACCCGGCGACACGATGGTACTCACCACACCGTCCGTGACGACCGCTTCGACGAAGATGCTGCCGGTCTGCCCGGAATGCGTCAGGGATGTAGTGCCCGGCACGCTCTTGCGCTGAGAGACGAAGAGTTCGTTGAGGCGATTCTTGTCGTCGGTGAAGCTGGTGTCCATCGTGGCGCCCGCGGCGATCACCTGCGCACGTGTCATCCCCACGGAGACTCCGTCGGAGGACCGCAGTGCGATGGCGCCCGAGTGCGCGGCCAGGAAATGAACCTCGACGTCGGATGAGCCGGCACCCGTTCCGAGGGCGAGACCATCCCATCGTGTGGTGTCGAACCCATAGGTCGAATCGTGCGATGTCGATGTCGGTGCACCGAGGACCTGCCGCACGAGCGCACCGATGTCGTCTCCCTCGTCGAGGTCTGCGCTGCCGAGTCGGTTTCCGTCTGCGTCCACGACCTCCAGCTCGGTGAGGGACAGGACCAGCGCCGCCGCCTGAGGGCTGGCGCTCGGGGATGGTGAGTTGCTCGCCGAACTCGTCGCCGAGGAGGTCGGCCCCGCGGGAGCGGACGCACACGCCGACAACGTCAGCACGGCGAGTCCGAGGAGTGTGGTCATCAGAGTCAGGCGACGCATACTGAGACGCTAGCGGGCCGGATGTGCCCGCGTCGCGCGGTGTGGATCACCATTGGCGAACGATCCCGGCCGGCCGCCCCGTCCTCGCCGCCCATGACCGGTCTACCATGGAGGGCATGTCGACATCGTCCCTCCCGACTCCCGCGCTCCAGCCCGTGACCCTCGCCACCGGTGAGGCGGGGCTCGTCCCGATCGTCGAGTCGGGTGCCTCGTGTTGCGGCGCCAGCTGCGCCATCGCAGAGTGACCGTCGCGGGCCACGCGCGGTGAGCGAGTCGCCGGCGGACGCGACCGCTCACGACCCGCAGGCCGGGACCGCGCGGGTCGCGCGCATCCTCATGTCGGAGGAGGCGGTCTATGGACTCATCCTCGTGTCGGGGATGATCGTCGTCAGCAACAGTGTCGTCGGCACCTCGGCCAACGCCCTCCTGTCGGTGGTGATCACCGTCATCGTCTTCTTCGCCGCGCACGTCTATGCGGGGACGCTCGCCCGTCTCGCCGCCGACGAGCACAGCGATCTCCGGTCGAGCGTCGCGGCGGCGGCCCGTCATTCCGAGGGTCTGCTGCTGGTCGCTCTGCTTCCGATCGCCGTACTCCTGCTCGGTGTCACGCACCTGATCGATGACGAGGTCGCCATCTGGGCCGCACTCCTCGTCGACACCGTGGTGCTCGGCGCGCTCGGCTGGATCGCGGTGGCGAAGTGGACGCCGCGCTTCTGGCCGCGCCTCGCCAGTGCCCTCATCACGGCCGCGTTCGGCCTGGTGATCACCGCGTTGAAGGCCGTCATCCACTGAGATCCGACGCGGAACCGCGGTGGATCACCAGATCGAGTCGGCTCAGTGGATCGCGGCGCCGTGCGGTGCGTCCTCCGGCTTGCGGATGAGGAACGCGCCGACGATGAGCGGCAGCGACACGATCGCGGCGATCAGGAACGCGGCCTGCGTCCCGGACGCGCTCAGCCCGCCGGAGCCCTCGCCGGATGACGCCGCGGACATCACCGTGATCAGAAGCGCGATGCCCGCAGCGCCTGCGACCTGCTGCACCGTGCCGAGGACGGCGCTGCCGTACGAGTAGAAGCGCGGCTGGAGGGACGCGAGCGACGCGGTGAACAGCGGTGTGAACGAGAGCGCGAGTCCGATCGACAGGACCGTCTGCGCGACGGCGATGAACCACACGGGGGTCGACGCGTCCAGCGTGGTGTACACCCACAGCAGGGCGCTCGTCACGATGGCGCCCGGCACCAGGAGGACCCTCGTGCCCCAGCGATCGTAGATGCGACCGATCACGGGACCGGCCAGTCCCATGGCGAGCGACCCGGGCAGCACGATGAGCCCCGCCTCCAGCGCCTTCAAGCCGTGGACGCTCTGCAGGTACAGCGGGAGCACCGTGATCGCCCCGAAGAACGCGAACGACATGACGGCCATCTGTGCTATCGACAGCGAGAAGTTCGCGGAGCGGAAGACGCGGAGGTCGAGGAGCGCGTCATCCTTGCGCTGCAGCCGGAGCTGACGCCACACGAAGAGGCCGAGCGCGACGCCCCCGATCGAGAGGGAGACGATGAGCGAGACCTGTGCCATCGCGTTCGCGGCCGCCGCGTCGGCCCCTGTGCCACCGGACTCGGCGCCGCCGATCTGGCTCAGACCATAGACGATGCCGCCGAACCCGAGGGCCGAGAGCACCACCGACGGCACGTCGATCGGCGCCCGCGTCGTCTCACCGAGGTTGTGGATCCATCGCGCTCCGATGACGAGCGACACGAGGGCGATCGGGAGCACGATGCCGAAGATCCACCGCCAGCTGAGGGTGTCGAGGAGGAAGCCGGAGAGCGTGGGCCCGATCGCAGGCGCGATCGAGATCACGATGCTCACTCGACCCATCATGCGACCGCGAGAGTGGCCGGGGACGACGTTCATGATCGTCGTCATCAGCAGCGGCATCATGATCGCGGTCCCCATCGCCTGGACGACACGCGCCACGATCAGCACCTCGAACCCGGGCGCGACCAGGGCCAGCAGGGTGCCTGCGGAGAACAGCCCGATCGCGGCGACGAACATCGCGCGCGTGGTGAAGCGCTGCAGCAGGAAGCCCGTGATCGGGATGACGACCGCCATGGTCAGCATGAACGCCGTCGTGAGCCACTGCGCGGCGACGGCGGTGATGCCCAGATCGACGATCAGGTGCGGGATGGCGACGCCCATCGTCGTCTCGTTGAGGATCGCCACGAACGCCGCCGCCAGGAGCAGCCAGACGACGCGCGCCTCCCTGCGGCCGAGTGTCGCGGGGCCGCTCGGGCCGGTGTCGACCGACTCCACCACGGGAACCGTGCCCGTGCCGGGAGTCGCATCTGTGGTTGCCATGGGGCGACTCCTCGGATCGATGAAGCGGGAAGATGCCCGAGCTGGGCGAACACTCAGGATAACGGCGGGGTGGGACATCGCATTCCCGCCGGCGTGCGACGATTCCGTCATGGCACCGCGCATCCGATCCACGGTGGCGGCGCGCGCCGTCGTCGGACTCGTCGTCGGCGTCGTCGTGGGCACCGTCGTCACGCCCTTCCTCGGGCTCGCGGCGGGGCTCCTCGCGGGGTGGGCCGCGCTCGCGCTGATCGAGGTGGTCTGGGTGCTGAGGATCGTCTGGCCGATGGATGCGGCTCAGACCAGGGCGCACGCGACGACGGAGGATCCCGGGCGGCGCACCGCACGCCTCGTCGCGGTGGCGGGGAGCCTGGCGAGCCTGGCCGCGGTCGGGGTCGTGATCGTGCAGACCCGGAACGCCCCGGCGGCCGTGTCCTTCGTCCTCGCCGGGGTGGCCCTGCTGAGCGTCGCGTCCTCGTGGGCCCTCATCCAGACCGACTACATTCTCCGGTTCGCCCACGTGTACTACGAGGAGCCGGTCGGCGGCATCGACTTCAACCAGGAGGCGGAGCCGATGTACACCGACTTCGCCTACGTGTCGTTCGGACTCGGCGTCGCCTATCAGGTGTCCGACACGAACCTCACGAGCAACGCCATGCGGCGCATCGTCATCGCGCAGACACTCATCAGCTACGTGTTCGGGGCGATCATCCTCGCCGCCGTGGTCAACCTCGTCGCCGGCCTCTGACCGGCGTCTCCGGCCGCGGTTAGGCTGAGCCGATGAGCATGCGCGGAGGCGGGGCGGGGGCCGGCTTCCGCGGCGTCGATATCCAAGCCCAGCGTCGGCTCAACGCGGAGGCGCCCGAGGTCGCGCACCTCGGCCGCCGCGTCGTGGCGCTGTTCCGCCCCTATTCCGGGAGGATCGTCGTCACGGGCATCCTCGTGATCGTCGGTGCGGCCATCGCCGTCGTCCCGCCACTGGTGGTCCAGCGCATCTTCGACGACGCGCTGTTCCCGGTCGACGGCGGCGGCGTCGACCTCGGGCTGCTGCTGCGGCTGGTGCTCCTCATGATCGGCCTGTTCCTCCTCTCGGCGGCGCTCGGGGTCGGTCAGACGTGGTTCACCTCCACGGTCGGCAACAGCGTCACCGGCGATCTACGGGTGCGTCTGTTCGATCATCTCCAGGCGATGGAACTGGGCTTCTTCACGCGGACCAAGACGGGCGTGATCCAGTCACGGCTGCAGAACGACGTCGGTGCGGTCGCGGGCGTCTTGACCAACACGGTCACCAGCATTCTGGGCAACGTCGTCACCGTGGTCGCCTCGGGCGTCGCGATGGTGCTCATCGACTGGCGGCTCACGCTCATCGCCGTCGTCCTCATGCCGGTCCTCGTCGTGATCCAGCGGCGCGTCGGACAGGTGCGGGCGCGCATCGCGGGCGAGACGCAGGAATCGCTCTCCGAGCTCACGACGATCACGCAGGAGACCCTCAGCGTCTCGGGCATCCTGTTGTCGAAGTCGTTCAACCGCCAGCGCTCGGAGTCGGCCAGGTACGGGGCCGAGAACCGCAACCAGGTGCGCCTGCAGGTGCGACGGGCGATGAGCGGCCAGGGCTTCTTCGCGGTGGTGCAGGTGCTGATGGCGAGCGTCCCCGCCGTCATCTACCTCGTCTCTGGCTATCTGATCGCCGGCGGGACGGGGGCGATCACCGCGGGGACGATCGTCGCGTTCACCACTGTCCAGGCCCGGCTCCTGATGCCGCTGATGGGACTCATGCGGGTCGCGCTCGACCTGCAGACCTCCGCCGCCGTCTTCGCCCGCATCTTCGAGTACCTCGATCTGGTCCCGGCGATCCAGGACGCACCGGGAGCCATCGACGTTCCGGCGGCCCCCGGCCCGGTCGGCCGTGTCGAGTTCCGCGACGTGGTCTTCCGCTATCCCGATGCGGCGGGCGACGCGCGCCCGACGCTCCGCGGCGTGTCGTTCGTCGCCGAACCCGGCCAGCACGTGGCGTTCGTGGGGCCGTCTGGCGCCGGCAAGACGACGGTGCTGTATCTGACCCCGCGGATGTACGAGGCATCCGGCGGCGCGGTGCTGTTCGCGGGGGAGGACGTGCGCCGGCTCACCCAGGAGTCGATCATCGACGCGGTCGGGATCGTGTCGCAGGAGACGTACCTGTTCCACGCGACGATCCGCGAGAACCTCCGGTACGCGAAACCGGAGGCGAGCGACGAGGAGCTGTACGACGCGTGCCGCGCGGCGAACATCCACCACATCATCGAGGGCTTCGAGCGCGGGTACGACACCGTGGTCGGGGAACGGGGCTACCGCCTCTCAGGCGGGGAGAAGCAGCGGATCGCCATCGCGCGCGTGCTCCTGAAGGATCCGCCGGTCCTCCTTCTCGACGAGGCGACTTCGGCCCTCGACACGGTGTCCGAGCGGGTCGTCCAAGAGGCGCTCGAAGCGGCGGCGCGCGGTCGGACGACGCTGTCCATCGCGCATCGACTCTCGACGGTGATCGGTGCAGACGTGATCCACGTCGTGGACGCCGGTCGCATCGTGGAGTCGGGCACGCACGGCGAGCTGATCGCCCGCGGCGGGCTCTACGCCGAGCTCGCCGCCGAGCAGCTCGCCGCGACGCGCATCCTCGAGACGGAGGTGGCGGACACCGCGGATGCCGCGCCTCCCGCGCACCCGCAGCGGCGCGCCGACCGTGCGCCCGACGAGGAGGCTGCCGCGAGCGGGACAGCGGAGGCGGCCGACGTGCCGGTGGCCTTCCCCGCGGTGGGGGAGGCCACCACGGTCGGTCACGAGCCGTTCGCCTGACGAGGGCGCGTCACCAGAGACGCGCGACATCCGACAGCGCCACGGAGCCGCCGTCCCCCTCCACGGCCGCGGAGCCGGTGCGCGCCCAGAGATCGCGGGCGAACGCGCCGAGGGCCCGACGGTAGGCGTCGTCGGGATGATCCTGCGCGATTCGCACGAGCGGGGGCAGGTCCATGGCCGCGATGAGGTGCACGCGCGCGCGGACGGCAGCGGACTGTCCGGCCGCCTCCAGGACGCCGATCCCTCCCGCCATCGCCTCCAGGTAATCGACCAGCACGCCGACGTGGTCCTTCTGCTGCGTGATGGAGGATCCATCCGCCCGCTCCCGCCACTCCACGACCACGTCGGGGATCACGTCGAGGGCGCGTGCCCGCGTGTACAGGAGCTGCGCGACGAGCTGGTCCTCGTAGAGCTTGCCCTCCGGGAAGCGGAGGCCGGCCCGGTGCCACAGGTCGATGCGGCTGATCTTCGACCACGCGACGATGTTTCCACTGACCTCGGGGTGCGCGGCCAGCGTGGTGCCGAGACGAGCGGGGTCGGTGGATGCGGCGACCCACGGCTGCACGGTGCCGGCGACGTAGGCCCCCATGCCGTCGGGCCGGAGCCGCACGTACGCCCCTACGGCCACGTCGCTCCCGCTCTGCTCCAGCGTCCCGACGAGACGCGCGAGCGCCGTCGGCGTGAGGCGGTCGTCGGCGTCGAGGAATCCGACCAGCGGCGTGCCGACGAGGTCGAGGCCCGTGTTCCTCGCCGCGCCCAGCCCTCGGCGCTCGACGTGTCGAACGACGCGGAAGCGGGGGTCGGACGCCGCTGCGGCCGCGAAGACCGCGCCGGTCGCGTCGGTGGAGGCGTCGTCGACGAGGATCGCGATCCAGTCCGACCGCGTCTGCGCCCGGAGCGAGTCGATCGCCTCCTGGGCGTACGGGGCGACGTCGTACCCGGGGACGATGATCGTCACGGCAGCGGGCTGGGGGGAGGCGCCCGGGTCGTTCGACGACGTCACATGCCCGATTGTACGGCCGCCACGGAGGCGGCGACCGCGTCGGCGACCGCATCGAGCGGCTCCCGCAGCCCGTGCGGGAGCGTGAAGCGCACCGCGGTCTGGGCGACCTCCGGTGCGACTCCCATCGCCAGCAGGACGTGCGAGGGCTCGTCGCTCCCCGCGGCGCAGGCCGACCCGCTCGAGGAGACCACTCCGCGCCGCTCGAGCTCGAGGAGCACCGCCTCTCCGCCGGTGCCGGCGAACGTGAACGAGGCCGACGCGGGAAGCCGATGCACGGGATCCCCCGTGAGGCGGGCGCTCGGCACCGCGGCCAGCACCCGTGCCACGAACGCGTCGCGCAGCGCGGCCACCGCCGCGGCATCCGCCTGCCGTTCGGATTCGGCGAGTTCCAGGGCCGTCGCGAGGCCCACCGCCCCGGCGACGTCCTCGGTTCCGCTCCGACGACCGCGCTCCTGACCCCCGCCGTGGAGCAGGGGCTCCAGCGGGATGCGGCCGCGGACGGCCAGCAGGCCGGTGCCCTTGGGGGCGCCGAGCTTGTGCCCGGCGAGCGAGAGGGCATCCGCGCCGATGGCGGCGAGCGGCAGCCATCCCGCCGCCTGCACCGCATCGACGTGGAGCGGAATGCCGCGGGTGCGCGTCACCGCGGCGGTGGCCCCGACATCCTGCACCGTCCCGACCTCGTTGTTCGCGTAGCCCACCGAGACGAGCGCGGTGTCGTCCCGCAGCGCGGTGGCGACGATGTCGGGATCCACCCGCGCGTTCCCGTCCACCGGGATCATCGTCACCTCGAACCCGTGCACGCGCGCGAGGTGCTCGACGGACTCGAGCACCGCCTCGTGCTCGATCGGCGTCGTCACGACGTGCCGCGCCCCCCGCTGCAGCATCGCCGCGACCGCGATGCCCTTCACCGCGAGGTTGTCGGCCTCGGTTCCTCCGGATGTGAAGACGATGTCGCCGGCGCGCATGCCCAGGACCCGCGCCACACGGGCGCGTGCGTCGGCGAGGGCCTCGGCGGCGGCCTCACCGACCGTGTGGTGGCTCGACGGGTTGCCGAACCAGCGCGTGAGGTACGGCATCATCGCCTCGAGGACCTGCGGTCGCACCGGGGTCGTCGCCGCGTGGTCGAGGTAGAGCATGTCAGGCTCCGCGAGCGTCGACCCGGATGTCGAGTCCGAGGTCGAGCGCGCGGGCCGAGTGCGTCAGCGCCCCGACGGAGATGATGTCGACGCCCGTCTCCGCGATGGCGCGAACGGTCTCGAGGCTCACGCCGCCCGACGCCTCGACCTGCGCGCGTCCGCCCACCTGCGCGACCCCGGCGCGGAGGTCGTCGAGCGAGAAGTTGTCGAGCATGATGGTCCCGATCCGGGCGGCCAGGACCGCCTCGATCTGATCCAGGCGGTCGACCTCGACCTCCACGTGCGTCGTGTGCGGCAGCGCGTCGATCGCGGCCCGCAGCGCGTCGGTCACGGACAGCCCGCCCTGGGTGAGCACGGCGAGGTGGTTGTCCTTGGCCATCACGGCGTCGGAGAGGGAATTGCGGTGGTTGCGCCCTCCACCCGACCGGACTGCGTGGCGCTCGAAGGCGCGCAGCCCCGGCGTCGTCTTGCGCGTGTCCGCGATGCGCGCGCCGGTGTGGGCGACCTCGGCGACGTAGCGCGCGGTGATCGTGGCGATGCCGCTCATCCGCTGCGCGAAGTTGAGCCCCACCCGCTCGGCGGTGAGGACGGACCGCGCGGGGCCTGAGACGACCGCCAGCACGTCTCCTGCGGCGAAAGGCTCGCCGTCCGCCACGATCAGTTCGACGGACGTGCGCGGGTCGGTGATGCGGAAGGCGGCGGCGAAGACCTCGCCTCCGCTGAACACGCCCGGCTCGCGCGCGACGAGTTCGGCCCGTGCCGACGCGTCGACGGGGATGAGGGCTTCGCTCGTCGCATCGCCCCACGGGGCGTCCTCCTCGAGAGCGCCGGCGACGACGCGCTCGATCGTGGCGGGGGTCAGCATCACACGGCCTCGCTCTCGACCAGGGGGCGCGCATCGACCGTGGCGCGCGGCGCGTCCGAACGGTAGTGGGCGCCGACCGAGTCGCGGCGCGCGAGCGCGGCGGCCACCAGAGCCCGGGCGACGAGCAGGAGGTTCTCGTCCTCGAACTCGCGCTCCGTCCGGGGGTGGCGCCGCTGGGCGCGCCAGGCGGCGAGGACGGATGCCGCGTGACCGAGGCCCGCGCGATCACGCACGAGGCCGGCGTCCGCCCACATCAGCTCCTGCAGGGCATCACGCGAGAAGGCCGGGGCGTCGGCGACGCCGGCCGCCGGTGCGGCGTCGGTCGCGCGGGCGCTGGGTGCCGGGACGGCTGCCGGCCAGGCTCCCGCCGCCGCGTCCGCCGCGATCGCGTCTCCGGCGCGGGCGCCGAACACCGCCCCCTCGAGGAGCGAGTTCGAGGCGAGCCGGTTGGCGCCGTGCACCCCGGTGCGCGCGACCTCGCCCACCGCGTAGAGGCCGGCGAGGCTCGTGCGCCCGTGCAGGTCGGTGTCGACGCCGCCCATCAGGTAGTGCGCGGCGGGAGTCACCGGGACGGGATGCCGCGCCCAGTCGAGTCCGCGCGCCCGGACGGCGGCGTCGATGGTGGGGAAGCGCCGGGCGAGGAAGTCGCCGCCCAGGGCTGTGGCGTCGAGCTCCACGGGACGGCCGCCCTGTTCCTGCATGCGCGCGGCGATGGCGCGGGCGACGACGTCCCGTGGCGCCAGCTCGCCGTCCGGGTGGGCGTCGAACGCGAAGCGCCGTCCGTCCTCGTCGATGAGCGTCGCCCCCTCGCCGCGCACGGCCTCCGACACGAGGAACGCGTCACCGACGGCGAGCACGGTCGGATGGAACTGCACGAACTCCAGGTCGCTGACCGCGACGCCGGCCCGCAGCGCGGCGGCGATGCCGTCACCGGTCGCGACCTTGGGGTTGGTGGTGTGGGCGTAGAGCTGCCCGGCGCCGCCCGTCGCGAGGACGACCGCGTCCGCCGCCACCTCTTCGAGCATTCCCTCGACCGCGGGCGCGTCCGCGGAGGCGGGATGATCACCGACGAGGAGCCGCACGCCGCGCGCCCGCCCATCCCTGACCAGGAGGTCGACGAGGAACGCGTGCTCGATGACGCGGACGTCGCTCGCGCGGAGTCGGGCCACCAGGGCCTTCTCGATGGCCGTGCCCGTGGCGTCCCCGCCGGAGTGGAGGATGCGGGGGTAGGAGTGCGCGGCCTCGAGTCCCTTCACGAACGCGCCCTCGCCGTCGCGGTCGAAGGCCACGCCGAGGTCGACGAGCTCGCGGATCCGCGCGGGACCTTCCTCCGCGAGCACGCGCACGGCGGCGGGGTCGCTGAGGCCCGCCCCGGCGACGAGCGTGTCCGCGATGTGGTCCTCGACGCGGTCGTCCGCGAACATGACGCCCGCGATGCCGCCCTGCGCGAACCGCGTGTTCGCGTGATCGAGCACGTCCTTCGTGACGAGCGTGACGCGACACCCGTGCTGGACGGCGTGGAGGGCGACGGTCAGTCCGGCGATGCCACTCCCGACCACCACAACGCGCACGGCGGAGCTCATGAGGCGTTCTCCCACGCCGACGCGGGCGCTGCCGGAGGCTTGGCCGCGAGCATACGCTCCAGCGCGACGCGCGCGGGCTCGGCGACGTCCGCGGGCACCGTGATGCGATTGCGGACCTCTCCGTCGACCAGCCCCTCGAGCACCCACGCGAGGTAGCCGGGGTGGATGCGGTACATCGTCGAGCACGGGCAGACGACCGGGTCGAGGCAGAAGATCTCGTGCTCCGGATGCTCCGCCGCCAGGCGCTGGACGAGGTTGACCTCCGTGCCGATGGCGAAGGTGGTCGGCTCGGTCGCCGCCTCGATGGCCTTGCGGATGTAGTCGGTGGAGCCGGCCTCGTCCGCGGCATCCACCACCGCCATCGGGCACTCGGGGTGGACGATCACCCGCACGCCGGGGTGTTCCGCGCGCGCCTTCTCGATCTGGTCGACCGAGAAGCGACGGTGCACCGAGCAGAAGCCGTGCCACAGGATGACGCGGGCATCGCGGAGCTCGTCCTCGGACGATCCTCCGAGCGGCTTGCGCGGGTTCCACATCGGCATCTGCTCGAGGGGGACCCCCATTGCCTTGGCGGTGTTGCGGCCGAGGTGCTGGTCGGGGAAGAAGAGGACCCGACGGCCGCGCTCGAACGCCCACTCGAGCACCGTGCGCGCATTCGAGGACGTGCAGACGATCCCGCCGTGCCGTCCGACGAAGCCCTTGATCGCCGCAGAGGAGTTCATGTAGGTCACGGGGATGACCGGCACCCGACCGTCGGCGTCGGCCGCATCCATGTCGCCGTACACATCGGCGAGCTGCTCCCAGCACTCCTCCACCTGATCGATGTCGGCCATGTCGGCCATCGAGCAGCCGGCTGCAAGGTTGGGGAGGATGACCGCCTGGTCCGGTGTCGACAGCAGATCGGCGGTCTCCGCCATGAAGTGCACGCCGCAGAACACGATCGCCTCGGCGCCCGTGCGTGCCTGCGCCGCGTTGGCGAGCTGGAACGAGTCGCCGACGTAGTCCGCGTGGGCGATGACCTCCTCGCGCTGGTAGAAGTGGCCGAGCACGACGACGCGATCGCCGAGGGTGCGCTTCGCGGCGCGGATGCGATCGGCGAGCTCCTCCTCGGATGCCGCGCGGTACTCGAGCGGCAACTCGCCCTGACGGGGTGAGCCCGTCGGGATGACGTCGCCCATGGATGAGCCCGGTCCGTAGCCGGGGCGGATGTCGAAGTCCCACGGACCCGCGGCCAGGTCGGTGGTGCAGGTCGCGGCCGTCGACAGGCCGCTGACGATGGCCTGGATCTCGTGATCGACGGACGGGTCGACCGGCTCGGCGGGGCGGGGGCGGATCGCGACGTTGACAGCGCTCATGATCACTCGATTCCGTGGGGCAGGGGCCCGCGCTCGGCGAGCTCGACGTCTTGGTTGTTGCGGTAGAGGCGGGCGGGCCGGTGGCTGCCCGTGCGGAAGCGGTCGGTGGGGATGAGGCTCTGCGAGCCCTCCACCTGCCGCCGGAAGTTGGCGGGGTCCAGGCGGCGGCCGAGCACCGATTCGTACACCTCGCGCAGTTCGGCGAGGGTGAACTCCTCGGGGAGGAGCCCGTGCGCGATGCGCGAGTACCCGACCTTGTTGCGCAGGCGCCAGAGCGCGTACTCGACGATCTGGTTGTGGTCGAACGCGAGGGCGGGGAGGTCAGAGGCGTCGAACCAGTCGACGTTCTCCGGTGCGTCGCCGCGCGCCGCGTGCGCCGCGAGCTGCGCGTCCACCTCCGTCGAGCGCAGCAGCGCCCAGTACACGATCGACACGACGCGGGTGGGGGAGCGATCGACGGCTCCGAACGCGTAGAGCTGCTCCAGGAAGCTCGGCGCAAGACCCGTGGTCTCGGCCAGCGTCCGCGCCGCCGCCTCGTCGAGCCCCTCGCTCTGGTCGAGCCAGCCGCCGGGAAGAGCCCAGCGCCCTTCGAAGGGATCGCGTGTGCGGCGGACCAGGGGGAGCGCGAGCGAGGCGCGGTCGCAGCCCGCTTCGCGACGGAGCGTGAAGATCACCGTCGAGACGGCGACGCGGGTGACGTCGTCGGTCCCGCGCCCGGTCGCGGGTGCCGAGGACCGCACGGCGACGGGAGGGAGGGATGTGGTTTGTGTCATGGTGACCCTAACTGGTGCTCCGATCTTATAGTCAGCTCGACCTGAAGGCAAACCCCCGCGTCCTCCCAGCCTCGGTGCGTAGCCTTCGTAGGCAGGACACCGGGAAGGGAGCCGCGTGCTCGTCGTCGACGTGATCGTGATCGTGCTGCTCGTGGCCGCCGTGGTCGGCGGCGCGACGCGCGGGCTGGTCGCGAGCATCGGCATGCTCGTCGGCCTCGTCGCGGGGGGTGCGGCCGCTTACGGCCTCGGCCCTCTGATCGCCGGCGCCATCCCGCTCCCGGCGTGGCGGGCGGTGGCGGTCGTGGGCGCGTCGATCGTGCTGCTGGCCGGGGGAGCGGCGCTCGGCTCGATGCTCGGTCTTGCGGTGCGCAAGGGCGTGGATCGGGCGACCCCGCTCCGGGTCGTCGACCGTGTCCTGGGTGGCGGCGTCAGCGTCGTGATCGCGGCGCTCGTGATCTCGCTCGCCGGATCGAGCATCGCCACGACCGGCATCCCGACGGTCTCCCCGGCGGTCGCGTCGTCCCGTGTCCTCCGCGTCATCGACGCGCTCGTCCCGCCCCCGGTCGCGTCGGGCCTGGCTGAGCTGCGCGGCGCCGTGCTCAGCGAAGGCCTGCCCCGACTGGGCGTCCTGTTCTCGCCGCAGCCAGGGACCACGGCGCCGCCCGTGCGCCTCGACGACCCGGCTCTGACCAGGGCGGCCGCATCGGTTGCGCGCATCAGCGGCGTCGCCTACGCGTGCGGGATGAGCCTGACCGGAACGGGGTTCGTGATCGCGGACGACGAGCTCGTGACGAACGCGCACGTCGTCGCGGGCGTGACGCGGCCCATCGTCGAGCTGCCGGGGCGGTCGGCCGTCGAGGGGCGCGTCGTCTACTTCGATCCGACGAACGACCTCGCGGTGATCCGGGCGAGGGGCCTCGGGGCCCGGCCGCTGGCCGTCACCCCGGCGCTCGCCGCGGGCGCCTCCGCCGTCGTGGCCGGCTACCCGTACGGCGGTCCCTTCACGATGGGCGACGCCCGCGTCATCGACCGGGGGACGGTGTCGGTCCCGGACATCTACGACGCGCGTGACGCTCCGCGCGACGTGTACTCCCTGGCTGCCGCCGTCAAGCCCGGCAACTCCGGCGGTCCGTTGCTCACCGCCGCCGGCACCGTCGCCGGCGTCGTGTTCGCTCGCGCCGAGGACGGCTCCGACCGCGGGTACGCCATGACCAGCACGGTCCTGTCACCCGTCGTCGCGAAGGCCCCTACGCTCACGTCGACGGTGTCATCGGGGCGCTGCACCGGATGATGCCCGCGAGGTGCCCGCGTGGGGCCACGCGAACCCGTCCGCGGCGGATACACTGGTCGCGCAACTGAAGACAGGCCGAACGACGCGTGCGGGAGAGCCGGAGGCACATCGCCCCCGGCACCGAAGGAGCAAGCCTCCCCGCCAATCTCTCAGGTCCGCGTACCGTACGCGTCCGGCCGCTCTGGAAAGCGATCCGTGCTGCTGCACGTGACGGATCCGCCGACGGTGAAAGCAGGCGGCCCTCGGGCCGCGGCGAAGCTCTCAGGCTCATGACAGAGGGGGAGTTCATCGGGCGTCGACCGGCGCCCGCCCGTCAGATCCGGGAGAGCTCATGACCCATCCAGAACCGCGCTTCACCCCTCTGCGCGAGCGCCACGAGGCGCTCGGCGCCTCGTTCACCGACTTCGGTGGATGGTCCATGCCCGTCCGCTACACCTCCGACCTCGCCGAGCACCGGGCCGTGCGCGAGGCCGCGGGGATCTTCGACATCTCGCACATGGCCGAGTTCCTCGTCGCGGGGCCGGACGCGGGCGCGTTCCTCGACTTCGCGCTCTCCGGCAGGCTGTCGACGATCGCAGACGACCAGGCCAAGTACTCCCTCGTCCTGGACACGACGGGCGGCATCGTCGACGACGTGATCGTCTACCGCCAGCACGCGGAGCGCTTCATCGTCGTCGCGAACGCCGGCAACCGGCATGCGGTGGCGACGGCGTTCGCCGAGCGCATCCAGGGACGCGATGTCCGCGTGGAGGACTGGACGGACCGCATCGCACTGATCGCGGTTCAAGGTCCCGCGTCGCCGGCGGTCCTCGCCGACACGACGGAGATCTCGGGCTGGACGACGCCGCTCGGCGAACTCGGCTACTACCGGATGGCCCACGCCGACTTCGTCCCGTCGCCCGGGGCGGAGCCCGTGCCCGTCCACATCGGGCGCACGGGCTACACCGGCGAGGACGGGTTCGAGGTCTTCGTGCGCACGGAGGACGCCCTCGCGATGTGGGATGCCCTGCGACGTGCGGGCGAGGGCCACGGCCTCGTGCCCGCCGGACTCGCGGCCCGCGACACCCTGCGCCTCGAGGCAGGCATGCCGCTCTACGGCCACGAGCTCTCGCTCGATGTCTCACCCGTCCAGGTCGGACTCGGGCGTGCGGTCGCCCGCGGCGACGACGACTTCGTCGGCCGGTCGGCGCTCGCCGTCGAGGCCGCAGGTCGGCCCGTGCTCGTGGGGCTCGCGGCGGAAGGCAGGCGCGCAGGGCGTGCGGGCTACGCCGTGCGCGACGAGAACGGAGCCGAGATCGGCGTCGTGACCAGCGGGGCGCTGAGTCCCACCCTCGGGCATCCGATCGCCATGGCGCTCGTCGCCCCCGACCACGCCGCGACCGGCGGCACCCTCTCCATCGATGTACGGGGCACGCTCGTGCCCGCCACCGTGACCGAACTGCCTTTCTACCGGAGGACGAAGTGACCGATCTCAACACTCTGAAGTACACCGCCGAGCACGAGTGGGTCGCGCTCGACGGCGATGTCGCGACCGTCGGCATCACGGACTACGCGGCGGAGAAGCTCGGCGACGTCGTCTTCGCCGAGCTGCCTGCCGCCGGGACCACCGTCTCGGCCGGTCAGGTGTGCGGCGAGATCGAATCCACCAAGTCCGTCGGCGAGCTGTACGCGCCTGTCGACGGCGAGGTGGTCGAGGCGAACACCGCGCTCGACGACGACCCCTCCGCGATCAACGCCGACCCGTTCGGCGACGGGTGGCTCGTGAAGCTGCGGGTCGACCCCGGTGCGGTCGCGGGGCTGCTCGACCGTGTCGCGTACCTCGCACTCACCGGCGGCGCCGAGTGACCCCCGTCGACGCGTCCATGGGCGGCTTCGCCGCCAGGCACATCGGGACCGACCACGACGCGCAGCGCCGCATGCTCGACGCGATCGGCTACGAGAGCGTCGACGCACTGGTGCAGGCGGCGGTGCCGGCATCCATCCACGTGCGGGAGCGCGCGACCACCGACATCCCGCCCGCGGCGACAGAGGCCGAGGCGCTCGCCGAGCTGCGCACGCTGGCGTCCCAGAACCGGGTCGCGCGGCCCATGATCGGCCTCGGCTACTACGACACGTTCACGCCGTCGGTGATCGCACGCAACGTCCTGGAGAATCCGTCCTGGTACACCGCGTACACGCCGTACCAGCCGGAGATCTCGCAGGGGCGCCTGGAGGCGCTGATCAACTTCCAGACCATGGTCACCGACCTCACCGGCCTCGCGACCGCGAACGCGTCGATGCTCGACGAGTCCACGGCCGTGGTGGAAGGGATGCTGGTGGCCCGGCGCGGCTCGAAGGCGACGTCCGACGTGTTCGTGGTCGACGCGGACGCGCTGCCCCAGACGAAGGCCCTCCTGCGCGTGCGGGCGGCGGCGGTCGGCGTCCGTCTCGTCGAGCTCGACCTGGCGCACGGGGCCACGCTGCCCGACGAGCTGTTCGGCGTGTTCGTGCAGTACCCCGGCGCGTCCGGCCGGGTCTGGGATCCGAGCGGCATCATCGACGCAGCCCACGTGGCGGGGGGACTGGCGGTCATGGCCGCCGACCTGCTCGCCCTCACGCTGCTGCGCTCGCCCGGCTCGCTGGGCGCGGACGTGGCGGTGGGGACGACGCAGCGCTTCGGGGTCCCGCTCGGCTTCGGCGGGCCGCACGCCGGCTACATGGCCGTGCGCCAGGGACTCGAACGGCAGCTGCCCGGTCGGCTCGTGGGCGTGTCGCAGGATGCCGCGGGGCACCCGGCCTACCGCCTCGCGCTGCAGACACGCGAGCAGCACATCCGCCGCGAGAAGGCCACATCCAACATCTGCACGGCCCAGGTCCTCCTCGCGGTGATGGCTGCGATGTACGCCGTGTACCACGGTCCGGATGGACTCCGCGCGATCGCGACGGACGTCGCCCGCAAGGCGGAGGCCCTCGCCGAGCGCTTGCGTTCCTACGGTCTCTCCCTGGCCACGGATGCGTTCTTCGACACGATCCGCGTGTCCACCCCCGGCCCCGCCGCACGTGTGATCGAGCGCGCGCGCAGCAAGGGCTACCAGCTCTTCTGGGTGGATGACGCGACGGTGGGCGTCTCCGTAGACGAGACCACCACCGCCGACGACCTCGCGGCGGTCGCGTGGGCCTTCGGTCTCCCGGATGCCGACGAGCACGACGTACGCGACCTGCCCTTCGCCGCCGCGCCGCCGCTCGCGGGCGTGGCGCAGGTGCTGCGACGCGAGGACGAGTACCTCACGCATCCCGTCTTCCGCACCCACCGGTCGGAGACGGCCATGATGCGCTACCTCAAGCAGCTCGCCGACCGCGACTACGCCCTGGACCGCGGCATGATCCCCCTCGGCTCGTGCACGATGAAGCTCAACGCGGCCACCGAGATGGCGGCGGTCTCGTGGCCCGAGTTCTCGCGCGTGCATCCGTTCGCGCCGGAGGCCGACGTTCGCGGCTACCTCGCGATGATCGAGCAGCTGGAGACGTGGCTCGCGGAGCTGACCGGGTACGACTCCGTGTCGCTGCAGCCGAACGCCGGCTCGCAGGGCGAGCTCGCGGGGCTGCTCGCGATCCGCGGCTACCACGACGCGAACGGCGAGGCCGACCGACGGGTGTGTCTCATCCCGTCGTCCGCGCACGGCACGAACGCGGCCTCGGCGGTCCTGGCGGGGCTCCGGGTCGTGGTGGTCGCGTGCGACGACGCGGGCAACGTGGACCTCGACGACCTCCGGATGAAGATCGCTGCGCACGCCGACGAGCTGGCGGCGCTCATGATCACGTACCCGTCGACGCACGGGGTCTACGAGCACGACGTGCTGGAGATCACGCAGGCGGTGCACGACGCGGGCGGTCAGGTGTACGTCGACGGGGCGAACCTCAACGCCCTCCTCGGCTTCGCGCGTTTCGGCGACCTGGGCGGCGACGTCTCGCACCTCAACCTGCACAAGACGTTCGCGATCCCGCACGGCGGCGGCGGGCCGGGCGTCGGCCCGGTGGCCGCGAAGGCCCACCTCGCCGCTTACCTCCCGTCCCACCCGTTCTCGCAGCGCAGAGACCACGCCGGCGGGGTGGTGTTCGAGGGCGGTGCGGTGTCGGCCGCACCGCACGGCTCGGCCGGCATCCTCCCCATCTCGTGGGCCTACATGCGGATGATGGGGACCTCAGGCCTGAGGGATGCCACTGGGGCCGCGGTGCTCGCCGCGAACTACATCGCCGTGCGCCTCCGCGAGCACTTCCCCGTGCTCTACACGGGCGAGGATGGTCTCGTCGCGCACGAGTGCATCCTCGACCTGCGCCCGCTGCGCGAGGAGACCGGGATCACGGTCGACGATGTCGCGAAGCGACTGGTCGACTACGGATTCCACGCGCCGACGATGTCGTTCCCGGTAGCGGGGACGCTCATGGTCGAACCGACCGAGTCCGAGGATCTGGCCGAGCTGGAGCGCTTCGTCGAGGCGATGATCGCGATCAAGGCCGAGGCGCTGCGTGTCGCTGCGGGGGAGTGGCCGAGCGACGACAACCCGCTCGTCAACGCCCCGCACACGGCCGAATCGCTCGTGGTGGGCGAGTGGGAGCACCCGTACTCCCGTCAGGAGGCGGTATATCCGGTCCACACCCTCGTGCGGACGAAGTACTGGCCCCCGGTGCGCCGGATCGATCAGGCCTACGGCGATCGCAACCTGGTGTGCGCCTGCCCGCCGATCGAGGCGTTCGCCTAGCCCCCGCCTCGTGCGGAGCGACGAGAAATGCCTCAGCGCGTCAACCCACGGTCGGTCTGGCGCGCTGGGGCATGTCTCGGCGGGGTGGCGCGCGCAGCGGCATTTCTCGCTGACCTGGGGGCAGAGGTGTCTGCGCCGCCCCGGGTCAGGTCGCGGACGGCGACGGGCTCGGGACGGGCGACGGGACGGCGCCGAACACGCCCGGCCACAGGGCCACGGCGAGGGGGTAACCGACGAAGGCCACCGTGTCGAGGAGCGTATGCGCGATGACGAGCGGCATGACGCGCCCCCAGCGGCGATAGCACCAGCCGAACACGATGCCCATCACGACGTTCCCCACGATCGAGCCGACACCCTGGTACGCGTGGTACAGGCCGCGCAGGCCCGCGGCGGCGAGGATGATCGCCCATGACGACCAGCCGAAGCGGCGCAGGCGGTCGGTGAGGTATCCGATGAAGATGACCTCCTCGGTGAGACCGGCGCGCACAGCGGCGAGCAGGAGCAGGGGTACGGTCCACCACGCCGCACCGAGGGGGGCCGCGTCGACCTGCAGCGTGATCCCGAGGAGCCGGCCGGCCACGTACAGTCCGAGTCCCGGTATCCCGATCACGGCGGCGAGCAGGATGCCCCGGCCGGCATCGCCGCCGAAACGACGGAAGTCCAGCCCGATGCGCCGCAGCGCGTTCCCGCCGTGCTCCCACAGCAGGAAGACGACGAGCGCCACCAGGCACAGCGAGAAGAAGAGGTCGAGGAGTTGGTAGAGCACGTCCCAGAACGCCGCGCTGTCCTGTGCGGGATTGAGCTGGGTCTGCTGGTCGGCGAGGTTCTGCCCCTGCTGCGCCGCCTCGATCGCGGACCGGATGAACGACAGCACCGAGTAGACCGCGGATTGGCCCACCGTCACCGCGAGGACGAGAGCCACCTCCCACACAAGCCGCGTGCGCGCGTACCCGTGCGGGAGTGCCGACGCCGAGGGCTCCACGGGAGGCGGGACGGGGGTCGGGTCACCGGTCATAGTGGGACTCCTCAGGGTCGGGCGCCACGAGGGCCTCGCACGTTGTCAGATTGCCACATTCGAGGGCATTTGAGTTAAGGGTATGTAACGTTTTCCCGCATTGTTTTGACCAGGGCAGAGCGTTTACTTAGTGTTTCCCTATCCGCGCCACGGAGAACGCCGGTTCGTCGTGGGCGCATTCACCCCTTGCACAGGAGGACCATTGAAGAAGTCACGCCTGGGAGCGTTGGTCGCGGTTGCGGCCGCGAGCGCTCTCGTCCTCGCCGGCTGCTCGGCCGGCAGCGGCGACAGCGGCGACACGATCAAGAAGGGCTCGTCCGTCTCGGTCGCCCAGAACTCGTCGTTCTCGTCGTACAACTCGAATTCCGCCAACGGCAACTCGACGTACAACAGCAACATCACGTACATGACGAGCGGCAACTGGTTCTACTACGACTCGACGCCGAAGCTCGTCATGAACGAGAAGTTCGGCACGGTCGAGAAGCTGAAGGACGACCCGCTGACGGTGAAGTACACCATCAAGAAGGGTGTCGAGTGGTCTGACGGCGTGCAGATCGGCGCGGCCGACCTCCTGATGAACTGGGCGACCGGTCTCACCAAGTACAACGACGAGAAGGGCGTGAACTTCACGTCGGCTGCGGCCGGCCTGACCGACGCCGTCTCCAAGGTCCCCGAGGTCGGCGACGGTGGTCGTTCGGTCACCCTGACCTTCGACAAGCAGTACGTCGACTGGCAGCTCTTCCTCGGCTTCGGCGTCGGCCCGGTCGCCGCGCACGCCGCGTACACGGAGGCCTTCCCCGACGTCAAGGGCGCCAAGGCCGACGACGCGTTCGTCAAGGCCATCCAGGACGACGACACCGCGACCCTCACCAAGGTCGCGTCGGCGTGGAGCACCAAGTTCGACTGGACCGACATGCCGTCGGACAAGCTCCTGTACCTCTCGTCGGGACCGTACATCGTCTCGGCCGCCAAGAAGGATCAGTACATCACCCTTACGGCGAACAAGAAGTACACGTGGGGCCCGCAGCCGCACCTCGAGAAGATCACCGTCCGCTTCATCCAGGACCCCACCGCTCAGGTGCAGGCCCTGCAGAACGGTGAGGTCCAGATCATCTCGGGCCAGGCGACCGCGGACACCGTGACCGCGCTCAAGAACCTGAGCAAGGTCACGACCACCACGACCCCGACCTCGACCTACGAGCACGTCGACCTGACGATGAACAACGGCGGACCGTTTGACCCCAAGACCTACGGTGGGGACGCGGCCAAGGCCAAGCTCGTGCGTCAGGCGTTCATGCTGACCATCCCGCGCCAGCAGATCGTCGACAACCTGATCAAGCCGATCCAGTCCGACGCGAAGCTCGTCGACTCGCAGGTCTTCCTGCCGGGTGCTGCCGGGTACGACGAGTCGGTCGCCGGCAACGGTTCCGACGCGTACTCCAAGGTCGACATCGACAAGGCGAAGCAGCTGCTCGCCCAGGCCGGTGTCACGGGCACGGTCAACGTCAAGTTCATGTACGGCAAGAGCAACACGCGCCGCGCGGCCGAGTACGCCCTGATCGCCGCCTCGGCGAAGCAGGCCGGCTTCAACGTGATCGACGCGGGCAACGACGACTGGTCGTCGCTGCTGGGTAACGGCAGCTACGACGCCGTCCTGTTCGCGTGGCAGTTCACGTCGCTCGCCGTCCTGGGCAGCCAGGCCACGTTCACCTCGAACGGCGGCAGCAACTTCAACGGCTACAACAACGCGACGGTCGACAGCGACTTCAAGACGCTGGAGTCCACGATCAGCGACACCTCGAAGCAGAAGGAGCTCCTGGCGAACGTCGACAAGGAGGTCTGGGGTGACGCCTACGGCGTGACCATCTTCCAGTTCCCCGACGTCACCGGGTTCTCGAACAAGGTGACGGGAGTGAAGGACGCGCCGCTCTCGCCGAACGTGTTCTGGAACTTCTTCGACTGGCAGCTGAAGTAACAGCAGGGGTTCCGACCCCCGTGTCATCATCGACCGGACGATGACACAATGCTTGGAAAGGGCGCCGGAGGCGGCACAGCCTCCGGCGCTCTTCCGAGTCGACAGTGCTGCCGACCCGCAGCCCGCGGACCTTCTGAAAGAGATCGCATGACCGTCCTCGACCCGCCGCCGATCGGCGGCCCCGCATGCTGACGTTCCTCTCCCGGCGCCTCATCGCATCGATCCTGGTGCTGTTCGTCGCCTCGTACATCGTCTACGTCCTGGCTGCGACCGCCGGAGACCCGCTCGCAGAGTTGCGAACGAGCACGGCGCGCAACAAGCAGGCCCTCATAGACCAGCGCATCCAGGAGCTGCAGCTCAACGTCCCGGCACCGCTGCGATACTTCCTCTGGCTCGGCGACGCGATTCGCGGAAACCTCGGCACGAACCTCCAGGGTCAGTCGGTGAACACCCAGGTCGCGAACGCCGCGGGTGTGACGATCCAGCTGCTGACAGCCAGCCTCGTGCTCGCCGTCATCATCGGCATCCTGATCGGCATCACCTCGGCGCTCCGTCAGTACAGCGGGTACGACTACACGGTCACCTTCCTCGCGTTCCTCGCCTTCTCGCTGCCGTCGTTCTTCATCGCGGTCGTTTTGAAGGCCTATGTCGGCATCGCGTTCAACAACTTCCTCGGGGCGCCGAACATACCGTGGTATCTGCTGATCATCATCCCGCTCGTGCTGGGCTTCCTCTGGATGGGGATCATCGGCGGAGTCGCGAAGACGCGGTGGCTGGTGTTCGGCATCGCCACGGTCGTCTCGTTCGCGGTGCTGCTCTACATCGACCTCACGAATTGGCTGAACTACCCCGGGCTCAGCATCGTCGGTGTCGGGCTGCTGTCGCTCGGTGCCGGTGTGCTCGTGCACCTGTTGACCGCGGGGTCGGGGAACAAGAAATCGCTCTATACGGCCGTCACAGTGGCCGTCATCGGCATGGCGGTCTACTACCCCTTCATGCTCCTCTCCGACCGCCTGAACCTGTGGACGCTGTTGCTCCTCGGCGTCGTGGCGATCGTCGTGGGCGCCGCGGTCGGGTACTTCTTCGGCGGTCACGACCGCGCCCAGTCGGCACGCACCGGCGCGATCACCGCGTTCCTCACGGGTGGATTCATCGTGATCGACCGCTACATGCGGGCGTGGCCGGTGTACACGCAGAGCTCGTACATCAACGGGCGGCCGATCGGCACGGTGGGTGCGGTGACCCCGAACCTCGCAGAGGCGACGAGCAGCTTCTGGATCCTGTCGCTCGACTCGCTCACGCACCTGCTGCTGCCGACGATCTCGCTGATGCTCATCTCGCTGGCCGCATACAGCCGGTATTCGCGAGCGAACCTGCTCGACGTCATGAACCAGGACTACATCCGCACGGCGCGGGCGAAGGGCGTGAACGAGCGCACGGTGGTCATGCGCCACGCGTTCCGCAACGCCCTGATCCCGCTCACGACGATCGTCGCCTTCGACGTCGGCGGCCTCATCGGCGGCGCCATCATCACCGAGACGGTGTTCGCCTGGAAGGGCATGGGTGATCTGTTCAACCAAGCCCTCCGACAGGTCGACGTGAACCCGATGATGGGCTTCTTCCTCGTGACCGGGGCCGTGGCCATCGTCTTCAACATCCTGGCGGATCTGGCCTACTCGGCCCTCGATCCGAGAATCCGAGTGACCGTATGAGCATCCCTCCGCCCCCGCCCGGCAGCCGCGAGCCGAATCCGCACCTCGACCCCGGCTCCCAGGAGCCGAATCTCGGCGACACGAGCGCCCCCGTCGGCTTCGATGTCGTCGAGGAGGAGAACCCCCGCACCGACGGGAACATCGAGGCCGCGGAGAACGCGATCGAGTTGAAGGAGGTGGAGGGGCTCAGCCAGGGACGGATCGTCTGGCGCCGCTTCGTCCGCCACCGCGGCGCGATGATCTCGCTCACGGTGATCGTGCTGATCACGCTGGTCGCCTTCACCTCGGAGGGCCTGTCCCTGTGGGGCATCCGCCTGCCCGGGTGGTGGCCCTACGACTACACGCAGCTGGTCCCGCTCGAGAACCGTGGCGTTCCGAGCTGGACGCATCCGTTCGGTCAGGACGACCTCGGCCGCGACATGTTCGCGGTCGTGATGCGCGGAACCCAGCAGTCGCTGATGATCGTCTTCGTCGTCGGCATCATCGCGACCGTCATCGGTGTCGTGATCGGATCGCTCTCCGGGTTCTTCCGTGGCTGGACCGACCAGGTCCTGATGCGCGTCACCGACATCGTCATCATCATCCCGCTGATCGTGCTCACCGCGGTCCTGGGCCGGAAGTTCGGGGCGAGCGGCGCGATCGTGCTCGCCCTTGTGCTCGGTCTGGCGTCCTGGACGGGACTGGCGAGGCTCGTGCGGGGCGATGTCCTCAGCCTGCGCGAGCGTGAGTTCGTCGACGCGGCCCGCGTGGCCGGCGCGTCTTCCGCACGCATCATGTTCGTCCACATCCTGCCCAACTCGATCGGCGTGATCATCGTCAACACGACGCTGCTCATGTCGGCGACGATCCTGACCGAGGCGGCGATCGGCTTCCTGGGCTTCGGTGTGCAGCCGCCGGATGTCTCGCTCGGCTCGATCATCTACCAGTACCAGCAGGCGTTCGACACGCGGCCATGGCTGTTCTTCTGGCCCGCCCTGTTCATCATCCTGATCGCGCTGACCATCAACTTCATCGGCGACGGGCTGCGCGACGCGTTCGACCCCCGTCAGAAGCGGGCGCTCAACAAGGCCGCGCGCAAGTCGGCCGCGGCCGCACGCGAGAAGGCGCACGTCGCAGCGGTGGCCGAGAGGGATGCCGCGGCCAGGGCCGAGTCGAAGCCATGACCCCTGGCTCAGGGAAGCAGGGCGGCGGCCAGCACGGCGACCGCGATCAGCACCACGAGCACGATGGTCTCGCGGCGCAGGAGATGCGTGCGCACGCCCGTCCCCTCGATGACACCGCTGTCGAGGTGGCCGGCGTCGCGCAGCTGCTCCCAGAAGCGACGGACGTACAGGGCCGCGAGACCGGACTCCGAGGTCGGGATGTCACCCGGACGGACGCTGCGCTCCGCCGCGTAGGTCGACTCGGGCAGGCCGCCCAGCTCGGGCTGAGCCACGCGGAACGTCGCGTGCCGTCCCGGCGCGGGTGCGCTCCACGCCGTGACCGTGCCCGCCGTCGTGTACAGCTGGAGCGCGTACTTCGTGTCGATGCGCTCGATCGCCGGCCAGGTCACCTCGTGCTCGCGCAGGAGGTTGCGCACGATCACTCCGGAGGGCGCGATCGTCACGGCCGGCGACCAGAACAGCAGCCATACGACGTACGCGCCGAGCAGCGCGAGCGGACCGAAGCGCACCAGCGGACCGATGCCGGTGATCGCCAGCGACACCAGCACCGCGATCACGACGACGCCGGCCAGCACGACGAGCACTCGGCCGAACCGAGGGCGCAGCGTCTTCGAATCGCTCGAGGCGTCGATCATCCGGTCCCGGCCGTTCGCATCCATCCCGCTATTGTCTCAAACCCGTCTGGAACGTCAGCCCGCGCCGGAATGCTCCGTGCGCCTGGACGCGAACGGAAAGCCGCATGACCGACACCACCATGACCATCCCCAACGCCGCCCGCTCCGAGGGGGCGCCCATCCTCGAGGTCACCGACCTGGGTGTCGACTTCTGGGTGGACGGCACGTGGTACCCCGCGGCCATGCACATGACGTACGACGTCAAGCCCGGCGAGGTGCTCGCGATCGTGGGCGAGTCCGGCTCGGGCAAGAGCTCGAGCTCCATGGCCCTCCTGGGTCTCCTCCCCTCGAACTCGCGGACCACGGGCAGCGTGAAGCTTCGCGGTCGCGAGCTGCTCACCCTCAGCGACCGCCAGCTCCGGTCGGTGCGCGGCAACGACGTCGCTGTGATCTTCCAGGAGCCGATGACGGCGCTCAACCCCGTGTACACCGTCGGGTTCCAGATCGTGGAGACGTTGCGGCTCCACACGCAGATGAGCCCCGCCGACGCGAAGAAGCGCGCGATCGAGCTGCTCGAGATGGTCGAGATGCCCGATCCGCCGACCGCGTTCAACAAGTACCCGCACCAGTTCTCCGGTGGGCAGCGGCAGCGCGCCATGATCGCGATGTCGATCGCCTGCGACCCGGTGCTCCTGATCGCGGACGAGCCCACCACGGCTCTGGACGTCACCGTCCAGGCCGAGATCCTCGATCTGATGCGCGACCTCCGTCACCGGCTGGACAGCGCGATCGTCCTCATCACGCACGACATGGGCGTCGTCGCCGACCTGGCGGACAAGATCATCGTGATGAAGGACGGCGAGATCGTCGAGGCCGGGCCCATCCAGAAGATCTTCACCGAGCCCGAGCACCCGTACACGCAGCAGCTTCTGGCCGCAGTGCCGCACCTGGGTGTCGGCCAGGTCGAACTCACTGACGCTCTCGTCGAGGCAGAGAGGAAGCACGCCGAGCCAGTGCTCAAGCTCGATCGCGTGGCGATCGAATACCCGAAGCACGGGCGCATCCCGGCGTTCCGCGCTGTCGACGACGTCAGCTTCGAGATCAACGCGGGCGAGATCGTCGGGCTCGTGGGGGAGTCGGGGTCTGGCAAGACCACGATCGGCCGCGCTGCGGTCGGGCTTCTCCCCGTCGCTGACGGCACGCTCAGCATCAGCGGCCACGACGTGGGCACGGCCGGCGCGCGCGAGCTGCAGGAGATCCGCCGCACGATCGGCATCGTGTTCCAGGATCCGGGTTCGTCGCTCAACCCGCGGTTCCCGATCGGACAGTCGATCGGAGAGCCGCTGCTGCTCGCGAAGCAGGCGAAGGGCAGCGAGCTCGATCGGCGCGTGGAGACCCTGCTCGACCAGGTCGAGCTGCCGCGGTCGTTCCGCAACCGCTACCCGCACGAGCTGTCCGGCGGCCAGCGGCAGCGTGTCGGGATCGCCCGCGCGCTCGCGCTGAGCCCGTCACTTCTCATCGCGGACGAGCCGACGAGCGCGCTCGATGTGTCCGTGCAGGCGCGTTTCCTCGACCTGCTGCAGACGATCCAGCAGGAGCTGCAGTTCGCGTGCCTGTTCGTCAGTCACGACCTCGCGGTCGTCGACATGCTCGCCCACCGCATCGCGGTCATGCACAAGGGGCATCTCGTCGAGTTCGGCACGCGCGACGAGATCCTGCGTGCGCCGAAGGACCCGTACACGCAACGCCTCATCGCGGCCGTGCCCGTCCCCGACCCGATCGCGCAGAAGGAGCGCCGCGAGGCCCGGACGGCGACGATCGAGCAGATCCGCCTCGAAGAGGACTGACCCGGAGGAGCGACCTGAGTGCGCTCGCAGGCCACGGGCGGAGGGTCCGGGTAGAATAGCGGGTGGCCCGACTCCGGGCACACCCCCGAACCACAAGGACTTCTTTCATGGCGCACGCCCTCCGACCGGATCTGCGCAACGTCGCGATCGTCGCGCACGTCGATCACGGCAAGACCACGCTCGTGGATGCGATGCTGCGTCAGACGGGATCGTTCGGCGAGCACGCGCACGTCGAAGAGCGGGCGATGGACTCCAACGACCTCGAGCGCGAGAAGGGGATCACGATCCTCGCCAAGAACACCGCGATCACCTACAACGGGGTGCACACGGATGTCCCGGTGACGATCAACGTGATCGACACGCCCGGCCACGCCGACTTCGGTGGCGAGGTCGAGCGCGGGCTGTCCATGGTCGACGGCGTCGTGCTCCTGGTGGACGCCTCCGAGGGCCCGCTGCCGCAGACGCGGTTCGTGCTGCGCAAGGCGCTCGAGGCGAAGCTCCCGGTCATCCTCCTCGTGAACAAGACCGACCGCCCCGACGCGCGGATCGCCGAGGTCGAGGAGGAGAGCCACGACCTCCTCCTGGGTCTCGCGTCCGATCTCGTCGACGACGTGCCCGACCTCGATGTCGACGCCCTGCTCGACGTCCCCGTCGTGTACGCGAGCGGCCGTGCCGGCGCCGCGTCCCGCAACCGGCCGGCCAACGGCGAGCTGCCGGACAACGACGACCTCGAGCCGCTGTTCGAGGCGATCCTCGAGCACGTGCCCGCGCCGTCGTACGACGACGAGGCACCGCTGCAGGCCTGGGTCACCAACCTCGACTCCAGCCCCTTCCTCGGCCGGCTCGCACTGCTGCGCGTCTTCAACGGCACCCTGAAGAAGGGGCAGACCGTCGCGTGGGTGCGTTCGGACGGGACGACCAGCAGCGCTCGCATCACCGAGCTGCTCAAGACGCGCGCGCTCGAGCGGTACCCCGCCGAGAGCGCTGCCCCCGGCGACATCGTGGCCATCGCGGGCTTCCCCGACATCACGATCGGCGAGACCATCGCCGACCCCGACGATGTCCGGCCGCTGCCGCAGATCCACGTCGACGATCCCGCGATCTCGATGACGATCGGGACCAACACGTCCCCGCTCGTCGGCAAGGTGAAGGGGCACAAGCTGACGGCGCGCATGGTCAAGGACCGCCTGGATCGAGAGCTCGTCGGCAACGTGTCGCTGAAGGTCGTCGAGATCGGTCGGCCCGACGCGTGGGAGGTGCAGGGTCGCGGCGAGCTCGCTCTGGCCATCCTCGTGGAGAACATGCGGCGCGAGGGCTTCGAGCTCACCGTCGGCAAGCCCCAGGTGGTGACCAAGAAGGTCGACGGCAAGACCTACGAGCCGTTCGAGCACCTCACCATCGACGCACCCGAGGAGTACCTCGGCGCCATCACGCAGCTGCTGGCCGCCCGCAAGGGTCGCATGGAGAACATGACGAACCACGGCACCGGCTGGGTGCGGATGGAGTTCGTCGTCCCCTCGCGTGGCCTCATCGGCTTCCGCACCGAGTTCCTCACCACGACCCGCGGCACGGGCATCGCGAATGCGATCTCCCACGGGTACGAGCCGTGGGCCGGTCACATCGTGACCCGTCAGAACGGCTCGATCGTGGCGGACCGCGCCGGCGTCGTGACGCCGTTCGCGATCATCGCCCTCCAGGAGCGGATGTCGTTCTTCGTGCAGCCTACGCAGGAGGTCTACGAGGGCATGGTCATCGGCGAGAACTCGCGCAGCGACGACATGGACGTGAACATCACGAAGGAGAAGAAGCTCACCAACATGCGCTCCTCGACCTCCGACACGTTCGAGTCGATGACGCCGCCGCGCCAGCTGTCGCTCGAGGAGAGCCTCGAGTTCGCCCGCGACGACGAGTGCGTCGAGGTGACCCCCGAGATCGTGCGGATCCGCAAGGTGGTGCTCGACGCGACCGAGCGTGGGCGCGCCACCGCGCGCCTCAAGCGCCAGGACGCCAACGTCTGATCACGCCACGCGGTGCACGGTGGCCCGCACGGGTCCTCGATCGCGCTCGCTAGGCTCGGCGGCGTGACCACTCCCGACGATCCGTCGCGCGCGGAGGCGCGCCGCGCCGCCCGATCGGGTCTCGGCGTGGCACTGGCCACGAGTGCGTACGGCGTATCGTTCGGTGCTCTGGCGACCGCATCCGGGCTCGACGTCTGGCAGACGTGTGTGCTGAGCCTGGTGATGTTCACCGGGGGCTCCCAGTTCGCTTTCGTCGGCGTCATCGGTGCCGGGGGACTGGCGGCCGCTCCCGCGGCGATCGCATCGGCGGGACTCCTCGGCGTACGCAACATCGCGTACGGGATGCGCATGTCACCGGTCGTGGGAACGGGCTTCTGGCGTCGCGCGGCGGCCGCGCAGTTCACCATCGACGAATCGACGGCGGTCTCCCTCGCGCAGACGACGGCCCGCGCGCGTCTCGTCGGCTTCTGGGTCACCGGCCTCGCGATCTACGCGGGTTGGAACCTCACGACCTTCGCGGGCGCGCTTCTCGGCGATGTGCTCGGCGATCCGCGCGCATACGGGCTGGATGCCGCGGCCGCCGCGGCATTCCTCGCCCTCCTGTGGCCCCGGCTGCGCCGGCGGCAGGCGATCGCGGTCGGCGTGGCCGCCGCCGTCGTCGCCACCGTGCTCACACCGGTCATCCTGCCGGGGGTGCCCGTGCTGGTCGCCGCGGTGGTGGCGGTCGTGGTCGGTTGGTTCAACTGGCTGGGGCGGACCGAATCGCCGCCCTCCGAGCCGACGGACGTCCCCGAGCGGGAGGGGCTGCCGTGACGCTGTGGAACGCCGTGCTGATCGCTGCAATCGTGTGCGTGGCACTGAAGACCGTCGGTTACCTCGTCCCCGGGCACGTCATGGAGGCGCCGCGGCCCGCGCAGATCGCGGATCTGCTCACCGTCGCGCTGCTCGCCGCGCTCGTCGCGGTGCAGGCGCTGGGTCTCGGGCAGGCGATCGTCGTGGACGCGCGGCTGCCCGCGGTCGCCGTGGCCGCCGGGCTGCTGCTGCTGCGCGCGCCGTTCCTCGTCGTCGTCGCCGGTGCCGCGGTGGTGGCCGCGCTCCTGCGTCTGTGGGGCTGGGCGGTCTGATCGGAGACGCGCCTAGACTGACGCGGTGGGATTCTCCTGGTCGCGCGTCATCTCCTGGGTGGTCGCCCTCGCCGTCGGTCTCGTCTACGGCGCTGCCGGAACGATCGCGCATGCGTATCGCCTCGGTGCGCTTCCGGTCGGTCTGCTCCTCGCGCTTCTGGGTGTCGTCGCTCTGCTCGTCGCGGTGCGTACGCTCACGCACGACCGGTGGGCGGCACTCGCGTGCGGACTCGGCCTGGTCCTCGCCACGTGGGTCTTCTCGGGCAGCGGTCCGGGCGGATCCGTCATCGTCCCCAGTGGCAAGCTCGACGCACTGGCCGGCGTGAACCTCGGCATCGTCTGGGCCGTCCTGGTGCCGCTGGCGGCGGCGATCGTGGTGGTATGGCCCGCGCGGTCGGCCGTGCGCTCCGGAGCCGACAACTAGACTGAAGCGGTGACGTATGTGATCGCTCTTCCCTGTGTGGACGTCAAAGACCGCGCGTGTGTCGACGAGTGCCCTGTCGACTGCATCTACGAGGGCGAGCGGTCGCTGTACATCCACCCGGACGAGTGCGTGGACTGCGGCGCGTGCGAGCCGGTCTGCCCGGTCGAGGCCATCTACTACGAGGACGACCTGCCCGACGAGTGGCAGGACTATTACAAGGCGAACGTCGAGTTCTTCGACGACCTGGGCTCGCCGGGCGGCGCCGCCAAGGTCGGCGTGATCCACAAGGACCACCCCGTCATCGCCGCCCTCCCTCCGCAGGAGCACTGATCGTGGGGGTCGCCGACCTCGCCGAATACCCCTGGGATGCGGTCGCGCCCTATGCCGCGCGTGCGGCCGCGCACCCGGACGGGATCGTCGACCTGTCGGTCGGTTCGCCGGTGGACGTGACGCCCGAGGTGGTCCGCCGGGCGCTCGCCGATGCGACGGACGCGCACGCCTATCCGCAGACGGTGGGGACGCCGGCACTGCGCGAGGCGATCGTCGCCTGGTACGCCCGCCGACGCGGTGTGCCCGGGCTCACCGTCGGCCAGGTGCTCCCGACCGTCGGCTCGAAGGAGCTCGTCGCCTTGCTGCCGCTCCTCCTCGGACTGGGCCCCGGCGATGTCGTCGTGCAGCCGCGGGCCGCCTACCCCAGCTACGCGGCAGGCGCGCTGCTCGTGGGCGCGGAGGTCGTGGACGCCGACGACCCGGCCGAATGGCCCGATCGTGCGCGCCTGGTGTGGATCAACTCGCCGGGCAATCCGGACGGACGGGTCCGCGACGTGGCGAGCCTGCGCGCCGCGGTCGCGCGGGCACGGGAGATCGGCGCGGTGATCGCGGCGGACGAGTGCTATGCCGAGCTCGGCTGGGACGCCCCCTGGGACGATGAGCCGATTCCCTGCGTGCTCGATCCGCGGGTGATCGGGTCGGATGCCTCTGGCGTGCTCTCGGTCTACTCGCTGAGCAAGCAGTCGAACCTCGCCGGGTACCGCGCCGCGTTCCTCGCGGGGGATCCGGACCTGGTCGAGCGCCTCCTCACGGCACGCAAGCACCTCGGTCTGATGGTCCCCGGTCCCGTGCAGGCGGCGATGACCGTCGCGCTCGGGGACGACGCGCACGTGGCTCGGCAGAAGGAGAGCTATCGTCGTCGGCGCGCGGTCCTCCGGCCCGCGATCGAGGCGGCCGGCTTCCGCCTGGACGGGAGCGAGGCGGGGCTGTACCTCTGGGCATCGGAAGGGCGGGACGCGTGGGAGAGTCTCGACCGCCTGGCCGATCTCGGCATCCTCGCGGGCCCCGGACACTTCTACGGGCCGCACTTCCCGCAGCACGTCCGCTTCTCGCTGACGGCGTCCGACGAACGGATCGACGCTGCCGCCGACCGCCTTCGGGCGAGCGCTTCGTAGCCTTCCTCCATCCGATCCGCCTCGCCTTTGGTGGCGGTCTCAGTAGGTCGGACGGCCCACTAGGCTGTAAAGGAACGGCTCCACGGACGACAGGACCGCGGCATCCGTCGATCGCCACCGGCGATCTCTGACACCCCCAGTCGACCAGAAATCGCAAGGAGGCGCCGTGAGCGATGCGGGCGCGCAGCAGGCCAAAGCCACCCTGACCATCGGCGACAAGACCGCCGAACTCCCGCTCCTCCACGGCACCGACGGCCCGCCGAGCGTCGACGTCTCCACGCTCACGCGGCAGACCGGCCACACCGCGCTCGACTACGGCTTCGTCAACACCGCGGCCACCAAGTCCGCGATCACGTTCATCGACGGCGAGCAGGGCATCCTCCGCTACCGCGGCTATCCGATCGAGCAGCTCGCGAAGAACAGCACCTACCTCGAGGTGGCGTGGCTGCTGATCTACGGCGAACTGCCCACCGCCGACGAGCTCGCGGAGTTCGACAGCAAGATCCGGCACCACACGCTGCTGCACGAGGATCTCAAGCGCTTCTTCTCAGCCCTGCCGCACACCGCCCATCCGATGTCGGTCCTGTCCTCCGCCGTGTCGGCGCTGTCGACCTACTACGAGCACCAGTCCGACCCGCACAACCCCGAGCATGTCGAGCTGAACACCATCCGGATGCTCGCGAAGCTCCCGGTGATCGCTGCGTACGCGCACAAGAAGAGCATCGGCCAGGCCTTCCTCTACCCGGACAACTCGCTGAGCTTCGTCGACAACTTCCTGAAGCTGAACTTCGGCGTCCTGTCGGAGATCTTCGAGGTCAACCCCGTGATGTCGCGCGCGCTGGAGCGCCTGCTGATCCTCCACGAGGACCACGAGCAGAACGCCTCGACGTCGACCGTGCGGCTCGTCGGCTCGACGGGGGCGAACCAGTTCTCGTCGATCTCGGCCGGGATCAACGCCCTGTACGGCCCTCTCCACGGCGGCGCGAACGAGGCAGTGCTCGCCATGCTCGCGCGTATCCAGGAGTCGGGTGAGAGCGTGCAGCGCTTCGTCGAGCGGGTGAAGAACAAGGAGGACGGGGTCAAGCTGATGGGCTTCGGCCACCGCGTCTACAAGAACTACGACCCGCGCGCGAAGCTGGTGAAGGAGTCGGCAGACGAGGTGCTCACCGAGCTCGGCGTCCACGATCCGCTCCTCGACCTCGCGAAGGAGCTCGAGGAGATCGCGCTCAACGACGATTACTTCAAGGAGCGCCGGCTCTACCCGAACGTCGACTTCTACACGGGCGTCATCTACAAGGCGATGGGCTTCCCGACCCGGATGTTCACGGTGCTGTTCGCCATCGGCCGGCTGCCGGGGTGGCTCGCGCAGTGGCGCGAGGCGGTGACCGATCCGCAGACCAAGATCGGCCGACCCCAGCAGCTCTACATCGGCGCCGGCCGCCGCGATTACCCCGGCGCGGTCTGAGCGGGCTCGCCATGGCCGGCGACCGTCCGAGACTCCTTGTGCGCCCGCCGTCCCGGCGACTCGCGGAGGGGGAGATCACCCACCTGGAGCGGGTCCCGGTCGATCCGGCCCTCGCGCGTGCCCAGTGGGAGCGCTACGTGGATCAGTTCCGCACACGCGGGTGGGAGATCGTCGAGGTCGAGGCCGCAGACGACCAACCCGACGGTGTCTTCGTCGAGGACGCCGTCGTGGTGTTCGATGACCTCGCGGTCCTCTGCCGGGCGGGTGCGCCGTCACGGCGGGGGGAGCTCGCCTCGATCGCTGCGGCGACCGAGGCCGTCGGCATCCCGTCCGTCGCCATCGTCGCGCCCGGCACCCTCGATGGGGGCGACGTCCTCAAAGTGGGGCGCACCGTGTATGTCGGCCGGTCGTCGCGCACGAACGACGCCGGCATCGCCCAGCTCCGCGGCGTCCTGGAACCGCGGGGCTGGCGGGTCGTCGAGGTCCCCGTCACGAAGGTCCTGCACCTCAAGAGCGGCGTGACCGCACTCCCCGACGGCGTGGTGGTGGGCTACGCGCCGCTGGTGGACGATCCCGCGGCCTTCCCCGAGTTCCTCCCCGTGCCCGAGGAGCACGGCACCGCGGTCGTCGTCCTCGACGAGGACACGATCCTCATGTCGGCGGACGCGCCCGAGACCGCGGCCCTGTACCGGGCGCGCGGCCTCGAGGTGGTGGAGACGGCCGTGACGGAGTTCGAGAAGCTCGAAGGCTGCGTCACATGCCTCTCCGTGCGCGTGCGCGGCTGACGCACGCGCTCACGCTGCGGAGGCGAGCTCGCCGTCTTCGACCGTCTCCACGTCGTCGTCGCTCTGCGCGACGCTCCGACGGGGGCGCACAGCCATCACGATGGCCGCCGCGAGCACGGCCATGGCGGCAACCGACAGCCACGCGACGTCGTACCCCGTCTGAGCCGGGGATCCGTCGGAGCCCGTCGATCCGAACACGATCGCGCTCATGAGCGCCGAGCCGACGGCCGACCCGATCGTGCGCAGATTCGCGTTGACTCCCGTCGCGACTCCGGTGCGGTCGGCGGGGACGCTCTGGACCACGATGCTCGACATCGACGCGTAGCTGAGCCCGATGCCCAGGCCGAAGAGCCCCCCGGCCACCGAGAGCTGCCACAGCGCCGTGTGCGAGGCGATGGCGGATCCCACGCCGACGGCCATCAGCAGGGCGCCGATCGCGAGCATGACGCGGAGGGGGAGGATGCGTGCAATCGCACCGGCGGCGAACCCGATGCCCGACATCCCGGCGAGCAGCGGCAGCAGCGCGAGTCCCGCCGCCTGCACACCCAGCCCGAGTCCCCAGCCCGTCGTCGCGGGCGTCTCGAGGAACTGGGGCAGGTAGCCCCAGAACCCGAACGCCGCCGCGCCGATGAGGAACGCGGCCGCGTTGACGGGCCACACGGCGCGGGCTGCCAGCATCCGGAGATCCACCAGCGGGTTGCGCGAGCGCAGCTCGGCGGCGACCCAGGCGATCAGCAGGACGGCGGCGCCGGCGAACAGACCAACGGTGACGGGCGAGCCCCAGCCCCAGTGCGCTCCCGAGCTGAGCGGGACGAGAAGGGCGACGAGCCACGCGGACAGCAGTGTCGCCGAGAGGCCGTTCACCCGGCCCTCGGCCCGGACGCCGCGGACCGGCACGAGCGCCAGCACGAGGACCACGCCGAGGATCGCGGCGATGAAAGGCACCGAGAAGATGCCCCGCCAACCGAGAAGGTCGGCCAGCGGGCCGGCGAGGACGCTGCCGGCCGCGCCGCCGATGCCGATCAGCGCGCTGATCGCGCCGATGGCGCCGGTGAGCCGCTCCCGTGGCATGACATCCCGCAGGAGGCCGAAGGCGAGCGGGAAGAGCGCGCCGCCGACGCCCTGCAGCACGCGACCCAGAACGAGGATGCCGAGGTTCGAGGCGAAGGAGGCGACAACGTCGCCGAGCGCGACGATGGCGAGCACCGCGAGGAAGGTCGCGCGCCGCCCCCGCAGGTCGCCGACGCGGCCCAGCAGGGGAGTGGCGACCGCCGCCGCGATGAGCCACGCGGTGTTGGTCCAGGCGGCCGCGTCGGCTGCGACGCCATAGTCGGCGGCGATGAGCGGGATGACCGGGATGACGAGGTTCTGGAGCAGAGCCAGCGAGGCGACGCCGACGGCGATCGCGACGAAGGCGCCGCGGTAGGAGGGGGCAGTGGGCATGTGCAGACCTTCCCCGCGGATGCGCGATCCGCGAGATCGAGGTAAAGTGGGGGTAGGGCTCCGAACGGAGGGTTCCTCCGCTTAGAGCTTAGCGGAGGACGCCTCCGTTTAGCAACCACCTGCCGCATCCTGTTCGAAAGGCTTCCCGATGACGCTCGCCGAGCGTGTTCCCGCACTGGCCGCCCGTCGTCCGCGCCGCGCCGACGCGGCACGCAACTTCGACGCACTCATCGCTGCCGGACGCGACGCGTTCGCCGAAGAGGGGTCGTCCGCGTCGCTGGAGGACATCGCGCGGAGGGCGGGCGTCGGGATCGGGACGCTGTATCGCAACTTCCCGACGCGCGACGATCTGATCGACACGCTCTACCTCGGTGAGGTGGACGCGCTGGCGCAGACGGCGCACGAGGTCGCCGATCTCGAGCCGTGGGCCGCGCTGGCGGCCTGGCTCGACCACTTCGTGCGCTACGTCGGCACCAAGCACGTCCTGCTGGAGAGCCTCAACCGGCCGTCCGCGGTGATGGACCAGTGTCGGACGATCATGTTCGACGCCGGAGAGCCCTTGCTGCGCCGCGCGCAGTCCGCGGGCGTCGTCGACCCGGACATCACCATCAGCGACGTCGTGAAGCTCGTCTCGGGTGTCGCCGCCGTCTCCTCGTTCGATGACGATGCCCAGCGCGAGCGCGTGCTGGGTCTCGCCGTGAACGCTATCCGCCGCTGAGGTGCCGGGGCCGGCGCCGTTCCGCTACGCGTGCAGCGCCTCGTTGAGTGTGACGCCGGCGCCGGTGCGACGCACGGCCTCGATCGCGCCGCTGAGGGAGTTCCGCCGGAACAGGATCCCGTTCCGTCCGGAGAGCTCGCCGCCCTTGACCGTGGGTCGCGAGCCGTCGTGGCGCGGCGGTTCGTCAGCCAGGACGATCTTCGAGCCTGCGGTGACGTAGAGGCCCGCCTCGACGATGCAGTCGTCGCCCAGCGAGATCCCGATGCCGGCGTTCGCCCCGAGGAGCGATCGCGCCCCCACGGACACGCGGTGCGTCCCGCCGCCGGACAGGGTTCCCATGATCGATGCGCCGCCGCCGATGTCGCTGCCGTCGCCCACGACGACGCCCTGCGAGATGCGCCCCTCGATCATGGAGGCGCCGAGCGTGCCCGCGTTGTAGTTCACGAATCCCTCGTGCATCACGGTGGTGCCCGGTGACAGGTACGCCCCGAGGCGCACCCTCGAGGCATCCGCGATCCGCACCCCCGGCGGTGTGACGTAGTCGAGCAGCCGCGGGAACTTGTCGAGTCCCTGCATCTGGATCCCGGCGCGCTGCAGCACCGGCCGTAGGCGTTCGGTGTCGGTCGGATGCATCGGTCCCGCGTTGGTCCACGCCACAGTGGGGAGGTGCCCGAAGATCCCGTCGAGGTTCACCTCGTTGGGACGGACGAGGCGGTGGGAGAGGGCGTGCAGCCGGAGATAGGCGTCTGCCGTCGACGTCGGAGCCTCGTCGAGGTCGACCGTGACGCGGACGGCCTCCACCGTCACGGCGCGGCGCTCATCCGACCCGGTGTGCACGTCGAGGCCGCCGTCGTCCGGCGCCCCCTCGCCGCTGTCCGGGATGCCGCGCTGCGGTGCCGGGAACCACGCATCCAGGACCGTGCCGTCTCCCGCGATCGTGGAGAGTCCTGTGCCGCTGATCCGTCGCTCGTCGCTCACCGCTCCAGGCTACCGGCGCGGAGGCGCGTGACCCGATCGGTAGACTCGAGGGATGCTGGAGCTCGATCTGTCCGCGACATCCATCGATCTCACCCGCACCATCTGCGACGTTCCGAGCGTGTCCGACGACGAGACCGTCCTCGCCGATGCGATCGACGCGGCCGTCCGCGCGCTTCCGCACCTCGACGTCCACCGCGACGGCGACACGATCGTCGCGCGGACGGATGGCGGACGGGCGCAGCGCGTCGTCATCGCGGGCCACATCGACACCGTCCCCATCAACGGGAACGTGCCGACGCGCGACATCGAGATCGACGGCGAGGCGTACGTCTGGGGCCGCGGCACCGTCGACATGAAGGCGGGCGTCGCGGTACAGCTGAAGCTCGCGGCCGAGCTGTGCGACCCCCGTGTCGACATCACCTGGATGTGGTACGACCACGAGGAGGTCGACGCCGATCTGAACGGCCTGACGCGACTCGCCGCACGTCGTCCCGACCTCTTCACGGCTGACTTCGCGATCCTCGGAGAGCCGTCGAACGGACAGGTCGAGGGGGGCTGCAACGGCAACCTCCGGGCGATCGTGCGCACCCACGGCGTGCGCGCGCACAGTGCGCGGGCGTGGATCGGCGAGAACGCGATCCACAAGGCCGCCCCGGTGCTCGCGCGGCTGGCGGAGTACCGTCCGCGCGAGGTGCCCGTCGAGGGTCTCGTCTACCGCGAGGGGCTCAGCGCGGTCCGCATCGGCGGTGGGATCGCCGGTAACGTCATCCCGGACCTCTGCGAGGTCGAGGTCAACTATCGGTTCGCGCCGAGTCGGTCGGTCGCCGAGGCGGAGGAGCACGTGCGCAACGTGCTCGAGGGCTTCGAGGTCGAGGTGGTCGACGTCGCCGCCGGCGCCCGCCCGGGCCTGGATGCTCCGCTCGCGCAGGAGTTCCTGGCCGCGGTGGGCGGCGAGGCACGGCCCAAGTACGGCTGGACGGATGTCGCCCGCTTCTCGGCACTCGGGGTTCCCGCGGTGAACTACGGGCCCGGAGACCCCCACCTCGCCCACCACGACGAGGAGCGCGTGCCGGTCGCGCAGATCGAGGCTGTCGAGCACGGACTCCGGGCGTGGCTGAAGGCTCGCTGATCGAGAGCGGGCAGGTCGAGCACGCCGCGCGGCGGCGTCTCCCGTTCGTCCTGCGCGTGGCTCTGATCTACCTGTCGGCGCGCGTCGTCACGACGGGCTTCTTCGCGATCGCGGCGGCTCTGGCCGGCCCGGGCACGCGCTTCGGGCCGCACGCCGGCATCGGCGACCTGCTCATGGGCTGGGACGCGCAGTGGTACTGGTACGTGGCGGTGAACGGCTACCCGTCGGTGCTGCCCCTGACCGATTCCGGGCAGGTGGCAGAGAACCAGTGGGCGTTCCTCCCGGTGTACCCGTATCTCGCTCAGGCGATCGGGGTGCCGTTCGGTGCCTGGGCCATTGGTGGCATCGTGATCTCGCTCGTCGCCGGATACCTGTCGTGCCTCGTGCTGTATCGGATGCTGCGGATGCGGCTCGATCGCGGCGCGGCCACGTGGGGGGTCGTCTTCTTCGCCTTCGCGCCGCTGGCGGCGGTGTTCCAGATCGGGTATGCGGAATCCCTGTTCCTGCTCTGGCTGTTCCTCGCGATCTGGCTCGTCGCCCGCCGTCGATACGGGTGGCTCTACCTTCTGGTCCCTCTGATGGGTTTCACCCGCCCCGGCGTGCTCGCGTTCGGGCTGTTCCTCGGCCTGTTCGCGATCCACCGGTGGTTCACGCGCCGCACGGAACCCTTCCCGGTGCGGGAGATCCTGCACGTCGTGGCGCTGGGTCTCTGGGCCGTCGTCGTCGGATTCGCGTGGCAGGTCATCGCTGCCGCCGTCACCGGTCGCCCGGATGCCTACCTCGCCACCGAGCTGGCGTGGCGGCGCAACTGGCTCCCCGACGCCGACGGCGACTTCGTGCCCCTGCACGGCTTCCTGCAGGGCGTCGCGTTCTGGTTCGACTCGTGGGGGATGGGCGCGGTGACGGGGTACATCGTGCTCGGGCTGCTGGTCGTCGCGATCGCCGCGCTGCTCCTGTTCGAACCGCACGTGAAACGTCTCGGTCCGGAGATCAGGCTGTGGTCGGCCAGCTACCTCGTCTACCTGCTGGCGGTCTTCTTCCCGCAGTCGAGCATCTTCCGGCTGCTCGTGCCCGTTTCGCCCTTGTGGGGGGCGGCCGCCGTCCCCCGGTCCGCCCTCTGGCGCGTCACCGTGCTGGTCCTGTGCCTCGCCGGTCAGTGGTGGTGGATCGTCAACATGTACGCGATGGGGAACACATATTGGCAGATCCCGTGACGAATGCCCAGGCGATTATCCCCGGTCGAGGGCGCACGGTAAACTCATAAGGCAGACCAGCGACGAAAAGGAGCCACGATGGCAGCCATGAAGCCGAGAACCGGAGACGGGCCGATGGAGGCCGTGAAGGAGGGTCGCCTGATCATCGTTCGCGTACCGCTCGAAGGTGGTGGCCGTCTGGTCGTCTCCGTCAACGATGCCGAAGCCAAGGAGCTCTACGACGTGCTCGGCGGTGTGGTGAACGTCTGAGTTCACACCCTGCTCAGCCTCAGCGGCCGGTCGTTCGACCGGCCGCTGTCGTCTGTCCGGGGCGGCTCTCGACGATCGTCGTGAGCTGCAGCAGACCTTCACCGACGATCGAGAGCGCGCCGATGACGGCGGGCGACGCCTGCGTCTCCTGGATGAGCGAGCGGTACGCGGTCGTCACCGGGTCGCGGCGCACCGGGTCGGACACCGCGCCGCCCGCGAGCACCCGCGGAATGAGAACGGTGCCGCCGGGGCGGACGAGACGCAGACCGTGCTCGACGTACTCGATCACACCCTCGGGGTCTCCGTCCACGAGGACGACGTCGTAGGAGGCCTCGTTCATCCGCGGCAGCACGTCGGCTGCGCGCCCCGTGATGAACCGGGCGCGGGCGGCCGGGACCTTCGCGTCCGCGAACGCCTGCCGGGCGGCACCCAGGTGCTCCGGCTCGCTGTCGATCGTGGTGAGGATCGCCCTCGGCGCGCCGTGCAGGAGCCAGAGGCCCGAGACTCCCGCTCCCGTCCCGATCTCGACGATGTTCAGGGCGGCCGACGACGCGGCGATGACGGCGCACTGGGCGCCGACGGCGGGGCTGATCGGCGCGGCTCCCAACTCCAGCGCATGGGCGCGCGCACGAGAGATGTGGTCGGGTTCGATCGTCGCTTCCTGTGCGAACCTCTGATTCGCGTCGTTCTCACCCATCACGGACCTCCGCCGCCAGCCTACGCGGGCGCGTGCGAGGCCGAGCTCAGGCGCGACGGGTAACCTGAACACATGATCTTCGGGCTCACCATCGAGAAGCTCGTGGTGATCGGAGTGATCGCCGCGCTTCTGCTCGGGCCCGAGCGGATTCCCCGCTACGCGCAGATGCTCGCCCAGCTCACGGTCCGCGCGCGCGACCTGCTCAACGGCGCGAAGTCACGGATGCGCGATGAGATGGGCGACGACTTCGACGACGTCGACTGGCGCAAACTCGATCCGCGCCAGTACGACCCGCGCCGCATCATCCGGGAAGCGCTCCTGGACGATGCTCCGACGCCCGCTCGCCCGGCAGCGACGACGGCGCCCGCCCCGCCGGTCGGCACGGAACGACAGCCGTTCCGGCCGGGGGACACCCCGCCGTTCGACTCCGAAGCCACCTGAGCCGCGGTCCGGCGGTCAGGTGACCGAGACGTTCAGGCGACGACCGGCGAGTCCTCGCGGGCGGTCGGCGATGACGCGGGCGATCTCGGAGATCGCGATGGCGGCGCTGTCGGCCGGCGCGGACGCGACGACGGGCGTCCCCGCGTCCCCGCACGCACGCAGCGCCGGGCTGAGCGGGATCGAGCCGAGCAGCGGGACCGGCTCCGATTCGGAGGACAGCGCGCGTGCCACGTCCTCGCCGCCACCGTGGCCGAACAGATCGAGAACCGTGCCGTCGGGCAGCACGAGCGGCGCCATGTTCTCGATCACGCCGAGCACCCGCTGGCCGGTCTGGCGAGCGACGAGCCCGCTGCGGACCGCGACATCGGACGACGCCGATTGCGGCGTCGTGACGACGAGCACCTCGGCGTGGGGGAGCAGCTGACCCACCGAGATCGCGACATCGCCTGTTCCCGGTGGCATGTCCAGGAGGAGCACGTCGAGGTCGCCGAAGTAGACGTCGGTGAGGAACTGCTGCACAGTGCGATGCAGCATCGGACCGCGCCAGGCGACGGCGGCGCCCTCGTCGCCCTCGCGGAGGAACATCCCGATCGACACCGTCTTCACGTCGTACGCGATCGGGGGGACGATGAGGTCGTCGATCCGCGTCGGACGGGCGGTGCGCCCGGCGGCGTCGACCAGTCCGAGCAGTCCCGGTATCGAGAAGCCGTGCACATCCGCGTCCACCAGGCCGACCGCGAGTCCCCGGCGGGCGAGCGCGACCGCGAGGTTGGCGGTGACCGTCGACTTGCCCACCCCGCCCTTCCCGCTCGTCACGGCGATGACGCGCGTCAGCGAGTCAGGCCCGAACGGGATGGTCCGGGAGGCGCGCGAGCCGCGCAGGCGCGCCGTCAGGGCGCGCCGCTCGTCCGCCGTCATGACGCCGACCTCGAGTGCGACCTCGCGCACGCCGGGTACCCCCGCGGCGGCCGCCGTCACCTCCGCCGAGATCCGCTCCGCGGCCGGGCATCCGACGATGGTGAGCGCGATGGCGACGTGCGCCACGCCGGCGTCCACGGTGATGTCGCGAACCATGTCCAGCTCGGACAGGGGACGCCGCAGCTCCGGATCCGACACCGCGCCGACCGCAGCGCGGACCGACGCCGACAGGTCGCTCACGACGACGCGTCGGCCTGCTGATCGGCCCTCGCGTCCAGCTGCTCCAAGAGCGCCTTGAGCTCCTGCCGGAGCGCATCGCGCGAGAGGACCTCGCCGGTGAGCTCGGTCATCGCCATCCGGAGGGCGACCACTTCGCGCGCGAGGTACTCGGTGTCGGCGAGGTTGCGCTCGGCACGCTGGCGGTCCTGCTCGATCTGCACCCGGTCACGGTCGTCCTGACGGTTCTGCGCCAACAGGATGAGGGGTGCGGCGTACGAGGCCTGGAGCGAGAGGATGAGCGTGAGCAGGGTGAAGTTCTGCGCTCGGGGGTCGAACTGGTATTGCGGCGGCAGGAGCGTGTTCCACGCGAGCCAGACCACGACGAACACCGTCATGCCGATGAGGAAGCTCGATGTCCCCATGCCGCGGGCGAACGCCTCGGAGAACCGTCCGAACCGATCCTGAGACGGCTGGGGGGACCGTCCCAGCATCCCCGTGCGTCCGCGCGGAGCGTCGAGGGTCATCTGCCGGGAGGGGCGTGCCATCAGCGCCTCCTCGGGATGCTCGCGGTGGTCGTGGGGACGGAGGTCTGAGCGACGAGCGGATCGTCGCCGTCATGGGATCGCCAGTCCTCGGGGAGGAGGTAGTCGAGGACGTCGTCCACCGACACCGCGCCCACCAGGCGGTGCGCCTGGTCCACGACCGGCAGGGACACCAGGTTGTAGCTGGCCAGCAGCCGTGCGACCTCCGCCGCCGACGCCGTCGCGGGGACCGGCTCGAGCGTGTCGTCGATGATGGCGCCCAGGCGCTCCTGCGGCGGGTAGCGCAGCATCCGCTGGAAGTGGACGGTGCCCAGGAGGCGGCCGGTCGGCGCTTCGTAGGGCGGCAGCGTGACGAACACGGCCGCCGCGAGGGCGGGGTGCAGCTCGTGACGGCGGATCAGGGCGAGCGCCTCGGCCACGGTCGCATCCGCCGACAGCACGATCGGCTCCGGCGTCATGAGGCCGCCCGCCGTGTCGGGGCCGTACTGCAGCAGCGCGCGGACGTCGTCCGCCTCCTCGGGCTCCATGAGCTCGAGGAGCTGCTCCCTGCTCGCCTCGGACAGCTGACCGAGCAGGTCCGCCGCGTCATCCGGCTCCATCGCATCGAGGATGTCGGCCGCGCGCTCCTCGCCGAGCTGCTCCAGGATGTGCACCTGCTCGTCCTCGGGCATCTCCTCGAGCGCGTCGGCCAGGCGGTCGTCGGGGAGCTCCTCGGCGACCTCGAGCAGGCGCTCGTCGGGCAGATCCAGCAGTGTGTTCGCCAGATCGGCGGGCTTCAGCTCCGAGTAGCTCGCCACGAGCTGCTCCGCCGACTGCGACTCGCCGGGCGTCTGCTGCTCGCGCACCTCGTCCCAGTTCGCGAACGTGGTCGGTCCCTTCGCGAACGGGGATGCGCTCGTCTTGGGCTTGCGCAGGAAGAGCTGGCCGATGTCCCACTCGCCGAGGCGGTTGCGCTCGATCGCGACGTCCTCGATGACCGCATGCCCCGAGTTGTCGCGGAAATAGACCTTGCGACCGACGAGCTCGGTCATCACCCGCACTTCGCCGCCACGCTGGTCGAACCGGCGCACGTTGATCAGGCCGGTCGTGATGACCTGGCCCGTCGCGATCGACGTGACCCGTCCGATCGACAGGAACACGTGCCGTCGACCCGGGATCTCCACGACGAGGCCGATGACGCGGGGCGGGTCGTCTTTTCGATAGATGACGACGACGTCCCGGACCTTGCCGAGCCGGTCGCCTGCGGGGTCGAAGACCGCGCAGCCGGCCAGGCGCGCGACGAAAACCCTCTGCGTGCTCACCGTTCCAGCGTAGTCCGCGGGGCACGATCCACAGGGCACCCCGAGGACCGCATGACAAGATGGGGATATGAGCATGCCGGGTGTGCCGCAGGGCCGGGGCGAGGTCGGCGAGGCCGTCGCCAGCTTTCCGACCTACGAAGCCGCGCAGAAGGCCGTCTCGAGCCTGATCGCCGGTGACGTCCCGGCGAAGGAGATCGCGATCGTCGGAACAGGGCTCCGTTCCATCGAGCGCGTGACCGGACGACTCGGCTACGCGACGGCGGCCCGGTCGGGCGCGATCAACGGGCTGCTCCTCGGACTCTTCTTCTCGGCGATCTTCGTGCTGGGGAACCCCTCGGTCCCGATCTCTGCCTTCGTGGGCGTGCTGTTCGTCGGCATCGCGTTCGGCATGCTCCTGAGCCTCGTGACCTACGCGCTGGTGCGTCGCCGTCGGGATTTCGCGTCGGTGATGCAGGTGGTCGCCGATCACTACGACGTCACGGTGCTCCCCACGAGCATCCACCGGGCGCGCCAGATCATGGGCACGACCGTCGTCGCCTCCCCGGCGACGCTTCCCACGAGACCCGCCGCGCCGGCGCCCGCCACGCCCGCCGTGCCGCCGCCCTCGTCACCGCCCCGTTACGGCGAGCGGGTGGAGCCGACGGGCGCCGCGGCGCGACCCGACCACGACCGGTCCGATGCGGAGCGGAGCGGCCGGTCGCAGCCCACGCCCGAACCGGCCCCCGACGACGAGCGAGCCGACGACGACCGCGGCGACGCGGAGTCGTCCGAGCACGGCCAGCGGTGACCACGGGCGCGAGCGTCGGTCGTGACTGAGATCCAGACGACGGCTGTCCCGGTGACGCTGCCGTCCGGGAGCGCGACGGTGTCCGCGGCGATCGAGTCCGTTCCGGATGCGCGGGGGACGCTGCTGCTCGCGCACGGCGCGGGCTCCCGCTTCGACAGTTCGTTCCTGATCGGCTTCGCGCGCGGGATGAGGCGGCACGGCGTTTCGACCGTGAGGTTCAACTTCCCGTATGCCGAGGCGGGCCGTCGGATGCCGGGGCCGGCGGAGCACGCGATCGCGACGTGGGCGGCGGTCGTCGAGGCCACTGGGACGAACGACCGTCCGATCTGGGCGGCGGGGCGTTCGTACGGCGGGCGCATGGCATCGATGGCCGCCGCGGAGGGACGCATCGCGCCCGCGGGACTGGTCTACCTGGGCTACCCCCTCCATCCGCCGGGCCGCGCGGACCGCCCGCGGATGGCGCATCTCCCCGCGATCGCGGTGCCGCAGCTCTTCGTGTCGGGGAGCCGCGATCCGTTCGTCGATCCGCACGAGCAGCTCGACGCGGCCGTCGCTTCGTGCGTGGACGCCGCGCTCGTGTGGATCGAGGGCGGCGGCCACGGGTTCGAGATCGCCGGCGCGCGCAGGACCCCGGACGTGATCGGCGAAGAGGTCGCCGAGATCGTCGCTACGTGGCTCGATCGGCGGTTCTGATCCCGCCCCCCGGCTCGCCTCAGCGCCCGGCCGCGTAGCCCTGCATGCCGCGCGGGTTCGCGGCGGCCCAGAGAAGGCCCGACTCGCGATCCCGCCCCACCGCCGACACCCTCCCGAGTGACCAGTCGCCGGCGCGGGTGACAACGTGGCCGCGGCGCTCGAGGCCCTCGATCAGCGTCGACCCCAGCCGGTCCTCGACGACGGCACCCGCCGGGGTCCAGGTGCGCGGCCAGAACGACTCCGGCATCGCGGTGGTGTGGAGCGCGGGGGCGTCGATCGCCTCCTGCGGCGCGTAGCCCCCCACCAGCATCCGCAGCAGTGCGAGCACCTGCCACTGATCCTGCTGGTCTCCACCCGGCGAGCCCATGGCGAAGAGCGGTGCGCCGTCGCGCAGGACGAGCGTGGGCGTCAGCGTCGTACGAGGACGGCGGCCCGGCGTGAGGGATGCGGGGTGCCCCGGCTCGAGCCACGTCATCTGAAGACGCGTGCCCAGGCAGAAGCCGAGCTCCGGGACGACCGGCGAGGACTGCAGCCAGCCGCCGGACGGGGTCGCCGAGATCATGTTCCCCCAGCGGTCGACGACGTCGATGTGGCACGTGTCGCCCTTCGTGCGTCCGCTCGGCGCCGCCATCGGATCCGCGCTGGTCGCGCCCGCGGTGTGCGCACGCAGCGGCGGGCGGAACGGGACTCTGCCGGGCAGCGTCCCCGGCCGGAGCTCGCGGGAGGCCTCGGTGCCGATGAGCGCGCGACGCTCGGCGGCGTAGTCCTCGGACAGGAGCGCGTCGATGTCGACGTCGGCGTCGCCGTACCAGGCGTCGCGGTCGGCGTACGCCAGCTTCTCGGCCTCCAGGATGGTGTGCGCTCCGACCTCCTGTGACGGGTCGAGACGGTCGTCGTCGAAGCCGTCGAGGATGCCGAGCAGCTGCAGGAGGGCGGGGCCCTGGCTCCAGGCCGCGGCCTTCGCGATCGTGTGCCCTCGGAACGCTCGCGTCACGGCGGGCTCGTATGCCGCGTCGAAGGCGGCGAAGTCCTCCGCCGCGATCACCGCGGCGTGATCGCCCCCCTCGGAGTGGCGGTGCGGCGTGGCCAGGAAGGCCGAGGATGCCTGGGCCACCACGCCCGTCTTCCACTCCCGCCGCGCGGCGTCGATGCGCGCGGCGCGACCGACCGGGCCATCGTCGCGCACCGTGCAACTGGCGTGCACGAGCGAGTCGAGAACGCTCGCATAGGCGGGGTTCACGACGACCTCTCCCGCTGCGGGGACGTCGCCCTGCGGCATCCAGAGCGCGGCCGACGTCGTCCAGTGATCGCGGAAGAGTCCGGCGACGCGGCCGATGGCGGCGGCGGCCTGCGGCACCAGCGGATGGCCGTCGCGCGCGTAGCCGACCGCGTACGCGAGCACGTCCGCCAGCTCCCACGTGCCGTGATCGCGCAGCAGCAGGAGCCACGCGTCGACCGCGCCCGGAACCGCGGCGGCGAGTCCGCCCGCGCCGGGGACGAGGTCCAGTCCCTCGTTCCGGTAGTGATCGATCGTGGCAGCGGCCGGCGCCGGTCCCTGACCCATGAGTACGGTCGGGGCGGGATCCGCGGCGGTTGCGAAGAGCCCGACGAGATCGCCGCCGGGGCCGTTCAGATGCGGCTCGACGACGTGGAGCACGAATGCGCCCGCGACGGCCGCATCGAACGCGTTCCCGCCGCGCTCGAGCACGGACTGTGCCGTCGCCGTCGCGATCCAGTGCGTCGACGCGGCCATCCCGAAGAAGCCCTGCAGGGTCGGGCGGGTCGTGAACGGGGTGGGACGCGTAAAAGTCATCGCGCGGACAGACGCGCGACCCAGGCCTCCACCTCGTCGGCCGTGCGGGGGATCGAGGCGGACAGGTTCTCCACCCCGTCGTGTGTGACGAGCACGTCGTCCTCGATGCGGACGCCGATGCCGCGATACTCCTCCGGCACGGTCAGATCGTCGATCTGGAAGTAGAGGCCGGGCTCGATCGTGAAGACCATGCCGGGCTCGAGCACGCCGTCGTAGTACATCTCCCGGCGGGCCTGCGCGCAGTCGTGCACGTCGATCCCGAGATGGTGGCTCGTGCCGTGCACCATGTAGCGGCGGTGCTGGCCGCCTCTGTCGGCATCGAGCGCCTCCTCGGCGGTGACCGGCAGCAGGCCCCATTCGGCGGTGCGACGGGCGATCACCTGCATCGCGGCCTCATGCACGGCGCGGAACCGGGCGCCCGGCCGCGCGACCGCGAACGCGGCGTCGGCCGCCTCGCGAACGGTCTCGTAGACGCGCCGCTGAACGTCCGTGAAGCGGCCGTCCACCGGGATCGTCCGGGTGATGTCGGCGGTGTACAGGCTGTCGGCCTCGACTCCCGCGTCGATGAGGATCAGATCTCCCGGGAGCACCGCGCCGTCGTTGCGGGTCCAATGCAGGTAGCAGGCGTGCGGGCCGGATGCGGCGATGGTGTCGTAGCCCTCACCGTTGCCGTCGCTGCGCGCCCGCCGATGGAAGACGCCCTCGACCACCCGCTCACCGCGCGGGTGCGCGACGATCTCGGGGAGGTGGCGCACGATGTCGTCGAATCCGGCGGCGGTGGCGTGCACGGCGGCGCGCATCTGGTCGATCTCGTACGGATCCTTGACGAGGCGCAGCTCGGAGACGAAGCGGGTGAGGTCCGCGTCCTGGTCGATCACGAGGTCGTCCGCACCCGCGTGGAAGTCATCCACGTGCGCGGTACGCAGTCCGAGGTCGGCCGCCACGCCGGCCAGAGCCGGCCGCGGGCCGATCCAGAACTCGCCGATGGTCGCGTCCGCGTAGAACTCCGGGGTGGTGCGGTCGGCACGCTCGCGGAAATAGAGGGTGGCCTCGTGGTCGTCGCCGCGGGGATCGAGGACCAGGACGGCGCCCGGCTCGGCGTCGGATGCCCACCCGGTGAGGTGCGCGAATGCAGAGTGCGCGCGGAACGGGTAGTCGGTGTCGTTGCTGCGCTGCTTGAGATCCCCCGCAGGGATCACGAGCCGGCGTCCGGGGAACGCGGCGGAGACGGCGTCGCGACGTGCCGCGGCGTACGACGCCTGCGGCCGCTGCGGCGGCGCCGTGTCAGGCCGTTCGGCCCACCCGGAGGAGATCGTCTCGAGGAAGCCGCCGGGATACGGCTGACGTCGATTGGCGTTCGCCGCGGCCGCTGCCGCCGCGGCAGCCTCGTCGACGGATGCGGAGGGAGTCTCACTCGTGGCGCTCATGCGTCCAGTCTCGCACCGCGTGCCACGAGCGGGAACCGCTCAGTTCGCCGGATCCAGCTGCACCACGAGCGGACGGTGATCGCTGCCCTTCCCGTCGAGGGAGCGCAGGATGACCGAGCCGGTCGCCTTCCAGTCGCTGGTCGCCATGACGTGGTCGATCGGAGCGCCGGCCCATGCGGGCAGGGACGTCGGCCAGGTGCCGACGGCGCCGTTGCCGGTCGCGCCGACCGCGTCGTGGCACCGGCCCATCGTCCCGCCGTCGACGCCGAAACCGCTCATGTGGTCGACGGTCGCGTTGAAGTCGCCGGCGAGGATGACGTCCTTGGCCGCGCACTGGTCGGCGATCCACTGCAGGTCGTGCCGCCACCGCTGCATGTACTCCTGACGCGGCGCGACCGCGTGGGCCGCGACGATCACGGGGCCCGAGCCGGATGTCGGCATGGCGACGGCGCTCGGCACCGTCGAGGTGTTGCTCGTCCCGTCCGCGGAGGACTCGATGACCGAATACGTCCCCAGCCGGGGCGAGATCAGCAGCGTCGTCGAACTCGCATCCCAGCCGTGCGCGCCGTACTGCGTGTGGTAGGCCCACATGCGGTGGCCGAGCGCCCGCATCGCGAGGGCGACCTGCTCGCCCGTCGCGATCGTCGTCTCCGGAAGGGTGACGATGTCGGCGTCCATCGCGACCGCCGTCCGGGCGATGTCATCCGGAGACGTCGCCGCCCCTGCCGTGTTCCAGGTCATGACGCGGATGCTGTCGGCGCCCTTGGCCGGCAGCGTGTCCGAGCCCATTCCGCGTGAGACCAGGATCCCCGCGTTCGCGACGCCCGCCACGAGAGCGATGATCGCGAGGGCCGCGGCGAATCCCCGCAGCGGCCGGGCGATGGCCAGCAGGAGTGCGAGCACGAGCACCACGCCGAATCCGACCACCATGAGACTGCGGAACGACACGATCTGCGCGATCGGATAGGTGCGCTCGAGGTGGAAGAACGGTGGCCATGTCAGGACCGCTGCGGCGACCGCGCAGAGCACGGCCGCAAGGATCCCGACAAGGCGACGCACGTCCGCGACTCTATGTCAGGAGGCTGGGAGATCGGCGGGGGTGCGCGCGCCGGCGCCTTCCTCGGCGGCCGATCCGACGCCGCGCGCTACGCTCGGGGGATGGGCATGCGGCGGTTCGACGGTCCCAGCGACCTGCACCTGCATTCGCTCCATTCCGACGGCACCGAGTCGCCCGCCCAGGTCATGCAGGCCGCGCATCGATACGGGCTGCGCACAGCCGCCCTCACCGACCACGACACGACGTCGGGGTGGGCCGAGGCAGCCGAGGCCGCGACATCGCTCGGGATGACGTTCCTCCCCGGCATGGAGATGTCCGCGAAGCACGAATGGCGCAGCGTCCACGTGCTCGCCTACCTGATCGATCCGGATGACGCGGCCTTGCGGGCGATGACCGAGCGGGTGCGTGCGTCGCGCCTCGATCGCGCCCGCACCATGGCCGGCCGGATCGGTCGCGACTACGACCTCGACTGGGACGACATCCTCGCCCAGACCTCGGACGGCGCGACGGTGGGGCGACCCCATATCGCCGACGCGCTCGTCGCCAAGGGGCACGTGCGGGACCGCACCGAGGCCTTCGCGAGCATCCTGAGTCCGCGCGGCGACTACTACGTCGCCCTGTTCGCCCCCGACCCCGTCACGGCGGTGTCGCTCATCGCCGGCGCCGGGGGAGTGCCGATCGTCGCGCACCCCGCCGGGCGCGCCGGTGTGCTGCCGGAGCCCCTCATGACGCGGATGCTCGACGCCGGACTCGCCGGTTTCGAGCTCGGTCATCGTGAGAACCTCGGTCCCGGCATCCGGGCATTGCAGCGGATCGTCGACGAGCACGATCTCCTCGTGACCGGCTCCAGCGACTACCACGGCCTGGGAAAGCCCAACCTCCCGGGCGAGAACACCACCGCCGACGACATGGTCGAGCGGATCATCGAGCGCGCAACGGGAAGCGCCCCCGTCTATCCCTGAGGAAGACGGGGGCGCAACGGTCCGCATCGATCAGCTGAGGGCCTTGGCCTTGATGCTGTCGTACTCGGCCTGCGTGATCGTTCCCGCGTCGAGGAGCCCCTTGGCCTTGGCGATCTCGTCCGACGGGCTCGTGCCGGCGACCTGCTTGATGTAGGAGTCGGCGGCCTGCTGAGCCTGCGCGACCTCCTTCTGGTTCCGCTCGGCCATCCCGGGTCCGCGGGCGATCAGGTACACCAGCAGGGTGAGGAAGGGCACGAAGATCAGGAAGATGATCCACACGGCCTTCCACCAGCCGTTGAGCTTGCGGTCGCGGAACAGGTCGGAGATGACCGAGAACAGCGCCATGATGTAGGCGAAGAAGATGAAGACCGCCAGGAACCACCAGATCAGATCCCAGAACGATCCCCAGAAGCCGTGATATTCCACGGCCGTGTCGATGAAGCGCATGACTGCCTTTCTTGCGAGGGGACACGGCATGACGCCGCTTGCCGATCACACTAGCGGTTCGATACACCATCGCATCGCGTGCCCGCGGGGCGGGCGGTGCCCCGCTGCCGCGGCCGACGCCGATCAGGCGCCGGCAGCGGGGGCCCCGGGCCGGGGTCCGCGGCGGCGGCGTCGACGCCGGGCATTCGCCGGCTTGCCGTCGTGGTGTTCCCGGCCGCTCCCGTCGTGCGCACCGCCGCCGGCGGCGGCGTGGCCGCCGTCCGCGGTCGCGTTCTCGGCCTGCGTCGCGGTCGACCCCTCCGAGCCGGAACGGCGGCGGCGGCGCGGCGGCCGCGATGCGTCGGTCGTGGTGCCCCCCGCGTCCTGCGTCCGCACGGTCTGCGTCGTCGGTGCCTTGGGCAGGCGGCCCTTCGTGCCGGCAGGGATGTCGAGGTCCTCGTACAGGTGCGGGCTCGACGAGTAGGTCTCGACGGGCTCGGGCTGACCGAACTCGAGCGCGCGGTTGATGAGCGCCCACTTGTGCAGGTCGTCCCAGTCGACGAACGTGACGGCGATGCCGGTCTTGCCGGCGCGGCCGGTGCGGCCGACGCGGTGGAGGTAGGACTTGTCGTCGTCCGGGATCGTGTGGTTGATGACGTGCGTCACGTCGTTGACGTCGATGCCGCGGGCGGCGACGTCCGTCGCGATGAGCACGTCCCGCTTCCCGGCCTTGAAAGCGGCCATGGAGCGCTCGCGAGCCTCCTGGCTCATGTCGCCGTGGACGGCTGCCGCGTTGAACCCGCGGTCATTGAGCTCGTCGACGAGCTTCTGCGCGGCGCGCTTGGTGCGCGTGAAGATCACGGTCTTGCCGCGGCCCTCGGCCTGCAGGATGCGCGCGATCACCTCGTCCTTGTCGAGCGAGTGCGCACGGTACACGAGGTGACGGATGTTGGCCTGCGTGAGGCCCTCGTCCGGATCGGTCGCCCGCATGTGGATCGGGTTCGACATGAAGCGGCGCGCGAGCGCGACGATCGGTCCGGGCATCGTGGCGGAGAAGAGCTGCGTGTGGCGCACGGGCGGCACCTTGGTGAAGATCTTCTCGATGTCGGGGAGGAAGCCGAGGTCGAGCATCTTGTCGGCCTCGTCGAGGACGACCTCCGTCGCATTCGACAGGTCGAGGAGTCGCTGGCCCGCGAGGTCGATGAGGCGGCCAGGTGTGCCGACGACGATCTGCGCGCCGGCCTTGAGCTGCTCGATCTGACCCTCGTAGGCCTTGCCGCCGTAGATGGCGACCACGCTCGTCGGCCGGTTGGACGTGAGCATGTCCATGTCTTCGTAGACCTGCACGGCGAGCTCGCGCGTGGGGACGACGATGAGCGCCTTGACGCCGGGCTCCGGCGCCGGCCCGAGGCGCTGCACGACGGGGATGCCGAACCCGAAGGTCTTGCCGGTTCCGGTCTTGGCCTGCCCGATGATGTCCTGGCCGGGGAGGCCGAGGGGGATGGTCTGCTCTTGGATGGGGAACGCGTCCACGATGCCGCGCGCCGCGAGGGCGTCGACGATGTCCTGGTCCACGCCGAGTTCGGCGAAGGTCGTCACGATGGGTGTGCCTGTCTGAATGAGGGCGGCCGTGCGTCTCTGCCGCCGAGCGAAGATCCACGCCATCCAGTTCGTCCGCAGGCGCGGGGGTCCCGATCCATCGCCGGGATGTTTCGATCCTACCGGACCGCGGATGCCGCCCTCCGCGGCACGCGGCGATGTCGGCGGGCGCGGACCTCCGCCATCTAGGCTGTATCGCGTGTTCGAGTGGCTCAAGCGGCGTCGTCCCGCGGTGCGGACTCTCCGGCTGCGGTCGCGCGACGATGTCGACGACACGCGCCGGGTCGGCTTCGAGACCCTCGCGCCGGACATCGACACCTTCCTCGGGCAGGCGGCGTATCTGCAGCTCGGCTACGTGGAGACGCTGAGCGAGCTCATCGCCTCGACTCCGGAGCTCGCCGAGAAGGGCGCATTGTCGCGCGCGGCCGGTGCCGCCCTGACCAAGCACGAAGAGCTCGTCGCGCTGATCCGCGAGCGCGGAGACGACCCGACGGAGCTCATGCTCCCCTTCCGCGAGCAGCTCGACGTCTTCCGCCGCGGCACTCATGGCGCGCGCCCGCAGGAGACCATGCTCACCGTGCACATCACGGCGGGACTCCTCGACGACTTCTACTACGCACTCTCCGGAAGCTACGGGGAAACGGGCCGGCGAGTGGCACGCATCCTGCACGCCGACGACGACCGCCAGGCCATCGTAGATCTGATCGCCGCCGACATCGCCGCCGATCCCGAGTGGCGCTCGCTGCTCGCCATGTGGGGCCGGCGACTGGTCGGCGACACGCTCCTCGTGGCGAGGGCGGCCCTTCGTCCCGGCCCCTTGGACGCGGAGGACGAGGCGACCGTCGAGCCCGTGTTCACGGAGCTGATGGCGGCGCACTCCCGCCGCATGGAGGCGCTGGGACTCGCGGCGTGACCGGACGCGAGATCAGGCGATGCGCAGTCGCCGCCGCTCTCGGTCGTCGACGGCGTGGCGCCGGCGCGTGAGCACCGCCACCGCCGGGTAGCTCACGACGAGCGGCGCGGCGATCGAGGTCAGCCACAGCCATCCGTTGTCGGTCGTCCAACCGAGCCACGTCAGGACCATCCACACGCCGCCGCCGACGACCGCGCCGATGAGGGGAGCCAGCGCCGCACCCCGCGTGTCGCGGCCCGGGAGCGTGTAGTGCACGAGAAGCCCGGCGACAGCGCCGAAGAGCAGCGCGAGCACGATCTCCATCAGGCCACGAACCCCACGCGCCGCACGTCCTCCGTGCCGAGCTCGACGAACGCCAGCGATGCTGTCGGCACGATGTAGGAGTTGCCCTTGCTGTCGCCGAACGTCACGTGCGTCGCGCCGGAGTCGAGCGCCGCGGCGACCGACTTCTTCACGGCGTCCGCCGAGTCGTCGGTCTCGAAGTTGAGCTCTCGTCCGGTGTTCACGATGCCGATGCGGATCTCCACGGATCACTGCCTTCCTGTGCGCCCGAAGTGGGTACGGCAACTCTACGACACCCCCGCAGGGCCCTCGCCCGCGGTTCCGGACGCTCTGGGCGAACGGATGTCGCCGACCCGCGCTACCGTGGCAGGGCGATGGGAAACGGGGGAGTCGGCGAGGGGACCGAGGTCACGGCCCTCGACCACGATCAGCGGGCGGTCGCCGCGCTGCCGCTCGACTTCTCGGGTGTGGTGGTGGGTGCCCCCGGGTCGGGGAAGACGAGTGCGCTCGTGGCACGGGTGCGTGCGCTGACGGCGGCCTGGTCGGCTCCGGTCGACCCCGATCGCATTCTGGTCCTCACCCCGAGCCGGCAGACGGCGACGGCTCTGCGCGACCGCCTCGCGTTGGCGATCGGCGCCGCCACCTCAGGGGCTCCCGCGCGCTCGGTCGCGTCCTTCGCCTTCCAGATCGTCCGCGCGGCGGAGGTGCATCGCGGCGCTCCGCCGCCTCAGTTGCTGACCGGGGGAGACGAAGACCAGCTCGTGCAGGACCTGCTCGCGGGAGACGCCGAGGACGAAGCGGCGGGTGGGCGGCGCTGGCCGGCATGGCTGGGCGCCGAGATCCGTGCGACGCGCGGGTTCCGCAGCGAGGTGCGGGCGTTCATCGCCGAGTGCACGACACTCGGCATCGAGCCGGATCGCCTGCGCCGCATGGGCGAGGCCGCAGCGATCCCGGCCTGGACCGCTCTCGCCTCGTTCTTCGCCGAGTACCTCCACGTCCGCGCAGACATGCGGGGCGCCTACCGGGATGCCGCCGGCCTGATCCGCGAAGCGGTCGGCGTTCTGCGCACCGGCGATGCGATGGGACGCGATGCGGTGTCCGGTCTCGCGGCGATCCTCGTCGACGACGCGCAGGAGCTGACCCTGGGGGCGGTCGAACTCCTCGAGGCCTGTCGCGAGCGGGGGATCCCGGTCGTCGCCTTCGGTGATCCCGACATCGGCGCCGGCGCGTTCCGGGGTGCGACCCCGGAGAACTTCGCCCGGTTGTCGCGTGCGCTCGGGTCCGTCCGTCCACTCACCGGGTCGCACCGCGGGTCCGCGGCACAGGTGGATCTGGTCCGGTCGCTCACCGAACGCATCGGAGCGACCGGGGTCGTCGTGCATCGGCGTCGTCCCGACGGCATCGCCCCCGACGCGACCGTGCGCACGGTGGTCGCGCGTTCCACGGCCGAAGAGGTCGATGTCGTGGCGCGCATCCTCCGCGAGCGTCACGTGCTCGAGGGGGTGCCCTGGTCGCGCTGCGCCGTGATCGCGCACGACACGCGCCAGGTGGCGACGCTCGAGGCCGAGCTGGCGGCGCGCGAGGTTCCGGCACGTGCGAGCGGTCCTGGTCGGCCCCTCGGCGCGCTCCGTCCTGCGCGCGACCTGCTCCGCACCGTCGAGCTCGGGGCGCGAGACGTCGAGGAACGGACCTTCGACGATCTGTCGGACGCGCTCCAGGCGCTGACGGGTGGCCTGGACCCGGTGGAGCTGCGCCGGCTGCGCACCGCGCTGCGTCACGAGGAACTGAAGGCCGGGGGCGAACGCTCCGCGCGCGAACTGCTCGTCGCCGCGATGGCGCACCCGGTGGAGTTCGATCTGGTGGACACGCGTGAGGCCCGCCGGGCCGCCCGGCTGGCGCGGACGCTCGCCGGCGTCGGAGAGGCGATCGCGCGTGGCGACACCGCCCACGAGCTGCTGTGGACGGTATGGGAGGCATCCGGGCTCGGGCGGGCCTGGGGGATCGCGGCACGCGGCACCGGGCCGCTCGCCGAGCAGGCCGGCCGGGATCTCGACGTGGTGGTCGCGCTGTTCCAGGCGGCGAAGCGGTTCGTCGAGCGCCAGCCGGGCGACGATCCGATGCGGTTCGTCCGCGGCATCCTCGACAGCGACGTCGCGGAGGATCGTCTGAACGCTCCTGCTCCTGCGGAGTCGGTCGCCGTCCTGACGCCGGCCGGCGCGCTCGGGGTGGAGTACGACACCGTGGTCGTCGCCGGCGTGCAGGACGGCGTGTGGCCGAACACGCGCCTGCGCGGCAGCCTTTTCGAGACGTGGCGGCTGGCCGACCTGGCCATCAGACCCGACGACGCCGCGAGCACGGGGACGATCGACCGGCGACGTTCGGCCCTGCACGATGAGCTCCGCCTGTTCGTGCGCGCCCTCTCGCGCGCGACGCAGCGGGTGATCGTGACGGCGGTGGACGACGACGACGCCGGTCCCAGCGTCCTGTTCGAGATGCTTCCTCCACCCGAGCCGATCGCGCGGGCGGCGGAGCTCCCGTTGTCGCTGCGGGGACTGGTCGCCGGCCACCGGCGGACCCTCACGGAGCATTCCGGACCACGGCGGGCGACCCCGGCCGACCGCCGCCGGGCCGCGCAGCAGCTCGCCGTGCTCGCCGATGCCGGGGTGCCCGGCGCCGACCCGTCCGGATGGTACGGCGTGGCGCCCGTCAGCACCACGGCCCCGCTCCGCGACCTCTCCAGCGAGGACGTGCGCGTGTCGCCGTCGCGACTGCACACCCTCGAGGAGTGCGAACTCAACTGGGTCATCGGCGATCTCGGCGGCGATCCGGGCGGCGCGACGGCCGGACTGGGCACCATCATCCACGCGGCGCTCGAGCATTCCCACGGCCGCGACGAGGAGCAGCTGTGGGCCGAGGTGGAGGCGCGGTGGGGCGAGCTCGATTTCGAGGCGCCGTGGCGCGACCGCGCGGAGAAGACCCGCGCCAGGGAGCTCGTGCGACGGCTGCATCTCTACCTGCGTCGATTCGAGGACGCCGGCGGGCGACTGATCGACGCGGAACCGCACTTCGAGGTGGCGATCCCGCTGGACGACGTCGAGGCGTTCGAGCACGGCGCGATCCTGAGCGGCTACATCGACCGCGTGGAGCTCACCCCGGACGGCGCCGTCGTGATCGTCGACCTGAAGACCGGCAAGCGGGAGCCGCAGACCGACACCGCGGTCGCGGAGAACCCGCAGCTGGCCGCGTATCAGCTGGCGTTCGAGGCGGGTGCGATCCCGGGAGCCGTCGGACTGCCGGGCGGGGGAGCGAAGCTGCTGGTGCTTCGTCCCACGGCCGCCACCAAGGACTACGTCACACCGCATCAGCCGCCCCTCGACGACGCTGACCGGCAGGCGTTCCTCGAACGGGTGCGCAGCGCCGTCGGCGTCATGCGCGGAGTCCGCTTCGCGGCCCCCTTCGAGGAGCACTGTCGCGACGAGCACTCCTACGGGCTCTGCCGCATCCACACGATCGGCGCGGTGAGCGCGTCATGAGCGCGACGACAGCGACGGGGCGCATCCTGCTCAGCCCGGAGACGGTCGCCGCCGCGCTCGGCCAATTCCCCCCGACCGCCGAGCAGTCCGCCGTCATCTCGGCTCCGCTGTCGCCTGCCCTGGTGGTGGCAGGAGCCGGCAGCGGCAAGACCGAGACGATGGCGGGACGTGTCGTCTGGCTCGTCGCAAACGGGATCGTGGACAGGGACGAGGTCCTCGGGCTCACCTTCACCCGCAAGGCGGCGGGGGAGCTCGCCGAGCGCATCAATCGCCGCCTCGGTCGTCTCGCCGAGTTCGAGCGGCGAGGCCTCCTCGACGCCCTCCCGCGCCTCCACAGGGAGGGCGCCCTCCACATCTTCGCCGAGCTGGAGAGCGAGGGGGGAGCGGCGGCGGAGCGGATGCGCCATGCGGCGCTGGACGCCCTCGCCGCGCGCGTCGGCGCGGTGCCTCGACCCGACGCGGGAGACGCACTCCTGCAGCGCCCGGTCGTGGCGACCTACAACAGCTTCGCCGACGCGGTGGTCCGCGAGCACGCGGTCCGCGTCGGACGTGACGCCGAAGCCGCCCTGCTGTCCGAGTCCGCCGCCTGGCTCCTGATGCGTCGCGTCGTCTTCGCGTCGGACGATCCCCGTCTCGAGGAGCGACCCGAGGCGGTGCGCTCGATCATCGACGCCGCGCTGAGGATTGCGCGCGACGGCGTGGACAACCAGGTCGACCTCGACGCACTCGCCGCGTTTCCGGCAGCCTTCGGGGCGGTGCGTGAACTGCCCTCGACCTCGGCGCGGACGACGGTGTACGCAGACATCGCGGAGGCCGCGGACAAGGTCGAGGCACTCTCGCTCCTCGTCGAGCTCGCACGAGAGTACGACGCCCAGAAGCGGCGGCTGGGTGTGCTGGACTTCTCCGACCAGGTCGCGGGGGCGCTCGACGTCGTGCGCGGGCATCCGAGCGTTGCAGCTGAGTTGCGGGACAGGTACCGGGTCGTGCTCCTCGACGAATACCAGGACACGTCCGTCGTGCAGAGCGACCTGCTCGCGGAGCTCTTCCGTGACACGGGCGTGATGGCGGTCGGCGACCCGCACCAGGCGATCTACGGCTGGCGCGGCGCGAGCGCGGGCAACCTGGGCGGGTTCGCCCGTGCGTTCGCGGATGCGGGCGAGTGCGGGCAGTACTCCCTTCTGACGAGCTGGCGGAACGCCGAGAGCGTCCTGGAGGCGGCGAATGCGGTGCTCGCTCCGCTCGCCGTATCCGCGCCGATCCCGGTCGGGGAGCTGCGGCCACGACCGGACGCCCCGTCCGGCGCCGTCGAGCTGGCAGTCGAACCGGACCTGGACGCGGAGGCGGATCGCGTGGCGCGCTGGTTCGCGGGGGTGCGAGCGGAGCGGGCGCGTGCGGGGCGGACGACGACGGGCGCCGTGCTGTTCCGCAACAAGAAGCACATGGTGCGATTCGGGGAAGCGCTGGGCGCGCGCGGCATCCCGCATCGGATCCTCGGCCTGGGCGGACTCCTGTCGACGCCGGAGGTGGTCGATGTCGTGTCGGCGCTGCGGGTCATCTCCGATCCCCGGGCCGGCTCTGCGCTCATCCGCCTCCTCTCGGGGCCGCGCTGGGCCATCGGCCTGGCCGACCTCCGTGCGCTGGCGGAGCTCTCCCGTCGCATCACGCGCCACGACTCCGCCCTGCAGCCGCTCGACGAAGCGGTGGCCGCGCGAATCCGGTCCTCCTCGGGTGACGAACAGGGATCGTTGATCGACGCGCTCGACTTCGTCCTCCGCCACCCCGACGATCACGGATGGCTCTCGGGGTTCACCGCTCCGGCGAAGGACAGGCTGCGAGAAGCAGCCGGGGTGTTCTCGGGACTCCGCCAGGCGGCGGGTCTGCCGATCGCGGAGCTGGTCCGGCTCATCGAATGGGAACTGCGTCTGGACATCGAGTTGGCCGCGAACGAGACGCGGGGGCCGGCCCGGATCGCGTCCGCCCAGCTCCGCGCGTTCGTCGACGAGGTGCACGCGTTCCTGGCGGCGGACGACAGCGGCTCGCTCTCGAGCCTGCTCGCGTGGCTCGACCATGCCGAGCAGCTCGACGAGTTCGCGCCCCGCACCGAGCCTCCGGAAGACGATGTGGTGCAGCTGCTCACGATCCACGGGTCGAAGGGTCTGGAGTGGGATGCCGTCGCCGTCGTCCGTCTCGTCGACGGCGAACTCCCCACCACCCCCAAGGGCACGAAGGGCTGGCTGGGGTTCGGCGTGCTGCCGTACTCGTTCCGCGGAGATGCAGCGTGGCTGCCGGGGTTCGCGTGGCGAAGCGCCGGCACGCAGCAGGAGCTCAAGGCGGCGTTCGACGACTTCGTCGCGGCCGGGCGGGCTCGCCAGCTCGAGGAGGACCGGCGGCTGGCGTACGTCGCCATCACGCGGGCACGCGATCGTCTCCTGCTGACGTCGGCACCGTGGTCCGGCACGAAGCGGCCGCGGCGTCGCAGCCCGTTCCTCGTCGAGGTCGCCGACGCCCTCGGGATGGATCTGCCGCCTGACGAGCCGGCGGAGAATCCGTATCTCGGCGAGCGCCGGCTGCTCCACTGGCCGCTCGATCCGCTGGGTGTCCGCCGCGGCCCTGTGACGGAGGCGGCCGAGGCCGTCCGCGCGGCGCTCGAAGAGGAGCGGGCCCGGCCGGACGCCGATCTGGAGCTGCTCCTCGCCGAGCGCGTAGCCCGCCTGCGTCCGTCCTCGGCCGTGGCGCCCGTGCGCATACCGGCGTCGCGATACAAGGACTTCGTCTCGGACTACGCGGGGACGGTGGCCGCCATCGAGCGACCGCTCCCGGAGCGGCCCTATCGCCAGACGCGCATCGGCACGCTGTTCCACGCCTGGGTGGAGCGTCGATCCGGACTGGTGGGTTCTGGGGGCTCGCTCGACGACGCTCTCTGGGAGAGCGATGAGGACGTGGCGACCGAGACCTCCGCGGCCGACGAGGAGGCACTGGCCGCGTTGAAGGCTGCGTTCGAGCTGTCCGAATGGAGTGCGCTTCGTCCCATCGCGGTCGAGACGGAGATCGACTTCCGCCATGACGATCTCGACGGGCTCCCGCACGTCGTGATCTGCAAGCTCGACGCGGTGTACCGCCGCGACGACCTCGGCGGCCGGATCCAGATCGTGGACTGGAAGACGGGCGCACCTCCCCGGAACGACGCGGATCGCGAGGCGCGGATGCTGCAGCTCGAGCTCTATCGCAAGGCCTACCACCAGAAGCACGGCGTGCCCCTCGACGAGATCGACGTCGCGCTCTACTACGTGGCGCACGACCTCGTGCTCAGAGGCTGAGGTCCGCGCGGCGCGGCGTGGCTGCTATTCGGAGGCCGCCCAGCGTCGAAGCGCGGCATCCGACGCGCGCTTCGCCTCGGTCCGGTCCGCGGACGCCGTTCCGTCGGCGGGGTCGTGCGCGCCGACCCACTCCGACATCTCGATCGGGGCGGTCTCCTCGCCGTCGCCCTCCCGCTCCGGCGCGACGGACCCGGGCTCGTCCGGATCGTCCGTGAAGAGAGATACGTCGTCGGGGCCGTAGGCATCCGTCTGCATCGAGGTGTCGATCGAGCCGGACGCAGTACGGGGGTCGCGATCGAGGAGGGCGAGCGCGTCGTCGATGTCGACGCTCGGGTCCACGACGAGGTCGTCGTCGACGACGCCGTCAGCCAGAGCGCGCAACAGGGAGAGGGCGTCGTCCGTGATGTCCTGGCGGCCGTTGTCGTCGCCGTGGACCAGCCACTTCGCGAACTCCAGCTCGGCATAGAGACGCGCACGGGTGCGAAGCTCTGCGTCCGGGGCCCGGACGCCTTCGGACGCGTAGGCGGCGATCACGTCGTCGGCGGCATCGGGCGCCGATGCGATCCACCGCAGATCGATGGCGGGGTCGCCGACGGAGAGTCCGTGCCAGTCGAGCAGGCCGACGACGCGGGGGACCTCGGCGATGTCGGTGAACAGGAAGGCCTCCGGCGCGATCCCGCCGAGCACGACCGTCGACTCGAAACGCCACAGGCGATCCACGGCCAGGGCCCGGCTCCACCGGGACAGCAATGACACCGGGATGCGGTGGACGGCCGCGACACGGTCCAGCAGTCGCGACACGTCATCGCGGACCTGCTCGGGCGTCATGGCGGGAAGTCCCGCGGCGCGGATCACCGAGACCGGGAGTGTGTGCACGGCGGCGATCGCCGTCCCCAATCCGGTCGCCGCTCCTCTGCCCGCGGGGAGGTGGGCGGCCTCGACGCGGTAGCCCTCGATGAACTCGAGGACGGCTCCGCGCATGCCGTCGAGGGTCGTCTCGCCGAACAGCTCGGGTGCGCGGAAGGGAAGCAGCGCACGTACGCCCGGCGTCAATGCGCGCAGGGCGCGCATCTCGTCGGCGAGTTCAGCCGCGGCGTCCGCGTCGCTCGGGACGCGGACCACCACGCGACGTCCGTCGTCGAGGTCGGCGACCGCGGAGTCGAACCTTCCCGCGGCGCGCTCGGTCAGGGCGGCGACGCCCACGACGTTCGTGCGCGGGAGAGCCGACGTCACCGACGCCGCTAGAGTGAACGGTGAGCGTGCCATGCCCCCAGGGTAGGTCGGCCGCGACCAGGCGCGACGGCGCCACGCCCTGGACGGAGGTATCGATGGCCGCGCACGGGGAAGGTCCCATCCCCGCCCTTGCAAGGGGCGGAATCGATCGTTCTGCGGACGAGCGGTCGAGACCCGGTCTCCTCGACCGGCTGCGTCACGACGTCGCCGCGAGGGTGCTTCTGATCCACGGCGACGCTGCGCCCGTCTCGGGGTCCGGTCTGCGATACCTGTCGACATCCGAGGTCCCCGGGGAGGCGGAGTGGGCGTTCCTCGGTCGTGACGCCGCCGGCGCGCCGCTGCTCACCGCGGTGCTGCCCGACGGCGCAGAGGCTCCGTCCGCCATCGGGGAGTGGGGGTCGCTCCGCGCGACGGGGGGCGACCTCCCCGCAGCGGACGCCGACGCGTTCGTGGAGGCGCTCAGCCTCGGTCGCTGGCTGCGCGATGCCGCGTTCTGCCCCGCCTGCGGAGCCAGGACGGAGCTGCGCACGGCGGGCTGGTCCCGCCTCTGCTCGTCATGCGGCCGCGAGCATTTCCCCCGCACCGATCCGGCGATCATCGTCGCCGTGACGAGCGGAAGTGACCCCGACCGCATCCTTCTCGGCTCGAACGCGCTCTGGGGAGCCAACCGCTTCTCGTGCTTCGCAGGATTCGTCGAGGCGGGCGAGTCGCTCGAGACCGCCGTCACCCGCGAAGTCGGGGAGGAGGCGGGCGTGCGCGTCACGGATATCGAATACCGCTCCTCTCAGGCGTGGCCCTATCCCCGGTCCCTGATGCTGGGCTTCCGTGCCGTTGCTGTCGTCGATGGAGAAGCGCGCCCGGACGGCGAGGAGATCGCCGCCGTTCGATGGTTCACCCGTGACGAGATCCGGTCGGCGCTCGATCGTGGTGACACGTGGGACGGCAGCAGCGAAGACGGCCTCCTGCTACCGGGCCGGGCCTCGATCGCGCACCGACTGATCGTCGACTGGTGCGCGGGGGTGGCGTGAGCGAGCTGGCACTCGCCGGCCTCGACGACCGGCAGCGGGAGGCGGTCGCAGCGCTGCGTGGGCCGGTCTGCGTGCTCGCGGGGGCCGGGACCGGCAAGACGAGGGTGATCACCCACCGCATCGCGCATGGCGTCGACACCGGGGCCTATTCGCCGGGACGGGTGATGGCGGTCACCTTCACGACGAAGGCGGCCGGAGAGATGCGCGGCCGCCTGCGCAGCCTTGGAGTCGAGGGAGTGGCCGCCCGGACGTTTCACGCGGCCGCGCTCGCGCAGCTCAACTTCTTCTGGCCGACTGTCGCGAAGGACGCCGCACCGTCGCTCATCGACAACAAGGTCCGACTCCTCGCCCACGCGGCCGAGGGGATGCGACTCGACCTCGACACGGCGACGCTGCGGGACGTGGCCGCGGAGATCGAGTGGCGCAAGGTCACGATGCGGTCGATCGACGCGTACGCGGCGGCTCGGCCCGACGGCGTCGGTCGCCTCACCGTCGAGCGGGTCGTGGATCTGCAGCTCGCGTACGAGAAGGTGAAGGACGAGCGGCGCCGGCTCGACTTCGAGGACGTCCTCCTCGCGTGTGCGGGCATGCTGGAGGCCGAGCCGCGGGTCGCGCGAGCCGTGCGCGAGCAGTACCGTCATTTCACCGTCGACGAATTCCAGGACGTGTCGCCCTTGCAGCACCGCCTGCTCGAGCTGTGGCTCGGGGATCGCCGCGACCTGTGCGTGGTGGGCGACGCGAGTCAGACCGTGTACTCGTTCGCGGGTGCGGACGCGTCCTTCCTGCTCGACTTCGCTCGCCGGCATCCCGATGCCCGCGTGATCCGGCTCGAGACCAACTACCGCTCGGCTCCCGAGGTGCTCGCCGTCGCGAACGCGCTCATGCGCGGGCGGCCCGGCGCGCTCGAGCTCTCGGCCGCAGCGGGGACCCCGGGCGGGCCGGTGCCGACCGTGACGGAATACGAGGACGATGCCGCCGAGGCGCGGGGCGTGGCACATCGCATCGCCGATCAGGTGCGCTCCGGCGTCGACCCCGGGGACATCGCCGTGCTGTACCGGGCGCATGCCCAGTCCGCGGAACTCCTGCGCGCTCTTGCCGACCTCCAGCTCCCGGCGACCGTGCTCGGCGGGCGGCGGTTCTTCGACGTCCCCGAGGTTCGGCAGGCCGTTCTGGCGCTGCGCGGAGCCTCCGTCGCCCCGCTCGAGACCGGATTCGTCGACGCTGTGCGCGACGTGTTGCGTTCGCTCGGTCTCACGGAGGCGGCCCCTCCCGCCGGCGGCGCGCTCCGGGACGCCTGGGAGGCCCGCATGGCCCTCCTGCGGCTCGCCGAGGAGGCACCCACGGGAACCACCCTCCGGTCGTTCACCGACGACCTGATCGCACGAGCGAAGGACCATCACGAGCCCGCGCTCCGCACGGTCACCCTCTCGACACTGCACGCCGCGAAGGGCCTGGAATGGCCGCACGTGCACCTCGTGGGGCTGGCCGAGGGGCAGCTGCCGATCGGATATGCGACGACCTTCGAGAGCGTCGACGAGGAGCGCCGTCTGACATACGTCGGCATCACGCGCTCCGAGCGGACACTGTCCGCGTCCTGGTCACGAGGCGGGAGCGGATATCGGGAGCGATCACCGTCACGGTTCCTCCGAGAGATCGGCAGCGGCACTCTTCATGCGGCGGATGCACCTGCCACGAGCGCTGCGACGAGTCGGCGCGGACCGTCACAGAGTGAGCGGAACGCCCCGCCTCGTCGGACTCGCTGAGCAGACGCCCCGCGAGGAGTCCCGCCTCGAGGGCGAGCGCGCGCCCGACGGAACGCGCACGGAGGGCGAGCAGCTGGGACGCGATCGCCGGCCACGCCGGATCGAGATCCCGCCGCCGGGCCTCCACGCACATCAGACAGGCCGTTTCGCCGGGACGCACCAGCGGGCCGATCGTCGCACGTCGCCCGGTGAAGACCAGGGGCAGGTGGGGGACGTCGTCGCGGAGCAGGGCCGCGGCGAGCCGTGGATCCACGACATGGGCGGCGAGCAGGATGACCGTCTCGCCCTCGAGGGGCCTCAGGTCGTCCCCCTCCATGAGCCGCACGCGCGCGCCGTCTGCCATGACGGCGTCGCGCACGGCGCGAGCGTCCTCCTCGTCGATGGTCGCGGGCCGATGGATGAGGACGGCTCGTGCGCTCGCTGCCTCGGTCGCCCGCAGTGCGGGAGCCAGCCGTTCCAAGAGCCGACGGATGTCCGCCGCCGTCGCGCCCGCCTCCGCCGCGAGGGGGTGCACGGCGCCCTCGAGCAGCCCCCGGGACAGTTCGTGCACGACGCGCTCCTCCCAGGGTTCGGGGTCTTCGAGCAGCGCCACGGCGTCGACACCGAACTGGAGCGTGGTCGGTGTGCGCCACACCGGGGGGTACGCGGGATCGAGGCGGAGCATCCACCGATTGTGCGCGCCGCGCGGGTGCGCCTGCGCACTATCCACAGGGAGCGGCCGCGGCGGCGCCGGGTCCCCAGGTTGGGGAGGGGGGTCGTCAGACCGGCCGCGGATCGTCCGGTCCGGGCGCCTCGCCGCCCTCCGGGCGCTCGCCCACGTCGCGCAGAAGCGCTTCGATGGCCTCGTCCATCGCATCCCGCGGCGGCTCTTCGCCGCGGGACCGGGCCTCGAGGCGTGCGATGAGCCCTGCAGGATCGTCGATGTCGTCGGACGTGGGCATGAGGTCGGGGTAGTCCCACAGGGCGTCGCGAGCGGCCATCCCGACGGCGTCGGTGACCGCGCGCCACATGGCCGCCGCCTCCCGCATCCGGCGAGGACGCAGTTCGAGGCCGACGAGAGACGCGAGTGCCTTCTCGGCCGGACCGCCCACTGCGCGTCGGCGACGCACAGCTTCGGCCACGCGCGGTGCGGAGGGCAGGCGCGACGTGGCGTCCTCCGTCACGACGTCGACCCATCCCTCGATCGTCGCGAGCAGATTCTCCAGCCGCGTGAGCGCGGCCGTCTGTGCAGGTGTGCGGGCGGGGAGGAGGGCTCCGCTCTCGAGAGCGGCGCGCAGCTCCTCCGGCTGCGACGGGTCGAAGCGCGACGCCAGCTCCTCGAGTGCCTCGGTGTCGACGCGGACGCCCCGCGCGAAGTCCGTGATCTGCGCGATGACGTGCAGCCGCAGCCACTTCGCGTGCCGGAACAGCCGGGCATGCGCGAGTTCGCGGGTGGCGACGTAGAGTGCGAGCTGATCCTCCGCGATTTCGAGATCACGGCCGAAGTCGGCGAAGTTCTGCGGCAGGATCACCGCGTCGCCGGCGGGCATGAGGGGGATGCCGACATCGCCACCGCTCACCACCGTCGTGGAGAGCTGACCGACGACCTGGCCGAGCTGGGAGGCGAACAGCGAGCCGCCGACAGTGCGCATGATGCGGCCTGCGCCCTGGACGAGCTCCTGCATGTCATCGGGCGCCTGCTCGCCGAGGGCCGTGGTCAGCGCGTCCGCGATGCTCGTGGCCACGGGTTCGGCGAGCTCCTGCCAGACCGGCAGCGTGGCGCTCACCCAGTCGCCGCGCGTGATCGCCCGCGGGGGGCTCGCGAGGTCGGAGATGGCGGTGGCCTCGCTCAGCCACAGGGTCGCCAGCGAGAAGGCCTGGTCGACGTCGCCGCGCTGTCCGCTCGTGACCCCCAGATCGCTCTGGTTGGCGATGTGGAGGGCCTGTCGTTCGGCCATCTCCCACGAGATGCCGCCGTCCTGGCCGTCCTTGAAGGCGTCCTGCAGGTGGCGCATCACGGTCTGCATCATCGCCGGGTCGATGCCGAGCCCCGACAGCTGGGAGAGCTGCTCCGGGTCGAGGCGGCCGCCTTCGGCGCCGAAGAGCTGTCGCAGGAGCTCCTGGAAGTCGTCCTCGGGACTGCGCCCGTCGTCGTCTGCCACTTCAGCCGCCTTTCAGCCCGGGTAGGACGTGTGGTTCTACGCTAGTCGCACGGATCGCAGCGATCCCCGACCGATGGGCCGTCTCTGTACGCCGGTCGCGAACGACGGACACGGAGGATCGGCAGTGGCGCTGTTCGACGAGAACCTGACGATCGCGCCGGCGCCTCGTCGACGGATGCCCCGCGGGACGTCCTTCGGACTGTGGGCGCTCACCGTGGCGCTCGTCGCGTTGCTCGTCCTCACCTTCCTCCCCACGGCGTACGTCATCCAGCAGCCCGGTCCGGTGTTCAACACCCTGGGCACCGCCCCGTCCGCCGACGGCAAGGAGGTGCCGCTCATCTCCGTGAAGGGGGCGAAGACCTATCCGACGAAGGGCACGCTCGACATGCTCACGGTTCAGGTCGTCGGCAGTCGTGAGCGCACGCCGAACTGGTTCGAACTCGCGCTCGCATGGTTCGATCCGTCGAGGGCGGTGCTGCCCATCGACTCGGTCTTCCCGACCGGCCAGACCACCCAGGAGCGCAACGAGGAGAGCGCGGCGATGATGGTCGACTCCCAGAAGGAGGCCACGGCAGCCGCCCTCACGCATCTCGGCTACGACGTCCACCCGAAGCTCTCGGTGTACTCGCTCACGGACGACTCGGCCGCACAGGGGAAGCTGCGCAAGGACGACGTCATCGTGGCCGCGAACGGCACGGCGATCACGGACGTCGACACGCTGCGCCGCATCGTCAACGATGCGGACGGATCGGCGGTGACGCTGACGATCGAACGGGACGGTGCCCGCCAGGACGTCTCGGTGACACCGAAGAAGCTCACGACCCAGGGCACGACCACGTGGCTGCTCGGTGTCAGCCTCATCACCGACTACGACTTCCCGATCGACGTCACCATCCAGCTCAACAATGTGGGCGGCCCGTCGGCGGGGATGATGTTCGCGCTCGGGATCATGGACACCCTCACGCCCGGTCAGCTCAACGGCGGGAAGAGCATCGCGGGGACGGGCACGATCACGGCCGACGGCACCGTCGGCCCGATCGGCGGCATCCGGCAGAAGCTCTATGGAGCGAAGGAGGCGGGCGCCTCCTACTTCCTCGCGCCGGATTCGAACTGCGACGAGGTCGTGGGGCACGTCCCCTCGGGTCTCCGCGTGTTCGCGGTGAAGAAGGTCGACGACTCGCTCGCGGTCCTCGATGCGCTCCGTTCGGGCGGCGATCTCGACGCCCTGCCGACCTGCACGGCGAAATGATCGTGTTCGCGAGCCGCGAATTCGCATAGTGCTTGTTCGGCGTCCGCCCAGAACCGCCCTCTTAGGATGAGAGGGTGACCACGACCTCAGCGCCGAAACCGGCCACGCCCCACCGTTCCCGCCGTATCGTCGCGATCTCGCTGGTCGTGATCGCCGCGCTGGTGGTCGCGTTCTTCGTCTTCGCGAACCTCTACGCCGACTGGCTCTGGTATGGCCAGCTGGGGTACGCGTCCGTGCTGGTGACGCAGTGGACGGCGAGGATCGTGATGTTCGTCATCGGATTCCTCGGCATGGCCGTGCCGGTGTGGCTCGCCATCCAGCTCGCCTATCGCCTGCGCCCCGTCTATGCCCGCCTGAGCTCCCAGCTCGACCGCTATCAGGAGGTCGTCGAGCCGCTCAGGCGCCTGGCGATGTGGGGGATCCCCATCTTCTTCGGCTTCTTCGCCGGATTCGCCGCCTCGGCGCAGTGGGAGACGACGGCGCTGTGGCTGAACGGCGTGAAGACGAGCGTCACCGACCCACAGTTCCACCTCGATACCGGCTTCTACATGTTCGCGATGCCCTTCTACAGCGCGCTGCTGGGGTTCGCGTCGGCCGTCATCCTGGTGTGCCTCCTGGTGAGCGCCGTCGTCAGCTATCTGTACGGATCCGTCCGGATCGGACAGCGCGAACTGCGGATCTCGAAGGCCGCGCGCATCCAGTTCGCCGTGCTCGCCGGCGTGTACCTCCTGCTGCAGGCTGGGAGCCTGTGGCTCGACCGCTACAAGACGATGGTCAGCCAGAGCGACCGGATCACCGGCCCCGGCTACACCGAGGTGAACGCCGTCATCCCCGGGCAGATGATCCTCGCGATCATCGCCGTCATCGTCGCGATCCTCTTCTTCGTGACGGCGGCCATCGGCCGGTGGCGCTACCCCTTGATCGCGACCGCGCTGCTGGTCGTGTCCGCGATCGTCGTGGGTGTCGCCTACCCGTGGGTGGTCAACGTCGTGCAGGTCAAGCCCAACCAGCTGAGTCTGGAGAAGACCTACTACCAGCGCAACATCGACGCGACCAAGGCGGCGTACGGCATCGACGGAATGGACAGCTCCGACTTCAAGGCATCGACCACGGCGGCCGCCGGACAGCTGCGTTCCGACGCGGACACGACCGCCCAGATCCGCATCATGGACCCGGCGATCATCAGTCCGACGGTGCAGCAGCTCGAGCAGTTCCGCTCGTACTACCAGTTCCAGAACCCGCTGGACGTCGATCGCTACCAGATCGACGGCAAGTCGCAGGACACCGTGGTCTCCGTCCGCGAGCTCAACCTGAACGCCCTGGGCAACGCCGCGACGTGGCAGAACTCGACGCTGGTGTACACGCACGGCTACGGCATCGTGGTCGCCAAGGGCAACGCACGCACCGACGACGGCAAGCCCGTGTTCCTCGAGCGGGGGATCCCGTCCACCGGGTTCCTCTCATCGCAGGACTTCGAGCCGCGGATCTACTTCGGCGAGAAGTCGCCCACGTACTCGATCGTGGGTGCCCCGAAGGGCGCGAGCCCGGTCGAGCTGGACTACCCGTCCGGCAGCGAGGGGGCGAGCGAGACCAAGACGACCTTTTCGGGGAACGGCGGCCCGAACATCGGCAACCCGTTCAATCGCCTCATCTATTCGCTCAAGTTCCAGTCCGAGCAGATCCTCTTCTCCGACAGCGTGAACGCCAACTCCCAGATCCTCTACGATCGCAACCCCATCACGCGGGTCGAGAAGGCCGCGCCGTACCTGACGTTGGACAGCGACCCGTACCCGAGCGTCGTGGACGGTCGCATCGTGTGGATCGTCGACGGCTACACGACGAGCCCGAACTATCCGTACTCGTACACGACGAGCCTGTCGCAGTCGATCGCCGACTCGTCGAACCCGGCGCCGCGCTACGCGCTGGACAACATCAACTACATCCGCAACTCGGTCAAGGCCACGGTCGACGCGTACGACGGCAAGGTGACGCTCTACGCATGGGATGCGAGCGACCCCGTCCTCGAGGCATGGCAGAACGTCTACCCGTCGACGGTCAAGCCGCTGTCGCAGATGAGCGGCGACCTGATGAGCCACGTGCGGTACCCGACAGACCTCTTCAAGGTGCAGCGTTCGGTGCTCGGCACCTACCACGTCGATGACGCGCAGTCGTTCTACCAGAGCGACAACAAGTGGATCACGCCCGACGACCCGCAGGATCCGGACAAGCTCCAGCCTCCGTACTACCTGACCATGCAGATGCCGGGGCAGGATGCGCCCCAGTATTCGATGTTCACGAGCTTCATCCCGGTGTCGAACGGCACCGACTCGCGCAACGTGCTGATGGGGTACCTCGCCGTCGACTCGAACGCCGGATCATCGCAGGGACAGAAGAGCGCCGACTACGGCAAGCTCCGGATGCTGGAGATCAATGCGGACACGCCGGTTCCCGGCCCCGGCCAGGTGCAGAACAGCTTCGATGCGCAGCCGAGCGTGTCCTCGTTCATCAACATCCTGAAGCAGGGACAGTCGCAGGTCCTCAACGGCAACCTGCTGACGCTCCCCGTGGGCGGGGGGCTGCTCTACGTCCAACCGGTGTTCGTGCAATCCTCCGGCGCGACCAAGCTCCCGACCCTGCAGAAGGTGCTCGTGTCGTTCGGCAACCAGGTAGCTTTCGAGGACACACTGAGCGAGGCGTTGGACACCTTGTTCGGCGGCGACTCCGGCGCCAGCACGGGGGATGCCACGGTGACACCCACCCCGAACCCCTCGCCGTCGGGCTCGGGCTCGACGGGCGGCGGCACGGTGAACCCCGGCACGAACACGGCCTACCAGGCGGCGCTGCAGGAGGCGAAGCAAGCGATGACCGATCGCCAGGCGGCACTCCAGAAGGGCGATTGGACGGCCTACGGCGCGGCGGATGCGCGTCTGACGGACGCGATCAACAAGCTGCTCCAGTTGTCCGGAGACCAGTGATCGGCCGCGTGGTCTCCACTCCGCGAAAGCCGTGCTAGGCTTGATTCTTGTGCCGCGGGGTGGAGCAGCTCGGTAGCTCGCTGGGCTCATAACCCAGAGGTCGCAGGTTCAAATCCTGTCCCCGCAACAAGAATGAAGAAGGCGTCCCGATGGGGCGCCTTCTTCATTTCCTCGCCCGGGGCCCGTTCGCCTGGATCAGGACGTCTCTGGGTTGCCGCGGATGTCGGGCGCCGCGAGGATGAGAGCATGCGCGATGTTCCCGACTCCCGTCCCGGCGACGTCGCTCCGGACGGCCGCGACGAGACGTCCGCGGAACGCGCCGACCGGAACTGGAACGAGGTGCTCCAGGAGTTGCGTGTGCTGCAGACCGGCACGCAGATCCTGACAGGCTTCCTGCTCGCTCTCGCGTTCCAGCCGGCCTTCCGCGATCTCGACGACGCACAGCGCGCCTTCTACCTCGTCCTCGTCGTCCTCTCCGCCTTGAGCACGATCGTCGCCCTCGCGCCCGTCGCATTGCACCGAGTGCTGTTCCGGCAACGCGCCAAGCCGGAGATCGTGGCCTACGGGCACGCCGCTCTCATCACGGCGCTCGCGACGGTTTCGCTGCTTCTGCTGTGCGTGGTCGCATTCGTCTTCGACGTCGTCGTGGACGCGGGGGCTTCGCTGACCGTCGCGGCGGTGCTGGCGACGCTCATCCTGGTCCTGTGGGTTGTCGTCCCGCTGATGATGCGCCGGAGCGCCCGAACAGGGGGTGCCGCGCGATGACCGGCGCGGTGGCGGTGGCGGTGGCCCAGTTCGCGCCGACGGCGGGGGTGCCCGCGAACCTCGATTCGATCGAGCAGCTCGTCGAGAAGGCCGCGACCCGCGGGGCACGCGTGGTGCTCCTTCCCGAATACTCGAGCTACTTCGTCGATCCGTTCGACGAGCCCCTCGCGCAGAACGCCGAGGAGATCGACGGACCGTTCGTGACCGGCCTGGTCGCGATCGCCGACCGGCACGATGTCCACGTCGTCGCCGGACTTCTCGAGCGCGGCCGGGATGAGCGACGGGTGCGCAACACCGTGGTCGCTGTCGACCGCACCGGGGTGCTCGCTCGCTACCGCAAGCTCCATCTCTACGATGCCTTCGGCGTGCGCGAATCGGACTGGGTCGAACCGGGGGAGATCGCCCCGCCGGAGGTTTTCGAGTTCGACGGACTGCGCTTCGGCCTGATGACGTGCTACGACCTGCGGTTCCCGGAGGTCACGCGCGTCCTCGCGGATGCCGGGGTCGATGTGGTGCTGGTCGCCGCGGAATGGGTGCGTGGCCCTCTCAAGGAGCACCACTGGCGCACGCTGTTGCTGGCGCGCGCCATCGAGAACACCTTCTACGTGGCCGGAGCCGATCACCCACCGCCCCTCGGAGTAGGGCACTCGATGATCGTCGACCCCCAGGGAGTCGAGATGGCAACGGTCGGGACCGCCACGGACGTCGCGATCGCCTATCTCGAGCGTGAGACGCTCGATCGGGTCCGCCAGGTGAACCCCGCCCTCCGTCTGCGGCGGTTCCGCGTGGAGCCGCTGGCCTGATCGGCCCGCGGTGGCGTCACGCGAGCGCGGCGAGGCGCGCGACCGCTTCCTCGATCACGCCGACGCGCTTGCACGCGGCGAATCGCACCAGCGTCGCATACTCCTCGCGCCGCCCCGAGGTCACGAAGGCGGTGAGCGGAATCGCGACGACCCCGGCCCGATCGGGAAGGGTTCGGCAGAACTCGTCCGCCGCGGAGGCCCCCACGGGGGCGGCGTCGGCGACCGTGAAGTACGAGCCCGCCGGGACCGACACCTCGAACCCGGCGTCGCGCAGCCCCTGCCCGAGTAGATCCCGCTTTCCCCGAAGAGTCGTGGCGATCTCCCCGAAGTATTCGTCGGGAAGTCTCAGCCCCGTGGCGATGGCCGGCTGGAAGGGCGCCCCGTTCACGTATGTCAGGAACTGCTTGACCGCCAGGACGGCGTCCACGAGTGCGGGGGGTCCGGAGATCCAGCCCACCTTCCAGCCCGTCGTCGAGAACGTCTTTCCTCCGGAGGAGATGCTCAAGGTGCGCTCTCGAGCGCCTGGCAGGGTCGCGATCGGGACGTGCGGCGCGCCGAACACGAGGTGCTCGTACACCTCGTCCGTCACAATGACCGCGTCGTGGCGCTGTGCGAGCCGGACGACCTCCTCCCGCACCTCGCTGTCGAACACCGCCCCGGTGGGGTTGTGGGGGTCGTTGACCAGGATGATGCGCGTACGGTCCGTCACCGCGGCCGCGAGCTCGTCGAGATCCGGCTGGAACTCCGGCCAGCGGAGGGGCACGGTCACCAGTCGCGCCCCCGAGAGCGCCACGCACGCCGCGTACGAGTCGTAGTGCGGTTCGAAGACGACAACCTCATCGTCGGGTCCGTCGATGAGCGCGAGCAGCGCTGCGGCGAGAGCCTCCGTCGCGCCGGCGGTCACGATGATCTCGCGCTCCGGGTCGAGCTCGAGCCCGTAGAACCGGGTCTGGTGCTCCGCCACCGCCTCGAGGAGGTCGGCCGTCCCGCGACCGGGCGGGTACTGATTCACTCCGTGCGAGATCGCGGCGCGCGCGGCGTCGAGTACCGCCGCGGGGCCGTCCTCGTCAGGGAAGCCCTGACCGAGGTTGATCGCCCCGGTGCGGGCGGCGAGTGCGCTCATCTCGGCGAAGATCGTGGGCTCGGGCCGTCCGTCCCGTCCGAGGAGTCCCGCGCCCGCGGCCGTGCGTCGCCACGCGCCGGGAATGTCTTGCATCCGGAACACGCTACTCGCATAGCGTCATCCCACGGCCGGCATACGAAACGCACAGGATGCCGCGACATGCTGATGACTGCTTGGCAGAAGGAGCACCAGAATGAGCGACAACCAGGACGATCGTCCCGAAGACATCTCGGCGTCACGCGCGCCGGAGGCATCCCCAGAGCAGCAGGACCAGCCGACCGCCGTCCCGTCCGGTGACGAGCAGACCGCCCACGTCGTTCCGACCGCGGCTGTGCCCGCGGGGGAAACCCAGCCGACCATGCCGATCCCTCCCGCTGCGCCGTCCGCGACCCAGCCCACGACGCCCCTCCCGCCCGCCCCGTCGGCGGGGACGACGCCGGTCTCGCCACCGGTTCCGAGTGCGTATCCCGCCTACCCGGGAACGCCTCAGGCGCACGCGTACGGCGCGCCGAAGCCTCCGGCGGGCCCGGCGCACGCCGGACAGCCCTATGGCGGCACCCCGTACGCGGGTCAGGCCTTCGGCGTCCCGGCCCCGACCTCCCCGGCGGCCTCCGATGAGCCGCGGAAGAAGTCGAGCGCGGGCCGGATCGTCGGCCTGCTCGTCGCCGCCGCCCTCGTCGGCGGGGCCGCGGGCCTCGGCGGGTCCTGGGCAGGCACCACGCTGTGGAGCACCGCCGGCGAGAGCCCGGCGAGCGCGCCGCAGGTCGTGACGGTCAACAACACGGACAAGGTCAACGCCACCACGGCGATCGCGGCGAAGGTCGTCCCGAGCGTCGTCACCATCAACGTCAGCTCCGGCAGCTCCGGCGGGACCGGTTCCGGCGTCATCCTCACCGCCGACGGCTACATCCTGACGAACACCCACGTCGTGACCCTGGATGGGGCGAGCGCTGATGCCACGGTGTCGGTGACCACCTCGGATGGGCACGTCTATTCGGCCTCCGTGGTGGGGACCGACCCCACGTACGACCTCGCGGTGATCAAGCTCAAGGGCGCATCCGGACTCACCCCCATCGAGTTCGGCGACTCGACCAAGATCAACGTCGGCGACCAGACGGTGGCCATCGGCGCACCGCTCGGTCTCTCGAACACCGTCACGACGGGAATCGTGAGTGCGCTCAACCGCTCGATCGAGATCGCATCGTCGGCGGCGCCTGACTCCGGGTCCGACGGAAGCGACGGCGGCCAGGGAGGGCAGAACGGCCAGGGCGGTCAGAACGGTCCCTTCTACTTCGACTTCGGGCAGGGCCAGAGCCAGCAGCAGACGACCGACACGATCAAGATCGCCGTCATCCAGACCGACGCGGCCATCAACCCGGGCAACTCGGGTGGGGCGCTCGTCGACAGCGACGGGAAGCTCATCGGCATCAACGTGGCCATCGCGTCCGCGGGCGGGTCGTCCTCGGGTGGTCAGTCCGGCTCCATCGGCGTCGGCTTCTCGATCCCGTCGGACATCGCCAAGCGGGTGGCCGACGAGATCATGAAGGACGGCAAGGCCACCCACGGGCTGCTCGGCGCCAGCGTCCGCGATGCGGCATCCGTGCAGGGTGCGACCACGACGGGTGCCTACGTGGCCGACGTGACCGCGGGTGGCGCGGCCGCCGCGGCGGGTCTCGCGCAGGGCGACGTCATCACGGCCGTCGACGGCGTCCCCGTGAGCGACTCGGTGGACCTCACCGCGCAGATCCGTGCGGCCGCGGGCGGCAGCACCGTCAAGGTGACCTACCTGCGCGGCGGCACGTCGCACACGGTCGACGTGACGTTGGGCACCCTCAAGTAGTGCGACAAAGAAGGACGCCACCCCGCGATAGGCTCGCGGGGTGGCGTCCTTCTCCTTCGGCGCGGGCAATGCGGCCAAGCTGCTGCGAATCCCGTTCTACGCCGCGGGGAGGCTCGCGACGCTGGTGATCCCTCGGACGGCGGACGGCTGGGTCTTCGGCTGCGGGGCCGGAATCGGCGACGGTGCGCTCGCTCTGTGGAATGCCGCCGCGCCGGACCATCCCGGCGCGGTGTGGCTCGTGGGGTCGGATCGCGAGGCGGCCGACGCGGCGGCTCGCGGCATCGCCACCGTCCGCAAGAACTCGCTGCGAGGCTTCTGGCGTACCGCGCGGGCGCGCGTCGTCGTCGTCACGCACGGGTTCGGGGACGTCAACCGCTACGGCGTATCCGGCGCCTTCGTCGTCCAGCTGTGGCACGGGATTCCGCTGAAGCGCATCGGGATCGACTCTCCGGTGACGGTGCGAGTGCCGCGCGCGATTGAGCGGACGCCGCTCGCTCCGATCGCGCGACGGCTCCTCGCTGTCCTCTACCGGGCGACGACGCGCGGCATCGACGTGATCCCGGCCGCGTCGCAGCTCGTCCGCGGCCGGCTGGAGTCCGCCTTCTCGCTCCCGGACGACCGCGTGCCCGTGACGGGCGAGCCGCGCGTGGACGTGCTCGCTCACGGAGACCCCGCGGATCGACGCGCCACTGCGCGGGCGGCGATCGCCGCAGCGACCGGGCCCTTCGATCCCGCGACCAGGATCGTGCTCTACGCGCCGACGTGGCGGGACGGCGAGCAGGATCCGGCCATTCCGGACGCGCACGACTGGGCGGCTCTTACGGAGATCCTCCGGCGCGAGGACGCGCTCCTGCTCGTCCGTTCCCATCCGCTCGGCGCGGGGGAGTACCTGCCGCCCGCGCCGACCGATCGGGTGCGCAGCCTGGGCAGCGGGCTCGTCCCCGACGTCACACCGATTCTCCCCGGCATCGATGTGCTCATCACCGACTATTCGTCACTGATCTTCGACTCTGCGCTCGTCCCCGTGCCCGTCGTCTACCTCGCGCCCGACGCCGAGGACTACTCGCGCACCCGCGGCTTCTACGGGTCGTACGACGACGTCGCGGAGTCGGGGTGGGCTCGCGATTGGGTGTCAGTCATCCCTCGCCTGGCCGCTGTGCTGGGCGACGCGGAGGACCATCAGCGCCGGATCGAACACGCCCGCGCGGTGAGTTCCCGGGTGCACGAGTTCCGAGACGGGCGGAACACCGAGCGCGTGTACCGTGCGATCCTGTCAAGACTCGGTCGCGCGCGCCGCGACCTGCGCCCGGAGGGAGTCTCATGACCGAAGCCCGTTTCACGACGGACGGCGGGGTCGCACTCGTGCTCGTAGGCAAGGGCCCGCGCCCCGCTCGCGTCGAGCTGGTCGGTCGCCGCGCACGGGTCGAGGGCGTCCTGTCCGGCCGGGGTGCGACCTGGCGCGCCGCCCTTCCGCTCACCGCTGCCCGCTGGGGAGGACCGCGACTCCCGCTCCCGACCGGCGACTACCGGGTGCGCGTCACGGCGACAGACGGCGCCGAAGCGGAGGAAGAGCTCGACGGGCTGCCCATGACGATGCTGGGCACCGTGCGAGCGTCATTGCAGGGCTCTACGCTCGCGGTCGGGCCGCCGATCGATCCCGCCTACGATTCGGGTGAGGGTCAGGCGGCACTGGAGCGCCGCTACGCGAACCGGCCGGGAGGGCTGGAGAATGCGGTCTTCTTCGAGAGCTTCTACGGGCGGAACGCCAGCGACAACCCGCTCGCGATCGATCGCGAGCTCGCGCGCCGCGCTCCCGGTGTGACCCGCTATTGGAGCGTCGTCGACTTCTCCGTCCAGGTGCCCGACGGTGCTGTTCCCGTGGTCGAGGGAAGCCCCGACTGGTGGCGCGCGCGGGGCGCTGCGCGTCTCCTCGTCGTGAACGACTGGCTGCGTCGGCGTTTCGAGCGCCGCCCGGGTCAGAAGGTCGTCCAGACCTGGCACGGCACTCCGCTCAAGCGGCTGGCCCTGCACCGTCCGGGGTTCGATCCCCGCCGCGCGGCCGCCGTCGTCCGCGAGGCGCGGCGCTGGAACGTGCTGCTCGCGCAGAATGCGTACGCCGCCGGCATCCTCCGCAAGGCGTACGCCTTCCTCACCCGACCGATCTGGGTGGAGGGCTACCCGCGCAACGACGTGCTCGTCATGGGTGACGGTGCCGCCACGCGCGCGGCCCTCGGCATCGGCGCCGACGAGCGGGTGCTGCTCTATGCACCCACATGGCGGGACGACCGGGAGCAGATGGTCGACTTCGTGGATCCGGAGGAGCTGGCTCGCGACGTCGACGCTGTCGTGCTCGTCCGCGGCCATTCGCGGACCCTCATTCCGGGGACGGATGCCGCGGGTGCCCGCGTCATCGACGTCACCGGGTTCCCCGACACCGCGCAGCTGTTCCTCGCTGCGGACGCGCTGATCACCGACTACTCTTCGGTGATGTTCGACTTCTCGGTCACGGGCAAGCCGATGTTCTTCCTCGTGCCGGACATGGAGCACTATCGCGGGGAGCTGCGCGGGTTCTACTTCGATCTGGTCGCGCACGCTCCCGGGCCGGTCGTCCGCACGCAAGCGGATCTCGTCGCCGCGCTGCGCAACCACGAGCCCGCTTCGTTCGCCGCGAAGTATGCCCGGTGGCGCGACAAGTTCAACGCCCGCGACGACGGGCGCGCCGCCGAGCGCGTGGTGGCCCGCATCCTCGACCAGGGCTTCGTCGCGCGCTGAGCGGCCGTCGCGTCAGGGCAGTGGGGTGTTGCGGTCTCCGAGCCGCGACGTGTCGACGGTGTCGTGGGCGCCCGTGAGCACCCCGCGCAGGAACCCCGCCCCCCACGACAGGTGCATCGTCGGGAGGACCGCCATCGTCCACAGCTTGTCGCGCCATCCCCGACCGCCGCCGCGGCCGGCGGCGACGACGACCACCAGTACCACGTAGAGGGCGAGCGGGACGTAGACCAGTGATGCGACGGCGGCGCCCCAGCCGTGCAGGACGTGCGTCGCCTGCAGTACCGCGATCAGGACGGCGGCGGCGATGACGACGACGAGGGCAGGGGGCGCGAAGAACCGGACCGAGTTGCGGCGGCCGTAGCGACGGACGAGCTCTCCGCGCCACGCGCCGGTGGCGCGGAACTGGCGGGCGAGCCTCGTCCAGCTCTCGCGCGGCCAGTAGGTCACCGCGAGCTCGGGATCGAACCACACGCGATAGCCGGCGCGGCGGATCCGGAGGTTGAGCTCCCAGTCCTCGCCGCGGCGGATGGACTCGTCGAAGAGGCCGATCTCCTCGAGCACGTCGCGACGCATCACACCGAGGTACGCGGATTCGGCGGGGCCCTCCTGCGTGCCGCCGTGATACGCCCCGCCGCCCAGCCCGATCGGCGAGTTGTACGCGCGCGCGACTGCGCGCTGGAACGGCGACCGGCCGTCGGCGCGCATGACGCCCCCCACATTCGCTGCGCGGGTCCGCGCGAGGGTGGACAGCGCCCGGCGTGCGTAACCGGGGGAGAGTTCGGAGTGCGCGTCCACGCGCAGCACGGTGGGCAGCCTGCTCGCGGAGATGGCGAGGTTGAGGCCCAAGGGGATGTCGGCGCCGGGGTTGTCGACGAGCACGATGCGCGGGTCGTTCGCAGCGAGTCGGCGCGCCAGCTCGGTCGTGCCGTCGGTCGACGGCCCCAGGGCGAGCACCAGCTCCGTGGGGCCGGGAACGTCCTGCGCGAGGACGGTCGCGATCGCGCGCTCCAGATACGCGACCTCGTTGAGAACGGGCATCACGAACGAGACACCGGCATCGGGGGCCGGGACCTCGGCGTCTCTGTGTCCGTCTGCCTCGTCCTGCACCCGTCGATCATGTCATGCGGGTGCGATCGGTAGGCTGGACGGATGGTGGCCGTGTCCGATGCGCAGAAGGCGATGGGCCTGCTGCGCAAGGCATTGACCCGGCGTCGCGCGGTCCGCGACGTCCGCGCGCGGCTGCGCGACCAGGACGAGCACGCTCCCCAGCATTATCGCGTCGCGGTGTACTTCGCGGACGGGGATGTGAACATGTACCAGATGCGACAGTGGTACCGGCCACTCGCGGAGCTGGCCGAGACGTGGCCGGTCGTGGTCCTCAGCCGTTCGCCCTCCGGTGCACGAGCACTCCTCGCCGAGGGCGCCCTGCCCGTCGCGTTCGTCCCCACCGTCCGGGACCTGGAACGGTTCATCGCCTCTCAGGACATCCGCGTGGTGCTGTACGTGAATCAGAACACGCGTAATTTCCAGATGTTCCGCTACGGCCGGCGGTGGCACGTGTTCATCAACCACGGCGAGTCCGACAAGATGTACATGACCACCAATCAGTACAAGGCGTATGACTATGCGTTCATCGCGGGAGACGCGGCCCGCGAACGTCTGTCGCGAGTGCTGTGGGACTACGACCTCGACGCGCGCACCATTCGGATCGGTCGGCCGCAGGCCGACCACTACTCCGGAACACTCCCGTACGACCCCGATGAGCGCACCGTGGTGCTCTACGCGCCCACATGGGAGGGGGATCGTCCGTCCGCCCACTACGGGTCCGTGGCGACCCACGGCGAGTCGCTGGTGGCCGCACTGCTGCGCACGGGACGACACCGGGTCGTCTACCGTCCGCATCCGCGATCCGGGGTCGTCGATCCGGCCTATGGCGCCGCGAACCAGCGGATCATCGCCGCGCTCGCGGCAGCGAACGCATCCGACCCCGCGGCCCGCCACGTCTTCGACGACGGCCCCGAGCTGGGGTGGCAACTCGCAGCGGCGGATGTCGCGATCGTGGACATCTCCGCGATGGTGTACGACCGGTTGGCCGCCGACAAGCCGCTTCTCGTGACGCGGCCCACTGATCCCGCAGCCCATGTGGATCTCAACGGCTACCTGAGCGACTGCGAGTGGCTCGATGCGGCTGCGGCATCCGCCGTCGTCGCCGAGACCGATCGCGTACTCGCCGACCCGGATTCGGTGGAGAGGCTGGAGCACTGGGTCAGGCATTACTTCGGTGACACGTCGCCTGGTGCGGCGACGGCGAGATTCCACGCCGCGATCGACCGACTCATGAAGGAGTGGGAGCGCTGGCACGCGCAATCGGTGGAAGACGGGTCGGACGAGTCCGACCTCGAGGACGCTGATCTGGAGGACTGAGCGAGTGTGCTCCCTTCACCGCGTCGGGTCGGAGAGCCTTGCGATCGCACGCAGGGGAATGGTGATCCAAGTCGGGCGATTGCGGGCTTCGTAGATCGCTTCGTAGACGGCCTTGTCGAGCTCGAGCGCATCGAGCAGAGGACCGACGGTTGCGAGGTCGGTGCCGGACGCCTCCGCGAACCCTCCGAGGAAGGCGACGCGTGCCGAGCGCGCCCACGACCGGACCGACTCTCGCGATCGGTCCGGCTGATCGAGGCGGATTGATCCGGCCACGTAGTCGAACGAGCGCAGCATTCCGGCGACATCGCGCAGCGCCAGGTCGGGGCGCACACGTTCCGCGATGGGTCGCATCGGTTCGCCCTCGAAATCGAGCAGCACCCAGCCCCGGTCGGGGGCCAGGATCACCTGGCCGAGATGGAAGTCGCCGTGGATGCGCTGCTGATCCGGCCAGTCGTGTGTCAGCGCCCGATCGTAGACGGCTTCGATCGCAGACCGCCGGTCGCCGAGGCCTGGGATCTCCGCGATCGCGGTACTCAGCCGCCCGCGCCATCCCGCCGCAATCGCGGCGCGGTCCGCCGACGTCGTCGGTGCGACGGGAAAGAGCGTCGCGAGAGATGCGTGGACGTCGGCGGTGGCGACACCGAGGGCCCACGCCCGCTCGGTGAAGTCCTCGCCGGCCGCGGCGGCCCTCAACGCGACCCGCCAGGCATCGTCGACGCCGTCCAGGAACTCCTGCGCGAACGCGAGCGAGCCGGATGCGGTCGCGTGAGCGGAGGCATCCGGCCACTCGCCGTCGACGTGTCCGACCGCGCGCGGCACATACGGTGATCCTGCCTCGGCGAGGGCGGTCTGGAGCTCGATGTCCGGGTTGGATCCGGCGTGCAGCTGACGGTAGATCTTGCAGATGACGGGCGAGCCACCGTTCGGTGCGCGGTAGATCATCGAGGTGTTGGACTGCTCGCCCACCAGAACGTTCGCGGGCAGATCGTCGCCGACCGTCGGAGCGTACGCCGCGGGCCTTCCTGTCGCTCGCGCATGTGCGCCGACCCCGCGTCCTCCCTCTGTGACGAGCCGGAGCAGAGCCGCGGTGTACGAGCGATCGAACGGGCCGTCGATGAGGGTCGTACCCGGCTCCGGGCTGCCGATGATGTGATCGATCGGCGCATCCACGGTTTCGGTCGATCTGGCGACCACCGGGATCTGGTAGAGAACCGGAGGCAGCGAGCTCTCGTCCCAGACCAGGAGCGTCCGCGCCCGCGCATCGGCATCGGCATCGGCATCGGCATCGGCCGTCGGCATATCCCAGGTCGCTGCGAGACGCAGCGCGGGGGTGCGGCCTTTCGACGCGTACCAGCGCTGCCGCGGCATCCATGCCGCGAGACACGCCAGTGTGCTATCCATACCCCTGAGGCTATTGGTCGGCTCGCGCGCGTGTCGAGTGCGCGTGGAAGCGCTTGCAGCGGACGTTCGACGATGAACGCATATGTGCGTACCGGATTCAAGCGCATGTGTAAAGCCGTATCACTTCCAGTCCAGACGCCAGTAGTCAGGATGCATGAAGGAACCGCGTTCGCGCGCCTCGGAGCACATCGGCGACCTCGTGCGCGACCTGCGCCACCAGGCGACGATGAGTCGCAAGCTGCTGGCCGAACGCGCCGACATGGACGTCTCGCACCTGGCGCGCATCGAGAGCGGCCAGGGCAACCCCACGCTTTACGTCATGATCCAGCTGGCGACCGCGTTGGACATCGAGCCGGAGCGCTTCGTACGCGGGCTCACCGCGAACGATCTGCCCGATGACATCAAGCCCTACTCCGAGGCTGACTTCCGCCGGGAACTGCGCCGACGCCAAGGGCCGGGTGACCGCCGCTGACTCAGTCGCCGTCGCTCGAGTCGTCCGGGTCGTTCGTTCCAACGATCTCGATCGGCATGGCGATGGGCACCACGATCGACTCGATCGTTGCGCCCCCCAGCCCCCCTGCCTCGATCATCGCCCCGTCGAGGCGATCGACGGCGGATTCCGGCTCAGCCGGCTCCGCGGGCAGTCCAGCCCACTCGAACGGCTCTTCCGGACGTGACGCGAAGATTCCCATGTGTCCATTCTCCTGCGCGGGTGGGCCGCGGGGTCTCACAGCACGAACCTCCACAGGTATTCCACCCCATCCTCCGACCTGAACCACGCCATCGTCACGATGGTGTCGGCGGGATCGTGATCGCACAGACACAGTTCGACGACTTCACCAGCGCCCACGCGTCCCCAATGCTGGGTCTCCCTGACTCGGTGCCCCACATCGACGAAGATCCGCACGTGCTCGAGGGCGTCGTGGTCGGAGTTCCTGACCAGAGGATGCGTGCCATGAATGCGGTCGACGCGCCATGGCACGCGGTACGGGTGAGAACCGACGGGGTCTATGGCGCGCAGCATGCGGTCCACGCTAGGCACGGCATCCGACTCTGGAGCGGTGTCGTCGACGTCGGACCCGCGGGCCTGGGGAGAGCGCGCGGGCCGAGATCGGTGGGGAGGAGGCGTGACGGTCAGTCGCCCGGGCTGTCCGCGCCGTCCGCGTCCGGGGACGCGCCGATTCGGCGGCGCGTCGCGAACGCACCGCCGGCACGACGTCCGACGGCACCGAGGGCGCCGACAGCGGCGGTCGCCGAGCCGCGGACCATGTCGCCTGCGCGTCGGATGCCCTGGCCCGCTGCATGCTCGACCCTGGTCGCACCGGGTCGCGGCTCCAGTTCGCGCGGGAGATCGAGAGGCGCCAGACCGAACGCGCGGCGGGAGGTCACGAGCACGCGCCTCCCCAGGATCCCGTTCCCGACGCCGCCGACGGCGGCGCCGACACCGAACGGCAGAGCCTTGCCGATCCACGATGCGCCGCCCGACACGGCGAAGTGCTTGATGAAGGTGCTCTTCAGTCGGTCGACGATGGGTCCGACCGCCGCGCGGGGGAGTGCCGTGGTCACCAGCTCCCCCCAGTACGCGGATCGCGACGGTCCTTTTCCGGTGGCCTGGCCGGCGAGCTGCGACAGCAGATCGACGCCCTCCTTCCCGAGCATGAGCGTCAGAACGAGCGCGCGCGCTCGATCGGGATTCTCGACCCGGATGCCGTGAACCTCGGCCAAGGACTGGGCGAACAGCGCCGTCGCCTCGACGAACGCGACGGTCTCGATGCCACTGAGGGCGAGTGTGATGCCGGTGCCGATCCCGGGAACGACGGCCGTGGCGCCCACGGCGGCACCACCCGTCGTAACGGCGGCCAGATAGCGCCGCTCCAGGATCCTGACGATCTCTGCGGGCGTCGCATCGGGGTGGCGCAGACGGATGCTGCGGAGATGAGCCAGCACGACGGGCCGCTGGATCGAGAGCACCCGGTCGAGCGCGCGAATGGTGCGCGGATGCTCGGAGGAGCCCTCCGGAGGCAGTCCGCCGGCCCACGGCGCCCCGTCGGGGAGCGAGTGGATGCGGTGCACCTTGTCGACCATGACGGCGATCCTATGTGGCGCCGCCGAGAAAGCGCCGCGCAGGGCGCGAAGTCAGACGAAGAGGTTCGCGCGCTCGAGATCCTCGGCGAAGTCCACCTCGACGGCATACAGGTCGGAGATGTCGAGAGGGTGGACGACGATGCCGTCCTCCGCGATAGCGAGCTCCAGGCCGCGCTCGAAGTAGTCCTGGTCGTCGACACGCTGAAGGTGGCGCATGAAGGCCTTCTTGTCGCGCGTGGAGATGAAGTTGATGCCGACCGCCTCGCCGATGCCGCCGGCGACGGTCTTGGACAGCTTGTCGATGCGACCATCCGGGGTCGTGGTGTACTTCACCTCTTCGTCGCTCACCTTCGCGGTGTTGACCGTCACGAACGACTGCTCGCGCTCGATCATCTCGATGGCGCGGCCGAGGATGCGGGGGTCGAACACGACGTCACCGTTCATCCAGAGAACACCGTTTCGGCCGGTCGCAGAAAGTGCGCGAAGCAGGCTCTTGGAGGTGTTGGTCTGGTCGTATCGGTCGTTGTAGACGTAGTCGACCTCCGGGAACGCCTCGACGATCGTCTCAGCGCGGTAGCCCACGACCGTGGTGATGCGGACATCGGCGCCGAATGCAGCGCGAATGTTGTCGTGCTGCTGCTGCATGATGCTGCGCCCGTCGCTCAGTTCGGTGAGAGGCTTGGGGAGGCTGCGGCCGAGCCGCGAGCCCATGCCCGCGGCGAGGATGACGGTCTGAAGAGTCAAAGTCTGCTCCTGAAGTGCGTGTGTTCACCATCGGTTCACCGATGAGACACACCGTCGTGCCGACCTCCATGCTAACCAAGCCGCCTGGGAAGCCGCAGAGGATGCCGCCTCCGTTGTTGTTTCGTAACAAACAATATCGCCGCATCGCCCGTACATCGCGAGTCTGATGTCACGATCGGGTGCGCTTGATACCGTGGTCCGGTGACAGCCTCCCCCTCCGTGCCGCAGGATCCGCGTGACGACGATGCCGCCGGAGAGCGTGGCCCGAAGGCCGCCGGGGCGGGGCGGACCGCGCCCCGCGCGGTGTCGTCGGCGGCGGCCGCCAGAACCGACGGCGACGCAGTGCCGTCGACGGCGTCTGATCGGCCGGCCGGCACTCCTCGCACTCCTCGTGCACCTCGCGCCCCGCGCGCGAGCGTGCCGTCACCGGCCCGGAACGCAGCGTCGGCTGCCAGTGAACCTGCCGGGGGAGAGCCGGCGTCCCGTCCCGCCCCTCGCACGCAGGCGCGGAAGCCCGCGGCTCCGCGGAAGCCTGCGACCCCTTCCACGTCGGAAACATCGTCGACCGGCGAGGTCGCCCCGGCGACGTCCACGACGAAGTCGTCGAGCGCTCCCCGGAAGCCCGTCGCTCCGAAGCCGCCCTCCGCATCCCCACGACCGCGCAAGCCCCGCTCAGCTCCCTCGGCGAAGAGTCCCGTCGCGCCCGGTCCGCCGCCTCCGCTCCCGGCCGATGTGACGGGCGCGCCCGCGGCGATCGACGGTGTCGTCGTCCCCCCGATGCCGCCGTTGCCCGCCCCCGCCGTTGATCCGGCGGTGACCCCTGACTCCGCCCGCAAGAGCGAGGCGTCCGTCCCCTCCGACGGCGGCGCCGTGCAGACGTCGTCGGCGGACGCCGAGAACGTCGCTCCCGCATCCGTCGACGTCGACACAGCCGACGCGACATCCGTCGGCACGTCGTCACCCGCAGAGCCGCGCGCCGAGGTCGAGGAGACGGACGTCGCCACAGGGGTGGCCGTCGTCGACCGTGTCGAGGCGGCTCCCGTCGACGTCGCGCACGACGAGGTCCTCCCGGTCGAGGAGGCTCAGGGGAGCGCAGACGACCAGGCCGTCGTCGACCCGGATTCCGCGCTCGTCGCTCCCGACGTCGCACCCGGCCCGGCCGTGGTGGTGGACGCTGACGTCCCGGCCCTGCGGGTGCGTGGCGTGACGAAGTCCTTCGGTGACACGCGGGCGGTCGACGGCATCGATCTCACGGTTCCTGCGGGTACGTTCTACGGCCTCGTCGGACCGAACGGCGCGGGGAAGACCACGACGCTGTCGATGATCGCGGGACTCCTGCAGCCGGATCGCGGTGAGATCTCCGTCAACGGCGTCGATGCGGGTTCACGTCCTCGAGACGCCAAGCGGCTGATGGGAGTCCTTCCCGATCGACTGCGCACCTTCGACCGACTCACCGGCCGTCAGCTGCTCTATTACTGCGGCGTCCTGCGCGGACTCGACTCCGCGGTCGTCGAGAGCCGTGCCGCCGATCTGGCCCGTGCCTTCGACCTCGCGGACGCGCTCGGGCGCCCGGTGTCGGACTACTCAGCCGGCATGACCAAGAAGGTGATGCTGGCGGGCGCGATGATCCACTCGCCGCGGCTGCTGGTCCTCGACGAGCCGTTCGAGGCGGTCGATCCGGTCTCGAGCTCGGTGATCCTCGAGATCCTCTCGGCCTACGTCGCTCACGGCGGCACCGTGATCCTGTCCAGCCACGGAATGGATCTGGTCGAGCGAGTGTGCTCGCGCGTCGCGGTGATCGTCGCGGGCCAGGTCCTGGCCGAGGGCACCGTCGACGACGTGCGCGGCGAGCTCACCTTGGAGCAGCGGTTCATCGAGCTCGCCGGCGGTCTCAGCGACGTGGAGGGGCTGGAGTGGCTGCACACATTCTCCGGCTGAGGGCGACGCTGCTCGTCGGCGCGCTGCGCGGAGATCCGTCGCACGTCGTTCGCACGGTGGTCGTGTTCGTCCTGCTCGCGCTCGCGACGGGGGCGGGATGCTGGGGTCTGCTCACGCTGCGGTCGGCGCCGACGGAGGTGGCGTTCGTCGTCACGGTGCTCGCCGGTTCAGCGCTCACCGCCGGCTTCGTCGCCGCCCCGCTGATCGCGGGCGCGGTCGACCCGTTGGATCCCCGCCGGTTCGTCCTGTTCGACGTCCGTCCGGCGTCGCTGGCGTCGCTGCTCGCCCTCGCGGGTCTGATGAGCGTCCCCATCCTCGGCCTGGTCGCGTTGGGCGTGTGCCTGGTGATCGTCTGGACGGCGCACGAGGTGCCGTGGGTCGCGAGCGCGGTCGGGGTCGTCCTGGGCGTGGTGACCTGCGGCCTGCTCGCCCGCGTCTGCATGGCCCTGGTCGCGATGTTCCTCCGCGGACGACGATCACGGGAGCTCACGGGGCTCTTCATCCTCGCGATCCTGGTGGTCGTCGTTCCCGTCGGCCTGTTCCTCGCGTCGCTGCAGTGGGGTGGACGGGTCCCGTCGCAGCTCGCCCAGGCCGCCGACATCCTGGCCGACACGCCGCTCGGCGCGGCATGGGCGCTGCCGGCGCGTGTGGCCGCGGGGGATGCCTCCGCGTGGCTCAGTCTCGTCGTCGCGGTGGCGTCGGTGGCCCTCCTCGGAGCCGCGTGGGCATGGATCGTGCAGCGTGTCCTCACCTCTACCGAGCGGCCCGAGTCGGGCCGCGAACGCAGCGGCCTCGGATGGTTCGCGGTCGCCCCCGGGAACGCCGGTGGTGCTGTCGCCGCGCGCAGTCTCGTCTACTGGCTGCGCGATCCGCGCTACCTGATGAACCTGCTCATCGTGCCGATCGCCGCACTGTTGGCCATGGTCCCCCTCCTCATCGCGGGCGTGCCCTTCGCCTATGTCGTGCTGGTTCCGGTGCCGATCGTCGCCCTGTTCTTCGGATGGCTCCCGCACAACGATCTCGCCTACGATTCCACCGCCGTCTGGCTGCACATCGCGAGCGGCACACGCGGCGTCGCCGACCGGCTGGGTCGCATCGTCCCCATGCTGTTGATCGGCCTCCCCGTCTTGGCCGTGTGCATTCCGCTCGCCATCTCCCTGCACGGACGGTGGGCCCTCCTGCCCGCCATGGTCGGCGTCTGCGCCAGTCTGTTCCTCGGCGGCCTCGGCCTGTCGAGCATCTCCTCCGCCGTGGCCCCGTACGCGGTGTCACGGCCAGGAGAGAGCCCGTTCCAGCAGCCCGAACGCGTCGGCTCGTCGGCTCCGATCACCCAGGCGGTCGTGCTTCTCGGTGCGATCGTGGTCGCTGCCCCGAGTCTGTGGTGGGCGTGGCTCGCGATGTCCCACGACATCTCCTATGCCGCGCTGGGCATGTGGGGAGGGATCGCCATCGGTCTCGCTGTCCTGCTCGTCGGCGTCGCAGTCGGCTCACTCGCCTTCGAACGACGCGGCGGTCGGCTGATGGAGTTCGCCGAGTCGGGCTGAGCCGATCCGGACCGCCGCATCGGACCCGTGAACGTCGTCCGCGGCTAGACTGGGCCACCATGAGCACCCCGATCGACAGCCCGGACCCGGGGGGTCTTGCCACCCTCGACCGAGAGCTCGAAGAGCTCGTCCGCGAGGAGAACATCGAACCGGGCGATCATGAGCGCTTCTCCCACTACGTCAAGAAGGAGAAGATCCTCGAGTCCGCGATCACCGGCAAGCCGGTGCGCGCGCTCTGCGGGAAGAAATGGACACCGGGTAGGGATCCGGAGAAGTTCCCCGTGTGCCCGACCTGCAAGGAGATCTACGAGTCCCTGCAGCGCTGATCAGGCCACGTCGGCGTAGACGGTCGGTATCGCCGGATCGGAACGACTGAGAGCGAGCGCCTGCACGGGCAGCTCCTCCCGCACGCGCGCGTGGTGCGCGCGCGCCGCCGATACCCCGACCGGCCCTTCGTGGGCGGTGTCGATGTCTCCCGCGACGACGAGAGGGACCTGCAGAGGCCGGGCATCGGGATGCTGGGCGCCCGTGGCGATCTGCTCGAACCCGTCGGCGACGGCGATCAGTTCGCTCGTGGCCGTGCCGCCGTCGAGGGTGCGGAACGCGGACTTGCGGCCGCCCTTCGAAGCCTTGTCGGTCGACGTCTTCGCGACCGCGACCCATCCCTCGTCGGAGGATTGCCGGGCCACGAGCTTGTACACCATGCCGGCCGTCGGGGTGCCGGATCCGGTCACGACCGACGTGCCGACCCCGTAGGCGTCGACCGGCGATGCGGCGAGCGCGGCGATCGCGTACTCGTCGAGGTCGCTGGTGACCGTGATCCTCGTGGACGTGGCGCCCAGCGCATCGAGCTGGGCGCGGACCTCGGCGGCGACGATCGGAAGGTCGCCGGAGTCGATCCGGACACCGCCCAGCGACGGGCCCGCGACGCGGACGGCGGTCTCGACCCCGCGCGGGATGTCGTACGTGTCGATGAGGAGCGTCGTGCCGACGCCGAGCGCCTCGATCTGAGAGCGGAACGCCTGTTCTTCGGTGTCGTGCAGGAGCGTGAACGCGTGCGCGGCCGTGCCCATGGTCGGGATGCCCCATACGCGGCCCGCCTCGAGATTGCTCGTGGCGCCGAACCCGACCACGTAGGCCGCGCGTGCGGCGGCAACCGCCGACTGCTCTCCCGCGCGACGCGAACCCATCTCGGCCAAGGGTCGGTCGCCCGCGGCGATCGACATCCGCGCCGCAGCCGTCGCGACCGCCGAGTCGTGGTTCAGCACGCTGAGCGCGAGCGTCTCCAGGATGACGGCTTCGGCGAACGTCCCCTCCACCGTCAGGATGGGCGATCCCGGGAAGAACAGCTCGCCCTCCCGGTACCCCGTGATCGAGCCCGAGAAGCGGTAGTCCTCCAGGAAGGCGACGGTCGCCGCATCCACGACCTTCTCGTCGCGCAGATAGCGCAGCTCGCTCTCCCCGAAACGGAAGTCGCGGATGAGTGTCAGGAGGCGACCCGTCCCCGCGACCACGCCGAACCGGCGACCGCCCGACAGTCGACGCGCGAACAGTTCGAAGACGCACCGGCGCCCGGCCGTTCCATCGCGGAGCGCCGCCTCCAGCATGGTGAGCTCGTACCGGTCGGTGTGGAGTGCGGTGCTGTGCTCCGTCATGAGCGCCACTCTACCGACGGGCCGGACGACCCGACCTCGCCGTCACCGCCATCGGTCCGGCTGTGCGCGGGTAGGCTGGGTCACCGTGAACCACGCGCCCATCGGCATCTTCGACTCCGGCGTGGGAGGTCTGACGGTCGCCAGGGCGGTTTCGGCGCTGCTGCCGCGCGAGTCCGTCCTCTATGTCGGTGACACGGCGCATTCGCCGTACGGACCCAAGCCGATCGCCGACGTCCGGCGCTACTCGATCGAGGTCCTCGACGCGCTCGTCGACGAGGGCGTGAAGATGCTCGTGATCGCGTGCAACACCGCGTCGGCCGCCGTGCTGCGCGATGCCCGCGAGCGGTACGACGTCCCCGTCGTCGAGGTGATCGGCCCCGCGGTGCGGACGGCGAACTCGACCACACGGAACGGGCGGATCGGCGTGATCGGCACGGAGGGGACGATCGGCTCCGGTGTCTACCAGGACATGCTCGGGGTGAACGAGAGCCTGACCGTGCTCGCGGCTGCGTGTCCGCGGTTCGTGGAGTTCGTGGAGGCCGGCGTCACCGACACGCCCGAGGTGCTGGCGGTCGCGGAGGAGTATCTGGCCCCCCTCCGCCACGCGGGTGTCGATACGCTCGTTCTGGGCTGCACCCACTACCCCTTCCTCGAAGGGGCGATCAGCTACGTCATGGGTCCCGACGTGTCGCTCGTCTCGAGCGACACGGAGACGGCGAAGGACGTGTACCGCCAGCTGGTGTCCCGCGACCTGCTCGCGCCGGCCGACGCGGTGGCGTCGCACGTGTACGAGGCCACCGGCGACTCCGCCGATGAGTTCGTGCGGCTGGCGCACCGCCTGATGGGCCGTGAGGTGCGCGACGTCCGCCTGGTCCAGACCGGCGCCATAGACCTGCCTCGGTGAGGCTCCCCGTCGTGCAAGACCCCGTCAGAGGAGAGAAATGACCGACATCACCCGTGCGGACGGCCGTGCCGTCGATCAGCTGCGACCCATCACCATCGAACGCGGCTGGAGCACTCAGGCCGAGGGCTCGGCGCTCATCAGCTTCGGCAACACGAAGGTGCTCTGCACGGCGTCGTTCACGAACGGCGTGCCGCGCTGGCTCACGGGGAAGGGCAAGGGCTGGGTGACCGCCGAGTACGCCATGCTGCCGCGGGCGACGAACGACCGCAACGACCGCGAATCGGTGAAGGGACGCATCGGCGGCCGCACCCACGAGATCTCCCGGCTGATCGGCCGCGCGCTGCGCGCCGTCGTCGACACGAAGGCCCTCGGCGAGAACACGATCGTGATCGACTGCGATGTGCTGCAGGCCGACGGCGGGACCCGCACGGCCGCCATCACCGGCGCATATGTCGCCCTCGCTGACGCCATCGAGTGGGGCCGCGGCAAGAAGTTCATCGGGCAGAAGGCGAAGGTCCTCTTCGACTCGGTCGCCGCGGTGTCGGTCGGCATCATCGACGGTGAGCCCATGCTCGACCTCGCGTACGTCGAGGACGTACGCGCCGAGACCGACATGAACGTCGTGGTCACGGGTCGTGGCCTGTTCGTCGAGGTGCAGGGGACCGCCGAGGGCGCGCCGTTCGACAAGTCGGAGCTCGACGCCCTGCTCGCGCTCGGCGTGGCCGGATGCGGGCAGCTGCGCGATCTCCAGTCCGCGGCCCTCGAGGGCACGACCGGTGCCTGAGCGCCGCCAGCCCGCGCGCGAGCTGGTGCTGGCCACCCACAATCCGCACAAGGTGGCCGAGTTCGGCGCGATCGTGGCCGCGACGCGGCCCGACCTCGTCCTGATCGGCTACGACGGGCCCGAACCCGTCGAGGACGGGGTCTCGTTCGCCGAGAACGCGCTCATCAAGGCGCGCGCGGCGGCGGCCCACGCGGGGCGGACGGCGTTCGCAGACGACTCCGGGATCTGCGTCGATGTCCTGGGCGGATCGCCGGGGATCTTCTCCGCCTATTGGGCGGGCCATGCGAAGGATCCCGTCGCCAACCTCCACCTTCTCCTCGACCAGATCTCGGACATCCCCGATCCGCACCGCGGGGCGCACTTCGTGTCGGTGATCGCGATGGTCACCCCTGGCGGCTCCGAGCACGTCGTCGAGGGCGTCTGGCCCGGGCGGATCGCCCCCGGCGCGCGGGGTGCGGGCGGCTTCGGCTACGACCCGATCTTCATCCCCGACGGTCAGGACCCCACCGCCGAGCGCACGGTCGGAGAGTGGACGGATGCGGAGAAGTCCGTCGCGTCCCATCGCGCGCGGGCCTTCCGCGAGCTCGCGCCGCTGCTGGCCGGTCTCTGACCCGTTCCGCTGCGGGCGGCGGATGAGCGTGAGAATCACGATCATTCCCGAGTAGGTGAGTCCCCGCCGGGCGTGTGCTCGCGGGGCCTACCCTGGCCTCATGCACGATCACGCCGCGGGAGTGCGCGGGTCCGACAACCGTCGGCTGCTCGCGCTGTCTCTCGGCATCACGTCGACCGTGATGGTCGTCCAGATCGTCGGGGCCGTGCTGTCCGGCTCCCTCGCGCTGCTCGCGGACGCGGTGCACATGTTCACGGATGCCGCGGCCCTCGTCATCGCTCTCATCGCGAGTGCCGTAGCGGCGCGCCCGGCGAACGATCGGCGCACGTTCGGCTACCAGCGCGCGGAGGTGTTCGGTGCGCTCGCCAACGGCGTCATCCTGATCGTCCTGTCCGTGTGGGTGGCGGTCGAGGCGATCCTGCGGCTCGTCCACCCGGGGGAGCTCGAGGTCGCGGGCGGCGCGATGCTCATCGTCGCGGTCATCGGACTGTGTGCGAACGCGGTCGCGATGTGGCTGCTCAGCGCCGCCCAGCGGCGCAGCATCAACGTCCGTGGCGCGTACCTCGAGGTGATGGGCGATCTCATCGGGTCGGCCGCCGTCATCGTCGCGGCGATCGTCATCCTCGTGACGGGCTGGATGCCGGCCGACGCGATCGCGTCCCTTCTCATCGCCGCGATGATCGTCCCCCGCGCCGTCGGACTGCTGCGCGAGGTCGCCTCCGTGCTGAGCGAGGGAGCACCGAAGGGGATGCACGTGCAGGAGATCCGTGATCACATCCTGTCCACGGCGGGTGTGCGCGACGTGCACGACGTGCACGTGTGGCAGCTCACGCGGGGAGCCCCCGTCTTCAGTGCTCACGTCGTGGTGGACGAGAACGCTCTGCGGGACGGGGGCGCGGGCCGCATCCTCACGCAGCTGCAGGGATGCCTCGCCCAGCACTTCGACGTCGAGCACTCGACGTTCCAGATCGAGCCGTCCGGTCACGTCGAGAACGACGCTCACGTCTAGCGGAGCGCTCACTCCTCCCGGCGGACGTCGCGCGGGGATTTGTCCGGCCGCAGGCCGCGCCAGCGCGCGTGACGCAGGATGCCGCCGGGGGTGAGCTCGGCGTACTCGACCTCGCCGACGAGCTCCGGCAGGACCCAGAGCGCGTCGGACGCGTCCGCGGCGGGGACGCCGACGAACGGATCCGTGTCCGATCGCAACGGGGTCAGCACGGCATCCAGACGCGCGAGCGTCGACTCGCTGAAACCCGACCCGACCCTGCCCGCGTACTGGATCCCGGACGGGCCGGGGATCCCGACGAGGAGTGAGCCGATGGACCCCCTCCGCCCGCCTCGTCCGGGGCGGATGCCGCCGATCACGACCTCCTGCGTGTGGGTGAGCTTGACCTTGAGCCAGCTCTCCGAGCGGATGCCGCGTCGATAGGGGGAGCCGGGGTTCTTCACCACGATGCCTTCGAGCCCAAACCGGCGGCTCGCAGCCAGGGCGGCGCCGACGTCGTCGAAGACCGGGGGGACGACGATCGGTGCGATGGCGGTCGCGGCGACGTCCTCGAGGAGCTCTCGGCGCTGGGAGAGTGGAAGGGACGAGACGTCCTTCCCGTCCAGCTCGACGACGTCGAACAGGTGGTACCGGACCGGCGTGCGCTGCGACTCGGCCGCGATCTCACGGGGCTTGGTGAGATGCATACGATTCTGCAGGCGGGTGAAGCTCGGCCGGCCTTGCGTGTCGAGCGCCACGATCTCGCCGTCGAGAACCGCCGCCGTCGCCGACAGGCCGGGGTCCTCCGCGGTGAGCTCCGGGTAGCGGGCGGTCACGTCCGTGCCGCTGCGGGCGAAGAGCCGCAGCCGGGAGCCGTCCCACACGCCGATCGCGCGAATCCCGTCCCACTTGACCTCCGCCCAGGCTCCCCAGCGCCGCGCGGACTCCGTCGCGATGCCCGGCGTCGCCGAGGTCGACAGCATCGGCTTGACGGGCCGGGCCGATGCCGGCTCCGCCGAGATGCGGGGGGTTCTCGCCGACATCGGGTCCTCGGCCGAGGCGGACGGCTCGTCCGCCTGGACGGACGGCTCGACGACCTCTCCGTCGGGCTGCGGCCGGCCCTCGGCATCCGTCTTCATGCGATGCAGCAGCCACGTGGACTTCTCGCCGGAGCCGTCGGTGCGGATCAACGCCAGCCGGACCCGCCCGAGCGGGCCGCCGGGGCGTCCCTCCGCGGTGAGGATGATCTCGTCGTCGCGCCACTTCTCGAGGTCGTACCGGCCGTCATCCCAGATCGTCACCGTCCCGCCACCGTATTCGCCGCGCGGGATGGTCCCCTCGAAGGAGCCGTACTCGAGCGGATGGTCCTCGGTCATGACGGCGAGGTTGTTGCGTCCGCTCGTCGCGGGCACGCCGCGCGGCACCGCCCAGCTCACGAAGACGCCGTCGTGCTCGAGGCGGAAGTCCCAGTGCAGGCGCGACGCATGGTGCTCCTGGATCACGAACCGCGGCCGGTCTCCCGGCTTCGTCGCGGCGGCGAGCGGATTCTCGGGCACGGGTTCGGGTGTCCGCTCGGCGCTGCGCTTGGCGATGTAGGCCGAGAGCGGGCCGGTCGCGTCGAACCGTCCGCCCGCGCGGAAGCCGAGCGGCGCCATCGGGTCTCCGACGGCCTCGGCGCGCATCAGGACCTGGTCGAAGAGCAGATGTCGCAGTCCCGGGTCGTCGAGTTCGTCCCACGTGCGTGGGGCCGCCACGGTCGGGTGCGCCCGTCCCCGGAGCGAATACGGAGCGATCGTCGTCTTCGACCCGTTGTTCTGGCTCCAGTCGATGAAGACGCGACCCGGGCGGGCGGACTTGGCCATCTGGCTGACGACGAGGTCGGGATGATCGGCCTCGATGGCGCGCGCCAGCTCACGGGCGACGGACGAGACCTCGTCGCTCGTCTGCGATCCGGGCAGGCCCGCGTACAGGTGGATGCCCTTGCTCCCGCTCGTCACGGGATACGGCTCCAGCCCCATGCCCATGAGGATCTCGCGTGCCCAGGTGGCGACCTGGGCGCATTCGGCCAGCCCGGTGCCGGGGCCCGGGTCGAGGTCGAGCACGATCCGGTCCGGGTTCCCCCTGCCGCCCTCAGGGGTGAACCGCCACTGCGGCACGTGCAACTCGAGGCTGGCGACCTGGGCGAGATACACGAGGGTCGGCACGTCGCCGACGAGCGGATAGTCCTTCGCGCCGGTCGAGTGGTCGATGGGAATGCGGTGCACCCACGAGGGGGCGCCGCGTTCGAGGTCCTTCGCGAAGAACGGCTCGCCGTCGACCCCTTCCGGCCAGCGTTTGCGGGTCACGGGACGGCCGGCGACGTGGGGGATGAGCAACGGGGCGATGCGGGTGTAGTAGTCGATCACCTCCCCTTTGGTGGTGCCGGTCTCGGGGTACAGGACCTTCTCGAGATTCGTCAGACGCAGCCGTCGACCGCCGATGCGCACCAGCTGCTCGTCGCCCGCCATGGCCTCATCCTCTCCCATGGGGTGGCTCGGTGTCGTCCGCCTGGTGTTCACTGGAGGGATGAGGGCCATCTGGAAGGGCGCATTGACGTTCGGACTCGTGAACGTCCCGGTGAAGGTCTATGCCGCGACAGAGGATCACGATGTCTCGCTGCATCAGGTGCACAACAAGGACGGCGGCCGCATCCGCTATCAGCGCATCTGCGAGATCGACGGAGAGGTCGTGCCCTACGCCGACATCGACCGGGCCTACGACGACGGCGAGCGCACAGTCGTCCTCACGAAGGAGGACATCGAGTCGCTCCCGGCGGAGCGCAGCCGCGAGATCGACGTGGTGGAGTTCGTGCCGAGTGATCAGCTCGATCCGATCCTCTTCGACAACGCGTATTACCTGGAGCCCGACTCCGCGTCTCCGAAGGCGTACGTCCTCCTGCGGCGCACGCTGGAGGAGACCGATCGGACGGCGATCGTGCGGTTCTCCCTCCGGCAGAAGACACGGCTCGCCGCCCTCCGCGTGCACGGCGACGTCCTGGTGCTGCAGACCCTGCGCTGGGCCGACGAGGTGCGCGAGGCCGCATTCCCCTCGCTCGACGAGCCCGTGCGGATCTCGGCGAAGGAGCTCGAGCTGTCGGCCTCCCTCGTCGACAGCTTCGCGGCGGATTTCGACCCGGCCGCGTTCACCGACGACTACCAGGAGGAGCTGCGCACCCTGATCGACGCCAAGCTCGAGAAGGGCGACGCGATCGACACCGCGCAGACCTTCGGCGAGCACGACGAGGCCGAGGCGGGCGGTGGCGAGGTGATCGACCTGATGGAGGCGCTCCGCGCGAGCGTCGAGCGCTCCCGTGCCGCGCGGACCGGGTCTTCCGACCCGGGCGAGAAGAAGCCGGCCAAGAAGGCGCCTGCGACGAAGAAGGAAGCCGCACCGAAGAAGAAGTCGGCGAAGGCGTCCTGAGCTACGGCTTCGACGTGGGGGCGTCCCCCCGGTCGTCGTGCGCGTGCCCGCCCTCGAAGACCTCGGGGTCGAGCACGAGGGCGCTCGACGCCGCGGGATCGATCGTCGATCCTTCTCCCGTAGCCTGCTCCTTGCGTGCCTTCGCCCGCTCGCGGAGGTAGTGGAAGGCGGTCACGGCGATCGTCAGAACCACGACCCCGATGAGGATGACGTCGATGTAGCGAGTGACGATGTTGCGGATCAACGGCACGAACCCGATCGCGTAACCGAGCATCGTCAGGCCGAACCCCCACAGCAGCGCGCCGATGAGGTTGTAAAGGGAATATCGACGCCATGGCATATGGCCGACACCGGCGGCGACGGGCGCGAACGTGCGGACGATCGGCACGAATCGGGCGAGGATGACCGTCATGCCGCCGTAGCGTTCGAAGAACCCGTTCGTGCGCTCGACGTTCTTCCGACTGAAAAGACCCGACTCTTTGCGTTCGAAGATCGCGGGCCCCGCCTTGTGGCCGATGAAGTAGCCGACCTCGCCGCCGAGGAAGGCCGCGACCGCGATCAGCAGTGCGACGATCCATACGTTGATGCCGAAGACTCCATTGGGCGCGGTCGCCGTGGAGTGCGAGAGGAGCCCGGAGATCACCAGCAGGGTGTCGCCGGGGAGGAGGAACCCTACCAGGAGACCCGTCTCGGCGAACACGATGAAGCACACGAGAAGCAGCGCCCACGGGCCGGCATGCTGGATCAGCGTCTCGGGGTTGAGCCAGGGGATGAGGGCTGCGGAGTGCACGGAGTTCCCGTCGTGAGGCGGTCGGCAGGTCGGAGCGCGAGAGGTGGTATCGGCGCGCCGTGCGGAAGGTGGGACTTGAACCCACACGCCCGAGGGCACAGGAACCTAAATCCTGCGTGTCTGCCGATTTCACCACTCCCGCTGGTGTCCTCAGTCTAGTGAGGGACCTGTGCGACCGCTGTGGGGACGACCCCCCGGATCGGGCGCGGCGCTCCTCGATCTTCCAGACTTCGCTGAGAGGTGATGAGTACGATCTGAGGATTCGGTCGCGACGGCGACCCTCGGCCCGGGAGCCCGCATGGACGCCATCCTCGACCTGCCCATCATCGCGGGGCCGGTGCCCGGGATCTGCTACCTGCTCGCGATAGCGTTCGCGCTCTATCTCCTGGTCCGCAAGCCCTCGGTTGTATGGGTCGTCACCGCCGTCCTCGGGATCGTCGTCGGCGCCTTCGCCGGGCTCGGCGTCTTCGTATGGGGGAAGGTCACCGGCGGACTCGGAGACCCTCTGCTGATCGCCGTCCTGTGGTGGGGCATGGCGACCCTCGGGGCGATCGGGCTCGCCGTGGTCAACCTCTGGCGGTCGCGGTGGTGGCGGAAGGTGATCGCCGTCGTCGGCATCCCGATCTTCGCCATCGCCGGCACGATCGGGATCAACGCCGCCTACGGGCTCAACGACACCGTCGGGGACCTCGTCGGCATCGTGGCCGGGCACCCCATCGTCAAGCCGACGCCGCACCGCGGCAACAGTGCCCCCGAGCGCCCGATCTACGAGACGTGGAAGCCGCCCGCGGACATGCCGAAGCAGGGTAAGACCGGATCGCAGCCCATCGCGGGTCTGGTCTCGGGGTTCCCGGCGCGCGATGCCGGCATCTACCTGCCGCCGGCGGCGCTGGTGTCGAGCGCGCCGCCACTGCCGCTGATGATCATGATGATGGGCCAGCCGGGATCGCCCGACCCGACGTATGTGAGCGGCGTGGCCGACGAGTTCGCCGCGCAGCACGAGGGGCTGGCGCCGATCATCATCGTGGCCGATCAGCTCGGCAGCAGCGACACCGACCCTGCCTGCGCCGACTCGAAGGCGTACGGGAATGCCGAGACCTACATCAAGACGGATGTCGTGAACTGGGCCCGCAAGAACCTGAACATCATCGACGATCCGCGCTACTGGATCATCGCCGGCTACTCGAACGGCGGAGGCTGCGCCGTGAAGTACGTCGCGCAGGAGCCGAACGTCTTCAAGAACCTGATCGACATCTCGGGGGAGATCTATCCGGGCTCTGAGGATCCGCAGAGCGTGACGGACACGATCTACGGCGGCAGCGCGGCGGCGTTCGACGCGGCGAAGCCGATCGCGATCATGCAGGCGGCGCCGCGGGGCGCGTACGACGGCGTCACGGCGTTCTTCAGCGCCGGACAGCTCGACCCCAAGTTCCAGGGCGAGGCGTCGCAGGTTTCAGCGGCGGCCAAGGCGGCCGGGATGAAGGTCACCTACACGGTGATCCCCGGCGTCGGACACGTGGGTGCGAACGTGCACGATTCGCTCACCGACGCGTTCAGCCTCTTCTACCCTGTACTGGGGCTGTCAGCGCCGCGGTAGGAGAGCGATGTCGGTCTGATCGGGCCGTGCTTAAATGCGTGTGCATCTGGGCATTTGTGGATAACTCTCCGGCCGGTCGTTGGATCCTTGCGAGGATGCTCGGATGCTTTCCGCCGCTCTCGACGCCCCTGTCCTCAGGATCGCGGAGCAGGTGCGTGAGCGGTTGCGCGCCGAGCAGAGAGACCCGGCGCACGAGCCGGGCATCGCCGCGCGCATCGCGCAGGAGGAGGTCCGTCGTCACAACGACTACGCGCTGGCACGAGGCCTCGAGCTGGTCGACGACGAGAGTGCGTGCGTTCGCGAGATCGTGGCATCCGTCGCGGGGTACGGCCCCCTGCAGGCGTATCTCGACGACCCGACGGTGGAGGAGCTCTGGATCAACGCGCCCGACCGGGTGTTCGTCGCTCGTGCGGGTGTGCCCGAGCGGGTACCGATCGCGCTGAGCCACAGCGCGGTCCGCGATCTCGTCGAGCGGATGCTGCATGCGAGCGGCCGTCGCGTCGACCTGAGCCAGCCGTTCGTGGACGCGTCGCTCCCGGACGGCTCCCGTCTGCACGTCGTGATCCCGGACATCACCCGCCAGGAGTGGTCGGTGAACGTGCGCAAGTTCCTGCCCGGCTACCGCGATCTCGATGGTCTGGTCGCTGCCGGCTCGCTGGACCAGGAGGGCGCGGACCTCCTCCGTGATGCGATCGCCGCGGGTGCGAGCATCCTCGTGTCCGGGCCGACCCACGCCGGCAAGACCACGCTCTTGGGCGCTCTCATCGCCGCATGCCCCGCGGAGCACCGGATCGTCACCGTGGAGGAGACGTTCGAGCTCGCGGTGGACGCGCCAGACCTGGTCGCGCTCCAGGGTCGGCAGCCGAGTCTGGAGGGGACAGGGGAAGTCACGCTGCGGCGTCTGGTGAAGGAGGCGCTCCGCATGCGTCCGGACCGGCTCGTCGTCGGCGAGGTGCGCGATGCCGAGGCACTCGATCTGCTCCTCGCGTTGAACACGGGCGTGCCCGGTGCGGCCACCATCCACGCCAACTCGGCACGGGAGGCGCTGGACAAGCTGTCGGCACTGCCGTTGCTGGCAGGCCGGAACATCGACGGGCAATTCGTGCGGCCCGCGGTCGCCTCATCCGTTCACCTGGTCGCCCACTGCATGCGGGATGGGTCAGGGCGCCGCCGCGTCGCGGAGATCATCGCGCCGACCGGGCGCGTCGTCGACGGAACGGTCGAAGCGCGCACGGTGTACACGGGGGGACGCGGGTGACCTACGTTCTGGGGGCGACGCTCGCTGCCGGCATCCTGCTCGTCGTGTCGCCGTGGGTGTGGCCGCGACGAGTCACCGCGACGCCGGCCGAGGAATCGGCCATCGGCCGTCGCCTGCTCGACACGGCGGGGTACGCCCACGTGCCCACACGGGTGCTCGCTCTCGTGACCACGCCCGCGGCGGCCGTGGCTGCGTCTGCCGCCTGGCTGTTCATTCCGGTGCCCGTGCTCGCGCTCCTGGGTGGCATCGCGGGTGCTGGTGCGCCGATCCTCTGGTTGCGCGCCCGACGACATCGTCTCCTGCGCTCGCGCCGCGGGCTGTGGCCGGACGTCTGCGACTTGCTGATCGCTTCCGTGCGGGCCGGCATGTCGCTGCCCGATGCGGTGACATCGCTCGCTGTGTCGGCTCCGGCGACGCTGCGACCGGCCTTCGTCGGCTTCGCGCGGGATGTCGCGGCATCCGGTCACTTCGACTCGAGCGTGAACAGGGTGAAGGCCGTGCTTGCCGATCCCATCGCGGATCGCATTCTGGAGACACTGCGGATGGCGCGCCAGGTGGGTGGCACCGAACTCGTGCCCGTGCTCCGCGCGCTCGCCGCCTCCGTCCGTGCCGACACCACCCTCCGGGCAGAGGTCGAGGCTCGGCAGTCGTGGATCCGCGGCGCGGCGGTGCTCGGAGTCGTCGCGCCGTGGGCGATCCTGGCACTCCTCGCGATGCGCCCGGAGGGCGCGAAGGCCTACAACAGTCCGGAGGGCGTCGCGCTCGTGGTCGTCGGCGCGATCGTCTCATTCGTCGCCTACCGCATCATGGTGCGGATCGGCCGGCTGCCGGAACCGCGGCGGTGGTTCGGGTGATCGCCGTGCAACCCGCCGATGTCGCGCTCGCGGTGCTCCTGGGCGGCGCGTTCGGCGTCGGGGTGTGCCTCGTGCTGGCGGTCGTCCCGCGCTGGGGCGCGCCGAGCCTGGAGCGCCGGATCATGCCGTACATCCGCGACATCGCGGATCCGGTGGGGCTCTCACCCGTCGGGGGCGCTCTGCGCGACCCCCGGGCGCTGTGGGATGCCGTCCAGGCGCGGATCGGAAACGCGATCGGCGGTTCCGAATCGGTGAGTGTGCGGCTCCGGCAGGCGGGTCGACCGGGTGACGTCGCGGCCTTCCGTGGCAGGCAGCTCGCGTGGGCGCTCATCGGTCTCGGCATCGGGGGCGTCGCGCTCATCGGGCTCGCCCTGGCCGGTCGCTTCTCCGCTCCCGCCACAGGACTGCCCATCGTGACTGCTGCGGCCGCCACGCTCGCGGCGGACCTCCTGCTCACCCGTGCCGCCAAGGCGCGGGTCGCCCGGATCGCGGAGGAGCTGCCGACGGTGCTCGAGTTCCTCGCGCTCTGCCTTTCCGCGGGGGAGGGCATCCTCGACGCGCTCCGACGGGTCGCCGGTGTCGGGGCGGGTGAGCTGACCGCCGAGATCCGCGCGGTGGTCCTCGCCGTCGGCACCGGGTCGTCGCTCGGAGATGCGCTCACCGACCTCTCGCGCCGCGTTCAGCTGCCTGCCCTGTCGCGGTCCGTCGACCACATCGTCGCCGCGCTGGATCGTGGTGCTCCACTCGCGCTGGTGCTGCAGGCGCAGGCCGGCGATGCCCGTGAGGACGCGAAGCGCATCCTGATCGAGGGGGCGGGCCGTAAGGAGATCCTGATGCTCCTGCCGCTTGTCTTCCTCATCCTCCCGCTGTCCGTCCTGTTCGCGGTGTTCCCCGGTGTCTTCATGCTGCGGCTGGGCATCGGGTGACCCGCCCCATCGAAAGGAGACGACATGACCATGTTCCGTCGTGCGATGCGCAGCCTGCGTTCGACCATCGGAGGGATACACGCGGACGAACGCGGGGATGTGCCCGGATGGGTGCTGATCACGCTGATGACGGCGGGGCTCGTCGTCCTGATCTGGGCGCTCGCCGGACCGGCTCTCTCGGACCTGTTCCAGCAGGCCATCGCCCGCGTATCCGGACTCTAGCCGTGGCGAGCCGACTACGTCGTCTGCTCGCGGAGGAAACCGGGTCGAGTCCCGTCGAGTTCGTGCTGGTCGGCGCGCTGCTGACCCTCTTGACGCTCGGAGTCCTGCAGCTGGGCCTGGCGATCTATGTGCGGAACGTCGTGCATGACGCCGCGGTCGAGGGCGCGTATCACGGTGCGTTGGCGGATACGGGCGCCGCGGAGGGGATCGTTCGGACGCGCGAGATCATCACGCGCGCGATCGGTTCCGACTACGCATCGGATGTCCGGGCCAGGGTGGTCGGGCCCCGCGAGCACCAGTCGATTGAAGTGACCGTGCACGCGACCTTGCCTCTGATCGGGCTGCTCGGTGCGCCGAACGCGTGGGAGGTGACCGCCCGTGCGCCGGTGGAGACTCTGGATTGACGACGAGGCCGGATCTGCGGCGCTCGAATTCATCCTCATGGGCCTCGTGCTGCTGGTCCCCGTCGTCTATCTGGTCGTGACCCTCGGCCTCATCCAGGGACAGACGATGGGGGTGGAGGCGGGAGCGCGGCACATCGCGCGCGCGGTGTCCCTCGCGCCCGACATCGAAACGGCACGTGCGCGGGCGGACGAGGTGCTGCGCGACGTCGTCGACGAGTACGGTCTCGACGCGAAGGAGGTCGAGGTGGCGTTCCGGTGCCGTCCTGCGGGCGTCGCGTGTCCGAGCGCGGGAGCGACACTGGTGGTCACCGTGCGCACGCGCGTCGGCCTGCCGCTCGTCCCGCCAGTACTGGGCCTGGATCGGCTCGCGCGCGTGGATGTCGCGGCCTCGGCAGCGCAGCGGATATCACGGTACTGGGGTGCCGGATGAGGCGCGCGAGACTACGACATCGAGAGGATGAAGACGGGAGCGTGATGCTCCTGACGATCGGGTACGCGGTGCTCGCCTTGGTCGCGGTGCTCATCTGTGTGGATGCCACGTCCCTCTACCTGGAGCAGAAGCGCCTGGATGCGGTAGCGGATGCCGCGGCCCTCGCCGCCGCGGACGGATTCGCACTGGATCTGCACGGCGGGGAGGTACGCGCGACACTCACCTCGCAAGGCGTCCGGAGTCAGGCCCGCGGACTGGTGGATGACGTGGCGGAGGGCGCCGTGCTCGTTTCAGCGGACACCCCGGACGGGCGGTCGGCCAGGGTGACGGTGGGCGGGACGTGGCATCCGCCGGTGCTGACCCTCTTCGTCCCCGAGGGCGTCGAGCTCACCGCGACAGCGACGAGCCGGACCGCCCTGCGGTGAGGCACGACGGGGCTCTTGGAGCGGTGTCGCGGCCCCGTCGTAGTCTGAATCGCGAGCCGAGCAGCGGTGCCGGCCATCGGCGAGGAGCGACGGATGAGAACACTTCGATACTCGATCAACGTCACGCTCGACGGGTGCGTCCATCATGAGGCGGGGGTCGCGCCGGATGAAGAGCTGATGCAGTTCTGGACCGAGAAGATGGAACGGGCGGATGCCCTCATCTACGGCCGCGTGACCTACGAGATGATGGAGTCCGCGTGGCGGAGGCCCGACTCGGGGCGGTGGCCCGACTGGATGCGCGAGTGGGAGACTCCGTTCGCCGAGGCCATCGATGCGAAGAAGAAGTACGTCGTGTCGGGCACGCTGCGCGAGGTGGATTGGAACGCCGAGCTGATCCGGGGCGATCTGGGCGCGGCGGTCCAGCGGCTCAGGGAGCAGCCGGGTGACGACCTGGCGGTGGGCGGTGTGACGCTGCCCCTGGCGCTCGCGGATCTCGACCTCATCGATGAGTACGAGTTCGTCGTGCACCCGGTCCTCGCCGGGCACGGGCCGACACTGCTCGCGGGCCTCCGCGAACGCATCCGTCTCGAGCTGGTGGAGCGTCGGGAGTTCCGCTCCGGCGCGGTCGCGATGCGCTTCCGGCCGGAGGTCTCCGCGTGAGCTGAGGCATCCGGAATTCAGCGCCGCGGGACGAAGCGCGGCACCCAGCGGACGAAGGCGACGGCGCCGAGCAGACCGATGACTCCGACGACGCCGGTCGCGGCGGAGAGTGACAGCAGCGCCGTGACGCCGGTGACGATCAGCGGTGCGATCGCCCCGCCGCCATCCGTGAGCGTGCGCCACGATCCGAGGAACGGCGCGGGGTCGGCTCGTGGGGCAACGTCGGCGCCGAGGGTCAGGAGGATGCCGCTGGACAGGCCGTTGCCGACGCCCAGCACCGCCCCGAACATCGCGAACCACATCGCCGCCGTCGGCAGGTCGTGGGTGAACGACAGCGCGAGGAACCCGGCGCCCATCAGCAGCATCGCGGGCAGCGCCGCCCACAGCCGGCCGAAGCGGTCCATCACCTGCCCGCTCGCATAGAACAGGGCGAAGTCGATCGCGCCCGAGACTCCCACCACGAGCGCGATCGTCTGCGCGTCCAGCCCGATCGACACGCCCCACAGCGGCAGCACCACCTGCCTCGCGGAGCGCTGTGCGGAGAGAGATGCCGCGGCGAGCCCGAGCCGCGACAGCACGCCGCGGTGCTGCCACATCGTCCGGAACACCCCCACCCGCTCGCTCGTCGGGATCGACCCGGTCACGACCTCGCCGGAGTCATCTGCCACATCCGTCGCACGGGAGTCCGCGGGGGTGCCCGCCAGCGCGGTCGCCACCCGCTTCTCGGGGTCCGGTCCGAGAAGGACGAGCAGCACGACGCCCACGAGGCACGCGAGCGCGAACCAGATCGCGGAGTGCTCGTCGCCGAAGATCGCCAGGAGCCCCGCGGCGATGAACGGCCCCACGAACGTCCCGAGACGGAACGATCCACCGAGGAGTGAGAGGGACCGAGCGCGGAACGTCAACGGAACCCGCGTCGTCATGAAGGAGTGCCGCGCCAGGCCGAACACGGCCGCGCAGAAGCCCAGCACGAACACGGCGATCGTGAGCGTCGCGAGGTTCGGCGCGAACAGCAGCGCCACGCCGCTCACGATCGCGACGATGCCGCCGGCGGCCATGGCGTAGCGCTCGCCGAAGCGGGCGACCGCCCAGCCCGCGGGGATGTTGCCGCACAGCTGCCCGACCACGAGCGCCGACGTCACGAGGGCGGCGAGGGCCAGGTTCGCGCCGAGCTGCGAGGCGATCACCGGGATGAGGGGGATGACGGCGCCCTCGCCGAGCGAGAACAGCACCGTCGGGCCATAGATCATCGGGCCGAATCGCAGGAGGACCGTTCCCACGCGGACGGGCGCGGAGTCGTCGGTCACCCTTCCACGTTAGTCTGGAGTGTCATGCTCGAATTCGATCTGTCTGCCGACATCCAGGCCCTGCGATCCACCTTCGCCGACATCCAGGCGGTGGTCGACGTTCCGCGGCTCCAGGCCGACATCGCCGAGCTCAGCGAGAAGGCCGGCGCCCCCGATCTGTGGGACGACGTCGAGCAGGCGCAGAAGGTCACGAGCGCGCTGAGCCACCGCCAGTCCGAGCTCAAGCGCATCACCGACATCGAGCAGCGGCTCGATGACCTCGAGGTGCTCGTCGAGCTCGCCAACGAGATGGACGACGAGGACTCCGCCGAAGAGGCACGGCACGAGCTCGCCGAGCTGGAGGACATCGTCGGCCAGCTCGAGGTGCAGACGCTCCTCGACGGCGAGTACGACGAGCGCTCCGCCGTCGTCACGATCCGCTCGGGCGCCGGGGGCGACGACGCCACCGACTTCGCAGAGATGCTGCTGCGCATGTACCTGCGCTGGGCCGAGCGCCACAAGTACCCCGTCAAGGTGATGGACACCTCCTACGCGGAGGGCGCCGGCATCAAGTCTGCGACCTTCGAGGTCGACGCGCCGTATGCGTACGGCACGCTCTCGGTCGAGGCGGGCACGCACCGCCTGGCGCGCATCAGCCCCTTCGGCTCGGCAGACAAGCGGCAGACGAGCTTCGCCGCCGTCGAGGTCATCCCCGTCATGGAGGAGGCCCAGGCGGTGGAGGTCCCGGAAGGCGACATCCGCGTCGATGTGTTCCGTTCGTCCGGTCCCGGCGGCCAGTCCGTCAACACGACCGACTCCGCCGTGCGGATCACCCACATCCCGACCGGCATCGTGGTGTCGATGCAGAACGAGAAGTCGCAGATCCAGAACCGCGCCGCCGCCATGCGCGTCCTCCAGACGCGACTCATGCTGCTGCAGCGCGAAGAGGAGGCGGCCAAGAAGAAGGAGCTCGCCGGTGTCATCACCGCGAGCTGGGGTGACCAGATGCGCTCCTACTTCCTCTACGGGCAGCAGCTCGTCAAGGACCTCCGCACCGGCTACGAGGTGGGCAACCCTGCACCGGTCTTCGATGGCGACATCGACGGCTTCATCGCCGCGGGCATCCGCTGGCGCAAGCGCCGCGACGAGGACTGACGCCCGATTCCTCCCGCGGTTCGCGGTTTCGTGAACTTTCGCGAATGAGCGGGTGTCGCTCGAAGCGCTGAACGGCCCCGCGCTTAGGCTGACACAGCCATGATCCGGTTCGAGAACGTCACCAAACGGTATCGGGGCACCTCCAAACCCGCGCTGATGAACGTGGACTACGAGGTGCTGCGCGGGGAGTTCGTCTTCCTCGTCGGCCCTTCCGGGTCGGGGAAGTCGTCGTGCCTGCGCATGATCCTCCGCGAGGACACGCCCAGCGAGGGGCGGGTCGTGGTGCTCGGGCGCGACCTGCGCACGCTCTCCAGCCGCAAGGTGCCCTACTTCCGCCGCCACATCGGCGCCGTGTTCCAGGACTTCCGGCTGCTGCCGACGAAGACCGTGTCGCAGAACGTCGCGTTCGCCCTGCAGGTCATCGGAGCGTCCCGCGCGTTCATCCAGCAGGCCGTCCCCGAGGCCCTCGCCCTCGTCGGGCTGGAAGGCAAGGGGAAGCGGCTCCCGCACGAGCTGTCCGGTGGCGAGCAGCAGCGCGTCGCGATCGCCCGCGCCCTCGTCAACCGCCCCCAGGTCCTGCTGGCCGACGAGCCGACCGGCAACCTCGACCCCGCGACCTCGGTCGACATCATGCAGCTGCTCGCGCGCATCAACGCGGGAGGCACGACGGTCGTCATGGCGACGCACGAGGCGGGCTTCGTCGACCAGATGCAGCGACGCGTCATCGAGCTGCACGAGGGCGAGCTGGTGCGCGACGAGCGCCACGGCGGATACGGCGACACGTCCGCCATCCCGAAGCTCGCGCCCGAGACCGAGCGGGGCGCCGCGTCCGTCGCCGCTCTCACCGCCGTGCTCGAGCTGCACCGCGAGATCGTCGAGACCGGTGCCGTCGAGCCGGAAGTCGTGGATGCCGCGGTGGCAGCCGCCGAGCAGGCGGCCGAGCCCGAGCTCGCGCGGCAGACGGTGGAGGCGCAGGACCTCGCCGCCGCCCAGGCCGCCGCTGCGCTCGCGCAGGCTGGGCCGACAGAGGATGCGGCATCCGCCGCCGCCCCGGCACCTGACGGCGCCGATGCCTCCGAGCCCGCGCGTCCGCGGACCGCTTCGCTCGACATCGTGGAGGTGGACCTCGATGAGCTCGGCCTGGCCGATCGCCTGGGCCTCGACGACTCTAACGACGAAGTGGGCCCGACGCGATGAGGGTGGGACTGATCCTGTCGGAGGCCCTGTCCGGGCTCCGTCGGAACGCGTCGATGGTGATCTCGATCGTGCTGGTCACGTTCGTGTCGCTGACCTTCGTCGGCGCCGCGATCCTCATGCAGGCGCAGATCGGCAAGATGCGGGACTTCTGGACCGATCGGGCCCAGGTGCAGGTGTCGATGTGCGTCGACGGCGCGCGTCAGGCGACCTGCGACGGCGGTGCCGCGACGGATGCCCAGATCCAGTCGGTCAAGGACCGGCTGAACGGGTCGGCGCTGAAGCCGCTCATTCGCAACGTCCGGTATGAGACGCCGGAACAGGCGTACAAGAACGCGCTCACGCTGCTCGGCAACGACTACAAGGACATCCTCTCGCCGTCGCAGTTCGGCGCGAGCTTCTACATCAACCTCGTCGATCCGGAGAACTCCGAGGTGATCACAGAGGCGTTCGCGGGCAAGAAGGGCATCCAAGGCGTTCAGGACCAGATGCAGCTGCTGCAGCCGCTCTTCTCCGCGCTGACGGTCGCGACCTACATCGCCGTCGGCATCGCCGGCCTGATGCTGATCGCCGCGGTCCTGCTGATCGCCACGACGATCCGCCTCTCCGCCTTCGCCCGACGGCGGGAGCTCGGCATCATGCGCCTCGTCGGGGCATCCAACCGGTTCATCCAGACCCCGTTCATCCTCGAGGGGGTGTTCGCCGCCCTCATCGGCTCGGTCCTCGCGGGCGTCGCCGTGTGGGCGGGCGTGCAGTTCGGCGTCAACGGCTACCTGCGGTCGCGCATCGACTTCGTGGCCACGTGGGTGGGAATGGGCGACGTCGCGTACGTCATCCCCATCGTGATCGTGATCGGCGTCGCACTGTCCGCGATCTCCGCGGGCTTCGCGATCCGCCGCTGGCTGCGCGCCTGAGCCCCGACTCGGGTATGCTGATGGGCTGCCGTGCGCCCGCCGGCATCGAACGAGGAGTACGTCATGCCCAGGGAACGCGGTGAGAAGGTCGTCGCGACCAATCGTCGCGCGCGCCACGAGTACAGCATCGAGAAGACGTACGAGGCCGGTCTCGTCCTGACCGGGACCGAGGTAAAGTCGCTCCGCCAGGGGCGCGCGAACCTCAGCGACGGCTACGCGTACATCGACGGGGGCGAGGCGTTCCTCGACGCGGTGAACATCCCGGAGTACTCGCAGGGCCACTGGACCAATCACGCGGCCAAGCGCACGCGCAAGCTGCTGCTGCACAAGGACGAGATCGTGAAGCTGTCGCACGCGATCTCCGCGGGCGGCTACACGCTCGTCCCGCTCAAGCTGTACTTCTCGGACGGCCGGGCGAAGGTCGAGATCGCGGTCGCCAAGGGCAAGCGCGAGTACGAGAAGCGCCAGACCATCCGTGAGCGCGAGGACAAGCGCGAGGCCGAGCGCGCCATGCGCTCGCGCAACCGTCTGGGCGACTGACCCCGCCGCACGACGTCCGCTTCAGCGCGCGGCCGGCTGAGTCTCGGCGGCCGCGACGGCGCGATCGCTGAAGGCATCCTTCGGCACGAACAGCAGCAGCACGGCCGAGGCGAACGCGGTGAGGCCGCACACGAGCCACACGGTGACGTAGCCGGCGAACGATCCCGCGGTGCCCTCCGCTGCCGCGCCCGTGGCCCCGTGCAGCAGTGCGATGCCGAAGACGCACGAGGCGATCGCACCGCCGACGGTCTTCACCGAGTTCGTCAGCCCGGTGGCGACGCCTGTCTGGGTCGCCGGCGCAGCGGATGCCGCAGCCGCCGGCAGCGCCGCCACGAGCGCGCCGGAGCCGAGGCCGACGATCACCATGTTCACGATGACCTCGGCGTAGCTGGCGTGGAACGGCAGGAAGAGCAGGAACCCGACGCCGACGAGGATCGCGGCGCCGATGAGGGTGAGTCGCGGTGCGGTCCGCCGCGCGATGAGCGGATAGAGCAGGGCGCCGGTGATCATCGCGATGAGGTAGACGCCGATGATGAGCGACGTCGCGAATCCGCTCGTGCCGAGGCCGTAGCCGTAGGTCGACGGGTCCGTGCGCGCGAACGTCGACAGCGGAGCCTGCGCGCCGAGCACGCTGACCCCGAAGAGCCCGGCAGTGAGGAAGACCGGGCCGAGGGCGGGGGAGCGGAACATCCGGACGTCGATGAGCGGGTCCTTGTGGCGCAGCTCCCACAGCACGAAGGGTCCGACGAGCGCGATGCCCAGAATGACGACGAGCCACGAGAGGATGTCGGCCGGCCCGTTGATGCGGAGGAGGCTGAGGCCGCCCGTGAAGGCGATGAGGGCGAGCGAGATGAGCACGAGCCCGACCGTGTCGAAGACGCCGCCCGTCGTGTCCGGCGACTCCTTCACGCCGAACAGCACGACGAAGAAGCAGATCACGATCATGACGCTCGGCACGAGGAGCACGATCCACAGCGGCAGGATGTCGCCGAGCGCCCCGCCGACCAGGGCGCCCACGATGGCTCCGGTCTCGAGCGCGGCGACCAGGATGCCCGCGGCGCGTGCGGTGATCGTGGCGCGGCCCTGCATCCGGCGCGAGCGCGACCAGATGAGGGCGATCTCCAGTGGCAGCCACACGACGTAGAACCCCATCAGCGCCCATCCGGCGAGGAAGATGCCGAAGTTGTCGGTGAAGGGCAGCACGAGCGACGCGAGCCCCGTGAGCGCGGTCGAGATCAGCAGCATCCGCTTGTGACCGATCATGTCGCCGAGCTTCGCGAAGGCCGGGACGACGAGGGCGGACAGCATGAGCTGCGTGCCCTCGAGCCAGTTGACGTCGGCGTCGTGGATGCCGAGGTGGCGGGCGATGTTCGTGAGCAGCGGCGTGTAGTAGCCCTGCAGCACACCACTGGTGAACTCGACGAACGCGAGGAAGCCGACGACGCCGGCGAGGGTTCCGAGGGTCACGCGTGCGGGCGCGCTGTTCGTCATCGTGCTCCTCTGCAACGGATGTCGGGTGCGATCACTGTAGCCGCTCGATGAGGGCGCGGTGGAAACGCTCGCCGCGCTCGAGCTCCGCTATCTCGACCCGCTCGTCGACGCCGTGGATGGACGCCCGCTGCGCAGCCGACATCGCGAGCGGGGCGAAGCGGTAGACGGCGGGGGAGAACCGGTGGAAGTGGCGCGAATCGCTCGCCTGCATCATCAGGTACGGGACGGTGGTCGCGGTCGGATGCGACGCACTCACGGCCGCGCGGATCAGGGCGAACTGCGCATTGTCGATCGCGGACTCGGGGGTCGGGTCGTCGCCTTCGATCACCGTGACTTCGACCTTCGGGTCGCGGATGCGGCGGCGCAGACGCTGGACCGCGCCCTCGACGGTGTCGCCGACGGCGAGCCGCAGGTTCACCGTGGCGTCCGCCTGCGAGGGCAGGACGTTCGCCGCCGTGCCGCCCGACTGCATCGTCGCAGCGACCGTGGTGCGGACGAACGCGGCCGGCTCCCCGCCCATCAGCGCGAACACGCGGGCGTTGAGAGGCGGCACGGCGGCGAGGACGCGGTACAGCAGACGCGGAGCGCCCGAGCTGAGCGCGGCGAACTGCCGCAGCATCCGCGAGATCGTGCGCGGCGTACGCGCGGGGAACGTGCCGGGGCCGAGGCGGTCCAGCGCCCGGGCGATGCGGCGGACGGCTGTCACTGTCGGCGGTGCGGAGGCATGCCCGCCGTCGCCGCGCGTGGAGAGGCGGAGCGTCACGACGCCCTTCTCCGCGACGCCGACCATCGCCGCACTGCCTCGGACGAACGGCAGGGGATCGGCGACGACGGCACCGCCCTCATCGAGCACGAGCCACGGCGTCACGCCCCGCTCCTGGAAGGACGCCGCAATCGTGCGGGCGGCATCCCCGAATGTCTCCTCGTTGCCGCCGAACGACAGGTACACGTCGCGGGCCGGGACGAACCCCGCGGCGAGCAGGTTCTCGACCGCCTCGAGGATGACGATCAACGGCCCCTTGTCGTCGAGCGCCCCACGGCCGTAGACCCAGCCGTCGGCGACGCGTCCCTCGAAGGGCGGGTACGTCCACGGGTCGGTCTCGTCGACCGGGACGACGTCGTAGTGCGCCATCAGCACGACGGGGCCGTCGGATGCCTCGCGCCGCCCCTTCCACCGGAAGAGCAGGCCGAGGTCGGTGTGGTGCTCCACGTCGAGATGCTCGTGTGCCAGCGGGTAGAGCTCGGCGATGAGGGCGACGAGGTCGTCGAAGGGGGCCATTCCTCGTTGCGCGAGTTCGGCTGACACCGTCGGCAGCTGGATCATGCGTGACAAGCGGTCGGCGATGCCCGCGCGGGGAGAGGTGACGGCGGAGCTCATCGCGCGACGAAGCGGGCCTCGACGGCGGCCGTGACGACGATGTCCTCCGGCTCGAAGTGCAACCCGGAGCCGCCGCCGGCGTCGGCGGCGAACGACGCGGCGCGCATCCCCTTCAGCATCGGCGGCTGCCCGGCACCGTCGGACTGCCGGGAGAGGAGTCCGACGTCGGCGACCTCGAGTGCCGTGACCGAGCCGATGCCCAGCGCGGCGGCATAGGCCTCGGCCCGCCAGACGGCGACGTGAACGGCCTCGGTGGCGGCATCCCGCTCCACCTGGACGCGCGTCGCGGGGGAGAGGCGCCATTCGACCTCGCCGATCTGCACACCCTCGCGCTCGGCCGCGTCGCCGACCCACCACGACAGGGCGGCGAAATCGGTGAAGGTGGCGACGACCTCGACCGACGCGTAGTGCACCGGCGCGAGGCGCTTGCCGTCGGCGTTCCACGGGCGATCGGACCAGACCGAGACGCGCTGGCTCGACCATTCCACGACGCCGCCCGCCTCCTTCCGCGCGATCAGGTCGTCGCGAACGGGCTCCGTGAGGGCCGAGATCCGCTCGACGACAGCGCCGCGTTCGGGACCCTCGGCCCGGATCGTGAGGCGCGCGACCGCCTCCTCGGGGGCGCGGCGGATCTCGTGCTCGCCGCGCACGCTGATGACGACATCGTTCATGCCGCCGAGCCTACGCGGGGCGGGCGGATGGCGCGGAATGGTGAGGATGCCGCGAACGTTGTAGTCTGGGATGCTCGGGTGTTTCGATGCCCGAGCTGGCAATTCCACAGAGTGACAGCGGTCCCTTCGGAAGAAGGATCTCGGGGATGATCGGTTTCGACATCGTCTTCGAATCTGCGAGAAGCGGGCCGAGGATGCAGGGTTATCTCGTTAACGATCTCTGCAAAACAATAAGTGCCGATGCAAAGCGCACTGACTTCGCCCTCGCTGCGTAAGCGAGCCTGAAGTCCGTCAGACCGTAGGCGTTCCCGCTACGGACCCTGGCGTCATCTAGGGAACTTGCTGCGTGACGGCGTCTGGACGTCACGTGGGACTCTTCCCAGGCTGGGCTCGTCGACTTGGGTGTCTGTGACAAAGGTCGGAGCCGAGCAGAACGTCTGCACAGACTGCACCCGGAGAAGGCGCAGAGACCCAGCGATGGACGGGGGTTCGATTCCCCCCATCTCCACCAGACCGCTGTCACCTGAAGGAGGCCCCGGGTTCCGCGTGAGTGCGCGGAACCCGGGGCCTCCTTCGTATCTCGCCCCGCGAGATCGGCGAGCCCGTCGCGCCTGGGCCGGCCGGCGACTCTGAGTACGGGAAGACTCAGCGCGTGCCGGGACCGACGGTCTCGGACGCTTCCGTGATGAGCGCTCTGATCGAGTCGTCGAAGTCCTCGAGGTGGCGGATGCTGTATCGGTGCATCGTGATCTTCTTCGATGTCGAGAAGGACGTCCTCGGCTTCGGATCGGTGACCGTGCGCAACAGTTCGATGCCGATTTCGAGATAGTGGCTCTTGATGTACGCGGACGCGAAGGAGCGCGTGCGTGCATACGTCACGTCGGCGGAATGGATTCGTTCGGCTACGCCCGGAAGGCTCCGGCAGAAGTCGCGAAACGCGGAGATCTTCGCGAGGTCCTCGTCATCGAGTCCGCGGATGAAGTCTTCCCATTGCGCAGCTGCCACGACTCGATCGTAGGGAGCGAGGAGGAGGAATGCGATGACCTTCAGGCAGGTCGAGGTATCAGCCCAGAGCCTTGACGTGGCACTTGTATTTTCAAAGTGTGAGCGCATGAGCCTCTTCATCACCTGCCCGGTCGAAAGCGTCGAGCGCGCGACGGCCTTCTACACCGCCCTCGGCTGGACCCTCAACGCCGAGATGTCCGACCACAACGTGTCGTGCTTCGCGATCGCGCCCGAGCAGTACGTCATGCTGGGCAGCCGCGAGATGTACGCGAGCGTCGGCGGCGTCGAGGAGCTGATCGGCGGCCCCGACACCCCGTCGAAGGTCACGGTGTCGTTCGACCTCCCCAGCAGGGAGGCGGTCGACGAGCTCGTCGAGCGCGCGGGCGCCGCCGGTGGCAGGATCGGCGACACCGACGACTACCCCTTCATGTACCAGCGGCAGTTCGACGACCCCGACGGCTACCACTACTCGCCGTTCTGGATGAAGCCGGACGCCGACCCGGTCGAGTGAGCGACCTCGCCGCGGCCCTCGACGTCGTCGGCGCACGGTGGGCGCTGCTCATCGTGGAGCGGCTCCTCGAGGGACCGCAGCGCTACGGCGACCTGCAGCGCGACCTGGGCGTGCCGACGAACATGCTCGCCATCCGTCTTCGCGAGCTCGAAGCGGCCGGGGTGCTGACCCGCCTTCCGTTGCGGCACAACACCCGCGCCTACGCCCTCACCGATCATGGGCGTGCGCTGCGCGACGCGATCGATGCGCTCGGACGATGGGCAGCCGACGCGTGAGCATCTAGATCGGTGCCGCGAGCGCGGCCATCGTCTCTCCGATGAGCCGCCCGGCCGCAGGGTTCGGCCGCCCGGGCTCCTGCTCCCAGCGCGAGAGCTGCAGCGACGTCTCCACGACGAGCCTCGTGCGCTCGTACCGGCGAGCGGTGAGCGCCGCTGCCAGATCGTCGAACGGCAGAGCGGATGCCGCGAGCTCACCCAGGACGACGGCATCCTCGATCGCAAGGCCGGCACCGAACGCGATGTGCGGTGTCGTCGTGTGGACGGCGTCTCCCACGAACAGCACGCGCTCCGCGTGCCAGGGCGGCGGGACGACAAGCGAGTGCAGCGCCCGGAAGTCCACCTGCGCAGCGTCGGTCAGCTGCGCGGCGACGGCGGGGGCGTGGCCGCCGAACCGGCTGATCCTGTCATGGAACAGCGCGAGCAGCTCCTCGCGCGGCGGACGCTCCGGACCGATCGTGCTGTCCAGCATCCACAGGTACAGCCGGCCGTCGGGCAGCGGGACCAGTCCGAGGCGGATCGGCCCGCCGAGCATCATGGTGTATCGCTCGAGACCGGCGGGAGCGGACGCCGCCGCCCGCCAGATGACCTGCCCGGCGAAGCTCGGGGCGGGAGCGCCGGGCAGGATGCGGGAGCGCAGCGCGGAGTTCGCCCCTTCCGCCGCGACCACGTAGTCGTAGCGGCCCGAGGTCCCATCCGTGAAGGTGACGTCGACGTGGTCGCCGGTCGCAGCGAGCTCCGCCACGGTGACGCCGAGACGCACGGCCACCCGCGCGCGGGCGACCGCCGCAGCCATGACCTCGTGCAGGGACTCGCGTGCCATCCCGAGGAACGGGGGATCGTCCGCGTCGTTGACGTTGACCTGCGGGAGCTCGGCGAACCGCGTGCCGTCGGCGCCGCACATGTCGATCACGTGGTGCGGCCGGCCCACACGCAGCAGATCGTCGAAGATGCCGAGCTGCTTGGTCGCTCGCAGCGGTGCGCTCTGCAGCGCGATGCCGATCCCGCCCGGTCGCCAGTCCTCGGACACCTCGACGATCTCGCTGTCCACCTCCGCCTGCGCCAGCGCGATCGCGCTCGCCATGCCGGCAGGCCCGCCGCCGACGATCAACACCTTCGTCACTCCACGAACGCTAGTCCATTGTGTCGAAATGAGACAGAAGTTCGTGAGGTGCAGACTCAGGCGGGAGTCTTCGCTCCGAGTTCGTCGGCGATCGCGTCAGCCCAGGCATCCATCGCCTCCCACTCCCGGAAGTCGCCCTCCGGCAGGATGTCGCGGATCGCGGGCATCCACGCGAGGATGCGGTCGCCGCCGCGCGTCTCGTCGTGGTGGTACGCGCCTCGGAAGACCTGGGTGCCCTTCGGATGAACGAGATACCCGAAGTCGGCGAACTGCTTGGGCTCGGCCCCCTTGAGGACGTCCTTGCCGTCCTTGTCGACCGTCTCGGTGCCGAGCGGCCCGCTGCTGAAGAGCCATGTGGGGTGGGTCGAGAGGACGCCGGCGTTGTGCTCGACGAACTTTCGTGCGCCCTTGCGCCAGTTGAACTCATAGGTTGCGGATCCGACGACGTAGGCGTCGAAACCGGTGGCGTCGCGCAGGACGCTGCAGCGGACGACTTCGACTTCGAGTCCGTGGCCGCGGAGCCGTTCGCCGATCCGTTCGGCGATGCCCTGTGTGGCGCCGTACTTGCTCTCGTAAGCGACCAAGACCTTCATGCTGAACCTCCTTGGGTGGTGTCGGGTGCTGGTGCCGGTGCGGCTTTGGTCGACCAGGGTCGCTGGCTGTAGAACTCCAGCAGCTGTGCGCCGAGGCCGAAGAAGACCATCGCGAGCCACACGAGGATGTTCAGCCAGGGGATCTGCAGCCCGACGATCAGGATCAGTCCGCCGACGAACGACTTCAGGACGGGATGCTGGTTCCCGCGCAGCACCAGGCGGCCCAGGTAGAACGCCCCGTACACGAACGTCGCGAGCGTCAGGAGTACCCAGACGAGCAGGCCGCCCAGCGCGAGGGGAGCGCCGACGATCGTCACGAGCAGGAACAGCAGCGCGGGAGGGACGACGATGGCGGCCAGGAAACCGACCAGCAACGCTTTCCAGGGCGAGGGAACCAGATGATCGGTGACGCGCGCAAGCCACCGCGGGACGAGCAGCCCCGCGCACAGCGTGATCAGGCTGAGGGCGACGAGGGCGTACAGCACTCCGAGGAACCACGCGAGGAAGACGGCCCACGGCGAGACCTCGACGGTTCGCGATCTGCTCGACTCGATGTGCTTCACGGTGCCCTGGACGGCGCCGTCCGCGATGCGCGCCTTGTTGCCGCTCGTGTACGTGACGTCGCCGCCGACCGTCCCGTCGATCCGTAGTTCGCCGACAGTGAGGAACATGTCGCGTCCGACATCCCCGGCGATGCGGATCTCGCTCGCGCCGGCCACCAGGTCGTCGCCAAGGGTCGCAGCTTCGCCGACGACGACGTTCGATCCGAAGACCGTGCCGCTTCGGCCGACGTCACCGGTGATGCGGATGTCCTGTCCGGCCAGTCGCACATTGCCCTCGACGGTGCCGCTGATCGTGATGGTCTGTGCGGCGGCGATCACGTCGCCCGTGACGTCGCCGCTGATCGTCACGCTCTGACCGGCGGCGTAGACGTCTCCGTCGACCGTGCCGGTGACGTCTATCGACGTGCCCGCGTAGAACTGCGGGCCGGTGCGGTCGGTGGCCGCGACGACAGTTGGTGACGGCGTCGACAGGGGTGTGGCATCCGCGGCGCCGACGCCGGAGCCGACGACCAGGATGCCTGCCGCGAGAGCGGCGCTCAGCCTCACGACGCGGCGGGTGAATGACGGAACGCTCATCGGAGTCCCCTTCGAGCCTCGGGCGCATCGCTCGATGCGTCGGGCGGATCATGTGTGCTGGAGGCGTTGCCTGCACCCAGTCTCGTCAGGCACGCACCCCGGACACCGGGCCGAAAGTCCCGTCCTCGCCGCGGGGAGGGTCAGGGCGTCGGCTCTGCCTCGCGGCGCGCAGCCCGCCACACGGCCCTGGCCGCATCGAGGTTCAGGATCGCGATCGCTATGCCGACGACGATGTCCAGCCAGCCGGTGGCGACCCAGAACGTGAGGATGCCGACGGCGACGATCGCCAGGTTGGCGAGCGCGTCATTGCGGGCGGAGAGCCACGCGGCCTTGGTGAGGCTGCCGGCGTGATGGCGATCATGCGCCTCGCAGCGACCGGACGTCTGCGCCGGTCGGTAGCATGCACGACATGCCCATCAAACTGGAGAACGTCGGCATCGCCGTCCGTGACCTCGACGCCACGATCGCCTTCTTCACCGACCTCGGCCTGACCGTGCTCGGCCGCGACACCGTCAGCGGCGAGTGGGCCGACACCGCCGTCGGGCTCGACGGCAACCACGCCCGCATCGCGGTGCTGCAGACACCGGACGGCCACGGTCAGCTCGAGCTGTTCGAGTACATCCATCCCGATGCGATCGAGACCGAGCCGACGCGTCCGAACGAGATCGGGATGCACCGGGTAGCGTTCTCCGTCGACGACATCGATGAGGCGCTCGAGATCGCCGCGAGACACGGCTGCCATCCGCTGCGGGGTGTGGCGAACTACCGGGACGTCTACAAGCTCACCTATCTGCGCGGCCCCAGCGGCATCCTCGTGATGCTCGCGCAGGACCTGACGAAGGCCTAGGCCGAGGCATCGACCGTTCGGCTGCGGAACTGCCGGGTCCAGTCCTGCGCGGCGACCTGCACGGCATCCCAGGGGGAGCCGAGCGGAGGCGTGTAGGAGAGGTCGAGATCGCTCAGCTCGTCGACGGCGAGTCCGCTGTGGAGCGCGGTCGCGAACGTGTCGACGCGCTTGGCGACCTCGGTGCCGCGTCGGCCGACCAGCTGCGCCCCGAGCAGGCGGCCGTCCCTCTCGTCTCCGGTGATGCGGAACCGGATCGGATGCGCACCCGGGTAGTAGCGCTTGTGGTCGTCGGCGGCACTCGACGTGGTCAGCGGGCGGAAGCCGATCGCCGCCGCATCTCGATCGTGAAGCCCGGTCCGCGCCGCCACGAGGTCGAACACCTTCACCACCTGGGTTCCGACCGATCCGCGGAAGGCCCGATCGCCGCCGAGGGCGTTCTCGCCGGCGACGCGGCCCTGCTTGTGCGAGGTCGTGCCGAGCGGCAGGTAGGTGATCCCGAGCAGTCGGTGGTGCGTGACGATGCCGTCGCCCGCTGCCCAGACATGCGGGATGCCGGTGCGCATCCGGTCGTCGACCGCGACCGCACTGCCCGCGCCGAGCGCGGCCCCGGCGCGCTCCAGCAGCTCCGTGTTGGGGCGCACCCCGATGACCGCGAGGACCAGGTCCGCGGTGCGGGTGAAGGGCTCTCCGCCACGGACGCCAGTGACGATCAGTCCGGTGCCGGACTTCTCGATCGCGGTGACGGTGGTGCCGATCACGACATCGACGCCGTGCGCGGCCAGCTCCTCGTGCACGAGCGCACCGAGCTCGGGATCGAGGGTGGAGAGGACCTCCGGGCCACGCTGGAGCTGGGTCACCGCCATCCCGCGCGTGACGAACGCCTCCGCCATCTCCAGCCCGACGTAGCCGGCGCCCACGATGATGGCCGACCGTGGCTCGCGCGCGCGGAGGTCTTCCTCCAGGGCGAACGTGTCGCCCATCGAGTGGATGACGTGGACGCCGTCGGCCGGCCCGAGGCGGTCGAGCCCCGCGATCCCGGCGTGTGCGGGCAGCGCGCCCGTCCCGACGATGAGCTCGTCGTACGGAATGCGGTCGACCTGTCCGGACGCGGAGCGCACCTCCAGTCGTCGGCCGGCGATGTCGATCGCGGTCGCGAGCGTGTCGAGCCGCAGGTTCATGCCCGTGGCCTCGAGGTCGGCGGACGTGCGGTGGGCGAGCGACTGCCATGGTGCGACCTCGCCGGTGAAGTAGTACGGGATGCCGCAGATCGAGAAGTTCGGATACGCGTCGGCGACGACCACGGTCACGTCGACGCTCGGATCGAGCTCGCGTGCACGCAGGGCCGCGGAGATGCCGGCATCGGAGCCGCCGACGATGGCGAGATGGGTCACGGGGTTGCCTTTCGAGGTGGCGGGAAGAAGATGAGGACGAGCGCGACGCCGACGCCGGCGCCCACGAGCTGCGCGAGCACGAAGACGAGGGCGGACAGCGGGGCGATCCCGGCGAAGGTGCTGGTGAAGATGCGGCCGACCGTCACGGCCGGGTTCGCGAACGACGTCGAGGAGGTGAACCAGTACGCGGCGCCGATGTAGGCGCCCACGGCGGGGCCGACCAGCCGCGTCCGTCCCGACCGGGCCAGCGAGAAGATCACGAGCACGAGTCCCGCGGTCGCGACGATCTCGCCGAGCACACGTCCGGTCGAGAGACGGTCGGTCACCGAGACGGCGGTCGCAGTGTCGAACATGGCGTTCGCCAGAACCACTCCCGCGATCGCCCCCGTGACCTGCGCGACCGCGTAAGCGCTCGTGCGGGCGGGGGAGAGGCTGCCTCCCAGGACCCGATCCGCGAGCGTGACGAGCGGGTTGAAGTGCGAACCCGACACCGACTCGAAGACGATGATCAGCACTGCCAGGCCGAGCGCCGTCGCGAACGAGTTCTCGAGCAGCTGCACGCCCGTGTCGCCGGGCGAGAGCCGTTGGGCCGCGATGCCGGATCCGACCACGATCGACACGAGCAGGCCGGTGCCCACGAACTCCGCGCCCGCGCGGCGCCAGGTGGGTGTGGTGTCCATCGCGTCCATCCTTGACGACGAGGTATCACTCAGTCAATATTTAGGTAATGAACGTTGAGCAAAAGAGTCTTCAGACACGGATCGCCCGACTCGCGGCGCTGGCGGATCCCGTGCGGTTGCGGATCGCCGACCTTCTCACCCTCGGCGAAGCCTCCCCGGTCGAGCTGCAGAGCGAGCTCGGCTGCTCGTCGAGCCTGCTCGCGCATCACCTCGGCATCCTCGAGCGCGCCGGAGTCCTGACGAGGACGCGGTCGGAGGCGGACCGTCGACGGACGTATCTGCGGCTGATCGACGGCGCGTTCTCCGGCCTTCTACCGTCAGCCGTCCTCGCCGCGCGACGGGTGGTGTTCGTCTGCACCGGCAACTCCGCGCGGTCTCAGCTCGCCGCGTCGCTCTGGGACGCGTCGAGCGACGTGCCCGCGACGTCGGCGGGAACGCATCCCGCCGAGAACGTCGAGGACGGCGCGATCCGGGTCGCCGAACGGCACGGGCTCACGCTTGCCGGTGCGCGGCCCCGCGGCATCCGAGACGTCCTGCGGGCAGACGACCTCATCGTCACTGTCTGCGACGCAGCGCACGAGGAGCTCGCTCGCAGCGGCCAGATCCACTGGTCGGTGGCGGATCCCGTCGCCGACGGCTCGGTCGCCGCGTTCGAGGCGGCCTTCGACGAGATCGCCGCCCGCGTCGCCGACCTCGCTCCGCGCGTGTCGGCCCGGGTCTAGGCGAGCGCGTCGTCGGAGGGATCTGATCCTCGCCGTCGTTCGATGAGGATCGTGTCGCGCCACTGTCCGGCGTGCGGGCCGACCACCGCCTGGGCGATCCGTTCGCGGCGACCGACCACGCGGAAGCCGGCCGCGAGATGGAGGCGCAGGCTCGCGGCGTTCTCCGGGAAGAGGCTGGACTGGATGGTCCAGTAGCCCTCGTGGTCCGCCTGCGCGACGAAGGCGGCGAGCAGCGCCGACCCGACCCCGGTCGCTCGTGCGCTGCGGGCGACGTAGACCGAGTGCTCGATCACGCCGCGGTACGCCTGTCTGCGGGAGACGAGGGACGCGGCGGCCCAGCCGATGACCGCGCCGTCGCGCTCGGCGACGAGTCTCGGGTGGCGCAGCCTTCCCGCGTCGAAGTCCTCCCAGCTCGGCGTGCGCGACTCGAACGTCGCCTCGCCGTCATCGATGCCCTGGCGGTAGACGGCTTCCACGGCCTCCCAGTCGGACGCCCGCATGTCCCGGACCGCGATCACGAGCAGCAGGATCCCGCGTCCGTCGTGCACACGCCCGTCGCGGGGAGCCGGAGCTCGACCGCGCCCGCGGCTGCGGCGTCGCCGGCGAGCCAGGCCGCCACGGAGCGCACCTGCTCGTAGCCGGTCGCCAGGAGGAAGGTCGGCGCCCGGCCGTAGGACTTCATCCCGACGATGAAGAAGCCCGGCTCGGGATGGGCGAGTTCGCGGTAGCCGTGGGGCTCGACGGTCCCGCAGGAGTGCACGTTCGGATCGATGAGAGGCGCGAGTCGACGCGGCGCCTCGACGATGTCGTCGAGGTCCAACCTGATCTCACGGAGCATGGCGAGATCCGGGCGGAACCCGGTGGCATTCACGACGAGATCCGTCACGTGCGTGACGACGTCGCCCGCGCGATGGCCGACCAACTCGACCGCATCGCCCAGGGCGCGCGCCCGGATGATCTCGAAGCCCTCCACGCGGTGCACGAGGCCGCCCGCGACGGCGTCGTCGACGCGTCCGCCCAGCCGGGCCCGATCGGCCAGCTCGTCGTCTGTGGAGGACGAGACGCGAGCCGCGCGGGAGGTGCGGATGAGCCACGACACCGTGGTGTCCGGCGCCTGGCGGGCCAGCTCGACGAGCGCGAGCAGGGTGTTGGCCGCGGAGTGCCCCGCTCCGACGACGGTGGTGTGGCGCCCGGCGAACCGTTCGCGGTCCCGCCCCAGGACGTCGGGCAGGGCGTTCGACACGCGGTCCGCGATCTCCGGCATCCCGAGGAGGTCCAGTCCGCTGGCGGAGAGCGGATTCGGGGAACGGTACGTGCCGGACGCGTCGAGAACGGCGCGCGCGGCGATCTCCTCGATCCCAGCCGTCGTGCGCGTGCGCACGACGAAGGGCACGTTCGCGCGTCCCCGCGTGCGGGTGCGATCCATTCCCTCGCGCGACACGGCGAGCACCTCGACGCCCGTGCGGATGCGCGGCCGCAGCTCCGCGGTCTCCGCCAGGGGCGCGAGATAGCGCTCGACGAACTCGTGCCCGGTGGGTGCGCGATCGGGGGAGGGCAGCTGCCACCCCGTGCTCTCGAGGAGCCGACGCGACGCTGCGTCGACCAGGTGCTTCCAGGGCGAGAACAACGGTGTGTGGCCCCACGCGCGGATGCTCGCGCCGACGTCATCGCCGGACTCGAGGATGAGCACGTCGAGGCCGCGCTCGAGCAGGTGGGCGGCGGCGGCGAGGCCGATCGGCCCGGCGCCGATGATCGCCACGGGAAGCGTCGCGAGCCGAGCGACGGCCGTGGCGCGCGGTGTGAGATCGAGTAGGGTCACGGTTCCTCCTGGACATCGATGAACGTCGATACATCGTGGCGCACCATATCGATTCCTGTCAATATCGACTATGATCAATGTATGCACGCTCTGCTCGAAGTCACCGACATCACCGCGGACGTCTGCTGCGCGCCCCTCGTCCGCGAGCCGTTGACCGCGGAGGAGGCCGAGCTGCTGGCGACGACGCTGAAGGCGCTCGCAGATCCCGCGCGCTTGCGGCTGCTGTCGATCGTGGCGGCATCCGAGGGCGCCGAAGCCTGCGCGTGCGATCTCATCGAGCCGATCGGACTCAGCCAGCCCACGGTCTCCCACCACCTCAAAGTGCTGACCGCGGCCGGATTCCTCAGCCGCAGCAAGCGCGGCACGTGGGCGTATTACGCGCTCGTCCCGGGTGCCCTCGACCGGATCTCGCAGATCCTCGTCGCATCGCCCTGACCGGCGGATGCCGGCACCGCCGAGAGCCGGCTCACGGGACGTTCGGCCCGTGGTGAGGCGGTCGGTGGGAGCACAGTGACCCCATGACGTCCCACCAGATACACTCGCCGCTGCCCGAGGCCCTGCGAAGGCAGGCCGCGGGCCGCTGGCTCACGTGGTGGATCCTGATCGTCACCGCCGGAGAGGCCGTCGGCTTCGCCGTTCCCGCGCTCGTCGGGGTCGTCGCGCACGACACGCCCGTCTTCCCGGTGCTGCTCCCGCTCGCGGGCGCGGTCGAAGGGGCACTGTTGGGATGGGCGCAGGCGACAGTTCTGGCGAAGCGCCTGCCGGAGCTTCGCCGGAGAGCATGGGTGGCACTGACGGCGCTCGCGGCGGTCGTCGCGTATGTCGTAGCATCCTTCCTCACCGCGGCCGCCGACTCGTGGCTCTCGTGGCCCTGGGTCGCCCGCACGGCGCTCCTCCTCACGATCGGTGCCGTCATCCTGCTGTCGATCGGCGTCGCGCAATGGATCGAGCTGCGCAGGCACCTCGCGCAGGCGGGGTGGTGGATCCTGACCACCTTCGTGGCCTGGCTTCTCGGTCTGGGCCTGTTCTTCATCGTCGCCACGCCGCTCTGGTACGAGGGTCGGGACATCCTCTCCGCGGTGGCCGTGGGCGTGGGCGCGGGCCTCGTGATGGCGGCGGCGATGGCGACCGTGACCGGGGTCGCGATGAGTTCCTTCCTGCGAGCGACCGAAGAACGAGAAGGGTGATCACGATGACCGAATCGTCGCGGGGCGTCCGCGTGGTTGAGAAGACCGGCCCGTGGGGGTTCTTCTTCCTGCTGGCCTACATCGGCGCTGCGATCTACTTCATCTCGCGCTCGGACGGCTCCTTCTGGGCCGTCGTGCTCGGTCTCCTGCAGGCGGTGGTGTGGCCGGTCTACGCCGTGTACCACCTGCTCGAGTTCATGATGGCGTGACCGCCGGCGAAAGCAGATCCTCGAGCGCGACCACGTCTTCGAGGGTGCACAGCTCGGTCCCGGGACGCATGCTGGTCGCTGTTCCGGCCGCCACTGCCGTCCGGAAGGCGTCGGAGAGCGACGCCCCTTGCGCGAGGCGGAGGACAAGTCCCGCGAGGAACGCGTCTCCCGCGCCGACCGCGCTGAGAACCGTGACCTCGGGGGCGGGGAGGCGCAGGGCGCCGTCCTTCGAGACGATCAGCGCTCCCGCTGCCCCGAGGGTCAGCGCCACGATCTCGGCGCGCCCGGTCCGCACGATCTCGGACACGGCAGTGAGGTGCTCATCCGGAGCCAGGTCGTGGCTCGCGCCCACCAGATGCGCGAGCTCGCTCCTGCTGGGCTTGATGAGGAAGACGCCTTCCTCGAGGGCAGCCCGCAGCGGTGCGCCCGCGGCGTCGACGACGAGGCGTGCGTTCTCGCCGGCGCAGATCCGCGCCAGTCTTCCGTAGAAGTCCTCGGGCACACCGGGCGGCAGGCTGCCGCTCGCCACGAGATAGCCGCCGTGCGGCGCGTGATCGGCGACGAGCGAGATGCAGGCCTCCCACTCGGCGTCTGAGAGGGTCGGGCCGGGCAGGACGAAGCGGTACTGGCTGCCTGTGGCGCTCTCGTCGACCGTGAAGCACTCCCTGGTCTCGCCGTTGACGCGGACGACGTGGCCCTCGATTCCCGTGGTCGCCACCAGTTGCTGAAACGCGCTGCCGGTGAGGCCGCCCACGGGGTAGATGGCACTCGCCGCACCTCCCAGGTTGAGGATCGTGCGGGCGACGTTGACGCCGCCGCCGCCCGGCCAGGTGCGGACCGGTCCGCACCTCAGCTTGTGCTCGGGCATCACCCGCTCTGCGGACGTCACCACGTCCAGCGCGGGGTTCATCGTCATGGTGACGATCGGTGCCGTCATCCCCGTCCTCCAGATCGTGCCGTTCCGACGAGACGATGATCTCGCCGGTGGCGGCACGGCATCGGGTCGAAGGTCCCGCGCCGACGACAGCGCTCACGTGACTTTGGTCCCCACCGCTTCGCAGGACCCGCGGCAGGCTGACGGCATGGTGAGGTCTCAGTCCGGGGAACGGATCGTGGTCGGGGTGGACGGGTCAGACGGGTCGGTGGACGCCCTGCGGTACGCAGGGCGGCTCGCGGCAGCGCTGGACGCGCCCATCGACGTGATCACCTGCGCAGTCGACGACGACAGCGGAGCGCACGTCGCCGGCCAGTTCGCGACGTCCGGGACCGATATCGATGCGGCGTCGCTCGCGAGACGGGCGATCGCAGCGGCGTTCGGCGACGCGCCACCGGCGCGCGTCTCGATCACCGCGACCAGGAACGCGGCCGCGAACGCGCTGATCACCGGGAGCGAGGATGCCTCGATGCTCGTCGTCGGCGGTCGCGGGCGCGGCGGCTTCGTGGGGATGCTGCTCGGGTCCGTCAGCCGCACGGTCGCGGAGTACGCGCGCTGCCCGGTGCTCGTGGTCCGTCCGCACTCCGCGCCCCGTGCGCCGGCGACGGTGGGAGAGCCCGCCGAGGGAGGCGCCGTCCGGGACGACCGGGTGCTCGTGGGCGTCGACGGGTCGTACGCCTCGATCGCGGCGCTGCAGGAGGCGGCCCGGATCGCGCACGCGCTTCATGCGCCCCTCGATGTGCTGACGAGCGTGACCGCGCGGATGTCGTACGGGGAAACGGACGTCCGGCCGCGTCTCGCACAGGCGCGCTCGATCGTGGAGGACGCGCTGGAGCGGGCCTTCCCCGGTGCGCGGCCGGAGGGCTATCGCGCCTGGGCGTTCGCAGGCTCACCGGCAGCGCGCCTCATCGAGTCGAGCGCCCACGCCGGGATGCTCGTCGTGGGGCGACGCGGGACAGGCGGGTTCGCCGGTCTCCTGCTCGGATCCGTGAGCGCCCAGTGCGTCGCGCACGCCGAGTGCCCTGTGCTCGTGGTCCCCGCTCCCGCACCCCGGACGGATGCGCCCGAGATCGCGGAAGTCGAGGAGCACGAGTCCTGGGGTTGAGCTCAAACCACCGGCCAGCAGACCCGGGTGCGCCACGTCGAGGGGTCCGCTCCCGACGACGGATCGGTCAGATACTGCTCCCACATCGTCGCCCCGGGGGTGAGGTCGTGCTCCTCGAAGTAGCGCCGGACCTCTGCGTAGGTCTGAGAGAGCGTGTCGAAGGATCCGGCGTGGAGCGCTTCCACCACCCGCCCGCCCGGGAGTTCACCGGGCGACACCCTCCCGGTGCGCTTCACGGGCGCCGAGACGGGGAATCCCACCTCGACGTCCACGTCCGCACCCGGCATCGAGTAGTACCGCCCGTACGGCGGCCCGATCGGATGTATGCCCTGGGCATCGAGCGCGGCCGCGGTCTGGGCCAGGGCGCGCGCGAAGAAGGCAGGCAACGCCCCGGTCGGTACGGTCTCCCGCACACCGGCCGTCGCCGTCGCACGTTCGTGTACCTCGCGGATTCCGGTCATGGCGTCTCCCGAGGTCGCACGACGACCGTCGCCGTCGCCAGCCGGGCGAGCACCAGCTCGCTCGTGGAGCCGAGCAGGAATCGGGCCAGCGCGCCGCGGCCGTGCGAGCCGACCACCAGAAGCCGGGCGTGCGCGGCGAGACGGTTGAGCGTCGACGCGGGGAACCCGTACTCGACCACCCGATGCACGGCGAGGTCCGGATGGCTCTCAGGGACGCCCGCGAGGGCGATGGACAGCGACTCCTCGGTGAGGTGCGTCATGTTGTCGAGATACGACGTGGGGTAACCGTCCATCTCGTACGGGAGCGCGATGGGGGTCCACGTGCTCACGGCGGTCAGGGGCTCGCCGAGGCGATCAGCTTCCTCCGCGGCGAACGCGAGAGCCGCCTCCGACACCTCCGACCCGTCCACGCCGACCACGACCCCCGTCCGCTCGGCCAGGTCGAGGTCGGGGACGACGGCAACAGGACAGTGCGCGCCAGCGGTGATCCGCAGGCCGTGCTGCCCGCGCTCGGGCCCGGTGCTGTGCCCGCGGTAGTCGCTCCCGATGACGAGCATGGCCGCATCCTCGCTCGCAGCGATGAGCTGCTCGACGGGGCGTCCGCGGCGCACGCGGCCGTCGGCCGTCGCGCCGCGCTCGCGCACCCGCGCCACCTCGCCCTCGAGCAGGTCGCTCGTCCGGCGAAGCGCCTCGTCGACGACGTGCCCTTCGCCCACGACACCGATCGCGCCGCCGACGATCGAGATGAGCTCGATCCGCAGGCCGCGCGCGATCGCGCGTTCGCATGCCCAGTCGACGGCGCGCCGCGACACGGGCTTCTCCGTCACGCCCACCACGATCGTTCCCGGCATGATGCCTCTCCCGTCTTCCACCTGCTGCCACGATGGCCGACGGCTCCCGCTGGACGCGGGTCGAAGGTCCCGTGACGCGGAGGCGTCATCCGACGGTCGCCATGGCGATGAACCCGAAGATGACGACATCGCTGAGGAAGTGGATCGTCCACGGCCAGAACAGCCCGCGGGTCTCGAGCATGGCCTTGCTGAGGATCCACCCCATGAAGATCGACAGGGTCGCGCCGAGCAGCCCGCCCGGCACCCCGTAGTAGTGCGCCACGCCGAAGAAGAACGCCGTCTGCCACATGGCGTTCGCGCTCCCCACCGCGGGTTCCAGCGGAGCGAGCATCGCGGCCCGATACGTCACCTCCTCGCTGACGGCATTCAGGCCGGCGTAGACCAGGACCGAGGGGAGGAGGGGGACGAGTGCTGCCAGGGCCGCACTCGACGGACGTGCGATCAGGAACTGCACGACGCCGAGCGCGACAGCGATGCCGATGCCCCAGATCGCGCCGAACCGGGTCCAGGGATCTGCGCGGGGAAAGCCGAGTGCTGCGACGGGCCGGATGCGCGCGTGCAGGTCCCCCGGCAGGAGGAAGGATCGGCGGACGCCGAACCCGAGGAGTAGGAGGACCCCGACCATCAGGATCGCGACGAGCAGCCGCTCGGCCTGCTGCGGCTGCATGAGTCGATCGAAGGCCGACCCGCCGAGCGCGGCCTGGACCGCGGGGAACGACAGCGGCGGGATCGTGACGACGCGAGTCAGGAGGACGAGGGCGGTCATCACGACGCCGAACCGCCACAGCGGACGGACGGCGCGGACGCCCAGACACGCGAGCGTGAAGGCCGCGGCGATCGCGAGCTGGGCCGCAAGCGCCCACCCGGGCACCGCGCCGGTCGCCCGATCGATGACGATCAGCGGCACCGTGCTGAGCGCGAGGGTCAGCCCCCAGCTCGCGACGACCCGCCACCCGGCACGGGCCGGCTCCTGCTGCCACGTGGCGCGGGCCGTCGTGGGGCCCGGCGTGACGCGCATGCCCGGCACGGGACGGCGGGGCATACGCCGTCACACCGGGGTCTTGGCGTGCTCGGCGAGTCGCATCCAGGTCGCCACGATGCTGTCGGGGTTGAGCGAGATCGATGTGATCCCACGGCCGACGAGCCAGTCCGCGAAGTCGGGATGGTCGGACGGACCCTGTCCGCAGATGCCCACATAGCGGCCACGTCGGGTGCAGGCGTCGATCGCGAGCCCCAGGATCTCGAGGACCGCGGGGTCGCGTTCATCGAAGCCCGCGGCCACGAGTTCGGAGTCGCGGTCGATCCCCAGCACCAGCTGGGTCATGTCGTTCGACCCGATCGAGAAGCCGTCGAACTGATCGAGGAACCGCTCGGCGTTCAGCGCGTTGGACGGGATCTCGCACATCATGAGGATCTCCAGCCCGTTGCGCCCGCGTTGCAGCCCGTTGCGGGCGAGCGCGGCGGTCACGGCCTCCGCTTCGGCGATGGTCCGGACGAACGGCACCATCACTTTCAGGTTGGTGAGACCCATCTCGTCGCGGACGAACCGCAGTGCCTCGCACTCCATCGCGAAGCACTCTGCGAAGGACGGCGTGATGTACCGGGACGCGCCCCGCCAGCCGAGCATGGGATTCTCCTCGTGCGGCTCGTAGCGGTCTCCGCCGAGGAGGTGCGCGTACTCGTTCGTCTTGAAGTCGCTGGTGCGGACGATGACCGGATCGGGCGCGAACGCTGCCGCGATCGTGCCGACGCCCTCCGCGATCCGCTTCACGAAGTAGTCGCGTGGAGACCCGTAGGCGGAGATCCGCTCCGTGATCTGCGCGCGCAGCGGCTCGGGCAGGGCGTCCCTCTCCAGCAGTGCGCGGGGATGGATGCCGATCTGGTGGCCGACGATGAACTCGAGCCGCGCCAGGCCGACACCCTGGTGCGGCAGCTGTGCGAGCGTGAACGCCTGATCGGGCGCCCCGACGTTCATCATCAGCTGGACCGGCGGCTCCGGCATGGTGTCGAGGTGGGTCTCCTCCTCCGCGTAGTCGAGGATTCCGTCGTAGACGTAGCCCTCCTCGCCTTCGGCGCAGGAGACGGTGACCTCAGCGCCGTCGCCGAGGTCGGCGGTCGCGGTGCCCGTACCCACGACCGCGGGGATGCCCAGCTCGCGGGCGATGATCGCGGCGTGGCACGTGCGTCCGCCGCGGTTCGTGACGACCGCGGACGCGCGCTTCATGACCGGCTCCCAATCGGGGTCGGTCATGTCCGCCACGAGGACGTCGCCTACGCGGACGCGATCCATCTCGGCCGGGGAGTTCACCACGCGTGCGGGCCCGGCGCCGATCCGCTGACCGATCGCGCGGCCCTCCACGAGCACGCGTCCGCGCTCGTGGAGGACGAAGCGGTCGAGCACGTTCCGATCCGTGCGCGACACCACAGTCTCCGGGCGGGCCTGGAGGATGTAGAGGAGCCCGTCGATCCCGTCCCGCGCCCACTCGATGTCCATCGGGCGGCCGTAGTGGTCCTCGATCGTGAGCGCGTACCGCGCCAGCTCCTCGACCTCGTCGTCCGTGATGCTGAACCGCCGGCGGTCGGCATCCGGGACATCCGTCATGCTCGTGCTCGTTCCCACGCCCTGACCCGAGCCGAACCGCAGAGCGACCGCCTTGCCGCCGACCTCGCGACGCAGGATCGCGGGACGCCCCGCGCGCAGGGCCGGCTTGTAGACGGCGAACTCGTCGGGATTGACCTGGCCCTGCACGACGGCCTCGCCGAGGCCGTAGGCGCTCGTGATGAGCACCGCCTGGTCGAATCCGCTCTCGGTGTCGATCGTGAACATCACTCCGGATGCGCCCACGTCGGATCGCACCATCCGCTGCACGCCCGCCGAGAGGGCGACGTCGTGATGGGCGTACCCGTGCTCGACGCGGTAGACCATGGCGCGGTCGTTGTACAGGGACGAGAAGACCGCCTTCACGGCCGCCACGACGTTGTCGGCCCCGGCGATGTTGAGGTACGTCTCCTGCTGGCCGGCGAACGAGGCGTCGGGCAGGTCCTCCGCCGTGGCCGACGAGCGCACGGCCCAGGTCGCCGAGCCGGCGGCGGGGTCGGATGCCGTGAGCCGGGCGAACGCGGAGCGGATGTCGTCCTCCAGATCGCGGGGGAGCGGCTGCCGGTCGATCCAGTCCCGGATGCGGGAACCGGCGGCAGCGAGCGCGACCACGTCCGAGACGTCGAGCCGGGCGAGCTCCGCGTCGATGCGGTCGGCCAGTCGGTCCGCGGCGAGGAAAGCGCGGTAGGCGTCGGCGGTGGTCGCGAAGCCGCCGGGGACGCGGAGCCCCGCGTCGGTGAGCTGCGAGATCATCTCGCCGAGAGAGGCGTTCTTCCCGCCGACCTGGCCGAGATCGGCCATCGTGATGTCGGGGAACCACAGGATGTTCGTCATGGACCGACGATCCCGCTGCGGCGGGGGTGCCGACGGGTCCAAGGTCCCGCGTGCTCACGACGGTGCGGGACCTTGGTCCCGGACCCGACCGGGACGTCCCTCGTAGGTTGGACGCACGGGTAGCTCCCGTACAGCCGGTTCGGACGTGACGCGATGGGCTGTGTCGACGTCACCAGGCTGTAGCAGCGGAGGGAGACGTCCTCGCACAGGGCGTCTCCCTCCTTCTGGCCGGGAACGCTCAGACGCGCCCGATCCTCACCGCGGCGGGGCTGAGGATGCGATCGCGGTCGATCGCGGGCGCCCGGTACTCGAGGTGCGAGCGGACGACGTCGGTGAGGTCGATGGGCTGCGTGGGAGGCAGCGACACGTCGGCTGGATCGATGCGGGGAACCGTGGTCGTTGGTCGATTCATGGCGACACTGTGGCCCACCGACGAGCGCCGGCGCCGGGACCAAGGTCCCTCGATCCGCCGGGGCGCGCAGCGATGATCGCGGTATGCCCGCCGCCAGGCTCCGCTTCCTCGGTGCGACCGACACCGTCACGGGATCCCGCTATCTCATCGAGACCGCGCACGCTCGGATCCTGGTCGACTGCGGGCTCTTCCAGGGCTATAAGGTGCTCCGCGAGCGCAACCGCGCCCCTTTCCCGGTGCCTCCCGAGAGCATCGACGCGGTGGTGGTCACCCACGCGCACCTCGATCACACCGGCTACCTGCCCGCACTCGTGCGAGACGGCTTCCGTGGCAGCATCCACTCCACCGAGGGGACCGAGGAACTCAGCCGCCTGATCCTGCCTGACAGCGGGCATCTCCAGGAGGAGCAGGCCGACTTCGCCGGGCGCCACGGCTTCTCGCGCCATTCGCCGCCCGAGCCGCTCTACACCGAGCGGGATGCGTGGGCCGCACTCGATCAGTTCCGCGCCCACCCGTTCGACACGGATGTCCGCGTGGGCGATGTCGTCGCGCGGTTCCTGCCGGCCGGCCACATCCTCGGGGCCGCGCAGCTCCGGCTCGAGGTCGAGGGCGCCCGGGTGCACTTCACCGGCGATCTCGGCCGTGCGGACGACCCGCTCATGCGGCCGCCGCGCCCGTTCGAGGGCGCGGACGTGCTCGTGTGCGAGTCGACGTACGGCAACCGCATCCATCCCCCCGAGGATCCCGCCCACGCGCTCGGCGAGATCGTGACGCGGGTGTGCGGGCGGGGCGGCGTCGTCATCCTCCCGGCGTTCGCGATCGGCCGGGCGGAGACGCTGCTCCTGCACCTGAGCCGCCTCCACGCGGCGGGCGCGATCCCCGACGTCCCGATCTTCCTGAACAGCCCGATGGCGGTGAACGGCTCCGAGATCTACCAGGACCACCCGGAGGAGCATCGCGTGACCGGCGCAGAGTTCCGCGACATGTACCGGCTGGCCACCCTCGTCCGCTCCGTGGACGACTCGAAGCTCCTGAACCTCCGCGGCGGCCCGGCGGTCATCGTCTCGGCGAGCGGGATGCTCGAGGGAGGGCGCGTGCTGCACCACATCGAGGCGTACGGCGGCGATCCGCGCAACGCGATCGTGCTGACCGGCTTCCAGGCCGGGGGCACCCGGGGAGCCGCGCTCCAGCACGGGGCGCGCGAGCTACGCATCCACGGGCGCGACGTGCAGGTCCGCGCGGAAGTGCACGTCCTCGAGATGATGTCCGCCCACGCGGACGCCGATCAGATCATGGCCTGGCTGAGCACCGCGCCCCGTCCGCCGCGCGCGACCTACCTGACGCACGGGGAGCCGGATGCCGCGGACGCGCTCCGGCTGCGTATCGAACGGACGCTGGGTTGGCCGGTGCACGTCGCCGACCTCGGTCAGCGCGTCGACCTGACGGTCGCGGGCGGCGGCGCGACGAGCGGGACGTCCGCGACTGCGGCGGCGCCCGCGCCGGCAGCCGCACACGCGGCCGCCCGGGAGCGGCGGCATCGTCGGGCCCACCTCGACCCGGCAGCGACGGGTCACGGATGAGAAGAGACGAGGAGTCGAGATGATCGGTGCAGTCCAGCGGTCGGCGTACTGGGCGCTGGTCGTGGTCACGGTGTTCCAGGCGGTGACCGCCATCGTCGGCGGGATCGTGATGCTCACGACGAGCGGAATGGGCATGCCGTCGTCGATGCTGAGCCAGGGGCCGTTCGCGTCGTTCCTGTGGCCGGCCCTCATCCTGTCTCTCGTGGTCGGCGGCACGCAGACGGTCTCGGCCGTGCTGCTGATCGCGCGGCGAGAATCCGCCCTCGTCTGGTGCGCGGTCGCGGGGTTCGGGATGGTCATCTGGATCTACGTCGAGACCGTCATCATCGCGGGGTCCTCGTGGTTGCAGTGGCTCTACTTCATCACGGGCATCGGCCAGCTCGCGCTCGTCGTCGCGCTGGCCGGGGTGGCGGGGTGGCTGCCACGCGCCCCGCTGCGCGGGCGCCGGCCCTGAGCGAGGCCCGACTCAGGGTCCCGACCGCTGCCGCGACCTCAGTCGCGGCGTCGGTCCGGGAGCTCCACCTGCACGATCGGGGATGTGTGGGGGATGGGTACGGGCTTGCCGTGCGGTTCCGTGTGCGGTGCGGACGGTCGTGGCTCCGGCTGCGTCGACGGCGACACCGGGGCGGATGCCCGCGCGGCGGCGGGAGGTGCGTCGACGGTCGGCGGCCGGCCCGTCGCGATGCGGAAGCGGCGGCCGCTCACGGTGCGCGGGACCACCCGGATGAAGTTGTGCTTCGGGGTGGGGCTCAGGGAACGCAGCCGGAGCACTCCGGAGGCCTCTATCTCGGCGTCTGTGTCCAGCCGCTGGGCGGCGCCCCGGAGCACGACGCTCCAGTGATGCCCGTCCTCCTCGCCATCCACCTCGAGGGCGACCTCCGGGCGTGACCGCAGAGTGCGGAGCTTGCCTCCCGGTGCGGAGCGCAGGTAGACGCCGCCGTCGTGGACGACGTAGTTCATCGGGAAGATGTCGGGCCCGCCGTCGGCGCGCTCCACGGCGAGCCGGCACAGCGTGGCGCGCTCGACGAGGCGCCAGCACTCCGCGGTGCTGAGCTGCTCGATCTCTGCGGGCTCGGCGGGACGATCGGCCGCCGGGCGGGGCGTGGCGGCCATCTCAGATCGCCGCCCATCCGCCGTCGACGCTCAGGATCGCTCCGGACACGTCGGAAGCCTCGTCGCTCAGCAGCCAGACGATCGCGGCCGCGAGCTGCTCGGGCCGGGCGATCGCGGGGATCGCGGCCTGCATGATCGGCCCCAGCCGCTGCTGCGCCCACTCCGAGTGGAAGGGCGCCTCGATGTTCGTCGCGACAGGGCCGGGGGCGACCGCGTTGCAACGGATCCCCTGGGGCGTGTAGAAGAAGGCGGTGCTGAGGGTGAAGCCGTTCACGGCGTGCTTGGACACCGTGTAGGGCGTCCCGGCGGCAGACCCGCGCTGGCCGGCCTCCGAGCCGACGTTCACGATGGCGCCCGCGCCTCGGGCGAGCATGCCGGGGAGGACCGCCCGGGTGAGCCGCATCATCGCGGTCACGTTCACGGAGAGGACGCGGTCCCACGTCTCGTCGCGGATCTCGGCGGTCGGCTCGAAGCCGTCCATGATCCCCGCGATGTTCGCCAGGCCGTCCGCGCCGTCTCCCGCCGCCGCGATCACCGCGTCGATCGTGCCAGGGTCGGCGAGGTCGCCCGCGACGAAGGCCGCGTCGTCCCCGATCAGCCCGTGCAGGGCGGAGAGCCGGTCACCGGAGATGTCGACGGCGATCACGCGCCCGCCCTCGGCCGCGACCCGTTCCGCGGTCGCGCGCCCGATCCCCGATCCCGCGCCCGTGACGATCACGGTGCGGCCGGTGAGCAATTCGTGTGCCATCTCTCGACTCCTGTCCGGGCCCTCCCATTCCGGGCCGCCGAGCCCAGTCAACGACGCACGCGCTGACAGGGCAGGGTCGAAGGTCCCGCCCGGCGTCAGGGGGCGTAGCGGACCCCGAATACGGCGGCTTGGGTGCGCCGCTCGAGGCCGAGCTTCGTGAGGAGCGAGGAGACGTAGTTCTTCACCGTCTTCTCGGCCAGGCCGAGGCGCTCGCCGATCTGCCGGTTGGAAAGGCCGTCGGCGATGAGCGCGAGCACCTGGCGCTCACGGAGCCCCAGCGACCCGATGCGGGGGTCGTCCGTGTGCGGGGCATCCCGCATCTGCTTCGTCGCACGCGCGGCGAGCTCCGGGTCGATGAGGGTGGTCCCCGCGGCGACCGCCCGCACGCCGTCGACGAGCTGGGATCCGAGCACGCTCTTCAGCAGGTACCCGGATGCACCGGCGACGACCGCCGCGAACAGGGCGGCGTCGTCATCGTACGCCGTGAGGATGAGGCGACGGACGTCCGGCGCGCTCTCGGCGAGCTCCCGGCACAGGTCGATGCCGCTGCCGTCCGGCAGGCGCACGTCCAGGACCGCCACGTCGGGGGAGGTGGCGGGGATGCGCCGGCGCGCCTGGGCGACGGTGCCGGCCTCGCCGACGATCTCGATGTCGTGCTGCGCCGACAGGAGGTCGGCGAGCCCCCGGCGCACGATCTCGTGGTCGTCGACCAGGAAGACGCGGGTCATCGGCTCCTCCCGCGTACGGGGTGCAGCGGGACGGACCACTGCACCGACGTCGCGCCCGGCCGGGAGTCGATGACGACGGCGCCGCCGCGCTTCTCCGCTCTATGGGTGATGTTGCGCAATCCGCTCTCCCTCGTCTTCGTCCTGAGCCCCACTCCGTCGTCTCGCACCGCCATGGTCAGCTGGCCTCCCGCGACATCGACCCTGATCCCGATCGACTCCGCCCGCGCGTGCCGCACGGCGTTCGTGAGGAGCTCACGCGCGACCGCGATGAGATCGGGAAGGAGGTCCTCGTCCACGCTGTGGTCGATCGGACCGGAGAAGCGGACCGAGATCGGTGACGGGAGGGTCGCCGAGAGCTCGGCGGCGAGATCCATGATCCGGTGGCGGGCGGTATCCGCCCGTCCAGCGAAGGGGCTCGTCGCGAAGATGATCGAGCGGATCTGGGAGATCGCATCGTCGAGCCGTTCGATGGCACGCTCCAGTCGCTGCGCCTGTGCGGGATCGGGCAGCATCGTGGCGAGCGCCTGGAGCTGCAGTCCGGTGCCGAACAGATCCTGGATCACATGGTCGTGCAGGTCGCGAGCGATCCGGCCGCGGTCCTCGAGCAGCATCGTGCGTTCCTCGAAGGTGCGCGCGCGGACGAGGTCGAGGGCGACGCTCACCTGCGCGGCCAGATCGGTCGCCGCCTCGACGTCGGTCGGCCCGAACCCCGGCGCGCCCGGATCGCGCGCGATCGTGATCGCGCTGGCCGGGCTCTTGACGACCGAGAGCGGGACCGCGAGAACGGGACCGGACCGGTCGTGCCGGGTGAGTCTCGTCGGATCCTCCGGGGCGGCAGCGCCCGGCGGGGCGGTCGCGGGGGCGTCGGTGCCGAGGGCGTCGGCGACGGCCGTGCCGGTCGCGGCCAGCGCCGTGCCGACCCGCGGCTCGCCCGTGGCGCCCCATGCCGCGGCGATGCGGGGCGGCTCCCCAGCGGCGCCCGCACGGACGATGCAGACGAGGTCGGCGTCCGCGGCGACCGCGATGGCGACGGCGATCGCGGTGTCGGCGTCGGTCGTTCCGGGATCGAGCAGCTGCGTCGTGAGCTCGGTGGTCGCCGCCGCCCACCGCGCACGCACCCGCGTCTCCTGCAGCAGGCGGGCGTTGTCGATCGCGAAGCCCGCGGTGGCGGCCAGCGACGTCACCAGTTCCTCATCCTCTCGGCTGAAGGAGCGCGCCCCACTGTCGGTGAGGTAGAGGTTGCCGAACACCTGATCCCGCACCCTGACGGGCACACCGAGGAACGAGTCCATCGGCGGATGATGCGCCGGGAATCCCACGGAGCGCTCGTCGTCGGTGATGTGCTCGAGCCGGATCGGCGTGGGGTCGGCGATGAGCGCCCCGAGGAGTCCGGCGCCTCGAGGCAGGTGCCCGATGCTCGCCGCCGTATCCGCGGGCATTCCCACGTGGATGAACTGCTCCAGTGTGCCGTCGGGCGCGACCACCCCCATGGCGCCGTACCGGGCGCCGACCAGTTCGACGGCGGCCTCCACGATACGGCGCAGGACCAGCGGCAGATCGGTCTCTTCGATCAGCTCCCTGGTGGCACGGAGGAGATCGCGCAGTCGTCCCTGCGTGTTCGCGACGGCGTTCGCACGCTCGACGAGATCGGCGAGCGCCCTGTCGAGGTCGTGGCGGGGCCCGTCCGGGAACGAGAGGGGATCACTACCCGGCATGCCGACCTCCTCGATCCAGCGGTGGCACGACACAAATCTATCCCGTACTGCGTCTCCACGTCACGGCACCGGGGTCGGTCGCGCGGGAGATCCCTGGGACCTTCGTCCCGGCGCGGTCGCGTCCCCTGAGCGACAATCGGGGCTATGCCAGCCATCACGGGCGATACGCCGCAGTTCATCACGCGGATCGTGGTGGGCGTCGACCGCTCCGAGCATTCCCTCGCAGCACTGCGCTACGCCGACGCGCTTGCCGAGACCCTCGGGGCGACAGTCGTCGCCGTCACCGCCTGGACATCGCCGACCGGCTACATCGGGCTTCCGGTCGGACCCGCGGACCTGCGCGAAGAGGCGGAGGTCCGGCTCGAGGAGGCGATCACGCGGGCGTTCGCGAACGACCCGCCCGCCCGGATCACAGCGGAGATCCACGAGGGGGACGCCGCCGAGGTGCTGATCCGTCAGAGTGCAGCGGCCGACCTGCTGGTCGTCGGCAGCCGCGGGCATGGCGGGTTCGCCGGTCTCCTGCTCGGATCCGTCAGCGCTCAATGCGCGGAGCACGCGCGATGTCCGGTGCTGATCTACCACCCGCCCCGCGACGCCGTCGCAGCGTGATGGTTCCCCCTCCGTTCCGATCAGCGCGCGTCGCATCGGGGCCGCGAACCGCGCACCGGGGGGGTTGAGAGGGGCGTCGTCCGTGAAGGCGACGCCCCTCGTCCATGACCCGGGGGACCTTCGTCCTCCCCACCGGGATCGGGCGCCGCTGGGATGGCGCTATGCCTGGCGCCGAGATCCCTCCTCACATGTCCGCGTGGGTGACGTCGTCCACCGGTGACCTCCGCCTCGTGACGATGGAGGTGCCGCGGCCGACCGGACACGACGTCCTACTGCGCGTGCGCGCGTGCGGAGTGTGCCGGACCGACCTCCACGTCATCGATGCCGAGATCCCTCCGCACAGGTCGCCTCTGGTGCCCGGGCACCAGATCGTGGGCGAGGTCGTCGACGGCGGGGCGGATGCCGTGCGCTTCCGCCCGGGCGCGCTCGTCGGCGTCGCATGGCTCGGCCGCACCTGCGGCGCGTGCACGTGGTGCCTCTCTGGTCGCGAGAACCTCTGCAAGTCGGCGACCTTCACGGGATGGGATCGGGACGGCGGTTTCGCGCCCTACGCTGTCGCGGACGAACGGTTCTCCTACGCGCTCCCGGCATCCACGGATGCTGTCGCGACGGCCCCGCTCCTGTGCGCGGGCATCATCGGCTACCGCGCCCTGAGCCGTACGCGCCTGCCGGCGGGCGGAGATCTCGGCATCTACGGGTTCGGCTCGAGCGGTCACCTCACCGCCGCCGTCGCGATGGCATCGGGGGCGCGGGTGTTCGCGATGACCCGAGGCGAGGAGAACCGGGCGCTCGCCCGCGCGGTCGGTGCGACGTTCGTCGGGTCGGAGCACGAGCGCCCGCCCGTTCCGCTCGACGCGGCCATCGTCTTCGCGCCAGCGGGTGAGCTCGTGCAGGATGCGTTGGCGGCCACCGCGCCCGGCGGCACGGTGGTGCTGGCAGGCATCCACATGACCGACATCCCCGCCATGACCTACGACGATCATCTGTTCCGTGAGCGCGACCTGCGCACCGTCACCGCGAACACGCGGGAGGACGGTGCCGCCTTCCTTCGACTGGCCGAGCATCTGGCACTGCGCGCCCACGTGACGCGCTATCCCTTCGCCCGGACCGCCGACGCCGTCGACGATCTTCGCGCCGGCCGCGCGTCGGGGTCGCTCGTCATCGACATGGCGGTCGGCGAGTGACGCCGCGGGCCGCCTCTGCCCGCTCGGTGCGACCCGGCCCGAGCGCTCGCAGGGCGTAGAGGATCGTGGCGACGTCGACCCCTTCCTGGATGAGGGCGCCCGCGACGGCCGGGATCACCCCCGTCATCGCGACGAGCATGAGGGCGACGCTCAGAGCCATGCCGATCCAGATCGCCGTGAGCGCCACCGACACCGTGTGACGCCCGATCGCGACGGCATCCACCACTCCCGTGAGCGTGTCGACGAGAACGACGACGTCGGCGGCGTCGCCGGCCGCCGTGCCCCCGCGTGCCCCCATCGCGATGCCGACGTCGGCCGCGGCCAGGACCGGTGCGTCGTTGATCCCGTCGCCCACCATCAGCACGGGCCGCGGCTGCATGTCCGCCGCCAGCTGCACCTTCTCCGCCGGCCGGAGCGCGCTGTGCACCTCGTCGATGCCGACCCGGCGCGCGATGGAATCCGCGGTGGCGGGTGCGTCGCCGGTGAGCATGGCGATCCGCTCGACGCCGTGGCGGCGGAGCCAGCCGATGACATCGGAGGCCTCGCGCCGCGCATCGTCAGCCAGCAGGAGCGCGCCGGCGAAGCGGCCGTCCACCGCGACATAGGCGACGGCCTGCCCGGCCGTGACCGGCACGGGCTCCACCGCCGGCGCGACGGACGCAACGAACGACTCCTTGCCGACCACGACGTCACGTCCCTCGATGCGCGCCACCACGCCGTTCGTCGCCCCTTCGCTGGCGGCCGACGCGGGCTTCAGGGAGAGGCCGCGACCGGTGGCCGCCCGCCGGATGCCTTCGGCGAAGACGTGCGTCGAGTACTGCTCCGCAGACGCGGCGAGGCTGAGCAGCTCATCGGCATCCTGACCCGCGGCGGGGATGACGCCGACGACCTGGGCGGTTCCGACCGTGATCGTGCCGGTCTTGTCGAACGCCGCGGACCTCACCCGGGCCAGGCGTTCGACGATCGCCCCGCCCTTCACGATGACCCCTGACCGCGCAGCGCGCGACAGCCCGGCGAGGAAGGCCACCGGGGCGGCGATCAGGAGCGGGCACGGCGTCGCGAGCACGAGGACCTCGGCGAACCGCCGGGGGTCGCCGGCGAGCGCCCACGCCGTGATTCCCAGGATGAGCGCGACCGCCGTGAACGGCACGGCGAACCGGTCCGCGAGGCGCACCACGGGTGCCTTCGAGTCCTGCGCCTCGGCGACGAGCGCGACGATCTGCTGATACTGACTGGCCGAGGCGGGGCGGAGGGCGCGGATCGTGGCGGCCCGCGAGCCGTTGATCGCGCCGGACGGCACCTCCTCGCCGGCCGACCGGTGTACCGGCATGCTCTCTCCGGTGAGCGACGACTCGTCGAACGACGCGCTGCCGGCGACGAGGATCCCGTCGACCGGAACGATCTCCGCCGGCCGGACGAGGAGGAGGTCGCCGACGGCGACCGCATCCACTCCCACGTCCTGCACCCCGGTCGCATCGCTCCGCTCGTCCGCGGCGAGCCGGTGCGCGACGCGCGGCGACCGGTCCAGGAGGGCGGACAGGTCGCGCTTCGCCCGGTGCGCGGCCACCTCCTCCAACGCCTCTCCTCCCGAGAGCATGAGCGCGACGATGATCGCCGCGACGTACTCATCGACGGCCAGGGTGGCGACCATCGCGACGACCGCGAGGATGTCGAGACCCACGTGGCCGTGCAGGACATCGCGGACCATACCGGCCAGCGTCCACAGCACGAAGAGCCCGACGGCGACGACCGCCGTCCCGCGCGCGACCGTCGGCTGCCCGATCCACCCGCAGACGAGGACAGCGATGAGCACGAGGGCGAGGGCTGCGACGACCGGATAGCGGCTCGCGCTCGCCGCTCGGGCAGACGGAGCGGAACCGGTGCGACGGGGCTGGTGCACGGTGTCAGGATGCCCGCCGCGACCGTGCCGCTGCGGGCCCAAGGTCCCGTCTCCGGGCGGCGAGCGGGTATCGACTGGTGTCGTCATGGACGAACACAGCCCCACCCGCGTCCTCTCGTCCGCCCCCGCTCTGCCCCTGCGCGGCGCGGCCGCGCAGGACGCCGACGAAGTCCTCCGGAGCCTCGGCGCGCGTCCGGCGGGGCTGTCGACGGCGGAGGCGGCGACGCGCCGGGCGGCTGGCGGGCCGAACGTGCTCCGACCGCACCGCGCCCGGCCATGGCGGGTGCTGGGTCGGCAACTGCGCAGCCCCGTCCTCATCCTCCTGTTCGTCACCGCGGGAGTCTCGGTCTTCCTGGGTGAAGCCGCCAACGCGGTGATCATCGGGGTGATCCTCGCGGCGAGCATCGGACTCGGGTTCGTCAATGAGTTCCGCGCGGAGCGGGCCGCGGATGCGCTGCACGATCAGCTCCGCCACAGGGTGGTCGTGCTGCGGGATGGTGCGAGGGACGAGATCGATGTCACCGACCTCGTCCCCGGCGACATCGTCGAGGTCGACACGGGCGACGTGGTCCCCGCCGATCTGCGACTGCTGGAGACGCACAGCCTCTCGTGCGACGAGGGCATCGTCACCGGCGAGTCGCTGCCCGTGGAGAAGTCGGTGGTACCGGTCGCGCCCGACGCGGGCGCGGGAGACCTGACGTCGTGTGCGCTCATGGGCACGGTGGTGCAGTCGGGGTCGGCGACCGCGGTCGTGGTCGCGACGGGCACCCGTACCGAGTTCGGTCGGATCGCCCAGGGGCTGGGCACAGCGCAGCCGCAGACGGAGTTCCAGCGCGGGCTGGGCAGATTCTCGGTGCTGCTGCTCGAAGTCGCTCTCATCCTGACGACCCTCATCTTCGTGGCGAACGTCCTGCTCCGTCGGCCCGTGCTCGACTCGCTTCTCTTCTCGCTGGCCATCGCGGTGGGGATCACCCCGCAGCTGCTGCCGGCGGTCGTCAGCGCGAGCCTCGCGACCGGGTCGCGGATGCTGGCGAGACGGCGCGTGCTGGTGAAGCGGCTCGTCTGCATCGAGGATCTCGGCGACATGGACGTGCTCGTGACCGATAAGACGGGCACGCTCACCGACGGGCGGATCAGCTATGCCGGGGCTCTCGCGGCGGACGGGACCACCGCGCCCGACGAACTGCTCCTGCTGGGACTGCTCGCCACGCAGACGGACTACACGACGCCGCCGGGATCCGTGCCGGGCCTCAATCCGCTCGACGCCGCCCTTTGGGAGGCGCCGCGTCCGACGGATGTGCGGCCCGGCGACTATGTCCGACGCGACATCCTGCCGTTCGACCACGAGAGACGGCGGACGACGGTCCTCGTCGAGGCGCATGACGGCTCGCGGCGCGTCGTGATGAAGGGCGCCGCCGAGGACGTCATGGCCCGGTGCGCCGACATCCCCGCCGCGGCGAGCGACGCCCTGGCGGCGCAGTACGCGGCCGGTTCCCGGGTGATCGCCGTGGCGGCGAGAGCGGCAGCGGACGGCGAGACGCTCACCCCGATGAGCGAGTCGGGGTTCGCGCTCGTCGGCTTCCTCGTGTTCGTCGATCGTCCCAAGGCCGACGCGCGCGCGTCGCTCGAGAAGCTGGCGCGGCTGGGCATCGCGGTCAAGATCGCCACCGGCGACAACGGGGCCGTGGCCGAGAAGGTGCTCAGCGATCTCGGTGTCGCATCGGGGGGAACGCTCATCGGCGCGGACGTGGATCGCCTCGACGACGAGGAGCTGAAGGATGCCGTGGCCCGCGTCACCGTGTTCGCCCGCGTGTCGCCGGAGCAGAAGGCGCGGATCATCCGGCTGCTGCGCCACAAGGGGCGATCGGTGGGCTTCCTCGGCGACGGCGTGAACGACGCGCTCGCCCTCCACCAGGCCGACATCGGCATCTCCGTCGACTCGGCCGCCGACGTGGCGAAGGACGCTGCCGACGTGCTCCTCCTCGACAAGGATCTCGGCGTGCTCGCCGACGGCGTCACCGAGGGGCGACGGATCTTCGCGAACACCATCAAGTACCTGCTGATGGGGACGTCCAGCAACTTCGGGAACATGGTGAGCGCCTCGGTGGCCTCGGTCGTGCTGCCGTTCCTGCCGATGCTGCCGGGGCAGATCCTCCTCAACAATCTGCTCTACGACAGCGGTCAGCTCGCGATCCCCGGCGACCGCGTGGACCCCGAGCAGCTCGAGGCGCCGTCGCGGTGGGACATCGGCTTCATCCGGCGGTTCATGCTGGTGTTCGGCCCCATCAGCTCGCTCTTCGACTTCGCGACCTTCGGGCTCATGCTGTTCGTCTTCCACGCCGCGGAGGGCGAGTTCCAGGCGGGCTGGTTCATCGAGTCGATCGCGACTCAGACCCTGATCATCTTCGCCATCCGCACGCGCCGCGTGCCCTTCGTGCGCAGTCGGCCCTCGCTCGGCCTGACGACCGCGTCGCTCGCCGTCGTCGCGATCGGTGTGTGGCTGCCCTATTCCCCGCTCTCCGGCCTCCTGGGCTTCCGACCGCTCCCGGCCCCGTTCTTCCTCGCGCTGGTCGGAATGGTCCTCGCGTATCTCGTGTGCGTGGAGGTCGCGAAGGCGTGGTTCTTCCGTGCGCTCGCTCCGCGCATCCCGCACGTCCACCGACCGCGCACCCGGGGCTACTCGCACCGGGTGCTGCGGCGGTCGTCGCGCTTCTCCGCCCGCAGCCCCGGCGCGAAGTGACTTTCGTCCCGCACGGGGCGCCGTGCTGCTCCGACACTCGAATCGTGCGGGCGGACGCCGGCGACGGCCCTGCGTCGCCGGCGACACCGTCGCCGAGAAGGAGGACCGATGAGATCGCTGGTGATCTACGAGACCATGTTCGGCAACACCCGGGCGATCGCGGAGGCGATCGGCGAGGGGCTGGCCAATGGGAGCACCGTGGATGTGATCGACGTGGCAGACGCGGCGCCGGTCGTTCCCGACGACGTGGACCTGCTGGTCGTCGGCGGACCCACGCACACGTTCTCGATGTCCCGCGCGGCCAGCCGGCGAGAGGCGGCGGGGCGCGGGGGCTCCGAGCGCGATGTTCCCCTCGGCATCCGGGAGTGGCTGGAAGCGCTTCCGCACGGCGAGCACCCGCAGGTGTTCGCCGCGTTCGACACGCGCGTCGACTTCCCGCTCCTTCCCGGAGCGGCATCGCGCAGCGCCACGAAGGTGGCACGACGCCTGGGGTTCACCATCGCGGACCCGGAGAGCTTCCTCGTGGAGGGGTACGAGGGCCCGCTCGTGGAGGGGGAGCGGGACCGAGCGCGCACCTGGGGGCGCGCGCTCGCGTCGGGGCGGACGGTGCACTGATGGGCGACCGCTGGTGGTTCCTCGACCGGGTCGAGGCCGGCCGTCAGCTCGGGCGGATGCTCGCGCATCGTGAACTCGGCGACGTGGTCGTGCTCGGTCTGCCGCGCGGCGGCGTGCCGGTGGCCGCACAGGTCGCCGCGGCGCTGCATGCACCCCTCGACGTGATCGTTGTCCGCAAGCTCGGCGTTCCGGGTCATCCCGAGGTCGCCATGGGCGCCGTCGGGGAATCCGGCACCGAGGTCGTGGATCGCGATCTGATCGCGCGCCTCGGGGTGTCCCCGGAGCAGCTCGCCGCCGTCGAGACGGCCGAGCGCGCGGCCGTCAGGGACCGGCTCGCCCGCCTGCGTGCGCATCGTCCGCGGATCGAACTGGACGGTCGCGACGTCGTCATCGTCGACGACGGCATCGCCACCGGTTCGACGATGGCGGCCGCCTGCCGTGTCGCCCGGCGCCTGAACGCCGCCCGCGTCTACGCTGCGGCGCCGGTGGGCGCGCAGACCGCCATCGATCGCATCGACGTGGCCGATCGGGTGTTCTGCCTTCTCGTGCCGGAGGACTTCGACGCCGTCGGCCGGTACTACCGCGACTTCGACCAGACCTCGGACGCAGAGGTGGAGCGTCTCCTCGGTGCGTCGCAGACCCGTGCGGGACACGGCTCATGATGGCCGCATCCGACGCCGTGCGGACGGACATCCGCGAGCGAGCCGGACGGCTGGAGGCGGCGGCCGACCTCCACCCGCTCGTCGAACGAGCGCGCTCCCGCCGGTTCATCGCGATCGGAGAGGCGTCCCACGGCACCCACGAGTTCTATTCCTGGCGCGCCGAGCTGACGCGGCAGCTGATCGTCGCCGGACGTTGCACGTGGATCGGGGTCGAGGGGGACTGGCCGGACTGCTGGCGCATCGATCGCTGGGTCCGTGGCTTCGAGTCGGCGGAGCTGGACGCGCGCGCCGTCCTGGCGTCCTTTCAGCGCTGGCCCACGTGGATGTGGGCCAATGCGGAGGTCGCGGACTTCCTCGACTGGCTGCACGATCACAACCGCCGGGTGCCCGCCGAGCATCGCGTGGGGTTCTACGGCCTCGACATCTATTCACTGTGGGACTCGCTCGCACGCACGATCGGGTGGCTCGCCGAGCGCGCACCGGAGGACGTCCCCGCCGCGCTGCGGGCCTGGCGTTGCTTCGAGCCCTTCGGCGGAGACCCGGAGCAGTACGCGTGGAGCACGCGGCTGGTGCCCGAGACGTGCGAAGCGGAGGTCGTCGAGCTCCTCGCGCGCGTGCGGCGGCGCGCCGCCTCGGATGGAGACGACGCCTTCGACGCACTGCAGAACGCGATCGTCGCGGCGGGCGCCGAGGAGTACTACCGCGCCATGGTCCGCGCCGACCGGCTGTCGTGGAACCTCCGCGATCAGCACATGGCGGACACGGTGGGTCGCCTGGCCGGCCACCTCGGACGCGATTCGGTCGGGGTGCTGTGGGAGCACAACACCCACGTCGGCGATGCGCGCGGGACGTCGATGTCGGATGCGGGGATGCTCAACGTCGGGCAGCTGCTTCGCGAGCGGCACGGCTCGGCCCAGGTCCTGCTCATCGGGTTCGCCTCCCACCGCGGGTCGGTGATCGCGGCGCAGGGGTGGGGGCGCTCCGAACTCCGGATGCCGGTCCCGACGGCGCGGGCCGGCAGCCACGAGGACATCCTGCACCAGACTCTCGGGTGCGACGCGGTCATCGACTTCGGCCCGGACCGCGGCAGCCCCTGGCTGTCGATGACCGCGGGGCATCGCGCGATCGGAGTGGTGTACGACCCCGAGCGGGAGGCCGGCAACTACGTGCCGACGAGGATGGGCGACCGCTACGACGCGCTGATCTGGATCGAGCACTCCGAGGCGCTGGTGCCTCTCCGTGGCGAGCCGCAGCCGCAGGAGCCCGAGCGGGAGACCGCCCCGACCGGCATGTGACGAAGGCGGAGGCGCCCGGGTGCACAGTCCCGGTCGCCCCCGCCCCCGGGACTCAGAAGGGCCGGACCTGGATCCGGTTCACCACATCCGTGACGTGCGGCGACGCCCAGGCGGCGCGCTCGGCCTGCCGGCGCTCCGCCCACGAGGCGACCGAGCCCGTCAGGGTCACGGTGTTGCCCTTCGCGGACACCTCGATCGACGTCGCGTCGAGTTGCGCATTGCGGGTGATCGCCTTCTTGATGCGCTCCTCGGCGTCCTCCGCGGACGGCCGCGCGGTGAGCGTGATCATGTTGTTCACGCTGTACACGCCGCGCAGGTACTGGACGGCGCGCTTGGCCGCCACCCTTTGGAAGTCCCACTGGACCTCGCCCGTCAGCGTCACGTGATGACCGTCGAGTGTCGCCTGGACGGTCGCCGGAACATTCACGGCCGTGCGCAGAGCGCGCTCGACCTCCTTGGCGATGTCCGTCTCGGTGGCGATGGCGGCCGACCTCGGGTGCACGGACATCGCGTCGACGACGGCCCGCACCCCGCGCAGGCGCAGCGCGGCGTGCTTCGCAGCGAGGCGCTCCGCGTAGTTGTCGACCTCGCCCGTGAGCGTCACCGCTCCGTCCTCGACGGCGACGCCGATGCCGGCGGCATCCACGTCCGGCGTCCACTCGAGCTCGGCCTGGACGGCGGCCTGGATCTGCAGATCGCTGTCTGTTGCAATGCTCATCTTCGTCCTCGCTTCTCTCGTTCCGCGCGCGCTGCGCGCTCACCTCGACGATGCGCGGATCGCGCCGCGCCGGCGAGGTCTTTGGTCCCGTCGCCATGCGGGATCGCGGCGCGCCCCAGGCTGATCCCGTGTGACTTTCGTCCCCCGCCCTCGATCGGCGCAACGAGACCATGAGGGCATGGACACCCTCACATCGAACGAACCGATCCTCGTCGGGATCGACGGCTCGCCGTCGTCGATCGCCGCCCTCACCTACGCCAAGCGGCTCGCGGGAGCGCTGGGCGCGCCGATCGAGATCATGATCACCTGGATCTATCCCGGACTCATGGACTACGCCGGCGTCGCGGGGTGGTCTCCCGAAGAGGACGCGAGGCAGATCGTCCACGACGCGGTGACGGTCGTCTTCGGCGACGAGGTCCCCGACGACCTCACGATCTCGGTCACCAACGGTCCCGCCGCCAAGCGCCTGATCGCCGCGAGTGCGCACGCATCGATGCTCGTGCTGGGCAGTCGCGGTCACGGGGGATTCGCCGGCCTGCTCCTCGGATCGGTCAGCAGCGCGTGCGCCGAGTACGCCCATTGCCCGGTGCTGATCGTCCATCCGCATCCGGTGGCGCACGAGCCTCGGGAGAAAGCCGACCAGCGCGAGAGCGCCGTCCCGGCGGCGATGTAGTCGATCCGGACCTGGCGGTCGGTCTCCGACTGCCCCTAGCGTTGACGTCGTGCGCGCCGAGAAGAGCTGCCCCCACGTCCAGCATCGCCACCGGCCGAGCGCGGTGTCGGCGTGACATCCGACGGTCGCCTCGCGAGGCGGCTGGGAACGACCGACGCGGTCGCGATCGGGCTGGGATCGATGATCGGCGCGGGCGTCTTCAGCGTCTTCGCGCCCGCCGCCGGGGCTGCCGGCAGCGCTCTCGTCCTGGCCCTCGCGATCGCTGCGCTCGTGGCATGGTGCAACGCGCTGGCCTCGGCACAGCTCGCCGCGCAGTACCCGACGTCGGGCGGCACGTACGTCTACGGCAGGGAGCGCCTCGGCCCGTGGTGGGGGTTCTTCGCCGGATGGGGCTTCGTGTTCGGGAAGACCGCGAGCTGCGCGGCCATGGCGACCACCGTCGCGGTGTACGTCGCGCCCGCCGGGTGGTCGCGGCCGGTCGCGGTCGTCGTCGTGCTCGCCGTTGGCCTGATCGACGCGCTGGGCGTGTCGCGCACGGCGACCGCGACCAGGATCATCGTGGCGTGCTCGCTGGCGGTGCTCGCCCTCGTCGCGGTCGCCGGCGCGGCGTCGGGACGATTCACCGCGGTCCCACCTCTCGAATGGGTGCCTCACGGCCCGTACGGCGTGCTGCAGGCGGCGGGACTGCTCTTCTTCGCCTTCGCCGGCTACGCGCGGATCGCGACGATGGGGGAGGAGGTGCGGGAGCCGGCGCGCACGATCCCGCGCGCCATCACGATCTCGCTGAGCGTGGCCCTGCTCGTCTACCTCGGCGTGGCGGTCCTCACGCTCGGCGTCCTCGGGCCACGGGCGCTCGCGTCCGCGTCCGCTCCGCTCGCGCAGACGGCCGCGGCCGGCGGATGGGCGTGGACGGGTCCCGTCGTCGCGGCCGGTGCTGCGCTGGCCGCGAGCGGCGCGCTCCTGGCGCTCATGGCGGGAATCGGGCGGACCACCCTGGCCATGGCGCGCGAACGCGATCTGCCGCACTGGTTCGCCGCCGTGCATCCGCGCTACCGGGTGCCCCATTGCGCGCACTACGTCCTCATCGCCGTCGTCTGCGTCCTGGTGCTCGTGGTCGACCTCCGCAACGCCATCGGGTTCTCGTCCTTCGGGGTGCTGCTGTACTACTTCACGGCGAACGCCGCCGCGATCACGCAGAGCCGTGCGCGCCGGAGGATGCCGCGCTGGGCGAATGCGCTCGGTGCCCTCGGATGCGTCGTGCTCGCCGCCGCATTGCCCGTCACGGCCGTCGTCGGGGGCGTCGCGGTGATGGCGCTCGGCCTGGCCGTCCGGCTGGTGTCCCTGCGCCTGCGACGGTGATCGGCGCGGCTCCGTGGCGGCGGGGAAAGTGATGCGGTTCCTATGCGATTGCTGAGGATGCCGCATTCTTGGTCCCATCTCAAAGCGGCCACCCCACCATGGGGTCATGAGCTCACTCGCAGCGAGGACCGCACCCGCCCGAGGCGACGCCGCGCCCCTCGTGCCCGTCGACCGTCCCCGGTCGCGGCGTGGAGCGTGGCGCCTCGCCGCGACCGCCGTCATCTGGCTCACGAGCCTGTTCGTCGTCGCGCTGTGGGTGGGCGGTGCGGGCATCCAGTCGCTGTTCGCGTTCAACGCCGACACGCTCAACACCCTGGGCCGGCTCACGGGCCTCGTGTCGGCGAACCTGCTGCTGTATCAGGTGCTGCTGATGGCCCGCATCCCGCTGTTCGAGAAGGGCTTCGGCCGCGACGGCATCACGCGGCTGCACCGGTTCGTCGGATTCTGGTCCTTCTGGCTGCTGATGGCGCACATCGTGCTGCTGGTCGCCGGCTATGCGGCGCAGGCCGCGATCAACCCCTTCGTGCAGCTCTGGCAGTTCGTGTGGGACTACCCCGGGATGCTGCTGGCCACCGCGGGGACCGGCCTGCTCGTCATGGTGGTGGTCACCTCGATCCGGCGCGCGCGACGCAAGCTGCGCTACGAGTCGTGGCACCTGCTGCACCTCTACGGCTACCTCGGCGTCGGCCTCGCGATCCCGCACATGCTCTGGACGGGCGCGGACTTCATCGCGAACCCGGCCGCGACCGTCTACTGGTGGACCCTGTGGGCCGTGGTGGCGGCGTCCGTCGTCGTGTTCCGCGTAGTGGTGCCGCTGTGGCGCTCCCGTCGTCACGACCTCAGGGTGACGTCGGTGTCGGCCGACGGGAAGCGCGGCGTGGCGGTGCGGATGCGCGGCCGCGGACTGCACCGCCTGGATGCGAAGCCCGGACAGTTCTTCGTGTGGCGCTTCCTGGACGGCCCGGGGTGGACCCGCGGCCACCCGCTCTCGCTGGCCGGCGCCCCGATCGGCGATGAACTGGTGGTCGCCGCCCGGATCGTGGGCGACGGCACCCGCCGGCTGAGCCGGCTGCGCAGGGGCACGCGCGTGCTGTTCGAAGGCCCCTACGGCCACATGACCGGCGACGTCCGCACCGGACGCAAGCTCCTCATGCTGGGCGCAGGAGCAGGCGTCGGCCCGCTGGTCGCCCTGCTGGAGTCCGAGGAATACGGCCCGGGTGAGGCCACGCTCGTCACGCGCGACCATGACGATCGCGACGGCATGCGGCTGCGAGAGATCCAGCGGCTCGCTCGCGAACGGGGACTGCGCCACTTCACGCTCAACGGGCGGCGCGGCGGGTCGGGCGCGACCTGGCTGCCCGCGACTCACGGCGCGTGGGCAGGTCCCGACCTGATCCGCCATCTGGCCCCCGACCTCGAGGAGTACGACGTCTTCCTGTGCGGTCCGATCCCATGGATGGACGCCGTCCGCACCGATCTGCGCGCGGCAGGCGTCGACGACAGCCGCATCCACAGCGAAGCATTCACCGTCTAGCCAGGAGCCGACATGAAGAAGATCGTCTACGGCGCACTCGCCACCCTGAGCGGGCTCGTCCTGCTGTTCAGCTACCGCACCTCGCTCGGCGAGGCGGTCCCGCTGTCGTCGACAGCGACGGGGACCGGCACGACGTCCAGCGGCACCGGCGGCACCAGCGGCACGACCGGGACGAGCGGGACGACGACCCAGGGTACGAGCGGGTCCGGGGCCAGCACCGGCACGACGGGCGGCAGCACCGGCACCTCCGGCAACTCGTCGGGGCTCAAGGACGGCGCCTACACCGGTCAGGCCGTCGATACCGCGTACGGCGCTGTGCAGGTCAAGGTCACGGTCAGCGGCGGGAAGATCACGGCGGTCGACGTGCCGCAGTATCCCAACGGCAGCGGCCGGGACGCCGAGATCAACCAGCAGGCTCTCCCGCAGCTGGTGTCCGAGACGATCTCGGCTCAGAGCGCCCAGATCGACATGATCTCGGGAGCCACCTACACGAGCGGCGGATATCTCCAGTCCCTTCAGTCCGCGCTGGATCAGGCCGCGCAATGAGCGCCGGACACGCGCGCCGCGCCTGGGTCGAGCACCTGATGGGGACGGCGGCCAGCATCCACGTCGTCGGCGCGTCCTGCGACTCGGGCGAGGCGGAGGCCGCGGTCGCCGCCTGCTTCGCCGAGCTCCGTGAGGTGGAGCGCGTCTTCTCCCCATTCCGCGACGACTCGGACGTCTCGCGGATCCGCCGGGGCGAGCTCGCCATCGACGCGGCCGACCCGTGGGTCGGCGAGGTCGCGCGCGCGTGCGAAGAAGCGGCCCTCGCGACGCGGGGGATGTTCTCCGCCCACTGGCGCGGCTGGTTCGATCCCACCGGGTACGTGAAGGGCTGGGCCGTCGAGCGGGCCAGCGCGCATCACCTTGCGCCGCTCATGGAGGTGCCCGGCATCGTCGCCGTCGGCATCGGAGTGGGGGGCGACATGCGCCTGCGCACGGCGCCGGGGTCGGAGTGGACCTGGCACGTCGGCATCGCCGACCCGGACCACCCCGGAGAGGTGCTCGCCACCGTGGACGTGCGCGACGGCGCCGTCGCGACCTCCGGCACCGCGGAGCGCGGCGCGCACATCGTCGACCCGCGGATGGGCGTCCCCGCCCGCGGCGTGCGCAGCGCCACCGTCATCGCGCCGGATCTCACCGCGGCGGACGTCTGGGCGACGGCCGCGGTCGTGGCGGGCCGCGACCTGTCCTGGATCTCGGCCGCGCCGGTCACCTCGGGTCTGCTCGTGACCGGGGAGGGCGCGGTGCGGCGCTGGATCTCGGGTGTCGAGGTCGCGGTGGCCACGGCGGCCTGACGTCACGCCGCGGGGAGCGCGAGCAGGAAGGTCGTCCCCGACGTCGACGTCTCCTCGATGCGCACGGAGCCGCCGTAGCGGGTTGCCGCCTCCCGCACGAGTGCGAGCCCGAGCCCGAAGCCGCGGCGCTTGCCGGATTCCGCACCGCGGGCGAACCGCTCGAAGATCCGGTCGGCGTCCCGTGCGGAGATGCCGTCACCGGAATCGACGACCCGGATCTCCACGACGTGGCCGCTGCGGTGCGCGCGCACCGCGACCCGGGTCCCCGTGCGGGTATGTCCGATCGCGTTGTCGAGGAGTGCGACGCACAGCCGCGTGAGGGTCACCGCGGGGATGCGTGCTTCCGGTCCGCCGCTGACGTGGGTCTCGACGGTCACGTGGTTCTCCGCCGCGAGCGAGGCCAGTGTCTGCACGGCCGCGGTCACGCACGCACCCACGTCGGCGCGCTCGTCCGGCGCGCTGCCGCCTTCCGCCGTGAGGAGCATGTCGGCCAGCACGTCATCGAGCGTCTTCGCGTCCCGGCGCAGCTCGACGATGGCATCCGCGACCGGCTCGCCCCTCGCGAGCCGTCGCTGCACGATCTGGATGCGGCTCGTCAGCGCGGTGAGGGGCGTGCGCAGCTCGTGGCCGGCGTCCGAGACGAAGTTCCGCTGCAGCTGGAGCGCCGCGGTGAGCGGGCGTACCGCCCACCGGGCAGCGAGCCACGCGATCAGTCCCAGGAGCACCACGCCGAGGATCCCCAGCCCGATCACCCAGGGCAGGATGTGGTCGACGTCGACGACGACGCGATCGCCGTCGAGGTCGCCGGGACCGCGCGGCCGTCCGTCGGGCCGTGCGGTGAGCACCAGCACCGCGACGAGGATGAGCACGCCGGCGGTGATCACGATCGCCGACGCCGCGCCCACGAGGAGCCCGACCCGCATCGCCGAGCGCTGCACGCGCCTGCGGTCGAGACTCGCACGGCTGCCGCGCGGATCGGCGGTCACGCGGGTGCTCCGGCGCGGTAGCCCCGACCGCGAACGGTCTCGATGACCTCCGGCGACGTCTTCCGGCGGATGTAGTGGACGTACGTGTCCACGGAGCTCAGGGCGTCCTCGGACGCGAAGACCGCGCGCATGAGCTCGTCGCGCGAGAAGACGTGGTCCGGACTGGCCGCGAGCACGTCCAGCATCCGCGTCTCGGTGACGGTGAGGGCAACACGCTCGCCGGAAGGCCCGAAGAGCGCCGACGACTCCGCCACGAAGGTCCACTGTCCGAGCGCGCGGCGGCGTCCTTCGGCGCGGAATCCACGGACGAGCGCCCGCATGCGCGCGAGGAGCTCGCCGTAGTCGAAGGGCTTCACCAGGTAGTCGTTGGCTCCCGCATCCAGGCCCTCGATCCGGTCGTCGACCGCGCCGAGCGCGGTGAGGAGCAGGATCGGGGTGGTGATTTTCGCCGTCCGCACCGCCTCGACCACCTGGATCCCGTCCAGACCCGGCAGCCGCCGGTCGATCACCATGACGTCGAAGCGGTCGCCGAGCGCCCGGGTCACGGCGGTGCGGCCGTCGGAGACGTGGACGACGTCGTAGACCTCCGAGAGCACCTCGATGGTCATGTCCGCGATCGCGGGGTCGTCTTCGACGTACAGCACACGGGGGAGCGCACCAGCCGGAGAGACCACGCTCCGAGTCAACCAGAGGGTCGCCAAGACGTCACCAAGATTCGTCCCAGGACGCGGGCGGCGCGGGACCTTGGGCCCGTCGCCGTGGCGTCGGGCGGAGGAGAGTCGGGTCGTGGCGGGCATCCCGTGCGACCTGCCCCTGATCGAGTCCTGCACGGGCCATCTCGAAGGAGTCGTCATGAAAGCCGCCGTCGTCACGTCGTTCACCGCACCGCTGGAGGTCCTGGACCGCGCGGTCCCCGAACCGGGGCACGGCGAGGTGCTGATCCGACTGGAGACCTGCGGGCTGTGTCACACCGACATCCACGCCGCGCACGGCGACTGGCCCGTCAAGCCGCACCCGCCGTTCGTCCCGGGGCACGAGGGCGTGGGCATCGTCGAGAAGCTCGGCGACGGCGTGACCGACCGCACGGTCGGCGAGAGGGTGGCGATCCCGTGGCTCGGCTACGCGTGCGGCGAGTGCCGCTACTGCATCGACGGGCGCGAGACGCTCTGTGAGAAGCAGCACAACAGCGGGTACTCGGTCGACGGCGCGTTCGCGGAGTACGCGGTCGCGGCGGCGCGCTTCGTGGTCCCCGTCCCCGACGGGATCTCGTCCCTCGACGCGGCGCCGCTGACGTGCGCCGGCGTGACGACCTACAAGGCGCTCAAGGTCGCCGCCATCGTCCCCACGGAGCGCGTGGCGGTCTTCGGGATCGGGGGACTCGGCCACCTGGCCGTCCAATACGCGCGGATCATGGGCGGATCGGTGATCGCCGTCGACGTGGAGGACGCGAAGCTCGACCTCGCCATGGACCTCGGCGCGGAGCACACCGTGAACGCCGCCACCGTCGACCCGGTCGCCGCGATCCGCGCGCTCGGCGGCGCGGACGTCGCCCTCGTGCTGGCCGCGTCGCCGCGCGTCTTCGAGCAGGCCTTCGCCTCGCTCAACCGCGGGGGCCGGCTCATCTGCGTGGCGCTCCCAGCGGACCAGGAGATGACGGTCTCGATCTTCGAGACGGTCCTGAAGGGGATCTCCATCATCGGGTCGATCGTCGGCACCCGTCAGGATCTCGCCGAGGTGTTCGCGCTCCACGCGGCAGGCCGCACGAAGATCATCGCCGAGCCCCGCCGGCTGGACCAGGTCAACGACGCCATCGCCGAGGTGCTGTCCGGCAAGGTGCTCGCGCGACTCGTGTTCGAATACTGATCCGGTTTCTCGTTGCGACGCTGCGGGCGGCATAATCCGAGTGCGAGCCGCCGCTCGCCGCGTCGAAGGGATCGGACCGATGTCCTCGTTGGAAGCCGTCTCGAGCGACACCGCTCCCGTTCCCACCCACCGGCTGCGGCGGTGGATGCTCGAGGGCCTCGTCGACGCGCGAGGCTCCCACCAGGGGCCGCACGGGCAGGGCTCGGAGAAGACCCATTCGTGGTGGCGCGTGATGTGCCTGACCGGCGTCGACTACTTCTCTACGCTCGGCTACCAGCCCGCCATCGCGGCGCTCGCGGCGGGGCTCATCTCGCCGATCGCCACCCTCGTCCTCGTCGCCATCACGCTGTTCGGCGCGCTGCCCGTGTACCGGCGCGTCGCTCGCGAGAGCTTCAAGGGCTCCGGCTCGATCGCGATGCTGGAGCATTCGCTGCCGTGGTGGGCGGGGAAGCTCTTCGTCCTCGTCCTCCTCGGGTTCGCCGCGACCGACTTCATGATCACGATCACCCTGTCGGCGGCGGATGCCACCGCCCACGCCGTGGAGAACCCCTTCGCGCCCGCGTGGTTCCACGGCAACGAAGTCCCGATCACGCTGGCTCTGATCGCGCTCCTCGGGATCGTGTTCCTGCGCGGGTTCCGCGAGGCGATCGGCATCGCCGTCGTGCTGGTGGCGGTCTACCTCGCCCTCAACCTCATCGTCATCGTGGTGGCCATGTTCCACGTCGTGGGGCACCCCGCCGTCGTCACCGACTGGGGGGCGGCCCTCATGACGCAGCACGGAAACCCCGCGCTGATCGTGGGCATCGCCCTGCTGGTCTTCCCGAAGCTCGCGCTGGGCCTGTCCGGATTCGAGACCGGCGTCGCCGTCATGCCGCAGATCCGCGGCCGCGCCGACGACACCGCAGCGGAGCCCAGGGGGCGGATCGCCGGCGCGAAGAAGCTCCTCACCACCGCGGCGCTCATCATGAGCGCATTCCTGATCACCTCGAGCTTCGTCACGACGGTGCTCATCCCGCAGAAGGAGTTCCAGCCGGGCGGCAGCGCGAACGGCCGCGCGATCGCCTACCTGGCCCATGAGTACCTGGGCGCCGGGTTCGGCACCGTCTACGACCTCAGCACGATCTGCATCCTGTGGTTCGCCGGCGCCTCCGCGATGGCGGGCCTGCTGAACATCATCCCGCGGTACCTGCCGCGGTATGGGATGGCGCCGCAGTGGACGAAGGCGGTCCGACCGCTCGTGCTCGTGCTCACCGGGATCGCGTTCATCATCACCCTGGTGTTCGACGCGAACGTCGACGCCCAGGGGGGCGCCTACGCCACCGGCGTGCTGGTCCTGATCACGTCGGCCTCCGTCGCGGTCACGCTGTCGGCATGGCGCAAGGGGCAGCGCGCGGCGATGATCGGGTTCGCGGTCATCTCGGTGGTCTTTCTGTACACGACCGTCGTCAACGTCGTCGAGCGGCCGGACGGCATCCGCATCGCGGCGATCTTCATCGTGGCGATCCTCGTCGTCTCGGCCGTGTCGCGGATCGGGCGGGCGTTCGAGATCCGCGCGACCGTCGTGGACCTCGACGACGCGGCCCGCACCTTCGTCGTCGACGATGCCGCGCACGGCGTCATCCGGGTGATCGCGCACGAGCCGGAGGACGGCAGCGAGTACGAGTACCGCAAAAAGAGCGAGGACGAGCGGAAGTACTCGCACATCCCGCGGGAGTCGCGGGTGCTCTTCCTCGAGGTCTACCCCACCGACTCGTCGGAGTTCGAGGAGGACCTCGACGTCCGCGGCGTCGAGGTCGACGGCTACCGGGTGCTGCGCGTCCGCAGTGCCAGCATCCCGAACACGCTGGCGGCGGTCCTGCTGAAGATCCGCGACGAGACGGGCGTCGTGCCCGAGGCCTACTTCGAGTGGAACGAGGGCAATCCGGTCTCGAACATGCTCCGGTTCCTGCTGTTCGGGAATGGGGAGATCGCCCCGGTGGCCCGCGAAGTGCTCCGGGAGGCGGAGAAGGACCCGCGGCGGCGGCCCATCATCCACGTCAGCTGAGGCGCGTGCCGCTCCACAGCTCGTCGATCGGGATGTCGCGACCGACGATGCTCTCCGCGGCGCGGTGGCCCGAGCACAGCGCCGCCGTCACGGTCGCGGGGTCGTCGGTCCACGTCGCCTCGCCGGCCAGGTGCAGCACGCCGCCCACGGGCGTCGCGAGGTCGTCGTGGTCGCGGGTGGTCGAGCCGACGGTCATGTAGGCGTAGGAGCCGCGTGCGAACGGGTCGTCCTGCCAGTGGGTGACATCGACCCGGGTGGGCGCCACGACGCGGTCGCCGTAGAGGCGCCGCAGCTGCGCCAGGACGGAGGCGGCGGCCCGATCGTCGTCCCAGTCGCGTGTCGCGAGCGCGGCCGGTCCCGCGGCGAAGGTCAGCAGGGTCGGGACGCCGTGCAGCGCGGTGAGGTCGTACCAGGAGTGCCACCAGGCCCCCTCGGAACCCTGCTGGCGGATGGCATAGACGTCGTCGTCCCAGAACCGGGTCGGGAACCGGAGGAACACCTTCTCGAACGCGTTCATCGTGAGCCGGCCGAGCGCACCCGCGTTCGGCTCGGGCAACGGCGGGTCGATGACGAAGTCCTCGGACCGCAGGACGCCGACGGGCACCGTCACGACCGCGTCCCGCGCGGCGAAGTCACCGCGATCGGTCGTGACGACGACGCCATCCGCCGACCATGCCACGCGCGAGACGACCTGGCCGAGACGGACGTCGAGCCCCTCTGCGAGGGCGACGGGCAGGCGGTCGTAGCCGTCAGGGAAGACCACTTCGTCGCCGTCCACGACGTCGTCGTCGAGCCCGTGTGCGGCGAGGTCGTCGATCCACGCGCCGTACTGCTCCTCCGAGCGGTGCTCGAGGTACTCGCGCACGCGCTGGGTCCGGTTCGCGTCCCACCCCTGTCGGGCGAGCGCCTCCTCGGTGACGTCGCGGTAGGAGGCGTCCGGAGCCGAGGACGCGATCACGCCGGCGAGCGTCGCGTCGACGGCGTGGATGTCCTCGACGTAGCGCCGTGCGACGTCCGCGCTCAGCCGCACGCCGTCCGGGCCGTAGTGGGCGATCGGGCGGCTGTCGGGCTGATAGCCCCCGACGGTGAACTCGACCGTCCGCATCCCGAACGCCTCCGCCGCCGCCGCGACGGGGCTGCCGTCGACGCCGTGGATCCAGGAGGCGCCGAGGTCGGTGGCGAGTCCGTCCGTCCGATCGGTGTGCACCCGTCCGCCGACCCGATCCCGGGCCTCGACGACGACCACACGGCGCCCGGATCGCATGAGCAGGCGCGCGGCGGTGAGGCCCGACACGCCCGCACCGACGATGATCGTGTCGAAGTGCTCCATGGTCCGACGCTACCGAAGCGGCTCGCGGTCGCGCGACCCGGGTCAGGACTGGTCCACGAGGGCCCACCAGGCGCGATCGAACGCCCCGTCCGGGTCGTGGAAGCCCTCGAGCGACGATGCCACGATCGCACCCGTGCGCATCGTGAACAGCACCTCGGCTGTCGCGAACGGTGTGGGATGTCCCAGCTCCTCGAGTGCGTCCACCATGATGTCGCGGACCCATGCGCGGTGCCGGTCGACGACGACGCGGGTGATGTGGTCGGGATCGCTGTACTCGGCCGCCGTGTTGATGAACTCGCACCCGCGGAAACCGGTGCATTCCATGCCCATCTTCGCGCCGGTCGCGATCTCGGCGAGCAGCGCGCGTGCGCCGCCGGGACGCTCCGAGCGGATGCGCGTGAGCTCGCGCCGGGCGTCGGCCGCCTGCGACTCGAGGAAGGCCACCACGAGGTCGTCCTTGGTGGGGAAGTGGCGGAAGAAGGTGGCGCGCGCCACGCCGGATTCGGCGATCAGGCGGTCGACGCCGACGACGCGGATGCCGGTCGAGATGAAGAGCGCCGTCGCCGTGCGGAGGATCCGCTCCCTCGCCGGAGAATCCGTCACCGCCGCCCCCTTGCCCTCGATCGCCTTCCTGCGCCATACTCTCACACGACGCGGATAGACCGGTCCGTCTACCTCGCGGTGACTCTCGAACGTGTTCACTCCGGCGATGGGACGGCACCCGATGGATCTCCACCTCAACGGCAAGCGCGCGGTGGTCACCGGAGCGAGCAAGGGCATCGGCCTCGCGACCGTCCGCGCGCTCGTCGCCGAAGGTGCCCACGTCGTCGCGGCCGCGCGATCGCTCAGCCCGGAGCTGGCGGCCCTGACGGAGGCGGGCGAGGTCGACTTCGTCGCCGTCGATCTCGCCACGGCCGCAGGCCCCGCAGCCCTCGTCGATCGTGCGGCGGCCGGGGGAGGGATCGACATCGTCGTGAACAACGTCGGCGCGGTGTCGCCGAGGCCGGACGGCTTCGCGAGCGTGTCGGACGCGGACTGGGACGATTCCCTCACCCTCACGCTGATCGCTGCCGTGCGCACGATCCGCGCCGCGATCCCCGAGCTGACGCGGCGCGGTGGGGGGAGCATCGTCACCGTGAGCTCCGTGAACGCGGCGCTGCCCGATCCCCTCGTCATCGACTACTCGGCGGCCAAGGCGGCGCTGAGCAATCTGAGCAAGTCGCTGTCGAAGGAGCTCGGCGCGCACGGCATCCGCGTGAACACGATCAGCCCGGGGCCCGTCGCGACCGACCTGTGGCTCGGCGAGAACGGCGTGGCGCAGTCGGTCGCGCGCGCGGGCGGCGGTTCGCCGGACGAGGTCGCGGCAGGAGCCGCCGCCGCGGCGGTGACCGGACGCTTCACGCGACCCGAGGAGGTCGCGGATCTCGTGCTCGTCCTCGCGAGCGACCGGTTCGGAAACGTCACGGGCGCCGACTTCCGCATCGACGGCGGCCTCATCCCCACCCTCTGAGAAACGCAAGGAGCACACCATGTCCGAGCACGGTCCCCAGCGATACCCCGTCCTCTTCATCCACGGCCTGTGGATCCACTCGAGCGCGTGGCGCGCATGGCAGGACCTCTTCGAGGAGCACGGCTACACCACGAGCGCCCCTGGCTGGCCGGGTGACGGCGACACCGTCCAGGCGACCCGCGACGATCCGTCGGGCCTCGACGATGTGGGGATCGCGGCCATCTGCCGTCACTACGCCGACATCGTCGACGCCATGCCGGTGAAGCCGATCGTGATCGGCCATTCATTCGGCGGCCTGATCGCCCAGGAGCTCCTCGCGAAGGGCTTCGCCGTCGCCGCCGTGGCGATCGACCCGGCACCCGTGAAGGGCGTGAAGATCCTGCCGTTCGCCCAGTTGCGCTCCGCCCTGCCGGTCCTCGGCAACCCCGCGAACCGCAAGCGGACGGTGGCGCTCACCGCGGAGCAGTTCCGGTACAGCTTCGGCAACGCCGTCAGCCAGGAGGAGTCCGACGAGCTGTTCGCGCGGTGGACGATCCCCGGACCGGGCCGCCCCCTGTTCGAGGACGCCACCGCGACCTTCGTGCGCGAGTCGCCGGCCGCGGTCGACACGCACCACGCGGTGCGCGGGCCGCTGCTGCTGATGTCCGGCACCGAAGATCACGTGGTGCCGCTCAAGGTCACCCAGGCTGTCGTGAAGCTATACGCCGACAACCCGTCGCGCACGGACTTCCTGGAGGTCGAGGGCCGCGGGCACTCGCTGACCATGGACTCCGGCTGGACGGACGTCGCCGACCTCGCGCTGCAGTGGATCGCGGAGCGCGAGCCGGAGCTCGCCGAGTCCTAGTCGGCGGGGAGGCCCACCATCTCCGCGCTGCGGTGCCAGAGCTCGTCGACGAGCGCGTCGTCGTGGACGAGCGGGTTGGTGCGATGGGGGCCCGCAGGCGCGGTCTCGGTGTAGAACGTGTCGGGCTGCCAGGTGATACCGGGTTCGCCGTCGACGAAGAACACGAGATTCGCGCCGCCCTTCTCGGGTGAGATGAGAAACAGGCGGCTGAGGGGCGTCCGGTAGGCGAGCCTCAGGATGCTGGTGCTGTCGGACGCGAAGTTCGTCCGTACATTGCCCGGATCGAATGCGACGGTGCGGATGCCGTCACCGCCGTGGCGTGCATGCAGTCCGCGCGTGAAAAGGATGTCGGCCAGCTTCGCATTGCCGTACGCGGTGTTCGGGCTGTACGAATGCTCGGCCTCGAGGTCTGCGATGTCGAATCGCGCCAGCCTCCTGGCCGCGGAGCTGGCGGTGTTGACGACGACACCCTGACCGGAGCGAAGCGGGTCCAGGAGCAGGGTGGTGAGCAGGAACGGCGCCAGGTGGTTCACCTGCAGCGTCTTCTCGTGGCCGTCGACCGTCACCGCACGGCGGCCGAAGATCCCGCCGGCGTTGTTGGCGAGGACGTCGATCCCGTCGGTCGCGGTGATGAGCCGATCCGCCAGGTCGCGGACCTGGTCCAGCTCGGCGAAATCCGCGACGAAATACTCCGACGCGACCTCCTTCGCCACTGCCGCGGTCTTCTCGCGGGAACGCCCGACGAGGAGCAGCCGGTCGCCGTTTCCGGCGAGCTGACGGGCGGCTGCGGCGCCGATGCCGTCGGAGGCGCCCGTGAGGACGATCGTGCGGGGGAGGCGATGGGTCATCCGGCGATCTTGTCACGCCCGGCGTCGCAGGCGGCGCTTGCTACGCTCCGAGGTCCTCCTCGAGCTCGTCCTCGGTGAGGACCTCGCCCGGGACGGGTGTGTGGAACGCGGGATTGGCGGGGAACCGCCCGGGTGCCTCTTCCGCCGGGTTTGTCTCCGCGGGGCCATCGGGCAGGATGTCCACGTCGTGGTCGTCGTCGATGTCGGCGGGTGTCACCGCGGGCTGCGGGTGCGGGGGCATGAGGGGCTCTGCGCTGGACATGCGTGCATTGTCCCACCCTCGGGCGAACTATCGACCCCAGTCGTAGACGACGGTCCCGGCCGCGTCGTCGATGCGGACCGCAACGCCCTCGCGTGCCATCGCTGCGCCCATCGCCTGCCGGAGTCCGGGATCGTCGACGTAGAGGGTTCCGCGCTGACCGAGGTCGCTCTTGTCGAGCCCGGGGGTCGTGCGGATCGCCGCGTTCCAGTACTGGTCCTCTCCGAGCGTCTGATGACCGTCGCTCGTGAAGTAGGTCTCGCCGGTGTGCACGTCGTAGATCGATTGGACGATCCGGATGCGGTCGGCCGGGTCGGCCGCCGGGTAGAAGCCGTCGATCGCCTGACCCGGTGATTGGAGGAGGTCCTTCGACGGATCGCGGATGTAGAGTCCCACCTCGCCGCCGAAGGCCGATCCGGCCCCGTAGCTGCCCTTCCACAACTCCAGGCGGTAGTCGCGGCCGCCGTAGCTGAATTCGCTCGTGGAGTCGTCGAGATCCATGCCCCCGGCGAACCCGGCCTGATCGAACGCATCCATGAAGCCGAGGTGGCTCTGGATCGACGTCTGGTTCGTGGTGTAGAAGTCCTGGCCCTTGACGTACTGGAAGCCGAAGCCCGCGGAGATGAGGCCGCCGAGGAGGGGAGCGCCCATCGCCAGATCGGCGGCGTCGCCGACGGCGCCCTGCAGCCCCGGGATCAAGCCGGTGAGCGTCCGCGGCACCGGCGCCAGCGAGCCCCAGATGTCGGTGCCTCCGCCGACGGTGGCCGGGACCCCTCCACCCCCGCGGGACGCGCCGAGGCGACCAACCCCGTGGTCGGCGAGCGTGCTCCCACCGCCCGTGCCTGACGTGCGCTCCTGATCGTCAGCCTGTGCGATCAGGAGGCGCTGCACGGCGCGGAGTCTCGTGGCCGTGCTGCGCAGCGCCCCGCGGTGGGAGCCCGTCCACTCGGAGCGGAAGCGCGCGGCATCCGGCCCCATCCACGGGCTGCGCACGAGTTCGCCGTCGAGTCGATCGGCCGCCGCGTCGAGCGCATCCGCGGCGGCCGCCACGGCGGAAGCGAACGAGCGGACCTCGGCGATGTCCATGCCCTCGAACGCCATGCCGTCTCCCCTCGGCTCGCTCTCACCCTAGGCGGGCCTCCGTGGTTCGCGCGATGGGGTGAATTCCCCATTGCCGAGGAGCCGAGGGTCAATGCGCGGGGGGCCACTCCACGAGAACGAGGCCCTGCTTCGTGTCGGCGACGGTGACCCAGCCGTCGCCGAAGCGGTACGTCATCCCGTAGCCCTGGTCGTCGGGGTCCATGATCATGTCCTTGCCCGCGGTGATGTACACGGAGCCGTCGGCGTCGACCTCGCGCCAGCCCTGGCTGAGGAGATCCTTCTTCGCGGCCGCCGCCTGGTCCGCGCCGATCGGCGCCCACCCGTAGATCTGGACGTGGTCGCTGGCCACGCTCGCGTCGCCCCACGTGCACTGCATCCCCCCGTCGACCTTGGTCTCGCCGATGTAGAACGGATCCTGCTGCGAGGTCCAGCCGGCGTTCTCGAGCGATGCGACCGTGGTGGACGGGATGATCGTGTCGCACGTCGGATCCGCGGCGGGTGTCGACGCAGGCGTGGTGTCGGGCGTCGCGACCGGCGACGACGGGCGCGCGGTCGAGGTGGGCGAGGAGGAGTCACGCGGTGAGGTGGAGCCGGTGCAGGCCGCCAGACCGGTGACGGCCAGCGCCAGCACGGCGATGACGGCGACGCCGCGGACCGTCACGCTGCCGGCCCGCACGGTCACGAGGCGTCCTGCGGCGGGTGCAGAAGGCGCAGGAAGTCGTCGTGGAGGACGCCGTTGGTCGCGAGCGCAGAGAGCGTGTCGATCGCGTCGTCGCCGTCGAACGACGTGAGTCGGCCGCCGGCTTCGGCGATGATCGGGACGTGGGAGGCGATGTCGTACTCCTTGACGCCGAACTCGGCCACGAACTCCAGCCGGCCCTCGGCGAGCAGCATGTACGGCCACGCGTCCCCGTAGCCGCGGTCCCGCCACACCGCGCGCGAGAGGCGGAGCAGTGCGTCGAGGTGGCCGGACTCGTCCCACTGCGCGATGCTCTGGAAGCTGGCGCTCGCGCGCGCCACCTCATCGACGCCGGACACCCTGATCCGTCGTGTCGCGCCCGCTTCGCTGGTCCACGCGCCGTGACCCGTGACCGCCCACCAGCGCCGGCCGATGGCGGGCTGGCTCACGACACCCACGCGCGGGACGCCGTCGACGGCGAGCGCGATGAGCGTCGCCCACATCGGGATTCCCTTGAGGTAGTTCGCGGTCCCGTCGATCGGATCGAGGATCCATTGCCGGGACGAGGATCCCGAGCGGCCGAACTCCTCGCCGAACACGCCGTCGCCCGGACGCTCGGACGAGAGGATGGCGCGCATCGCGCGCTCGGTGGCGAGATCCGCCTCGGTCACATGCGTGGCGTCGGCCTTCGTGCTCACGTCGAGATCGGGGGCATCGAAGCGGCTCATCGACGCGGCATCCGCCGCATCCGCAAGCCGCAGCGCGAGCGCGAGATCACCCGTCAGGTCGTCGTCTGCGGGCGTGGATGAGGCCGTGGGGGAGGGGGCCGGGGTCACTGCTCCAGGATAGTGTGCGGCTCCCTGGCGGATTTCCGAGAGCCGCGATCGTGATGATAGTGTTGACCCTCGGTTCCCCCCGCGGGAACCACGCACCTCTAGCTCAATCGGCAGAGCAACTGACTCTTAATCAGTGGGTTCTGGGTTCGAGTCCCAGGGGGTGCACAACCGCGGAACGCCCGATGAGAACTCGCCTTCTCCCGGGCGTTTCGTGGTCTTCGGGTGCCGCGCGGAGCGGGGACTCAGGCCGCGTCGCCGACGAGGATCGCCGCGCCCTCGTCTGCGGCATCCGCTTCCCGGCCGTCGACGCGCGCGAGGAACCTGCGCCCGATCGCGATCGTGGCGGCGGCGATGAGCACCGCGGCGGCCGCGAAGAGGTAGGGCACGGTCGCGTTGAACGAGTGCCACAGCGCCGCCGCGATCGGCGGGGCCGCCGCGCCTCCGAGGAACCGGACCGCGGAGTAGGACGACGACGCGACCGCACGCGGGAGATCGGTCGCCTCCATCACGGACTCGGTGAGCACCGTGTTCATGATGCCGAGCAGAAGTCCGCCGACGACGATGCAGACCACGAGCGCAGTCGCGCTGGCGACGAGGATGCCGGCGACGATGAGGTCCGCGGCCAGGAGCGGCAGCACGATGAGGATGACGGTTGTCCGGGTCATCCGCCGCAGCAGGAGGGGTGCGACCCACACGCTCGTGATCGCGAGCGCCAGACCCCACCCGAAGAAGGTGACGCCGATCCCCATCGCGCCGAAGCCGAGCGGAAAGGGCGAGAAGGCGAGCAGCACGAAGAAGCCGATGTTGTAGAACAGCGCGGCGACGGCGAGGACGGCGAGGGCCGGAATCCGAAGCGCCTTGAACGGCGCGGACAGCGGTACGGGCGCACGCTTCTCGGACGGACCGCGCAGGAGCACCAGCACGGCCACGAACGCGATCGCCATGAGCACGACGACGCCGAAGAAGGGACCGCGCCAGCTGATCTCTCCGAGCAGTCCGCCCAGCAGCGGGCCGACGGCGATCCCCAGACCGAGGGCGGCCTCGTAGAGGATGATCGCGGCACCGCTCCCGCCGGTCGCGGCGCCGACGATCGTCGCGAGCGCGGTGGAGATGAACAGGGCGTTGCCGAGGCCCCACCCCGCGCGGAATCCGATGATCGCGTCGACACTCCCGCTCAGCGCGCACAGCAGCGCGAACACGACGATGAACCCGAGGCCGATCAGGAGCGTCGCCTTCGCGCCGATGCGGCTCGAGATCCAGCTGGTGATCAGCATGGCCGCGCCGGTCACGAGAAGGTAGCTCGTGAACAGCAGCTCGGTCTGCACGGGATCGGCCTGCAGCGAGGCGGCGATGGCGGGCAGGATCGGGTCCACGAGACCGATGCCCATGAACGCGACGACGCACGCGAAGGCGACGGCCCACACCTGCGCGGGCTGACGCCAGATCGATCGGGCGGGTGCGTGGGCATTCATCGTGCGGCTCCTACGGGAGTGGTGCGGGCGGACAGGATGCGGGCGACGCGCGACAGGGCCTTCCAGTCGTCGTCGTCCAGGTCGGCGAAGAACGGTTCGAGCGCGGCACGCAGCTCCACGCGCCACTCGGCGAGGGCGGTGACGCCGGCGGGGGTGATCGTGACGACGGTCGCTCGTGAGTCGTCCGGGTCGCTCTCCCGTGCGACGAGGCCGCTCTCGGTGAGCTGGCCCACCAGGCGCGTCATCCCGGGCTGCGTCGTCCGCGTCATCGTCGCGAGGGCGCCGACACGCAGCGGGCCCTCGGTCTGCAGGACGCTGAGCGCCCGCCACTGGGCGGCGGGGGCGTCGTTCCTGGTCTCGAGTGCCGCGAGTCGCGTGAGCGTGTGCGCGGCCGTGACGATCTCCGCGATGTCTTCGGCTCTACTCATACCGGAAGTATATACTGAATGTATATATCAACTCTGCGCACGTCGGAATCGCCGAGGGGCACCCGGGGCGCTCCTTGACACTGCCGAGGCGGGTTCCTACGCTCGCCATGGTCGACGGAAGCGGGAGAGCGATGGCGGAGCGGGATCTCGAAGGGCGCCGGGCGCTCGTCACCGGGGGAGCAAGCGGGATCGGCCTCGCCTGCGTGCGGGAGTTCGCCGCGCGCGGCGCGCACGTGATCGTTGCCGACCGGGACCGCGAGGCGGCCGACGCCGCGGCGTCCGAGGTCGACGGCGAGGCGTGGACGGTCGATCTGTCGGACACAGCTGCCCTCGACGACCTGACCCTCGACATCGACATCCTCGTGAACAACGCGGGCATCCAGCGCGTCGGCCCCATCGAGACCTACGATCCCGACACGTTCCGGCTCATCCAGCGACTCATGGTGGAGTCGCCGTTCCTCCTGATCCGCGCGGCCCTTCCCCGGATGTACTCGCGTGGCTGGGGGCGCATCGTCAACATCTCGAGCGCGCACGGACTGAGAGCGAGTCCCTTCAAGTCGGCGTACGTGACCGCGAAGCACGCCCTCGAGGGACTGTCGAAGGTGACCGCCCTCGAGGGCGCCGAGCACGGCGTGACGAGCAACTGCATCGATCCCGCCTACGTGCGGACGCCGCTCGTGGAGAAGCAGATCGCCGACCAGGCGCGCGTCCACGGCATCCCCGAGAGCGAGGTCGTGGAGAAGATCATGCTCACCGAGACGGCCATCAAACGTCTCGTCGAGGCCGATGAGGTGGCGTCGCTCGCGGGCTGGCTCGTCTCCGACAAGGCGGGGATGGTCACCGGCGCGTCCTACACGATGGACGGCGGGTGGACGGCACGGTGAGCGAGGGAACCGTCGACGTGCCCGTCGCGGGCGGGACGCTCCGGGTCGGGGTCAGGGGCGGTGACCCGGGCTCGTCGCGCGATGCCTCCGCAGCCCTGCTCGTGCACGGGATCACCTCGTCCCACCTCGCGTGGGACTTCGTCGCGGAGCGTCTGCCCGATGTGACCCTGATCGCCCCCGACCTCCGCGGCCGGGGGATGAGCCGGACCGTCGCGGGCCCCGCGGGGCTCGCCGCCCATGCCGCGGACCTCGCGGCGACGCTGGACCGGCTCGGGATCGAGCAGACGGTGGTGGTCGGTCACTCCATGGGCGGGTTCGTCGCCGTCGTGTTCGCGCACCTCTACCCGGAGCGCGTGTCGCGCCTGCTCCTCGTGGACGGCGGGCTTCCCCTCGACGTCGATCCGAGGCTTTCGACGGACGACGTGATCAGCGGGGTGCTCGGGCCCACCGCCGCGCGACTCGCGATGCAGTTCGCGTCCCTCGACGACTACCTCGCGTTCTGGCATCGGCACCCGGCCTTCGCCGACGACTGGTCGACGCGGCTCGACGAGTACTTCGCGTACGATCTCGTCGACGACGGCGCAGGGGCGCTGCGCCCGGCGACCGCGTACGAGACCGTTGTGGCCGACGTCGCCGACATGAACGGCGGCGCGACCCTCCCCGCGGCGCTCGCCCAGCTGCGCCATCCCGCGCGCCTGATCACCGTCTCCCGCGGCTTGCAGAACGAGGAGCCGGGGATGTACAGCCCGGGGTACCTCGACCGGGTGCTGCCGACGTATCCCGGCATCCGGCACGAGCGCATCGACGGCGTCAACCACTACCGGATCGTGATGTCGGATGCCGGGGCCGACGTCGTCGCGCAGGCGCTCCGCGAGGAGCTCGCCGCCCGGGGCTGACACGCGGCCCGGGCCGCGCTCACCGCCGCCCCGCGTACCGTTCTCAGGATCGCCTACTCGCCACCGAGGGCGGCGTCTCGGAATGTCACGCCCGAGTCCCGATGCTGCCCCCGCTTCTCCTGAGAACGGTACAGGCCGGAGGGGGAGCGACAGCACAGATCGGATGGGGACGCTCGACGCGGTCGGCTCACCGCCGCGCGGAGGCGATGCGCGACGTCAGCTGGTGCGCGTGGGCGAGGAGGGTCCGGCCGAGCTCGGGCAGTCGGTCGGGGGCGAACCGGAACTCCACTCCGGTGAGGCTCAGCGCCCACTGGGGGTGACCTTCCCGCGTGAAGACGGCGGCGCCGAGGCCGTAGCTCCCCTCCACGATCAGGCCCGGGTTGACGGCGTACCCGCGTTCGTGCGTGTCGCGCAGTCGTGCCCGCAGCCGCGCCTCGCCGTGCGCGGCGCCCCAGAGGCGAGGCAGCTCGTCGTGGCGCGCGAAGTAGGCGTCCACATCGTGAGGCGGCAGGAATGCGAGGATGGCCAGGCCCGCCGATGCGACGCCCAACGGGAAGCGCACCCCCTCGGACAGCACGAACGAGCGGATGGGGAAGCTGCCTTCCTCGCGCAGGAGACACACCGTCTCGTCTCCGCGACGCACCGAGAGGAAGGCGCTCTCCTCCGTGCGCACGGCGAGCGACCGGACGATGTCGCGCGCGAGCTCCGTGATGTCATATCGTGCCGCGGCGACGGTGCCCATGAGGAACAGCTCCGGACCAGGCATCCAGCGCCCTGAGCCCTCGTCCTGGTCGACGAGACCCTCGCGCCGGAGGGCGGTGAGGAGCCGGTGAGCCGTCGGGCGGGTGAGATCGGCGCGGCGCGCGAGCTCCCCGGCCGACACGCCGTCCTGCCCCGCAGCCGTCACCAGGCGGAGGAGGGATGCGGCGCGCGCGATCGCCTGCGCGCCGGGAACGTTCGTCGTGGTGTCCACGATATGGACACTAAGCGCGCGTTCATCCACATCGCAAACGCCGTCGGCGCCGCGCCGGCGACGGAGGACGATGATGGACGCAGGTGTGCGAACGCAGGCCGACGTGGGACGAGGGAGTGCGCGTGATCGACAAACAGGTGGCGAGCCCCGCGGAGGCGGTGGCCGACATCCCGGACGGCGCGATTCTCGCGGTGGGCGGGTTCGGACTTTCGGGCAATCCGATGAAGCTGATCGAGGCGCTGCACGCCCAGGGCACCGCGGACCTGTCGGTCGTCTCCAACAACTGCGGCGTGGACGACTGGGGGCTGGGCATCCTGCTCGCCGACAAGCGCATCCGCAAGATGACGTCGTCCTACGTCGGCGAGAACAAGGAGTTCGAGCGGCAGTTCCTCTCCGGCGAGCTCGAGCTCGAGCTCACCCCGCAGGGCACTCTGGCCGAGAAGCTGCGCGCGGGCGGGGCCGGCATCGCGGCGTTCTATACGCAGACCGGCGTCGGGACGCAGGTGGCTGAGGGCGGACTGCCACGCAGGTACGACGGCTCCGGGGGTGTGGCCGTGGCATCCCCTGCCAAGGACGTCCGGACCTTCGAGGTCGCGGGGCGCGCGCACGAGTTCGTGCTCGAGGAGGCCATCGTCGCCGACTACGCGCTCGTGCACGCCGCCAGGGGCGACCGGCACGGCAACCTCGTCTTCAGCAAGGCGGCGCGCAACTTCAACCCGCTGGCGGCGATGTCGGGGCGGATCTGCATCGCGCAGGTGGAGGAGCTCGTCGAGCCGGGAGAGATCGACCCAGACGCTGTGCACCTCCCCGGCGTGTACGTCCACCGCATCGTCGAGGTGGGGTCCGACATCGAGAAGCGCATCGAGCGCCGCACGGTCTCCAGCCCCGCGTCCACGGAAGGAGCATGACATGGCCCTCACACGCAACGAGATGGCGGCGCGCGCCGCACGCGAGCTCGCCGACGGCTCCTACGTCAACCTGGGCATCGGACTGCCGACGCTCGTCCCCAACCACGTGCCGGACGGCGTGACCGTGGTCCTGCAGTCGGAGAACGGCATCCTGGGTGTCGGGCCCTACCCGCTCGAGGCCGACGTCGACCCCGATCTCATCAACGCGGGCAAGGAGACGGTGACGGTGCTCCCGGGCGCCGCGTTCTTCGACTCGGCGATGAGCTTCGGGATGATCCGGGGCGGCAAGATCGACGCCGCGATCCTCGGCGCGATGCAGGTGTCGGCGGGCGGAGACATCGCGAACTGGATGATCCCCGGGAAGATGGTGAAGGGCCCGGGTGGGGCGATGGACCTCGTCCACGGGGCCGGCACCGTCATCGTTCTGATGGAGCACGTCGCCCGTGACGGCTCCGCCAAGATCGTCGACCACTGCTCCCTGCCGCTCACCGGACGCGGCGTGGTCGATCGCATCATCACCGACCTCGCGGTCATCGACGTCACGCCGAAGGGTCTCGTCCTGGTGGAGACGGCACCCGGTGTGACCGTCGACGAGGTGATCGCCGCGACCGAGCCGCCGCTCGCCGTCGCGCCCGAGCTTAGGGTGGAAGCATGAACGCCGACGACGTCGTGATCGTGGCCGCGGCCCGCACTCCGCAGGGCCGTCTGAAGGGGCAGCTCGCATCGCTGCCCGCGACCCGGCTCGGGAGCATCGCCATCGCGGGTGCCCTGTCGGGGGGCGGGATCCCGGCTGACGCGGTCGACGCCGTACTCGTGGGTCAGGTCCTTCCCGCGGGGGCGGGGCAGAACCCGGCTCGTCAGGCGGCCGTAGGAGCGGGGATCCCCTGGACGGCGCATGCGAGCGGCGTCAACAAGGTGTGCCTCTCCGGGCTGACCGCCGTCATCGACGCCGCGCGCATGATCGCGCTGGGCGACGCGAAGGTCGTGGTCGCCGCCGGGATGGAGTCCATGACGCGGGCACCGCACCTCCTCATGGGCTCGCGCGAGGGGTGGTCGTACGGCACGGTCGAGGTGCTCGACCACATGGCGTACGACGGGCTCACCGACGTGTACGACCGCGAGAGCATGGGCGCGTCGACGGAGCGTCTGAATGCGAAGTACGAGGTGACGCGTGAGCAGCAGGATGCGGTGGCCGCGCGCTCGCACCAGCGCGCCGCTGCCGCGCAGGAGTCCGGCGTCTTCGATGCGGAGATCGTTCCCGTCGAGATTCCGCAGCGCAAGGGCGACCCGAAGATCGTCACGGCGGACGAGGGGATCCGGCCGGAGACGACGGTGGAGACCCTCGCGGGCCTCCGGCCCGCCTTCGCCGAAGGCGGCTCCATCACCGCAGGCAACTCGTCTCAGATCTCCGACGGCGCCTCCGCCGTCGTGCTCACGAGCCGTTCCCACGCCGATGAGAACGGGTGGGAGGTCCTCGCCGTGGTCGGTGCCTCCGGGCAGGTCGCCGGTCCCGACAACTCGCTCCACGCGCAGCCCGCGCGGGCGATCGAGAAGGCGTGCGCGAAGCAGGGGATCGCCCCCTCCGCCCTCGATGTCGTGGAGATCAACGAGGCCTTCGGCGCCGTCGTGGCGCGGTCGCAGCGCGAGTTGGGTCTCGCTGACGACGTCGTCAACATCCACGGCGGCGGCATCGCAATCGGGCATCCGATCGGCGCCTCCGGGAATCGCCTGGTCGTGCACATGGTGCACGAGCTCGTGCGCCGTGGCGGCGGGACAGCCGCGGTGGCGCTGTGCGGGGGCGGCGGTCAGGGCGACGCGCTCATCCTCACCCGCTGACCGCGACGTACAGGTGGGATGCGCGCGGTAGCGTGCGGGTATGGTCTCCATCGATCCGCTGAACGCCGCCGACCGCGACGACTGGCTGCCGCTGTGGCACGCGTACCTCGTCTTCTATGAGAGCGCGCTCCCCGACGCCGTGACAGACGACGTGTTCGCACGCATCGTGGCGAACGACGGGCTGCACGGGGCGATCGCCCGCGACGACGCGGGCCATCCGCTCGGGTTCGTGCACTGGCTGGTGCACCCGTCCACGTGGAGCACGGACGGCTACTGCTACCTGGAGGACCTGTTCGTCTCCCCGGGAGCTCGCGGCGGCGGCGTCGGCGCCGCACTGATCGCCCACGTGCGGGACTGGGCGGACGCGGCCGGGTGCGAGAAGGTGTACTGGCTGACGCAATCCGCGAACACGACGGCCCGGGCACTCTACGATCGCGTCGCGCAGTCGACCGGCTTCGTGCATTACGAGATGCCGCTGCGCGGCGTCTGAGCTCAGCCGTCGAGCCTGCGCTTGAGGAGCCGCTGCTCCTTGCCCGAGACGGGCGAGTCCCCGGCGACGAGGTGGCCCCTGGTCGCCCGCCGCGTGTCCACGATGGCCCCGACGGCGAGGGCGAAGGTGATCGCCCAGCTGAGCCACGCGAGGGCCGTGCGCCAAGTGAAGGGTTCGTTCTCCCGCAGACCCCGCAGCAGCGTCACACCGCCGACGACTGCGCTGATGATTCCGGTTCCGAAGAGATACTTGCGCATGCGTCCACGCTACCCGTCCCCGTCGCGCTGTTAGCCTGAAACGACAGCGTCCCCCACACCTCGCTGTCGCCAGGAGCCCGCGTGTCTGAAGCCGAACTCGTCGTCGTCGCCAACCGCCTCCCCGTCGACCGCGACCCGGACGGCGGATGGCGCACGTCGCCCGGCGGGCTCGTCACGGCCCTCGACCCGGTGATGCGCAAGACCGAGGGCGCGTGGGTGGGGTGGCCCGGCAAGCCCGACGTGGACGTGGAGCCGTTCGAGTTCGAGGGGACGCATCTCGTGCCCGTCACGCTGAGTGCGGAAGAGGTCGAGCTCTACTACGAGGGCTTCTCGAACGATACGATCTGGCCGCTCTACCACGACGTGATCTCGCCGCCCCGGTATCGCCGCGAGTGGTGGAACGCGTACATGCGGGTCAACAAGCGCTTCGCCGACGCCGCCGCGGACGTCGCGGCGAAGGGCGGCACAGTGTGGGTCCAGGACTACCAGCTCCAGCTCGTGCCACGGCTCCTGCGTGACGCGCGACCAGATCTCACCATCGGCTACTTCCATCACATTCCGTTCCCGGCATACGGCTTGTTCTCGCAGCTGCCGTGGCGGCGGCAGGTTCTGGAGGGCCTGCTCGGTGCCGACGTCATCGGCTTCCAGCGCGTCGCCGACGCGGGCAACTTCGCCCGCGCCGTTCGTCGGCAGCTCCGCTTCGAGACGAAGTCGAGCGGCATCCGCGTCCCGGAGCAGAACGGCACGACGAGGATCGCGCTCGCCAAGGCCTTCCCGATCTCGATCGACGCCGCTTCCTACGTCGCCCTCGCCGAGCGCCCGGACATCCAGGCGAGAGCCGCGGAGATCCGCGAGAGTCTCGGCAATCCGAAGCGCATCCTGCTCGGCGTCGACCGGCTCGACTACACGAAGGGCATCCGCCACCGCCTGAAGGCCTACGGGGAGCTGCTGCAGGAGGGCCGCCTCAGCGTGGACGACGTGACGCTGGTCCAGGTGGCGAGCCCCAGTCGCGAGCGGGTCGAGGCGTACGTGCAGCTGCGCGACGAGATCGAGCAGACGGTCGGCCGGATCGACGGCGACTACGACACGATGGGGCACACTGCGGTCCGGTATCTGCATCAGGCGTATCCGCGCGAGGAGATGGTGGCGCTGTTCCTCGCCGCCGACGTGATGCTGGTGACGGCGCTGCGGGACGGGATGAACCTCGTCGCGAAGGAGTACGTGGCATCGCGCGTGGACAACCGCGGCGTCCTGCTGCTGAGCGAGTTCGCCGGCGCCGCCGACGAGCTCGGCAGTGCCGTGCGCGTGAATCCGCACGACATCGAAGGTCTCAAGGACGCGATGATGCGCGCGGTCGAGATGTCCGCGGGGGAGCAGGGCAGGCGGATGCGGGCGCTCCGCAAGCGTGTGCAGGAGCACGACGTCGAGGCGTGGTCGGCGGACTTCCTGGAGGCACTCGGACGGGCGAAGGACGGCCGCACCGGATTCTCGCTGCCTGCGGAGGCGGAAGCGGCGCTCGCGCGCATCGCGCGCACCGGCCGCCTGCTCGTCGCGCTCGACTTCGACGGCACGCTCGCGCCGCTCGAGGACGAGCCGATGAACGCCCGCATGCTCCCGACGGCGCGCGAGGCGGTGGACGCGCTGCTGGACGCCCCTGACACGGTCGTGGCGCTGGTGTCGGGGCGCAGCCTCGCGGATCTCCGCGAGATCGCCGAGCACACCGACGACTCGCGGATCTTCCTCGCCGGCTCGCACGGAGCGGAGTTCTGGGCGCCGGGCATCGGTGCGATCGAGCCGCACGAGGATCCCGCGGACGCGGAGCTCCGAGATCGGCTGCGGGAGCGGGCCGAGGCGGCCACGGCGCAGATGAAGGGCGTGTGGATCGAGCCGAAGACCTTCGGGTTCGGCGTCCACACGCGGCGCGCGGATGCCGCGACCTCCGCGTCGGCAGATCTGGCGGTCGACGAGATCGTCGCGGCGGAGGCGCCGCACTGGCGTCGCCGGACGGGCCACAACATCGTCGAGTACGCCTTCCGCGACGAGGGGAAGGACTCCGCCGTCGCCGCGCTCCGCGACCGCACCGGCGCCACCGCCGTGCTGTTCGCCGGGGACGATGTGACCGACGAGGACGCACTCGTGTCCCTCGGCGCGGGCGACCTGGGCGTCCACGTGGGTGGGAGGCAGACCGCCGCAAAGGTCAGAGTCCCCGACATCCCGGCCCTCGCGGCGCTTCTCGCCCGGGTGGCGGAACTCCGGTCGGTCCGCCGGGAATAGACTTCGAGAATGTCTGACTCCGGCACTTCGATCGACATCAAGCCTCGCAGTCGCGTCGTCACCGACGGCATCGAGGCCACCACATCCCGCGGAATGCTGCGCGGCGTCGGCATGGGCGACGAGGACTGGGAGAAGCCCCAGATCGGCATCGCGTCCAGCTGGAACGAGATCACGCCCTGCAACCTGAGCCTCGACCGCCTCGCGCAAGGCGCGAAGGAGGGCGTGCACGCCGGTGGCGGGTATCCGCTCCAGTTCGGCACGATCTCCGTGTCGGACGGCATCTCGATGGGCCACGAGGGCATGCACTTCTCCCTCGTCTCGCGCGAGGTGATCGCCGACTCCGTCGAGACCGTGGTGATGGCCGAGCGCCTCGACGGCACCGTGTTGCTGGCGGGCTGCGACAAGTCGATCCCCGGGATGCTGATGGCGAGCGCGCGCCTCGACCTGTCGAGCGTCTTCCTGTACGCCGGATCGATCGCGCCCGGGTGGGTCAAGCTCTCCGACGGCACCGAGAAGGACATCACGATCATCGACTCGTTCGAGGGCGTCGGTGCGTGCCTCGCGGGTCGCATGAGCGAAGAGGATCTGAAGCGCATCGAGTGCGCGTTCGCCCCCGGTGAGGGCGCCTGCGGCGGCATGTACACCGCCAACACGATGGCGTCCGTCGCCGAGGCGCTCGGACTGAGCCTCCCCGGCTCCGCCGCGCCGCCCTCGGCCGACCGTCGGCGCGACTACTTCGCGCACCGCTCGGGTGAGGCGGTGGTGAACCTCCTCCGCCACGGCATCACGACGCGCGACATCCTCACCAAGGAGGCGTTCGAGAACGCGGTGGCGCTGGCCATGGCGCTCGGCGGCTCGACCAACGTCGTCCTGCACCTCCTCGCCATCGCCCGCGAGGCGGATGTCGACCTGACCCTCCACGACTTCAACCGCATCGGCGACAAGGTCCCCCACGTCGCGGACATGAAGCCGTTCGGCCAGTTCGTCATGAACGACGTCGACCGGCACGGCGGCATCCCCGTGATCATGAAGGCGATGCTCGACGAGGGCCTCCTGCACGGAGACGCGCTCACGGTGACGGGCAAGACGCTGGCGGAGAACCTCGCCGAGCTCAACCCGCGTCCGGTCGACGGAACCGTGATCCACACGTTCGACGACCCGATCCACGCCACCGGCGGCATCACGATCCTGCACGGTTCGCTGGCGCCCGAGGGCGCGGTCGTGAAGACGGCCGGTTTCGACGCCGCCGTGTTCGAGGGGCCCGCGCGGGTCTTCGAGAGGGAGCGCGCCGCGATGGACGCGCTCGAGGCCGGCCAGATCGGCGCCGGCGACGTCGTCGTGATCCGCTACGAAGGCCCCAAGGGCGGACCGGGGATGCGTGAGATGCTCGCCATCACGGCGGCCATCAAGGGCGCCGGGCTCGGAAAAGATGTACTACTCTTGACGGACGGTCGATTCTCAGGCGGCACAACCGGACTGTGCATCGGCCACATAGCACCCGAGGCGGTGGACGCAGGTCCCATCGCATTCGTGCGCGATGGTGATCTGATACGGGTCGATATCGCGGCTCGCACTCTCGACCTACTCGTCGATGAGACCGAGCTGAGCTCCCGCCGCGAAGGCTGGGAGCCGCTTCCTCCGCGCTATACCCGTGGCGTCCTCGCCAAGTACTCCCGTCTCGTGCACTCCGCCTCGGAAGGTGCTGTCACGGGATAACGGCTACCCGACAGTCCGTCTCCTGAGACAAGGAAATCCACCATGCCCGCCGAAACCACAGCGGCCGTGCCCCGGCCGCCCGCCCGCACCGCGTCTGCGCCCGTGCTCACGGGTGCCCAGGCGGTCGTCCGCTCGCTCGAGCTGCTCGGCGTGACCGACGTCTTCGGTCTCCCGGGCGGCGCCATCCTGCCCGTGTACGACCCGCTCATGGACAGCTCGGAGCTGCGCCACGTTCTGGTCCGTCACGAGCAGGGCGCCGGCCACGCCGCCGAGGGCTACGCCGCGGCGTCCAACAAGGTCGGCGTCGCCATCGCCACGTCCGGCCCCGGGGCGACGAACCTCGTCACGGCCATCGCCGACGCCTACATGGACTCCGTGCCCGTCGTGGCGATCACCGGTCAGGTGTTCAGCCAGCTCATGGGCACCGACGCCTTCCAGGAGGCGGACATCGTCGGCATCACGATGCCGATCACGAAGCACTCGTTCCTGGTCAAGCGGGCCGAAGACATCCCGGGCGCAATCGCGGCTGCGTACGAGATCGCCGGCACCGGACGCCCCGGCCCCGTGCTCGTCGACATCACGAAGGACGCGCAGCAGGCCGAGGCGCCGTTCGTCTGGCCGCCGAAGATCGACCTCCCCGGCTACCGGCCCGTGACCAAGGCCCACGGCAAGCAGATCCAGGCGGCGGCGCAGCTTCTCGCCCAGGCGAAGAAGCCCGTCCTCTACGTGGGCGGCGGAGTGATCCGCGCCCGTGCGTCGGACGAACTGCTGACCTTGGCGGAGTCCACCACGGCACCGGTCGTGACGACTCTCATGGCGCGGGGCGCGTTCCCCGACTCGCATCGGCAGCACCTGGGCATGCCCGGCATGCACGGGACGGTGCCCGCGGTGCTCGCGCTGCAGGAGGCCGACCTTATCGTCGCCCTCGGCGCGCGGTTCGACGACCGCGTCACCGGCAAGGCGGAGCTCTTCGCGCCGCACGCGCAGGTGGTGCACGTCGACATCGATCCCGCCGAGATCTCCAAGATCCGCATCGCGGACGTGCCGATCGTGGGAGATGTCAAGGACGTGCTCGTCGACCTCGATGCGGCGTACCGTGCCGCGGTCGCCGGTGCGCAGCCGGACATCGAGGAGTGGTGGTCGTTCCTCGACGGTCTGCGCGACGAGTTCCCGCTCGGGTACTCGCAGCCCAGCGACGGACTCATGTCCCCGCAGTACGTCATCTCGCGCATCGGCGAGCTGACCGGCCCCGAGGGCGTGTACGCCGCGGGTGTCGGGCAGCACCAGATGTGGGCGGCGCAGTTCATCAAGTACGAGCGGCCGAACTCGTGGCTGAACTCCGGCGGCGCGGGCACCATGGGCTACGCCGTGCCGGCCGCGATGGGCGCGAAGGTCGCGGAGCCCGACCGCGTCGTGTGGGCGATCGACGGCGACGGCTGCTTCCAGATGACCAATCAGGAGCTCGCCACCTGCACGATCAACGACATCCCGATCAAGGTCGCGATCATCAACAACTCGTCGCTGGGCATGGTGCGCCAGTGGCAGACGCTCTTCTACGACGGCCGCCACTCCCACACGAGTCTCAACACCGGCCACGGCACGGCGCGCATCCCGGATTTCGTGAAGCTCGCCGAGGCGTATGGGTGCCTCGCGATCCGGGTCGAGAAGGAAGAGGACGTCGACGCAGCCATCAAGCTCGCCCTGGAGACGAACGACCGCCCGGTCGTCATCGACTTCGTGGTGAGCGCGGACGCGATGGTGTGGCCGATGGTGCCGCAGGGCGTCAGCAACAGCTACGTCCAGTACGCCCGTGACCACGCGCCGGCGTTCGAGCAGGAAGACTGAGGGGGAGCGGGACATGTCCACACACGTGCTGAGCCTCCTGGTGGAGGACAAGCCGGGTCTGCTGACCCGCGTCGCCGGGCTGTTCGCCCGTCGCGGCTTCAACATCGAATCGCTCGCCGTGGGCGTCACCGAGGTGCCGGGCCTGTCCCGCATCACGGTGGTGGTCGACGTCGACGAGCAGCCGCTCGAGCAGGTCACCAAACAGCTGAACAAGCTGATCAACGTGATCAAGATCGTCGAGCTCGAAGCGGCGGCATCCGTGCAGCGCGAGCACATGCTCGTGAAGGTCCGGGCCGACAACGCGTCGCGCTCGAACGTGCTCGAGGTCGTCACCTTGTTCCGTGCGGCCGTCGTCGACTACGCGCCCGACGCGATCGTGATCGAGATCACGGGCGACAAGGGGAAGGTCGAGGCGTTCCTGCGCGCCGTCGAGCCCTTCGGCATCAAGGAGCTCGCGCAGTCCGGCCTCGTGGCCATCGGGCGCGGCGGCAAGAGCATCACCGAGCGCGTCCTCCGCGGCTGACATCGCCTCCGGGCACCAGACTCTCGAACGCAGAAACTAGAGAAGGAAGAAAATGACCGAGATCTTCTACGACCAGGACGCCGACCTGTCGATCATCCAGAGCAAGAAGGTGGCGATCGTCGGCTACGGCTCGCAGGGACACGCGCACGCACTCAACCTGCGCGACTCCGGCGTCGAGGTCGTCGTGGCCCTCAAGGAGGGCTCGAAGTCGATCACCAAGGCGCAGGAGGCGGGCTTCGACGTCAAGTCGGTCGCTGACGCCGCCGACTGGGCCGATGTGATCGTGATCCTCGCCCCCGACCAGCACCAGCGCGGCATCTACGCCGACTCGATCAAGGATCACCTCGCCGAGGGCAAGACGCTGCTGTTCAGCCATGGCTTCAACATCCGGTTCGGCTACATCCAGGCTCCCGAAGGCGTCGACGTCGTGATGGTCGCTCCGAAGGGGCCGGGCCACACGGTGCGGCGCGAGTACGAGGCCGGGCGCGGTGTTCCGGTCATCGTCGCGGTGGAGAAGGACGCGACCGGCCACGCCTGGGACACGGCGTGGTCCTACGCCAAGGCGATCGGCGGCCTTCGCGCCGGCGGCATCAAGACCACCTTCACGGAGGAGACCGAGACCGACCTCTTCGGTGAGCAGGCCGTCCTGTGCGGCGGCGTGTCGCAGCTCGTCCAGTACGGGTTCGAGACGCTCACCGAGGCCGGCTACCAGCCCCAGATCGCCTACTTCGAGGTGCTTCACGAGCTGAAGCTCATCGTCGACCTGATGTGGGAGGGCGGCATCGCCAAGCAGCGCTGGTCGGTGTCCGACACGGCCGAGTACGGCGACTACGTGTCCGGTCCTCGCGTGATCGACCCGCACGTCAAGGAGAACATGCAGGCGGTCCTGTCCGACATCCAGTCCGGGGCGTTCGCGGAGCGCTTCATCGCCGACCAGGACGCGGGTGCCCCCGAGTTCCTCGCGCTGCGCGAGAAGGGCGAGAAGCACCCGATCGAGGCCACCGGCCGCGAGCTGCGTGCGCTCTTCGCATGGAAGCAGCAGGACGCGGACTACACGGACGGTTCGGCAGCACGCTGACGTCCGTCGTACACTTCACGCGCTGATCCGCGGGAAGCCACCGAGGCCCGGTCTCCACAAGAGGCCGGGCCTTCTGCATGCACTCGGGCCCCTGAGCGCTACGCTGGGCGCTGTTCCCGACGGAAGGTGGGCGACATGACCGGAGCGGGCACGAAGGACGATCCGTGGCAGCTGACGACGGCGCCGGGATCGTCGAGCTACACGATGTACCGCGACGAGCAGGCGCATCCGCCGCTCCTGGTCTGCCAGGTCGGCGCGACCCGGCTCACGTATCTCGCCGCGGCCGTCGACGATCTCGTGTCGTGGCTGCGGGAGCAGGGCGACTGGGTCGACCTGGGCGCCGCCGACGAGCAGAAGCCCGCGGCTCCCGGCACGGTCGAGGCCTGGGGCCGCGATGAGGGGAATCCGGTCGGTGGCTGGTACGGCCAGCGGAAGGGCTACCGCGGGCGGTTCGGGATGTACCTCCCCCCGCTGCTCGAGGAGCTCGGGTTCGTCGAGCTGACGCACGAGAAGCGGGGCAACCGCGTCCGCGCGATCTGACGGCGCCGAGCCGGTGGCACGTGCCGGGGTCGTCCGTGCGGGTAGCCTGACAGGGTGAACGCACGGCTGGACGATGACGCGCTGTCGTGGGGCGGCGACGACGACCCGACGCTCGACACGGGGCCCGCGAAGCCCGCGTCGTCGAGCGCGTCGCGAGACCGGGAGCCCGATGCCGCCGTTCCCCTGGCGGACGGCTTCACGGCGGTAGGCAAGGGTGCCGACCGCGTCGTCGCGCAGAGCGAGGCGGATGCCGCGGAGCACCCAGCCGCATCCGGGGAGACATCGTCGTCGATGGGCAACGCCGCACTGATCGGGATCGGCGTGCTCGGCGGGATCTACCTGCTCTACGTGATCGGGTGGATCGTGGGCGGACTGCGGCTGCAGGGGAGTGCCGGGTTCCTCGTGGACGCGAACGGCAACGCGTCGCCGGCGTGGACGATCGGCAACGCGGTCGCCCTCGGTCTCGCCGCGCTCGCTCCGGTGGTCTGGTTCGCGCTCGTCTACGCGCTCACGCGGCGGGCGCGGTCGTGGCTGCGGTGGGCGTTCCTCGCGCTGGGCGTCATCCTCCTCGTCCCCTGGCCCTTCGTCATGATCGGAGCGTCCGGCTCATGAGCGCCGATCAGACCCCTGTCGGCGTGGCCCCGCCGCGCACGCCCGTCTGGATCGTGGCGACGATCGCCGGCGTGTTCGGGCTCCTCTACGCCTACTTCGTGTGGAACGCGGTGACGCTGCTCTCGTACCAGGCGAGCGGGCGCCTCGGCCTGAACGGGCTGGGCTGGTTCGTGCTGCTCTTCGCCGCGGTGTTCCCGCTGATCGTGTTCGCCATCGCGTTCGGGGTCGGCTGGCGGCGCCGCGTCGTCGTCTTCGCGGCCGTCCTGTTCACGGGCCTCACGATCGTCGGCGTCTTCTGGCTCAACATCCTGGCCTACGCCTTCGCGCAGGGCGCGTCGCTGCTCGGCTGATCCGTCGAGCCGGTCCCGGCGTTCGGGACGTCACACGGTCGGGCGGGCGTGCCTGCCCGCGATAGGCTGGCGGAGCCCGCCCCGATGTGTGGCGCGGCAGCCCCCGCTCCCTCGCCGTGCCGTCATGCGCGGCGGCACCGCCGAAGGAACTGCTTGTGACCAAGCCCGTCGTCCTCATCGCCGAAGAACTCTCACCCGCGACCGTCGACGCGCTCGGCCCCGACTTCGAGATCCGTCAGGTCGACGGGACGGATCGTGGCGCGCTGCTGGCGGCGCTGACGGACGCGAACGCGGTCCTGATCCGCTCAGCCACGAAGATGGACGTCGAGGCGATCGGTGCGGCTCCCGTGCTGAAGGTGATCGCGCGCGCGGGTGTCGGCCTCGACAACGTCGACATCAAGGCCGCGACGACCGCGGGCGTCATGGTCGTGAATGCGCCGACCTCCAATATCATCTCGGCGGCCGAGCTCACGATCGGCCACATCCTGAGCCTGGCCCGGCGCATCCCGGCCGCGCACGCCTCGCTGGCGCAGGGGCAGTGGAAGCGCAGCTCGTTCAGCGGCGTCGAGCTCTTCGAGAAGACGGTCGGCATCGTCGGCCTCGGGCGCATCGGCGCTCTGATCGCGGAGCGCCTCCGCGCCTTCGGCGTGCGTGTCGTCGGCTTCGATCCCTACGTGACGCCCTCTCGTGCGCAGCAGCTCCAGGTCGAGCTCCTCCCACTGGACGAGCTGCTGCGCCAGAGCGACTTCGTCACGGTGCACATGCCCAAGACGCCCGAGACGACCGGCATGATCGGTACGGAGCAGCTGGCCGCGATGAAGGACACCGCGTACGTCATCAACGTCGCCCGCGGGGGTCTCATCGACGAGGAGGCGCTCTATGCCGCGCTGACCACGGGCGAGATCGCCGGCGCCGGGCTCGATGTGTTCTCCGCCGAGCCCCCCGCCCCCGACTCCGCAGCGGCGCGCCTGGTCTCGCTACCGAACGTCGTCGTCACGCCGCACCTCGGCGCGAGCACCGAGGAGGCGCAGGAGAAGGCGGGCGTGTCCGTCGCGAGGTCGGTGCGCCTCGCGCTGGAAGGCGACCTGGTGCCGGATGCCGTGAACGTCGCGGGCGGCATCATCGATCCGTTCGTCCGCCCCGGCATCGCGCTCGTCGAGAAGCTGGGCCAGTTCTTCACGGGTCTCGCCCAAGCCGCCCTGACGAGCCTCGACATCGAGGTGCGCGGTGAGCTCGCGGCGTACGACGTCAGCGTGTATCGGCTGGCGGCGCTCAAGGGCGTCCTGGCGAACATCGTCAGCGAGAACGTGTCCTACGTGAACGCGCCGCTGTTCGCGGAGCAGCGCGGAATCGAGACCCGGCTGATCGTCGAGCCGGAGAGCCCGCTGTACCGCAACATCACGATCCTGCGCGGCACGCTCTCGGACGGGTCGACGCTCACGGTGGCCGGCACGCTCGCCGGCACGCGCATGGTCCCCAAGGTCGTCGGCATCAACGACTACGAGATCGAGGTCTCGTTCGAGCGGCACCACATCGTGATGCGCTACGCCGACCGCCCGGGCATCGTCGCGATCTACGGCAAGCGGCTCGGCGACGCGGGCATCAACATCGAGAGCCTGCAGGTCGCGCACCCCGACGCGAGCGGCCGCGCGCTGTCGGTCCTGACGGTGGACTCGCCCGTGCCGGACGCGCTCCTCGACGAGATGCGCGAGGCCGTGGGCGCCGACCTCTTCCACCAGATCGAGATCACCGAGGACTGACGGCCGGCCATCACGAGGCGACCGCCGGGGCGGTCACGGGCGTGAGGCCTCCTGGACGAGGTCGATCAGGGCGTCGAGCGCCGCTCCCGTCGGGACGGGGGCTGCGGCATCCCCGCCGAGGGCGTTGTTGAAGTACAGGCCGTCGCTCACGAGCAGCACGAGGTCGAGAGCCGTGGTGTCGCGCACGTGGGGACTCAGCGCGTCGACCCACCGCTGTCGCATCTCGTGGAGCGCGCGACTCGCGGCGTCGCTGCCGCCCTGCGCCAGTCGGGAGACCGCGACGATCGCGCGGTCGAGCGGATCGTCGGCCATCACGGACGATCGCAGGAAGTAGCGGACGGGACCGTCGGGGGCGGAGACGATGGCCTCGACGTCGGCGTCGACGAGTCCCGCCAGGCGCTGGATGAGGCCGCCTTCGAGCGCATCCTTCGACGCGAAGTGGTAAAGGAGTCCGCCCTTGGAGACGCCGGCGGCGCGAGCCGTCGCGTCCATCGTCGCGGCTCGCTCGCCGTCTGCGACGAGGATCGCCTCGAACGCGTCGAGCACGCTCTCTCGCGCGCGCGGGGGACGACTCATGGGGTCGATCGTAGCTGCGCGGGCCGCCGGCGGTTTGATACTATACCGACTGGCCGGTTTAGAAATCGAGGCGGAGATGAGTACCACGGACACCCTGACCCTTCCGGTCGTCACCGACACGGGAGTCCGCGTCGGATGGCGCGGCTGGGCGGCGCTGATCGCCCTCATGCTCCCGGTCCTGCTGGTCTCGGTCGACAACACGGTCCTGAGCTTCGCGCTGCCCCAGATCTCGCTCGACCTCGAGCCCACCAGCATCCAGCAGCTGTGGATCATCGACGCATATCCGCTCGTGCTGGCGGGACTGCTCGTCACGATGGGGACGCTCGGCGACCGATTCGGCCGCCGCCGGATGCTGCTGATCGGCGCGAGCGGATTCGCCGTGGTATCCGGTCTCTCGGCATTCGCGCCCACGGCGGCCTTCCTGATCGCCGGGCGTGCGGCGATGGGCGTGTTCGGAGCGATGCTGATGCCCTCGACGCTGTCGCTCATCCGCAGCATCTTCACCGATCGCGATCAGCGCCGGCTCGCCATCGCGGTGTGGGCCTCGATGTTCTCGGCCGGTGCGGCGCTCGGTCCGATCGTGGGCGGCTTCCTCCTGGAGCACTTCGCGTGGGGTTCCGTCTTCCTCATGGCCGTGCCCGTGCTCATTCCGCTGCTCGTGCTCGCTCCGCTGTTCGTGCCAGAGAGCCGGGACCCGGCCCCCGGCCGGATCGACCCGCTCAGCATCGTGCTGTCGCTCGCCGCGATGATCCCGGTGGTCTACGCCATCAAGGAGCTCGCCGTCGAGGGCGTGGCGAGTGCCGCGCCCCTGCTGATGGTGGTCGGGGTCGGCTTCGGCATCCTCTTCGTGCGCCGCCAGCTGCGCCTTCCGACGCCGATGCTCGACATGCGCCTGTTCCGCCGGGGAACCTTCACCGGCGCACTGCTCGTCAACCTTCTGAGCGTCGTCGCGCTGGTCGGCTTCCTCTATTTCGTCGCCCAGCACCTGCAGCTGATCGTGGGACTGAGCCCGATGGAATCGGGCGTCGCGCTCGTGCCGTGCCTGGCGATCATGATCGCGGCCGGCCTCCTCGTGGTGCCGATCTCCGCGCGCGTCTCGCCGCGGATCGTCATCCCCACCGCGCTGCTGTTCTCGATCGCGGGCTATCTCACGATCGCGGCGACCACCGGGCCCGACAGCCTCGGCAGCATCGTGCTCGCCTCGATCCTGCTCGGAATCGGCATCGGGGCGGCGGAGACAGTGTCGAACGAGCTCATCCTCTCGTCCGCGCCGCCGGAGAAGGCAGGAGCGGCGAGCGCCGTGTCGGAGACCGCGTACGAGCTCGGCGCGGTGCTCGGCACGGCCGTGCTCGGCGGCATCCTGACCGCCATCTACCGGACGTCGCTCGTGCTGCCCACCGGAGTCTCGGGCGAGGTCGCGTCGGCAGCACGAGAGACGCTCGCCGGCGCCATGCATGCGGCCGAGCAGATCGGGGGTGCGACCGGTGCCGCGCTCCGGGACGCCGCGGCCGCGGCGTTCGACGCGGGCGTCGGGGTGACCTCGCTGATCGGCGCTCTGCTGGTCGTCGCGGCGGCGATCGTCGCGGCCGTTACGCTGAGATCATCCCATCGCGCGCCCGCGCTCGACCGCTGAGTCCTCGGGCGCGCCATCGAGCGAGGAGAGCAATGTCGCGCGTCGTGAAGCTGGCTGTCATCCCGGGTGACGGCATCGGTCCCGAGGTCGTCGCCGAGGCGGAGAAGGTGCTGGATGCCGCGACCGCCACGAGCGGAGTCTCATTCGAGAAGACGCGGTTCTCGCTCGGCGCCGGGCGGTACCTCGACACGGGCGACACCCTCACCGACGAGGACCTCGCTGCGATCGCGACGCACGACGCCATCCTGCTCGGCGCGGTCGGGGGAGTGCCGGGCGACCCGCGGCTCAAGGACGCGAACATCGAACGCGGGCTGCTCCTGAAGCTCCGGTTCGAGCTCGACCACTACGTCAACCTGCGCCCGTCGAAGCTCTACCCGGGCGCGCCCGGCCCGCTCGCGAACCCGGGCGACGTGGACTTCGTCGTCGTGCGCGAGGGCACCGAGGGTCCGTACGTCGGCAACGGCGGCGCGATCCGGCGGGGCACCCCGCACGAGGTCGCGAACGAGACCTCCGTCAACACGGCGTTCGGCGTGGAGCGCGTCGTGCGCTACGCGTTCGCGCTGGCGGAGCGGCGCCGGCGCACCCTGACCCTCGTGCACAAGACCAACGTGCTCGTCCACGCCGGCGGACTCTGGAAGCGGATCGTGGATGCCGTGGCGCTCGAGCACCCCGACGTGGCCGTAGACTATCTGCACGTCGACGCGGCGACGATCTTCCTGGTCACGAACCCGGGCCGCTTCGATGTGATCGTCACCGACAACCTCTTCGGCGACATCCTGACTGACCTGGCAGGCGCCGTCACCGGTGGCATCGGCCTCGCCGCATCCGGCAACATCAACCCGGACGGCACCTTCCCCTCGATGTTCGAGCCCGTCCACGGTTCGGCGCCCGACATCGCGGGGCAGCAGAAGGCCGATCCCACGGCCGCGATCCTCTCCGTCGCCCTGCTCCTCGATCACCTCGGGCTCCGCGACGAGGCCACCCGCGTGACCCGCGCGGTGGAGGAGGACATCGCCGACCGCGGGGCCGGTGACCGCACCACCGCACAGGTGGGCGACGCCATCGCCGCCCGGCTCCAGGCGTAACCTGGACCCACGCGAGCTTCGTCGCCCGCCGATCAGACGCACAGGACGTGACATGACCCTCATCGACATCGAGACCGGCCTTCCGGAACTGGAATTCGCCGTCACCAAGAACCTGGCCGCCAAGTCGCCGGCCGAACGCGCCGAACTGCTGCGCGACCCGGCCTTCGGCACCGCGTTCACCGACCACATGGTCGACATCTGCTGGTCCGTCGGGGGCGGCTGGCACCGGCCGCGCGTGCAGCCGTACGGCCCGCTCTCGCTGGACCCGGCGGCCGCCGTCCTGCACTACGGTCAGGAGATCTTCGAGGGGATCAAGGCCTACCGGCACCAGGACGGATCGATCCACACCTTCCGTCCGCGCCAGAACGGCCTGCGGCTGCAGCGCAGTGCGCGCCGGCTCGCCCTGCCCGAGCTGCCCGTCGACTACTTCATCCAGTCCCTCAAGGCCCTGATCTCGGTCGACGGCGACTGGGTGCCGGATGGGGCCGACCAGAGTCTGTACCTGCGGCCGTTCATGTTCGCCAAGGAAGCGTTCCTGGGCGTCCGGCCGGCGAACAAGGTCGGCTACTACGTCATCGCCAGCCCGGTCGGCGCCTACTTCAAGGGCGGTGCGAAGCCCGTCTCGATCTGGTTGAGCGAGGACTACGCCCGCGCGGGCAAGGGCGGCACCGGGGCGGCCAAGACCGGAGGCAACTACGCGGCGAGCCTGCTCCCGCAGGCCGAGGCGTACGAGCAGGGCTGTGATCAGGTCGTCTTCCTCGACCAGGACCGCAACGTCGAGGAGCTCGGCGGGATGAACATCGTCTTCGTGATGAAGGACGGGACGCTGGTCACCCCGCAGTCGGATTCGATCCTCGAGGGCGTCACGCGCGACTCGCTCCTGCAGCTCGCCGTCGATCGCGGGCACAAGGTCGTCGGCCGTGACGTCTCGATCGACGAGTGGCGCACCGGCGTCGACTCCGGTGACATCGTCGAGGTGTTCGCGTGCGGGACCGCCGCTGTCGTCGCTCCGATCGGCGTGCTCAAGGGCAGGGACTTCTTCCAGGAGCAGCCCGTCGGGCCGCTCGCGCTCTCGCTGCGCGAGGAGCTGACCGACATCCAGTACGGCCGGGTCGCCGACCGCCACGACTGGCTCGTCCGGCTCGACGGCTGAGGCCCGGCCCCTGAGTAGGCTGGGCGGGTGAGGATCGCCCGCTTCAGCCACCAGGACGCCATCCGCTACGGCATCGTCGACGAGAACGAGCTGGTCGTGCTCGACGGCGATCCGATGTTCGCCGGATTCGACACGACGGGTGAGCGTGTGCCCCTGAAGGACGTCGTGCTCCTCGCGCCGGTGATCCCGCGTTCGAAGATCGTGGCCGTGGGGCGCAACTACCGCGACCACGCGGCGGAGTTCGGCAACGAGGTCCCCGCCGAGCCGATGCTCTTCTTCAAGCCGAACACCGCGGTGATCGGGCCGAACGATGCGATCGTGCGTCCGCGCCAGTCGCAGCAGACCGACTTCGAGGGCGAGCTCGCCGTGGTGATCGGTCGTATCACGAAGAACGTCTCGCCCGCGGCGGCGCTCGATCACGTGTTCGGCTACACGATCGGCAACGACGTGTCGGCTCGCGACCTGCAGCGCACCGACGGACAGTGGGCCCGCGCCAAGGGGTTCGACACGTTCTGCCCGCTGGGCCCCGCCGTCGAGACCGATTTCGATCCGACGTCGGCCGTCCTCACGACGCGGCTCAACGGCGAGGTGAAGCAGCAAGCCCCGCTGAGCGACATGGTCCACTCGGTCGCCGACATCATCGCCTATGCGTCCGCCGCGTTCACGCTGCTGCCCGGCGATGTGCTGCTCACGGGAACACCCGCCGGCGTCGGTCCGTTCGTCGCGGGGGATGTCGTCGAGGTGGAGATCAGCGGGCTGGGTATTCTGCGCAATTCCGCACGCGATGCCTAGCGAGTTCGCCCTCGACGACGCCGCTCTGCGCCGGGCGCGGACCCGGACGGTGTGGGTGCTGTCGCTCGGTCAGATCCTCGGCGGACTCGCATTCGGCGCGACGATCTCGCTCGGCGCCGTGCTGGCCGCCGACATCTCCGGGGATGAATCGCTGTCCGGCCTCGCCACGGCATCGGTCACACTCGGTGCGGCGGCCGCCGCGGTGCCACTGGCGGCCCTCGCTCGGCGTCGTGGCCGACGGCCGTCGCTCACCTCGGGGATGGCGGTGGCCCTGGTCGGTGTGGTCGTCGTGGTGCTGGCCGCTGCCGGGCGTTCCTTCCCGCTCCTCCTGGTCGGCTTCGTGCTGATCGGCGCGGGGCAGGCGGCCAACCTGCAGTCCCGATTCGCGGCGGCCGATCTCGCAACGGACCGCTCGCGCGCCCGTGATCTCTCGGTGGTGGTGTGGGCGACGACGATCGGCGCGGTGCTCGGCCCGAACCTGGTGGGCCCGGGGCAGGTGCTCGGGGCGGCCCTCGGGATGCCGCCGCTGACCGGCCCGTACCTGTTCACCGTCGTCGCCCAGCTCCTCGGCATGGCGCTGTACCTCATCGCACTGCGTCCGGATCCGCTGCTGCTCGCCCAGCGGGTGGCAGCCGCGCGGATCCTCTCGGGAGCAGGTGCGATCGCGCGGGCGGATCGACCCACGGCAGCGCGATACGCCGTCTTCACCATCGCGGGAGCTCACGCCGTGATGGTGTCCGTCATGGCGATGACCCCGGTCCACCTCCTCCACCACGGCGCGACCGTGGAGATCATCGGCCTCACGATCAGCCTCCACATCGCGGGTATGTACGCCCTCTCACCGGTCTTCGGCATCCTCGCGGATCGGCTGGGACGCACGCCGACCGTGCTCGTGGGCCAGGCCCTCCTCGCCGCAGCCCTGCTCACTGCCGCGCTCGGCCAGGAGTCCTCGACCGCGGTGATCGTGGCGCTGATCCTGCTCGGCCTCGGGTGGAGCGCGTCGACGGTCGCGGGTGCGGCCCTGCTGACCGAGGCATCCGCCGAAGCGCGACGCACGAGGCGTCAGGGCCGCAGCGATCTGACCATGAACCTCGTCGCCGCGCTCGGCGCGATCCTCGCCGGGATCGCGCTGTCGTGGATCGGATACGGCGGTCTCTCCCTGTGCGGCCTGGTGGTCGCCGGCGCGGTGGTGGCGCTGTCACCCCTCGGCAGGCGGGATGCGCCGGCGTCGGTCACGGCGTGAGGGCACGCACCGCGAGCTCGACGTCCTCGTCGTCGTTGAAGACATGGAACGCGACGCGCGCTCTGCCCGCGCGCCCCGATGCCACGATGCCCGCAGCGCTGAGCCGCGCGAGGTCGCATCCGTCGGGATCGTCCCAGGTGACGATCGCACTCGCTCGCGCGGATGCCGGGAGCCCCCGCCGCTCGCGGAACGTCGTGGCGAGCCGCGTCGTGTAGGCGTGAACCCCCGCGGCATCCACCCCGGCGAAGAGGTCGATCGCGGGCTCGGCGCCGACGAACGCCTGCCACGCGGGCGACACGTCGAACCGGCGGGCGTCCTCGGCGAGCGGTGAGGCGCCGCCGTAACAGGACGCCCACGGGTCCGCTCCCGCGTACCAGCCGGCCTGGACCGGACGCATCCGCGCCGCGAGCCGCTCCGACAGGGCGACGAAGGACACGCCTCGCGGTGCGCACAGCCACTTGTAGGCGTGGCAGACCAGGGCGTCGAACAACTCCGCGCGGACGGGCATCCACCCCGCGGCCTGCGTGGCGTCGCAGAGCGTCCAGGTTCCGTGGCGCGCCGCCGCGGCGACGATGGCGGCGGCATCCGCCACGGCACCCGTGGCCGACTGGACGAGCGAGAACGCGACGAGTGCGGTCGTGGGGCCGATCTCGTCGGCGAGGGCGTCCAGGGGAACGGTGCGCACCCGGATGCCGCGACCCGCGTACACGAACGGCATGACGACCGACGAGAAGTCGCCGTCCGCGCACAGCACCTCCGCGCCGTCGGGGAGTGCCGTGGCGACGAGTGCGATCTGGGTCGATGCCTGCGAGCCGATCGCGATGCGTGCCTCGCTCGTGCCGACGAGCCGGGCGAACGCGGCGCGCGTGCGATCCACGACGCCCGTGTAGAAGGCGGGATCGGGTCGCCGATCCAGGTCAGCGAGCACGGCGGCACGGGAGCCCCGCGTCGGAAGGCCCGAGGTGCAGGCCGCCAGGTAGCCCCGCGCGTCGATGAAATGCTCGTGCAGCCGCGCGACCTCGGCCTCAGCCGCTGCGTGGGGCGCCGGGTCGAGGGTGCGATGGGTCATGCTCAGAGCCTGGTCGCCCCTGCCGCATTCGTCTACGGCAAGTCATGGATGAATCACATGCCACTGGCTTATGCTTCCGACATGACCGAAGATGCCCTCGACGAGCCCGAGCTGGACGTCCAGTCGCTCCGTGTCATCAAGGCGATCGCGGACGAGGGCTCGATCACGGCGGCGGCCGCCGCGCTCGGGTACAGCCAACCGGCGATCAGCCAGCAGGTACGCCGCCTCGAGGAACGCGCCGGCCTCGCACTCCTCGAGCGCGTCGGACGCGGAGTCCGCCTCACCGAGGCGGGTCGGGTGCTTGCTCGTCACGCGCCGGCGGTCACGACAGCCCTCGACGCGGCTGCGGGGGAGCTCGCAGAGCTGCGGGGCCTGCGGTCCGGCCACGTGCGTCTCATCGGGTTCCCGTCGGCGTCGCCGACGGTCGTTCCGCGGCTGCTCGCCGAGCTGGCGGCATCCCATCCCGGCATCTCGGTGACGTACGTCGAGGCGGAGCCCCCCGAGGCGGTGGAGGCGGTCCGTCAGGATCGGGCGGACATCGCGCTGACGTTCTCCTACCCGGGGGACCGGGACGACCCGCACGGGGCGAGCGCCCGTGGACTTTCGGTGCGCACGATCGGGCACGACGACCTGCTGCTCGTGCTTCCCGCAGGGCACGCGGCTGCAGGGTCCGACCCCGTCGACATCGCGGTGCTCGACGCGGAGGACTGGATCGCCGGATGCCCGCGCTGCCGGGGCCACCTGCTGGAACTGTGCGGCCGGGCCGGGTTCGAGCCGCGCATCCGGTTCGAGACGGACAACTTCGTCGCCGTCGAGGGCCTCGTCGCGCAGGGGATCGGGGTCGCGACGCTTCCCCGGATGGCGGTGGCCTCGTTCCCGCAGCTCGCCGGCGTCGTGACCGCTCCACTGCCGCGGAGTGAGGCGCGCACGGTGCACGTGGTCACGGCGCGCGGGGCTGATCGGGTGCCGTCCGTCCGCGCGACGGTCGCGGCCCTCGGGGCGATCCTGGCGGAGCGGCAGGCGGAGGGCGCGGATCGCCCTGGCAACTAAGCTGGAAAGCGTGCCTGCTCTCCCGCATCCCCTGACCACGACCGCATCCGGCAGCGATGTCCGGGTCCGTTTCTGCCCGTCGCCGACCGGCCTTCCGCACGTCGGCATGGTCCGCACGGCGCTGTTCAACTGGGCGTACGCACGGCACACCGGCGGATCGATGGTCTTCCGGGTGGAAGACACCGACGCCGCCCGCGACAGCGAGGAGAGCTACCGGCAGCTCGTCGACGCGCTCACGTGGCTCGAGATCGACTGGGACGAGGGCGTGGAGAAGGGCGGCCCGCACGGCCCCTACCGCCAGTCGCAGCGGCACGACATCTACCGGGACGTGCTGACGAAGCTCGTGGACGCGGGTCTCGTGTACGAGAGCTATTCCACGGCGGAGGAGATCGACGCCCGCAACGAGGCGAAGGGCCGTGCGAAGCAGCTCGGCTACGACAACTTCGACCGTGACCTGAGCGACGATCAGCGAGAGGCCTTCCGTGCCGAGGGGCGCGAGCCGGCGTGGCGACTGCGCGTGCCCGACGAGGACCTCACCTTCGTCGACCTGATCCGTGGCGAGGTCACCTTCCCGGCCGGCTCGTTCCCGGACTTCGTGCTTGTGCGCGCCGGGGGAGTGCCGCTCTATCCGTTCACGAACCCCGTCGACGACGCACTGATGGGCGTCACGCACGTCATCCGCGGTGAGGACCTGATGCCGTCGACGGCACGTCAGCTCGCCCTGTACGACGCCCTCATCAAGGCGGGTGTGGCCACATTCGTCCCGCGCTTCGCGCACATGCCGCTCGTGCTGGGCGAGACCGGCACGAAGAAGCTCTCCAAGCGCGACCCGAAGGCCGACCTGTTCCTCCTGCGTGACGGCGGCTTCATCCACGAAGGGCTGCTGAACTACCTGTCGCTGCTCGGCTGGTCGATCGCTCCCGATCGCGACGTCTTCTCGCGCGCCGAGCTGATCGACGCGTTCGACATCGTCAACGTGAACCCCAATCCGGCGCGCTTCGACCAGAAGAAGGCCGAGTCGATCAACGGCGACCACATCCGGATGCTGGAGTCCGCCGACTTCGCGGGGCGCCTCGTGCCGTACCTCGCGCAGGCGGGTGTCATCGGGCCGGAGCCGACCGACGAGCAGCGCGCGCTCATCGCGGCGGCCGCGCCCCTCGTGCAGGAGCGCATGCAGCTGCTGGGCGAGGCGCCGGGCCTCCTCGGGTTCCTCTTCGCGGACGAGGTCGCCTACGCGGACGACGCGCTGGCGGGACTCCCGGCGAACGCGGGGGAGATCCTCGTCGCATCGGTCGGTGCGCTCGAGCTGGTGCCCGACACCGAGTTCACGGCGGCCGCCGTCCAGGAGGCCCTCGCTTCGGCGCTCATCGATGGCCTCGGGCTGAAGCCCAGGGTCGCGTACGGCCCGCTGCGGGTGGCCGTGAGCGGGCGGCGTGTGTCGCCACCGCTGTTCGAGTCGATGGAACTGCTCGGCAAGGCCGAGACCATCCGTCGACTCGGCGCGCTCGTGGTACGACTCGCCGCATAGCCGCTCGGTTTGGCGGGGCTGTGCCGGTCGTCTAGACTTGACCCTCGGCACGGCTTCGGTCGAACGCCTTGGGGTATGGTGTAATTGGCAACACGGCTGATTCTGGTTCAGTTGTTCTTGGTTCGAGTCCAGGTACCCCAGCTTCACGAAAACCCCCGGTCAACCCGGGGGGTTTCATGTTTCTGGACCGTCGGCCCGCCTGATCAGCCGCCGTTGTAGATGAGCGTGTTGTCCGTGCCGGTGTCGGTGCCGGCATCCGCCCCCGAGTCCCAGTTGACGGTGTTCTGCCGACCCGAGACGGCGAGCCTGTCGATGCGGCTCGCGATGACTTCGCCACGGTTGCCTTTGACGGTGACGCGACCCATCTCCGCCCCGTTGACCTTGTCGGTCTCGCCGTGCACGGTCAGCTCGTCCAGTCGCTTGTTCGCGATGACGGTGGCATCGTCGCCGTGGATGACGAGCGAGGTGGCGCTGTCGATGTTCAGTGTCACGTGATCGGCGTCGACGACCACGTCGCCGCACGGGCCGTCCAGCGCAAGCTGTGCCCCGTCGTCGCTGACCGTGAAGGAGCGCCCGGAGCACGGTCCGTTGCTGATCGTGACGGAGCCGGAGGAGCATCCGGCCATCACGAGAGTGGAGCCGGCCGCGAGCAGCAGCAGGGCGATGCGACGGGTGTGCGGGACGGTGCGGTGCGAAGGTTCCATCACTCGACGGTACCGGGGGACATCGCAGACCTCCGGACGTCGCCAGCGCCCAGGTCGCACGAGCAACGGAGCGAGTCGTTCCGCCGAGGGTTCATGCCCGCCCTGCCCCTGTCGGACACGGTGGCAGCGCTTCGGTCAGGGGACGAGCGCCATCCCCGAGCCGCCGGGGGTCGTCAGACCGAGCCTTGCCGCCAGCTCCGCGAACCCGGCGGTGAGGCCGTCGTGGAGATTGTCGCCGACGTGCGCGACGCCGGGGATCGTGAGAAGGCTGACATTCATGCCGGCGCTTCTCGCCGTCGCCGCCAGAGTGCGCGAGCCGGGCCCGAACTCGGTGTCGAGAGCTCCGGTCGTGATGACCGCTGTGACGTCGCGGTAGGCGGCATCCCCGCGATGGGCCTCGAGGATGGTGACGGGCTTCGCCGCCTGCCACGCCGCTCGATCACCGCCGTAGACGGAAGCGATGACGCTCTGCGCGTAGTTGCTGCCCGGGAAGAGCTCGGGGGACACCGACAGCACGTTGCGGAACACCGTCGGCTCCTCGGCGGCGTACTTCAGGGCGCACGTTGCGCCGTTGGAGTATCCCGCGATCACGTGCAGCGCCGGATCTCTGCTCACGTTGAGATGGGCGAGCGCCCAGGCGACCACATCCCGCGTGATGTAGGTCTGAGCGTGGCCGCGGGCGCGTGAGTCCGCGCACGCAGGGTCGTGGCCCGGGCCGATCTGATCGGCGACGACGACGATGGGCGCGAGACCGCGATGCCGAGCGGCGAAGCCATCCATGACCTGAGCGATGCGCGAGGGATCGGGGTTTCCGGGGAATCCCATCATCATGACGATCAGGGGCAGCGTGGGCGGCTTCTTCACGAGCGCGGCCGGCGGCAGGTACAGCCCGGCCGGGCGGGCATCGAACCCGGAGATCGTCCCGGGTATCGTGACCGTGCCGCGCTTTCCCACCGAGGGCATGCCGGGCGGCGGCGTCCAGGTGGCGGAGAGAGGCAGGTCGGTCTCCGGAGCAGGCATGGACGCCGTCGGAGTGGGCGAGACGAGAGGGAGCGCGATCGGGTGCGGAACCGTGATCCCGAGCACGTCGGCCACCGTGGTGTCCAAGCCGAACGCGTCGTTCACCTGCACGGCGCCGGTCGCGGCGAACACGACGATGGCGACACTCGCGAGGACCTTCCGCCACCAGCGACTGTTCCAGAAGCTCGCGATCGCAAGACCGACCCCTCCGAGAGTGGCAGCCATCCACCACCCGACCTGCGCGGGCAGGGTGATCTGGAAGCTGCGGGCGAGGTCGACGTAGCAGAACAGCGCAAGTGCGACGACGAGGCCCACGAGGACGGCGATGGCTGCAGTGAGCGTCCAGCGCAGGGTCGCGTGACGGCAGAGGAGGATCGCGATCAGGACGAGCGAGACGACCTGGAGGACGATCGGCACAGGCCCGCCGATGATCTGAAGGGATAGCAGTGCGTCCACGGATGCCTCTCGGGCGGGTCGGTCACGGAAAAGAGGGTGATCCCGGAGACGCCGGGGGTCGTCGTCGCGGCCTCGCGCTCAGCCGGACCGGGTCTCGGCCGGTGCGCGGTCGGCTCGGAGGAGGCCCACCCCTGCGCCCGCGAACTGGCGCCACGTGGCTTGGGGGAGGAAGGCGCGAGTGAGGCCCGCAGCGATGCGCCCGAGGTCGCTCTCGTCGCGATACAGAAGGAACATCGTGTCGTAGCGCGGGTGGAACTTCTCCTTGAAGCGACGCAACGAGCGGAACCCGTACGTCGGCTCGAGCGCTCGCGACAGTCGGGCACCGAGGTCCGCGATCCTTCCGTCATCGGGCGTGTAGTCGCGCGCAAGCGGAGCTCCGGAGAGGGAGATCTCAGCGATGCCCTCGTCTCGGAAGGTCATGGCGGAACTCGCGATCAGGAACTCGATGACAGGACCGAAGCCGCCTTCGCGTCGGCGCATGAGGTCAAGAGTCCAGCTGCGGATGACGCCACCCTCTCCGTAGACGGGGAGCCAGGACAGGAACCCGTCGACGTCGCCCTCGCGTGACAGGGCCACCGCCAGTCGCACCTCCGGGTCCTCGGCTTCCACGAGCGTGCCCAGGGTGAATCCCATCTCCGGCAGGCCGCGATCGCCCGCCCAGATCTCCGATATCGCGCGCACCTGCGCCTGGATGCCCTTCGACTCCTGCGTCAGATGTGTGAGGCGAAAGCCGATCTCCTCGCGTGCGGCCTTGTTCAGTGTCGTGCGCACCGAATTCCAGCTCTTTCCGCGAAACTCCAGGTCGGTGAGGTCGACGATGGTGTCGTCGGCGATGACGAGGCTCCGCCATCCGTCCGGGAGCGCCTCCCTGGTCGTGGCCGTTGCGCTGAAGAAGCACGGAATCAGACCCAGATCCTCGGCGTCCGCGATGAAGTCGCGGACGGACTGGGCCCGGCCCTCGGCAGCTCCGAGCGGGTCGCCGAGAGCGATCGCGACGCCCGCTCTGCGTTGATAGGCGACGAGCCCCGTCGTCGTGCGTGCGTAGGAGTTGTCGTCCCAGGAAGCCATCCACGAGATCGCACCGCCTCCGAAGGATCGGATGGCATCCTTCACCTCGTCGACCCGCGGATAGGGGTGGCGGCCGAGCCTCCGGCGCCGGTGCGCGTGGAACGCGCCGCGGACGAACACCATGTACACCAGCAGCGCGAGCCAGAGTGCAGCGGTCGCGAGAGACAGCGAGGGGGAGCCCTCGATCAGCTCTTGAACGGGGCCCCATCCGAGATTCCCGATCAGGATGAGAAGGAGCGCGGCGCCCGCCAGATTGAAGATCGCCAGTGCAACTGTCGCCAACCAGGCCCAGCGCCGACCGAGGCGCAGCCCATGGGACACGAAGAGGATGATCGCGATATCGGACAGGATGTCCGGCAGTGAGCCGCTCTGCGTCTCGGTCGGGCCGAAGGGTCCGCTCGTCGGTGCAAGCAGGACCACGATCTCGGTGGCTCCCAGCGAGACGAGGGCCACGAAGGCGATCAGTCGCTGCTCGCGGAGGGTGCTGCGCTGGATGTGCAGTGACCTGTCTATGCACAGCACGCTGAGGACCGCGGCGGTGCGGGCGATGTCGCCGGCAGTCCCCCAGAACAGCAGCAGCAGGAAGAGCGCGGACAGGAGAACGAGCCACGCGCGCGTCCGCCACGGCGACGACAGACGTCCGATCATCGCCGCGAGGCAGCCCAGAGAGCCCGCCGAGAAGCCGCCCACGAGCGCGGCGGCATGCAGGTGGCCCCATTGCCACGGCGTGAACGTCAGGAGCCAGAGCGTGGCCGCCGAGGCGAGCACGCCGCAGGCCTGCGCCACCGAGAAATAGAACGCGGTTCGACGCCAGCCGCAGCTCCACTCGAGAAGGCCGATGGGAACCAGCGCGGCGAGGGCCAGCGCGAGCCCTCCAGGTGCTGCGATCACGAATGCTCCTGTGACGATGGTCCACCAATGCCCCTCCGCGAACGCGGGGAGCCCCGGTGCGAGCCACGGCCACACCGCTGTGCGGTGGAGGGGAGACCAGAGTCCGCCGGTGAGCACGCCCGCCACGAGAGTGGCTCCGAGCAGCGCGGCCGTGAACGGCAGGCGGGCGATGGACTGCCACACGCGCGCACGGACCGGGACGGCGACGCCTCGGAGGGTCTCGGTGCTCGTCACGAAGAGCAACCCTAGGACCGAACGCCGCACGAACGCTGGGTGCCGCCGAGCGACAGCGGTGACGCGACTACTCATGGCTGTATGACATGATGAAACCGTCAAGTCATCGGCGGGAGCAGTCATGGATGTCCTCCTGGGCGAGGATCGCCCCCTCTACGAGGTGAAGGCCAATCTCTTCAAGGGACTGGCCCATCCCGTGCGCGTGCGGATCCTGGAGATCGTCACCGCCGGGGGAGAGGTGGGCGTCGGCGCATTGATGGACGACCTGCACATCGAGGCATCCCACCTGTCGCAGCACCTCGCGGTGCTCCGCCGCCACAGCCTGGTCGTGTCCGAGCGGCGCGGGAGTCAGGTGTTCTATCGTCCCGCGTTCCCCGAGGTTGCCGATCTGCTGAGGGTCGCGCGGAGTCTCCTCGTCGACATCCTGAGTCAGGCGCAGGACCGGCTGGAGAGCACGGGCAATCTCCCCGAGCTCGCTCAGCCGATGGTCGACGTTCGATGACGGCGCGCTCCTTCCTGACCCCGCTGCTCCCGAGTGCGGCCGACTATCGCCGCGTGCCGCGCAGCTGGCGCGGTGACCTCGTCGCCGGGGTCACGGTCGGCATCGTGGCGCTCCCGCTCGCACTCGCGTTCGGCGTCAGCTCGGGAGCCGGCCCCGAGGCCGGCCTCGTGACTGCGATCATCGCGGGAGTCGTCGCGGCGGTCTTCGGCGGCTCGAACGTGCAGGTCTCCGGACCGACGGGCGCAATGGTCGTCGTGCTGGCGCCGATCGTCACCGCCCACGGCGCGGGCGTCGTTCCGCTGCTGAGCCTTCTCGCCGGGCTGTTCGTGCTGGCGGCAGGCATCCTGAAGATCGGTCGCGTCGTCTCGTTCATCCCCTGGCCGGTCATCGAGGGCTTCACGCTGGGCATCGCGGTGATCATCTTCCTGCAGCAGGTGCCCGCCGCGCTCGGCGTTCCCGCGGGGAAGAGCAGCAATGCCCTCATCGCGGCGATCGACGCGCTGCCCGCGGTCTCCTGGCCGCAGTCGGCCTGGGCGGCCGGCGCCGCAGCTGCCGTCGCGGGCATCATGATCGTGCTGCCGCGACTCAACCGTCACCTGCCGGCGTCGCTCATCGCGATCGCTGTCGTGTCGGTCGCGTACGCCGTCGCGCACGGGCCCGTCACGCGCATCGGCGAGCTTCCCGCGACTCTGCCCGCGCCGGCGATTCCGCACGTGACCCTCGACCTGCTCGTCACGCTCAGCGGACCCGCGCTCACCGTCGCCGCCCTCGCGGCGATCGAGTCGCTGCTGTCGGCGCGGGTGGCCGCATCCCTCGCGGACACCGGACCGTACGACGCCGACCGGGAACTCGTCGGGCAGGGCATGGCGTCGCTCGCCTCGGGTCTGTTCGGTGGAATGCCGGCGACGGGTGCGATCGCCCGGACGGCGGTGAACGTCCGTTCCGGCGCGCAGACCCGGGTCGCCGCGATCACGCACTCGCTCGTGCTTCTCGCCGTCGTGTACCTGGCGTCGACGGCCGTGGCGCAGATCCCCCTCGCGGCCCTCGCGGGAGTGCTGCTGGTGACGGCCGTGCGGATGATCTCGGTGCCCACCGTGCGCAGCGTCGTCGCCGCGAGCAGATCGGACGCGATCGTCTTCATCGCCACCGCCGTCATCACCGTGTCGTTCGACCTCATCGTCGCGGTCGGGATCGGGATCGCGGTCGCCGCGTTCTTCGCGCTGCGCTCGCTCGCGGCATCCGGCGGCGTGCATCGCGAGACGATCGACGGACCTGCGCTCCCGGGGGATCAGGACATTGTCGTCTTCCGGCTGGATGGGGCGCTCTTCTTCGGTGCAGCGGACCGGATGACGGACGAGATCAACCGCGTCACGAACATCAGGGTGGTCATCCTGCGTCTGTCGCAACTCCAGATCCTGGATGCCACGGGCGCGCGGGTGATCACGGAGCTCGTCCACTCGCTGGAGCGCCGGGGCATCACCGTGCTCATCAAAGGCGTCCAGGACCGCCATCTCCGCGTCGCGACCCGGGTGGGCGTGATCGCAGCCCTCCGGCACCAGAACCACCTCTTCGCCGACCTGCCATCCGCGATCGAACACGCGCGCAGCCACGTCCGTCGCGCCGCCGCCTCTCCCTGACGGCCCGGCCGTCCGCAGAGGCGCTGATCCTCAGGAGCCCGCGCTCGACGCGGAGCACTGGTACAGGCCCGACACCGAGGCATCCGTCACAGAGGTGCAGTTCGCCTCCACCCAGGACATGATCTCGCTCGAGGCCCCCGTTCCGCCGCCGCCGCCGAAGCCGCCGCCCCGACCCGAGGTCAGAACGTACTTCACGTCCCCGGCGGCCACCATGACCTGGAACTCCGCGAGCGTGGGGACCGGGTCGTTGCCGCTGAACCCGCCGATCGGCAGCACCGATCCGCCGTCCGATTCGATGATGAGGCCCGCGGCGGTCTGCGCGCCGAAGACGGCGACCAGGTACTTCGCATCACCGGCGTTCGCCTTCAGGTAGGTGAGAAGCGCCGTCGAGTCCGCGCCGGTGACGCCGCCGCCGAAGCGGCCGCCGTTGGGCGCCTGGGCAGCGCTGCCCTGCCCGCGGAAGCCGCCCTGGCCGCCCGGCGCCTGCCCGGCCCCACCCGGCCCGCCGGCTTGCCCGCCGAAGCCGCCGGATGCCTGCCCGCCGGCTTGCGGTCCCCCTTGGCCGCCGCCGAGGCTGCCCGGTGCCTGCCTACCGAACCCGCCCATGTCGGCGACACCGCCGGCGACCGGGTTGGTCGAACTGGGGTTCGCGATCGTGACCGCCGACCAGACCGCAGGCGTCAGCAGCATCCCGCCTGTGGCGACGAGAGCAGTCCACGTCCGGATCATCGCGACGCGCCGGGTCTCCCAGGCGATCATGGCGATCGCGGCGGCCGCGAGGACCAGCTGAACGGACGCGGCGACGATGGAGTAGCCGCCGTACGAGAACCCGATCACGAGCGCGGTGACCGCAGCGATCGCGATGAGCGCCATCTGTGCCCACGGAACCCGTCGCGAGCGGGCCCAGCCGAACGCCAGGCCGACGGCGAGACCCATCGGGACCGCGAGGGCGGCGGTGTAGAACTGGTGCATCCCCGCGACGGCGGAGAACATCGCGAGGAACGTCGCGATCCACACCCCGAGGAACACCGTCACGGACAGCCGGAAGCGCAGCATTCCGAGCACCGCCACGGCCAGGATCGACGCGGGGATCATCCAGGCGATCTGCCCCGCCACCTGCTCGTTGAACAGCCGGAAGATGCCGGCCGAGCCGGAGAACGGGGGAGTGAAGGAGTTGTAGGCCGTCGCGTCCGCGGTGCTCGAGCCGAAGCGGCCGAGGCCGTTGTAGCCGAAGACCATCTCCCACGGATCGTTGTGCAGGGTGCTGCCGATGTACGGGCGGCTGCCGGCCGGGATGAGAGCGACGATCACGATCCAGAGAACGGATGCCGCGAGGCTGGTCGCGCCGGCGACCGCGGTGTGCCACAGCTTGCGCAGCACTGGCTGGGCCGTGCACAGGTACGCGGCGGCGAGGGCCGGCCAGACCGCCCAAGCCTCGAGCATGTAGGTCTGGAACGACAGGGCGATGAAGCCGCCCGCCGCCATGAGCCACCAGAAGCTCTGGTGCTTCAGCGCCCTCGCGGCCGCCCACGCGGTGAGGGCGAGGCCGAGCACGAAGAACGTCTCGGGCTGGTTCGATCGCGATACCGCGACGAGCACCGGCGTGACCGCGACGACAGCACCGGCGAGCAGACCTGCGGTGGGTCCCGCCAGCCGCCGCGCCGTCACCGCCGTGATCAGGGTCGCCGCCACCGCGGCGAGGGCATTGGGAAGGATGACGGTGAAGGTGGAGAAGCCGAAGAGTCTGACGAACAGCGCAGGGATCCAGAACGAGCCCGGGATCTTGTCGAGCGTCACGGTTCCCGCGGGATCGAAGGCGCCGAAGAAGAGGTTCGACCAGCTCTTGCTCATCGACAGGGCGATCGACGCGTAGTAGTCCGAGCGGGACCCGGACCATACTCCCCAGACGGTGAGGCCCGCGGAGAGCAGGCCGATGAGAACGAGGCCGGTGATCCACGGCGTCCACCGCGGCGCGCGGGAGTGCGCGACGGTCGACGCCGTCAGGGGCGCGGACGGGGAGGGGGCGAGAGCGGTCATGTCACGAAGTACACCCGGCCTGATGAGGTCCGCGCTCTGCTGTGCCTATGAGTCGTCTGTGTCCGACGGCGGAGCGTGCCCATTCCCACATGAATCAAACCGTTGCCACATGTGGGAATGTGTTGTAATGTGTGGGAATCCGAAGGGGGATCTCGTGTATGCGACGGAGCGTCAGGAACTGATCGAGCGGCTGCTCGCGGAAGAGGGCCGCGTCGGCGTGCACGAGCTGGCAGCCCGCTTCGAGGTCACCACCGAGACCATCCGTCGGGATCTCGACGCACTGGAGCGGGTCGGCGCCCTCCGACGCGTCCACGGCGGCGCCGTGCCGGGGGACCGGCACAGCACAGCGGAACCCACCGTGCTCGAGCGCGCCCACCGCCGCACGCGCGCCAAGGTCGCGATCGCCTCGGCCGCGCTCGACCTCATCGGCCCGGCATTCCGCGGCTCCGTCTTCCTCGACGCCGGCACGACCACCGCCGCCGTGGCGGATCAGCTTCCCGCCTACCTGGCCGCGGCGCGCGGTCGGGCCGATGTCGTGACCCACTCGCTCACCGTCGCCCCGGCACTCGCCGCAGCCGAGACCGTCGCCCTGACCGTGATCGGCGGGCGCGTGCGCGGGGTGACCGCCGCCGCCGTCGGAGCGGGCGCCGTGCGGGCGATCGAGTCGCTGCGACCCGATGTCGCGTTCATCGGAACGAACGGCCTGTCTGCAGGCTTCGGGTTGAGCACGCCGGATCCGGAAGAGGCCGCGGTGAAGCGCGCCATCGTCGACGCGGCCCGACGGGTCATCGTCGTCGCCGATGCAGGCAAGTTCGGGGTGGAGTCGCTCGTGACCTTCGCCTCCCTCTCCTCGATCGATGTCCTCGTGACGGATGCCGCTCCCGAGCCGGACCTCGCCGCCGGCCTGCAGGAGGCCGGCGTGGAGGTGCGCCTCGCATGATCGTCACCGTCACCGCGAATCCGGCCCTCGACCGGACGATCCTCCTCGAGGCGCCTCTGCACCCCGGTGAGGTCCAGGCCGCGGCATCCGAACGGGAGGACGCCGGAGGCAAGGGCCTCAATGTCGCGCGGGTGCTCGTCGCCGCCGACGCGCCCACGCTCGCGGTGCTGCCGCTCGCCGAAGACGATCCGCTGCGCTCCGCCCTCTCCCCGTCGCGCGTGCCGTTGCGCACGATCGGCATCGCGGGCCATTGCCGCACCAACATCGCCATCACCGACCCCGCCGGGATCACGACGAAGCTCAACCTGCGCGGTCCGGTGCTGTCAGACGACGAGGCGGCCGCCCTCGTCGACGAGGTGGTCGCGGCCGTCGACGGAGCGCGCTGGCTGGTCCTCGCCGGATCCCTCCCTCCCGGGGTCGGTCCGGACTTCTACGTCATGATCATCCGCGCCGTGCGGACGCGGTGGGGGTCCGGCGCCCCCCGCATCGCGGTCGACGCGTCGGGCCCCGCCCTCGCCCACGTCGTCGCCGAGGGACACCCCGATCTCATCAAGCCGAACGACGACGAGCTCGCGGAGCTCGCGGGCACGGCGCTCGGCGACGGGGACGACCTCGCACGAGAGGCCCTCGCTGCCGCCCGCCGGTTGGTTCCCGCCCAGGTCGCGACCGCGCTCGTGACCCTGGGGGGCCGCGGCGCCGTCCTCGTCTCCGCGGACCGCGCATGGGTGGCCGTGCCGCCGCCCATCCGCGTGCGCAGCACCGTCGGCGCGGGAGACAGCTCGCTCGCCGGGTACCTTCTCGCCGAGTCGTCGGGCGCCGGGCCCGAGGCGTGCCTCGCGTCGGCGATCCGCCACGGCGCGGCGGCGGCGTCGCTGCCCGGGACGCAGGCGCCGAGCCCCCGCGACCTTCCCCTCGGCGACATCAGCGTCGCTCCGCTCATCCCCTGAATCCCCTCACGACCACACCACTGGAGGTCACCGTGTCCGACACCATCACCCCCGCGCTCATCGCGCTCGACGCGCCACTCGGCGCCGACAAGGCCGCCGTCATCCGTGCCCTGGCCAGGCTCGTCGTCGCCGAAGGCCGCGCGACGGATGCCGAGGCGCTCTTCGCCGACGCCTGGGAGCGGGAGGAGAAGGATGAGACCGGCCTGCCGGGTGGCATCGCGATCCCGCATGCGAAGAGCCCGGCCGTCACCGTCCCCTCCCTCGCCTTCGCGCGTCTGTCGCCCGGCGTCGACTTCGGCGCGCCGGACGGCCCCGCCGATCTCGTGTTCCTGATCGCGGCACCGGCCGACGCGGCGGAGGCGCACCTCGCCGTGCTCTCGAAGCTCGCTCGCAGCCTCATGCAGGAGGACTTCACCGCCGGGCTCCGCGCCGCGCGTACGCCGGAAGAGGTGGTGCACATCGTGCGCGTCGCCATCGGCGAGGAGGTGGGCGCGGCCGCACCGGCGCCGACGGCCGCCGCGCCGGCGGCTGTCGCGCCGAGCTCAGGGCCGGCGGCGACGGACGGACGCCCGATCCGGATCGTCGCCGTCACCTCCTGCGCCACCGGCATCGCGCACACGTTCATGGCCGCGGACGCGCTGACCGCCGCGGGCAAGGAGGCGGGCGTGGACCTCATCGTGGAGCCGCAGGGGTCGAGCGGATATCAGCCGCTGCCGCAGGAGGTCATCGAGGCCGCGGACGCCGTCATCTTCGCCAACGACGTCGATGTGCGGGAAGAGGGCCGGTTCGCCGGCAAGCCCGTGGTGCGATCCGGGGTGAAGCGCGGGATCGAGCAGCCGAAGCAGCTCGTCGCCGAGGCGGTCGCTGCCGCCGGGAACCCCGCCGCCGCTCGTGTCGCCTCCAGCGGATCGACCGCGGGGCCGACCTCGACCCAGAAGGTCTCGGCGGGACGCAACATCCAGCGGATCCTGCTGACCGGCGTCAGCTACATGATCCCGTTCGTCGCGGGCGGCGGACTGCTGATCGCGATCAGCTTCCTCCCGTTCCTCGGTGGATACGGCATCGCGCTCGCGCACGGCGACTCCGGCGTGAACAACGCCGTCTTCACGCTGACCCACTACGCGATCTGGAACCTGCCTCCCGAGGGACTCGGCTACTACCTCGGCGCCGTGGCGTTCCAGATCGGAGCGGTCGGACTCGGGTTCCTGGTCCCCGCACTGGCGGGCTACATCGCCTTCGCCATCGCCGACCGACCCGGCATCGCGCCCGGCTTCATCGCGGGGTCCATCGCGGTGTTCATGAACGCGGGCTTCCTCGGCGGACTCATCGGCGGCCTGATCGCCGGCTACGTCGCCTACCTGCTCGGAAAGCCGGCCGTGCCGCGCTGGCTGCGCGGTCTGATGCCCGTGGTGATCATCCCGCTCATCGCCTCCGCGATCTCGTCCGGACTGATGCTCATCATCCTCGGTGCCCCGATCGCGTGGCTCATGACCCAGCTGACCAGCTTCCTCAACGGACTCACGGGAGCCGGGGCGATCGGCCTCGGCGTCATCCTCGGTCTCATGATGTGCTTCGACCTCGGTGGGCCGGTCAACAAGGTCGCCTACGCGTTCGCCGTGGCCGGACTGGCGGCGCAGTCGGACGCCAGCTTCCACATCATGGCTGCCGTCATGGCTGCGGGCATGGTGCCGCCCCTCGCGATGGCACTGGCCTCGACGGTGCTCTACCGGCAGGGCTTCACCGCGGTCGAGCGGGAGAACGGCGCCGCGGCCTGGCTCCTGGGGCTGTCGTTCATCTCTGAGGGCGCCATCCCGTTCGCGGCCGCCGACCCGCTGCGCGTCATTCCGTCGAACCTGGTCGGCGGCGCCGTCACGGGAGCCCTGATCATGGCCTTCGGCGTCGGCTCCCGCGCTCCGCACGGCGGCGTGTTCGTCCTGTTCGCCATCGACCCGTGGTGGGCGTTCCTGATCGCTCTCGCAGCCGGTACGGTCGTGACAGCACTCATCCTCGTCGCGCTGAAGCGATTCGTCGGCCGTCAGCGTCCCGAGGTCGCCGTCGCGGACGGTGCTCCGGCACTCGCCCCCGCCTGAATCGAGAGGAACGACCATGGCAGAACGTCAGGCCACCATCGCGAGCAGCTCCGGGCTTCACGCCCGTCCGGCGAAGATCTTCGTGCAGGCCGTTCAGGAGAAGAAGATCCCCATCACGATCGCCGTGGAGGGCGGGCCGGACCTCAACGCCGGCAGCATCCTGTCCCTCATGGGACTCGGGGCCGCGAAGGGCACCGTCGTCACGCTCAAGTCGGACGCCGACGGCGCAGACGCCGCGCTCGACGAACTCGTCGTCCTGCTGGAGACGGATCTCGACGCCGAGTAGGAGCGCCGCGACGGGCGGCCCGCGATCACAGGTCTGCGGATTCGCCCGGCTCGAGCGGCAGGTACTCCCCGCCGCCTTGCTCCACGGCCCACGTCAGCCGCGCGGCGCCCATGGTCCGCCCGATCACGGACAGCGTCATGTCGTGGGTGCCGAAGGCTCGCCGGGGTGCGACGGCCAGGACGAAGTCGATGGCGTCGCCGATCTTCAGCCACGGTGCGCCGATGGGCGCGGCGAGCAGCTCTACGGCGTGGCCACGGGGCACCGCATACGAGTCGCCGGGGTAGTAGAACTCGCCGTTGACCAGCACGCCGACGTTGTCGACGACCGGGATCGAGGAATGGATGACCTCGTGCTTTCCCCCGAAGAACTCGAGGGTGAACGGCTCGAGGCGAACGGTGTCCCCTGGGCGGACGACGGTGATGTCGTACCCGGCGGCCGCCTTGGCCACTCCTTCGGGAGCGTAGATGGGAACGCCCCCGGTCCCCTTCAGGATCCGGTCCAGATGCTCGGGCGTCCAGTGATCGGGATGCTCGTGGGTGATGACGACCGCGATGACGTCCTGCAGGGCGGTGAAGGGGTTCGTGAAGCTGCCGGGATCGACGATGAGCGCCTTGCCGCCGTCTTCGATGAACAGGGCCGCGTGTTCGTGCTTTGTCACTCGCATGAGTCGAGTCAACCGCGCCGCGGGAGCTCGAGCAAGCGCGTGATCAAGGCCTCGGTCGATTTGGCCGGGCCTCGGCGCTCATGGCATACTTGTACGGTTGTCTTGACGGCCCCATCGTATAGCGGCCTAGTACGCCGCCCTCTCACGGCGGTAACGCGGGTTCGAATCCCGCTGGGGTCACCAACAGCGAGAAAGCCCGGCCATGTGCCGGGCTTTCTCGCTGTAGAAGCGGCCTGCTCAGCGGGTCGGGTGACGGCATACTGAGGGCTGCGACGGCGCGTCTGCTGCGCATCACCGTGGGAGAGGAACCCGCCATGAACGCACCCGTGCTCGCGTCCATTCCGGCCGACGTCGTCGTGAAGGACGCGCGGATGTCGGGCTTCGGGCACGACCCGCGCGTGCGCGTGCATTTCGACAGCGGCCGATGGCTGGAGGGGCCGGCCTACTCGGCCCAGTCGCGGACGTTGATCTTCAGTGACATTCCGTCGGACCGCACGCTGCGCTACGACGAGGTCGCCGATCGCGTCGACGTCTTCGAGGAGCCGGCGCGCTTCGCGAACGGGAGGACCTTCGACGGTTGCGGCCGCCTCGTCACCTGCCTTCACGGCGAGCGGTCCGTCGTCCGACGCGAGCACGACGGGAGCGAGACCCTCGTGGCGGGCGCCTACCAGGGGCGGCGGCTGAACAGTCCGAACGACGTCGTCGTGTCCCGGGACGGCTCCGTGTGGTTCACCGACCCCACCTTCGGAATCCTCACCGATTACGAGGGTCATCGTTCACCCAGCGCGATCGGTGCAAGCCTCGTCTTCGTCCGGCGCGCGGACGAACAGGACGTCCGAGCCGCGAGCGCCGCATTCGAGCAGCCGAACGGGCTCGCGTTCTCGCTCGACGAGCGCATCCTGTACGTGGTGGACAGCGCGAAGAACACGTTGAGCGCCGTCCCACTGGTCGACGGGGTTCTCGGAGAGCCCTCCGTGATCGCATCGGGATACGGCTTCGACGGCATCCGCCTCGACCGGGAGGGGCGGATCTGGGCCGGAACGCGCGACGGCGTGAGCTGCTTCGCCCCCGACGGCACTGAACTGGTCTCGATCGGGCTCCCGGAGAAGGCCGCCAATCTGACCTTCGGTGGGATCCGGCGGAACACGCTCTACATCACGGCGACGACGTCGCTGTATTCGCTCCGCGTCTCGATCGTCGGCGCGTAGCCGCGCGAGAGACGGAAGCGCCCGGCATCCGAGCCGGGCGCTTCCGTGTGCGATGAGTGCTCAGACGGCGGTCGCGGAGTCCCTCTTGGGGAGCACCCAGCCGGCTCGCGGGAAGTGGCACGTGTAGCCGTTCGGGTACTTGATCAGGTAGTCCTGGTGCTCGGGCTCGGCCTCCCAGAAGGGTCCAGCGGGCTCTACCGTGGTGACGGCGGTGCCCGGCCAGAGGCCGGACGCGTCGACGTCGGCGATCGTCTCGCGGGCGACGAAATCCTGCTCCGGGCTGAGCGGGAAGATCGCGGAGCGGTAGCTGCTGCCGATGTCGTTGCCCTGGCGGTCCTTCGTCGACGGATCGTGGATCTGGAAGAAGAACGCCAGAATGTCGCGGTAGGTCGTCTTCGTCGGGTCGAAGACGATCTCGACGGCCTCGGCGTGACCGGGGTGGTTCCGGTAGGTCGCGTGGTCGTTCGAGCCGCCCGTGTAGCCGACGCGCGTGGTGAGCACGCCGGGCTGACGGCGGATCAGGTCCTCCATGCCCCAGAAGCACCCGCCCGCGAGGACGGCCGTCTCGGTGCCGGGCGTCCGGGTGATGGCGCCGGTGTCGGTGATGCCGCTGGTCATGATGCGTGCTCCTCGCTGGTGGTGGGTGTCGCGGTGGGGTCGAACAGGACGCGGTACTGCCCGTAGCCCTGCTGCTCGAGCTCTGCCGCGGGGACGAACCGCAGGGCGGCCGAGTTCATGCAGTATCGCAGGCCTCCGGCATCCCGCGGCCCGTCGTCGAAGACGTGGCCCAGGTGGCTGTCGGCGCCCGCCGAGCGGACCTCGGTGCGCGTCATCCAGAGCTTGCGGTCGGTCTTCTGCGTGACGGCGGCCGCGTCGATGGGCCGCGTGAAGCTCGGCCATCCGGTGCCGCTGTCGTACTTGTCCGTCGACGAGAACAGGGGCTCGCCCGACACGACGTCGACGTAGATGCCCGGCTCGTGGTTGTTCCAGTACTGGTTGCGGAAGGCCGGCTCGGTGCCGTCCTCCTGCGTCACGTGGAACTGGGTGTCGGTGAGGCGGTTCAGCGCCTCGGGGGTCTTGCGGTAGTCGTCTGACACGATTCTCCTCTCGCGTCGCTGGCTGCGGCGCTATCTACGAGAACGACGGCGCGGTCGGATTTGGTCCCCCGAACCTGTACGCGTGCTGTGAGTTTCCGCCCCCCGGTGCCGGGTCACTCCACCCTGGCGGGGGCATCGGGAGCCGCCTCCGCGAGCGCGCGGAGAAGCGAACGCGCGTCGTACGGTCCGATGTGACGTCGCCCGTTGACGAAGAGCGTCGGCACCGACGTGATGTTCATCGCCTCCGCGTCGAGCATGTCGTCGCGGACCCGCCCCGCCACCTCCGGGGAGGTGAGGTCCTTCTCGAACCTCTCCACGTCGAGGCCGAGGTCCTGGGCGAGCCGGATGATGTCGGACGGCCGCTGGTTCTCCTGATCGGCGAAGAGCCCGCGCTCGAACTCGAAGAACTTCCCCTGCAGGGACGCCGCCTCGGAGGCCTCGGCCGCGGCGAGCGCGTTCGGGTGGTACGCCACGAGGGGCGCGTGGCGCCACACGTACCGTAGGCGCTCTCCGAGCTCGTCCCGCACCTCCTGGATCGACCCGGACGCCTTCAGGCAGAACTGGCACTGGAAGTCGCCGTACTCCACGATCGTGAGCGGGGCGTTCGGGTCGCCGAACAGGTGGTCCCTGGCGGGATCGACGGGTCGCACCAGCGTCATCCCGGCATCCTGGTCCGGGCGCATCGCGTCGGAGATCCGGAAGATGATCGTCGCGATCAGGAACGCCAGCACGGACGCCGCGAGCACGCCGACGCGCGCCTCGTTCTGGGCGATCTCGTCGGTGATGGACAGGTCGACGATGAACAGCGCGATCGTGAATCCGATCCCGCAGAGCGCAGCGCCCCCGGCGATGCGATCGACCGTCAGGCCCGGTCCGAACTCGCCCACGCGGAGCAGCCGCATGATCGAGGTCGACCCGAACACCCCGACGAACTTGCCCACGACCAGGGCGACGACGATGCCCCACGTGAGGGGGGAGGTGAACGCGCCCCGGAGGATGTCGGGACTCACCATGACGCCGGCGTTCGCGAGGGCGAACAGCGGCAGGATGACGTACGCGACGTACGGGGCGTAGGCCGACTGGAGCCGCTCGTTGATGGAGATCGACTCCCGCAGGCTGTTCGCGGCGGCCCGCGCGTACTCCGTGTTCGGCGACTGCCGGAACGTCCTGGCGAGGTCGAGCGCGTGCTCAACGTCGCGGCGGTTCGGCCGGTAGACCGGGACCAGCAGCGCGATCGCGACGCCCGCGAGCGTGGGGTGCACACCGGAAGCGAGGAACGCCATCCATACGACGACCGCGAGCGTGGCGTACACGGGCCCCCGGCCGCCGCGCAGGTACCGGGTGAAGTAGATGCCGACGAGTCCGACGGCCGCGATCGCGAGGGGCAGGGGCGTGAAGTCCTTCGTGTACACGAGCGCGATGATCGTGAGCGCCCCGATGTCGTCGACGACGGCGAGGGCGAGCAGGAAGATGCGGAGCCGACCCGGGACGCGCGGGCCGACCAGTGCGAGGGCGCCGACCAGGAAGGCGGTGTCGGTCGAGATCACGATGCCCCAGGCGTCGGCGTGGCCTGTTCCCCCCGCGATGAGGAGGAACAGGAGCGCCGGGACACCGAGCCCGGCGATCGCGGCCACGACGGGGATGACCGCACGAGACCAGCTGGTCAGCTCGCCGATCGCGAACTCGCGCCGCACCTCCAGTCCGACGGTGAAGAAGAAGATCGCCATCAACGCGTCGTTGACGAGAGCGTGGAGGGTGAATTCGAGTCGGAGGTCGGCGACGCCGAGCGTGAGCTGGGTCTCCCAGAAGCCCTCGTAGGAGGAGGTCGCCGCATTGGCCCAGACGATCGCGATCGCGGTGGCGAGCAGAAGGAGGAGTGCTCCGACGCGGTTCTGGCCGAGGTCGCGGATCTTCTGCGCGATGCTGCGCCGACTCTTCGTGCGCGCGTCGACCTGCTCCGGGTCGGGGGAGGTCTGTATCACCGTGAGCAGATTCGCCATGACTCCGCATTCTCCCACTCCCGGGGAGGGGGCGGCACCCGCCGGCATCCGCGGATGAGAGGTTTCTTGGTGAGGCGGCGGTTGGCTGGTGTCCATGGTCACCACGCAGCCGCTCGCCGTCGTGAGGTCCGTCGCACCGAGCCCGCGGCCCCTGATCGGGGCGGCCGCGGTCGTCGGGGCGGCCGCTGCCGTGATCAGCGCCGCCGGTTCGTGGATCCCTTCACTCTGGGGCGATGAGGCGGCGAGCCTGCTCTCCGCGCGCCGTCCGCTGGGGAGCCTGTTCGCGATGCTCACGCACGTGGACGCCGTCCACGGCCTCTCGTACATCGCGCTGCACTTCTGGATCCGGGTGTTCGGGTCGTCCGCCTTCTCCATCCGGGTGCCCTCGGCCGTCGCGATCGGCATCTGCGCCGCCGCCGTGGTCGTGCTGTGCGGCAGGTTCGGGTCGCTCCGCTTCGCCGTCGTCGCGGGTGCCGTCGCCGCGGTCCTGCCACGGCTGACCTACGCGGGGGGCGAGGCCCGGGCGTACGCGTGGGATGCCGCGATCGCCGCCGTCCTCTGCGTCGTGGTCGCGGAGATCCTCGTGCGGGATCGACCGTCGCGGCGATGGTGGATCGCGTACGGTGCCGTCCTGGCGGTCGGCGTCTACACGTTCCTGTACCTGGCGCTGATGGCGGCGGCCGTCGGGGTGGCCGTGCTGCTGACGCGGCGCGAGCTGCTGCGATCGTGGGCGGTGGCCAGCGCGGCGGGGATCGCCGCGGCATCCCCGGTGCTCGTGCTCGGTCTGCTCGAGCGGAACCAGATCTCCTACCTCGCCCATCGCGACGAGGCGACACCCTCGTCCCTCCTGGTGTCGATGTGGTTCGGCTCGATCCCGTTCGCCGTCGTCGCATGGACGCTGATCGTGGTCGCCGGCGTCGGGTGGGCCGTGGACGTGCGCCAGGCTCTGCGCCTCAACCGACCGCTTCCCCGGCTGGAGTCGCTCGCCTTCGCGTGGCTCATCGTGCCGGTCGGAATGCTCCTCCTCATGAACATCGTGAGTCCCGGCTTCACCGCCCGGTACGGTACCTTCGCGGCGCCCGCCGCAGCGGTCCTGATAGCGCTCGGAGTGCGTCGACTGGTGCGCGCGACGAGGAGGGCGGGCGTCACCCGTCCGTGGGTCGCGGTCGCGGCGGCCGCTGCGCTCGGCGCCACGGTCATCCCGGTCTGGGTCGCTCAGCGTCAGCCCTACGCGCAGAACCAGTCGGACTGGAACCAGATCGCCGCCGTGATCCATGCCCACGCCCGTCGGGGGGACGCGATCGTCTTCGACGAGGGAGTGCGTCCGTCCCGACGGACCCGTCTTGCGATGGACACCGATCCGCAGCCGTTCGCGGCCGTGCGCGATGTCACACTCGCCGTTCCGTACGCACGGGAGTCGACATGGCACAGCACCGCCTACACCGTGGCGCAGGCCGCGGCGCGCGGCCGGTTCGACGGGGTGGGGCGCGTGTGGGTCGTCGAGTATTCCACGGGCGGCCTGGTCGACACGTGGGGCATCACGGATCTGCGGGCGCTCGGATACCGCCGGACGGAGACGCTCGTCGAGCACAGGAGCGTGATCGCGCTCTACGAGCGGTGAGCGGCTGCGCGCGGCAGACGGATCCGCATCGTCGTGCCGGCGGAAGACGTGTCGACGACCTCCACGCTGCCGCCGAACCGACCGACCGCCTCCTGGACGAGGAAGAGCCCGATGCCGAAGCCGGACCGGGCGTCGCCTCCGCCTCCCACCGCTTCGGAGGAACGCGCGAAGCGGTCGAAGACGCGATCGGGGGAGATGCCGCGGATGCCGCCGCCGTGGTCGACGACATCGATGACGACGGTCTTCCGGTCGGCCGTCGTCACCACGGAGACTTCGGAGTCCCGGGGGGAGTGCTTCACCGCGTTGTCGATCAGCGCGACCAGCGCGCGATGAAGGCTGGCCTCGGGCATGAGGACGTCGGCGTCGTGCGGTGTGGCTGCCGCGGTGACCCGGACCTCGCGCGCGCGGGCGGCCATGCCCATCGCGGAGACGGCCGTCTCGACGGCAGCGGCCACCGGGACCGGCACGGCGGATCCTTGGATCGCGACGTCCAGCGAGTCGAGCAGGTCCGTGACGACCGCCACCAGCGCGTCGGAGTCGCCGCGGAGTTCGGCGACGAGCTGCCGATTGCGGTCGTGGTCGCTCAGAGATCGCTCCAGGACCTGCAGTCGCGCGTCGAGGATCGTCAGGGGTGTGCGAAGTTCGTGGGAGGCGTCGGCCACGAACCGACGCTGACGCGCGAGGGCATCGACGAGAGGGGCGACGGCGCGGCGCGTGGCGACGAGCGAGAGGGAGCCGGCGAGGGCGATGGCGAGCAGCCCGAGCACGACCACCCCCACGAGAGCATCGAGACCGCCGACGTCCACCGTCTCCTCATGATGGTTGCGGTCGAAGAGATCGGCGAACGGAACGCGGGCGAGCACGAACGAGAACGCGGCGACCAGCACGACCGTGACGAGGATCGTCGCCGCGACCGTGATGAAGAGCCCGACTCGCAGCGCCGTGCGACGGACCAGCTGAGCGTCGGGATCGGCCGCCTGCCGCCGTCGCGTCACATCGAGCCCAGCCGATAGCCCCGGCCACGGACGGTGGTGACGACATCGGGGTCGATCTTCCGCCGCAGATAGTGCACGTAGGTGTCGACCGTGCCCGGAGTGTCGTGGGCGTCGAACACCGTGCGGAGGATCTCGTCGCGTCCGAACGTCTTGCGCGGATACTCCGCCAGGAGGCGCAGCAGGTCGGATTCGCGCTCGGTCAGGATCGTCCGACCGTCGTACGGCGAGTACACCGCACGCGAGTCCGGGTAGAACTCCCAGCTCCCGATCCGCACGAAGGGACCCTCGCCATCGACCACACGACGGATGGCGCGCAGCCTCGCGAACAGCTCGTCGAAGTCGAACGGCTTGACGAGGTAGTCGTTCGCACCCGCGTCCAGGCCGCGCACCTTGTCCTGCACCGTGCCGAGTGCCGTGAGGATGAGCATCGGCGTCGTGACGCCGCTCCGGCGGAGGTTCTCGACGATGCTCACGCCGTCCAGCGTAGGCAGGCGACGGTCGATCACGAGGACGTCGAAGGGCTCTGCCGTCGCCGCCGTCAGAGCCTCGCCGCCGTCGGCGCGGAGCTGGACGTCGTAGACCTCGTCGAGGACGCGGGCCATCAGCGGGCCCAGCTGCGGATCGTCCTCGGCGAGGAGGAGACGCGGACGCTGCTCTGCCATGATCCTCCTTCCCGTCTATCATCCCGCCCCGACGCTCAGACGGCACTAAGAATCGCCCGATGCGTTGTTCCACCCAGCGCGCGACAGCATCCCTTAGAGCCGGCTCAGTGCGGTTCCGCGAGGCTCGCGTCATGGCACACCATGGTTCCCGTTCATGAACGGTCGACAGATCGTGAGTGTCGTGATCGGCGCTGTCGCCGCCACCGTCGTGGTCGTCCTGGTCCTCTGGGGCGAGGTCGCCACGTGGATGGACGACGACATCGCCGATCCGGGCGGCATCACGGCCGACTGAGGCGGCGGCCGTAGGCTCGGCCTGTGCTCGTGCCCGCCGACGTCGTCCCCTCGCTCGTGGGGGTGGTCGTCCTCACGGCGATCGCAACCGTCGTACTCGTCCTCTTCCGCGTGCCGGCGTCGTGGACCCCCGCGCTCGCGATCGCCCGCGGGACCGTGCAGCTGGCGGTCATCAGCGTCATCCTGACGGGGATCATCGAGAGTCCCTCGCTGATCGCGGGGGCGCTGTGCGTCATGTTCGCCGTCGCCGTCGGCGTCGCCGCGGGTCGCATCGGGATGAGCGGGCGGAGCCTCGCGATCGCTGCGACATCCATCGCCGCGGGCGTCGTGGTGGCCTGCGCGGTGGTGTTCGCCACCGGCGCCCTCGCCCTGACGTCGCGGTACGCGCTGGCGATCGGCGCGATCGTGATCGGGAACTCGATGAGCATCGCCACGCTCACCGGACGAAACCTCACCCGTGCGGTGATCGATCACTGGGACGAGGTCGAGGGATGGCTCGCGCTGGGCGCGCGTCCCCGTGTCTCGACGCTCGCCCTCGCCCGCCGTTCGGTACGCGACGCGCTGATCCCGTCCATCGACCAGACGAAGACCACAGGACTGGTCGTCCTGCCAGGCGCGTTCGTCGGGGCCATCTTCGGCGGCATCTCGCCCTTCGAGGCCGGCCGTTTCCAGATCGTGGTGCTCGCGGCGATCATGGCGGCGGGTTCGGTGACCGCGGTGCTCGTCGCGACGTGGATGGGGGGCATCCGGGTGCGTCCGCACGCCTTGCGCTGAGGACGATGCGTCTATACCTTGTAGTGCTAGGTAAGTGGCACTACAAGGTATGAAGGAGACGCCATGCGGATCGGCAAGGATCTGGTCGCGGCGACGGCGACGCCGCTCGTCCTCGGCATACTCGCGGAGGGGGAGTCTTACGGCTACGCCATCCTGCAGCGCGTGGGCGAGCTGTCCGACGGCCAGCTCGAGTGGAGCGACGGCATGCTGTATCCCCTGCTGCATCGTCTCGAGAGGCTGGGACACGTCGAATCGTCGTGGGCCTCATCGCCCACCGGGCGCCCGCGGAAGCAGTACCGGCTCAGCGCCAGCGGTCACTCCGTCTTCGCGGAGCAGCGACAGCAGTGGGCCGTCGTGAACCGCGCGCTCGATCGCGTCTGGTCGGGCCACGGGGGCTCCGGCGCGGCGATCGCGTTCGGGAGCGCCTGACATGGATCCCCAGGTGGAGAGTCAGATCGCGGCATGGCGCGAGTTCGCGGCGCGCCGCGCGGCCATCGGTGCCGTCGACGTCGCAGAGCTGGAGGGACATCTGCGCGACCAGATCGACGCGCTCGTCGAGTCGGGCCTCGATCCCGACGAGGCGTTCCTCGTGGCGATCAGACGACTGGGCCGGCTCGACGACCTGTCGCGCGAATACGCGAGAGAGCACTCCGACCGGCTGTGGAAGCAGCTCGTCCTCGCGGACACAACCGCCGTACGGGGACCGTCGCGCCTCATCTGGGCGCTGGGCTTCGCGGTGTGCGCTGCCGCCGCGATCAAGATCCCCGCACTCCTGGGGGTGGGCATGGATGCCTCGGGGAGTGGCTTCTATGTGCGCAACGCCGCGGTCATCCTGCTGTCCTTCCTGGCGCTGTTCTTCCTCGTGCGCCGCGGAACCCGGCCCGTCACCGCCATCGTGACGCTCTCCGCGTTCGCCGTCGCCGCGGTGGTGATGAACACCTATCCGTTCGCCGCCGAGGGCGCGACGCAGCTGCTCGCCGGACTCCACCTCTTCGTCGTCCTCTGGCTCGTCGTGGGCCTCGCGTACGTCCGGGACCGGTGGCGATCCGGTCCCGCGCGCATGGATTTCATCCGGTTCACGGGGGAGTGGTTCGTCTATCTCGCGCTCATCGGGCTGGGCGGCGGAGTGCTGGCGGGGATCACCGTCGGAGTGTTCGCGGCCATCGGACTGGACCCCGGGGTCTTCGTCGCGCAATGGCTGCTGCCCTGCGGCGTCGCGGGCGCGGTCGTGGTGGCCGCATGGCTCGTCGAGGCGAAGCAGAGCGTCATCGAGAACATCGCCCCGGTGCTGACGAAGGTGTTCACGCCGCTGTTCACCGCGTTGCTGCTCGCACTGATCGTCGCCGGCCTCATCCAGCGCAGTCTTGTGCCGCCCGACAGGGGACCGGCCGTGTTCGGCGAACGCGATCTGCTGATCATCTTCGATCTCGTGCTGCTCGTGGTTCTGGGCCTCCTCCTGTACTCGCTGTCCGCACGCGTCCCCGATGCCCCGGTCGGCTGGTTCGACCGGCTGCAGCTGGTGATGGTCGTCGCAGCGCTCGCCGTCGACCTGCTCGTGCTCGTCGCGATGATCGGACGGATCGGCGCGTACGGCGCGAGTCCGAACAAGCTCGCGTCGCTGGGTCTCAACCTGATCCTGCTCGCCAACCTCGCGGGCGCGGCGTGGCTCCAGCTGCGGTTCGTGCGGCATCGCGGGCGGTTCGCGACGCTCGAGAACTGGCAGACCGCGTATGTCCCCGTCTACCTCGCGTGGGCGGCCGCGGTCGTGATCGTCTTCCCACCGGCGTTCGGCTGGATCTGAGCCGCTCAGCCGCCGACCGCGGTGCCGAACAGTGTCCCGACCAGGAACGTCGCGACCAGGGCCAGCGCGCCGCCGGTGACGGTGCGCGCCACCGCCCGCCAGCGCGAGGATCCGCCGATCCAGGCCGCGACGTACCCGGTCACGCACAGCGCGACGAGCACGGCCACGAACGTCGCGACGATGCGCGCCGGATGGGGCAGCAACAGGATCGTCGCGAGCGGCAGCAGCGCTCCGATCGTGAAGGCGATCGCGGAGGCGAGCGCCGCGTGCCACGGACTCACCACGTCGTCCTGGTCGATGTTGAGCTCGATCGAGAGGTGCGCTTTGAGGGCGTCGCGTTCGGTGAGTTCGGTGGCCACCTGGCGGGCGGTGCCGACGGTGAGACCCTGCGCCTGGTAGAGCCCCACGAGCTCCTCGAACTCGGCCTCCGGATCCGTGGCGAGCTCGCGACGCTCCTTGGCGATGAGAGCGCGCTCGCTGTCGCGCTGACTGGAGACGGACACGTACTCGCCGAGCGCCATCGAGATCGCACCACCGACGAGAGCGGCCGCCCCGGCGAGCAGCACGGGCGTCACCTGGCTGGTCGCGCTCGCGACGCCGACCGCGACGGCGGCGGTCGAGACGATGCCGTCGTTCGCGCCGAGCACGCCGGCGCGCAGCCAGTTCAGCCGCTGAGCCAGGCCGCCGGTGTGCGGCTCGCCTGCGTGGGCGCCGGGTGTTCCACTGTCATCCATGCGCCCAGGCTAGATCGGCGCGCGGCCCCGGCGCCACGAAGGCAAGGCGGCCCTCAAGCGGCGCGGTTCCGCCGCGACCGGATGGCGCGAGCCAGCAGGACAACCGCCCACGTGATCGCAGCCAGCAGGACGACGACCGCCAGCCATGGGAGGACGAATCCGATCGCCACCACGAGCCCGTTGACGGTGGCGACGAATCCGCTCCACCCTGCCGCCAGTCCGTCGCCGAAGCCGGCGGGGTTCGCGCGGACGATCGTCGGGTGCGGTGCCACGGTCACGGTCAACGTCGACATCGCGACCTGCGACTCGAGCGCTTTCAGCTGCTGCTCGTACGACTCGAGGTCGGCCTGACGGCTGCTGAGCGCCGACTCCGCGCTCAGCAGGTCTGCGACGCTGCCGGCCTTCGCCATGAGCTGGGTGAGCCGGGAGACGGATGCCTCGAGGGCATCGATCCGGGCACGCAGGTCGACGGCCTGCGACGTCACATCCACCCGATCGATCGCGGAGGCGTGGACGGTGCCCGCCCGGGCGAGATCCGAGATGAGCGCGGGGAGTGACGCGGCCGGCACACGCACCGTGACCCATCCGCCGTCCCCGGTCGGGGATGCGGGCAGGGCGCCCTCCGGCGCGTCGGGGGAGGGCGCGGTCGAGCCGGTGCCCGTCGTGGCCGTCGCGCCGACCGTGCCGATGCTCATCGCTTCGACGTAGCCCTTCCGGGCCGTCGCGGCGGTCGAGATCCGCTCGATCGCCGCGCGCACGTCCCTCGCTTCGACGGTGGCGGTGGCCGTGGTGACGATCTCCCGCGCGACGCCGGTATCACCCGTGGAGGGCTTGTCGCCGCGGGATGGCACGGCGGCGATGCCGCCGCTCCCGGATTGCGCGGTGCCGCCGGCATCCGATCCCTTGGTGCCCGCGTCGAACTGGGGGGCGATCGAAGAGCCGCTCGACGTGCCCGAGAGACCGCCGATGACTGCGGGCACCACGAGGGCGCCGACCACGACCACGGCCGCTGCAGCGGTCCCACCGAGCCAGATCCGGCCCCGGCGGACCCGTCGCGCGCGCCGCGCGCGATCGATCTCGGCGAACAGCGCCCCCTCGATCTCCTCGACGCGCCGGTCGTCGAGCGGCGGGAGCGCTCCGTGCGCACCCGGGGAGGCGGTGGTCCCGTCGCGATTCATGCCTTCCGCGTTCATGTGCTCTCCCTGACGACGTTCCGCAGCCGGGTCCGGATGCGGGAGAGACGGTTGCGGACCACGCCATGAGGCACGCCGAGTGCCTCGGCCGCGGCCTGATAGGTGTACCCCTCCGTTGCGCACAGGCGGAAGATGCCGCGGTCGAGCTCGCTCAGACCGCCGACTTCGCGCAGGATCAGCTCCACCGTCTCCGCCTCTGCCACGTGGCGGGCGACGTCGAGGGCGATCGGCACCTCGTCCGGCAGAGGTGCGGTGTGCTCCCGCTCCCGCCGCTGCCGCCGCATGCGGTTCGCAGCCTGGAACCGGCACACTGTCGCCAGCCACGGCAGCAGCGAGTCGCCGACCAGCTCGAGGTCCGGCAGGCGTCGCCACGCGACCAGGAACGTCTCCTGCGTGACGTCCTCCGCGTCCTGGGCGTCGCGCAGCAACCCGTGAGCGAGCCAGTAGACGGGCCGCACATATGCGCGGTAGAGCTGCCGGAACGCGTACTCGCTGCCCGCCGCGGCCCGTGCCACCAGCGCGACATCGTCGTACGGCTCCTGCAGCGGCATCCCGCTCCCTCCGCACCGGTCGGTCGCACGGCGACCTCGCGGTGATCCATTGTCTCTCGTACTGTCAGTGTCGCCCGCGGCCGAATCGTCTCAGAGGAGGCCGGGGAACCGGTATCCTGAGGGGGCGAGAGGGAGTATTCCGTCATCGCGCACCCGTCATCACGGAGTCCGTCGGAGGGCGCCCGGGTGCGCACCGCCGTGAGGCGGGGGAGAGACTTTCGACTCTTCGTCGACCTCCCGAAAGGCTCTCATGGGCTTCGAGATCCCCGTCTGGTTCGAGATCACCGCACTCGTCGTGCTCGTGGTGATCCTCGTGGCCGATCTGCTCATCATCCTGAAGCGTCCGCACATCCCCTCCATGAAGGAGGCGTCCGGGTGGGTGGCCTTCTACGTCGCGCTCGCGCTCGTCTTCGCGGGCATCCTCTTCTGGGTCACCGGCAGTTCGGCCGCGATGGGTGAGTTCGTCGCCGGGTGGCTGACCGAGTACAGCCTCTCGATCGACAACCTCTTCGTCTTCGTGCTGCTCATGGCCCAGTTCGCGGTGCCTCGTCGCTATCAGCAGGAAGTGCTGATGGTCGGCATCATCATCGCCTTGGTCCTGCGCGGGATCTTCATCCTGCTCGGGGCGGCGCTGATCGAGAACTTCAGCTGGATCTTCTACGTCTTCGGACTCTTCCTGGTCTACACGGCGTGGCGGCAGGCGTTCCCCGGCAAGCAGGAGCACGACACGCAGACCGAGATCGGGATCGTGCGGTTCATGCGGCGGTTCGTGAACATCAGCGACCAGTACGACGGGTCGAAGCTGCGCACCGTGGTGGGGGGCCGGAAGATCTGGACGCCGATGCTGCTCGTGTTCATCGCGATCGGCTTCACCGACCTGATCTTCGCGATCGACTCGATCCCGGCGATCTTCGGGATCACCCGCAGCCCCTTCATCGTGTTCACGGCGAATCTGTTCGCGCTGATGGGTCTGCGCCAGCTCTACTTCCTGCTGGGCGGGCTGCTCGATCGCCTGCGCTACCTGCACTACGGCATCGCGTTCATCCTGGCGTTCATCGGGCTGAAGCTGTTCTTCCACGCCCTCCACGTCAACGAGCTGCCGTTCATCAACGGCGGAGAGCACGTCGACTGGGCGCCCGAGATCTCCACCGGCCTCTCCCTCGCAGTGATCGTGGTGGCGATGGCCGTCGCCACCGTCGCGAGCCTGCTCGCCGCCCGCCGTGAGAAGAAGGACGCACTCGACGGACACTGATGCCGCCCGCGTCCGCTCGGCCGGTCGCATGGCGCGGTGGTAGCCTGAATGCGTGCGGATCGCTCGCCTTCTCCTTAGCGGCCGCGGCGAGTCCTCCAGGTAGGCCCTCCTCGTCGCGGAGTTCGTCGCGGGCCGCAACACCTAGGGCATAGCCCGTCCCCGAGGAGAACGACACAATCATGAGCACCCCCGTCCCTGACGTCCCCGCCATTCCCGATCGGCCGCGCACGCTCGCCGAGAAGGTGTGGGACGACCACCTCGTCGTCAAGGGCGAGGACGGCCAGCCCGACCTGATCTACATCGACCTGCACCTCGTGCACGAGGTGACCAGCCCGCAGGCGTTCGACGGCTTGCGTGCCGAGGGTCGCCCGGTGCGGCGGCTCGACCTCACGATCGCCACCGAGGACCACAACACTCCGACGCTCGACATCGACAAGCCGATCGCCGATCTGACGAGCCGCACCCAGATCGAGACGCTCCGCCGCAATGCCGCCGAGTTCGGCGTCCGCCTGCACTCGCTCGGCGACGCCGAGCAGGGGATCGTCCACGTCGTCGGACCCCAGCTCGGCCTCACGATGCCGGGGATCACGGTGGTGTGCGGTGACAGCCACACGTCCACCCACGGCGCCTTCGGTGCGATGGCGTTCGGCATCGGCACGAGCGAGGTCGAGCACGTGCTGGCGACCCAGACCCTCCCGCTGAAGCCGTTCAAGACGATGGCCATCACGGTGGACGGCGAACTCAAGCCCGGCGTCACGGCGAAGGACGTGATCCTCGCCGTCATCGCGAAGATCGGCACGAACGGCGGACAGGGGTACCTGCTCGAGTACCGCGGCAGCGCGATCCGCTCCCTCTCGATGGAGGGGCGAATGACGATGTGCAACATGTCGATCGAGGCAGGCGCCCGTGCGGGCATGGTCGCGCCCGATGAGACGACGTTCGCCTACCTGAAGGGCCGTCCGCACGCGCCCCAGGGGTCGGACTGGGACGAGGCGGTGGCCTATTGGCGCACGCTCCCCAGCGACGAGGGGGCGGTGTACGACGCGGAGGTCTATCTGGATGCCGCGGAGCTGGAGCCGTTCGTGACGTGGGGCACCAACCCGGGTCAGGGCGTGTCGCTCAGCGACGTCGTGCCGTCGCCCGACGACTTCGACGACCCCAACGACCGCGCCGCCGCCGAGCGTGCGCTGCAGTACATGGATCTCGAGCCGGGGACTCGCCTGAAGGACGTGCCGGTGGATGCCGTGTTCATGGGCTCGTGCACGAACAGCCGCATCGAGGACCTGCGTGCGTTCGCGTCGATCGTGCGCGGCCGCACGAAGGCCGAGGGCGTTCGCGTCATGGTCGTGCCGGGGTCTGCGCGGGTCCGCCTCGAGGCCGAGGCCGAGGGGCTCGACAAGGTGTTCGAGGAATTCGGCGCGGAATGGCGGTTCGCCGGCTGCTCGATGTGCCTCGGGATGAATCCCGACCAGCTCGCTCCCGGGGAGCGCTGCGCCTCCACGTCGAACCGCAACTTCGAGGGCCGACAGGGCAAGGGCGGCCGCACGCACCTGGTGTCGCCGCTCGTCGCCGCGGCGACGGCCATCCGTGGCACGCTCTCGAGCCCGAGCGATCTCGAACCGGCGACGGTCGGAGTGGAGGCCTGACATGGACGCATTCACCACGCACACAGGCGTCGCCGCGCCGCTGAAGCGTTCGGCCGTCGACACCGATCAGATCATCCCCGCCGTCTATCTCAAGCGCGTGACCAAGACCGGCTTCGAGGATGCGCTCTTCTCGAGCTGGCGACAGGATCCGGAGTTCGTGCTGAACCAGGAGCCGTACCGGGCGTCGTCGATCCTGGTGGCCGGTCCCGACTTCGGCACCGGCTCGAGCCGCGAACATGCGGTCTGGGCCTTGCGCGACTATGGATTCCGCGTCGTCCTGAGCCCGCGTTTCGCGGACATCTTCCGCGGCAACGCGGGGAAACAGGGCCTCCTCACGGGCGTGATCTCCGAAGCGGACGTCGAGCGTCTGTGGGCGGCGATCGAGGCGCAGCCCGGGGTCGAGATGACTGTCGACCTGTCGGCGCGGACAGCCACGCTCGGGGATATCCGGGTCCCGTTCGACATCGACGATTACACTAGGTGGCGGCTCCTGGAAGGACTCGACGACATCGGGCTCACCCTGCGGAGCGAAGACAGAATCGCCGCTTACGAGGCGCGCCGCGAGAGCTGGCGGCCGCGCACCCTTCCGGTGCCGCCCCTCCCGACTCTCTGATTCCGACACTGTGAGGCACATCGCATGACACTCCTCGACGACATCGTCTCCTCGAGCGGTCGCAAGGGAGGGTCGGGCGAGACGCTCGCCATCCGCGGCGGCCGACCCCTCCGCGGAAGCGTGACCGTCAAGGGGGCGAAGAACCTCGTCACCAAGGCGATGGTCGCCGCCATCCTGGGCGAGAGCCCGAGCGTGCTGCGCGACGTGCCCGTCATCAGCGACGTGGCCGTCGTGCGGTCGCTGCTCGAGGTGCACGGCGTTCGCGTGACCGAGGGCGAAGAGGACGGATCGTTCGTGCTCGACCCCGCGGGCGTCGAGTCCGCGCACATGGAGGAGATCGACGCCCACGCCGGTGCATCGCGGATCCCGATCCTCTTCTGCGGCCCTCTGCTGCATCGCCTCGGTCAGGCGTTCATCCCCGATCTCGGCGGCTGCCGGATCGGCGACCGTCCGATCGACTTCCACCTCGACGCGCTGCGGAAGTTCGGCGCCGTGGTCGAGAAGCTTCCGAGCGGAATCCGGCTGTCGGCGCCCCGCCGACTGCACGGCGCGAACATCCACCTCCCGTATCCCAGCGTGGGTGCGACGGAGCAGGTGCTGCTGACCGCGGTGCGGGCCGAGGGAGTGACCGAGCTGCGCAATGCGGCGATCGAGCCCGAGATCATGGACCTGATCGCCGTCCTGCAGAAGATGGGCGCGATCATCTCGTACGAGCCCAACCGCGTGATCCTGATCGAGGGCGTCGACCGTCTGAGCGGGTACGACCACCGGGCAGTCTTCGACCGCAACGAGGCCGCCAGCTGGGCGAGCGCCGCCTTGGCGACCGATGGTGAGATCTTCGTCGGGGGTGCGCGCCAGCCGGAGATGCTGACCTTCCTCAACGTGCTGCGCAAGGTCGGCGGCGACTTCGACATCCGTGAGGAGGGCATCCTGTTCCGCCGCGGCGGCGACCTGCGGCCGGTGACCGTGGAGACGGATGTGCACCCCGGCTTCATGACGGATTGGCAGCAGCCGCTCATCGTCGCGCTCACGCAGGCGCACGGCGAGTCGATCGTCCACGAGACTGTTTACGAGAACCGCTTCGGGTTCACCGACGCGCTCGTCAAGATGGGTGCCGACATCATCGTCCACCCGCACGGATTGCAGGGCGGTCCGCGCCGCGTCCCGCGCCGGAACCTCGAGCAGGCGGCGGTCATCCACGGCCCGACGCCCCTCCACGGCGCCGACATCACCGTGCCGGATCTGCGCGGCGGTTACAGCCATGTGATCGCGGCGCTGACCGCGACGGGCGAGTCGACGGTGCGCAACGTCGGCATCATCAGCCGGGGCTACGAGAAGTTCTTCGACAAGCTGACTTCGCTGGGCGCCGACTTCGACGTCATCGGATAGCACGTGGCCGCCCCGAGAGTTCGCTTTCGAGCGACCCCCGAGAAGAGCCGTCCGAGCGTCTTCTGGGCGCTGGCGGCGATCGTCGTCCCCGCGATCGGCATCCTCGCCAGGATCGAGATCATCGGCGGCGAGAAGCTGCCGAGGGAGGGCGCCTTCGTCCTGGCACCCAATCACCACAGCGAGTTCGACCCCCTGATCGTCGCCGCCGCCGTCTGGCGCATCGGCCGGGCACCGCGCTTCATGGCGAAGGAGAGCCTGTTCCGGGTCCCGGTGCTGGGCGGGGCGCTCCGGGCGACAGGGATGGTCCCGGTGGCGCGAACGTCCTCGGCGACCGCGGCCCGGCAGACGCTCGAGACCTCGGCCGAGCTGGTCGAGCACGGGCGAGGCGTCATCGTGTATCCCGAGGGATCGCTGACCCGGGACCCAGATCTGTGGCCGATGCGAGGCAAGACGGGAGCCGTGCGCCTCGCGCTGGCGGGCGACATCCCGGTGATCCCCATGGCTCAGTGGGGCGCCCAGGAGATCCTGCCCCGGTATGGCAAGCTCCGGCTCTGGCCGCTGCGCAAGCGGATGACGGTGATCATCGGCGACCCCGTCGACCTGTCCGCCTTCCGCGGTGCCGGCACGCAGCCCGCAGTGCTGACGCGGGCGACGGCCGTCGTGATGGATCGGATCGCCGACCTTCTCGCCGACCTCCGTGGCATCCCCGCCCCCGCCGAGCGCTGGAATCCGTCGGACCATGGGCAGAAGGAGACGGGCCGCCTTGACGCCTAGACACGAACCGGCTCCGCGCGTCGCGGTGCTCGGCGCGGGAAGCTGGGGCACCACGTTCGGCAAGATCCTCGCGGACGGGGGAGCCGACGTGGTCATGTGGGCGCGTCGGCCCGAGCTCGCCCACGAGATCAACGAGGCCAAGCGCAACAGCGGCTACCTGCCGGGGATCAATCTGCCGAGGGGGATGTCGGCGACGGCCCATCTGTCGGAGGCGCTCGACGGCGCCGAGCAGGTCTACGTGTCGATCCCCAGCCAGGCCGTCCGGCAGAACCTCAAGGCCGTCCGCCCGCTGGTCGCCCCGTCCGACGCGCCCATCGTGTCGTTGATGAAGGGTGTCGAGCGACGCACCGGTCTGCGGATGAGCCAGGTCATGGAACAGGAGCTCCACTGCGACCCGTCGCGCATCGCGGTGGCATCGGGTCCCAACCTCGCGCTCGAGATCGCGCGGGAGCAGCCGACCGCGGCCGTGATCTCCTCGACCAGCCAGGAGACGGCCGAGGCCGTCGCGCGCCGCGCACGCAACCGCTACTTCCGCACGTTCGTGAACACCGACGTGATCGGAACGGAGTTCGGCGGCGTGCTCAAGAACCTGATCGCGGTGGCCATCGGAATCGTGGACGGAGTCGGCTACGGCGAGAACACGAAGGCCTCGATCATCACGCGCGGGCTGGTGGAGATGACGGACTTCGCGGTCGCGCAGGGTGCGCACCCCGAGACGCTGCAAGGGCTCGCCGGTCTCGGCGACCTGATCGCCACCTGCCAGTCGCCCCTCAGCCGCAACAACACCGCAGGACGTCTCCTCGGTCAGGGCTACAGCTTCCAGGATGTCGTGAAGCAGATGAACCAGACCGCGGAGGGGCTCGCCTCCGTAGCGGCGGTGCTTCAGCTCGCACGCGAGGCGGGCATCGCGATGCCGATCGTCGAGCAGGTCAAGATGGTTCTGGACGGCACAATGCGACCGCGCGACATCGCGCCTCACCTGACGACCGACGACGACACCCCGCAGGGGGAGAGGACCCAGAATGGACAAGCCGGCGGTGGCGGTGCTCTTTGGCGGTCGCTCCAGCGAACACTCGATCAGTTCCGCCACGGCGGGCGGCGTCCTCCGCGCGATCAACCGTGATCGCTTCCGGGTGATCCCGGTCGGAATCACCCGTGCGGGCGCGTTCGTGCTCGAGGACGACGACCCCGACAAGTTCGCGCTGGATCCGGCGCACATGCCCGAGGTCGTCGACAACGGTTCGCGCGTGCTGTGGCCGGAGGCGAACGGGGCGCGCGAGCTGCGGGTGCGCCGAGCGGACGGACGCGTCGAGGACCTCGGCACGGTGGACGTCGTGCTGCCGATCCTCCACGGCACCCACGGCGAGGACGGCACGATCCAGGGGTTCTTCGACACCCTGGAGCTGCCCTACGCTGGCGGGGGCGTGCTCGACTCCGCCCTGTGCATGGACAAGCACTTCATGAAGATCGCGCTGCAGGCGGCGGGAGTCCCGGTGGCTCCGTGGGTCACGGTACGCCGTGCGGAGGGTGGCGATGCGGATGCCGCGGCCGCGGCCGCGCACAGCGCCGGGTTGTCGCTGCCGTGGTTCGTCAAGCCCGCGCGGGCGGGCTCGAGCGTCGGCGTGTCGAAGGTCCACGACGAGAGCGAGCTGGCCGCGGCGCTGTCCACCGCCTTCGCGGAGGACGACAAGGTCCTCATCGAGGAGGGATTGCGCGGCCGTGAGGTCGAGGTGGGGGTGCTCGAATCCCCGGGCGACGCCCCGGCGCGCGCGTCATTGCCGGGCGAGGTCGTCCTCACCGCCCGCGAGTTCTACGACTTCGAGGGCAAATACCTGGGCGGCGACGGCGTCGAGGTCGTGTGCCCCGCGGACATGACCGCGGACGAGATCGCCGCCATCCAGGAGATGGGTCTGCGCGCGTTCGCCGCCGTCGACGGCCGGGGCCTCGCCCGGGTGGACTTCTTCCTCACTCCCGGCGGTCCCGTGGTGAACGAGTTGAACACCATGCCCGGTTTCACCCCGATCTCGATGTTCCCGAAGTGCTGGATCGCGAGCGGTATGACTTACTCGGCGCTCATCTCCGAGCTCATCGATACCGCCTTGGCTCGCGCCTGAGGGTCATTCCCCGGGGGTGGCCGGATCCGTGCACGCGGCAGTCTGCCGGGTCTGCGCCGCGACCAGCCGGCCGACCTGCGCGAGGACGGCGTTGGGATCGACCGCCTTGTCGCTGCTGTCGAGGTAGAGCTGGACGGCGGGCGTACGCCCGTACGAGGTGATCCGGAAGCGTGGCTGCTCTGACTGGTCGACGAGCCAGTCCACGCCGCCGAGGGACACGCACTTGATGGTGCTGGGGCCGGGCGGGGTCACGCCGCACGAGAAGATCACCCTGCTCGGGGTGCCCCACGCGGCGGTCGCCTGCGCATCGGTCCATCGTCTGCTCTGCCCGCCGAGGTCGCCGGGGAGGCGCACCATGATCGCCGCGCACGCCGGATCGTTCGCGTGCGCCGCCGGTGTGAGGGAGACCGTGGCCGCGCACCCCGTGAGCGCGAGGACCGTGACCGCGAGGGCCGCCAGAGCGGCGACGGCACGGCGCGATCGGATCACCCCTCCAGGCTAACCCGGGGCCGGCGGCGCCCCGACCGCGGTGGCGTGGATATCGTGGGACGGTGACGACGTCCGACCCGGCAGTGGGCGAGCTCAGTGAGGGGCAGGTCCTGCGCGGCATCCTCGATCGGCTCGGTCCCACCCACGCCGAGGTCGGACCCGGCGACGACGCTGCCGTGCTGACAGCGGTCGACGGACGGATCGTGGCCACCGTCGACACCCTGGTGCACGGACCCGATTTCCGTCTGGCGTGGTCGAGCGCGTTCGATCTCGGCTGGAAGGCCGCCGCCGTCAACCTGGCGGACGTCGCGGCGATGGGTGCACGGCCGACGGCGCTCCTCGTCGCGCTGGCGATGCCGGACGAGACGCGTCTCTCCTTCGTGACCGCCTTGGCGGACGGGCTGAGGGCGGCGTGCGAGGCTCTCGCGCCCGGGTGCACCGTGGAGGGGGGCGATCTCGCGGTGTCCGACACGCTCACGATCGCCGTCACGGCGATCGGAACCCTCGACGGCGCCGCTCCCGTGCTCCGTGGCGGCGCGCGGCCGGGTGACGTCGTGGCGCTCGCGGGAGAAGCGGGCGTCGCGGGCCGTGGCCTCGGGATCCTCTTCGACCGCTTCCGCGACGCGGAAGGGCATCCGGTCCCCGTCGACGCGGAACGGCTCCGTGCCGGGGAGGCGGCCCTGATCGGGGCGCAGCTGCGTCCGGCGCCGCCGATCGGCCTCGGGCCCGTCGCCGCACGCGCGGGGGCCACGGCGATGATGGATGTCTCCGACGGCCTGGCCCTCGACGCGAGCCGGATGGCCGAGGCATCCGGGATCACGATCGACCTCGCCGTCGACGCGCTCGGCGACGATCCCGCATCCGCCCTGCGAGGCGGGGAGGACCACGCACTTCTCGCCGCGTTCCCTCCGGGCGAGCCGCTGCCCCCGGGCTTCCGTCCGATCGGACAGGCCCTCGCACGGGGCGCGAGCCCGGTGCTCGTAGACGGCGTCCCGTTCGCCGGGCGCGGGGGCTGGGACCCGTATCAGGACTGGGATGCCGCGCGTGGCTGAGGATCCTCGTTCCGGAGCCACCACATCGCGGTGTCGCCGTAGCGCCGGTGGCGCTCGATCGTCAGCTGCGAGGGCGGCACGGGCTGCGGGCTGCGTGCGGCCCGCTCGACGATGACGAGCGCGTTCGGCGCGAGGCGCGGGACGAGCCCTGCCAGCGCGGCGTCGAGTTCAGCGTCGTCGAGGTCGTAGGGCGGATCGAGGAACACGAGGTCGTACGGGCCGTGCGCGACCGCGAGGAAGCCGCTGACGGTCGAGCGATGGACCCGCGCCGCTCCGGTCGATCCCAGCGCGGCGCCCACCCGCTCGGTGTTGCGGCCGGCCACTGCCGCGGCGGCGCCGGATCGCTCCACGAGGTCCACGGAAGCGGCGCCGCGGCTCCACGCCTCCAGCCCGAGGGCGCCCGACCCGGCGTAGAGGTCGGCGACGCGGGCGTCGCGGAGCGCATCCGCGGACTCGAGCGCGCCGAACAGCGACTCGCGCACGCGATCGCTCGTGGGTCGGGTGCCGGCGCCGGGCACCTGGAGGACCGTCCCTCCGGCACGGCCGGCGATGATGCGCGTCACCCTTCCAGACTATGCCGACGGCCGTCTCCGTCCGCCGCCCTGCCTAGACTCGGAGGCATGTCCGTGTACCTCCTCGAGTCGCGCCTCGACGGCGTCCTCGGCGGGAAGACGGCGGGTGCCCTCGAGCGGGCGTTCGGAATGCACACGGTCGGCGATCTGCTGTCCCACTACCCTCGCCGCTACGCCCGGCGCGGTGAGCTGACGCCCATCGACTCGCTCGTCGTCGGGGAGCAGGTCACAATCGTCGCGCAGGTCAAGAGCGCGAACGAGCGTCCCATGCGCCAGCGTCGCGGGTCCCTCCTCGAGGTCGTCATCACGGACGGCCGGGGCGAGGTCCAGCTCACCTTCTTCAATCAGAGCTGGCGCATCCGCGATCTCATCCCCGGTCGTCAGGGCGTCTTCTCGGGGAAGGTGGGGGAGTACCGCAACGGGAAGCAGTTCGCCCACCCGGACTACGAGCTGTTCGAGGACGTGGACGCGGCGCGTCTCACCGCCGAGGCCCAGGTGCACGAGCCGATCCCCATCTACCCGGCCACCTCGACGGTGGCGAGCTGGCAGTTCACGAAGATCGTCGCCCTGGTGCTCGACGGCCTCGGCGACATCGAGGATCCGCTGACGGAGGATCTGCGGACCCGCCACGGACTGCTGGACGCGCGGACGGCGCTGGAGCGGATCCATCGGCCGCAGGACGAGCAGCAGATCCCGGTCGCCGTGCGGACCCTTCGCATGCACGAAGCGCTCATCCTGCAGACGGCGCTCCTGCAGCAGCGCCAGGCGGTGCGGGCGATGTCCGCGACGCGGCGCGAGGCAGGTGACCTGCTCGAGCGCTTCGATGCGGCCCTTCCCTTCGCACTCACGCCCGACCAGTCCGCGGTGGGCGAGCAGATCGCCCGCGACCTGGTGGGCGCGTGGCCGATGAACCGACTCGTGCAGGGCGAGGTCGGATCGGGCAAGACCCTCGTCGCGCTGCGCGCCATGCTCCAGGTCGCGCAGTCCGGCGGGCAGTCGGCGCTCATCGCGCCGACCGAGGTGCTCGCCGCGCAGCATCTGCGTTCGATCGCACGGATGCTGGGACCCGACCTCGCGCCGCTCATCATGCCGACGCTCCTGACCGGGCAGCTCACCGCCGCCGAGCGGCGGAAGGCGGCCCTCCGCGTCGCGTCGGGGCAGGCGCTCATCGTGGTCGGCACGCATGCCCTCCTCAGCGACAGCACCACGTTCGCCGATCTCGGACTCGTCGTCGTCGACGAGCAGCACCGCTTCGGCGTGGAGCAGCGCGAGACGCTCCGCGCGAAAGGCACTGCGCCGCATGCTCTCGTCCTCACGGCGACGCCCATCCCGCGCACCGTGGCGATGACGGTCTTCGGCGACCTGGACGTGTCGACCATCCGCTCCATGCCGGCCGGGAGGGCGGGCATCCAGTCCTTCGTCGCCCCGGTGGCCGAGAAGCCTGCGTGGTTCGCCCGCGTCTGGGATCGGGTGGCCGAGGAAGTGACTGCGGGCCATCAGGCGTTCGTCGTCTGTCCGGCGATCGATGCCGAGGCCTCGGGCGCCTCGCAGAACGACGATGTCGAGGCGCCGGAGCCCGTCGTCGTCGGCGAGGGGGCGAAGGCCCGCTGGGGCGTCGTCCAGGCGGCAGCGCTCCTCTCACGTCACCCGGCGTTCGACGGCATCCGGGTCGCCATCCTCCACGGGCGCATGCCGGGGGAGGAGAAGGACGCCGTCATGCGTTCCTACGCCGCCGGCGAGATCGACGTCCTCGTGGCGACGACGGTGATCGAGGTGGGCGTCGACGTCCCGAACGCGTCGACGATGGTGATCCTCGAGGCCGACAGGTTCGGCGTGTCCCAGCTGCACCAGCTGCGCGGACGCGTGGGGCGCGGGAGCGTTCCGGGACTCTGCCTTCTCGTCACCGAATCCGAACCCGGGACCCCGGCGCGCGAACGCGTCGAGGCGATCGCCCGGACCGCCGACGGCTTCGAGCTGGCGGAGGTGGATCTCGAGCTCCGCGGCGAGGGCGACGTCCTCGGCGACGCGCAGTCGGGCGTGCGCTCGTCGCTGCGCCTGCTCAGGGTGGTCAAGGACGCCGATCTGATCGCCCTCGCGCGAGAGGAAGCGGAGACGATCCTCGAGGATGATGCGGGCCTGCGTCGCCATGCCGGCCTCGCGCGCGCGATCGAACGCCGCCTCGACGCCGCCGAGCGGGCCGCTCTCGCGAAGAACTGAGTCGCCCGGACAGCGGCCGCGTTGCGGCCCCGGATAGGGTGGGACGGTGAGCAACCGGATCGCCGTCGTACCTGGTTCGTTCGACCCGCCGACGCTGGGGCACCTCGACGTCATCCGTCGCGCGGCCGGTCTGTACGACACCGTCCATGTGCTGGTCGTGCACAATCCCGACAAAGAGGCGATGCTGCCGATCGCGCAGCGGCTCGCCCTCCTGGACCAGTCGATCACCGAGGAGGGCGTCCAGGGCGACATCGTCATCGCGTCCTGGAGCATGGGCCTCCTCGTCGACTACGCGACGGATGTCGGGGCCGGCGTGCTCGTCAAGGGCATCCGCTCCCAGGTCGACGTGGCGTACGAGACGCCGATGGCGATCGTGAACCGCCACCTGGCCGACATCGAGACCGTCTTCCTGCTGCCGGATCCGGCGCACGCGCTGGTCTCGAGTTCGCTCGTCCGGCAGGTCGCGGGTCTCGGCGGCGACGTGAGTCCCTTCGTCCCGGGTGCGGTGGCGCGCTTCCTCGACACGGGCGCGCGCGGCATCTGACCGGTGGTCGTCCCGGAGCCGCGTGAGTCGAACGCCGGTAGAATCCCGGAGTGACACATCGCAGACCCGGTCCCTTCAGCGTGCTCGTCCGCGACATCGTCCACCGTCCCGGCGAGATGCGCGAGGTCGACTTCGAGGTTCCTCTCACGGAGCACTGGGGAGAAGGGCTGGTCTCCATCCCCGCGGGGGAGACGGTCGACGTCCGCGTGCGACTCGAGTCCGTCCACGAGGGCATCCTGGCGTCCGGAGAGGCCGATACCGAGTACGCCGGCGTGTGCGGACGGTGTCTGACCGACATCGCCGGGCCTGTCGAAGTCGAGTTCCAGGAGCTTTTCGCGTATCCTGAAAAGGAAGCGGGTGACTTCGAGGTTCAAGACGACCACGTGGATCTTGAAACTCTGGTCAGGGACGGCATCGTTCTCTCGCTTCCCTTTCAGCCGGTGTGCCGGCCGGACTGCCCGGGCCTCGACCCCGAGACGGGCGAGCGTCTGGCTGACATCCCGAGTTCTTCCCCGCGAGAGTCCGTCGATCCACGATGGGCCGTGCTCGCGGAGTTCGACTCGGAGCCGGCCGAGGGTGCGGGCGGACCCGCATCCGAATCCCAGACCTAGCAAACGAAGGAAGAGCAGTCATGGCAGGTAACCCCCCGAAGCGGAAGGTCTCCCGCTCCAACACTCGCTCGCGTCGCGCGCAGTGGAAGGCCGAGGCGCCCGCGCTGGTCAAGACCATCGAGAACGGCAAGGTGGTCTACAGCCGCCCGCACCAGGCGAAGGTCGTCACCGACTCGCAGGGCACCGAGCTGTTCCTCGAGTACAAGGGCCGCAAGGTCGCCGACGTCTGATTTCGGCTCTGTGGGGGAGAAAACGGAGCCGAGGTCTGACCTCATGGACAAGCTCGGGGTCGACATCGACCCCGAGCTTCTGTCGCTCGCATTGACACATCGCTCGTACGCGTACGAGAACGGGCATCTGCCGCACAACGAACGTCTGGAGTTCCTGGGGGACTCGGTGCTCGGCCAGGCGGTGACGGTCCTGCTGTTCACCGAGCACCCCGAGCTCGATGAGGGCTCACTCGCCAAGCGCCGCGCGAGCGTGGTGTCGACCGTCGCGCTGGCGGAGGTGGCGCGCGGTATCGGCCTGGGGGAGTATCTCCTCCTCGGCCGCGGTGAGGACCAGACCGGCGGCCGCGACAAGGACTCCATTCTCGCCGACACCATGGAGGCCGTGATCGGAGCCACGTTCATCTCGTCGGGCCAGGCCGCCGCCACGTCGCTCGTGCACCGGCTCGTCGAGCCCCTTCTCGCCGACCCGGAGCGCTACGGTGCCGCCGTCGACCCGAAGACGAGCCTGCAGGAGCTCGCCGCACGCCTCAGCTACGGCCCTCCGAGCTATCACGTGGTGGCCGATGGCCCCGACCACGACCGCGTGTTCACCGCGACCGTCGATGTCGGCGATATCTCCACCACGGGAACGGGATCCAGCAAGAAGCAGGCGGAGATGGCTGCGGCGCTCCAGTCGTGGCGCGTGCTGTCGGGTCGTGCCTGAGCTCCCCGAGGTCGAGGTCGTTCGCGCCGGCTTGGCGCCGGCCGTATCCGGGGCGTTCGTGACCGGGGTCAGCGTGCTCGACGAGCGCGCCCTCACGCGCCACGCGGGATCGTCAGCGGAATTCGAGGCGGCTTTGACCGGTCGGACGCTGATCTCGGCCGTCCGTCGCGGCAAGTTCCTCTGGATCCCGATCGCCGAGACGGGAACGGCGGTGGTCGGCCATCTGGGGATGAGCGGCCAGCTGCTGCTGCGCTCTCCGGGGGCGGCCCCGGAACGCCACGAGCGGGTCCGGATCGAGCTCGAGCATCCTCAGCACGGCGAGCTGGCCGTCGTCTTCGCCGACCAGCGCACGTTCGGCTCACTGGCGATCGATGCGCTCATGCCCACGTCGGACGGAGCCCCCGGAGGCCGGGGGGACCCGGCGCCATCCGTGCCGACCCAGGTGGCCCACATCGCACGAGACCCGCTCGATCCCGCGTTCGACGACCGTGGGCACCACCGCGCCCTCTCGCGCAAGGCATCCGCGATCAAGCGGGTCCTCCTCGACCAGACCGTCCTCAGCGGCATCGGCAACATCTACGCCGACGAGGCACTGTGGGCGGCCCGCATCCACCCCGAGACGCCCGCCCGCGCGCTGTCCTCGCGTGCATCGCGCCGGCTGCTCATGGAGGTCCGCGCCGTGCTCGAGCGCGCTCTCGCCGAGGGCGGCACGAGCTTCGACGCCCAGTACGTCAACGTGAACGGGCAGGCCGGGTACTTCGCCCACTCTCTGAACGCCTACGGACGGACCGGCGAGCCATGTGCCCGGTGCGGCCGACCCATCGTGCGGGTGTCGTTCATGAACAGGTCGAGCCACTACTGCCCGCACTGCCAGCGCGCGCCCCGCCCGACCGCCTGATCAGGGCGTGGGATCGAGCTCCTTCTGCCACGCGCCCGAGTACGACACCGGCACGAACCCGAGTGCCTCGTTGATATCGAGCATCGGACGGTTCTCCTCGGCGTTGAACGTGGACACGCGCGGAGATTCCGGCACGAGCTCGCGCCAGCGCAGGAGATTGGCCGCCTTGATCAGCCTGCCGAGACGATGACCGCGATGCTCGGGTACGACCAGCGTCCCATACTGCTGCGTCGCGCCGGTGTGGTCGGAGCCGACGACCAGCTCGTTGTAGGCGACGAGCTCACCGGACGGCACGTGCTGGACCGCGGCGACGGAGACGGTCATGCCCTGCGCGCGCAGCCGCTCATCGCGGCGGCGGACTCGATCCGCGTCCCAGGCGTGCTGCTCCCAGACGAGTTCTCCCTGTGGCTGATCCGTGTCCATGCGCGAGACGACATAGGCGAACGAGTCGAGGTACTCCGGCGGTGTCGGACTGGTCCACACGACCAGGCGGTAGTCGGCCCCGGCCGCAACCTGGGCGTCCGCGAGCTCCTGTTCCAGCTGCCCGAGCGGGCCGCGCAGATCGAACGAGCTGTTGCGCTCCACCTGGCCGAGCCGGTAGCCGTGCTCGAGCATGAACACGGTCTGGCGGTCCGATGCCGGGATCGCGCCGAATCCCGTCGGCGATTCCCGACGTGGGCCGGGGTCGTCGGGTCGGTGGAGGGTGAACGTCTGCAGCGTCGTCAGGCCACGATTGACCGCCTCCTCTTCGACGGCGGCCAGGAGCGCCTCCTCTGCGCCCTCGCCCCACCGGGGCGGGTCGACCATCACGTCGAACTGTGCGGTCCGGGTCCCGTCCTCCGTCGAGAACAGGAGCTGAGCCACGCCGAGCACGATCCCGTCGCGTTCCGCCGCGACGCCGACGTGCGTCCAGTCCACGGTGTCGCGCCAGAACCCGAGGACCTCGGTCGCGTCCTGCGTGAGGTAGTCGTGACCCGCGTCGTGCCGGCACATCTCGTTGCCGATCCGCACGAGCTCGAGGAACAGTCGCGCATCCGGACCGTCGACACGCTCGGGAGCGGTGATCTCGGTCAGAGTGAGTGCGTGCGGATCCGTCGTCATGACAGCACCTTCTTCCAGGCTCCGTTGTACGCGATCGGCACGAAGCCGATGCGCTCGTTGATGTCGAGCATGGGCCGGTTCTCCTCGGCGTTGTACGTCAGCACCCGCGGCGACGCGGGTGCCACGTCCGCCCACGAGAGCAGACCGGCGCACTTGACGAGCATCCCCAGCCGGTGTCCGCGATGCTCCTTCAGGACCAGCGTGTCCTCCTGGTAGGTGGCCTGTGTCCGGTCGCGTCCCACGGCGAGCTCGTTGAAGGCCGCCAGCTCGCCGGTCGGCACATGAAGCGCGGCCGTGACCTGAAGGGTCCGCCCGGACTCGAGGTACGGGCGCTCATGATCGGCGAGGCGTGCGGCATCCCACGTCTCCTCGTCGAACTCCATGCCTGCGGCCGGAGCGTCGGTCACCATGCGGGACTTCATCCAGGCGTATCCGGGCACGAACTCCGGGGGAGTGGGGAGGAACCACTGCACCACGCGATAGTCGTCGGCAGCGCGCTCCGCCTCGACGAGCTGCTCCCGCACGTGTGCGAGGACCTGGGGCGTCAGGTCGAGAGCGCTGTTGCGTTCGATCTGCTCCAGCGAATAGCCGCGGGCGAGATAGAACCGCGCCGCGTGGTCGACGGGGATGTTGCCGAAGCCGGTCGGAGGCTCCAGCCTCGGCCCGGGGGCATCCGGATGCGCCGCCCAGGATTGCAGGACGGTGCGGCCGTGCTCGCGGGTCGTCGCCTCGACCAGGTCGTATGCGGCGGTGCCGATCCCACGGCTCCACACGCGGCGCAAGAGCTCGATCCGCCAGAAGGCGACCCGGGAGCCCTCTTCGCGGGGCAGGTCGACCGCGACCCTGCCGACGACCTCGTCGTCCAGGATCACGATCCAGAAGAGCTGGATCTCGTAGTCCTGTCGTCGCAGCATCGGCAGGAGCTCGGCCGGCTCGACGCTCTCGTCGTCGTGCCCGTTGATCTCCCGGTAGACCTCGTTGCGCACGCGGACCATCTCGAGGAAATCGCCCGCGTCGGGTGCGTCGACGGAGACGGGGAACGGAAGGGGCCGGAGCTCGAGCCCGGCGGGGGACGGAGACATGTCGTCCTCTCTGAGGCGAGGGGTGGGTCCCCGTGAGGGGACCCACCCGGATGGTTCATCGGAACAGCGGGATGAGCGCCGCGTTCTCGACGTCTCGCTCACGGGCCCGGATCGTCCGAGCGTTCGCGAGCGTGAGGTTCCGCGCGGCGTGGTCGCGACATCGGGCGACGATGCGCTCCGCACGGAGCATCAGTCGCAGACCGATCCGCAGCGAGATGCGGTCGACGAGCGAGAGACGCGTGCGGGCGTCGAGAGCGTCGACGTCGAAGTGCCTGTCCTGGTGCAGAGACCGGACGGGCGTCAGCATGGCATGCATGATGGTCTCTTTCCGAGTGTGGTGGATGGTTTCCCGGAGGCAGTGTGCCCGGGCGCACGGTCGCCGAAGGCGACGATCGAGGGATGCTCGACGGGGGGAACACGCGGTGACGGGATCACGCCCCGAGGGCGGCAGACACCGGGCTGAGGACGGAGTCCTCCCCTGCGGCGCTCAGCCGGCCGTGCGCGAGACAGCGCCGGAGGATCCGGTCACCCGTGCGAAGCCGCGGAACGCGACGATGGGGTTGCGCTCGCAACCGAATGTGATGTTCAGCATCATGGTGACCTCCTCTCAACTCCAGACGCGATCAGTGACACTATCCCGAGGACGGGGCGCGCGTCAAGCGAACTCCCAGAATCGGCCGGATTCCGGGCGTGTCGGTCTGGGCGGATGCCGGGGGCCGCGGCTCGGCGCCACGAGTCGGGGCGGGATCTCCGGTAGCGTATGCGGTTGATCGACCCGGGTGGAAAGGCGCTTCCATGCACCTGAAGAGCGTGACGCTCAAGGGGTTCAAGTCGTTCGCGCAGCCCACCACGTTCGCCTTCGAACCCGGCGTCACCGCGATCGTCGGACCGAACGGCTCCGGGAAGTCCAACGTCGTCGACGCGCTGGCATGGGTCATGGGCGAGCAGGGGGCGAAGACGCTGCGCGGCGGCAAGATGGAGGACGTCATCTTCGCCGGCACCTCGACGCGCGGCCCTCTCGGCCGTGCGGAGGTGCAGCTCACGATCGACAACGCCGACGGCGTCCTCCCCATCGAGTACGCCGAGGTGACGATCAGCCGGACGCTGTTCCGCAACGGGTCGAGCGAGTACGCGATCAACGGCGACACGTGCCGGCTGCTGGACGTCCAGGAGCTGCTCAGCGACTCGGGCCTCGGCCGGGAGATGCACGTCATCGTCGGGCAGGGCCGCCTCGACACCGTCCTGCAGGCGAGTCCCGAGGAACGGCGCGGCTTCATCGAGGAGGCCGCCGGGATCCTGAAGCACCGCCGACGCAAGGAGAAGACGCTCCGCAAGCTGGAGGCGATGGAGACGAACCTCATGCGCCTGAGCGACCTCGCCGGCGAACTGCGTCGTCAGCTGAAGCCGCTCGGCCGACAGGCGGAGATCGCACGAGAGGCGGCGACGATCGCCGCCGTCGTGCGCGACGCCAAGGCGCGTCTCTTCGCCGATGAGCTCGTCGCCCTCCGCGTCGAACTCGCGGCGCACGCGCAGAGCGAGCACGATCGTCACGACGAACGCATGGTGCTGCAGGATCGGGCGGAGGGCCTCAAAACCCGGATCGATCGGCTTGAAGCCGATCAGCGCACCGAAGCGGTCGACGAGGCGCGGCGGGTGGCCTTCGCGCTCGAACAGGTCCAGGAGCGGCTGCGCGGGCTCTACACGCTGGCCGGGCAGCGCCTCGCACTGCTGGGTGCAGACGACGAGGCGCTCCTGCCGCAGCAGACGGTCACGCAGGCGATGATCGACGAGGCCCGCGCGGGAATCGACGAGATCGCCTCCGGTCTGGACACGGCCCAGGATGCAGCGGCCGCTGCCGGTCGCGACGTCCTCCGGGCTCGGGCCGAGCTCGACGCGCTCGACGTCGACATCGCCGCGCAGAGCGCGCTCGTCTCCGAGCACGACATGCGGATCACGGCCCTGCGCGGCTCGGCGGAGGCCGCTGCATCCGCTCTCGCGGCGGTGCGGACGGCCGTCGCCCGGCAGCAGTCCGCGCTGGATTCCGCCCTCGTCCGCCGGGCAGAGGCCGAGGCCGAACTGGCGGGGTTGGATCCCGAGCTCGTCCCGGAGGGCAGCTCGGCGGAGTACTCGGCCGCCTACGAGCGAAGCCAGCGCGAGGCGAACGAGACGGAGGTGGCCGTCGGGGGTCTGCGCGAGCGGCTCCACGCGGCGGAGCGCGAGGGGGAGGCTCTCACCGCGCAGGTGGCCGCACTCGGTCGGGCGCTCGACGTCCGCAACGGTGCGACGGAACTCGTCGCGCGGGGCGGTGCGGGGGTGCGCGGACTGGTGGGGGACGCCATCCAGGTACAGGCGGGTTTCGAGGCCGCCATCGCCGCGGCTCTCGGCCCTCTCGCCGAAGGCGTCCTCGTGGACTCGCGTGACCACGCGGCCGCTGCGGCGCACGCCGCCCGCAGCGGAGACTTCGGCGTGGTGGACATCGCGATAGCCGCGTCGGATGCTGCGGTGCCGCCGCCACAGGGACTGCCCGCAGGGCTCGTCGCCGCCGCGGATGTCGTCACGGCCCCTACGGGTGTCATCGGCCTGCTCTCGTCGGTGGCCGTCGCCGACGATCTGGACGCCGCGTTCACCGCTCTCGCGTCGATGCGGGAGGGGCCCACGATCACCGTGGTGACGCGCTCCGGGGAGGTTGTGACGCCGTTCACGGTGCGCGCGGGATCCGGGCAGGGCCGGTCGCGGCTGGAACTCGCCGCGGAGCGGGACGCAGCCGCCGAACGCCTCGCGGAGGTGGCGGTGGTCGGCGACTCCCTTCGCGAGGCACTCGCCGATCGCGTCCGCGACCTCGAGACCGCGCGCCACCGGACCAAGACCGCCCTCGAGACGCTGCGCGGGCACGATGCCGCTCTCGCGGCGCACGCGGAGCACGTGAACCGTGCGACCGTGCGCCACGAAGCGGCGGCCGCGGAGTGCGATCGTCTCGCTGCCACCCTTTCGCAGGCGCAGGCCGCTGTCGAGGAGGCGGAGGCCGCGTCCCGATCTGCGGAGGATCAGCTCACCGGCGCGCTCGAGGCTCCGCGTCCGATCCTCGATGCATCGGCGCGGGACGGGATGCTCGAAGCGCTGGAGGGAGCACGGGATGCGGAGATGCGCGCGCGCCTCGATGTCGAGACCCTTCGCGAGCGCATCCGTGCCGAGGAGGGGCGTGTCACCGGTCTCGAGAGACAACGCGAGCGAGAGAAGGCTGCGGCCGCGGAGTCCGCTCGCCGGGCCGTTCTCCGCCGTGCGCAGCGGGACATCGCCGCGGGCGTGGTCGAGCGCATCCCACCACTGCTCGACTCCGTGGATCGCTCGGTCAGCGAGGCGCGGCTCGCGCTCGCGGCGGCCGAGTCGGCGCGGACTGCACTCACTGCCGAGCTCGCAGAGCTCCGCGCGGAAGACGCCACAGTGCGGGAGCGGCTCGCGCGGCTGACCGAGAGTGTCCACGGGCTCGAGATGCAGATCCACGAGAAGCGTCTCCATGTGAGCAGTCTCCTGGAGCGGGTGCAGTCCGAACTCGCGCTCGAGGAGGATATTCTCGTTTCGGAATACGGCCCTGACCAGCTGATTCCCGGGGAGAGTGAGGACGCCGAGCCGTCCGCGTTCGACCGCGCGGCGCAACTGCGACGGTTGCAGGACGCCGAGCGCAAGCTCGCCCAGCTCGGACGGGTGAACCCCCTCGCCCTCGAGGAGTTCGAGGCGCTGGAGCAGCGCCACGCGTTCCTCACCGAGCAGCTGGCCGACCTGACACAGACCCGCAAGGACTTGCTCACCATCATCGAAGAGCTCGACGAGCGGATGCAGACGATCTTCCTCGACGCGTTCGAAGACACGCGTGTCGCATTCGGCGAGGTGTTCCCGATCCTGTTCCCCGGTGGGACCGGCAGCATCTCGCTCACGGACCCCGACAACCCGCTGACGACGGGCATCGAGGTCGCTGTTCGGCCGGTGGGCAAGAAGATCGAGCGGCTGTCGCTGCTCTCCGGCGGTGAGCGGTCGCTCGCCGCGGTCGCACTGTTGACGGCGATCTTCAAGGCGCGTCCCAGTCCGTTCTACATCCTCGACGAGGTCGAGGCCGCCCTGGACGACGCCAATCTCGGTCGCCTGCTCGGTGTGTTCGAGCAGCTGCGCGCGAGCAGCCAGCTCATCGTGATCACCCACCAGAAGCGCACGATGGAGATCGCCGACGCGCTCTACGGTGTCTCGATGAGACAGGACGGCGTCTCCGCGGTCGTCGGTCAGCGGGTGCGCGAGCGCGTCGCGAACTAGCCCTCGCCGTCGTCCGCCGGCTCTCCCTCGCGCGGAAGCATCCTGTTGCTCCGCATCATGCCATCGGGGTCGACACGATCCTTCACCGTACGCAGCCGTGCGATGGCGGCAGTGTCGTAGGCGCGCCCCAGATCGTCGCCGGCGCTGAGGAAGGTGGCCACGATCCCGCGTCCCTCGAAGTCGCGCACCGGCTCGAGGACTGCGTCGATCGCCTGGGCGGCACGGTCGCGATCCATCCCCGGTCCGGCTCCCACGACGCTGACGCCGACCAAGGCGGCTCCGCCGACGCGGCCCGCGACGCCGTCGCTCGAGGAGCCGCGGGCGATGGCGCCCCCCAGCGGACGGATCTGCAGCAGCGAGAGCCCGAGAGGAATGCCGCGGTCGAATCCGTCGACCAGGGCGTCGATCGCTGCCGGCTCGATCGTCCGGAGGAGCAGGCCGTGATCGATCGCCGCCACCGGTGCGACCGGCTCCGCCGCGACCTCGGGCAGGCGTCCGACGGGGAAGGATCCGATCGTGTCGGCGATCGCGTCCCCCGCGGTGCGCACCGGTTCGATAAGGCGTTCCGTGATGTCGCGGTCGAGGAGCGAGATGACATCCACCGACGCGAGCGTCGTCCCGCGCAGCGGCTCGGGGACGAACGCAGCATCGGGGAGATGCACCATGCCCCCCGCGACGCTCACCTCGTCGGGCAGGTGGGGGACGACCTCCGACATGGCGGCGAGGACGGATCTCGCCGCGGCGCCGGGGAAGGTCAGCTTGCCGCCGTACAGGAGCCCGTCCGTGCTCGGCAGGGGGAAGAGCCGGAACTCCACGGCGGTCACGATGCCGAAGAGGCCGCCGCCGCCACGCAGCGCCCAGAAGAGGTCGGGGTCCGAGACCGCGTCGACGCGGGTGAGGGTGCCGTCGGCCGTCAGGAGGTCGATCGCCTGGACGGCGTTCGACGCGAGCCCGAATGCGCGGCCGAACCCGGAGTGGCCTCCGGCGAGGGAGTAGCCCACGACGCTCACTTCGGAGTTGCTCCCCGCGAGAGCCACCAGCCCGGTGCCGTCCAGCGCGGCGAGCATCCGTCCCCAGTCGACACCCGCGCCGACGCGCGCCGTCCGCGCCCCGACGTCGATCGAGAGCTCGTCGAAGCGCGTGGGTCGGACAAGGATGACGTCGTGGAGCGCGTCGGCCGCGCCGTGGCCGTGCGGCTGCACGGTCACCGCGAGCCCGGTCGTCCGCGCGGTCGCGAGGACCGCCCGGACGTCCTCGACGTCCAACGGTGTGACGATCGCGCGCGGATGCTGATCGACGGACAGGTTCCAGGGTGCCCGTGCCGCGTCCCACCCGGGATCGGCAGCGGTGAGCAGTGTGCCGCGCAGCGTCGTGCGCAGGCGGTCGAGCTCTGACGGGATGTCGTGCGTCACGGCGGCTCCTTCGGTGCGGTACGGACACGGTACCGACGGGTCCCGACGTTCGCACCCCACGGAGGCCGGTGCCGCGCGCGGCCCCGTAGGCTGGAAAGCATGGCAGAGAGCTCCTGGTCGCTCGGTCGCGCGCTGCGCGGCATGTTCGTGAGACCCACGATCGACGAGACGACGTGGGAGGACCTGGAGACGGCACTCCTCACCGCCGATTTCGGCCCGGACATCACCGAGCGGATCGTCGACGAACTGCGCGAGAAGGTCGAGCGCTACCGCACGACCGATCCCCGCGATCTGCAGCGCATGCTCAAGGAGACGCTGGAGGAGCACTTCGCGAAGTTCGACACCACCCTGCGGTTGACCGAGCGGCCGGCCGTCGTGCTCGTCGTCGGCGTCAACGGCGTGGGCAAAACGACCACGATCGGGAAGTTCGCGAAGTTCCTCCAGCGGTACGGTCGCTCCGTCGTGGTCGGCGCGGCCGACACGTTCCGGGCGGCCGCGGTCGATCAGCTCGCCACGTGGGCGGAGCGCGGTGGCGCCGCCATCGTGCGACCGCAGCAGGAGGGTCAGGACCCGGCCTCGGTCGCATTCCAGACGATCGACTACGCCCTGCGGACCGGGACCGAGATCGTCCTCGTGGACACCGCCGGCCGCCTGCACACCAAGGGCGGCCTCATGGATGAGCTGACGAAGATCCGCCGGGTCATCGAGAAGCAGGCCCCGATCAGCGAGGTGCTGCTCGTGCTCGATGCGACGACGGGCCAGAACGGGGTCATGCAGGCGCAGGCGTTCCTCGAGCACGCCGGCGTGACCGGGCTCGTGCTGACGAAGCTCGACGGTTCGGCGAAGGGCGGATTCGTCCTCGCCGTGCAGGAGCGCACCGGCATCCCCGTGAAACTCCTCGGTCAAGGGGAGGGGATCGGCGACCTGACGGGCTTCACCCCGCACGTCTTCGCCGCGTCCCTGGTCGACTGATGACGCGGGCTACCGTATCCGTCCCACGGCTGGTTTCATAGGGCCATGGCGATCGAACACGACTTCTTCGGGCTCCTCGAGTCGGGGCCCGACGGTTCGATCTTCTGGTCCGAGAACATCGAACTGGGAGATCAGGCCGTCACGGTCGATCTGACCGCCCCGGATCAGGATGACGTGTCGCAGGCGGCGCTCGACGTCGCGGCGTCGATGATCTCCTCGCTCGAGGCGATCGACCGGACCGCGCGCAACGCGATGGTGTCCGAGCTCGACGATCGCACGAGCGAGGTGATCGAGTACATCCTGCAGCAGCAGGAGGCGCTCGGGGACGAGCTGACCGACCTGCTCGTGGACGTCTCCGGCGACGTGCAGGTCGACGTCATCCGCTCCCTGCAGCTCATGAGCATGACGATCCTCGCCGATGAGCACGGCGGTTCCGACCCCTTCGCCGTGCTCGAGTACGCCCTCGACCCGGACTCGACCGACGACGTGCTGCTCGTCAACCTCGATTCCGAGGGCGAGGTCCAGTCGGTGACGAGCGCGGACTGACCGCCGGTCCTCAGACGGCCTGGGCGAATCCGAGCTCGGGCCTTGCGATGTCGGCGGCGAGGTGGGCGAGGTCCTCGGGGATGTCGCGTCCCTTGGAGACCATCGACTGAGCCCAGAGCCTGCCCGCGCGGTAGGACGAGCGGACGAGAGGGCCGGCGAGGACCCCGAGGAATCCGATTCGCTCGGCTTCCTCCTTGAACGCGACGAACTCGTCCGGCTTGACCCAGCGCGCGACGGGGAGATGCCGCGGGGTCGGCCGCAGGTACTGCGTGATCGTGATGATGTCCGTGCCGGCGTCGTGCAGGTCGTGCAGCGCGCCGATGACCTCCTCGGGCTCCTCGCCCATGCCGAGGATCAGGTTGGACTTCGTGATCAGCCCCGCCTCGCGGGCCGTCGTCAGCACCCCGAGCGAGCGGTCGTAGCGGAACGCGGGACGGATGCGCTTGAAGATGCGGGGGACCGTCTCGACGTTGTGCGCGAACACCTCGGGCCGGGAATCGAAGACCTCGGCCAGCAGAGCGCGGTTGCCGCTGAAGTCGGTGGCGAGGATCTCCACGCCCGTCCCCGGGTTGTCCGCGTGGATCCGCCGGACGGTCTCGGCGTGGAGCCACGCGCCCTCGTCGGGGAGGTCGTCGCGCGCGACGCCGGTCACCGTGGCGTAACGGAGGCGCATCCGCTGTACGCTCTCGGCCACCCGCCGCGGCTCGTCGGTGTCGTAGTCCGCGGGCTTCCCCGTGTCGATCTGGCAGAAGTCGCACCGCCGGGTGCACTGCGAGCCGCCGATGAGGAACGTCGCCTCACGATCCTCCCAGCACTCGTAGATGTTCGGGCAGCCGGCCTCCTGGCAGACGGTGTGCAGCCCCTCGTCCTTCACCAGGTCGTGGAGCGCGGTGTACTCCGGTCCCATCTTCGCCTTGGTCTTGATCCATTCCGGCTTGCGCTCGATCGGCGTCTGCGCGTTGCGCACCTCGAGGCGCAGGAGCCGGCGACCCTCCGGAACGGCGCTCACGCCCCGACTCCGGCGTACTCGGCCTCGAACGCCCTCGTGACCGTGTCGAGGATGTCGCGGGGGGCCACGTCGTCGCCGACGATCTCGCTGACCGTGGTCACCCCGGCATCGGTGATCCCGCACGGGATGATGCCACGGAAGCCGGCAAGCGTGTTGTCGCAGTTGACCGCGAAGCCGTGCATCGTCACGCCCCGCTCCACCCGCACGCCGATAGCCGCCACCTTGTCCTCCGAGAGCGGACGCCGCACCCACACGCCGCTGCGCCCCGGCACCTGGTAACCCTCGACGCCGTGCGCGCCGAGCGCGTCGATGAGCAGTCGCTCGATCCTCCGGACGTGGGCCACCACATCGATCGGCTCCGGCAGGCGCACGATGGGGTAGCCGACGAGCTGACCCGGTCCGTGCCAGGTGATCTTGCCGCCCCGGTCCACGTCGACGACCGGGGTTCCGTCCTGCGGCCGCTCCTGGGGCTCCGTGCGCTTGCCGGCGGTGTACACCGCTTCGTGCTCGAGGAGGATGAGCGTGTCCGGGCGGGAGCCCGCCACGACCTCGGCGTGGATACGGCGCTGCAGCGCCCATCCGTCGTGATAGGGAACGAAGGCGGGTGCGAGCCCGGCGTTCACGATGTCCAGCACGGGGCCTCCTCGGGGGTATTTCTAGATCCGGTCCAATAATACGCGGACGCCGAGCTCGAGGCGCCCTCTATCGTGGACTCCATGTCGCCGGCCATGGATTCGCGCGCGGGTAGGCCGAAGTCCTCATCCCGCGAGACCATCGCGGATGCCGCCTGCGAGCTCTTTCTCGAACAGGGGTACGAGCACACCTCGATCGCCGACATCGCCACGCGCGCCGGCGTGAGCAGGTCCAGCTTCTTCAACTACTTCTCGACGAAGGCGGACGTGCTGTGGGGCGGGTTCGATGAGCGCGTCGCGTCGGCAGTCGGAGCCCTGGCAGGCGACCACGAGCCCGTCCGCAGCGCTCTCCTCGGCATCGGTGTCGGGCTCGCCCCGGACAGTCTGGCGCTCGCGATCGCGAACGCGGAGACGATGGGCGCGGCCGAGGAGCTCGAGCGGGACCGCGCCCTCCGTCACGCGCGCATCGCGCGGGCGGTCGCGGACCGCGTCGTTCGCTCGGGCACGCCGAGTCTGGAGGCCGACGTCCACGGCGCCGCCGCAGCGGGCGCCGTGCTCGCCGCAGTATGGGCCTGGGCGAACTCTGGCCCGGGCCGGACCGACCTGGCGACCCTCCTCGACCGTGCCCTCGCCGCCGTCCCGCAGCTCGAGGGCCGCGTGCGCCAGCTGCGACTCGTCGTCGCGGTCGACGATGTCGACGGCGCCCTCGCGTTCTACCGCGATGCGGCGGGGATGCACCAGTCAGGGGCGTTCCAGGCGGACGGCGGGGCGCGGGTGGCGATCCTGGACGCCGGGCGAGCCACGCTGGAGCTCGCCAATGCCGCGCAGGTGGCGTTCATCGACCGGGTCGAGACCGACGGCGGCCGCAGTGACCCGTTGCGGGTCGGCCTGGAGGTCGACGACGCAGCGGCGATGGTGGATCGGCTCGTCGATGCCGGCGCAGGGGTCGAGGCATCCGCCCGGGTGACCCCGTGGAACTCGCTCAACGCGCGCCTGCGGGGAGCGGGCGGGCTGCAGATCACGCTGTTCCAGGAGCTCGGGACCGACGGCGAAGCGTGAGGCGACGACCGGCCGCGCGCTCCCGCGCCGGTAGAATCGTCGGATCATGGCTACTTTCGGCACCCTCTCCGACCGGCTCACCGAGACCTTCCGCAACCTCCGCACGAAGGGGAAGCTGAGTCCGGCCGATGTCGACGGCACCGTGCGCGAGATCCGTCGTGCCCTGCTCGACGCCGACGTCGCGCTGCCCGTGGTCAAGGACTTCACCGCCAAGGTGCGCGAGCGCGCGCTGGGCGACGAGGTGAACCGCGCGCTCAATCCCGCGCAGCAGGTCGTGCAGATCGTCAACGAGGAGCTCGTCGGCATCCTCGGCGGTCAACAGCGCCGCCTGCAGTTCGCCAAGAACCCGCCCACGGTGATCATGCTCGCGGGCCTCCAGGGATCCGGGAAGACGACGTTCGCGGGCAAGCTCGCGAAGATGCTGGAGAAGGACGGACACACCCCGCTCCTCGTGGCTGCCGACCTGCAGCGGCCGAACGCGGTGAATCAGCTCCAGGTCGTCGCGCAGCAGGCGGGTGCGGCCATCTACGCACCGGAGCCCGGAAACGGCGTCGGCGACCCCGTGCGCGTCGCCCGCGACGGCGTCGACGCCGCACGACGCCAGCAGCACGACATCGTCATCATCGACACCGCCGGCCGGCTCGGCGTCGACGCCGAGCTCATGAAGCAGGCCGCCGACATCCGTGCCGCGATCGATCCGGACGAGGTGCTGTTCGTCATCGACGCGATGATCGGCCAGGACGCCGTCAACACGGCAAGGGCCTTCCAGGACGGCGTCGACTTCACCGGCGTCGTGCTGTCGAAGCTCGACGGCGACGCCCGCGGCGGTGCGGCGCTCTCGGTCGCGTCGATCACGGGCCGGCCGATCATCTTCGCGTCCACCGGCGAGGGGCTGGACGACCTGGAGCCGTTCCACCCCGACCGCATGGCCAGCCGCATCCTCGACCTCGGCGACATCCTCACGCTCATCGAGCAGGCGCAGTCCGCGTTCGACGAGGAGGAGGCGCGCAAGGTCGCCGAGAAGATCGCGACCGAGCAGTTCACGCTCGAGGACTTCCTCGAGCAGATGCAGCAGTTCCGCAAGATGGGCTCGATGAAGAAGATGCTCGGCATGCTGCCGGGCATGGGCCAGATGAAGCAGCAGATCGAGGACTTCGACGAGCGCGAGATCGACCGGACGGAGGCGATCATCCGCTCCATGACTCCCGGTGAGCGTCGCAATCCCAAGGTGCTGAACGGGTCTCGACGGCTGCGCATCGCCCGCGGCTCCGGGATGACGGTCACGGACGTCAACCAGCTCGTTCAGCGGTTCGACCAGGCCGCGAAGATGATGAAGACCGTCGCCCGCGGCGGCATGCCGAACATCCCCGGCATGGGTCCCGTGGCCGGCGGTGGGCGACCGGGGGCATCCTCCAAGCGCGGGAAGCAGCCGAAGTCGCGCAACGGTTCGCGTTCGGGGAACCCGGCCAAGCGCGCTGCGGAGAACGCGGGCATCGCGGCATCGGCACCCGCGGCACCGACCGGTTCGGGGTTCGGCCTCGGCGCTCCGACCACAGCGGGCGCACCGTCCGAGAAGGACCTCGCGGAGCTGCAGAAGCTGCTCGGCAATCGCTGACCTGCCGTCCTGATCGGCCGGCGGCGCTACTCCGACAGAACGGAGACCGGGTTCAGAGGCTGATCCCGGCGTCGGCGAGCGCCTGGCTCACGGTCTGCAGCAGCACTCGCTGGCCGTCGATGGTGGGGTGCTCCTGATCTGACTGGAGCAGGTCGGCCTGTCCCCGCAACGGCTGACCGATGTCCAGGTACAGTCCTCCGACCGAGGCCACCGCGGCCTGCACGGCAGCCGAGCTCGCGGTGATCTCGTCGGGATCGTCGTCAGGGGAGTCGCCCAACGTGCTCAGGCCGATGATCTGCGCGGTCGGAGCCGCGGCATGCAGCTCCTGAACCGTGTGCAGCGTGGCTCGAGCGATCTCCTGCGAGGTCTGCCCTTGGTCGTTGTCAGATCCCTCCACGATGATGAACGAGGGGGTCTCCATCACCGCCGAACCGATCAGGCCCTCGAAGTCCGTACCGCAATCGCCCACTGCGATGAAGCCCGCTCCGCTGCATCCCAGGTTCGTCACCGGCACCTCATCCGCTGCCGACAGGAGTGTCGGCCAGTCCTGCCCCGTCGCCAGGCCATAGCCCGCCATGATCGAGTCGCCGATCGTGACGACAGGGCCCTGCGCCGGCGATGCACGCGAGTCCGTGCTGTCGCCCAGTGCCTGGCCCACTCCCACCGCCAGACCGGCGACGGTGCCGGAGGTGGACTCGTCTGACTCGCTCGGGTCAGGGATCGCCGTTGCGTTCGACGGCGCCGGTGATCGAGCGGCTGGCGCGCCGGGATGGGATGCGGGAGCCGCCGTCCCGCATCCCGCGAGGAGGACCGTGCAGCATACGGCGCATGCCGCTGCCCATATCGCTCGCACTCGCATCGCTCGCATCCGGAACATCACACCACAACGCTAGGCGCGCACAATGCCAACCCACGTCGTGCTGACGCTATCCGAACGAAGTACACAGTCTCAGTTGTGGCCGAGCTGTGCGAGGTGCTCGCGCAGCGTCGGTCCGGCGCGGAACTCGCGGATGAGGTGCTGCACCACCTCGCGGAGGTCGCCCTCGGCGGCGTCGGCGACGAGGAGCTGACGCGCGTAGCTCGCACCTTGATCGAGGATGCGGCTGAGGCCGGCGAACTCGCGGGCGCACTTCAACTCGACGGCCACGTCCGTGAGCTCGTCCATCGTCTCGGCGAGATGGTCGCGAACGCCGCGCTGGGTGCCGTCGGCATCGACGATCACGCGCGCGTCGAGGCCGTACCGGGCGGCCCGCCACTTGTTCTCCCGCACGAACCACGGAGGAAGCGCCGGGATGGTGCGGCCCTCGTCGAGCGCGCGGGAGAAATGCTCGACGAGGACCTGCACGAGGGAGGCGACCGCCGCGAGCTCGGGCAGCGTGGACATCCCGTCGCAGGCACGGACCTCGATGGTCCCCCACCTCGGCGCGGGACGGATGTCCCACCGGACCTCGGTGGCGTCGGCCATGACGCCCGTTCGAACCATGTCGTCCATGTAGCGCTCGAACTCGGACCAGTCCTGAAGCGGCCAAGGAAGGCCGGCGGTCGGAAGCTGCTGGAAGACGAGCGCGCGGTTGGATGCGTAGCCCGTGCGCTCTCCAGCCCAGAACGGGCTCGATGCCGACAGTGCCTGCAGATGCGGGAGGTAGATCGCGAGCGCGTTGATGAGGGGGAAGACCTTCTCCACGTCGTCGACGCCGACGTGGATGTGGATGCCCCAGATCATCATGTTCCGCCCCCACCACTGGGTGCGCTCGATGAGCTTGTGATAGCGGGTCTTATCGGTCACCTGCTGGTCGTACCACTGCGCGAAGGGATGACTCCCCGCGCAGAGGAGCTCGACTCCGAGCGGGTTCGTGACGGTCCGGACGGCGGCGATCGCGTCCGCGATGTCGTCGACAGCGGCGGCGACCGTGTCGCCGATGCCGCTCGTGACCTCCACCGTGTTCGTCAGCAGCTCGCCGGTCACGGTGTAGCGCTCGAGGGCGGTCGCGTCGGACACGACGTCGAGGATCTCGGGAGCACGGGGGACGAGGTCGCCGCTCGCGCCGTCGGCGAGCATGATCTCCCACTCGAGGCCGACGGACGATCGGGCGGATGTGGCGAAACTCACCGTCATCCGCTCAGTCTGGCACGCGGGTTCGCGGCATCCCGTGTCATCTGGCAGAATTGACCGTTGGAGCTCCGCCCGACCCTCTAATCCGGCGTGCGGCTCCGTCTCAGAGCTTCCGCCGGGTGTGCACCCCACGCTTCTGGCGACGTTCATCGTCTCACTACACACATTCAGGAGAATCGTGGCAGTCAAGATCCGCCTCAAGCGCCTCGGAAAGATCCGCGCACCGTACTACCGCATCGTCGTCGCCGACTCGCGCACCAAGCGAGACGGCCGCGTGATCGAGGAGATCGGCAAGTACCACCCGACCGAGGAGCCGTCGCTCATCGAGGTCGACTCCGAGCGCGCGCAGCACTGGCTGAGCGTCGGCGCGCAGCCGACCGAGCAGGTGCTCGCCCTGCTCAAGCTGACCGGTGACTGGGGCCGCTTCAAGGGCGACGCCAACGCCGTCTCCACCGTCAAGACCAAGGAGACCAAGACCGAGTTCGAGGTCGACTCGTCGAAGAAGTCGGTCATCAAGCCCAAGGCGGAGAAGAAGGCCGAGCCGGTGGCCGAGCCCGAGCCCGCGGTCGACGAGGCCGACGCCGCGACCGACGCCGAGTAAGACGGTGCTGGCCGCCGCGCTCGAGCACGTCATCAAGGGGATCGTCGATCACCCCGACGACGTGCGGATCGACTCGTCCACGTCCGCTCGGGGCGACGTGCTCGAGGTGCACGTCCACCCCGAGGACCGCGGTCGTGTGATCGGGCGCGGTGGCCGCACCGCAAAGGCGCTGCGCAGTCTGATCACCGCTCTCGCGGACGGCCGGCGCGTCCGTGTCGATGTCGCGGACGACTGAGATGGCCGAGACCGATCCGTCGGCACCGGCGCCTCATGACTCCGGGTCGACGAGGAAGGGTGCGTCGAAGCCCGCCAAGACCCAGCTGCGAGTGGGCAGGCTCGTCAAGGCACATGGGCTCAAGGGCGCACTGAAACTCGAGCTCTACACCGACGATCCGGACGGACGGTTCGTCCCCGGTGCGGCGTTCACGCTCCAGGTGCCCGACACGTCGCCGTGGCACGGCAAGTCGGTCACGGTTCGGGAGTTCAAGTGGATGAACTCCCACCCGGTCGTGTTCCTGGAAGACGTCGAGGACCGCACAGCAGCCGAAGGGCTCGTGCGCGCGATCCTCTGGATAGACGAGGACGAGGAGGCGGCGGTCGCGGAAGAGGATGCGTGGTACGACCACCAGCTCGTCGGGCTCGAGGTCATCCGTGGAAAAGAGGCCGTCGGTCGCGTCATCCGCGTCGACCACCTGCCTGCGCAAGACCTCCTCATCGTCCGCAGCGGCGAGCGGGAGATCCTCGTCCCGTTCGTCAAGGCCATCGTCCCCGACGTCGACGTCGCCGCCGGCCGGGTCGTGGTGACCCCGCCGGACGGTCTGTTCGAAGACCTGGCGGCAGATGAGGAATCCGAGGACGAGGCGCTGCCCTCAGAAGGTCGCACCGCGGAGGACTGACGTGCGCATCGACGTCGTCACGATCTTCCCCACCTACTTCGAACCGCTCGAGATGTCGCTTCTCGGCCGCGCGCGGGGGAGAGGCCTGCTCGACATCCGCGTCCACGATCTGCGTGAGTGGACCCACGATCGGCATCGGACGGTCGACGACACGCCCTATGGCGGGGGTGCGGGGATGGTGATGAAGCCCGAGCCATGGGGCGAGGCGCTGGATGCCGTCACGGTCGACGCCCACGACCCGGTCATCCTGTTCCCGTCGCCCGCAGGCGTGCTGTTCACGCAGGCCATGGCACGCGAGCTCGCGGGCGAGGAGCGTCTCGTCTTCGGCTGCGGCCGCTACGAGGGGATCGACGAGCGGGTGTTCGACTACGCGGGCAGCATCGGGCGGGTCCGGCTGGTCAGCCTCGGTGATTACGTGCTCAACGGCGGCGAGGTCGCGACGATGGCGATGATCGAGGCGATCGGACGCCTGGTGCCCGGCGTCATCGGCAATCCGGAGAGCCTCGTCGAGGAGTCCCACGAAGACGGGCTGCTCGAGTACCCGGGGTTCACGAAGCCGTCGACCTGGCGTGGCCGAGAGGTGCCGTCGGTCCTCCTGAGTGGGAACCACGGCGCGATCGCCCGATGGCGACGAGAGCAGCAGCTCGAGCGCACCCGTGAGCGTCGCCCCGATCTCCTCGACGGCGAGGACGGCGACGACGCGCGCTGACCCCGGGTCAGTCCACGCCGAGGAAGGACCGGTCGGTCAGCACGATCGGCCCGGCCTCCGTGATGGCGACGGTGTGCTCGGAGTGCGCACCGCGCGATCCGTCGGCGCTGCGCAGGGTCCAGCCGTCAGGGTCGGTGACGAGCTCGTCGGTCGTCTCGAGGAACCATGGTTCGAGCGCGACGACCAGGCCCGCACGAAGAGGGAACCCGCGGCCGGGCTTCCCGTCGTTCGCGACGTGGGGATCCCCGTGCATCACTCGACCGACGCCGTGACCGCCGAAATCGGTGTTGATCGAGTAGCCCGCGCCGTGGGCGACCTGGGCGATCGCGGAAGAGATGTCGCCGATGCGGTTGCCGACCACGGCGACCTGGATCGCTGCGGCCAGGGCACGCTCGGTCGTGTCTATGAGCGCGAGGTCCTCCTCACGCGGCGTGCCGACGACGAAGGAGATCGCGGAGTCCGCGACCCATCCGTCGATCGACACCGCGAGATCCAGCGACACGAGGTCGCCGTCGCGCAGGGCGTAGTCGTGGGGGAGGCCGTGCAGTACGGCGTCGTTGACAGAGGTGCAGATCACCTTGCCGAAGGCGCTCGCGCCGAAGGAGGGGTGGTAGTCGATGTAGCAGGACTCGGCGCCCGCACGCCTGATGAGCTCGTGCGTACGGCGGTCGATGGCCAGCAGATTCGTCCCGACCTTGGTCTCGTCGCGCAGCGTGGCCAGGGTCTCCGCGACGAATCGCCCTGCGGGCCGCATCGCCTCGATCTCCGCCGGCGTGCGCAGTTCGATCATGGTGTTCCTCTCGTTCCCTCCATTCTCACCGACGAAGCGGCCCCTGGTGCGCGCCGACGCCGGGATCCCACAGCCCACGATCAGCCGTGCGCCGTACGATCGGTGCATGTGGCTCCGGCGCGCGTTCTTCGGCTGGCTCTTTCCCGCCGCCTTCCTCCTGCCCCTGTGGCTTCTCGTCGGCTGGGGGGTGTTCAACGCCGGGGGATGGGCGTTCCTGTGGGTGCTGCTCCTGGCGATCCCCTCCGTGTTCGTCGGGCAGCTGGTCCTGGCGCTCCTCGTGCGGGCGCGAGGCACCGTCCGCGCCCGCCGTGCGGTCTCATGGTGGGATGTCGCGGGGTTCACCGTCTGGCACGGACTCACGATCTCCCTCGGTTTCTTCGCGCAGTCCTGGTGGGCGCCGGTGATGATCCTCACGGTCTTCGTCGGCGTCGGCCTCGTGTGGCTGGAGCTCTGGCAGCTCTGGCGGGAGGCCCGTCCGCTTCGTCTCCTGCGCACGAGCGAAGGCCTCGGCTACATCCCGCCTCCCACTCCGGCTGGGGCGCAGGACGGGACGGGCGGTGGCCGCCACGCGGTGATCATCGTCTCGGAGACCGACACCACGCGCCGCTGACGAGCGCCGCCGTTTTGGCGGCGGTCTTCATCCGTGCCAGAATGGATGATTGTGTCCTGACCGGCTCTGCCTCAGGGGAGTCCGCCACACGGTTCGCCGATGGCTTCGGACACGCTCATCCTTTCCTACCGACTTCGCGGTCCGACCTGTGGCGGCCGCAGGAAGAGAAGATCATGCAGATCCTCGACGCCGTCGACGCGGCTTCGCTCCGCTCCGACATCCCCGACTTCGCGCCCGGCGACAACGTCAAGGTCCACGTCAACATCACCGAGGGCAACCGCTCCCGCATCCAGGTCTTCCAGGGCGTCGTCATCGGCCGTTCGGGCGACGGCGTGCGCGAGACGTTCACGGTCCGCAAGATCAGCTTCCAGGTGGGTGTCGAGCGCACCTTCCCCGTTCACAGCCCCGTGATCGACCACATCGAGGTCGTCACCCGCGGCGATGTCCGTCGCGCCAAGCTGTACTACCTGCGCAGCCTGCGCGGCAAGAAGGCGAAGATCAAGGAGAAGCGCGACCGCTGACGCGCTTCCGCTCGCGACGCCCCGAGGCCATGGCCCGGGGCGTCGTCGTCTTCGCCGGTCAGAATATGCGACGCTGTACAGTGTGTCGGCCCACTGCCGACGCGCCCTTCGAAGGACTTGAATGACGACCGAGCACTCCGCACCCGCCGACGAAGTCCCCGCGACGCGCAGGTCCGCCCCCACCGCGCCGCGGAGGCGCGGGTGGGTGGCGTTCGTTCGCGATGTGATCGTGATCGTCCTCGTTGCGATCCTCGTGTCTTTCCTCGTCAAGACGTTCCTGGTGCGGTCCTTCTACATCCCGTCCGGGTCGATGGAGAACACGCTGCAGATCAACGACCGGATCCTGGTCGACGAGATCACGCCGCGCTTCGGAGGATACGAACGGGGAGACGTCGTCGTCTTCCGCGATCCCGGCGGCTGGCTGCCGCCCGCTGCGCCCGACACGCGGCCGTTCGTTGTGCAGGCAGGGGAGTGGCTGCTCTCTCTGGTCGGTCTGGCGGCGCCGGACAGTGACGATCATCTGATCAAGCGCGTGATCGGACTTCCCGGCGACCATGTCGTCTGCTGCAACGCGATCGGGCAGATCACCGTCAACGGCGTGCCCATCGACGAGAGCTCGTACCTGAAGCTCCAGCCGGGCGAGACCGTCCCGCAGGTCGTCCCCTTCGACGTGACGGTCCCCAAGGACTCGCTCTGGGTCCTCGGTGACAACCGCGATCGATCACGTGATTCCCGTTACAACCAGGACCAGCCCGGCAAGGGCTTCGTCCCGATGTCCAACGTCGTCGGCCGGGCCTTCCTCGTGACGTGGCCGTTCAGTCGCTTCGGAGCCATCGACTTCCACCACTCCGTCTTCGCCGGGGTTCCGTCGCCGTCTCCGACCGGACCGTCACCGTGAGCGTCGTCGAGCCGCGGCTCACCGTGGAGCGGAGACTCCTGCGTGAGCACACCCTCATCATCGCGTGCGATGAAGTCGGGCGCGGCGCCCTGGCGGGCCCCGTGGCGGTGGGAGCGGTGGCGATCGACGCACCGCGCGCCCGCAAGCGTGTGCCCGAAGGACTGCGTGACTCCAAGCTCGTACCGGAGCTCCGCCGCCCGGCCGTGGCCGAGCGGGCGGCGCGTTGGGTCGAGGCGAGCGCCGTGGGCTGGTCGAGTGCCGCGGAGATCGACGACGTCGGCATCATGCGGGCACTCGGACTCGCCGCCCTGCGGGCGATCGCGGATCTCCGCGGCGCCGGCGTCGTGCCGGAGGATGCCGTGGTTCTCCTCGACGGCAACTACGACTACATCACCCCCGCAGGCGGGACAGGCCTGCGGGTGCGACCGCTGATCAAGGCGGACCGCGACTGTGCGAGCGCGGCGGCGGCGTCCGTGATCGCCAAGGTTGCGCGAGACACCCACATGGTCGAGGTCCACGACGCTCATCCCGTCTATGGATGGGTCCACAACAAGGGTTACGCGAGCCCCGACCACCGAGAGGCGATCAAGGCGTACGGCCTCAGCCCGCTCCACCGCTCGTCCTGGGCCATCGGCGAAGCTCCGACCCTCTTCTGAGCGCACTGCCGCCGGGCTGGGCATCCGACCTGTGCCGCGATCTAGGATGGAAAGACCATGGATGACGACGTCTTCGAGGACTACGACCGTGAGCTCGAGCTCGCGCTCTACAAGGAGTACCGCGACGTCGTGTCGCAGTTCGCCTATGTGATCGAGACGGAGCGGCGCTTCTATCTCGCGAATGAGGTCAATGTCGTGCGTCGGGACACCGAGCACGACTTCTATTTCGAAGTCTCCATGAACGACGTCTGGGTGTGGGACATCTATCGCGCCGACCGCTTCGTGAAGTCGGTACGGGTCCTCACCTTCAAGGATGTCAACGTCGAGGAGCTGCAGCGGCGCGACCTGCACCTGCCCGAGGAGCTCTCCCTCGACTCGTGAGCATCCGCACCGCTTCCTGCACAGAGTGAGGATGCTCGTGGGAGGGCGGGATCGATCCACCGTCTCCCGAGGCGACGGCTCATGAGCTGACGCGGTCGGCGAGCATGCTCTCATGGCTGCCAAGGACGACCTCGGCCGCGCGGGCGAAAGCCGCGCGGCGACCTATCTCACCGACCTCGGATTCGAGATCGTCGACCGCAACTGGCGATCGGGACGAGGGGAGCTGGACCTCGTGGCGAGGGACGCCGAGACGATCGTCGTCGTCGAGGTCAAGACCCGGAGCGACGACGCGTTCGGTGACCCGCTGTTCGCTGTCGATCGCCGGAAGTACGACAGACTGTGGCGGCTGGCGCTGGCGTGGCGGCAGGACCATCCCGTATCCGCGATCGGTCGTCGATTGCGCGTCGACCTGATCGGCATCACCGGGCCGGATCCCCGTACCGGCCGCCTCGATCACCTCGAGGACGTCTGTTGAGTGTCGCGCGGACGTGGTCCGTCGCCCTCGTGGGCCTCGAAGGGGCTGTGGTGGAGGTCGAAGCCGACCTGTCCCGCCAGCTCCCCGACTTCCGGATCATCGGGCTCCCAGACAAGTCTCTCGGCGAGGCCGTGCAGCGTGTGCACAACGCGTGCGCGAACTGCGCACTCGCCCTGCCCCGACGGCGCATCACCGTCAACCTCTCACCGGCGAGTCTTCCGAAGCACGGATCCGGATTCGATGTCGCGATCGCCGTCGCCGCGCTCGCCACCGACGGCCTCCTCGATCGCGCGTCCGTAGCCGAGACCGCGCACCTGGGCGAGCTCGGCCTGGACGGTCGGCTCCGCCCCGTGCCCGGGATTCTCCCCGCCGTGCTCGCGGCGGCCAAGGCGCGCATCCGTCAAGTCGTCGTTCCGGTCGCGAATCGCGCCGAGGCGGAGCTCGTGTCGGGCGTGCGGGTCATCGCCGCAGCGCACCTCGCAGAGGTCGCGCGCCTGCACGGTGCCGAGGTCGACGACCCTGAGCTCCCGACCGCTCCGGCCACGGCGGCACCGCCGACCGATCCGACGACGCCCGATCTCGCGGACGTCATCGGACAACAGGACGCCGTGGAAGCCCTGATCGTCGCCGCCGCCGGAGGCCACAATCTGCTGATGACCGGACCGCCGGGTGTGGGCAAGACGATGCTCGCACGACGCCTGCCCGGTATTCTGCCGGAGCTCGACGAGGCGGCTGCATTGACCGTCGCGTCCATCCGGTCGCTGAGCGGAGAGTCCGTGACGCGGTTGGATCGTACGCCGCCCTTCGAGGCCCCGCACCACAGCGCCAGCATCGCAGCGCTGGTTGGCGGCGGCTCCCGCGTCGTGCGACCCGGTGCGATCGCGCGGGCGAGTGAGGGCGTCCTGTTCCTCGACGAGGCGGGAGAGCACAGCGGGGGAACGCTGGATGCCCTGCGTCAGCCGCTCGAAAGCGGGACGATCACGATCCACCGCGCCGGCTTCGTCGCGACGTTCCCCGCCCGGTTCCAGTTGGTGCTCGCCACGAACCCGTGCCCGTGCGGAAACCACGGCGTGAGAGGGGCGGAGTGCATCTGCACACCGATGGCGATCAGGCGCTACCTGGGCCGGCTATCCGGGCCATTGCTGGATCGGATCGACATCGAATCGTCCGTGACGCGCGTAGCTGTCGCGCGGACGCGAGGAGACGTCGATGCCGTCACAACCGCTTCCGCCCGCGAGCGGGTACGCACCGCGCGCGCTCGTGCGGCGGCGAGGTTGACCGAGACCCCGTGGCGCACGAACTCGGCGGTCTCCGGAGTGTGGCTCAGGCAGGGGCCGTGCGCTCCCGCTCCCTCTGTACGGCGCCCCCTCGATGCGGCGTTGCAACGCGGGGCGATCACGCTGCGCGGATACGACCGCGTTCTCCGCGTGGCGTGGTCCATCGCCGACCTCGCCGGACGGGAGCGTCTGGAATCCGACGACATCGGGCGGGCGCTCTACCTGAAGAAGGGCCTCCGAGGGTGAGTCGCTTCACGCTCGACTCCTCCCGCGCACGGGAGCTGGTCGCGCAGGTCTCGCCCGACGGGGGCGGCACGGGGAGCGCGCTGAGTCGCTATGCCACCATCGTCTGGAGCTGCCTCGTGGAGCCGGGCGACAGTATCGCCGGCGCTCTCGTCACCGGGTGGGGATCAGAGCAGGCGCTTCGCGCGATCACGGCCGACACGGTCGATCCACGCGCGGCGGAGGCGCTGGGAGTGACCGCGTCGGAGTTCCGCAGGGGCCTCGCGCGGTGGCATCCTCGTCTCGACGATTCGCGCGTGGTGGCGGCCGTCGTCGCGGCGCGCACCTCAGGGGCCCGTCTGCTCACGCCGGACGACGCGGAGTGGCCGCACCGGCTCGACGACCTCGGGCTGCACGCGCCGCTGTGCTTGTGGGTGAGGGGCTCTGTCGCCGCGGTCGCCGCGAGGGAGCCGTTCGTCGCTCTCGTCGGTGCCCGCGCCGCGAGCTCTTACGGTGAGCACATCGCGGGCGAGATCGCCGCGGAACTGGCCGTGCGCGGAGTGTCGGTGGTTTCCGGTGCGGCGTACGGGATCGACGGCGCCGCTCACCGAGCGGCCCTGGGTGTCGGTGGCACCACGATCGCGCTGCTCGCGGGTGGAGTCGACCGCGCGTATCCCGCTGGCCACACCCGGCTGCTCGAGCAGATCGCGGCGCAGGGGGCGATCGCGAGCGAGGTGCCGTGCGGGTCGTCGCCCACCCGGTGGCGATTCCTTCAGCGGAACCGCCTGATAGCGGCGCTCGCAGACGCGACGGTCGTGGTGGAAGCGGGCTGGCGCAGCGGCTCGCTGAACACCGCAGGACATGCGGCCGCATTGGGTCGCCCGCTGGGCGCCGTTCCGGGTCCGGTCACGAGTGCGGCCTCGGCGGGCTGCCATCGACTGCTGCGTGAGTTCGACGCGCGCTGCATCACGAGCGCCGATGACACGGCCGAGCTGCTGGGCCTCGTGACGCGAGTCGGTTCGTCAGCAGGAGATGCGCACGGGGACGCGCGGACCCGGACCGACGACCGCACCAGAGTGACGGATGCCCTGAGCTTCCGTGCCTGGCGGGAGGTGGACGACATCGCACGTCGATGCGGGATGGCGCCGGATGACATCGTCGCGCACCTGGGCCTTCTCGCGCTGGAGGGGTCCGTCTGCACGGAGGCGGGCCGCTGGCGGCGCGTCGCGACGGCCGGGGCGGGTCCCGAGGCATTCTGAGGAGATGCGGATGGACGAGGCCACTGCGGCGTATCTGCGCCACCTCGCCGATGTGCGGCGCCTCTCTCCGGCGACGGTGCGGGCGTATCGGTCCGATCTCGCCGATCTCGCGACGTCGCTCCCTGATCTCGACGTCGGCGACATCGACCTCGAACATCTCCGCGAGTGGTTGTGGCGGGCGACGAACCGCGGTGATGCGCGCTCGACGCTCGCCCGTCGCACCGCGGCCGCGCACGGGTTCTTCGCCTGGCTCACCGAGCGCGGGATCGTCGCCGAGGATCGCAGTGCCCGCCTCGTCGCGCCGAAGCGCGGACGCACGCTCCCGCGGGTGGCGGGGGTCGAGCCGCTGAGGGAGATGCTGACCTCCATGGCGGCGGCAGCTGCCGAGGGCGATCCGATCGCCTTGCGTGACCACGCAGCTCTCGAGCTCCTCTACGGGGCGGCAATCCGTGTGTCGGAGCTGGTCGGCCTCGACATCGCTGATCTCGATTCCGAGCGCGGCGCCGCCCGCGTCCTCGGCAAGGGATCGAGGGAGCGCGTCGTTCCGTTCGGAGCCCCGGCCGCACGGGCGCTGGACGCCTACGTGGTGCGCGGCCGGCCCGCCCTCGCCGCGCGCGCTGCGTCACCGCCCTCCGCACTGCTGCTCGGAGCACGCGGCGGCCGCATCGGCGTCAGAGCGGTGTATGAGCTCGTCTCGCGCACTCTGGCGCCGATCGTCGGCGCGGAACGCGTCGGCCCCCACGCCCTGCGGCATTCCGCGGCCACGCATCTGCTTGACGGAGGTGCGGACCTGCGGACCGTTCAGGAGATCCTCGGGCACGCGAGTCTCGGCACGACCCAGATCTACACGCACGTGTCGAGCGAGCGGCTGCTGGCGACATACCGTCTCGCGCACCCGCGCGCCGAGCGCTGACCGCCCTCGCTTCCTGCGCTCTCCGCGATCCAGGAGGTCCCCGTCGGAGCCGGGCGACGAGCTCACGCGGCTTCGCCGACCGCGCTGCCCCGACCGCGCATCTCGTCATCCAGCCGGCTGATCGCAGCAGGGGAGGAGCACAGCCCGCCGGGCCGCGCCCAGGAGCAGGAGTGGATCGATGTAGTCGCCGAGCCGCCGCGCACCGAGATGGAGGGTTCCGGGCTCGGCGTGGCCGCCCACGGACAGCCGGCCCACGGAGTCGCCCGCACCGACGCGGTCACCCACGGCCACACGGGCGGTGATCGGCTCCAACGTGCTGACCAGGCCGCCCCCATGGTCGATCGTCACCACTCCGCGACCCGCGATGCTGCCCGCGAACGCCACGGTGCCGGATGCGGGCGCGAGGACGTCCTGCGACCCCTCGGCGGCGAGGTCGATGCCGCGATGCCCGGGTCCGTACGCACGCGCGGGTGCGCGGAAAAAAGGGGCGACGACGCGCGCACCGGTCATGGGCCACTGCCAGGCCGAGCCCGGAGCATCCGGGGACACGGGTGCGGAACTCGACGGGCCGCTGAGGTCCATCGCGGTCGCGGCGGCCGTGCCGGCGTTCATCTGGACGATCGCGGTGCAGAGGAGGACTGCTGCCCACAGGCGGCGGTGCGCCCGCGCGGGAGTGGAGGCGGAGCCGGTCGCCGCCCGTGGTCGGTATCTCATGAGCCCATGGTCGGGAGGGAGCTGCCCCGGACGACCGGATGCGCACACCGCGGGGGAGAAGACCGCCGCGGATGCCGGTTCGCCACGGGAGGGGAGGAGGCGGTGACGCGTCCGCGACTCCCGCCTGTTCCCCGCTCGCCTGGTACACTGGGTGTGCACCTCGTTCGTCGGGGTGACTACGCGTGCCCTGAGCGAGTCGATTTCGACGCGTGGCAACACTCCCACCGGTCTCCAGTTCTGCTGAGAGCGGGCGTGTGTCGGGTACCAGGCTGGCCGGACCCCTGTCCGGCACGAAGAAACCGCAAGCGACGCGTGTGCGCGTCGAGAAGAGGAGAACGGCCATGGCCGTCGTCACCATTCGCCAGCTGCTCGACAGCGGCGTCCACTTCGGACACCAGACCCGCCGGTGGAACCCGAAGGTCAAGCGCTTCATCCTGACAGAGCGCAGCGGCATCCACATCATCGACCTCCAGCAGTCGCTGTCGTACATCGACAAGGCCTACGAGTTCGTCAAGGAGACGGTCGCGCACGGTGGCACGATCCTGTTCGTCGGGACGAAGAAGCAGGCGCAGGAAGTGCTCGCCGAGCAGGCCACACGCGTCGGCCAGCCCTACGTCAACCAGCGCTGGCTCGGTGGCCTCCTCACCAACTTCAGCACTGTCAGCAAGCGCCTCTCGCGGATGAAGGAGCTCGAAGAGCTCGACTACGAGAACCCGTCGGAGAGCGGCTTCACCAAGAAGGAGCTCCTGCTGAAGAAGCGCGAGCTCGACAAGCTGCACAAGTCGCTCGGCGGCATCCGCAACCTGCAGAAGACGCCCTCCGCGCTGTGGGTCGTCGACGCGAAGCGCGAGCACCTCGCGATCGACGAGGCGAAGAAGCTGGGCATCCCCGTGATCGGGATCCTCGACACGAACGCCGACCCGGACGAGTTCCAGTACCCCATCCCCGGCAACGACGACGCCATCCGCTCGGTGTCGCTGCTCACGCGCATCATCGCCGACGCGGCGGCCGAGGGCCTCATCCAGCGCCACCAGCCGGCCGACGCCGCTGAGGAGGCTGCGGAGCCCCTCGCCGAGTGGGAGCGCGAACTGCTGGAGCAGGCAGCGCCGGAGCAGTCGTCCGCCGAGACCGCGAAGGTCGCGGACGAATCGGAGGCGCGCGCCGAGGCGGACGAGCTCATCGCCGACGAGCAGGCGCTCGAGGGCGAGGCCGCGACCGAGACGGCCGCGGACGCGGCCGGTGCGGAGGCGCACGACGAGGCGATCGCCGCCGAGTCGGGTGAGACGACCGAAGAGGTCGCCGCCGCCGAGGCCGCCGACAAGTAGACCGTCTACACAGATTCTGTGCCCGGCGGGGCCGTCCACGGACGGCTCCGCCGGGCCTTCCACGAGAACTCATCAACCAAGGAGCCGCCACCCATGGCAAACTTCACCATCGCCGACATCAAGGCCCTGCGCGAGCAGCTCGGCACGGGCATGGTCGACACCAAGAAGGCACTCGAAGAGGCCGACGGCGACGTCGAGAAGGCCGTCGAGATCCTTCGCCTCAAGGGCGCGAAGGGCAATGCCAAGCGCGCCGATCGTTCCACCAGCGAGGGTCTCGTCGTCGCACGCGAGGCGAACGGCAAGGTCACGCTCGTCGAGCTGGCCTGCGAGACCGACTTCGTCGCGAAGAACGACCGCTTCATCGCGCTCGCTGACAAGGTGGCCGACGCCGCTGCGGGGGTCGGAGCATCCACCGTCGAGGACGCTCTCGCCGCGCCCGCCGGCGGCCAGACCGTCGAGCAGCTCATCTCGGACGAGGCCGCCATCATCGGCGAGAAGGTCGAGCTCCGTCGCGTGCGCACGCTCGCCGGCGACCACTTCGAGGTCTACCTGCACAAGACGAGCAAGGACCTGCCTCCGCAGATCGGCGTGGTCGTCGCCTACTCGGGCGACGACGCCGAGACGGCCCGCAGCATCGCGCAGCACATCTCGTTCGCGAACCCGTCGTACCTCTCCCGCGACGACGTCCCCGAGGCGGATGTCGAGAAGGAGCGTCAGATCGTCACCGAGATCTCGCGCAACGAGGGCAAGCCCGAGGCTGCGCTCCCGAAGATCGTCGAGGGCCGGGTGAACGCGTTCTTCAAGCAGGTGTCCCTGCTCGACCAGGACTACGCGAAGGACAACAAGCTCTCCGTCGCCCAGGTCGCGAAGGACGCCGGCATCACGGTGACCGACTTCGCGCGTTTCAAGGTCGGCGCGTAAGCAGATCGAAGGGCCCGCATCGGATGACGATGCGGGCCCTTCGCATGCCCTTCGCTAGTGTGTGATCGCGACGAGAGGATGACCGTGATCGATGAAGCCACTGGACGCCGCCGCGTCCTGTTGAAACTGTCCGGCGAGGCGTTCGGAGGGGGTCAGCTCGGGGTCAATCCCGATGTCGTGAGTCAGATCGCCCGTGAGATCGCGGTTGCCGTCGATCGTGTCGAGGTGGCCGTCGTCGTCGGCGGCGGCAACTTCTTCCGCGGAGCGGAGCTGAGTCAACGCGGCATGGATCGTGGTCGTGCGGACTACATGGGCATGCTCGGGACGGTCATGAACGCCTTGGCGCTCCAGGACTTCCTGGAGCAGGCCGGAGCCGCGACGCGGGTCCAGTCGGCGATCTCGATGACGCAGGTCGCGGAGCCCTACATCCCCCGCCGCGCGCAGCGGCACCTGGAGAAGGGACGCGTCGTGATCTTCGGGGCCGGTGCCGGCCTGCCGTACTTCTCGACCGACACGGTCGCGGCGCAGCGTGCGCTCGAGATCGGCGCGAACGAAGTCCTGGTCGCGAAGAACGGGGTGGACGGCGTGTACACCGCGGACCCGAAGAAGGACGCCTCGGCCACACGGATCGATCGGATCACCTATCTCGACGCGCTGCAGCGCGGATTGAAGGTCGTCGACTCGACCGCATTCAGCCTCTGCATGGACAACGGGATGGACATGCGTGTGTTCGGGATGGAACCCGCAGGCAACGTGACCAAGGCCCTGATCGGTCAAGAGATCGGCACACTCGTCACGGTCTGAGCCTCGCGACCGGAGTTGCGCGCACGGCCCGACTAGACTGGTCGAGAACGCCTGAGCGAATGGAGAGACCGTGATCGCGGACGTCTTGGCCGATGCCACCACCCGCATGGACCGGGCCGTGGAGGCGGCGAAGGACGACTTCGCCACCGTTCGCACCGGCCGCGCCAACCCCCAGCTGTTCCAGAAGATCTCCGTCGACTACTACGGGTCGCCGACTCCGCTCGCGCAGCTCGCGTCGCTGAACAATCCCGAAGCGCGGACACTGGTCATCACCCCCTACGACAAGTCCGCGCTGAAAGCGATCGAGCAGGCGATCCGCGACACGCCGAACCTCGGGGCGAACCCTACGAACGACGGCAACATCGTGCGCGTGACCCTCCCCGAGCTCACCGAGGAGCGCCGCAAGGAGTTCGTCAAGCTCGTCCGGTCGAAGGGCGAGGACGCGAAGGTGCACGTACGGGGCATCCGCCGGAAGGCGAAGGACGACCTCGACGCGCTCAAGAGCGACATCGGCGAGGACGAGCTGGGTCGGGCCGAGAAGGAGCTCGACGCCCTCACCCGCGCCCACGTCGACGCGATCGACGACGCGCTCAAGCGCAAAGAGGCCGAACTGCTCGAGGTCTGAGGACAGTCCATGACTGATCTTCCCGGCGGGGACGCCCCGGACGAGGATGCGCCGCTCCTTCCCGAGCGACGTGTGCGTCGCCGTCGTGGCGCGACGGCACCGACCGCACCAGGTCCGGTGCCGCCGACCGACCCCACCACGGCGGCATTTCAGGCACACGTGCGCTCCGCGCGAAGCGAGCTGGAGAACCAGGTCGCGCACGCACGGGCGGAGTTCGACCAGGCGAACGAGCGCATCAAGGAGCGCACGGGGCGCGACCTGATCGTCGCCATCGGCATCGGCCTGGCCATCGGTGCCACCGTGGTCGTCTCACTCATCTTCTGGAAGTGGATCTTCGTCGTCTTCGCCCTGGGTGCAGCCGTCCTCGGCGTGTTCGAGTTCGGCCGGGCCCTCCAGGGCTCCGGCCGCCGAGTCGATCTGGTCCCGCAGGTCGTCCTCGGCTCCGTCCTGGTCGTGTCGGCGTGGTTCCTGCAGATGTGGCTCCTCTGGGTGGTGGTGTTCGCCGCGGTGGCGGTGACCGTCGTCTGGCGCCTCGTCGCGCAGATGGTCGCGCGGGACGGACGCAGGTACGGGGACGTGCTCGATGACGCCCTCGTGGCGGGGTTCCTGCAGCTCTACGTGCCGTTCATGGCGGCCCTGTGCGTGGTTCTGCTCCGACAGGAGCGTGGCGAGTTCTGGGTGCTGGCGTTCCTCATCGTCGTGGTCGCCGCCGACACGGGGGCGTATGCGACGGGTCTCATGATCGGGCGGCATCCGATGGCCCCCCGGATCAGTCCCAAGAAGACCTGGGAGGGTTTCGCGGGCGCGGCGGCGGCGTCCCTGATCGCGGGAGTGCTGCTGGCGTGGCTGCTCTTGCAGCTCCCGGTGTGGACGGGACTGATCCTGGGGATCATCATCCTGGGCACCGCGACGGTGGGTGACCTCGGCGAGTCCATGATCAAGCGCGACCTCGGTATCAAGGACATGAGCTCGTGGCTTCCTGGCCACGGGGGCGTCCTCGATCGTCTCGACTCCATTCTCCTCTCGGCTCCGGCCGCCCTCGCCCTGTACTACCTCTTGACCCCCCTGGTGACACGATGACCCTTCCCTCCGCTGAAGCCCCCGCCGACTCCACCTCGGATCCCCAGCCCCCCGCGTTCCCCGAGACCCAGGGCCGGACGAAGGGCTACGAGAAGAGGGCGGTCGATGCTTTCCTGGCGCGCGCCAGGGATGCGTTCGAGGCCGATTCAACCGATGCGCTGACCGCTGAGGACGTGCGGACGGCCGCCTTTCCTCTCGTTCGCCACGGGTATGCAATCGCGGCGGTCGATGCGGCGCTGGGTCGCGTGGAGGACGCCTTCGCGGCACGGGAGCGCGAGCACAGCATGTCGACCGGGGGAGCGGGAGTCTGGGTCGAGAAGACGCGCGAGGAGGCGCAGGAGATCCTCGACCGCGTGAACCGCCCGCGCGGCCGGCGGTTCGCACGGGCGGGGTTCCTCCGCTACGGGTATCGGATCGACGAGGTGGATCTCGTCTCTGACAAGATCGCGGGCTATCTGGCGTCGGGTGAGCCCGTCACCGTCGAGCAGGTGCGTTCGGTCGCTTTCCGGATGCAGCGGGGCGGGTACCGGGAGGCGCAGGTGGACGCACTTCTCGACGGTGTCGTGGAGGTCATGCTCGCCGTCGGCTGACACGCGGGCGTCCTCGGATGGCAGCCGTCCGCGCCTCGCGGTAGACTCGGGGCACTGTGACTTCCGGCTACGAGATGAATCCCGAGGCATCCCGCCGTTCGCTCCGTCGTGCGTCCGCTCCTTCCGGAGTCGCGATGCGTCCGCGATCCGGGCCCGCGTCCCGCGCGTCGAAAGCCACGCCCGGCCCGCGCTGGTCGCGCCGGCAGGGTGTCGTCTCCGTCTTCGCCGCGTTCGCCGTTCTCGGTCTCGGCGCCGCGTACGTCGGACCGCTCGGTGCGGGTTTCTCCACGCGTGCGAACGCCGAGATCACCGAACCTGTGACCCTCTATGCGAGCACGGTCGACGACGCGCAGACCCTCGTCGTGGCGCAGGCTGCGGACGCTGCTCCGACCGATCTCGGTCGCGACAGCTACGCGGTGTACGTCAAGCCGAAGCCCAAGCCCGTCGTGAAGGCGACCACCTCGAAGGCGTCCGCGGGCCTTTCGGCCGCTGCGCGCCTCGTGTACACCGGCGGCGGCTCTCCGGCGGAGTGGATGGCCGCGGCGGGTATCGCCCAGAGCGACTGGGGCTACGTCGACTACATCGTCAAGCGTGAGAGCGGCTGGAACCCCAATGCGACCAACAGGTCGTCGGGAGCCTGCGGTCTCGTGCAGGCTCTCCCGTGCAGCAAGGTGCCGGGCAACGGCTACAACCCCGTCGACAACCTCCGTTGGGGGTCCGGCTACGCGAGCGGGCGTTACGGCGGCTGGGCCGGCGCCTACGCGTTCTGGATCTCCCACGGCTGGTGGTAGACCTCGTCTCGTGCCGCGGTCGAATCGCCGCAGGCCGGATCCAACGGGTGAGGACTCGTTCGATCGTCTGCTGGCCGGGTGGAAGCGCTCGGAGTTCCGCCGCGGTGTGGAGTGGACGATTCAGCCCGTCAGCGCCACGCAGTCGCAGAAGGAGTACCTCTGCCCGGGCTGCGGCCGCGTGATCCCGCCCGGCACAGCCCACGTAGTGGTGTGGCGCGCGGACGGCGTGCTCGGCGACGCCGCCGACCTGTCCGCGAGACGCCACTGGCACTCGGGCTGCTGGAAGGTGTTCTGAACACATGGAGATCCGTGGTCCCGTCGTCCTTCCCGCCCGCCGAGAAGACATCGAGCTTCACACGCTGGACGGTCTCAGCCTCGTCGGCGAGCTGGCGCTGCCGCCGACAAGGCCGCCCGTGGCGACCCTCGTCACGTTGCACCCACTGCCGACCGCGGGTGGGTTCATGGACTCTCACATCCTCCGCAAGGCGGCCGCCCGCCTTCCTGCGTTGGCGGATCTCGCCGTCCTCCGGTTCAATACCCGCGGAACGACCTCGCCGCGAGGCACCAGTGAGGGTGCGTTCGACGGCGGACGTGCGGAGGCGTTCGACGTGGCGGCCGCCATGGATCTCGTGACCCGGCGCCAGCTGCCCCGGCCCTGGCTGCTCGGCTGGTCGTTCGGCACCGAGCTCGCGTTGAAGTATGGGCGCGACCACGACATCGAGGGCGTGATCCTGCTCTCGCCCCCGCTGCACCGGACGAGCGACGAGGAGCTGGCGGCGTGGTCACGCGAATCCTGCCCCGTCATCGCCGTCGTCCCCGAGTTCGACGACTACCTGCGGCCAGCGGAGGCGAAGGAACGGTTCTCGCTCATCCCGCACGCGGTCGTCGTCCCGGTCGAAGGCGGAAGGCATCTGTGGGTGGGTGAGACGCAGACGCGCCGGGTGCTCACCGAGATCGTGGCTGCCGTGAATCCCGATGCGCTGCCGCTCCCTACCGAATGGGACGGGCCCGAGGCGGTGTGACGTGCGTCACCGCTCGTTCTGACGCGGGATGACCACCTGCCGATAGAGGATCAGGATGCTCGCGGCCACCGGGATCGCGATGAGAGCGCCGAGCAGGCCGAGGAGCGAGCCGCCGGCGAGGGCTGCGATGACGACCACTGCTCCTGGGATCGAGACGGCCCGGTTCATGATGCGCGGCGAGATGAAGTAGGCCTCGATCTGCATATAGGCCAAGTAGTAGATGGCGGCGATCCACCAGGCGTTCGCATTCGGAGCAAGCCCGGGGATCAGGCAGGTCAGCACGATGATCGTCGAGCCCGTCAACGTTCCGACAAGCGGGATGAGTGAGAAGAAGAACGCGATGACCGCCAGGACAGCGGGAAACGGCGCGCCGATCACGCTGAGGACTATCGCGCTGAGGATGCCGTTGATGATTCCGAGGCTCACTTGCCCCATGACGTAGTAGCCGACCGAATCGGTGATCTGCTCGGCCAGGTCGATGAAGCGCGACCGCTTCGACGCGGGAACGAGTTGATATACCGCCACCTTGAGCGACGGGATGGATGCGGTGAAGTAGATGGTCAGGATGAGCACGATGAACGCTCCGCTGACACCCGCGAAGAAGGCGAGGCCGACGTTGATGACGCCGCCCGTGATCGAACCCCAATTGTCCAGGAGCCACTTCTGCGCGTTGGAGATCGCGTCGTCGATCGACGAGGTCTGGATCGCGGGGAACACGGAGTGGATCCAGTTCTCCACGTCCTTGATCGACGTGCTCTGGAGGAACTTGGTGATCGCCTCGACCAGCTGGCTGATCTGGCTCACGATGATCGGAACCACCAGCAGGACGATGCCGGCGAACACGGCGAGGACCGCGAGGATCGTGATGAGCACGGCGAGCCACCGGCGGAGCTTCCGACGCTCGAGGAAGCCGACGACGGGCTCGAGCCCGAGCGCCAGGAACAGCGCGGTCCCCACGTACAGCAGGATCGTGGAGAGGGTCTGGACGCTTCCGATGAGCAGCAGTCCCAGGCCGACGCCGAGGGTGGCCAGGAAGGCGACCCGGAACGGGTTGTGCACCTTCATCGCGGCTCCTCTCGCTCGTCGTCGTGTCCCGTCAGGATACGCCTAGGAACGGCCGGGGGGTCACAGCGACCCCTCCCGGAGCCTTTTCAGGTGGTTTTCGCTAGTCTGGAATGTCGAGAGTCGACGGCCCGTCGCCACCCCCGCGGGTCCAGGAGGATGTTTTCGTGCGTTTCGTGTGGGCCGTTGCGGCTTTCGTGCTCGCCGCGTTGATGATCGCGACCGGGATCGCCCAGCGCACCGTGTTCCAGGGGCCGAAGAGCGAGACGGCCACGATCAAGACCACGCAGAGTGAGCCATACACCCTCATCGACGGCGCCGTCCTGAACAAGCTGCCGGGAGCGCAGACGTTGCGTGCGCACGGAGACGGGACGATCTTCGTCTCGTACGGGCGCACCGCCGACATGACGGCGTGGCTCGCGGATACGACCTACAACCACGTCACGGTCGCCAAGAACGGCAAGACGACGACGACTGTGGTCGAGCCGGATGCCGCGGCAGGTGGCACGGGTGGGAGCGCGGATTCCGGGGACGACTCCACACGCAGCCCGATCAACTCCGACCTGTGGCTCGACGAGTTCCAGCAGGACGGGACGCTCGAGCAGCCGCTGCGCCTTCCCGCCACGATGAGCGTGCTCGTCGCGTCGGACGGTTCCGCACCGGCCCCGTCCGACGTCACCGTGACCTGGCCGCTCGAGACCTCCACCCCGTGGGCGGGTCCCCTCATGGTCGGCGGCGGCATCCTCATGCTCGTCGGTGTGTTCCTGTACATCCTGGGCATCCGTCACGCGCGGCGCTCCCGGGGCCCACGCCGCAAGGCACTGCCTCCGCTGCCGGAGACCGAGCCCATCGACATCGCGATCGAGGGCGGCGACAAGGGCGTGATCAGCGCCGGCCGAGCGACCACGCGTCGAGCGGTCTCCGGTCGCAAGGCGTTCGCGGCGATCCCCGTCGTGGCCGTGTCCGCGCTCCTTCTCAGCGGGTGCTCGGCTGACGCCTGGCCGCAGTTCGGCGGCTCGCCGACGCCGACGCCGACCGCGACGATCGTCGCGCCGGAGGGTCAGCAGCCCCCCGCCGTCACCGCGACGCAGGCCGACCGCATCCTCGGCCATATCTCCAGCACCGTGGCCAGCGCGGACGAGAAGCGCGATCAGGACCTGGCGGCCACCCGCCTCGCGGGCGCCGCGCTCGCGGAGCGCGTCACCAACTACACGCTCCGGGGGAAGATCGCCGACTACAAGGCCCTGCCGACGATTCCAGCCAAGGGGATCAAGGTCTTCCTCCCGCAGGCCTACGATGGGTGGCCGCGGACGGTCATGCTCATCGCGGAGCAGAAGGCTGACAAGGCCGTGACCTCCACGATCATGATGATCACGCAGAGCGATCCGTGGTCCAACTACAGGCTCGCCTACGTCGGAGACCTCGAGGCGACCCAGCTGCCCGACGTCGCGCCGTATTATGTCGGCGCGTCCGCGGTGCCGCCGGACTCGTCGTTCCTCGTCATGCCTCCCGAGGACTTGGCCAAGGCGTATGCCGACATCATCACGCAGGGCGACAAGAGCACGTATGCCGGGGACTTCGATGCGGCAGGGGACCAGTTCCGCGCCAGCATCGACGCCGATCGAAAGAGACGGCTCGCCGAGTTCAACAAGACGGCATCGACGACCGGACGACTCACCTTCTCCTCGACGCCCGGCGCCCAGGCGCCCCTGGCGCTCGCTACGCTGGAGAGCGGCGCGATCGTGGCGGTCAACCTCAACGAGACCGACACGGTCACACCGACGTCGGCGGACGCAGTGATCAAGCTCACGAACAACCCGACGGTGAAGGCTCTCGCCGGAGTGGATCAGTCGCAGACCGGCTTCACGACGACGTACAGCGATCAGCTCTTCTTCTACGTCCCGGGACAGGGTTCCGGCGACACCCGGATCCGGTTGCTCGGGTTCGCATCCAACATCCTCGGCGCAAAGGCGATCAGCAAGTGAGTACACCCGCCCCCGGCTCCGTTCTCCGCGGAGCGGTCGACCTGTCGGCGCTTCGCAACCGGCCGGCCCCGTCTCCGTCGGGCTCGGAGCCCGCACCACAGGCGCCCGTCCCCGATCTCGTGATCGACGCGACGGACGATTCGTTCCAAGCCGTTCTCGACCTCTCCCGCACGGTTCCGGTGGTCATCGACCTGTGGGCCGAGTGGTGCGGCCCGTGCAAGCAGCTCAGCCCGGTGCTCGAGAAGGTCGTGCGCGAGCTCGACGGGCGCATCGTTCTCGCCAAGGTCGACGTGGACGCCAATCCCCAGCTCGCGCAGGCTTTCCGTGCACAGTCGATCCCTCTGGTCGTCGCCCTGCTCGCCGGCCAGCCGGTGCCGATGTTCACGGGTGCCGTGCCGGAGCAGCAGGTCCGGGACGTCTTCGCTCAGCTCCTGCAGCTGGCGGCCCAGAACGGCGTGGTCGGCACGGTCGCCGCGTCCGGTCCGCCTCCGGAGGTCACAGACGACCCCGCGCTCCCGCCGCTGCACGCGGAGGCGTTCGACGCCATCGAGGCGGGGGACTATGCCCGCGCGGTCACGGCGTACGAGGCCGCACTCGCGGAGAACCCCCGTGATGCGGACGCCCGAGCCGGCCTCGGCCAGGTTCGCCTGCTGCAGCGGATCCAGGGCGTCGATCTTCAGGAGGCCCGGGCGGCGGCGGCCGCGAGTCCGCTCGACGTGACGGCGCAGTTCACCGTGGCTGATCTGGATGTCGCGGGGGGCCACGTCGAGGACGCATTCTCGCGTCTTCTCGACCTCTTCGCGGCGCTCCCTGCGGGCGACCGCGCACCGGTCCGGGAGCGCCTGCTCGAGCTCTTCGGCCTCGTCGGCGACGCCGATCCGCGTGTCACCGCAGCGCGCGGGCGCCTCTCCTCGCTCCTGTTCTGACGTCCGCGGAGCGTCTCACACCGCGGGCCGACCGTCGGACGCACCACCCACATGCGCTCGCGCGTCGTGGCGGAGCCACAGCGCGCCGAGCGGCGGCAGCACCATGGTGGCGCGACCGTTCGAATCGGCGTGCACGACGCCCAGGTTGCCGACCCCGGATCCGCCGTACGCGACCGCGTCGGTGTTGAGGATCTCCCGCCATTCGCCCGGCTCGGTGAGATCCAGCGTGTAGTCGGCGACCGGAGTGCCGGAGAAGTTGCAGATGACGGCCACCGTGTTGCCGTGATGATCCCGCCGGGCGAACGCGATCACGTTCGGGTTCCATGCAGGGCCACCGAGTCTGCTGAAGGCAGCGCCGTCGCTGTCGCGCGACCACAGGGCGGACTCCGCGCGGTAGACCGCGTTCAGCGTCGCGACGAATCCGAGCAGCTCTTGATGACTGGGCTGATCGAGAAGCCACCAATCCAGACCCCGCCCTTCGGACCATTCCGACAGCTGTCCGAACTCCTGACCCATGAACAGCAGCTGCTTGCCGGGATGACCCCACATGTACGCGAGGTACGCCCGCACATTCGCGAGCTTCTGCCAATGGTCGCCGGGCATCTTGCTGATGAGGCTTCCCTTGCCGTGCACGACCTCGTCATGGCTGATCGGGAGGATGAAGTTCTCGCTGAACGCGTAGACGAACGAGAACGACAGCTCGCCCTCGTGGTACGACCGGTACATCGGATCCCGGGCGATGTACACGAGCGAGTCGTTCATCCAGCCCATGTTCCACTTGAAGCCGAAGCCGAGTCCGGCACGGTCCGTCGGTGCGGTGACGCCGGGGAAGCTGGTCGACTCCTCCGCGATCATCGCGATGCCCGGGTAGCGCTTGTAGGCGGTCGCATTGACCTCCTGCAGGAAGTGGATCGCTTCGAGGTTCTCCCGACCTCCATGGACGTTCGGCGTCCACTCGCCCTCCTTGCGCGAGTAGTCGAGGTAGAGCATGGAGGCCACCGCGTCCACGCGCAGCCCGTCGACGTGGAACTCCTCCATCCAGTACAGGGCGTTCGCCACGAGGAAGTTCCGCACCTCGCTCCGGCCGTAGTCGAAGATGTACGTGCCCCAGTCGCGGTGCTCCCCGCGCCGTGGATCGGAATGCTCGTACAGCGGCTGCCCATCGAAGCGCGCGAGCGCGAACTCGTCCTTCGGGAAGTGCCCGGGGACCCAGTCCATGATCACTCCGATGCCCGCCTGGTGGAGCCGGTCGATGAGGTGGCGCAGGTCGTCGGGGTGGCCGAACCGGCTCGTAGGTGCGTAGTACCCCGTCACCTGGTATCCCCACGAACCCCCGAACGGGTGCTCGGAGAGCGGCAGGAACTCCACGTGCGTGAAGCCCTGCCCGGTGACGTAGTCGATGAGCGGGTCGACGGCGTCGCGGTAGGAGAGTCCTGGGCGCCATGACCCGAAGTGGAGTTCGTAGATGGACATCGGCGACGAAGCGACCTCCGTGCGCGCCCGGCGGCTCACCCACTCGTCGTCGCCCCAGGTGTATCCGGACTCGACGACGACCGATCCCGTCGCCGGCGGGATCTCGGCCAGGCGCGCCAGCGGGTCGGCTTTGAGGATCCAGCGGCCGTCCTGCGTCAGGATCTCGTACTTGTAGACCGTGCCCGCACCGATCGCGGGTACGAACAGCTCCCATACGCCGCTCGCACCGAGCGAGCGCAGTGCGTGCCCCTGGCCATCCCACGAGTTGAAGTCGCCGACTACGCGTACGGCCTGGGCGTTGGGTGCCCATACAGTGAAGGACGTGCCATCCACCCCGTCGTCGGGGCGCACGTGGGCGCCGAGCGCGCGCCACAACTCTTCGTGTCGCCCCTCGCGGATGAGGTGGAGGTCGAGCTCGCCGATCGTCGGCAGGTGGCGGTACGGATCGTCGGCGACGTAGGCGGGGGAGTCCGCGTAGGTCGCCTCGAGCAGGTACGGACCGGGAACACCGCGGTGCTGCCCGCTCCATATCCCGTAGGCGACGTGGTCGAGGCCGACGCGCTCACCGTCGGCGAAGACCGCGGTCACGGTCTGCGCAAGCGGCCGGCGCGCCCGCACCGTCCACCCCCCGGCGCCGTCCGGGTGCAGCCCGAGGATGTCGTGGGGCGCGTGGTACGAGCCGCTCGAAACCCGGTTCAGGACGTCGTCGTCTGGCGTGTTCATCGCGGTCCCTTCACGTGCAGGATGTGGACGGGCTCGGAGAACGCGTCGAGGCGGACGAAGTTGTGGTCGCTCCACGTCCAGCGGGCCCCGGTGATCAGGTCCTCGACGTCGTACGGTTCGCCAGGTCTGACACCCCACAGGCGGGTGTCGAGGTGGATCATCGTCTGGCGGACGGAATGCGGATCGACGTTGGCGACGACCAGGATCGTGTCCGCGCGGCCGTCCGGGGTGAGTCCCGTATCGAGATGCTTCGAGTACACGAGGATGGCATCGTCGTCGCTCCAGTGCACCGACAGATTGCGCAGCTGGCGGAGCGACGGGTGATCGCGACGGATCTCGTTCAGCCGTCGCAGATACGGCGCGAGCGAGTCTCCGGCCGCCTCGGCTCCTGCCCAGTCCCGGGTCTTGTACTCGTACTTCTCGTTGTCGATGTTCTCTTCGGAGCCGGGGCGCGCGACGTTCTCATAGAGCTCGAACCCGGCGTACACGCCGTAACTCGGACCAGCGGTGGCAGCGATGGCGGCGCGGATCTTGTAGGCGGGCCGGCCGCCGTACTGGAGATACTCCGTGAGGATGTCGGGCGTGTTCACGAAGAGATTGGGTCGCAGGTAGTCGGCGGAGTCACCCGCGATCGACGTCAGGAACTCCTCCAGTTCCGCCTTCGTGTTGCGCCAGGTGAAATAGCTGTAGCTCTGCTGGAATCCCGCCATGGCCAGGGCGTGCAGCGGCGAGGGTCGTGTGAAGGCCTCCGCGAGGAAGACGACATCCGGGCTCTCCGCCTCCACCGTGGCGATGAGCCACTCCCAGAACTGGAGTGGTTTCGTGTGGGGGTTGTCCACCCGGAAGATCTTCACGCCCTGCGCGATCCAGTGACGCACGATGCGCAGGACCTCCGCACGGATGCCGGCGGGGTCGTTGTCGAAGTTGACCGGGTAGATGTCCTGGTACTTCTTGGGGGGATTCTCGGCGAAGGCGATCGTGCCGTCGGGGAGCGTGGTGAACCATTCCGGATGACTCGTGACCCACGGGTGATCGGGGGCCGCCTGGAGCGCGAGGTCGAGCGCGACCTCGATCCCCTCCGCGCGGGCGGCGCGGACGAAGGCGCGGAAGTCCGCGAGCGTGCCAAGATCCGGGTGGACGGCGTCATGACCGCCCTCCGCGGAGCCGATCGCCCACGGCGACCCGGGGTCGCCGGGGAGCGGGTCGAGGGTGTTGTTGCGGCCCTTCCGGTTGATCCTTCCGATCGGATGGATGGGAGGCAGATACAGGACGTCGAATCCCATCCCGGCGACGGCGGGAAGGCGCTTGGCAGCGGTGCGGAAGGTGCCGCTCTTGACGGAACCGTCGCGCAGGCGGCGCGCACCCTCGGACCGGGGGAAGAACTCGTACCATGCGCCGACGCCCGCTCGCTCGCGCTCCACGCGCAGAGTGAGCGTCTCGCCCACTGTCATCAGCGAGGCCACCGGACGCGACGCGAAGAACCCGGCGATGGCAGGATCGCGCACGATGCCCAGCGCGGCGGCGTCGTCGACATGGTCGTCCCGGAGGGCCGCCGCCGCTCCCGTGAGCGTGCGTCGCTCGGCCGCCGGCCGAGTGGTCTCGCCGGCGGCGCGTTCGAAGAGACGTGCCCCCATCTCGCGCATCAGCGCGGCGTCGACGCCTGCGGCGATCTTCAGGTCGGCCGCGTGCTGCCAGGTCGCGTAGTCATCGCCGAACGCCTCGAACCGGAACGACCAGTTCCCCTGCTCGAGGAGCACCACGTCGACGCGCCATCGATCGAACCCGTCGTCGAGCGGCGCAAGGCGGTGCAGGGATTCTCCGCCCGATGGCGAGGTGAGCCGCAGGTGCACGCCGATCCGGTCGTGCCCCTCGCGGAAGGCCGTCACCCGGAACGGCACCGCCTCGCCGGCGAAGGCGGTCGGTGCGAAGCGGCCGCCCGGTACAGAGGGACCCGGAAGAATGACCGGGATACGCGGTGTGGCCGTGTCGCACTCGCGCTGCCAGGGAATCGCGGGACGGACGGGGAGGGACGCGGTCCCGCGCCAGGCGGGAGGCTGGACGTCATGCTTCTGTGCGGCCACGTCTCGAACCTATCGTTCGCGATGCTCCGGGGACACCGCGACACCGGTCACACGACGCGGAACAGACGCAGGGAGGTGGCCGGGAGCGACATGACGTCGCCGGGAGCGAACAGCACCCCGTCGTCGGCGGGGCGCTCGTGCGCGCTGGACCACAGCTCCAGGTATCCCGCCACGTCCTCGACGACCGGAAGGGTGACGTCGGCCGTCTTCTCGTCGCCGTGCACGACGAGCAGGATGCGATTGAGCTCCTCGATCTCGGGCGTGGAGGTGGCGAGGTACTGGAGCGTGCGGTGCGCGGGGGAGTTCCACGCTTCGATCGACATGGTCTCGCCGCCGGCGTCGTACCACTGCATGACGGACGCGGACGGCGTGTGCTCGTCGAGTCGTGCGAAGCGGATGGGCCTCAGCGCCGGGTTCTCCTGGCGCAGGCGGATCAGACGCTGCACGTGCGCCTGGAGGTCCTCCTGCCACGGGGCATGCTCCCAGTCCAGCCACGTGAGCGGCGAATCGTGGCAGTAGGCGTTGTTGTTGCCACGTTGGGTGCGACCGAACTCATCCCCGGCCGTCAGCATGGGGACCCCCGCGGAGAGGAGCAGCGTGCCCAGCAGGTTGCGCATGGCGCGTCGTCGCGTCTCGAGGATCCGTTCGTCCGACGTGGGCCCCTCGGCGCCGTGGTTGAACGACCGGTTCGTGTCCGCGCCGTCACGATTCTGCTCGCCGTTGCCCAGGTTGTGCTTCACGTCGTACGAGACCAGGTCGCGCAGGGTGAAGCCGTCGTGTGCGGTGATGAAGTTCACGCTGGCGAGCGGGCCGCGCGACTCACTGAACGTGTTCGACGAGCCGGCCAGCCGGGTCGCGAAGCCACCCGCGCCGACGGGTGCCGTCGACGCGCGGCGCGAGTAGTCCACATCGCTGAGCCAGAAGTTGCGGACTCGGTCGCGGTAGCGGTCGTTCCACTCGTGCCAGCCCTCGCCGAAGTTTCCCGTCTGCCAGCCGCCCATCCCCACATCCCAGGGCTCCGCGATGCACTTGACATCCGCCAGAGCCGGATCGGACAGGATCGCCTGCAGCAGCGGGTGGTCGGGGGTGAAGCGGTGCTCCTCGTCGCGGCCCAGGGTCACGGCGAGGTCGAATCGGAACCCGTCGATCTGCACCTCCCGCGCCCAATAGCGCAGCGAATCCAGCACGAGACGGGCGGCCGCAGGGGTGGATGTGTCGAGGGCGTTGCCGCACCCGGTGACGTCGATGTACACGCCGTCGTCGGTCTGCCGGTAGTAGGACCCGTTATCGATGCCGCGCAGGCTGGTGCGCGGGCCGCCGATCCCTTCCTCGGCGGTGTGGTTGTAGACGACGTCCAGGATCACCTCGAGGCCTGCTTCGTGCAGAAGCCGGACCATGCCCTTGAACTCCCGGAGCACGGCCTCCGGCCCCTCGCGTCGACTCGCCTCCGTGGCGTACGGGGCGTGCGGAGTGAAGAAGTTGAGCGTGTTGTAGCCCCAGTAGTTGCTCAGCCCGTGCTGCAGGAGCCGGGGCTCGGACGCGAACGCCTGGACCGGTAGCAGCTCGATGCTGGTGACGCCGAGGGTGTGGAAGTGATCGATCATGGCCGGGTGCGCCAACCCGGCGTAGGTCCCATGGAGCGCCGGCGGAACGTCCGGGTGCCTCTTCGAAAGCCCCTTCAGATGGCCTTCGTAGATCACCGTGCGATCCATCGGCACAGCGGGCTTGGAGACGCCCCCCCAGTCGAACGATCCGTCGACGACGGCGGAGCGCCAGTCGCCCAGGCCTCCGGACACGAGCCCACGGGAGTAGGGGTCGGTGAGCAGCGTCCGAGGGTTGAAGGTGTTGCCGGCCCCCTGCGGACCGGCGACGCGGATGCCGTACCGCGCGCCCGGTCGCAGGAGCGGCGTCCGCACGGACCACACGCCGGACCCGACAGGTGCCAACGGCACGACATCGGTGATCCAGTCCAGGTCCGAGTCGTCGAACACGACCAGCTCGATCGCGTCGGCCGACCCCGACCACACGCGCAGCGTTCCGCCGCCGCCTTCCTCGGAGGAGTGGAGACGCACGCCGAGGTCGTCGAAGGCGGAACTGAGCAGGGCGCTCGCTGCGGTGGCCAGCTGGTTCGGGTGAGCCATGGCGACTACCCTAACGGCGCGTGGCGGGGCTCCCGTGCCACCGTCGCCGGCACCGCGTCCCACGATGCATCCCGCGTGGGAGAGTGGAGGGGTGTCCGTCTACCTCGATCACGCCGCGGGGGAGCCTCTCCGCCCCGAGGCACGAGAGGCGTGGGTCGAGGCGGCCGCCGTGGTCGGCAACGCGTCCTCTATCCATCACGCCGGCCAGGATGCCCGGAGGCTGCTGGAGGACGCGCGCGAACGGCTCGCGGCGGCCGTTCGATGCGACCCGCCGGAGGTCGTGTTCACCTCGGGCGGAACCGAGGCCGTCGGCGGTGCGCTGAAGGGACTGTGGTGGTCGAGGCCGAGCGGTTCCGATGCCATCGTCCTTCCGGATGGCGAGCACCACGCGACCCTCGACACCGTCGAGTGGCTCCGCGCGCATGAGGGCGCGCACCCGCGACCCGTCGCCCTGGACGACGTCGGGAGGATTCCGGTGGCCGGGTTCGAGGCCGTGCTCGAGGGGGCGGCTCTCGCGACGGCCCTCGTGGCCAACAACGAGGTCGGCACCGTCAATGACGCACCGGCCCTCGCGGCGGTGGCGGCATCCCGCGGGGTCGCCCTGCACCTGGATGCGGTCGCCGCCTTCGGCCACGTGCCGGTGAGCTTCCGCGAATGGCGCGATGGTGCAGCAGGCACGACCGGCCTCGCGGCCATGAGCCTGTCCGCGCACAAAGTCGGAGGACCGGTGGGGGTGGGCGCCCTCGTCGTGGCACGGGCGGCCGATCCGGTCCCCCTGATCCACGGCGGTGGCCAGCAGCGCGGACTGCGTGCGGGAACGCAGGACGTCCCGGGAGCGGTGGCCTTCGCCGTGGCAGCTGAGCTCGCGGTAGCGGAGCTGGACGCGGAGGCGGGCCGGATCGCCGTGCTGCGCGATCAGCTTATCGGCGGCGTGATCGGGTCGGTGCCCGGCGCGATCCTGCTCGGAGATCCGGATCGGCGCCTTCCCGGTAACGTGCACATGCTGTTCCCCGGCGCTGTCGGGGAGACGCTGCTCTTCCTGCTCGACCAGCAGGGGATCGCCGTCTCGACGGGCTCCGCGTGCCAGGCGGGTGTGCCCGAGCCGTCCCACGTCGTCCTCGCGATCGGAAGGGCGGCGGACGAGGCTCGTCAGGTGCTCCGCCTCACGCTCGGGAGGACCTCGACCGATGCCGATGTGGCGGCCGTTCTCGAGGCGCTCCCCGGCGCCGTCGAGCGAGCGCGTGCGGCCGGGGCGCGGTCCCCGTCCCGCGCCTGAGTCCCCTTTCGATCGACGCTCGTAGACTGTTCGGATGCATATCCTGGCGGCGATGAGCGGCGGCGTGGACTCCGCCGTGGCCGCGGCGCGGGCGGTCGACGAGGGTCACGACGTCGTCGGCGTGCATCTCGCCCTGTCACGCGCAGGCGGGACGCTGCGGACGGGCAGCCGGGGCTGCTGCACGATCGAAGACGCGATGGACGCCCGACGTGCGGCCGACCGCCTCGGCATCCCCTTCTACGTGTGGGACTTCTCCGAGCGATTCCGTGAGGACGTGATCGAGGACTTCGTCGCGGAGTACCAGGCGGGCCGCACGCCGAATCCCTGCATGCGATGCAACGAGCGCATCAAGTTCGCAGCCCTGCTCGACCGCGCGATCGAGCTCGGCTTCGACGCGGTCTGCACAGGCCACTATGCGACGCTGCTCGACACGTCGGCCGGGCGGGAGCTCCACCGGGCGTCGGATGCCGCGAAGGACCAGTCCTATGTGCTCGGCGTGCTCACCGCCGCTCAGCTCGCGCACACGTACTTCCCGCTCGGGAGGACACCGTCCAAGGCGGTGGTCCGCGCCGAGGCGGAGGCGCGCGGGCTGACCGTGGCGCAGAAGCCGGACAGTCACGACATCTGCTTCATCCCGGACGGCGACACGCGCGGATGGCTCGCGGAGCGCGTCGGTGCGGAGACCGGCGACATCGTCGATCGCGCCGGCACGGTCGTGGGATCGCACGACGGCGCGCACGCATTCACCGTGGGTCAGCGACGAGGCCTCGCGCTCGGCGTTCCCGCTCCGGACGGACGGCCCCGGTTCGTGCTCGAAGTCCGGCCGGTGACCAACACCGTCGTGGTCGGCCCGAAGGAGGCGCTCGCGATCGCAGAGATCTCCGGCGACCGCTACACGTGGGCCGGCGCCGCGCCCGATGCCGTCGAGTGGACGTGCGACGTGCAGATCCGGGCGCACGCCGACCCTGTGCCGGCCGTGGCCCGGCTCGACGCAGACGGATCGCTCGTGGTCAGGCCGGAGACGCCGCTCGACGGTGTCGCCCCCGGGCAGACGGCGGTCCTGTACGCGGGGACGCGCGTGCTCGGTCAGGTCACGATCGACCGGACGGTCTCGGCGATCCCCATCGACGCCTGACCGCGTGGACGTCGGAGGCCCTGCCTAGACTGACGAGGTGGCCGACGGATCCGACATTCCCGAACTCACCCTCGATGCGGCGCGTGACGAGGTGCAGTCTCTGATCGACCGCATCATCGGCGCCCGGGACGCCTACTACGGGCGCGACACCGTGGTCGTGGACGACCAGACGTACGACGGCTGGATGCACCGGCTGGAGGCGCTCGAGCGCCTCTATCCCGAGCTGCAGAGTCAGGACTCCCCGAGACTCACGGTTGGTGCGGCATCGGGCACGCTGTTCGATCCCGTCGAGCATGCGGAGCGCATGCTGAGTCTCGACAACGTCTTCAGCGACGAGGAGTTCCTCGCATGGGCGGCGAAGGTCGAGCGCGACGCCGGGCGTCCGGTGCACTACCTGTGCGAGCTCAAGATCGACGGTCTCGCGCTGTCGCTGCGGTACGAGCACGGCCGGCTCACGTCAGCCGCCACGCGTGGTGACGGACGGGTCGGCGAGGATGTGACCGAGAACGTCCGCCGCATCCCCGGCATCCCACAGCGCCTCCGCGGCACCGGCCATCCGCCCCTCGTCGAGGTGCGCGGTGAGGTCTTCTTCGATGTCGCCGACTTCGAGGCGCTGAACGCGTATCAGGCCTCGGTGGGCGACCGTCTCTTCGCGAACCCTCGGAACGCCGCCAGCGGCTCGCTGCGCCAGAAGGCGGAGGGCAAGAACGAGCGCCAGCTCGAGGCGATGCGCCAGCGGGTGAGCAGGCTGCGCCTCACCGTTCACGGCATCGGTGCCTGGCCGGATCCTCCCGTATCGACGCAGAGCGAGGTGTACGGTCTCCTGGCGTCGTGGGGGCTGCCGACGAGCCGCTATTTCGAAGTGACCGACAGCGCCGTGGGCGCAGACGCCTACATCCGGCGATACGGCGAGAACCGCCACTCGATCGAGCACGAGATCGACGGCGTGGTCGTGAAAGTCGACGAGCTCGCGCTCCACGACGAGCTGGGGGCGACGAGTCGTGCTCCCCGCTGGGCCATCGCCTACAAATACCCGCCAGAGGAGGTCAACACGAAGCTCCTCGACATCGTGGTCTCGGTCGGGCGCACCGGTCGCGCGACGCCGTTCGCCGTCATGGAGCCCGCGCGTGTGGCGGGCAGCGTGGTGAGACAGGCGACGCTCCACAACCAGGACGTCGTGAAGGCGAAGGGCGTCCTGATCGGTGACACGATCGTGCTGCGCAAGGCGGGCGATGTCATTCCGGAGGTCCTCGGGCCTGTGGTCGAGCTGCGCGACGGCACCGAACGCGAGTTCGTCATGCCCACACGCTGCCCCGAGTGCGGCTTCCCTCTCGCACCGGCGAAGGAGGGGGACATCGATCTGCGCTGTCCGAATTCGCGTTCGTGCCCCGCTCAGGTGCGCGGTCGGGTGGAGCACATCGGCTCGCGCGGGGCACTCGACATCGAGGGACTCGGCGAGGTCTCGGCCGCGGCACTCACTCAACCGGTCCGGCCCGAGCGACCCCCGCTCGACACCGAGGCGGGACTGTTCGATCTCCGTCCCGAGGATCTGTTCGGGATCGATGTCGTCGTGCGGGATTCCGAGACCGGGTTGCCGAGGCTCGACGACGACGGCATCCCCGACACGCGATCGCCCTTCCGACGCCAGCGCAAGAAAAGCGATCCACCATACGACGGAGACGGTCCGTTCGACGGCGACGAGGCGGCCGTGCTGTCGAAGTCAGCGGTCGAGCTGCTGGCGAACATCGATGCCGCGAAGACGAGGGACCTCTGGCGCTTCCTGGTCGCACTGAACATCCGACACGTCGGGCCCGTCGCAGCAAGGGCCCTGGCGCAGTGGTTCGGGTCCGTGGATGCCATCCGCGCGGCGTCGCGAGATGAACTCGCTGATGTCGAAGGGGTCGGCGGCATCATCGCGGACGCCGTGATCGACTGGTTCGAGGTCGATTGGCATCGGGAGATCGTCGATCGATGGGGGGCCGCGGGTGCGCGGCTCACGACCCCGGGTCATCCGGGGCCGGGCGCCGCGACGGCGTCAGGCGGCGTCCTCGACGGCCTCACCGTCGTTGCGACCGGTTCGCTCGACGGCTACTCGCGCGAGGGGGCGCAGCAGGCCATCATCGACGCGGGCGGCAAGGCGGCTTCGAGTGTGTCGAAGAAGACCGACTTCGTCGCGGCAGGTCCGGGCGCGGGTTCCAAGCTGGCGAAAGCGGAGGAGCTGGGCGTCCGCATCATCGACGCCTCGCAGTTCCGCGTCCTGGTCGAGCAAGGGCCGGCTGCGCTCGATGCGGCGCGGTCCGACGCAGGCTGAGCCTGGCGCTCTTGCCGCCACCGTCGCCGTTGCCGGGCAGAGCGCAGCCTGTGGATAGTCGATTCGCGCATTCGTAGATATGTTCTACGCTCCTTTCATTCCAGAAAGGATTCGACATGGGACCTACTTCAGACACCGCGATCGACGCCTGGCTCGATCAGGAGGATCAGCACACCGCTCAGACGATTCGCCGCCATGGCGTCTACATCCAGTACGTCGGTGGCGACGCGCAGCGCGAGCTGACGCCCTTCGCCTACACCGTCGGCTTGTTCGGCGTCGGTCATCCCGAGCTCCTCGTCGTCGGCCTCGATCCCGGTTCATCGGCCGCAGTCCTGAATGACGTCGCGGGTCGAGTCCGGGGAGGAGCCGACCTCGTGCCCGGGCAGATGCTGCAGTTTGAGGGCTGGGCCCATCGCGTCGTCGTCGAGCCTGTCCCGAACGCCGGGCAGATCGCATTCGCCGCGAACCGGTTCTACCAGCGCCCACCCGAGTTCTCCGTCGAACTCCTGCAACTCACGTACGACGACAAGGAACGACGCTTCCCCTGGGACGAGGGCTACGCGACACCGACCTGGATCCAGCCCAGGCCCGGTGACCTCGAGGTATAGCGCACGAGGGACGCGCCCGCCGTCCTCACGCGGCTGGCGCTCCTCCCGTCGTGAGGGCGATGATGCGGTCCCTCACCTGACGGCGCAGCACCTTCCCGATGAGCGACTTCGGCAGTTCGTCGACCACGAAGATGCGGCGCGGCACCTTGTACGGGGTCAGGATGCCGCGGGCATACTCACGGATAGCGTCGACGTCGACGTCTCGACCGGCGGTCGGCACGACGGCGGCGACGACCTGCTCGCCGGAGTGCTCATCGGGGATGCCGACGACGGCGACGTCCTCGATGTCGGGGTGCTGGCGCAGAGCGCCCTCCACCTCGGTCGGCGCCACGTTGAACCCGCCGGTGATGATGAGCTCCTTGATCCTGTCGACGATGCGCACGAAGCCCGCGTCGTCGATCGTCACGATGTCGCCCGTGCGGAACCACCCGTCCACGAAGACGGCATCGCTCTCCTCAGGCTTGCCGTAGTAGCCCTGGAACACCTGCGGACCACGGACGACGAGTTCGCCTCGCGTTCCCGGTGGGACGTCCTTCGTCGGATCTTCGGGGTCGACCACGCGGCATTCCGTCCCCGGCAGTGGAAGGCCGACGGTGCCCGGGACGCGGTTCTCGGCCACAGGATTCGCCATCAGGACGGGAGAGCATTCCGACAGGCCGTAGCCCTCGACGAGATAGCCCCCCGTCGCGGCTTCGAAGGGGACGACGAGCTCGTGAGGCAGCGCCATCGCGCCGGAGATGGCGATGGCCGTTCCGGCGAGAGAGACGCCCTTCTCCCGTGCGGCGCTGAGCAGGCGTTCCGCGATCGGCGGCACGAGCGGGAGGAACGTGGCCGGGTGCTTCTTCGTCACGGTCAGCACCATGTCGGGGTCGAAGCGGGGGAACAGCACCAGCCGAGCGCCCATCGACATCGCGAAGGTGAGGCACAGGGTGAGCCCGTAGGCGTGGAACATGGGCAGCACCGCGTACACGACGCACCCGTCGCCGCGCACGATCGACGGAACCCACGCGCGCGCCTGCGCGGCGTTCGAGAGGAGGTTCCGATGCGTCAGCGCGGCGCCCTTGGGCGTGCCCGTGGTCCCGCTCGTGTATTGGATGATCGCGAGATCGTCGGTGTGGGGGCGGGGGACCCCGTCGGGCAGCGGGTCCGCCCCGACGATCCCTTCCCAGGGCGTCGTGTCCTGCACGCGCTCGTGGAGCGCGCGGCGCGACTCGCGCGCCTTCGCGATCGGGAGGCGGAGGGCGAGTCGGGTGGCCAGCGGCATGGCGGTCGTGACGTCGACGGAGACGATCCGCGGAACGGCGAGGTCGTCGGGGAATGCCTGGACGGTCTTGACGGCCTTGCTCCACACGATCGCCGTCTTGGCGCCGTGATCCTCGAATTGCTTGCGAAGCTCACGCGGCGTGTAGAGCGGGTTGTGCTCCACCACGACGGCGCCCACGCGCAGCACGGCGTAGAACGCGACGATGTGCTGTGGACAGTTCGGCAGCACGATGGCCACGGGATCACCGGCCTGCACGCCCAGCGCGCGCAGTCCGCCCGCGGCGCGGTCGATCTGCTCTTGCAAGTCACGGTAGGAGGTCGTCCGGCCGAAGAACTGCAGCGCCGGCGCGTCCGGGTAGTCGCGCGCCGACGCGGCCACGATGTCGATCAACGATCCGGTGACCGGCGGGAGATCCTCCGGTACGCCGTGGGCGTAGCTGCGGATCCAGGGGCGAGGCGGGTCGTACGTCGTCACCGCGCCAGACTACGCCCGCGGTGAGGCGGGCGAAGAGGCCCAACTAGACTGGGGGAGTGTCTGAAATCACCCCCGATCTCGTGCGCCATCTCGGTGTGCTCTCCCGCATTCAGTTGAGCGATGATGAGATCGAGCGCCTCACCGGGCAGCTCGACGTCATCGTCGACAACATCGCCAAGGTGTCTCAGGTCGCCACGCCGGACGTTCCCGCGACGAGCCATCCGATCCCGCTGGAGAACGTCTACCGCGCGGACGAGGTGGGCGCCACCCTGACGCTCGCGCAAGCGCTCCAGAACGCGCCGGATGCGGCGGACGGGCGGTTCAGGGTGACGGCGATCCTGGGGGAGGAGCAGTGACTGACCTCACGCGCCTGAGCGCGGCCGACCTCGCGGCGGAGCTGTCGTCGGGCACCGTGTCGAGCGTCGAAGCGACGCGGGCTCATCTGGACCGCATCGCTGCCGTCGACGGCGACGTGCACGCCTTCCTCCACGTCAGCGACCACGCGCTCGAGGTGGCCGCCGGGATCGATCGTCGCCGCTCCGCCGGCGACGCGCTCGGCCCGCTCGCCGGCGTTCCGCTCGCCATCAAGGACGTGCTGGTCACGACCGACATGCCGTCCACCAGCGGCTCGCGCATCCTCGAGGGGTACATGTCCCCGTTCGACGCGACGGTCGTGTCCCGCGCGCGCGCCGCCGGCCTCGTCCCGCTCGGGAAGACGAACATGGACGAGTTCGCCATGGGCTCCTCCACCGAGCATTCGGCGTACGGCCCCACGCACAACCCCTGGGACCTCGAGCGGATCCCCGGTGGCTCGGGGGGTGGATCGGCGTCCGCTGTCGCCGCCTTCGAAGCACCCCTGGCGCTCGGATCCGACACCGGCGGCTCGATCCGTCAGCCGGCGCACGTCACCGGCACGGTGGGCGTGAAGCCCACGTACGGCGGTGTGAGTCGCTACGGAGCGATCGCGCTGGCGTCGTCACTCGACCAAGTCGGGCCGGTCAGCAGAACCGTGCTCGATGCCGGACTGCTGCACGACGTCATCGGCGGGCACGACGCTAACGACAGCACGTCCCTCGCGGATGCGTGGCCGTCGTTCGCGGATGCGGCACGGGAAGGCGCGCGGGGGGATGTCCTGCGCGGTCTCCGCGTCGGTGTCATCCGCGAACTACCCGACAGCGGTTTCCAGCCCGGAGTGTCGACGGCGTTCCGAGCAGCGCTCGCGGCGATGGAGGCACGCGGTGCCGAGATCGTCGAGATCAGCGCGCCCCACTTCGAGTACGGGGTCGCCGCGTACTACCTCATCCTGCCGGCCGAGGCGTCGAGCAACCTCGCCAAGTTCGACTCGGTCCGCTTCGGCATGCGTGTGAACGTCCCCGGGGGCACGGTGGAGGACGTCATGGCCGCGACCCGCGACGCGGGATTCGGCGACGAGGTCAAGCGCCGCATCATCCTCGGCACCTACGCGCTGTCGGCGGGCTACTACGACGCCTACTACGGCTCCGCGCAGAAGGTCCGCACACTCATCCAGCGCGACTTCGCCGCCGCCTTCGAGCGGGTCGACGTGATCGCGACGCCGTCGGCGCCGACCACCGCATTCAAGCTCGGCGAGAAGATCGACGACCCGCTGCAGATGTACCTCAACGACGTGACCACGATCCCCGCGAACCTCGCGGGCGTCCCGGGTATCTCGATCCCCGCCGGGCTGGCCGAGGAGGACGGGCTCCCGGTCGGTATCCAGTTCCTTGCGCCCGCGCGCGAGGACGCACGTCTGTACCGCGTGGGAGCCGCCGTCGAATCGGTGCTGGTGGACAGCTGGGGCGGTCCGCTGCTCGACCGCGCGCCGGTTCTGGGAGGGGCACGCTGATGGCCAAGGACGCGATCATGGACTTCGACAAGGCACTGGAGCTCTTCGAGCCGGTGCTCGGTTTCGAGGTGCACGTCGAGCTCAACACCGCGACGAAGATGTTCTCCGCGGCGCCGAACTCGTTCGGGCGGGAGCCCAACACGGATCTCGCGCCGGTGGACCTCGGACTGCCGGGTTCCCTCCCCGTCGTGAACGGCGAGGCCGTTCGCTACTCGATCAGTCTCGGGCTCGCGCTGGGGTGCTCAATCGCGCCCTCCAGCCGTTTCGCACGCAAGAACTACTTCTATCCGGACCTCGGGAAGAACTACCAGATCTCGCAGTACGACGAGCCCATCGCCTTCGAGGGCGAGGTCGAGGTCGAGCTCGAGGACGGCACCGTGATCCGTGTGCCGATCGAGCGCGCGCATATGGAAGAGGATGCCGGCAAGCTCACGCACGTGGGTGGCGCGACCGGTCGGATCCAGGGAGCGGAGTACTCGCTCGTCGACTACAACCGCGCCGGCGTCCCGCTCGTCGAGATCGTGACGAAGCCGATCTTCGGCGCCGAGCACCGGGCTCCCGAGCTCGGCGCCGCCTATGTCCGCACCATCCGCGACATCGTCCTCTCACTGGGGATCTCGGATGCGAGGATGGAGCGCGGCAACCTGCGCTGCGACGCCAACGTGTCGCTGCGGCCGCGTGGCCAGGAGAAGCTCGGAACGCGCACGGAGACAAAGAACGTCAATTCGATGCGCTCCGTGCAGCGCGCGGTCCGCTATGAGATCCAGCGCCAGGCGGCGATCCTCGCCGCGGGTGGAACGATCACGCAGGAGACCCGTCACTGGCACGAGGACACAGGCACGACGTCACCGGGCCGGCCGAAGTCCGACGCCGACGACTACCGCTATTTCCCCGAGCCGGACCTGCTGCCCGTTGTCCCGGGTGCCGACCTCATCGCCGAGCTGCGCGCCGCCCTGCCCGAGCCGCCGGCCGCGCGCCGCCGCCGGCTGAAGGAGGAGTGGGGGTTCACCGACCTCGAGTTCCGTGACGTCGCGAACGGCGGGTTGATCGCCGAAGTCGAGGCGACGGTCGCTGCGGGCGCATCGCCTGCCGCCGCCCGGAAGTGGTGGACCGGCGAGCTCACGCGCATCGCGAACGCACAGAATCGCGAAGCGGTCGACCTGGTCTCCCCGGCTGACGTGGCGGCCCTCCAGCTGCTCGTCGACAGCGGCACGCTCACCGACAAGCTCGCGCGTCAGGTCCTCGAAGGGATGGTGGCAGGGGAAGGCAGTCCGCAGGAGATCGTCGATGCCCGTGGTCTGGCCGTCGTCTCCGATGACGGACCGTTGATCGCCGCGATCGACGACGCACTGGCGGCTCAGCCCGATGTGCTCCAGAAGATCCGCGAGGGCAAGGTCCAGGCGGCCGGCGCCGTGATCGGAGCCGTCATGAAGGCGATGCGCGGCCAGGCCGATGCCGCGCGCGTCCGCGAGCTCGTGCTGGAGCGCGCAGCCGAATAGCGGTCCGTGTCCCCACCCTCGGAGAGAATGGATGCATGGGGCGAGGTGACGGTTCGGGCAGACTCGTCTCGCCCGACGACGCCGATGACAGCGGCACCGGCATCCTTCATGTCGACATGGACGCGTTCTACGCGTCGGTGGAGATCCTGGACGATCCCTCGTTGCGGGGGATGCCGATCATCGTCGGGGGAGTCGAGGGCCGTGGGGTGGTGTCGAGCGCGTCGTACGAGGCGCGGCGCTTCGGAGTCCGCTCGGCGATGCCCGTCGCGCAGGCTCTGCGTCTGTGCCCCGCCGCGATCGTCGTCGCACCGCACTTTCCGCGGTACCTCGAGCTGTCGTCCCAGGTGATGCGGATCTTCCATGACGTGACGCCCCTGGTGGAGCCGCTCTCCATCGATGAAGCGTTCCTCGACGTCCGCGGTGCGCGCCGGCTGTGGGGGAGTCCGGGCATCATTGCGCGAACGCTGCGACGACGGATCCTCGAGGAGACCGGACTCACCTGCAGCGTCGGCGTCGCCGCGACGAAGCACGTCGCGAAGATGGCCTCCACGATCAGCAAGCCCGACGGACTTCTGATCATCGCGGAGGCCGACACCGCCACCTTCCTCGCCCCTCGCAGCGTCAGAGCGCTGTGGGGTGTGGGGCCGAAGTCCGCGGAAGCGCTCGAGGCGCGTGGCATCCGCACGATCGGGGACATCCTCGACACTCCGCGCGCGGTGCTCGATCGGGTCATGGGACCGGCGATGGGCGAACGGGTATGGCAGCTCGCGCGCGGCATCGATGTCCGCGAGATCGAGACCGATCGCGTCGAGAAGAGCGTCGGGCACGAGGAGACGTTCCGTGTCGACATCTCGGACGACGACACGCTGCGGACGGAGTTGCGTCGCCTCGCCGACCGTGTCGGCGCTCGGCTCCGCAAGAACGGATGGGAGGCTTCGACGGTCTCGATCAAGGTCCGTTTCGCCGACTTCACCACCATCACGCGTGCGCAGGCTCTGTCGGACCCGACGGCGGTCGGCCAGCGTCTCGGGACGGCCGCCATCGAGCTCTTCGCTCAACTCGACCGTCCGCTCCCGGTGAGGCTGGTGGGGGTGCGAGCAGAGAAGCTGCGTCCCGCCGGCGGGGGCGGCATGCCCCTCTGGGACGATGACCAGGAATGGCGCCGTATCGAGGGGGCTCTCGACGGCGCCGCCGAGCGTTTCGGCTCCGGTGCCGTGACCAGGGCCACGCTGCTCGGATCGCGGCGGGATGTCGGCGCGATGCCCTCGAACCCGCGCCCGCCGCGGCCATGACCGGATCCGCTGTCGTCAAGGGCGTAGGCAGCCGCATCGCGGCCGGGTACCGTGGACTCATGCCCAACATCGCACTCGAACTCGGCAAGCAGTCGGCATCGTTCGGCGTCCACAGCGCATACGGCGAACAGCAGGATGTCGACGGCATCCGCATCATCCCGGTGGCGCTCACGTGGTCGGGGTTCGGCGGCGGATCCGATGAGTCCGGGAACGGGGGCGGTGGTGGCGGTGGCTACGCCGTCCCGCTGGGTGCCTACGTCCGACGAGGGGACGATCTCCGCTTCGAGCCGAACGTGGTGTCCTTCCTCGCCGTTGCGATCCCCTTCGCGTGGGTGTGCGGTCGCGCGCTGAGTCGTGTCATCCGAGCCCTCAAGAAGTAGCGGGCTCGACCCGGTCGCGGCCGCCCTTCGTGAGGCTTCGGTTGCGGTCGCCCGCGCGGTCCTCGAACTCTCGACGTCCAACCCGGTCATCCTGCTGGACGGGCGCAGCGGCGCCGGCAAATCGAGCCTCGCGCGCGACATCGTGGCTCGCTGGCCGCTGCGGGGAAGGGTTCAGCTCGTCGGACTCGACGCCATCTACCCGGGATGGGACGGGCTGCGGGCGGGGGTCGAAGCCGCTCGGGAACAGATCCTGGTACCGCACGGCCGCGGGCTGATCGGGATCTGGCAGCGGTGGGACTGGGACGCGTCGGCGTACGCGGAAGCGCACGCCGTGGATCCGTCTCTGCCGCTCATCGTCGAAGGCTCGGGGATTCTGACACCACAGACCGCGGGGCTGGCTGACGTTCGCATCTGGCTCGAGGCGCCCGCGTCGTCGCGTCGGCGTCGCGCGCTGGAGCGGGACGGCGACACGTACCGACCGCACTGGGATCGATGGGCCGAGCAGGAGGACCGGCACATCGCGCGCGACGCGCCGCACCGCCATGCGACCCAGCTCTTCGCGATCCCGTGAGGTCTCGCCTCCTCAGGCCTCCGCGGCGTGGACGAGCCCTTCCAGTCGATAGCCCAGCCAGTCGTAGACCCCGAATCGCGGATCGTCCTCATCATGGTCGTCTTCGTCATCGATTCCGAGACGTATCGCGAGGACGAGCCGCAGGGCCGCGAGCGTGCGGAGCCACGCGTTCAGCTGCTCGGGGTCGAGCCGCACGACGTGCGCGGTGCGCGCGTCCGCCGCGGAGGCATCCTTCGTGGTGTCCACCCCGATGCTGGCGAGCACGGTCGCGGCGTCTTCGGCCCTACGGTGGAGCAGGGCGGTTTCGGTGAGGTCGCGGAATTCACGCGCGGCTTCGGCGTCGTCCGGATAGGCGTCCGGGACCAGGCGGGCGAGCGCGGGGTCGCTCGGTGCGCCGCCGACGGACGCTTCACGGTCCTGCAGAAGTGCGCTGAACTGGGCGACCAGATCTGCGAGGTGACCGGCCTCGATCCGGGTCATCTCCAGGATGACGGTGTGCGGATCGGTCATCGCGGCGCCTTGCGCAGCGTCGCCCAGAGTCCGTAATCGTGCATGGCGTTCGTGTGCAGCTCCATCTGTTCGCGGGGTCCCTCGGCCACGACAGCGTGACCATCGTGGTGAACCGCCAGCATGAGTCGCGTGGCTTCTTCCACGGAGAATCCGAAGTACTGACGGAACACGTGGACGACGTAGCTCATCAGATTCACCGGATCGTTCCACACCACCGTCTGCCACGGCCTGTCCGCGTCGGATGAGGTGTCGAACTCGACGTCTTCCCGGATGTCCGGCGTCGTCAGACTCACGCCCAGCCCAATTCATGCAGACGAGCGTCGTCGATCCCGTAATAGTGCGCGATCTCGTGGACGAGCGTCGTGTGGACCTCTTCGCGCAGGGTCTCCTCGTCGTCGCAGTTCGCGAGGTGGGGCTCGCGGTAGACGATGATGCGGTCCGGCAGCTCGCCCGAGCCGTACCGATCCCGCTCCGGGAGCGACCAACCCTCGTAGAGGCCGAGCAGGTCCAGGGTGCCGTCCGTCGGGCGGTCCTCCGTCACGAATATCACATTGTCCAGCCCGTCGACCATATCGTCCGGGAGAGCATCGAGCTCGTCCACGACGAGGGCGTCGAATCGCTCGGCATCCATGTCCATGATCACAAGCCTGCCTGGCCGTGTACGGATTCCACCCGCGGCGCGGCTCCCATCGGTGGACGGCCGCCTGTGGGGTGGCTAACGGGACTTGAACCCGCGACCCCCTGGACCACAACCAGGTGCTCTACCGACTGAGCTATAGCCACCGTGGTCCCGACGCGTCGGGACAACCACACGATTCTCTCACACCCCGGACACGTAGGAAGACACCGCGGAGGCCGCTGCCGCTTTGGCGGTCTCACTGCTCGGACCGGGAGGCGGAACGAACACGGCCTCACGGTAATAGGCGAGCTCTCGGATGGATTCCCGGATGTCGGCGAGGGCGCGGTGCCCTCCCTGCTTCGACGGGGCATGGATGTAGACGCGCGGATACCAGCGACGCGACAGCTCCTTGATGCTCGACACGTCGACATTCCGATAGTGCAGCCACCGGTCGACGCGCGGCATGTACTTCGCCAGGAACATCCGATCGGTGCCGATCGTGTTGCCTGCGAGCGGCGCCTTCCCCTCGATCGGGGCGAAGCGCTGGATGTACTCGAGCGCCTCGAACTCGGCTTCCGCGACACTCACCCCGTGCGGGATCTCGTCGAACAGGCCGGACGCCTTGTGCATGTTCGTTACGAACTCGTTCATGTGCTCCAGCGCCGACGGATCCGGCTTGATCACGATCTGGAAGCCTTCGTCCAGCACGTTCAGCTCGAAGTCCGTGACGACGACGGCGATCTCGACAAGCTCGTCGACGTCGAGATCGAGTCCCGTCATCTCGCAGTCGATCCAGACGAGTCGGTCGTTGTCGGATGCTCCCACCATGCGCCCATCCTAATGAAGCGCCGGGACGAGGCTCCCGGCGAGCGGGGATCGTGGGACCCGAGGACCTCGGGTCCTCGGTGGGGAGGAGCGGACGATGCGCACGGAACCCAGCGACGCGCACGCCACTCGCGACTCATCACAGCGCCCCCCCGGGAGGATTCGAACCCCCGACCTTGCGGGTAGAAACCGCTCGCTCTGTCCCCTGAGCTACGGAGGGAAGGACCCATACAGGCTACCGGTGCCGACGGCGGGACAGGTACCCGTCCGCCTCTGGCGCGCCGCGTCGGAGGAGCGTAGCCTCGGCGGAGTCGGAGGGAGCGGACATGAGCACGACCGACATTCGTCACACGATCTGGGTCGCATACGGACGTTCGGGGGTGGTCGGGAGCATCCGGCGGGACGAACGGGGCTTCACCGTCACGATGGCCGGTGCGCAGGCTGCTGCTGGGTGCTATCCCACCATGGAGATCGCCAAGAACGCCCTCCATGCCAGCATGACGCCCGGCAGCGATTGGCCCGAGTTCCGCGAGCACTGAGACGCGGACGCGCCCTCAGGAGCGACCGCTGCCGTCCCCTGCGACGGCGGCTCCCGCGGTCGACGAGCGAAGCGCAGCTCGGCTCGACACGCGCCGCGTGTCGAGCAGGGGGAGCGCGAGGTGAACGAGCGGGCCGATGCTCGCCGCGAAGACAAGGGTCCCGACGCCGACCGTGCCGCCGAGAAGCCATCCCGCGATGAGCACGGTCACCTCGACGCTCGCGCGGCAGAGCCAGACGGGCCATCCGAGCCGGGCGTGCATCCCCGTCATGAGGCCGTCGCGGGGTCCCGGTCCGAACCGTGCGCCGATGTAGAGCCCGCTCGCGAACGCGACACTCACGACGCCCGCCACGAACACGGCGATGCGAGGGACGACCCCTTGGACGGGTGGAACGACGGCGAGCGTCGCCTGGATGCTCGTGCCCACGAGAAGGATGTTCGCCACGGTGCCGATCCCGGGGCGCTGACGGAGGGGGATCCAGAGGAGCAGGACGAGGAAGCCGACGATGTTGGTGATCCAGCCGATACCGATACCGGTGTGAATGGACAGTCCCTGCGCGAAGACCGTCCACGGATCCACGCCGAACCCGGCCTCGAGCGTGAGCGCACAGCCCGCGCCGTAGAGGACGAGGCCGACGAGGAGTTGGACGATCCTTCGTGTCATGAAGTCATCTCATCGTAGAATTGGCATTTGCGGAGAATGCCAATCCGGTTATGGTGGATCCGTGGATTCGCGCATCTCCGCCCGCGCACTCAGCGCCCTTCTCGGTGCGTGGCGTTCTCGGGAGCCCGCGTACGAAGCCCTGGCGGACGGCGTGCGGCTGCTCTGTCTGGACAGTCGCGTCGCACCGGGGACCGCACTGCCCGCCGAGCGAGAGCTCGCATCGGCTCTCGCCGTGAGCCGGACGACCGTCGCCGCCGCCTATCGCAGTCTGCGCGACACCGGCCACATCGAGAGTCTCCGGGGCTCGGGAAGCGTGACGCTGCCACTCGCCAGGGACTCGACATGGCCGGCCGCTGTCGGCGGCGTGGAGAGTATCGACCTCCAGCAGGCGAGCCCGCCGGCGTGGCCAGGACTCGCGGGCGTCGTGTCCGAGGTGACAGGTTCCGCGAGTCGCATCATCTCGCGGTCCGGATATGACGTCGTGGGGCGCGAAGGGCTGCGAAAGGCGATCGCGGACCGATACTCACGACGAGGTCTGCCCACCTCGGTGGAGCAGATCCTCGTCACCACCGGCGCCCAGAGCGCGATTCATCTGCTCGCGTCGGTGCTCGTGCGCCGCGGCGAGCGCGTGGCGATCGAGACGCCGACCTATCCACATGCCGCCGAGGCGCTGCGGCGCGCGGGAGCGCGGCTCGTGAGCGTGCCCGTGACGACCGACGACGGGTGGGATCTGGACCGCGCCGCCCAGGTCTTCTCACGGACGCTGCCCACACTTGCGTACCTGATGCCCGACTTTCAGAACCCGACCGGGCGGACGATGTCGCCGGACGAGCGCACGGTCATCCTCGACGCCGCGACGCGCGCCGGCTCGGTCGTGGTCGTCGACGAGACCACCGCCGACCTCGACATCGACCGAGCGGCGACGCCCGTCCCGTTCGGCGCCGATCGCTCCGCGCGAACGAAGGTGCTGAGGGTGGGGTCGCTCGGCAAGACGGTGTGGGGCGGACTGCGCGTCGGCTGGATCCGCGCGGACGTGGAAGTGGTGCGGCGGCTCGCGGTGGCCCGATCCGCGCACGACCTCGGAACCCCTGAACTGGAGCAGGCCATCGCGGAAGTCCTGGTCGAACGTCTGGACGATATCCTGCCGCAGCGGTCGCATCTGCTCCGCACCGGACGTGATGCGGTGGCGGCCGCACTGCGGGCGCGTCTGCCCTCCTGGCGCGTGCCCGACGTGGACGGCGGCATGTCGCTATGGGTCGATCTCCCGGCCCCGCTCAGTGCGCCGTTGGTGATGGACGCCCGGTCCTCCGGGTTGCTCTTGTCTGCGGGGCCGCGGTTCGGGGTCGACGGTGGCCACGAGCGCCGGCTGCGGATTCCGTTCACGGCGCCGGCACAGGACCTCGAGCGAGCCGCGGCCATTCTGGAAGCGTCCTGGGAGCGCGTGCGCACGGGAGCCCCGATCGCGCTACTGGAGACGTACGACGCTCTCGTATAGACGGCTGACCCGGTCAGCGCGCGAACCTCAGACAATCAACCGCGTCGTCGGCTGACCAGAAGTCGCCGAGATCGCGGAACGCTCGGGACCCCGGGTGATAGCGCCGAGCGCGGTAGCGCACACCTCGCGGGTCGATCAGAGCGTCGAGATGGCCGGCGATCCGGCCGGCGGCGTCGATGACCCGCCAGCGACCGTTTCCCACGGCGACGAGCTGCAGCGGTGTTCCTCGGCGCAATGCCGGTGTCTGAATGGATGCCGGTGCGACGGTCAGTGACATTCGTTCCTCCTCGAATCGAAGCTATCTTCGCCCTCCGACATCCGCCGATGCGCTCGGCGCCGGCCTTCTCCTCCCCAGCACAGGACAGCGGATCGCCCATCCACAGCGACCTCTGGGCAGCGGTCGCGCACGCGCATCGCCGGCCAGAGTGAGACACGGCTCCGGTGTCCGACGGGCACTCGGGCACCGGAGCGCCCGAGGACCGACCTCGGTGTCGAGAGGAGCGAAATGAGCGATCTGATCACCATCACCGGCAATGTCGCAACCGAGCCGGAGCGCCGTCGGACCGGGACCGGGATCCCCGTCACGACCTTCCGGCTCGCGAGCAGTCAGCGGCACTTCGACAGGGCGAAGAACGAATGGATCGAGACGTCGACGAACTGGTACTCGGTGTCCGCCTTCCGGCAACTCGCCGAACACGTGGGAGCATCGCTCCACAAGGGCGAGCGGATCATCCTGACCGGCCGACTCCGCCTCCGCGAGTGGGAGACCACCGCGAAGCGCGGACTCAGTGTCGAGATCGACGCCGAAGCGATCGGGCACGATTTGCGGTGGGGGACGACGACGTTCGAACGCGCATTGCGGCCCGGCGACGGCGTTCACCGCGACGATGCCGGTGAGGTGGCTGCCGTCCCGCCGGAAGCCGGTGACGCATGGGCCACGCCACCGTCGGCGGGTGGCGGGGACTGGGGTGCGCCTGCTGCGGTTCCGGCGGCGGCAGTCCCGCAGCGGCCTATGGCGAAGGACGACATCCCGTTCTGAGCTGTCGGCAGCCACCCAGCTCGCCCCGCCGTAGACTCGGGGGATGGCCCGGCACACCCGAACTTCTGCGCGCGCAGCCTGGGTCACAGCGATCGTGCTCGGCGCCGCCGCGCTCACCCTGACGGGATGCACGGGTACAGCGGCGTCCCCGGCGACCACGCCGGCGAGTCCTGCACCCTCCGGCCAGTCCGCGACGCCCTCTGCGTCGGCGTCGGCGATCGCCGAGCTCGTCCCCGACGGCACCGCGGCGGAGAACCTCCCCGTCTTCACGCGCGTCACCCAGTCCGTGTGGGCGGGGTCGCATCGCGCCGAGGGTCGGGCGTACATCGACGCTCTCGTCGGTGTGGGATTCGACAAGAAGGCCATGCAGGTCACCGAAGACACCTCCACGGTGGGCAACCCCGCAGAGAGCATCCAGTTCTCGGTTCTGTGGAAGGACGAGCAGTGCCTCGTCGGCCAGGTCGGACCTGCGACCGGCAGTCCGGTCACACGGGTGCTCCCGGTCCTCGGCGACGGGCGCTGCCTCCTGGGGAAGACCCGTCCCATCGACTGGTGATCCGGGCACGGCGGGAAGGCACTCCGTCCGCCCGTAGACTGGGTTGGTTATGGCTGAGTACATCTGACATCACCTATTGCTACGCCGGGATCGTGCCGAGCGCCTCGCTCGGCCTGTCTAAGCTGGATGCCATGCGCAAACCATCACCACCAGTGGTTGTGGCGTGGGCGACCGGGATCGCGGGAGTCCTGATTGGCGCCGTCGGGTTCTACCTCCTATGGACGTCCCTCATGTGGCAGGCTCCCCGCAGCCTGGCGACTGACTGGTTTCTTTGGGGATCGGCTCTGTCGGCGCTCGGACTGGTGATGATCATCGTTTCCGGTGTCGTTGCGTGTCGAGCACGATCAGCTGTGCGGTCCGCGAAGCGTGTGGCCTGAGTCTTGAGTCGAGGTATTGATTTGGAGAGTGTTTAAACATCGTGGCTGAGTACATCTACCAGATGGTCCGTGCCCGCAAGACGGTCGGCGACAAGCTGATCCTCGACGATGTGACGATGGCGTTCCTGCCGGGGGCCAAGATCGGCATGGTCGGCCCGAACGGCGCGGGGAAGTCCACGATCCTCAAGATCATGGCCGGGCTCGACCAACCGTCGAACGGCGAAGCGAAGCTGTCGCCCGGCTTCAGCGTGGGCATCCTCATGCAGGAGCCGGAGCTGGACGAGTCGAAGACGGTGCTGGAGAACATCCAGGAGGGTATCGCCATCAAGGCGAAGGTCGATCGGTTCAACGAGATCTCCGGCCTGATGGCCGACCCGGACGCGGACTTCGATGCGTTGCTCGCCGAGATGGGCGTCTTGCAGGAGGAGATCGACGCCGCGGATGGCTGGGACCTCGATTCGCAGCTCGAGCAGGCGATGGACGCGCTGCGCACGCCGCCCGGCGATACCGAGATCGGCCCGTTGTCGGGTGGCGAGAAGCGACGTGTCGCCCTGACGAAGCTTTTGCTCCAGAAGCCGGATCTGCTCCTGCTCGATGAGCCGACCAACCATCTCGACGCGGAGAGCGTGCTCTGGCTCGAACAGCACCTCCAGAAGTACCCCGGCGCCGTGATCGCGATCACGCATGATCGGTACTTCCTCGACAACGTCGCGGAGTGGATCGCCGAGGTAGATCGCGGTCGCCTGATCGGGTACGAGGGCAACTACTCCACGTACCTCGAGAAGAAGGCCGAGCGTCTGGCGATCCAAGGCAAGAAGGATGCCAAGCTCGCGAAGCGACTCGCCGACGAGCTCGACTGGGTCCGGTCGAACGCGAAGGGCCGACAGGCGAAGTCGAAGGCTCGCCTGGCCCGCTACGAGGAGATGGCGGCTGAGGCTGACCGTACGCGCAAACTCGATTTCGAGGAGATCACGATCCCCCCGGGGCCGCGGCTCGGCAGCGTGGTCATCGAGGCCAAGAATCTGCAGAAGGGCTTCGACGGCCGCTCGCTCATCGACGGACTCGGCTTCAGTCTCCCGCCGAACGGCATCGTCGGTGTCATCGGCCCGAACGGCGTCGGCAAGACGACGCTCTTCAAGACAATCGTCGGTCTCGAGCCGCTCGACGGCGGAGATCTCAAGATCGGCGAGACGGTCAAGATCAGTTACGTCGACCAGTCGCGCGCGAACATCGATCCCACCAAGACCCTGTGGGAGGTCGTCTCGGACGGGCTCGACATCATCACCGTGGGTAAGACCGAGATTCCCTCACGGGCGTATGTGTCGAAGTTCGGATTCAAGGGTCCCGACCAGCAGAAGAAGGCTGGCGTGCTCTCCGGTGGAGAGCGCAACCGCCTCAACCTGGCCTTGACGCTCAAAGAAGGCGGCAATCTCCTCCTTCTCGACGAGCCGACGAACGACTTGGACGTCGAGACGCTGCAGTCCCTGGAGAACGCGCTGCTCGAGTTCCCCGGATGCGCCGTGGTGATCACCCACGACCGGTGGTTCCTGGATCGCATCGCGACGCACATCCTCGCCTACGAGGGCACCGACACCGATCCGGACAAGTGGTATTGGTTCGAGGGCAACTTCGAGGCGTACGAGGAGAACAAGATCGAACGCCTCGGACCGGAGGCGGCCAAGCCGCACCGTTCCGCTTATCGCAAGCTCACCCGTGACTGAGGCTTCATCGGCGTCGCACCAGCGGCTGCATATTCCGATCCCGCTCCGCTGGGGGGACCTGGACGCGTACAACCACGTCAACAACACGTCGATGCTGAAGCTCCTCGAAGAGGCGCGTGTGCGCGCCTTCTGGCTCCCCGCAGAGGGGGAGACGGCGCCATCCACGGCGGTGCTCGCGTCAGGGACCCACACCGGCGTCCTCACCCTCATCGCACGTCAGGAGATCGAGTACCTGGCGCCCGTGCCCTATCAGCGCCATCCGCTCGACATCCAGCTCTGGTTCGGAAAGCTGGGCGGATCGAGCATCGACGTCTGCTACGACGTCTGCAGTCCCATCGAGACGTCGGATCCGACCGTCGGTCAGACCGTCTACGCGCGGGCGACGTCGACGGTCGTCAAAGTGGACGCCTCGACCGGTCGTCCCCTGCGCCTCTCGTCAGTGGAGCGCGCGGCATGGGAGCCGTTCACGGGCGACCCCATCGTGTTCGCCCATCGCGGCTGACCCGCGAACGTCGTCCCGACCTGATCCGTTCAGACCTGAGCGTCCGGGACGCGGATCATGATCTCCTGCGCGACACTCGCGAGCAGAACGCCGTCACGCGAGAATACCCGCCCCTGCGCCAGGCCCCGTCCGCCCCGCGCGCTCGGTGACTCCTGCACATAGAGGAGCCAGTCGTCCGCACGTCCGTCGCGGTGCCACCACATCGCGTGGTCGAGGCTCGCGACCTTCAGGCCCGGCCTCGTCCACGTCACGCCGTGCGCGCGCAGAATCGACTCCTGGATGGTGAGATCGCTCATGTAGGCGAGTGCGGCCCGATGGATCGCCGGATCTTCGGGCAGAGCGCGCCGCGTTCGCATCCACACCGCCTGGTGCGGAGTCTGCTCGCCGTCGACGGAGACGTAGATCGACGAGGGGAAGTGACGCAACTCGACAGGGCGCTCGCTGAAGAGGCGTCGCGACATCGGGTGCGCGTCGGCGAGACGATCCTCGGCGTTGTCCAGTTCCTCCGGGTCGGGGATGCCGACGGGCATCGCCGCCTGGTGCTCCAGCCCCGGCGTCTCGACCTCGAAGGAGGAGATCATGGAGAAGATCGGGACCCCCGCTTGGAACGCCTGCGTCCGCCGCGTCGAGAAGGACCTTCCGTCGTGGATGCGGTCCACGGAGAACGTGATGCCCGTCGATGCATCGCCGGGTCGGAGGAAGTAGCCGTGCATGGAGTGCGCGGGCCGATCTGCGGGAACGGTGCGCTGGGCGGCGACGATCGACTGAGCGAGGACCTGACCCCCGTAGACCCTGCCGAGCGGCATGGGCTGGGAGACGCCGGTGAAGATGTCTTCGGTGGTGCGCGCGTTCGAGCCCTCGAGATCGAGGACACGCAACAGCACGGAGACCGGGTCGGTCGCGGTGTCGCCGTCGGCAAGGTCTGTCACGAGCATCTCTCCCTCAGCAGCCGACGGGTCTGGCGGCGCCGGTGAGCCGCGCCGATTGGTAGTTTAGGTCGGATGTCCGCACGCCTTCGATTCCCGGATCCCCTCGCCGCCGCCGACCTCGTCACCTTCGCGGGGCGGGCCGCGCTGATGGGAGCGGACGGGCTGCGGCTGCAGGCGTCCGCGGGGACGCTCGCGATGACGACGGCGGTGCTGGCGCCGCGGGGTCTCCTCGACCCGAACCCGACCGTCCTGGGCATGCGCATCCTGTCCGTAGACCCCGCGTTGGTCTGCGATCTCGTGGTGGAGCCCACCTCTCTTCAGACCGCTGACGACGACGCGCGTGCTGTCGCGCTGCCCGACACCGCCATCGCCCCGGCCTGGGCGGGCATCGCACCCCCGCGCGGGGATTGGGAGCCCGTCGGTGAGATCGCGGCATCCGTCCTCGCCGCACGTGCCCAGGAGGGCATGGCCCGGGTCGCCGACGAACTGCCCGAGAGTCCCGGCGAGGACGTGGTCCGCGCGGTCCGCGGCCGGGTCTGGGGACCCTCCGACGACGCACTGCTGGGTCTGCCCGCCGGGGTCGCGTTCGCCGCATTCGGGCTCGGCTTCATCGGTGGTGACGAACGTGCGGTCGCGCGCCGCTCCGGCACGTGGTCCCGCATCACGGTCGCCCGCGGACACGTGCTCGTGCGCGGCCCGGTGCGGAGCGGATTGACGCCCGTGCGGAGGACAGGCGCCTGATCACCGTCGCGAGATCGTGCAGCCCTCGCGACACGTCACAGCGCGGCGGCCGCCCGGCCCGCGATCCTGCCTGAGAACAAGCATCCGCCCAGGAACGTCCCCTCGAGCGCGCGATAGCCGTGCACGCCGCCGCCGCCGAAACCGGATGCCTCGCCGGCCGCGTAAAGGCCCGGGACGGGTGCGCCGTCTGCGGCCAGTGCGCGAGCGGAGAGGTCGGTCTCAATGCCGCCCAGCGACTTCCGGGTGAGCACGTGCAGGCGCACGGCGATCAGCGGTCCGGCCTGGGGATCGAGGATGCGGTGCGGCGCCGCGGTGCGGATGAGTCGATCGCCGCGGAACGCCCGCGCAGAGCGCAGCATGGCGATCTGCGCGTCCTTGGTGAACTCGTTGGCGACCTCCCGGTCTCGCGCCTCGATCTCGAGGCGAACGCGCACGGCATCGAGGTCCGCGCCGCCGGGCAGGGCGCGCATCCCCTCGATGAGGTCGTCGAGCGAGTCACGGACCACGAAGTCCTCGCCCCTGTCCATGAAGGCCTGGACCGGCGCGGCCGGTCCCTTGCCCAGTCGGGACGACAACAGGAGCGGCAGATCCTTGCCGGTGAGATCGGGGTTCTGCTCGCTGCCCGAGAGGGTGAACTCCTTCTCGATGATCTGACGTGAGAGGACGAACCAGGAGTGGTCGTGACCGGTCGCCCGCAGGTGCGCGAGCGTCCCGAGGGTGTCGAAGCCGGGGAACAGCGGCACCGGCAGGCGGCGTCCCGTCGCGTCCAGCCAGACGGACGAGGGGCCGGGGAGAATCCGGATGCCGTGACCCGGCCAGACCGGATCCCAATTGCGGACGCCCTCGACGTAGTGCCACATCCGGTCGCCGTTGATGAGTCGTGCACCGGCACGTTCGGTCACCGGCTGCATCGAACCGTCCACGTAGGCGGGGACGCCGGTCACCATGTCCTCGGGAGGCGCGCCGAGCGAGGCCGGCCAATTCCTCCGGACGAGGTCGTGATTGCCCCCGATACCCCCCGAGGCCACGATCGTCGCACCAGCCCGGACCTCGAAGGTCCCGACCACCTCGCGCGACGAGGCGACGCCGCGCGCCGATCCGCTGGGGGCGAGGATGTCGCCGGCGGCACCGACCACGGCGCCCTCCGCCAGCGACAGCGTCTCCACGCGATGGCGCGGGAGGATCGTGAGCCGGCCTTCGGCTTCCGCCGACTCGACGGCGGCCCGGAAGGGCGCGACGATCCCCGGCCCTGTGCCCCATGTGATGTGGAAGCGGGGTACCGAATTCCCGGGTCCGAGTGCCGTGTAGCCGCCGCGCTCCGCCCAGCCGACCACAGGAAAGAAGCCCACGCCCTTCTCCCGCAGCCACGCGCGCTTCTCCTGGTGGGCGAACTGCAGGTACGCCTCCGCCCACTGGCGTGGCCAGGCGTCCTCATCGCGGTCGAAGCCGGCCGTGCCGAACCAGTCCTGTCGGGCGAGCTCGAGGGAGTCCTTGACGCCGAGCCGTCGCTGTTCGGGGGAGTCGACGAAGAAGAGACCGCCGAACGACCACCAGGCTTGACCTCCGAGGTTCGTGCGCGGCTCCTGATCGACGATGACCACCCGTTTGCCGGCGGCCACCGCTTCACCCGCCGCGACCAGGCCGGCCAGGCCCCACCCGATCACCAGAACGTCGGTCGAGACGGCGGTGTGCGTTGCGGTCATCGGATCGACTCCTTCGTCGGGTGCTTCGGGCGGTCAGAGCGATGGGGCGCCAGGGTCGGTCGCGGGACGGAGGGGCAGCGCGTCACCACGCCCTGCAGCCGTGGGGCCGATGCCGGAGGGCTCGAACGTGTTCACCATCGCGTGCGCGGCCCGCTGCAGGTAGTCCCACAGCGTGGACTCGTGGAGCGGCGACAGCGCCAGCCCGTCGACGGCGGCGCGCATGTGCGCCAGCCAGCGGTCGCGGGCGTCCGGGTTGACGGGGAAGGGAGCGTGACGCAGACGCAGCCTCGGATGCCCGCGCGTGTCGCTGTACGTCGTGGGACCGCCCCAGTACTGCTCGAGGAAGAGCGTCAGCCGCTCCTTCGCCGGACCGAGGTCCTCCTCCGGGTACATCGGCCGGAGCACCTCGTCTGCCGCGACACCGGCATAGAACGCATCGACCAGGCGGACGAACGTGTCATGACCGCCGATGTCGTCGTAGAAGCTCTGGGGGGTGATGTCCGTCACGAGGGATCCGCTCCCGCCGGCGGGCGCTTGGGCCCACGCTTGGATGTGTCCTTCTTGGGCTTCCAGATCACACCCTCGTCCGCCGCGGCAGCGACCGGGTTCGGTCGCGTCTTGGGCGGGTTGGCGCCGCGCACCCGCTGCGCCCCCTCGAGGCCGGTGAGCGTGATCGAGGTGAGCTGAGGCAGCTTCAGACCCATCTCGTCGACCGCGTGCTTCAGACGCATGCGCAGCTCGCGAGCGACGTCGTCCTTCGCGTTCGCCCGAGTCTTGAGGACGAGGCGGATTACGAGCGCATCGCCGGAGACGGATTCGAGCCCCCACACCTCGGGCTGCTCGATGATCCGCGTGCGCCACTTGGGGTCCTTCGCGAGCTCCTTCGCCGCGTTGAGGAGATTCTTCTCGACCTCGGTGATGTCCGCGTCGACGGGGACGGCGAGGTCGATGATGACGCGCGACCAGCCGAGGGACATGTTCCCGATGCGGGTGATCTCACCGTTGCGCACGTACCACAGCGTCCCGTTCACGTCCCGGACGTGTGTGACGCGCACGCTGACGTACTCGACGACGCCGGTCGCGAGGCCCAGGTCGACGACGTCGCCGATGCCGACCTGATCCTCGGCGACGATGAAGATGCCGTTGAGGACGTCCTTCACGATGTTCTGCGCGCCGAAGCCCAGGCCGGCACCGATCGCCGCCGTCAGCAGGGCGAACGAGCCGAGGACGTTCTGGTTGATGACGTTCACGATCAGGACCAGGGCGATGATCACGATCGTCACGTTGACGATGTTCTGCAGGATCGAGCCGAGAGTCCGGGTCCGCTGCACGAGCCGGACTGCCGCGAGCGGCGAGCGTTCCAGAGCCTGGGTGTCGTCGACGTTCGCCTTGTTCTTCGCACCGTTGACGATGCGGCTCACGACGCGCCGGATGACGAGGCGGAGGATCCAGGACGCGAGGAATGCCACCGCGATGATGATCAGAATGATCAGCAGCTTGATGCCTGCATCGCGGGCAAGATACAGGACTCGTTCCCAGAACGAGGGATTCGGGTTGTCGCCGATCAGGGCATGAACAAGCATCGTCCCCGATCCTAACGAGTGCGGCCTCAGCGGCTCCTGAACGCGCTTCCGGAACGACGGATGCCTCGGGCGTGCGCACACACCCGAGGCATCCCCGTGCGAGTCCTACTGCGCGTCGCGCTCCTGCACAGCCAGTGCGCGCTCCACGCCGGCGAGGTTCTCGGCCACGAGCCGGCGGAGCGCGGCGGGCGCCTCGGTGTTCGCCGCGAGCCAGGCCCGGGTCGCGTCCCGCAGCGCGGCATCCGCCAGCGCGGAGGGGTACAGCCCGGTGATCAGGTAGTTCGCGATCTGGTAGGTACGGCCGTTCCAGATCGGGAGCAGCATCTCGAAGTACGGGTCGACGAACGCCTTCAGGAGCGTCGCGCCGGCCGGATGGGTGAAGCCCAGCGCCGCCGAGCGGACGACCGTGTTGGGGAGGTCGTCGCTCGTCACGAGCGAGTCCCACGCCGCCTGCTTGGCCGCCGGGGAGGGGAGGGCCGCCTTCGCCTGCGCGGCGAACTCGCCGCCCTTCGCCGTGTTGTCCGCGGCGAGGGCCGCGTCGACGTCGGCAGCCGTCACGAAGCCGCCCGCGGCGAGGGAGACGAGGAGCTGCCACGACAGGTCCGTGTCGATGTCGAGGCCGTCGAGCGTCGTCCGACCGTCGCGCAGACCGCTCACCGTCTCCCACTGCGGCCGGGTCGCCGCGGCACTCGCGAACGCGGTCACGAACTGCAGCTGCGCGTCGCTCCCGGCATCGGCGGCACGGGCGAGCGCCCAGAGACGATCGGCGACCTTCGCCCGAGTGGCGTCCCGGTGCTCAGGGGCGACGTAGGCGTTGGCCGCGAGCTGGAGCTGCGCCAGGGTCGTCCGCACGGTGGTCGACTCCGTCTCTGCGCCGATGTTGCGCAGCACGAGGTCGATGTAGTCGCTCGGGGATGCCTCGGCATCCCGCGTCTGGTCCCAGGCCGCACCCCACACCAGCGAGCGGGCCAGCGGGTCGCTGATCTTCGCGAGATGTTCGATCGCCGTCGCGAGGGAGCGCTCGTCGAGGCGGATCTTCGCGTACGCGAGGTCCTCGTCGTTGAGCAGGACGAGGTCGGGACGCTTACGCCCCTTCAGCTCCGGCACGTCGGTGCGGTCGCCGTCCACGTCCAGCTCGACGTGGTGGACGCGCACGAGCGCGTCGCCCTCGAGACTGTAGAACCCGATGCCGATGCGGTGCGGCCGGATCGTGGGGTAGTCGGCCGGGGCGGTCTGCACGACGCCGAAGCGCGTGATGTTCCCCTCCGCGTCCTCTTCGATGAGCGGGGAGAGGGTGTTGACGCCGGCCGTCTCGAGCCACTTCTTCGACCACGTGCCGAGCTCGCGCCCGCTGGTGCGCTCGAGCTCCGCGAGGAGGTCGCCGAGCTCGGTGTTGCCCCACTCGTGCGCGCGGAAGTACGCGCCTACGCCCGCGAAGAACGCGTCGATGCCGACCCACGCCGCGAGCTGCTTGAGGACCGAGCCGCCCTTGGCGTAGGTGATGCCGTCGAAGTTGACCTGGACGTCCTCGAGGTCGTTGATCTCGGCGACGACGGGGTGTGTCGACGGGAGCTGATCCTGGCGGTACGCCCAGGTCTTCTCCATCGCGTTGAACGTCGTCCAGGCCTCGGTCCACTCGGTGGCCTCCGCGGTCGCGATCGTCGAAGCCCACTCGGCGAACGACTCATTGAGCCAGAGGTCGTTCCACCACTTCATGGTGACGAGGTCGCCGAACCACATGTGGGCGAGCTCATGCAGGATCGTGACGACCCTGCGCTCCTTGATGGCATCGGTGACCTTGCTGCGGAACACGTACGTCTCGGTGAACGTCACGGCGCCCGCGTTCTCCATGGCCCCGGCGTTGAACTCGGGGACGAAGAGCTGGTCGTACTTCGCGAAGGGGTACGGGTAGGCGAACTTGTCCTCGTAGTACGCGAACCCCTGACGCGTCTTCTCGAAGACGTAGTCGGCGTCGAGGTGCTGCCACAGGCTCTTGCGGGCGTAGACGCCGAGGGGGATGACCCGTCCGGACGCGCTCGTCAGCTCCGAGAACGTCGCCTCGTACGGCCCTGCGATGAGCGCCGTGATGTAGGAGGAGATCCTCGGCGTGCGCTCGAACGCCCACGTCGCGCGGTCGCCATCGAGCGGCGTCGGCTCGGGGGTCGGCGAGTTGGACACGACCTTCCAGGCCGCCGGGGCGGTCACCGTGAACCGGAAACCGGCCTTGAGGTCGGGCTGCTCGAAGACCGCGAACACGCGACGCGAGTCGGGCACCTCGAACTGCGAGTACAGGTACACCTCGCCGTCGACCGGGTCCACGAAGCGGTGGAGGCCCTCGCCGGTGTTCGTGTAGAGGCAGTCGGCCTCGACGACCAGCTCGTTCTCGGCGGCGAGGCCGTCGAGGACGATCCGCGAATCGGCGAAGACGACCGTGGGATCGATCGCGCGGCCGTTGAGCGTGATCGAGTGGACGTCCCGCGCGATGAGGTCGATGAATGTGCTCGCGCCCTCCGTGGCGGCGAAGCGCACGGTCGCGGTCGACCGGAACACCTCCGGGCCCGTGGTGAGGTCGAGGACGACGTCGTACTCGTGCGTCTCGACGACGGCGCGGCGCTCCTGCGCCTCGATGCGGGTGAGGTTCTCTCCTGGCACTGCGATGCTCCCGGGGGTGTGGGCGGATGGATGCCGCGTCCCGTCGCTGCTGGCGACGACGACAACCGTCCCAGCCTACGTCAGCAGCGGCGCGGGCGACGGAGCGTGGCACGACTGCCGTGCACCGGCGGAGCCGCACAGTGTCAGGATGGAGGAGTGAGCGGCGACAGCGCAGAGCAGACCTTGGCGACCATCGAGGGCGGAGCGGTGCGCGATGCATCGCCGGCGGCACGCAGCGGTGCTGCGTACGTGGAGGAGCCCGTCGCGTACGACGGCATTCTCCTCGCCGGCTTCGGGGGACCGGAGGGGCAGGACGACGTGATCCCGTTCCTGCGCAACGTGACGCGCGGCCGCGGCATCCCGGACGAGAGGCTCGAAGAGGTGGCGCACCACTACCGTCACTTCGGAGGCGTGAGTCCGATCAACGCGCAGAACCGCGCGCTGAAGGCGGCGCTCGAGAGCGAGCTCGCCCGTCGTGGCCTCGATCTGCCGGTGTTCTGGGGCAACCGCAACTGGGCGCCCTACCTCGACGACGCGGTGCGGCAGGCCGCGTCGGAGGAGCGCACGACCCTCCTCGCGCTCGCGACGAGCGCCTACAGCTCGTTCTCCAGCTGCCGGCAGTATCGCGAGGATTTCGCGCGGGTCCTGACCGACACGGGTCTCTCCGGATCGGTGACGATCGACAAGGTGCGCCAGTTCTTCGACCATCCCGGGTTCGTGCAGCCGTTCGTGGACGGGGTGCGGGATGCGGTCGCGGGCTTCCTCGCCGACGGCATCGCCCCGACCGAGATCCGGGTCTTGTTCTCCACGCACAGCATCCCCACCGCCGACGCCGAGCGCTCCGGCCCGCGCGAGGGCGACGAACGACACCGCGACCTCGGCGAGGGCGGCGCCTACGCCGCGCAGCATCTCGCCGTGGCGGAGGTCGTGATGGCGGCGGTCGCGGCATCCGTGCCTGGTGCCGGGGAGGTTCCCTGGGAGCTGGTCTACCAGTCCCGCTCGGGTCCGCCCTCGCAGCCGTGGCTCGAGCCCGACGTGTGCGACGTGATCGCCGGGCTCCCCGCGCACGGCGCGTCGGCGGTCGCGATCGTGCCGCTCGGATTCGTCAGCGACCACATGGAGGTGCTCTGGGATCTCGACACCGAAGCGATGGATGCCGCGGCGGACGCCGGGCTCCGCGCGGTGCGCACGCCGACCCCCGGCATCGATCCGGCATTCGTCTCCGGTCTGGTCGACCTCGTCGAAGAGCGGCTGCGCGGCGTCGCGGCGGTGGATCGACCGCACGAGACTGCGCTCGGGCCGTGGTTCGATGTCTGCCGACCCGGCTGCTGCGAGAACGTCCGCGCCGGATTCAAGCCCGCCGCGGCCGGCCTGGCGCCCTGACCCCTCCCTAGGATTGGTCCCATGCGCATCCACATCGCGACCGACCACGCAGGCCTCGAGTTCTCCACGCAGCTTCAGCATCACCTCGCCGGCCAAGGTCACGAGATCGTCGACCACGGCCCGATCGAATACGACCCGGTCGACGACTATCCGGCGTTCTGCATCCGCGCCGCGCAGGCCGTCATCCGCGACCAGGAGGCCGGCATCGAGACGCTCGGCGTCGTGTTCGGCGGCTCGGGCAACGGCGAGCAGATCGCGGCGAACAAGGTGACCGGCATCCGCGCGGCGCTCGTCTGGAGCATCGCGACGGCCGAGCTCGCCCGCGAGCACAACGACGCCAACGTCATCGCGATCGGGGCGCGGCAGCACACCTTCGAGGAGGCTGCGGCGTTCATCGACCGGTTCATCGCGACGCCGTTCTCGAACGAAGAGCGGCACGTACGACGGATCGCGCAGATCCGCGCGTTCGAAGAAGACGGCACGCTGCTGCCCGACCCACGCGCGACGGCCCCGACGCCGGATGTGCTCGCCGACGAGTCGAGCTCGTTCGATCCCGAAGCCGGCTGATGCCGGAAGGGCACTCCGTCCACCGGATCGCGCGCCAGTTCGAACGCAACGTCGTCGGTCGCGAGGTGCACGCCTCCAGCCCGCAGGGACGTTTCGCGGAGGGTGCCGCCGTCCTCGACGGCCGGACCGCGACCGATGTCCGCGCCGTCGGCAAGCAGATGTTCCTCGAGTTCGACGACGAGCTGTGGCTGCGGGTGCATCTCGGCATGTACGGCGCGTGGGACTTCGCGGGGGAGATCCTCGTCGATCCGACGATCGCGTCCGCGAACGGCCGCATGGGCCAGACCAATCAGCGCGGCACGCTCGTGGACGAGCCCTCGATCATGGATGACGCGGGGGAGAACTCGCTCAGGTCGATCGGGGCGCCGCGTCGCGCGCGGGTGCACGTCCGCATGTCGGAGCAGACGACCGGTCTGGGCGACGAGAGCGAGCAGTGGCCTCCGCCGGTCGTCGGCCAGGTCCGCCTCCGCCTCCTGACCGACGTGACCTGTGCCGACCTGCGCGGTCCCACCGCGTGCGAGCTTCAGACCCCGGAGGAGATGCTCGCGACGGTGCGCAAGCTCGGACCCGATCCGCTGGTCGACGACCCGCAGGAGGGGGAGGAGCGCTTCACCGCCGTCGTGCGACGGAAGCCGACCGCGATCGGACTGCTCCTCATGGATCAGAACGTGGTGAGCGGCATCGGCAACGTCTATCGTGCGGAGCTCCTCTACCGGGCACGCCTCAATCCGCATACGCCGGGCCGCGACGTGCCGGAGGAACTCGTCCGCGAGATCTGGCGGGACTGGTCTCGGCTGCTGCGCATCGGCGTCGAGACCGGCCAGATGATGACCATGGACGGCCTTTCGCCTGACGACTACCGGAAGGCGATGGCCAGCCGCGACGATCGGCACTGGGTGTATCACCGCGCCGGACTCCCGTGCCGGCTGTGCGGGACGTCGATCGTGGTCGAGGAGGCGGCCGGACGGAAGCTCTACTGGTGCCCGCAGTGTCAGGCCTGAGCGGCTCGTAGGCTGTTCGCATGCGACAGAACCCCAGCTTCGCGATGACCGACGTCGCGGAGATCCGACGACTCATCGCGCGGAACCCGTGGACGACACTGGTCAGCGCGACCGACGCGGGACTCGTCGCCTCGCACTACGCGGTGCTCCTCGACGACGAGCGGGAGGACCTCACGATCGTGGGGCACGTCGGCAAGCCGGACGACGCGATCCACGGCCTCGGTGAGCGCGAGATGATGGTGGTCGTCCAGGGGCCGCACGGCTACGTCTCGCCCGCCTGGTACGGGGATGTCGCGGCAGTGCCCACCTGGAACTTCGTCTCCGCCCACCTCACCGGCGTCCCGGAGCTGCTGAGCCCGGAGGAGAACCTCCGCGTCCTCGACCGCCTGGTCGCACACTTCGAGAGCCGCAGGGAGGACCCGCGCCTCATGTGGGAGCGTCCGAACACGACGGAGTTCGTGGAGCGGCTGGAGCGGGGAACCGTCGGTTTCCGCCTTACTCCCACCAAGGTCGCCGCGAAGCGCAAGCTCAGTCAGAACAAGACTCCCGACGTCGTCGAGACGATCATCGCCGAGCTCTCCGGCACCGGACCGTACGCCGATCCCGTGCTCGCAGCCGAGATGCGCCGTGCCCACGAGGCGATGGCCGACGCACGCCGTGGCTGACGCACGGCTCTCCCGCGGGGACGTCGCGGACGTCGTCGCGAACGTCCGGCTCACCGGCGGCGGGCGCATCGATCCGTTCGGCGCCGACCCCGTCGACGTTCACCTGCGCGGCGGCAGGATCGTCGACATCGCCCCCGCCGGCGGATTGCCTGTGCGCGGACGCGTGGTCGACGGCGACGGCGGTTGGCTCGTCCCTGGACTCTGGGACCATCACGTCCACACGGTCCAGTGGGCCCTGGTCGCGCAGCGACGCCTCCTCGACGATGCGACGTCATATGCGCACGCGGCCCGCATCATGACCGATGCGCCCACACTGTCGGACGGCCGCCGCGTGGGCACGGGCTTTCGCGATGCGCTGTGGGCCGACGAGCCGACGCTCGCGATGCTGGACGCGGAGACGGGCGAGGTGCCGACCTACCTGATCAACGCGGACGTGCACAGCGTGTGGCTGAACAGTGCGGCTCTGCGACGGGAGGGGCACGAGCCCGACGGCGTCGGGATCCTCCGGGAGGCGCCCGCGTTCGAGATCTCCCGCCGGCTGAACGCCGTTCCGCCGGAGATGGCCGACCGCCTCGTGGCGGATGCCGCGGATGCCGCCGCCTCTCGCGGGGTGGTGGGCATCGTGGATCTCGACATGGCCTGGAACGAGGAGGCGTGGGCACGCCGTCTCTCGACGGGCTTCGACGCGCTGCGGATCGAGTTCGGCATCTACCCATACCATCTCGAGCGGGCGCTCGCCGAAGGACTCCAGACCGGTGATCCCGTCCGCGGTGTCACGTCCGATCTCGTCCACGTCGGGCCGTTGAAGGTCATCACGGACGGCTCGCTGGGCACGCGGACCGCGGCGTGCTCGCACGCGTATCCGGGCGACGTGCACGATCACGGCGTGCTCACCATCCCGCCGGACGAGCTGGTCGCGCTCATGACCTCGGCCGCCGGCGGCGGGCTCGCCTGCGCGATCCATGCGATCGGCGATGTGGCGAACTCGAACGCCCTCGACGCCTTCGCACTCAGCGGTGCGTGGGGCTCGATCGAGCATGCACAGCTCGTCGCCCACGCCGACATCCCGCGCTTCGCGCGACTCGGCATCTCCGCCAGCGTGCAGCCCGAGCACGCCGTCGACGACCGTGATGTCGCGGACGCGCTGTGGGCCGGGCAGACGGCGGTTCCCTATCCGCTTCGGGCGTTCGTCGATGCGGGGGTGCCGCTGCTGCTCGGCTCGGATGCGCCCGTGGCTCCGCTGGATCCCTGGGCCGCGATGGCGGCCGCCGTCCACCGGACGAGGGACGGGCGGGAGCCGTGGCATCCGGATCAGGCGATCGATGCCGCGACCGCGCTGGCCGCATCCACGCACGGTGGCTCGGGAGACGCTGCGGCGACCATCGAGCCGGGTGCGGTCGCGGACCTGGTCGTGTGCGACCGCGACCCGCTCACTGCCGGCGACGCGGACATGCGCGGCACCGCGGCGGTCGCGACGCTCCTCGGCGGTCGTCTCACGCACCGCGCCTGAGTGCCGACACGAACGAGACGCCCCCGCGACGATGTCACCGGGGCGTCTCGTTCGGGCGTCTCTACTCGGCGAGGTGCGCGAAGAGGAACCAGCGGTCCTTCTCGAGACCCTCCTTGATGCCGATGGCGATGTCCTGGCTGGTGAGGTCGACCTCGTCGAGGCCGTCGATCGCGGCCTGAAGGTCGGCGAGCACCGGGTCGATGTCGGAGATCACCGCACGAACGACGTCGTCCCATTGCGTGAAGCCCGCCGGAACGGACGTCGCGGGCACCTTCTCGGCGACGGTCGAGACGCGGGCGTCGATCGGCAGGCCGAGGGCGACGACGCGCTCGGCAGCCTGGTCCGCCCAGTCCTGCGCGTGCGCGACGATCGTGTCGAGGAGCTCGTGGATCGCGATGAAGTTCGCGCCGCGGACGTTCCAGTGGGCCTGCTTGCCGTTGACGGCGAGGGCCTGGAGTCCGAGTGCGACGGGGGTGAGGAACTGGGCGGAGCCGGCGGCGACCGTCGGGTCGACCGCGGCGGCGGGGATGGTGTGGGTCTTGGTCATTGCTCTGGCCTCCGTCTCGGCAGGTTCTCCTGCTGTGGTCTCAACGCTACTCAGCGGGATGCATTCCGCAAGGAAGTCAAGGCTGGGCTTACCCCGCGTGGCACGCGGCCCGGATGCACGCCTCCTGGGCGGGAGCGGCTAGCGTCGAGGGGTGCCTTCTGCCGACCATGACCTCGGACCCCAGGACCTCGACGTTCCCACGCGCCGGGTCCGCCGCGAGCCTCGCGACCGGTCGCCCGAGCATGCCGAGCCATCGCGGTTCATCCCGCACGTCCAGGGGCTGCGCGCGATCGCCGTCCTCTTCGTGGTGCTCTACCACTTCTGGCCGGCCCGCATTCCCGGCGGCTATGTCGGCGTCGACATCTTCTTCGTGATCTCCGGCTTCCTCATCACGTCGCACCTGTGGCGTGAGCTGAGCGCCACCGGCGGGGTGCGCCTCGGGCAGTTCTGGGCCCGGCGCGCGCGGCGGCTCCTGCCCGCGTCGCTGCTCGTGCTGCTGTTCTGTGCTCTCGCCGTCATGTCGCCCTATCTCATGCCGACCTCGGCCCTCCCCAACGAGGTGAGGGAGATCATCTCGTCGACGTTCTACGTCGAGAACTGGACGCTGGCGCTCAACTCAGCCGACTATCTGAACCACACCGGGAATCCGACGACGGTGCAGCACTACTGGTCGCTGTCGCTCGAGGAGCAGTTCTACGTCATGTGGCCGCTGCTCATGCTCCTCGCGGCATGGATCGCCGTCCGATGGATGAAGCGACGCCGCTGGCTCGCGGTGGTCGTGGTCCTGGCCGTCGTGAGCGTGGTGTCGTTCGTCTTCTGCGTCGCGTACACGCTCACCAACCCCGCGCCCGCGTACTTCGTCACGTTCGGTCGGATGTGGGAGTTCGGCCTCGGCGCGATGGTCGCCCTCATCCCGGCACTTCGGGTCCGCAATCGGTGGGGGAGCTTCTTCCTGGGCTGGGGCGGCATCCTGGCGCTTCTGATCACCGCATTCCGCTTCGACGGGCAGACCACGTTCCCCGGGTATGCGGCGCTCCTGCCGGCGCTCGGTGCGGCTGCGATCATCGCCGCCTCGAACACGGATCGCTGGTGGTACCCGACGCGCATCCTCGCCATCCGCCCCGCCCAGTTCACGGGCGACATCTCGTACTCCCTCTACCTGTGGCACTGGCCGCTCATCGTCATCGCGCCGTCCGTGCCGTTCTGGGGGCTGTCGATCTACCACCGCGTCGCGCTGCTGGCGATCTGCTTCGTCCTGGCCTGGCTCACCAAGCGGTTCGTCGAGGATCCCGTGCGGCGCTGGAAGGTCCTCACCAATCGGCGCGCCCGCGTCACGCTGTGGTCTTCGTTGGCCGCGATGGTCCTGGTGGCGGGGACCGCCGGCGCGGCCTGGGCCGTCAACGCGCCGGCGTATCAGCAGGGCGTGCAGTCGCTCCAGCAGCTGCGTGAGAACCCGCCCGAGTGCTTCGGTGCGGCCTCCGTCCTCGACGCGAGCTGCGCGGGCAAGGACTTCGGCAGCACCATCCTGCCGGCGCCGGGGTTCGCCGGCGTGGATCGTCCCTCCGACGAGCAGTGCTTCGTGCAGCTCAACGACGCCCGTCCGGTCTCGTGCGAGTTCGGCTCGACCGCGAAGGATGCGCCCAGGGTCGTCCTCATCGGCGACAGTCACGCGTTCCAGCTGCTCTCCACTTTCGAGCGGATGGCGAAGGACAACGGCTGGCGTCTGACGACCTTCTTCAAGGGCGCGTGCCCGTGGAGCACGGCCCCGCTGGCGACCCCCGGTGCGTTCGGCGACGCGTGCACCCAGTGGCGGCAGGCCGTGGAGCAGAAGCTCGCGTCCGAGAAGGTGGACGTCATCTTCACGGCGGCGCTGGCGACGACGCCGTACGCATCGGTGGGGCACGCCTCGGCGCACGACGCCGCGGTCGCGGGCTACCGCGACGCGTGGAAGCGAGAGATCGACCGCGGAGCCAAGATCGTGACGGTCGTCGACAACCCCGTCTGGGAGACGGACCCGAACAAGTGCCTGCGGACGAAGCCGGAGAGCTCGTGCGACGGAGCGCGGGCGGACGTGTTGATCTCGAGCGACCCGCTGAAGGCCGCGGCCACCGGTATGGCCGGCGTGCGGCTGCTCGATTTCACCGATGTCTACTGCGACAAGACGACGTGCTTCCCGGTGGTCGGCGGCGCGAACCTCTACCGGGACCAGGATCACCTCACGGTCACCTTCGCCGATACGCTCGCGCCCTGGTACACCGCGGCGATCAAGGAGGCATTGGCCGACAAGGGCTGAGGGTGTCCGGCGGCGATATCGTCGGATCATGACCGTCGCATCCGGAGCCTCCATCCTGTCCGTGTCGGGCAAGAGCCCATCTCTCGACGAGACCGCGTTCGTCGCGGCGGGCGCGCGGGTCATCGGAGACGTGCGGCTCGGCGAGGGTGCGAGCGTCTGGTACAACGCTGTGCTGAGAGGCGACGGCGACAGGATCGACGTCGGCCGCGGCAGCAACCTGCAGGACAACGTCTCCGTGCACGTGGACGCCGGCTCGCCTGTGGTCATCGGTGAGGATGTATCGGTCGGTCACAACGCCGTCGTCCACGGCTGCACGATCGGCGACGGGTCGCTGATCGGCATGGGGAGCGTCGTCCTCTCCGGCGCGGTCATCGGCGCGGGCAGTCTCGTGGCGGGGGGAGCGGTCGTGCTCGAGGGCACGGTGGTTCCGCCCGGGTCGCTCGTCGCGGGCGTTCCCGCGAAGGTGCGGCGGGAGCTGTCGGACGAGGAACGGGCGCGCCTCCTGCGCAACGCCGCAACGTACCGCGCGCTCACGATCGCGCATCAGGATGCCGCGGACGCCTGACATGCGGATCGAGAAGCTCGAGCAGGGCGAGGTCTTCGTCTTCGGGTCCAACGCGTCGGGGGCGCACGGCGGGGGAGCGGCCCTGTTCGCCTATCGCCGGTTCGGGGCGGTCTGGGGGCAGTCGGAGGGTCTTCAGGGCCAGTCTTACGGCATCGACACGATGTCGGGTCTCGCCGTGTTCGAGGAGCAGACGCGACGGTTCGTGGCGTTCGCGCACGGTCATCCGGAGTTGGTGTTCCTCGTCACCGAGGTCGGGTGCGGGATCGCGGGGTACGAGCCGGATCAGGTGGCCGGGTTCTTCGAGGGAACGCCGCCGAATGTGGTGCTTCCGACGTCGTTCGTCGCCATTCTCGAGGGGTGACGCCCAGCGCGCGCGGTCCAGTGGCCATGGCTGGCCTCGCGGTGGTCTCGACGGGTGTCGATCCCAGGTCCGGATAACCCAGACAAGATTGATCGTCACCCGGATGAGCGCCACCGCGCTGATGGGCCGGACCGACCGATGGAGGGCGCCTGCGCCCCAGCGGCGTTCGGGAGCGGACCCCTCCGGAGCTCCCGGGACGGGGTTCGATGGGCGGCGCGCGCTTCGAACTTCGGATGACCGAGGTCGCCACTGCCTCAGAACGGCGGCGGATCGGGGTCCCGACTCGGATCGTTGTCCAGCCACGCGTCGCCCGCGGGACGGAAGGCGACACTCGTCACGGGCACGTCTCGGTAGACGCGCCCTGTCGGGCTCACCCACTCCAGCACCCCGTCGGGCAGCTGCGTCACCCGCCACCGGGTGTGGTGTTTGAGAATGTGGTGGCGGCGGCAGAGGTGGGCGAGGTTCCACGCATCCGTCGTCCCACCCTTCGCGGCATCCTGACTATGGTCGAGGTCGCAGCGATGGACCGGCTGGCGGCACCCGACGAAGCGGCAGTGTCGGTCGCGGACGCGCAGCGCGCGTCTGATGTGCTCGGACGGGCGATATCGGTCAACGGCAAGCACGCAGCCACTGACGGGATGGGTGAGCACGCGATCCCAGCCAGGCGCGTGCCCGGCCAGACCCCGCGCCGTCTCCGCATCGATCGGACCGTAACCCGCAAGATCGGCCGGATCGGTTCCGCGGCCGAGCAGTGTGAGCGCCGGGATCGTGATCTGGACCGTGGCACGCACCGCTCCCGATCCCGTGGGCACGTTGTGAGCGATGGGATCCGCGGCGAGCAAGAGGTCAGCCAGGAGATCCGCGCGCAGCTCATCCATCGACCGATCATCCCGAGCGGGAGGCTCATCGGCCGGGCCGCACGACGCTCCGCCTGATCGAGCATTCCCGCGCTCCGCGGGCGCATCTGCGCTCGAAGATCTGTCAGACCCGCGGCTTGAGTCAGCTGCTCGACGGACTTCATGCGCGAGTGCAGTGAGCCGATCGTGCACACCGTGGCCGATCATTGCAGGGAGGAGAGCGACGAGTTCGCACATGCCATCGTCGACGTCGACGACCCTGACGTGTCTCCGTCCTCGCGCTCGACCGTGTCTCTCCGGCAATGAGGACGGCGCGACCTGTTCGGCGCGCACGCGCGCGATCGACTTCAGCCGAGTCGCCGACTCCACCTCCGCATAGGGAATGACGTTCGCTTCATAGGCGGACCGGGCATCGCGGTCGTCCAGATGCACCGCTGCATCCACTATGACGGTCGCGTGCGCCCGGCTGATGCGACCATCGCGCAGCGCCTCGAGCGTGCGGGGGAATCGCGACGTGAGCAGGGTCGCATCTGTGAGCTGACGCTGCACCGACCGGTCGCTCACTCTCAGAGCGGCGCCGATCTCGGCGGACACCGAGCGGAGCGGGAGTTCCGCCTCCCGGCTCGACGTCGATGGAACCCGCGAGAGCTCCGCAACGAGAGCCGCCGCCGCGAGCACATTCATTTCGTGAGCCTGAAGCGCGCCCATCATCGCGCGCGTCGCGACCAGATCATCGACAAGGGCCGACAAGGCACCCGTGGCTGTGCCCTCGTCGATCAGTGCGGCTCCGTCCATACCGCAATCCTCTCACGAGTGTCGAAGCTATGTTCGATCTCTAGCGTAAGCTGTGGAAACTGTCGGATCCACTTCGCGGAGTCCCCGGGCGCTGGGCACGCCGTGAAACTCCAGTATGTGGAGGGGATGACGGGAGTCGAACCTGCACCATCAGCGAACCGCACCATCAGTTTGGAAGTGGCGGCGCAGATCAAGACCGGCGACGTATTGATGGAGGGGGCCGCACTGCCGTCGCCGAGCGCTGAAGCTGCAGCCGACCGGCAAGCGGCGTAGCAGGTGCTTCTAGAGCCGCTGGTGACCCGCTCGGAGGGCTGCCCCACGTGCAGGTTCGCCGCCGAGCTGAAGGTCTGCCCGTATGGTGGCTCTGTGAACGGTGCGACAGAGCACGGGTGGGAGACGGTGGGGCGCGCAGAAGTCTATGCGGGGCGGGTTCGCCTGGTCGATCACTCCGTCGTGCTTGGCGACGGAACGCGATCAAACTACGAGGTGGACGAGAGTATCCCGTTCGCTGTCGCGACGCTCGTCGTCGACGACGAGCACGTGGTCCTGACTCGTCAATACCGGTATCCCCTCGACCGGTGGATCTACGATCTCCCCGGCGGCGCCGGTGATGAGAATGAGACTCCGGAGGCCGCGGCAAGTCGTGAACTGGAGGAGGAGCTCGGACTCATCCCGAACGAGCTGACACCACTACACACCTTTTACATGAACCCCGGACGCGCAGCTTGGCCCACCCATCTCTTCCTCTGTGACGCCGGCACAGCGACAGGAACCATCGACACCTCTGACCCGGCGGAACAGGTGAACCAAGCCCGCGTGAGGCTGACTGAACTGGACGCCGCAATCGCGAGCGGAGAGATCGTGGACCCATCACTAATCGTGGCTCGCGCCTGCGCCGCCGCGAGAGGCCTCCTGCCGCCACTGACAGTCAGCAACAGAGGGGACTGCTGAGGGTTTGGGTGACTCCTGATCTGTGGTGATTCATCACCGCTGGAAGGATGTCATCATGCCTAAGCCGTTCCCTAAGGAGTTCCGGGACGACGTCGTTGCGATCGCGCTGAAACGGGAGTCGTCGTTTGCTCAGATCGCGAACGACTTCGGGATCTCGGAGTCGTGCGTGCAGCGATGGGTGAAGATCGCGAGGTCGACGGGGGCCGGCGGCCCGGTGTCAGCTCGAGCGAAGCGGCCGAGAACCGTGAGCTGCGCAAGCGCGTGAAGCTCCTCGAGCAGGAGGTCGAGATTCTTCGCCGAGCGGCGGCGTATCTGTCGCAGGCAAACCTGTCCGGCCCAAAAGGCTCTACCCGCTCGTGAGTGAACTCGCCGCCGACGGTGTCCCCGTCGCGGTGACGTGTCGGGTGCTGAAGTTCGCGAAACAGCCCTACTACCCGGTGGCTGGAGGATCCTGTCTCGCGCCGGGACTGGGATGATGCGCACCTGATCAACGCGGCGATCGACGTGCATGCCGACGATCCCGCGTTCGGGTACCGGTTCATCGCCGACGAGCTCGCTGAGGCGGGGTTCACTGCATCGGAGAGGCGGGTGTGGCGGGTGTGTTCGGAGAACGAGATCTTCAGCGCGTTCGTCCGCAAGCGGCGCGGCAAGGGGCGCCTCGTCGGACCTCCCGTTCGCGACGATCTCGTCCGGCGCGAGTTCACCGCGGCCGGCCCTAACCGGCTCTGGCTCACTGACATCTCTGAGCATCCGACCGGCGAGGGCAAGGTCTATCTGTGCGCGGTGAAGGACGTTTGGTCGAACCGGATCGTCGGGTACTCGATCAACGAGCGGATGACCTCCGAGCTGGCCGTCTCCGCTTTGCGGATGGCGATCCAACGGCGCAACCCGACCGGCACGACCGTTCACAGCGACAGGGGAAGCCAGTTTCGTTCACGGCGCTTCCAGGCCGAACTCGACAGGACCGGGCTCGTCGGATCGATGGGTCGCGTCGGCGCTGCCGGTGACAACGCGGCCATGGAATCGTTCTTCGCACTGCTCCAGAAGAACGTGCTCAACAGCCGCCGCTGGGCGACCCGCGACGACCTCCGCCTCGCGATCGTGACCTGGATCGAACGGACCTACCACCGCCGTCGCCGGCAGCGCGTCCTGGGCAAGTTGACGCCCATCGAGTTCGAAGCCATCATGACCACACCGGCCGCGTCCGCGGCCTAGTGCGAAGAGTCACCAAGACCCTCAGCAGTCCCGATCACTGCTGCGCTGCAGCTTGCGACCTGCGGCGATCCGACTGGGATTGCCCGCCGCGATCCGGTTGCACGACCTGCGCCACACCTACGCCTCGCTGATGCTCGCCGCCGACTTCAAGCCGTACCAGGTCAGCCGATGGATGGGGCACGCCTCGGTCAACACCACAGACACGATTTACGGTCATCTCTACCCCACGGACTACACCGACCAGACCGTCCAGTTCGAGCGGTTTGCGGCCCAGGGCTAGCGCCAGGGTTTCCCCATGACGGGTCCAAAGCTTTGAACCCCTGGCGTATCGGGCCACGGCGGAACCGTCTCCATGTCGTACTGGAACTCGTACGGAGTCTCGCCGTTGAAGACGAAAGCGTGGCCTCCGCTCCTTGTCATGCGCTGGGGTGGAAAGATCCCTGTCGGTGCGACGATCGCCGGGGCATAGCCCAGTCGAATATCCTTTACGGTCAGATCGCGGAAGTACCGTGCGTGCTGACGAAACTTCCACGGCAGTGGATTGAGATAGACGCTCATGACGTCCGTCCCCACACCGCTGCGGGGCATATGTGCGGCCTCGCGGATCGCCTCGACGAGGGCTTGCTCCGCCACATCCGGGGTGATGTGCGTTCCTGGGACGGCTAGCTTCTTGTGCAGTGTAGGCAGATCGACCAGGTCGTCGCGCCCGATTGCGCTGTACTGCCAGGTCCTGCTCGGATCGGCAAAACGGAAGCGCTGGGACCGGCGGATCTGGCATCGAGCGCGAGGATTCCCGCTGTGAGTTATCGTCCATGACCAACAAGCAGCGGGCCTACCCCGGCGCCAAATGCGCGGATAACTCCAGCCACTGATCAAGACTTCTAGTCCGTACCTAGGGCGAGTCCTCTGGCCGAGGGGCAGTTCATTTTGCAGACCCGCGATGATCCTGTCGCGGATGTCGCCAAGGTGAATCTGTGGGCCGCCGCCGAATTGGTTCCACTCGTGTGGCGAGACGGAGCCGGTGATCTTCCGGGTGAGCCATTCTCCGGTCGGCTCACCGCGGACATGCGCGAGACCCGCGTACCCGATCACCGCACGACCGTTGCGCGCTTCGACGACGATCGTCTTGTTGGCATCGGAATCCCAAGGGTTGCTCCCCACGGTCACCAGGCGGTCGCCTGCCTGCACGACAAAAGCCTGCGTAGCTAGAGAGATGTGAAGGGTCACGCGCCGATTAGCCGATCGCCGGGCACGACCTAGAGGCCGACCTGCTTGTTCCAGTCGCGCATCAGTATGCCGACGCGCTCAACGTCCGGCATCGCCAGCGTTCCGCTGTGCATAATGACGTTGCGCGATCGCTCGATCGGATCAAAGATCGACTTCACCCAATCGAGCGTCCGTATGTAGGGCTCAAACAATGTGAGGTTCTGCTGGATGATACTCGAGAGTTGTTTCAGGTCGGTGTAGCTAAGGAGATCGTCACCGCGAAACCCGTGCCACTTCGTCTTGAGCTCATCGTCTCGTCGATCCTCGGCAAACTTCCTGATCTTCTCGGAGACGCCTTCCTCCCACCAATCCTCGGCGTACTGATCTAGAAGGACACGAGAGACAAACGTTCTCGCCGAGTGCTCAAACGCTGCGATAGCCGCATAGACGATTGACATCAGAAGTGCGGAGTCGAGCATCTCCTTATCGAACAGTTCGAGGCTGAGGGCGGCTGCGACGTCTTCGCGATTGAGCCCTTGCGAAGCGTAAGCTGACCGACCTGTCGCGTCGAGCGCCTGGTCAGCCAGTTGTCCGCGAAAGACAAACTCGTAAAGGCTAAGTTCCATCAGCTCAAGTGCTCGCGAAGTGCTCGAAACAGCGCGTCGTATACCGCCGGATCGCGAGACTCGGGCAGATGGATATTGATGTTGTAAACCAGACCACCGATGACAGGCTTCGATGACTGCGGTACCCGAGGAGCAGCCGGAGCGGCATCTGGGACGGGCGCTTCGTCCTCTTCCTCGTTCGGCGACTCAGGCGCCTCGGCACGCTCCCCGTCAAAGTCGGCGAGCTTGGCGAGAGTGGTGAAGGTACCAGCCATCTGCGTGAGCACTCGGTCAGTGAACTGACCCTCGGAAAGCGTCCTCATCTTGTTCTTAACATCGCTCTGAGTCATGTTCTGAGCCGCCTTGTTTACGCGGAACAGATCTCCGTATGCTTCACGCATACCCTCGGCCAGGACCAGGGCGGACTGGGTTTGATCAAGGTACTCGTGGTATCGCCGAGTGGGTACGCCGGAGTCGTCGAGAAAGCCGAGCGCCTTCAGGACGTTGATCATCGTCCGGTCGTTGCTGCTCGGAAAGCCGATACCTTCGAGAAACTTCTGAGTGAAGCGCGGCGGTGCCTGCGCTGCCTGGATCGCCTGGAGGATGTCTCCTGCGTTCTTGAAGACATTGAGGTACGCCGTGGGCAGGCTCATGGCCAGAGCATAGCGGGGACGGGTTCTGGCCGGGATTCCCGTTTCGGTCTCTCCGGCGGTGAGCCGGGATCCCTTGCGGTGACTGGGAGGGGATGACGGGAATCGAACCCGCACCATCAGTTTGGAAGACTGAGGCTCTACCATTGAGCTACATCCCCGAACGCGAAGATCGCGCCTTCGACAGTGTAGTGGACGCCTCGGGGGGCTCACGAAACGCTCGGTCCGGGTCGGCTAGACTTTCCCAGGCCGTTTCGGCGCATTCGAGTGCGCGCCCGGGGCGTAGCTCAGCTTGGTAGAGCGCCCGCTTTGGGAGCGGGAGGCCGCAGGTTCAAATCCTGTCGCCCCGACGTCACGGCCCCGCAGACCCCAACCTTCAGCCGCCGCGTTCGCACGCGGAAATCAGAGGAGAACGAAAAGGCATGGTCACCAGCACCATCGAGAAGCTCAGCCCCACGCGCGTGAAGCTGCACATCACGGTCACGCCCGAGGAGCTCAAGCCCAGCATCGCGCACGCCTACGAGCACATCGCCGAGGACGTGCAGGTTCCGGGCTTCCGCAAGGGCAAGGTGCCCGCGCCGATCATCGACCAGCGCGTCGGCCGCGGCGCGGTCATCGAGCACGCCGTGAACGAGGGCCTCGACCGGTTCTTCCGCGAGGCGGTGGAGGCGCACGAGGTGCGCACCGTCGGCCGCCCCAGCGCCGATGTGATCGAGTGGCCGAGCGACAAGGACTTCTCGGGCGACCTCAAGGTCGAGGTCGAGGTCGACGTCCGCCCCGACTTCGAGCTGCCCGCGTACGAGGGCACCACCATCACGGTCGACGCGATCGACGTCGACACGGAGGCCGTCGAGGCCGAGCTCGAGCGCCTGCGCGGGCGCTTCGGCACCCTCATCACGGTTGACCGCCCCGCCAAGACCGGCGACTTCGTCGAGCTCGACCTGGTCGCGACGATCGAGGACGCCGAGATCGACCGCGCCGAGGGCATCTCCTACGAGGTCGGCTCCGGCGAGCTGCTCGAGGGCATCGACGAGGCCATCGAGTCGCTGACCGCGGGGGAGGACACGACGTTCCGCTCCAAGCTCATCGGCGGCGACCACGCCGGCGAGGAGGCCGAGGTCTCCGTCACCGTCAAGGCCGTCAAGGAGCGCGAGCTCCCCGAGGCGGACGACGACTTCGCTCAGATCGCGAGCGAGTTCGACACGATCGCCGAACTCCGCGACAGCCTCGCCGAGCGCGTCGGTCAGCAGTCCGTGTTCACGCAGGGCGCCGCCGCGCGCGACAAGCTCGTCGAGGAGCTGCTCGCCAAGGCGGACATCCCCGTCCCGCCGCAGCTGGTCGAGGACGAGGTGCACCAGCACCTGGAGTCCGAGGGCCGCCTCGAGGACGACGTGCACCGCGCCGAGGTCACCGAGGCGAGCGAGAAGCAGTTCCGCACGCAGGTGCTCCTCGACAAGATCGTCGAGCAGAACGCGATCGAGGTCTCGCAGGACGAGCTCACCCAGTACATCGTGCAGTCGGCAGCCCAGTACGGCATGTCGCCGCAGGACTTCGTCGACGCGCTGCAGCAGAACGGCCAGCTCCCCGTCCTCGTCGGCGAGGTGGCACGCAACAAGGCCCTCGCCGTGGCGCTCGGGCGGGTCAACGTCGTCGACACCAACGGCAAGCCCGTCGACCTCACCGGCTTCGTCTCCGTCGAGAGCGAGCAGGCCGCCGAGGAGGGCGCCGTCGCCGAGGCGCAGGACATCGCGGATGCCGCGGCCGACGCCGACGCGGTCATCGCTGCCGAGGAGAAGCCCAAGAAGAAGGCACCGGCCCGCAAGAAGGCGGCCGACAAGGAGTAGGTGCTCTCGAGTGCCCGGAGAAGGGGCGGATGCCGCGGCATCCGCCCCTTCTCGTCTCTCGACTCTGCCCACGGCGAACACGGCCGGGGCGACCACGGCACCCCGGTAGATTCGAAGCCACGCAACGAAACAGGAGCAGGAATGGCTGAACCACTTGTCGCGACGAGCGTCTTCGACAGGCTGCTGAAAGACCGCATCATCTGGCTCGGCTCAGAGGTGCGGGACGACAACGCAAACGAGATCTGCGCGAAGATCCTTCTTCTCGCCGCCGAGGATTCCCAGAAGGACATCTTCCTCTACGTCAACTCGCCGGGTGGCTCGATCACGGCGGGCATGGCGATCTACGACACGATGCAGTTCGTCCCGAACGACATCGTGACCGTGGGCATCGGAATGGCCGCGTCGATGGGGCAGCTGCTCCTCACCGCGGGCACGAAGGGGAAGCGCTACATCACGCCGAACGCGCGGGTCCTGCTGCACCAGCCGCACGGCGGCTTCGGCGGGACGGCGAGCGACATCCAGACCCAGGCGCAGCTCATCCTCGACATGAAGAAGCGCCTCGCCGAGATCACCGCCGCGCAGACGGGCAAGACCGTCGAGCAGATCAACGCGGACGGCGACCGCGACCGCTGGTTCAGCGCCCAGGAGGCGCTGGAGTACGGGTTCGTCGACCACATCCGCGAATCGGCCACCGACGTCGTCGGCGGCGGCGGAACCGCGGCCTGAGGCAGAGGGCGAAAGAGAGAGAAACCCGGAATGAACACCCCCACCTTCGGCCTTCCCGCAGCTCCCCAGGGACTGCAGATGCCCGGCAGCCGCTACGTGCTCCCGCAGTTCGAGGAGCGCACCGCATACGGCTACAAGCGTCAGGACCCCTACAACAAGCTGTTCGAGGACCGCGTCATCTTCCTGGGTGTCCAGGTCGACGACGCGTCCGCAGACGACGTCATGGCGCAGCTCCTCGTGCTCGAGAGCCAGGATCCCGACCGCGACATCATCATGTACATCAACTCGCCCGGCGGCTCGTTCACGGCCATGACGGCGATCTACGACACGATGCAGTACGTCTCGCCGCAGATCCAGACGGTCGTGCTCGGCCAGGCGGCATCCGCTGCCGCCGTGCTCCTCGCCGCGGGCGCGCCGGGCAAGCGTCTCGCCCTCCCCAACGCCCGCATCCTGATCCACCAGCCCGCCATGGGCGAGGCCGGTCACGGGCAGGCGTCGGACATCGAGATCCAGGCGAACGAGATCATGCGCATGCGCACGTGGCTCGAGGAGACGCTGGCGAAGCACTCCAGCCGCACCGCCGAGCAGGTGAACAAGGACATCGACCGCGACAAGATCCTGTCGGCCGAGGAGGCCGTGGTCTACGGTCTCGTCGACCAGGTCCTCACCACGCGCAAGCGCGGTCAGGCGGCGATCGGCTCGTAGAGCGACGCTCCCGGCGCCCCCTCGTCCGCCCGATCGGACGAGGGGGCGCCGTCGTGTCCGGGCATCGTTCTCCGCCCATGGCGGATCGCGCGCCCCTCATCGTGCCAATCCCGACTGTTGTCGGTGCCAGCGGTTAGGCTCGAAGGGCGCGGGGATCACGGCGCGGTGACGAGAAGGAGAGCCTGATGGCACGCATCGGTGAGAGCGCCGACCTGTTCAAGTGCTCCTTCTGCGGCAAGAGTCAGAAGCAGGTGCAGCAGCTGATCGCCGGCCCCGGGGTCTACATCTGCGACGAATGCGTCGAGCTGTGCAACGAGATCATCGAAGAGCGCATGGCCGAGTCCGGCTCCGGCGTCGTGTCCGACTTCGACCTGCCCAAGCCGCGCGAGATCTACGCCTTCCTCGAGGAGTACGTCGTCGGGCAGAACGACGCGAAGCGGGCCCTGTCCGTCGCCGTCTACAACCACTACAAGCGCGTCCGCGCGCACGGCACGATCCAGTCCGCCGAGCAGCGGGCCGACGAGATCGAGATCGCGAAGAGCAACATCCTGCTGCTCGGCCCCACCGGCTGCGGCAAGACCTACCTCGCGCAGACGCTCGCGAAGCGTCTCAATGTGCCGTTCGCTGTTGCGGATGCCACCGCGCTGACCGAGGCCGGCTACGTCGGCGAGGACGTCGAGAACATCCTGCTCAAGCTGCTGCAGGCGGCCGACTTCGACACGAAGCGGGCGGAGACCGGGATCATCTACATCGATGAGGTCGACAAGATCGCACGCAAGGCCGAGAACCCGTCGATCACCCGCGACGTCTCGGGTGAAGGTGTGCAGCAGGCGTTGCTGAAGATCCTCGAGGGCACGGTCGCGTCCGTCCCGCCGCAGGGCGGCCGCAAGCACCCGCATCAGGAGTTCATCCAGATCGACACGACCAACGTGCTGTTCATCGTGGCGGGCGCCTTCGCCGGGCTGGAGGAGATCATCTCCTCCCGCGTGGGCAAGCACGGCGTCGGCTTCGGGGCGCCGCTCCACAACAAGGGCGACGACCTGACGCTGTTCAGCGAGGTGCAGCCGGAGGACCTCCACAAGTTCGGGCTCATCCCGGAGTTCATCGGCCGGCTCCCGGTCGTGGCGTCGGTGGCACCGCTCGACCAGGAGGCTCTCATGGAGATCCTGACCGAGCCGAAGAACGCCCTCGTCAAGCAGTATCAGCGGATGTTCGAGATCGACGACGTCGAGCTCGAGTTCGAGCGCGACGCCCTCGAGGCGATCGCCGACCTGGCCGTGCTGCGGAAGACGGGTGCCCGCGGGCTTCGCGCCATCCTCGAGGACGTACTCGGGCCGATCATGTTCGAGATCCCGTCGACGGAGGACGTCGACAAGGTCATCGTGACTCGCGCCGCCGTCGACGAGGGTGCCGCCCCGACGCTCGTGTTCCGTCAGAAGCGCAAGAGCGCCTGATCGAGTGAACCAGGCACCCCCGACGGCCCCGGCCGCCCGCGGTGCGCTGATCCATCCGATCATTGCGGGGCTGGTCGGCTCGCTCACCGGCTTCGCTTCTTCGTTCGCGCTCGTCATCGCGGGCTCGCGAGCGGTGGGGGCCGACTCCGCGCAGGCGGCATCCGGCCTTCTCGTGCTGTGCGTCGTGCAGGGCTCCATCGCGATCGCCCTCTCGCTGACGTACCGCCTGCCGATCTCGGTCGCGTGGTCGACGCCCGGGTCGGCGGTGCTCGTCACGGCCGGAGCCATGACCCACGACTTCGGGGTCGCGATCGCGGCCTTCATCGTCGCCGGCATCCTCCTGGCGATCACCGGCCTCTGGCCGTGGCTCGCGCGGACGATGACGAGGATCCCCACTCCGATCGCCGGCGCGATGCTCGCCGGCATCCTCTTCCCCATCTGCATCGCCCCGGTGACGGCCGCGGTGCAGCTGCCGCTCCTCGCGCTCCCCGCGATCGTCGTCTGGCTGGTGCTGTCCCGCCTCGCCCCGCGGTGGGCAGTGCCGGCAGCGGTCGTCGCGACCGCGATCGCCGTCGTCGTGGCGGCGGGTCCGGACTGGACGCGCGGCGCGCGCCTCGCTCCGACATTCGTCTGGACGACCCCCGTCTTCGACCCCCTCGTCATCGTGTCACTCGCCGTCCCGCTCTACCTCGTGACGATGGCGGGCCAGAACATCCCGGGCTTCACCGTTCTGCGGACGTTCGGCTACGAGCCGGTGCCCGCGCGGTCGATCCTGACGGCGACCGGTGTCGGCAGTGCCGTGATCGCTCCGTTCGGCGCGCAGACCATCAATCTCTCCGCCCTCTCGGCGGCCATCATGGTCGGCGATCCGCACACGGCGAAGGATCGCCGGTGGGTCGCGACGGTGACGGCGGGAACCTGCTACATCCTGCTCGGCCTCGGTGCCGGAATCGCAGGCGCACTCGTCTCGGCCAGCCCGCCCATCCTGATCGAATCCGTGGCGGGGCTCGCTCTTCTCGGCGCGCTCATCACCGCCGTCACGGGCGCGCTGGAAGATCCCCGTGGGCGAATCGTCGCCATCGGCACGTTCCTCGTGGTGGCATCCGGAATCGTGGTCGCTGGTCTCGGCTCGGCGTTCTGGGGACTGATCGTCGGCGCCGTCCTGTGGCTCGTCCTCCGAACCGGGCGGAGGAGCGCCGCACCGTGAGCCCGCATGTCGGAGCCCGTGCGTAGGGTCGGGCTCGAGTCCTGACGTCAGTCGGTGAGCCCGCGCCTCTCCAGCAGCGGCTGGATGTCGGCATCCCGGCCGCGGAAGTCGCGGTACGCCTCGAGAGGGTTCTTCGAACCGCCGACGCCGAGCAGTCGCTCGCGGAATCGCTCGCCGTTGGCGCGCGTGAGGCCGCCGTTCTCGCGGAACCACTCGACGGTGTCGGCGTCGAGGACCTCGCTCCAGATGTAGGAGTAGTACCCCGCGCTGTAGCCGCCCGAGAAGACGTGCGCGAAGTACGTCGAAGAGTACCTCGTGGGAACGGCAGGAGCGTCCAGTCCGATGTCGGCGAGGGCCGATGCCTCGAACGCCGCGACATCGATCTGTGCCGAGGCATCCGCGGCCGAGAGGGAATGCCACGCCTGGTCGAGCCACGACGCGGCGAGGTACTCGCTCGTCGCGAAGCCCTGGTTGAAGGTCTCGGACGCGCGGAGCTTCTCCACGACGTCCGCAGGCAGCGGTTCGCCGGTCTCGATGTGGCGTGCGTAGTGGTCGAGCACCTCGGGCCAGTAGATCCACATCTCGTTCACCTGACTGGGGAACTCGACGAAGTCACGGAAGACCGCCGTGCCCGCGAAGTGAGGGTAGGTGACGGTCGCGAACAGGCCGTGCAGCGCGTGACCGAACTCGTGGAACAAGGTCGTGACCTCGTCCAGAGTGAGCAGAGTCGGCTGCCCGGCGGCGGGCTTCGAGACGTTGAGGTTGTTCACGACGACCGGGGCGGTGCCGCGCAGACGGGACTGCTCGACGATCGAGTTCATCCACGCGCCGCCGCGCTTGGTGTCACGCGTGTACAGGTCGAGGACGAACAGGCCGAGTTCGCTGCCGTCCTCGTTGCGGACCTCGAACACCCGGGCATCCGGGTGGTAGGCGATCAGATCGGTGCGCTCCCGGAACGAGACACCGTAGAGCGCGTGAGCGGCATGGAACACGCCGTCCTGAAGGACCCGCTCGGCCTCGAACCAGGGCCGCAGCGCGGCGCGATCGAGGTCGTACTCGGCCGCGCGCACCTTCTCCGTGTAGAAGGCCCAGTCGTGCGCTTCGAGCGGGAACGGCTCGGGCTCCGCATCCACGATGGCCTGAAGCGCCGCCTGCTCACGAGCCGCATTCCGGGCTGCCGGTCCGGCGAGCCGGCGCAGGAGGTCGTGGACCGCGCCGGGGGAGCCGGCCGTCTCGTCCGAGGTGACGTACGCGGCGTGCGACTCGTATCCGAGGAGAGCCGCCCGCTCGGCGCGCAGCCGGACGATCTCGAGGAGCACGGCGCGATTGTCGTTCTGGTTGCCGCGGATGCCACGCGACCGCGACGCGTCTATGATCCGCTTGCGCGCGTCTCGACGGGTCAGGCTCGAGAGATACGGATGCCCCGTGAACAGCGTGAGTGTCACGACGAAAGATCCGTCGAGTCCGCGATCCGTCGCGGCCTGGGCCGCCGCGGAGAGCTCGCCCGCCGTCAGCCCGTCCAGCTCGGCGGCGTCATGGAACACGACGGCGAGGTCGTTCGTGTCGGCGAGGAGGTTCTTCTCGAACGTCGTCGTGAGGGTCGACAGACGCGTGTTGAGCGCAGTCAGGCGTTCCTTCGCCGCGTCGTCCAGTGCCGCGCCCGCGTGGGTCATCTCGCGGAAGCGCCGCTCGACGAGGTAGCGCTGCTCGGCGTCGAGCTCGAGCACATCGAGCTGATCGTGCAGCGTCTTCACGCGCCAGTACAGGGCACCGTCGAGCTGGATGGCGTCCTGGTGCGCCGCCATGAGCGGAGCGAGGGTCTCCTCGATCGCCTGGATCTCGTCGGTCGCGTCCGCCGACGAGACCGTGTAGAACGTCCGGGCGACATCGTTCAGCAGGCGGCCGCTCTCTTCGAGGGAGACCATCGTGTTCTCGAACGTCGGCATCGACCTGACCCGGGTGATGTTCGCGACCTCGGCGAGATGCTCGGTGAACGCCTGCTCGAACGCCGGCAGATAGTGGTCCGGCCTGATGTCCGCGTACGGGGGGAGCTGGAAGGGGAGGGTACGCGGGGCGAGCAGCGGGTTCGTGGAGGCATCCGTCATTCCTTCAGCGTAACGGCCTTCTTCATGACCGCAAAGAAGATGTTGCAAAGAAATGCTTGCAATATTCGGCTTGCAAAGCTATCTTTGTAAACATGAGCGAAGAGATCGACGGAACCGAGGCCCCGCGGCCCGGTCGCGACGACCGCATGCTCGACACCGGCGCACTGCGGGCCCTGGCCCACCCGCTCCGGATCGAGATCTACGACATCCTGTCGCAGTACGGTCCGCAGACGGCGAGCACGCTGGCCGCCATGACGGGTGAGTCGTCGGGGTCCACGAGCTATCACCTCCGCGCCCTCGCCAAGCACGACCTCATCCGCGAGGTCGACGACCGCGGGTCGGCGAGGGAGCGCTGGTGGGAGCGACCGAAGGGCGGCGTCTCGTTCGGCAACCCCGAAGCCCTCAAGACCCCTGCCGGTCGCGCAGCATCTCAGGTCGTCATGACCGAATATCTCAACCGGCGTCACCAGCAGCTGATGAGGTTCGTCGCCGACAGCATGCAGAGCGTCGACGACCTCGAAGACAACTCGATGATCTCGACAGCGAACGTCCGGATGACGAACGAGCAGCTGCGAGAGCTCACCGGCCGCATGCAGTCGCTGATCGACGAGGCCGTCGACAAGTACCGGGATCAGACCGGCGAGGGCGTAAGACCCGCCACCATCAGGGCCGACGTGTTCGTCTTGCCAGAGGAAGGACCACGCAAATGACCGCAGTCAGCGCACGCACCTCCGCGCACCGCACCGTCCTGGGCGCGCCCACCGCCGTGGAGCGACTCCTGCTCGGCTCGTCCCGGGCACTGGAGACACTCGCCGTCGCCCGCATGGAACGACGACGTCGCAGCTCCGCCGGGCGACCGTCCGCGTCCGCGGCCGATGTCGCGATCGAGCGCCGCCGCGACGCCAGCGCCGCAGCGCACTCGGGACTCCTTCCGCGATGACCGCGGACGCATCGACAGCCGCCCCCGCCGCGCCCGCGCCGCGACCGAAAGGTCTCGGGCGCGACTTCGGCAAGCTCTGGACGGCCGCCGCCTTCAGCGGGCTCGCCGACGGGATCGGGCGCACGGCCGTTCCGCTCATCGCCACGACGCTGACGCGCGACCCGGTCCTCATCTCGCTCGTGGGCGCACTCGCCTTCCTGCCCTGGCTGATCTTCGGCCTCCCCGCCGGCATGATCGTGGATCGCTTCGACCGCCGCATGGTGATGGCGGTCGGGAACGGACTGCGCTGCGCCGTCGCGCTGGCACTCGCCGTGCTGACGGTGACGCAGACGATCACGGTGTGGTGGCTGCTGGCCGGCGTCCTACTGTTCGGCATCGGCGAGACGCTCTTCGACAATGCGACCAACGCGGCCCTTCCCGGGGTGGTCCGGCGTCCGCAGCTCGATCGCGCCAACGGCCGCATCCAGATGGCTCAGGTCACGATCGACAACTTCGTCGCGACGCCCATCGGCGGCATCCTGTTCGCCCTGTCGCTCGCCCTCCCGCTCTGGGTGGGGACCATCGGCTACCTGGTCCCGATCGCACTGGCGCTCCTCCTGCCGCTGTCGGCCGCGCGTCCGCTGCAGTCGCCCCCGGACACGATCGTCGCGCGCGAACCCGACATCGCACCGGCCGGCGCGGAGGCCGAGGCCGTTCCGGTCGCACCGACCGCATCGGTCTCGGCGGGGGAGGCGGTGCGATACCTCTTGAACCACCGGTACCTGCGCGCCATGGTGCTGTTCACCTCGGTCGTCGGCAGCGCGCTCTCGTTCGCACAGGCCGCCAGCATCCTGTTCTTCTTGGATGCGCAACACGTCCCCGCCGCGGCGATCGGCTTCGTGACGGCGGGGGTCGGTGTCGGGGCGCTGCTCGGTTCGGTGATCGCCTCGGGACTCGTGTCGCGATTCGGGCGCGGGCCGGTCATGCTCGGCGCGAACCTGTGCGGTGGTCTGGGCCTCGCCCTCGTCGGGATCGCCCCGAACGTCGTGACCGCGGTTCTCGCCTACTCCTTCGGCGCGTTCGCGATCTCGATCTGGAACGTGCCGTGGGGCGCACTGCGTCAACAGATCGTGCCACCCCGCCTCTTCGGGCGGGTGCTGGGCATCATCCGGATGCTCACATGGGGCCTGTTCCCGATCGCGACGGTCCTCGGCGGCTGGGTCGCCCGGACCAGCCTGCAGCTGCCGTTCCTCATCGGGGGCGCGGTCGCGATGATCGCCGCGCTGGTCGCCGCGCGGCTCATCGTCGTCGGCACGAAAGCCGCGGGTGCCGAGCAGCTCGCGGATGCCTAGGCGAACTCGTCCTCGTCATCATGTCGCACGACCGGCGCACCGTCCCGGTCGACCGTGACGACGACGCCCGTCTCGAGCTCGGCCACGGGCCGACCCTCGAGCCAGGTCAGCGTCCACCGCGGGGCAGGCTGACCCAGCGCGTCGGGCGGCAAGGCCGCCTCCACCGCGGCGATCTCCCGTCGAAGCACCTCCGGAAGCCGCGCCGGCGGCTCCTCTCCGGCCGTCCACCGTGTTCCGAGCTGCATGTCAGACCTCCGCGGGGTCGAGTTCGATGTCGCGCACGGCGACCTGATCGGATTCGACGTATTCGATGAGCGCGATCCGGCCGACGGCCTTCAGATCCCCTTCGGCGAGCCGCAGACGCTCGATCGTCGCGCCGGGCGCAGCGATGACCGCCCGGGCCACCGACGTCTTCTGGGACGCCTTGGCCTCGGTCTTCGCGCGACGGATCCCGATGAGCGCCTCTCCGACGGCGACCAGGACAGCCGGGTCGCCCTCCGCGCCTCCCGGCTCCGGCCAGGAGGCGGTGTGCACCGAACCCTCCTCGAACCACGACCACGCCTCCTCCGTCGCGAACGCGAGCACGGGGGCGAGGAGCCGCAGCAGCGTCGACAGCGCCGTCCGCAGCGCGAAGGCGGCGGATGCCTGCCCGACGTCCGAGCGGTCGTAGGCGCGCTCCTTCACCAGCTCGAGGTAGTCGTCGCAGAAGGTCCAGAAGAACCCCTCGGTCAGCTCGAGGGCGCGGGCGTGGTCGTAGGCCTCGTAGGCGCGCGTCGCGTCCCTCACCACGCCGTCGAGCGTGGCGAGCATGCTGGCGTCGAGCGCGTGCGTGATGGTCGCCCCCTCCGGCACGGGGAACGACAGCACGAACTTCGCGGCGTTCAGGACCTTGATCGCGAGGCGGCGGCCGATCTTCACCTGGGTCGGGTTCTGCGGATCGAAGGCCGCGTCCGACCCCAGGCGGCTCGAGGCCGCCCAGTAGCGCACCGCGTCCGTGCCGTGCCGCTCGAGGATGTCGGCCGGTGTGACCACGTTCCCCTTCGACTTGGACATCTTCTTGCGGTCGGGGTCCACGATGAAGCCCGAGATCGCGGCGTTCGCCCAGGGCGCCCTGCCGTCCTCGAGAGCGCTGCGCAGCATGGTCGAGAAGAGCCAGGTGCGAATGATGTCCTGCCCCTGCGGGCGCAGGTCGAAAGGCGCCACGAGGTCCCACAGCTCGTCGTCGCGATGCCAGCCTCCGGCGAGCTGCGGCGTGAGCGACGACGTCGCCCACGTGTCGAAGATGTCGCGCTCGCCCTCGAAACCACCGGGGATGCCGCGCTGGTCCTCGGTGTAGCCCGGAGGGACATCGGTCGTGGGATCGACGGGCAGGCTCGCCGCGTCCGGAACGAGGACCCGGTCGTAGTCCCGTTCGCCGTTCTGGTCCAGCGCGTACCAGACCGGGATCGGCACGCCGAAGAACCGCTGCCGCGACACGAGCCAGTCTCCGGTGAGGCCGTTGGTCCAGTTCTCGTAGCGCACACGCATGAAGTCCGGATGCCACGACATCGTCTTCCCCAGGGAGATGAGGGTGTCGCGGAGCGCCGCATCGCGGGCACCGTTGCGCACGTACCACTGCCGCGTGGACACGATCTCGAGCGGACGGTCGCCCTTCTCGTAGAACTTGACCACATGCGAGAACGGCTTCGACACGCCTTCCAGCTCGCCGGAGGCATCGAGGAGCTCCACCACCGCCTTGCGGGCGCTGAACACCGTCTTCCCCACCAGCTCGGCGTAGGCGGCCCGGGGTCCCTCGCCGACGATGACGTCGGGGGCCTCGGCGAGCACGCGGCCGTCCTTCCCGAGGATCGTCCGGTTCGGGAGGTCGAGCTCACGCCACCACACGATGTCGGTGACGTCGCCGAAGGTGCAGATCATTGCGATGCCGGAGCCCTTGTCGGGCTGGGCCAGCGGGTGCGCCACGACCGGCACCTCGACATCGAACAGCGGCGTGCGCACGGTGGTCCCGAACAGCGGGCGGTAGCGCTCGTCCTCGGGATGCGCGACGACGGCGACGCACGCGGCCAGGAGTTCGGGGCGAGTCGTCTCGATGATCAGGTCGCCCGTGCCGTCGGACCTGTGGAAGGCGAGGCGGTGGTAGGCGGCCTGCTGCTCCCTGTCCTCGAGCTCCGCCTGCGCGATCGCTGAGCGGAAGTCGATGTCCCACAGGGTCGGGGCGAGGGCCTGATACGCCTCACCGCGCTCGAGGTTGCGCAGGAACGCCGACTGGCTCGTGCGCATCGTGTCGTCGGAGATCGTCCGGTACGTCTGCGTCCAGTCCACGCTCAGGCCGAGCTGACGGAACAGCGACTCGAAGTGCTTCTCGTCTTCGACGGTGAGGCGCTCGCACAGTTCGATGAAGTTGCGGCGACTGATGGGCAGCTGATCGGCCGCCCGCGAGCTCTTGTTGTCGCCGCCCTCGAACGGGGGCGTGAAGTCCGGGTCGTAGGGGAGGGACGGATCGCATCGCACGCCGTAGTAGTTCTGCACGCGACGCTCGGTGGGCAGGCCGTTGTCGTCCCAGCCCATCGGGTAGAACACCGTCTTGCCGCGCATCCGCTCGTAGCGCACCTTGAGGTCCGTGTGGGTGAACGAGAACACGTGCCCGATGTGCAGGCTCCCCGACGCGGTCGGCGGGGGAGTGTCGACGGAGTACACCCCGGCGCGGCCCTTCGCCCTCGCCGCATCCCTGTCGAAGAGATAGGTGCCGCGGTCGCGCCACGCGGCATCCCACTTCTGCTCGAGGCCCTCCAGGGCGGGCTTGTCCGGAATCTGCGCGTCGGCCATGGTCGATCTCCTCGAGCGATATGTGCGGCACTGTGTGAGCGTGCCTGAGTGTGGGATGCCCCCCTATTCTACGGGCGCGTCAGTCGCGGACGTCGATGCCGAGTGCGCGGGCGAGGTCGCCGGCGAGGAGTCCGATCTGGCGCAGGCTGAGCGTGGCGCCCCGGAGCGCCGCCGGGTCGGTGAACGACACGGCCTCGAGGCCCCTGAGGTCCAGGTCGCGCAGGGTGAGTCCCCTGGTGTCGACCTCGTCCGCCTGGCAGCCCTCGAAGCGCATCCGTGACAGCGTCGCGTTCGGCAGATCGACCGTCCGCAGCACGCAGTCGCGCAGCAGGACATCGCCCACCCGCGCCTGCGCCAGCGAGAGGTAGTCGATGCGGACGCCGTGCAGCTCGATGGAATCCAGCTCGGCCGACGAGAGGTCGAGGGTGCCGATCCGGCCGCCGGCGATGCGGACGTTGCGCCACCGTCCTGTGCGCGCCGTCAGCTCGGCCGCCCGCACGTCATCGAGCTCGACGTCCGCGAGCGTCGCGCCGGTCAGATCGAGTCGGTCGACGGATGCCGCGGCGATCGCGCACTCGGTGAGGTGGGCGTGCGCCGCCGAGACGGTCCCTGCGAGCCCTGCGATCACGACCCCGAGCAGATCGTCGTGGGGGGCGAAGCCCGTCACGCGCTCGAGATCGGCCGGAAGGTCCGGCGTCGACACCCGCGGGGCCGACGGGCCGTCGTTCGAGCGACGGGCGGCCACGTCAGACCGCCGGAGCGGAGTCGCGATCGGCATCCGTCTCGGGTTCCTGGCCCGACTCGGGCTCGGCGCGCCGCCGTGCGGCCGTGACCGCGGCGACGAGGGTGACCGCCGACAGGACGGCGAGGATGATCCCGGGATGCCACCACGCGTAGCCGGTGCTCTGGCCCAGGACGAGGGTGAGCAGCGGAACGAAGCCGCTCACCGTCGCGGCGATGGCGTAGGCCACCGACAGTGCCGAGTACCGGAAATGGTCGGGGAACAGGTCGTTCATGAGTCCGCCGAGTGCCGCCCACGACATCGTGGGCAGGATGCCGCCGATGATCATGGTGGCGACGAGGATCGGGAACGTCGCGAACTGCAGCAGGAAGTACATCGGGAACGTGATGAGCAGCGTCCCGAGCGCGCCCCACGCGACCACCCGGGCGGAGCCGATGCGATTCGCCCACACGCCGAACAGCGGGATCGTGATCAGCTGCAGGAGCGCGCCGATCGTCGTCGCCACGAGCAGGTCCTGGAAGCTGAACCCGAGCTTGGACACGCCGTAGTCGATCGTGTACGTGTTCATCAGCGAGTAGGAGCCGATGCCGAGGAGGGCAGCGCCGATGGCGATGACGAAAGCCGCGGGACGGCGGGCGAAGAGCGTCGCGATCGGCAGACGGTCGCGACGGCCTTCGGCCACGACCTCCCGGAACACCGGCGTCTCATCGATAGACCAGCGGAGGTAGAGGGAGACAGCGAGGAGCGGAATCGCGAGCAGGAACGGGATGCGCCAGCCCCACGCGGCGAGCTGTGCCGCGGGCATCGTGAGCGTCATCGCGATGAACACCGCGGCGGAGAGGATCGAGCCGACCGGGGATCCGAGCTGCGGGACCGCGGCGTAGAAGGCGCGCTTCACCGGTCCGGAATGCTCGGTCGCGAGGAGGATCGACCCGCCCCATTCCCCTCCGAGGGACAGTCCCTGGACGATCCGGAGCAGGACGAGGAGGATCGCGCCGAGCCATCCGGCCTGCGCGTAGGTCGGCAAGGCACCGATGAGCCCGGTCGCGACCCCCATCAGCGCGACCGTCCACAGGAGAGTGGCCCGGCGCCCGAGGCGGTCGCCCATGTGGCCGAACAGCACCGCACCGATCGGGCGGACGACGAAGGCCACCGCGATCGTGGAGAACGAGGCGAGCGTGCCCCCGAAGGATCCGAGCGGGTCGAAGAAGAGCGGACCGATGAAGTAGGCGGAGAAGTAGGCGAAGACATAGAAGTCGAACGACTCGAGGGACGTGCCGATCATGGATGCCCAGGCGACGCGTCCGGTCGGGGCGGCGGTGGGTGCGGGGAGGGAGACGGTGGTGCTCACGACGAATCATCCTTCCATCGATCGCGCATTAGTGGACGCGATGCAGGAATCCGACCAGCCCCGGCATCGGCCGCCGACCGCTAGAATCGAGGTATCAGCATCGATCCGGACATCACCGGGGAGCTCTCGGAAGAACGGGGCGCAGGCCCTCAGTAGAACCGAGCGGGGCAGGCCCGTCACCGCCGCAGTGAGAGAGGGTCCGTCACGGCCCGCGGGAGCGCAGCGACCGGGGAGACCGAGCGGATCACGCAGGGTGGTACCGCGGCTCGCGAGGGTCGTCCCGGCGGACGTGACCGGCACGAGCACTGCGAGACGCGATGACCTACCCCCGACCTTCCGCCTTCGGCCCCGCCGCCGAAGTCGTCCCGAGCCCGCGCTTTCCCGATCTCGAGCGCGAGACGCTCGCCTTCTGGCAGCGCGACGACACGTTCCGCGCGTCCATCGCGCAGCGCGATGGCGCCGAGGAGTGGGTCTTCTACGACGGTCCGCCGTTCGCCAACGGCCTGCCGCACTACGGTCACCTCCTGACCGGATACGCCAAGGACCTCTTCCCCCGATTCCAGACCATGCGTGGTAAGCGCGTCGACCGCGTCTTCGGGTGGGACACGCACGGCCTGCCCGCCGAGCTCGAGGCGATGAAGCAGCTCGGGATCACCGAGAAGGACGAGATCGAGCGGATGGGCGTCGCCACCTTCAACGCCAAGGCACGCGAGTCGGTCCTCGAGTACACCCGGGACTGGGAGGACTACGTCACCCGGCAGGCGCGCTGGGTCGATTTCGAGCGCGGGTACAAGACGCTGGACACCTCGTACATGGAGTCCGTGCTCTGGGCGTTCAAGACGCTCTTCGACAAGGGCCTGGCGTACGAGGGCTACCGGGTGCTGCCCTACTGCTGGCGCGACGAGACGCCGCTGTCCAACCACGAGCTGCGGATGGACGACGATGTCTACAAGATGCGGCAGGACCCGTCGGTCACGGTGACGTTCCCCCTGACCGGCGCCAAGGCGGAGGCGCTCGGCCTCACCGGCGTACGCGCCCTGGCATGGACCACGACGCCCTGGACCCTGCCGACGAATCTCGCGCTCGCGGTCGGTCCGGACATCCGATATGTCGTCGTCCCGGGCGGCCCGGGGGGAGCGGCGGACGTCCACGTCGGTCCCGACGGCCGCGCGGACGACAGCCTCGAGGCCACTGCGCACCGCTACCTCCTCGCGGAGGAGCTGCTCGGCGGATACGCCAAGGACCTCGGGTACGAGAGCGGGGAGGACGCGCGGGCAGCGGTCGTGCAGACGGTGCGGGGCGCGGAGCTGGCGGACGTCACGTACGACCGGCTCTTCGACTACTACGCGGACGCGCACGTGTGGGGGACGGGCACCGCCTGGCGCATCCTCGTCGACGACTATGTGACCACGTCGGACGGCACGGGCATCGTGCACCAGGCACCCGCCTACGGCGAGGACGACCAGCGCGTGACGGAGGCGGCCGGCATCCCGCTGATCATGAGCCTGGACGACGGCGGGCGCTTCCTGCCGCAGGTGACGGATGTCGCGGGGGAGCACTGGTTCGATGCGAACACCCCGCTCGTCCGCCTGCTGCGCCAGGAAGGCCGGCTTCTCCGTCTCGCGAGCTACGAGCACTCGTACCCGCACTGCTGGCGGTGCCGCAACCCGCTGATCTACCGAGCGGTGTCGAGCTGGTTCGTCCGCGTCACCGACATCAAAGACCGGATGCTCGCGGGCAACGAGCAGATCACGTGGGTTCCGGAGAACGTCAAGCACGGGCAGTTCGGCAAGTGGCTGGAGGGGGCCCGCGACTGGTCGGTCAGCCGCAACCGGTACTGGGGATCCCCGATCCCGGTGTGGCGCAGCGACGACCCCGCATACCCGCGCATCGACGTGTACGGCTCGCTCGAGGAGCTGGAGCGCGATTTCGGCACGCTGCCGCGCAACCCGCAGGGCGACGTCGATCTGCACCGCCCGTACATCGACGAGCTGACCCGACCGAACCCGGACGATCCGACCGGTCGGAGCACCATGCGCCGGATCGAGGACGTCTTCGACGTGTGGTTCGACTCGGGTTCGATGCCCTACGCGCAGGTGCACTACCCGTTCGAGAACCGTGAGTGGTTCGAGACGCACTCTCCTGCCGACTTCATCGTCGAATACATCGGGCAGACGCGCGGCTGGTTCTACCTCATGCACGTGCTGTCCACCGCCCTGTTCGACCGTCCGGCGTTCACCGGGGTTTCGTGCCACGGCATCGTGCTCGGCTCCGACGGCCAGAAGATGTCGAAGTCGCTGCGCAACTACCCCGACGTGTCGGAGGTGTTCGACCGCGACGGCTCGGACGCGATGCGCTGGTTCCTGATGTCGAGCTCCGTCCTGCGCGGCGGGAACCTCGTCGTCACGGAGGAGGGCATCCGCGCCGGCGTGCGGGAGTTCCTGCTGCCGCTCTGGAACGCGTGGTACTTCTTCACGACCTACGCGAACGCCGCGACGGCGGGCGGCGCCGCAGAGCCGGATGCCGGGTACACCGCACGGTGGCGCACCGACTCGACGAACGTCCTGGACCGCTACATCCTCTCCCTCACCGGAGACCTCGTCCGCGACGTCGCCGCGGATCTCGAGGGCCTCGACTCCACGACGGCCGCCGAGCGACTGCGCGACTTCGCCGAGGCACTCACCAACTGGTACATCCGCCGCTCGCGCGACCGGTTCTGGGTCGGGATCGTCCCGGGCGACGAGTCCACCACGGAGGCGTTCGACACGCTGTACACCGTCCTGGAGACGGTCACGCGCGTGGCGGCGCCGCTCATCCCGCTCGTCTCCGAGCGGGTGTGGCAGGGACTCACCGGCGGGCGCAGCGTCCACCTGACGGAATGGCCGGACGCCGCCGCCTTCCCCGCGGCGGCCGACATCCGCACGGCGATGGACGCGGTCCGCGAGGTGTCCAGCGTGGCCAACGCACTGCGCAAGCGCGAAGGCAAGCGCGTCCGCCTCCCGCTCGCGCGGCTCACGGTCGTTCGCGCGCAGGCCGCCGACCTCGCCCAGTTCGAGGACATCCTCCGGGATGAGCTCAACGTCAAGTCCGTCGAGCTCGTCGAGCTGGACGGCGGCGCGGCGACGTCGTACGGCATCACCCACCGCCTGTCGGTGAACGCGCGCGCAGCGGGCCCCCGTCTCGGAAAGCAGGTGCAGCAGGTCATCCAGGCCGCGAAGGCCGGTGACTGGGCGGAGCAGGACGGCCAGGTCGTCGCCGGGGGGATCCCTCTCGTGCCCGGCGAGTACGACCTCGCGCTCGAGACCACCGGCCGGCCCGAGGGGGAGGCGCTCGCGCTGCTCTCGGATGGCGGGTTCGTGCTGCTCGACACGACGACGACGCCGGAGCTGGAGGCCGAGGGACTCGCGCGCGACGTCATCCGCGCCGTGCAGGACACGCGGAAGGCCGCCGGCTTCGACGTGAGCGACCGCATCCGTCTCCAGCTCCTCTTCTCCGACCACGACGACGGGAACGCCGTGCAGTCGGCGTTCGACACCGCCGACGTCGCGGGGGAGACGCTGGCGCTCGAGCACGCCGTGCTGGTCGACGGGCACGGCGTCCACGTCGTGGCGGACACGGAGCCCGAGATCTGGCAGCCCGCCGTCTTCGGCACGCAGCCGGAGCACGTCGTCTACGTGCCCAAGGGGACCTACGCCAACCGCGGCGGATTCCACGTCGCCGTCACCCGCCTGGAGGCCGCCTCATGAGCGATGCCGATCGCGCACGCGCCGACGCCGTCTACGCCGAGCTGCTGAAGCGTCAGGGAGAGCGCTGGGTGCAGCCGCGCGTCGAACGCACTCGACGCGTGCTCGAACTCCTCGACGACCCGCAGCGCACCTACCGCGTCATCCACATCACCGGCACGAACGGCAAGACCTCGACGAGCCGCATCATCGAGAGCCTGCTGCGGGCGCACGGGCTGCGGACGGGCCTGTTCACGAGCCCCCACCTCGAGCGCTTCACCGAGCGGATCATGATCGACGGCGAGCCCGCACCGGATGCCGCCGTGGCCGACGCGTGGGACGAGATCGCGCCGTTCGTCGACATCGTCGACGCCGAGCTCGCCTCCCGCGACGACGCACCGCTCACGTTCTTCGAGATCCTCACGGTGCTCGCCTTCGTGGTCGCCGCGGACGCGCCGGTCGATGTGCTCGTGCTCGAGGTCGGCATGGGCGGTGCCTGGGACTCCACGAACACGGCCGACGGCGACGTCGCGGTCTTCGCCCCGATCGACATCGACCACGCCGACCGGCTGGGCGACACGATCGCCGAGATCGCGACGGTGAAGTCGGGGATCATCAAAGACGGCGCCGCGGTGGTGTCCTCGCGCCAGCCTGCGGAGGCCGAGCGGGTGCTCCGCGCGGCGGCGGCGGCGAAGGGCGCGACCATCGCCTTCGAAGGGGAGGGATTCGCCCTCGTCGACCAGCGCCTCGCGGTCGGCGGCCAGCAGATCAGCGTGCGCGGTCTCGCCGGCACGTACGACGAGGAGTACCTCCCGCTCTATGGCGCGCACCAGGGTCGCAATGCGGCGCTCGCGATCGCGGCCGTGGAGTCCCTGATCGGCGGCGGTTCGCGCTCGATCGCGACGGACGTGCTCTCCGAGGCGCTGGGACAGGTGACCTCGCCCGGCCGTCTCCAGCTCGTCGGCGCCGCCCCCACGGTGCTGGTGGACGCCGCCCACAACCCGCACGGCGCGCGTGCTCTGGTGAGCGCACTGCGCGAGTCGTTCGACTTCGACGAGTGGGGCATCGTGCTCGGCATCCTCGCCGACAAGGATGCCGCGGGGATCGTCGCCGAGCTCGCGACGGTCGCCGCCCATGTGTTCGCGACGGCGCCGGACTCGGAGCGCGCGAACGACGCCGACACGATCGCGGATCTGGTCGAGGCGGCCGGCATCCCGGTGACGGTGCACCGCGACGTCGCCGACGCGGCCGAGGCGGCGCGCGAATGGGCGGCGGGCTCCGACCAGGCGCCGCATCGGCGCGCGGTGGTCATCGCCGGGTCGGTGGTGCTGGCGGGCGAAGCCCTTGCGCTCGCCGCCGCCGAGGACTGGAAGTCGGGGTGGGAGTCGTGAGCGAGGGAACGGCTCCCGCGGGCCGAGCGCCACGGGTGCGCAGACATCGGGGGGCCGCCGAGTCCCTCGGGCAGATCGTGCTGGCGTTCGAGTCGATCATCGTCTTCCTGGGCGGGCTGGCGATCTACGGACTCAAGGTCCTTCCCGCCGGAATCGAGCCGTGGTGGGGGATCGTCGCGGGGGCCGCGCTGGCCCTGCTGATGCTCCTCACCTCGGGGGTCCTCCGGCACCGGTGGGGCATCGTCGTCGGCTGGGCGTTGCAGGTCGTGCTCGCGCTGGGCGGGATCCTGGTGCCGGCACTGCTCATCGTCGCCGTGGTTTTCGGCGGCATGTGGGCGTATGCGACGATCAAGGGGGCCTCGCTCGACCGTCGCAACGCGCGGCTCATGAGCGAAGCGAATACCTCGAACGGAGACTGACATGGCCACCGAACAGACACTCGTGCTCGTGAAGCCCGACGGCGTCGCGCGAGGGCTCACCGGCGCGATCCTCGCCCGCATCGAGGCGAAGGGGTATGCCCTCGTCGACATCAGGCTCGTCGAGCCGGATCGGGAGACGCTCGAACAGCACTACGCGGAGCACGAGGGCAAGCCGTTCTACGAACCGCTCCTGGACTTCATGCTGTCAGGCCCGTCCGTCGCGATCCGCCTCGCGGGCAACCGCGTGATCGAGGGCTTCCGCTCGCTCGCGGGCACGACCGACCCCACCACCGCGGCGCCGGGAACCATCCGCGGCGACTTCGGCCGCGACTGGGGTCTCAAAGTCCAGCAGAACCTGGTCCACGGCTCCGACAGCCCGGAGTCCGCGGCGCGCGAACTCGCGATCTGGTTCGGCTGAGCATCCGTCCCCGGCCGGTGCCGGCGGGGGTCAGAACAGCGTGCCGAGGATGTTCAGCCGCAGCTGGGCCGCGCCGAAGATGATGAGGTAGCCGGCGACGGTGATCAGCACGATCCACGGAGCGAGCGCGCGGCCGACCCGCTGCAGCGCGCGCCCCGCCAGGCCGTCCCGCAGGTTGTCGACCGTGACCGCCACCCACATCGGGATGACCGCCACGTAGACCAGTGCACACCACGGGCACAGGGTGTGGATGTCGAAGATGCTCTGGAAGGCGAGCCAGAAGACGAACCCGATGCCGAACGTGAGGCCGGCGTTGAAGGTCCAGCGGAACCAGGCGGGGAATCGCGCACCGGCCAGCAACGACACTCCCACGAACACGGGCGCGGGGAACATCATCAGTCCCAGGAGCGGGTTCGGGAAGCCGAACACGCTGCCCTGCCACGACTGGATGTTCTTCCCGCACTGCAGGTAGGTGTTGATCGAACAGCTCAATGCCGCGTTGGGGTCCTTCAGCAGCGTGATGTCGTCGAGGGTCAGGTTGAACGCGGCGAGCAGGCCGAGGAGACCACCCACGATCAGCAGCACCGCGAGGACGTACTTCGGGCGCGTGGCGCCGCTTCGGCCTGCGGTCGGCTCGGCGGCGTCGACGGTCTGCTCACTCACCACGGGAATCCTCGATCTCGTCTCTCGCACGGACACTGCGTGGGATTATCGCAGGGTTTCCTACGCGCGCACTCCCTGCCCGGCCGTGAGAAACGCCGTCCGCACGCGCGCGGCGAGCGAGCCGCATGGCTTCGTGCGATAATGGTGGGCGATGCATCCGCGGCCGCGCCGCGACCCGCATCACCGATGACTTCGGGCGATGAACGCCCTCGCAGCACGTGCCGTGGGCCTGCTGCAGACCGAGTGAGTTCGCGGCCCGTCCCGTACCAAATGGGCACGGAGCGGTACCGCATGAGATTTGGCCGGGCGACGCGCGGTGTCGCCCCGCAGGGAGTACGCCGGTGACGGTCGATGAGAACAACGAGTCCCGTGAGAGTCAGCCTGGATCGGATGCCGCACTGAGCGACGCCTCCGTGCCGGAGACGATCGACACGACGGTCGAGTCCTCCGCAGCAGAGGCGACGCCCGACGGTGCGCCCGGCAGCGAGGAGCCCGCCGCCCCGGTCGAGGGTGGCGCCGCGACAGCGCCGGAGGCGGATTCCGCTGCAGCCGCCGACCCGTCACCCGAGGACGAGAGGGCCACGACGTCCGACGAGACCGCCGCGGATGCGGCAGAGGAGCAAGGCCCCGTCACTGCCGTGAGCCTGGGCCTCCTGCCCGAGGTCTTCGTCTCGGCGGTCTCGACCGAGCTGCACTTCTACGCGCCCGCGGTGGCCGCGCTGCCGCCCGCTCCCGACCACGAGGAGCCCGCGGAGACCACGCCCACCAGCTCGCGGCGCCGCAACCGGCGCCGCGGCGGAGAGAACGGCGACGCGCCCGCGGCTCCGCCGCAGCCACGCCAGCGCGCGGTGGAGCTCATCACCGAACCTCAGCGCATCAAGGGGTCCACCCGGCTGGAGGCGAAGAAGCAGCGTCGTCGCGACGGGCGCGAGGCCGGTCGCCGCCGTCCCGTGGTCACGGAGGCCGAGTTCCTCGCGCGTCGCGAGGCGGTCGACCGCGTCATGATCGTCCGCTCCAAGAACGGGCGCGTCCAGATCGCGGTGCTGGAGGACAACGTCCTCGTCGAGCACTACGTCGCACGCAATCAGGATGCGTCGCTCATCGGCAACGTCTACCTGGGGCGCGTGCAGAACGTCCTGCCGAGCATGGAAGCGGCCTTCGTCGACATCGGGCGGGGACGCAACGCCGTCCTCTACTCGGGGGAGGTGGACTGGGACGCGGTCGAGACCGGCAACCAGCCTCGCCGCATCGAGCTCGCGCTGAAGTCGGGCGACAAGGTGCTGGTGCAGGTCACCAAGGATCCCGTGGGTCACAAGGGCGCTCGTCTGACGAGCCAGATCTCGCTCCCGGGCCGGTACCTGGTGTACGTGCCCGGCGGAGCGATGAACGGCATCTCGCGCAAGCTCCCGGACACCGAGCGCGCACGACTCAAGCGCATCCTCAAGGAGGTGCTCCCGGAGTCTTCCGGCGTGATCGTCCGCACCGCCGCCGAAGGGGCCACCGAGGAGCAGCTCACGCGTGACGTCCAGCGCCTCACCGCACAGTGGGAGCACGTCAGCAAGACGATCGAGTCCACGCAGGCCCCCGCTCTCCTGCACTCAGAGCCCGACCTGCTCGTGAAGATCGTCCGCGACGTCTTCAACGAGGACTTCACGAAGATGCTCATCCAGGGCGAAGACGCGCAGCACACCATCGAGAACTACATCCAGGCGGTCGCCCCCGACCTGCTCGAGCGCGTCGAGCGCTACGACGGCGACGGCGACCCCTTCGACGACTTCCGCGTCACGGAGCAGATCGAGAAGGCGCTCGACCGGAAGGTCTGGCTGCCCTCCGGCGGTTCGCTCGTGATCGATCGCACCGAGGCGATGACCGTCGTCGACGTCAACACGGGCAAGTTCGTCGGATCCGGCGGCAACCTCGAGGAGACCGTCACCAAGAACAACCTCGAGGCGGCCGAGGAGATCGTGCGCCAGCTCCGGCTGCGCGACATCGGCGGCATCATCGTGGTCGACTTCATCGACATGGTGCTCGAGTCCAACCGCGACCTCGTCCTGCGCCGTCTGGTCGAGTGCCTGTCGCGAGACCGGACCAAGCATCAGGTGGCGGAGGTGACGTCGCTCGGTCTCGTGCAGATGACGCGGAAGAAGCTCGGACTCGGGTTGCTGGAGACGTTCAGCGAGCCGTGCGAGGTCTGCGCAGGTCGCGGGGTGATCGTGCATCACGACCCCGTCGTGAAGCACCGTTCACCCGTCGGGAACGGCAGCCCTCGTCGTCCTCGCGGCGGCAATGGCCCCGCCGGGCCGACCGGAGCGACCCACGTGATCACCGAGGGTGTGAAGTCCGCTCTGGCGCAGATCGCCGCTTCCACCATCCATACGCACGACGAGGACTCGGCTCCGGTCGCGCCCGAGCTCGAGGAGCCCGCGGTGGAGGAGCGCCCCAAGAAGCGCAAGAAGCGCTCGGATGGGGCGACCAAGCCACCCGCGACCCCGCGGTCCGAGAAGGAGCTGCTGCTCGACTCCGTGCTCAGCGCGCTTCCGGAGCCCAAGGCGCCGGGTCAGGGACGCGGCCGTCGCCGCGTGACCACGGCCGCGCTGAGCGGGACCCCGGTGGTGCACGGCGAGGGGGAGTGACTCACTCCTCGTCGTCCCCTGCCCTCTCGTGCTCACGGAGGTAGCGCTCGACGCGACGGTCCGGCACGAGCCACACGATGGCCGCGGCGACATACGGGACGAGACCCAGCCACGGGACGATGAAGCTCAGACCGATGCCGGCGAGGTAGATGAACGGCGAGACCCGTCCTTTGAGGTCGCGCCCGAGCGCCTCGCTGACTTTGCGCCCCTCGGGACCTCGCATGATGACACGCTGCAGCAGGTAGTAGGCCAGGGCTGCGGCAAGGAGGTTCAGGCCGTACACGATCGTCGGATCGCGCGAGATCCGCGAGTCATCGAGCCAGCTCGTGGTGAACGGCAGGAGCGACAGCCAGAACAGCAGGTGCAGGTTCGCCCACAGCACGGTCCCGTCGACCCGCGGCCGCAATTGGAACAGATGATGGTGGTTGTTCCAGTAGATGCCGATGTAGACGAAGCTCAGCACGTACGTCAGCAGACCGAGCCCGCTGGTGTGGAACAGGTCGGCGATCCCATTCGCCTCGGGGGGCTTGAGCTCCAGCACCATGACGGTGATCACGATCGCGAGCACGCCGTCGCTGAATGCCTCCAGTCGCGTGGACTTCATCGGCCCGCGCCCTTCTCGTCGCGGCGCTGCCTCGCCGTCACCCGGAGCCCGGAGCCGATGAGGCGCCGCACGAGCTCGTGTCCGTCCACGTGCCGCGCACCCGCTGCGACGAGTCGTGCGTGGGCTTCCTCGGGCACGTCGTAGTGGTCGCGATCGAATCCGCGGCGCGGGATGCCGTTGGCCGCGGCGAACGCATGGAGCTCCGCCAGATCGGTGTCGGTCACCAGGTGCGCCCAGAGCCGACCGTGCGCCGGCCAGCGGGGGTCGTCGATCAGGATCGCCACGGACCGATACTAGGGCCGACACACGCGGTGCGCTTTTGCCAGCGGTCCCGCCTTCCGGTAAAGTAGTCCTTTGGTGCGTCGCGTTCTGCTGGCCAGACGGTGGAACGACCGGGCGCTCGCGTCAGGCGAGCGGATCCGCACCAGGATTTCCGCGTCTCGCAAAGACAACCGGGGCCGTGCGCTCCCAGAAGAAAAACAGGTGTGAAGTGGTTTACGCAGTTGTGCGCGCCGGTGGCCGGCAGGAGAAGGTCGAGGTCGGCACGATCGTCGTCCTCGATCGCCAGGCCGCCAAGGTCGGCGACAAGATCGAGCTGCCGGCGGTCCTCTTTGTGGACGGCGACGCCGTGACGACGGACGCGGACAAGCTCGCGAAGATCACCGTGACCGCCGAGGTCCTCGGCGAGGAGCGCGGCCCGAAGATCGTGATCCAGAAGTTCAAGAACAAGACCGGCTACAAGAAGCGTCAGGGGCACCGCCAGGACCTCACGCGCGTCAAGGTCACCGGGATCAAGTAGGCCAGGGAGAGACGCAGAGATGGCACATAAGAAGGGCGCAAGCTCTACTCGTAACGGTCGCGATTCCAACGCCCAGCGACTGGGCGTGAAGCGGTTCGGCGGCCAGGTCGTGAACGCGGGCGAGATCATCGTCCGTCAGCGCGGCACGCACTTCCACCCGGGCGCCAACGTCGGCCGCGGTGGCGACGACACCCTGTTCGCGCTGGCCGCGGGCTCGGTGGAGTTCGGCAGCAAGGGCGGTCGCAAGGTCGTCAACATCGTCGCAACCGCGGAGTAGTCCGGGGCGCGCACACAGATCTCGGCGAGGGGCGGGCTTCGGCCCGCCCCTCGCCTCATTCGCAGGAGGGGCTGTCATGGTCACATTCGTCGATCACGTCACGCTGCACCTGCGGGCGGGCAAGGGCGGCAACGGCTGCGTCTCGATCCGACGCGAGAAGTTCAAGCCGCTGGCAGGTCCGGACGGCGGGAACGGCGGGAACGGCGGCGACGTCGTGCTCGTCGCGGATCCGCAGGTCACGACGCTGCTGTCGTACCACCACTCGCCGCACCGCAACGGCGGCAACGGCGGATTCGGGATGGGCGACAACCGCTCGGGCGCCCTGGGCGAGTCCCTCGAACTGCCGGTTCCCGTCGGCACGGTCGTGAAGGACCCGGCGGGCGGTGTGCTCGCCGACCTGGTCGAGCCCGGCATGCGATTCATCGCGGCGCCCGGCGGACGAGGCGGACTCGGCAACGCCGCGCTCGCCTCCCCGAAGCGCAAGGCTCCGGGCTTCGCGCTTCTCGGGACGCCGGGCTGGGAGGGGGACGTCGTCCTCGAGCTGAAGACGGTCGCCGACGTCGCTCTGGTGGGCTTCCCGTCCGCGGGCAAGTCGAGTCTGATCGCCGCCGTCTCCGCGGCGCGTCCCAAGGTCGCCGACTATCCGTTCACCACCCTCCACCCCAACCTGGGGGTCGTCCAGGCCGGCGACGTCCGGTTCACGATCGCCGACGTGCCCGGCCTGATCGAAGGGGCGAGCGAGGGCAGGGGTCTCGGACTCGAGTTCCTGCGCCATGTCGAGCGTTGCACGGCCCTCGTGCACGTCCTCGACTGCGCCACGCTCGACCCGGGCCGGGATCCGCTGACCGACCTCGACGTCATCCGCGCCGAGCTCGGGGCCTATCCCGTGCCGGACGGCCAGGTTCCGCTCCTCGACCGGCCGCAGATCGTCGCCCTCAACAAGATCGACGTCCCCGAAGCGCGAGACCTCGCCGATCTCGTGCGTCCCGAACTTGAGGCCCGGGGCTATCGCGTGTTCGAGATCTCCACCGTGAGTCATGCCGGGCTGCGCCAGCTGACCTTCGCACTCGGTGACATCGTCGCGACGCATCGGGCCGAGCAGGTAGCGAACCCGGCCCCCGCGCGCGTCGTGATCCGCCCCAAGGGGTCCGAGCGCGAGTTCTCGGTGCGCGTGGAGGGCGGGACCTATGGCGACGTCTACCGCATCCTCGGCGAGAAGCCCGTCCGCTGGGTGCAGCAGACCGACTTCCAGAACGACGAGGCGGTGGGCTTCCTCGCCGACAGGCTCGAGAAGCTCGGGGTGGAGGACGAACTCTTCCGCGCGGGCGCGACGCCCGGAGCGACGGTCGTCATCGGCGAGGGGGACGGCGTCGTGTTCGACTGGCAGCCCTCGCTGTCGTCCGTGGCCGAGCTCATGACCGCTCCGCGAGGAACCGACCCCCGCCTCGATCAGAACCCGCGCCGCACCACGTCGCAGCGTCGAGAGCGCTATCACGAGATGATGGACGCGCGCGCAGCGGCCCGAGCCGAGTTCGAATCGGAACGGATCGCCACGACCCGCGATCTCCCGGGCGACGAGGACGAGGCGTGACAGCCGCCGAGCGCGCGACGCTTCCCGGCGCCCGGCGCGTGGTGGTGAAGGTCGGCTCATCCTCGATCAGCGGTGAGAACTCCGCGAAGATCCAGCCCATCGTCGAAGCCATCGCGGCGTCCCATGCGCGAGGCACGGAGATCGTCCTGGTCTCCTCGGGTGCGATCGCGACGGGGATGCCGTTCCTGGCGCTGGACGCGCGTCCCACCGACCTCGCGACGCAGCAGGCGGCGGCGGCGGTCGGCCAGAATGTCCTGATCTATCGCTATCAGGCCGCGCTCCGGGCCTTCGAGATCGTGGCCGGCCAGGTCCTCCTGACCGCGGGGGACCTGGAGAATCCCACCCACCGCTCCAATGCGCGCCGCGCCATGGAGCGCCTGCTCGGGCTGCGCATCCTCCCCATCGTGAACGAGAACGACACCGTCGCGACGCATGAGATCCGCTTCGGCGACAACGACCGGCTCGCGGCGCTCGTCGCTCAGCTGATCGGGGCGGATGCGCTCGTCCTCCTCAGCGACATCGAGTGCCTGTACACGCGCCCGCCCGGTGAGCCCGGCGCGCGCCCCATCGACGCCGTGGAGTACGGCGACGACCTCAGCGGCTACGAGTTCGGATCCGTGGTCGTCAACAGCGTCGGCACAGGCGGAGCGGCGACCAAGGTGTCTGCCGCGCGTCTCGCGGCGGCATCGGGGATCGGCGTCCTCGTGACCAGCGCCGACCTCGTGGACGAGGCCCTCACCGGCGCCGCGGTGGGCACGTGGTTCGCGCCGAATCCGACCCCGGGAGACGTCGCGTCCACCGGTCCGGTCCCGGTGGCGGTGGCAGCCGTCGAGCCGTGAGCCCTCGCTAGACTGGCGGGATGACCGTGACCGCCGCCACCACGCCGCGCGAGCGGATGCTGCTGGCCAAGGACGCCGCACGTGTCGTCGCGCTCCTCGACGATCGACGCAAGCGCGCCCTCCTCCACGCGATGGCCGACGCCATCGATGATGCGACACCCGTGATCGTCTCGGCCAACGCCGAGGATCTGGAGCGGGGTCGCAGCGACGGACTGTCAGAGGCACTCCAGGATCGCCTCCGTCTCGACGCCGACCGCGTGTCCGCGCTCGCGAACGCCGTGCGCGATGTGGCCGCCCTGCCCGATCCGGTCGGCCGCGTCCTCGACGAGCGGACGCTCGCCAACGGTCTGCGCCTGCAGAAGGTGTCGGTGCCGTTCGGCGTCGTGGGCTCGATCTACGAGGCCCGCCCGAACGTCACGGTCGACATCGCGTCGCTCGCGCTGCGCGCGGGGAACGCCGTCGTGCTCAGGGGCGGGTCGGCCGCCGAGCGGACGAACGCCACGCTGGTGTCTGCGATGCGCCTCGCCCTCGCCGAACAGGGTGTCGACCCCGAGGCGATCCAGACGGTCGACGACTTCGGACGCGACGGCGCGCGCGAGCTGATGCGTGCCCGGGGGATCGTCGACGTGCTCGTGCCGCGAGGCAGCGCCGCGCTCATCGAGACGGTCGTGACCGAGTCGACCGTTCCCGTGATCGAGACCGGCGCGGGCGTCGTCCACATCATGCTGGATGCGTCGGCGCCCCTCGAGTGGGCACGCGACATCGTCGTGAACGCGAAGGTGCAGCGCCCGAGCGTCTGCAACAGCGTCGAGACGGTCCTGGTTCATCGCGCTGCGGCGCCGCGGCTCGTGGGACCGGTGGTCTCCGCGCTGCAGGAGGCAGGGGTCACCGTGCACGGCGACGCCGCTGTCGCCGAACTCGCCGGCGGAGTGTTGGCCGCGACGGACGCGGACTGGTCCGTCGAGCACCTCAGCCTCGACCTCTCGATGCGCGTCGTCGACGACCTGGACGCCGCGTTGGCCCATATCCGTCGCTACTCGACCCACCACACCGAGTCGATCGTGACAGCGGACGACGCGCAGGCCGAGCGATTCCTGGCGGAGGTCGACTCCGCGGTGGTGATGGTCAACGCGTCCACGCGCTTCACCGACGGCGGAGAGTTCGGATTCGGCGCCGAGGTGGGCATCTCGACCCAGAAGCTGCACGCGCGCGGCCCGATGGGTCTCGCGGAGCTCACCAGCACCAAGTGGCTCGCGCGCGGCTCCGGACAAGTGCGCGCGTGACCGCCTAAACTGACCATGGCGACGTGAGCACGCCGCCGTACCCGAACGGAGACCCGATGACCCTGGCCTCGCTGATCGCCTTCGCCGCCGAGGAGACCTCGAAGGGCGGCAACGTGATGCTCGAGACGATCGTCTACCCGATCATCGCGATCGCCGTCTTCGCGGCCCTGGCCCTCGTCACGCTCTCGTATCGCAACGTCGCGAATCGCCACGCGCACAAGGCCGAGGCATACGCGAAGGCCCACGCGAACGATGTCCAGCAGACGGGGCACGGGCACTAGGTCCACCGGATGTCGGTGACACGTCCCCCTCGCATCGGGGTGATGGGCGGGACGTTCGATCCCATCCACCACGGCCACCTGGTGGCGGCGTCCGAGGTTGCGGAGTCGTTCGGACTCGACGAGGTCGTCTTCGTCCCGACCGGAGAGCCGTGGCAGAAGCAGGACGTCACGATCAGCGAGCACCGATATCTGATGACGGTCATCGCGACGGCATCCAATCCGCGATTCACCGTCAGCCGGGTGGACATCGACCGCAACGGTCCCACGTACACCATCGACACGCTGCGCGATCTGAAGGCGCAGCGACCCGACGCCGAGTTCTACTTCATCACCGGAGCCGACGCCGTGGCGCAAATTCTCAGTTGGAGGGACCATGATGAACTGTGGGGTCTCGCCCATTTCGTCGCGGTCTCGAGGCCAGGGCACGTGCTGAGCACCGCCGGCCTCCCGAGTGAAGACGTGAGTCAGCTCGAGATCCCCGCGCTCGCGATCTCGTCGACCGATTGCCGGAACCGCGTGCGCAAGGGCCACCCCGTGTGGTACCTCGTCCCCGACGGGGTCGTCCAGTACATTGCGAAGCATCACCTCTACCGGAGCATGGCATGAGCACACCTGATCAGCCGGAAACGCCTCCGCTCACCCGCAAGCAGGCGCGCGAGTTGCGAAACACCGGGGCCACCCCGGTGATCAACGTCGACGCGGAGGCGCCCGCCCCAGATGGCGGCGCCGCGGCGGCACCCGCGACCGCCGGCGGTGCGCACGACGCATCCGCCACCGACGACGCGACGGACGCGACGCCGCCGCCGCCCGTCGCACCCCTCGCGCGGGCGGCCGAGCCCGCCCCGGTCGCACCCGCACCGGCGCCCGACGCGAGCGTCGATCTCGGGGCCTCACCGCTGACCCGTCGGCAGGCGCGGCAGCAGGAACGCATCCGCACCGCGTCCGTGCCCGTCATCACGCCCGACCTCGTGCCCGACGCCGCGAGCAGCGCGTCGGCCGGTCCGGTCGCCGCCACGCCCATCCCCGCCGTACCGACCGCCGCGGCAGCGGAGACCCCGCTGGCTGCCGCCGACGGCTCGGACGAGGCGGACCCCGCCCTCGAGATCTTCACCCCCGCGGAGGCCACGGCATCCGACGAGGAGGCCGCCACTGAGATCGCCGCCGACGAGCAGGCGGAGAGGGCGATCCTGAACCCGATGTTCGGTGCCGGACTGCTCGCCGCCGAACCCGCCCCGGTGACGCTGCCCCCGTCGTTCGATCAGCTTCTGGCGCGTGACAGCGCCACGACCGGCTCGGTGGCGACCCCGCACGCGCTGATCGTGTCCCAGGCACCCTCGGACGCGCCCCTCGTCGCCCCGGTCGCCTCCACCGGCGAGGTGCTCGTCACCGGCACGTTCAACCTGCCCGAGGGTCTCGGCTCCACCGGCCACGCCCACGGCACCGCCGACGGCAAGGAGATCGACGCGACGCTCATCGACGGCGAGCTGCCGGCGCACTCGTCGCCGACTCCGATCGCCGCCAGCGCGGCCATCAGCACGGTGAAGACCAACGACGAGATCATCCGACCTCCGGCACCGGAGAAGGGCGGAAAGCTCATGCTCACGCTCGCGATCACCGCAGGAGTGCTCGCTCTGGCTCTCGTCGGCGTGCTCGTCTTCGCGCTCGTCACCGGGGTGTTCTCGTGACGGCATCCGCACAGGCGGTCGAGATGGTCCAGATCGCGGCGCGGGCGGCCGACGCGAAGGGCGGCGAGGATCTCGTCGCGATCGACGTGTCAGGGCCATTGCCGCTGATCGATGTGTTCCTGCTGGTGAGCGGCCGGAGCGAGCGCAACGTCGCCGCCATCGCGGACGAGATCGAGGACCAGCTCCTCGAGGCGGGGCACAAGCGCCTTCGTCGCGAGGGACGCACGGAGTCCCGCTGGGTGCTCCTCGATTTCGGCGACCTCGTCGTACACGTCTTCCACGAGCAGGAGCGGGTGTTCTACGGACTCGAGCGGCTCTGGAAGGACTGCCCGGTCATCCCCATCGACATCACGACGCCTGCAGCCGCCTCGGCCGAATAGCGCTCACTGGAGGCAGAACTCGTTGCCCTCCGGATCCCGCATCTGGAAGTAGTACTCGGGCCAGGGACCCCACTGCTGGTCGACCAGTCGCACGACTTCCGCTCCGAGCGCGACGAGTCGATCCTTCTCGGCGTGGAGCTCCCTCGGCGACGGACGGCGGCCCGGCGTGGCGGAGATGTCGAGGTGCATCCTGTTGCGGCCCTGCTTGGGCCGGTCGGCGTGGTGGAAGAACAGCCGTGGTCCGACACCCGCCGGGTCTTCCACGAGAGCGCGCTTCTCGAGGTCCTCCGGCGTCAGGCCCGCGTCGAGGAGCCGGCTCTCCAGGGGTGCATCCCACTCGGCCGGCTCATAGCCGAACACCGCCGCCCAGAAGCGCGAGAGCGCGCGCGGGTCGTCGGCGTAGAACACGATGTTGCCCAGTCCGGCCATGCCATCCCCCATCCCTCTCCCGGCACGATAGCGGCCGGTGCGGACACCCGCACCGGTTCGTTGCGGGTGCGGGTGATGTAGTAGTCTTGTCGAGTTGTCCCGCGGTCGCGGGATCGACATCCGGGCCTGTGGCGCAGCTGGTAGCGCACCTGCATGGCATGCAGGGGGTCAGGGGTTCGAGTCCCCTCAGGTCCACCGAAGCAGTTCAGAGAAGCCGCGGAACGCCGCGGCTTTTCTGCTGTCCGCGACCGCTCACCCTCGCCATCGCCGCGCGACCGCGAACGCTCCGGAGCGCGCACGACCCGGGCGGATCGCCGCACTCGGCGAACGGAGCGGGACGCATCGACGGACATCGTCGCCGTCGGCCCCAGGGTTGCGGCATCCGGAGTGACGGACGAGTCTGGAACGACCGAGGCGGAGGTGCCCATGACGGACGTGACCCCATTCCTGTGGTTCGACGACGACGCGGAGTCGGCGATCCGCTTCTACACCGACCTCCTTCCCGACTCGGAGGTCGTCTCGATCCAGCGCTACGCGGATGACGTCCCGGGCCTCGGCGGGAAGGTCATGCATGCGCGCTTCCGGCTGGGGGATCGCGAGTTCCTCGCGATGGATGCGGGTCCGCAATTCCCTTTCACCGAGGCGGTCTCGCTCTACGTCGCCTGTCGCGACCAGGGCGAGGTGGACAGGTACTGGACGGCGCTGACCTCGGACGGCGGCGTCGAGCAGCCGTGCGGCTGGCTCAAGGACCGGTGGGGGCTCTCCTGGCAGATCGTGCCCGATCGCCTGGTCGAGCTCATGCGCGACCCGGACCCCGAGCGGGCGCACCGGACCGTGCAGGCGATGTTCACGATGACAAAGATCGACATCGCCACGCTCGAGGCGGCCGCAGCGGGTGGCTGACACCCGCCGGGGCGGGTCGATCGCCGCCCTCGTCCTGGCGATCAGCGTTGCAGCGACCGGCTGCACCGCGAGTCCATCGCCGCTTCGGTCCAGCGCGCTCCCGACAGCGCCGACGTCCGCACCCTCGGCGGAGGGCGGACACTGGTCCGTCGCGGGAGAACCCGAGGTCCTCGCGCGCGGACTCGTCGCGCCGTGGTCCGTCATCCCCCTCGCCGCGGGCGGTGCGCTCATCTCCCAGCGCGACGACGGCACGATCCGCGAACTCACCGTCCACGGGGCACTACGGGACGTCGGCGTGGTGCCCGACGTCGTCTCGGGCGGCGAGGCCGGGCTCAACGGGATCGCGCTGCACGAGGTCGGGGACAGGACGTGGCTCTACGCGTACCATGCGACACGTACCGACAACCGCGTCGTCCGCATGCCCCTCGAGGGATCGCCCGGGTCCTATCGTCTCGGGCCGGCCGAGGCGGTGTTGACGGGCATCGCCACCGCGGGCAACCACGACGGCGGCCGGCTGGCGTTCGGCCCCGACGGCATGCTCTACGTCACGACGGGAGATGCGGGCCGAGGGGATGCCGCTCAGGACCGCGACTCGCTGAACGGGAAGATCCTCCGACTGACCCCGGACGGACGCTCCGCGCCGGGCAATCCGTTCGGCACCGCCGTGTGGAGCTATGGGCACCGCAACGTTCAGGGCATCGCGTGGAGCGGCGACGGGGTGATGTGGGCGAGCGAGTTCGGACAGAACACGTGGGACGAGCTGAATCGCATCGAGCCGGGAGCGAACTACGGGTGGCCCGTCGTCGAGGGAACGGGATCCGACAACGCGTTCAGGAATCCGGTCGCGCAGTGGGCGACCGATGAGGCGAGTCCCAGCGGGATCGCCGCCATCGGCGACACGATCTTCCTCGCCGCCCTGCGTGGCGAGCGCCTCTGGCGCGTCGACACCCGGGGCGGCGCCATCGTCGGAGACGCACAGATCGTCCTGGACGGGCTCGGCCGGCTGCGCGACGCCGCGGTCGCTCCGGACGGCTCGCTCTGGGTGCTCACGAACAACACGGACGGTCGGGGGAGTCCCCGTGACGGGGATGACCTGCTCCTCCGGATCCCGCTCGCCCGGGCGGACTGAGACGGCGATACGGTGTGAGGGTGAGCTCCGCCCCCCGCTGTCCGCACTGCCGTCACTTCGTCTACCTCGACACGCTCGTCTGCCCCGAATGCGAGGCGGAGCTGGGCTACCACCTGCCCAGCCGGCAGTTCTTCGGCCTCCGCACCGGACGCGCGACGATCGCGGAGGAGACCTGGTACACGTGCTCGAATCGCGGGTGGGGCTGCAACTGGCTGGTCCGTGAAGACGAGGGCTCCGGCCGCTGCTTCTCCTGCCGCCTCACCCGCACGGCGCCCGACCACAGCGACACCATCGCCATGGAGAAGCTCGCGAAGACCGAGGAGGCCAAGCGACGCCTCGTGGTCCAGCTCGCGGACCTCGGTCTGCCCATCGTGTCGTGGGCGGAGGCGCCCGGAGGGCTCGGGTTCGATCTCCTGTCCAGCATCTCCCTGGGCCGTCCTGTCACGATCGGTCACGCGAACGGCATCATCACGCTCGACCTCGCCGAGAACCTCGACGATCGCCGCGAGGCGCTGCGCGTGAAGCTCGGCGAGCCCTACCGGACGATGCTGGGACATCTCCGCCACGAGGTCGGTCACTACTACCAGAACGTCCTGATCACGGACGAGGCGACCTGGGCGCAGTGCCGCGAGCTGTTCGGCGACGAGCGTGCGTCCTACCGGGATGCCCTGAGCCGGCATTACTCGCTCGGTGCTCCCGCAGGGTGGCAGTCGGACTTCATCTCCGAATACGCCACGATGCACCCGTGGGAGGACTTCGCCGAGACGTTCGCCCACTACCTGCACATCACGGGGACACTCCAGACGGCCGCGGCCATCGGCATCCATCTCGACGCGGACGTCACGAGCATGCGCGACACGGACGTCGTGCCGCGCGGATCGTACGCGCGCGAGCCCGTGCAGCTGCTGCTGGCGGACTGGGAGTGGATGTCGCAGGCGTTCAACCGCATCAACAGGTCGATGGGCTTCTCCGACCTCTACCCCTTCGACCTCGTGGCTCCGGTGCGACGGAAGCTCGGCTTCATCCATCAGCTCGTGAGCCACGCGCCCCTCACGACCGAGGAGCAGTTCGCGCTCGCGACGCCGACCGATACGGAGCGCGCGTGACGACGATGGGCCGGGGGCGGCAGCCGGGCGGCACGCACATCGTCGACAACCAGCCGCCGTGGCGGGTGGACGTCGACGAGTACACGCTCAACGGACCGCTCGGCGCTGCGGTCGCACGCTTCGGCGGGGGATGGGCGGACGCCGAGCTGCGCGACATCGGACGACTGGTCGGCGGTGAGGGCTTCCAGCGCGACGCGAGCCTGGCGCACACCCACCCGCCGGTGGCCCACACCTTCGATCGCTGGGGGTTCCGGCTCGACGAGGTCGAGTACGACAGCTCGTACCATCGCGTCATCGGTGCCGCGGTCGCGCACGGGGCGCACACGGCGGCGTGGGCGGACCCTCGGCCCGGCGCTGCTGTCGCGCGTGCGGCGACGTTCATGCTCTTCGCGCAGGTCGAACCCGGCCACGCCTGCCCGATCTCGATGACCCACGCCGGGGTGGCGTCGCTGCAGGAGTCGCCCTGGGTCGCCGAGGACTGGATGCCGCGCCTCTACTCCCGCTCTTACGATCCGCGTCTCCTGCCGGCGTCCGAGAAGCCGAGCGCGCTGATCGGCATGGCGATGACCGAGAAGCAGGGCGGATCCGACGTCCGCGCGAACCGGACCACCGGAGTCCACACCAGCGGGCACAGCTACCAGCTGAGCGGCCACAAATGGTTCTGCTCGGCGCCCATGTCGGACGCGTTCCTCGTGCTCGCCCAGACCCGTCGCGACGGGCGGGACGAGGGGCTGTCGTGCCTGTTCGTCCCACGGGTGCTGCCGCATGGCGATCGCAACGTCTTCCGCATCCAGCGTCTCAAGGACAAGCTCGGCAACCGGTCCAACGCGTCGGCGGAGATCGAGTTCGACGGCACGGTCGGGATGCTGCTCGGGGAGCCGGGCCGCGGCGTGCGCACCATCATCGAGATGGTGCAGCGCACCAGGCTCGACTGCGTGCTGGGGACCGCGGCGGGCATGCGTCAGTCCGTGGCCGAGGCGCTCTGGCACGCGCGCGGTCGCCGCGCGTTCGGCGAGCTGCTGGTGGACCAGCCGGCCATGGCGGCGGTGCTCGCCGATCTGGCCCTCGAATCGGAGGCCGCGATGCTCACCGGGCTCCGCCTCGCGCAGGCGTTCGAAGCGGATGCGTCGCCGCACGACGTCGCGCTCCGCCGCCTCGCGACCCCGGTGGCGAAGTACTGGGTCTGCAAGCGCGGCCCCCACCACGCGTACGAGGCCATGGAGTGTCTCGGCGGCAACGGCTACACCGAGTGGTTCCCGCTGGCCCGCCGATTCCGGGAGCAGCCGGTGATGGCGATCTGGGAAGGCTCGGGGAACGTCATCGCGCTGGACGTGCTGCGCGCACTGGCACGGGACGCCGACTCCGCGGACGCCATGGCCGCAGAGCTGGAGACCACCGCCGGCGCGCATCCGCTGCTCGACGCGCACACGCGCCGCACCGTGGCGCTCCTCCGCTCGATGGGGGATGCGGACGCCGGTTCGGCGCAGGCCGGGGCGCGCCGGCTGACCGAGATGCTCGCCCTCGCGCTCCAGGCCTCGCTGATGGTGAGGTACGCTCCCGATGTCGTCGCCGAGGCGTTCATCGGCGCACGCCTCGGCGACGACAGAGGAGCGCAGTACGGCGTCCTCCCGAGCGGCACCGACAGCGCGGCGATCCTCGCACGGCACTGAAGGCTCACGCACGACGCGGGCGTCGAACGACAGCCACGCGGCCGGCGCTACGCGTCGACGGGCTGGATGAGCTCGGGAGCGTCGTTGCGGACGTTGCCCACGGCCTTGGACACGACGTGGTTGTCGAGCGAGCGTGCGACATCGGGGGCCGCGTCGATCGCGGCGTCGAGGATGTCGCCCACATTGTCCGTCGTCGGGTCGAGCCAGGCGTCGGCGAAGTCGGGGTCGAGGAAGAGCGGCATCCGGTCGTGGATCGACCCGAGGTCGCCGATGGAGTCGCGGGTGAGGATCGTGAAGCTCAGCAGCCAGCGCGCCGGATCGTCGTCCGCCACCGCCGGGTTCTTCCACCACTCGTAGAGACCCGCGAAGTAGAGCGGGGACCCGTCGGCCGGGTGGATGTAGTGCGGGATCTTCTCGCCGTCCACGAGCTTCCACTCGTAGTAGCCGGTCGCGGGCACGACGGCGCGACGCTTGATGAGGGCGTTGCGGAACATCGGCTTGTCCTCCACCTCTTCGGAGCGCGCATTGAAGGCGCGCGACCCGACCGAGGGATCCTTCGCCCACGAGGGCACGAGTCCCCATCTCGCCGCCTCCAGGCGACGCGTCGGCGGCTCGGTCTTCGCGGAGTCGAGCACGATCGCCACGCGCGCCGTGGGGGCGATGTTGTACGACGGACCCGGCAGATCGTCGCCCTCGAGATCGACGCGCAGGACGCCGACGAGTTCAGAGCCGACCTGGGCAACCACGAATCGTCCGCACACGCGTTCAGCCTACGGGCGGGGTCGGACGTCCGCGGAGGATGCCGACCTCTTCGAGACGTTCGAGAAGGCCGGCGCCGTCGTCGCCGCTGACCCACGGCACGCCCGCGGCGGTGTGATCGTTGACGGCCGTGCGTCCGCCGGCGAGGACCGCCTCGGTCGGCGACAGGCGGCGGATGGCCACGGCGGCCACATTGTGCGGGTGCGCGCTCGCGAACGCGGTGTAGATGTCGTCATCGCGCTGTCCGTCGTCGCCGATCAGGAGCCACGTCACCTGAGGGAACTCCGTCGCGAGACGGTTGAGATTCGCGAGCTTGTGCGCGGCGCCGCTGCGGAACCACCGATCGTGCGTCGGCCCCCAGTCCGTGAGGAGGAGCGCGCCGGCGGGGAAGAGGTGGCGGGAGAGGAACCTCGTCAGCGTCGGCCCCACGTTCCACGCGCCGGTCGACAGGTAGACCACGGGGGAGCCGGCGTTCTCGCGCACGAGCCGTTCCATGAGCACGGACATCCCGGGAACCGGCTGCCTCGCGTGCTCGTCCACGACGAAGGAGTTCCACGCGGCGATCAGCGGGCGGGGGAGCGCCGTCACCATGACCGTGTCGTCGATGTCCGAGACGATGCCGAAGCGGACCTCCGAGCCGACGATGAAGACCCTCGTCTCGACCGGATCGCCTCCCTCCACGGACATGGTCACGGTCTGCCAGCCCGGCGCGAGCGCCGCGGGCAGCACGGTGTCGACGACGCCGCCGCGATCGGCGACGACGTCATGCGCGACCCCCTCGACCACCACGGACACCTGGGCGAAGCCGATCGGGACCGCCGCGAAGCTGCGCCATCCGCGGACTCTCGCATAGTCACCGCGACTGCGGGCCGGCGCGGGCGGGGCGATCAGCACCCGGCCGAGGACGCGCACCCATCCCTCACCGCCGTAGCCGGGGAACGCCGCCACAGTCGGGGTGAGGCCGCGGCGCCGCGCGCGGCGCTCGCGCCACGCATGGAAGCGATACTCGATCCTGGCGATCCAGAGCACCTTCGCGCGGGGCGGCTTCGCGTGCGCGGCTGACATCACCTCGATCCTCCCATGTCCCCGCCGAGCCCGTCCTCGGGCTCGCCGGACGCGACCGGCAGGTCGGCGGAGTCGGCGAGGTGCTTCCGCTCGGCCCGCTCGATCACCTTCTTGGCGAGGAACACCAGGATGAGGAAGAGGACGATCACGCCGACGAAGATGTACCCGGCGAAGTGGAGCTGCTGGGCCAGCGCGCGGAACCCTCCGGCGGCCAGGCTCGAGACCGTGACGTAGAGGCTGGCCCACACGAGGCACGCGGGCGCGGCCCACGCCAGGAACCTCCGGTAGCTCAGCGCGCTCATCCCCACGGTCAACGGGACGACCGAATGCAGCACGGGCAGGAAGCGGGAGATGAAGATCGCCGGCCCGCCGCGCCGCGCGAGATACCGTTCGGCACGCGCCCAATTGTGCTCGCCGATGCGGCGACCCAACCGCGAGTGGCGGATGACGGGACCCAGCTTGCGCCCCAGCCAGAATCCGATGCTCTCGCCGATCAGCGATCCGACGACGACGGCGACCACGAGCCACACGGCCTCCGCCGGGGACCCGACCGCCGTGCCGGCGACGATCACGACCGTGTCACCCGGCACGAACAGCCCGATCAGGACGCTCGTCTCGAGCATGATCGCCACGGCGGCGACGAGCGTCCGCACGACCGGATCGACGCTCTGCACGACGTCGAGCAGCCAGGTGAGGAACTCGTTCACGGCTTCGAGCCTAGAGGCGCGGCCTCCCTCTAGCCTGGGAAGCGTGGCCGTCCTCCTCGATCCCGCGCCGTGGCATCCGTGGCGCGACCCGGCTGACGTGTTCCTCGCCGTCTCGACATCGCACGCCCACGTCTTCTGGCTCGACGCCGGACCGGACGCTGCCCTCGGATGGAGCTGGGTCGGATGGGGATCGCCCGCGGACCCCGGCACGGTCCGTGCTGCCGCCGCGACCGGCGGCAGCACGCCTGTCGGCGAGTCCCGCTTCCGCGGAGGGTGGGTGGGCTGGACGGGCTATGACGAGGCCGCCCGCCGTGCCGGTGCGCCGGCCGCGGCGCCGGACGACGACGTCCCCCCGTCGCTCTGGATCGAGGTCGAGGGGCTCATCGCCTTCGACCACGGTTCTCGGCGCACGCAGTACCTGGGCGACGCGGTCGCCGGGCGCGACGACGCTCCGGCGGCGCAGCGGCCCGCCGCGATGCCCCCCGTCGGCCCGGCGCACGCCCGCCACGCTCCGATGCAGTACGCGTCCCTCATCGAGGAGTGCCGCGCGTCGATCCGGGAGGGCGACGCGTATCAGCTGTGCCTCACGACGCGGTTCTGGGTCGAGCACGAGATCGATCCCCTCGCCGCATTCCTGTCTCTGCGCGGGGCGACCCCCGCGCACCACGCCGGGATCATCATGTCGGGAGGCGTCGCCCTGCTGAGCGCCAGCCCGGAGCGGTTCCTCGAGGTGTCCGGTGCGATGGTGCGCACGCATCCCATCAAGGGCACGCGACCGCGCGGCACCGACCCCGCGGCGGACGCCGCGCTCGCCGTCGCTCTCCACGACAGCCCCAAGGAGCGGGCGGAGAACGTCATGATCGTCGACCTGATGCGCAACGATCTGGCGCGGGCGTGCCTCCCCGCCACCGTCACGGTCGAGCGCCTCCTCGACGTGGAGTCGTATCCGGCGGTCCATCAGCTGGTGAGCACGGTCGCGGGCACCTTGCGCGACGGCACCACGGTCGGCGAGCTGCTCGACGCCGCGTTCCCGGCCGGCAGCATGACCGGGGCTCCCAAGCTGTCCGCGATGACCATCCTGCACCGGCTCGAGGCCGCGCCGCGCGGGGTGTTCGCCGGCTGCTTCGGATGGGTGGGCGCCGCAGGCGGCCTCGACCTCGCGATGGTGATCCGCTCGATCGTGGTGCATCCGGGCGGTGCGTACGTCGGCGCCGGCGGGGGCATCACGTGGGGATCCGTCGCGGCCGACGAGGTGGCCGAGGTCGGCGTCAAAGCGCAGGCGCCCCTCGCGGCGATCGGCGCGGACCTCCCCGCCGGCTGGTGAATCCGGCCGTCGGGTAACCTGGAAAGGCGCGCTCTCTCGCGCCCTCACCCGTTGCATTGCGATTGGCTCCTCCGTGTCACAGACCCCCCCTCCCGCGACCCCCTCTCACGCCGAGCGCGGGTTCGACGCCTACGCCATCCAGACGAAGTGGCAGGCGCTCTGGGCGGAGCACGACCCTTTCCGGGCCGGGGGCGACGACGACACGCGACCGCGCAAGTACGTGCTGGGGATGTTCCCGTACCCGTCCGGCGACATGCACATGGGGCACGCGGAGAACTACGCCTACGTCGACACGGTGGCGCGCTTCTGGCGTCATCGCGGATACAACGTCCTGAACCCGATCGGATGGGACTCCTTCGGCCTGCCCGCGGAGAACGCCGCGATCCAGCGGGGCAGCGACCCGCGCGAGTGGACGTACAGCAACATCGCCCAGCAGAAGGAGAGCCTCAAGCACTTCGGGACCTCGTACGACTGGAGCCGCGTGCTCCACACCAGCGACCCCGAGTACTACCGGTGGAACCAGTGGCTGTTCCAGCGGCTCTACGAGCGCGGCCTCGCGTACCGGAAGGAGAGCCCGGTCAACTGGTGCCCCAACGACCAGACCGTGCTCGCCAACGAGCAGGTGGTCGACGGACACTGCGAGAGATGCGGCGCGGAGGTCGTCAAGAAGAAGCTCACCCAGTGGTACTTCAAGATAACGGACTACGCCGACCGCCTGCTGGACGACCTGAACCAGCTCGAGGGCTTCTGGCCGCAGAAGGTCATCCGCATGCAGCGGAACTGGATCGGCCGTTCGATCGGCGCGGACATCGATTTCGAGATCGAAGGTCGCGACGGGGTCGTGACCGTCTTCTCGACCCGGCCCGACACCCTGCACGGCGCGACGTTCTTCGTGGTCGCGCCCGACTCGGATCTCGCGGCCGAACTGGTCGCGGGCGCCGACGCCGACGTGCGCCTGCGGTTCCAGGCATACCTCGACCAGGTGCAGCGCCAGACCGAGATCGAGCGCCAGAGCACCGACCGCCCGAAGACCGGCGTGTTCCTCGGACGCTACGCCGTCAACCCCATCAACGGGGAGCGTCTGCCCGTGTGGGCGGCGGACTACGTCCTGGCCGACTACGGGCACGGCGCGGTCATGGCGGTCCCGGCGCACGATCAGAGGGACCTGGACTTCGCCCGGGCGTTCGACCTCCCGGTCAAGGTCGTCGTGGACACGACGGCACCGGTGACCGGCGCGATCCCCGTCATCGACGTCGACGACGAGGGCGTCCCGCTGGATCCCGACGGCGCGCTCGCCGAGCTCGACCCGGCCACGACCGGCGTCGCCCTGACCGGCGACGGACGGCTGATCAACTCGGGCTCGCTCAACGGACTGAGCAAGCGCAACGCCATCGCCCGCGTGATCGAGGAGCTCGAGGCGGCCGGGCGGGGCCGCGCCGCGAAGTCCTTCCGCCTGCGCGACTGGCTGATCTCGCGGCAGCGCTTCTGGGGGACGCCGATCCCGATGATCCACACCGAGGACGGACGGATCGTTCCGGTGCCCGACGATCAGCTCCCGCTGCGTCTTCCCGCCGCCCAGGGTCTTGATCTCGCCCCGAAGGGCACCTCTCCGCTGGGGGGCGCCGAGGAGTGGATGGCGACCACCGACCCGGAGACCGGCGCACCCGCGCGACGGGACCCGGACACGATGGACACCTTCGTGGACAGCTCGTGGTACTTCCTCCGGTTCCTCTCCCCGGGCGACGACACCGAGGCGTTCTCTTCGCGGCTGGCCGACAAGTGGGCCCCGGTCGACTCCTACATCGGCGGGGTCGAGCACGCGATCCTGCACCTGCTCTATGCGCGGTTCATCACGAAGGTCCTCTACGACATGGGCCTCATCGACTTCACCGAGCCGTTCGCGACGCTCATCAACCAGGGCATGGTGCTGCTCGGCGGCTCCAAGATGTCGAAGAGCAAGGGCAACCTCGTCGAGTTCGCCGCGAGCATGGAGGATCCGGGTGCCGATGCCTCACGCGTCGCCATCGCCTTCGCCGGTCCCGTCGAGGACGACATCGAGTGGGAGGACGTCTCCACCACGGGTGCGCAGAAGTTCCTCGCCCGCGCGTGGCGGGTCGCGAAGGACGTCGCGTCGCCGACCGACGTGGTCTGGGCGGAGGGGGACACCGCGCTCCGGCGCGTCACCCATCGGCTGCTCGCCGACGCCCCGGGACTCGTCGAGCAGACGAAGTTCAACGTCGTCATCGCACGTCTCATGGAACTCGTGAACGCCACCCGCAAGACGATCGACACCGGAGCGGGTCCGGCCGATCCCGCGGTCCGCGAGGCCGCCGAGGTCACCGCCATGATCCTGGACCTCTTCGCCCCGCACACCGCCGAGGAGCTGTGGGAGATCCTGGGGTACGAGCCCTTCGTCGGGCTGGTGCCGTGGCGCCAGGCCGACCCGACGCTTCTCGTCGAGGAGTCGGTGACGGCGGTCGTCCAGATCGACGGGAAGGTGCGGGCCACCCTCCAGGTGCCCGCGCGGATCGACGGCGCCGAGCTGGAGAAGCTCGCCCGCGCGGATGAGCGCGTCGCGCGCGCCCTCGGCGACCGTGAGGTCGTGCGGGCTGTCGTGCGCCCGCCCAAGGTGGTCAGCTTCAGCACGAAGTAGCGGATCCTCCCCAGCGTCGGATCGCGAAGGGGTCTCCACTTCCGTCCTCCGCCCGCGACGGGTCGCCTCACCGGGCGCCGTACGGTGAGGCGGTGACATCGGAGGAGAGTCCGACGCGAGTGTCGGCACGGCGGCGGCTCGGAGTCGGCGCGGCAATCGTGCTCGTGCTGGCCTCACTCGCCGTGACCGTCGCGATCGGGGTCGTGCGCGGAGCGGTGACGCCGTCCGAAGCCGTCGCCCCGGGCGCCGGCCCCGCTCCGTCGCCGACCGCGTCGCGGCTGTACGTCGATGTGGCGGGAGCCGTGCGCGTGCCAGGCCTCTACGCGCTTCCCGCCGGTGCCCGCCTGGTGGACGCCGTCGCCGCGGCGGGGGGATTCGCCCAGGGCGCGGATCGCCAGGCCGTGAACCTCGCCAGGCCCGTCTCGGACGGCGAGCAGATCCTCGTTTCCGTCGTTGGCGCGGCGCCCGGCACCGGCCTGGCCGGCGCCACGGCAGCGCCCGGTGACGGGCGCGTGAACCTCAATACCGCCGACGAGGCGGCGCTCGACACTCTGCCGCGGATCGGACCGGCCATGGCGAAACGGATCGTGCAGTGGCGGGACGACAACGGGCGGTTCACGAGCGTCGAGGATCTCCTGGCGGTTCCGGGCATCGGTGACAAGATGCTCGACGCGCTCCGCGAGCTCGTGACGGTCTGACGGATGCGCCGACGCGACGCGCGCCTCGTCCCGGTTGCCCCGGCGACCTGGCTCGCAGCGGGTGTCGCCACCTTCCTCCCGGCCGCATCGCCGTGGATCGCCCTCGCCCTCTGGGGAACGGCGTTCGGCGCCGCGGGGATCGGCGTGCTCCGAGCGCGCCGCAGCGTCGTCGTCGCTCTCATCGTCGTCTCCGCAGCCCTTTCGGCGGGCGCCGCGTCCCACGTGGCGCTCGCTCAGCCCTCGCGGTCCTCGGCAGGCACGCTCGCGATCGGCGGCGGCCGCGCCGTCTCGGTCACGGCGACCGTCGTCGGCAAGGCCGAGGCGACGCGCGCGGGCGATCTCTCCTTCGACGCCCAGGCGCACGGCATCCTCGTGGGGACGCGCACGACCGCCCTCGACGTCCCGGTCCTGGTGCGCTCCGCGCCGGGTGTGCGTCCCGACATCGGCGCGGAGGTCCGCATCGACGGCACGGTCCAGGTCGCCGATCCGGGTGAGCGCGCCGTGCTCATCGTTCGCGCGGGACGGTCCCTGACCGTCCTCCGTCCGCCCGGGGGCGCACTCGCCGTCACCGCCGCGCTCCGTCATCGCCTCCTCGCCGCGACCCGCGGTCTGCCCGAGCCGGGCGCCGGCCTCATCGCCGGGCTCGCCGTCGGTGACACGTCCGCGGTCGGTGCGGACCTCGACGAGGCCATGAAGGCGAGCTCCCTCTCCCACCTCACCGCGGTGTCCGGGGCGAACTGCGCCCTCGTGGTGGGTCTCGCATTCGCGGCCGCCTCGGCGTGCCGTGCGCGACGCGGCATACGCGTAACGTGCGGACTGGTCTCGCTCGCCGGCTTCGTCGCTCTCGTCACCCCTGAGCCCAGTGTGGTCCGCGCCGCGGCGATGGCTGCCATCGCGATGCTCGGCGTCCTCCTCGGCCGACGGGGCGTGGGGATCTCGCTGCTGTGCGTGGCGATCTGCGCGGTCCTGATCGCCGACCCGTGGCTCGCGTCGTCGCTCGGCTTCGCGCTCTCCGTCGCCGCGACGGGGGCGCTGCTCATCCTGGCACGACCCTTGGCGGAGGGACTCGCCCGCTGGATGCCGCGCGCCATCGCGCTCGGGCTGTCCGTGCCTCTCGCGGCCCAGCTCGCGTGCGGCCCCCTCCTCGTCCTCATCACTCCCACGGTGTCGGTGTACGGCGTCGCGGCGAACCTGCTCGCCGCGCCGGCGGCGCCGATCGCCACGGTCGTCGGCCTCGCCGCCTGTCTCGCCGCGCCGTTGCCGGTGCTGCAGTCCGGGCTCGCCGCCGTGACGTGGCTCCCTGCCCAGTGGATCGCCGTCACCGCGGAGATCGCGCGCGCGCTGCCTGCCAACGCGATCGCGTGGCCGGAGGGGTTCGGCGGCATGGTGCTTCTCGGTCTCGTCGGCGCGGCGACCACCGTCGTCGTGGCCGGCTTCGGCCAGGGACGATGGCCCCGGCGACTCAGGACCGTCTCGGGTGCGGGCCTCGCGGTGGTCATCGGGATCTCTGCGGGCACGACGGCTGTCGAATCGGTCGCCGGACCCCTCACCGTTCCGCACGCGTGGTCGATCGCGGCCTGCGACGTCGGTCAGGGCGACGCCCTCCTCGTGCGCAGCGAGGGCGAGGTCGCCCTGATCGACACCGGCCCGGATCCGGCGCCCCTGCGGCGGTGCCTGACGCGACTCGGCGTCGCGCACCTCGACCTGCTCGTGCTGACGCACTTCGATCTCGACCATGCCGGCGGTGTGGGGGCGGTGGAGGGCATCGTCGAGGTCGTGCTGCACGGCCCGACCGCAGACGGCGCGCAAGAGGGCCTGGTCGCCGCCCTCTCCCGCGGGGGCGCAGACGCGCGTCTCGCGCATGCGGGGATGACGGGCTCCCTCGGTGCTGCGACGTGGACGGTGCTGTGGCCGCCGGAGCGGAGCAGGGCATTCCCCTCCGGGAATCAGGCCAGCGTGACCCTCGATGTGCGAGGGGGCGGAGTCCCCCCGGCCATCTTCCTCGGCGACCTGGATGCCACAGCCCAGCGCGCCCTGCTGCACTCGGGTGCGCCGCGCCCTCCATACCGGGTCGTCAAGGTCGCGCACCACGGCAGCGCGGACCAGGCGCCGGAGCTGTACACGGCCCTGGGAGCCGCGGTCGCCGTCATCTCGGTCGGCCTCCAGAACGACTACGGGCACCCCCGCACGGAGACCATCGACTTCCTCGAACGGGACGGCGCCGTGATCGCCAGGACCGACCATGAGGGGCTCATCCTCGTCACCGCGACAGGGGCCGGCGTCGAGGTGTGGCGGGAGCGATCGCCGCCGCCGCACTCGTGAGCCGGGAGATCGCGCGGGCAGCCCCGCGCGCCGCAGCTCCGCGCGTCGAACTCCTTCGTGGTCGTGCGGACGGTGCTGTCGTACCGCCTGGCTAGGCTGGACGCATGCCCGCCCGACGCCCGCCCGCACGCTCCTCGTCAGCGTCGCGCATCGCCATCCCGCAGCTGGACTGGCGCGCACCCGAGCCGGCGCCCGTCGTCCTGGTGTCCGGTCCGGAGGAGGTCTGCGCGGAGCGCGCGATCGCCGCGCTCCGCGACTATCTGCGTGCGGAGGACGCCAGTCTCGAGGTCTCCGACATCCGCGCGGACGACTACGTCTCGGGTACCCTGCTCGGCGTCACCTCACCGTCGCTGTTCGGGGAGCCGCGACTCGTTCGCGTATCGGGGGTCGAGAAGGCGACCGATGCGTTCCTCACCGAGGCTCTCGGCTATCTGGAGCACCCTCAGGACGGTGCCACGGTGATCCTGCGCCACAGCGGGGCATCCGTGCGCGGCAAGAAGCTCCTGGACGCGGTCCGGGCTGGTCAGGGGAGCGGTGTGGAGGTGCCCTGTCCCGCGGTCAAGCGGGACGGCGACCGGTTCGACTTCGCATCCGGCGAGTTCCGCACGGCGGGCAAGCGCATCGCGCCCGCCGCGCTGCGCGCCCTCGTCTCGGCGTTCGCCGACGACCTCACCGAGCTGGCCGCCGCCTGTCAGCAGCTCATCGCCGACGTGCCAGGGGACATCACCGATCAGATCGTCGAGCGCTACTACGGAGGCAGGGTCGAGACGTCGGCGTTCACCGTCGCCGACACCGCGATCGCCGGCCGCTACGGCGAGGCGTTGATCGCGCTCCGACACGCGCTCGCCTCGGGCGCGGATCCGGTTCCCCTCGTCGCGGCGGTCGCGTCCAAACTCCGGACCATGGCACGCGTGGCGGGCAGTCGAGAGTCGACGCCCTCCCTCGCGGCCCGGCTCGGGATGAAGGACTGGCAGGTGGACCGCGCCCGCCGCGACCTGTCGGGCTGGAACGAGACGACCCTCGGCATGGCGATCCAGGCGACCGCCCGTGCAGACGCCGACGTCAAGGGAGGCTCGCGCGACGCGGTGTTCGCCCTCGAGCGGATGGTGACGGTCATCGCGACCCGCGCGCCGTTCGGCCGATCCCCTCACTGACCGCGGCGATCCGGGACGCGCGGGGCTCCCGAACCCGTGACGTGCCCGGACCACGGCGCCGCTGCCGGCCCGCTGCCCGACGCCGCCGCCGGACACCCGCCGCTACCGGAGAACGACGAAGCCCGCCCCGCCGAGGCGGAGCGGGCTTCGTACGGTCCAGCTGCTCAGAGCGCGGCGACCTGCTTGGCGATCGCGGACTTGCGGTTGGACGCCTGGTTCTCGTGGATGACACCCTTGCTCACAGCCTTGTCGAGCTTCTTGGATGCGGTGGCGAGAGCCTTCTGAGCCGCGGCCTTGTCGCCGGAGGCGATCGCCTCGCGCGTGCGACGCACCTCGGTCTTCAGCTCGCTCTTGACGGCCTTGTTGCGCTCGCGCGCCTTCTCATTGGTCTTGTTGCGCTTGATCTGCGACTTGATGTTCGCCACGGAGAGGCTCTTTCGTTTCGGAGTGATGAGGACAATGCCGATCGGTGGTAGAGGGCACCCATCGACGGTCGTGAGGGAGATCCCACACGCAAGTCAAACACCGAGTCTATCAGGTGGCGGCGGGTGTCGAGGTACCGTCGGCGCCCGCGGCGCCGCTCTCCATGGTGGCGACGGCGAGGTCCAGTACCGCGTTGAAGACGCGCGGCCGCATCGCCGTGACCAGGTGCGTCGTTCGAGGGACGACGATGAGCTCGGCGTGCGGCGCCAGCTGGACGAACAGGCGCTCGTTCACTCGCAGTTGGTCGTACTGACCGTTCACGAACCAGAGCGGCACAGTGATCCGGCTCACGGCCGCGAGGAGGTCCAGCACCGAGAGACTCCGCAGCGCCGTGTCCTGCGCGTCGAACGCGTACCCGCCCGCCCCGAAGTCGGCGCGCGTCTCGGCAGGCAGAGTGCGGTCGAGGACCCGCTCGGCGATCCAGAGCCCGTGATCGGGGAGCGCGTCGAAGCCTCGGGCCATCGCCCGGTAGGCCGCGAGCCCGACACCCCGCGGGATCGCCGTGCACGATGCGGCGATGAAGGCCGAGACCGGCGGCGGGTCCTCGCGGCCCACGTAGTCCAGGGAAAGCAGACCACCCATCGAGTGCCCGACCAGCAGCACCGGCCCGCGCTCCGCCGCGGCCCGCACCGCGACGTCCATCGTGCGGAACGCCTCCTCGAGGGTGAACACCTCGCCCATGCGCGATCCGTGACCGGGGAGGTCGACCACCGTGGCGGGGATCCCGCGCTCGGACAGGTGCGCGATCTGCGCCCGCCACATGGTGGCGGATGTGCGGATGCCGTGCACGAAGACGACCTGCACGACCATGACGTCACTCTAGAGCGCCCTGGGACCGCCGAGGCCCGGATCCGCGCCCGACCGGCGGCACCGGTCGTCCGGCTGCCGAGGATGCGCCGACCGTGACGGTCCTTGCGCTTCCTCGGCAGCCGGCGACGGCTACAGCAGGACGAGCACGGTCGCTCGTCCGCTGTGCGAACCGGCGACGTCCGCCGGGTTCGCCGGTACGAAGACCGCGGTGTAGGTGTGGGTTCCCCTGCTCAGCCGGCCCAGTGTGAGGGTGGCGAGGCCGTTCTTCACCGGCGCCGTTCCCACGACCGGACCGGTCGCTCCGCCCTCATGGAACTCCACGGTCCCCGTCGCGCGGGCACCGCCCGAGCCCACCGCGGCGACGAGCGTCGACGGCAGCAGCCCGTTGATGTGGAACGGCAAGAGGGCGACGAGCGATGTCGTGGTCGTGGCCTTCGTGACGGTGAACGCGACGGGGGCGGATGCCGAGGGCGCGGCATCCTTCGTCCCGGTGAAGCGGGCGACGACGTCGTAGCTGCCCGCGTGACGGCCGCCCGGGAGGGCGAGATCCGCACGCGCCACCCCGGTGGGACCGACGGTGGCCGACCCGATGACCGTGTCGCCGATCACGAACTCGACCGTCCCGGAGGTCACCGCCGCATCGGCCGTGGAGACGCGAGCCGTGGCCCGGACCGTGCCGCCCGTGCCGAACGCAGCGGACGTACGACTCAGCGAAAGAGTCGTGCTCGATCTTGGCGTCGACTCCTCGATCGTGAACGGAACGGTGACCGTCGTTCCGCTCGCGGTCGACACGAGCTCCAGGGCTCCTGCGCCCGGAGGGGTGTCGGCCGGAAGCGTGACCGATACGTGCCCCGCGCCGTTCACCAGCGCCGCCGTCCCGAGCTCGGCGTCGCCGAACCTGACCGAGAGAGCGGTGTTCTCGGGCGCGCCGCGGCTCGTGAGGTTGATCCCCGAGACGTCGAACGCGATCTCGTCGCCGGGCGCGACGGTCGACGGCGCCCCGGTCACCTGCACGGCCCGCTTGGCGAACGACGGGGCGACGGGGGAGTGGTCGGCGAGGTAGTCGATCCACGCCTCGTAGTCGACGAGACCGGTGTCGACGTAGTCGGCGCCCTTCGTGAACTCCCGGAAATTGTCACCGCCGGTCGCCAGGAAGGACAGCGTGCCGATGCGGTAGGTCGCCGCCGGGTCGAGCGCTTTCCCGTCGACGGTGACCGACGTGATGCGGGACCCTTCCGGTCGCGAGGAGTCGTATGTGTACGTCACATTGTCCGAGAGGCCGAGCTGCAGATACGGCCGCGAGGGGATGTTGCCCGCCGCGTCGCGCTGCCACTGCTCCTCGAGGAGTGCCGTGAACTGGGCCCCCGTCAACGACACCAGTGCCATCGTGTTGTTGAAGGGGAGCACAGCGTTCGCCTGCGAGAACGAGATGGTCCCGTCCGGTAGCCCCGGCACGGCCGTTGCCCCGAACTCCGCCTGCGTGTCCCACAGCTCGTCGCGCAGGCCGCCGGGGTTCGTGACGCCGATGACGGCCCCGTTCGGGAGGTCGGCCAGAGAGTCCCGCAGAGCATTCGCCACGAGGTTCCCGAGCGCGGACTCCGACGCCCGATCGTCGCGGGAGCCGCCGGTCCAGGCGCCGTTCACGAACGCGCCGCCGGCGAAGGCGGTGGTGATGTCGCCGGAGACCTCCGCGACACCGGTGCTGCCGATCTCCGCCGCCGCCGTGCGTGCGGCCGTGACGATGTCGTTCACCTTCGCCACCCGCGGGTAGGTCGAGATGAGCGTCGCATCGTCCGTCGTCAGGCGCGGCACGTTGGTCTCCGTGTGCGCCGAGACGGACCCCGTGTCCGGATCGACGGTCAGCACGATCCGGCCCACGTTCGCGCCGTACGAACCCGTCTGCACGACGGGTCGGGTGCGGTCGGTGCCGGGGATCGGCGCGGACCAGGCGTACTGCTTGTGCGTGTGCCCGGTGAAGATCGCGTCCACCTTCGGGGAGGTGTCGTCGACGATGTGCGCGAACGCGCCGCCCGCGGCGAGCTCCTCGTCGAGAGTGGCGCCGTCCGGCGTGCCCTCGGCAGCGCCCTCGTGGTACATCGCGACGAGCACGTCCGCCTCGCCGTTCGACGGGTCGCCGTCGCTGAGCTGCGCCGCGACGCGGTTGACCGCGGTCACCGGATCGCCGAACTCGAGGTCGCCGATCCCGCCGGGGGAGACGAGCGAGGGCGTCTCTTCGGTGACCGCGCCGATCACGCCCACCGTCAGGCCGCCCGCGTCGAGAAGCTCGTACGCGGGGAGGGCGGGCGTCGTGGTCCCCTTCAGGTAGACGTTCGCGCCGAGCTGCGGGTAGTCCGACGCCGGAGCGACGCGGTCGCGAAGGTCGATCCACCCGCGGTCGAACTCGTGGTTGCCCACGGCGGTCGCCTGCATGCCGAGGGCGTTGAGCACGTCGATGGTGGGCTTGTCCTTGGCGACCGAGGACGCGAAGAGGGACGCACCGATGTTGTCGCCGGATGACAGCAGGAGCACCGGCCCCGTGGCATCCTGCTTGAGCTTCTCGACCGTTCCCGCGAACTTCACCGTGTTGGTGTCGATCCGCCCATGGAAGTCGTTGATCCCCAGCAGTGTCAGGTCGACGGGCGGCTGATCCGCCGAGAGCCCCACCTTGACCGGGTCGTGGTCGGAGGAACGGTACTCGTCCGGTGCGTAGAACAGCGTCCCGTGGACGTTGTAGCGGCTGTATTCGAGCGCGACGGACTCGCCGGAGTTGATGTTCCAGATGTCGCCCCCGGTCGCTCGCGCCAGGGCCGCCTTGTTGAGCAGGACGTGGTCGAGCGACCCGGACAGGCCGGAGAACGAGTACGAGGACTTCCCGATGTGCAGCGCCTGCTCGGCGTCCGCGTACCCTGCGCGGTAGAGCACCTGGAGCGGGTCCTCCTGGCTGTAGGAGTTGAAGTCGCCGGCCAGCGCGACCGCGCGCGTGTCGCCCTGGATGCTCGCCACCCAGTCGCGGAGCGCGGTGGCCTGTCGCACACGGGACTCGTTGGAGGCGCCCTGCCCGTCGCCGGTGTCGGCATCGCCGGGCCACGGGCCGGCCGAGCCCTTCGACTTCAGGTGGTTCACGACGAACAGGAGGTCGTCGCCGCCGACGACGGGCCGGAAGACCTGGGCGATCGGCTCACGCGCGTTCCCGAAGGCCTGGTCGTCGGCGCTCTGGGTCCCCAGAGCACGGGACGCGCCGACGCGGGCGACCGCGGCCGGCTGGTAGATGATCGCGTTGGTGATCACGTCCTGCAGGGCGACATCGGGGAGCTCGCTGGACGACGGCACGTATGCCCATTTCGACGTGCCGGCCGCGGCGTTCAGGGCATCGACGAGGGTCGCGGTGGCCTCGTCGGGCCGCTCCCCGAGCTTGGCGGAGTTCTCGATCTCCATGAGGCCGACGACATCGGCGTCCAGCTTGTCGATCGCGTTCACGATCTTGTCCTGCTGCCGCTTCAGGTCGGCCGCATCCCATGCCCCGCGCTGATCGCACCCGTCGCGCACCGTGAGGCCGTTGCCGGTCCGGTCCGGATAGGCCTCGCACGACGCGGTCTGGTCGCCGAGGGTCGTGAAGTAGTTCAGGACGTTGAAGGATGCGACCGACACGTCTCCGCCGACGGCGGCCGGTGCGTCGGTGCGAGGGTTCGAGAAGTCCACCTCGTCCCGGCCCGAGCCGTCTCCCACGAGCGGCTGCGTCGGGTTCAGCTTCCACGCGCTGTTGCGGTAGTCGACGATCAGCGGCTGGGTGAAGGTGGCGCGAGCGCCGACGACCAGGGGCTCGGTGAGCGACACATAGGGCGGGGTGAGGCCGCTGTTGGCCGCCGAGAGGAAGTTGGTCGATGCGCCGTCGTCGAGGGTCACGGCACGCGCCGCGTTGTCGGCCTTGACCGCGGCGGCGTCCGGAGTACCCGGGCGGGCGACGTCGGTCCACTGCCGCAGCGGCTGGTCGCCGGAGGCGAGACCCACCTCGCCGTACTGGTTGGTCGTGTAGGTGTTGCTGACGGTGTACGCGCCCTGCGGTGCGATCAGCATCGACTCGAGGGACTCGCGCTGCGCGTCCGTCCGCGGCCACGTCACCGTGGCGGGGACGGGCGCCGCGGCATCCGCCACGCGGGTGGCGCCCCCCGCGGCGACGGTCAGCTCGGTGAGCCCGTTGAAGTCGCTTACGACGCCCGTCACACGCACGGTCTGGCCCGCGGCCACTTCGCCCACACCCGCGGGCGAGTACACGAACACGGCATCGGATGCGGTGTGGCTCGACAGGTCGAGTGCGCCGCCCGTCCCCGCGGTCTGGATGACGTAGCCGTCGAGACCGCCGGTCGGATAGCGGGCCGTCACGACGCCGGTGGTGGTCACCGTCCGTCCCGCTAGCGGCGAGGCCGCACCGGTGCCCTGGATCTGGGCGATGGAGACCGCGGCCGGATCGCCCGGATCCACCGGGCCGGTCGCACCGGAGCCCTTCGGGGTGGGCGCGCCCGCGGTGAAGTCCGCCCCGTTGTCGCCGGTGTTGCCGTGCGTCGCGCTGCGGGAGACGCTCGTCGTGTTCGTCGTCGCCGGCGCCGGCGCGGAGCCGGCGAAGTCGCTGGCCGAAGGACCCCAGCCGACGAAGTCCACGACGGAGGGCGCGGATCCCGCGTTGCCGGTGGCACCGGACAGCGCGGTGGTCGAGTGGACCAGGGCGAGCTTGCCGCCCGTCGCTGACAGGGCGAGCGCGGGAGAGGGGGCGAGGTCGGGGGCAGGCAGCGCCTGCGACCCGCCGCTGCCGGCGGCCTCCTGCACGAGGAAGGACGACCCCGATGCGATGGTGCCGCTGAGCGGCTGGACGTTCGTGAAGGCCCCGGCGCTGGACGCGTACTGCAGCGACCACCCGCTCAGGTCGACCGGGGCGTCCGATACGTTGACCAGTTCGACGAAGTCGTTCTTCAGCACGGCTCCGGCATTCCCGCCGCCGCCGTAGACCTCGTCGATCACGACGACCGCCGTAGGCGAGACCGCCGTGGGCCGGACCGCCGCGGTCGCGGGCGCGGACGCCGCGAAGCCGGTGAGCACGACACCGACGACGGAGGCCGTCGCGATCAGTCGTGCAGGGAAGGGGTGTCTCGACTGGGTCACGACCGGCAGCTCCAATTCCTCGGTCCGTCTGTATGACGGTTGTGCGTCTTCTGTGAAATCCCCAAGAGTCCCCGCCTCCCACCCTGCCTCGGGGTGCCGACATCCGGCAAGGGGGCCATGGCGAACGCAAGGTGAACGCGAGCGGGCGACGGTGGCTCGTCGCCGCGGACTCGGGCCCGGGCCGTCACCCGTAGAATCGACGGGACATGTCCCCCCGCGCCCTGAAGCCCCTCGAGCCGTCCGCGACCCCGCCCGCGCAGATCCGCAACTTCTGCATCATCGCCCACATCGACCACGGCAAGTCGACGCTCGCGGATCGGATGCTGCAGATCACCGGCGTCGTCGCCGACCGCGACATGCGCGCCCAGTATCTGGACCGCATGGACATCGAGCGCGAGCGCGGGATCACGATCAAGTCCCAGGCCGTGCGCATGCCCTGGAGCACCGCGGACGGGACGTTCGCCCTCAACATGATCGACACACCCGGTCACGTGGACTTCACCTACGAAGTGTCCCGTTCGCTCGCCGCGTGCGAGGGGGCTATCCTCCTCGTCGACGCGGCGCAGGGGATCGAGGCGCAGACCCTCGCCAACCTGTACCTCGCGCTCGAGAACGACCTGCACATCATCCCGGTGCTGAACAAGATCGACCTGCCGGCGGCGGACCCGGACAAGTTCGCGCTCGAGCTGGCGAACCTGATCGGCGGTCAGCCGGAGGACGTGCTGCGTGTCTCGGGCAAGACGGGTCAGGGCGTCGAGGAGCTGCTCGATCTCATCGTGCGCGACATCCCGGCGCCCACGGGCGACGCCGACGCTCCGGCACGGGCGATGATCTTCGATTCCGTGTACGACGCGTATCGAGGCGTGGTCACCTATGTCCGTATGGTCGACGGCAAGCTCGAGCCGCGCGAGCGCATCCAGATGATGTCGACGCGCGCGGCCCATGAGCTCCTCGAGATCGGCGTCTCCAGCCCGGAGCCGACGCCGACGAAGGGCCTCGGTGTCGGGGAGGTCGGCTATCTGATCACCGGCGTGAAGGACGTCCGCCAGTCCAAGGTGGGTGACACCGTCACCAACCTGCGCAAACCCGCCACCGACGCCCTGCCGGGGTACACCGACCCCAAGCCGATGGTCTTCTCGGGCATCTACCCGATCGACGGCAGCGACTATCCCGACCTGCGGGAGGCGCTCGACAAGCTGAAGCTGTCCGACGCCGCCCTGCAGTACGAACCCGAGACCTCTGTGGCCCTCGGCTTCGGCTTCCGATGCGGATTCCTCGGCCTCCTGCACCTCGAGATCATCACGGAGCGGCTTGCGCGCGAGTTCGACCTCGACCTGATCACGACCGCGCCCTCCGTCATCTACGAGGTCACCACCGACACGGGCAAGACCATCACGGTGACAAACCCGAGCGAGTATCCCGACGGGAAGGTGGCCTCGGTCTCCGAGCCCATGGTGAAGGCCGCGATCCTCACTCCGAAGGACTACGTCGGCACCGTCATGGAGCTGTGCCAGTCGCGACGCGGTGCACTGCTCGGAATGGAGTACTTCAGCGAGGAGCGCGTCGAGCTGCGGTACGACATGCCGCTCGGGGAGATCGTCTTCGACTTCTTCGACCAGCTGAAGAGCCGCACGCAGGGCTACGCCTCGCTGGACTACGAGCCGAGCGGGCAGCAGGAGGCGGACCTGGTCAAGGTCGACATCCTGCTGCAGGGCGAGAAGGTCGACGCCTTCAGCTCGATCGTCCACCGCGACAAGGCGTACGCCTACGGCACGATGATGACCGAGCGTCTGCGCAAGCTCATCCCGCGCCAGCAGTTCGAGGTTCCCATCCAGGCGGCGATCGGTGCCCGCATCATCGCGCGGGAGTCGATCCGTGCCATGCGCAAGGACGTGCTGGCGAAGTGCTACGGCGGTGACATCACGCGCAAGCGCAAGCTCCTCGAGAAGCAGAAGGAGGGCAAGAAGCGCATGAAGATGGTCGGGCGCGTCGAGGTTCCCCAGGAGGCCTTCATCGCGGCACTGTCGGGTGACGTCGAAGGCAAGGACAAGAAGTAGCGCCGACTGTGTCGGTGGATGCGCTTCCCACCGACCGATCAGGCGGGTCTGGATAGGCTGACAGCATGCGTCGAGGGAGCTTTCGGGACGAGACGGTGGACTACGCCGCCGTCGGTGCGACTCAGGCGCCGGATCTGATGCAGTACCCGCCGGAGCGCAGCATCCCCGCCACGGAGTCCTGGCGGATCGGCAGCGGCGAGACCCGCTTCCAGAGCGCCGGCGAGGCTCTGCTCGCATGGCGTGCCCAGCGGGACGGCGGCCTCGTCGTGAGCGATGTCCGCCCGGCGGCGGGCCCGATGTACTCGGGCGTGAGCTTCGATCACGAGGGCCACCCCATCGCCCCCAGCCGGCTCGAGGCGGACCAGCGGTTCGACGCCGACGGCACGCCCTGGGTGAGCGCCGGGACGACGATCCGGCTGCACGGGCGCGCGGGCGGCATGAAGGCGGATGCCGAGCTGCGCGTCATCTTCGCGATCGAGGAGCCCCGGCGGGTCGGGTTCGCCCTGGGCACCGTCGGCGACTCCGTCGTGAGCGGCGAGGAGTCGTTCGTGCTCGAGTGGCACGACAACGACGAGGTGTGGTTCACGGTGCGTGCGTTCGACGCGCCGGTGGCTCTCCTCTACCGCCTGCTGCCGCCCCTGGTCCGCCGGCGGCGCCGCGCGCTCTTCCAGGGGTACCTGCGGGCCATCTCGCCGCTCTACACGACGTCGTCCTGATGGGGGCCGCGCTTCCCCTCGGCGATCCCGCTCCGGCGGACGGCGCCCTGCCCGACGACCTCCCGATCGACGCCGAGGTCGACTTCGGTGTCTACCTCCACGTCCCCTTCTGCCGTGTGCGATGCGGCTACTGCGACTTCAACACCTATACGGCCACCGAGCTGGGGGGCGCCCCTCAGGATGCGTACGCCGACACGCTCCTCGGCGAGGTCGAGCTCGCCCGCGGGGTGCTCGAGGCGGCCGGTGCGTCCCGCCCCGCACGGACGGTGTTCTTCGGTGGCGGCACGCCCACGCTGCTGCCGCCGGGGGACCTGGCGCGCATGCTCGCCGGGGTCCGTGGCGCCTTCGGACTCTCACGTGACGCGGAGGTGACCGTGGAGGCCAATCCGGACACCGTGACGGATGCCACCGCGCTCGCCCTGGCGGAGGCGGGCGTGACACGACTCTCGATCGGCATGCAGTCCGCCGTCCCGCACGTGCTCGCGGTCCTGGACCGCACCCACGAGCCCGCGAACGTCCGGACGGCGGTGCGCGCCGCTCGCGCGGCCGGACTCGACGTCAGCCTCGACCTGATCTACGGCGCTCCCGGAGAGTCCCTCTCGGACTGGCGCGAGTCTCTGGATGCGGCGCTGGAGCTCGGGCCGGATCACGTGTCCGCGTACTCCCTGATCGTGGAGGACGGCACGAAGCTCGCTCGTCAGATCCGTCGCGGCGAGGTCGCGGAGCCCGACGACGATCTGCAGGCCGACATGTACGAACTGGCGGACGACCTCCTCGCCGCCGGCGGGTACGAGTGGTACGAGGTGTCGAACTGGGCGGCGGGTGCGCCGCACCGCTCGCGCCACAACCTCGCCTATTGGCGCGGTGCGGACTGGTGGGGCTTCGGTCCCGGCGCCCACAGTCATGTCGCGGGCCTGCGCTGGTGGAACGTGAAGCACCCGACGGCCTACGCCCAGCGTCTCGCGACGGGGGAGTCGCCGGCAGCCGCCCGGGAGCGGCCCGACGAGACGGCCCGCAGGCTCGAGGCGGTCCTGCTGCGCTCCCGCATCCGGGAAGGTCTCCCCGTATCGGAGCTCCTCGGCGAGGGGCGCCATGCCGTGGCATCGCTCATCGCCGACGGACTCGTCGACGGCCCCTCGGCCGTGCACGGCCGGATCGTCCTCACACGGCGCGGACGACTGATGGCGGATGCCGTCGTGCGGACCCTGACCGCCTAGCGGCGGGCGCCCGGTCAGGCGGGCAGCGCGTCCAGCGCGGTGGCGCGGGGGAGCGAGGACACGCTCGGCTCGACGTCGAAGATCTGAACGTCGCCGCGCGGGCGGAACGCGGGCCACCCGGGATCGCCGCTCCGGATGAAGCGGACCCAGTCTCCGTGCATGCGATCGGCGAGCGACTGCGGCGCATCCGGACCGGCGAGCCTGATCGAGTCGGGGTCGAGCCCGCGGTCGAAGACGAAGCCGATCTCCAGCGCGTGCGCGGCCCGGAGATCGCGGACGGGACTGGGCCATGCGAACTCGTAGAGGTAGGTCGGCGCGTCGCGGCGGCGCGCACCGCGGACGGCGTGCGCGCGCAGCAGACGGTCCGTCGCGAGCTGCCCGAGCAGCTCTCCCGGGGACGCGCCCGGGAGCGCCTCGCGGTAGACCGCGACCGTCTTTCCCGGGATGCGCAGCACCATCCGAGCGGCCAGCAGTCGTGCGCGCGTGATCTTCGCCAGCGCCTCCGGCGGGAACCAGAGGCGGTACTCGTCCGTGTTCGTCCCGATGATCAACGGCGCAGCGACCCCCGCGAGCCCGATATGGGGGGACACCGGCAGCGTCGCGGGATCGATCGCCAGCGCGTACCCCGGCCGGCCGCCGAGCGGGGATCCGCCGGCTGCCTGGATCCGGCGGGCCTCGAGCAGACGGCCGGGCGGGAGCGCGCGGAAAGCCTCGGCGGTCGCCGGCACGCGCAGCCGGCGCGCGAGCTGCCGGGTCACCCGCCCGGCACGCACGGCTGTCTCGGCTTCGAGGGGTCCGCTCTCGATCACGGCGCCGGCGACGGCGTCGACCACGTCGGGACGCATGAGCAGCGCGGCGACGATCGCGCCGCCGGCCGACTCGCCGACGACGGTGATCCGCTCAGCGTCGCCCCCGAAGGCGCCGACCTCGCGGCGCACCCACTGGAAGGCGGCCGCGGCGTCGGCCAGTCCGAGGTTGAGCGGGGCGCCCTCGAGGACGGAGAAGCCCTCGGCGCCCAGGCGGTAGCCGACCGAGACGAACACGACACCGTCGCGGGCGAACGTCGAGCCGTCGTAGATGGAGAGCGCGGCCGTCCCGCGCTCCAGCGCGCCCCCGTGGTACCAGATCATGACGGGGAGGCCGGCGTCCGGGATCGCCGTCGGCGCCCACACATTGACCGTGAGGATGTCCTCGCCAGGGATCTCGATCGAGCCGAGCAGCTCGCCCATCGCGCCGCGGTAGGGATCCTGGGGCGCGGTGGGGCCGAAGGCCGAGGCATCCCGGACACCCGTCCACGGGGCGACCGCGACGGGCAGACCGAACCGGCGCGGACCGAAGGGCGGCTCGGCGTACGGTATGCCCAGGAAGCGACGGATGCCGTCCGCGACGATGCCCTCGAGCGTGCCCGATGAGATGGTCGCCCGCGTCGCCGCGGCCTGCGTGTCGCTCACGGGCGCCATTGTAGGAGGCTCGGCTAGAATTGGCACTCACGAGGAACGAGTGCCAGCAGGGAGGTGCACCATGGTGAGCGACAGAGGCCTCCAGGTCCTCCGGGCGATCGTCCAGGACTACGTCGAGACGCGCGAGCCCGTGGGCAGCAAGGCCATCGTCGATCGTCATGCCTTCGGCGTCTCGGCCGCGACGATCCGCAACGACATGGCCCTCCTCGAGGACGAGGAGCTCATCGCCGCGCCCCACACCTCGTCCGGCCGGGTGCCCACGGACAAGGGATATCGCGTCTTCGTCGACCACCTCTCCGAGCTCCGCCCGCTGAGCTCGGCGCAGCGCAATGCCATCTCGGCGTTCCTGGAGGGGTCGACGGATCTCGATGACGTGCTCTCCCGCACCGTTCGCGCGCTCACCCAGCTCACCGGTCAGGTCGCGATCGTGCAGTACCCGTCGTTCGCGCGTGCCAACGTGTCGCATGTCGAGCTCGTCGGGCTCGGCGGAGGGCGACTGCTGGCCATCCTGGTGACCGACACCGGTCGCGTGTCGCAGCGCATGGTGCCGACGGCCGAGGATCTCGACGACGCCGACGTCGCGCAGCTCCGGGCGCGGATCGCCGCCATGCTCACCGGGCGGAGCGTGCGGGACGGCGCTCAGGCCATCGCCGCGCAGCTCGACGCGGACGACACCCCCGCGGGCAGACTCGATCAGATCGCCCGCCCGCTCCTCCGGGTCATCGCGGAGGAGCTCGAGGAGTTCCGCCAGGATCGCCTGCTGATGGCGGGCACCGCGAACCTGGCACGTCGCGAGGCCGACTTCCGCGGCAGCATCTACCCGCTGCTCGAGGCCATCGAGGAGCAGGTGACCCTGCTGCGGCTGATGAGCGAGATGATCCCCGACGACGGCGGGCTCGCCGCATCCATCGGCCGGGAGAACGAGCCGTTCGGGCTGGCCGAGGCGTCGGTCCTCGCGAGCGACTACGACGCGACCGGGTCCCGTGCGCGTGTCGGCGTGCTCGGTCCGACGCGCATGGACTACCCCACCAACCTCGCGGCGGTCCGCGCCGTCGCGCACTACCTCAGCCGACTGCTCGAAGACGACGACTCGTCGCGGTGAGCACGGCAGACCCACGATCCCGCGCACGACGCGGGCAGGAAGGCGATTGTGGCTGACCAGGACCACTACGAGGTTCTCGGCGTCTCTCGCGAGGCGACGCCCGACGAGATCAAGAAGGCCTACCGGCGACTGGCCCGCGAGCTGCACCCCGACGTCAATCCCGGGGAGGACGCGTCCGAGCGCTTCAAGCACGTGACGCATGCCTACGACGTGCTCAGCGACCCCGAACAGCGTCGGCGCTACGACATGGGCGGGGATTCGCCGTTCGGCGCGGGCGGTGCCACGTTCGGCGGGTTCGGCGACATCTTCGAGACCTTCTTCGGCGCCGCCGGCGCGGGGGGCCGGGGCGGCCGCCCTCGCTCGCGCAGGGAGCGGGGGCAGGACGCACTCGTGCGGGTGACGCTCGAGCTCTCCGATGTCGTGTTCGGCACCCACCGCGACATCGACGTCGACACCGCAGTGATCTGCGAGACCTGTCAGGGGTCGTGCTGCCAGCCGGGGACCTCCCCGGTGACATGCGACATCTGCGGCGGGTCCGGACACATCCAGCGCACCGTCCGGAGCCTGCTCGGCAACGTCGTGACGAGTGCGCCCTGCGGCACGTGCCAGGGATTCGGCACCACCATCCCGTATCCGTGCGCGACGTGCCAGGGGCAGGGTCGCGTGCGCGCGCGCCGCACGGTCTCCGTCGACATTCCGGCGGGCGTGGAGAGCGGACTTCGCCTGCAGCTCCCCGGCTCGGGCGAGGTGGGCCCGGCGGGAGGACCGAACGGCGACCTCTACATCGAGGTGACCGTCGCGCCTCACGACGTGTTCAGCCGCGACGGCGATGACCTCCTCGCGACGCTCGAGGTGTCGATGCCGGACGCGATCCTCGGCACGACGACCAAGATCGAGTCCCTCGACGGCCCCGTCGACCTGGAGCTGCGCCCGGGCGTGCAGGGGGGTGACGTGCTCACCATCAAGGGCCGCGGGATCACGCCGCTGCGCGGATCGCAGCGGGGGGACCTCCGCGTCGGCGTCCACGTCGTGACACCCACCAGGCTGGATGCCCGTGAGCGGGCGCTCATCGAGGACTTCCAGAAGAAGACCAAGGCGCCCCCGCCTCGCCTGGCGGAGTTCCAGCAGGGACTGTTCGCGAAGCTGCGCGACCGCTTCCGGAACGGCTGACCTGTGCCGCTGCACTTCCTCCTCGACGCGCCGACCGACGCGCGCGCCGGGGACGTCGTCCTGCTGACGGGTGCGGAGGCGCACCACGCGGCAGCCGTACGGCGCATCCGCGTGGGCGAAGAGGTCACCGTCGGCGACGGGCGCGGCGCATGGCTCACCGGCGAGTGCGAGCGGGTCGAGACGAGAGAGGTCGCGATCCGCGTCTCGGCTCGCGAGGACGTCGCAGCGCCCACGCCGCGGCTCGTGCTCGTTCAGGCGCTCGCGAAAGGCGACCGCGACGAGCTGGCCGTGCAGGCTGCGACCGAGCTCGGCGCGGACGAGATCGTGCCGTGGCAGGCGGCGCGCAGCGTCTCCCGGTGGGACGGCCCCAAGGCCGTCAAGGGACGCGCACGCTGGTCGGCGATCGTCCGCGAGGCGGGCAAGCAGGCGCATCGTGCGTGGATCCCGCCCGTGAGCGACCTCGTCTCGACCGCGCAGCTGGTCGCTCGCGCCGCGCGCGATCGCGTGCTGGTCCTCGAGCCCACCGCCGGCACACGACTGTCGTCGATCGATCTGGTCGCGGGGGAGGCGCGCGACATCCTCCTCGTCGTCGGGCCCGAGGGCGGGATCACCGCCGACGAGCTCGCGGCACTCGGTTCCGCCGGGGCGACCCCCGTCGCGCTGGGGGCCACCGTGCTGCGCACGTCCACGGCCGGCCCTGCCGCCCTCGCCGTGGCGAACCTGCGCCTCGGTCGGTGGTAGTCGCCCCCGTCCGGCCGTCGGGCCCCGCAACTAGACTGGAAGGCATGAGCGAGCCCTCGATCTTCACGCGCATCCTCGACGGCGAGATCCCGTCGGAGATCGTGGCCGAGACCGATCGCCTCTTCGCCATCCGCGACATCGCACCGCAGGCGCCGGTGCATCTGCTGGTGATCCCCAAGACGCAGGACTACCGCGACGTGTCAGAGCTCGCCACCGGCGACCCCGCCCTGCTGGCCGAGATGGTGGGCCTCGCCCAGCGCCTCGCGGTCGAGCACGCCACGGGCGACTACCGGTTGATCTTCAACACCGGTGCGGGCGCCGGCCAGACGGTGTTCCACGTCCATGCGCACGTCCTGTGCGGCGACCTCGACGAGGCGAGCCTCCGTGCCTGACGACTCCCTGGCGGTCGAACGCATCTACGCCGACGGCGTCGCGATGGTCCAGCTCCTGGGGCCGCAGGATCGCCTGCTGCGGGTGGTGGAGAAGGAGCATCCGGATGTCGACGTCCACGTCCGCGGCAATGAGATCACACTCACGGGCGAGGCGACCGCCGTCTCCGCCGCGCGCTCGCTCGTCGACGAGCTCCTGACGATGACGCGGGCCGGACACGATCTCGGGCCGTCCGAGGTGGCGTCCTCGAACAGGATGCTGCAGACCGACGGCGGTCCACGTCCGTCCGAGGTGCTGGGTGAAGCCGTCCTCTCGTCGCGCGGGCGCGTCATCCGCCCCAAGACGGTCGGCCAGAAGGCCTACGTCGACGCGATCGAGGAGAACACGATCGTCTTCGGGATCGGCCCTGCGGGAACGGGGAAGACCTACCTCGCCATGGCCAAGGCGGTGCAGGCGCTCCAGCGCAAGGAGGTCAGTCGCATCATCCTCACGCGCCCGGCCGTCGAGGCGGGGGAGCGCCTCGGGTTCCTCCCCGGCACGCTGAACGACAAGATCGACCCCTACCTCCGGCCGCTCTACGACGCGCTGAACGAGATGATGGACCCCGAGCTGGTGCCCAAGCTGATGGCGAGCGGAACGATCGAGGTCGCCCCGCTCGCGTACATGCGCGGACGGACGCTGAACGACTCGTTCGTCGTGCTCGACGAGGCGCAGAACACCACGCCGGAGCAGATGAAGATGTTCCTCACGCGCCTCGGCTTCGGGACGCGGATGGTGGTGACCGGCGACATCACGCAGATCGATCTGCCGCAGGGCGCGTCGGGCCTTCGTCTCGTCACGCGCGTGCTCGCCGGCATCGACGACATCCACTTCTCCTATCTCACGAGCGACGACGTCGTGCGGCACACCCTCGTGGGACGCATCGTGGACGCCTACACGGAGTACGACGAGCGGAAGCTCGCGGCGCGGCGGGAGCGCGACGAGGCATCGGAGTTCGCGAATCGCGCCGAGCGGCGCGGCGGCGTCCGGCCGAGCGGACCGAGGGATCACCTGCCGCGGGACAACCAGCACAGACGAGGGCGCCCATGACCATCGAGATCACCAACGAGTCCGGCGTGGCCGTCGACGAGACGGTGCTGCTCCGGTTGATGGAGTACGACCTCGCCGAGCTCCACGTGAGCCCCGACGCCGACATCGCGATCCTGCTCGTCGACGAGGGCGCGATGGAGGCGCTGCACGTGCAGTGGATGGACGAGCCGGGGCCGACCGACGTGCTCAGCTTCCCGATGGACGAGCTGCGACCGGGGACCGAGGACCAGCCGACCCCGGCGGGACTCCTCGGCGACATCGTGCTCTGCCCGCAGGTGGCCGAGACGCAGGCGCTGGCGGCGAAGCACTCCACGATGGACGAACTTGTCATGCTGACGACGCACGGCCTCCTGCACCTCCTGGGCTTCGACCACGCCGAGCCGGAGGAGGAGCGCGAGATGTTCGGCCTGCAGAACGAGCTGCTGGTGGGCTTCCACAGCGCTGAGAGGCGCCGCCCCCGCGCATGACCGCCGCCCTCCTCCTCGTCGCAGCGCTCCTGCTCGTGGCGTTCGGTGGCCTCATGGCCGCGTTGGACGCCGCGATGGGCGTCACGTCGCGCCAGGACCTCTTCGAGCTGTCCGAGAGCGGCCGGAACGCCCGTTCGCTCGCCAAGATCGCCGCGGAGCCGGATGCGCACGCCAATGCGGTGGTGTTCATCCGCGTCCTCGCCGAGACCACGGCCGCCGTGCTGGTCACGGTCGCCCTCACGCTGCTGTTCCACAGCATCTGGTGGGCGATGCTCGCCGCCGCGATCCTGATGACGGGGATCTCCTTCGTGCTCGTGGGCGCGAGCCCGCGCTCTGCGGGGCGCCGACACGCGCGCGGTCTGCTGCGTGCATCCGCGCCGGTCATCCGCGGCGTCCGGCTCATCCTCGGGCCGCTCGCCGACGGCCTCGTGGCACTCGGGAACCGCGTCACGCCCGGCGGCGCACGCGGTGCCTCGTTCGCATCCGAGGAGCAGCTGCTGAGCATGGTCGACGAAGCGGCCTCGCAGGATCTCATCGAGGCGGACGATCGCGACCTCATCCACTCCGTCTTCGACTTCACCGACACGTTCGTCCGCGCGGTGATGGTCCCGCGCACGGACATGGTGACCGTCGACGCCTCGGCCTCCACCCGGGAGGCGATGCAGCTCTTCCTCGATCGGGGCTTCTCGCGCATGCCCGTCGTCGACGACGACGCGGACGACGTGGTGGGCGTGCTCTACCTGAAGGATCTCGTCCAGTTCGCCTTCCGCGATGAGGCGGGATGGCGCGACGCGGCCATCGACCGCATCGCGCGGCCACCGGTCTTCGTCCCTGAGTCGATGAAGGCCGAGAGCCTGCTGCAGCAGATGAAGCGCGACGCCGTGCACGTGTGCCTCGTCGTCGACGAATACGGTGGCGTCGCCGGGCTCGTCACGCTCGAGGACCTCATCGAAGAGCTCGTGGGCGAGATCGCGGACGAATACGATCCGCGCTCCACGGAGATCGTCGAGCTCGAACCCGGTCGCTACCGCGTCAGCGCGCGACTCCCGGTCGACGAGGTGGGCGACCTCTTCGGCATCGAGCTGGGCGACGAGGAGGTCGACTCCATCGGAGGGCTCCTCGGGAAGATCCTCGGGCGCGTGCCGCAGCCCGGATCTCAGGCGCGTCACGACGGCCTGCTGCTGACGGGCGGCGCGTCGCGCGGGCGCGGACGCGGCATCGCGACCGTGTTCGTCGAGCGCGTGCCGGCGCATCCACCGAAGAAGGGCGACTGAGCCATGTCGACATCCGAGGGCACAGGAGAACGCGCGATCCACTGCGGCTTCGTGACATTCGTGGGACGCCCCAACGTCGGGAAGTCGACGCTGACGAACGCGCTGGTGGGGGAGAAGGTGGCCATCACCAGCGACAAACCGCAGACCACGCGGCGCGCTATCCGCGGCATCCTCAACCGTCCGGCCGGCCAGCTCGTCATCGTCGACACTCCGGGCATCCATCGCCCGCGCACGCTCCTCGGGCAGCGGCTCAACGACCTCGTCGAGCAGGTGCTGGGAGACGTGGACGTCATCGCGTTCTGCGTCCCGGCCACGGAGAAGGTCGGTCCGGGCGATCGACGCATCGCGGAGTCGCTCGACGGCTACCCCCGCGCGCGCAAGGTGGCCGTCGTCACCAAGACCGACGCCGCCGGCCGCGACCAGGTCACCGAGCGACTGCTCGAGGTCGACGCCCTGCGCGAGGACTGGGACGCCGTGATCCCGCTGTCCGCGCTGACGAACGTCCAGCTGGACGTTCTCACCGACGAACTCCTCGCACTGATGCCGATCGGACCGGCCCTGTATCCCGATGACGTCGTCACCGACGAGTCCCTGGACGACCGGATCGCCGAGATCATCCGCGAGGCCGCCCTCGACGGTGTGCGCGACGAGCTGCCGCATTCGATCGCGGTGGTCGTGCAGGACATCGCGCCGCGCGAGGGCGGCGCCCTCACGGATGTGTTCGCGGATATCGTCGTCGAACGGGACAGCCAGAAGGCGATCATCATCGGCCATCGCGGCTCGCGTCTCCGCGACGTCGGCGCCCGCGCGCGCGCAGGTATCGAGCCCCTCATCGGGGGGCGCGTCTTCCTCTCGCTCCACGTCCGGGTCGCGAAGGAATGGCAGCGCGATCCCAAGCAGCTGGGCCGTCTCGGATTCTGACCGGACCGTGGTCGGGAGGGCGCGGCGTCCGCTATTCTTAGGCCACCGCGTGGTCCGTATCTGGGGAGAGCGAGAAATCGTCTGGGCCGCGCGACGGCGTCTTCTGGGGACAGCGGCGCCTGCCGTGGCCTCGGGCGCATGCCCGAGGCTGCGGCGACCCTGCTACCATCGACCTATGCGCGTGGCACTTCTTCTCCTTAGCCGCCGCGGCGAGGCCTCGATCTAGGGCCTTCCTCGCCGCGGAGCTTCGTCGTCGGCCCGCACATCACAGGCGAAAGAGAACGACATCATGGAGAACACCCAGAAGCCCACGGCCATGCCGATCCACAAGTATCGGCCGTTCCACGAGCAGATCCGCGTCGATCTGCCCGACCGCACCTGGCCATCGGCGCGCATCACGACCGCGCCGCGGTGGTGCGCCGTCGACCTGCGCGACGGCAACCAGGCGCTCATCGATCCGATGAGCCCCGCGCGCAAGCGCATCATGTTCGACCTGCTGGTGAGCATGGGCTACAAGGAGATCGAGGTCGGGTTCCCGTCGGCGAGCCAGACGGACTTCGACTTCGTCCGCCAGCTCATCGAAGAGGGACTGATCCCCGACGACGTGACGATCCAGGTGCTGACCCAGGCACGCGACCACCTCATCGAGCGGACATACGAGGCGATCGCCGGCGCGAAGCAGGCGATCGTGCATCTGTACAACTCGACCAGCGTGCTCCAGCGCGACGTCGTCTTCCGCAGCGACAAGCAGGGCATCATCGACATCGCCCTGAACGGCGCACGCCTGTGCCGCGAGTTCGAGAAGCGCATCCCGGAGACCCGGGTCTTCTACGAGTACTCGCCGGAGAGCTACACCGGCACCGAGCTCGAGTTCGCGGTCGACATCTGCAACCAGGTGCTCGAGATCTTCGAGCCGACTCCCGAGCGCAAGGTCATCATCAACCTGCCCGCCACGGTCGAGATGGCCACGCCGAACGTCTACGCCGACTCGATCGAGTGGATGAACCGGCACCTGGCGCATCGCGAGGACGTCATCCTGTCTCTGCACCCGCACAACGACCGAGGGACGGCCGTCGCCGCCGCCGAGCTGGGCTACATGGCCGGCGCGGACCGCATCGAAGGCTGTCTGTTCGGCAACGGGGAGCGCACCGGCAACGTGGACCTGGTCACGCTCGGGGTGAACCTGTTCACGCAGGGCATCGACCCGCAGATCGACTTCAGCGATATCGACCAGGTCAAGCGGACCGTCGAGTACTGCAACCAGCTGCCGGTGCCCGAGCGCAGTCCGTGGGGTGGCGACCTGGTCTTCACGGCCTTCAGCGGGTCGCACCAGGACGCGATCAAGAAGGGCTTCGAGGCGATGGAGGCCCGCGCCGCGGCGGAGGGCGTGTCGATCGACGAGCTGGAGTGGGCCGTGCCGTACCTGCCCATCGATCCCAAGGACCTCGGGCGGTCGTACGAGGCGGTCATCCGGGTGAACTCGCAGTCCGGGAAGGGCGGGGTCGCGTACCTGCTGAAGTCCGACCACGCGCTCGATCTGCCGCGCCGCCTGCAGATCGAGTTCTCCGGTGTCGTCCAGGCGAAGACCGACGCCGACGGCGGCGAGGTCACCAGCGACGAGATCTGGTCCGTCTTCACGGACGAGTACCTCCCGACCGATGTCGACCAGAACCGCTGGGGTCGCTTCGAACTGCTGTCCACGCGCACCGAGAGCGACATGTCCGGTGACGTCACGCTCGAGGTCGCGCTGCGCGACGGAGACGAGCGGGTGGTCGCCACCGGCACCGGGAACGGGCCTGTGGCGGCGTTCCTGGAGATCGTCCGGGCGCAAGGATTCGAGGTGACCCTCTACGACTACGTCGAGCACGCCCTCAGCGCCGGCGGCGATGCGCAGGCGGCGGCCTACGTCGAACTGCAGGTGGATGGCGAGCGCCTCTGGGGTGTCGGCATCGACGGCGACATCTCGACCGCCTCGCTGAAGGCGATCGTGTCGGGTGTGAACCGATCGATCCGCACCAGGGTGCGTGAGCTCACCGCCGTCTGATCCGGACTACTCGCCGTCCCGCCCGACGATCGGGATCGCCGTGGTCTCCACCGCGACCTTGCGGCGGTAGAGCATGCGCTGCTCGGGAAGCGAGAGATCGAAGATCACGGCCAGGAGCCGGATGACCGTCGTCACCACGACGCCCACGACGGCGGCGAGGGGGAGCGATGCTCCGAGCTCGTGCGAGAGGGCGAGGACGAGGCAGCCGACGCCGGCGGCGACGGCGTACAGCGAACCGACGTGCATGATCGCGACGGGAAGTCCCACGAGGACGTCGCGCAGGACGCCGCCGCCGACCGCGGCGCACACGCCGATGAACACGGCGGGGACGAGCGGGAGTCCGAGACTGAGCGCCTTGCTCGTGCCGAAGGCGCCGAAGAGGCCGATGACGACGGCATCCAGGCCGACGATGACCGCGTTCAGCCGCTGGAAGACGCCCGCGAGGAGCATGCCCAGCAGTGCGGCACCGGTCGCGGTCAGCAGATACCAGTTGCTCTGCAGCCCCACGGGCGCCACGTTGAGGAGCAGGTCGCGGATGAGGCCGCCGCCCATGCCCAGCATGATGCCGATGATCGCGACACCGAGGAAGTCGAGGCGTCGCTGACCGCGGAAACCGGACGCGAACAGCGCCCCCTGGATGCCGCCCAGACCGACGGCGAGGAGATCCGCCCACAGCGGGATGATGAAGACCGGCTCGTTCACACGTCCATTGTCCTTCGTGGCCGGGATAATCGATGGGTGCCCACCTACCGCGACGAGGTCGTGGTCCTCCGAACCCACAAGCTGGGCGAGGCCGACCGCATCGTCACCCTCCTCAGCCGCCGCCACGGCAAGATCCGCGCCGTGGCGAAGGGGGTGCGTCGCACGTCCTCCCGCTTCGGGGCCCGGCTCGAGCCCTTCATGGTCGCCGATGTCCAGCTCTACCAGGGCCGCAATCTCGACATTGTCCAGCAGGCCGAGTCGCTCGGCTCGTACGGGGCGGAGATCGCCGTGCACTACGACCGCTTCACCGCGGCGAACGCGATGGTGGAGACCGCCGACCGCCTGAACGAGGCCGAGGCGACGCCCCAGCAGTACCTGCTGCTCCTCGGTGGTCTGCGCGCGCTCGCGCTCGGCGATCACTCGTCCCGCGGCATCCTGGACTCCTACCTGCTGCGCGCCATGGCTCTCTCCGGGTGGGCCCCGGGCCTCGACGAGTGCGCCCGCTGCGGGGCACCGGGACCCCATCAGGCGTTCGTCGCCCAGCTGGGAGGCACGGTCTGCGGCGACTGCGCCCCGGTCGGTTCCGTCCGCGTCGACGCTGACACCTCGTCGCTGCTCCGTGCGCTCATGGCGGGCGAGTGGGACGTGGTCGACGACGCTCCCGCGGGATCGATCGGCGCCGCATCCGGGCTCATCGCCGCCTACGCGCAGTGGCATCTGGAGCGTGGCATCCGCTCGCTCGAGCACGTGTCGGCCGCGCCAGAGCCGCAGAGAGCCGAAGGAACCCGGTGACGCCCAAGCCCTACACCCACCGCGACGCGGTCGCCTATCGGCCGCTCGACTGGACGGGCCAGTACCCGCCCGCCTATCCGAAAGGCGGCGTGCCCGGCCACATCGCCATCGTGATGGACGGGAACGGGCGCTGGGCCAATCGACGCGGCCTCACCCGCATCGAGGGACACAAGGCGGGGGAGGAGGTCCTGCTCGACGTCGTCGCCGGCGCCGTCCAGGCCGGGGTGAAGCACCTCTCCGTGTACGCGTTCTCGACCGAGAACTGGGCCCGTTCTCCCGAAGAGGTCCGCTTCCTGATGGGATACAACCGCGACGTGCTCCACCGCCGCCGCGATCAGCTGAACGAGTGGGGGGTCCGCGTCCGCTGGGCAGGCCGGAAGCCGCGCCTGTGGGGGTCCGTGATCAAGGAGCTGCAGTTCGCCGAGCAGCTCACCCGCCACAACGACGTCCTCACCCTGACCATGTGCGTGAACTACGGCGGTCGCATCGAGCTCGTCGACGCGATGCGGACGATCGGGGAGGAGGTCGCCGCGGGACGGCTCAAGCCGGCGGCGATCACGGAGAAGCTCGTGCGGCGGCACCTGTACGTGCCGGACATGCCCGACGTCGACCTGTTCATACGCTCCAGCGGCGAGCAGCGCACGTCGAACTTCCTGCTGTGGGAGTCCGCCTACGCGGAGTACGTCTTCCTCGACACGCTCTGGCCGGACTTCTCCCGCACAGATCTGTGGAGCGCGATCGACCTCTATCGGAGCCGCGATCGTCGTTTCGGGGGCGCGGTGGACACGCCTGACCCCACGTCCTGACGACGCGTGGAATAGACCGCACCACCCGCCCCGTTGCATCCTGCATGACGGATCCCATCAAGATCGACGTGTGGAGCGACATCGCCTGCCCGTGGTGCTACATCGGCAAGCGGAACCTCGAGACGGGACTGGCGGACGCCGGCCGCGACGAGGACGCTCCCGAGGTCGAGGTGGTGTTCCACAGCTTCGAGCTCTCACCGGACACGCCGGTCGACTTCGACGGCGACGAGCTCGACTTCCTCGCGGTGCACAAGGGGATGCCGCGCGAGCAGGTCACGGCCATGCTCGATCGCGTCACGGGCATCGCGGCCGAGGCGGGGCTCGATTACCACTTCGACATCCTCAAGCACACGAACACCGTGAAGGCGCACGAGCTCCTCCATTTCGCGAAGGCGAACGGACGGCAGCACGAGATGGCCGAGCGACTCATGGCCGCCTACTTCACCGAGGGCCGTCACGTGGGTCGCGTCGACGATCTGGTGGCACTCGCGGAGGAGGTCGGCCTGGACGGGGCGTCGGTGCGCGAGGCGCTCGACTCCGGCCGCCACCTCGACGACGTGCGCGCCGATCAGGCGCAGGCGGCGGCGTACGGGATCAACGGCGTGCCGTTCTTCGTCGTCGACGGGAAGTACGGGGTCAGCGGTGCACAGCCCGCCGAGGCGTTCGCTCAGATCGCCCGCCAGGTCTGGGCGGAGCACCGCGAGTCGGCAGCGGTCTGATCGGCGGCGACCCCCGCGTGCTCAGCGCGGGAGGCTGTCCTCGATGACCTTGACGATCGCGGGGTCGTCGGGCGTGGTCTGCGGACGGAAGCGGTGCACGACGCCCTCCGGCGTCAGCACGAACTTCTCGAAGTTCCACAGGATCGGTCCGCGCTTGCCCTCGACGTCTTCGGCCTTCTTCAGCGCCTTGTAGACGGGGGCGGCCTTTCCGCCGTTGACCTTCACCTTGTCCATGATGGGGAAGCTGACGCCCCACGTGGTGGAGCAGTACTCCAGGATCTCGTCCATCGACCCGGGCTCCTGCCCCATGAACTGGTTGCACGGGAATCCGAGCACCGTGAAGCCGCGGTCGGCGTACTCGCGCTGCAGCGCCTCGAGCTGCTCGTACTGCGGCGTGAGTCCGCACTTCGACGCGACGTTCACCACGAGGACGACCTTCTCCCCGAAGTCGGCCAGCGTCGCCGTGCCGCCGTCGGCCGTCGTGAAAGGGATGTCGCGCAAGTCGGTGGTCGTCGCTTCGGTCATGTCCACAAGGCTATTCCCACGGCGGACCGCCGGCTCCCGGTTCTGGGACAATGGACGGGTGACCCTCACCACAGCACCCGCACCCGCGCTGCGCATCGGGCCGATCGGCCTCCCCGCGCCCGTCGTGCTGGCGCCGATGGCGGGAATCACCAACACGGCGTTCCGACGACTCTGCCGCGAGTACGGTGCCGGACTCTACGTGAGCGAGATGATCACGACGCGTGCGCTCGTCGAGCGGAACGCCACCACGATGCGTCTGATCCGGCACCACGAGTCCGAGACCCCGCGGTCGATCCAGCTCTACGGCGTCGACCCCGCCACCGTCGCCGCCGCGGTCCGCATCATCGTGGCGGAGGATCACGCCGACCACATCGACCTCAACTTCGGCTGCCCGGTCCCCAAGGTGACGCGGAAAGGCGGGGGCGCTGCGCTGCCGTGGAAGCTCGACCTCTTCCGGCAGATCGTCACGGGTGCCGTCCAGGCGGCCGGCGACGTGCCGGTGACGGTGAAGATGCGCAAGGGCATCGATACCGACCACCTCACCTTCCTCGACGCCGGCCGCATCGCGGAGGACGCCGGGGTCGCCGCCGTCGCTCTCCACGCGCGCACCGCGGCCGAGTTCTACTCCGGTACCGCGGACTGGTCCGCGATCGCCGCGCTCAAGGCGGCGGTGACGAGCGTGCCGGTCCTGGGCAACGGCGATATCTGGTCGGCGGACGACGCCGTGCGGATGATGGCCGAGACGGGCTGCGACGGCGTCGTCGTGGGGCGCGGATGCCTCGGCCGTCCGTGGCTCTTCGGCGACCTCGCCCGGGCCCTCGGCGAGCCCGGCTCGGCGCCCGCCGATCCGGTGGACGCGACGCTCGGGTTCGTCGCTCAGGCGTTCCGCCGCCACGCGGAGCTGCTGGTGGAGTTCTTCGAGGACGAGGATCGCGGCTGCCGCGACATCCGCAAGCACGTCGCCTGGTACTTCAAGGGCTACCCCGTGGGCGGCGAACTGCGCGCACGTCTCGCCACTGCGTCGAGTCTCGTCGAGATCGACGACCTGCTCGCCGAGCTCGATCTCGACGCGCCGTACCCCGGCGCCGCCGCCGAGGGGCAGCGGGGTCGCGCCGGGACGCCGAAGAGGCCGGCTCTCCCGGACGGGTGGCTCGCGTCGCGCGACCTCGGCGCCGCGGCATCCTCCGCCCTGGCCGGCGCGGAACTGGATCACAGTGGCGGTTGACGGGGTGGCCGCAGCGGGCACTCTCGCCGGACGGTACGCGGGGTACGAGGAGCGCGATCTCGACCGCTTCCACGGCGAGCAGCATGGATCGCTCCGCGACGACTTCGCCAGAGACAGGGCACGCGTGCTGCACTCCGCGGCTCTGCGACGGCTCGCCGCCAAGACCCAGGTGCTCAGTCCCGCCAGCCCCGCGGATTTCGCGCGGAACCGGCTGACCCACTCGCTCGAGGTCGCGCAGGTCGGCCGCGAGCTGGCGACGGCCCTCGAGCTGTCGCCCGATGTCGTCGACACCGCGTGCCTCAACCACGACCTCGGTCATCCGCCCTTCGGACACAACGGCGAACGTGCGCTCAACGAATGGGCGGAGGACATCGGCGGGTTCGAGGGGAACGCGCAGACCCTGCGCATCGTCACCCGGCTCGAACCGAAGGTCGTCGGGCCCGACGGCCGCAGCTTCGGACTGAACCTCACCAGGGCGAGCCTGGATGCCACGTGCAAGTACCCCTGGACCGCCGACCATCCGCTCCCGGATCCGGGCGGACGGCTGAAGTTCGGCGTCTACCCGGACGACGAGGGCGTCTTCCGCTGGATGCGGGCCGGGGCTCCGGGCCGTGTCCGCTGCATCGAGGCGGAGGTGATGGACCTCTCGGACGACATCGCCTACTCGGTGCACGACTTCGAGGACGCCGTGGTCAACGGCTACCTCGACCCGGCGCGCCTCACCGACCCGCGCGAGCACGACGCGCTGCTGGCTGCCATCCAGGCGTGGGTGGGCTTCGACTTCGCCCGCGACGAGCTCGACGACGCGCTCTACCGGCTCACCCGCATGCCGGAGTGGCTCCCGTCGTTCGACGGCTCCCGGCCCGACCTGGCGCGGCTGAAGAACCTCACGAGCGGTTTCATCGGCCGGTTCGCGCGCGCCGCCACGACGGCCACCCGGGATGCCTACGCCGTCCCGGTCCTGACCCGCTACCACGCGCATGTCGTCGTACCGCGTGTGATCGAGGCCGAGATGGCGGTGCTGAAGGGAGTCATCGGCGCCACCGTCGTCTCGATCGAGGGACGCAAGGAGCTGTACAAGGAGCAGCGGCGCGTGCTGAAGCGCCTCGCGACCGCGCTGTGGGAACGACCCGAGCATCTCGATCGCGTGTTCGCCGCCGATTTCGCCGCCGCAGCGACCGACGGCGCGCAACGCCGCGTCGTCGTCGATCAGGTGGCGAGCCTCACCGACCAGGTCGCCATCGCCTGGCACGGGAGGCTCGTGGGCGAGGTCGATGCCGCATCCCTCGGCATCTGGGTTCCGGCGGCCGGCCGCTCGGGCGCATCGCGGAAGGCCGACTGATGGCAGGGCGCATCGTCCAGGCCGATGTCGACGAGGTGAAGTCGCGCGTCAACATCGCCGACGTCATCGGTGAGCGGGTCGCGCTCAAACCCGCGGGCGTGGGGTCGATGAAGGGTCTCTGCCCCTTCCACGACGAGCGCAGCCCCAGCTTCAACGTGCGACCCCAGGTCGGCTTCTACCACTGCTTCGGCTGCGGAGAGTCCGGCGACGTCTACACCTTCCTGCGGAAGATGGACCACCTCTCGTTCACCGAAGCCGTCGAGCGTATGGCGGCGCGCGTGGGCATCACGCTGCACTACGAGGACGGCGGCGGTGCGGTTCCCGAGTCCTCGGGGCGCACACGGCTTTACGCCGCCAACGCCGCCGCCGCCGAGTGGTTCCGCGCCCAGCTGATGACGCCCGAGGCCGACACCGGTCGGCGATTCCTGGGGGAGCGCGGCTTCGATGCGGGTGCGGCCGCGCACTTCGGGGTCGGCTACGCCCCCAAGGGCTGGTCGGGGCTCCTGGATGCGCTGTCGTCGCAGGGCTTCACCCGCGACGAGCTCACCGCCGCGGGCCTCGTCTCCCAAGGGCAGCGCGGCGTGTACGACCGGTTCCGCGGCCGGCTCGTGTGGCCGATCCGCGACATCACCGGCCAGACCCTCGGTTTCGGCGCTCGTCGCCTGTTCGACGACGACAACGGTCCCAAATACCTCAACACCCCCGAGACGACGTTATACCGCAAGACCCAGGTGCTCTACGGCCTGGACCTCGCCAAGCGGGACATCACCCGCGGCGATCCGCGGCGGGTGGTGGTCGTGGAGGGCTACACGGACGTGATGGCCTGCCATCTCGCGGGCGTGACGACGGCCGTGGCCACGTGCGGCACGGCGTTCGGCGCCGATCACATGGGGATCCTCCGTCGCGTCATCGGCGACGACGCCGCTGCCGAGGTGGTGTTCACGTTCGATCCGGACGCCGCGGGGCAGAAGGCCGCCGTGCGCGCGTTCGCGGAGACGCGCGGCCTGCGTGCCCAGAGCTTCGTCGCGGTCGCCCCGGAAGGACTGGACCCGTGCGATCTGCGCCTGCAGCGCGGGGATGCGGCGGTGCGCTCCCTCATGGAGACCAAGGTCCCGATGTTCGAGTTCGTGATCGATCAGCGCCTCGTCGGTTTCGATCTCGGCACTGTGGAAGGCAGGGCAGGGGCGCTCCGCGCCGCGTCGCCGGTCGTTGCCGACATCAAGGACGCCACGGTGCGTCGCGGGTACGTGCACGTCCTCGCGCGCCGTCTCGGCCTCGAGCTCGACGAGGTCACGCGGGCTGTCGAGCGCGCAGCGCGCAGCGGAGGCCAGGATGCTGCGGCCAAGCGCCCATCCGCACCGACCGCCCCGGAGCAGACCGCACCCGAGGCGTTCGTGCGCGTGACGGTCGCGACGCTCCCGCGCACCGCGGACGCCGCTCTCGAACGCGACGCCCTGATGGGGTTCCTGCAGTACGGCCACCGCATCCCGGACGAACTCCTCCGCCGGGCCGTGGCTCTGCCGTTCCGCCATCCGCCCCTGGAGGCCGTGCGCGAGGCCGTGGCGGGCGCGCCTGATCGTGCTCGCCCCGGCTGGGCCGTCGATGCGGTCTCCGCGGTGCGCGAGCCGTACCGCACGCTCGCGGCCGAGCTGCTGACCGGGGTGTTCCCCGCCCGTGACGACGAGCATGCGGTCGCGTCCGCGCGGGACCTCGCGCGTCGGGTGCTCCTCCGCTCCCTCGACGCCGAGAAGCGCGAACTGCTGAGGGCGATCCAGCGCGTGCCGGCGGACTCGGAGCAGGGCCGCACGGTCCGCTTCCGCCTTCGGGAGATCGACGCCGACCGGCAGCGTCTGCTCGACGACGAGGAGACGGCCTAGCGCCGATCGCCCCGCACAGGGCAGGATGAAGGCCATGTCCCACCGCCGAGACCCCGATGTCGCCATCCGGTGCGTGGACCTCTCGGTCGCCCGTGCCTCCGGTCGCGGTGCGACGCCGGTCCGTGTGGTGGACGGCATCGCCTTCACCCTTCCGCACGGGCGGACGCTGGCGATCTTCGGTCCGACCGGCGCGGGGAAGTCGAGCCTCGCAGCCGTGCTCGCGGGGGCCGACGAGCCCGGGCTCGCCGTCATCGGCGGCGAAGGGCACGTCGAGGGCATTCCCGTGCGTCGTCCGGGCCGCGCGCACCGGACCCTGACGTATGTGACGGGATACCTCCCGCAAGGTGCGGGAGCCCGGCTTCCGTCCCGGTTGACGGTTGCCGAGGTGATCGGGTCGCCGATCACGAGCCGGGACCGTCGCGTCAACCAGCGCGCCCTCGCCGTCCGCGTGGCCACCCTTCTCGACGAGATGTCCCTCCCGCTCGGCGTGACGTCCCGGTACCCGTACGAGCTCAGCGCGGGCATGCGCCAGCGCGTCGCCCTGGCTCGGGCGCTGGTCCTCGAGCCGCGCGTCCTCGTCGCCGACGACCTCTTCGCCAATCTCGACGTCGACGCGCGTCGCACGGTGCGGGAGGCGATCGTCCGCCGCCGTGACGGGTACGGCATGTCGACACTCGTCGTGACGAACGACATCGAGGCGGTGCGCGAGCTCGACGCCGACGTCCTCGTGATGCGCGGGGGACATGCGGTCGCCTACGGCCACGGCGTGTCGGATCTGCTGTGGACCCCGAGTGGCGAGGCCGACCGGCGACTCATCGCGTCCTGACCACCGCTTCGTGTTTGCTAATATGGTGTGGTTGCCCGCGGGGACGCGGAGCACATTCCTCCATAGCTCAATTGGCAGAGCAATCGGCTGTTAACCGATAGGTTCTTGGTTCGAGTCCAAGTGGGGGAGCGAAATGCCCCGGGCTCCACCCCGGGGCATTTCTTTGCCCGAACGACGCGGCACGAGTGCGAACCGGAGGCGGATCATCGACAGCTACACGGTGGCGACAGACGGCGCGTGCTCCGGCAATCCTGGCCCCACCGGCTGGGCGTGGGTCGGCGAGGACGGGCAGTGGGCCGCCGGCGCCCTCCCTGAGGGAACCAACAACATCGGGGAGCTGCTCGGACTGCTCAACGCCATCCGCGACCATCGCTCCGTGCGCGACCTCACCGTGCAGGCCGACTCGAGGTACGCGATCGACACCTACACGAAGTGGATGGACGGCCATGCGCGGCGCGGGTGGAAGACCGCAGGCGGCAGCCCCGCCAAGAACGTGGACCTACTGAAGGAACTGATCGCGGAGCGGGACGGCCGACGGCAGCACGGGTTGCCCGACGTCGTCCTCGAGCACGTGCGCGGGCACGCCGGTCACCGGCTCAACAGCTGGGCCGACGAGCGCGCCGTCCGTGCCGCCGCCCATGCCGCGAAGGGCACCGCTCGCTCGTGGTCGTCGCTGGACGGACAGGATCCGATCGACGTATCCATCGATCCGCCCCGCTCTGCGCAGGACAAGCCCCGCTCGCGCTGAGCGCGCAGGCGACTAGGCGTCCACGGCGTCGACGCCGGGCGTCCACGCCTGCCCAGGCCGGCCCCAGCCCCGCTTGCGCGCGATCTTCTGCACGGTCTTCCACTCCCCGTCATCGAGCCTGTCGACATAGAGGATGCCGTCGAGGTGGTCGAACTCGTGCTGCATGATGCGCGCCCTCCATCCGTCCACCTCGATCCGCACGGGGGAGCCGTCGAGCGCGATGCCCGTGACGAGCACCTCGTCCGAGCGTCGGAGCGGGAACCTCTCTCCGGGGAACGACAGGCAGCCCTCTGACTCGTCGTCGGGATCGGGTTCGCCGGGGACGAGGGGCCGCATCCAGAGCTCGGGGTTGATGATCACGCCGCGCCAGGGTGCGCCATCGTCGTCCGGATAGGAGTACGTGTAGATGCGCAGGGGCACCCCGACCTGCGGGGCGGCGAGGCCGACTCCCGGTGCGGCGTCCATGGTCTCGAACATGTCCGCGACCAGCGTGCGGATCTCGTCCGTGATCTCGTCGACGGGACTGGCGGGGGCGTGCAGGACGGGATCGCCCATGATGCGGATCGGGAGAACGGCCACGTCCTGAGCCTATCGAGCGGGCGCCGCGGCTAGTGTCGAAGAGTGATCGCGACGGACGTGCCACTGAGCGACGTGACCGACCAGCTGGTCGGCGTCTTCCGCGACCCCGCCATCCTGATCGGCATCCCTCTGGCACTTCTGGGTGCCGTGTTCATGTCGTTCGGTGCGCAGTATCAGTCCCGCGGTGTGATCAAGGTCGAGCACCTCACGGGCACGTCGGGCAGCGAGGGACTCAACCCCCGCCAGCTGCTCAACTTGCTCCGACGACCCTCGTGGGTGGTGGGCACGCTGATGCTGGGCCTCGCGATCCTCTGCCAGCTCTCCGCCTTGGCTTTCGCACCGCTCATCCTCGTGCAGCCGCTCGGCGCGATTTCGCTCGTCATCACGACGCTGCTGAACGCGCGCGTATCCGGGCATCGTCCGACCCGCAAGTCGGTGCGATCGATCGTGGCGTGCATCGGCGGCATCTTCATCTTCGTCACGATCGCGGCCTTCGTCGCGACCGAGACGCCGATCTCCGACAGTCAGCTCCTCACGGTTCTCATCATGCTCGGCGTCGTGCTCGTGGTGCTCGCGGGCCTGTGGCTGCTGGTGCGCAAGCACGCGCATCCGCTCTTCTATATCGCCGCCTCTGGCGTCCTGTACGGTTTCGTCGCCACTCTCGCCAAGGTGGTGATCAAGCGCATCCAGTCCGGCGACTTCGAGTGGCTCACCGTGCTGTGCATCGTGGGACTGCTCGCGGGAGCGGGCCTCGGAGCGTACTTCGTGCAGACCGCCTACTCGGTGGGGCCGCCCGATCTCGTCATCGCAGGGCTGACCGTCGTCGATCCGATGGTCGCCGTCCTCATCGGCCTCACCGTCCTCAAGGAGGCCGAGACCGCGGGTCTCTGGGCGTTCATCGGGTTCGGCGTGGCGGGTGCCATCGCGATCTACGGCGTGATCTCGCTGGCGCGCAACCATCCCCAGGTGATCAGCGACAGTCAGGAGCTCCCCATCCAGCGGGGGAGTGACGACCAGTCCGCCGGCGCCGACTCACGCTGACGGATCGACGGGCGGGCGGATGACGATCCGGTCGCCCTCGATCCGCCCCTTGTCGCCGGGGCTCGGCGCAGGGGCCGGGACCTCGATCTGCGCCTCCCAGTCGGCGTGCGCGTCCTCGGCGGACGGGCGCCATACGGCGTCCAGCCCGGAGCCCACGCCCGCCATGGACCCGATCTCGCCGGCGTCCTGTCTCCGCCGATGCGCGCGGTGGAGCGCAGGCGCCCACGCGATCGTGGCGATCGCCACGGCGATGATCGCCGCGGCCGACATCCATGCGAACGCGTCCACGCACCGATGATGGCATGGACGCCTCACGATAGGCTCGGAAACCTAGGGGCGGTGGCCAAGCTGGTGAAGGCAGCGGGCTCATAACCCGACGATCGTGGGTTCAAGTCCCACCCGCCCTACCGAATCGCTGCGGCACCGCCGTGCCGCTGCGCGGGAACGGCGATCACCCCGCCCGGCGAGACCCGTCGCCGGTGCTCCAGACCGCCCACACGACAAGGACGGGCTGCAGCAGAAGCCGGATGAATCGTGCGCGATCCGTCCGCAGCATCGGCGCCGACCGTCCTGTCCGCCACTGATGGACGTTGCCGGGGAGGACCGCGACGAAGAACGCCCCGACCACCCATCCCACGCTGCGCTGCCGGGGCATGGTCGCCACGGCGCCCGCCAGCATCAGTTCCACGACCCCGGATGCGACGACGACGGCGTCCTTGTCGAGCCCCGTGAGCCGCGTCGCCCAGTCCGGCACCACGATCCGGTAGCCGCGCCGGCCCCACGTCAGATGGGACAGTCCGGCGGCCGCCAGCAGGCTCACGAGGAGCCAGCGCGCGAGCGACCGCCACACCGCCGCCTTCACATCGCCGCCCCGATGTAGGAGTACTTGAGGAAGACCTCGCGGGCAAGACCGGCCTCCTCGAGGACACCCTGAACCGCCGTCAGCATGTACTTCGAGTCCCAACCCATGTACAGGAAGTGGTCGTCGTCGAGGGCGTCCCATTGCCCGTTCCATGCCCGCGCGGGGAAGATCGGCCCGCCGTTGCGCCCGCTGAAGGCGACCGCATCGGCGCGGGAATCGGCCCACAGACGGTGGAACACCCGGTTGAACAGGTACTTCACGTCGTGCACCTCCCAGTGCTCCCCGCGGTACTCGACGTACTCGAATTCGCGATCCCATCCCGGGGGCCAGCCGCGTCGGCGCTTCGCGTCGAGGACGGGGGTCAAGCCATCGTCGTCGATGAGGATCGTCGCGGGGCGGCGCCAGACGGCCAGGAGATCCGCGGTCAGCGCGGCCGTCCTGGCGGCGATCGAGCCGGTGCCCCAGGCGGTCGACGCGGCGAGCTCTCGGGTCGCCGGGATGCCGCTGCGCGCATACAGCCCGCGCTTCCCGGGGTACGACGCACCGAACGCGCGGATCGCCAGATCCTCCTCGAGAAGTGCGAGATTCCCGAGCGACTGCGCGAGCGCGCGGTGGCTGTTCTGCTCGTCATCGCTCAGCTCGGACCACGCCCGGACGCCGTCGCCGGACCAATCGTCGCTCGGAGCGAGCGGGAACACGTGCTCCACGTCGAGCCCCGTGAGTCCGCGCACGCCGGACAGCCGAGAGAGGACGTAGGCAGCATGCGGGAGATCGCTGTACTTCAGTGCGACACGCACGCGCTCGTCGGACGGCATGATCCGCGAGATGGCGTGCGTGAGAGCATCCGGTCCCTCCGCGCGCGCCCGGCAGAGGCGCGCGACCAGCCGCTCGTTCGAGAGCCCGACGATCTCCCGGCGCAGCAGAAGGGCCTGCACGTGCTCGAGCACCTCGATGAGGCCGGCACGATCGAGATCGCCCTCCTCGTAGTCACGGTAGGCCCGCATGACGAGGGGGTACATCCCGCGCCCGAAGGTGTTGACGTAGGCGAGCTGCCGCGAGACCTCCTCGTCCTCCGAGGCGGGCGGATCGAGAAGGATGCGGTACACCTCGGCGTACGCGCGCCACTCGGCCGCCGCCGTACGGAGCGTCGCGAGATCCAGCCGGGGGAAGCGGTGCCGGAATGCGTCGTACACACCGCGCTCGCCCGCGACGGTGACCTCGCGCCCCGTCATCATGATCAGGAAGTGGCGCCAGAAGCCGCCGATCTGCTCACCTGTCGCACGTTCGATCGGAAGCCAGAACTCGTCCTCGATCGCGCTCTGCTCCGCATGGGAGAGCCCCATGAGGACGAAGTTGTGGATCAGCTCGTGATCGCGAAGCGGTTCGCCCGTGGAGTTGAGGCTCTCGAAGATCTGCTGGGCGTTCGCTCCCGCGCCGAGCGTGATCGACACGTGCTCCAGCTTCTGGATGCCGCGCCAGATCGCGGGGACCTCATCCGGGGCGACCTGGCTGCGGAAGAAGGCGTAGTTGTCGTCGAATCGGGACTCACGGGTGAGATCGTCCGGCGCACGACGATCCAGCACCACGCTCTCGAAAACGGCGGCCCACTCCCGGTGCGGCCGCAGCTTGGTCCGGTGCGGGTCGGACGCCGATACGAGCACCTGCTGCAGCTCTCGCGCGAGCGCCGGGTCGCGATCGAGGACCGCGTGGTGCAGTGCCGCGATGAGGAGCATGAGGGTCGTGAGGCGCTGCTGACCGTCGATGAGCACGAGCTCACCTTCGGCGTGATCGCCGTCGACGGTCGACAGGATCGAACCGATGAAGTGCATCTGGCGATCATCGGCGTCGGCGACCGCGCGGATGTCGCCGAGGAGCTGTTCGCATCCGCCGATGTCCCAGCGGTACTGCCGCTGGTACACGGGGACCATGATGGTCGTCTCCGCTGCGGACAGCCACGCGATGGTGTTCACCGCCGTGGCGTCGACGTTCGTGGCACTGCCCATGATCTCGTTTCGCTCTTCCCCTCGGCGCCCGTCGCTGCACGAGCCCTCACCTACCTTATGCGGGGGCGAATATTCACGGCGGTGCCCCCGCGGACGCCCGGGACCCCCAATGTAGGCTTGCCTAAGTCGGGCCTGTTAAAACGTGCTGGCCCTCTACGAAAGGTCATGATTCGCATCATGGGTTACATCAAGTCCGCCGCTCTGGAAGAGACCGGCTACGTCGTCCTCGACCGCTACAACCAGGAGCTCGATCCCAAAGAGTGGCTCGACATCGAGTACAACGACTGGAAGTCATCCGGCGACACGCGCTTCGCGCCGCTCGCCAGCGCCTTCGGTGAGATCGAGTGCAACGGCTTCTGGAACCACAAGCCGCCGCGCACGGACAAGGACGGCGTCTGGATCCCGTCGCAGGTCGAGAAGGCGCCGAACCTCACGCGTCGCGCTCAAGAGCCCGGCGCCAACGTCGGCCGTTGCCGCGTCATCGAGTTGCAGCCCACTCCGTACGGCGACTGCCTCTACAACCTCCACCAGGACGACAACAACCGCCTGAACCCGGACGGGACGGGCTGGGTGGTGCGGGGATTCTTCAACCTGACCGACGACAAGGACAGCTACTTCGTGCTGCGGGAGAACCGCACCGACCCGCAGGGGGAGACGCGGATCGCCCTCCCTGCCGGCGCACAGCTGATCATCGACACCCAGCGCCTCTGGCACGCGGCCACGCACAACGGCACCGAGCCGCGGTACTGCCTCATCACCTCATGGACGTCAGGCCCTGAGCTGGACGCCTACATCGAGAAGTACCACGGCGTGAACCACGTGGACAGCGTCGAGGTGCCCCAGGACGTGCTCGACGCCGGCTACGCCGAGCAGGCACGCAAGGATGCCGCGCGCGCCGCGTACTACGCCGCCAAGGGGCAGGCGGAGGTCCGCGCCATGAGCGAGGCGTGACCGACTGAGCGGCGACGGCCCGGTCCACACGGACCGGGCCGTCCTGCGTGGGGCGGCGGAATGACATGCTTGTCATTCCGCCGCCCCATGGGCGATAATGACCACAGCACAACCGAACAGACACGCCGCCGAGGCATCCGGGATCAGGTCGTTGGGGAAGACGAACCTGATGAAACGGAGAGACCATGGCGACACCACAGGCGCGTGGAGTGATCTTCATCCACTCCGCGCCACGAGCGTTGTGCCCCCACCTGGAGTGGGCGGTAGGACGCGCCCTCGGTCGTGCCACCAACTTCGAGTGGAGCGACCAGCCGGTGCTGTCCGGCAGCAGACGCGCGGAGTTCTACTGGGAGGGCCCGGCCGGAACAGGTGCGGCCCTCGCGACCGCGATCCGCGGGTGGGAGCATCTCCGGTTCGAGGTGACGGAGGATCCGACGCCGCGCAGCGACGGGGGCCGGTGGCTGCACACTCCGGGTCTCGGCATCCACTACGCCCAGACGGACGCCGCGGGCAACGTCGTTATCGGCGAGGACCGCGTCCGCTACGCGATGGAGGTCGCCGCCGGCGACGCCATGGAGCTGCAGCGAGAACTGCAGGTCGCGCTGGGCGCCGCATGGGACGAGGAGCTCGAGCCGTTCCGTCACGCGTCCGACGACGTTCCCGTGGTCTGGCTCCACAAGGTCGGATAGCCCCAGGACTTCGGGCGGCGCGAGGCGCCACTACCGGCGGTCGGAGGACATCCTTCCCGGCAGCCGGGACCGCGAATCACCGCCCGACACGACAGACGCCCCGGCACGGCTTCGCCGGGGCGTCTTCGTGTGCGCGGGATCGCTAGACCGTGGTGAACGCCGCCACGGCGTTGTGCCCGCCGAAGCCGAACGAGTTGCTGATCGCCAGCTGATCGCCCCCACCGAGGCTCTGCGTCGCTCCGGAGAGCCGGAACGGAACCTCGGGGTCCTGCTCTGTCAGATTGATGGTGGGCGGTGCGATTCCGTCGCGCAGTGCCAGCACCGTGAAGATCGCTTCGAGCGCTCCCGTGCCACCCAGCAGGTGGCCGGTGGACGCCTTCGTCGCGGATGTCGGGATGTCGAGGATGCGCTCGCCGAACACCGAGAGGAGTGCCTGATACTCGTTGGGATCGCCTACCGGAGTCGACGTCGCGTGCGCGTTGATGTGGGTCACGTCGTCGGGCGACGCCCCGGCCATCTCGAGGGCCATGCGCACGGCACGAGAGGCGCCACGACCCTCCGGATCGTTGGCGGTGATGTGGTACGAGTCGGCCGTCACGCCGCCCCCCACGACCGCGGCGTAGATCCGCGCGCCGCGGGCACGTGCGTGCTCCTCCGTCTCGAGCACGAGGGCCCCGGCACCTTCGCCCATCACGAACCCGTCGCGATCGATGCTCGCGGGGCGCGACGCGGTCTCGGGGGAGTCGTTGCGCTTGGAGAGGGCCTGCATCGACGAGAACGCGGCCAACGTGATCGGATGGATCGCCGACTCCGTGCCCCCCGCGATCACGACGTCCGCGTAGCCCGCGCGGATGTGCTCGACCGCGTTGATGATCGACTCCGTGCTCGACGCGCACGCGCTCGCGACCGTCCGGGCATACGCGCGTGCCCCGAAGTGCAGCGACAGATTGCCGGCCGCCGCGTTCGGCATGAGCATCGGAACGGTCATCGGCATGACCCTACGCGGGCCCTTCTCGCGCAGCGTGTCCCAGGCGTCCAGCAGCGTCCACAGGCCGCCGATGCCGGTCGCGAAGTCCACTCCGAGCCGCTCGGACTCGACGTCGGGGGACCCGGCGTCCTCCCATGCCTCCTTGGCTGCGACCAGCGCCAGCTGCGAGGAGGGGTCGAGTCGTTTGGCCACCGGCCGCTCGAGCACCGTCTCAGGTCGCACGGCGGCCTCGGCGGCGAAGGTGACGGGCAGCTGGAACTCCTCCACCCAGTCGTGCTCCAGCGCTCGCGCCCCGGAGGCGCCACCGAGCAGGGCGGACCAGCTGTCGGGCGCGGTTCCCCCGATGGGGGACGTGGCGCCGATGCCGGTGACGACGATGCGTGACGTGCTCATGTGTTCGTGGATCCTCGGAAAGTTTGCCGGTGGGGGCCGAGCGCCCCCACCGGAGCGGTCACGCCTGGTTCGACGTGATGAAGGTGACGGCGTCGCCGACGGTCTTGAGGTTCTTGACCTCGTCGTCCGGGATGGTGACCCCGAACTTCTCCTCCGCGTTGACGACGATCGTCATCATGGAGATCGAGTCGATGTCGAGGTCATCGGTGAACGACTTCTCCAGCGAGACCTCGTCCGCGGAGATGCCCGTCTCGTCGGTGATCAGCTCGGCGAGTCCCGCGAGGACCTCGTCGTTGGTGAATGCCATTTCTGCTCCTGTTCTTCCGGGGTCTTCGGCCCGTCGGGCCGTGATCAGTCTAGGGTCGGGCACATCGGCGTCACGGGAGGACGACGACCTGGGCACCGAAAACCAGCCCCGCTCCGAACCCGATCTGGAGGGCGAGCCCACCGCTGAGCTCGGGATGCTCCTCGAGCAGACGATGCGCCGCCAGGGGGACCGATGCGGCGGACGTGTTGCCCGTGGTCTCGATGTCTCGTCCGATGACGACCGAGTCGGGGAGCCTCAGCTGCTTGGCGAGCTCGTCGATGATCCGCATGTTCGCCTGATGCGGGACGAAGGCCGCGAGGTCGGCGGGTTCGATACCCGCTGCCTCGATGGCCTCCCTGGCGACCTTGGCCATCTCCCACACCGCCCACCGGAAGACCGCCGGCCCTTCCTGCCGCAAGGTGGGCCATGGCACCTCCCCGTCACGGAACTCGGTGAGGGTGCCGTTCATGCCGACAAGATCGGCCTTGGAGCCGTCCGAGCCCCAGATGGTAGGTCCGATGCCGGGGGTGTCGCTGGGACCGATCACCGCAGCACCCGCACCGTCGCCGAGCAGGAAGGAGATGCTGCGGTCGGTCGGGTCGACGACGTCGCTGAGCTTCTCCGCGCCGACGACGACCGCGTAGTGCGCCGCACCGGCGCGGATGAGGGCGTCCGCCTGGGCGACGGCGTACGCGAAGCCGGCGCACGCCGCGTTCATGTCGAAGGCGGCGGCGGGATTCGCGCCGATCCGATCGGCCACGATGGCGGAGACGGACGGGGTCTGCTTCGGATTGCTGATCGTCGCCACGATGACGGCGTCGATCTGCGTCGGCTCGACGCCGGAACGGGCGACCGCCTCGCGCGCGGCATCCGCGGCGAGATCGATCGCCGAGGTGTCGTGCACGGCGCGCACCCGCGTCACGATCCCGGTGCGCTGGCGGATCCATTCGTCGCTCGAGTCGATCGGGCCCACGAGGTCGTCGTTCGGGACGACGAGCTCCCCGCGCGCGGCGCCGTAGGAGTAGATGCGCGTGTGCGCCGGGCCGGTGAGCTGGCGGATCGTGGCGGTCATTCGACGCCTCCTGTCAGGAGAGTGGTCGCCGACGCGAGGTCGTCCGGCGTCTTCACAGCGACGCTCGGCACACCGCGGAGGGAGCGCTTCGCGAGGCCGACGAGCGTACCCGCGGGGGCGAGTTCGACGATGCCGCTGACACCGGCTGCGGCGAAGGATGCCATGCAGAGGTCCCAGCGGACGGGCGAGGCCACCTGGCCGACCAGGAGATCGACGGCCTCCCGACCGCCCGTCACCGCCCGCCCGTCGTTGTTCGACCAGACGGTCGTGGCGGGATCCGCGGGGTCGAGAGTCGCGGCGGCCGCGCGCAGGGTGTCAACGGCGGGGGCCATGTACCGGGTGTGGAACGCCCCGGCGACCGACAGCGGGATGACGCGGCTGCCCTGAGGCGGGGTCGCGGACAGCTCGGCGAGCCCGGATGCCGCGCCCGCGGCCACGATCTGCCCGCCGCCGTTGAAGTTCGCCGGTGTCAGATCGAGGTCGGAGAGCCGCTGGAGAACCGCCTCCGAGTCCCCGCCGAGGATCGCGCTCATCCCGGTCTCGACGAGGGCGGCGGCCTCGGCCATCGCGCGACCACGGACACCGACGAGTCGCATGCCCTCGTCGTCGTCGAGCACGCCGCCCGCGACGAGGGCGGCGACCTCTCCGACGGAGTGACCGGCCACGCCGTCCACAGCGTGCTGAGCCCCTGCCAGGGCATGCCACGACACGAGGCTCGCAGCAACGATCAGAGGCTGGGCCACCTTCGTGTCACGGATCCGGTCGGCGTCCCACTCGGTGCCGGCGGCGATGAGGTCGATCTGCGCATCATCCGAGTACGCCTCGAGTCGCTCACGCACCCCCTCGATCTCGAGCCATGGGCTGAGGAAGCCGGGGGTCTGCGAGCCCTGACCGGGGAAGACGGCGACGATCACCATCCCATCCTGTCAAACTCGACGGCGTCGATCTGGCGATCGCGGCACAAGAATCCGAGGAACCTTTGTGATCGGTCCACATCGTTCATCGCGGTCGACGTGCCGCAGGGGGACGACGACGCGTCGAATCCGTGCCGATGGCGCCCAGGACCAGGGCGGTCTGCAGGATCAGCGCCTCGCGCGGTCCCGTGGCATCCCAGCCGATGACCTCGGATACGCGCTTCAGCCGGTACCGGACCGTGTTGGGGTGCACGAACAGCTCTCGCGCCGTCGCCTCGAGCGACCGGCCGTTGTCGAGATAGCTCCACAGCGTGGCGACGAGATCCGTACTGTGCGCCTGCAGCGGGCGATAGATCCGGTCGACGAGCGTCAGCTTCGCGAGCGGATCCCCGGCCAATGCGCGCTCGGGGAGGAGATCGTCGGCCTCGACGGGGCGGGGGGCGTTCCGCCACGCACGCGCCACGGCGAAACCTGCGAGGGCGGCACGCGCGCTCTGGCTCGCGTCGACGAGGGCGGGGACGGTCGGACCGAGGACGAGGTATCCGGTGCCGAACCCGGGCTCGAGCCGGCGGGCGATCTCGGGGAACGGAAGCTCCGCGGTGATGTCGTCCGCTGCGCGACCCGGGAGCTGCGCCCGCCCGATCACGAGCACCAGACGCGAGCCCTGTACGCCGATGAGCACGTCCACGCCGAGCTTGCGCGCCGTGCGGCGGAGCTGGTCGACGTCGAAGAGCGGGGGAGTGGTGCCCACGAGCACCGCGACCTCGCCGTGGCCGTGCCAGCCGAGGGCCGCGATCCGACTCGGCAACTCCTCGTCGGCCTCGCCGGTCAGGATCGAGTCGACGACGAGCGCCTCCAGGCGGGCATCCCACAACCCCCGCGCCTCCGCCGCCCGCGCGTAGACGTCGGCGGCGGCGAAGGCGACTTCACGCGAGTACAGCAGGATCGCCTCGCGCAGATGCTCGCCCTTGCCGGCCACCTTCTCCTCGGTCACCTCGACCGTCACCCTGATCAGCTGCAGGGTCTGCGTGAGGCTCACGCTGCGGAGCAGCTCGCGCGGAGCCGCCGCGAAGATGTCCGCGGCGATCCACGGCGTGGAGTTCGGATCCTCGTACCACTGGATGAACGACGTGATGCCGGCCTGCGCCACCAGCCCGACCGCCGACCGGCGAGCGGGCGGCATCTCCGCGTACCAGGGGAGCGTGTCCTCCAGTCGCTGGATCGTCGCCGTGGCGAGATCGCCCGAGATCCGCCGCAGCCAGACGAGGGTTTCCGCCTTGTCCATCGGCGCCACGGAATCGGCCATCCTCCGGATCAGCTCTCGCCGCCCGCGTTGCCGCTCGTGCCGGCGTTCACATCGTGCAGCCGGTACTTCTCGATCGCCTGGACGGCCAGGCCGCGATCCACGACGCCGTCCTCGGCGAGCGCCTGCAGAGCACGCACCACGAGGGAGGGGCCGTCGATCTTGAAGAAGCGCCGCGCGGCCGGTCGCGTGTCCGAGAAGCCGAAGCCGTCAGCTCCGAGCGTCGCGAATCGACGGGGCACCCACGGCCGGATCTGATCCTGAACCGCATGCATGTAGTCGCTGACGGCGATCACCGGACCGGTCGAGTCCGCCAGCTTCTCGGTGAGGTAGGCGGTGCGCGGCTCCTGATCGGGATGCAGGAAGTTGTGCTCGTCGACCTCGAGCCCGTCGCGACGCAGCTCCGTCCAGGACGTCACCGACCACACGTCGGACGCCACGCCCCAATCGTCTCGCAGCAGCTGCTGGGCCTCGAGCGCCCACGGGACGCCGACACCCGACGCGAGCAGCTGCGCGCGAGGACCGTCGCCCTCGCCCGTGGAGATGCGATGGATGCCGCGCACGATGCCGTCGACGTCGACCCCCTCCGGCTCAGCGGGCTGGACCAGCGGCTCGTTGTACACGGTGAGGTAGTACATGACGTTCGGATCCGGGTGCTGGCCGCCGTACATGCGGTCGAGTCCCGAGCGGACGATGTGCGCGATCTCGTAGCCGTAAGCCGGGTCGTAGGACACGGTCGCGGGGTTCGTCGACGCGAGCAGATGAGAATGCCCGTCGGCGTGCTGCAGGCCCTCGCCCGTGAGAGTGGTGCGGCCCGCGGTCGCGCCGATCACGAAACCGCGCGCCATCTGGTCGCCCGCCGCCCAGTTGGCGTCGCCGGTGCGCTGGAAGCCGAACATCGAGTAGAAGATGTAGACCGGGATGAGCGGCTCGCCGTGAGTGGAGTAGGACGTGCCCGTCGCCGTGAAGGCCGCCAGTGCTCCCGCCTCGTTGATCCCCACGTGGATGATCTGCCCCTGCGGGCTCTCCTTGTAGGCGAGGAGCAGTTCACGGTCGACCGAGGTGTAGTGCTGACCGTTCGGGTTGTAGATCTTCGCCGTCGGGAAATAGGCGTCGAGCCCGAAGGTGCGCGCCTCGTCGGGGATGATCGGCACGATGCGGTGACCGAAGTCCTTCGCGCGCAGCAGATCCTTCAGCAGGCGGACGAACGCCATCGTGGTCGCGATCTCCTGCGTGCCGGACCCCTTCTTGGGGAGGGCGTAGGCGTCGTCCCCGGGAAGCGTCAGCCCCACGTGATGGCTGCGACGCTCGGGCAGGAAGCCCCCGAGGGCACGACGACGCTCCTGCAGGTACTGGATCGTCTCGTCCTGCGCGCCCGGGTTGTAGTACGGCGGCAGATACGGGTTCTCCTCGAGCTGCGCGTCCGAGACCGGGATGTGCATCGCGTCGCGGAAGTGCTTCAGGTCGTCGAGCGTCATCTTCTTCATCTGATGGGTCGCATTGCGCCCCTCGAAGTGCGGCCCGAGGCCGTAGCCCTTGATCGTCTTGGCGAGGATGACGGTCGGCTGACCCGTGTGCTCGACGGCGGCCTTGAATGCCGCGTAGACCTTTCGGTAGTCGTGGCCGCCACGCTTGAGGTTCCAGATCTGCTCGTCCGAGTAGTCCCGCACGAGGGCCGCAGCGCGCTCGTCGCGCCCGAAGAAGTGCTCGCGCACATAGGCGCCGCTCTCGGCCTTGTAGGTCTGGTAGTCGCCGTCCGGGGTCACGTTCATGAGATTCAGGAGCGCACCGTCGGTGTCACGAGCCAGCAGTTCGTCCCACTCGCGGCCCCAGATCACCTTGATGACGTTCCAGCCCGCGCCGCGGAAGAAGCTCTCCAGCTCCTGGATGATCTTGCCGTTCCCGCGCACGGGGCCGTCGAGGCGCTGCAGGTTGCAGTTGACGACGAACGTCAGGTTGTCGAGGCCCTCGTTGGCCGCCACCTGCAGCTGGCCCCGGCTCTCGACCTCGTCCATCTCGCCGTCGCCGAGGAACGCCCAGACGCGCGAACCGGACAGGTCCTTGATCCCGCGGTTGGTGAGGTACTTGTTGGTCATCGCCTGGTAGATGGCGTTGATGGGACCGAGGCCCATCGAGACGGTGGGGAACTGCCAGAACTCCGGCATGAGCCGGGGATGCGGATAGGAGGGGATCCCGTTCGGCGCCTGCGACTTCTCCTGGCGGAACCCGTCGAGCTGCGCCTCGGACAGCCGGCCCTCCAGGAACGCTCGGGCGTACATTCCCGGCGACGCGTGCCCCTGGAAGAAGACCTGATCCCCGCCTGCCGGGTCATCCAGACCCCGGAAGAAGTGGTTGAATCCGACCTCGTAGAGCGCTGCCGAGGACGCGTACGTGGAGATGTGGCCGCCGACCCCGATCCCCGGACGCTGCGCGCGGTGCACGGTGATCGCGGCGTTCCAGCGGATCCACGCCCGGTAGCGCCGCTCGATCTCCTCGTCGCCGGGGAAGTCCGGCTCGTTCTCGGGGGCGATCGTGTTGATGTAGTCCGTCGTAGGCACCATCGGCACGCCCAGGTGCAGGTCGTGCGACGTCTTCAACAGGCTCAGCATGATCTCGCGGCCGCGCCCGTGACCCTTCGCCCGAACGAGCTGATCGAGTGACTCCTGCCACTCGGCGGTCTCGTCGGGATCGCTGTCGATGGAGCCCTGGGAGTACGGATCCTGGTCGTGGACAGTCACGGGAGACCTTTCTTCGTCTGGCAGATCATGCCAGGGATGGGGCTTCGCGGTGGGGCGGCTGTGTACAGCGCGCGTACGGCACCGCCCACCAGCCTAGCGACTCGGCACCCGCACGGATCCCTCTCACGTTCGGCGCCGCTCTCGCGGCTCCACCGCTCAGCCCGCGGGCACCACGGGATCCCCCACGCGAACGGTTCCACCGCCGTCGACCGGCAGAAGGAGAATGCCGAGAGTGGGAGTCGCCTGCCCGAACTCGGAGACAAGCAGACGCAACAGAGGAGCGTCCCGTTCGCCGGTGTCGGGGTCGGCCATGATCGCGGTGCACCGCTCGATCGGGCCGACGACCGCGAACCGCACCTCGCCGATCCGGACCTCATCGGTCCAGGTGAGCTCCTCCCAGGCCACCGTGCCCCCGATGACGATGTTCGAGCGGAAGCGACGATCGTCGATCAGCGCGTCCGTCGTCGTCCCGACGGCCGCCACCGAATCCGCGCCATGCAAGGACACGTACCCTCGCGCCCGGTCCTGGAAGCGTGGAGTGCGGCCGTCGCCGACGAGCCGGATCGGCAGGACGCCGTCTGCGCGGAGCCTTCGGGCGTCCGGACCGGAGAGGAGGTACTCCGTCACGGCGCTCTCGAGATCCCGCCGGCCGGACTCGTCGAGGTCCGCGTCGACGAGCATCCGGCCGGCTCGCTCGATGCGGACCCGTCCGCCGTCCTCGTCGAACGCGAGGCGCAGACCGGCGAGGGTCGGGAAGTCCATCAGCGAGAGCCCTCGGCGCTTCGGCCAATAGTCGTGGCCGTCGCGCTGCTCCGGCCGTACGGCATCGGAGAATCGGAACGCGAGGACGCGGTCGCCGGCGATGCGGCCGTCGGGACGCACGACGAGCCTCTCGCAGGACTCGGGGGTGAATCCCTTGACCGGGTGACGGAACAGGGCGGTGATCGTCGGCATCGCGCCATCGTGTCATCCCCGAGCGTGCGGACGCACATCCGGAGTCGGCGCCGTCGGACGGTCCGGCTCGGAAAGGGTGCGGTCCCCGATGGAGCCCCTCTCGTAGACTGGCGACGAGGGCCCTTTAGCTCAGCTGGTAGAGCACCACGTTTACACCGTGGGTGTCGTCGGTTCGAACCCGGCAGGGGCCACGTGAACGCATCCCCCGCAGACCAGCTTCGACTCCTCGACGTCGCCGACCTCGACACGCGCATCCGTCAGGCGGACCACGCGAGGAAGAACCCCGCCCAGGCGGCGCGCGTGCGCGAACTGGCAGCGCGCCGACAGGAACTGTCGCAGGAGCTCACGATCCGGCTCGGCCTTCGAGACGACCTGCGCATCGAGCTCAGCCGGATCGAGTCGGACGTCGCGGTCGTCGATGCGCGCCGCGACCGTGACGCGGACCGCCTGCGCACCGTCTCCAACGCGAAGGACGCGCAAGGACTCGAGAGCGAACTGGCCTCGCTCGCGAGGCGTAAGAGCGATCTCGAGGACGGCGAACTCGAAGTCATGGAGAAGCTCGAACAGGCAGAGGCGGCGATCGCCGAGCAGGAGGCGCTGATCGCCGATGTCAATGAGGAGGGTGGACGCCTCTCGGCCGACGCGAAGTCCGACGTGGCCGACGCGACGGCGCGCTTCGAATCGGCGACGCGTGACCGCGCGGCCGTGGCCGGCGCGATCCCGGCCGACCTGCTCTCCCTCTACGACCGGCTCGCGCTGCGCAGCGCCGGTGCCGCGCTCCTGCGGCGCCAGACGTGCGAGGGATGCCGCATGGTGCTGTCCGGGACCGATCTGCAGCGCATCCGCCAGGCGGCGGATGACGCCATCGTGAACTGCCCCGAGTGCGGCTGCATCCTGGTGCGCACGGAGGAGTCGGGACTGTGACTCGCCGCATCCCGCCGCGATGACGAGCTCCCCTCCGGCGTGGATCGTCCTCGGCAGGAGTCCGGACGGACTGGTGAGCGTTGCGCTGGATGCGGACGGAGCGGAGATCGAGCGGCGCTCGTTCGATGACGACGCGCTGCCGGGAGAGATCCGGCGCGTCGAGGACGCCGGTGGGCCGGGCCCGCGGTGGGTCTGGAGCGACACGCCGGAATGGTACGAACGCCTGCTCGACGAGGGGGTGCGCGTGGCGCGCTGCCACGATCTCCGGCTCTGCCATGCGATCCTGCGCGACTCCCGCCTCGTCGCGGATGCGGCGGACCTCCGCGCTGCGACGGCATGGGATGCGGCGGCGTCGGTCGAAGCGGGACGCGACGATCAAGCCCTGTTCGCGCTCGAGGACGAGTCACCGGCGCGGCCAGCCGGTCCGCCGTCGTCGGTGGCGGCGGCGCTCGAGGAGTTCGCCCGCCAGCGCGAGGCTATCCGCGCCGCCGCAGATCCCGGCCGACTGCGCCTGCTCTGCTCCGCCGAGTCGGCAGGCGCCCTCATCGCGTCGGAGCTGCGGCACGCGGGCCTGCCCTGGGATGCGGCTGTCCACGACCGCATCCTGGTGGACATCCTGGGGGAGCGCCCGCGCGGCACGGGGGCTCCCGCCCGCATCGACGAGCTCGCCAAGAGGGTGCGGCGGGAACTCGACGATCCGACCGCCAACCTGGACTCGCAGCCGAAGCTCCTGCAGGCCCTGCATCGCGCAGGCGTCATGGTCCACTCGACCAGCCGGTGGGAGCTGGGCGAGCACGAGCACCCGGTCATCGAACCCCTGATCGAGTACCGACGCCTCTCGCGTCTCCTCAGCGCCAACGGGTGGAATTGGCTGTCGGAGTGGGTCCACGATGGGCGGTTCCGCCCCGTGTACGTGCCGGCGGGGGTCGTCACGGGCAGGTGGGCGTCATCCGGGGGCGGTGCCCTCCAGATCCCGCGCCAGCTGCGCGGCGCCGTGCGCGCCGACCCGGGCTGGGCATTCGTGGTCGCCGATGTCGCACAGCTGGAGCCGAGGGTTCTCGCTGCGATGGCTCGCGACGTCGATCTCGCCGCTGCCGCCCGCGGGCGCGACCTCTACGCGGGCGTCGTGGAATCCGGGGCTGTCTCGACCAGGCAGGAGGCCAAGATCGCGCTGCTCGGCGCGATGTACGGGGCGACGACGGGCGACAGCGGACGACTGGTACCACGACTGCGCAGGACGTATCCGCGCTCGATGGCTCTCGTCGATGCGGCAGCGCGCACGGGGGAGGACGGCGGCGTGGTGTCGACGTGGCTCGGACGCACCGCACCCGCGCCGTCCCCGGCGTGGATGACGGCCCAGTCGCGGGCGTCGGATGCAGACGCGACAGAAGGCGACGTCACCCGCGCCCGTCGTTGGGCCCGCGACCGCGGCCGGTTCACACGCAACTTCGTCGTCCAGGGCACCGCCGCGGAGTGGGCCCTCGTCTGGCTGGGTGATCTCCGCGCGCGGCTCGCCGCCTTCCCGCGTACCGGCGACCAGGCGAGCGCAGGACGATCAGGAGCGTCCTTCGCCCATCAGGCCCACCTGGTGTTCTTCCTCCACGACGAGTTGATCGTCCACACTCCCGCCGCTGACGCCGAACGTGCCGCCGACGCCGTTCGCGGGTCCGCGGCGGCCGCCGCCGGTCTGCTCTTCGGAGGCTTCCCGATCGACTTCCCGCTCGATCTCCGCATCGCGCGGACGGCCGAGAAGTCCTAGCCGGCCGTCAACCGCAGGTCGGCGTCGCGGTGCGGATCCGCGGATCGTTGACGAGGGGAGTATGCAGGATCACCGGCTCGCGTGCCTTCTCGAGGGTGAAGCGGAACTCCAGGACGCCGGTTCGTCCGGGCGGCAGGTCCACGTGAGCGGCGCTCACCGCGAAGTCGCCGTCGACCACGTTGGTGGAGGGGATGGGCTTCCCATCGAGGAACACCCCTCCGAAGAACGCCTTCTTCGGAGCGGACACCGAGACGATGAGCCCGATGTCACCCGCCTTCGCGCCGTACAGGCCTCCGCCGGTCATACTGACCGGCAGGGACGCCGCGTTCGCGGGAGCGGTGCTGGTGAGGGACACGTCGATGCCGACCGTCCTCACCCCGTCTTGCCGGCATTGCGCCGTGCCCGCGGTGATCGACGTCTTCAGGAACGTCCCCATCTTGCCGCCGTCGCGGTCGTTGAGGTAGACCGCATACGCGTCCTTCCCCGAGAGCGTCTGGCGCACTGCGGGACCGCCGAGGACCGTGGCGGTGAGCCGCTTCTGCTCGGACACGTCCGCGCTCCACACAGAGATCCGCCCTTCGCGGACCGGATCCTGGAGGCCCTGCACCCATGCCAACGGGTCGAGGCCCTTTCCGAAGAGGCGGGCGAACATCGCCGACGTCGCCTCGGCGAAGAAGGCGGTCTGCTGCTCGGTCGTCATGGTCATGTAGGGGTCGACGAGCAGGCGCTTGACGAGGTTGCTCGCGGTCAGCGTGCTGCCGTCCGGGAGGACGACCGGTCCGGTGACCGAGAGGAGCGACTTGAGTACGAACGGATCGATCGACACCACGGCGTCCGGAGCGGTCCCCGCGCGCGAGGCCCACCACGCCGAGACGAGTCGTCCGGTGAGCTCGAAGTCGGCAGGGATGGAGGCGTCCTGGACGAAGCGCCCTGCAACATCGCCGTAGAGAGACGTGAGCGACGCGGGCACAGGGATGATCGATGCGTCCCGACGCCGGAACTGGCTGGAATCCGCGATCCCGGTCAGCGCGAGTCGGCCGTCAGCCACCCGGACCTGGATGAAGGTACCGGTGATGCCGCCCCCGGTCCGCAGCTCGGCGTTGTTCTGGATCACGAGGAGCAGCGTGCGAGGGCCGTCAGCCCCGACCAGCCCCGGGACCACCGTGGCGACCTTCGAGAGCGAGCCGAGTGTGGCATCCGCGCTGTCCACGACTGTGGACAGCCGATGGATGCCGGAGGCCAGCGGCGCGATCAAGGCGTCCGTGTCGATCGCCGCCAGATCCCGGGCAGCCCGATGCGTCGTGGACGCCGCGACGGCGAGCGGTTTGACGGCCGCAGAGATGCCGGCGATGTCCAGGGACCCACCGGACGAGGTCTTCTGCTCCTGCTGCGCGACCTTGACGAGCGGCTGGACGACCTTCCGGCTCATCTGGTCGAGCTGCGAAGACGCGATCCGGACCGCCGCGAGATTGGGACCCAGCCAGGGCACCGCCTCCGCCGTCCGCCATACGGGGTCCGACGTGAGGGCGGTCGCACGCTCGGCGTGGTCGGCCAGCTCACTCGCGAGAGTGTCGATGCGATTCAGATCGCGGTCGCTCGCAGCCGACTTGACGTCGTCGACGAGCGGGACGATGGCGTCCAGCTCACCCTTGGCCAAGAGCGCCCGTACGCCCACCCAGGCCGCGGCGATCACGACGATCGCGACGATGCCCAGGCCGACGAAGAGCACCGTTCGGAGGCGCCGCGGGCGCGACGCCTCCGTTCGGTTCGTCATACGGTCAGTGTCGACGGAGTCGACGCGTCAGCAGGAGCGCCGCGCCGAGGACAACGATCGCGCCGCCGGCCAGGCCGATCGGCAGGACCGCGACACCAAGCCCGGTCACGGGCAGCGTGCCCGACGGGTCGGCCGCGGGCTGGCCCTCGATGGCCGTCGCGCAGGCGGAGGTCGCTGCCGGGTAGGAGAGCGGAACCGTGAGGTCCGGGTTCACCTTGATCTCAGCGGTGATGGCACCACGCGTCCAGCCGAAGTTGCCCCCGGTCTGAACCCACTGGCCGTCCTTCTGCTCCCAGCCCGGCCAGCTGGTGCCCTTGCCGTCGGCTCCGACGGACGCACCCGGCCACAGCACCTTGCCCGAGAGCTGGTTGTCCACGAGGTCGCCGAGCAGGATCGACGTGGTGTTCGTGCCGTCCGACAGGACCAGGTAAGCCGTGTGGCTCGTGGCCTGGTTGTCCGGATCGGTCATGGTCACCTTGTAGGTGATCCACGGCACGTTGCCCTCGCACGCGCCGGCGGCGCTCGAGCCTGCGAGCGTCGGTGCCGTAGGCGTGCTCGGCGTGTAGTTGTCGTCCGCTGCGAGTGCAGCAGTCGGCAGAGCGATCGTCAGTGCAGCGGCGACAGCCACCGCAGCAGCGAGTTTGCGGAACATCTCTAGCCTCCCCAGTAGGCCGTGAAGTATCGACTCGTTCCCAGGCGGGTCGAAGCTGGCCGTCCCCAGTCGGGCCAGTCAGTTCACTATAGTGCCTCGCGGTCTGTCGCGCGACATCGCGTCGACCGGTGTGTCGCGGCCACCGTCGGACGCCTAGACTGCTGACGCGAATGGGTCGGCTGGACGGTCGCGTCGCGCGCGGTTCGCCGCGTTGCGCCGAGGAACGTCCGGGCTCCACAGGGCAGGGCGGTGGGTAACCCCCACCCGGAGTGATCCGCGAGACAGTGCCACAGAGAGAAGACCGCCGGGGTCCGCCCCGGTAAGGGTGAAAGGGCGGTGTAAGAGACCACCGGGATCGCGGTGACGCGATCCGCACGGCAAACCTCGCCCGGAGCAAGGCCAGACAGGGGATGACGACGCGGCCCGCCGAGTCCCCGGGTAGGCCGCTGGAGCGGCACGGCAACGTGTCGCCGAGAGAGATGACCGTCCACGGGGCTCCGGCCCCCGGACAGAACCCGGCGTACAGGCCGGCCCATTCGCCCTCTCGCTCAGTCGGCTGCGAGTGCCGCCGCTCCGATGATGCCGGCGTTGTTGCGATGCACCGCCGGCACGATGGGTGTCTTCAGCGAGAGCAGCGGAAGGAATTCGTCCGAGTGCTTCGACACCCCGCCGCCGACGACGAACAGGTCGGGACTGAACAGGAACTCGAGGTAGTCGTAGTACCACTGCAGCCGCTTGGTCCACTGCTCCCAGTCCAGGTTCTCTCGCTCCATGGCCGAGTAGGCCGCGTATGCCTCGGCGTCGCGCTTGTGACCCGCCCGCTGCAGGTGGCCCAGCTCGGTATTGGGAATCAGAACACCGTTGTAGATGAGTGCCGTCCCGATCCCCGTTCCCAGCGTCGTGAGGAGCGTCACGCCCTCGCGTCCCTGTGCAGCCCCGTAACGCACCTCGGCGACGCCGGCGACGTCCGCGTCGTTCGCGAAGTGGATGTCTCGGCCCAGGCCGTCCTCGAAGAACTTCTCCGCCTCGAATCCGATCCAGTCGTGCGAGACGTTCGCCGCGGAGAGCGTCCGTCCGTTCTTGACGATGGCCGGGAACGCGACGCCGAGAGGGATCTTGTCATCGCTGATCCCGAGCGTTCCCAGCACCTCCTCGACGGCCGTGAGCACGTCCTGGGGCTTCGCGCCCTCCGGGGTCGCGACCTTCACACGATCGCTGATGAGAGTCCCCTTGTCGAGGTCGACGATGCCGCCCTTGATGCCCGTACCGCCGATGTCCACGCCGACCGCGCGCGTCGTCTTCGCTGCCATGGCCCCAGCCTATCCAGGCACACGCCGGTGCGATCAGTAGGATCGATGTGCGACGCGCACCCAAGGCCCAACGAGGGGAGTCCCCATGTCGACCGACAGCGAGAAATACTGGTACAACCTCGAGACCGGCGAGGTCGAGCACGGGTTCCAGTCGCCGGCTCCGGACCGTGCCGGACCGTTCGACACCGCTGAGGAGGCCGCCCGGGCACCCGAGATCATTCGGGAACGCTCTCGGCAGTGGGCCGAAGAAGACGCGTCGGACAAGTAGTCTGACGCGGGGCGATCCGGTTCGGGAGGGATGCGATGGACAAGCAGCGGGACTTCGTGCTGCGCACGATCGAGGAGCGGGGCGTCAAGTTCGTCCGGCTGTGGTTCACCGATGTCGTCGGCACGCTGAAGTCGGTCGCGATCGCGCCTGCGGAGGTCGAAGGCGCCTTCACGGAAGGCCTCGGCTTCGACGGGTCCGCGATCGAGGGGCTCACCCGCTCCTACGAGTCCGACCTGCTGGCCCTGCCCGACCCGACCACGTTCCAGATCCTTCCGTGGCGGGGCGAGATCGACCCGACCGCGCGGATGTTCTGCGACATCACCACCCCCGACGGCCAGCCCGCCGTGGCCGATCCCCGGCATGTCTTGAAGCGGACGCTCGCCAAGGCGGGAGACGCGGGCTTCACGTTCTACACGCACCCCGAGATCGAGTTCTACCTGCTCAAGTCGTCGTCGTTCGGAACGGAGGGACCGGAGCCGGTCGATTCAGCCGGGTACTTCGACAACGTGCCGGGCGGCACGGCTCACGACTTCCGGCGCCGCTCGGTGCGCATGCTCGAAGACCTCGGGATCTCGGTGGAGTTCAGCCACCACGAGGGCGGTCCCGGACAGAACGAGATCGATCTGCGGTACGCGGACGCGCTCACGACGGCCGACAACATCATGACCTTCCGGACCGTCATCAAGGAGGTGGCGATCGAGCAGGGCGTCTACGCGACCTTCATGCCGAAGCCCCTCGGCGGGCAGCCGGGCAGCGGGATGCACACGCACATGTCGCTGTTCGAAGGCGACGTCAATGCGTTCTACGAGGAAGGCGCGCAGTATCAGCTGTCCCGCGTGGGACGGCAGTTCATCGCCGGTCTGCTCCGCCACGCGAACGAGATCGCCGCGGTCACGAACCAGTTCGTCAACTCGTACAAGCGACTCTGGGGCGGTGACGAGGCGCCGAGCTTCATCTGCTGGGGCCACAACAACAGGTCCGCGCTCGTCCGCGTCCCGCTGTACAAGCCGAACAAGGGGCAGTCATCTCGCGTGGAGTATCGCGCGCTGGACTCCGCAGCCAATCCGTATCTGTCCTACGCGCTCATGCTCGCCGCCGGCCTCAAGGGGATCGAGGAGGAGTACGAGCTCCCGCCCGAGGCGGAGGACAACGTCTGGTCGCTGACGGACGCGGAGCGCCGCGCGCTCGGCTATGCACCGCTTCCGGCGAGCCTCGACCACGCGCTCGAGTACATGGAGGAGTCCGAGCTCGTCGCCGAGACCCTGGGGGAGCAGGTGTTCAACTACGTGCTGCTCAACAAGCGCAGGGAATGGGCCGAGTACCGTTCGCAGGTCACTCCGTTCGAGCTGAAGCGCAACCTCGAGATGCTCTGATCCGTCGGCGATGACGACCGGCGACCGCTCCTCCGCGCTGACCGGACTCGCGCGACTCGGTTTCACGCGACTCGACGACGCCGACGCCGCGCTCGCAGAGCTCGCGAGCCTGGTGGACCTTCCGAGGGAGGCGCTGGCCGCGGATGCCGCGACCGCCGCCGACACGGACGGCGCCGTGGACGCGATGCTGCGGATCGCGCGCCGCGACCCGGGCACCGTGCGGTCGTCGCTGCTCCACCCGCGGGCGCGCGACGCGGCGTGGGCATTGCTCGGCGCGTCCCTGGGCTTCGCCGACTTCTACCTCAGGCATCCGGAAGAACTCGTCGACCTCGCGGAGAGGCCGGACGGGATTCCCTCCAGCGCCGAGTTGCGCACAGAACTCCTCGACGCCGTCGGAGACGACGGCGGGTTCGCTGCGGACGGCTCGGAGCGGGCCTGGGTCGCGCTCCGCGTCCGCTACCGGCGCATGCTCGCTCGCATCGCCGCGCACGATCTGCTCAGTCCGGACCCCGTGGCGGTGGTCGAAGACGTCGCCGCCGCACTCGCGGACGCTGCCGCGGCGGCGCTCGAGGCATCGCTGGCAGTGGCACGGACGCGCGTATCCGGGGGAGCGGCAGGGAGCGGGCTCTTTCCGCGCGAGCAGGTCGCCGACACGCGGCTGGCGATCATCGGCATGGGGAAGTCCGGCGCCCGTGAGCTCAACTACGTCAGCGACGTGGACGTCATCTTCGTCGGCGGTTCCTCCGACGACGCGATGGGCGAGAGCCGCGCCATCGACATCGCCACGCGGCTCGCGGTGCAGACGATGCGCGGAATCTCCGGCGCCGAGGTGGAGCCGCCCCTGTGGGAGGTGGACGCCAATCTCCGGCCTGAGGGCAAGCAGGGCGCGCTCGTTCGAACGCTGGATTCCCACCTTTCCTATTACGATCGCTGGGCGAAGAGCTGGGAGTTCCAGGCACTTCTGAAAGCCCGTGCGATGGCGGGCGACGCCGAGCTGGGGGCGGCCTACGTGGCGGCCGTCCAGCCGAAGATCTGGACGAGCGCCGCACGGGAGAACTTCGTGGACAGCGTTCAGCGGATGCGCGAGCGCGTCACCGAGAACATCCCGCCCGACGAGGTCGCGTTCCAGCTGAAGCTCGGCCCCGGGGGCATCCGCGACATCGAGTTCACGGTGCAGCTCCTCCAGCTCGTGCACGGCCTGACCGACGATGCGATCCGGCAGCGCAGCACCTTGGCCGCCCTCGACGCCCTCGTCGTCGAGGGCTACATCGGCCGCGCCGACGCAGCGACGTTCGCGCGCGATTACCGCGTTCTCCGGGTCCTCGAGCACCGGCTGCAGCTTCGCGCGCTGCGACGCACGCACCTGATGCCGTCTCGTCCGGAGGATCTCCGGATCCTCGCGCGGTCGAGTCGGCTCGCCGAGACGGGCGAGGGGGTGTGGAGCGTCTGGGAGGGCGTCAAGCGGGAAGTGCGTGATATCCACGTCCGCCTGTTCTATCGCCCACTCCTGTCGTCAGTGGCCGCACTCCCCGAAGGCGAACGGAGTCTCTCGACGGCTCAGGCCCACGATCGGCTGGCCGCGATCGGCTTCACCGACCCTGCAGGGGCGCTGCGGCACATCGCAGCGCTCACGAGCGGCCTCAGCCGGAAGGCCACGATCCAGCTGCATCTGATGCCCGTCATGATCAGGTGGTTCGCCGACGGCGCCGACCCCGACTACGGGCTCCTCGCGTTCCGGCGGATCAGCGAGCGACTGGGCGACACTCCGTGGTTCCTGCGTATGCTCCGCGATTCCTCTGCCGCGGCGGAGAGCCTCACTCGCGTGCTGTCCGGGTCTCGCTACATCGGCGAGCTCATGGAGTGGATTCCCGAGTCGGCGGCATGGCTCGACGATGACGAGCTGCTACGCCCGCGCAGCGGGGTGTCCCTGCAACAGGAGGCCCGCGCGATCCAGACGCGCCATCAGACGATCGCGGACGCGATGAGGTCCGTCCGTGCGCTGCGGCGACGCGAGCTGCTCCGCACCGCCATGGCCGCCGTCCTGGGCGTCATCACCGTCCAGGAGCTCGCGCAGTCGCTCACGACCATCACGGAGACCACGATCCAGGCGACCCTCCGGGCCGTGCGACGCGAGATCGTGCCTCCGGACGCCGACGCGCTGGACTTCTCCGTGATCGCCATGGGGCGATTCGGAGGCGGCGAGCTCGGATTCGGGTCCGACGCGGACGTCCTCTACGTCTACCGCGCGAACGGGATCGAGCCGCAGCGCGCCCACGACCTCTCACTGAACCTGGTCACCGCCCTGCGAACGCACTCCGAGGATCACCGCCTCCCGCTCGAACTGGACGCCGATCTGCGGCCGGAGGGGAGGAACGGGCCGCTCGTCCGATCGCTCGACGCCTACCGCGAGTACTACCGACGCTGGTCCCTGTCGTGGGAGGCGCAGGCCCTCCTGCGTGCCCGAGGCGTCGCGGGCAGCGTGAAGCTGATCGCGGAGTTCATGGCCGTGGCTGACGAGGTGCGCTTCCCGGCGCGCGTCGATCCGCAGGGTCTCCGGGAGATCAAGCGCATCAAAGCGCGCGTCGAGAACGAGCGGCTGCCGCAGGGCGTGTCGCCCGACCGGCATCTCAAGCTGGGACCGGGCGGCTTGAGCGATGTGGAGTGGCTGGTGCAGATCCTGCAGCTCGAGCACGCGCACCTCGTCGAGGGCCTGCGGACGACGTCGACGATGAGCGCACTCGATGCGGCAACCGCGGCCGGCCTCATCCCGTCGGCATCGGCGGCGTATCTCGCGGATGCCTGGCTGCTGGCCAGTCGGCTCCGGTCGGCGAATACGCTCCTGTCCGGGCAGACGAGCGACGTGCTCCCGACGGATCGCCGTCGACTCGACGGTATCGGACGACTGCTCGAGTATCCGCCGCGCTCCGCGACGCAGGTCGAAGAGGACTGGATGAGGACCGCGCGACGGGCACGGCGGGTGTTCGAGAAGCTGTTCTATGGCTGATCGCCTCCGCGCACGAAAGAGCCCCCCGAGTGAGACTCGGGGGGCTCTGTTCGAGATTCTGCGGGCCGTTGCGGCCGGACCCCCATCCGGCCGCGCGTCACCGCGGAATCCAGCTAGACGCCGAAGTACAGCTCGTACTCGAACGGATGCGGGCGCGCTGCGATCGGCTTGATCTCGTTCTCGATCTTGTACTCGATCCAGGTCTCGATCAGTTCGGGTGTGAACACGCCGCCGGCGAGCAGGAACTCCTGGTCGGCCCGCAGCGCCTCGAGCGAGTCCAGCAGCGAGTTCGGGACCTGCGGGATGTTCTTCGCCTCCTCAGGGGGAAGCTCGTACAGGTCCTTGTCGACGGGCTCGTGCGGCTCGATGCGGTTCTTGATGCCATCCAGGCCCGCCATCATCTGCGCGGCGAAGGCCAGATACGGGTTGCCCGAGGCATCCGGTGCCCGGAACTCGATGCGCTTGGCCTTCGGGTTCGACCCCGTGATCGGGATGCGGATGGCGGCGGAACGGTTGCCCGCCGAGTAGACGAGGTTGACCGGCGCCTCGTAGCCCTTGACCAGGCGCTTGTACGAGTTGAGCGTCGGGTTCGTGAACGCGAGCACGGCCGGGGCGTGAGCCAGCAGACCGCCGATGTACCACCGGGCGATGTCGGACAGGCCGCCGTAGCCGGCCTCGTCGTAGAACAGCGGCTTTCCGTCGAGCCACAGCGACTGGTGCGTGTGCATGCCCGATCCGTTGTCGCCGAAGAGCGGCTTGGGCATGAAGGTGGCGACCTTGCCCCACTGCTCGGAGGTGTTCTTGACGATGTACTTGAACTTCAGGATGTCGTCGGCCGCGTGCACCATGGTGTCGAAGCGGTAGTTGATCTCCTGCTGTCCACCGGTACCGACCTCGTGGTGCGAGCGCTCGAGGATGAAGCCGGCCTCGATCAGCTTCAGCGTGATGTCGTCACGCAGGTCAGCCGTCTTGTCCACGGGGCTGACCGGGAAGTAGCCGCCCTTGTAGGGGGTCTTGTTCGCGAGGTTGCCGCCCTCTTCCGTGCGACCCGTGTTCCACGCGCCCTCCTCGGAGTCGACGCTGTAGAAGCTGGAGTTCTGCTTCACCTCGTAGCGGACGTCGTCGAAGATGTAGAACTCGGCCTCGGGGGCGAAGAACGCGGTGTCGGCGATGCCGGTGGAGGCGAGGTACTTCTCCGCCTTCTTGGCAACCTGGCGGGGGTCCTTGTGGTAGATCTCGCCCGTGCGCGGGTTGTAGATGTCGAAGATCATGACGAGCGTCTTCGCCTCGCGGAACTGGTCGACGTACGCCGTCGAGACATCCGGGATGAGCTGCATGTCGGACTCGTGGATGTTCGCGAACCCGCGGATCGACGAACCGTCGAACAGCTGCCCGACCGTGAAGAACTCCTCGTCTACGGTGGAGGCGGGGATGTTGAAGTGCTGCTGAACACCGGGAAGATCCGTGAAACGGATGTCGAGGAACTTGACGTCCTCGTCCTGGATGAACTTCAGCACCTCTGAGGAATCGTTGAACATGGAGTCTCCCAGATCGGGTGCGGAACGTACCCACCTCGGGGTGTGGGCTGCGTCGAACCTACCGGTGCGGCGTTGCCCGGCAGTATCTCCCATGTTTCCGACGTGTTACACGGCGCGCCGTAGGCTGTACGGGTGTCCGCAGAACCCCCGCTCTCGACCTACCCGGGGGAGCGCCTCGGCCTTCCGCCGTCCGGGCCGGGGAGTGTGGGCCGACTGGGTCGGCGGATCGCGGCCTATCTGATCGACTCGGCGTGCGCGGCGCTGATCTCGGCGGCGTTCTTCCACTACGAAGCCTGGGCGACGCTCGCGGTCTTCCTCATCGTCCAAGTGCTGTTCATCCCGACGATCGGCGGGAGTCCCGGGCACCGCATCGTGGGCCTGCGGCTGATGCCGGTGCGCGGCGGGTGGGTCGGCCTGTGGAGGCCGATCCTCCGCACAGTGCTTCTCGCACTGCTGATCCCCGCGGTGATCTGGGACGCCGACCAACGCGGCCTGCACGACAAGGCCGCGGGCACCGTTCTGGTGCGCGTCTGACGACGCCCCTCGGGCTTCGCCGCAGCGAGGTGCGACGGGGTCAGCGCGGACGCGGGGCGCGCGCCTTGGTGGGATCGATACCCTTCGGGATCGGCAGCGAGGCCAATGACTGGGAGACCGAGTCCACGCGCTTGATCACTGCCGCCTGAGTGGTCCGGTCGATGGCCTTCGGGAGCTTCTTGATGGTGGACGCCAGCTTGGCGATCTCGACCTCGCCCTCGCCATGACCGACATAGAACACGTTGACGGGCACGCCGCTCGCCACGCGCTGCACCTTCGACCGCTCCTCGTTGACCAGGCGCGTGAGCCTCCCGCGCGCTCCCTCTCCGACGATGACGACGCCACCCCGCCCGATCGCGCGGTAGACCGCCTCCTGCGTCTTGGGGTTGACGCCGACGGGCATGTCGCTCGCCCGCCAGCTGCGCCCCAGGGACGTGGTCAAGACGTGGCCTGCGGCGCCGGGCCGACCGTCGATCTTCCGGTACATCGCGGTGGTCGAAAGTCTGGTCATCGTCATCAGGGACCCGAGCACTCCGAGCAGCAGGCCCGTGACGCCCCACAGGATGACGCTCCAGATCGCGACGGGCGGCAGGAGGAACCCGACGAGGACGCCCACGCCCACGCCGGCGACCAGAATGGCGGCGATGAGCCACGGCAGCCACCGATACTCCTCGCGAGTGAACGTGAAGAGCGTGCGGATCTGGGAGAAGAAGCCCGGACCTTTGTCGGACCGGGAACTGCGGGCTGCCATACCCTCCAGCCTACCTTCCGCGCAGGCTCCTCCCCAGCGCCCGCGGGGCCGCGCGGCACCCACATCACATCGCAGCAGTGCCGACCGTCGTCCTCCGCGACGGCAGAGTCGAGGAGTGATCGACGATCCTCCCGACGAGCCACCCGCGAACGGGACCACACTGCTGCGCGGACCCCGCCCGATCCGGCGAGTCGAACCTCCCGACGCCCCTTGGCCGGGGTTCGTCGCAGACGACGGCTCAGGCGGTCTCCGGCTCCTGGTGGATCGCGAGCTGCTGACAGGATGGCCCGGGTGGGGAGCCGCGGTCGACGGCCATGTGCTCGGCCCGACCGACATCGTGCGGCGGCAGGACGGTCACGACGTCGTCTTGCCGCTGTGCGTGCGGCCGCTCGAGACATTCCTCGAGGAGCGCGCGAGGATCGCGACGCTGAGCGAAGGCGAGATCGTCACCCTCGCAGTCAGCCTCCTCCGGGGAGTCGCCGAACTGCGCCACCCCGCAGGGAGCGGAGCCGCACCCGACGTCCGAGGAACCTGGTGGATCACCGACGCGGGCCGGCCGGTGTTCGTGGCCGGCGTGGGCGACGCTGCGAGCACGTCCGCCATTCGGCTGCTGAACGTGTCTGAGCACCTCTCGGTGACGCTCGCGTCGGCGCTCGATCGCTGCGTCGCGTGCCTTCGGCTGCCCCGGTGCGTGCCGCGCGAGTTCTCCGACGCCGAGGCCGCCCTCTTCTCAGCGACGGGCGCGGAGCCGCTCTCCATGACGATCCTCGCGCCGTCCCGCGACCGGCCGGCGAGCGCCGGACTCGCATCGGGCCGTGCAGCGCGCGCCGGGGGGTCGGGTGGTCGGACGAACGCCGCATCGTCCGTGTGGTGGGCAGAGCACCTCGACGCCGGGCTCGCCGAACTCGTCTCCGCGACGCTCGGCTCGCTTCGGGCGCGCCTGCGGGCGTCCCGCGAGCGCGGCACGCGCCCGCGTCGACGCGCCATCTTCCTGGCCGGCGCGGTTGGATCGGCCGTGCTGCTGGCCGGCCTGCTGTGGCCGACGGGGTCCGAGGGGAGCGCCAGCGCCGGCACCGACCGTGCCTCGTCGCGCGGTGCGTCTGCGACCGAGTCTGCGCCCCCGCCGCCTCCCACCGGCCGCGCGAGCACGCAACCGTCCGCCGCACAGGCATCGCGGGAACCGACCACGTCGCGGGGCTCGATCGTCGACCTGACAGGCGCTCTCCTGGACGCGCGGCTTGCGTGTGCGGAGGACGGATCCTGTCTCGCGGCGCTCACGGAGAATCCCGGCCGCTCGTTCTCCCGCGGCGCGGCCAGCGCACCTTCGACGGACCGCATCCTCACCCTGCTGGACGACTTCGGCGGCGCCGCGGTGCTGCGAGCGGAGAACCGATCAGGCGGGCTGCCGTCGCAATACATCGTCGTCGTGCGCGAGAATGACGGATGGCTGCTGCGGGACATCAGCGACGTCGGGCAGCAGCCATCCGGGAAGAGCGACTAGATCCCGAGGTCGCCCTCGAACGAGGCGTCCTCGAGCCGCGCCTTGATCGCGCCGAGGAACCGAGCGGCGTCCGCACCATCGATGATGCGGTGGTCATACGACAACGCCAGGAAGACATAGGAGCGCACGGCGATCGCGTCCTTGCCATCCACCGAGACCACGCCAGGGCGCTTCACGACGGTACCGGTGCCGAGGATGGCCGACTGCGGGAGGAAGACGACGGGCGTGTCGAACAGTGCTCCGCGAGAACCCGTGTTCGTCAAGGTGAACGTCCCACCGGCGAGCTCATCCGGCTTCAGCTTGTTGTCGCGCGTCCGGGCGGCCAGATCCGCGATCTCATGCGCGATCTGAGCGATGTTCTTCGTCGCGGCGTCCCGGAGCACTGGCGTCAGCAGTCCGCGTTCGGTGTCGACCGCGATCGAGACGTTCTCCGTGGCCGGATACACGATGTCGGTGCCGTCGACCGTCGCGTTGACGATCGGGTAGCTCTGGAGTGCCTCCGCCGCGGCGAGCGCGAAGAACGGCAGGAACGAGAGCTTGTCGCCGGTCTTCGCGAGGAAATCGCCCTTGCTCCGATCGCGGAGCGCAGCCAGCCGGGTGACGTCGACTTCGACCACTGTGGTGAGCTGAGCGGTCTGCTGCATCGATGCGACGGCCCGCTCGGCGAGCACCTTCCTCAGCCGTGACATCGGCTGCGTCGTTCCCCGGAGCTCGGAGATCTGTCGCGTGGCCGCGGCCGGTGCCGTCTGCGCTGCGGGCGTCGCCGGCGCGGTGCGCGCCGCCTCCGCTGCCTTCAGGACGTCCTCCTTGCGGATCCGGCCCCCGACGCCCGATCCCTTGATCGCGGCGAGGTCGACGCCCTGCTGCTGTGCCAGGCGGCGTACGAGAGGCGTCACGTAGGTGACATCGTCGCCGTCAGCCGACGCCGCGGCGGGTGCCGGCGCCGGAGCGGGAGTCGATGCAGCCGCCGGCGCCGAGGCGGTCGTCGCCGGCGCGGGTGCGGGTGACGCGGGCGCGGGAGCAGGAGCAGCTTGGGGAGCCGGGGCGGCGACCGGCTGATCGGCCTCGACCGGCTTCTCCGTCGACGGCGCTTCGGGAGCGACCTCTGCAGGGGACGTCGTCGCAGCCGCGTCGCCGACGCGAGCGAGTGCCGAGCCCACGGCGACCGTCTCGTCCTCCTTGACCAGGATCTCCTGCACGATCCCGGCGATCGGCGAGGGGATCTCGGTGTCCACCTTGTCGGTCGAGATCTCGAGGAGAGGCTCGTCGACCGCGACGCGGTCACCGACCTGCTTGAGCCAACGGGTCACCGTGCCTTCCGTGACGCTCTCGCCCAGTTCAGGCAGGACGACGTCCGTCCCGGTCGAGCCTGACGCGGGGGCGGGCTCCGCGGCCGTGGGCTTCGCAACGGCGGGGGCTGCCGCCGCAGGCTCCGGAGTGGGCGCCGCCTCCGGCGTCTCCTCCGCGGCAGCCTGCTCCTGGTCGGAGCTGTCGGACGATGCCTGCTCAGGTGCGGGCGCGGCATCCGATGCACCGGAGCCGTCGCCGATCTTCGCGAGCACGGCGCCGACCTCGACGGTCTCGTCCTCCTGGACGAGGATCTCCTCGATCACACCGCTCACGGGCGACGGGATCTCGGTGTCCACCTTGTCCGTGGAGATCTCCAGGAGCCCCTCGTCCTCCTGGACGGTGTCCCCGACCTTCTTGAGCCAGCGGGTGACCGTTCCCTCGGTGACGCTCTCGCCGAGCGCGGGGAGGACCACGGAAGTGCTCATGGGTATGTCTCCTTCGGAAAGCCGATGTCGGATCTAGCTTAGTGATGCCGCGCGGTCAGAGCGCGTGGAGGGGCTTGCCCGCCAGCGCGAGGAACGCCTCGCCGAGGGCCTCGCTCTGCGTGGGGTGCGCATGGACGAACGGTGCGATGTCCTCGGGGTGCGCCTCCCAGCCCACCGCCAGCTGACCCTCCGTGATGAGCTCGCCGACGCGGTCACCGAGGAGGTGCACGCCCAGCACGGGACCGTCCTTCGCGCGCACCACCTTCACCAATCCGCCCGTACCGATGATCTCGCTCTTGCCGTTGCCCGCCAGGTTGTACTCGTACGCGACGATCGCGTCCTGGCCGTGCTGCGCCACCGCCTGCGCCTCGGTCAGCCCGACGGATGCGACCTCCGGGCTGCTGTAGGTGACACGCGGCACGTGCGAGTCCGGCACGACGACCGGACTCTGTCCATTGATCTGTTCGGCGACGAGGATGCCCTGCTGGAAGCCGCGGTGCGCGAGTTGGAGGCCGGGCACGATGTCACCGACGGCCCACACATGGTCGACGCCCGTGCGGAGACGCTCGTCGACGATCACGAAGCCGCGATCGATCGTGAGCCCGGCTTCCTCGAATCCGAGTCCAGCGGTGGCGGGGCCGCGTCCGACAGCGACGAGGAGGTAGTCCGCCTGGTAGGTCGTCCCGTCCTCCAGAGTGATCACCACCCCGTCCGCGTCCTGCGTCGCACTCGAGAACCGCACGCCGAGGGAGAACGCGATCCCGCGCCGGCGGAACGCCCGCTCCAGCCCCTTGCTCAGCGCCGCATCCTCGTTGGGCACGAGGTGGTCCAAGGCCTCCACGATCGTGACCTCCGCGCCGAAGGAGCGCCACACGCTCGCGAACTCGACGCCGATCACGCCGCCGCCGAGGATGACGACCCGATCGGGGATCTCCTCCAGCGCGAGAGCCTGCTCGCTCGCGAGGATCCTGCCTCCGATCTCGAGCCCGGGAAGCGAACGGCTGTAGGAGCCGGTCGCGAGCACGACATCGGCGCCGCGGTACAGATCGTCGCCGACGCGGACGGCGCGATCGGGCTCGAGGCGTCCTTCACCGTCGACGACCGTGATCCCGCGCGCCTTCACGAGACCTTGCAGGCCCTTGTACTTCTTCGCCACGATGCCCTCGCGGTAGGCACGGAGCCCCGCGACGTCGACTCCCTCGAAGGTCGCTCGCACGCCGAATCCCGCGGACTCGCGGGCCGCATCAGCGACCTCCGCGGCGTGCAGGAGCGCCTTCGTGGGGATGCATCCGCGATGCAGGCAGGTCCCTCCCACCTTGTCCTTCTCGATCAATGCGACGGACTTGCCGAGCTCCGCCGCGCGCAGGGCGGCCGCGTAGCCGCCGCTTCCGCCGCCCAGGACCACGACATCGAACTGCTGCTCGGCCACGTCAGGACTCCTCACCCGCGATGTACGCGATCATCGATCGGACGGCGGCGCCGGTCGGACCCTTGTCCGTGAAGCCGTACGCTGCGCCCTTGTTCATGCCGACACCGGCGATGTCGAGGTGGACCCACGGGATCCGAGGAGAGTCGTCGTCCTCCGACACCCGCCCGACGAACCGCTGGAGGAAGAGCCCCGCGAACAGCGAGCCCCCGGCGGGATCGCCCACCTTGGCGTTCAACAGATCGGCGATGGGGGAGTCGAGCTCATCCTCCATGTGGGCCGGCAGCGGCAGCGGCCACGCCAGCTCGCCCACGCGCTCCGCGGCGGCGAGGTACCGGGCGACCGCCTCGTCGTCACCCATCACCCCGGCGTGCCGCGTGCCCAGTGCGACGGTGATCGCACCGGTCAGCGTGGCCACGTCGACGATGACGTCCGGCTGCTCGCGGCTCGCGGCGACCAGCCCGTCGGCGAGCACGAGTCGCCCCTCGGCATCGGTGTTGAGCACCTCGACGGTGGTGCCCCCCAGGGTGCGCAGGACGTCGCCGGGTCGGATGGCGCTCCCTGACGGCATGTTGTCCGCGATGCACATCCATCCGGTCACCCGCACGGGCAGGCGAAGGAGTGCGGCGGCACGGACGACCGCAAGCACCGTGGCGGCGCCGCACATGTCGTACTTCATCCCGACCATCGATGCCGGCGGCTTGAGCGACAGTCCGCCGGTGTCGAAGGTGATGCCCTTCCCGACCAGAGCGATGTGGCGATCCGCCCCCGTGGGGGCGTAGTCGAGGCGGACCAGGCGTGGGGGACGGACGGACCCCTGCCCGACGCCGAGGATTCCGCCATAGCCGCCCTCGGCGAGCGCCTTCTCGTCGAGCACCGTCACATCGACGGGGAGCTGCGCGACCGCGTCCACCGCCCGCGCCGCGAGGTCGGCGGGCCCGAGCCACTCAGCCGGTATCGCGACGAGGTCCTTGACGAGGGCCACGGCGTCCGCGACCGCCGCAGCCGCCGCGATGTCTGCGTCGGTGAGCGCATCGCCGTGGACGGTGACGGTGCTCGCTCGACGCTTCGGGGCGGCACCGGTCTTGTACCCCTCGAACCAGTAGCCGCCGAGCCCCGCGCCCTCGGCCGTCGCGCGCAATTGCTCTCCCGACGCACCGGGCGCGCCGACGGCGACGGTGGCGAAGCCGGTGATGGTGCGGATCGCCGCCCCCGCGGCATCGCGGTAGGCGCCGGCATCCGGCGACGGACCCGTGCCGACCACGGCCAGGGGAGAGCTCGTCGACTCCGGCGCACTGACGCGCGACACCGATCCGGCGGCACCCGTGAAGCCGATCGCGGTGAGCGCGGACTCCAGGCCCGGCCACCCACTCAGCTCGGCGGCCGCGGGCCCGCCCAACGGGGGGAGCACGAGGATCAATGCGTCGGCGTCGGAGTCTCGGAGGGGTTCGCTGCTTCGCGCGAGCTCGGGGAACGGCATGGATCCCATCCTAGAGATGCGCGTGTTCGCTCTGAGCGGCACGAGCCCCCAGCGGGGAAGGGGGCTCGTAGAGTGGATGCATGCCCCATTCCGCGCCCCTGTACGAGCGTGCGGCATCGACCCCACCGGTGCCGCAGGGGCTGCCGCTCGTCGTCGCGCTGACAGGCTTCACCGACGCGGGCGGCGCCGTCTCGCAGCTCATCGACTATTTCCGCGACGACCTGGAGCCCCGACCCCTCGTCGTGTTCTCGAACGACGTCCTGCTCGACTACCGAGCCCGCCGTCCCCTCGTCACCTTCGAGGGCGACCATCTCACGGAGTATCGCCCTCCACGTCTCGAGCTGTCCCTGGTGCACGATGCCCTCGGCCAGCCGTTCCTCCTGCTCGCCGGCTACGAGCCCGATTTCGCGTGGGAGGCGTTCGCGAAGACCATCCTCTACTTCGCGGACGACTTCGGCGTCTCGTCCGTGACGTGGGTGCACGCCATCCCGATGCCCGTGCCGCACACGCGCCCGATCGGGACGACGGTGAGCGGAACGCGCACGGAGCTGACCGAGGCCCACTCCGTCTGGCGCCCGCATACGCAGGTCCCCGGGACGATCGGTCACCTGCTCGAATACCGCCTCACCGAGGCCGACGTCCCCGTCGCCGGGTTCGTCCTCCTCGTGCCCCACTATCTCGGCGACACGGAGTACCCCGCCGCCGCGCTGGCCGGGCTCGACAGCATCGCCGTCGCGACCGGTCTGGTGTTCGCCGGCGACGACTTCCGCGAGGAGAACCGCGAGTACCTCGAGAAGGTGGAGGAGCAGGTCGGCGGCAGCGATGAGCTGACACGCATGCTCCAGGGACTCGAAGAACGGTACGACGCGTACATGGCGGGCTCGACGCTTGCGACGCCCATCATCCACACCGGTGATCTGCCGAGCGCGGATGAGCTCGCGGCGGAGCTCGAGCGCTTCCTCGCGACCCGTCCTTCGACGGACGACGACAAGCGCGGGGGATCGCTCGGCTGAGCGGCTTCGAGCCGCCGTGCGAGGGCCTCGGTGCGGAATACGAGGGCGCTGCGACGGGTTGTCTTGTCTGCAAGGCTCGGCACGTCTGGTCGATGGCGCAGGATGTGCGACAATAGAACACCTGACCCGTTGTCGACCGGCTCTCGGATGCGTGTGCATCCGCGGCGGACTTGACAAGGGTCTTACTAGTGTCCGAGAACAACCAGGCGAGCCGTAGCCGCAGGCTCTCGGTGAAAGGCGAAACGTGACCGCAGGCACGAAGACCACCACCCGCTCCACCACGAAGGACACCGTCGTAGACGACGCCGAAGTGGTCGAGGCCGCGACGGCGAAGCGCCCGGCGCGCAAGCCCGCCGCGGCGAAGACCGCGACCAAGAAGGCGGCGCCCAAGGCGGACGCGAAGGGCGCGGTCACCGAAGACGACGACATCGAGCTGGACGACGACCTCGACGTCGCGGATGTCGAGATCGACGACGTCGATGTGGATGCCGACGACAGCGACGACGACACGGACGCGGCGACGCCCGCGAAGAAGAAGGCGGCGGCGCCGGCCGATCCGGAGTCTTCCGACGATGAAGAGGACGACGAGGAGGAGGCCAAGCCGGCGTTCACGGAGCCTCTGCCCACCGGCGCCATCGTCATCTCGTCGAACGACGAGGATGACGTCCCGGTCTACTCCGCACAGATCACGGGCGCAACAGCAGACCCGGTGAAGGACTACCTGAAGCAGATCGGCAAGGTCCCGCTTCTGAACGCGGCCGAAGAGGTCGAACTCGCGATGCGCATCGAGGCCGGCCTGTTCGCCGAGGAGAAGCTGTCGCACATGTCCGCGGCGGAGAAGGCGACGCAGCTCGGCCTCGACCTCCAGTGGGTCGCGCGCGACGGTCAGCGAGCGAAGTCTCACCTGCTGGGCGCGAACCTCCGACTGGTCGTGTCGCTCGCAAAGCGGTACACGGGTCGTGGCATGCAGTTCCTGGATCTGATCCAGGAAGGAAACCTCGGACTCATCCGTGCCGTCGAGAAGTTCGACTACACCAAGGGCTTCAAGTTCTCCACCTACGCGACGTGGTGGATTCGCCAGGCGATCACGCGTGCGATGGCGGACCAGGCGCGGACGATCCGCATCCCGGTCCACATGGTCGAGGTCATCAACAAGCTCGCCCGCGTCCAGCGGCAGATGTTGCAGGACCTGGGTCGAGAGCCCACGCCCGAAGAGCTGAGCCGCGAGCTCGACATGACGCCCGAGAAGGTCGTCGAGGTGCAGAAGTACGGCCGTGAGCCCATCTCGCTGCACACGCCGCTCGGCGAGGACGGCGACAGTGAGTTCGGCGACCTGATCGAGGACACCGAGGCCGTCGTTCCCGCCGACGCCGTCGGATTCACGATGCTCCAGCGCCAGCTGGAGTCGCTTCTGGACTCGCTCAGCGAGCGCGAGGCCGGCGTGATCCGGATGCGTTTCGGTCTCGGCGACGGTCAGCCCAAGACGCTCGACCAGATCGGCGACACGTTCGGTGTGACCCGTGAGCGGATCCGTCAGATCGAGTCGAAGACGATGGCGAAGCTTCGTCACCCGAGTCGCTCGCAGTCGCTCCGGGACTACCTCGAGTGACCGCCGAGGCCAACGCCGGCAAGGCGCTGACCGTCGCCGTCGACGGGACGACGTTCGCCCGCATCCCGATCCGCACGCGGGTCGTGATGCCGGGTGACGAGCTCGATCCGTTCATCCGCGAGTACGCAGCGGGCGTCGTCGCTCCGGGAGACACCCTTTTCGTGACGGAGAAGATCGTCGCGATCACGCAGGGGCGATCGTTCCCGGTCGACGAGATCCGGCCGAGGAAGCTCGCGTTCTTCCTGTCGAAGTACGTGACCCGGACTCCGTACGGCATCGGACTCGGCATGCCCGAGACGATGGAGATGGCCCTGCGCGAGTGCGGGACTCTGCGCATCCTCTTCGCCGCCGCGGTCTCCGCCGTGACGAAGGCGTTCGGACGCAAGGGCGACTTCTACCGCGTCGCGGGCGACAAGGCGCGCGCCATCGACGGCCCCACCAGCGGCACGATTCCGCCCTACAACAAGGCGGTCGTTCTGGGGCCCGAGCGGCCTCGCGAGGTGGCTGCGCACCTGAAGTCGCTGCTCGGCGGAGACGCCGAGGTCGCCGTCGTCGACATCAACGACCTCGGCGGCAACATCCTCGGCTCGACGCTCGACCGCGCGGGGGAGCGGCGCCTGGTGGCGATCCTGAAGGACAACCCGCTCGGCCAGGGGCACGAATCCACGCCTCTCGGCGTGGTTCGCCCCGCCTGACTCACGCTACGTCAGAGTCGGTTCACGGCCGTCACGACGACGACTGCAGCACCCGCTTCGTCGGAGGCCGCGAGGTCGACGGTGGCCGAGATGCCCCAGTCGTGGTCGCCGGCGGGGTCGTCGAAGATCTGACGGACCGTCCAGGTGCGGTCGTCCGGTGAGATCAGGAGCATCTCCGGCCCCCGGGCGTCGGGACCCATGCCGATCTCGTCGTGCTCGGCGAAGTAGGCGTCCAGCGCGTCGCGCCAGGCGTCGTGACCGAACACTGAGTCCAGATCCGCAAGCGCCTCGATATCCCGCCGCGCGGCCAGCTGCACCCGGCGGAAGAGCTCGTTGCGGACGAGGACACGGAACGCCCGCGCATTCGACGTGACGCGATGGGGCGCGGGCGGAACGATCGGTTCGTCCCCTCCGTGGGGAGGAAGATGGCCGGAGACGAGTTCCTCCCATTCGTCGAGGAGGCTGGAGTCGACTTGGCGGACGAGTTCGCCGAGCCACTCGATCAGGTCACGCAGCTCGTCCGACCTGAGCTCACCGGGGATCGTCTGCGTTGCCGCGCGATACGCGTCCGAGAGATAGCGCAAGACCACACCCTCTGACCTGGCGATCTTGTAGAACGCGATGTACTCACCGAACGACATCGCCCGCTCGTACATGTCCCGCACCACCGATTTCGGGTGCAGTGCGAAGTCCCGGATCCACGGCTGCGCCGCGCTGAACGTCTCGAACGCCGCCGTGAGCAGCTCCTCCAGCGGTCGGGGATAGGTGACCGACTCGAGGAGCTCCATGCGCTCGTCATAGTCGATGCCCTCGGCCTTCATCGCGGCGACAGCCTCGCCTCGCGCGACGAACTCCTGTTGGCTCAAGACAGCGCGTGGACCGTCGAGCGTGGCCTCCACGATCGAGATCATGTCGAGTGGGAAGACGGGCGAGGCGCGATCGAGCAGATCGAACGCGGCGAGGGCGAACGGCGACAGCGGCTGGTTCAGGGCGAAGTCCGGTGGCAGATCCACGGTGAGACGGATCACGCCGTCGGCCGTCTGCGTGACGACCCCCGATTCGCGCAGCGTGCGGTAGATGCCGATCGCCCGCAGCGCCAGCTCGCGCTGCCGTCGGCGCGGCTCGTGGTTGTCGAAGACGAGCGCGCGCATCGTCGAGAAGACGTCGCCACCGCGGGCGATCACGCCGAGGACCATGGAGCTGGTCACCTGCATGTGGGAGGTGAGTGTCTCCGGCTCGGCATCGATCAGCTTCCGGAAAGAGGGTTCGCCCCAGGAGACGAATCCGTCCGGCGCCTTCTTGCGGATGATCTTGCGCTTCTTCTTCGGATCGTCGCCGGCCTTGCGGATCGCCGCCAGATTCTCCGTCTCATGCTCGGGTGCCTGCACCACGACCGTTCCGGCGGTGTCGAAGCCGGCCCGGCCCGCCCGTCCGGCGATCTGGTGGAATTCCCGCGCATTCAGCTGCCGCATGCGAGAGCCGTCGTACTTGGTGAGCGCCGTGAGCAGAACCGTCCGGATCGGGACGTTGATGCCGACGCCCAATGTGTCCGTGCCGCAGATGACGCGGAGGAGTCCCCGCTGCGCGAGCTGCTCGACGAGTCGTCGGTACTTCGGGAGCATTCCTGCGTGATGGACGCCGATGCCGGCGCGGAGGAATCGAGACAGGGTGCGCCCGAACGCGGTCGTGAAGCGGAATCCGCCGATCAGATCCGCGATCTCATCTCGCTGCTCCCGGGTCGCGACCCTCGTGCTGGACAGGGCCTGGGCCCGCTCCATCGCGGCGGCCTGAGAGAAGTGGACGACGTAGATCGGCGCTTGACCGGTGCTCAGCAGATCGTCGATCGTCTCGTGGATCGGGGTCGTCTCGTAGAAGTAGTGCAGCGGAACGGGGCGCTCGACTCCGGTGACCCGCGCGGTCTCCCTCCCGGTACGCCGGGTGAGGTCGGCGGCGAGGACGGTGACGTCGCCGAGAGTGGCGGACATGAGCACGAACTGCGCGCGGACGAGCATGAGCAGCGGCACCTGCCACGCCCATCCGCGCTCCGGGTCGGCGTAGAAGTGGAACTCGTCCATCACGACCTGCCCGACGTCCGCATCCTCACCGTGGCGCAGGGCGAGGTTCGCGAGGATCTCCGCGGTGCAGCACACGATGGGAGCGTCGGGGTTCACCGCGGCATCCCCGGTCACCATCCCGACGTTCTCCGCACCGAAGATGTCGACGAGCGCGAAGAACTTCTCGCTCACCAAGGCTTTGATCGGCGCGGTGTAGTAGCTGCGGACGCCCGCCGCCAGCGCCGCGAAATGCGCGCCGACGGCGACCAGCGACTTCCCGGTGCCGGTGGGCGTGGACAGGATGACGTTCTGGCCCGACACGATCTCGATGAGAGCCTCATCCTGTGCGGGATAGAGGCTGATGCCCGTGGACTCGACCCAGCTGCCGAACGCCGCATAGACCGCATCCGGGTCCGATCCGCGGTGCGCAGCGACATCCAGCCGTCCGGCCACCGATCAGAACCCGATGGCCTCGCGATAGCGGGGCTTGTGGCCGGTGCGGATGCCGGTGACGCTCGGCTTGTTCTCGTAGACACCCGCGCCCCAGTTGCCCTCGACGAGCACGGGCCCGTCCGGTGTCACGACGATGTCCCAGCCCACGTACTGGACCTGCGGTACGACGCGGGCGACGCGATCGACGAAGTCCTTCACGCCTTCGATCATCGGCAGCTGGAAGTCGGCGATCCGGAACCCCGAGTCGGGGTGGACCTCGTGCACGTGCCCGTGCGAGTCGTAGCCGGCACCCATCGCATGTCCGTCCTCGTCGAGCATCGTGTAGAAGCCCCCGAACGTCATCTGGTCGCTCACGGCGCCTCGACCGAACTTCTGCGCCATCGCCAGGATGTGCGTTCGCTCTCCGTCGAAGAAGGCTGTCACGCGCGTGGTGTTGACCGTGCCGGGGCACACCGCGGCGAGATCGGGATGCTGCACGATCACCGCCTCGATCAGCAGCTCGCCGCGCTCGCGCAGGCCGCGGTGGAACGCGGTCCAGTCGTCGATCTCGCCGGCGTGGTAGCGGTGGACGCCGGTGCCCGCCTGCCCGACCGGCTCCTTGGTCACGATCGTTCCGTGGCTCTCCGCGAAAGCGCGCACCTCGGCCGCGTTGTCCTCCTCGACCACCATCCAGTCCCGGCGGAGGAACTCGTCGAAGACGCCGTCGAACTCCACCTTGTCCTGGAAGATGTGGCGGTACTCCGGCTGGTCGTACTTCTGGGAGAGCTGGTTGGACACCGGATGGGTCATGTAGGTGGCCCGCTCCGCGCGATTCAGGATCGCGAAGTCGTAGTCGATGTAGTCCTGGAATCCGACGTTGCGGAACCCCGCCTGCCAGAGCATGTCGGCGATCACAGCGGGTGTCCACTTGCCATGCTGGACGGATGCCTCCCTGGCACGCTCGACCACGGAGCCGACGTCGATCCGACGCGCGCGACCGGCGAGATAGCGAAGGCGAGGGGCGATGCCGAGGCCCTGTTGAGGCATGGGTGCTCCGAGGTAGGGGGCGGGGTCCCGGATAGTCTAGGGGGCGTGACTGCGGCGGACCTGGGCGACGACTCCGCCCGGGTGCGCGTCGGAAGCGGACCCGTCGCGCGTGTCTCCCGGTCGGCGCTCAGGGCCAATGCACGGCTCATCGACGGCCCCTTCCTCGGCGATTTCGCTGCTGATGCATGGGGCCACGGCGTGGCCGAGGTGCGCAGGGCGCTCGATGACGTGATCACCGATCGCCGACCCTCGTCGCCCGTCCCCGCGCGGGACGACGGCCTCCCGGCCGAGCACGTGAACACCCTGCTCGGCCTCCCCGGGGGCGACTCCCGATCACGGCCCGCGATGTCGCTCGTGGGGCGTGTTCTGTCCACCAAGGTCCTGCTGGCCGACGAGGGGGTGTCCTACGGCCTGACCTACCGCGCACCCGAGGACACGCACATCGCCCTCGTGACCGGGGGATACGCGCAGGGTGTCCTCCGCGGACTCGGGAACCGGGTCTCCGTCTCGATCGCCCAGCGCAGATGCTCCGTGATCGGTCGCGTCGCCATGGACGTCTGCGTCGTCGACATCGGGGATGCGCATCCCGAGCGCGGTGCCGAGGTGGTGTTCTTCGGCGACGGCGAGGACGAGGAACCCCACGTCCGCGAATGGTGTGCGGCGAGCGGTCTCTCCGGACTCGAGATCGTGACGGCCGTCGGGTTGCATGCACGCCGGGAGTACGTACCGTGAGCGTCGTCCTCCACGTCGATCTCGACGCTCTCGCCGCGAACCTGGCCGAGATCCGCCGCCGCGTCGCCCCCGCGCTTCACATGCTGGTGGTGAAGGACGACGCCTACGGCCACGGCCTCGAGCCGGTCGTGCAGCGCGCGTGGACCGAGGGCGTCAAGTGGTTCGGCGCGTTCGACGTCAGGACGGGGTACATCGTGCGCGCGGCGCTCGGCCCCGAGGCGCGGATCTTCGTCTGGATGGTGGGGTCGATCGACGAGGTGCGCGACGCGCTCGATGAGGATCTCGACATCGGCGTCGGCGATGTCGGTCTCCTGGAGGACATCGCGACGGCGCGCCGCCCGGCCGCGGCTCGCGTGCACCTCAAGATCGACACCGGCCTGCACCGGAACGGTGTGCGTCCGGAGGAATGGCCCGCCTTCGTCGCACGGGCGGCGCAGCTCGAGCACGATGGCGCCATCGAGGTCGTGGGCGTCTGGAGCCACATCGCCGAAGCGTCGGAAGCCGACGACGACGACGCCCGGGACGCCTTCGACGCGGCGTTGAGCGTGGCGCGCGATGCGGGGCTGCGTCCGAGCATGCGTCACCTCGCCGCGAGCGCGGCCGCTTTCGACCGACCCGAGTTCCGCTACGACGCGGTCCGGGTCGGCGCCTTCGCGTACGGCATCCGCCCGGCCGGCGGTCCCGACGAGACCGCACTCGGCATCCGGCCGATCGCGCGGCTTTCCGCCAGCGTCATCGAGACCGATCCCGTCGTGCGGATCGACGCCACGTCCCTGCACGGTCTCCCGTCGTCGCTCGGCGGACGCGTGACGCTGGGATCACCGTCAGGACCGCGGCGCTTGATCGCGCTGGACACGACGGGGGGATCGATCGAAGGAGAGGGAGCCTCACTCGTGGGAGAGGAGATCACCGTCTACGGGCCGTCCGGCGACGGCGCCGGCTCCGCGACGACGCTCGCCGAGGCGGTGGGAACGATCGGAGAGGAGATCGCGCTCCGACTCTCCCCGCTCGTCCCGCGCGTCTACTCGGACTGACCCGGGAGTCAGTCCGTCTCGTGCAGGCGGGCGGTCTCGTCGTGCCACGCCGTCGCGACCGCGCGCAGCTTCTCTTCGTACTTGCGGCCGTGGTGCGCGCAGAAGAGCAGTTCGCTGCCGTTCACCTCGGCGGCGATGTAGGCCTGCGCGCCGCACGAGTCGCAGCGATCCGCTGCGGTGAGACGGTACTCGAGGACGGCGGCGGGCTCAGTCGGAGTCGAAAGCGTGTTCATCTTGGTGCCTCCTCGAAGTGATAGACGTGCTGCTCGGGTCAGGAAATACAACCACGCCGACGCCGCGAGAATGCCGCGAGGAGCCGACATTTCGCTCAGCGCGTACGCGCAGGCGCGCAGCCGTGTGTCGGCAGAGCCGTGCAGCGGTCCGCGGATAGTCTTGAGGATTGTGACCTCCGAGTACTCCGCACATCATCTCCAGGTGCTCGAGGGGCTCGAGGCAGTCCGCAAACGACCGGGCATGTACATCGGCTCGACCGATTCCCGTGGCCTCATGCACTGCCTCTGGGAGATCATCGACAACTCCGTCGACGAGGCGCTGGCGGGTCACGGGTCGCGTATCGAGATCGTCCTGCATTCCGACGGGAGTGTGGAGGTCAGGGACCGCGCGCGGGGCATCCCCGTCGACATCGAGCCGCGCACGGGGCTCTCCGGTGTGGAGGTCGTGTTCACCAAGCTGCACGCCGGCGGCAAGTTCGGCGGGGGCTCCTACGCCGCGTCCGGCGGCCTCCACGGCGTCGGGGCATCGGTCGTGAACGCGCTCTCCGAACGTCTCGATGTCGAGGTCGATCGCGGCGGCAAGACCTGGGCGATGTCGTTCCACCGCGGAGAGCCGGGCCTCTTCGCCAATGGCGCGCCGGACTCGGCATTCACTCCCTTCGAGCGGGAGAGCGTCCTGCGCGCCGTCGGCAAAGTGGCCAAGGCCGTCACCGGCACGCGCATCCGCTACTGGGCCGACCGCAGCATCTTTACCAAGGACGCCGCCTTCAACCTCGAGGAGCTGGAGCAGCGGGCCCGGCAGACGGCGTTCCTCGTGCCGGGACTCGAGATCGTCATCCTCGACGAACGGAGCGCAGAGCGCAACGAGACCGTGTTCCGCTTCGACGGCGGCATCTCCGAGTTCGCCGACTACCTCGCGCCGGATGCCGGTGTCACAGACACTTGGCGGCTCACCGGGGCGGGGACGTTCACCGAGACGGTCCCCGTGCTCCAGCCGACGGGGGCGATGGTCGCGACCGAGGTGGAGCGCAGTTGCGAGGTCGATGTCGCACTCCGCTGGGGGACCGGGTACGACACGACGATGCGCTCGTTCGTGAACATCATCGCGACACCGAAGGGCGGCACCCACCAGCAGGGTTTCGAGCAGGGCCTGATCAAAGCGGTCCGCGCCCAGGTCGAGCAGAACGCCCGCCGCCTGAAGGTCGGAAACGACAAGCTCGAGAAGGATGACATCCTCGCGGGGATGACGGCCGTGCTCACGGTGCGACTCCCCGAACCGCAGTTCGAGGGCCAGACGAAGGAAGTGCTCGGCACCCCGGCCGTGCGGCAGATCGTCTCGAACGTGGTCGCACGGGAGCTGACCGCCCGCCTCACATCGACCAAGCGAGACGACAAGGCCCAATCGGGGCTCCTGCTCGACAAGGTCGTCGCCGAGATGAAGGCGCGGATCTCGGCTCGGACCCACAAGGAGACCCAGCGGCGCAAGAACGCCCTCGAGTCGTCCTCGCTGCCGGCCAAGCTGGTCGACTGCCGATCCAACGAGGTCGCCGACTCGGAGCTGTTCATCGTCGAAGGCGATTCGGCCCTGGGCACGGCCAAGCTCGCGCGCAACAGCGAGTACCAGGCGCTGCTGCCGATCCGCGGCAAGATCCTGAACGTCCAGAAGGCGTCCGTCAGCGACATGCTGAGCAACGCGGAGTGCGCCTCGATCATCCAGGTGATCGGGGCAGGCTCTGGCCGCTCGTTCGACCTCGACAGCGCGCGCTACGGGAAGGTCATCCTGATGAGCGATGCGGATGTGGACGGCGCGCACATCCGGACGCTCCTCCTGACGCTGTTCTTCCGCTACATGCGTCCGCTCATCGAGGACGGACGCGTCTTCGCCGCCGTCCCTCCGCTGCACCGCGTCATCGTCATGAATCCCGGTACGAAGCCGAACGAGACGATCTACACCTACAGCGAGCAGGAGCTCCATGCGCTCCTCACGAAGCTCACCAAGTCGGGGAAGCGCTGGCAGGAACCGGTTCAGCGGTACAAGGGCCTCGGCGAGATGGATGCCGAACAGCTCGCGACGACCACGATGGATCGCGCGGGGCGCTCGCTGCGTCGCGTGCGTGTGCAGGATGCCGAGGCATCCGCGCACGTGTTCGAGATGCTGATGGGCAACGACGTCGCGCCGCGGCGCGAGTTCATCGTCGACTCCAGCGATCGCCTCGCGCGCGAGCGCATCGACGCCTGAGACTCGCGGACGCTCCCGGGCGGGGCCGAGCCGTCACCGCACGGTGGTGCCGATGGCCCCGACCACCCCGTCGAGAGGCGTTCCGGAGGCATCGCGCTTCGCGCCCGCGGGAGGAAGCAGGCGAGCAGCGCCGTCCGGGCCCACCGCTCGCGCCTCGACGCCGACCCACGCCATCGCGAGGGTGTCCTCGCCCCTCAGGAAGCGCTGGGCGCGGACTCCGCCGGTGGCGCGCCCCTTGGCGGGGAACTCGTCGAACGCCGACACCTTCGCACTGCCCGCGTCCGTACCCGCGAGCGCCTGCGTGCTGCCGGCGACGGTCACGACCACCGCGTCCGCAGCGTCCGACCCGGGCACGACGTTGAAGGAGATCGCCTGCGCCCCGGGGGAGAGCCGGATGCCGGCCATGCCGCCGGCCGCGCGTCCTTGGGGGCGGACCGAGGCTGCGTCGAAGCGGAGGAGCTGTGCGTCGCTGGAGACGAACACGAGCTCGGCCTCGTCACCGGCGGGAACGGCACCGATGACGCGGTCTCCCGGCTTCAAGGCGATGACCTCGACGTCGTGGCGGTTGGCGATCTCGGTCGCCGCGACGCGCTTGACGACGCCCTGCGCGGTACCCAGCGCGATCGCCGGGTCCGCCGTGAGCGGAACGATGCCGACGACGTGCTCATCCTTCGCGAGACCGAGGTACTGATCCGCGCGCGTCCCCGCGGCGAGTTGAACGGAATTGCCCGGCACCGACGGCAGGTCGACCGGACTGAACCGGATGAGGCGACCCGCGCTCGTCACCGCACCGATCTCGGCTCTGGTCGTCGTGTCGACGCCGCCGCGGATCGCATCGTGCTTCGAGCGACGCGCGGGCGGGACGACGCCGCTGCCGTCCTCGCCGATGTCGGCGCGCACCATACGGCCGGTCGCGGAGAGGAAGACCCGGCAGGGCGTGTCGGCGATCTGGAGGTCCGGGGCGGCCGCCGCGCGCGACGGGCGGGCCGCGATCGGACCACCGTTCAGAAGGAGCGTCCGGCGCGGGGTGCCGTACGCCTCGGCCGCCGCGTCGAGCTCCCTCGCCACCTGCGCACGCAACAGGACGTCGCTGCCGAGGAGCTCCACCAGCTGGGCGATCTCCTTCTGCAGCTGGTCCTGCTCGGCCTCGAGCTCGATGCGCGAGAACTTCGTCAGGCGGCGCAGTCGCAGCTCGAGGATGTACTCGGCCTGGACCTCGGACAGATCGAAGACGTCTCGCAGGCGGGTCCGCGCCTGGTCGCTGTCGTCGGACGTGCGGATCACCTGGATGACCTCGTCGATGTCGAGGATCGCGATCAACAGCCCCTCGACCAGGTGTAGGCGGTCGCGGCGCCGGGCGAGACGGTACTCGCTGCGACGGGTGACGACGCGGATGCGATGGTCGAGGTACACGCGCAGCAGCTCGCGCAGACCGAGCGTCTGCGGCTGCCCATCGACGAGGGCGACGTTGTTGATGCTGAACGAGTCCTCGAGCGGGGTGAGCCGGTACAGGTGCTCCAGAACGGCACTCGGGTCGAAGCCCGTCTTCACGCCGATGACGAGGCGGAGCCCGTTCCGGCGGTCGGTGAGATCGGTGACGTCCGAGATGCCGGTGAGCTTCTTGGCGTTGACGGCGTCCTTGATCTTCTCGATGACCCGCTCCGGGCCGACCATGTAGGGCAGCTCGGTGACGATGAGGCCTGTGCGCCGCGGTCCGATCGACTCGATGGACACCTTGGCCCGCGTGCGGAAGGACCCCCGCCCGTTCGTGTAGGCGTCCTTGATCCCGTCCACCCCGGTGATGATCCCGCCCGAAGGCAGATCCGGACCGGGGACGAACTCCATGAGCTCTTCCACGGTGGCCTCGGGATTGTCGAGCAGATGGACGGCCGCGCCCACGACCTCGATCAGATTGTGCGGCGCCATGTTGGTCGCCATGCCGACAGCGATGCCGGCGGCGCCGTTCACCAGCAGGTTCGGGAAGGCGGCGGGCAGGACCGAGGGCTGCTGGAACTGGCCGTCGTAGTTCGGGATGAAGTCGACGACGTCCTCGTCGAGGCTCTCGGTGAGGGCCAAGGCGGGGGGAGCGAGCCGAGCCTCGGTGTAGCGAGGGGCGGCGGGACCGTCGTCCAGAGAGCCGAAGTTGCCGTGTCCGTCGACGAGCGGCACCCGCAGCGTGAACGGCTGCGCGAGACGGACCAGCGCGTCGTAGATGGGTGCGTCGCCATGGGGGTGGAGCTTGCCCATCACCTCGCCCACGACACGGGCGCTCTTGACGTGACCGCGATCCGGCCGCAGACCCATGTCGGCCATCTGGAACAGGATGCGCCGCTGCACGGGCTTGAGACCGTCCCGCGCGTCGGGAAGGGCTCGCGAGTAGATGACCGAGTAGGCGTACTCGAGGTAGGACCCCTGCATCTCCGCCGAGAGGTCGACGTCTTCGATGCGCTCGTCGACGGGTCCGGCGGCCGGCGGCTGGGGAGGGTGTGCGGGCATGCGTGATCCGGGTCTCGGGTGAACGGAGGGGTCGTCCGGTCGTGTGCGAGACTGACCCCGATGACCTTCAGCCTACCGGCGGACCCTCCCCACGCCCGGAGCCTCACCGATGTCATGCCGCAGTTGATCGCAGCGCTCGAGGGACGCTCCGAATGGTTCGCTCCCGCGGCCAGCGCCATCGTCTTCGTCATCGATGGGCTGGGAGCGCACAACCTGGCCGCTCGTGCCGGACACGCGCGCTTCCTGACGGCTGCCGGGGGGAAGAAGAGCGTCGCCCGAACCGTCTTCCCCTCCACGACAGCCGCCGCGCTGACCTCGCTTCTGACCGGCACCGCGCCGGGTGAGCACGGCATCGTCGGCTATCGCGTCCGCGTGCCGGAGACGGGCGATGCCGTGAACCAGCTCAAGGGCTGGGAGAGCGACGGGTTGGATCCTCGGTCCTGGCAGCGACGGCAGCCGCTCCTGGAACGCGAGGCGGCGCGCGGTCGTCCGTGCTTCGTCGTGTCCCGGCGAGCCTATGCCGGCTCGGGGTTCACCGAAGCAACACTTCGGGGCGCCGAACTGGTCACGGCGGAGACGGTGGGGGAGAGGGCGACCCTCGCCGCGGACCTGGCCGCGGCCCACCCGGGCGCGCTCGTCTATCTGTACGCGCCCGAGCTCGACACCGTCGGCCACCGGCTGGGGTGGGAGTCGGACGAGTGGGCCCACGCGCTCGAGGGTGTCGACGCGGCATCCCGGGCGCTCTCGGATCGTCTGGACCCGTCAACGGGCGTCGTGGTGACGGCCGACCACGGGATGATCGACGTTCCCCGCCACCGTCAGCTCCTCCTCACCGACGGCGATGGGCTCGTCGACGGGGTGGAGATCATCGGGGGCGAGCCTCGCATGCTCCACCTCTACACGACGCCGGGGGCCGCCGAGGACGTCGCGCGCGCATGGAGGGAGAGCGAGTCCGACCGAGCGTGGATACTCACGCGCCGCGAAGCCGTCGGGGCCGGACTCTTCGGTCTGGTCGAGGACGAGGTCCTCCCGCGGATCGGCGACGTCCTCGTGGCCGCCCGCGCCGGCGTCGTCTACTACGACGATCGGCTCGACGACAAGGCGGCCCAGCGCATGGTCGGGCAGCACGGCTCCCTGACGAACGAGGAGCGCGTGGTCCCGCTGATCCGCCTCGGCGCGTTCGCGTGACGCCGATCAGCTGTCTTCGGTGCGAGCCCCGAACACGATCTCGTCCCATGACGGCATGGAAGGGCGCCCCTTCCGGCGGCTGTCCCCGCCCACGGACGCGCGAGCTTCGTCCCCGCGCGGTTCCGGCTCGGGCTGCAACGGCTCCACCGACTCGTCGTAGCCCGGCTCGAGCGCGTCGAACAGCGCCACGGGCGCCTGTTGCCGGTGCATCTCCTCCTCGCCGGTCGGCAAGGGCTCGCGCTGCCCGCGGCGCCGCCGCAGCGCCTCGAGCAGATCGGCGGTCTCGGACGTGGTGGAGGAGGCCGCCGGCGCACGCTTGATCGCGGCATCCTGCACCGCGACGGTCGGAGCCGGTGCCGGAGCCGAGATCGTCTCCGCCTCGTGATCGCCGAGGTGACGGAGACCGAAGGCACCGGAGTCGAAGCGACTGTCATCCTTCGGGAGAGGCGTGTCGAGCGCCCGGAGTCGGGGAATGAGCCCCTCCGGGAGCGAGCCCTGCCGGGAGAGCTGCGTCGCGTCGGCGTTCAAGGGTGCGAGGGTGCTCCTGCGGGGATCGAAGGTCCACCGGGCGTCCCGCGTCACATCGCCCGCGGTGAACTCGAGCTTGACGACCCAGCCGGCAGGTTCCTTCCAGCTGGTCCAGCGCTCGTCGGTGGCTCCCGCTTCGGCGAGCTTCGCGCGCACGGCCGCCCCGAACGTCGCGGACTGATCGTGCTCGAAATCCGCCGCCACGAGCACGGGCACCGCCAGTGCCTGCCCGACCATGTGCTGACGCTCGGCGAGCACGGGACCCTCATACCTCACGACGTCTTCGACACGGATGCCGAGGACCTCGGCGACCTCCTCCGTGGAGAGGCCGGCGCGGATCTGCGCCTGGATGTCTCGCGGACGCGGCCGCGCGCCGCGGCGATCCCCTGCGTCGGCGTCGCGATGCGATCTGCGCATCTCGGCACGCAGGACTTCGTCGACGGCGAGCGTGAAGCGCTCACCGGATTCGGTAGCGAGGACGAGCGCATCCTCCTCGGATCCGATGACTCTGAGCTGTTCCATGGGAACCACGCCTCCGATCTGCGGGTGTGGGGACATGCTCGCACGCGGCCGGGCGATCACCGGGAATATCCGGGGCGCGCCGCCGGTTTCAACGCTGCGCGCGGATGGCAGGGCAGAACGGCTGAACCCCGCATTTGCCAAAAGCCATCCGGTCGTGCAAACTATCGCCGCCCGCACGGGCTACGGCATCACGCAATGGAAGTTGAGACGTTCACGCATGGCCACCGATTACGACGCCCCCCGCAAGACCGAGGACGACAGCGAGTCGATCGAGGCTCTCAAGGAGCGCGTTCCGGACAAGCTCTCGGGGTCGGTCGACGTCGAAGACGCGGACAACCCCTCGGGATTCGAGCTCCCGGGCGCGGATCTGTCCGATCTCGACCTCGACGTCGTCGTCCTGCCCCCCCAGGAAGACGAGTTCACCTGTGTCAGTTGCTTCCTCGTGAAGCACCGTTCGCAGCTCGATCACGAGGACAAGGTCGGTCCGATCTGCACGGAGTGCGCCGCGTAGACGCGCACACCACCGATCAACGGCTCCGCCGCCCGCGTATCAGCGGGCTCGCGGAGCCGTCGTCTGTGCGCGGCGGATCGCGGCGGCCAGTCGATCCGGCGTGCGCGTGGACAGCACCCAATGCGGAGTCGGATCGTCGGGATCGCGCACGGACATGCGCACGACGCCGTCCATGCCGCCGCGGATGAGGTGCCAGTCGCGGGGGTCGAGGTCCTGACCGCGCGCCCGACGGGCGTCCTCCCCGGTGAACTCCTCCGGATCGCCCAATAGGCGTACGTCGATGTGCGCGCGGCCCGCACGAAGGATGCCGCCGCTCACCTCGATCGAGGGCGCGCCCGAGATCATGAACGTCACGACGGCGATCGCGACGACGATGCCGGCGACGAGCGCCAGCGTCTTGTCCAGGGGAACGAACATGAGCGCGGCCATCGGTGCGACCACGGCGGCGCTCACGATCGCCCACAGGGACGGACTGAGCCGTTCGCGATAGGCGGGGGAGACCCGTGGGTCGTTCTGTGTCTTCTGCATTACCCTCGTGGAGTGACCGAAACCGTGGACGTCCCCATTATCGCCCCTGACGTTCCGGCCTACGCCCATCCCGGGGACGCGGGCGCGGATCTCGTCTCGGCGGAGGCCGTTCGTCTCGAGCCGGGAGAGCGCGCCCTCGTCGGCACCGGCGTGCGGATCGCGCTCCCCGAGGGGCACGTCGCGTTCGTCGTCCCCCGCAGCGGCCTCGCCGCGAAGCACGGCATCACCGTCGTCAACGCGCCGGGCACTGTCGACGCCGGATATCGGGGCGAGATCAAGGTCGCCCTGCTCAACACCGACGCGCGCGAGGCGTACGACGTGGCGGTGGGCGATCGGATCGCCCAGCTCATCGTGATGCCTGTCCCGCGAGCTCGATTCGTGCCCGTCGACACACTTCCCGACAGCGTCCGCGGTGATGGCGGCTTCGGCTCGACGGGCTACCAGCACGACGGAAGGACCCCCCGATGACCGATGCGACCGCGGCCGAGGAAGGCCCGCGCAAGTCCGCGCCCGATGACCGGGCGACGGCCGGTCCGTTCGACGACAGCGAGGCGAACCCCGTCCGGCCGTACATCGACCTGGGCGGGATCAAGGTGCTGCCGCGAGAAGGCTTGAACCTCCGCCTCGAAGTCGAGGAGCAGACCAAGCGCATCGTGGCCGTCGGGCTCGATTTCGCCGATTCGACGCTGCAGGTCCAGCCCTTCGCGGCACCTCGGACAGCCGGGCTGTGGGATGAGACGCGCGAGCAGATCCGCGGGCAGATCCGGCAGCAGGGCGGCCGTGTGGAGGAACGCGAAGGTCCCCTGGGGCCCGAGCTGCTCGCCGAGGTGCCCGTGGCAAACCCGGACGGGACGAGCGGAAAGCGTCTCGCCCGGTTCGTGGGCGTCGACGGGCCGCGCTGGTTCCTCCGCGGCGTCATCGGCGGAGCCGCCACGAGCGACGTGGACGCAGCGGACAAGGTCGAAGCGCTGTTCCGCTCGATCGTCGTCGTCCGCGGCGGCACGCCGATGCCCCCGCGCGACCTCATTCCCCTCAAGATGCCCTCGACGCCGGGATCGGCGTGAACCCCGAGCGGGAACGGACGCCCGCACCCGACGCTGGACCGCCCGAGGACGGCCCCCGCGCGTCCGATGTGCTCGGAGCGGCGCTGGGCAAGGCGGCGCAGCGCGCCGGCCTCGACCCGTCGAAGTCGGATCACACCGGCCACGTCGTGTGGCACGCGATGGGGGGATGGCGGGGCATCGCCGAGTCCGTGCTCCCCAGCCTCGCGTTCCTGATCACGTTCACGGCGACGAAGAACCTCGTCCTGGCACTGGTCGTCTCGGTCGGGCTTGCGGTGGTGTTCACCGCGATCCGGCTCATCGCACGCCAACCCGCCGGTGCCGCCGTCGGCGGACTGGTCGCGGCCGGCATCGCCGCTGCCCTCGCGCTGTGGACGGGGAGGGCGGAGGACAACTTCCTGTGGGGCTTCCTCACCAACGGCGGCTACGGACTCGTTCTCCTGGTGTCCGCCCTCGTCGGCTGGCCTCTGATCGGTCTTGCGGCCGGGTGGCTGATGAACGAGGGGACCGGCTGGCGGTCCGACCGTCGCAAGCGCCGCGTGTACTTCTGGCTGACGATCGCGTGGGCCGCGCTGTTCGCGGCACGTCTGGCCGTGCAGCTGCCGCTGTATTTCGCGGCCGCCGCAGCGGGCGCCGGAACGGACGCCAACGTCGCACTCACCGGGGCGCTCGGTGCCGCCAAGCTGATCATGGGGCTGCCGCTGTTCGCCCCGATGGTCGCGGTGACCTGGCTCGCCGTGAGAGCCCTGTATCCCAAGGACCGCGGCACGTCGGCGTCGGCGGGGGAGTGATACATTTATCTCGATATCGAGATAAATTCTCTCCGCCGAGCGGTTAGGTGAACCTCACTAGCCGGTGACGCATCCGCGGGGAATGATGGAGGCTCAGGGCCGCCGCCGCGACCCGCCGCCGACGAAGGAGACGCCACGTGTCCACGGTTGACAGCTTCGGTGCGAAGAGCACCCTGACGGTCGGCAGCACCGACTACGAGATCTTCCGCGTCGACGCGGTCGACGGGTATCGCTCCCTGCCGTACAGCCTCAAGGTGCTGCTCGAGAACCTCCTGCGCACCGAGGACGGCGCGAACGTCACGAAGGAGCAGATCGAGGCGCTCGGTTCGTGGGATGCCGCCGCCGAGCCCGACACCGAGATCCAGTTCACGCCCGCGCGCGTCGTCATGCAGGACTTCACCGGCGTCCCGTGCATCGTCGACCTCGCCACCATGCGCGAGGCCGTGGCCGACCTCGGCGGCGACCCCACCAGGATCAACCCGCTGTCGCCGGCCGAGCTCGTCATCGACCACTCCGTCATCGCCGACCTCTTCGGCACGGAGAACGCGCTCGAGCGCAACGTCGAGATCGAGTACGAGCGCAACGGCGAGCGCTACCAGTTCCTGCGCTGGGGCCAGACGGCGTTCGAGGACTTCAAGGTCGTTCCGCCGGGAACCGGCATCGTGCACCAGGTCAACATCGAGCACCTGGCGAAGGTGACGTACACGCGCGAGGTGGGCGGCGTGCTGCGCGCCTACCCGGACACGTGCGTCGGGACCGACTCCCACACGACGATGGTCAACGGCCTCGGCGTCCTGGGCTGGGGCGTCGGCGGCATCGAGGCCGAGGCCGCGATGCTCGGCCAGCCGGTGTCGATGCTGATCCCCAAGGTCGTCGGTTTCAAGCTCACCGGGGCGATCCCGACCGGCGTCACGGCGACCGACGTCGTGCTGACCATCACCGATATGCTCCGCAAGCACGGCGTCGTGGGCAAGTTCGTCGAGTTCTACGGCGAGGGCGTCGCCTCGGTTCCGCTCGCCAATCGCGCGACCATCGGCAACATGAGCCCCGAGTTCGGCTCGACGGCCGCGATCTTCCCGGTCGACGACGTCACCCTCGACTACCTTCGCCTCACCGGCCGCAGCGACGAGCAGGTGGCGCTCGTGGAGGCGTATTCCAAGGCCCAGTCACTGTGGCACGACGCATCCCACGAGCCCACGTACAGCGAGTACATGGAGCTCGATCTCGCCACCGTCGTCCCGAGCATCGCCGGCCCCAAGCGCCCGCAGGACCGCATCGAGCTGTCGCACTCCAAGGAGCAGTTCGAGAAGGACCTCACCAACTACGCCGAGGTCGACCACGATCTCGTCGACCTCGAGGGCTCCGAGTCGTTCCCGGCATCCGACCCGCCCGGCAACTCGCCCGAGGACGCGCACAGCCTGCACGAGCACCACCACCGCAGCCACGCGCCGGCCACGGCCTCGAAGCCGACGCCGGTGACCCTTCCGGACGGTGAGAAGTTCCTGCTCGACCACGGCGCGGTGACCATCGCCGCGATCACGTCGTGCACCAACACCTCCAACCCGTCGGTCATGCTCGCCGCCGGGCTGCTGGCGCGGAACGCCGTCAAGAAGGGGCTGAAGGCCAAGCCGTGGGTCAAGACCACGCTCGCACCCGGATCGAAGGTCGTCACCGACTACTACGAGAAGGCGGGTCTCACGAAGGACCTCGAGGACCTCGGGTTCTTCACGGTCGGCTACGGCTGCACCACGTGCATCGGCAACTCGGGGCCGCTCATCGAGGAGGTCTCCACGGCGATCAACCAGAACGACCTGGCGGTGACCGCTGTGCTGTCGGGCAACCGCAACTTCGAAGGTCGCATCAACCCTGACGTGAAGATGAACTACCTCGCGAGCCCCCCGCTCGTGATCGCGTATTCGCTCGCCGGATCGATGAACTTCGACTTCGAGGTGGACGCCCTGGGAACGGATCAGGACGGCAACGACGTCTTCCTCCGCGACATCTGGCCGGATGCCGCGGAAGTCCAGGCGACGATCGACTCGTCCATCGACACGGACATGTTCGTCCACCAGTACGAGAGCGTCTTCGCGGGTGACGAGCGGTGGCGCACGCTCCCCACGCCGACGGGCGACGTGTTCGAGTGGGACGCCGAATCGACCTACGTCCGCAAGCCCCCGTATTTCGACGGCATGACGATGGAGCTCACCCCGGTGAGCGACATCGCCGGCGCGCGCGTCCTGGCGACGCTCGGCGACTCGGTGACCACGGACCACATCAGCCCGGCCGGCAACATCAAGGCGGACAGCCCCGCGGGCCACTACCTGTCCGACCACGGCGTCGAGCGCAAGGACTTCAACTCCTACGGCTCGCGCCGCGGTAACCACGAGGTGATGATCCGCGGCACGTTCGCCAACATCCGGCTGCGCAACCAGTTGGTGCGGGCGGTGAACGACGGCGCGGAGGTCGAGGGCGGCTTCACCCGCGACTTCACGGTCGAGGGCGGACCGCAGTCCTTCATCTACGATGCGAGCCAGAACTACCAGGCACAGGGCACGCCGCTCGTCATCTTCGGCGGCAAGGAATACGGCTCCGGGTCGTCGCGCGATTGGGCGGCGAAGGGGACCAGCCTGCTAGGTGTGAAGGCCGTGATCACGGAGAGCTTCGAGCGCATCCATCGGTCGAACCTGATCGGAATGGGTGTCGTCCCCCTGCAGTTCCCCGCCGGCGAGAGTTGGTCGTCTCTGGGCCTGGACGGCACCGAGGTCGTCTCGATCGCGGGCCTGGAGCAGCTCAACGAGGGCGTCACGCCCAAGACGGTGCACGTGACGGCCGCGCCGAGCGAGTTCTCCGCCCCGGGCAAGCCGACGGTGGAGTTCGACGCGGTCGTCCGCATCGACACCCCCGGTGAGGCGGACTACTACCGTAACGGCGGGATCCTGCAGTACGTGCTGCGTTCGCTCGTCTGAACCACGACGTGGGGCCCGGCATCACGCGATGCCGGGCCCCACGTCGTCCTCGCGCGGTGCACCGCCGACTCAGCGGGATGCGGTGCCCGTGTAGCGGGCGGCGGGGCGGATGATCTTCGGATCCCGGCTCTGCTCCAACGCGTGCGCGGACCACCCCACGACGCGGGCGGCTGCGAACGTCGCACCGAACAGCTCCCGCGGGACGCCGCACGCCTCCATCACGACGGCCGCATAGAACTCGACGTTCGTGTGCAGCTCGCGTCCGGGCTTGAGCTCGGCGAGGGCAGCGAGGACGGAGCGCTCCACCGCGATGGCGAGGTCCACGCGCGGGCCGGCGAGACCGTCCCGCCGCAGCTCGACGGCGATGCGCCGGAGTAGGCGGGCACGCGGGTCCTCGGTCCGGTACACCGCGTGGCCGAACCCCATGATGCGTCGACCCGAGTCGATCGCGGCGCGCACCCACGAGTCCGCCGCCGCCGGCTCACCGATCTCCTCCAGGGCCTCGAGCGCGCGGATGGGTGCGCCGCCGTGGAGGGGGCCACCGAGGGCCGCGAGGCCGCCCACCGCGCACGAGAACAGGTCGGCGCCCGTCGAGGCGATGACGCGTGTCGTGAACGTCGATGCGTTGAAGCCATGCTCGATCGCGGCCGTCATGTACGCGCTCAGCGCGGCGACGTGGCGCTCATGAGGACGTCGTCCCGTGAGCATCCGAAGGTAGTCCTCGACGTGGCCGAGCGTGGGGTCGGGCGCGATCGGAGTCTCTCGCCGCGCCGCCCGGAACAGCGCGGCGACGGCCGTCGGGACGGACGCGCCGAGTCGCACGGCATCGTCGATCGCCGCGTCGTCGTCGCGGTCGTAGAGCGGCCGGATGCCGTCCGCCGCCCCGATGAGGGGCAGGATCGCCTGCAGGCCGGCGAGCGGGTCCGCGGAGCGCGTGCGCACCGCGATCTCGCCCACCGCGGCGTCGAGCGCGCTCGGAAGGGCCCGCGCGCGCGCGGCGCGCGCGGCGAACGCCTCATCCGTGGTCGCGCCTGTGAGGACGAGCTGCCACGCCGTCTCGAAGGAGCCGCCGTCCGCGAGGTCCAGGGCGGGCACTCCTCGATAGTGGTAGAAGCCCTCGTGACCACGGACGTCCCCGATCGCGGTCTCGGCGACGACGACATTCGCGAGACCTCGCGGGACGTCGATGAGAGTGGAATCGGAGCGATCGACAGTGCGCATGACTGAGTCCTTCCTCGTGCGTGAGTCCACGGTGCGCGCGGCGAGCTGTATCGTCAATGTTGATCCGATCAATGTGAGGGAGTCAGATGCACGACGACCCAGCGCCCACCCTCAGCGCCGCGCAGGCCGCGGCGCGTCTCGGCATCCGCACCGAATCCGTCTACGCATATGTCTCTCGCGGACTCCTGGATCGCCGTCGCACCGCGCACGGCTCGCGCTTCGACGCGATGGAGGTCGAGCGCTTCGCACGCACACGCCGCCGAACGACGCCGCCGCCGGTGGGGCCGGCGCCACCCGCCGGGTCGGACGGGCGACCGCTCGGCGTCATCGACACGGACATCAGCCTGATCGAGGACGGGAGCCTGTGGTTCCGCGGTCGCGAGTCCGGTGAGCTGGCCGGAACGCACACGTACGACGCCGTCGTCGACTGGCTGCTGACCCGCGACGAGGATCGTCTCGATCATCCCCGCCCCTTGCTCTCCTCTCCCGGATCGGCCGCTCTCGCGGCGGCCACCGTGGCCGCGCTGCCGCACGATGCACCTGCCTCGAGCCGACTCCTCGTCGCCGTGGCCACCCTCGCCGCGCTCGACCCCCTCCGGTTCGATCTGGGCGACGCCGTCGCGTCGACCGCGCGGCGTCTGATCGCCGGCCTCGTGGACGCACTCCCGCTCGTCGGCGAGGACCCGCCCTCCGGCGAGCCCATCGCACGACGGCTCTGGCCGCGCCTGACGGCGGCCGAGCCGACGCCGGACGCTGTGCGCGCGCTCGACACGGCGCTCATCCTGCTCGTGGATCACGACATGGCCGTCTCGACGGTGGCCGCACGCGCCGCGGCGTCCGCACGCGCTCACCTCTACGCCGTCGTGGCAGCGGGGCTCGGCGCCCTCGACTCGGCCGCGCACGGCGCCGTCAGCGCGCCCGTGCACGTGATGATCGTCGAGGCGGCATCCGATGGCGCCGAGCGTGCGGTCGCGGCGTGGTCCCGCCGCTCACCCACGGGGGTGCCCGGCTTCGGCCAGTTCCTGTATCCGGACGGCGACCCCCGCGCCGGCGCCCTCATGGATGCGGTCCGACGCGCGGCAGCGCACGAGGCCGACGCGCGGGCGGTGGTCGAGACGGCCGACGAGATCGCCCGGCTCGTCTTCTCGCGCACGAACACACGACCATCCGTGGACTTCGCCCTGGGCACGATGTCGGCGGCCTTCGGCATGGCCGCTGACGGCGGCGAGATCGTGTTCGCGGTCGGCCGTGCGTCCGGCTGGTGCTGTCATGCGATGGCCGAGTACGCGATGCCGCCGCTCCGGCTGCGGCCCGTGGGACGCTACGTCGGCCCGTTCCCCGGTATCGCTCAACCCCCGCCCCGAGCGCGCGGATAGACTTGACGACGGCCCGAGCATGCCGCCCGGGACGAATCGAGATCGATGAACGGGAGGCCGGGTGGAACCCCTTCTTCCCTCCATCGCGGGGCCGAGAGACCTCGACGGGCTCAGCGTCGATCAGCTCGAACAGCTCGCCGCCGAGATCCGCGCGTTCCTGATCGAGAACGTCGCGCGGACGGGCGGTCACCTCGGACCGAACCTCGGCGTCGTCGAGTTGACCGTAGCGCTGCACCGCGTCTTCGATTCGCCGCGCGACCCGTTCATCTTCGACACCGGGCACCAGTCCTATGTGCACAAACTCCTCACGGGTCGCCAGGACTTCTCGCAGCTCCGGTCGCGCAACGGGCTGGCCGGGTATCCCCAGCGATCCGAGAGTCCGCATGACGTCGTCGAGTCCTCCCATGCGTCGAGCTCGCTGAGCTGGGCGGACGGCGTCTCCCGGGCATTCACCCGCACCGGCCGCAAGGACCGCCACGTCGTCGCCGTCGTCGGGGACGGGGCGCTCACCGGAGGCATGACGTGGGAGGCGCTCAACAACATCACCGACGACAATGATCGCAATCTCGTGATCGTCGTCAACGACAACGGTCGTTCGTACGCGCCGACCATCGGCGGGATGGCGCGCTACCTGAACCGGGTGCGGACGGCGGAGACCTACCGCAACCTCCGCCGTACGTCCGACACGCTCTTCCGGCGACTCGGCCCGGCGGGCCGCGCGGTCTACCGCGGCGTTCGCGGCGGTACGCACGGGTTCCTCTCGCGCTTCACGAACAATGCCGCGCTCTACTCGAACCTCGACATCAAGTATCTCGGCCCGGTCGACGGGCATGACATCGGCACGCTGCTGGAGACGCTCGAGCTGGCCAAGTCTTACGGCGCGCCCGTCATCGTCCACGCGATCACCGAGAAGGGCCGCGGCTACGAACCCGCTCTCCTCGACGAGGCCGATCAGTTCCACTCGGTAGGGAAGATCGATCCCCTCACCGGAGAGGCGATCTCCTCGTCGGCCGCGATCGGCTGGACCGACGTCTTCGCCGGCGAGCTCCCCGAGATCGGCGCGGAACGGGAGGACGTCGTCGCGATCACCGCAGCGATGCTCCGACCGACCGGCCTCCTGCCGTTCGCCCAGCGGTTCCCGGATCGGGTCCACGACGTGGGTATCGCCGAACAGCACGCGGTGGCATCCGCCGCCGGACTGGCGTTCGGAGGCCTCCACCCCGTCGTGGCGATCTACGCGACCTTCATGAACCGCGCGTTCGACCAGGTACTCATGGATGTCGCACTCCACCGCGCGGGCGTGACCTTCGTGCTCGATCGTGCCGGAGTCACGGGCCCTGACGGACCCAGCCATCACGGGATCTGGGACCTGGCGATGCTCCAGCTCGTGCCGAACATCCGCATCGCCGTGCCGCGGGACGCCGAGCGTCTGCGCGAGGAGCTGCGCGAGGCCGTCGCGGTCGGTGACGCCCCAACGGTGCTGCGGTTCCCGAAGGGCGCCGTCAGCCCGACCCTCCCCGCGATCGAACGCCTCACGGACGGCGTCGACGTGCTGGCGCGCGATGACGCCCAGGACGTCCTCATCGTGGGGATCGGGCCGATGGCTCATCTCGCCGTCGATGTCGCCGACCGCCTGCGTGCGCAGGGAATCGGCGCGACGGTGATCGACCCACGGTGGGTCGTGCCCGTCCAGCCCTCGCTCGTCGAGCTGGCGGCGGCCCATCGCCTCGTGATCACGATCGAGGACGGCATCCGTGTCGGTGGCATCGGAACACGCGTGCGGCAGGTGCTGAGAGAGTCCGGGGTCGACACGGCGGTCGACGAGCTCGGCGTCCCGGACGAATTCATCGACCACGCGAGCCGCGAGCAGATCCTGGAAGACGCCGGCCTGACGGCCGCGAAGATCGCCCAGGACGTCGTCGCACAGGTTCTCGGCACCCGCATCCCGGTCGCCCGCCCCGCGGGCCCGGAGGTCGCGGCGGTTCGCGACTGGGCCTCGTCCCGGGCCGGCGGCGCCGAGGACTAGCGCGCCGAGACGAACCGGCTCGCCGCCGCAGCGACCGGCAGCCACTCCTCGGCTCCCGTGCCGCCGGCGGCACGGAGGGACTCCGACATCAGGTAACCGTCCGTCAGCGCATCTCCGGTGACGACGACGCTCAGCAGCTCGATGCCGCAGCTTTCCCTGACCCGATCCCGGCATGCCGCGACGACGGCGGGGGAGAGGGATTCGTTCGGCGGCAGGACAGGGCCGTGCAGTTCGTGCACGATGTCACGCATGGCCGCGCCGACGATGTTCCCCGCGCGCTCCTTGACGTTCACCACATCCAGTTCGATCACCCGAAGGTCGTGGCCGGTGGTGAGCGGACGCCAGTCGAACGACGCATGAACGAGATGCTGATGCCCGGAGGCGGCGGTGAGCTGACGCGGCGGCAGATCCGTCGAACGCGTGCGCACGTCGACCATGCGGTACCAGTAGAAGATCGGGACGGCTCCGTGGGTGCCCGGACGGAGGACGACCACATCACCCTGGTGATCGCGCGGGGCCCCGCGGGGTCGGCGGATGATCGGCCGGCCGTTGCGGGTGCGGATCGCGGCGGAGCCCTCATCCACCGTCACGAGGAAGAGCTTGACGAGCATGGGGATCACGAAGACCGCGGTGAGGAGGGCGCCTCCCTTCAGAAGCGCACTGAGCATGCTGCCGCTGAGCAATCCCGTGAACATCTCCACTCCTGCGCCTCCGCTGGTCGTGTGCCGCACTGACACACCCAGCATGCCCCCGACCCGCGGGCGGCCCCGGCCGATCAGCGTCGGCGGGGACATTGTTCACCCTGCGGCCCGAGAGCGTTCGTCTCGAGGACGATCTGCAGACGAGGACGGTCCCTCGGTGACACCCACACGAGCGGCCCCGACGGATGTCCGTGGGGGCCGCTCGTGTGGGTCGGATCAGCTGGCGATGCCCCTGATGAGCGGGTGATGGAACGTGCCCCCGAACGTGCGCTCCGACGCGCCCTCCCGGTCGAGGTAGGGGGATGCGCCACCGTCGATGAAAGGCCATCCTGCACCGAGGATGAGGCACAGGTCGATGTCCTCCACTTCAGGGACGACGCCCTCGGCGAGCATCAGATGGATCTCTTGCGCCAGCCCGTCCTGCACGCGCTGCAGGATCTCCGCCTCGGACGAGACGGTCGAGCCCACCGCGCCCTTGAGGACCTTCTCCGCGTCCTTGCTCCAGCCGGTGACCTTCCCCCGCTTGTCCTTATCGACGACCTGCGGCAGATCGGCGAGGCGGTGGAAGTTCTCCGAGGCGAAGAACCGGTCCGGGAAGGCGTGGGCCATCGTGTCCTGCACGTGCGCCGCGACCTTCCACCCCACGAGGTCGATCAGCTGGAACGGCGTCATCGGCAGGCCGAGCGGAGCGAAAGCCTTCTCCACGGTGAGGAGTGGTGTTCCCTCGTACACGGCACGCGCGGCTTCCCCCATGACCTTCGCAAGGAGCCGGTTCACGACGAAGCCCGGCGCGTCGGCGGTCAGCACGGCGTTCTTGCCGAGTCCCTTCGCGACGACGAACGCCGTCGAGAGCGCGGTCTCGGTCGCCTGCGAGGTCTTCACGATCTCTATGAGCGGCATGATCGCGACGGGATTGAAGAAGTGGAAGCCGACGAGTCGTTCCGGGTGCGCCAGCTTCGAGCCGATCTCCTCGACCGAGAGGGAAGATGTGTTGGTGGCGAGGATCGCGTCCTCGGCGATGATCGTCTCGATCTCGCCGAAGACCTGCTGCTTGACCCCGACCTCCTCGAACACCGCCTCGATCACGAAATCGCAGTCCGCGTACTCCGTCTTGTCAGTCGTACCATGAACGAGGGCGCGGAGACGATTCGCCCCGTCGGCGTCGAGACGCCCCTTCGCCTCGAGCTTCCCGATCTCGTCGTGGATGTACGCGAGTCCCTTGTCCACGCGGGCCTGATCCAGGTCCGTGATGAGCACGGGTACCTGGAGCTTGCGAACGAACAGGAGCGCGAACTGGCTCGCCATGAGGCCGGCACCGATGATGCCGACCTTCGTCACCGGTCGGGCGAGTGCCTTGTCGGGTGCGCCCACCGGACGCTTCGCCCGCCTCTGGACGAGATCGAACGCATACATCGACGCGGCGAACTGGTCGCCCGTGACGAGATCCGCGAGCGCATCGTCCTCGCGGGCGAAGCCCTCCGCCTTCGTTCCGCCCTTGGCCTTCTCGAGCAGATCGAGAGCCACGTAGGGAGAGCGCGGCACGGTCCCGATGCGGCTCTCGAGCATGCCTCTCGCGACCTTGATCGCGGCAGGCCACTTGATCGTCCGCTCGATCCGGCCCGGCTCGTTCCGCCGTTCGACCTTCGTCGTCCCCGTGAGCACGCCGTCGGCCCAGCGGAGCGAGTCCTCGAGATAGTTCGCAGCAGGGAAGATCGCGTCGAAGATGCCATAGTCGTACGCCTGCTGCGGCTTCAGCATCCGGTTCTGCTTCAGGGGGTTCGAGATCACCACCTCGAGGGCGTTCTCGATGCCGATGAGGTTCGGCAGGAGGTAGGCGCCACCCCAGCCGGGGATGATGCCGAGGAAGACCTCGGGCAGGGCGATGGCGGCCGCGGACGCGTCCACCGTGCGGTAGGTCGAGTTCAGTGCGATCTCGAGACCGCCCCCGAGCGCGAGGCCGTTCACGAAGGCGAACGAGGGCACACCGAGCTCGGAGAGCGAGCCGAGGACCTTGTGGCCGAGCTGAGCGACCAGCTTGGCGTTCTCGACCGATCCGACGCGGGAGATGTCGCTGAGATCGGCGCCGGCGGCGAGGATGTACTGCTTGCCGGTGACGCCGACCGCGTGGATCTCTCCGGCGGCCGCACGCGTGCGAAGGCCGGCCAGGGTCTCGCCCAGCTCGGTCATCGTCGCGGGCCCGAGCGTGTTGGGGCGCGTGTGGTCGCGGCCGTTGTCGAGCGTGATGAGCGCCAGCACCTTGCCGGAGGGGAGCCGCACGTCGCGTACGGGCGCATGCGTGACGACCTCGCCCTCGGTCAGCGCGAGGATGGGGGTGAAGTCGATCTCGTCGTAGTTCGTCATCGATCCGTGCCCTTACTTGCGCTTCTTGCCGTCGTAGTGGGGGTTCTCCCAGATGACCGAGCCGCCCTGGCCGAGGCCGACGCACATCGCGGTCAGGCCGTAGCGCACATCGGGACGCTCGGCGAACTGCGCGGCCAGCTGGATCATGAGTCGAACACCGGATGCTGCGAGGGGATGACCGAGCGCGATGGCCCCGCCCCACTGATTCACGCGCGGGTCGTCGTCCGCGATGCCGAAGTGGTCGAGCAGCGAGATCACCTGGATCGCGAAGGCCTCGTTGAGTTCGAACAGACCGATGTCATCGATCGTGAGCCCGGCCTTCTTGAGCGCCTTCTCGGTCGAGGGGATCGGACCGATGCCCATGATCTCGGGCTGCACGCCCGCGAACGCGAACGAGACGACCTTCATCTTCGGGGTGAGTCCGAGCTCCTTGACCGCCGCGCCGCCCGCGAGAAGGCTCATCGTCGCGCCGTCGGTGAGCGGCGAGGACGTTCCGGCGGTGACGCGACCGTGCGGACGGAACGGCGTCTTGAGGCCGGCGAGATCCTCCATCGTGGTGCTCGGACGACGTCCCTCGTCCTCGCTCGCGAGGCCCCACGAGCCGTCGGCGCCCTTGATCGCGACGGGCACGAGATCCGGCTGGATCCTGCCCGCGTCATAGGCCGCCTGCGCCTTGTGCTGGCTGAGCATGCCGTACCGGTCCGACCGCTCCTTCGTGAGGTGCGGGAACCGGTCGAAGATGCGCTCGGCCGTCACGCCCATGTTGAGCGCACCCGGGTCCACCATCTTCTCGGCGACGAAGCGCGGGTTGGGGTCGGCGTTCGCGCCGATGGGGTGGTGACCCATGTGCTCCACGCCACCCGCGAGGGCGAGGTCGTACATGCCGACGCCGATCGATCCGGCCATGGTGGTGACGCTCGTCATCGCGCCGGCGCACATGCGGTCGATCGCGAAGCCGGGGACCGTCTGGGGGAGCCCCGCGAGGATCGCGACCGAACGCCCCAGGGTCAGGCCCTGGTCACCCGTCTGCGACGTCGCGGCGATCGCCACATCGTCGATCCGGTCGGCGGGAACGCCGGGATTCCGCGCCATGAGACCGATGGTCGCCTTCACGGCGAGATCATCGGCACGGGTGTTCCAGTACATGCCTTTTTCGCCGGCACGCCCGAACGGTGTGCGCATTCCATCGACGAAGAAGACGTCCGAAAGCTCGGCCACTCTGCCTCCAAAAATAGGGATGGCATCAGCCTAGGATCCGCCTTCGGGGGCCCGGAATCGGGTGTGGCGAACCTACGAAGCGTCGTCCGGGGCCTCGTCAGCGCCTTGCACGGATTCGACAAAGGCATCCGCGATTAGCTGTGCAGTTTGCGCAACCTGCCACGAGCGTGCCCCGAGTTCCTGCAGGGCGTCGCCGACGGCCTCGGCGGTGATGTCCTCGGGCGGCGACCACGCCACGCGACGGAGCAGGTCCGGCGTCAGGAGATTCTCCGTCGGCATGCCGAGCTCCTCCGCACGACCCTCGACCAGCGGGCGCGCTGCCTTGAGTCGCGCGTCGGCCTCGGGATTCCGGTCCGCCCACGCCCGGGGCGGGGGCAGACTGTCGCCGGGCACACGCTCCAGCGGAAGCGACGTCGCCGCGCGACCGCGCTCGATCGCCGCCCACCACCGGTCCAGCTGCGTGCGACTGGCGCGTCCCATGAAGTCCTTCACGGCGGCGAGGTCCTTCTTCGTGGCCGGATCGGCCAGCACGGCCGCCACGAGCGAGCGGTCGGGGACGAGCCGCCCCGGAGACACGTCTTGATCCTGGGCGTACTCCTCGCGGGCGATCCACAGTTCGCGGGCGACGGCGAGCGATCGCCGGCCGCGGACCGTGTGCAGGCCGCTGAGCCGGCGCCAGGGATCCTCCCGAGGCGGCTTCGGCCGCCGGTCGAGCACGGCCTGGAACTCTTCCGAGGCGAACGCGGTCTTGCCCTGCGCCTCCAGCTCCGCGGCGAGGGCGTCGCGCACGTCGACGAGATGCTCGACGTCCAGCGCAGCGTACTCGAGCCATGATTGCGGAAGGGGACGGGTCGACCAGTCCGACGCCGAATGGGCCTTGGCCAGTGTGATCCCGAGCGTGTCGGCGACCACGGCCCCCAGCCCCACCCGATCGTGACCGAGGAGGCGCGCGGCCAGCTCGGTGTCGAAGATCGTCACCGGCTCGAGGTCCAGCTCGCGAAGCGAGGGGAGGTCCTGACTCGCGGCGTGCAGAATCCACTCCTCACCGCCGATCGCCTCCTGCAGCGCGGAGAAGTCCCCGATCGGGGGCGGGTCGAAGAGGAACACGCCCGCGCCCCGGCGGAACACCTGGATGAGGTAGGCGCGCTGCGAGTACCGGAACCCCGATGCCCGCTCCACGTCGACGGCCACCGGGCCCTCGCCCGCAGCCAGGCTGCGGGCAGCGTCGCTCAGGCCGATCGCATCCGCGATCACGTCGTAATCAGTCACGCATCGTCCTCCGCGCGCCCAGCACCTGGATCTCCTCGGACCCCGGCGGGAGTCCGGCGAGCATGCACACCAACTCGGCCCATGCCTCGATGTGCGGCTCGACCGGTCCCGACGGCGACCACGAGGCACGCAGCTCGATCTGCGATCCGTCTCCCTCGGCCGCCAGCGTGCCGAACCCCTTCGACAGTGTCTTCGTCGCGGTCCCGGAGGCGGAATGGTAGGGCGCGTGACGGGAGTCGAGCGCGTCCACCAGCCAGGACCATGCCACATCGGCCACGAGTGGGTCCATTCCGATCTCCGGCTCCAAGGGCGCCTGGGCGAAGCACACGATGCGCCACGGGCCTCCCCATGCCTCCGGCTCGTCCGGATCGTGGAGAAGCACGAAGCGGCCGGTGCCGTAGGGGGATTCCCCGCTCTCGTCCGGGCGCACGTCGGCGGCGAGCGCCAGTGCATCCGGCGCGAGCCCCTTCGGAGCGGGTATCTCGCTGACGACGAGGTCGTCGCGCAGGGCCATGGCCCTGACATCGGCGGCAGCCCGCTCGAACAGCGTTGAAGGACGGGGGTCGGCCACGTCGACAGACTAGAGTGAACGGTCGATGAAGCCCTCCAGGCACGCCGCACCGACCGGCGCCACTCCCATGCTGCTCGCGGGAGTGCGCGCGGCGCTCGCGACCCTCTCCGTCGCCCTCGTCGGTGTCCTCGGCCTGATGGGCCTCGCGTCGCTCCGGATGGCGAGGCGCGTGGTGACGCCCGCCGTGCGCACCGCCGACACCCGCATCCTCGGCCTCGATGTCGCAGCCCAGACCATCACCCTCGAGCGGACGCCCGACACGGCCCTGCCCGGCCGCTACGGGCTGTTCACGAGCGGGACCGAGCGCTACATCAAGCTCGGATCGGTCCTCGCCGAGGACGACACGACCGTGAAGCGGAAGCTGCTCACCGAGATCGGCCCGGATTCGCGACTCGCGCCGGACGCCGCCTTCAGCGGGTGGTACTACGACGGACCCGAACAGCTCCATCTGCCCTACAGCTCGGAGCTGATCGGATCGCCCGCCGGTCCCTGCCCGGCTTGGTTCTTCCCGGGCCGCCCGGATGCCGACGTCTGGGTCCTGCAGGTGCACGGACGCGGCACCACCCGCGCGGAGTGCCTGCGCGCGGTTCCCGTGTTCCACGCGCTCGGCTTCCCGGTCCTCGTCGTCTCGTACCGCAATGACGGCGAGGCACCGCGCAGTCGCAGCGGCACGTACACGCTCGGCGCGACCGAATGGCGGGACGTCGACGCGGCGATCGGGTTCGCGCGTCGGCGCGGGGCGCGTCGGATCATCCTGATGGGATGGTCGATGGGCGGGGCGATCTCGCTCCAGGTGGAGCTCAACTCGCCGCGGCGCGATCTGATCGCGGGGCTCGTCCTCGAGTCTCCCGTCGTCGACTGGCGCGTCGTGCTCGGCTATCAGGCGAAGCTCATGCACGTCCCCGCGGCCGTGAGCGGGCTGGCGCTCGGCGCTCTGCAGTCGGACTGGGCGGCGCCGTTCACGCGGAGCGCGCCGATCGCATTCGACCGGCTGGACGCGGTCGCGCGCGCCGCGGAGCTGCAGCATCCGATCCTCGTCCTGCACAGCGACGACGACGGCTTCGTGCCGTCCGACGCCTCCCATGACCTCGTCGTCGCGCGGCCGGACCTCGTCGAACTGCAGGTCTTCGAGGTGGCGCGGCACACGAAGCTCTGGAACTACGACCAGGAGCGCTGGAGCACCAGCATCCGGTCCTGGCTCGAGCGCCACGGTCTCGGCCCCGTGCACGAGGCGTCGCCGACCGACTGACTACGCCGCCGAGAGAGCGCGCACCTGGCGCTGCGCCCGGACGAGCATCCCCGTCATCCCCGCGATGCGCAGCGGCGACACGACGCGCGTGAGCCCCATGCTCTGTGGGAAGTCGCCGGGGATCGCCAGCACCTCGCCGGGCGTGAGACCGGTGATGCCCTGGGCGAGGATGCTCGCGAACCCTCTCGTCGTGGGAGCCTCGGGCGGAGCCGTCGCGTGCATCGTGACGATGCCCGCGTCGTCGACCTCCAGCGCGATGAACACCGGCGACTGGCACTCCGCCACCCGCTCGTAGCGCTCGGGATGATCCTCGTAGGCGGCGGGGACGTCGGGCAGCTCCTGAGAGAACTCCAGGAGGAGCTGCAGCCTGTCGGCTTCGGGAAGCTCGAGGAACTCGTCGCGGATCTCCGCCAGCGAGTCGGGGAGCGAGGGCTCGGTCATCGATCCCATTGTCCCACCCGAGACGGCGGCGGGACCCCGACGCTCATCGGGCGGGCGCGTCGCCCGGCTCCGCGCCGGTCGCGATCGGAACCCGCACCGCGCTGCCCCACTCGGTCCACGACCCGTCGTAGTTGCGCACGTGCGGGAACCCCAGCAGGTGCTGCAGCACGAACCACGTGTGGCTCGACCGCTCGCCGATGCGGCAGTACGCGATGACGGCGTCGCCGTCCGAGAGCCCCGCCTCCCCGCGGTAGATCGCGTCGAGTTCCTCGCGCGAGCGGAAGGTCCCGTCGGCGGCGACGGCGCGCGCCCACGGCACGTTGCGCGCCGTCGGAATGTGGCCGGCGCGCAGCGCGCCCTCCTCGGGATAGGCGGGGGCGGAGGTGCGCTCGCCGGTGTACTCCTCGGGCGAGCGCACGTCGATGAGGGGCGCGCCGAAGTGCGCGAGGACGTCATCGCGGTACGCGCGCAGCACGGAGTCGTCGCGCTCCACCACGGGGTACGCGGTCGCGGTGCGCGAGGTCTTCTCCGTCGTGATCGGACGGCCCTCGGCGATCCAGAGGTCACGCCCGCCGTCGAGCAGCCGCACGTCCTCGTGCCCGAAGAGCGAGAAGACCCACAGCGCGTACGCCGCCCACCAGTTGTTCTTGTCGCCGTAGATGACGACGGTGTCGTCGCGCGAGATGCCCTTGGCGCTCAGCAGCGCGGCGAAGCCCTCGCCGTCGACATAGTCACGGACGACCGGGTCGTTGAGCTCGGTGTGCCAGTCGACCTTCACCGCGCCCGGGATGTGGCCGGTCTCGTACAGGAGGACGTCCTCGTCCGACTCGACCACGACGAGGCCCGGCGAGCCCAGGCGCTCCTGAAGCCAGTCGCCGGTGACCAGCCGGCCGGGCTCCGCGTACTCGGAGAACTTGGGGGACGACGTGTCGGTCTCGACGGACACCGGATGCTCCTCGGATCGGGGGTGGCGGGCGACGGCGATAGGGTGAACTCCGTCGAATTCGACACTAGTTGCCCCATCGGGCACCGCTCCCTTTCTTACGAACTCCGACATGATCGGACCCGAATGAGTTCGCCCTCCGGCATCGTCCACCTCGTCGACAGGACGCCTCAGGTGACCGGCGACGAGATGGTCGCGGCCCTCGTCCCGCCGCCGCAGTTCGACCACGCGACGTTCGAGACCTATCGTCCCGATCCCGCGTACCCGTCGCAGGCCGAGGCGAAGGACCTCCTCGTGGCCTTCTCGGGCGGGGGCGCACCGCCGGCGAGGGGCGGCTTCTTCCGTCGCGCGAAGAAGGAGCCCGAGGTGAAGCCCGGCGTCTACCTGGACGGCGGATTCGGGGTGGGCAAGACCCACCTCCTCGCGGCGACGTACCACGCCATGCCGGTGCGCCGGAAGTACTTCGGGTCGTTCATCGAGTACACGGCGCTCGTGGGGGCTCTCGGCTACCAGAACACCGTCGAGCTCTTCCGCGGCGCCGACCTCCTGTGCATCGACGAGTTCGAGCTCGACGACCCGGGAGACACGATGGTCATGACGCGACTGCTCGGCGAGCTCGTCGCGGGCGGGACCCGGCTGGCGGCCACCTCCAACACCCCGCCGAACGCCCTGGGTGAGGGGCGCTTCGCGGCGCAGGACTTCCTCCGGGAGATCCACGCGATGTCGGCGAGCTTCCAGACCGTCCGCATCGACGGCACCGACTACCGGCAGCGCGCGATCGACGGGCAGGCCAAGGTGCTCGACGACGCGGCGTACGAGCGGGCGATCGCGGATGGCGCGGCTCACGGCGTCGTCTCCGACGACGTGTTCGCGCAGCTCGTCGCGCACTTGTCGCACGTGCATCCGTCCCGTTACATCCGCCTCGTCGCCGGCGTGACCGCCATCGGGCTCCGCGATGTCGAGCAGCTGCAGGACCAGTCGGCCGCGCTGCGGTTCGTCGCGTTCGTCGACCGCGCCTATGACGCCCAGGTGCCGATCCGGTCCACGGGGCGACCGCTCAGCGACGTCTTCGGCGAAGAGATGCTGGCCGGCGGGTACCGCAAGAAGTACCTCCGCGCCATCTCCCGCCTCATCGCACTCACCTCAGCGTGACACGCCGAGTCTGACGCGGGGAAACACGATGTTTACATCCCGCCCGGCTCCGTAACCGCGACGAAACGTGGAAACCCGCCCGCGGAAACCTCTTCTCAGCAAACTCTCAACGAAGACCCGACCGCCGTTGCGGGCGTCGGATACCCGAGAGAAACACCTGAGAGGTAATCCCTATGCATGTGATTGCAGCAGCGGAGCCCGCGGCCACGCAGGCCAACGTCAATGCACTGTGGCTGCTCGTGGCAGCAGCCCTCGTCCTGCTCATGACCCCCGGCGTCGCGTTCTTCTACGGCGGCATGGTCAAGGCGAAGAGCGTCGTCTCCATGATGATGATGAGCTTCGGCGCCATCGCGCTGGTCGCCGTGCTCTGGGTTCTGTACGGCTACGGCATGTCGTTCGGCACGCCGCTCATCCAGAACTGGCTCGGCAACCCCTTCGATGGGCTGATCGGCCTCGGCAAGCTGCTCGGCATCGGCAAGGACGGCGCGATGTCGCCGGACCTGGGCGCCCTCGCCTTCGTCGGCTTCCAGGCGACGTTCGCCATCATCACCGTCGCGCTGATCTCGGGCGCCATCGCGGATCGCGCCAAGTTCGGCGCATGGATGGTCTTCGCCGGCATCTGGGTCACGGTCGTCTACTTCCCGGTCGCGTACTGGGTGTTCAACCTCGGTGACGGCTGGGCGCCCCACCTGCTCGGCGTCAACGACTTCGCGGGCGGCACGGCCGTGCACATCAACGCGGGTGCGGCAGGCCTCGCCCTGGCACTGGTCCTCGGCAAGCGCGTGGGTTTCCAGAAGGGGATCACCAAGCCGCACAACGTGCCGCTGACCCTCCTCGGCGCTGCGCTCCTGTGGTTCGGCTGGTTCGGCTTCAACGCAGGATCCGAGGCCGCGGTCGACGGTGTCGCCGCGATCGCGTGGATCAACACCCTCGCCGCGCCTGCTGCCGCGACCATCGGCTGGCTGATCGTCGAGAAGATCAAGGACGGCAAGCCCACCTCGATCGGTGCCGCATCCGGCGCGGTGTCGGGCCTCGTCGCGATCACGCCGGCCTGTAACATCCTCACGCCCGGCTGGGCGATCGTGCTCGGCCTCATCACCGGCGCGGTCTGCGCCCTGGCGATCGAGCTGAAGTGGAAGCTCGGCTTCGACGACTCGCTCGACGTCGTCGGCATCCACCTCGTCGGCGGTGTCATCGGAACCCTCTACATCGGCATCTTCGGTGCGGGCATCGGTCTCATCGACACGGGCTCGTTCAAGCAGCTCGGCGTCCAGGCGATCGGCGCCTTCGGCGTCATGATCTACTCCTTCGTCCTGGCGTACGCCATCGGCTGGGTCATCCAGAAGACGATGGGCTTCCGGATCAAGAACGAGGACGAGATCGCCGGCGTCGACACGGTCGTGCACGGCGAGGAGGGCTACCTGCTCGACGAGCGGGTCTGACACTCCGCCCACAGCACAGGGGAGGGCGTCGTGGCTTCGGCCGCGACGCCCTTCTCGCATATCGTGTCAGGATGCCTCGACCCGGCCTGCTCTCACGCCTCGCCGCCCTCTTCGCCCCACGCACCCCCTCGCCGACGCGGTCGCGCGGTGGTGCGCACGCGCCGTCCCGCGACGGTCGTCCGGACCTCAGCCCCGCGGCCGGTGAGCGCGCCACCGTCGAAGTGCGCATCGACGCGGTCGAGGACCTGACGATCACGTACCGCCCGCAGCGCAACGGCGCCCCCGATGCCGGGGAGGTGGTGTGGGCCTGGGTACCGTACGAGGAGGACACCACCGAGGGCAAGGACCGTCCGGTGCTCGTCATCGGACGCGCCGGTCCGCAGCGCGTGTACGCCGTGAAGCTCACCAGCAAGTCGCACGACGGCGAGCGCGACTACGTACGGCTCGGCACGGGTGCGTGGGATGCGAAGGGGAGGGAGTCGTGGGTGGACATCGATCAGGTCTACCTCGTCCACGTCTACGGCATCCGACGCGAGGCATCCGCCCTGGACCGCGACCGATTCGCCGACGTCGCGGGGGAGCTGCATCGCCGCTACGGGTGGCCTGTCGAGCTCTGACGCCTAACGCGTCGTGGTGGGCGATACCAGACTCGAACTGATGACCTCTTCCGTGTGAAGGAAGCGCGCTACCAACTGCGCCAATCGCCCGTGGCCCCGTCGGGGCCGAGTCTCGATCCTACCCGATCGGGGCGCCCACGACGAACCCCGGGAGCATGACACGCGCGGCCTCCCACGGTTTTGCACTTGCCCGTTCGTCGGCTAAAGTCGATCAAGCGCCGGAACGCTCCGGAGCACGCGGATGTAGCGCAGTTGGTAGCGCATCACCTTGCCAAGGTGAGGGTCGCGAGTTCGAGTCTCGTCATCCGCTCGAGTGCAGGGGTTCCCCTCCGGGGGAGTCCATGGCACGTGGGGTCAAACCACACGCGGTGGCGTGGCCGAGCGGCTAGGCACCGGCCTGCAAAGCCGTTTACACGGGTTCGAATCCCGTCGCCACCTCCACTCCCGGTCCCGACCGGAGCACGACTCGGGCGATTGGCGCAGCGGTAGCGCGCTTCCCTGACACGGAAGAGGTCACTGGTTCGATCCCAGTATCGCCCACCATCAGAAAACCCCCGGCTCGCCGGGGGTTTTCGCTTTCACTCCACCCGGATCGCGGTCAGCCGCCGAGCGTCCGCGGAGCGATGTGGCAGGGTGGATGGTCCATCCATAGCTCTCCCACAGCTCGCCGCCCTCGGGCCCGACGAACGGACATGTCATGCGGAAGAACATCGCCTCCCTCGCTCTCCTCGCGGCGCTCGGCGCCACAGCGCTCACCGGCTGCTCGGCATTCGGTGGGACGGCCGATGGGAAAGCCACGGGGGGAGCCGCGAGCGGTCAGTCCGTCGCGGAGGCCTGCTCGGTCGCGCAGACGTCGATGGCGGATGTCCAGACGGACATGAGCGATTCGCTCAGCGGGCTCGGCAAGGGCGACGTGACCGGTGCGGTGGACGCGATGAACACGCTCGGGGAAAAGTTCGACGAGGTCGAGAGCAAGGTCACGAACGCGAAGGTGAAGAGCGCGCTCACGGACATGGGTGACAAGATCTCGGAGTTCGGCGACCTGCTCGCGTCGGCGAAGGACGGCGGACTGCAGGCACTGGCCGACAAGGCGGACAAGATCCAGTCCATCTCCACCGACATCCAGAACGCGGGGAAGAAGCTCTCCGACCTCTGCTCCTGATCCCGGAGAGGGTGCGGAAGGGATGACGACCCTCGCCACGACGATCCGCTCCGCGCTCGCCGACGCCGCCGATCCTGAGCGCGCCGCCGGGCAGCAGGCGTACATGAAGTCGACGATGCCGTTCCGCGGTGTGTCGCTGCCCCACGTGAGGACGGCCGTCCGTGCGGCGGCGACGGGCGAGAGGGACCCCGCGATCCTTCGCACCTCCGCGCTCGAGCTCTGGGACGAGGCCCGCTTCCGGGAGGACCGGTACGCCGCCATGGCTCTGCTCGCTCTCCGGCCCGCGCGCGGCGACCTCGCCATCGTGCCCCTCATCGAGCACATGGTGCGCACGGGCCGCTGGTGGGACTTCACCGACGACCTCGCCCACCGCGTCGCCGAGCTGCACGATGCTCAGCCCGCGGCGACCGCCGCATTGGTGCGACGCTGGAGCACGGACGACGACATGTGGGTGCGCCGGATCGCGATCATCTCCCAGCTCGGGCGGCGCGACCGGGTGGACGCCGCGCTCCTGTCGGACGTCATCACCCCCAACCTCGCCGACCCGGAGTTCTTCATCCGGAAGGCGATCGGCTGGGCGCTGCGCGAGTACGCCCGGGTCGCGCCCGCCTGGGTCGCCGCTTTCGTGGCCGAACGGCCCCTCAGCCCGCTCAGCCGCCGCGAGGCGCTCAAGCACATCGGCGATCAGAGTGCGAGTGGGACGACGGCCAGCGCCACCGTGAGCGGCGCGGCGACCAGGCCGAGCAGGACGTAGCGGCGCCACGGAACATCGACCCCCACGCCGGCGAGACGCTGATGCCAGAGGAGCGTCGCGAGCGACGCCCAGGGCGTGATCAACGGGCCCGCGTTCACGCCGACGAGGAGGGCCGCCATGCGGCGCGGGGAATCGGCCACGGTCTCCAGCGCGAGGTACGCAGGCAGGTTGTTGATCGCGTTCGATCCGATCAGTCCGGACGCCGCGACCCGCCACAGAGCGATCAGATCGTCTCCGCGCCCCGCGAGCACCGCGAGCGCGCCGGCGGAACCCAGCGCCTCGAACGCCCCGACGACGAGGAACAGGCCGGCGGCGAACACCACCAGCTGCCAGGGGACGAGCGCGGGACGGACCGCGCCGGGTGCCCGCCACAGGAAGATCGCGCCGAGCACGACGGCCGCGCCCACCGCCGGCATCCAGGGCGGAATTCCCGTCACCAGCAGCGGGAGCAGGATCACCACCACGACAGACGTCGCCACGAGGAGCGTCCGGTCCGCCACGGCAGGGGGCACGGCCGGCGCGAAGCGTCCGCGCAGCTCGCGCCGGTGGCTGACCCAGAGCAGGAGCACGGTCACGACGATCGCGACGAACGCGGAGGGGCCGAGCAACGTCAGGAACGCACCCGGCGACGTCATCTCCAGCCGGTGAACCGCCAGCAGGTTCGTGAGGTTCGACACCGGGAGCACGAGCGACGCCGTGTTGGCCAGCCATACGGTCGCGAACGCGAACGGCAGCGGACTCAGGCGATGTGCCCGTGCGAGCGCGATCACCACGGGGGTGAGGAGCACCGCCGTGGTGTCGAGCGACAGGAACGCGGTCGAGACGACCGCGAGGAGGACGACGAGGGCCCAGAGCGCCCACGTCCGACCCCGCGACACGCGCGCCAGGACGGCGCCGATCACGTCGAACAATCCCGCGACGGCCGCGAGCTCCGCGACGACGGTGATCGCGACGACGAAGAGGAGGATCGGCCAGACGCGATCCCCGATCTGGACCGCATCCGATGCGGGAAGGACGCCGGTGAACACCGCGATCGCACCGAGGACGAGGAGGATGCCTCCGACGATCGCGAGCTTCACGGGTCCATCCTGCCGTTCCCGACCGGCAACGAAGACCACCGCGTACACTGGGCGGCATGGAACTCCGCCGGCTCATGCGCGCGACCGTCGTCGCGGGGACCGGCACGCGAACGCTTCACGCCTGAGCGGGCGGGACGCGGCGCGCGTCCGAAGCTGAGTAGCCTTGATCCGATCCCATCCTCTGGAGAGAGTTCCTGTGACTGACGTCGTCATCCCGTCGGACGTGGCGTACCCCGCCGACGGCTTCGCCCTGTTCCCCGATCGCTCCGTCGTCGCGCTGCGCGTGAACGGCGAACTGAAGGACCTGGCCACCACGGTGGAGCAGTCCGACATCGTCGAGCCCGTCACGATCGACAGCCCCGACGGCCTGAACATCCTGCGCCACTCCGCAGCCCACGTCCTCGCGCAGGCGGTCCAGCGCATCAAGCCGCAGGCCAACCTCGGCATCGGGCCGCCGATCGCCGACGGCTTCTATTACGACTTCGGCGTCGAGCATCCCTTCACCCCCGAAGACCTGAAGGCGATCGACAAGGAGATGCAGCGCATCGTCCGCGAGGGACAGCGGTTCGTGCGCCGCGTCGTCACCGACGAACAGGCGCGGGAGGAGCTCGCCGACGAGCCGTTCAAGCTCGAGCTCATCGGGCTGAAGGGCGGCGGCGCCGAGAAGACCGAGGGCGCGAGCGTCGAGGTCGGCGCCGGCGAACTCACCATCTACGACAACGTGAACCGCGATGGTGAGACGGTCTGGAAGGACCTCTGCCGCGGACCGCACCTCCCGAGCACCCGGCAGATCGGCAACGGGTGGGCCCTCACCCGCATCGCCGGCGCCTATTGGCGGGGGAGCGAGAAGAACCCGCAGCTGCAGCGCATCTACGGCACCGCGTGGCCGACGAAGGACGAGCTGCGCGCGTACCAGCAGCGACTCGAGGAGGCCGCGAAGCGCGACCACCGGCGCCTGGGCAAGGAGCTCGACCTCTTCTCGTTCCCGGACGAGATCGGCTCAGGGCTGTCGGTGTGGCATCCCAAGGGCGGGGTCGTCCGCCAGGAGATGGAGCAGCACGCGCGCCGGCGTCACGTCGGGGCGGGCTACACCTACGTGTACACGCCGCACATCGCCAAGGAGGACCTCTTCCTCCAGTCGAACCATCTGGTGACCTACCGCGAGGGGATGTTCCCCCCGATCCGCATGGACGAGGAGCGGGATGCCGATGGCGAGGTGGTCAAGGAGGGCAAGGACTACTACCTCAAGCCGATGAACTGCCCGATGCACATCCTCATCTACAAGGAGCGCGCGCGGAGCTATCGCGACCTGCCGATGCGTCTCGCCGAGAACGGCACGGTGTATCGCAACGAGCTCTCCGGAGCCCTGCACGGCCTCACCCGCGTGCGAGGGTTCACCCAGGACGACTCGCACCTGTTCGTCACGCCCGAGCAGCTCGAGGGCGAGGCGACCAAGGTGCTCGACTTCGTGATCTCGATGCTCCGGGACTTCGGACTGGAGGATTTCGAGCTCGAGCTCTCGATGCGCGACGACGAGAAGTCGAAGTGGATCGGCAGCGACGAGTTCTGGGAGTACTCGACCAACGCGCTGAGGAACGTGGCCCTGGCGAGCGGACTGAAGCTGACCGAGGTGCCGGGCGAAGCCGCGTTCTACGGGCCGAAGATCGACCTCAAGACGACCGACGCGATCGGGCGGGTGTGGCAGCTTTCGACCGTGCAGGTGGACCCGAACCTGCCGGAGCGGTTCGAGCTGGAGTACACCGGGGCGGACGGCGAGAAGCACCGGCCGATCATGATCCACCGCGCGCTGTTCGGCTCCATCGAGCGCTTCTTCGCCATCCTGCTCGAGCACTACGCCGGCGCCTTCCCGGTGTGGCTGTCGCCCGTGCAGGTGGTGGGCATTCCCGTCGCCGAGGAGTACGCCGACTATCTCGACGAGATCATCGTCCGCCTCAAGGTCGAAGACGTCCGCGCCGAGGTGGATCACAGCGACGACCGCATGCAGAAGAAGATCCGCACGCACACCACGCAGAAGGTGCCGCTGATGCTGATCGCGGGGGAGCAGGACCGCGCAGCGGGTACGGTCTCCTTCCGCTTCCGCGACGGCTCACAGCTCAACGGCATCCCCGTGGGGGACGCGGTGCGACGGATCCGGCACGCGATCGACACGAAGGCCCTCGTGAACACCGCCGAGGATCTGGCGTGACGGAACCGGATCACGCCCCGGGGGCGGTCGACCCGATCCCCGGGCTGGTCGCCGCGAGCGACCTGCCCGGGGTCCCGGACGCATTCCAGCGTCTGTGGACGCCGCATCGGATGGCGTACATTCAGGCGGGCGCGGACGCCATGCGCGAGACGTGCCCGTTCTGCTCGGCACCGGGGAAGTCGGATGCGGATGGGCTCATCGTGCATCGCGGCGAGACCTGTTACGTGCTGCTCAATCTGTTCCCGTACAACTCCGGACACCTCCTCGTATGCCCCTACCGGCACGTGGCGACGTACGATCTCGCCACCACCGAAGAGGTGGACGAGATCGCGGCCCTCACTCAGCGCGGGATGCAGGTGCTGCGCGCGGTCGCGCGCTGCGACGGTTTCAACATCGGGATGAACCAGGGCCGGGTCGCCGGCGCCGGGGTCGACGAGCACCTGCACCAGCACATCGTGCCTCGGTGGGAGACCGACGCGAACTTCTTCCCGATCATCGCGCGCACGAAGGCGCTTCCGCAGCTGCTCGGCGAGGTCCGCGAAGCGGTGGCATCCGCGTGGTCGGCGGCGTGACCGCGCCCGGCGGCCCCGACGACGGAGCGGATCCGGTGGCGATCGATGAGACCCGGCTGCGGGCCCTTCCGTCGGCGGCGGCCGAGCTGAGCGGGGACGTCACCGCCTTCGACCTCCGCCGCGCGGTCGACGAGACCCGCGAACGCCGGGATCCCGTCTACTGGGTCGACCTCGAGGTTCCCGAGGGGTGGGTGCTGATCGGAGACAACGGCCAGGGCGACGAGTGGTGGCTGGGACCGCGCGACGACGTGTGGTTCTTCGACCACACGAACGGCGAACGCGCACCCGACCGCTTCACTCCGATGCACCTGTCCGTCACCGAGTGGGTGGTCGTGGGACATCTGCTCGGAGCGGCAGAGGACGTCGACGAGCCGGACGACGCGGCGATCGCACGTCTGCACGCCGGACTGGATGCGATCTCGCCGGAGCTCAGCGAGCGCTGGCCCTACGACCTCGGGTGAGCCGCCCTGGTCCCGGACCGTCGCGCCCCGTCAGCGGATCCGCGTGACCTCGAACTGCATCCTCGGGTGCGCGTAGACCTCCTGCGACTCGACGAGCCGGAGCTCGCGATCTCCGGACTCGTGCGTGGCGTGCAGCAGATCCCAGACGCTCGACGTCGTCCGTGCGAGCGCCGCGGCGGCGTCGCCGCTCTCCCGGTAGTGGGCGGTGAACAGAGCGGCGGTCACGTCGCCCGAGCCGTTCGCCTTCATCGGGATGCGGGGGGTCTGCACGACCCACGCGCCGTCGTCGGTCGCGGCGAGCATCTCGATCGTGTCCGTGCCGTCCTCGAGCGCGGGACGATCCGGACGCTCGACACTCGTGACCAGGACGGTGGACGGACCGATGGCGCGCGCGGCATCCACCGCGTCCAGGGTCGAGGCGAGGTCGGCGGGCTCGGTGCCGGTGAGGAAGCCGAGCTCGAACTGGTTCGGGGTGATGATGTCGGCGGCGGGGACGACGCGCTCGCGCAGCAGGACGGGGATCGCGGGAGCGACGAAACAGCCGCTCGCGGCGTTGCCCATCACGGGATCGCACGCGTAGACGGCGCCCGGGTTCGCGGACTTCACGCGGGCGACGGCGTCGAGGACGACGTCGGCGATCCCCTCGCTGCCCTGATAGCCCGACAGGACCACGTCGATCTCGGGAAGCACCCCGCGCTCCTCGATCCCGAGGATCACGTCCCGCACGTCATCCGGCGCGATGAGGGGACCCCGCCACGCGCCGTACCCGGTGTGGTTGGAGAAGTTCACGGTGTACACCGGGAGCACTTCGACGCCGATGCGCTGGAGCGGGAACACGGCCGCCGAATTGCCGACGTGTCCGTAGGCGACGGCGGACTGGATCGAGAGGATCTTCACCGGTCGATCATCCCACCGCCCCTCGGATCTCACCGACGACCCCAGGGTCCACGGCTGCACTGCTGGCCCGCTCCCCGGGCGTCGGCGGTCCCGGCGCGGCACCTAGAATCGAAGCCATGACTGACAGCAGCACCCAGGTCGGCTCGAGCCGCGTCAAGCGTGGTCTCGCGGAGATGCTCAAGGGCGGCGTCATCATGGACGTCGTCACCGCCGAACAGGCCAAGATCGCCGAGGACGCCGGCGCCGTCGCCGTGATGGCGCTCGAGCGGGTCCCCGCCGACATCCGGTCGCAGGGCGGCGTCGCGCGGATGAGCGACCCCGACCTCATCGACGACATCATCGCCTCCGTCTCCATCCCGGTGATGGCCAAGGCGCGCATCGGCCATTTCGTCGAGGCCCAGGTCCTCCAGGAGCTCGGCGTGGACTACATCGACGAGTCCGAGGTGCTGTCGCCGGCCGACTACGTGAACCACATCGACAAGTGGAGGTTCACCGTCCCGTTCGTGTGCGGCGCCACCAATCTCGGCGAGGCCCTCCGCCGCATCAACGAGGGTGCCGCGATGATCCGCTCGAAGGGCGAGGCCGGCACGGGCGACGTCTCCGAGGCCACCAAGCACATCCGGAAGATCACGAGCGAGATCAACGTCCTGCGCTCGCTGACCAAGGACGAGCTCTATGTCGCCGCGAAGGAGCTGCAGGCGCCCTACGAGCTCGTCGCAGAGGTCGCCGAGACCGGCACGCTCCCCGTCGTGCTGTTCGTCGCCGGGGGCGTGGCGACCCCCGCGGATGCCGCGATGATGATGCAGATGGGCGCCGACGGCGTGTTCGTCGGATCGGGCATCTTCAAGTCGGGCAACCCCGCGCAGCGGGCCGCCGCCATCGTGAAGGCCACCACCTTCTACGACGACGCGAAGGTCATCGCCGATGTCTCGCGCGGACTGGGTGAGGCGATGGTCGGCATCAACGTCAGCGATCTCCCCGCGCCCCACCGGCTCGCGGACCGCGGCTGGTGACCGCCGCTCGGAGGACCGACGGTGGCCGGTAGGCCCCACGTCGGCATCCTCGCTCTGCAGGGCGACGTGCGCGAGCACGCGCGGGCTCTCAGCGGTCTCGGCGCCGAGGTCGAGTTCGTGCGGCGGCCGATCGAGCTCGCCGCCGTCGACGGGCTCGTGATACCGGGCGGGGAATCCAGCGTGATCGACAAGCTCGCCCGCTCCTTCGGGATGCAGGAGCCGGTGCGCGCCGCGATCGCCGCCGGCATGCCGGTCTACGGCACGTGCGCGGGACTCATCCTCCTGGCCGACCGGATCACCGACGGCATCGACGGGCAGGAGACCTTCGGCGGCCTGGACGTCACCGTGCGGCGCAACGCGTTCGGCAGCCAGGTGGACTCCTTCGAGACCGATCTGGCGGTGCCCGCGCTCGGGGAGCCGCCGGTGCACGCGGTCTTCATCCGCGCCCCGCTCGTCGAGAGCGTGGGAGCCGGGGTGGAGACGCTCGCGGCCCTCGGCGACGGACGCGTGGTGGCCGTGCAGCAGGGCGCACTCCTGGGCACGTCCTTCCATCCCGAGGTGACGGGGGAGCTGCGTTTCCACGAGCGCTTCCTCGACATCGTGCGCGCCGCCTGACGCACGGATCGTCGGCGCTGGACAGTAGCGTGGCGCGCATGACGACGTGGGTGGCGCTCCTGCGCGGGGTGAACGTGAACGGCATCACGATCCGCAGCCCTGCATTGAAGGAACTGTTCCGCGGACTGGGGTACGACGACGTTCGGACCGTCCTGGCGAGCGGCAACGTCCGCTTCGGGACGGATGCCGACACGACCGCCCGCGAGCGGCTGAAGAGCACGATCGAGGCGGCGCTGCGCGAGCGCTTCGGGTACGACGCCTGGATCCTGCTCGTGACCGCCGAGGAACTGGCGAAAGCGATCCAGGGGTTCCCGTTCGAGGCAGAGGACGCGGGGCGTCAGCCGTACGTGGTGTTCTGCCGCGACGAGGCGGTGCGCGACGAGATCGCGGAAGCCGCGGCATCCTTGGACGCTGCGGTCGACCCCGCGGCATCCGGGCCGGGAGTCGTCTACTGGTCGCCGCCGAAAGGCATGTCGACGGACACACCCTTGGCTCGACTGCTCGCGAAGCCCCGGTTCAAGACCTCCACGACGACGCGGAATCTGCGGACGCTGATCAGGATCGCCGGCTGATCCCCGACGCCGCCCGCAGTCCCTGCCGGGCGGGCGCTCCCGGCTGCGCATCGTAGACTGGAGGGCATGTCCGGCCACTCCAAGTGGGCGACGACGAAGCACAAGAAGGCCGTCATCGACAGCCGCCGCGCGAAGTCGTTCGCCAAGCTCATCAAGAACATCGAAGTCGCCGCCAAGATGGGCGGCGCCGATCTCGCAGGCAACCCCACGCTGTACGACGCCGTGCAGAAGGCCAAGAAGACCTCGGTCCCCAACGACAACATCGATCGCGCCATCAAGCGCGGCGCGGGGATCGGCGGCGAGGCCGTCGAGTACACGTCGATCATGTACGAGGGCTACGGGCCCAACGGCGTCGCCCTCATGATCGAGTGCCTCACCGACAACAAGAACCGGGCTGCCGCCGAGGTGCGCACGGCGCTGAGCCGCAACGGCGGCACGCTCGCCGACCCGGGCAGCGTCGCGTACAACTTCACCCGGAAGGGCGTCATCGTCGTCTCGGGGGAGGGCACCAGCGAGGACGACGTCATGCTGGCCGTGCTGGATGCCGGCGCCGAGGAGGTCGAACCGCACGCCCAGGGGTTCGAGGTGATCACCGAGGCGCACGACCTCGTGACGGTCCGCAGCGCTCTGCAGGACGCGGGCATCGACTACGAGTCGGCGGACGTCGAGTTCGTCCCCAACCTCAAGGTCGAGGTCGACGCCGACACCGCACGCAAGGTGTTCCGCCTGATCGACGCGCTGGAGGACAGCGACGACGTGCAGAACGTGTTCAGCAACTTCGACCTCTCCGCCGAGGTCCAGGCCGAGCTCGAGGCAGACGAGTAGCCGTCGGCCGCTGGCGCGCCTCCGGTCGCCGCGCATCGTCGCCGCCTAGCGTGGTGACGTGGCGACAGCGCAACGCGGACGACTCCGCGTCATCGGCGTCGATCCCGGCCTGACCAGGTGCGGCGTCGGCGTGGTCGACGTCGCCCCCGACCGCTCCGCACGACTCGTGTACGTCGGAGTGGTCCGTTCCGCGCCGGATTCCCGCATCGAGTCGCGGCTGGCGACGATCGCGACAGGCATCCGCGAGGTGCTCGAGGAGCACAGTCCCGACGTGCTCGCCGTCGAGCGCGTGTTCGCGCAGAACAACCGCAGCACGGTGATGGGGACGGCTCAGGCGAGCGGCGTCGCCCTGCTGCTGGCAGCGGAACGGGGGATTCCGGCGGCGACGCACACGCCGACCGAGGTCAAAGCGGCGATCACCGGATACGGGAGCGCCGACAAGCGCCAGGTCCAGACGATGGTCGCGCGCATCCTGCGCCTCGACGAGCTCCCCAAGCCTGCGGATGCCGCGGACGCCCTCGCTCTCGCGCTGTGCCACGCGTGGCGTGGTCGGGCCGTCGCGACGGCTGCAACAGGCCGGCTCACCCCCGCACAGCGTGCGTGGGCCGATGCGGAGCGGCTCGCGCGACGCTGACAGACCTGTGCGTGTCGGTCGAACAAACGTCCGAACGGACGCCTAGGCTGGCGGCATGATCTCCTCCGTGCATGGAACCGTGCTCCACGCCGGCACCGACGTCGTGGAGGTCCTCGTCGGGGGGATGGGCTTCACCGTCGCCGTCACCCCTGACGTGGCGCGCACCGCGCGCGTCGGCGACGCCATCGAGCTCCACACCACCCTCATCGTCCGCGAGGATGCGCTGTCGCTCTTCGGATTCGCCGACCGGGCCGAATCCGCGCTCTTCGGGGTCCTCCTCGGCGTGACCGGCGTCGGGCCCAAGTCCGCGCTCGGGGTGATCGCCACGCTCGGCGTCGATCAGATCGCCCAGGCCGTCGCCGACGACGACGACGCACCCTTCCGCCGCGTGTCCGGGATCGGGCCCAAGACGGCCAAGCTCATCGTCGTGCAGCTCGCGGGCAAGCTCGCCCCGCCGTCCGCCACCGCATCGCCCGCGTCCGGCGCGTCGGATCCCGTGCCGGCACAGGTGGTCGCCGCACTCGTCGGCCTCGGCTGGTCGGAGCGGGTGGCCGCGGAGGCGGTGACCACGGTCGCGGCGGACGTCCCGCCCGCGGATGCGGCGAAAGTCCCGGCGCTCCTCCGCCATGTGCTGGCCTACCTCGGCCCGGCACGCCAGGGAGCGGGCCGTGGCTGAGCTCGACCCGGAGGCGCAGGACGAGTCCGAACTCGCGATCGAGGGCGCGCTGCGGCCCGCCTCGCTCGCCGAGTTCGTGGGTCAGCAGAAGGTCCGCGGTCAGCTGCAGCTCCTGATCGACGCGGCCCGGATCCAACAGCGACCGGCTGACCACATCCTGCTGTCCGGCCCCCCGGGCCTCGGCAAGACCACGCTCGCGATGATCGTCGCGCACGAGAGCGGCCGGGCACTGCGACTCTCCAGTGGTCCGGCCATCCAGCACGCCGGCGACCTGGCCGCGCTGCTGTCGAGCCTCACGCCCGGAGAGGTCCTCTTCATCGACGAGGTGCACCGCATGGCGCGCTCCGCCGAGGAGATGCTGTATCTCGCGATGGAGGACTTCCGCATCGACATCATGGTCGGCAAGGGCGCCGGCGCAACGAGCATCCCGCTGGATCTGGCGCCGTTCACCCTCGTGGGCGCGACCACGCGCTCGGGGCTGCTGCCCAATCCGCTGCGCGATCGCTTCGGGTTCACCGCGCATCTCGAGTACTACGAGCCCGAGGAACTGGAACGGGTGATCGCGCGCTCCGCCGCGATGCTGAACGTCGACCTGCCCGCCCCCGCACGTGCCGAGATCGCGCGCCGATCCCGCGGGACACCGCGCATCGCGAACCGACTGCTGCGCCGTGTGCGGGACTACGTGATCGTCCATGGCTCCTCCACGGGGGCGCAGACGGCCGAGGTGGAGCTGGCGACGGTGGACGCCGCGCTCGATCTGTACGACGTCGACCCGATCGGATTGGATCGGCTCGACCGCGCTGTGCTCGACATGCTCGTCCGCCGCTTCCGCGGCGGCCCGGTCGGGCTCAACACCCTCGCGGTCGCCGTGGGGGAGGAGTCCGAGACGATCGAGTCGGTCGTGGAGCCCTATCTCGTGCGCATCGGCTTCATGGGCCGCACGCCGCGCGGTCGCATCGCGATGCCGGAGGCCTACGCACACCTGGGCGTCCCCCACGCGGACGGGGCGCTGAGACTCGATGACCTATAATCGCTGAAGGCTTTCGCCGTCATCTCCTCCAGGCAGTGCCGCCCCGCCGCACGCCGGTATCGAAAGGTGCCCCCACCTCCATGAACTTCTCGACGTTCTTCCAGCAGTACGGCCTGATCATCCTGCTGGTCATCCTTCTGCTCTTCATGTTCTGGAGCTCGCGCCGCCGCATGGCCAAGCAGAAGCTCGAGCAGGAGGCGAAGGCACGGCAGACCGTTCCCGGCGCCGAGGTGCTGATGCAGGGCGGGCTGTACGGGACGATCGTCGCGTACGACCCCGACAACCTCGATCAGCCCGCCCTCGTCGAGATCGCGCCCGGCGTCCAGATCAAGGTGCACAGCCAGGCCATTCTCCGCGTCGTCGCCAACGAGAACGTCACTGAAGACGAGTTCATCGAGGCGGAGGTCGACCAGGCCGAGTACCAGGCCGATGTCGCCTCCGGCTGGGAGCGCTCGGTCTCCGACGACGCCCAGCGCGCCGCAGAGCGTGCCGAGAAGGCTCCGCACATCGAGACCGCAGAGGAGACCGCGAAGCGGCTCCAGGACGAGACCGACGGCAAGAAGGACAAGCCCGAGGCCTGACCCGGCCCTTCCGCGAGAAAGCTGACCCTCCGTGGCCACATCGACCCCTGTCCGGCATGCCTGGCGTGCCCTGCTGGGACTCCTCATCATCATCGCCGTGCTGGCCGGGCTCAACGCGCTCGGAGTGATCGTCTTCAAGAAGAGCTCCTGGGCACCGCAGCTCGCGCTGGACCTCCAGGGCGGGACGCAGATCATCCTCCAGGCGCAGACGCCCGACGGCGCCGCGCCGACGTCCGACCAGATGACGCAGGCGGCGACCATCATCCGTCAGCGCGTCGACGCGTCGGGCGTGGGGGAGTCCGACATCACCACGCAGGCGGGCAACCAGATCGTCGTCCAGATCCCCGGCCCGGCGGACGACGAGACGCGCCAGCGCATCGAGGCGTCCGCGCAGATGCAGCTGCGACCCGTGCTCTACACGGGGAGCCCCGCGACGACGTTCGTCGGCGACGACGGCAAGAAGACGCCCTACCCGACGCCCGCGCCGACGCTCGACGCCACGCCTACGGCCTCGCCGAGCAACGGCAGCGACCTCAACTGGATCACACCGAAGCTCCAGGCGCAGTTCCTCGCCTATGACTGCTCCAGCAAGGACAACAATCCGGCGGACGAGCCCAAGGACGAGCCGCTCATCACGTGCGACACGAGCGGGTCGGTGAAATACATCCTCGGCCCGGTCGCCCTCGACGGCTCGTCGATCTCCGACGCCTCGTACGGACAGAACACCCAGAACGGGCAGTGGGAGGTCCAGCTCAAGTTCGACGGTGCGGGCACGCAGAAGTTCGCCGACGTCAGCACCCGCCTCTACGGGCTGGAGTCGCCGCGCAATCAATTCGCGTTCGTGCTCGACGGCGAGGTCATCTCGGCCCCGCAGATGAACGCCGTCATCACCGACGGCAATCCCTCGATCTCGGGATCGTTCACGCAGGAGTCCGCCAAGACGCTCGCCGATCAGCTCAAGTACGGCGCGCTGCCGCTGAGCTTCACCGTCGTGAGCTCGAACACGATCTCCGCGACACTCGGCTCGCAGCAGCTGCAGATCGGCCTCATCACGGGCCTCATCGGTCTCGCGCTGGTGGCGTTGTACTCCCTGATCGTGTACCGCGCGCTGGGCTTCGTGATCATCGCGTCGCTGGGTGTGATGGCCATCATCACCTACCTGCTGCTGTGCATCCTGGCGTGGCGGATGGGCTTCCGCCTGTCGCTCGCCGGCGTCGCGGGCCTGATCGTGACGATCGGGTTCACAGCGGACTCCTTCATCGTCTACTTCGAACGCATCCGAGACGAATTGCGCGACGGGAAATCGATCACGGGTGCCGTCGAGGACGGCTGGGGTCGTGCGCGGCGGACGATCTACATCTCCAAGTCGGTCAACATCCTCGCCGCAGTGGTGCTCTACATCCTCGCCGACGCCACGGTGAAGGGATTCGCGTTCACCCTGGGGCTCACGACGGCGATCGACATCATCATCTTCATCCTCTTCACGCACCCGGTCATGCAACTCGTGGCTCGGACGCGCTTCTTCGGGTCCGGGCACCCGCTCTCGGGCCTCGACCCGGACGCACTCGGTGCCGTCTATCGCGGCAGGGCGCAGTTCCGCACGCCCGCCGCGGTCGAGGCGAAGGGCGCCGCCGCGCGGCGGACCGGCCGGTCCCGCGGCGAAGCGGAACGCCGACAGACGATCGCCGAGCGCAAGAAGGCCGAAGAGCTGGCAGCGGCGGGCAGAAACACCGCCGCTGACACGAAGCAGAAGGGATCGGACGACTGATGGGCGTCATGAGCCGTTTCGGCAACGACCTGTACTCGGGCAAGCGCTCGTTCCCCTTCGTGGGCCGGCGGCGCCTGTGGTTCATCATCGCCGCCGTCCTCGTCCTCGGCTCCGTGCTGGTGCCGCTGTTCCGGCCGATCCAGTTCTCGATCGAGTTCACCGGCGGATCGCAGTTCACCGTGTCGGGCGTCAGCAATCCGAATCAGGACGAAGCCAGCAAGGCCGTCCTCTCGGTGGTGCCCGACGCGCACACCAAGGTGACGACCGTGGGCACCGACGGCATCCGCGTGCAGACCGACCAGATGACGGACAAGCAGACACTGGCGGTCCGCAACGCCCTCGCCGACAGGTTCAACGTCGACGTCAAGGAGGTGACGACCTCGTTCATCGGCCCGAGCTGGGGCGCGGACGTGACGCGGCAGTCGCTCTTCGGCCTCGCCATCTTCCTCGCGCTGACGTTCATCATCCTGGCGCTCTACTTCCGCACGTGGAAGATGTCGGCGGCGTCGATCATCGGACTCGTCGACGTGCTGGTGATCACCATCGGCATCTACGCGCTCGCAGGATTCGAGATCTCGCCGGCCGCGGTGATCGGCTTCCTGACGATCCTGGCTTACTCGCTCTACGACACGACGGTCGTGTTCGACAAGGTGCGTGAGAACACCCAGGAGGACGGCGAGGTCTCCGGTCGCACGTTCGGCGAGTCGGTCAACCTGGCCGTCAACCAGACGCTCGTGCGCTCGATCAACACCACCGTCGTCGCGATCCTCCCCGTGGGTGCGATTCTGTTCATCGGTGCGATCTGGCTCGGCGCGGAGACCCTGAGCGACATCTCGCTCTCGATCTTCGTCGGCATCATCGTGGCCGCATACTCGACGCTGTTCGTCGCTGCGCCCCTTTACTCGCTCTTCCGCGAGAACGAGCCGAAGGTGCGGGCGCGTGACAAGAAGGTGCTGATCGCCAGAGAACGCGCAGGGGTCCCCGCCTGACGCGCGTCGGCGCGGCCGGCCGTCTGTGGCGCGGGCGTAGGATTGTCTGATCCGGCGGAGGGGGTGAGGGGATGACCGAGACCGTCCCTGCCGCCCCGCAGAGTTCGTCGCTCCGTCGGCTGGTGCCGCGCATCTTCTCGCGCGCAGCACGGCGCGACGATGTCGAGCAGCTCCTGCGGACGGTGCGCACGCACCATCCGAAGGGCGATCTCTCGATCATCGAGCGGGCGTACGCTGTCGCCGACAAGGCCCACGCCGGTCAGAAGCGTCAGAGCGGCGAGCCGTACATCACGCATCCGCTCGCCGTCGCGCAGATCCTCGCCGACCTCGGACTCGGCCCGAAGGCGATCGCCGCGGCGCTCCTCCATGACACGGTCGAGGACACCGGCTACGCGCTCGGCGACATCAGCGCCGAGTTCGGCGACGAGGTCGCGATGCTCGTGGACGGCGTCACCAAGCTCGACAAGGTCAAGTACGGCGAGAGCGCGCAGGCGGAGACCGTCCGCAAGATGATCGTCGCGATGTCGCGCGACATCCGTGTCCTGCTGATCAAGCTCGCGGACCGCCTGCACAACGCGCGCACGTGGGGCTTCGTACCCCCGGAGAAGGCGCAGCGGAAGGCCACCGAGACCCTGGAGATCTACGCTCCCCTGGCCAACCGGCTCGGCATCCAGGCCATCAAGTCCGAGCTCGAGGACCTGTCGTTCGCCGTCCTGCACCCGAAGCTCTACGCCGAGATCGACAGTCTCGTGAAACAACGCACTCCGCAGCGCGAGCAGTACGTGCAGAGCGTGATCGGCTCGGTCGAGGAGGACCTTCGCGAGCTGCGCATCCGCGGGCGCGTGATGGGACGACCAAAGCAGCTCTTCTCCGTGTACCAGAAGATGGTCGTCCGCGGCCGCGAGTTCGACGACATCTACGACCTCATCGGCATCCGCGTGCTCGTGAACACGGTGCGCGACTGCTACGCCGTACTCGGAGCGATCCACGCGCGGTGGACGCCGCTGCCTGGGAGGTTCAAGGACTACATCGCGACACCCAAGTTCAATCTCTACCAGTCGCTCCACACCACGGTGATCGGCCCCGGCGGGCGCACCGTGGAGATCCAGATCCGCACCAATGAGATGCACCAGCAGGCCGAGTATGGCGTCGCCGCGCACTGGAAGTACAAGGAGCGGATGAACGGCGGCAAGGAGAGCAAGGCCGTCGACGCCGACATGGCGTGGCTCGCCCACATCTCGGACTGGCAGGCGGAGACTGCCGACCCCGGCGAGTTCCTCGACTCACTGCGATTCGAGATCGGTGCGAAAGAGGTCTACGTCTTCACCCCCAAGGGCCGCGTGATCGGCCTGCCCGCCAGCGCGACCCCGGTCGATTTCGCCTACGCCGTCCACACCGAGGTGGGGCACCGCACGATGGGCGCGAAGGTGAACGGTCGCCTCGTGCCGCTCGAGTCGGAGCTCCACAGCGGCGATGTCGTCGAGGTGTTCACCTCGAAGAACCCGGACGCCGGACCGAGCCAGGACTGGCTGGGCTTCGTGAAGAGCACGCGGGCGCGCAGCAAGATCCGCGGATGGTTCACCAAGGAGCGGCGCGAGGAGGCGATCGAGCAGGGCAAAGAGGCGATCGCGCGAGCGATGCGCCGCCAGAACCTGCCGCTCCAGCGGCTGATGAACCAGGACTCGTTCACCGAGGTCGCGCAGCAGCTCAAGTACGAGGACGTGTCGGCGTTGTACGCGGCGGTCGGCGAAGGGCACGTGTCCACGCAGTCGGTGATCGAGAAGGTCACCGCCCTCGTCAGCGCGAGCGACACCTCGACCGGGCCGATCGACCTCCCGCACGTCGGCCGTGCCCGGGCGCAGCGCGGGGGCAGCGATTCGGGCGTGCTCGTGCGCGGCGCGCCCGACATCCTGGTGAAGCTCGCGAAGTGCTGCACGCCGGTGCCCGGCGACGAGATCATGGGATTCGTCACGCGCGGCAGCGGGGTCTCGGTGCACCGCACCGACTGCACCAATGTGAACGCGCTCATGGCGGACCCCGCCCGTGTGATCGACGTCGAGTGGGCGCCCACCTCCAAGAGCGTGTTCCTCGTGCAGATCCAGGTCGAGGCGCTGGACCGCTCCGGCCTGCTGAGCGACGTCACGCGCGTCCTGAGCGAGCACCACGTCAACATCCTCTCCGCGACGGTGTCGACGACGGACGACCGCCTGGCCCTCAGCCGATTCGTCTTCGAGATGGGCGACACCGTCCACCTCGACCGCGTCCTCAACGCCGTCCGGCGCATCGACGCCGTCTACGACGTGTACCGCGTCACCTCGTCCTGACGGGGACCCTCCACCGCCCACCCGCGCAGCAGCGCGAGCGCCTGCCGCTTGTGCGGCACGGGAACCGAACGCTCGAGCCAGTCGATCGCGGCGCCGGGATCGACGATCCCCTCGGCGACCATGAGCCGCGCCGCGTTCCGGTGCACGCGGTCGGCCACACGGCTGAGGTCCGCCAGGGTGCGTGCCGGCGTCGTGACGAGCACACCGCCGATGCGATCGAGGTCGTGCGCGGCGACGCAGAGGTCGCGGTACTGGAAGCGTCTGCCGATCAGGTGATGCAGTCGACGGGGCACGGCGCGCTGCACGGTGTGCCGCGACGGAGGCGCGGGCAGCGCTCCGTGCACCCACGCGGCACTCAGGTGGGTCGCTGCCAGGACGTCGCCCAGCAGCCGTGCCAGCGAGCCGCCGCGGAGAGCCGCCGTCTCGACAGCGTCCGCGGGAATGTACGCCTCACCGAGTTCGACGAGATGTCCGTCCAGGCAGGCGGCCGACAGCTCCGCCGTCGACAGCCGATCGTCCGCGAAGTAGAGGAAGGGTGAGCCCATCACCGCAGTGTGCCCGACGCATCCCCGCGGTCTTCGCGGGGCGCCGGGTTCTGTGGACAAGTGCCGCCGTCAGCCGCCCAGCGCCCTGAGCCACGACTTGCGCGCCTCGAGAGCCTCCGCCGCCGTGGCGATGGCCTTCTTGTCGCCCGTCTTCTCCGCGCTTGCGAGCTCCGCCTCGAGTTTGGCGATCGCATCCGTCAGCTGGCGGGTCATGTCGTTCGCACGAGCCTTGGTCTCGGGGTTGTTCCGCTTCCAGTCGGCGTCCTCCCGCCCGCGCACGCCCTGTTCGATCTTCCGCAACTCGTCATCGAGGGCGCGCTCCTGCTCGCGGGGGAACACGCGACCGATCTCGTCCCATCGACGCTGGATGGATGTCAACAGGGTGCGGGCCTTGGCGAGGTCCCGCTCGTCCGGTATCGCCGCCGCCTCGGAGAGGAGCTCACGCTTGGCCTCGATCTTCTCGCGCGACGCCTCGACCTCGGCGTTCGCGCGATCGGCGCGAGCACCGTACAGGGCATCTCCCGCGGCCTTGAAGCGAGCCCAGAGGGCGTCGTCGACCTTCTTGCCCGCACGACCCGCCGACTTCCACTCCTCGAGGAGGTCGCGGTACGCCGCGATGCCGTCCTCACCCTTCGGCGCGAGCGCCTCGGCGCGCTCCACGAGGCGCGTCTTCCGGTCGCGTGCGGACTTGTGGGTCTCATCGAGCTCCGCGTAGAACTCGCGGCGGTGCTTGTCGATCGCGCCCCGCGCGTCGCGGAAACGCTTCCACAGCTGCTGAGCGGTGGACTTGGGCAGGCGGGGGTCGCGCTGCTGCTGCGTCTGCCACTCCTCGAACAGCGCATTGACGTCGGCGGTGGTCTGCTTCCACTGGATGCTGCGCGGATCGCGGGCAGCCAGCGCCTCCATGCGCTCCACGAGCCTCGTGCGCTCCTCGATCGCGGCATCGACCGCCTCGCGCGCTGCGGCGGTCTCGGCGGCGGTCGCCTCGGAGAGCTCGTCGACGAGGGCCGCGAGTCGAGCCTCGAGGGCTGCGAGGTCTCCGACGGCGGCGGCGCCTGAAACCTTGGCCTGCACCTTGGCCGCAGTGGATCGGAGGTCGGACGCGGCGGCGCCACCGCGGCGATGCCGCACCTCCAGCAGGGTGACCTCGCTCGCCAGGTCCGCGTACTTGCGCTCGAAGTAGGCGAGGGCCTCCTCGCGGGTCCCATCGGGGAACTCGCCCACCACGCGCCACTCGGAACCCTCGCGCACGAGGACGGTGCCGTCGTCGTCGACGCGGCCCCACGGCTCGGCGGGCGCCGCCGGCGTGACGCGCGCTGTGGCACCGGGAGTCGGCCGGGGCAGCGGCGCCGGGACGGGCGAACGAGACGGCGTCGGGACGGCGGGCGACGGGGCGGCTGCATCCGCCGCGGGAGCGACCTCGACGACGGGGGAGTCCTCGACGGTCTCGGTGACCGCCTCATCGGTCTCGGGGGCGTCCACGGCGGGCGCCGGAGCCGCAGCGTCGCGGTCGGGCTCGGCGGGCGGCGCCGTCGGTTCGGCGGTGTTCTCTGCGTCGGCAGTCACGGGTTGCACCTCATCACGGCTCGCGCCGTCTGCGGGGGGTTGGAATGGCTCCCCAGCCTAGTACGTAGGCGCGTGCTCCCCGCCGGACGGCACGGGTCAGGGCGTGGGCGACGATTCCGGATCCGGGGAGGCCGGAACGGAGGTCGAGGTGCTGGGCGACGGGGAGGTGCTCGGTGAGGGGACGGGCTTTCCCGGGCCCACGGTGTAGAAGGCCACCTGCCCTCCGACGACGGCCAGGATGAGGACGCCGCCGACGATGCCTGCGATCAGATTGTCGCGCGTGCGCCGACGGACCTGACCTTCGTGGAACTCCTGCCGAGCCTGGTAGGCGCGCGCCCTCTCGCGCGCAGCGCGCGCATCCCGATCTTTGCCACCGGCAGCCACGGAGCCTCCTCTTGCGCGGCCGCGTCCCGGGCGGATCCTGGCCGCGTCGATCATACGCAACGGGTGCAGGGACGACCAAAGACCAGTGCACGGGACCGGCGTCCGACCGCGCGACTAGCCTGGAGCGGTGTCGTCGTCCACAGCGCTCTTCCAGGGTCAGACCCCCCTGGCCGTGCGCATGCGGCCGACCTCGCTCGACGAGGTCGCAGGGCAGGGGCACCTCCTCCGCCCCGGCTCGCCGCTGGTCACACTCGCCGACCCGGCCGCCGCGACCTCGTCAGCCGCGTCCGTGATCCTGTGGGGGCCTCCCGGCACCGGCAAGACGACGCTGGCCCAGGCGATCGCCCGCTCGTCGGGACGCCGTTTCGTCGAGCTCTCCGCGGTCACCGCGGGCGTCCGCGACGTGCGCGAGGTGATGCAGGAGGCGCTCACGCAGCGCGATCTGTACGGCCAGTCGACCATCCTCTTCCTCGACGAGATCCACCGTTTCACGAAGGCCCAGCAGGACGCACTGCTCCCCGGCGTGGAGAACGGGTGGGTCGTCCTCATCGCGGCCACGACGGAGAACCCGTCGTTCTCGGTGATCTCCCCGCTCCTGTCCCGCTCGTTGCTGCTCACCCTGCAGCCGTTGAGCGACGACGACCTCGGTCTGCTCATCGACCGTGCCGTGACCGATCCGCGAGGTCTCGCCGGCGCGGTCCGGCTCGAGGCCGACGCGCGGGCGGCCCTGGTGCGGCTCTCCTCCGGCGATGCCCGGCGTGCGCTCACCGCCCTCGAGGCCGCTGCCGCGGTCGCCGCGCCCGTGGAGGGCGAGGCGACGCCGGCCGTCACCGCCGACGCGGTCGCCCAGGCGGTCGACAAGGCGCTCCTGCGGTACGACCGGCAGGGCGACGAGCACTACGACGTCATCAGCGCGTTCATCAAGTCGATACGGGGATCCGACGTCGACGCCGCGATGCACTACCTGGCCCGCATGATCGAGGCGGGGGAGGACCCGCGGTTCATCGCGCGTCGACTGGTGATCTCCGCCGCGGAGGACATCGGGCTCGCCGACCCCCAGGCGCTGCAGATCGCGGTCGCCGCCGCCGATGCCGTCGCCTTCATCGGCATGCCGGAAGGGCGCATCCCGCTGGCGGAGGCGACGGCCTATCTCGCCACCACCGCCAAGTCCAACGCCGCATACCTCGCGATCGACCACGCCATCGCCGACGTGCGGGCCGGCGGATTCGGCCGGGTCCCGGTCCATCTGCGCGACGCGCACTACCCGGGCGCGAAGCGGCTCGGCCACGGCAAGGGCTACCGCTACGCGCACGACAGCGACGTCGGCGTCGTCGCGCAGCAGTACCTCCCCGACTCCCTGCGCGGGCGCCGCTACTACGAACCGACCAACCACGGACTGGAGCGGGACGTCCAGGCGCGTCTGGAGAAGATCCGCCGCATCCTGGGCTCCGAGGACTGATCGGCGGGCGCGGCGGGGCCCCGACGGCCGCCGCAGCCGCCTCTGGTAGACTGGGACGGCTCGAAACCGAGTTTTCGGGCATCCCCCTCCTCCTGGAACACCTTCCGATGCGCTCCGGCGTGCGAATCGGAAGGGCGGAGTCGGGCGATACGTCCGCGAGCCGTGAAAGACACGGCCGCGTCATCGGAAGGAACACTTCGTGGCAACGAAGTCCCAGGACCGCCGCAAGGTCCGCCTCTCGCGCGCGCTCGGCGTCGCGCTCACCCCCAAGGCCGCCCGCTACCTCGAGAAGCGCCCCTACGCGCCGGGTGAGCACGGCCGCACCAAGCGCAAGCAGGACAGCGACTACGCCGTCCGTCTCCGCGAGAAGCAGCGTCTGCGCGAGCAGTACGGCATCCGCGAGAAGCAGATGCGCAACACGTTCAACGAGGCCCGACGCCAGGACGGCCTGACCGGTGAGAACCTGGTCGAGCTGCTCGAGATGCGCCTCGACGCCCTCGTGCTCCGTGCCGGCTTCGCCCGCACGACCGCGCAGGCCCGCCAGCTCGTCGTGCACCGCCACATCCTGGTCGACGGCCAGAACGTGGACCGCCCGTCGTTCCGCGTGAAGCCGGGTCAGCTCATCCACGTCAAGCCCAAGAGCGAGGGCACCGAGCCCTTCCAGGTCGCGGCTGCCGGCGGTCACGCCGAGGTCCTGCCGAACGTCCCGGGCTACCTCGAGGTCGAGCTCGACAAGCTGCAGGCGCGCCTCGTGCGTCGCCCGAAGCGCGCCGAGGTGCCCGTCACGTGTGACGTGCAGCTGGTCGTCGAGTACTACGCGGCTCGCTAGCGAATTCAGCCCGGCGGATGCGCGCCGCGCATCCGCCGGAGCCGGAGGGCGTCGGGTTTTCCCGGCGCCCTCCGCCGTTTCCGCCTACGATGGGGGAGGTTGCGTCAGCAGCCGACTGCGGAGGAAGTGATGTCATGAAGAACGTCGTCTGGTTCCTGCTCGGTGTCGCGGGCGGATTCGTCGTCGCGCACTTCATGGACAAGGACCCGCGTGGACACGAGGTGCTCGCCGACATCGACGCGCGCATCAGCGAGTTCACCGACCGCATCGGCGACGCGTACCGCGAGCAGGAGGCGCGCATCTCGGGGGTCATCGCCGACGCACAGGATGCCGCGGGCGAAGCGATCGACGCGACGAAGGATGCCGCGTCCCGCGCCGTGGACGCCGCGGCCGAGGCCGCCCACAAGCTCACCGACTGACGCCGACCGCGGCGGAGCCGCCGCGCCGACCACCCGCGCGGTCCCACCCTCGAGCCCGATCCAGGAATCACCACGAATGAAGACCGCTGAGATCGCCCAGCGCTACCTCGACTTCTTCGAGAAGAACGACCACACCATCGTCCCGTCCGCCTCCCTCGTGAGCGACGACCCGTCGATCCTGTTCACGATCGCGGGGATGGTCCCGTTCATCCCGTACCTCAACGGACTGGTCCCACCGCCGTACTCCCGCGCCGCCGACGTCCAGAAGTGCATCCGCACGCTGGACATCGAGGAGGTCGGGCACACCGCACGGCACGGCACGTTCTTCCAGATGCTCGGCAACTGGTCCTTCGGCGACTACTTCAAGGAAGGCGCGATCACCTACGCCTGGGAGCTGCTCACGTCCGCGGAGGCGGACGGGGGACTCGGGTTCGACGAACGCGACCTGTGGGTGACCGTCTATGAGGACGACGACGAGGCGGCCGACATCTGGCATCGCGTCGCAGGATTGCCGGTCGAGCGCATCCAGCGACTCGGCAAGGAGGACAACTACTGGTCCACGGGCCAGCCCGGCCCGGCCGGACCGTGCTCGGAGATCTACTTCGACCGCGGCCCCGCCTACGGTCGCGACGGGGGGCCGGCGGTGGACGACAACCGGTTCACGGAGATCTGGAACCTCGTCTTCATGCAGTACGCCATCACGAACGTGCGTTCCAAGACCGAGTTCGACATCGTCGGCGAGCTCCCGAAGAAGAACATCGACACCGGCATGGGGCTCGAGCGCGTCGCCTTCATCAAGCAGGGCGTCGACAACATGTACGAGACCGACCAGGTGCGGCCCGTGCTGGACCGCGCCGTGGATCTGTCCGGCCGCCGGTACGGCGCCGTGCACGAGGACGACGTCCGCTTCCGCGTGATCGCCGATCACGTGCGCTCCTCGCTGATGCTGCTGTCCGACGGCGTCACGCCCTCCAACGAGGGCAGAGGCTACATCCTGCGTCGTCTGATGAGGCGGTCGATCCGGTCGATGCGCCTGCTCGGCGTCGACGGTCCGACGTTCCCCGAGCTCTTCGCGGCATCCCACGACGCGATGAAGGACGCCTATCCCGTCGTCGAGACGGACTGGCAGCGCATCTCGCAGTACGCGTTCGCGGAGGAGGAGACGTTCCTGCGCACACTCGCCGCTGGGTCGACCATCCTCGACCTGGCCGTCGAGGAGACGAAGACCCAGGGCGGTGCCGCGATCAGCGGTCCGGAGGCGTTCCTGCTGCACGACACGTATGGCTTCCCGATCGACCTCACCCTCGAGGTCGCCGAAGAGGCCGGGCTGACGGTCGACCGCGCTGCGTTCGACGCGCTCATGCAGGAGCAGCGCACGCGCGCGAAGACCGACGCGAAGTCGCGCAAGCGCGCCCTCGCCGACCACAGCGTGTACCGGGAGTTCCGTGCGCTGGGGGAGACCGTCTTCACCGGGTACTCCGACCTCGAGACGGCGTCGACCGTGCTGGGACTTCTCGTGGACGGCGTACCCGTCGACCGCGCCGCACAGGGTCAGATCGCCGAGGTGATCCTGGCGGAGACCGCGCTGTATGCGGAGTCGGGCGGGCAGGTGGCCGACAAGGGCGTGATCGTCGGCCCCGGCTTCGAGCTGGAGGTCCTCGACGTCCAGAAGCCTGTTCCCGGTCTGGTCAGCCACACGGTCGAGGTGACCCAGGGGGATGTCGGCGTCGGCCAGCCTGCGACGAGCGTGGTCGATGCGGCCAACCGTCGCGCGGCACGCCAGGCCCACTCCGCGACGCACCTCGTCCATGCGGCGCTTCGCGACACCCTGGGCCGCTCCGCCACGCAGGCCGGATCGCTCAACCGGGCAGGCTACCTCCGGTTCGACTTCGCCTGGGGGCAGGCGCTGTCGTCCGAGACGAAGACGGAGATCGAGGAGATCGCGAACAACGCGGTCCTGGACAATCTCGAGGTGACCACGCGCGTGGTGCCCCTGGCGGAAGCCAAGGAACTCGGCGCGATGGCGCTGTTCGGTGAGAAGTACGGCGACTCGGTGCGGATGGTGGACATCGGCGGTCCGTGGTCGCGCGAACTGTGTGCGGGGACGCATGTGTCGTCGAGCGGCGAGATCGGTCTCATCAACCTCGTGGGGGAATCGTCCGTCGGCGCGTCGAACCGCCGCGTCGAGGCGCTCGTCGGCATCGACGCGTTCCGCGAACTGGCGGCGGAGCGCACGATCCTCTCTCAGCTCACCGCATCCCTGAAGACACCGCGCGACCAGCTGGCGGCCCGCGTCGCGGAGCTGGCGGCGAATCTCAAGGCGGCCGAGAAGAAGATCGCGGCCTTCGAATCCCAGGCGCTCGCGGGGCGCGTACCCTCGCTCGTCGCCGAGGCCGAGACCGTCGGGCGCACCCGTCTGGTCGCCCGGTCGCTCGGATCGGCGGCGTCGGCCGACGACGTGCGCGGTCTCGTGCTGCAGGTGCGCGACCGCCTCGGGTCCGACCCGGCGGTGGTCGCGCTGGGCGCGGACGTGGGTGGGCGACCCGTGGTCGTCGTGGCGACGAACGAGGCGGCGCGCGCCGCCGGGGCCAAGGCCGGGGCGCTCGCGAAGGCGGCGGCCACCGTACTCGGCGGCGGCGGGGGCGGCCGGGACGACCTCGCACAGGGTGGCGGCTCCGACGTCGCGGCGCTGCCGACCGCGCTGGGCGCCGTCCGCGATTCCCTGGCCGCCGGATGACGGAGTTCCGCCGGGGCGTGCGGCTCGGCGTCGACGTGGGCAAGGCCCGCGTGGGTGTCGCGCGGAGCGACCCGGACGGGATGCTGGCCGTCCCGGTCGAGACGGTGCCACGTGACGGCGAGCCCGTGGCCCGCATCCTCGAGCTCTCGCGGGAGTGGGGAGCCATCGAGCTCGTCGTGGGGCTTCCGCTCAATCTCAGCGGCGCCGACACGCCGTCGACCGCGGACGCGCGTCAATTCGCGGCCGCGCTGGCTGCCGCCTCCGCGACGCCGGTGCGGCTCGTCGACGAGCGCCTGAGCACCGTGAGCGCCCACGCCGCATTGCGGGGTTCGGGCAGATCCCAGCGTTCGTCTCGTAGCATTGTTGATCAGGTCGCCGCAGTGGTGCTGCTTCAGCAGGCCATCGACATCGAGAAGTCGGTGGGAACAGCACCGGGCGAATCCGTCCCCCCCGCGCAGGAGCCCGCCTGACATGCCCGATTCGTCCGAGGATCAGTTCGCCGAGCTCTTCGGCAAACTGCCCGACCCCCGGCAGCGTTCCTCCGCCCCTCCCTCCCCAGACGCCGCGCGCTCGGAGGGCGACCCGGCGGCTCCGAGCTCCCGTCGTGCAGCCCGGCTTGCGGCGCAGAGCACGGGCGAGCAGCCCGTCACACCGGGCGGGCAGCGACCTGCCACCGACCCGCATGTGCCTCAGCCGACCGTCGATGCGCTGCCCGTCGCGGCATCGATCCCGCCGCGTCCCTCGGGACTCCCCGGGGAATCGGCCGCGCGTCCGGCACCCGCGACGCAGGCGGCATCCCTGCAGGACCTCTTCACGGGGAGCGTCACGACCGAGGCGATCGGCCAGCCGCCTCCTCCGACGGACCGTCGACGCCGGCGACGGCGCGGGTGGATCGCCTTCGGGATCGTCGTGATCATCCTCGGCGGCATCGCCGCGGGCGGCGTCTGGACCTGGAACACCTACCAGGACCGGATCCGCGCCTTCATGGGCTGGGAGCCGCCCAAGGACTACGAGGCGGGCAAGGCGCACGGCGAAGCGCTCGTGACGATCGCGTCCGGAGACAACGGGTCCACGATCTCCAACTCCCTGGCCGCCGCCGGGGTGACGAAGACCCCCGCCGCGTTCTACGACATGCTCGTGAAGACCGGCCAGAACCCGACCTTCTACCCGGGCGTGTACAAGCTGCAGAAGGAGATGACGGCCACCGCCGCCCTGGCGGCACTGCAGGACCCGAAGAACAAGCTCGAGAACTCGGCGCTGCTGCGCGAGGGACTCACCGAGCAGCAGATCGTGAAGACCCTGTCCGACTCCCTGAAGATGCCGATCGCCGACCTGCAGGCCGCGGTCAAGGACCCCTCCGCGTACGGGGTCCCGGCGAAGAGCCTCGAAGGCTGGCTCTTCCCCGCGATGTACACCTTCGACCCCGGAGTCACGGCGACGCAGGTGATCAAGACGCTCGTCGACAGGACCGTGAAGTCGCTCGACGCCCAGAAGGTCGCCGTCGCGGACCGTCAGCGTGTGCTGACGATCGCATCGATCATCCAGCGGGAAGCGCGCGAAGAGGCGGACTTCTTCAAGGTCTCACGCGTCATCCAGAACCGGCTCGACCAGGGCATGAAGCTCCAGATGGATTCCACCGCCCAGTACGGGTACGGCGAGATGCACGACGGGACCGTCAGCTCCTCCGCCGCGGCCCTGAAGGATCAGAACGGCTGGAACACCTACGTGATCACGGGTCTCCCGCAGGGACCGATCGCGAGCCCCGGCGACCAGGCCATCGACGCCGCCGTCCACCCGGCGGACGGTTCGTGGCTGTACTTCGTCACCGTGAACCTCGACACCGGCGAGACCGTCTTCTCGACGACGTACGCAGAGCACGAGAAGGCTGTCCAGCAGTGGCAGCAGTGGTGCCAGGGGCATCCGGACTCCGGATGCTGACGACCGGCATCCGGCTGGAGGTGTGGGGCGACCCGATCTCGCACAGCCGGTCGCCGGAGCTCCACGCCGCCGCCTACCGCGTCCTCGGGCTCGACTGGAGCTACGGTCGGCGTCGCGTCGACGAGGTGGGCTTTCCGCGGGCTCTCGCGGAGCTCGGTCCGGAGTTCCGCGGGCTCTCGCTCACGATGCCCTTGAAGGGGGCGGCATACGCGGCGGCGACCTCCCGAGACCCGTGGGCGGAGGCGACCGGGGCGGTCAACACGCTCCGCATCGCCGGCGACGCGCTGCTCGGCGTCAACACCGACGTCGGCGGACTCGTCCGAGATCTGCGGGAACACGGTGTGGGCGACATCACCGCCGCGCGCCTCGTCGGCGCGGGCGCCACCGCCACGTCGGCGCTCGTGTCGCTGTCGGCGCTCGGCGTGCGCGACATCGACATCGTCGCCCGCCGTCCGGAAGCGGTCGCACCGCTGCGCACGCTGGGCGACCGACTCGGAGCTCAGGTGACCGTCGCGCCGCTCGACGCGTCCGTCCACGAAGAGGTCCCGCTCACGATCGCCGCACTGCCCGGAGGCGCCGCCGTGTCCGCTGCGGCCGCGGACGCCCTCGCCGCCGCGGGGGGCACGCTCTACGACGTCGTGTACGGCCACTGGCCGACCGCGCTCGCGCGAGGGTGGGAGCGGGCCGGGGGTCGCGCGATCCCGGGGATCGGGATGCTTCTCCATCAGGCTCTCCTGCAGGTGCGCGTGTTCGTCTCCGGCGATGCGGAACTCCCGCTCGCTGAGGAAGACGCCGTCCTGGCGGCGATGCGCGCGGTCATCGCGGACGATCACGCGCACAGCGACATGGGAGACTAGGACCATGCTCCGCGTGCTCACGGCCGGCGAATCCCACGGCCCCGAACTGGTCGCCCTGATGGAGGGACTGCCGGCGGGCGTCCCCGTGTCCCGCGCGGCGATCCAGGCCGATCTCGCGCGTCGCAAGCTCGGATATGGGCGCGGGTCGCGGATGAAGTTCGAGGAGGACGAGCTCACGATCTCCGCCGGCGTGCGCCACGGGCTGAGCCTCGGAAGCCCCATCGCCCTGCGGATCGGCAACACCGAGTGGCCCAAATGGGTCGAGGTGATGAGTCCCGATCCCGTCGAGCTGACCGACCGCTCGCGCGGTCGCGGCGCGGCCCTGACCCGCCCGCGCCCCGGGCACGCCGACCTGGTGGGCATGCAGAAGTACGACTTCGACGAGGCGCGCCCGATCCTCGAGCGCGCCAGCGCCCGTGAGACGGCGGCCCGCGTCGCGCTGGGCGCGATCGCTCGATCGTTCCTCGGCGAGCTCGGCATCCGACTCGTGAGCCACACGACCGCGATCGGCCCGGTCGAGGCACCGGCGAGCGCGGCCCTCCCCACGCCCGACGACGTGGACGCGCTGGACGCCGATCCGCTGCGGTGCTTCGACACCGCGACCTCGGCGCGGATGGTGGCAGAGGTCGACGACGCGCGTAAGGACGGCGACACGCTCGGCGGCGTCGTCGAGGTGCTGGCGTACGGCGTCCCTCCGGGGCTCGGCTCGCACGTGCAGTGGGATCGCCGGCTCGACGGACGCCTCGCCCAAGCGCTCATGAGCATCCAGGCCATCAAGGGCGTCGAGGTCGGCGATGGCTTCGCGACCACGCGGCGCCGCGGATCGGAGGCGCACGACGAGCTCTTCTCGACCGCGGACGGCATCGCGCGCGCGAGCGACCGCGCGGGCGGCACCGAGGGCGGCATGTCGACCGGCACCCTGCTCCGCGTGCGCGCCGGCATGAAGCCGATCGCGACCGTGCCGCACGCCCTGCGGACCGTCGACGTCGCCACCGGAGACACCGCGTCGGCGCACCACCAGCGATCCGATGTCTGCGCCGTCCCCGCCGCCGGCGTGGTCGCCGAGGCGATGGTGGCGATCGTGCTCTCCGAGGCGGTCCTGGAGAAGTTCGGCGGAGACAGCGTCGGCGAGACACGTCGCAACCTCGAGGCATACCTGGCGGCCATCCCGGCCGCGTTGCGGACGGCGGCGCTGAGCGATCCGGCGCTCCTCGAGGCATGACGTCTGCGACCGTGGACGCGACACCGCCCGGCGAGACGACCCGCGGGAGCGCTGTCGTGCTGATCGGCCCGATGGGTGCCGGCAAGACCAGCGTCGGACGCAAGCTCGCGCGAGTGCTGGGCACAACGTTCTTCGACACCGACATCGCCGTCGTGCGCGACCACGGCCCCATCGCCGACATCTTCGCGTCCGCGGGTGAGGCGCACTTCCGCGCCCTCGAGCGGGAGGCGGTCGTGGCAGGGCTGCGCCGCGGCGGGATCGTGGCGCTCGGCGGGGGCGCCATCCTGGACCCCCGCACGCGCGCGGACCTCCTCGCTCACCGCGTCGTCCTCCTCACGGTCGACCAGCGCACCGTCGCCGGACGGATCCATGACTCGACGCGACCGCTGCTGCAGGGGGATGACGCGATGAGCCGGTGGAACGCGGTGATGGACGCGCGGCGCGATCTCTACGAGCAGACCGCCGACGTCCGGTTCGACACGTCGTCCGGCCACATCCAGCACATCGTCGAGCGGATCGCGTCCTGGGTGCGCGACACCGAGGCGAGCGCGCTCGACGCCGCGGACGACGACCGCACGCACTCCGGAGGCGACGCATGACCGAGACCACCACCATCTCCGTGGCGGGCGATCGTCCCTACGACATCACCGTCGGCCGCGGCATCCTGTCGGGCCTCGGTGCCGTGCTGCCGCCCGCGGCGCGCAAGATCCTCGTCGTGCACCCGCCCACGCTCGCACAGCAGGCGGAGTCGCTGCGTGCGTCGCTCGGGGGCGACCGTGAGGTGCTCCTCGCCGAGATCCCCGACGCCGAGCAGGGGAAGCGGATCGAGGTGGCGGCGTTCTGCTGGCAGGTGATGGGGCAGGCGGACTTCACCCGGACCGATGCCGTCGTCGGCTTCGGCGGGGGAGCGGTGACCGACCTCGCCGGGTTCGTGGCCGCGACATGGCTGCGCGGTGTCGAGCTCGTCCAGGTGCCCACCACCGTTCTGGGCATGGTGGACGCGGCGGTCGGCGGCAAGACCGGCGTCAACACGGCCGAGGGGAAGAACCTCGTCGGCGCGTTCTGGCCGCCCCGCGCCGTCGTGTGCGACCTCGATCTGCTCGACACCCTCTCGCCGAACGAGCGGGTTGCCGGATTCGCCGAGGTCGTGAAGGCGGGGTTCATCTGGTACCCCGAGATCCTGGACATCATCGAAGCGGACCCGGAGGCGGCCGTCGACCCGGTCACGCCCGCGTTCCGCCGTTGCATCGAGTTGGCGATCGAGATGAAGGCGCGCGTCGTCGGCGAGGACCTCCGCGAGGCGGGGCTGCGCGAGGTGCTCAACTACGGGCACACCCTGGGCCACGCGATCGAGCATTCCGAGCGCTACCGCTGGCGGCACGGCGCCGCGATCTCGGTGGGGATGGTCTTCGCCGCCGAGCTTTCGCGGCTGGCAGGCCGCCTCTCGGATGACGTGGTGCAGCGCCATCGCGACATCTTCACGATGCTCGGCCTCCCGACGGAGTACCGGGCGGGGGCGTGGCCGCAGCTGCTGGCCGCCATGCAGCGCGACAAGAAGAGCCGCGGGGGGATGCTGCGCTTCATCGTGCTCGACGACGTCGCGCGCCCCACTGTTCTGCAGGCTCCCGACGAATCCCTTCTGTTCGCCGCGTACCAGGAGGTGGGGCGATGAGCGTGCCGCGGCGACTGCTGCTGGTGAACGGCCCGAACCTCAATCTGCTCGGCGTCCGCGAACCCGAGATCTACGGGACGAGCACTCTCGCCGACGTCGAGAGGATCACGAGGGATGCCGCGTCCGCGCGAGGCTTCGACGTGCGCGCCGTCCAGAGCAATCACGAGGGCGTGCTCATCGACGCCATTCACGATGCGCGGCTCGACTGCGCGGGGATCGTGATCAACCCCGGCGGCCTCACCCACACCTCGGTCGTCCTGCGGGACGCGTTGTCGGGCGTCGCGCTCCCGGTCGCCGAGGTGCACATCTCGGATGTGCGCACCAGGGAGGCCTTCCGCCAGCTCTCCTATGTCGCCGACATCGCCGCTGTACACGTCGTGGGCGAGGGCGTGGCGGGATATGCGACCGCGGTCACGCGGATCATCGACGTCATCACGGGTCTGGCGGACGGCTGAGCCCCCCGGTTCGCTCAGAGCGAACATCGCCGACGGCCCCTGCCGATGTCCTGATTGACGCCGTCGTGCCACGGTCGTACTCTGTGCGCCATGGGCCGATCTCTGGGGGGTCTGGCCGTCGTCGTATGCGCGGTGATCCTCACGGCGTGTGCGAGCGGTGGCGGCACGTCGCCGACGAAGAGCGCGACCTCGCCGGCGTCGCCGACGCCGGCGGCGACACTGGACGGCGACTGGATCGCCCAGGTGGCCGACTCCGCGTCCCCCTGCATCGGCATCGCCCAGCGGATCGTGCACATCGAGAGCGGCACCGCATCGACCACGCCGTCGATCGCCGGGGCCGCCGCGGATGCGCCGGCGCTGACGGGGCCCGCGACGCTCGCGGGGGAGGCGGTCACCATCCACCTCGCGCGATCGTCCCCGACGAAGGACGCGCTGGACGTGACGGCCACGCTCGACGCCGAGGGGGTCGTGCACGGGACAGCGACGGCGGGCGGCGTGCATCCCGGCGGCACGAACGGATACGCGTGCGACTTCGCCATCACCCTGATCCGTGCCGTGGGCGGCGCGGACATGCCGCCGTTCGACGCGATCGCCGGCACGTGGTGCGAAGCCGCCAAGCCGACCACCTGTCTCACGATCGCGTCGGGGCGCGTCGCCTTCGGCGATGACGCGCCTGCGGCCAACCTGGACCCGCCACGGACCGACGGATTCGGCCCGCCGTGCTACGTCACCGCCGCGATCCCCGACCAGCCCGGCGGCGGTTTCACGATCTACTTCTGCCCGAAGGGCGTCGTGATCGAGCCGGGTCGCGGGGGCGTGGACGGTGACATCGTCGCCCCGCACGACAACGTGGCCTTCGACCGCATCTATGGGACGCAGAACCCGCCGTATCTCCAGGTCTACTTCCGCACGACGGAGCTGACCGCCGCTACGGCGCCGTGAGCTCGTCTCCACTCGGTTCGGGCGCACGCGGCGCAGGCTCCTCAGCGCTGACCGCTGCCGGTCTGGCAGGCAGTGCCACGCACACGGCGATCGCGAGGACGGTGAAGCCCACGGCCCACCAGAAGGCGACGTCGAAGCCGTGCGCGAGTTCGGCGATCGAACGGGCCGACCCCGTGGCGCTCTCGAGGATCACGGCGAGCACGGCCGTGCCGAACGCGCCGCCGATCTGCTGCGCCAAGCGCGTGATGATGCTCGCGTGCGGGACCGCGTCGCGCTCCAGTCCGACGAAGGCGACCGCCATCACCGGGATCATCACCGCACCCATTCCGAACCCGCGGACCACGAGCACGCCCGCGAGCCACCACTCGTCGGTGCCGGCGCCGGCGAGCGCGAACGGGATCGTCGCCGCGCCCATCACGACGAACCCGGCGATCGCGACCACCCGGGCTCCGACGGCGTCCGTGAGCCGGCCCGCGAGGGTGCGACTGAGCAGCGCACCCACACCCTGGGGGATCAGGAGGAGCGCGGCGGCCAGCGCATCCTTCCCGTGGACGACCTGGAAGAAGAGCGGGAGCAGGAGCATGCCGCCGTAGAGCGATGCGCCGGAGAGGAACATGACCGCGCTCGATGAGGCCACGGACCGTCGGCGCAGCAGCCCGACGTCGATCAGGGCGACCCGCGGCCGGCGCACCTGGCTGACGACGAAGGCGCCGAGGAGGAGGGCGCCGCCCACGAGCGGGAGCCAGACGTCCGCCCGGGAGAAGGCACCGTCCTTGCTCACGTTGGAGAGGCCGAAAAGGACGCCGACCAGCGCGGGTGCAACGAGCACGAGACCCACCACGTCGAGCACGGGCCGGCCGCGCGGCCCGTCGGCCGGCACGAACCGCCACGCGAGCAGGAGTCCCACCAGGCAGAACGGGACGTTCACCCAGAAGATCCATCGCCAGTCGAGGAAGTTCAGGATGAGCCCGCCGATCGTGGGCCCGAGGATCGGCCCCAGAGCGGCGGGCAGGCTGACCATGGCCATGAGCCGGCCGAGTCCTGCGCCGCCGGGCACCTGCTGGATCGCAAGCGTCGCCATCAGCGGCATCATGAGGCCGCCGCCGAATCCCTGGAGGACGCGGAAGAGGATGAGGCTCGGTGCGTCCCACGCGAGACTGCAGAGGACGGACGCGACGAGGAACACCGTCAGTGCGATCATCCACAGTTTTTTGCCGCCCAGCCGCGCCTGAGCCCACCCCACGATCGGGATCGCGACGCCGAGCGCGAGGAGATACGCGGTGGTGACCCATTGGATCGTGCCGACCGGCACGTGCAGGTCGAGGGCGAGCGTCTTGAGCGCGATGCTCATGATCGTGCTGTCGAAGATGACGGCGAGGCCGCCCACCACCAGCACGAGTGCGGTGACGACCGCCTGGCGGGGAATGCGGGGAGTCGATGCCTCGGCCATGGGGGATTCCTCCTTAAGATACGGACGTGTATCTAATGCGCAGTGTATGTCGGCGCGATAAGATACACAAATGAATCTTGAGCCGGACCCGCGACCTCGGCGCCGAAGAGGAGAGGAACTCGAGGCGGCGATACTGGCGGCTGCATGGGAGCAGGTCCTCGAGGGCGGATATCCGGCGTTCACGATCGACGCCGTGGCGGATCGGGCGGGGACGAGTCGCTCGGTGATCTACCGACGATGGCCCGATCGCGAGTCGCTGCTCGAGGCGACGCTCGCCCACGGTCTGAACCAGGGCAGGACCGAGGTGCCCGACACCGGGGACCTGCGTGAGGACATGCTCATCCTCCTGCGGCGATCCAACGTCGAACGCAGCACGATCGCGCCGCTGCTGAGCGTGTTCATGGGCGCGTACTACGCCGACTCCGGACGGACCTTCGCGGATGTCCGGCAGCAGGCATTCGGAGAGCGCGCGGGGAGGACCATGGACGAGATCCTCGCGCGCGCCGTCTCCCGGGGCGAAGCGGATCCCGCCGCGCTGACCAGCCGCGTGCGCTCCGTCGCGGTCGATCTGTTCCGTCACGACCTCCTCATGACAGCCAAGCCCCTCCCCGATGAGGAGCTCGTCGCCATCGTGGACGAGGTGTTCCTGCCGCTCGTCCGGCCGCGCCCGGAGTCCGACGGGCGCATCCCGTAGAATCGATCCTTGGGCCGCTCGGCCCGGGAACCTCACGAACGGACTCGTACACGCATGGCATCGACCGCAGACATCAAGAACGGCGTCGTCCTCAACATCGACGGGCAGCTCTGGGGCGTCGTGGAGTTCCAGCACGTCAAGCCCGGAAAGGGCGGTGCGTTCGTGCGCACCAAGCTCAAGAACATCCTCACGGGCAAGGTCGTCGACCGGACGTTCAACGCGGGGGCCAAGGTCGAGATCGAGAACGTCGACCGACGCGACTTCACCTATCTGTACAACGACGGCGACGGCTACGTGTTCATGGACACCGCCGATTACGACCAGATCACCATCCCCGCGGCGACCGTGGGCGACTCGGCCAACTTCCTCCTCGAGAACCAGCAGGTCACGATCGCGCTCAACAACGGGAACCCGCTGTACATCGACCTGCCCGCGTCGGTCGTCCTCGAGATCACGTACACCGAGCCCGGCCTCCAGGGCGACCGCTCGTCCGCGGGCACCAAGCCCGCGACCGTCGAGACCGGCTACGAGATCCAGGTCCCGCTCTTCCTCGAGACCGGCACGAAGGTCAAGGTCGACACCCGCACGGGCGACTACCTCGGCCGCGTGAACTGAGCCGGGCGCCCACCCGGCATGAGCGCACGCACCAAGGCGCGCAAACGCGCGCTGGACATCCTCTTCCAGGCCGACGTCCGCGGCGACGACCTCGCGACGGTCCTCGCGGCCGAAGCGCGTCGCGCGGCCAACGAGCCGGCCCGGGAGTCGTCCTGGCTCTACGCGCGGGACATCGTCGACGGCGTGATCGACCACCGGGACGAGATCGACGAGCAGATCACGACGTTCGCCAAGGACTGGTCCCTCGCCCGCATGCCGGCGGTGGACCGTGCCGTGCTCCGCATCGGCACGTGGGAGATCCTCCACAACGACGACGTGCCGACCGCGGTGGCGATCGACGAGGCCGTCGAGCTCGCGAAGGAGTTCTCGACCGACGACTCGGGGGCGTTCGTCCACGGCGTGCTCGCGCGCATCGCGCGGGCCTCCTGACCGCTCACACCGACGTCCGGAGTCGCTGACAGGATGGACCGCATGTCCGGCCCGTCCTGGCGCGACCTGCTGCCCGATCCGGCGCCCGCGCCGACCCGCACTCCGCTCGCGCTCGGAGTCGAGCTCCGCCGGCGCAGCCCGTTCCGTGCGGGCGAGTGGGCACCACGGCGTGTGGACCCCGTCACGCCCCGCGGCCTGGCCATCGGGCGTGGCGACCTGCTCGTCGGGCTGCGGCCGCTCATGGCCAGCGCCAGCACAGGGGAGTGGGTGAAGGGCGATGTCTCGTGGGATGCGGTGCGGCGACCCGGCACGCCGTTCGACCCCGTCGCGGCCCGGTGGCTCGCCGAGCTGTACAGCATCGCCCATGACGTGCGGGCGCTCGGCTCGTTCACCGACACCTCCGAGTGGATCACCCTCGACACCGTCGAGTCCGCTCTGCTGTGGCCGCACCTCGCCCGCGGCACCGCGGCGGGTGTCGCGTTCGTCCCGACGAAGCCCTACCTGTCGATCGACCTGGCGACCTCCGCGACGATCGTGCTCGAGATCGGTCCCGGTCGACGCCGCGGACTGAGCCTGCGACCGCGGACGACGGTCGACGGTGAGCGGCGCGACGCGGACATCGTGCGGCCGGTCGCGCAGACGGGGGTGTACGTCGTCGCCGCAGCCGCCGACCGCATCTCGCTGACGCTCGCCCCCGTCGCCCTGAGCGATCCGACCCTCGCGGCGCTGCATCAGCCCGAGGGGATCGACATTCCGGCCGCCGAGGCATCCGAGTTCCTGCGCGATGCCTATCCGCGACTCGCGCGGCGCGCGGTCGTGACCGCCGCGGAGGGCGTGCGGCTCCCCGATCCGCCTCCACCGCAGCTGGTCGTCTCCGCGCGGTTCGGTTCAAGGGACGCGGTCCAGTACGTCGTGGAGTGGGAGTACCCGGGGGTGGGCCGCCTCCCGTATGCCAGTGGTTCGGACCCCGATCGCGACGCGGCAGGGGAGAGCGCCGTCCGCGCCCGACTCGAACGGGCGTGGAGCGGGGCATCCGATCTGCCGTTCTCCGCGATGGGTACGCTGCGCGGCGCGGACACGGCGGAGTTCTCGGCCCGCATCCTCCCCGTACTCGAGCGCGCACGGGGCGTCCGCGTCGAGGTCCAGGGCCGACGACGACCGTATGAGGAGCTCAGCGGCGCTCCCGAGATCACCGTCACCACGGTCGACAGCCCGGATCCCGACTGGTTCGACCTGGGCGTCATCGTCCGGATCGACGGGAGGAGCATCCCCTTCACCCCGCTGTTCACCGCCCTGGCGCAGCGCCGCAAGAGGATGCTGCTGTCCGACGGGCGCTACTTCTCCCTCGCGCACCCCGCTCTCGACCGCCTCCGCGATCTGATCGACGAGGCCGGCGACGTCGCCGAGTGGGAGACCGGCCCCCGCATCAGCAGGTACCAGATCGCGATGTGGGCCGACTTCGAGGATCTGGCCGACGTCTCCGAGCCCGCCGTCGCCTGGCGCGCCACCGCGGCGGGCCTGCGCGACGTCGACGGCGTGGAGGCCACCGACCCGCCGAAGGCGCTGCGCGCGCGGCTCCGGCCCTACCAGCGCGCCGGATTCGACTGGCTCTCGTTCCTGTGGCGCCACCGGCTGGGCGGCGTCCTCGCGGATGACATGGGCCTCGGCAAGACCCTGCAGCTGCTCTCACTGATCGCGTACGCGCGGGAGACGGGCGAGACGAAGCCGTTCCTCGTCGTCGCCCCCACCTCGGTGGTCTCCACCTGGCGGGCCGAGGCCGCGCGGTTCCTCCCCGAGCTGCGCGTGGTCGGGATCGACGCCACGCGACGCCGTCGCGACGAGACCGTGGCGGACGCCGCCGCGCGCGCCGACGTGATCGTGACCTCCTACGCGCTGCTCCGACTCGCGGAGGACGAGTTCGCCGCCGTGGAATGGGCAGGACTCGTCCTCGACGAGGCGCAGTTCGTGAAGAATCCGCGGACGCGACTGCATCGGGCCGCGGCGGCGATGCGGGCGGACGTGACATACGCGGTGACGGGGACGCCGCTGGAGAACGGTCTCGCCGAGCTCTGGGCGATCCTGTCGCTCACCTCGCCGGGCGTCTTCCCGTCGGCACGCCGGTTCCGCGAGGAGTACATCGGTCCGATCGAGAACGGGAAGGTCCCCGAGAACCAGGAAGGCGCCCCGTTCCGCGCGGGGCGGGTGGCGCGGCTTCGTCATCGGATCCGCCCCTTCGTCCTGCGCCGCACGAAGGAGCAGGTGGCGACGGAGCTCCCGCCCCGGCAGGAGCAGGAGCTGCTGGTCGAGCTCGCGCCCGCGCACCGCCTCCTCTACGACACGATCCTGCAACGGGAACGGCAGAAGATCCTCGGCCTGCTCGACGACCTGGACAGGCAGCGCTTCATCGTCTTCCGCTCGCTCACGCTGCTGCGCCTGCTGAGCCTCGCTCCGGTTCTGGTCGACCCCGAGCAGGCCCACATCCCGTCCGCCAAGCTCGACGCGCTGCTCGAGCAGCTCGACGAGGTCGTCGCCGAAGGCCACCGCGCGCTCGTGTTCAGCCAGTTCACGTCGTTCCTCGACCTCGCAGAGCGACGGCTCGACGACGCGGGGATCCGCTTCGTCCGCTTGGACGGGTCGACGCGGCGACGCGACGAGGTGATCGACGCGTTCCGCGCGGGCGATGCGCCGGTCTTCCTGATCAGCCTGAAGGCGGGCGGTTTCGGACTGACCCTGACCGAAGCCGACTACGTCTTCCTGCTCGACCCGTGGTGGAACCCGGCGGCGGAGGCGCAGGCGGTCGACCGCACGCATCGGATCGGTCAGACCCGACGGGTCATGGTCTATCGCATGATCGCGGAGGGCACGATCGAGCAGAAGGTCATGGCGCTGCAAGGGCGCAAGGCGCGACTGTTCCGGTCGGTCATGGACGACGACGACCTCTTCGCACGTTCGCTGACCGCCGACGACCTCCGGGGTCTCTTCGAGGAGTGATCGGGTTTCTCACGGCGCCCCTCACCGTCCCCTCGGGTGCCGCCACGTAGACTCGGGGCGGTTCGACACAGGAGGAGCGCATGAGGATCACGGGCCTGGGCCACGCCGGAATGTTCATCGAGACGGCAGGCGGCAGCATCCTCTGCGACCCCGTGATCGGCCCCACCTTCTTCGGCTCGTGGTTCCCCTTCCCGAACAACCGCGGGCTCGACTGGGAGCGGTTCGGCAACGCGGACTTCCTCTACGTCTCCCACCGCCACCGCGATCATTTCGACCCCGCGCTGATGCAGCGGTACGTGCCCAAGGACATCAAGGTCCTGCTCCCGGAGTATCCGACCGACGACCTCGAGACCGATCTGCGGGGGCTCGGCTACGACAACATCATCTACACCCAGGCCGGCGTGCCGCTCGAGTTCGGTGACCTCACGCTCATGGTCACGCCGCTGCGCGCGCCCAGCGACGGCCCCATCGGCGACTCGTCGCTGAGCGTCGACGACGGCACCGCCAGCATCCTGAACCAGAACGACTCGCACCCGCTCGATCTCGAGCGCCTGCTCGGCTTCAGCAAGCCGGACGCCTACTTCACGCAGGTGTCGGGAGCCATCTGGTGGCCGATGGTCTACGACCTCGAGCAGGGCGCGAAGCAGAACTTCGCGCGCCTCAAGCGGGAGGCGCAGAACAAGCGCGCCATGTACTACATCGAGAAGGTCGACGCCGCGCACGTGTTCCCGATGGCGGGACCGCCGATGTTCCTGCGCGAGGAGCTGTTCCGCTTCAACGGCTTCGGACTCGAGGACGACTCGATCTTCACCGACCAGCGGCAGTTCCTCGCGCACATGGCGCAGGAGCGTCCGGCGCAGAAGGGGTACCTGTTCGTCCCGGGCACGCAGGTGGACCTCAGCGGTGGCGAGATCTCGGTCACCCAGACGCTCTACAGCGAGGACGAGATCGAGCACGTCTTCGGAGACAAGTGGGCATACCTCGCCGCGCAGCGGGATTCCCGCCAGGACGAGATCGCCGCCGAGGAGGCCACGCGGGCCGCGGTGCTGCCTCCGGAAGAGATGCTCGCCGCGATCAAGGAGTGGTGGGAGCCGCTGCTGCGCCGGGGGCGCACGATCCGCGACGGCGTCGGCGGGAACGTCCGCTTCCGCATCGGCGACCTCGACATGGTCGTGGACTTCCCCCGCGCGAAGGTCCGCGAGTACGCCGGCGAGGAGTGCATCTACTGGTACACGATCCCCGCCGACCTCGTCTCGACGAACATCCGCGACCACGAGATCGACTGGTCGAACTCGATCTTCCTGTCGATGCAGTTCGAGGTCGGGCGCAGCGGCAAGTTCAACGAGTTCCTCACCACGTTCCTCAAGTGCCTGTCGCGGGACCGCATCGAGTACGTCGAGAACTGGTACTCCGAACAGACCGACCAGACCGAGGACGCGCAGCTGGGGGATTGGGTCGTGCAGCGGCGGTGCCCGCATCTGCGGGCCGATCTGACCAAGACGGGCAAGATCGAGAACGGCGTGCTCACGTGCAGCCTGCACGACTGGAAGTGGGACCTGGCCAGCGGCCGGTGCCTCACCAGCCAGGGGCATCCGATCCGCTCCACCCGCGCCGCCGACGACGACGCGACGGTGCCCGCTGCCTGAGCGCGGCGGGCGGAGGCGGCCCGCACGCCCGATCGACCCCCTCCACGTGGTCGACGTGTTCGTCTACGTCACGGTTCTCAACCTCGCCGTGCAGTTCGTGCCCGGCGTCCTCAGCGAGACCTTCACCCTGTCGCTGCTGACCGCCGTCCTGCTGAAGCTCGTCCTCGAGGCTGTGCTGCGCGCCAAGTCCTGGGTGGTCGGCCGGATCCGCACCGCGCCCACCGTCCTGCGGCGCATCGTGGCGGTGGTCCTGCTGGTGCTCCTCCTGCCTGCGAGCAAGCTCCTCGTCCTGGAGCTGGTCGACCTCGTCTTCGGGGATGCCGTGCGCCTGGGCGGGTTCTGGTCTGTGACCGGACTCATCGTCGTCCTCATGATCTCCCGCTTCGGCGTGCGTTGGCTCCTCGCCCCGCAGACCACCGCGGAGGAGATCGGGATCGGGTCGCGGACCGGGTAGGCTGGACGGGAAGCACAGCAACCTTTAACCCCGTCCCGTGAGGCGGAGAAGGGAGCGGCGGATGAGCACGCGAACCGTGCTGCACGAGGCCGACATCGCCCGGGCACTGACGCGGATCTCCCACGAGATCCTCGAGTCCAACAGGGGCCCGCAGGACCTGATCCTCCTCGGCATCCCCACCAGGGGGGTGACCCTCGCCGAGCGCATCGGCGCGCTCGTCTCCGAGTTCGGTGGTCTCGCCGTCCCCGTCGGATCGCTGGACATCACGATGTACCGCGACGACCTGCACCGCCATCCGACGCGGGCGCCGCAGCCCACCCAGATCCCTCCGGGCGGCATCGACGGCAGGACCGTCGTCCTCGTCGACGACGTCCTCTTCTCCGGGCGGACGATCCGCGCGGCGCTCGACGCCGTGCAGGACATCGGCAGGCCCGCGGCGGTGCGACTGGCCGCCCTCGTCGACCGAGGGCATCGGGAGCTGCCGATCCGCCCCGACTTCGTCGGGAAGAACCTGCCCAGCTCTCGCGACGAGCGCGTGAACGTGCGCCTCGCCGAGACGGACGGCGAAGAGTCCGTCACGATCGAGGGGCACTGATCGCGATGCAGCACCTGCTCGACACGAAGACGCTGACCCGCGCGGATGCGCTGCGCATCCTCGACGTCGCCGAGGACATGGCCGAGACGCAGCAGCGCGAGGTCAAGAAGCTGCCGACGCTGCGCGGCAAGACGGTCGTCAACCTGTTCTTCGAGGACTCGACCCGCACTCGGATCTCGTTCGAGGCCGCCGCGAAGCGACTGAGCGCGGACGTGATCAACTTCTCCGCCAAGGGATCGAGCGTGTCCAAGGGGGAGTCGCTGCAGGACACGGCGCAGACGCTCCAGGCCATGGGCGCGGACGCGGTGGTCATCCGCCACGGTTCTTCGGGAGCACCTCGCACGCTCGCCACGAGCGGCTGGATCAGCGCCGGGGTGGTGAACGCCGGCGACGGGACGCACGAGCACCCGACGCAGGCCCTCCTCGACGCCTACACACTGCGCAAGCGGCGGTTCGGCCCCGACAGCAGAGGGCGGGACCTCGGCGGCATGCGCGTCACGATCGTCGGCGACATCCTGCACTCCCGGGTGGCGCGGTCCAACGTGTGGCTGCTGAGCACGCTCGGAGCGGAGGTCACGCTCGTCGCACCGCCCACGCTCATCCCGCAGGACCTGTCCGCGTGGCCGGTGCGCGTCGGCTACGACCTCGATGCCGCGATCGCCGACGAGCCGGACGCCCTCATGATGCTGCGCATTCAGCTCGAGCGGATGAACGCCGCCTATTTCCCCACTGAACGGGAGTATTCCCGCCGCTGGGGGCTCGACCCCGAACGCGCCGCCGCCCTCCCGCCGGATAGCATGGTGATGCATCCGGGGCCCATGAACCGCGGGCTGGAGATCTCCGCGGAGGCCGCGGACTCGGCACGTTCGACGGTGCTCGACCAGGTGACCAACGGGGTGTCCGTGCGCATGGCTGCGCTGTACCTGCTGCTGGCCGGCGAGCGCGGCGCGGGTGCGGACACGAACGACAAGGAGGAGACACGATGACCGAGATCCTCCTGTTCCGGGGCGCCCGCATCGACGGCGGCGCGGCGGCGGACATCCTCGTCGCGGACGGCCGCATCGCGGCGGTCGGCGCGGCGCTCAGCCGGGCAGGCGCGCAGGTGATCGACGCGGACGGCCTCATCGCACTCCCGGGCCTCGTCGACCTCCACACCCACCTGCGCGAACCCGGCTATGAGGCATCCGAGACGGTGCTGACCGGTTCGCGCGCCGCCGCGGGCGGCGGATACACGGCCGTCTTCGCGATGCCGAACACGTCGCCCGTGGCCGACACCGCCGGCGTCGTCGAGCAGGAGCTGGCCTTGGGCGAGGCGGCGGGCCTCGTGACGGTGCAGCCCATCGGGGCCGTCACGGTGGGGCAGCGCGGCGAGCGACTCGCCGAGCTCGGCGCGATGGCGTCGTCCCGTGCCCGGGTGCGGGTGTTCAGCGACGACGGCTTCTGCGTGTGGGACCCGCTCATCATGCGGCGAGCGCTCGAGTACGTGAAGGCCTTCGACGGCGTCATCGCCCAGCACGCGCAGGAGCCCCGCCTGACCGAGGGCGCGCAGATGAACGAGGGCGCCGTCTCGGCCGAGCTCGGCCTCGCCGGCTGGCCGGCCGTGGCGGAGGAGTCCATCATCGCCCGCGACGTGCTGCTCGCCGAGCACGTCGGATCCCGGCTGCACGTGTGCCACCTCTCGACCGCCGGGTCGGTCGAGATCGTCCGCTGGGCGAAGCGTCGCGGCATCGACGTCACGGCGGAGGTCACCCCGCACCACCTGCTGCTCACCGACGAGCTCGTGCGCGGCTACGACGCGAGATACAAGGTCAATCCTCCGCTCCGCCGGGAGGAGGACGTCCTCGCGGTGCGGGAGGGACTGGCCGACGGCACGATCGACATCGTCGCCACCGACCACGCCCCGCATCCCGCCGAGGCCAAGTCCTGCGAGTGGCAGGCCGCGGCGAACGGCATGGTCGGACTCGAGTCGGCTCTGCGGGTGGTGCACGAGTCCATGGTCGACACGGGGCTCCTGGACTGGGCGGACGTGGCGCGCGTGATGTCGCGCGTGCCCGCACGCATCGGGCGCCTCGCCGGCCATGGCCGCCCGATCGCGGCGGGCGAGCCCGCGGAGCTCACGTTCTACGACGCGGAGGCCCGCGGCACATTCACGACCGGAGACCTTCGCGGCAGGAGCCGCAATTCGCCCTACGTCGACCGGGAGCTGCCCGGACGCGTGGTGTGGACCGTCCACCAGGGGCGCCCCACCGTCGCGGAGGGCCGCCCCGTCGAGACGGGGGTGGGCGCGTGAGCCGGGAGAGCGCGGTCCTGATCGTCGTCGGCGTCGTCATCGTCGCCTTCGTCCTCATGGCGTGGGGATGGCGCCGTCGGAGCCGACGGGATGCGGGGATCACGGCGCCCCGGGGCGAACTGCCGGCCGGTGCCGCCGTGTCCGCGTCGTTCGACGGGCTCTACGTCGCCACGACCGCACACGATCAGCCGCTGGAGCGCCTCGCGATCCGCGGACTGGGGTTCCGCTCCCGCGCGGGCATCACGGTGACCGATGCCGGCATCGCGCTCGATCTGACCGGTCAGCAGCGCATCGTGCTCTCCCGCGACCGCCTTGTCGACGTCGATCAGGCCAACGTCGCGATCGACCGCGTCGTCGAGAAGGACGGTCTCACCCGCGTGAGCTGGCGGACGGACGCCGGTCCGATCGTCGACACCTATCTCCGCCCCCAGGATGCCTCGGCCGCCGCGCTGACGCAGGCCATCCGCCCGATCCTGCCCACCTCCTCTGCCCTTGGAGAAGAAGCGTGACCCTCTTCAGCCGCGACCCCGCCGTGCTCGTCCTCGAGGACGGCAGCCGCCACCCCGGCCGCGCCTACGGTGCGCACGGGACCACCCTCGGCGAGGTGGTCTTCGCCACCGGGATGACCGGCTACCAAGAGACCCTGACCGATCCGTCCTACGCGGGCCAGATCGTCCTGCAGACCGCTCCCCACATCGGCAACACCGGGATGAACGCCGAGGACCCGGAGTCGCGACGTATCTGGGTCGCCGGCTACATCGTGCGCGACCCCTCGCGCCTGGTGTCGAACTGGCGCGCGGACCAGTCGCTCGACGACGCCCTCGTCACCGACGACATCGTCGGCATCAGCGGCATCGACACACGCGCGGTGACGCGCCACATCCGCGCCGCCGGCAGCATGCGCGGCGGGATCTTCTCCGGCGCGGCCGCCGCCGTCGACCCGGAGGAGCAGCTGCGCATCGTGCGTGAGGCGCCCGCCATGGCCGGCCGCAACCTGTCCGCCGAGGTGTCGGTCTCGACCGCACAGGTCACCCCCGCGCAGGGGGAGCGCATCGGTCCGCTCGCCGTGCTCGATCTCGGGGTCAAGCAGTCGACCGTGGACAATCTCGCCGCGCGCGGCTTCGAGGTGCACGTGCTGCCGCAGAACGTGACGATCGAGGAGCTGCGCGGCATCGATCCGGTGGCGGTGTTCTACTCCAACGGGCCGGGGGATCCCGCGGCATCCGACGACCACGTCGAGCTGCTGCGCGGCGTGCTCGACGACGGGCTGCCGTTCTTCGGGATCTGCTTCGGCAACCAGCTGCTGGGGCGCGCGCTCGGATTCGGCACCTACAAGCTCCCGTTCGGCCATCGGGGCATCAACCAGCCGGTGCTGGACAAGCAGACCGGCCGGGTGGAGATCACCGCCCACAACCACGGCTTCGCCGTCGACGCGCCCATCGAGGGCGAGGTGGCCAGCCCGAACGGCTACGGCCGCGTGGAGGTCAGCCACGTCGGTCTGAACGACGATGTCGTCGAGGGTCTGCGCGCCCTCGACATCCCGGCCTTCTCGGTCCAATACCACCCGGAGGCGGCCGCCGGGCCGCACGATGCCAACTACCTGTTCGACCGCTTCCGTGACCTCGTCGTCGCGACCCTGAAGGAGAAGAATGCCTAAGCGCGACGAAATCCACTCGGTCCTCGTGATCGGCTCCGGCCCGATCGTGATCGGCCAGGCGTGCGAGTTCGACTACTCGGGGACGCAGGCCTGCCGCGTGCTGCGCGAGGAGGGCGTGCGCGTCATCCTCGTCAACTCGAACCCGGCGACGATCATGACCGACCCGGACTTCGCGGACGCCACGTACATCGAGCCGATCACGCCGGCTGTCATCGAGACGATCATCGCGAAGGAGAAGCCCGACGCGATCCTCCCGACCCTCGGCGGCCAGACGGCGCTCAACGCCGCGATGGCCCTGCACGAGCAGGGGATCCTCGACAAGTACGGGGTGGAGCTCATCGGCGCGAAGGTCGACGCCATCCGCAAGGGCGAGGACCGCCAGATCTTCAAGGAGCTCGTCATCGAGGCGGGCGCGGAGGTCGCGGCATCCCGCATCGCCCACTCCATGGACGACTGCCTGGCGGCCGCCGCCGAGCTGGGATACCCGCTCGTGGTGCGACCCAGCTTCACGATGGGGGGCCTGGGCTCCGGCTTCGCCTACGACGAGGAGGACCTCCGCCGCATCGCCGGCGCCGGCCTGCACGACTCCCCGACGCACGAGGTGCTGCTGGAGGAGTCGATCCTCGGGTGGAAGGAGTACGAGCTCGAGCTCATGCGCGACACCGCCGACAACACGGTGGTGGTGTGCTCCATCGAGAACGTCGATCCGGTCGGCGTCCACACCGGCGACTCGATCACCGTCGCCCCCGCTCTGACGCTCACCGACCGGGAGTACCAGAAGCTCCGCGACATCGGGATCGACATCATCCGCGCCGTCGGGGTGGACACGGGCGGCTGCAACATCCAGTTCGCGGTCGATCCGGCGAACGGCCGGATCATCGTGATCGAGATGAACCCGCGCGTCTCGCGTTCGTCGGCGCTGGCCTCGAAGGCGACCGGCTTCCCGATCGCGAAGATCGCCGCGAAGCTCGCGATCGGCTATCGCCTCGACGAGATCCCGAACGACATCACGAAAGTCACGCCGGCGAGCTTCGAGCCGACGCTCGACTACGTCGTCGTGAAGGTGCCGCGGTTCAACTTCGAGAAGTTCCCGGCGGCCGACACGACCCTGACGACGACCATGAAGTCCGTCGGCGAGGCGATGGCGATCGGCCGCAACTTCACCACGGCGCTCCAGAAGTCGCTGCGCTCGCTCGAGAAGCGCGGGTCGAGCTTCCACTGGGGCGACGAGGCGCGGTCGGCCGCGGAGCTCGTCGCGGAGTCGCGTCGACCGACCGACGGTCGCATCGTGCTCGTGCAGCAGGCCCTGCGCAAGGGCGCGACCGCCGAGGAGCTCTTCGAGGCGACGAAGATCGACCCGTGGTTCCTGGATCAGATCGTCCTCATCAACGAGGTGGCGGAATTCGTGCGCACCGCGGGTGAGCTGGATGCCGAGACCCTGCGCATCGCGAAGGATCACGGCTTCTCGGACGCGCAGATCGCCCAGCTGCGCGACGAGACCGAAGCCGACGTCCGCGGGGTGCGTCACGCGCTCGACGTGCGGCCGGTGTACAAGACGGTCGACACGTGCGCGGGGGAGTTCCCCGCGCTGACCCCATACCACTACTCGAGCTACGACCACGAGACCGAGGTGGAGCCGTCCGAGCGCACCAAGGTCGTCATCATCGGGTCGGGCCCGAACCGCATCGGGCAAGGCGTCGAGTTCGACTACTCCTGCGTGCACGCCTCCTTCGCGCTCTCCGCGGCGGGGTACGAGACCGTGATGGTGAACTGCAACCCGGAGACCGTGTCGACGGACTACGACACGTCCGACCGGCTGTACTTCGAGCCGCTCACGCTCGAGGACGTGCTCGAGGTGCTGCACGCCGAGTCGCGCTCCGGGACGATCCTCGGCGTCATCTGCCAGCTCGGTGGACAGACCCCGCTCGGGCTCGCGAAGGGGATCGAGGATGCGGGATACACGATCCTCGGCACGAGCCCCGCCGCGATCGACCTCGCCGAGGAGCGGGGCCTGTTCAGCGGCATCCTGGACGACGCGGGCCTCGTCGCCCCGCGCCATGGCACCGCCACGGACGTCGACGGTGCCGTCGCCGTCGCCGAGGACATCGGCTACCCCGTCCTCGTCCGGCCCAGCTTCGTGCTCGGCGGGCGCGGCATGGAGATCGTCTACGACACCGCGAGCCTGCGCGACTACTTCGTGCGCATCGCCGATCAGGCCATCATCGGTCCAGGGATGCCGCTCCTCGTCGACCGCTTCCTCGACGACGCGATCGAGATCGACGTCGATGCGCTGTTCGACGGCGAGGAGCTGTACATCGGCGGCGTCATGGAGCACCTCGAGGAGGCGGGCATCCACTCCGGCGACTCGAGCTGCACGCTGCCGCCGGTGAGCCTCGGCCGCACCGAGATCGACCGCGTGCGCGACGCCACCCGCGGCATCGCCGAGGGCGTCGGGGTGCGCGGGCTGCTGAACGTGCAGTTCGCGGTGAGCGCCGGCGTGCTCTACGTCATCGAGGCCAATCCGCGCGCGAGCCGCACGGTGCCGTTCGTGTCGAAGGCGCTGGGCATCCCGCTGGCCAAGGCCGCATCGCGGATCATGGCGGGCGCCACCATCGCCGAGCTGCGGGCCGAGGGACTCCTCCCGGAGGTGGACGGCTCGCGCGTCCCCCTCGATGCGCCGGTCTCGGTGAAGGAGGCGGTGCTCCCGTTCAAGCGGTTCCGCACGAAGGACGGCAAAACGGTCGACTCCGTGCTCGGTCCCGAGATGCGCTCGACCGGCGAGGTGATGGGCATCGACCGGGCCTTCCCGATGGCGTTCGCGAAGAGCCAGGAGGCCGCATACGGCGGGATGCCGCGTTCGGGCACCGTCTTCATCTCGGTCGCGGACGGGGACAAGCGGGCGGTGATCCTGCCGGCCCACCGTCTCCAGCAGCTCGGCTACACGCTGGTGGCGACCGAGGGCACCGCCGAGATCCTCCGTCGCAACGGCATCGACGTCGCCGTGGTCAACAAGTTCAGCGAGACCACCGCGTCGGGCGAGACGAACATCGTCGACCTCATCAACGCGGGCGAGATCGACATGGTGGTGAACACGCCCAGCGGCATGTCGGCGCGGGCCGACGGCTACGAGATCCGCGCCGCGGCCGTGGCCGCCGACAAGGCGCTGTTCACGACGATCGCGACGCTCGGGGCCGCGGTGAGCGCCCTGGATGCGATGGGCGACGGGTTCGAGGTGCGCAGCCTCCAGGAGTACGCCGCAGATCGGGCGGTGCGCGCGTGACGACCTTCGGACAGCGGGTGCGCGCGGCGCTCGACGAGTACGGGCCGCTGTGCGTGGGCATCGACCCCCACGCCTCCCTCCTCGAGGAGTGGGGGCTCGACGTGTCCGCGCAGGGTGCCCGGGAGTTCGGACTGCGCGTCGTCGACGGGGCCGCCGGGCGCGTCGGCGTCGTCAAGCCCCAGGTGTCCTTCTTCGAGCGCTACGGCTCCTCCGGACTGCGGGCTCTGGAGCAGGTGATCGCCGCCGCGCGACAGTCGGGGCTGATCGTGATCGCGGATGCCAAGCGCGGCGACATCGGCACGACGATGGACGCGTACGGGGAGGCGTGGCTCACGCCCGGCGCGCCACTGGAGTCGGATGCCGTGACCGTGAACCCCTTCCTCGGCGTCGGCACGCTCGAGGGGACGTTCCAGCTCGCCGCCCGCGGAGGGAAGGGCGTCCTCGTCCTGGCAGCGACGAGCAATCCGGACGCTTTCACGGCACAGCGGGCGCGGATGGCGGATGGTCGGACGGTCTCGGCCGGGATCGTCGCGGACGTGTCGGAGCGCAACGCTCGCACGACGCCGGAGGGCCAGTGGGCCGACATCGGATTCGTCATCGGAGCGACGGTGGATTGGCACGATGCAGGCCTGTCGACCCTGGCCCCGGAGGCCCCGATCCTCGCTCCGGGGTTCGGTCACCAGGGCGCGAGTCCCAGGGATCTCAGGCCGAGGTTCGGGAGTGCGGCGCCGTTGGTCATCGCGAGCGAGAGCCGGAGCATCCTGGCCGTCGGAGCGGACCGCGTCGCGGCGCGCGTCTCGGAGCGGGCCGCCGCGTACCGGGAGGCCCTCGGTGGCTGACTCGACGCACCCGCCGGAGGTGGACCGGGTCGCCGCCTCGCGCAAGGCCGTCGCCGCCCGCCGCGCCCGGGCGAGTCTGAAGCGGGACATCGCGACGCGAGTGGTGACGCCCCAGGAGGTCATGCGGCGGGCATCGGCCGACCCCGCGTCGCCCGCGGGGACGATGCGCGTTCCTGAATTCCTGACGGCGATCCCCGCGATCGGTGAGGGCAAGCGCGACCGTGTCCTGGCCCAGCTCGGGATCTCGCCGGTGAAACGGGTCGGGGGACTGGGCGTCCGTCAGCGCCGCGCCCTGAGCGCGTGGCTCGACGACCGTCTGCCGGAACCTCGGCCCCGAGCCGACCGCAGCCGGCTCATCGTGCTGGCGGGGCCCACCGCCGTCGGCAAGGGCACGGTCGCGGCGCACGTCAAGGAGCACCATCCCGAGATCCTGCTCTCGGTGTCGGCGACGACGCGTCCTCCGCGACCCGGCGAGGTGGAGGGCGAGCACTACTTCTTCGTGGACGACGCCGGCTTCGACGAGATGGTCGCGTCCGACGCTCTCCTCGAGCACGCGACCGTGCACAACAAGTACCGGTACGGCACCCCACGAGCGCCCATCGAGGAGGCGCTGGCCGCGGGCCGGACGGTCCTGCTGGAGATCGACCTCCAAGGCGCCCGCCAAGTGCGCGCCGCCGATCCGAGCGCGACGCTCGTCTTCCTGCTCCCGCCCAGCTGGGACGAACTGGTGCACCGACTCGTCGGGCGGGGCACCGAGGACGACGAGGAGCGCGCACGCCGGCTGCGGACCGCCAAGGTCGAGCTGGCCGCTCAGGCGGAGTTCGACTACCGGGTCGTCAACGACTCCGTGCCCCGCGCGGCGGCGGAGGTCGCGACCCTGGCGCAGTAGCAGCCGTCGCTTCCCCGGGATGCCGGTAGAATGAACGGATGCGTCCGCGTGCGCGATCGGCGCCGCGTCCCCACATCCACGCTCAACCAGGAGGTCCTGCCATGGCCGGAACGAATCAGGGGATCATCGATCCCCCCATCGACACGCTGCTCGAGAAGGTCGACTCGAAGTACCAGCTGGTGATCTTCGCCTCCAAGCGGGCCCGCCAGATCAACGACTACTACTCCGACCTCCACGAGGGCAACCTGTTCGACAATGTCGGGCCCCTCGTCGACTCCACCGTCGAGGACAAGCCGCTGACCATCGCCCTGCACGAGATCCACGAGGACAAGCTCCGCCTCCGCCGAGCCGAGTAGGACGCCCGCCGTCACCAACGAGACCTGGGCGGCCGCAGTGTCGGTCGCTGCGGGCATACTGGTGCGCGCGAGCACCCGCCGCACCGACCTGGGAGCACGATGACCGAGCTGCGCCTGTTCACCTCCGAGTCCGTCACCGAGGGGCACCCGGACAAGATCTGCGACCAGATCTCGGACAGCATCCTCGACGCGATCATCCGCGAGGACCCGTACGGACGCGTCGCCGTGGAGACGCTCGTGACCACCGGTCTCGTACACGTCGCGGGAGAGGTCTCCACGCGTGCCTACGTCGAGATCCCCGCGATCGTGCGCGACGTGGTGAACCGCATCGGGTACACGTCCAGCGACACGGGCTTCGACGGCGAGTCGTGCGGCGTCAGCGTCTCGATCGGCGCACAGTCGTCTGACATCGCCGCCGGCGTGAACAAGGCGTTCGAGCGCCGTGAGGGCGGCTCGATCGATCCCCGCGACGAGCAGGGAGCCGGTGACCAGGGCATCATGTTCGGCTACGCGACCACCGAGACCCCGCAGTTGATGCCGATGGCGGCCTGGACGGCGCATCGGATGGCCGAACGGCTCGCCGCCATCCGTCGCTCGGGCGAGCTGCCGTTCCTCCGCCCGGACGGCAAGACGCAGGTGACGCTCGGCTACGACGGCAGCGTTCCGAAGACCGTCGAGTCGGTCGTGCTCTCCACCCAGCACCATCCCGACATCTCGCAGGAGGAGCTGCGCCGCCTCGTGCGGCTCGAGATCATCGATCCGGTCCTGGAGAGCACGGGCCTCGACATCGACGACGTCACGTACTACATCAACCCCGCGGGCCCGTTCGTCACGGGCGGCCCCAAGGGCGATGCGGGGCTGACGGGCCGGAAGATCATCATCGACACCTACGGCGGCGCCGCGCGCCACGGCGGCGGGGCCTTCAGCGGCAAGGACCCGTCGAAGGTCGATCGCTCCGGCGCATACGCGATGCGCTGGGTCGCGAAGAACGCCGTGGCTGCCGGCCTGGCGGACCGTCTCGAGGTGCAGGTCGCCTACGCGATCGGGAAGGCCAGCCCGGTCGGGCTGTACGTGGAGACCTTCGGTACGGGCCGCGTCGACGACGACACCATCACGCGCGCCATCCTGGACGTGTTCGATCTGCGCCCCAAGGCGATCATCGACCAGCTGGACCTGCTGCGGCCGATCTACGCGCAGACGGCGGCGTACGGTCATTTCGGCCGCGAGCTGCCCGACTTCACCTGGGAACGCACCGACCGCGTCGACGACCTGCGCGCGGCGGCCGGGCTCTAGCATGTCGGCGGGGGAGCGCGCTCCCGGCGCGCGCCGCATCGCCCGTGTCCTCGTCGACTCACCCCTTCCGCAGCTCGACCGACTGTTCGACTACACGATCCCGGAGCACCTCGCCGCGAGCGCGACCCCCGGGGTCCGTGTGCGTGTGCCGCTGCGCACCGCCGGCCGGGTCATCGACGGGTACATCGTCGAGCTCGGGGAGGAGGATGCGGCGGACCGCCCGCTCTCCGAACTGGACGCCGTGGTCTCGCCTGTGCCCGTGCTGCCCGAGCACCTCTACCGCCTCGCCCGTCGCGTCGCCGATCGCGCGGCCGGGTCCGCCGGCGACGTCCTCCGACTCGCCGTCCCGAAGCGGATGGTGCGCGTCGAGAAGATGTGGCAGGCATCGGAGCCACCGCCTGCACCAGTGGTCGGGTCGGCCTCCCGAACCATCGCCGGCCGCGCTCTCGCCGAGTTCCCCGGTCTGTCCGCCGCGATCGCCGGGGGAGGCCGGGTCGCGGTCGACGCCCCGCCGCGGCTCGCCCGGGTCGTCGACGGAGACGCGCCGCGCGACGTCGGCTCCTGGGCCGTCCTGTTCGCAGCCGCGGCGGCGGAGACACTGGCCGGGGGACGCAGTGCCGTGCTGGTCGTCCCGGACTACCGCGATCAGGATCAGCTCGAGGCCGCGCTCGCGGCCCTCGGCCTGATCGATGCCGTCGTCCGCAACGACGCCCGGCAGTCCGGCCCGGAACGCTATGCCGGGTACCTGCGCGTATTGAGCCCCGTCCCGTGCATCGTCGTCGGCAATCGCTCCGCGGTGTACGCGCCCGTCCACGCCCCAGGCCTGATCGCGCTCTGGGACGACGGGGATCCGCTGCTGGCCGAGCCCCTGAGCCCGGGCGTACACGCCCGCGACGCCGCGCTCGTGCGGCAGGAGCTCGACGGCTGCGCGCTCGTGATCGCGGGTCACACCCGCACGACGGACGTGGAGCGTCTCGTCGGCGTCGGATGGATGCACGACCTCCCGGCTGCGCGACGCACGTCACCCCGCGTCGTGCTCTCCGCGACGAGAGAGGGCGAGTCCCGCGGGTCGCGCGTCCCCTCGGCGGCCTTCGCCGCCGCGCGCCTCGCGCTGGAGAGCGGACCCGTCCTCGTGCAGGTCGCCCGACCCGGATTCGCCCCGTCTCTCGTATGCGCGGACTGCCGGCGACCCGCCCGGTGCCGCCATTGCGGCGGTCCGCTCCGCGCGCGCCGCCAGGGCGCCGTTCCGGAGTGCGGCTGGTGCGGTCGCGCGGCCACCGGGTGGACCTGCCCGCACTGCGCATCGGAGCGGGTGCGGATGGCGTCGTCCGGCAGTGAGCGCACGGCGGACGAGCTGGGGCGCGCCTTTCCCCACACGCGCGTGATCGTGGCCGACGGCGACCACCCGGTCGCCACGGTCGACGGACGGCCCGCCCTCGTGATCGCCACGCGCGGCGCGGAGCCGATCGCGACCGGCGGGTACCGGGCGGTGCTGCTCCTCGACGGCGACCGCATGCTGATGGCGGACGACCTGCGCATCGGCGAGTCCTGCCTGCGATGGTGGTCGAACGCGGCAGCACTCGCCGCTCCGGGGGCGCCCGTCCACCTGGTCGGGGTCGCAGGGCCGGTGGCACGTGCGCTCGCGACATGGACCCAGCCGGCGTACGCCCGCTCAGAACTCGTCGAGAGGGCTCCGCTCCGGATGCCTCCCACCGTCCGCGTCGCCGCCGTGGAGGGCACGGTGCGCGAGGTGGACGCCGCGCTCGCGGCGGTGCGGGCAGCTCTTCCCGATCTCGATTCGGACGCCGTGCTGGGGCCGCTGACGCCCCCGGGCGAGGCGCCGACGCGAGCACTCGTGCGCTTCGACTATCCGCAGGGTCGTGCGGCGACCGAGGCCTTGCGGGCGGCCGTGGTCGCTGCGGCGCTGCGCACGCGGCGGCGGGCGAAGGGCGGCGGGCCGCCGATGCCGCGCAATACACTCAAAGTCCGGGTCGACGTACCCGATCCCGATCTCTGAGCCCCCTCTGAGGAGTGCGATGCGCCTCGTCTTCGCCGGAACGCCGGTCCCGGCCGTGCCGTCGCTACGCCGGCTGGCCGCATCGGCGCACGACGTCGCCGCCGTCGTCACGCGGCCGGACGCCCCGCTCGGACGCAAGCGGGTGCTGACGCCGTCGCCGGTGGCCGTCGCGGCGGAGGAACTCGGCATCCCGACCATCCGGGCGGCGCGCCTCGACGCCGCTGCGAGCGATCGCATCGCCGCACTGCAGCCGGACCTGGGCGTCATCGTCGCCTACGGCGGTCTGGTCCGCGAGCCCCTGCTGTCCGCGCCCCGGTACGGCTGGATCAACCTGCACTTCTCCCTGCTGCCGGCGTGGCGCGGCGCGGCACCCGTGCAGCACGCTCTCATCGCGGGGGAGACGACGACGGGGGCGACGGTGTTCCGCCTGGTGCCCGAGCTCGACGCCGGCGACGTCTTCGACCAGCTCACCTACCCCGTCCCGCCCGGCGCGACCGCCGGCGACGTGCTCGACGCCCTGGCCCATCGGGGCGCCTACCTCGTGGAAGGCGTCGTCGACGCCCTCGAGGCGGGCACCGCCGTCGCACACCCGCAGAGCGGCACGCCGACGTTCGCACCGAAGCTCTCGGCCGAGGACGGATTGCTGCGCTGGGACGAGCCAGCGGACCGCATCCTGTCCCGCTTCCGAGGGACGACACCGGAACCGGGGGCGTTCACCACGGTGGACGGCACGCGGGTCAAGATCCTCGAAGCCGCACCCGCCGACGATGACATCGCCCTCGCCGCCGGCCATATCGCGGCCGCCGGGGGCGCGATCCTGGTCGGAACCGCCTCCCTGCCCGTGGCGCTCGGACGCGTCCAGCCCGCCGGCAAAGGACCCATGGACGCCTCCGATTGGTGGCGTGGACTGCGCAGCCTCGATCCGGTGGCGGGACGATGACGGCGAGGTCCGTCGCGCTGGAGACCATCCGCGCCGTCTCCGATTCGGATGCGTACGCGAATCTGCTGCTCCCGCGGGCGATCGCACGCGCGGGCCTCTCCACCGCCGACGCCGCCCTCGCGACGGAGCTCACCTACGGGACCCTCCGCCGTCAGGGCACCTACGACGCGATCATCGCCCTGGCCGCCGACCGACCGGTGGGCGAGATCGATCCACCCATCCTCGATGTGCTCCGCCTCGGGGTGCACCAGCTCCTCGCGACGCGCATCGCCTCGCATGCGGCGGTGAACGAGTCCGTGGCGCTGGCCCGCACCCTCGGTGGGCGCGCCTCCTCCGGGTTCGTCAACGCCGTGCTCCGGCGGGTGTCGCGCGATACCCCCGGCGAATGGCTCGAGCGCGTCGAGCACACCGCGCGGTCGGACGACGAGCGCCTGTCCCTGAGCTCGGCGCATCCGGTGTGGGTCATCCGCGCCTTCCGCCGGGCGCTCGCTGCCGAGGGCCGCGCGGATGAGCTCGACGACCTCCTCCGTGCAGACAACGCGGCACCGCGGGTCGCGATGGCCGCTCTCCCCGGGCTCGCCGGCATCCCCGACGCACGCGTGCACACGACATACTCACCGATCGGCTTCTTCCCGGGCGGCGGCGATCCCGAGCCCGTCGTCCGCGAGAGCGGCGGTCGTCTGCGGGTGCAGGACGAGGGGTCGCAGCTCGCCGCGCTCGCCCTGACCCGCGCCGCGCCCGTGCGCCCCGGGGAGCGATGGCTGGACCTGTGCGCAGGCCCGGGGGGAAAGACGGCGGTCCTGGCGGCCGAGGCTCTGGCCGGGGGAGCGATCCTCGAGGCGAACGAACCCGTTCCGGCGCGCGCGGGGCTCGTGCGTCAGGCGCTCGCGGGCGTGCCTGCTGAGATTCCGGTCTCCGAGGAGGACGGGCGTGTGCGCGCGAGCGCAGCGGGCGGGACGTACGACCGGATCCTCGTCGACGCACCCTGCACGGGGCTCGGAGCCCTCCGACGCCGGCCGGAGGCACGATGGCGCAAGCACCCCGCCGACGTACCGGAGCTGACCGAGCTCCAGCGCGGTCTCGTCACGGCCGCGGTGGGGGCGCTCCGTCCGGGGGGACTGCTCGCCTACGTGACCTGCTCGCCGCATCTCGCGGAGACAGCGGCGGTGCTCGCCGAGGTGCGCCGCGATGCGGGAGACGAACTGGAGGAGCTCGATGCGCGGGCGGTGCTGCAGTCCTTCGCCCTCGCCCCGCTCGACCTTCCCGTGCCTGTCGACGGCTCCGGGCGCGCGCAGCTGTGGCCGCATCGCCATAACACCGACGCGATGTTCATCTCGCTTCTGCGCCGCCGATGACGCACGGCCGCACGCGGGCCGCCGGGATAATGGACTCGTGCCCCCCGCAGACATGACCCGCATCAACCCGAGCATCCTCGCCGCCGACTTCGTCAACATGCAGGCGGAGCTCGCGCGGATCGCTACCGCGGACTTCGTGCACGTCGACGTGATGGACAACCACTTCGTGCCCAATCTCACCTTCGGGCCCCAGATGGTGGAGCGGATCCAGGCGACGAGCCCGGTGCCGCTCGACGTCCACCTCATGATCGAGGATCCCGAGCGCTGGGCCCCCGGGTACGCCGAGCTCGGCGCGGCCTCGGTGACGTTCCACCTGGAGGCGTCGGCGGACCCGATCTCCCTCGCTCGGCGCCTGCGCGGGATCGGCGCGCGAGCGGGCGTCGCCGTCAAGCCGTCGACGCCGGTCGAAGGGCTCTTCGAGGTCCTCGACGAATTCGATCAGGTGCTGGTGATGACCGTCGAACCGGGTTTCGGGGGGCAGTCGTTCATGCCGCAGACGATGCCGAAGCTGCGCCTGCTCGCCGACGAGGCGCGGCGGCGCGGTTCGTCGGTGTGGCTGCAGGTGGACGGCGGAATCGGAGAGTCCACCATCGCGATCGCCGCGGAGGCGGGAGCCGACACGTTCGTCGCCGGATCCGCGGTCTTCGGCGCGTCCGACCCGGACGCTGCGATCGCCTCACTGCGCGACATCGCGCGCGGCGCCCATCGCCACTGACGCCCGGCGGCATCCGCGTTCGATACCCTGAGGAGGTGAAGTCGTTCGACGCCCTCTTCTCCGAGCTCGCCGCCAAGGCGGTCGACCGTCCGGAGGGCTCGGGTACGGTCGCCGAGCTCGACGCCGGCGTGCACGCCATCGGGAAGAAGATCGTCGAGGAGGCGGCCGAGGTCTGGATGGCGGCCGAGTACGAGTCGACGGATGCCACGGCCGGGGAGATCTCGCAGCTCCTGTACCACCTCCAAGTGCTGATGATCGCGAAGGGGCTGTCGCTCGAGGACGTCTACCGACATCTCTGAGCGCCCGTCCCGACATCCGCTCCGACACGAAAGCCACGCCTCCATGCTGCGAATCGCCGTGCCGAACAAGGGATCGCTCGCCGACACCGCCTCCGAGATGCTCGCCGAGGCGGGCTACACCGGACGCCGCGATCCCAAGGATCTCCACGTCATCGACCCTCAGAACGACGTCGAGTTCTTCTATCTGCGTCCGCGGGACATCGCGACGTACGTCGGGTCGGGCGCGCTGGACGTGGGGATCACCGGCCGTGACCTGCTCCTCGACGCACGCGGTCGCGCCCGCGAGATCGAGGCGCTGGGCTTCGGTGACTCGACCTTCCGCTTCGCCGGCCCCCCCGGGCGCTTCTCGACGCTGGAGGATCTCGAGGGCACCCGGGTCGCGAGCGCGTATCCGGGCCTCGTCGACGCCTATCTCGACGAGCACGGCATCGCCGTCGACCTCGTGCCGCTCGACGGCGCCGTCGAGTCCGCGGTCCAGCTCGGCGTGGCCGACGCCGTCGCGGACGTCGTGTCGACGGGGACCACGCTCCGGCAGGCGGGGCTCGAGATCTTCGGTCCGGTGCTCCTCGAGTCGGAGGCGGTGTTCATCGGCGGCCCGAGCGAGGCCGAGGGCATGGAGACCCTGCTGCGGCGGCTCCGGGGCGTGATGGTCGCCCGCCGGTACGTGCTCATCGACTACGACCTGCCCGCCCACCTCGTCGACGAGGCCGTCAAGGTCGCCCCCGGGATCGAGTCGCCCACCATCTCGCCCCTGCGCGACCCCGCGTGGGTCGCGGTCCGGGTGATGAGCCCGCGCAAGGGCGTGAATCAGGTCATGGACGCCCTCTATGCGATCGGCGCGCGCGCGATCCTGGTGACGGCGATCCACGCGGCGAGGCTGTGATGAGCCTCGTCTCCCGCGTCATCCCGTGCCTCGACGTCGCGGCGGGTCGCGTGGTGAAGGGTGTGAACTTCGCGAACCTGCGCGACATGGGCGACCCGGTCGAACTCGCCCGGCTCTACTTCGACCAGGGGGCGGATGAGCTGACGTTCCTGGACGTGACCGCGACGGTGGACGACCGATCGACGACCTACGATGTCGTGCGCCGAACGGCGGAGGAGGTCTTCATTCCGCTGACGGTGGGCGGCGGCGTCCGTTCCGCGGACGACGTGGCGCGGCTTCTGTCCGTGGGCGCCGACAAGGTGGGAGTCAACTCCGCCGCCATCGCCCGCCCCGCGCTCGTCGACGAGATCGCCGATCGCTTCGGCGCCCAGGTCATCGTGCTCTCCCTCGACGTGACGCGCTCCGCCACGACGGAGTCGGGGTTCGTCGTCACCACTCACGGCGGCCGCGTCGCGACCGACCTCGACGCTCTGGAGTGGGCGCGCGAGGCGATCGAACGTGGTGCGGGCGAGCTCCTCGTCAACTCGATCGACGCCGACGGCACGAAGCAGGGCTTCGACCTGGAACTCGTCGGACTCATGCGCGAGGTCTCCAGCGTGCCGGTCATCGCGTCCGGCGGCGCCGGGCGCGCGGAGGACTTCCCGCCGGCGATCCGGCACGGCGCGGATGCGGTGCTCGCCGCATCCGTGTTCCACTCCGGCCAGTTGACGGTCGGCGACGTCAAGCGGGCGCTCGTCAGGGACGGCATTCCGGTGCGCGAGACAGGAGAGCGACGATGACCGAGACGGTCGAGGAGCGGGTCGCGCGCGTCGCGTTCGACGAGAAGGGGCTGGTCGCTGCGATCGTGCAGCAGTGGGACACCGGGGAGGTCCTCATGCTCGGATGGATGGATGCCGAGGCCCTGCGGCGCACGCTGACCGAGGGACGGGCGACGTACTGGTCCCGATCGCGCCGGGAATACTGGCGCAAGGGCGACACCTCCGGAAACATCCAGCTCGTGCGCGGTGCGCGCCTGGACTGCGACGGGGATGCGATCCTCCTCCGCGTCGAGCAGGTCGGCCCGGCCTGCCACACCGGGACGCGCACATGCTTCGACACGGACGATCTCGCGCCGGTGGTCTCCGCGACGCCCGAGGGTGCCTGAGGTGCGGCGCCGGCGCGCGGGAGCGATCCTCGCCGGGCTGGTGATCGTCGTCGCGGCGCTCGTGCCGGTCTCCGCCGAGGCTGCGGTGCCGTCGGTCACCTCGCTCTCCGGCGCGGACCGCTACGCCACCTCTGCAGCCATCAGCGCCGCATCCTTCTCCCCGGGTGTCGCGGTCGCCTATGTGGCGAGCGGGGCCGCGTTCCCCGATGCGCTCTCCGGAGCCGCGGGGGGCCGCGGCGCAGCGCCCGTCCTCCTTACCCGCACCGACGACCTCCCCTCATCGATCGCCCAGGAGCTGACGCGACTCGCGCCGAGACGCATCGTCGTCCTGGGCGGCACCGGCACGGTCTCCGACACGGTCGTCGCGGCGCTGGGCGCTTACACGACCGGGACCGTCACGCGTCTCGCCGGCGCCGACCGGTACGAGACGTCGGCGGCCATCAGCCTGGCCGCGTTCCCCGCGGGCGCACCGGTCGCGTACCTCGCGAGCGGTGAGACCTACCCGGATGCCCTTTCCGGGGCGGCGGTGGCAGCGATGGCGGGAGGCCCCGTCCTCCTCACCCAGGGCGCGACGCTCCCGACGGCCATCGCGACGGAGCTCGCGCGACTGCGACCGGGACGGATCGTGGTGCTGGGCGGGGAAGGGGCGGTGTCCGAAGACGTCGCGGCAGCCGCGGCAGCCGCGGCGGGCGGCGTCACGGTGTCCCGGCTGTCCGGTGCCGATCGCTTCGCCACGTCCGCGGCCGTGAGCGCCGCGACCTTCGCGCCGGGCGCACCCGTCGTCTACGTCGCGAGCGGGACCGACTTCGCCGACGCCCTCACCGGCGCCGCGGCCGTGCACGGCGCGCCGCTCCTTCTGACGCTGCCCGATGCGGTTCCCGACGCCACCGCCCGGGAGCTGCTACGGCTCGCACCGGAGCGCATCGTGGTGCTCGGCGGCACCGGCGCCGTGAGCGCCACCGTCCGCACGCGGCTCGCCACGATCGCGACCGTGCTGCCCGCCGCGACGGGGGGCAAGATCACGACGACGACCGAGGTTCCGGCAGGCTCCTGCCTCTCGTCGCCGAACACCACGTATCGCGTGTGCGTGCGCACGGACATCGGCTTCGGCGTCTTCCGCGGTACCACCGCGCTGTGGACCTCGGAGACTCCCGACGCGCAGGTGCGCGCGCTCCGCGTGGGCACGGACGGGAGCGCGACGCTCTACACGATCGACGGCCGGGCGATCTGGCAGTCCAGCACGAGCGGGAGCGCGGGCCGCGAACTGGTGATGCAGGACGACGGGGACCTGTCGCTGCGGACGACCGCCGGCGCGGTGCTCTGGTCCACGATGACCAGTCCCGCCTCGCCGACCTGGAACCTGCCGTTCGCCGCGGGTCAGCGGTGGGCAGCGGGCGGGCCGCACTCGAACAACGGCGACAACGTCGGCCCGCGCGGATCGATCGACTTCGGGCCGGTGACGGCCGGGGCCAGCATCCAGGTACGTGCGATCGCCCCGGGCACGGTGTACAAGATCACGTGCTCGGGCGGGTCCTACCTCGGGATCAACCATGCCAACGGGTGGCAGTCGACCTATTACCACATCGTCAATCTGCAGACGCAGCTCGTCGGCACGTATGTCGCCGCCGGCACGTATCTCGGGGACGTGGGCGAAGCCACGCCCTGCGGCGGCGGCGCGACGTTCAACCACGTCCACCTGACGATCCGGCGCGCGGGTGCCCCGGTGTCCGTCGAGGGGATGACGTTCGGCGGCTACCGGATGCACAGTTCCGGCAAGGACTACTGGGGCTACTGGACGAACGCCGCCGGCACGCGCGTCCTGACCGCACCCGGTGGCGCAGCATGCTGTCTGGCTGCGCAATGAGCGGCCCGCAGATCCCTCCCCGGCGGCCTCGTGCGCGATTGTCGTCGGTGCTGCTCATCCTGCTGTGCGGTGCGATCGCCGTCATCTCCTCCACGCAGACATGGCTGACCGTCGCCTTGACCGGGAGCGCCGCGCACACCCTCACGGTGGCCGGCTCCGTCGCAGTGCCCGTGCTCACGCCGCTCGGCCTGGCCGTCCTCGCGCTCGGAGCAGCGCTGTCGATCGTCGGCACCGTCCTGCGCTACGCCTTCGGCATCCTGAGCGTCGCCATCGCGGTCGTGGTGGGCTCCCTCACGGCCGTCGTGGCCTTCACGCACCCGGTGTCCGCCGTCGCGCGTACCGTGACCGACGCGACCGGCATCACTGGGAACAGCGCCATCGCGCCGCTGATCGCGTCGATCTCCGCGAGTCCGTGGCCCGTCGTCACGCTCGTGGCGATGGCCGCGCTGGCTCTCACCGGCATCTTCGTCCTGGTCACCGCCCGCACGTGGCGGAGCACCGGGCGGAGGTACCGCACCGCGACCGCCCCGGCGTCCCCGGCGACGGGCCCGCTCGACGCCGTCGACTCGTGGGACGACCTGTCCCGCGGTCAGGATCCCACGGGCTGAACCGGCGCAGGGGAGCCCGGTCCGCGTCGGCAGCCGCCACCCGCCGCCGCTAGAATGGCGCGTGGGCGTACGGCCCGCCGCGCCCGCAGACGAAGGAGCACCATGAGCAACCCCATCGGCGACCCCGGCCACGGACACTCTCCGGCCGCCTGGACGGCCGTGATCATCATGCTCGGCGCGATCGCGATCGGGACGTTCGCATTCTTCCTGGATGTGCCGTGGCTGGTCTGGACCTGCGCGGGGCTCGTCGTCGTCGGCCTCATCGTCGGGTGGGCCATGTCCCGCGCAGGGTACGGGGTCGGCGGCTCGAAGACCGTGACGAAAGCCCATTGAGCATGCTCGCCGACCTCACGGCCGGCGCGGTTCAGGACGCTGAGGCGCGCGCCGAGGCACGACCTCTGGCGGATGTCGAGCGTCGCGCGCTGTCCCTGCCGCCGGCACGGGATGCGCTCGCGGCGCTGTCTCCGGCCGAAGGCGTCAAGATCATCGCGGAGGTGAAGCGCGCCAGCCCCTCGCGAGGCGATCTCGCCGCCATCCCCGATCCCGCGCTGCAGGCCCGGCTGTACGAGCAGGGCGGCGCATCCGCCATCTCGGTGCTGACGGAGGGTCGCCGGTTCAAGGGCTCCCTGGCCGACCTCGAGGCCGTCAAGGACGCCGTCTCGCTGCCCGTGCTGCGCAAGGACTTCATCGCGACGCCCTATCAGGTGATCGAGGCGCGTGCCGCCGGAGCGGACCTGGTGCTGCTCATCGTCGCGGCTCTGGAGCAGGAGGTCCTGGCGGACCTGCACACCCTGATCGGGGACCTCGGCATGACCGCCCTGGTCGAGGCCCACACCGCCGACGAGGTGGCCAGGGCCGCCGACGTCGGCGCGCGCCTCATCGGCGTCAACGCGCGCAACCTCTCGACCTTCGAGCTGGATCGCGACCTGTTCGGCCGTCTCTCCACGCTGATCCCCGCCGATGCGGTCAAAGTGGCCGAGTCCGCCGTCCTCGCCCCGGCCGACGTCGCGCGCTACCGGGAGGCTGGAGCGGACGTCGTCCTCGTGGGGGAGGCGCTCGTCACGGGGGATCCGATCGCCACGCTGCAGGCATTCCTGGGCCGCCCGGAGGAGGAGTCATGAAACTTCGCGACGCGCGAGGTCCGTTCTTCGGCGAGTTCGGCGGCCGCTACATGCCGGAGTCGCTCATCGCCGCGATCGACGAGCTCACGGGGGTGTACGAGGACGCGATCGTCGACCCGACCTTCGCGGCGGAGTTCCAGCGCCTGCTGCGCACCTACGCGGGTCGCCCGTCGATCCTCACCGAGGTGCCCCGGTTCGCCGCGCACGCGGGGGGCGCCCGCATCTTCCTCAAGCGGGAGGACCTCAACCACACGGGCTCGCACAAGATCAACAACGTGCTCGGTCAGGCGCTGCTGACCCAGCGACTGGGGAAGACGCGCGTGATCGCCGAGACGGGCGCCGGTCAGCACGGTGTCGCCACCGCGACCGCGGCGGCGCTGTTCGGCTTCGACTGCACCATCTACATGGGCGAGGTCGACACCGAACGACAGGCCCTCAACGTCGCCCGGATGCGGCTCCTGGGGGCGGAGGTCATCCCCGTCACGACCGGGTCGCGCACGCTGAAGGATGCGATCAACGACGCGTACCGCGACTGGGTCGCGAGCGTCGAGACGACCAACTACATCTTCGGCACGGCCGCGGGCCCCCACCCGTTTCCGGCGATGGTGAGGGACTTCCAGAAGATCATCGGCGAGGAGGCGCGCGGCCAGCTCCTCGACGAGGTCGGCCGTCTCCCGGATGCGGTCATCGCCTGCGTGGGCGGCGGATCGAACGCGATCGGGATGTTCGACGCCTTCCTCGACGACGAGGACGTGAAGCTCTACGGCGTCGAGGCCGCCGGCGAGGGCGTCGACACCGACAAGCAGGCGGCGTCGATCGAGCGCGGCCGCCCCGGCGTACTGCACGGGGCGAAGACGTTCGTGCTGCAGGACGAAGACGGTCAGACGATCGAGTCGCACTCGATCTCCGCCGGTCTCGACTATCCCGGGGTCGGCCCCGAGCACGCGTGGCTCGCGTCGATCGGCCGCGCCGACTACATCCCCGCCACCGACGACGAGGCGATGCAGGCGCTGCGGCTGCTGAGCCAGACCGAGGGCATCATCCCGGCGATCGAGTCCGCGCACGCGCTGGCGGGGGCGCTGCGGATCGGTCGCGAGCTCGGCCCCGACGCCGTGCTCGCCGTATGCCTCTCCGGACGCGGCGACAAGGACATGGACACGGCCGCCCGCTACTTCGAGCTGTACGACGCCGCGGAGTCGCCCGTGTCGGCGCCCGCGCCCGTCGACGAGGCGAAGGGGGAGGGGACGGAACTGTGACCTCTCGTGTCGCCGCAGCGATCGACGCCGCCCACGCCGAAGGGCGCGGCGCGCTCGTCGGGTACCTCCCTCTCGGCTACCCCGACGTGCGGACCAGCATCGAGGCCGCCGTCACGCTCGCCGGCAACGGTGCCGACGTCCTCGAGCTCGGGCCGCCCTATTCCGATCCCGTGATGGACGGCACGATCATCCAGGAGGCCACTCAGGCCGCGCTCGCCGGCGGCTTCCGGCTGCGCGACGTGTTCCCGGCCGTGCGGGAGATCGCCGAGCGGACGGGCGTTCCGGTCCTGGTGATGACGTACTGGAATCCCGTCCTGCAGTACGGCGTCGACCGGTACGCGGATGAGCTCGCGGCCGCCGGCGGGGCCGGTCTCATCACGCCCGACATCACTCCGGATGCCGCAGCCGACTGGATCGCGGCGAGCGAGCGCACCGGCCTCGACCGCGTGTTCCTGGCGGCGCCGACGTCCACCGACGAGCGGCTCGAGATGATCGTGCGCCAGTCCACCGGCTTCGTCTACACCGTCTCCACGATGGGTATCACGGGGGAGCGGACGCAGCTCGACGCCGCCGCGCGGACCCTTGTGGCGCGTCTGCGCGCGCACGGGGCGGAGCGCTCCTGCGTAGGGATCGGCATCTCGAACGCCGATCAGGTCGCCGGAGTCCTCGACTATGCGGACGGCGCGATCGTGGGCACCGCTCTCGTCCGGGCGCTCCGCGACGGCGGCCTGGATGGCCTCGCGGCCCTCGCGCGCGAGCTGCGCGCGGGGACGGCGCGCGCAGCGAAGTAGACTCGCCGTCGTGACTTCCTCCGTCGAGAGCCTCCTGCACGCTGTGGCTGCGAGCATCCCGAGCCCCCCGATCAATGAGATCCAGCTCGGGGTCCTGCACATCAAGTTCTACGCTCTCTGCATCATCGCCGGGATCATCGTCGCGACGTTGCTCACCAACTACCGCCTGAGCAAGCGCGGGGCCGAGCGATGGGTCGTCATCGACATCTGTCTGATCGCCGTCCCCCTCGCCCTGATCTTCGCTCGGGCGTATCACGTGCTGACCCACTGGTCGTTCTACGTCGGCCCGGGGAAGAACACATGGAACCCCTTCCAGCCCGGCTCCGTGTGGGCGATCTGGGAGGGCGGCATCGCGATCTACGGTGCCCTCATCGGCGGCGCCATCGGCGCCTACCTCGGCTGCCGCTGGACCGGCATCCGGTTCTGGACGTTCGCCGACGCCCTTGCTCCCGGCCTGATCATCGCGCAGGCGATGGGACGCCTCGGCAACTACTTCAACCACGAGCTGTTCGGTCTGCCCACGAACCTTCCGTGGGGGCTGGAGATCGAGTCGACCAATCCGGCCTTCCCCGCGGGCCTCGCCCCGGGAACGCTCTTCCATCCGACGTTCCTCTACGAGATGATCTGGAACCTCATCGGCGCCGCGGTGCTGCTGTGGGCCGGTCGCCGGTTCCAGCTGCAGTGGGGCCGCCTCTTCGGGCTCTACCTCATCTGGTATGGAGCCGGGCGTGCAGTCTGGGAGTCGATCCGCATCGATCCGAGCGACGTCTTCCTGGGCCTTCGCACGAACGTGTGGGCGGCACTCATCGGCGTCGTCGTGGGTGTCGTGATCATGATCGTGCAGAAGCGTCGCCACCCGGGCTTCGAGGCATCGCCCTACATGCCCGGCCGCGAGCCCGAGCGCAAAGGTTCTGTACAATCGCAGGACACCCCCGAATACGTGGACGTCAGCGAGCCTGAGTCCACTCCGGCACAAGAGACCGAAGCCACAAGCTCTCTCGCCGCGAAATAGCGCTCCGCTCCAGCCGAACCGGCGCACTCGCTTTAGTCCAGCACAGGGCCGACGTCGTCCCATCTTGAGCACCATGTGAGGACGGTGGCCATGGCATCGACCCCCCGTCGAGACGCAGCCTCGGGCGCGTTCCCCGCCCGTCAGGGGATGTACGACCCTGCCTTCGAGAAGGATGCGTGCGGGCTCGCCATGGTCGCCACGCTGCGCGGCGAGCCGGGGCACGACATCATCGACCTCGCCCTCACCGCCCTGCGCAACCTCGAGCATCGCGGCGCGATCGGCTCCGACGCGGGAACGGGTGACGGTGCGGGGATCCTGACGCAGATGCCGGACGCGTTCCTCCGGGCCGTGGTCGACTTCCCGCTCCCGCCGATGGGCGAGTACGCCGCCGGCATGATCTTCCTGCCCCGCGACGCGGAAGAGCGTTGGGCGCAGAAGGCCGGGATCGAGCGGATCGCGAAGAGCGAGAACCTCGTGGTCCTCGGGTGGCGCGACGTCCCCACCGACGACGAGCACCTGGGCAAGCTCGCCCACGCCGCGCGCCCCGCGTTCGAGCAGCTCTTCCTCTCGCGTCCCGCGGTGGGGGACGAGCCGGCGCTGTCCGGCATCGCGCTGGACCGTCGCACGTTCCGGCTGCGCAAGCGTGCGCGCAACGAGCTGGACGCCTACTTCGTGTCCCTGTCGAGCCGCACGCTCGGTTACAAGGGCATGGTCACGACCCTCCAGCTCGAGCCGTTCTACCCCGACCTGCAGGATGAGCGCTTCGCGTCCGAGCTGGCTGTCGTCCACTCCCGGTACTCGACGAACACCTTCCCGTCGTGGCCGCTTGCCCAGCCGCTGCGCATGCTCGCGCACAATGGCGAGATCAACACGGTCAACGGCAACAGGAACTGGATGCGGGCGCGCCAGTCGCAGCTCGAGTCGGAGCTCCTCGGCGACATCTCGCCGCTTCTGCCGATCTGCACGGAGGGTGCGAGCGACTCGGCTTCTTTCGACGAGGTGCTCGAGCTCCTGACCCTCACGGGACGCAGCCTTCCGCACGCCATCATGATGATGGTCCCGGAGGCCTACGAGAAGCAGGCCGACATCGCCCCGGACCTGCGCGCGTTCTACGACTACCACTCGATGCAGATGGAGCCGTGGGATGGCCCTGCGGCGCTGATCTTCACCGACGGCACGCTGGTCGGTGCGACCCTCGACCGCAACGGACTGCGCCCCGGCCGGTGGACGGAGACGACCGACGGACTCATCGTCGCGGCCAGCGAGACGGGCGTGCTCGACGTGGAGCCGTCCCGCATCAAGCGCCGCGGCCGACTTCGCCCCGGCCGGATGTTCCTCGTCGACACGGCGAGCCGCCGCATCGTCGAGGACGAGGAGATCAAGGCGCAGCTCGCCGCGCAGGAACCGTGGCAGGAGTGGCTCGACGCGGGCCGGGTGCGGCTCAAGGACCTTCCCGAGCGCGAGCACATCGTGCACCCGATCGCCTCGATCACGAGGCGCCAGCGCACCTTCGGCTACACGGAGGAAGAGGTCAAGATCCTCCTCACCCCGATGGGCCAGAACGGCGCCGAACCGCTGGGCGCGATGGGCAGCGACACGCCGGTCGCGGTGCTCAGCGACCGGCCGCGTCTGCTGTTCGACTACTTCACGCAGCAGTTCGCGCAGGTGACGAACCCCCCGCTGGACTCGATCCGCGAGGAGGTCGTCACATCGCTGTCGCTCGGGCTCGGACCGGAGCGGAACCTGTTGAGCGCCGGGCCCGACCACGCCCGGAGCGTGACGCTGGACTTCCCCGTCATCGACAACGACGAGCTGGCGAAGATCCAGCACATCGAGACGGCGCTGCCCGGCCGCAGTTCAGTCACGATCCGCGGCCTGTACCGGGTGGAGGCCGGGCACAAGGGCATGCACAAGCGTCTCGCCCAGATGTGCACCGAGGTGGACCAGGCGATCGAGGACGGTGCGGAGTTCATCGTGCTCAGCGACCGGGACTCCAACAAAGACCTCGCGCCCATCCCTTCGCTGCTCATGCTGGCCGCAGTGCACCACCACCTCATCCGCAACGAGACGCGCATGAAGGTGGGCCTCGTGGTCGAGGCGGGCGACGTCCGCGAGGTGCACCACGTGGCGACGCTCATCGGCTACGGCGCGTCCGCCGTCAACCCGTATCTCGCGATGGAGACGGTCGAGTACCTCGTGCGCGCCGGCTTCATCACCGGCGTCACTCCCGAGAAGGCGGTCAGGAATCTGATCTACGCGCTCGGCAAGGGCGTGCTGAAGATCATGTCCAAGATGGGGATCTCGACGGTCTCGTCCTACGCCGGTGCGCAGGTCTTCGAGGCGATCGGTCTCTCCCAGGAGTTCGTCGACACGTACTTCACGGGCACCTCCACGAAGCTCGGTGGCGTCGGGCTCGACGTCATCGCGGCGGAGAACTCGTCCCGGCACGCGTACGCCTATCCGGAGGATGCCGCCGTCCGCGCCCACGAACGGCTGTGGACCGGTGGCGAGTACCAATGGCGCCGCGACGGCTCGCCCCACCTGTTCAACCCGGACACGGTGTTCCGTCTGCAGCACGCGACGCGCACGCGCCGGTACGACATCTTCCGCGAGTACACGAAGCTCGTCGACGACCAGGCAGCCGAGCTGAAGACCCTCCGTGGGCTCTTCGGCCTCCGCGAAGGGGTGCGCCCGCCGGTTCCGATCGACGAGGTCGAGCCGGTGTCGTCGATCGTCAAGCGCTTCTCGACCGGTGCGATGAGCTACGGCTCGATCTCGCGCGAGGCGCACGAGACGCTCGCGATCGCGATGAACAGCATCGGTGGGAAATCCAACACGGGAGAGGGCGGCGAGGACGTCGACCGTCTGCTCGACCCGACCAGGCGCAGCGCCATCAAGCAGGTCGCGTCGGGCCGGTTCGGCGTGACGAGCCTGTACTTGACCGAGGCCGAGGACATCCAGATCAAGCTCGCCCAGGGCGCCAAGCCCGGCGAGGGCGGCCAGCTGCCGCCGACCAAGGTGTACCCGTGGGTCGCCCGCACGCGCCACGCGACCGCGGGCGTCGGGCTGATCTCGCCGCCGCCCCACCACGACATCTACTCGATCGAGGATCTCAAGCAGCTCATCTTCGACCTCAAGCGAGCGAACCCCCGCGCGCGGGTGCACGCGAAGCTCGTGAGTCAGTCGGGAATCGGCGCGGTCGCCGCCGGAACGGCCAAGGCGCTCGCCGACGTCATCCTCGTCTCCGGGCACGACGGCGGCACGGGCGCAAGTCCGCTGAACTCGCTGAAGCACGCGGGGACGCCGTGGGAGCTGGGCCTCGCCGAGACGCAGCAGACGCTGATGCTCAACGGGATGCGCGACCGCGTCGTCGTGCAGGTCGACGGCCAGCTGAAGACCGGCCGCGACGTGATCATCGGTGCGCTGCTGGGCGCGGAGGAGTTCGGCTTCGCCACCGCTCCGCTGGTGGTCTCCGGCTGCATCATGATGCGCGTGTGCCACCTCGACACGTGCCCGGTGGGCGTCGCCACGCAGAACCCGGTGCTGCGCGCCCGCTTCTCCGGCAAGCCGGAGTTCGTGGTGAACTTCATGGAGTTCATCGCCGAGGAGGTGCGCGAGTATCTGGCAGCCCTGGGCTTCCGCTCGCTGGACGAGGCCATCGGCCACCACGAGCTCTTGGATGTGAACGGCGCGGTCCGGCACTGGAAGGCCAGCGGCCTCGACCTCGCCCCGATCCTGGAGGGGCCCGACTTCGCGGACGACGAGCCGCGACGCCACCTGCGCGACCAGAAGCACGAGCTCGACCGGCACTTCGACGTCCAGCTGATCGAGCGCGCGCAGGACGTGATCGCGCACGGCGGCCACGTCCGCATCGAGCTGCCGATCCGCAACACCGAGCGCGCCGTCGGGACGATGCTCGGCAACCGGGTCACCCTCGCGCACGGCGAGAACGGCCTGCCGAGCGGCTCGATCGAGGTCGAGCTCACCGGATCGGCCGGTCAGTCGTTCGGAGCCTTCATGCCCGCGGGGATCACGCTGCGCCTCGAGGGCGACTCCAACGACTACGTCGGAAAGGGTCTGTCCGGCGGCCAGATCGTCATCCGCCCGCCCCGTGGGGCGACCTTCGACGCCTCGCAGAACGTCATCGCCGGGAACGTCATCGGCTACGGCGCGACGCAGGGCACGATGTTCCTGCGCGGAGCCGTGGGGGAGCGGTTCCTCGTTCGCAACTCCGGCGCGACGGCGGTCGTCGAGGGAGTGGGCGACCACGCTCTCGAGTACATGACCGGCGGCCTCGCCGTCATCCTCGGACGCACGGGACGCAATCTCGGCGCGGGGATGTCGGGCGGCACGGCGTACGTCTACCGTCTCGACCCGGCGCTGGTGAACAGCGACGCGCTCAAGAGCGGAGAGCTGGAGCTCGGCGACCTCGGGTCGGCCGACGCCGAGATGCTGCGCGACCTGCTGGAGCAGCATCGCTCCGAGACCGGCTCCACGCTGGCCGCGGTGCTTCTCGACGACTTCGAGAGCGAGATCGGGAACTTCGTCCGCGTCCTTCCCCGCGACTACGCTGCCGTGCTGCAGACCCGTCAGACGGCACTCGAGGAAGGCCTCGATCCCGACGGCGACATCGTGTGGAACCGCATCCTGGAGGTGACCGGTGGCTGATCCGAAGGGGTTCTTGAAGGTCACGGAGCGGGAGCTCCCGGCGCGACGGCCCGTGCCCGTGCGCATCATGGACTGGAAAGAAGTGTACGAGCCGGGTGACACGACGGTTCTCCGCCGCCAGGCCGGTCGGTGCATGGACTGCGGCATCCCGTTCTGCCACCAGGGGTGCCCGCTGGGCAACCTCATCCCGGAGTGGAACGATCTGACGTGGCGCGGCGAAGGGCGGTCCGCGAGCGAGCGGCTGCACGCGACGAACAACTTCCCGGAGTTCACCGGGCGACTGTGCCCGGCCCCGTGCGAGAGCGCCTGCGTGCTCGGCATCAACCAGCCCGCGGTGACCATCAAGCAGATCGAGGTCTCGATCGCCGAGGAGGCCTTCGGGAACGGATGGATCGAGCCCGAGCCCCCTGGGCGCCTCACGGGCAAGACCGTTGCGGTAGTGGGCTCCGGGCCCGCGGGTCTCGCAGCCGCGCAGCAGCTCACGCGCGCAGGGCACACCGTCGCCGTATTCGAGCGCGACGACCGCATCGGCGGCCTGCTGCGATACGGCATCCCCGACTTCAAGATGGAGAAGCACCACATCGACGCGCGCCTGCGGCAGATGCAGGACGAGGGCACGCGCTTCCGCGCAGGAGTGGAGATCGGCAAGGACATCACGTGGGACGACCTGCGCGCGCGCTACGACGCCGTGGTCGTCGCCACGGGATCGACCGTGCCGCGCGACCTGCCGCTCCCGGGGCGCGACCTGGCCGGCGTGCACTTCGCGATGGAATACCTCGTCGAGTCGAACCACGCGACCGCCGGTGACCAGGTCCCGCATCAGATCACCGCGGAGGGGAAGCACGTCGTCGTCATCGGCGGCGGCGACACGGGTGCCGACTGCATCGGAACGGCCCACCGCCAGGGCGCGCTGAGCGTCACCAACCTCGCCATCGGCCGGCAGCCCCCGTCGGACCGCCCCGACCACCAGCCCTGGCCGATGGCTCCGACCGTGTTCGAGGTGCAGTCGGCGCACGAGGAGGGCGGCGAGCGCTCCTACCTCGCATCGACGGTCGAATTCCTCTCCAACGACGTCGGCGAGGTGCGCGCGCTCCGCGTCGCGGAGACCGAGTACACCGCCGACGGACGACGCGTACCCAAGAGCGGCACCGAGCGGGAGATCCCGGCAGACCTCATCCTCATCGCGATGGGGTTCACGGGTCCCGAGCGGGAGCTGGTCGAGGAGCAGCTCGGCGCGCAGTTCACTGCGAGGGGGACGCTGGAGCGGGAGTCCGACTACCAGACGACCGCACCGGGCGTCTTCGTCGCCGGCGATGCGGGCCGCGGCCAGTCGCTCATCGTGTGGGCGATCGCCGAAGGCCGCGCGGTCGCGGCGGAGGTCGATCGGCACCTCATGGGCTCCACCGCGCTGCCCGCGCCCGTCCGTCCCACGGATGTCGCCATCGGCCTGTAGCCCGCGTAGGCTGGCCGAGGCTTTCCGCCCTGTAATAAACCCCGAAAACCCGGAGTAGAACTCGTAATGAGACGCGCGAAGATCGTCGCCACACTCGGGCCCGCCACATCGACGTACGAGATGGTCCGCGCGATCATCGACGCCGGCGTGGACGTGGCGCGCATGAACCTCAGCCACGGCGACTACGCCGTCCACAACAGCAACTTCGCCAATGTGCGCAAGGCGGCGGAGGACGCCGGGCGCGCGGTGGCGGTGCTCGTCGACCTGCAGGGCCCCAAGATCCGCCTCGGCAAGTTCGAGGACGGCCCGCATGAGCTCGCTCCCGGCGACATCTTCAAGATCACGACCGAGGACATCCTCGGCACGAAGGAGATCGTCTCGACGACCTTCAAGGGGCTCCCGGACGACGTCAAGCCCGGCGACCCGCTCCTCATCGACGACGGCAAGGTGCGCGTCGAGGTCGTCGAGACCGATGGCACCGTCGTCACGACCCGCGTCATCGTGGGTGGGGCGGTGTCGAACAACAAGGGCATCAATCTGCCCGGCGTCGCCGTCAACGTCCCGGCCCTGAGCGACAAGGACGAAGCCGACCTGCGCTGGGCGCTGAACATCGGCGCCGATCTGATCGCCCTCTCGTTCGTCCGCGACGCGAAGGACGTGCAGCGAGTCCACGTGATCATGGCGGAGGAGGGGCGTCACGTGCCCGTCATCGCCAAGATCGAGAAGCCGCAGGCGGTCGATCACCTCGAGGACATCATCGACGCGTTCGACGGCATCATGGTCGCCCGAGGTGACCTCGCCGTGGAGCTCCCGCTCGAGGCCGTTCCGATCGTCCAGAAGCACGCGGTCGAGCTGTGTCGCCGGATGGCGAAGCCTGTCATCGTCGCGACGCAGATGCTCGAGTCGATGACGTACTCGCCGGTGCCCACGCGCGCCGAGGCGTCCGACGTGGCGAACGCGGTGCTCGACGGCGCGGATGCGGTCATGCTCTCCGGCGAGACGAGCGTGGGGGAGTATCCCGTCGTCACCGTGCAGACCATGGCGCGGATCATCGATTCGACGGAAGAGCACGGGCTCGACCGCATCCAGCCCGTCACGACGAAGCCTCGCACGCAGGGCGGCATCATCACCCTCGCCGCGAACGAGGTGGCCGACTTCGTCGAGGCGCGCTTCATCTGCATCTTCACCGAGTCGGGCGACTCCGCACGTCGGATGTCCCGACTGCGGCCCAAGATCCCCATGATCGCCTTCACCCCGTTGCCTGACATCCGTCGCCGGATGGCCCTCACGTGGGGGGTGCAGTCGACTCTCGTCGAGCACGTGCAGCACACCGACCGCATGTTCATCCAGGTCGACGATTACATGCTCGCGAACGACCTGGCCAAGGTGGGCGACAAGGTCGTGGTCATCTCGGGATCCCCTCCCGGAATCGTGGGGTCGACGAACGATATCCGCGTCCACAAGGTCGGCGACGCGGTGCACGGCGCCGCCCCGATCTACCGCTCGGGCGAGTAGCCGCGGAACGCGATGACCGGGACGCCTCGCACCGAGGCGTCCCGGTCTTCGCGTTCCCCGCCGCTAGGCTGTGCGCCGTGAGTGAGTCCGCCCCGCAGAGCACCGGCCGCCGGGTCAACTGGCTCGAGCTCATCTTCGATCTGGTGATGGTCGCGTGCGTCGGACAGATCGCGCACACGATGCACGGCGACCCATCCCCGCTCGCATTCCTGGGCTTCTTCGGGCTGCTCGCCGCGGCGTGGTGGGCATGGGTCAATGCGACCGTGACGATGAATCTGTTCGGCGCCCGGGTGACTCCCGTGATCTGGGCGGCCGTGACGGTTGCGATGATCGCGATCGCCTTCATGGCGGCGACTGTGCCCGAGGCATTCGACGAGCGCGCGGCCGGTTTCGCCATCGCCAACGCCGTCATCAGGGTCGTGTGGATGTTCCCGTGGCTCACGAAGCGTCGCGTGGCAGGCATCCCGTGGTGGCGGCCCGTCCTCTACTCCTTGGTCCCCACCACCCTCTGGCTCGTCTCGATCGCCGTGCCAGCGCCCGGCCGATATGCCGTCTGGGTGCTGGCCATCGTGGTCGAGGCCGTTCTGCTCATCCGGATCAACCGGGGGGACGACTGGCTCACCGCGAACCTCGATGTCGCGCACCTGACCGAGAGAGTCGCGCTCCTCGTCGTCATCGTCTTCGGAGAGTCCGTTCTCTCGATCATCACGGAGCTCGATCTCGCCTGGGCGCCGGCGACCTGGGCGGCCGCCGTCGTCGGGCTCGTGGCTGTCGTCCTGCTCGCCTGGGTGTTCTTCACCTACGCCACGACGTCCGTCGAGTCGGGGCTGCATCGATTGCAGTCGCGGGGCAGCCTCACGGGCCTGCGCGACACAGTCATGTACCTCCCGTTCCTCCTGATCGCCGGTGTCGTCCTGTTCGCCGCGGGCCTGGGCACCGCCGTCGCCGAGGCGGAGGCCGTACTGCCGGCCGGAGCGGCAGTGGCGCTCTCCGGGGGAGTGAGCCTGTACTTCCTCGCGAGCGCCGCCGAGTCCCTCCGCTACGGAGTGGCATGGCGCACCGTGTTGCTCTGGGGGCCCGCCGGCATCGTCCTGCCCTGGGCGGTCACACTCATCGCCCCGCACCTCAGCGCCCTCGGCACCATCACGGCGATGGCCTTACTGATCGTCCTGCTGGTGGCACTCAACGTCCAGAATGTCCGACTGATGGGCCCCCACGCGGTCGTCGGTGGCGACGCGCCACCGAAATAGCCGATCCGTGATGGACCGTGCGGTTCGCGCGGGTGTAGCTTCCCTCTGTCGCCACCCGATGGGCGACAGTGAGGACTGCACATGACCCAGAACGCCTCTCCGGTCGCACCCGACGGCCAGAAAGACGGCACCACACACGAGCTGCAGGCAGGCGGCGTCAGCGCCGCGGGTTCCATCGTCATGGCGGTGGCCGGCAGCGCACCCGCATACTCGATCGCCGCCGTCACCGCGACCCTCGTCGGGGTCGCCGGTCTCGGCGCACCGGCCGCCCTCTTGTGGTGCGGACTGCCGATGCTAGGCATCGCCTGGGCGTTCCTCTACCTCGGTCGGGCGGACGTGAACGCGGGCGCGGCCTACTCCTGGGTTGCCCGGGCCCTCCATCCCGCCCTCGGCTTCCTGTCCGGCTGGGCGCTGGTGATCTCGGCCACCGTCTTCATGGTCGCGGGTGCCCTGCCCGCTGGAGCCATGACGGTTGCGCTGTTCGACCCGTCGCAGGCAGACAACACGGTTCTGATCATCGTCGTGGGCGCTGTCTGGTTCCTCGTCATGGCCGCGTGCGTGTACTTCGGCGTCAGCATCACGGCGCGCGCGCAATGGATCATGTCCCTTATCGAAGTGGGCATACTTGTCCTCTTCGCGATCCTCGCGCTCGTTCGCGCCAACACGGCGACCCACGCAGGCCCGAACTTCTCGTGGGAATGGCTCGGATTCCAGCACCTCGCCGGCCCGGGCGTCTTCGTGAGCGCCGCGCTGGTCGCCGCGTTCTACTACTGGGGCTGGGACGTCAGCTCGAACCTCAATGAGGAGACCAGCAACGGGCACAAGTCGTCCGGCGCCGCCGGACTGATCGGAGTCGGGATCGTCTTCATCCTCTTCGAGATCTTCACGATCGCGACGCTCATGATGCTCTCTACGAAGACCATCGAAAAGGACGGTGCGAACATCCTGTCCGTGCTCGGCGACGTAATCTGGCCCGGGATCGGCGGCAAGATCCTCATCATCGCGGTCGCACTCTCCACGGTAGCCACCCTCGAGACGACGCTCATCCAGGTCACCCGCACCCTGTTCGCAATGGGCCGGGACCACACGATCCCGAAGAGGTTCGGGAGCGTGCACAAGCGATGGAAGACACCCACGTTCGCGACGCTCGTAGTCGTCGGCGTGTCCGTCGTCATCTTCATCGGTTCCGCGTGGCCCGGCAGCAGTGTCAGCGGCGTGATGAACAATGCGATCCTCTCGATTGGCCTCCAGATCGCCTTCTACTACACGCTCGCAGGGGTGGCAGTTGTCGTCGCATATCGACGCGTGCTCTTCCGGTCGGTGAAGAACTTCCTGCTCATCGGGCTGTGGCCTGCGGCGGGCGCCGCCTTCATGGCATGGGCGTTCATAGTCTCGATTCCGAGCAACACGCCCGTCGTCAACTGGCTCGGCATCGGCCTCATCGTGATCGGCGTCATCCCGTTGCTGCTCTTCTACCGCAAGGCGAAGGTCTACTACTCACGTCGCCCCCTCGAGGTGCCTCCGGAGCTCGACAAGAAGGCGCCTGCCGACATAGACCTGCGCTCTCCCGAGCAGGTCGCGACGCTGCCGGACCCGAACACCACGGCGATCCGCACGCTCGACGACTGACATCGCCCGCGGAGACGTGGAGGAGGGCCGCCCCGAAAGGGCGGCCCTCCTCTGCACGTACCGGTGGTGGGACTCGAACCCACATGCCCTTTCGGGCAACCGATTTTGAGTCGGTCGCGTCTGCCATTCCGCCACACCGGCGCGCGTCGGGGCGACCCCGCAGCGTCCGGATCGACGATACCGCAGCCCGGCGCGGCGGGACCGCATGGGCGGCGCGCCTCGTCCGCGCAGGCGGTGCCGTAGGATTCAAGACGTGACCGAGCAGGAACAGAGCACAGAGACCGCATCTTCCGCCCCACGACGCGTCGTCGTCGCCGAAGACGAGTCGCTCATCCGTCTCGACATCGTCGAGATCCTGCGCGACAACGGCTTCGATGTCGTGGGAGAGGCGGGTGACGGCGAGACGGCGGTCCAGCTCGCGACCGAGCTCCGTCCCGACCTGGTCATCATGGACGTCAAGATGCCGCAGCTCGACGGCATCTCGGCCGCCGAGAAGCTGAGCAAGAATCACATCGCGCCCGTCGTGCTGCTCACCGCGTTCAGCCAGAAGGAGCTCGTGGAGCGCGCCAGCGAGGCGGGTGCGCTGGCATACGTCGTGAAGCCGTTCACCCCGAACGACCTCCTCCCCGCGATCGAGATCGCGCTGGCCCGCCACGAGCAGATCATCACGCTCGAGGCCGAGGTCGCCGACATGGTCGAACGGTTCGAGACGCGTAAGCTCGTCGACCGGGCCAAGGGCCTCCTGAACGAGAAGATGGGCCTGACCGAGCCGGAGGCGTTCCGCTGGATCCAGAAGGCCTCGATGGACCGCAGGCTCACGATGCAGGACGTCGCGAAGGCCATCATCGAGCAGCTGGCGCCCAAGAAGTCCTGACCGCTCAGGCGCCTTGCGCCCACGTCAGCTCGCGGACAGGTCCCTGATCATGTTCGTGATCCGGACCGTCGAGCAGCGGCGTCCCTGATCGTCGGTGATCGCGATCTCGTGGACCGTCATGCTGCGGCCGAGGTGGATCGGCGTGCAGACGCCGGTCACCCGCCCCGAGGTCGCCGACCGGGTGTGCGTCGCGTTGATGTCGACGCCCACCGCCAGGCGCCCGGGGCCGGCGTGAAGGTTGGCGGCCATCGATCCCAGCGACTCGCCCAGGACGACGTACGCGCCCCCGTGCAGGAGACCGACAGGCTGCGTATTGCCCTCCACGGGGATGGTGGCGACGGAGCGCTCGACGGAGAACTCGACCCACTCGAAGCCCATCTTCTCGGCGAGCGCGCCGACCCCGCGTGCACGTGCCCACTCCAGCGCGTCGTCGGGCGAACCGGCGTGCAGATCGGCGGACGCGGACGAACTCATGGCACTCCTCGGGGCGGGAATCGGTGTCGTCGCCCCTGACTAGGCTGACAGGGTGACGGACTCCGCAAAGCCTACCCTTCTGGTGGTCGACGGCCATTCGCTGGCGTACCGGGCGTTCTACGCCCTGCCCGTCGAGAACTTCTCGACGAAGGACGGGCAGCACACGAACGGCATCTATGGATTCCTGGCGATGCTGATCAATCTGGTCAAGGCCGAGAAGCCCACCCACATGGCCGTGGCGTTCGACACGTCCCGCCAGTCGTTCCGCACCCGCGAGTACCCCGAGTACAAGGCCAACCGGTCCGAGACGCCCAGCGAGTTCAAGGGCCAGATCCCCCTGCTGCAGGACTGCCTCGCCGCCATGAGCATCCAGGTCGTCCAGCAGGAGGACATCGAGGCCGACGACATCCTCGCGACGCTGGCCGCTCAGGGTTCGGCGGACGGCTTCGACGTCCTGGTGTGCTCGGGCGACCGCGACACCATTCAGCTCGTCAACGACGATGTGACCCTCCTCTACCCGAACGTGCAGGGGGTTTCCCAGCTCAAGCGCTACGACCGGCAGGCCGTCATCGACCGCTACGGCGTGCCGCCGGAGCAGTATCCCGACATTGCAGCCCTCGTCGGCGAGACGAGCGACAACCTGCCGGGCGTCCCCAAGGTGGGGGAGAAGACGGCGGTCAAATGGCTCACGCAGTTCGGCTCGCTCGACGATCTGCTCGAGAACGCCGACAAGGTCACCGGTGTCGTGGGCGGCAACCTCCGCGAGAACCTCGATGTCGTGCGGCGCAATCGCCAGCTCAATCGCCTCATGACGGACGTCGCGCTCCCCGTGCGTCCGCGCGACCTCGAGGTGCGTCCGATGGATGCGCAGGCGGTGCGCGACATCTTCTCCCGTCTCGAGTTCAAGACGCTCATCCCGCGGGTGGCCGAACTCGCCGGGATCGAGCAGCAGATGGCCGCCGTCACGTCCGCGGCCGCGGTGCCGATGCCGGTCCCCGCCGAGCCTTCCGCCGCCGACCTCGTCGAGTGGCTCCGTTCCGCCGGCGCCGAGGTGGGGGTCACCGTGACGACAGAGGGCGGTCTTCCGGCTCGAGTCGGCTTCGCCGTCGCGGATGCCGCGGCCGAGGCGTCCTGGACGCCCGAGGTCGCCGACGCGCTGGCGCCCTGGTTCGCCTCCGACGCTCCCAAGGTGTTCAGCGACGCGAAGCCACAGGTGAAGGCTCTGCGCCGCGCCCGAGTATCAGTGGGCGGGCTCGCCTTCGACACCGCGATCGCGGGGTGGCTGCTGCGTCCGAGCTTCCCGGACAAGACGCTCGCCGACCTGGTGGAGCGCTACCTCGACGAGAAGCTTCCGCAGGCCGACCCCACCCAGCTCGTGCCCGAGACCGAGGGTGCGACCCCCGGCCAGCTGTCGTGGTTCACTCTGCGGGTGACGGCGTCGCTGCGCGCCGAGCTGCCCGAGCGAGTGACGGAACTCCTGACCGACATCGAGTTGCCGACGTTGCTCACCCTCGCCGACATGGAGCTCGCCGGGGTCGCGGTGTCGCACGAGAAGCTCTCCGACTTCTCCGCCGAGCTGGGCGCCCGCGCCGACGCCATCGCGCAGGACGCCTACGCGGCGATCGGTCGTGAGGTGAACCTCGGCTCGCCCAAGCAGCTGCAGGAGGTCCTCTTCGACGAGCTCGAGCTCCCGAAGACGCGCAAGACGAAGACCGGGTACTCGACGGACGCGGCCGTCCTGGCCGACCTTCAGGAGAGCAACCCGCATCCCTTCCTCGACCTCCTCCTGCAGCATCGCGAGGCGACGAAGCTTCGTCAGATCATCGAGTCGCTCGACACCGCGATCGGCGCGGACCACCGCATCCACACGACGTACGTGCAGACCGGCAGCCAGACCGGCCGACTGTCGAGCACGGATCCGAACCTGCAGAATATCCCCATCCGTACGGAGGAGAGCCGGCGCATCCGCGCGGCCTTCGAGGTCGGGGCCGACTACGCGGCGTTGCTCACGGCCGACTACTCGCAGATCGAGATGCGCATCATGGCACATCTATCGGGGGATCCCGGACTCATCGAGGCATTCAACTCGGGGGAGGACACGCATCGTTTCGTGGGCGCGCGCGTGTTCGGCGTGGAGCCGGGCGACGTGACGCCCGCGATGCGCACGAAGGTCAAGGCCATGTCCTACGGACTGGTCTACGGGCTCTCCGCATTCGGGCTCTCCAAGCAGCTCCGCATCGACCAGAGCGAGGCGAAGCAGCTGATGACGGAGTACTTCCTCCGGTTCGGCGCCGTCCGCGACTACCTGAGATCGTCGGTCGAGCAGGCACGGATCGACGGCTACACCGAGACGATCTTCGGTCGGCGGCGTCCGTTCCCCGACTTGACCAGCCCTAACCGCGTCCTGCGGGAGAACGCCGAGCGTGCCGCGCTCAATGCGCCGATCCAGGGGAGCGCGGCGGACATCATGAAGGTCGCGCTGTTCCGCATCCATGACGAGTTCGCCGCCGAGGGTCTCGCATCGCGCGTGCTGCTGCAGATCCACGACGAGCTCGTCGTGGAGGTCGCCGAGGGGGAGTGGGACGCGGCTGAGCGCATCGTCCGCACTCGCATGGGCGATGCGGCCGAACTCTCGGTCCCGCTCGACGTTCAGATCGGGCGCGGAGCGAACTGGGACGAAGCCGGCCACTGAGGCGACCCTGCTTGGCGTGACCCGCCAGGATGCCTAGGCTCGAAGTCATGACTGACGCACCACGAACGCCCACGCCGATCGATCGGATCGCCGACGCCTGGGTCGACACGGCCGCCGAGCTGTCGCCCATGACTGCGACGTACATCGGCCGGTTCGAGTTCAACGACCGCTTCGACGACTTCTCGCCCGCGGGGCACCAGCGCGCCGCCGACGAAGCACGCAAGACACTGGCCGCGCTCGACGCCGCTGCGCCCGTCGACGTGATCGATGAGGTCACGAAGGAGGACCTCAGTCGGGAGCTCCGCCTCGACCTGGACGTGTTCGAGGCTCGCGCGTCGCTCCGCGACGTGAACGTCATCGCCTCGCCGGCGCAGGAGATCCGCTCGGTGTTCGATCTCATGCCGACAGACACGGTCGACGACTGGTCGACGATCGCCACGCGCCTGAACGCGGTCTCCGGTGCCATCGACGGATACATCGAGACCCTGCGCGAGGGCATCGCGCAGGGCGTCGTTCCGGCCCGCCGTCAGGTCACCGAAGTCGTCACGCAGATCGGCCGTTACACGGCCGACGAGGGCTACTTCACCACCTTCGTGGGCGACGCCGCTCCGGCCGAGGGGCAGCTGCCCGCATCACTCGCGCGACAGCTTGCCGACAGCGCGAACTCGGCGCGCGTGGCGTACGACAAGCTCGCCGACTTCCTCGCATCCGAGCTGGCTCCCGCCGCGGGTGACGTCGACGGCGTCGGGCGCGAGCTCTACGCGCTGCACTCCCGCCGATTCCTCGGTGCGACGATCGACCTCGACGAGACATATGAATGGGGAGTCGAAGAACTCGCCCGCATGGTCGCCGAGCAGGAGTCGATCGCGAACGAGATCAAGGCGGGTGCGTCCGTGGAGGAGGCGGTCGCCTTCCTCGAGGAGGACGACGCGCGCAAGCTCCACGGCACGGAAGCCCTGCAACGCTGGATGCAGGAGACGAGCGACCGCGCGATCGCCGAGCTCGGCGCCACCCATTTCGACATCCCGGACCCGATCCGGCGACTCGAGTGCATGATCGCCCCCACCAAGGAGGGCGGGATCTACTACACCGGACCCACGGACGACTTCTCCCGCCCGGGGCGGATGTGGTGGTCTGTGCCGGAGGGAGTCGAGGACTTCGACACCTGGCGCGAGCTCACGACCGTGTACCACGAGGGCGTTCCCGGGCACCACCTGCAGATCGCGCAGGCGGTCTACAACCGCGCTGAGTTGAACTCGTGGCGACGGCTGCTGGCGGGCACGTCCGGCCACGCGGAGGGATGGGCCCTCTACGCCGAACGACTCATGGAGCAGCTCGGCTATCTGGAGGACCCCGCCGACCGGCTGGGAATGCTGGACGGGCAGCGGATGCGTGCCGCTCGCGTGGTCCTCGATATCGGCGTGCACCTCGGCAAGCCTCGTCTCGAGGGAGAAGGGATCTGGGACGCCGACTACGCGCTCGCCTTCATGCGCCGCAATGTCAACATGTCCGACGCCTTCATCCAGTTCGAGGTGAACCGCTACCTCGGCTGGCCCGGACAGGCGCCGTCGTACAAGGTGGGCCAGCGGATCTGGGAGCAGCTGCGCGACGACTACCGAGCGGCGAAGGGGGACGCCTTCGACATCAAGGAGTTCCACAAGCGTGCGCTCGACATCGGCGGCGTGGGTCTCGACACCCTGCGGTCGGCGGTGCTGAGGTCCGTCTAGCCACGCGCGAGGGACGACGGCGGCGGGATCCGCTCCCGCTGTCGTCGTCGCCCGCTCGCGGCGGTGGGAATGCGATCGGCTTCCCGCGAGTTCCATTCACATGAATCGAAAGGATCGCTCGTGGCCGATCACCCCCGCACCGTGGCCCTCGGGCTCGACACGTTCGGCGACGTCACCCGCGGCGCCGACGGCGAGCTGCTGAGCTATGCCGACACCATCCGCAACGTCGTCGACCAGGCGGTGCTCGCCGACGAGGTCGGCCTGTCGTTCTTCGGCGTGGGGGAGCACCACCGCCGCGAGTTCGCGGTGTCGAGCCCGGAGATCGTGCTGGCCGCGGCCGCCGGGCGGACCAAGGACATCCACCTCGGCACGGCGGTCACCGTTCTGTCCTCCGACGACCCGGTGCGCGTCTACGAGCGCTTCGCCACCCTCGACGCGGTGTCGAGGGGGAGGGCGGAGGTGATCCTCGGCCGCGGCTCGTTCATCGAGTCGTTCCCGTTGTTCGGGTACGACCTCCGTGACTACGAGCTGCTCTTCGACGAGAAGCTGGACCTGTTCAGCAGACTGCTCGAGGAGAAGCCCGTCACCTGGCAGGGGAGTACCCGCGCGGGTCTCGAGGCGGCGGACGTCTTCCCCAAGACGGAGGCGGGACTCAAGGCATGGATCGGGGTGGGCGGCACGCCCGAGTCGGTCGTGCGCGCTGCGCGATACGGCTACGGGCTCATGCTCGCCATCATCGGGGGCCCTGCGCAGCGCTTCCGCCCGTTCGTCGATCTCTACCATCGGTCGCTCGACGGGTTCGGACGGTCCTCTCTTCCGATCGGCGTGCACTCGCCCGGGCACATCGCCGACACGGACGAACAGGCCTGGGACGAGGCGTATCCCGGCTTCGAGACGATGAACAACACGATCGGCCGGGAGCGCGGCTGGCCCTCGTACAACCGGCTGCGGTTCCAGCACGACGTCGGTCCGGAGGGCTCCGTCTACGCGGGATCACCGGAGACCGTCGCCCGCAAGATCGCAGACACGGTGAAGGCACTGGGCGTCGATCGCTTCGACCTGAAGTTCTCGAACGGCACCATGTCTCACGAGAAGATGATGCGCAGCATCGAGCTGTACGGCACGGTGGTCAAGCCACGGGTCCTGGAGCTCCTCGCCTAAGGTGGATCAGTGGCATCCGTGCGCTTCGTGGCGATTGGGGACTCCTTCACGGAAGGAGTCGGAGACGAACGTCCCGACGGTCGCGTGCGCGGCTGGGCGGATCTCGTCGCGCAGGGGTGGGCGGATGCCGCGGGGGAGCCGATCGAGTACGCGAATCTGGCGATCCGCGGCAAGCTGATCCAGCCCATCGTCGACGAGCAACTCGAGCCGGCGCTCGCGCTCAAGCCGACGCACCTCTCGTTCAACGGTGGCGGGAACGACATGCTTCGCCCGCGGACCTCCGTGTCGCATGTCGCCGACCTCTTCTCGCACGTGCTCGCGCGGTGCGATGAGGAGGGCGTGAAGCTCATCCTGCTCTCGGGCGCCAACCCGTCCGCTCAGCTTCCGCTGCGCGCGGTCATCCAACGCCGCGGCGATCTGCTCTCCGCGGCGGTCGTGCAGCGGATCGCGAACCGCCCCGACGTGATCCGCGCCCTGAACTGGCCGGACCGAGAACTCAGCACGGCAGGCTACTGGGCGGAGGACCGGCTGCACATGAACGCACGCGGCCATCACCGGGTCGCCGCGCGCGTGCTCACCGCCCTCGGCCTGGACGCTCCGGTCGAATGGTGGTCGCTGCCAGAGCTGCCGGACATCGTGCGGCAGCGCAACGCCGCGTACTACCGCGACCACGTCGGCCCCTGGGTCCGTCGCCGACTCACGGGCACCTCGTCCGGCGACGGGCGGGCGCCGAAGTTCGCCCGGTGGTCGGTGGTCGAGCCGAGCGGCGACGACCCCGCGTCAGCTCTCGCTCACGAGCCGACCGCGTAGACCAGCTCCGCGAACTGTCCGTTCTGCCGCACCGACTCCAGCCGGAGTCGGTCCGATCCGAGATTGCGGGGGAGCAGGGGTTTGCCGGCCACGAGGGTCGCCGGCGCAATCGAGAGTCGCACCTCGTCGAGAAGTCCCGCATCGGCGAACTGCCCAGCGAGATCGCCGCCACCGACCACCCACACGTCTCGGTCTCCGGCCGCTGTCCGGATGTCGGGCCAGACGTCGACCACGGAGCCGCGCGCGAACCGGATGTCGGCGCCTGCGACGCCCGGGAGCTCGCGCGTCGTCATGACCCACGTCGGTCGGTCACCGTAGTAGCCCGGCCACTTCTCGGGGTGGGCGATGAGGTCCTCCTGCCGGACGACCCATTCGTAAGTCGACGAGCCCTGGACCAGCACCCCGACACCGTCGAGGAACCGGGCGAAGTCGTCTCCGCCGCCCTCCCCGCCCGGCACGGCGAACAGCCACTCGAGCGAATCGGACTCGTCCGCCAGGAATCCGTTCAGGGTCGCTGCGGTGTAGAAGATCACGCGAGGCATGTCTGACAACGTAGCCCGCGGCACGGACATGCGACGTAGTCTCATCGCATGTACGCGGTCGCGCTCTACATGCTCGCACCCGGTCAGGCCGAGCGGATCGGTTCGGTGTATCCCCGCCATCGCGCCTACCTCGACGCGTTCCAGGCCGCAACGGCCGACATCCTCCTCATCGGCCCGTTCAGCGAGCTGGACGGCGGTCCCGGCTCCATGGCCGTGTTCCGTTCCCGGGCGGCCGCGGAGCGGTTCTGCGCGGACGATCCCTTCGTCCGCGAGGGCGTCGTCGGCGAGGTGCAGGTGCGCGACTGGAACGCGTTGGACTTCACGCCCTTCGCCTGAGGAGGCTCAGGCGGGCCGATTATTCCGGCGCGCGCGGGGCTGATCGAGCCCGATCCTGATCCTCGTGCGCTTGCGCTCGAGCACGATGAAGAACACGCCGATGAGCCACAGCGGCACCTGCGTGAGGAACGCGAGCCGGAACGCGGTCAGATCGTAGGTCGCAGGGGTGCCCGCCCCCTGCAGGTCCAGCGCGAGGCCGATCAGGAAGATCGAGACGAGCGCGGACAGGAACCCGCCGACGTTCGTGATCCCGGTCGCCGTGCTCAGGCGATGGCTCGGGTTGTGGGTGCGTGCGTGATCGAACGCGACCAGCGACGCCGGCCCACCGGTGGCGAGCGCGATGCCGAGCAGGAACAGCAGCCAGAGCGGCGCGGGTCCCGGCCACGCGATGACGATGAGCCACATCACCAGCTGGACCGCCACGGTGGGGAGGACGAGCGCGTGCGAGCGCAGGTTCGGGATGCGGGCGGAGAGAGCGCCCATCACCGGCCCGAGCACCATCCCGACGAGGACGTAGACCGTCGTGATCGCCACGGCCTCCGCCTGGGTGCGGCCCTCGCCGGCCGTGAGGAACGGGATGCCCCACAGCATGATGAACGCCGTACCGGCGAACGGCGTCGTGAAATGGGACCAGAAGGCGAGGCGGGTGGCGGGGTGCGACCACGTCGCCCGGACGCCCACACGCGTGTCGATCGAGGAGGTCACTACCCGGATCGCGCCGGTCTGCGTGTCCACCGAGACATCGGCCGTGCGACCCGCTGGACGGTTGCGGACGAGCGCGAACACCAGGATCCCGAACAAGACGCACAGCCCGGCGATGCCGCCGAAAGTGACCGACCAGGAGGTCGCGTGCAGGACCGCCGCGAGGGGCACCAGGGCGACGAGCTGGCCGCCGAGACCGACGATCCCCGTCAGCTGCACCATCAGGGGCGACCGCTGGGCCGGGAACCACGTGGCGATCAGGCGCAGGACCCCGGGGAAGATCGCCGCGTCTCCGGCGCCGATGAGCATGCGCGCCGCGATCGCCACGCCGACGTTGGGGGAGAGGGCCATGACGAGCTGACCGGCGGCCATCAGCAGCATCCCCGCGGTCATGATCGGACGCGTCCCGAGGCGGTCGAGCAGGACGCCCACCGGGATCTGCATGGCCCCGTATACGGCGAGCTGCAGCACGGCGAACATCGACAGCGTCGAGGCGTCCGCGTGGAATCGGTCGGCGGCGTCGACGCCCACCGCGGCGAGCGAGGTCCGATTCGTCACGGCGAGGATGTAGGCCGCGACGGCGACCCCCCAGATCAGCCACGCCCGCCACGCGGGAGCGGGGGAGATCTGCATGGGGAACGATCCGGATCGGCGAGGCAGGGGCAGTTCCAGCCTAGCCCCGCCGACCCGTCGCTCCGTCGCGGCGGTCAGGCTCCGTCGCGGAGGTCAGGCTCCGTCGCGGAGGTCAGGCCCCGTCGCGGACGTCTCGGGCGAAGCCGGTGACGCTCGTGCGCAGAGCCTCGATCCGCCGCTGACGTGCCGCCTCGACGTCGAAGCCGAGATAGGCCACGAGGGGCGGCTTCCGAACGTTCCCGTTGCACTCGAAGCGCGCGCACGCGAGCGTTCCGATCGTGTTCCCGTTGCGCCCGGACGCGCCCGCGCGCTTCGCGATGAAGAACGCGACGTCGTTCGGCAGGGTGACGTCCGCGCACCAGCTGCACTGCGGCCGCGCCCGCGTCCTGCTCTCGGTCTCGCGCAGCAGGATGCCGACGGGCTTCTCGTCCACCGGGACGATGATGTAACCCATCAGCGGCAGCTTCGGGTCACGCCAGCCGAGGAAGTCGATGGCGCCCCATCCCACGTCGGGGAATCGGTCGGGCAGGGGGATGGCGTTGCGCTCGCGCAGCGAGGCGTTGACGAAGGACGCACGGACGTCCTTCTCCGTGAGGACGTGCATGAGTGATGTTCCGTTCTGTGAGGTCGATGAGAAGCGATCCGTTGATCGCCGGGATCGTCGCGATCGCCGATGGCGATGCCGTGCGAGCGATGCGCGCCTATCTCATGCCGGCGGAAGAAGCGCCGACGACCTCCTGACGCCCGAAGGGCGGTCGAACTGTTGTGAACACCCTCCGATGCTACGCGCTCACCATCGCTACTCGCCGAGCGCCTTCCTGAACTCGTCGGCCGTGAGCTTCTCTAGACACTGCAGCCACGGAAGAAGCGGCACCAGAGTGAATGCGACGGCGATGACCAAGGCCACGGAGCTACTGTGACCGCCGTGGATCACGGCGATCGCTGCGCCCATGACCGCCACACCGAGCGCTGCGCCCATCTGCCGTGCAGCGTGGCCCAGCCAGACGGCCGGCAGCGGCGAGGGAGAACAGAAGGCGAAGCCGACGGCCGGCCAGAGGTACGGGAGCTGCTGTGCTCGGCAACCCAGCTGGCGGCGGATTGACCTGATGAGCCCTCGGTGTGACATTCGTTCTACGTGATTCGCCGCAGACCAGGGAGGATGGTCGCGGGAAAGGATTCAGCGCATGACCGCAACCCCCTCGGCCGAGCTCGATCACGAGCAGGATGCCATCGACCGCGGCTACGCCGAGCACGATCGCGACGACATGGCCCCGACCATCCGCTATTTCGAGGAACTGCTCGCCGTGCATCCGGGTAACGCACGACTCAATCACGAAGTCGCGGGAGAGTGTGACACGGCAGGACGTGAGGCGGAGGCACGTGTCCGCTATGAAGAACCGCTGCCGGTATGCGACCGGCCTGGGAGGTCTCGACGGCTGGCTGATCGCCGGGCGACCGGACCATTGAGCGCATGACCGAACGATCCACAACCACATCCCTATCCACTGAAGTAGTGGGGGCGCGCCTCGCCGGCTCCCTGTGGGTCCCGCCGCATCCCTCGGCGCTGGTGCTGATGTACCCCGGGTCGGGCGGGAGCGACCGCCACAACGACGTGCTGTTCCCGCCCATTCGCGAGGCTCTGCTCTCAGACGGTGTCGCAGTGTGCTCCTTCGATAAGCGCGGAGTGGGGGAGTCCACCGGGCGCTGGGAGGACGCGGACATCACTGACCAAGCCGATGACCTTCTCGCCGCCCTGGAATCGGCCCGAGCGGTGCTCCCGAATGTTCCGACGGGACTCTTCGGCCATAGCCAGGGTGGCTGGGTCGTTCTCGAGGCCGCGCACGATGCGGGCGCCGATTTCGTCATCACCAACTCGGGCCCCGCCGTATCGCCCAGCGAGCAAGAGACCTACTCGACCCGGCGCACACTGGAGGGGCTTGGGTGGGACGCCGCATCCGTGGAGGCGGGCGTCGCGGACTACCGCGTCGTTCTCGACCTCCTCGCGCTTTCCTTCGGCGAGGGCTGGCCGATCGCCGCCAGCCTGCCGCTCTTCGAAGAGCTGCGGTCGGCGGGGGCGTTCCTGCCGGCTGATGCTCGGCTGTGGTCATTCGCGGGGCGCGTCATGAGCTACGACCCGGCACCGTCGCTTAGCGCTGTCAACGCACCGCTGCTCGCGATGTACGGTTCCGCCGACGATGTTGTCCCGGTCGAGCTCAGCGCGTCCGTCCTGCGTGCGTGCGTCCGTCCGCCGCTTCTGGAGCTGTGCGTGCTCGACGGAGGCGACCACCGCCTTCAGATCGGCTCGGAGTTCGTAACTGGCTACTTACAAACCCTCACGTCGTTCGTGCGAAGCGCCACCGCCGATGGCCGGAGCGGGCGCCTCACCTCGACGGGGGGTGCGAGTTCCTCACCCTCTCAGAAGTTGCACCTATGCGCGGAACCTGCACATAGCTACGCCGCGAACTGACATAATGTGCATTATCGGCGAATGCGGATCACGGGCGGTCCAGGCGGAGAAGGCCGATCGAGCCCAGGTCTATCCGGATCCCCTCGCGCTCGTCGAACACCGTGAACTGCGTACGCGTGCACCCTCGGCAGCGGACGATCGCGCACGAGGCGTCCCGTTCGACGATGGCCTCCGCCAACGGCTCCGACCGGCCGCAGCCGCGGCACTCCGTGACGATCATCGTCACGTCGACCGCGAAGACGTCACCGAGCAGACCCGCCAGCGCGTTCCCGTCGAGCGTCGTCGCCGTGTGCTCTCTCGCGTCGCCCATCAGGACCCTCCGAATCGTTCCGTCTTGATGCCGGTGGCGTCGTGCCCGGCCCGCACCAGGGCGTCCGCGACGTGTTCGACGAACCCTGTCGGTCCACACACGTAGATCACGGGTCGTCGGTCGGGCGGCCACACGGATGCCGCGATGGACGCGTCACCCAGCCTGCCCACGGCGCCGTCCCAGCCATCCGGCGCCGCTCGCGTGTAGGCCCACGTGAGATCGAGCCCTTGGGCGGCCAGACTGCTCAACTCATCGCGATATAACGCGTCTGCCGCGGTCCGGACGGAGTACAGCATCCGAAACGCGGACGCGGACCGCTCGGAGGCGCCGAATCGGGCACGCGCGATGCCGACGAGCGGCACGACCCCGGATCCGCCGGCGATCAGCTGCACCGGGCGGTCGTCACCGCCCCGCCACACGAAGTACCCGCCGAGCGGGCCCTTCACCTCGAGCTCGTCGCCGGCCATCACGTCGTGCACGAGGTAGGGCGAGACCTCGCCATCAGGCACCTCGTCCACGGCCAGCTCGATCGACGCGTCGCTACCGGACGAGGCCAGCGAGTAGGACCGCACCGCCTGATAGCCGTCTTCGGCCGTCAGACGGATGTCGACGTGCTGCCCCGGGTCGTTGCCGGGCCACCCTGGCACCGACAGCCGGAGCACGCGAGCATGCGGATTGGCGGGGACGACGGAATCGACGGTCGCCGTCCGCCATCCGGCCACGATCACCAATAGCGCTCCTCTGTCCACGGGTCGCCGTGCAGGTGATAGCCGTTCTGCTCCCAGAATCCCGGCTCGTCGCGCTCCTGCAGCACGATGCCCCGCACCCACTTGGCGCTCTTCCAGAAGTACAGATGGGGAACCAGGAGGCGAGCGGGGCCGCCATGCTCCGGATCGAGCGGAGATCCGCCGAACTCGTACGCGATCCACGCCTTGCCACCGAGCAAGTCGGCGAGCGGGACGTTCGTCGTGTAGCCGCCATAGCAGTGCACCATCGCGTAGGCGAAGTCGGTGGTGACGGCGGCGAACAGGGTGTCCAACGACACTCCCCGCCACGATGTGCCGAGCTTCGACCACCGGGTGACGCAGTGGATGTCGGTGGAGACGTCTTCGGACGGCAGCGCCATGAACTGCTCCCAGTTCCACGCGACGGGAGCACCGGACTCCGGGCGGATGGAGAAGGACCACTCCCCCGTGTCGATGCGCGGCGTCGGTCCTGCCGAGAGCACCGGGAAGTCGGTGGTGAGGTACTGCCCCGGAGGCAGGTTCGCATCGCTTTCGCGGCGACGTGATCCGAATCCACGCGAGATGACGGCCATGCGAACCTCCCTGGACGGTGTCTGGCGCAAGACTAGCGTGACGCGCCGTCGCGTCGGGATACCCGATGCCGCGATCGCCGGTGACACGTTACGACCACGGGTCCACGAATGGGGCAGGTGGGTCTAATGTGAGGGATGCAACTCACAGGTCTCTCTCAGAAAGGGTGAGCCGCATGACCACCGAAGCATCCCCCGCCGGCAAGGCAGCAGTGAACGGCATCCGCACCGCACTCGGAATCGGCGGCGTGCTGTCCGTCATCATCGGCGCGCTGATCGTCTGGCAGCCGTTGGCCGCCGCGGCCGCCGTCGCCATCATCCTGGGTATCTACGCGATCGTCGGCGGACTCGTCTACGCCGGACTCGGGATCTTCTCGAAGACGCGCGGCGGTTGGTCCCGCGTAGGGCACATCGTCCTCGGACTCCTCTTCATCGTCGCGGGCGTGCTGATCTTCATCCACCCCGGCATCGCGGCAGCATCCCTCGCGACGTTCGTCGCCATCATCATCGGCATCATGTGGATCATCGAAGGCATCGTCGCGCTCTCGACGCTGGGACAGGCCGCTTCCAAGGGCTGGACCGTCTTCTTCGCGATCATCAGCATCATCGCGGGGATCTTCGTGCTCTTCTCCCCCCTGTGGGCGGCGGCGGTGCTCTGGCTCTTCCTCGGCATCTCGCTGATCGTCCTCGGCATCGTCCAGATCGTCCGCGCGTTCACGTTCAGCCCTGCCAACATCTGATCAGAACGACGAGGGCCCCCGGCAGACGCCGGGGGCCTCGTCGTTCACCGCCGCTCCCCCGTCAGGAGAAGGCGTCCGCCATCTGGAAGATCGCCGTGAAGAACACGCTCATGAAGTGGATCATCCACCCGATCATCGCGATGAGGAGTACCGCCTGCACGGCGATCGCGGTCCACATCGGGGCGAGGCCACGACCGGTCTGACGGCGCACGATCACTCCCCGGCCGATGATGTACACGAGCGATCCGAGGAATGCCCACGCCCAGTGGAAGGCCTTGTGATATCCGAGGCGGAACAGTTGTCGTCGATCGAGGTAAGCGAACCAGATAGTGACGCCGGTCACCCCCCAGCTCACGAGACTCATCCCCACGACCCACGGGCTGAACGCGAACGTCATCTGCTGAGCGAAGAGTCGATCCGGCGACGACGCGACGTACGGCATCGCCGAGACCATCCGCAACATCGTCTCCTGCACCCACGCCACGTAGGCGATCGTGGCCGTGCCGCTGATCAGCGGAAGCAGGGCGATGACCCAGATCCACACGGTGGAGGTTGCGGTGCCCTCGGGCACGCGCGCGGGCACCGCCGTCGGCGCCGGCGGCTGCACCGTCTCGGTCCAGCGATACCCGTCCCACCAGCGGATCGAACCGTTGGGGTCGGGGTACCACCCCGCCGGGGCGCTCACGCCGTGTCGCCGATCGGCAGCTTGCGCGCCCACCAGTCGAGGATCGCCTCGAAGCGCTGCACACGATGCCGAGGCTGACCCCCGCGCGAGAGCTCGTGGTTCTCGCCCGGGAAGACGAGCATCTCCGCGTCGACGCCGTGACGCTTGAGCGCGGAGTAGTAGCGGGTCGCCTGCTCGAGCGGGCAGCGGTAGTCCAGCTCGGAGTGGATGACGAGGGTCGGAGTCCGCACCTCACCCACGTACGCCATCGGGCTCTGGCGCTTCATCGCGTCGGGGTCGACGCCGACGTATTCGTCTCCGAAGAAGGAGCCGATATCGCTCGTGCCCTGGAAGGACACCGGGTCGAGGAACCCGCGCTCGACGATCGCTCCCGCGAACCGATGGTCGTGGGCGATGACCCACGCCGTCAGGTAGCCGCCGTACGAGCCCCCCATCACACCGACGCGAGCGCCGTCGAGCGCCGGATCCGAGGCCACCGCGGCATCGAGGAAGTCGATCACGTCCGAGAAATCGACCGTTCCCATCGCGCCGCGGATGCTGCGTCCGTGTTCCAGCCCGTACCCTGCCGCACCGCGTGGATTGCAGTAGACGACCGCGTACCCCGCATCCACGAGGACCTGAGTCTCGTCGAACAGATGTATGCCGTACTGCGCATACGGACCGCCATGGATCTGCAGGATGACGGGGAACGGCCCCTCCCCCGCGGGCTTCGCCACCCACCCGTGCACCGGGTACCCGTCACGGCCCGAGAACTCCACCTCGGCCGGCGTGACGATCCCGGTGGCCCTCGAGGCCCGCCCGAAGTCCGTCAGCGGTCCGCGACCGACGAGGACGAGCTCACCGAAGCTCTCCGGCGTGGCCAGTGCGGCCACGATCCGCTCCCCCGCCGCGGCGTGCCCGGTGATGTCCACATCACCGCCGAGGATCTCCGAGATGTCACCCTCGCGCGTCACCCGGACGAGTCGATTCCGGCCGCGGGCGCGCACCTGCACGAGGAAGTCGTCTCCGAGCGGCGTGAGATGCCCCTCGCCGAGATCGTGCAGAGCGGGATCGGTGACCCGGCGCGGCCCGGACTCCTCGATGACCCACAGCGCGGTCGGCGGGGCGACGAAGTCCACTCCGCTCTCGCCGACGTCGTCGCCCAGGACGGCGACCGTGCCGTCATCCGCGACGATCACCTCGTGCACGGACAGCCGCGCCCCTCGCGAGACGAGCTCGCGGGAGCCGCCTCCGTCCACGCGCACCGCGAGCACGGGAGTGCTCAGGTCACGGTGCTCGGGTTCGATCTCATCCACGACGGTGATCACCTCGGCTCCGTCCGCGGAGAACACCGCGCCGAAATGGGACGCCGCACCCTCCGTGAGCCGCACCGCGTCGGCGGCGACGACGACCTTCTTGGGCGGCTCGACCCCTTCCGGTTGCAGGGCGGGAGCCGGCTCGTACGCCGGCTCGCCCGTGATGTCGGGCACATCGATCACGAACACGTGCGAGGGGCGATCACCGATGTAGCCCGCCCCGTTCTCGTGCCAGCGGACACCGGTGATACGGCGCGGAGCCTCCGCCGAAGAATCGAGACCCTCGATGATGCCGTACCGCCCCGGCTCCGGGACACGGGCGGTGAACGCGAGGCGCGCGCCGTCCGGCGACCAGGAGAACTCCCCGATGCCGAGGGGCGCGTCCGTGGCCTGGACCGGCTCTCCGCCGTGTGCATCGACCACGAACACCTGTCCCTTGCCTTTGGCGTCCCCGCGGACGAACGCGATCCGCGAGCCATCCGGAGACACGATCGGCGCCGCGTCGGCCGTTCCCCTGGTCAGCCGTCGCGGCGTCCCGTCCGGCAGATCCACGCGCCAGAGCTGACCGACGGCACGGTTGGCGGTGATGTCGGGCCGGGATGCCGCGAACACCGCGAAGCCGCCGTCGGGGGCGATCGTCGGACGACCGACGGACACGAGGGTCTCGATGTCACGCGCGCGCACGTCACTCCCCTCCGAACGAGCTGGTGTCGCCCACGAGACGCGTATTGCCGTCCGGGATCGGATCGATCGCCGCCTTCGCCACCTCCGCTGCGAACTCGGAGACGTTGTACAGCCGGCCGGCACCCTCGCGCCGCGCAGCGATCGCGCCAGGATTCGCCCGCTCCAGCAGCGTCGCGGTGATCGTCCCCTCGATCATGTCGCCCGATACGACCACGAATCCGACCCCCTTCTCGGTCAGCTCCGGAATCCGTGCGCGCAGCGCGTCTTCACCGGCCCGCTTGGACAGGGCCACCGGCTCGTACTCCGGCATGGTCGGCGTGGTGCGGATGAAATGCGCTTGATGGCTCGTCACGAACACGACGCGGGCGTCGTCCGAGAGGAGGGGAAGCGCGGCATCGAGCACGCCGACCTGGGCGTCGCGGTTCAGCAGCAGGGCGTAGTCCTCCGCCATCCCCGCCTCCATGCCACCGGAGGCGTTGAGCACGAGGATGTCCAGTGAGCCGAACGCACGGCGCACCTCGTCGAACATCGCACCCACGGACTCCGGAGCAGTCAGATCGGCGCCGACGACCAGGACCTCGACCCCGAGTTCCCTCAGCTGCCCCGCCAGCCTCTCGGCACGGGGGGCCTTGTTCCGATAGTTCACGACCACGTTCGCGCCCGCCTCCGCGAAGTAGCGAACGGTGTCCGCGCCGATGCCGCGGGACGAGCCGGTGACGAGCGCGGTCTTGCCGCTCAGCGAACCGGCCGGGAGGGTCTGGGACACGGGGACTCCTGACGTTACTGGGATGATCGCCGCCCCGCCGACGCCGTCGCGGGCGGCCCCTCGACCCTACCAACGGCCCGGGCGCGTCAGGGGCTCCATGCTAGGTTCGGAAGCACCAAGGGAGGCGTCGTGAATCTCATCACGGGAATCGAACAGTTCGCCTGGATCGGGTGGATCGTGCTGATCGCGCTCTTCCTCGTGATCGAGATGCTCACCCTGGGCTTCACGTTCCTGATGCTCGCCGTCGGCGGTCTCGCCGGACTCGTGGCCGACCTCTTCGGGGCGCCGATCTGGCTGCAAGTCGTGATCGCGGCGATCGTCGCGGCGCTCCTCATCTTCCTTCTGCGCCCACCGCTGCTCGCCCGCCTGCGGCGCGGCGAGGACCCCACGCCCACCAACGTCGCCGCCCTGATCGGGAGCAGCGGTCTGGTGCTGATGACCGTCACGCCGCTGGGTGGCCAGGTCAAACTCACGAACGGCGAGACGTGGACGGCGCGCATCGAGGAACCTCTTTCGCTCGATCCCGGTGTCCCCGTGCGTGTGGTGCGCATCGACGGGGCGACCGCCTTCGTACGCCCCGACATCTCCGTATCCGAGCTGTGACACTTCAGGAGCACCCGCATGACGTCTGACAACATCATCCCCACGGCGATCGGATGGCTGCTCGCGCTCGCCGTCTTCATCCTCGTGGTCGTCATCATCGTGCGGTCCATCCGCATCATCCCGCAGGCCACGGCCGGCATCGTCGAACGCCTCGGCCGCTACCACAAGACGCTGACCCCGGGGCTCAACCTCCTGATCCCCTTCATCGACCGGCTGCGCCCCCTGATCGACATGCGCGAGCAGGTCGTCTCCTTCCCGCCGCAGCCGGTGATCACCGAGGACAACCTGGTGGTGTCCATCGACACGGTGGTCTACTTCCAGGTCACGGATGCGCGGGCCGCCACCTACGAGATCGCCAACTACCTCGGCGCCGTCGAGCAGCTGACGACCACGACGCTCCGAAACGTCGTCGGCGGGCTCAATCTGGAAGAGGCGCTCACGAGCCGCGACGAGATCAACGGCCAGCTGCGCATCGTGCTCGACGAAGCGACCGGCAAGTGGGGCATCCGCGTATCGCGGGTCGAGCTGAAGGCGATCGACCCGCCCGTGAGCATCCAGGACTCCATGGAGAAGCAGATGCGCGCGGAGCGCGATCGCCGTGCGGTGATCCTCACCGCGGAGGGGTCGAAGCAGTCCCAGATCCTCGAGGCCGAGGGACGCCGGCAGGCGGAGATCCTGAAGGCCGAAGGTGACAAGCAGGCACAGGTGCTGCGCGCGGAAGGCGAGGCGAAGGCGATCGAGACCGTCTTCAATGCGATCCACGTGGGAAACCCCGACGACAAGCTCCTCGCCTACCAGTACCTGCAGACGCTGCCCAAGATCAGCGAGAGCGCCTCGAGCAAGCTCTGGATCATCCCGAGCGAGTTCACCTCCGCGCTCAAGGGACTCTCCGGCGCCTTCGTCGGCAAGGACACCGATGCGACCCCGGCGGCACCGCTCACGGCCGTCGACGACGTCCCGCCTGTGCGGTTCGCTCCGTCCACGCCGACGTCGGCCGAGAAGCAGCGCCCCGCTGCAGCCCCGACATCCCCCGCGCCCGTCGATCCCGGAGCGGAGGAGCCGCCGCTCACACCCCCCACTCCGTGACGCACCCCTGGTTCTGCGCCACCGGAACACCGCGTGTGCTCGCGCATCGCGGTCTGGTGACCCCGGACGCCGCGACCCTGGGAATCGCCGAGAACTCGTTCGCAGCCGTGGCCGCAGCGCACGCTGCGGGAGCCACCTACGTCGAGTCCGACTGCCACGTGACCTCGGACGGCGTCGTCGTCCTCTTCCACGACGCCGATCTGACACGCGTGACCGGGGATCCTCGACGGCTGACCGAGGTGTCGGTCGCCGAGCTCGAGGATCTGATGGCCGACCGCGGCGGTCTGATCACGCTGTCCCAGGCACTCGAGACCTTCCCCACGCTGCACTTCAACTTCGACGTCAAGGCCGAGGGCGCCGCCGCTCCCGTCGGCGAGATCGTGGCTCCACACGCGGCGCGCGTGCTCTTGACGAGCTTCTCCGATGCCCGCCGCGGGGCCGCGCTCGACGCGGCGAGAGCCGCCGGCGGCAGCCCGGCGACCTCCGCCGGGTCTCGGACGATCGCGCGTCTGCTCGTGGCCGTGGCCCTCCGCTCCGACCGGCTCGTGAGACGTGCGCTGGCGGGGGTCGACGCACTGCAGGTGCCAGAACGCCAGGGCGGCGTGCGGGTCGTCTCCCCTCGGTTCGTCGAGGCGGCGCACCGTCACGACGTCGAGGTGCACGTGTGGACCGTCAACGACCCTGACGACATGAGGCGGCTGATCGGCGTCGGCGTGGACGGGCTCGTCACCGACCGCGCAGACGTCGCACTGGAGATCGCGGCCGAGCGCTCCTAGACACGACCTGCCCCCACGCGGGAGGGCTGTGCATCCGCTGTGAAACCCCTTGCAGCGCGCCTCGTTCGGATGATGCGCCCAGGTCGCCGCGTTATACCTGACAGCGACGAGAGGACCACACAATGGCAGACCGCAGCCTGCGCGGCATCCGACTCGGCGCCTCGAGCCTACAGAGCGAAGAGGGCGTCGTGTTCCATGAGCGCGTTCAGCACATCTACTCCTGCACGTCCTGCGGACGTGACTCGACACTGACCTTCGCGGCGGACGCCGAGCCGCCGCAGACCTGGGAGTGCCGCACGTGTGGCGCCGAGGCCGTGCTCCGCGTGGGCGACGGCACCGTCACCGTCGATCACAGCGGCGACAAGGCCCCCCGCAGCCACTGGGACATGCTCCTGGAGCGCCGCAGCATCCCCGAGCTCGAAGAGCTCCTCGAGGAGCGTCTCGCTTTCGTGCGCGCCCGTCGCGGGGCCGGGGATACGGACGCCAAGCTCAGCGCCTGATCCGAGATCTCGAAGACGCCGGCCCCTCAGGGGGTCGGCGTCTTCTTTACGCGCCGGCCGCGGACGGTGACGACTACGCCGCATGCGACGAGGGCGAGCAGACTCCCCCAGCCGAGAGCTCCCTTGATCCACGGCCCTGCGATCACCGCAGGGGTGAGGCCCGTGCGCAACGGGACGTCCGCCAGGAGGTGCCCGGCCGTGTCGGCCTTCAGACCCGCGATCTCCGATCCATCGGGCGCGATGATCTGACTCGTTCCGACCGTGGAGATGTTCACGACGGATCGCCCCGTCTCCATGGCGCGCATCTGCGCGAACGCCAGTTGCTGGAGGTTCTCGTCGGTGCCGCGGAAGTCGGCGTTGTTCGTCTGGAACATGTACACCTGCGCACCGTCGTCGGCGCCGTCCCAGATGACGTCGTCGTAGATCACGTCGAAGCAGATCGCGAGCCCGACCCCCACGCCGTCCACGTCGAAGACGGGCGGCTTCGTTCCGGGGGTGTACCCGCGCTGGATGAGACCGATGAGGTCGGGGGCCAGTGCGTTGTAGAACCACCGATCGGGCACGTATTCTCCGAACGGCACCGGATGACGCTTGTCGTAGGTCTGGACCGGGTTGTCGGCACCGGCCTTCCAGAGCAGCGAAGAGTTGAAGTACTGCGACCCGCGCTGCGTGACCGCGCTGACGATCATCGGCGCACCGATGCGGCGCGCGAGGGCGTCGAGCGTCGCCGCGGTGGCCCCGTTGCGCGTGGGATCGGAGTCGACACCGCCCTCGGGCCACAGCAGGACGTCTAACTTCTCGCCGAACAGAGGCGCCGTCGCCGCGAGCTGCGCATTGAGCACGGCGTCCGGGCTGCGCTTGTCGAAATAGCCGGCAGGTCCGTTGCCCTGGACGGCGCCGACGCGCAGAGAACCGGCTGGAGTCGTGGGGAACTGCGGCATCAGGATGAGGATGGCGACCACCGCCAGTGTGGGGATCGCCGTCTTCACGTACCGGAAGCGCTTCGCACGGAAGTATTCGATCGCGGCCGCGCAGACGAGCACGATGAGGAAGCTCAAGCCGCTCATCCCCACCCACGACGCCAGGTGCGCGAGCGGACCGCCGGCCTGGGTGACGCCGATGCGACCCCAGGGAAAGCCGCCGTACGGCCACGAGCCGAGCCACTGCTCGCGCATCGTCCAGAGAGCCGCGACGAGCGCGGGCAGCAGCGTGAGGCGCGAGGACCGGCTTTTCAGCACCCGCGGCGTCCATCGATACGCGAGGGTGATCGCGATGGACGCGATCCCGGTCATCGCCGCTTCGAGGAATGAGAGGGCGAGCCACGGAACGGGACCCAGATATCGCGCGGTGAAGAGGACGTTCACGAGGAAGAAGGCAGCGCCGAAGAGGAAGCCGACCAGCAGCGACCCCCAGACACTGCGCCCGATCAGCGTGATCAGCGCCAGCGGCACCGCGACGAAGACCATCGGCCACCAGCTCAGGCCCGGAAAGGCGAGCGTGAGCAGAAGACCGGCGATCACCGAGACGAAGGCGGCGATCCCCAACGGCAGCAGCGGGCGCGGGCGTTCGCGGCGGACGGGCACGAAGGCGATCCTAGGCGACGCCGACCGCACTCACGGCATCCGCGCGACGCCGTCAGACGGACGAATACGCGACGATCCCGCGCCGCACGGCGTCGAGAGCCGACCGCGCCGTGCGCGCGACGCCGGGGTCCGCGACGAGCGAGAGCTGATCGAGCAGATCGATGGTCTGCTTCGCCCACCTGACGAAGTCGCCCGCCGCCATGTCCGCCTCGACGAGCACGCGGTCAAGCGCGACCCCGCGAGCCCACGAATGCATGGCCTGCGCCAGCCCCGTCGCCACCGACTCCGTGCCCGGAAGATGGTGATCGCGTTCGAGGTCGTCCAGCACCTGCCACAGGTCCTGCGTCGCGGTCAGCGCTGCCCGGAAGGGGCCGCGTGGCAGCCCGTGCTCTCCTGGTCCGGCCTCGTCCCGCCGGGGCTCGTAGACGAGGCAGCACACGAGCGATGCCAGCGACGACGCGTCCAAGCCCGACCAGATCCCGCGTCGCAGGGATTCGGCGACCAGGAGGTCGCGCTCGCCGTAGATCCGACGCATCGTCCGCCCCGACGACGTGAGCGTCGTCGAACCGTCATCCCCGATCCGCACGTACTCGAGCTCTGCCAGCACATCCACGACGCGGTCGAAGACCCGCGCCACCGTTCCGGTCCGGTTGTCGATCTGCTGGCGCAGGCGATCGACGGTGCGGGAGAGCCGCCAGTACCGCTCCGCCCAGCGCGCATGCTGCTCTCGGTCCGGGCACTGGTGGCACGGATGCCGCTGCATCCTCCGGCGGAGCGCCTGCAGCTCGCGCTGACGCGCATCGCGGGTGGAGCGGGACGCCGTGACGTCCTTCCGGTTCAGCTTCTCGAGATCGCTCAGCTCCCGTCGGATCGCGGAGTACTCGGCGAAATCGCCCCGGTCGCACGTCATCGCGGCGGCGTAGCCGGCGAGCGACTCCTCCTGTTCGCGCACCTGGCGCGCAAGTCCGACGACGGCGCGGTCGGCTTGGAACTGCGCGAACGAGGACTCCAGGATCTCGCGTGCCCGCGCTCGTCCGAACTGATCGATCAGGTTGACGGCCATGTTGTAGGTGGGACGGAAGCTCGAGTTGAGCGGATACGTGCGCCGCGATGCCAGCGCCGCGACGGCTTGAGGGTCGACACCCTCGGTCCACTGGATGACGGCGTGCCCCTCGACGTCGATCCCCCGCCTCCCGGCACGACCGGTGAGCTGGGTGTACTCGCCGGAGGTGATCGCGACGCGCGCCTCGCCGTTGAACTTCTCCAGCTTCTCCAGCACCACCGTCCGTGCGGGCATGTTGATGCCGAGAGCGAGGGTCTCGGTCGCGAAGACCACCTTGACGAGCTTCCGCTGGAAGAGGTCCTCGACGACCTCCTTGAACGCCGGGAGGAGTCCGGCATGGTGGGCGGCGACGCCACGCTCCAGGTTCTCCAGCCACTCCCAGTAGCCGAGCACGGCGAGATCCTCGTCGCGGAGCGTTCGCGTGCGATCTTCTACGATCGCACGGATCTCGCTCCGCTCCTCGGGTGTCGTGAGCCGGACTCCCGAGCGTCGGACCTGCTGCACGGCCGCATCGCAGCCCACCCGGCTGAAGATGAAGAAGATCGCCGGCAGGAGGTTCGCGCGCCCGAGCAGCTCCACCACATCCGGGCGATCCAGCCGCTCGATGCGATGGACGTTCGCCGATCGCACCGGCCGCCGGCCCCCTTTGTTCGGGCGGCGATGACCACCCTCATAGCGACCTCCGGCCCCGTGGTCGGAGCTGCGCAGCTGCTGGGCGCGGCGGTTGTTCTCGAACGTGGGTCCTTTGAAGGAGCGGATCCGCATCAGCTCCTGGTTCACCTGGGCCGTCGCGATTCCCGCGCGATCGTCGAACAGGGGCAGCAGATCTCCGCGGACGAGGACGTGCTGCTCGAGTGGCACCGGGCGGGTCTCCGAGACGATGACCGCGGTGTCACCGCGCACGGTGTCGAGCCAGTCGCCGAACTCCTCGGCATTCGAGACCGTTGCGGACAGCGACACCAGGCGGACCTCGGCGGGGAGGTGGATGATGACCTCCTCCCACACCGCCCCCCGGAATCGGTCCGCAAGGTAGTGCACCTCGTCCATCACGACGTAGCGGAGGCCGCGCAGCGCGGGCGAATCCGCGTAGAGCATGTTGCGGAGCACCTCTGTCGTCATGACGACGATGCGCGCATTCCCGTTGATGTTGGTGTCGCCCGTGAGCAGACCCACCTGGTCGGCGCCGTAGACGTCGACCAGCTCGCGGAACTTCTGATTCGACAGCGCCTTCATCGGGGTCGTGTAGAAGGCCTTCGCCGGATGGCGCGCATCGGACGGCGCGCTCATCGCGAGATGGATGGCGAACTCCCCCACCACCGTCTTGCCCGCTCCGGTGGGTGCCGCGACGAGGACGCTGCGACCCTCCTCGAGCGCCTGGCACCCTGCGATCTGGAAGGGGTCGAGCTCGAAGCGCAGCGACGCCGCGAACGCCGAGCTCAACGGGTGGGCCTGCGCGTCGCGGGCGCGGGCGTAGCGATCCGCCGCGCTCGGCGAGCTCACGCCTCGGGCCCCGGCGGGAGCAGGACGGGTTGACGCTTCGCCCGGCGGCGATCGAACAGGAGGGAGAGGAAGGCCGCTGCGAAGTACAGCACGCACAGGATGCCGCCGAGGAGCAGCATCGACGTGATGTCGGCGGCCGGGGTGGCGGCGGCGGCGAAGACCGCGATCACGATGATCGCGACGCGCCACCCCCTGAGGATCGCGCGCCCGGAGATCACGCCGGCGATGTTGAGCGCGACCAGGAACACCGGTGTCACGAACGATACGCCGACGACCAGCAGCAGCTTGAAGACGAAGTCGTAGTACGCCGAGTAGCCATAGAACTGGGCGACGCCCTCGCCCCCGGGGACGAAGCCCGCCATGAGCAGGATCATGTGCGGCATGATGAGCCAGCCGACATAGAGCCCTGCCGCGAACAGCGGGATCGCCGCCCCGAGGAATCCGATCGTGTAGCGCACCTCTTTGCGGGTGAGGCCGGGCATCACGAAGGCCCAGAGCTGCCAGAGCCAGACCGGAGCGGAGATGAGGAGACCGATCGAGAACGCGATCCGCATCCGCAGGTCGAAGCCGCTCGTCACGGTGTCGAAGTTGAGCTTCGTGTAGTCATGCCCATGCTGGGCCGCGATCTGGGCGATCGGAACTGTCAGCAGATCTATCACCGGTCCGCTGATGACGAACGCGATGATCATGCCGACGAGGAGGCCGGCGGCAGCGATGATCAGTCGCTTGCGCAGCTCCAGCAGGTGCTGGCCGAGCGACATGCGCTTCTCACGCCGTACCTCCGACGCGGCGACACGTGGAGAACGGGCGGTCGTCACGGACCGTCAGGAGTGCGTATCAGGGGAACTGGATCGCGCGACGGGGGCCTCCGTCGACACGGGGGCGACGGTCGGCGGAGCCTGGATGGACTCCACCTTCGGCGCGGACGCCGCGTCGTCCTCCTTCATCGCCTTCATCTCGCCTTTGAACACCCGGGCGGACTGCCCCATGCTCTTCGCGAGCGCCGGCAGCTTGGCCGCGCCGAACACGAGCAGGACGATGGCGAGCAGCGCCAGGAAATGCCACCCTGTGAGATTGCCGAGCATGGGAAGACTCCTCCGTTTGCGGGTGCACCCAGTGTAACCCCGTCGGGCGGGATGCGGCGGGAGGCGGGGTTCCGGATCAGGCGTACTGCGCGAGCCCGGCCCGTGCCCACTCCTCGGCTGCGCGGCGTGCGGCGAGCGGTTCGAGGATCTCGACGTCGCCGCCGAGACGAGCCGCCAGCCTCTTGAGGCTCTGCTCGTCCGCGATCCGCATGGTCGCGATCGACACGCCGTCCTCGGTCTGCACGTCCGCACGGTCGAGGTAATCCCCGAGCAGGGTCGCGACCGACGGGGCATAGCGCATGCGCACGACGATGTCGTGCTCGCTCGGCTCGAACAGTCCGGGGACGGGCTCTTCGCCATGCGCGATGGGGATGTCGGTCAGCACGGGGTCGCTGACACGGTCGAGGTGGAACGTGCGCATCGCCTTGCGGAGGTGGCACCAGCCCTGCAGATACCACTGGCCGTTCGCGATGTGCACCTTCACGGGATCGACCGTCCGGGTGGTCGGTGCGGCATCCGGCGCGCGATAGGTGAAGGAGACCGCGACGCCCCTCTGAAGGGCGGTGTCGACGGCGATGCGGACATCGTCGACAGGCGCCGGCGCGACGATGACGTCGGCCGGCGCACTCGATGCACCGCGGGCGAGCTTCGCGAGCAGCCCCGAAATGACCCCACCCTCCTCTACGCCCGGGAGGGATCGCGCGAGCTGCAGACCGGCGAGGAGTGCAGCGGCCTCGCGGGCCGTGAGCCGCGGTGCGCGCTCCAAGCCGACCGAGTTCGTGATGACGATGAGGTCGCGCTCGTCCAGGAGATCCCAGTCGATGTCGAAGAGGTCGTTCGGCAGTTGCCAGAAGCCACCCTCGCCGGGCAGGCCGATGACGGTCAGCTTCTCGACCATCCCCCGCATCTGGGCCGGCGTCACATCGAACTCGTCTGCCGCCTCCGCGACCGACACCTCGCCCTTGCCGATCAGATAGGGCACAAGCTGCAGCATCAGCGCCGCTCGATCCGTCGCCAGCACGGGGCGCCCGGCGCTCATCGGCCGCTCCCCGATCCGGTGTGGGTGCCCAGCGCGGCCTCGAGCCGCCGCACCACCTCGACCCGCAGCTCCGCCGGCTCGACGACCCGCACCTCCGGCCCGTAGGACGCGAGTTCGTCGGCGAAGACGTGCACATCGACGAACGGCACTCTGATCCCCTGCTCGGCCGGCGTCGCCCTGCGGTTGAGCCGGAGCGAGGCCTCGCTACCGGGGTTGACCTCGAGGAGGGCGCTGTTGCGCGCCGCCACATCCCGCAACCCGGCCAGCGCGCGCTCCCCCGCCCCGTCGCGGAGCGTGGGCTCGAAAGACTCGCGGCTGATGACGACATCCCCGACGATACGGGACAGCAGGAACGTGCGGTCGGCGCCGATCGCGACGTCGATGCCGTAGACGTGCCAGCGCGCTTCGTACTCGACGAGCGCCAGCGGGCGGATGCGCCGGACGCGCGCCGCCTGCTCCCCCGGCTTCAAATACGGGAACGTGACCACGCGGCTCTGCTCGATCGCGGACTGAAGGGCGGCGAATGACGGCTCGCGCAGACTGATCCGTGGCGAGTAGCCGATGATCGGTTCGTCGACCGCGATTCCGAGCGCCCGGATCTTCCGCAGTCCGCTGCGTGCCTGGGCCGAGAGCGAACTCTGACTCCAGACGCCGCCTGCCACGTTCAGCAGCGCGATCTCGGCGGGTGTGAACTCGATGTCGGCGGGCAGCGCGTACTCCGCAGTCGGGACCCGATAGCGCGCCTCGCGCAGGTCGTCGGGGTCGGTGTAGTCCCCGATCGTCTCGATCGGAACGCCCAGCCCGCGCAGGCTCTCCTTGTCGCGCTCGAACATCTTCTCGAGGGCGTCCTTGGATGCGCCGGCCTCGGACTGCTCGCGGTACCCGGCCACAGAGCTGAGGATGGTGTCCTTCGTGAGCCCCTGCTCGGTCGCCATGAGGGCCACGACGAGATTCACGAGCCGCTCCTCGGGCGCACCCCGCGAGCTGCCCTTCGCAGGGCTTCCCGATGCGGCGTTGGCGGACACGACCCCCATCCTAGGGGCGCGCACGTCGCCGCCCGCGGCATCCGTTCGGCTCGGAGCGAACGCCTGTCACTGCGATGCAGCGACTCCCGGAGCATCGATGCCGAGGATGTCGATGACCACGATCTGCGTGTCATCGACGCCCTGCGTGCCATCGGACTTGGGGACGATCGCCATGATCTGCGATCCGACGCGCTGGCCCTTCACCGCGTCCTGGAAGCCCTTGGACATCGACGAGAGGGTGACCGACGGCGGATCGCCGTCCCACGTGGTGCTCGCCACCGACTTGTCGGTCCAGTTGACGACCGTGTAGTGCAGCCGCACGGGTCGCTCACCGGTCACCTTCTGGCCGTCACCGCTCTTGAGGACCTGCACGGTCAGGTTCTGCGGCGCCGGGCTGTCGGGCACCACGACGCCGGGGCGGCCGTTCGGCGCGCGCACGACGGCGGGCAGACCCCAGCCGGAGTTGTAGACGAGCGCGCCGTTCGCCGCCGCGAGATAGACCTTGCGGACGTCGAGGACGGCGACGACCGAGTCGTCCTTGCCGAGCGACAGGCTCTGCGCCGCCTGCGACTCTATGCCGTCAGGCGCGACGGCGAGGGCGATCCGCGTGCCGGCGGTCGCGCACTGCAGGGCCTTCCGGAACCCGGGGAACGACTTCGACCACTGCGATACCGAGAGCACCGTGCTGTCGGATCCGTCGTACGCCGTCGTCACGATGGTCTTGCCTGTCGTCGCACTCGTGAGGCTGACATCGAGGACCACCAGCTGCTTGCCGGTCGTGATGGGCACGACGCCCTTCCCGGTCTTCACGTCCGCGAACTGCGTCGACGTCGCGTGCAGGGGTGTGTGCACCGTCACCGTCGGCTTCGCGTCGGTCGGGCCGCTGACCGAGATCAGGTCCATCGTCGCCGAGGACGTGTCGGTCGGCCGAGAGCACGATGCGGACGCACCCGACCCCGAGGAGCAACCCACGAGGGCGACGGCGGCGAGGCCGAGGACCGCGATGACAGCGGGGAGTTTACGCACCGGATCAGTCTAGGCTGTCGGATCCGCGTCACCCGACGCGCCCGAGAGCCCTTCCGCCGCGAGGCGCGCACCCTCCGCCGCGCGTTCGGCCTCCCGGACGCGCTTGCGCAGGTTCTTGTCGGTGATCTCACGGTCGCCGACCGCTCCCGGAGTCCACTGCTCGACGTCGTCGTCTCCATAGGCGGTCTTGCGGACGGCGCGCTTGCGCACGTCGGGCGGCATCGCTCCCGGCGCGAGTCTGCGGGCCGAGATGAGGAACCCGGTGTGGGCGACCATGCGGTGGTCGGGGCGCACCGCGAGGCCTTCGACGTGCCAGCCGCGCACCATCGTCTCGTTGGCCTCGGGCTCGGTGAACAGGCCGGTGCCCCGCAGGTACTCGGCGACGCGGCTCAGCTGCGTGGCGGTTGCGACGTAGCAGATCACCACACCCCCAGGCGTGAGCGCGTCGGCGACGACGTCGATGCACTCCCACGGCGCGAGCATGTCCAGCACGACGCGATCCACGGACCCGGCCGGGACCGTCGCCGGCAGTGCGACCGCGAGGTCGCCGAGCTCGATGCTCCAGTTCTCCGGGCTCGCACCGAGGAACGTGGTGACGTTCGCCCACGCGACGTCCGCGAACTCCTCGCGTCGTTCGAACGACAGGAGGCGGCCCCGGGGACCCACCGCGCGGAGGAGCCAGAGAGCGAGGGCTCCCGACCCGACCCCGGCCTCCACCACGACGGCGCCCGGGAACACGTCGGCCTGCGCGACGATCTGCGCGGCGTCCTTCGGGTACACGATCGCCGCGCCGCGCGGCATCGACATGACGAAATCACGCAGCAGGGGGCGCAGCGCCAGGTACTCGGAGCCGCCGCTGTTCACGACGACCGAACCGTCCGCCTGTCCCACGATCGCCTCGTGCCGCAGGACACCGTGGTGCGTGTGGAGTTCGCCGCCCTCTCGCAGCGTGATGGTGTGGAGCCGGCCCTTGGGACCGGTCAGCTGCACGCGGTCACCGAGCCGGAACAGTCCGCTGGGCCGCTGGTCCACGTCCGTCATCGCGACCCTCCAGCCCGCGCCCGATCGCGGTGCTGCGCATGGAAGCCGGCGACGTCTTCCGCGGTGCGGTCGGCGAGGGAGGGCCACAGTCCGTGCGCACCCGTGCCGGTGAGCGACACCATCAGCGGGACGCCGAGAACGACGGCGCCGGACGCGACCGCCGAGCGGATGCCGTTGGGCGAGTCCTCGATGGCGACGGTGTCGGCGGGAACGACACCCAGGGCGTCGCATGCCTGGAGGTAGGGGTCCGGGAACGGCTTCGGGCGGGTCGCATCGTCGCCGGCGATGACGACGTCGAACGCGTCGAAGTCGATGAGGTCGACCACGGTGTCGGCCATTCGGCGCATGGACATGGTGACCAGGCCCGTCTTCACCCCCGCGGCTCGCAGACTGCGCAGGAGCTCGCGCGCACCGGGACGGAACGGCACGCCGTCGTGGGAGAGCGCGGTCATGACGTCATCCGTCAGGCGGTCGATGATCGCATCCACGCTCATGCGCACGCCCGCATCCTGGAAGATGCGCGCGGAGTCCTCCAGGCCCAGCCCCACCAGTCGCAGCGCCTGCTCGTGCGACCACGAGCCGCCGAACTCCTCGACCAGCGGCGTCTCCGCCGCCATCCAGTACGGTTCCGTGTCGACGAGGGTTCCGTCCATGTCCCAGAGGACGGCGGCAGGGAGGGGGTGGGTCACTGCACCATGCTACCGAGGCGGCCTGCGCGCCCCGCCCGCGTCGACGACCCCCGGGAACCCGATGGCGCCTATTCTGGATGGATCCCGCGTGGGCGGGCGGAGGGAGCTCGAGTGGACGGACTCGGTCGTCGCGTTCTCGTCACGGCGTTCGACGGGTGGAACGACGCGGGCGAGGCAGCCTCCGCCGCGATCGCACTGCTGCGCGCGAACGGCGCCTATGAGCCCGTGTTCTCGATCGACCCCGAGCTGTACTTCGACTATCAGTACACGCGCCCCCACATCGAATCGGATGTCGAAGGCCGGAGGACGCTGCGCTGGCCCGAGGCCACGCTGTACCGGCCCGTACGCCACGCGCGCGGCACCCAGCTGTGGCTGCTCGCGGGCGTCGAGCCCGCCCGTGCATGGCAGGCGTTCGCGGCTGAGTTCGTCGATGTCATGCTCCGCGAGGACCTCACCGGCATCGTCTCCCTGGGCTCGATGATGTCCGACGTGCCCCACACGCGTCCCATCTCGGTCTTCGCGGGGAGCGAGAACGACCAGATCCGCACGGCGCTCGAGCTCGAGCGCAGCAGCTACGAGGGGCCCGTGGGAATCCTGAGCGTGCTGTCGGCGGCCGCCGACGTCGCCGGTATCCCGACAGCGAGCCTCTGGGCGAGCGTTCCGCACTACGTGGCCGGGCACACGCCGTCGCCCAAGGCGACCCTCGCACTCCTGGACCGCCTCGAGGACCTCACCGGTGCGCGCGTCCCTCGCGGTGACCTGGCCGCGGAATCCGCCGCCTGGGAGGCATCCATCGACGCCGCGGCGGCGGATGACGAGGAGATGACGGAGTACATCCGGCAGCTCGAGGCGACCCGCGACACGTGGGACTCCCCCGACGCGTCCGGCGACGCCATCGCGCGGGAGTTCGAGCGCTACCTGCGGCGGGGCGGCGACGGACCGAACAAGCCGGGCCGGGACGACCCGCGTCGCTGACGACGGACGGGCGTCAGGGCTGGATCACGCCCGTGCTCAGCAGCACGAGCAGTGCGGCTCCGAGCGCGACGCGATACACGACGAACGGCAGGAAGCTGTGCCGTGAGATCCAGCGCATGAAGAAGGCGATCACGGCCAGGCCGACCACGAAGGCGACCACGGTCGCCACCGCGGTCTCCCCCATGCTGAAGACCTCGTGGTGCGAGGGGCCCTTGACGGTCTTGTAGAGCTCGAAGAACCCGCTCGCGAACACGGCGGGGATCGCCAGCAGGAACGCGTAGCGGGCGGCGGCCTCCCGCGTGTAGCCCAGCAGGAGACCCGCCGTGATGGTGCCGCCCGATCGCGACACCCCCGGAATCAGCGCGAGCGACTGCGCCAGACCGAACACGATGCCGTGCCCGACGGTGAGATCCTTCAGCTCACGGCGCCGGCTGCCGATGAGATCGGCGATGCCGAGGATGACGCCGAACAGGATCAGAGTCGCCGCGATGATCCACAGCGACCGGAACGTCGTCTCGATGGTGCTCTGGAAGAGGAATCCGAGGACGCCGATCGGAATCGTCCCGATGATGATCAGCCAGCCGATCCGCGCGTCGGGATCGTTGCGCGGAATCCGCCCGAGCAGGGCGCGGAACCACTGGACGACGATCCGGACGATGTCCCTCCAGAAGAAGACGACGACCGCCGCCTCCGTGCCGATCTGGGTGATCGCCGTGAACGCGGCTCCCGGGTCGCCCGCGTCGGGGAGGAAGGCGCCGACGATGCGCAGATGGGCGCTCGAGGACACCGGGAGGAACTCGGTGAGACCCTGGACGAATCCGAGGAAGATCGCCTCGAGGAGGTGCTGCATGGGCGCCTTTCAGTGGTCGGACCGGACTCGCGCCACGATCAGTAGGTGAGCAGGAGGTCCGTGAGCACCCGCTGGCCGAACTCGAGGGCGTCCAACGGGACACGCTCGTCGACACCGTGGAACATGCCGGTGAAGTCGAGGTCGGCGGGCAACCGCAGCGGCGCGAACCCGTAACCGGCGATTCCGAGGCGAGCCAGCGCCTTGTTGTCCGTGCCTCCGCCCATCAGATATGGGATGACGGGGACCCCGGGGTCGTGGCGACCGAGCACGCCCACCATGGCATCGACGAGGTCCCCCGCGAACGGGACCTCGAGTCCGATGTCCTGGACGACGATCTCCACCTCGATCCCGTCCCCGACGATCCTCCGGATCTCCGCGAGAGCCTCCGCCTCCGCGCCGGGGAGCACGCGCACGTCGATGAGCGCCTCGGCGCGGTCCGGGATGACATTGTGCTTGTACCCCGCCGTGAGGCCGGTCGGGTTCGTCGTGGTGCGAAGAGTGGAGCGGAGGAACGGGGATGCCGGTCCCGCGGCGTCGGCGAGCGCATCCGGGTCGCCACGGTCGCCGGCGCTCAGCTCCGCCAGACCGTCGAGCAGCTGACGGGTCGTGTCCGTGAGGCTGATCGGCCAGTCCGTGCGCCCGAGCGCCGCCACCGCCTCTGCCAGACGGGTGACCGCGTTCTCCGGGTGGAATCGGCTGCCGTGGCCGGCGCGTCCTCGGGCGATCAGCTTGAGCCAGATCAGGGCCTTCTCGCCGACCTGGAGGAGATAGGCGCGCCGGTCTCCGACAGCGATCGAGTAGCCGCCCACCTCGCTGATCGCCTCCGTCGCGCCGGCGAACCACTCCGGGCGGTCGCGGGCGACGAGGACCGAACCTTCGATACCGCCGTTCTCCTCGTCGGCGAAGAACGTGACGATCAGATCGCGCTCCGGCTGCCTGCCCGATCGAAGGATCTCGGCGACGGAGGTCAGGATCATTGCGTCCATGTCCTTCATGTCCACCGCACCGCGGCCCCACAGCATCCCGTCCCGGATCTCGCCTCCGAAGGGGTCGACGCTCCAATCGTCCGCGATCGCGGGCACGACGTCGAGATGTCCGTGGAGAATCAGGGCCGGCTTCGCGGCATCGCGACCGGGGATCCGCACGTGCACGTTCGTGCGGCGGTCGATCGGCTCGAAGTACTCCGGCCGGAGGCCGAGCCCCTCGAGATACGCACCGACGTATTCCGCGGCTTCACGCTCGCCCTTCGAGCGGCCGCCTCCGAAGTTGCTGGTATCGATGCGGATGAGATCCCTCGCCACACGGACGACGTCGGACAGCGCGGCGGGCACCTCGGGGCTGGGCATGCGCTCCAGGCTACCGGGGGTCCGGGCGGCCGGCGGTCCGTGGTCCCCGCATCACGGCGGGCCGTTACGGCGGCCGTGGCGGGATTCTCGCGGGTGTGCGGAACATGGTAATGTCGATCCTCGGTTGCGAAACCGGAACCACCTGCGCGGGTGGCGGAATAGGTAGACGCGCTAGCTTGAGGTGCTAGTGCCCGAAAGGGCGTGGGGGTTCAAGTCCCCCCTCGCGCACAGTGCTCGTGGAGCGAATGAGGAAGGCCCCCGGATCCGGGGGCCTTCGTCATTTACCGAGCGGCCCGCTCGCGGGCGGCTCCCGTCAGGAGTGCCGGGCCGTACGAGCCCGCACCCGCCACGGGATGAGCGACAGGCCCACGAGGCACACCCCGCCGGCGATGAGGACGACCACCGCGACCCATGGACGGGTGGTCCCGATGCCCTGCGGCTGGAATTGACCCACGAAGTAGAACGCCTTCGCTCCCGCGCTCGTGACGAGGTTCCGCGGATCGATCCGTCCGATCAGGGGGACCAGGAAATACGCGAGCCCGAACGCCGCGATCGTGAAGGTGCGGTTGCGTGTCACGCTTCCGACGAACAGCCCCAACGCGCCGGAGACGGATCCGGTCAGGACCGCGAGTGTCCCGATCGTCGCGGTGCGCTGCAGGGAAGGGGCGGCGCCGACGAACGCGGTGACGTCGGCCGCCGCCCGGTCGACGGACAGCTGGGCCAGCAGGGACAGCGGTACCGCGGTCGCTCCGGTCACCGCTGCCAGAGCGCACATGACGAGGACGATCAGCAACGGCTTGCTCGCGGCGAACGGGATGAGCCCCGCCCGCGGCCAGCGGAACACGATCGATCCGGAGGTCACGTCGTGCGTCGACACGAAGACGCCGAAGGCGAAGCCGATCAGCGGGAAGAACAGAAGCGCGCACAGGCTGAGCGTGCTGCTCGCAGCCCCGGTGGGCAGCACTTGCGTGTAGGCGAGTGCCGCCTGATCCAGGTCGTAACGGAGGGGGTTGGAGATGATCTGCTGTGCCGCATCACCCGTCACCACCGACGGCGCCGACAGTGCTCCCGCGATGTCCTCGCCGTGCGACCGATAGCGATCGAGCGTGCCGTGGAACGTGGCGACGGCGCTCAGCACCGACGTCGCCCCGGAGACGGCACCCCAGACCGCGGCGGCGACAGCCGCGGTCGCCAGGAGGAGAGCGGCGCGGCTGCTGGTGAGCCAGCGCGTCTCACGGACGAGTTCTGACCACGTGCGTCTCATAGATTCCCTCGATGTCATGGTGTCGCTCGTACTCCGCGGTGACGTCGTCCAATCGGCCCGACCGCATGACGACCACCCGGCTCGGCAGGTCCTCGAAGACGGAGAGGTCGTGCCCGGTCGCAATGAAGCTCCGACCACGAGCCAGGTCCGCCTTCACCTCCCGGCGGAAGCGCGAACGCGCCTCCCGGTCGAGCCCGTTGGCGAACTCGTCCAGGAGAACGATCGACGCGGTCCCGGCCAGCGCGGTCGCGAGGAGGAGCATCTTCTTCTGCCCGGTGGACATCGCGCCGACCCGCATGCGCAGAAGACCCGTGCCCGCGAGGCGGAGGGCAACCGCAGAACGCGGTGCCGTCCGGTCGTTGAGGAGATACCGCATGTTCTGCGCGCCCGTCCACGACGGATACATCACCGGCTGGTCGAGCACGCCGACGATCGCGCCCCGCGAGGGCCTTCCGTCCACTCGCACGGCCCCGGGGTGATTCTCCAGTCCGAGCAGGCACCGGAGGAACGTGGACTTCCCGACGCCGTTCTCCCCCAGCAGGAGGGCGAACTGTCCCGGGCCGAGCTCGAAGTCGAGATCGAGCACGACCCGGGAGCCGAAGGACTTTCGCAGTCCGGTGGCGCGCAGCGATGCGGTCAGTTCTGCCACCACTGGATCGAGCCGATGTTCTTGATATCGGATCGTGCGGTGGACGACGCGCTGTAGACGTTCGCGTTGCCCCACGGCGTGGGCACACCGGCACCGACGGTGTACTTGCCTCGCCACGAGTGGAGTGTGGACGACTTGTAGAAGCGCTGCGTGCCGCCCTCCTTGACGCTGTTGGGGAACACCCAGCCGGAGTCCTGCCACGCCGAGCTCCAGTTCACCGTGCGGCCGTCGCCGGAGTAGCCGTACTGCACGGACTCCTGCGCCCACATGAGCCACGAACCTCGGTAGAGCCTCATCGTGTGCGTGCCGCCGCTCGAGGCGGCGGCAACCGCCGCAGCCGACGACTTCGACGCGGAGCGCGTGTCACGGGTCATGTTCCCCGCCGTGCCCTCCCAAGCCGCCACCGCCTGCGCCTGGCGCTGCTGCGCGGTGGAACCGCCTGTCCCGTCGTCACCCGTCGCAGCCTGTGCTCCGGTCCCGGATGCAACGCCGGCGACGACGATCAGCGCCCCCACCAGCAAGCCGAGTCTCTTCATGGATCCACTCTCCTTTCGAACCTGTAGATGTGCACCACACGTCTAATGACCACGCATTCATGCATGCGTTTCACCCGATCATGGCGCGCGCGCGACGGTGTGCGCGGGGAATCCACGAACCTGTGGAGAAAACCCCCATTTCTGGGGACGACCGGCCCGCTGAGGGGACGTAATCCCCCACATCGTGGGTCTGGCGTCAGCACGCTCCGTGCGCTATGCGACCGTCGATCAGCCCAGGGACACGTCGAACAGCAAGCCGAGGCCGTACGTGATGGCCGCGGCCCCGAATCCGATGAGGAGCTGCCGGAGTGCGCGCCGCAGTGGAGGCCCGCCGGACAGAAGGCCCACCATCGCTCCGGTGGACATCAATGCGATGCCGACCAGAAGCAGGGCGACGGCGACCGCGGCGAACCCGGAGAGTCCGAAGATCCACGGGAGCACCGGGATGATGGCGCCGGAGGCGAAGAAGAGGAAGCTGGAGAGCGCCGCCCCCCACGCGCTTCCGACCACATCGTGCCCCGCAGGGACGCCGATGGGGCCGGTGCGCGGATGCGCGACGGTCCCGCGCTCGCGTTCGAGGGCTCGCCGCGCGCGATCGAGCGCATCCTGTTCGCCCATGCCACGGGACCGGAAGACGAGCGCGAGCTCGTTCGCGTCGAGGTCGAGATCGGGCAGGACACCGTCCGCGAACTCGCCGGGCTCCGTGGCCTCGAGCAGCTCCCGCTGCGAGCGGACGGAGACGAACTCCCCGGCTCCCATCGAGAGCGCGCCCGCGAGGAGACCCGCGATCCCGCTGAACAGGACGAACTTGGGCGCGACTCCGGTCGCACCGATGCCCATCACGAGAGCCAGGTTGGACACCAGACCGTCGTTGGCACCGAACACGGCAGCGCGGAAGGTGCCCGAGAGCCGACGCCGGCCGCGCGCGGCGAGACCCCGAACGACCTCCTGATGGACCTTCTCATCCGCCGCCATCGCTGCCGTGGCATGCGGATCGTCGTCGTACGGCGAGCGGCCCTCCGCGTTCTGCGCGAGCGCGAGGACGAAGATCGAGCCGAAGTGCTTCGCCATCCATCCGAGCAGCCTCGTGCCGGTCGACGCTCTGGGCAGCGCCTCCGGCTCACCTCCGAGCAGCTCCAGCCAGTGCGCCTCGTGCCGACCCTCGGCGTCCGCCAGGGCGAGGAGGATGTCGCGCTCCTCGCCGGTGCGCCGACCGGCCAGCTCACGATAGACGCGCGCCTCGGCCCGCTCGTTCACGAGATAGCGCGACCAGCGTCGCCGCTCGCGGGGCGTCGGCTGCACGGCAGCGGTTCCAGGCACGGCGGACTTCTCCAGGGGGTCGGGGACCCGTCGAGATTACCCGGCGCCCGGGAGGGCCTCCGCGGATTCTCCTCGATTGCCAGCATTTCGGGTTTCCGAACCGAAGAACCGGGCGTCGCTCACGAGTGCACGCGGCGGCGCAGCAGGTCGATGCGCGCTTGGAGCTGCGCCACGGTCGCCTGAGGTACCGCCGGGCCGCCGCACAGCCGACGCAGCTCGGCGTGGACCATGGCGTGGGGCTCGCCGCTCTGCCGCGCGTAGAGGCCGACGAGACTGTTGAGCAGCTGACGCTGCTCGCGCAGCGTCCGATGGAGCGCCTGCGGCGGCGCATCCGGGGTCTCGGTGGGCTCCTGACTCGCCTCCCGTGCGTGCCGGTGGCGCGTCTGCCGGGCCTGCCGCTGCATGAGGAGGTCGTGCACGTGCTCGGGTTCGAGGAGGCCGGGGAGACCGAGGAACTCCTCCTCCTCCGGCGTGCCGGGGACGGCGAGCTGGCCGAACTCGCGACCGTCGTAGAGCACGCGGTCGAAGTGGGCCAGGGACCCGAGCGCCTGATACGAGAACTCCTCGGTGAGCGCATCCGACGCGGACTCCTCGCGCTCCGCCGCATCCATCAGGTCCTCTTCGGCGTTCCACTCGTCGCCGTCGCCGTCACGATCGAGCGCGTGGTCGCGCTGACGCTCGAGCTCGTTGGCCAGCGCGAGCAGCTGCGGGACGTTGGGGAGGAACACACTGGCCGTCTCACCACGCCGCCGCGCACGCACGAACCGGCCGATAGCCTGCGCGAAGAAGAGCGGCGTGGAGGCGGACGTGGCGTAGACGCCCACCGACAGGCGGGGCACGTCCACCCCCTCGGAAACCATCCGCACGGCCACCATCCATCGGCTAGACCCCTGCGCGAACGACTCGATGCGGCTCGATGCCTCGGCCTCGTCCGAGAGGACCACCGTCGGCGCCTCGCCGGTGACGCCCTCGAGGATGGCCGCATATGCGCGGGCGGCCGTCTGGTCCGTGGCTATCACGAGGCCGCCCGCGTCGGGGACCTGCTCCCGGACCTCGGTCAGCCGCCGATCCGCCGAGCGGAGGACGGCGGGGATCCACTCGCCGTCGGGATCGAGGGCCGTCCGCCATGCCTGCGCCGTGACGTCCTTCGTGTTGTCCTGGCCGAGCTGCGCCTCCATCTCGTCGCCGGCCTTGGTGCGCCACCGCATGCGGCCGGCGTAGACGAGGAACATGACCGGACGCACGACGCCGTCCTCGAGCGCCCGCCGGTAGCCGTAGCTGTAGTCCGTGCGCGAGACGCGGATGCCGTGCGGATCGGGGTGGTATTCGACGAACGGGATGGGGGCGGTATCGCTCCGGAACGGTGTCCCGCTGAGCAGGAGGCGGCGCGTAGCCCGCGCGTACGCGTCGCGCAGCGCGTCGCCCCAGCTCAGGGCGTCGCCGCCGTGGTGCACCTCGTCGAGGATCACGAGCGTGCGCCTGTCGAGCACCAGCCGCTGATGCACCGACGACTTCACCGCCACCTGCGCGTACGTGACCGCGACGCCGTGATACTGGCGGGAGGGCGCCGCGTGACGGTTGCTGAACGACGGATCGAGTCGGATGGAGACGCGGGCTGCGGCATCCGCCCACTGGGTCTTCAGGTGCTCGGTGGGCGCGACGACAACGATCCGGTCGACGATGCCACGGCGCAGCAGCTCGCTCGCGAGGCGGAGCGCGAAGGTCGTCTTCCCCGCGCCGGGCGTCGCCGCCGCGAGGAAGTCCCGAGGCCCGCCGCCGACGCCGTCCGGCCCATCGAGGCCGAAGTAGAGGTCGAGCGCCTCGGCCTGCCACGCACGCAGTCGTTGCGCGGTGCCCCACGGCGCGCGCTGGGGGTACGACGGCGACAGGTGCTCCGCCGCGAAGCTCCCGAGATGCCCACCCGACCGCGCGGGGTCGTCGGCCAGTTCGGGGACTCCGGTGCCGGCGACGGTCGCGTCCTGCTCCACCCGGCACCTCCTCCCGCACGCGGACAGCGAGTCTCCACGATAGGCGACTCCTCCCCCGTTCCGGGCGGTCTAGTCTGAGTTCGGCAGGCACGGAGGAGGGCCCTCATGACAGACAGCGACGATCGTCGAAGCCCGTACATCCCCAACGCCGGACCGCATCCGTGGCGGCGCTACGTCGCGATCGGGGACTCGTTCACCGAGGGGATCGGCGATCCGGAGCCGTCGGCGCCCGGTGGCCATCGGGGATGGGCCGACCGGGTGGCGGAGGTGCTGTCCAGCCAGGTCGACGACTTCGCCTATGCGAATCTCGCCGTGCGCGGCAGACTCATCCGCCAGATCGTGGCAGAGCAGGTGGAGCCGGCCCTCGCACTCAAGCCGGACCTGATCACGTTCTCCGCGGGAGGCAACGACGTCATCCGGCCCGGCACCGACCCGGACAAGATCGCCGAGCTCTTCGAAGACGCGGTCGCCCGGCTGACCGACGGAGGTGCCACCGTCGTCGTCTTCACGGGCATCGACACGAACTTCACGCCCGTCTTCCGGGGCATCCGTGGAAAAGTGGCGATCTACAACGAGAACGTCCGGGCCATCGCAGAGAGGTACGACTGCATCGTGGCCGATCAGTGGGCGCTCAAGGAGGTGCAGGACCCGCGCTTCTTCGACGACGACCGCCTGCACTACAACACGCTCGGCCATCACGAGGTCGCGAGGATGTTGCTGCGCGCCCTCAACGTCACCAACGACCTCGAGCCGATGCAGCCCGACCCCTTCCCGACACGCACGTGGCGCGAGGCCCGTGCGGTCGACCTGGTCTGGGCGCGGGAGTATTTCGTCCCGTGGGTGCTGCGGCGCCTGCGGCACCAGTCGTCCGGGGACAACGTCACCGCCAAGCGCCCTCAGCCGCTGCCGGTGACCACGCTGGCCCCCGGTCGGGATGCCGCCGCCCCGCGCGGCGAGCAGGTCTAGCCGCGACGCGCCCGACCGCGGGGCCGCAGCGCCCAGAGGGCGACGGCGCTCGCGGCAGCGACGTTGAGGGAGTCCACTCCCCCTGACATCGGGATCGTCACGATCGTGTCGGCGGCCTCGAGCGCGCGGCGACTGAGTCCGTCCCCCTCTGCGCCCAGCATCAGCGCGAGGCGCCGGGGCGGGTCGGACGCGAACGCGTCGAGGGGCACGGCGTCGGGCGTCAGCGCGAGCGCGGCGAGATGGAGTCCGGCGGCATGCAGGAGTTCCCCCGCGGCGGGCCAGTCCGGCAGGCGGGTCCACGGGACCTGGAACACCGTGCCCATGCTCACCCGGACGCTCCGGCGGTAGAGCGGATCCGCGCAGCGCGGGCCGATCAGCACCGCGTCGGCACCGAGCCCCGCCGCGCCGCGGAACATCGCGCCGACGTTGGTGTGGTCGACGATGTCCTCCAGGATGACGACGCGGCGCGCGTCCGCCACCGTCTCCTCGAGCGACGGCAGCTCCGGGCGATGCATCGCGGCCAGCGCGCCCCGATGGACGGCGTATCCGGCCGTCGACTCCGCGACCGTCGCGCTCACGACGTACACCGGCACGCCGGGATGCGCGGCGAGCAGTGCAGCGGCGTCCGCGGTCCACTTCTCCTGCACCATGAGCGATCGCGGCCGGTGCCCGGCGGCGAGCGCCCGCCCGATGACCTTCGCCGACTCGGCGATGTAGAGGCCTCCCGCGGGCTCCAGCGCGCGGCGCAGCGCGACGTCGGTCAGATCCCGGTAGTCCGCGAGCCGGGGGTCGGCGGGGTCGTCGATGGGGATGAGGTCCATCCCTCAAGGATGGCCCGCCTTGTAACATGCCGGAAAACCGGCGGGCGTACGCTCGGACAGAAGGGGGTGATCGGATGACCGTGGTCACCGCGCGGGACAGCGCTACGGACGCGCTCGTCCGAGAGGCCGCCTCCGTCCTCGCGGGCCGGCGCATCGCCGTCCTGACCGGCGCGGGGCTCTCCACCGACTCCGGCATCCCGGACTATCGCGGCAAGGGCGCCCCCGTGCGCACGCCGATGACGGTGCAGCAGTTCCTCGAGAGCGATGCCGCGCGGCGGCGTTACTGGGTCGGCAGTCACCTCGGCTGGCGGGCGTTCTCGGCGGCGGAGCCGAACGCCGGCCACGCTGCGATCGCGGACATGGAGCGCACGGGACTCGCGGCCGGCGTCGTGACGCAGAACGTGGACGGGCTGCACCTCCGGGCCGGCAGCCGACGCGTGGTCGAGCTCCATGGCACGATGCGCCGGGTCTTCTGCACGCACTGCGGCCAGGTCTTCGACCGCCGGGACCTCGCGGCGCGGGTCGAGGCGGACAACCCGTGGCTCGGCGTCGACGACGACGTGATCCTCGGCCCGGATGGCGATGTGCGTCCCGAGAGCGTGGACGGCTTCCGCGTGCCGGACTGCACGGTGTGCGGCGGGATGCTGAAGCCTGATGTCGTCTTCTTCGGGGAGTTCATCCCGGCAGAGCGCTTCCGTGAAGCGGAGCAGCTGCTCCGGACGAGCGAGGCCCTCCTCGTGGCCGGGTCCTCCCTCGTGGTGAACTCGGGCGTCCGGCTCATCGAACGCGCGCGCCGGAGGCGTCTGCCCGTCGTGATCGTGAACCGCGGCGCGACCCGGTCCGATCCGCACGCCACGGTGAAGGTCGACGCCGGCACCAGCGAGGTCCTGCCCGCCATCGCCGCGCAGCTCGAGGCCGCCGCCGTCTAGGGTCGAGGGGTGACGATCCTCACCCTCGTGCGACACGGCGAGACCGACTGGAATCGCGACCGCCGTATCCAGGGCACCACCGACATCCCGCTCAACGATGTCGGACGGCAGCAGGCGAGGGCGACCGGGCTGGCGCTCCTCGATGCACTGGATCCGGAACTCCCCCGCGTCGTCGTCTCGAGCGATCTCAGCCGTGCCGTGGAGACGGCGGAGATCATCGCGGGCGAGCTCGGAACGGTCGTGTCGGCGTACTACCCGCAGCTGCGCGAACGAGCCTACGGAGAGGCGGAGGGCGTCGACGCCGCCGAGTATGCGGCGCGCTGGGGGGCGCCGCCCACGACCGCCGACATCCCGGGCTCCGAGCCCTGGCCGCATGTGCGTCGTCGCGCCGTGCGCGCGCTGCGCACCGTGGCCCGCGACGCGCGGCGGCGGACTGCGCCCGTCGCGGCCTCCGTCGTCGTGGTCACGCACGGCGGCCTCATCCGGGAGCTCGTGCGCCACGCGACCCGTGGCGATCTCCCCCTGCCGGAGACGCGCATGCCGAACGGGGCGTCCTACACGCTGCTCGTCGAACGCGAACGCATGCGGGTGCTCTCCAGCCTCGGCATCCCCGCCTGACGTCCGAGGCGGCTCACGCGCGCGAGAGCACCGTCCGCGCGTGCCGCAGGACGGGCTCGTCGACCATCCGTCCGCGGAACGCGAACACGCCGCGCTCCCCGGCGGCGGCGTCGAGCACGGCTCGGGCCCAGGCCACGTCCTCGGCATCCGGCCGGTACGCCTCCCGGATGACCGGCACCTGACCCGGGTGGATGCACGCCGTGGCGTGGAAGCCGGACGCCGCGGCGTCGGCGGCCTCGCGGGCGAGGCCTCTGAGGTCCGCGATGTCCAGGTGCACGGCGTCGACGGCGGCCTTGCCCTGCGCGCCCGCGGCGACGAGGACACGGGAGCGCGCGTAGCGCGCGACGTCCCGATACCGTCCGCTGGGCCGACGGCTCGACGTGCCGCCGAGGGACGCGACGAGGTCCTCGGCGCCCCACATGAGACCCGCGACATTGTCGAGCGCGGCCAGGCGTTCGGCCGCGGCGACGCCCTTGGCCGTCTCGCACAGCGCGATCACGCGCAAGCGCGGGTCCAGACGTCCGATCCGCTTGGGCGACTCCGCCTTGGCCACCATGATCGTGCGGTAGTCCGTCTGCGACAGGCTCGACAGGTCCGACACGATGTCTGGACCGTCGAGGGCGTTCACCCGGACGATCACGCGGTCGGGGTCGAGATCGGACTCGATCAGCGCACCGCGCGCCGCCGTCTTCGCGGAGGGCGCCACGGCGTCCTCGAGATCCAGGATCACCGCGTCCGCGCGCGCGGCCGCCTTGGCGAAGCGGCCCGGTCGGTCGGCAGGGCAGAACAGGAGCGCGGGTCCCATCGCGAGGTCGGTCATCGTCCGCCGTCCTCCGCCGCGTCGGCAGCCCGTTCGACGGCGTCGCGGCACCACATCAGCGCGACGCGGGTCGCTGTGGCGACGACCTCCCCGTGCTGGTTGCGTCCGGTGTGGCGCATCGTCACGATCCCCTGGCCGGCGCGCGAACCAGACGGTCGCGTGGCCAGGATCTCCGTCTCGACGTAGAGCGTGTCGCCGGCGAACAGCGGATGCGGGAACGCGATGTCGCTGAGGCCGAGCTGCGCCACGAGGGTGCCCTGGGTGATCTGCGACACCGACGCGCCGACCATCGTGGCGAGGGTCCACATCGAGTTCATCAGGCGCTGACCGAACGGCTGCGTCGCCGCGAAGGCCGCGTCCAGATGGAGCGCCTGCGTGTTCATGGTCAGTGAGGAGAAGAGGACGTTGTCGGCCTCGGTCGCGGTACGTCCGGGCCGGTGCAGATAGCGCGCCCCGACCTCGCACTCCTCGAAGTAGAGCCCGCGCTGCACGTGCTCGCTGAGCGACTCGGTCACGATGTCACGCTAGCCCGAGCGACCGTGCGATGACCAGCAGCTGTACCTCGCTCGTGCCCTCGCCGATCTCGAGGATCTTGGAGTCACGGTAATGGCGCGCGACGGGGTATTCGTTCATGAAGCCGTTGCCTCCGAAGATCTGCGTCGCATCCCGCGCGTTGTCCATCGCCGCATCGCTCGAGGTGAGCTTCGCGATGGCGGCCTCCTCTTTGAAGGGCCGGCCGGCGTCGCGCAGCCGCGCGGCGTGGTGCCAGGCGAGGCGCGCGGTGTGCACGCGAGCCCGCATGCGGGCGATCATGAACTGGATGCCCTGCCGGCGCGCGAGCGCCTCACCGAAGACCGTGCGGGATCCGGCGTAGTCGATCGCCGCCTCCAAGCACCCCTCCGCCGCCCCTGTCGCGAGCGCCGCGATGGCGATGCGCCCCTCGTCGAGGATGTGCAGGAAGTTCGCGAAGCCCCGACCGCGTTCGCCGAGGAGGTTGCCCGCGGGAACGCGCGCCCCGGCGAAGGTGAGCGGATGCGTGTCGGACGCGTGCCAGCCGACCTTGTCGTACGCCGGTCCGACCGTGAACCCGGGCGTGCCGTTCGGCACGATGATCGTGGAGATCTCCTTCGCTCCGTCCCGCTCGCCGGTCACGGCGGTCACGGTCACGAAGCGGGTGATGGCGGTGCCGGAATTGGTGATGAACTGCTTCGAGCCGTCGATCACCCATTCGTCGCCGTCGAGGCGCGCCGTCGTGCGGGTCGCGCCCGCATCCGACCCCGCCTCCGGCTCCGTGAGTCCGAACCCCGCGAGCGCGGCGCCGGAGAGCAGATCGGGGAGCAGTTCCTCCCTCTGCGCCGGCGTGCCGAACCGGAACACCGGCATGGCGCCGAGGCTCACCCCCGCCTCGAGCGTGATCGCGAGGGATTGATCGACCCGCCCGATGGCCTCGATCGCGAGACCCAGAGCGAAGTAGTCGCCGCCCTGTCCCCCGTACTCCTCGGGGAAAGGCAACCCGAACAGACCCATCTCGCCCATCTGCGCCACGACGTCGAGAGGCAGCTCGTGCGCGGTGTCCGCCGCGTAGGATCGCGGCGCCACGACCTCGTCCGCGAAGTCGCGCATCAGGCGCGCGAGCTCGCGCTCGTCGTCATTCAGGTCGTATTCGTATGCGGGCATGCGGCACCTCGGGGTCAGGGGCGGTCGGGGGCAGCGGGAGCGCTCGTGGCGCGAGGGACGACGCGCGCGAGAAGCGTGCCGCGGGAGACCTGATCGCCGGTCGCGACGAGCAGTTCGACGAATCCTTCGTGCGGCGCGATGACGGGATGCTCCATCTTCATGGCCTCGATCGTGGCGATGCGGTCTCCCGCCGCCACGAGCGCGCCATCGACCGTGTGGACGGCGACGACGGCGCCCGGCATCGGGGATCGCAGCTCCGGGTCGCTGGCTCCCACCGTCCGGTCCCGCTCGGCCAGGCGCGCGTCCGCTGCCTCCCGGCGGCTGAGTGGCTCGAGCGGCGTCGCGACGCCGTCGGCGTGCACCCAGATCGCTCCGTCCCGCGCGACGGCGACCTCGGCTTCGCCGGCCGACGCCGTGGCCGTGCCTGTGACGAGAACGCCGGTGGGCGTGCGGAACGCCTGCTGCGGAACGGCGTCAGGACCGCCCAGTCGCCACCCGGAGCCGGAACGCCAGAGTTCGGACGCATGAGCCACCCGCTCGCGGGACCGCGGGACGGCGTTCGCCGCCGCGATCAGGGCCGGCGCGGAGGGCGGCGGCGGGACGAAGGGGGGCAGGCGGTCGATGAGCCCGGTGTCCAGACGCCCGGCGCGCACGTCGGGGTCGGAGACGAGGACGCGCAGGAATGCGATGTTGCACTCCACGCCCAGGAGCACGGTGTCGGCGAGTGCGACGTCGAGCCGCTCGAGCGCGGTCGTGCGGTCTTCTCCCCAGGCGATGACCTTCGCGATCATGGGGTCGTACGCGGACCCGACCACGCTCCCGGCCTCCACAGCGGCGTCGGTGCGGACCGCCGTCCGTCCCGTCTCGTCGGAGAGCGTGGGTCGCGCGGGCCGCCACCGGAGGACCTCACCGGTCGCGGGGAGGAACCCGCGCTCGGGGCTCTCGGCGTACACGCGTGCCTCGACGGCATGGCCGCGCAGAACGATGTCGCCCTGCGTCAGTGCGAGTCGTTCGCCCGCCGCGACTCGCAGCTGCTGCTCCACAAGGTCGACGCCCGTGACGAGCTCGGTCACCGGGTGCTCGACCTGGAGACGCGTGTTCATCTCGATGAAGAAGAACTCGTCCGGGCGGTCCGCCGCGACGAGGAACTCGACGGTCCCGGCCCCGCGATAGTCGACCGATGCCGCCGCGGCGCAGGCCGCCGTCCCGATCCGCTCGCGGATCGCGGCGTCGACGACCACGGACGGCGCCTCCTCCATCACCTTCTGATGACGCCTCTGCAGGGTGCACTCCCGCTCGCCGAGATGGATGACCCGTCCGTGCGCGTCGGCCAGGATCTGGACCTCGATATGGCGGGGGCGCTCGATCAGCCGTTCGAGCAGCAGGGTGTCGTCGCCGAACGCGGCGGTCGCGACCCGGCGAGCGGTGGCGAGCGCCTCCGGGAGCTCCGCGGCGCCGCGCACGACCTGCATGCCCTTGCCTCCTCCGCCCGCGGAGGGCTTGATGAGAAGCGGGAACCCGGCGCGCTCGGCCGCGGCGACGATCTGATCGTCGTCCATGCCGGCCGCGCTGAACCCGGGCACGATGGGCACCCCGTGCGCGGCGACGTGGTCGCGCGCGCGGATCTTGTCGGCCATGACCTCGAGCGCCCGTTCGCCCGGTCCGACGAACACGATCCCGGCGTCCGCGCATGCGCGCGCGAATGCGGCGTTCTCCGAGAGGAATCCGTACCCGGGATGGATCGCTCCCGCGCCGCCGCGCACCGCCGCCGCGATGACGGCGTCGATGTCGAGGTAGGACGCGGATGCGGCAGCGGGGCCGACCCGCACCGCGGCATCCGCCTCGCGCACGTGCGGCGCGTCGGCATCGGCGTCGCTGTAGATCGCGACAGAACGGATTCCGAGCGCTCGCAGCGTCCGGATGACGCGGCGCGCGATCTCACCACGGTTGGCGACGAGCACGGTGTCGAAGAGTGTCATGCGCTCACATCCGGAAGAGGCCGAAGCGCGGCTCGGGGAGCGGAGTCCGGGAGACGACGTCGAGGGCCAGCCCGAGGAGGTCGCGCGTGTCCGCCGGATCGATGACGCCGTCGTCCCAGAGCCGGGCCGTCGCGTAATAGGGACTCCCCTGTTCGTCGTAGCGGGCGCGGATCGGCGCCTCGAACTCCGCCCTCTCCTCGGCGGACCAGTCCTCGCCGCGCGCCGCCAGTTGGTCGCCCTTGACGGTCGAGAGCACGGCGGCCGCCTGCGCTCCGCCCATCACGGAGATCCGACTGGCGGGCCAGGTCCAGAGGAATCGCGGCGAGTAGGCGCGGCCGCACATGGAGTAGTTGCCGGCGCCGAACGAGCCGCCGACCACGACGGTGAGCTTCGGAACCCGCGTCGTGGCGACGGCCGTGACCATCTTGGCGCCGTCCTTCGCGATGCCGCCGGCCTCGGCGTCCCGTCCGACCATGAACCCGGAGATGTTCTGCAGGAAGAGGAGAGGGATGCCGCGTTGATCGCACAGCTCGATGAAGTGCGCGCCCTTCTGCGCCGACTCCGAGAAGAGCACGCCGTTGTTGGCCACGATCCCGATCGGATGGCCGTGGATGCGGGCGTGCCCGGTGACGAGCGTCGCGCCGTACTCCCTCTTGAACTCGTGGAACTCGCTGCCGTCCACCAGCCGCGCGATCACCTCTCTGACGTCGTACGGCTGATTCACGTCGACAGGGACGACGCCGTAGAGCTCTCCCGGATCCGCGCGGGGCGGCGTCGGCGGGAGCACCTCCCAGGCCGGCTCCGCGGGGGGCGGCAGGGTCGCCACGATGTCGCGCACGATCTCGAGGGCGTGCTCGTCGTCCTCCGCGAGATGGTCGACGACGCCGGACCGCCGTGCGTGGAGCTCGCCGCCGCCGAGCTCCTCTGCCGTCACGACCTCGCCGATGGCCGCCTTCACCAGTGGCGGACCGCCGAGGAAGATCGTCCCCTGCCCTTTCACGATGACCGTCTCGTCGCTCATCGCCGGGACGTAGGCGCCCCCGGCGGTGCAGGATCCGAGCACGGCGGCGATCTGCGGGACGCCGGCTGCCGACATCCGAGCCTGGTTGAAGAAGATGCGGCCGAAGTGATCGCGATCGGGGAACACCTCGTCCTGCAGAGGGAGGAAGGCCCCACCGGAGTCGACGAGGTAGATGCAGGGCAGGCGGTTCTCGAGTGCCACCTCCTGCGCGCGCAGGTGCTTCTTGACCGTCATGGGGTAATACGTGCCACCCTTGACGGTCGCGTCGTTGCAGACGACCATCACGTGGCGGCCGTGGACGAGACCGATCCCGGCGATCACTCCCGCGGCCGGCGCGTCGCCCCCGTAGAGACCCTCGGCGGCGAGCGGCGCCAGCTCGATGAAGGGGCTCCCCTCGTCGAGGAGCCGCCGCACGCGGTCCCGGGGCAACAGCTTCCCTCGCGCCGCGTGGCGTTCCCGCGACGCGGACGGGCCGCCGAGCGCCGCCTGGGCGAGGCGGCGGCGCAGGTCCTCGGCGAGTCCCGCCTGCGCGACGGCGTTGCGCTCGAAGGTCTCGCCCCGTGCTGCGACGGAGTCCGCGCCCAGAATGCCCATGCCATCCCCGTCGACGTCACGATCCTGCAACGCCCGTTGTCCGCGCGTCACTACGTTGGTTAGTGTTCACTAACTGGATGTCAAGGTTAGCGAGGATTAACTGAGATGGCAAGTGGTCTCACCGACCGGGAGCGCGCCAAGGCCGATCGACAGGCCGCACTGCTGCAGGAGGCGTCGCGCCTGTTCGCCGAGCGCGGGTTCAGCGGCGCGAGCCTCGAGGACGTGGGTGCCGCCGTCGGGGTGAGCGGACCGGCGGTCTACCGTCACTTCGCGAACAAGCAGGCGCTGCTCGGAGCCATCCTCGTCAGGGTGAGCGAGCGTCTGCGGGCGGGGGGTGAACGCGTCGTGAAGACCGTGCCCGGCGCGCCCGAGCAGCTCACCGCGCTCATCCGCTTCCACGTCGATTTCGCCCTCACCGACGCTGACGTCATCCGGGTGCAGGACCGCGATCTCGCCAGCCTGAGCGAGGACGACCGGCATCGGGTACGGCGGCTGCAGCGCGAGTACGTCGAGGTGTGGATCGCCGTGCTGCGCCGCTTGCACCCCGGGCGCAGCGAGCAGGAGCTCCGCGTACGGGCCCACGCCGTGTTCGGATTGATCAACTCCACTCCGCACAGCGTGCGCGGCGTGCGGGGCGCTCCGGGCGAGCCTGCCGTGCGCGCCATCCTGCAGGAGATGGCCGCGGCGGCGTTGTCGGCCTGACCGACGCGCCTCTCCTACGCTGGAGGCGGAAGGAGCCGACGTGACCGAACCGCACGACGCATCGCCCCCTGACGACCCGGCGACCCCGGATCCGGCCCGCGGAGGCTCGCGCCGCGACTTCCTCAGGACGGGCGGATTCGCGGCGGCGGGTCTGCTGGCCGGCGGAGCGATCGCGGGAACCGCCGGAGCGTTGGCGGGGCGCGCCGCGGGGTACCAGGACGGCACCCACGACTTCGGGCCGCTCACACCGCGGAAGCGGCCCGGATTCGACCACGTCGTCGTGCTCATGGGCGAGAACCGCTCGATGGACAACATCCTCGGCTGGCTCTACACCCCGGATGACATCCCCGACGGCGAGACGTTCGACGGCCTCGCCTTCGGCTCGTACACGAACAAGGCTCCGGACGGCCGGACCGTCCCCGCGCACGTGTACACCGGACCGACGGACCTGATCATGCGCAGTCCGGATCCGGATCCGGGCGAAGAGTATCCGTACGTGAACACGCAGCTCTTCGGGCGCGTGGATCCGCCCGACAACGCTCTCCGGTTCCCGCGCAACGTGCGACCCCCGTACAACGCGCCGCCGGCTGGAACCCCCGCGACGATGTCGGGATTCGTGCTCGACTACCACAACGACTTCCGGCGGAAGACGGGCGGCCGCATCCCCCGGCCGGCGCAGACCGACCACATCATGGGGGGATTCTCCCCGGAGCAGCTGCCGGTGCTCTCGACACTCGCGCGGGAGTTCGCGGTGTACGACGACTGGCACTGCGCGGTTCCGTCGCAGACGTATTGCAATCGCTCCTTCTTCCACGCGTCGACCTCGCACGGCTTCGTCACGAACGGCGTCGACCCGGGCCCGGGCAAATGGCTGGAGGCGCCGGCGGTACCGACGATCTTCGACCGCCTGGAGGAGGCGGGGCTCTCCTGGAAGGTGTACTTCGACGAGCTCCAGATCGTCTCGCTGACCGGCGTGCTGCACGCCCCGTCCCTCGAGAAGTACTGGCGCACCGAGCACTTCGTCTACATGACCGAGTTCTACCGGGACGCGCGCGAAGGGACGCTGCCGGCCTACGCCTTCATCGAGCCGCGTCTCGTCTACAACCACAACGACTTCCATCCGCCGGTGGGCGTGTACCGCGGCACCGAGGTCGACGGCACTCTCATCATGGACTCGGCCGTGTCCGATGTCCGGGCCGGGGAGAAGCTCGTCGCGCAGGTGTACGACGCGATCCGTACGAGCACCTCCCCGAAGGGCTCGAACGCGCTCAACACGCTCCTCCTGATCACGTTCGACGAGCACGGCGGCACCTACGATCACGTACCGCCTCCCGCCGCCACGCCGCCGACGGACGCAGGGCCCGGTGAGATGGGGTTCACATTCGACCGCCTCGGGGTGCGCGTCCCCGCGATCGCCGTCTCCGCGTATACGCGCGCGGGGACGATCATCCACGACGAGATGCACCACGGGTCCGTCATCGCGACGCTGTGCCGGCAGCACGGGCTGGCCCCGCTCACGAAACGGGACGACGGCGCGACGACGCTGCACAACGCGATCAATCTGACGACGCCGCGCGACCCGCGGCGCTGGCCCACGGTGCAGGCACCGTACGTCCCGCCGAACCCAGAGGAGGCCGAGCTCAACGATCTGAAGAAGGGCGATGAGCGCGATCTTCCGCTGAGCCCGCCCGGCCGCGGACTCCTCGGACTCCTGCTCGCCAAGTACGGCGAAGTCGACGAGCCCGAGCCGGAGACGTACGCGGACGCCTACCGCATCCTGCACGAGCATGGCCTCGGCCTCTTCTACCCGAAGGAAGACTGACCCGCGCTTCCCGTGTCAGCGCATCAGCATCGCCCTGCCGGGTTCGCGGAGGATGCCGGCGACGTCCACCAGGAATCGGGCACCCTCGGCGCCGTCGACGAGGCGATGGTCGAAAGACAGGCTGAGTGTCATGACATCCCTCAGCGCGATCCCGCCCTCGTGCTCCCACGGACGTCTCTGCACCGCACCGAGGGCCAGGATGCCTGCCTCACCCGGATTCAGGATCGGCGTCCCCGCCTCGACGCCGAAGACGCCGACGTTCGTGATGGTGAACGTCCCCCCGGCCATGTCCGCGGAAGTGGTGCGACCGGCACGCGCGGTGCCGGCGAGCTCCCGGATCGCATCCGCGAGCTCCACGAGCGTCATGCCGTCGGCGTCACGCACGTTCGGGACCACGAGTCCACGATCCGTCGCCGCGGCGATTCCGAGGTTGACGTAGTGGTGCTCGACGATCTCGGCGTTCGCCTCGTCCCACGCCGCGTTCAGGCTCGGGGTCCGCGACAGAGCGAGACACACCGCCTTCGCCGCGACCGCCATGACGCCGATGCGGTGGCCCTCGAGCGACGGGTCGGCGCGCAGCGACGCGACCAGGTCGGTCGTCGCCGTGACATCCACGGTGTGGAATGTCGTCACCTGGGGTGCGGTGAAGGCGCTGCGCACCATGGCTTCGGCGGTGTGCTTGCGCACGCCGCGGATCGGGATGCGCGTCGTGCGCCCGTCGCCGAGGGATGCGGGCGCGGGGGTGCGCTGCGGGGGCGCGGCGGAGACGCGACCGACGTGCTCGGCGTACGCCTCGACGTCAGCCCGCGTGATGATCCCGGTCGCGCCCGTCGCCTCGACGAGCGCGAGGTCGACACCCAGGTCCTTGGCGAGCTTGCGCACGGGCGGGGTGGATCGCGGCCGCTCGATGGGCTCGATGGGCTCCTGCTCCACGATCGCGTCGTGGGGGGCGGCCTCGAGGACGGCGGTGTCCGCCTGCGGGTGGTCCGGACGGCTCCCCCGGGCGCGACGCTGTGGTCTGGCCGCGGTGCGGGGTGCGGCCCCGTATCCGACGAGATTGGGCGTCGACGCCTCCTCCTCGGGCCCGGGGGCCTCACCGCCCGCCTCCGCGCCGGCGACATCGAACGAGATCAGCACCGATCCGACCTCGACCACATCTCCGGCCGACGCGTGCAGCGCACCGACGGTCCCCGCGAACGGCGAGGGAAGCTCCACGACGGCTTTGGCCGTCTCGACCTCCGCGATCGTCTGATTGAGGGTGACGCTGTCGCCCTCGGCGACGAGCCACTGCACGAGCTCCGCCTCCGGGAGGCCTTCGCCGAGGTCCGGGAGCCGGAAGTCCTGCCTCATCGCTCCATCACCCCGGTCAGGCTGTTCGGCCGGTCCAGAACGCGATCGACGGCGTCGAGGATCCGGTCGAGGTCCGGCAGATGGTGCTTCTCCAACTTCGCCGGCGGGTAGGGGATGTCGTGCCCGGTCACGCGCACCGGCGCGGACTCGAGGTAGTTGAAGCAGCGCTCCGTGACGCTCGCCACGAGCTCCGCCCCCACGCCGGCCTCGCGCGCCGCCTCGTGCGTCACGACCACCCGCCCGGTCTTGCGGACCGAGGCGGTCACCGTCTTGTAGTCCACGGGCGACAGCGACCGCAGGTCGATGACCTCGATCGACACGCCCTCGTCCTCGGCAGCCATGGCGGCATCGAGGGCCGTGACGACCTGCGCACCGTACGTCAGGAGGGTGACGTCGGAGCCCGGTCGCGCCACCCGCGCCAGGCCCATCGGCGCGGCATCCGCCAGGTCCGCATCGAGGTCGACCTCGCCCTTGGCGTGGTACAGGCGCTTCGGCTCGAAGAAGACCACGGGATCGTCGCTCGCGATCGCCTGGCGCAGCATGGTGTGCGCGTCCTGGGGATTGGACACGGCGATGACGCGCAGGCCCGCGGTGTGCACGAAGTACGCCTCCGGCGACTCCGAGTGGTGCTCGGCGGCGCCGACTCCACCCGCCCACGGGATGCGGATCGTGAGCGGCATCCGCACGTTGCCCATCGACCGGTAGTGCATCTTGGCGACCTGGCACACGATCTGGTCGAACGCGGGATAGACGAAGCCGTCGAACTGGATCTCCACGACCGGCCGGTAGCCACGGTAGGCGAGGCCGACCGCGGTGCCGACGATCCCCGACTCGGCCAGTGGCGTGTCGACGACACGCATGGCGCCGAACTCGTCGAGCAGTCCGTCGGTGATCCGGAACACCCCGCCGAGCTTCCCGATGTCCTCGCCCATCACGAGGACCCGGTCGTCGTCGCGCATCGCACGCCGCAGTCCTTCGTTGATGGCCTTCGCCATCGTGAGCTGCGTCATCGACCGACCCCCTGGCCCTCGGCGGCCGACTCGAAACCATCGAGGTAGGCCGCGAAAGCCACCCTCTGCTCATCGAGGCCGGAGTGCGGCTCGGCATAGACCCGGTCGAGGATGCTCAGCGGCTCGGCCGAGGTCATGCTCAGACACGCGGCGCGTACCGCGGCGCCGAGCTCGTCGGCGTCGCGCGCCACCTCGGCGGCGAAATCGTCGTCGAAACCGCCGAGGCCGCGCAGGTACGCCTCGACACGAGCGATCGGGTCGCGCCGATGCCACCGCTCGACCTCGTCCTTGTCGCGGTAGCGGGTCGGGTCGTCGGACGTCGTGTGCGGGCCCATTCGATAGGTCACCGCCTCGATGAATGCCGGTCCCTTGCCGCTGCGCGCGTGGTCGAGCGCCCACCGCATCGCGGCCAGCGACGCGAGCACATCGTTGCCGTCGATCCGAAGGCTCGGGATGCCGAATCCCGGCGCGCGGCCCGCGATCGGGAAGCGGGCCTGGACCGTGACCGGCTCGGAGATCGCGTACTGGTTGTTCGAGCACACGAAGACGACGGGCGCCCCGAACGAAGAGGCGAAGACCATCGCCTCGTTGACGTCGCCCTGGCTGGAGGCGCCATCGCCGAAGTAGGTGCCGCACGCCTGATCGGTGCCGTCGCGCTGGATCCCCATCGCATAGCCGACCGCGTGGAGGGTCTGGGCGCCGATGATGATCTGGGGCACCGCGGTGTTCACGTCGTACGGATTGAAGCTCGAGTGCGCTTCGCCGCGCCATGCGCGGGTGAAGTCCGCCGGACGGGCGCCACGCACGTAGTTGACCCCGATCTCGCGGTAGCTCGGGAACACGAAGTCGTCGGCGCGGAACGCACGTGCCGTGCCGACCTGCACCGCTTCCTGACCCTGACACGGGGCCCACAGGCCCACCTGCCCCTGCCTCTGCAGGGCGATCCCCTCGGTGTCGATGCGCCGCACCAGCACCATGTCGCGATAGAGGTCGCGCACGACGTCGGCGTCGATGTCGCTGATCCACGGATCGAGGTCGGCGTCGGGCACGCGCTCGCCGTCGGCGGTCAGCAGGCGGGCGACGTCGTCCACGTCGGTCTTGAGGTCGGCTGTCGGGGTCAGGGTGTGCACCATCGTCATCCCTCTTCCTCACGGCGCCCTCGTGAGGCGACCGTGCGCTGCACCGGCGTCGTCGCCGGATATCGGGAGAGTACGTCGACATCGCACCTAGCTCAAGCATCTGGGATAGCCCTGAGCATGTTGCCAAATGGAGCCCCGCTCGAACATGCTAATGTTTCGCACTATGGGTAATCTCGACACGGTCGATCTCGAGCTTCTGGCAGCCCTCGCGCGGGATCCGCGCGCAACGGTCGTCGCTCTCGCCGAGAAGCTGGGGCTCTCCCGCAACACGGTGCAGGCACGGATGGCGAAGCTCGACCGCAGCGGCGTCTTCCTGTCCTACGAACGCGCCATCTCCTCGAGCGCGCTCGGATTCCCCATCGAGGCGTTCATCAACGTCATGGTGCGTCAGGCCGAGCTCCCGCACATCATCACGGAGGTGGTGCGGATCCCCGAGGTCGTCCAGGCGCACGGGCTGAGCGGCCAGGTGGATCTGCTCATCCGCGTCGCCTGTCGCGACACCCAGCACCTGTTCGACACGGATGCCCGCATCCTCGCCATCGAAGGCGTCGAGCGCACCGAGACCTCCCTCGCCATGGGCGAGGTCATCGGCTATCGCGTGGCACCGCTCATGGAGATGGCACGACGGGAAGCGTAGCGCGCTCCGGGGCCGAGCGGCCCCCCGCGTTCGAGTCGAGTCGCACGAGCACGACGCCCACGAGGATGAGCGCGCCGCCCGCGAACTGGATCGGCGCCGGCGTCTCGCCGAGGAGCAGCCAGGCGAACGCGAGCGCGAACAGCACCTCGGCGAGTCCGGCGAAGGACGCCATGCGCGATCCGATGCGTGGAACCGCCATGACGCCGAGGGCGTAGCCGACCGTGGTCGCGACGGCGCCGACCCACAGCATCGGCACGATGGCGGGGAGGGTCATGCCGCCGAGGGCCACGTCGACCGGCGGGGCCGTGAAGGGCAGGATGCCCGTCGCGCAGAGGAGTCCCATCAGTGCCGCACCGACGATGAGGCCGCCCGCCGCGAGGGCGAGCGGCGGCAGGTCGTCGCCTGCGCGCTCGCCGATGACGAAGTAGACCGCGGTGCACACCGCCGCGCACAGCGCCAGCACCGTCCCCCAGAGGTCGAACCGCGCCCCGGCGATGTCCACGACGAGGACGAGACCGGTGACCGCCACCACGGCGCCGCAGACGACGAGACGCGAGGGAGCTCGACGCGTGCGCAGCCACACGAAGCCGACGACGAGCACGGGAGCCAGGTACTGGATGAGAAGCGCCACGGCCACGGGCATCCGCTGCATCGCCGCGAAGTAGAACAGCTGACACCCGGCCACGGCGCTCAGGCCGAAGGCGAGGATCAGCGGACCGTGCCGACGGATGAGGCCGCGCTGATGGAGGACGGCCGAGACGAGCGCGGGCGCGAGGAGGAGCCCGGCCACGGTCATCCGGATCAGGAGAGCCGCACCGATCGACCAGCCCGCTTCGAGGAGCGGCTTGACGAACGGGCCGCTCGACGAGAAGGCGAGCGCGGAGCCGACGGCCAGCACGAGCCCCGAGGTCGCGCGCGATGCCGGCAGAGGGAGCGCGGCGCCGACAGCGATCGGGGCAGTGGATGCGGTCATCGGGACATCCGTTTGTCAGGAGTGAAAGGTGCGTACACTGGTGACCGTATCGTCCGCTCGGGTCAGGAGTCAAGATGGTGTTCATTCGTGACACGCAGCTCGCCCTCGCGGCGACCGTCGACCTCGTGAACACGTTGCCCGAGACCTCGAGCGACAGCCTCGACACCCTGCTGTCCGTGGCCGACCTCGAGGACTACCTCGTGAGCCATCCCTACACCGGCAGCGTCGCCCACGACGAGGACGAACTGGCGGCCGTGCGCGCCATCCGTCCCCGCCTGCACGAGCTGTGGCGGCTCGACCGGACGGGCGCTGTGCCACGGATCAACGACATGCTGCGGGACGGTCAGGCCCTCCCCCAGCTGGTGATCCACGACGGCTACGACTGGCACATCCATGCCACGGGCCCCGAGGCGCCGCTCGCCACGCGCATCATGGTGGAGGCGGCGATGGCCTTCGTCGACGTGATCCGCTCGGACGAATACGACCGCATCCGCGTGTGCGCAGCCGACGACTGCCTCGGCGTGTACGTCGACTACTCCAAGAACGGCTCGAAGCGCTACTGCGATACCGGCAACTGCGGCAACCGCATGAACGTCAACGCGTACCGGCGTCGGAAGGGGCGAGGAAGCGTCTGATCGCCGCTGCCGCCGGTGCCGGGGTCTCGTAGTGGATGAGGTGGCCGACATCGGCGATCTCGACGAGCTCCGCGCGCGGGAACAGTCGAGCCAGCTCGCGCTCCTTCTCGATCGGCGTGATGTCGTCTCGCTGCGCGGCCACGAGGAGGACCGGCTGCGAGATCGATCGCGCCGACTCCCGCACGTCGTGCGACACGGAGGTGACGAAGGCGTCGTGGAGCACGTCGCGATCCGCGAACCGGGAGAAGTAGGTGTCGTGCTGGTCGTGGACGAATCTGCGCAGCTCCGGATCGCGAGTCTTGGCCATCGACACGCTCATCGCCCGCACGATCCCCCGGTTGCGCAGCAGCGCCTCCCCCGCCGCGCTCGGGAGCTTGGCGCCGGCCCAGTAGTAGAAGATCGCGAGCCGCGTCAGGATGCCACGGGGTCCCTCCAGTGCGGGGGCCCCGATGGGGTTGACCAGGATGAGCGCCGGCGTCGCCAGCCCCGCGGCGACCGCCGAGGCCGCCACGATCGACCCGAAGCTGTGGCCGAGGACGACCGCTCCAGGGGCCACCTCCGCGGCGAAGGCCGTGAGCCAGTCGACGTAGGCCGCGAGATCGTGGGTACGCCCGGGGAGGGGCCGAGTCTCGCCGAACCCGGGGAGATCCGGAGACAGAACGCGGAAGTCGGGCAGTTGCGCGACAACGGGCTCCAGTCCGTGATGCTCGCCGCGGAAGCCGTGGACAGCCAGGATCGTCGTCTCCGCCTCCGGTGAGCCGTACTCCCAGTACACGGTCGTCGCGCCGAGGAGGTCGACCTCGCGCCGCGCGACGGGGATCGTCGCGAGCTGCTCGGCGTACGGGTTCGGCGCGGTCACACGTCGAGTCTAGGCGGGCTGTCGGCGCGTCCTCGCGGCGATGTCGGGAGCGCCGCATACCGTGATCGGCATGGACCAGCTGGCGCTCTTCGACGCTCCGCCCTGGTCCCGCGTCATCGGCGTCTTCGACCTCGAGACCACCGGCGTCGACGTGGCCGCCGACCGGATCGTGACGGCGCACGTCGGGCTGCTCGATGGCGCCGGGACCGTCCTCCGAGCCCGCGATTGGCTGGCCGATCCGGGCATCGCGATCCCCGAAGGCGCCACGGCCGTCCACGGCGTCACGACCGAGCACGCCCGCACGCACGGTCAGCCGGCGCGGACGGTGGCTGCGGAGGTGATCGCGGCGCTGACCGAACTGTTCGACGCGGGGATACCGGTGGTCGCCTACAACGCGCCGTTCGACTTCTCGATGTTGAAGAACGAGGCCCTCCGTCATGGCATGACGCCGATCGCCTCGCCGGCCCCGGTCATCGACCCGCTCGTCATGGACAAGGCCTACGACCGATGGCGTCGCGGCAAGCGGACGCTGTCGGTCGTCGCCGAGCACTACGCCGTCCGTCTCGATGACGCGCACGAGGCGGCCGCGGACGCCGTAGCGGCGGGCCGGGTCGCCCTCGCGCTCGCCGATCGCTTCGCACCGTGGCTGCCGCCGACCGTCCAGGAGCTGCACACGCGTCAGATCGCGTGGGCTCGAGCCCAGGCAGCGAGCCTCACCGACTACTTCATCCAGATCGGTCGACTCGCACCGGAGGAGCGACTCGACGGCAGCTGGCCGATCCGCTGAGGGGCGGGTACGACGAAGGCCCCGCCGGAGCGGGGCCTTCTGATCGTGCGGGGGCGACTACTTCGCGCCACCGCCGAAGTTCTTGAAGCGCTGGTTGAACTTCTCGACGCGGCCGGCCGAGTCGAGGATGCGCTGCTTGCCCGTGTAGAACGGGTGCGACGACGACGAGATCTCGACGTCGATGACCGGGTACTCGACGCCGTCGAGCTCGATGGTCTTGTCGCTCGTCGCGGTCGAACGCGTGAGGAAGGTCTCGCCGGAGCCGAGGTCGCGGAACACGACGGCCTGGTACTCGGGGTGGATGTCAGTCTTCATAAGGGATTCCTTGCGGTGACGGAAGGGAAGTCTCGGGTGCCGACGCACCAAAGGAAGAGTCTACCAGCCTCCGGCGCCGGCTGCCGACAGCGGTCAGGACGCCCGCGCGGCGTAGCGGCCGCCATCGGCGGTCAGGGTGATAGGCATCCCGAACGTCGCCGTGAGCGCGTCCGCCGTCAGGGTCTCGCCGATCGGACCGGCGGCGACGACGGATCCCTCGCGCAGCAGGAGGACGTGGGTGAACCCGACCGGGATCTCCTCCACATGGTGGGTGACCATCACCATCGCCGGAGTCGTCGGGGCCTGTGCGAAACCGCCGAGCAGGCCGAGCAGCTCCTCCCGCGCACCGAGATCGAGGCTGGCGCTCGGCTCATCGAGGAGAAGCAGCTCCGGGTCGGTCATCACTGCACGCGCGATCTGCACCCGCTTCTGCTCGCCCTCCGACAGCGTGCCGAACGTACGGTCGACGAGGTGGTCGAGGCGCCACTCCGCCAGCACGCGCAGGGCTCGTCGCTCGTCGATGTCCTCGTACGCCTCGTTCCACCGCCCGAGCACGGAGTACGCGGCGGTCATCACCACGTTGACGACGGTCTCCTCGGGCGGCACGCGGCGGGCCATAGCGGAGGAGGCGAACCCGATCCGTGGTCGCAGTTCGAAGACGTCGCTGCGGCCGAGGCGCTCGCCGAAGATCGTCACGATCCCCGACGTCGGGTGGAGCAGCGTGTCGGCCAGCTGGAGAATGGTCGTCTTCCCCGCGCCGTTCGGCCCGAGGACGACCCACCGCTCGTCGTCGTGGACGGTCCAATCGACGTGGTCGACGATGTTCCGGGCGTTTCGGCGGACGACGACGTCGGAGAAATCGAGGACCTGCGGCGGCATGCCCCCAGCCTATCGGCCGGAGCGGCTGACCTCCGCGTACAGCGCCGCGGTCTGCTCGGCGATCGCGCCCCAGCTGAAGTCATCCGCCGCCCTGCGCCGACCGGCGGCGCCGTACGCGGCCGCACGCTCGGGGTCGGTCGCCACCTCGGTCAGCACGCGGGCCAGATCGGCCACGAAGCGCTCCGGGTCGGTGGGGGTCCCCGTGCCGTCGTCCGCCTGATCGATCGGGACGAGGCGGCCGGTGACACCGTCCACGACGACCTCGGGGATGCCGCCGGTCGCGGTGCCGACGACGGCCGCGCCGCACGCCATCGCCTCGAGGTTGACGATGCCGAGCGGCTCGTACACGGACGGGCAGACGAACGTGGTCGCGGCCGTGAGCACCGTGCACAGCTCGTGGCGGCTCAGCAGCCGGTCGATCCAGACGACGCCGTCGCGCGTGCGCTGGAGACCCTGCACGAGCCCCTCAACCTCGGCGAGGATCTGCGGTGTGTCGGGTGCGCCCGCGCAGAGGACGAGCTGCACCTCCGGCGGCAGCAGTTCCGCTGCGCGCAGCAGATACGGGAGGCCCTTCTGCCGCGTGATCCTGCCGACGAACACGATCGACGGCCGCCCGGGATCGACGCCGAGCCGGGCGAGCAGCTCGGGGTCCTCCACCGGCCGCCACGCGTCCACGTCGATGCCGTTGTAGATCACGCGCACCTTCGCGGGATCCAGCGCCGGGTAGCTGCGCAGGATGTCGTTGCGCATGCCGTCGCTCACCGCGACGATCGCGGCGGCGCCCTCGTACGCGGTCCTCTCGATGTAGCTGGACACCGCGTACCCGCCCCCGAGCTGCTCCGCCTTCCACGGCCGCAGCGGCTCGAGGCTGTGGGCCGTGACGATGTGAGGGATGCCGTTGAGCAGCGAGGCCAGGTGGCCGGCGAAGTTCGCGTACCAGGTGTGGCTGTGGACGACGTCCGCGCCGGTCACGTCGCTGACGATCTCGAGGTCGGTGCCGATGGTCTGGATGGCGCCGTTCGCGCCCGCGAGCTCCGTCGGGACGCCGTAGGCCGTGGTCCCCGCCTCGTCGCGCGGTGCGCCGAACGCGCGGACGCGGACATCCACCTCGGCCGCACCGTCGAGGTGCAGGCGTCGCAGGGCTTTCACGAGTTCCGCGACATGCACTCCGGCTCCCCCGTAGATCTCCGGCGGGTATTCCTTCGTGACGATGTCGACGCGCATGGGACGAAACCTAGTACACGCGACGCACCGGGAACAGCCGCTACCCCGGCGTGCACGCGGCCCTTATGGTGGTGGCATGCCCGCAGCACCGAAGGTCTTCGGAATCATCCTCGCCGGCGGCGAGGGCAAGCGCCTGATGCCGCTGACGGCCGATCGCGCCAAGCCGGCGGTGCCGTTCGGGGGTCAGTACCGGCTGATCGACTTCGCGATATCGAACCTCATCAACTCGGGACTGCGCCAGATCGTCGTGCTCACGCAGTACAAGTCGCACAGCCTCGACCGTCACATCTCGCAGACGTGGCGGATGTCGCCGCTGCTCGACTCGTACGTCGCGTCCGTGCCTGCACAGCAGCGGCTCGGGAAGCGCTGGTTCTCGGGCTCCGCGGACGCCATCCTGCAGAGCCTCAACCTCATCAACGACGAGCAGCCCGACATCGTCGTGGTCGTCGGCGCCGACCACGTGTACCGGATGGACTTCCGGCAGATGCTCGACGCGCACATCGCCTCCGGCGCACGCGCGACCGTCGCCGGCATCCGCCAGCCGCTGGCGCTGGCGAATCAGTTCGGCGTCATCGACGTCGACGCCGAGGGTGGCCGCATCCGCGAATTCCTCGAGAAGCCCCAGAACGCGGGGGGCCTTCCGGATGCGCCGGACGAGGTGCTCGCGTCGATGGGCAACTACATCTTCGACACGGACGCGCTCATCGAGGCCGTGGAGGCGGACGGCGAACTCCCCACGTCGAACCACGACATGGGCGGCGACATCGTCCCCTACTTCGTCGGCCGTGGCGAGGCGGGGTTCTACGACATGAAGCGCAACGACGTGCCGGGGTCGACGCCTCGCGATCGCTCGTACTGGCGGGATGTCGGGACGATCGACTCGTTCTTCGACGCGCACATGGACCTGATCTCCACCCTGCCGATCTTCAACCTCTACAACACGGCGTGGCCCATCCACTCGCAGACGGTGAACTCCCCGCCCGCGAAGTTCGTGCGCGACTCGGTGGGCCGGATCGGAAACGCGATCGACTCGATCGTGTCGCTGGGATCGGTGCTCTCCGGCACGCACCTGGAGCGCAGCGTCGTCGGCCCGTGGACGCTCGCGGGCGGCGGCGCCACGATCACCGATGCGGTGCTCTTCGAGCACGTGCGGGTCGGGCAGGGCGCCCGCGTGCACCGTGCGATCCTCGACAAGAACGTCGTGCTCGCCGACGGCGCGACGGTGGGCGTCGATCGGGAGAAGGACCTGGCGCGGGGATTCACCGTGACGGACTCGGGCATCACCGTGGTCGGGAAGGGCGTCCGGGTCACACCCTGACCGGCGACGGCCCGTCGCGCCGCTACGGTGGAGGCGTGCCCGCGCCCTTGCTCGTCGTGCTCGACGCCGATTCCACGCTCATCCGCAACGAGGTCATCGAGCTCATCGCCGATGAGGTGGGCAGGGGCCCGGAGGTCGCTGCGGCGACCGAGGCGGCCATGCGCGGCGAGGTCGACTTCGCCACGAGCCTCCGCTCGCGCGTGCGCGCCCTGCGCGGTGTGCCCGTCGCTGCGCTCGCCCGCGTGGTCGCACGGGTGGAACCGACGCCGGGCGTGCGGCACCTGATCGACGCCGTCCACGATCGCGGCGGGCATGTCGGGGTGGTGTCCGGCGGGTTCCACGAGGTGCTCGACACCGTCGCACCGTCGCTCGGCGTGGATGTGTGGCACGCGAATCGGCTGCACGTCGCCGAGGGAGCGCTCACCGGCGAGGTCGACGGCGAGATCGTGGACGCCGCAGGCAAGGCGCGCACGCTGGAGGACTGGGCGGCGGAGTTCGGCGTCCCGCTCGCCCGGACGATCGCGGTCGGCGACGGGGCGAACGACCTCGGGATGATGGCCACCGCCGGCCTCGGACTGGCCTTCAACGCGAAACCGCGCGTGCGCCGGGAGGCCGATCTCGTCATCGGCCGCGTCGACCTCGCCGAGATCGTGCCGCTCCTGGGGTGATCCCGCGCTCCGGGCAGCGATGTCCGGACCCCTCGCTAGTTTCGACGCATGGACATCATCCTCGTTCCCGGACTCTGGCTCGACGCCTCCTCATGGGACGCGGTGCTCCCGGCACTGCAGAAGGCGGGTCACCGACCACGCGCCCTCACGATGCCCGGCGTCGGTGAGCCCGCGTCGGCGTCGGGCGACATCGGCATGGCGGACTGGGTCGACGCGGTCGTGGCCGAGATCGACGGCATCGAAGGCCCCGTGGCCCTGGTCGGCCACAGCGGCGCGGGCAACGTCGTGTACGGCGCCGCCGACGCGCGTCCCGACCGCGTCGCGCACATCGTCTACGTCGACACCTTTCCGCCCGCCGACGGCGGTTCCATCTGGGAGTTCCCGATCGTCGACGGCGTCATCCCCTTCCCCGGGTGGGACAGCTTCGATGAGCCCGAGATCGCCGACCTCGACCACCACACACGCGGGCGCGTCGCCGCGGGCGCGAAGTCGGTGCCGCGGCGCGTGCCCACCGATCCAATCCACCTGAGCGACGAGCGTCGGCGCGGCATCCCCTCGACGATGCTCGCCGGTGCGATGTCGGCCGCCGATGTCCGCGGGATCGTGGAGGCAGCTCCCCCGTGGGCGGCCGAGATCGGCGCCGCCGAGAAGCTGGAGATCGTGGATCTGCACACGGGTCACTGGCCGCAGTTCTCGCAGCCGGAGCTCCTCGCCGCCGCGATCGTGACGGCACTGAGCGACTGACGCCACCGCGGCGCGGGGCTCAGTGGCCCATGCCGAGGCCTCCGTCGACGGGGATCACGGCGCCGGAGATGTACGCCGCATCGTCCGAGGCGATCCAGGCGACGACGCCCGCGACCTCGTCCGGTGTCGCGAATCTGCCGGCCGGGATGCTCCGCTTGTACTCCGCCTGCGTGTCTTCAGGCAGCTCCGCCGTCATGTCTGTCTCGATGAACCCGGGAGCGATGACGTTCGCGGTGATCCCCCGGCCGCCCAGCTCGCGCGTGAGCGACCGGGCGAAGCCCACGAGCCCGCTCTTCGAGCTCGCATAGTTGATCTGACCGGCCGAACCGTAGAGGCCGACGACGCTCGAGATGAGGATGACCCTGCCCCACCGCGCGCGCAGCATGCCCTTCGAGGCACGCTTGACGACACGGAACGCGCCGCCGAGATTGGTCGCGACGACGCTGTCGAAGTCGTCCTCGGTCATGCGGAGCAGAAGGGTGTCCTTCGTGACGCCGGCGTTTGCGACGACGATCCCGACCGGCCCCAGCTCCTTCTCCACTTCGGAGAAGGCAGCATCGACGGCGGCCGCATCCGTCACGTCGGCGCGCACGGTGAGCGTGCCCTCGGGGCCCTCTCCGGAGCGGGCCGTCACGGCGACGCGGTAGCCATCCGCGACGAAACGCTCCGCGATGGCCCGGCCGATGCCGCGGTTGCCACCGGTGACGAGGACGACACGGTCTACGGACATGATGCAACTCCCGAGGATGAGCGATGGCGGAGGGCGCCGCCTTCACCCTACCGGGATGGTTTGACACGTCCACGGCGCGCTGGGACGCTGGAGGCATACGACGACGAGAGGTGCTTGACGTGAGCGACCCCACCCCGGACCAGAACCCGGCGACGCCGGAGACACCGCCCAGCGCGCCGCCCCCCGCCGCACCGCCGGCCGCTCCGGCTTATGGCGCTCCGCCCGCGCCTCCCTACGGCACCCCGCCCGCTCCCGCGTACGGCGCTCCCGCCGCACCGCCTTACGGCGCTCCCGCCGCTCCGCCCTACGGCGCACCTGCGCCGCAGTACGCAGCGCCGAACGCGCCCTACGGCACTCCTGCCACGCCGTACGGCACCGCGCCCTCATATGGATACGCGCCGGCACCGAAGACGAACACGCTCGCCGTCGTGTCGCTGATCGCGTCTCTCGTCGGAGTCTTCCTGATCCCCTTCATCGGGCAGATCGTCGGCATCATCACGGGCCACATGTCGCTCTCCCAGCTGAAGACCAGCGGGGAGGGCGGGAGAGGGCTGGCGCTGGCCGGAACCATCGTCGGGTGGGTCACGATCGGTCTGTACGTCCTGCTGCTCGTCTTCATCTTCGTGATCATCGGTTTCGCCGCCGCGAACGGCGCCCGGTACGGGTACAGCTCCTGACGCCGGCACGGTGCACCCGGCGTAGGCTGGGTGCACCGTGAAGACGTCGACGCATGCCCAGTCCGCGACCTCGATCCCGCGCGCGCCGCGCGACGAGGTCGGGTCGCGATCGATGCGCTACCTGATCATGATGGGCGTGCGCGTCGCGTGCTTCATCCTCATGGTCGCCATCCAGCCCTACGGCTGGTACACGTGGGTGTTCGGCGCGGCCGCCATCTTCCTCCCCTACATCGCCGTCGTCCTCGCCAACGTCGGTCAGGACGGCAAGGCCGTGCACGCGGAGAACCCCGAGCGTGAGCTCGAAGCGGCCGCGCCCGCAGCCCGCGAGCCCGAGGCCTCGGCACCTCCCGTCATCCGGATCACCGAGACCCATCCCGCCGCCGTCCCGCCTGGCGGCGACGCGTCATGAGGGGCCCGCTCGCCCCGCTGGACGGGGCGCCTGATCCGGTGTGCTCCCGCGCGGGATGCCAGGAGCGCCCGACCACGCGGGTGACGTGGCGGAACCCGCGCATCCACGCCGCCGATCGGCGCAAGGTCTGGCTCGCGTGCGACGCGCACGTCGACTACCTCCGCGACTTCCTCGCCGCGCGCGACTTCCCCGTGACGACGGAGCCGTTCTCCGCCACGGCGGTCGGCGGGTGAGCAGGCAGACGGCGCCGGCCGCCGTCCGCTGGACCGCGTACATCGGCGTGGCGATCGTCTTCGCGATCGCCTGCGCATTCCTCTCGAACTGGCAGCTCACCAAGAACGCCGACCGCTCCGAGCAGCTCGCCCTCATCTCGCGCAACTACGACGCGACACCGGTCCCTCTCGCGCAGCTGCTCCCGCCCGGTGAGAAGCTCGCACCGTCACGGCAGTGGCGCCAGGCCGAGCTCGTCGGACGCTATCTCCCCGACCATCAGCTCCTCGTCCGCAATCGCGTGCACGACGGCACCGCCGCCTACGAGATCGTGGTGCCGTTCCAACTGGCCGACGGCCGGGTCTTCCTCGTCGACCGCGGCTGGGAGCCGCCGGGGAACAGCCAGTCGCTTCCGGACTCCCTCCCCGCCGCACCATCGGGCGAACTCACCGTCGTCGTCCGGTTGCAGCCGGGGGAAGCGCTGCCGTCGTCGGGCGACGCGGCACCCGCCGGTCAGATTCCGTCGATCCATCTGCCGACGATCGCCGGTCTGATGGGGACGGGCGGCGACGCACTCGACCGCGGCGCGTACGGCACGCTGGTCACCGAGTCCCCCGCGCCCGCCACCGCACCGCAGCCGATGGAAGCACCGTCCGACGACCCCGGGCCGTATCTCTCCTACGGCGTGCAGTGGATCCTGTTCGCCGTCATGGGGTTCGTGTTCATCTGGTACGTCATCCGCTCGGAGCGGCGCGTGCGCCGGGAAGAGGCCGCGGATGCGGCCGCCGTGGCCGAGCTCGCCGCCTCCGATCCCGAAGCGGCCGCGCAGTGGGATGCCGAGGCGTCCGCGCGCCGCGCACGCACGCGACTCTTCCCCCGACGCAGCGACCGCGACGCGGACGACGAGGATGCGCTCCTCGATCGTGCCGGGCGCTGACCGGTCCTGCTCGGTACAGCCGGTCAGGCGTCGTGACGCTCAGGCCAGCGCGACGAGATCGACGTAGTCGCGACCCCAGATGTCCTCGACCCCGTCCGGCAGGATGAGGACGCGCTCGGGGTTGAGCGCCTCGACGGCGCCTTCGTCGTGCGACACCAGGACGACTGCACCCTCGTAATGGGCGAGCGCGCCGAGGATCTCGTCGCGAGAGGCGGGGTCGAGGTTGTTCGTCGGCTCGTCGAGGAGCAGCATGTTCGCGGACGACACGACCAGGGTGGCCAGCGAGAGCCGGGTCTTCTCGCCACCGGACAGGACCCCGGCCGGCTTGAGCACGTCGTCTCCGGTGAACAGGAACGAACCGAGCACCTTGCGCGCATCGGTCGCCGTGATGTCCGGGGCTGCGGACATCATGTTCTCCAGGACGGACCTCGTCACGTCGAGATTCTCGTGCTCCTGCGCGTAGTAGCCGACCTTGAGACCGTGACCGGGCTCGATGACGCCCGTGTCCGCCTTGTCCACACCGGCCAGGATGCGCAGCAGAGTCGTCTTGCCGGCGCCGTTGAGGCCGAGCACGACCACCTTGGAACCCCGATCGATCGCGAGGTCCACATCCGTGAAGATCTCGAGGGATCCGTACGATTTCGAGAGGCCGGACGCCATCAGCGGGGTCTTCCCGCAGGGCGCGGGCTTCGGGAACCGCAGCTTCGCGACGCGATCCTCCTGCCGTACCTCGTCGAGGCCGGAGAGGAGTCGCTCGGCGCGCGCCATCATCTGATGCGCGGCGGCGGCCTTGGTCGCCTTCGCACCGAACTTCGCAGCCTGCTGCTGGAGCGCCGTCGCCTTCTTCTCGGCGTTCGCGCGTTCCTTCTTGCGTCGTTCCTCGTCCGCGACCCGCTGGCGCTGGTAGTTCTTCCACCCCATGTTGTAGACGTCGATGACCTGGCGGTTGGCATCGAGGTAGAAGACCCGGTTGACGGTCTCGCCGACGAGTTCGACGTCATGGCTGATGACGATGAGTCCGCCCTTGTAGCCCTTGAGGAACTCGCGCAGCCACACGACGCTGTCGGCGTCGAGATGGTTCGTCGGCTCGTCGAGGATCATCGTCTCGGCATCCGAGAACAGGATGCGCGCGAGCTCGATCCGCCGCCGCTGCCCGCCGGACAGCGTGCGCAGCGGCTGGTCGAGGATGCGGTCGGGCAGCGCGAGGTTGTGGGCGATCGACGCCGCCTCCGCCTCCGCGGCGTACCCGCCGTGGGCCTCGAACTGCTCGGTGAGGCTGCCGTATCGGCGCATCGCGCGCGCTGCGACGTCCGGGTCGTCCGATCCCATCTCGATCGAAGCGTCGTGCATGCCGAGCGCGAGCGACCCGAGTCCGCGCGCGTCGAGGATGCGCGTGCGTGCGAGCATGTCCGGGTCGCCGGTGCGGGGATCCTGAGGCAGGTAGCCCAGCTCGCCGGTGCGGTCCACACCTCCGCCGGAGGGGAGGACATCGCCCGCCAGGACCTTCGTCAGCGTCGTCTTGCCTGCGCCGTTGCGCCCGACGAGGCCGATCTTGTCGCCGGCACCCACACGGAACGACACGCCCGACATGAGCGTGCGCGCACCCACGCGGATCTCGAGGTCGTGCACGGCGAGCACAGCGGACGTCCGTTCTTCAGGGATGGGGGATCCGGCCGAGTGGCCGACGTCCGAGTCTACCGGAGCGGCGCCGGACCTCGGCCGACCGTCCAACCGGACGGAGGGGACAGCGGTTGCCACCTCCCATTGTCGACGGCGTCCAAGAATGGTCGCCGGAGAAGCTCTAGGCTGAGTCGCGACACCGCGTCCCCCGACGCGACAGACGCCGAAGGAGCAGTCATGACTCTCGCCGCCGCACCGCGATCGCACCGCGTGCTCGCCGACCTCATCGTCCCGTCCCGCTCGCGAGCTCTCGCATTCGCCGCCGACGCCACGCTCGTCGTCGCGGGCGCCGTCTTCGTGACCCTCCTCGCACAGGTGGCCATCCCGATGCAGCCCGTGCCGATCACGGGGCAGACCTTCGCCGTACTGCTGGTCGGCGCAGGCCTCGGCGCCGTCCGCGGGGCATCCGCCCTCGTCCTCTACGCGGCGGCCGGCCTCCTCGGCCTCCCGGTCGGCGCTCCGCAGGCGGACGGCAGCCACCTCACCGGGAGCGCGCTGTTCGCGGCGCCGAGCTTCGGGTACATCGTCGGGTTCGTCTTCGCCGCCGCGGTGGTCGGCCTCTTCGCACGCCGGACGTGGGACCGCCGCATCCCGAAGGCACTCGTGGCCTTCGCCGTGGGCTCGATCACCATCTATGCGTTCGGGCTCCCCTGGCTCGCCGTCGTCCTCGCCGGCGCCCGCGTCCCGCAGGACCAGCTCCTGTCCGCGACGCTGACCAACGGCATCCTCCCGTTCCTGGTTGGCGACGTCGTGAAGGCGGTCCTCGCCGGGCTGCTGCTCCCGCTGGTCTGGCGCGGCGTGCGCGCCGTCGACGCGCGCACCCGCTCGTAGCCCCGCCCGCACACGAAGACGGGCCCCCGGGAGCGATCCCGAGGGCCCGTCGCGGTGTGTCAGCCCTTCGCGATCGCCGTGGCCTTCGCCAGCTTCTCCACGATCGTCGGAAGAGCCCAGGGCAGGGTGAGCGCCGTCGGGGAGACGGCAGCAACGTTCTCGGCGCCGACCATGGCGGCCACGGCGCCCTTCTTGACCGCAGGGATCAGCTGCCCGCGGGGTGAACTCAGGAACTCGTCGAGCGTCGACTGCTGCTCTGCCTGGGTGAAGATCACCTGAGCGTCGATGCGGTCCAGGTTCTCGTGGCTGACCGTGGTGTAGAACGTGCCTTCCTTCGTGTCGAGGTCGGTGACGCTCCTGGGTGTGGTGAACCCCAGGTCCTCGAGGATCTCGACGCGCGGATCCGCGGGGAGGTACATGTAGAACGTATCCACATCGTCGTCCACGTAGGCGATCGACGTCCCCCTGAACTCCGGATGGGCCGCCGCCGCGTCCGAGACCAGTGTGTCGAGTCTCTTCAGGACGGCCGCCGCCTGCGTCTTCATGCCGAGCGCGGTGCCCGTGATGGTGATCACGTCGCGCCACGGCGTCGACCACGGTGCATCCGGGTACGCGACGACGGGGATCCCGGCGCCGGTGACGGCGTCGTACTCCTTCTGCGTGATGCCCGAATAGGGAGCGAGCAGCACGTCGGGATTCGCCTTCAGAAGCTCTTCGACCGAGATCTCGGCCGCCGAGGAGTCGAGGATCTGCGGGGTCGGTCCGCCGAGCTTCTTCACCGCGTCGGAGATCCACGGCGGCATCTTGTCCGCCCCGCCCGAGTAGTCGTCCGAGGGGATGGCCACCGGGACGATGCCCAAAGCGAGCACAGCGTCGGTCGCGCCCCATCCCCACGTGGCGATCCGGGTGGGCTTCTTGTCGATCGTGGCGTTGCCGAGCGCCGACGGGATCGTGACCGGGAAGGCCGCGTCGGCGGTGGCCGAACCGGACGCAGCGGGCGCTGCACCACCCGCGCATCCGGAAAGCAGGAGGGCGGCGGCACCGGCGATCGCGATCAGACCGATCGCCTCGCGAAGTCGTCTCATGTGGGGTTTCCTCTCTTGACGGGTCCCTGCGGGACGAAGGGGGGCGCGACGGTGTCGTCGCCGGTGGGCACGGGCACCACGAGAGGTGCGCCCGTGAGCGGATCGGGCATGACGAGCGCGCGCAGTCCGAGGGCCTCGGCGACGGTCTCCTCCGTGAGCACGTCCGCGGGGGCGCCGTGGGCGATGATCCTGCCCTCGCGCATCACGACGAGGTCGTCCGCGTACCGCGCGGCCAGGTTCAGATCGTGGAGCACCACGACGACGGTCGTCCCCCTGGTGCGGTTCAGATCCCGGAGCAGATCCAGCACATCCAGCTGATGGGCGAGATCGAGGAACGTGGTGGGCTCATCGAGCAGCAGGATGCGGGGATCCTGCGCAAGCGCCATCGCGATCCACGCCCGCTGGCGCTGTCCGCCGGAGAGGTCACCGACGGGCCGGCCCGCGAGCGCGGTCACCCCGGTCCTCGCCATGGCCTCGTCCACCCGGGCGGCGTCCGCCGGAGTCCAGCGCTGGAAGATCCCGCGGTGCGGATGGCGTCCGCGCGCGACGAGCTCGGCGACGGTGACGCCGTCGGGAGCGGTCGGATGCTGCGGCAGCAGTCCGACCGTGCGAGCGAACCGGCGATGCGGGATTCCCGCGACATCCTCGCCGTCGAGTTCGATCCTGCCCTCGAGCGGCGTGCGCAGCCGGGCGAGGATGCCGAGCAGCGTCGACTTCCCGCAGGCGTTCGCGCCGATGATGATCGTGAGGCGACCGGGCTCGATGTCGAGATCGAGCCCGGCGATGACGCGGCGGCCGGGATAGCCGGCGGCCGCGGATCGCGCGCCGAGTCGCGGTGCATCGTTCACAGCTGTCGTCCTTTCGACGATGCGAGGAGCCAGAGCAGGAAGGCGGCGCCGAGCGCGCCCGTGACGACCCCGACCGGCACCTGGACGCCCGGGAGGGCGAACTGCGCCACCAGATCGGCTCCCCCCAGGAGGACGGCGCCGATCATGCCGCTCGTCGCGAGGCCGACGGCACCGTGGCCGAGCAGGGGCCGGGCGATGGCCGGGGCGCACAGCGCGACGAACGAGATCGGCCCCAGGAATGCGCAGGTGGTCGCCGTCAGGAGCACCGCCGTCCCGACCACGAGGATGCGAACGCGCCCGGACCTCACCCCGAGGCCGCTGGCCGTGTCCGCACCGAGCTGAGCGATCGGCAACCACCGGCCGGCTACCGCGATCAGCGGGATGCACACCACCAGGACGGCCGCGACTGTGAGCACCTGCCACCACGGCGTGGACGAGAGGCTGCCGGTGAGCCACAGCAGAGCCATCTGCGTCTGCTCCACCTTCGCCCGCACCATGAGGAAGTCGACGACCGAGGCGGTCAGGAAGGAGATCCCGATGCCCGCCAGGATCAGCCGGAAACCCCCGTCGCGCACGGCGCGTCCGGCCGACACCAGGACGAGCGCCACGACGAGACCGCCGGCGAAGGCGAGCAGAGCGAGGACGGGACCGGTGGTGCCGAGCACGAGGATCGCGAACACCGCGGCCAGACCGCTCCCTCCGGAGATGCCGAGAAGGTCGGGGCTCGCGAGCGGATTGCCGAGGAGGGACTGGAGGAGCGCCCCGGCGATGCCCAACGACGACCCCGCGATGATGGCCATGGTCGCCCGCGGCGCCCGCACCTGGAACACGACGTACTCCTCGATCCTGGTACCGGATCCGGTGAGGGTGTGCCACAGCCGCGGCGGCGACAGCGGGTAGTCGCCGATCGAGAGGGCGAGCGCACCGACCATCGCGAGCGCGAGGACGACGAGGACGACGACGGTCGTCCGGCGCCGTCGCGCCATGGCCCGGACCGTCGTCGACGCGCTCACAGCGCCACCGGCCGGCGATGGAGGACGAGGCCGATCAGCATCGGGGCGCCGAGGAACGCGACGACGATCCCCGCCTGCACCTCGCCCGGGAGCGCGATCACCCGTCCGGCGACGTCGGAGAGCAGGAGCACCGCGGCTCCCACCGGGATCCCGAGGGGCAGCAGGCGACGGTAACTTCCGCCGACGAGCGCGCGCAGCGCATGCGGCACCAGGAGACCGAGGAAGACGATCGGACCCGCGATGGCGGTGGCCCCGCCGCACAGCAGGATCGTGGCCGTGATCCCGATCGCCCGGCTGCGTCCGGCGCGATGCCCCAGCCCCGCGGCCGTGTCGGTGCCCAGGGCGAGGAGATCGAGACCGCGCGCTCCGATCAGGGCGAGCACGGCACCGGCCACGATGGCGGGCGCGACGAGAGCGACGCTGTCGAGTCCCCTCGCGGTCAGGCCGCCGACCGACCAGTACCGGTAGACGTCGAGAGCGCGGATGTCGGTCGTCAGGACGAGGAACGTGATCGACGTCAGTCCGGCGGTCACAGCCGCGCCGGTGAGGGCGAGCTTCGCAGGGCTGCCGCCCTCCTGCCCCCGTCCGCCGATTCCCGCCACGACGAGCGCGGCGATGGCCGCGCCGCCGAACGCGAACCACACGAAGCCGGACGGGGACGCGACGTGGAGCAGGGTGATCGCCGTGAGCACCGCGAGTGAGGCGCCGGCGTTGATGCCGAGGAGGCCCGGATCCGCGAACGGGTTCCGGGTCAGACCCTGCATCACCGTCCCGGCGAGGGCGAGCGCACCTCCGGCGCACACGGCGATGACCGTGCGTGGGATCCGCTGCGTGAGGATGACCACGTGGTCGGCGTTGGAAGGATCGGGTGCGGTGAGGGCGCGCCAGACGACGGCCGGCGGCACCGCCCGGGCTCCGACCGTGAGGCTCAGCAGCACCGCGGCGACGAGCAGCACGATGACCGCCGCGACGACGACCGCCGTTCGTCGCGGAGAGGCTGTCGCGCTCATTCGGTACGTTCCACCCGACCGCGTCGCCAGTAGCCCATGAACGCGACGCGTCGCCGGTCGACTCCGCATCCGGACACCAGGTGACGTCGGAGCGTCTTCACCGTCGCGGACTCGCCCGCGATCCAGGCGTAGAACTCGCCGTCGCCGTCTTCGGGACTGTCCCAGAGCAGATCACGGTCGACGTCGATCTCCTCGAGCTTCTGCCGCCGCGGAGCCGCCGTCTGCTCCAGCAGTCCGCGATGGGCACGCGTCCATTCCGTCACCGCGCCGATCAGAGCCTCGCCGTGTTCGCCGTCCCCCCGCCCGAGCCAGGTCACGCGGAGGCCGGCGGGAATCGAGAGCGGCAGCGCGTCGGCCGCCGTGGGCACCTCGATGATCGCATCTACCTGCGAGGTTTCCGGCAAGGACTCCAGGATGGCGCAGATGGCGGGTGCCGCGGTCTCGTCGCCCGCGAGCAGGAACCGGGTCGCCGTGCCGGGGTGCCAGTCGATCCCCACGCGCGACTGCGGACTGCGCTCATCCGGGCCGACGACCACCGCTTCGTCGCCGACGCGGGCTGCCTCGGCCCACGCGCCCGCCGGACCGGCACCGTGGTGCACGACGAAATCGATGTCGAGCTCCGCGGCATCCGGATCGATCCGCCGGACGGTGTACGTGCGGAACGGGTTGCGGATCTCGACGGGCAGTCCGCGCCAGCGCGCGTACCAGTCGCCGTCGCCGTCGTCCTGCCCGAAATCGGCCCATCCCCCGTCATCGCGCGGCAGCACCACCTTCACACGCTGGTCGAGCCGGCCGAGCCCGAAGTGGGCGAGGTCGTCGCCGGTGAACGTCACCCGGACGAAGTGCGGCGTGAGCCGTCGCACCTCCGCGACACGGATCCGATACGGCCGGTAGGCAGGACGGGTGACGGTCTCGGAGGGGGCCATGCAACTTAGGCTACCCTTGCCTAACTTGGGTCACCAAGTCGTTCACGTCATCCGTCGTACTGCTGACGGGTGGGATAGCGACCGCTGATGCGGCGATTGAAGAACGCGCCGGGGCTGGCCGCCTCGGAGAGCTCCCGGAACACCGACGGCGGAACGGCGTAGTACCGATAGACATCGCCGCTGTGGAACTCGATCTCCAACTGCGCGGTGGCCGGGTCGTATCCGGCCGACCGCAGAACGCGGGAGTCCAGAGGCTGACGTCGCACGATCACACGATAGGCGCTCGGGCCTGGCCCGTCTCGCGGGCGTGGCCCAGCCGCAGACCGGGGACGAGAGCCGCCACAGCGAGCGCTGCCGCGATCCCGAACACCGCCGGAAACGCGGCCGGGCCACCGGCGAGAGCGGTGAACACGAGACCCATCACCGCGATCACCACCGTGGAGCCGATCGCGTCGAAGATCGAGAGCGCGGAGGAGTTGAACCCCTGATCCCGCGACGTCGAGTAGGCCAGGGTGAGGACGGTCAGGCGGGGGTACATGAGTCCCATGCCGCCGCCCGCGAACGCCCAGCCCACGATGACCACGATCGGGTGCAGGTGCAGGAGAGCTGCGGCGCCGACCACCACCGCGGCGGTGAACAGCTGCGCCGCCCCGAGCACGGAGATCCGCGCGTTGCCCAGCCTGTCGCCGACGCGTCCCGAGATGTCGGCCGCGACGGCCCACGCGATCGCCGCCGCCGTGAGGCCGAGTCCCGCCAGCGTCGGCGGGAATCCGTCGCGTTCGATGAGCAGATACGGGACGTAGATCTCGGCCCCGAACAGGGCTCCCGCGATGAATCCGCGCATGAGGACGACACTGGGGAGCCCGCGCGCCGCGACCAGGGTGCGCTTCGGCAGCAGCGGGCGCAGCGCCAGCACGATCACGATGAGCGAGACGAGGACGACGAGCCATGCCGGAACCGGGAACTCCCCCGCGAGACTCGTCGTCACCCCGCCGATCGCGACCAGCACGGCGCACAGCATGCGTATCCCGATGGGTCCGGTCGCGGGGTGATCCGTGCGAAGGGGGATGCCCCGCAGTCGCAGCGCGACCATGGCGAAGGCCGCGGCCGTCAGCACCGCCACCCCGAGGAAGACCCAGCGCCAATGCAGGAACTCCGCCACCGCGCCCGCGAGGAAGGGGCCGATCAGCGAGGGGACGACCCAGGCCGCCGAGAAGGCTGCGAAGACGCGTCCGTGCAGGGAAGGCGGATAGACGCGCGCGGTCACGACGTACAGCGCGACCACCTGTCCGCCGGTGCCGAGGCCCTGGACGAGGCGACCCGCGACGAGCACCGGCATCGTCGGCGCGAGTCCGGCGATCACCAGACCGACCACGAACAGCGCCACAGCCGCGGTGAGAGGGGCGACCGGCCCCGTACGATCGCTCCAGGCGCCGACGACGACCATCCCGATCACACTCGTGGCCAACGTGCCGGAGAACGCCACGGCGTACAGTGCCGCGCCGCCGAGGTCCGCGCTCACGACCGGCATCACGGTCGTCACGGCGAGAGATTGCAGCGCCGCGAGGAAGATCAGCGCGACCGAGCCCGCCGTCACCCACGCATGGCGGGCGCTCCAGATCGTCTCCGGACGCGTCGCCGCCGACTCGCTCACGACGACGCGGCGAGCGCCCCGAGGCGCTGCACGGCGTCGCGCAGGACGTCGGGAGCGCACCCGAAGTTGATGCGGACGTGACCGATGCCCTCACTGCCGAAGAGGGGCCCGTGATGCAGCGCCACCTTCGCCTCCTTCAGGATCCGCCGCGCCGGATCGTCGCCCCATCCATAGGCGGACACGTCGACCCACGCGAGGTATCCCGCCTGCGGAGGGAGGTACCGGGCCGCTGGCAGGTGCTCGGCGAGCAGGTCCGCCAGCAGGGATCGGTTGATCTCGAGCGCGGCGAGCAATCCGTCGAGCCAGCCCTGACTCTCGGGAGCGAAGGCTGCGACGTTCGCCAGCGCACCGAACAATCCCGTGCGCCACTCGACCTCGGACGGCAGCGACCGCAGGAGATGCGCCTGCGCCTCTCCCCCGCCGATCATGACGGCGCACTTGAGGCCCGCGAGGTTGAAGGTCTTGCTGGCGCTGGTGACTGCGTAGCCGACGCGCCTGGCCGACGCGGAGGCGGTGAGGAAGGGCGTGAACCCTCCACGGCTGTAGGTGAGCGGCGCGTGGATCTCGTCGCTGACGACGGCCGCGCCGAACCGCTCCGCCATGTCCGCCAGCGCCGCGAGCGCCGCGGCGGAATGTGTCGTCCCCGTAGGGTTCTGCGGGTTGCACAGCAGCACCGCGCGGGCGCCCGCCGCGAGAGCCCTGCCCACCGCCTCGATGTCGATGTCCCATCCCGCGCCGTCGAACCGCAGCGGGACGCGCTCGACCACGCCTCCCGCCTCCACGACGGTGTCGTAGAAGGGCGGGTACACCGGTGGCATCACCACGACGCGATCGCCGGGAGCGATGACCCGCCGGAGGATCTCGACCACCCCCACCATCACGTCCGCCGTCCAGAACACGTGGGACGGGTCGATCCGCCAGTCCCATTTCCGCTCGGCGAATCCCACGAACGCCTCCCGCACGCCCGGGTTCGGCGGCGTGTATCCGGTATCCCCGAGCTCGACCGCACGGGCCAGCGCGCGTGTGATGGCCGGTGCCAGCGGGAAGTCGGTCTCGGCCACGAACATCGGAAGGACGTCCGGACCGTAGGAGCGCCACTTCGTGCTCGACCGCTCTCGCAGCACGTCGAGGGGCAATGCTTCAAGAGGGACGGCGCTCACCCTTCGACACTACCGATGCAGACCGATCGCGAGTGGCGCGCCGTCACCGATCGTCACTCGGGCGGCTCAGATGGCGAAGCCGAGGGCGCGCATCATGTCGCGGCCGTCGTCCGTGATCCGCTCCGGACCCCAGGGCGGCATCCACACCCAGTTGATGCGGAAGCGCTCCACGACCTCGTCGAGCGCCTGCGCGGTCTGCTCCTCGAGCACATCGGTGAGCGGGCAGCCGGCCGACGTCAGCGTCATGTGGATCACCAGGGCGTCGTTCTCGTCGTCCCACGCCAGGTCGTAGATGAGGCCGAGGTCGACCACGTTGATCCCCAGCTCGGGATCCATGACGTCCTTGAGGGCTTCGGTGACCTCGTCGAACTTCTCGGGGGTGAGCGTCGCGGTCATGCTACGAGTCTACGCGTCGGCCCCGACCGCGGGCTCGGCGGCCGACTCTGCACCGTCGAGGTAGCGGTCGTAGCCCTCGTTCTCGAGACGGTCAGCGAGCTCCGGTCCGCCCTCCTCGGCGACGCGGCCACCGACGAGCACGTGAACGAAGTCGGGATGGATGTAGCGGAGGATGCGCGTGTAGTGCGTGATGAGCAGGACGCCGATGTCGGACTCCGCCTTCGCGCGGTTCACGCCCTCGGAGACGATCTTCAGCGCGTCGACGTCGAGACCGGAATCCGTCTCGTCCAGGATCGCGATACGCGGCTTGAGGAGCTCGAGCTGCAGGATCTCGTGGCGCTTCTTCTCGCCGCCGGAGAACCCCTCGTTGACGTTGCGCTGCGCGAACTTGGGATCCATCCGCAGCTTCGTCATCGCCTCCTTGACGTCCTTGCTCCACGTGCGGATCGCGGGGGCCTCACCGTCGATGGCGGTCTTGGCCGTGCGCAGGAAGTTCGTGACCGTGACGCCGGGGATCTCCACCGGGTACTGCATCGCGAGGAAGAGTCCGGCGCGGGCACGCTCGTCGACCGTCATCGCGAGCACGTCCTCGCCGTCCAGCAGGATGGAGCCGCTGGTCACGGTGTATTTCGGATGACCGGCGATCGTGTACGCGAGGGTCGACTTGCCGGAGCCGTTGGGGCCCATGATGGCGTGCGTCTCACCCGTGCGGATGGTCAGCGTCACGCCGTTCAGGATCGGGGTCGTTCCGGCGTCCGTCTCGACCGTCACATGCAGGTCGCGGATCTCGAGGACAGACATTCAGACTTCCTTCTTCAGGTTCGGGTCGATGAGCACGTCGTCACCGTCGATCGTCACGACGTAGACGGGCACGGGTTCGTAGGCGGGGAGGTTGAGGGGCTTGCCGGTGCGCAGCGAGAACGCGGAACCGTGCGCCCAGCACTCCAGCGTGTCGCCGTCCACGAATCCCTCGGACAGGGAAATGTCACCGTGGGTGCAGACGTCGCCGATCGCGTGGACCTCACCGCTGGAGTCGAGGACGACCGCGATCGCGACGCCGTCCACCTCGACGCGGTGCGCGGCGTCCTGTTCGAGCTCGCTGAGCGCGCAGACACGGGTGGCGGTCATGCCGTGACCCGCTCGCCCTCGATGAGCGCGATCCCCGCGGCGAGCTCGCGCTCGATGGCGGCGATCAGCTCGGCTTCCAGCTCGGGCAGACCGATGCGCTGCACGATCTCCGTGAGGAAGCCGAGGACGACGAGACGTCGCGCCTCGGACTCCGGGATGCCGCGCGCCTGCAGGTAGAACAGCTGCTCGTCGTCGAAGCGCCCGGTCGCGCTCGCGTGACCGGCGCCGCGGATGTCGCCCGTCTCGATCTCGAGGTTCGGGATGGACTCCGCGCGGGCGCCGTCGGTGAGCACGAGGTTGCGGTTGGCCTCGTACGAGTCGGTCCCGACGGCGTGCGGGCCGATGAGGACGTCGCCGATCCAGACGCTGCGAGCGCCGGTGCCCTGCAACGCACCCTTGTAAAGGACGTCGCCGCTGGTCTCGGCGCCCTCGTGGAAGAGGAACACCTGGCTCTCGAGGTGCTGGCCGGCGTCGGCATAGCTGAGGCCGTAGAGCTCTGCGTGCGAGCCGGTGCCGGCGAGCCGCACGCTCGGGTTCACCCGTACTACGGCGCCGCCGAAGCTCACCACGACGTGCCGCAGCGTGGCGTCCCGGTGCACGACCGCCTGGTGGGATGCGACGTGCACGGCGTCGGCGGCCCAGTCCTGGACCGTGACGACCTCGAGGTGGGCCCCGTCGGCGACGACGATCTCGACGTTCTGGGCGAGCTCGGCGGTTCCGCTGTGGCGCAGCAGCACGGTGCCCTTCGCGAACGGCTTGGCCTCGATGACGAGGTGCTCGTAGGCGATGCCCCCGTGGCCCTCCACCGTCACGACGACGGGCTCGTCGCGTTCGCCCTCTACGACGATGTGGCGCGCCGCATCCACCTTCGTCCATGCGATCGCGCTCGGCAGATCCTCCGGCTCGAACGCGTTGCCGCGAGGCGAGGCGCCGACCGCCAGGGTCGGCGCGTCGGCGCTCGAGACACGCACCACGATCGCATCCGCGTCGGCGTCGGCCCCGTCGAAGAGATCGCCCAGGCGGTCGACCGGCGTGTGCTTCCACGCCACCTCGCGACCCGTGGGCCGGTCGAACGCCGCCGGGTCGTACGAGCGCAGGCGCTCGGAGCGTGTCTGGACCGGGATGACCGACCACGCGCCGTCCGTGTGCGCCTTCGCGCCGGGCACTGTCGTAGAGGGCGCCGTCGCGGACGCCGAAGTCGTTGCCGCCACTAGCCGACAGATCCTTCCATGCCCATCTCGATGAGCTTGTTCAACTCGAGGGCGTATTCCATGGGCAGTTCCCGCGCGATCGGCTCGATGAAGCCACGGACGATCATCGCCATCGCCTCGTCCTCGGGCATGCCGCGCGACTGCAGGTAGAACAGCTGCTCCTCGCTCACCTTGGAGACCGTGGCCTCGTGGCCGAGCTGCACGTCGTCGACGCGGATGTCGATCGCGGGGTAGGTGTCGGACCGCGAGATCGTGTCGACCAGCAGCGCATCGCAGCGCACCGTGTTGGCGGAGTGGTGGGCGTTGGGCTCGACCCGCACCTCGCCGCGGTACCCCGCGCGTCCGCCGCCGCGCGCGATCGACTTCGAGACGATCGACGACTGCGTGTAGGGGGCCATGTGGATCATCTTGGCGCCGGCGTCCTGATGCTGGCCGGGGCCGGCGAACGCGACGGACAGCGTCTCGCCCTTGGCGTGCTCTCCGACGAGGAAGATCGACGGGTACTTCATCGTCACCTTCGAGCCGATGTTGCCGTCGACCCACTCCATCGTGGCGCCCTCGTGGGCGATGGCACGCTTCGTGACGAGGTTGTACACGTTGTTCGACCAGTTCTGGATCGTCGTGTAGCGCACGCGGGCGTTCTTCTTGACGATGATCTCGACGACCGCCGAGTGCAGCGAGTCCGACTTGTAGATCGGCGCCGTGCAGCCCTCGATGTAGTGGATGTAGGAGTCCTCGTCGGCGATGATCAGCGTCCGCTCGAACTGCCCCATGTTCTCGGTGTTGATGCGGAAGTACGCCTGCAACGGGATCTCGACGTGCACGCCCTTCGGCACGTAGACGAACGAGCCGCCGGACCACACCGCCGTGTTCAGAGCCGCGAACTTGTTGTCACCGGCGGGGATGACCGTGCCGAAGTACTCCTCGAAGAACTCCGGGTGCTCGCGCAGGGCCGTGTCGGTGTCCATGAAGATGACGCCCTGGGCCTCGAGGTCCTCGCGGATCTGGTGGTAGACGACCTCGGACTCGTACTGCGCCGCGACGCCGGCCACCAGTCGCTGACGCTCCGCCTCAGGGATGCCGAGCTTCTCGTATGTGTTGCGGATCTCCTCGGGGAGGTCCTCCCACGACTGCGCCTGCTTCTCGGTGGAGCGGACGAAATACTTGATGTTCTCGAAGTCGATCTCGCTGAGATCGGCTCCCCACGTGGGCATGGGCTTGCGTTCGAAGAGCTGCAGCCCCTTGAGCCGGTTCTTCAGCATCCAGTCGGGCTCGCTCTTGAGCGCGGAGATGTCGCGCACCACGGCCTCGCTCAGCCCGCGCCTCGCGCTGGCCCCCGCGGCATCCGCATCGTGCCAGCCGAACTCGTAGACTCCGAGTCCTTCCAGCTCCGGCCGGTCGATCAGCACATCGGACATGACGTCACACTCTCCTCGAGGGCCGCAACGGTGTCATCCGTCCCGGCATTCCGTGTCCTCCACGGGAGTTCTGGAGGGGATGCCGCTTTCCGGGCCCGATCAATCGACGCGCATCCGCGCGCCTAAGCTGTCAGTGATGCGCGAAACTGCCGCATCCCGAACCCCTTGATTCTACAGGCTCCGCCCGCCGGCCGGGTGGCGACTCGATGCTCCCGGCGCGAGCGGGGAGCCTCCTTGGAGGCGACTTCCATGTCCGCGGACACCCCCGCTCCCGCACGTCCCGGCATCTGGCGGCGGTTCTGGACCTGGCTCCCCAACCGCGTGGACCGGCGCATCATCGTGGCGGCGTGGGCCACCCTCGTGGTCCAGATCGGGATCGTCGGCACCGGCGGACTGGTCAGGCTCACCGGGTCCGGCCTCGGGTGTCCCACGTGGCCCCAGTGCACGGCCGGCTCGTTCGTGCCCACCCCCGAGCAGAGCTACCACAGCATCATCGAGTTCGGGAACCGCGCCCTCACCTTCGTCCTGGCCGTCGTGGCCATCGCGACCTTCCTGCTCGTCCTGCGCCTGCGGCGCGAGCGCCGCGACCTGTTCTGGCTCGCGCTGCTGGTCGGCCTCTACATCCCGCTGCAGGCGGTGATCGGCGGCATCACCGTCCTCACGCATCTCAATCCCTACGTCGTCGGTCTCCACTTCTTCGCGTCGGTGCCGCTGGTGGCGATCGCCGCCGCGCTCGTCAGCCGCGTGTACGCCGCGCCGGGACCGCGGGTGCGAGCGGTGCCCGGCTGGTATGCCGCCCTCGCGCACGTCACGAGCGGACTCGTCCTGATCACGGTCGTGGTGGGCATCCTGGTGACCGGCTCGGGCCCGCACGCCGGAGACGCGAACGCCGTTCGCAACGGCCTGAACCCGGGGTTCATGGAGCACGTGCACTCGTGGCCCGCCTACGCCACCTTCGCGCTCACCGTGGTGCTGTTCGCGGGCTCGTGGCGGACACCGGCGACTCAGCGCCTGCGACGGTGGGCCGGCCTTCTTCTCCTCGTCGAGATCGCGCAGATAGGGGTCGGCCTCTGGCAGGCGCGGACGGGCCTTCCCATTCTGCTCGTGAACATCCACATGGTGCTGGCCATGCTCCTCGTCGCCGCCATGACCGCCGTGGTGATGCATCTGAAGGCCACCGCCGGCGCACAGCCCACGCATAGCCGGATCACCGACTCCGCATCGACTGTCTCCGGATGATGGAGGTCGCGGTCCTCCGGCCGCGATCACCTGAGGAGACATCCGCATGACATCCCGCCCCCGCTTGATCACCAGCATCCCGTTCTGGATCCTCCTGGTCGGCTCACTCGCAGCGACCGTCGCCGGTGGCTGGATCGCCCTGACGAAGGTGACGACGATGGTCGCCGGCCTCACGGCCCAGAACGCGACGACGGCCGACGTCTACGGTGGCCAGTCCTGGATCGTCATCGGCGGCGCCCTTCTCGGCGCCGGCCTCATCGGCCTCGTCGCGACGTTGGCGCTCGCGGTGCTGCGCGCTCTCGTCACTCCGGCCCCCGACGTGGAGGTGGTCGAGCCGCTCGCGTTCGCGGACGACGGCGACGATCCAGCCGTCGGAGGGGACACCGCACTCCCCGCGGAGGACGCCGCGTCAGAACCGCACGGATCGATTCCCGCGTCACCAGCCTCCGAGGACGGAACGCAGGCCACGCCCGTCCGCTAGGCCCGGCTCGATTCCTCGAGGTCGTCGCGGCTGTCCGCGGCGGCCTCGAGCGCGGAGAGGGCATCGAGGATCGCCGCCCTCTCGCCGTCGTCGAGGGCGTCCAGGAGTCTCGAGATCCGCGCGGCGCGTTCCGCCCGCGCGTGGAGCACCGCCTCTTCGCCCGCACGCGTCGCGCTCACGAAGAACGCCCGCCCGTCGGCCGGGTCGGGGCGACGCTCCACGAAGCCCCGCGACTCGAGCTCGGCGACGGCTCGGGTCGCCGTCGGTGCCGCGACGCCCTCGATCCTGGCCAGCTCGGAGGGGCGCAGCGGTCCCAGGCGGACGACGGTGGACAGCGCCGACAGCAGCCCGAGCGACAGGCCGTCGGCCGAGGGACGGATGCGCCGGTTGATCCGGCCTATCGCGACGGCGAGGCGTGCGGCGGCGTCGGCGGGTTCGTGGGCCACGACGTCATCCTCCTCTCGCGACCGGCGTGCGGGTCAGAAAGGCAGCAGCGGATCGAGCGCGATCGCCACGAAGAGAAGGGTCAGGTACGTGATCGACGCGTGGAACACGCGCATCGGCCGCGGCTCGGTGCCGCGCACCGCCCGGGTGTAGAGCAGGTGCGACTCGTAGATGAACCAGCCGCCGAACACCAGCGAGGACGCGATGTACAGCAGGCCCATGTTCGCCACGGGGATGAGGAGCAGCGAGCACGCCACCGTCGCCCACGCGTACAGGATCACCTGGAGCCCCACCTGCGATCCGCTGCGGGTCGCACCGAGCATCGGGACGTCGACGTCCTCGTAGTCGTCGCGATACTTCATCGACAGCGGCCAGTAGTGCGGCGGCGTCCAGAGGAACACGAGGGCGAAGAGGATGACCGGCGGCCACGCGAGCGTGCCGGTGACGGCCGTCCACCCGATGAGCACCGGGAAGCAGCCGGCGATGCCGCCCCACACGATGTTCTGCTCGGTGCGGCGTTTGAGGATGATCGTGTAGACCACGACGTAGAAGAAGATCGCGAAGGCCGACAGCGCCGCGGCGAGCCAGTTCGTCGTCAGCCACAGCCACAGCGTGGACGCCACGGCGAGCGTCCAGGCGAAGGTCAGGGCACCGCGGGGCGAGACCTCACCCGTGACCAGAGGGCGATTCTCCGTCCGCTGCATGTGGGCGTCGATGTCGCGGTCGATGTACATGTTGAACGCCGCCGCCGAACCCGCCGAGAGTGACCCGCCGACGACCGTCGCGAGGACGAGCCACAGGCTCGGGAACCCGTTCTGGGCGAGGATCATCACCGGGACGGTGGTCACCAGCAGGAGTTCGAGCACGCGGGGCTTCGTCAGCGCCACATAGGCGCGGATCGTCCTACCCAGCGTGTGCTCCGGCAGCGACCTGTCTGAACGTGCCTGATCGGCACGCGACGTCGTGGTGATGTGGATCGCCCCCTCCGAAGCCCCTCGCGTGGACCCCTCGAGTCTATGGCATGCGCGGGCGTGCACCCTTTACCACCGGCTGTCACAGAGGTCCAGTCGTGCCCGGTGCGGCATACCGCTTCGCTATGCTGAAAACACACGCGCGCCCGAAGCCGGACTCCTGCGGTGGCGACTCTTCGTCCACGCCGGCCCGGGCGCATCCCCTGAATCGCGAAAGGCGGCCTCGTGTCGGAACTGCGTTGGGACGAGATCGATCGGCGGGCCGTCGACACGGTGCGCGTACTGGCCGCGGATGCTGTGGAGAAGGTCGGCAACGGCCACCCCGGCACCGCGATGAGCCTCGCGCCTGCGGCCTATCTCCTGTACCAGCGGGTGATGCGCCACGACCCCGCGGACACCCACTGGCTGGGGCGCGACCGGTTCATCCTCTCGGCAGGGCACTCCTCCCTCACGCAGTACATCGAGCTCTACCTGGGCGGCTTCGGCCTCGAGCTCGACGACCTCAAGGCTCTGCGCACGTGGGGCTCTCTCACCCCCGGGCACCCGGAGTACCGCCACACCAAGGGCGTGGAGATCACCACCGGACCGCTCGGTCAGGGCCTGGCGTCGTCCGTCGGCTTCGCCTACGCGTCGCGTTATGAGCGCGGTCTCTTCGACCCCGAGGCCGCACCCGGCACGAGCCCCTTCGACCACTTCATCTACGTCATCGCATCCGACGGCGATCTCGAGGAGGGCATCACCAGCGAGGCCTCCTCGCTCGCCGGACACCAGCAGCTGGGGAACCTCGTCGTCATCTACGACGCCAACCAGATCTCCATCGAGGACGACACGAACGTCGCCTTCACGGAGGATGTGGCCCGTCGCTACGAGGCGTACGGCTGGCACGTCCAGACCGTCGACTGGAAGAAGACGGGTCAGTACGTCGAGGACGTCCACGAGCTCTACGGCGCCATCGAAGCGGCCAAGGGTGAGACGGACAAGCCCTCGATCATCATCCTCAAGACGATCATCGGATGGCCGTCGCCCGGAAAGCAGAACACCGGCAAGGTCCACGGCTCCGCCCTCGGCGGGGAGGAGCTCGCCGCCACGAAGCGCGTGCTCGGCTGGGACCCCGGCAAGACCTTCGAGGTGCCCGACGACGTCATCGCGCACACGCGCACGCTCGGCGAGCGCGGTGCCGCGGAGCATGCCCAGTGGCAGAAGGCGTTCGATGCCTGGGCCACGGCGAACCCGGAGCGCAAGGCGCTGCTCGACCGCCTGCTCGCCGGCGAGCTCCCCGACGACATCGCGTCGGCGCTGCCCTCGTTCGAGCCCGGCAAGGACGTGTCCACCCGAGCCGCCTCGGGAACGGTCATCAACGCGCTCGCCGCCCGTCTCCCGGAGCTGTGGGGCGGATCGGCCGACCTCGCGGAGTCCAACCTGACCACCATCAAGGACGCGGACTCGTTCATCCCCGTCGAGTGGTCCACGCACGAGTGGTCCGGGAGCCCCTACGGGCGCGTGCTCCACTTCGGCATCCGCGAGCACGCCATGGGTGCCATCATCAACGGGATCGTGCTCCACGGGCCGACCCGCGCGTTCGGTGGCACGTTCCTCATCTTCAGCGATTACATGCGTCCGGCCGTGCGCCTCTCGGCACTCATGGACATCCGGTCGCTGTTCGTCTGGACGCACGACTCCATCGCCCTCGGCGAGGACGGGCCGACCCATCAGCCGATCGAGCAGCTGGCGGCGCTGCGCGCCATCCCGAACTTCACGGTCGTCCGTCCGGCGGACGCCACCGAGACGGCGTACGCGTGGCTCGAGCTGCTGCGCCGCCAGGGCGGCCCGGCAGGCATGGCGCTCACGCGCCAGAACGTCCCCGTGTTCGAGCGCGGCGACGGCGAGGCGTCGGGCGACGTGTTCGGCTCGGCCGCGGGCGTCGCGCGCGGCGCCTACGTGCTCGCGGAGGCGCCCGACGGCGCGCCGGACGTGATCCTCATCGGCACCGGGTCCGAGGTGCAGCTGGCCGTCGCCGCCCGTGAGACCCTCCGCGACGAGGGCATCAACGCCCGTGTGGTGTCGGCGCCGTCGCTGGAGTGGTTCGCGGAGCAGGACGAGGCGTATCGCGAGAGCGTCCTGCCCGCCGCCGTGACCGCCCGTGTGTCGGTCGAGGCCGGTATCGCCCTCACCTGGCGGGGCATCGTCGGCGACAAGGGACGCTCCGTGTCGATCGAGCACTTCGGCGCATCGGCGGACTACAAGACGCTGTTCGAGAAGTTCGGCATCACCGCCGAAGCCGTCGTCGCCGCGGCACGCGAGACGATCGCGGCGAATCGGGCTTAGGCGCCCGCCCCTATCCCCCAACATCCGAGCAGCATCGAGGAGAAGCATGACCACCCCCACCGAGCAGCTGGCAGCCGCGGGCGTCAGCATCTGGCTGGACGACCTGTCCCGCCACCGCATCACCTCAGGCAACCTGGCCGACCTCATCGCGACGCGCAACGTGACCGGCGTCACGACGAACCCGACGATCTTCGCCGCCGCCATCGGCAAGGGGGACGGATACGACGGGCAGGTGGCCGTGCTCGCCTCGCGCGGCGCGTCCGCCGACGACGCGATCTTCGAGATCACGACCGACGACGTGCGCAACGGCGCCGACATCTTCCGTCCCGTGTACGACGAGACCCAGGGCGTGGACGGCCGCGTGTCGATCGAGGTCTCTCCCGACCTCGCACACGACACGGACGCGACGATCGCGCAGGCCAAGCAGCTCTGGGCGACGGTCGACCGACCCAACGTCCTCATCAAGATTCCGGCCACGAAGGCCGGTCTCCCCGCGATCACCGAGGTCATCGGGTCCGGCATCTCGGTCAACGTGACGCTCATCTTCAGCCTGGAGAGGTACGACGCCGTCATCGACGCCTATCTCGCCGGCCTCGAGCAGGCGAGAGATTCCGGTCACGACCTGTCGACGATCCAGTCGGTCGCATCCTTCTTCGTGTCCCGCGTGGACACCGAGGTCGACAAGCGCCTCGACGCGATCAGCGACCCCGCGGCCGCTGAGCTCAAGAGCAAGGCGGGTGTCGCGAACGCGCGACTCGCTTTCGAGCTCTACGAGGCCAAGTTCGCCGAGAAGCGCGCGCAGGGCCTCGTCGCCGCCGGCGCCAACGTGCAGCGCCCGCTGTGGGCGTCGACCGGCGTGAAGGATCCGTCGCTCCCCGACACCCTCTACGTCACCGAGCTCGTGGCCCCCGGAACGGTCAATACGATGCCGGAGAAGACGCTCGAGGCGACGTTCGACCACGCGGTCATCACCGGTGACACGATCACGGGTGCCTACGCCGACGCGCACGGCGTCCTCGACGGTCTCGCCGCCGTGGGCGTCGACTTCGCCGATGTGACCCAGGTTCTCGAGGACGAGGGCGTCGAGAAGTTCATCGTCTCGTGGCACGAGCTCCAGGCGACCGTCGCGGACGCGCTGAAGAACGCGCCGGAAGTGCTGCGGTGAGCTTCGACATCCACGTCAGCGGGCACGTGAAGTCGGTCGTCGACGACGTGCTCCCGAGCCTGGTGTCCGAGCTGGTCGCGTCCGGGATCACTGCCGAGGACCCCACGCTGTGGGGACCTGCCGCAGAGCAGGAGGCCGCCCAGCGGCTCGGCTGGGTGGATGCGGTCAGCGTGTCGCGGCCGCTCGTGGCGGACATCGCCGCGCTCCGCGCCGACATGGTCGCGAAGGGTCTGACGCGCATCGTGCTCGCCGGCATGGGCGGGTCCTCCCTGGCTCCCGAGGTGATCGCCCAGACGAGCGGCGTGCCGCTCGTCATCCTCGACTCGACGTCCCCCGGCCAGGTGCTCGCCGCTCTCGACGGTGACGCCGAGGCCGGCGGCCTCGCGCAGACGGTGCTCGTCGTGTCATCCAAGTCGGGCTCGACCGTCGAGACGGATTCGGCGAAGCGCGCCTTCGAAGCGGCGTTCCGCGACCTCGGCATCGACCCGGCCGAACGCATCATCGTCGTCACGGACCCGGGCTCGCCGCTGGACGCCTCCGCGCGGCAGGACGGCTATCGGGTGTTCAATGCCGATCCGACCGTGGGCGGTCGCTACTCCGCCCTGACGGCGTTCGGTCTCGTGCCCGCGGGTCTGGCGGGTGTGGATCTCGACGAACTCCTCGACGAGGCCGACGCCACGCTCCTCGAGGTCGCGATCGACAGCCCCGAGAACCCGGCGCTGGTCCTGGCAGCCGCGATCGCCGGAGGGGCCGTGTCGTCGGCACCCGACCGCCGGGACAAGCTGGGACTCATCAGCGACGGCACGCACCTCGTCGGCCTCCCCGACTGGATCGAGCAGCTCATCGCGGAGTCGACGGGCAAGGATGGCACGGGCCTTCTACCGGTCGTCATGCTTCCCGTTTCGCCCGAGGTCGAGAACCGCCCCGGTGATCTGCAGATCGTGCGTCTCGTCGACGAGGCGGCCCAGTTCCATCTGTTCGAACGGCACGAGGGCGAGATCCTGATCAGCGGGTCGCTCGGCGCGCAGTTCGTGGTCTGGGAGTACGCGACGGCGATCGCCGGTCGCCTGCTGGGAATCGACCCGTTCGATCAGCCGGATGTCGAATCCGCCAAGACGGCCACGCGAGGCCTGCTCGAGGCACGACCGGATGCGACGCGCGCCGCATTCGTCGCGGACGGCGTCGAGGTGCGGGTCTCCGATCCCGCCTTGGCCGCCTCCGGAACGATCGCCGGCGTCCTCGACGCCTTGTGGGCGCGCGTGCCGGCGGGCGGCTACGTGGCGATCCAGGCTTACGTCAACCGACTCGCGCTTCCGGAGCTGTCCGGCCTCCGCGAGCTCGTCGCCGCCGACTCCGGTCGGCCGACGACGTTCGGCTGGGGGCCGCGCTTCCTCCACTCGACCGGCCAGTATCACAAGGGCGGCCCGGCGACCGGGGTCTTCCTGCAGATCACGGAGCGCACGGACGTGGACGTCGAGATCCCCGGGCGGCCCTTCACGTTCGGCGAGCTCATCGAGGCGCAGGCCGCAGGCGACGCGAGCGTCCTCGCCACCGGCCACGGGCGCCCCGTCGTCACGCTCACCCTGACGGACCCTCAGCTCGAGGTGCTGTCGCTCTTCGAAGCCGCCCAGTAGGAGTCGATCCATATGACCGTGGAGATCTCGCGCGGGAGCAATCCGCTGCGCGACCCTGATGACGGCCGCCTGAACCGCATCGCCGGACCGAGCGCGCTCGTCATCTTCGGCGTCACGGGCGACCTGTCGCGCAAGAAGCTGATGCCGGCGGTGTACGACCTGGCGAACCGCGGCCTGCTTCCGCCGGGGTTCGCACTCGTCGGATTCGCGCGTCGAGACTGGGAGGACCAGGACTTCGCGCAGGTCGTGTACGACGCCGTCAAGGCGAACTCGCGCACCGAGTTCCGCGAGGAGACGTGGCGACAGCTGCTGCAGGGGATCCGCTTCGTGAGCGGCGAGTTCGGGGATCCGGATGCGTTCCGCCGCCTCCGGGAGACGGTGGAACGGCTCGACGTGGAGCGCGGGACGATGGGGAACCATGCGTACTACCTGTCGATCCCGCCGAACCAGTTCGCCACCGTCGCGGAGCAGTTGAAGAGTTCCGGACTCGTCGACGACACCGCCGACCGACCGGACCGGTGGCGCCGGGTCGTCATCGAGAAGCCCTTCGGGCACGACCTCGCGTCGGCCCGTGAGCTCAACGACGCACTGCGCAGTGCGTTCCCGGCGGACTCCATCTTCCGCATCGACCACTACCTCGGCAAGGAGACGGTGCAGAACATCCTGGCGCTGCGCTTCGCCAATGAGCTGTACGAGCCGATCTGGAACCGCAACTACGTCGACCACGTCCAGATCACCATGGCGGAGGACATCGGCGTCGGGGGCCGCGCGGGCTACTACGACGGCATCGGCGCGGCCCGGGACGTCATCCAGAACCACCTCCTGCAGCTGCTCGCGCTCACCGCGATGGAAGAGCCCATCTCATTCAACGCGCGGGATCTCCGCGCGGAGAAGGAGAAGGTGCTCGCAGCGGTGACGCTCCCCCACGACCTTTCCACGGCGACGGCGCGCGGCCAGTACGCCGGCGGGTGGCAGGGCGGCGAGAAGGTGCTCGGATTCCTCGAAGAGGACGGGATGAACCCGGAGTCGACGACGGAGACGTACGCGGCCGTCAAGCTCGACATCAACACTCGTCGGTGGGCCGACGTCCCGTTCTACCTGCGCACGGGCAAGCGACTCGGACGCCGCGTCACCGAGATCGCGGTGGTGTTCAAGCGCGCACCCGAACACCTGTTCTCCCGCAGTCAGACGTCGGGTCTGGGACAGAACGCGCTCGTGATCCGCGTCCAGCCCGACGAGGGCGTGACGATCCGGTTCGGCTCGAAGGTCCCCGGTGCGGGCACGCAGGTGCGCGACGTCACGATGGACTTCGGCTACGGCCACGCGTTCACCGAAGCGAGTCCCGAGGCGTACGAGCGCCTCATCCTGGACGTGCTCCTCGGCGATCCGCCGCTCTTCCCCCGTCACGAGGAGGTCGAGCTCAGCTGGAAGATCCTCGATCCGATCGAGGAGTACTGGGCGGCCCGGGGCGGCCCGCTCGAGCAGTACACCCCCGGCGGATGGGGCCCGCACTCCGCTGATGAGCTGCTCGCCCGCGATGGACGCACCTGGAGGCGGCCGTGATCATCGAACTGCCCGACACGACCGTCGGCAAGATCGCCAAGGCGCTCGTGAGCGTCCGGGAAGAGGGCGGAGCCGTCGCGCTCGGCCGCGTGCTGACCCTCATCATCGTCACGCGCCACGGCGCTGAGGAAGAGGTCATCGAGGCGGCGAACGATGCGTCGCGCGAACACCCCATGCGCGTGGTCGTCCTCATGAGCGACCCCCATGGGCCTGACGCGGATGCCGATCCCCGCCTCGACGCACAGATCCGCGTCGGCGGCGACGCCGGCGCCAGCGAGGTGATCGTGCTGCGCGCGTATGGTGCGGCCGGGAACAACTCCGAGAGCCTCGTCACCGGGCTCCTGCTCCCCGACGCCCCTGTCGTGGCGTGGTGGCCCCGCGACACACCGGAGAAGCCGTCCCGGTCGTCGATCGGCAAGATCGCGCAGCGACGCATCACGGATGCCGCGACCCAGCCCGACCCCGGCGCATGGGTCGCCGCCCTGGGCGAGCACTACGCGCCGGGCGACACCGACTTCGCGTGGACGCGCCTCACGCGCTGGCGCGAGCAGCTCGCGGCGGTGCTCGACCAGCCCCCCTACGAGACGGTCACGTCCGTCGACGTACGCGGCGCGGCCGACTCTCCGTCGACGGCGCTGCTGGCTGCGTGGCTCCGCCTCAAGCTCGACGTTCCGGTGAACTGGACGTACGTCGACTCCGAGGAGTGGGAGCATGGCATCAAATCCGTGCGCCTCGTCCGGCCCAGCGGGGAGACGCTCCTCGAGCGCCCCGCACCCGCGATCGCCGTCCTCACGCAGCCCGGTCAGCCCTCCCACGACCTCGCCTTCCCGCGCCGGACACTGCGCGAATGCCTCGCCGAAGAGCTACGCAGCCTCGATCCCGACCTCCTGTATGGTCGAGTGATCACCGAGGGCTGGCAGCTCTTGGAGTCGACGGTGACGCAGGAGGGCAATGGCTGACATCTCCGCCGAGAAGCGGGTCGTGGTTCTTCCCGATCCGGCCTCGCTGGCAGAAGCGGTGGCCACACGGTTCCTCCAGCGCGTGGCCAAGCGCGTCGAGGGGGGCAGGTCCGCGCACATCTCGCTCACCGGCGGGACGATGGGGATCGAAGTCCTTCGATCTGCCGGTCGCCTCGCGCAACGCGCCGACATCGACTGGTCGCGCGTCCACTTCTGGTGGAGCGACGAGCGATTCGTGCCCGCCGACTCCCCCGATCGCAACGACGTCCCCGCCGGACCCGCGTTCCTGGACCGGATCGACGTGCCCCGGGAGAACGTCCATCGCGTGCCGGCGAGCGACCAGGGCCTCGATCTGGATGCCGCTGCCGAGGCGTACGCGGCGGAGCTCGCGCGCTTCGGCCCCACCGCGACCGCAGCGACCGGCTTCATCTCGGGTCCCTGGCCCTCGTTCGATGTGTGCTTCCTCGGGGTCGGACCGGATGCGCACATCGCGTCGCTCTTCCCGGACCGCCCGGAGATCCAGATCGTGGATCGCGCCGTGGTCGCCGTGCGGGACTCCCCCAAGCCTCCGCCGGACCGCGTGACCATGACGCGGCCGGTGATCAACTCGTCGAAGCGCGTCTGGCTCGTCCTCGCGGGAACGGACAAGGCCTCCGCCCTCGGGCTGGCGCTCGCGGGCGCGAGCTACCCGAGCGTTCCGGCTGCAGGAGCGAAGGGACGCCGCCGCACGGTCTTCTTCGTGGACGAGGCCGCGGCCGGCAAGGTCCCACCGGAACTCATCGACGGCGAATACTGACGGCCGCGCGCCGCGGCGTCCAACCTCGCGCGGCGCGTCCTGTTGAGGTCAGTCCTGCCCGCGACGGTCGCGCAGTTGCTTCAGAGCGTCCTCGAGGAGGGCGTCCGCCTCTTCCTCGGTGCGACGCTCCTTCACATAGGCGAGATGCGTCTTGTAGGGCTCCGTCTTCGCGAGAGCGGGCGGATTGGCCTTGTCGCGACCGGCCGGCAGGCCCGAGTGCGGCGAGTCGATCACGTCCGGGATCTCCTCCTCGGGGATTCCCGCGGCGAAGTGCCTGACCGTCTCGTTGCCCAGCGCATCCCAATACGAGATCGAGATCCGCTCCGCGTGGAACCCGTGATCCTGCTCGCCCATCGGTCCGGCACCGACGCGGGTGCCGCGGATCGCGTTGCCGCCTGTAGCCATTGTCAGATCCCCTGGAACTTGGTGATCAGCCCGAGCGCCACGATCGAAACGAACCAGGCGAGGGCGAGGATCACGGTGAATCGGTTGAGGTTTCGCTCGGCGAGACCCGACGATCCGAGGGAGGAGGTGAGGCCGCCGCCGAACATATCGGACAGACCGCCACCCCGGCCCTTGTGGAGAAGGATCAGCAGCGTCAGCAGGAGGCTGGTGATACCGAGCACCACCCGCAGGACGAACTCCAGGATTTCCACGGATTGAAGCCTTTCGCCGCGATCCCGGCGGATCGCACAAGGGTCAAGTATACGGGAGCGCCGACGGGATCCGAGGGACGGACCTCGCCGGAGGGCTACACGCCGACGTGCTTCTGGTAGCGGATGATCGCCGCGAACTCGTCCACGACGAGACTGGCCCCGCCTACGAGTGCCCCGTCCACGTCCGGCTCGCGCATGAAGCTGGCGATGTTCGACGACTTGACCGACCCGCCGTAGAGCACCCGGGTACGATCGGCGGCGTCACCGCTGAGCCTCTCGGCGACCACGTCGCGCAGCTTGGCGCACACGTCCTGAGCCTGCTGCGGCGTCGCGGCCTGGCCTGATCCGATCGCCCACACCGGCTCATAGGCGACGACGATGTCGGCACCCGCGGGCACCCCTTCCAGAGCGGCCTGCAGCTGTCCGACGGGGACCGCGCTCGCACCGAACTTCTCGAGGTCTTCCGACGTCTCGCCCACGCAGATCACCGGGACCAGACCGTGCCGGAGCGCGGCCTGCACCTTCGCCGCGACGACCTCGTCCGTCTCGTGGTGGTACTGGCGACGCTCGGAGTGCCCGATGATGACGTACCGACACGCGAGCTTCGCGACGAACGCCCCCGACACCTCACCGGTGTACGCACCGGAGTCGTGCGCCGAGAGGTCCTGGGCGCCGAGCTCGAACGGGATCTTGTCCGCGTCGATCAGCGTCTGAACCGTGCGAAGGTCGGTGAAGGGCGGGAAGACCGCGATCTCCACAGAGCCCTTATCGTGCTTGGCGTCCCGCAGCGCCCAGTGCAGCTTCTGCACGAAGGCGATGGCCTGCTGGTGATCGAGGTTCATCTTCCAGTTGCCCGCGATCAGCGGCGCTCGACGCACGGGAGCTGTGCCATCCGTCACTGCGACCATCCCAGAACCTCCAGTCCGGGGAGGCGCTTGCCCTCGAGGAATTCGAGGCTCGCCCCTCCGCCCGTCGAAATGTGACCGAAGCGGTCGTCAGCGAACCCGAGCTGGCGTACCGCGGCGGCCGAGTCGCCGCCACCCACGACGCTGAGTCCCGCCACTTCGGTGAGGGCCTGCGCGACCGCCTTCGTACCCGCCGCGAACGGCGCCAGCTCGAAGACTCCCATCGGCCCGTTCCAGAAGACGGTCTCGCTGCCGCGGATGACCTCCGCGAACCGGGCGGATGTGCGGGGCCCGATGTCGAGCCCGAGACCCTCCGCGCCGAACGGCGTGTCCTCCAGCGCGTCCGCGTCCGCGACCACGTGCTCGGCATCGGCCGAGAAGGATGCGGCGACGACCGCGTCGGTGGGAAGCACGAGCTCGACGCCGCGCTCCTTCGCGGTGGCGATGTAACCGCGGACGCGATCGAGCTGATCCTCCTCGAGGAGGCTCTTGCCCACCTCGTGCCCTTCCGCCTTGAGGAAGGTGAACATCATGCCACCCCCGACGAGGAGACGATCCACGCGCGGCAGGAGGTGCTCGATGACCCCGAGCTTGTCGCTGACCTTCGAACCCCCGAGGACGACCGTGTACGGGCGCTGCGGGTTCTCGGTGAGACGGTCGAGGACCTCGAGCTCCTTCTCGATGAGGAGTCCGGCCGCCGAGGGCAGGATCTCGGCGAGGTCGTACACGCTCGCCTGCTTGCGGTGCACGACGCCGAATCCGTCGGAGACCAGGGCATCGCCGAGGACTGCGAGCTCCCTCGCGAACGCCTGGCGCTCGGAGTCGTCCTTCGCGGTCTCGCCCGGGTTGAACCGGAGGTTCTCGATGACGGCGATGTCCCCGTCGGCGAGGGCGTCGACGGCCTCGTGCGCAGACGGGCCGACGGTGTCGCGCGCGAAGGCGACGGGTGCCCCCAGGAGCTCGCTGAGCCGCTGCGCGACCGGTGCGAGGCTGTACTTCGGATCCGGTGCACCGTCAGGACGACCGAGATGCGAGCAGACGACGACACGGGCGCCCTGGTGGAGGAGGGCGTTGAGCGTGGGGAGCGACGCACGCACGCGGCCATCGTCCGTGATGACACCGTCCTTCAGGGGGACGTTCAGATCACAACGGACGATGACGCGCTTGCCTGCGAGCGAACCCAGCGACGCGAGGGTGCGCAGAGTCATGGCGGATGCCTAGAGGCGCTCTGCCACGTACTCGGTGAGGTCGACGAGGCGGTTCGAGTAACCCCACTCGTTGTCGTACCACGAGGACACCTTGACGAGGTTCCCGCTCACGTTGGTGAGGCCCGCATCGAACACGGACGAGTGCGGGTCGAGCTGGATGTCGCTGGACACGATCGCGTCCGCGTTGTACTTGAGGTATCCGACGAGACGGCCGTCCGCGGCCGCGGCCGCGTACGCCGCGTTGACCTGATCGACGGTCAGGCCCTCGGTCGGCGTGATGATCGTCAGGTCCACGATCGAACCGGTCGGGACGGGCACACGATAGGACGATCCACTGAGCTTGCCGTTCAGCTCGGGCAGAACGAGTCCGATCGCCTTGGCGGCACCCGTGGACGCCGGGACGATGTTGATCGCGGCGGCGCGTGCGCGGTGCAGGTCGCTGTGCGGACCGTCCTGCAGGTTCTGGTCGGCCGTGTACGCGTGCGCGGTCATCATGAAGCCGCGCTCGATGCCGAACGCGTCGTTGAAGACCTTCGCGAGCGGCGCGAGGCAGTTCGTCGTGCAGGATGCGTTCGAGATGATGTTCATCGTCTCGGGGTCGTAGGTGTCCTCGTTCACGCCCATCACGAACGTGCCGTCGACGTCGGTGCCGGGGGCGGAGATCAGGACCTTCTTCGCGCCGCCGTCGATGTGCTTCTTGGCGTCGGCCGCCTTCGTGAAGCGACCCGTCGACTCGATGACGATGTCGACGCCCAGCTCGCCCCAGGGCAGATTGGCGGGGTCGCGCTCCTCGAACACCTTGATGGCCTTGCCGTTGACGGTGATCGAGTCCTCGTCGTAGGAGACCTCTGCGTCGAGCCGGCCACCGACCGAGTCGTACTTGAGCAGGTGCGCAAGCGTCTTGTTGTCGGTGAGGTCGTTCACCGCGACGATGTCGATGTCCGCGCCCTGTGCGAGGGCGGCGCGGAGGTAGTTGCGCCCGATGCGGCCGAAGCCGTTGATTCCGATCTTGACGGTCACGGAATGTCTCCTGTGTTGTCGTGCACGAATGCTGTGGTTCAGACGGATGGACAACGGCGTCCCGGCGGGTGGCCCGCCGGGACGCCCGCTCTGGCTACGACAGTACCAGCAGCCCTGCGGTCTTCTCGCGGGCGACGGTGAAGCGCTCCTGAACGTTGCTCCAGTTCGCGATGTTCCAGATCGCCTTGACGTAATCGGCCTTCACGTTGAGGTAGTCCAGGTAGAACGCGTGCTCCCACATGTCCAGCTGGAAGATCGGAACGGTTCCCTGCGCGGTGTTGCTCTGCTGGTCGAACAGCTGCTGGATGATGAGCTGCTGACCGATCGGGTCCCAGCTGAGCACGGCCCACCCGGAGCCCTGGATGCCGGTGGCCGCCGCGGTGAAGTGGGCCTGGAATTTGTCGAAGCCGCCGAAGAACTCGTCGATGGCCGCCTTCAGCTCGCCCTCGGGCTGCCCGCCGCCGTCCGGCGAGAGGTTCGTCCAGAAGATGGAGTGGTTGACATGACCCCCGAGGTTGAACGCCAGATCCTTCTCGAGCTTGTTGACAGCCCCGAGGCTGCCGCTCTCGCGCGCCTCGGCGAGCTGCTCCAGAGCGGTGTTCGCACCCGTGACATACGCCTGATGGTGCTTGTCGTGATGCAGCTGCATGATCTTGCCGCTGATGTGCGGCTCGAGCGCCGCGTAGTCGTAGGGGAGGTCGGGCAACGTGTAGTTCGCCATGTTCACTTCTTCCTATCGGCGCCGCGCTGTTCGGGGCATTCGAGCTCCCGGGCGCAGCGAGGGTGACGTCTTCATCCTACTGACGACCAACGCTGCGGAGAGGGGGTTGCTTCCCTCGATGACACGTGGTCCGGCGTTCTGACGGCCTCCCGGACGCGCTACGATCACGCGATGACCGAACCGGGTGTCGAACGCTGGGCCGCCTTCACGACCGTGCCACAGGGAGGGAACCCCGCGGGCGTCGTGCTCGGTTCCGACGCGCTGAGCGCCCAGGACATGCAGCGCATCGCCGCCGAGGTGGGCTACGCCGAGACCGCCTTCGTCTCGGGCGCGGGCCGCGAACGTCCGATCCGCTACTTCTCCCCCGTCGCCGAGGTTCCTTTCTGCGGCCACGCGACGGTCGCGGCGGCGGTCGCGCTCGCGGATCGTCTCGGCGACGGCGACCTGGAGTTCCGCACGCCGGTGGGACCTGTGCGCATATCGACGGCACAGTCGGAGGGGGTTCGGGTGGCGTCGTTCACGAGTGTCGAGCCGTATGTGGAGGACGTGTCGAGCGATGCGCTCTCCGCCGTCCTCTCGCTGATCGGCATCGGACACGCGGACCTCGACCCGCGGCATCCGCCTCGCATCGCGTTCGCCGGAAATCGGCATCCCGTGATCGTCCTGGCCGACCAGTCGGTGTTCGACGCGTTCACCTTCGACCCGGCCCGAGCTCGCGCCCTCCTCGACGCGCAGGCATGGCCGGCCACGATCGTCGTTCTGCACGCGCTGTCGCCCGACCGCTGGGAGGCGCGCAACATCTTCCCCGTCGGAGAGATCACGGAGGACCCCGCGACGGGTGCCGCTGCCGCCGCGACCGGAGCCTACCTGCGCGCCGTCGGAAGTCTGACTCCCCCGCAGCGGTTCGTGATCGAACAGGGGCGGCACATCGGGCGTCCGGGACTGCTGACCGTGGACGTCCCGGTGACCGGAGGCATCACCGTGACGGGGTCGGCCGTGCGCATCGGCTGAACCGTAGGCGTCTTCAGTCTTCGGCGCCGATCGGAACAGCGGACTCCGTGTCGGGAATGCCCTCGATCTCGGCCTTCTTGTCTGCCATGGCGAGCAGGCGTCGAATGCGACCGGCGACGGCATCCTTGGTCAGAGGCGGGTCGGCGTGATGGCCGAGCTCGTCGAGACTGGCATCACGATGCGCGAGCCGGAGGTCGCCCGCTTCCCGCAGGTGGTCGGGCACCTCGTCGCCGAGAATCTCCAGGGCTCGCTCGACCCGGGCGCAGGCCGCAACGGCGGCCTGCGCGGAGCGACGGAGGTTGGCGTCGTCGAAGTTGACGAGACGGTTCACCCCCGCGCGCACCTCGCGGCGCTGGCGCAGCTGATCCCATTCGGCGGCGGCGCGCTGCGCCCCCATCTCGGCGAGCGTGGTACGGATGGCCTCTCCGTCGCGCACGACAACGCGCGGCACGCCGCGCACCTCGCGTGCCTTCGCGGGGATGCCGAGACGATGCGCGGCGCCCACCAGCGCCATGGCGGCCTCCGGTGACGGACACGCGATCTCCAGAGCCGCCGACCGTCCCGGATCGCTCAACGCGCCCGCCGCGAGGAAGGCGCCCCGCCACACCGCCGCGAGATCCGGACGCGCGCCGGTCGTGAGCTTGTTGGGCAGGCCGCGGACGGCGCGACGACGCTGATCGAGCAATCCGGTCTGGCGTGCGAGAGTCTCCCCGCCCTCGATGACCCGGACCGCGTAATGACTGCCGCTGCGCCCACCAGATCCCTGCACGTGCACGAGCTCGGGGCGCACTCCGTAGAGCTCCATGACATCGCGGGCCACCCGGCGCGCCAGCAGATCGGAGTCGAGCTCCGCCTCGACGGCGACGCGATTGGCGATCGAGTGCAGCCCGCCGGAGAACCTCAGCAGGGCGGTCAGCTCCGCGATCCGGGCCGTCGGTCGCGGGTCGCGCAACGCGATCAGCTCTGCCTTCACGTCGGCGGTCAGCGGCACGGTTCTCCTTCGAGGATGGGGCTTCGGGGACGGTCGTCCAGCCTACTCGGGGAGCGGGCTACTCGCGCCCCAGATCACGATGGGCGACCCGCACGGCGACACCGGGCACGGAGGCGAGGCGCGCGGCGAGCTCGCGCACCATCACGACCGAACGGTGCTTGCCTCCGGTGCAGCCGATGGCGATCACGCTGTGGCGCTTGTTCTCGCGCTGGTAGCCCTCGAGCACCGGTGCCATCGCGGCCGCGTAGGCGTCGAGGAACTCCACCGCCCCGGTCTGGGCCATCACGAACTCCCGCACCGCGTCGTCCTCGCCCGTGAGGGCGCGCAGCTCGTCGTTCCAGAACGGGTTGGGCAGGAACCGCATGTCGGCGACCAGATCGGCATCCGTCGGCAGCCCGTACTTGAACCCGAAGCTCATGATCGTCAGGGCATGCCGGGCTGAGCCCTCCTCGCTGAACAGCTCGACGACCTGAGTGGCGAGCTGGTGGATGTTGAAGTCCGACGTGTCGATGATCACGTCGGCGCTCTCCCTGATCGCCGCCAGACGCACACGTTCACGGCGTATGCCGTCGAGGATCGTCCCGTCCCCCTGCAGCGGATGCGGTCGCCGCACCGCCTCGTAGCGGCGCACGAGCACGTCGTCCGCGGCATCCAGGAACACGACGCGCAGCTGCTGTCTCGCGTCGCGCAGGGCGCGCGTCACCTCGGGGAGCTCGGTGAACATGTCCCTGCCGCGGACGTCCACGACGACGGCGATGCGCGGCAGCGCGTCGGCAGCCAGCCCCGAGAGATCGAGCAGCGGCCGCAGCATGCGTGGCGGCAGGTTGTCGACGACGTACCAGCCGAGGTCCTCCAGCGCGTCTGCGGCGGTCGAGCGGCCGGCTCCGGACATGCCCGTGACGATCAGGACCTCGCCCGCATCCTGGCGCGCCGCCTCCGACATGTGCTCCCCCACTCCCGTGGGACCAGCCTAGCGAGCCGCGAGATGCCCGTGTACGGATGCCGCCAGCTTGGGACCGATACCCGGGAGCTGGGCGATCTCGTCCTCCGTGGCGCTCCGGAGGGCGGTCACCGACCCGAAATGACGCAGGAGCGCCCGGATGCGGGCATCCCCGAGGCCGGGGACCTCCGCGAGGACCGTGCTGATGTCGCGCTTGCGCCGCTTGCGCTGATGGATGATCGCGAACCGATGCGCCTCGTCCCGCAGACGCTGGAGCAGGTAGAGCGCCTCGGACGTGCGTGGCAGGATCACCGGGAAGTCCTCGCCCGGCAGCCAGACCTCCTCGAGCCGCTTGGCGATCCCGCACAGCGCGATCTCCTCGTGGCCCGCGTCCGCGAGCGCCCGCGCCGCCGCCTCCACCTGCGGCTTGCCCCCGTCGACCACGAGCAGCTGAGGAGGATAGGCGAAGCGCGGACGCCGGCGCGTCGTGACGACCTCACCGTCCTGCAGGGCCGCCTCCGTGGGTTCGGGCGGCTCGTTCTCCTCGGGTCGATCGAGATACGCGAGGCGCCGCATGAGCACCTGGTGGATCGAGTCGGTGTCGTCCGTGGTCTCGGGCACGCCGAAGGTCCGGTACTGGTCCTTGCGGGGCAGGCCGTCCTCGAAGACCACCATGGACGCGACGACGTTGGTCCCCGAGAGGTGCGACACGTCGTAACCCTCGATGCGCAGCGGCGCCTCGGCCAGGCCCAGCGCCTCCTGCAGGTCTGTGAGCGCCTGGGTACGGGCGACATAGTCGCTGGTACGACGGGTCTTGTGGAGCATGAGCGCCTGCTGCGCATTGAGTGCGGCGGTCTTCATCAGCTCCGCTTTGCGTCCGCGCTGCGCCACCTTGATCGAGACGAGCTTGCCGCGGCGCTCCCGCAGCCAGGCTTCGAGCTCCGTCGCGTCGTCGGGCAGCACAGGCACGAGGATCTGACGAGGGATGTCGGCGTCGCTCGCGCCGCCGTAGGCGCGCTGGATCACCTGATCGACGAGCTCGCCCCCGCTGATGTCGAGCTCCTTCTCGATGGTGATCGCCCGCACGCCGCGGACACGGCCGCCGCGCACGACGAAGTGCTGCACCGTCGCGGCGAGCTCGTCCTCGGCGATGCCGAACAGATCCGCGTCCATGTCCGACGCGAGGACCAGTGCGCTCCGGTTCAGTACCGCGTCGATCGCCTGGAGCTTGTCGCGGTAGCCCGCGGCCGCCTCGTAGTCCATGGCGGCCGAGGCCTCGCGCATCCGCCGCGTGAGCTCCTTCGTGAACCGTTCATCGCCGCCCGACATGAACGCGACGAAGTCGTTCACGATCGCGCGGTGCTCCTCGATCCCCACCTTCATCGAGCACGGGCCGCCGCATCGCCCGATCTGACCGGGGAAGCAGGGGCGCCCGGTCGCCATGGCCTTCTTGTACGACGCGTCGCTGCAGGTGCGGATCGGGAACACCTTGATCATCAGATCGATCGTGTCGTGCACGGCCCAGACTTTGGGATACGGGCCGAAGTACTTCGCGCCAGGGATGCGGTGATTGCGCGTCACGATCACCCGCGGCGCCTCGTCCGCGAGCGTGATCGCCATGAACGGATAGGACTTGTCGTCCTTGTACCGGACGTTGAACGGCGGAGAGAACTCCTGGATCCACATGTACTCGAGCTGGAGGGCCTCCACATCGCTCGCCACGACCGTCCACTCCACCGACGCCGCGGTGGTCACCATGCGGCGGGTGCGCTCGTGGAGGGTGCGCAGTGGAGCGAAGTAGTTCGACAGCCGCGCGCGCAGGTTCTTCGCCTTGCCGACGTAGAGGATGCGCCCGGCGGGGTCGCGGAACCGGTACACGCCGGGATCGGTGGGGATCTCCCCCTGCTTCGGCTTGTACGGGAGCTGTTCCGCCACGTCAACCGGCCTTGCGGCGCTGCTCAGAGGTCCCGAGCACCTCCGCGAGGAAAGCGCCGGTATGGGACGCCTCGACGCGTGCGACCTGCTCGGGAGTGCCGGTCGCGATGACCTCGCCGCCGCCGGAGCCGCCCTCGGGTCCGAGATCTATGATCCAGTCGGCGCTCTTGATGACGTCGAGATTGTGCTCGATGACGATGACCGTGTTGCCCTTCTCCACCAGCCCGTTGAGCACCTCGAGCAGTCTCGCGACGTCCTCGAAGTGGAGACCGGTCGTCGGCTCGTCGAGCACGTAGATGCTGCGGCCGTTGGAGCGGCGCTGCAGCTCGGTCGCGAGCTTGACGCGCTGCGCCTCGCCTCCGGACAGCGTCGTGGCCGACTGCCCCAGCCGGACGTAGCCCAGTCCGACGTCGACGAGGGTCTTCAGGTAGCGGTGGATCGCCTGGATCGGCTCGAAGAAGTCGGCCGCCTCGGAGATCGGCATCTCGAGGACCTCGGCGATGTTCTTGCCCTTGTAGTGCACCGAGAGGGTGTCGCGGTTGTACCGCTTGCCGTGACACACCTCGCAGTCGACGTACACGTCGGGCAGGAAGTTCATCTCGATCTTGATCGTGCCGTCACCCGAGCACGCCTCGCAGCGACCGCCCTTGACGTTGAAGCTGAAGCGCCCCGGCTGATAGCCGCGCACCTTCGCCTCCGTCGTCTCGCTGAAGAGCGTCCGGATGCGGTCGAAGACACCCGTGTAGGTCGCGGGATTCGACCGAGGGGTCCGCCCGATCGGACTCTGGTCGACATGCACGACCTTGTCGAGGTCGTCGAGGCCGGTCACGCGCGTGTGCTTCCCCGGCACTCGGCGTGCGCCGTTGAGCCGCGAGGCCAGCACCTCGTAGAGGATGTCGTTGACCAGCGACGACTTGCCCGAGCCGCTCACGCCCGTGACCGCGGTCATGACGCCCAGCGGGAAGTCGACCGTCACGTTCTTGAGATTGTTCTCCCGCGCCCCGACGACGGTGATGCGACGGCTCTTGTCGATGCGGCGCCGCTTCTTCGGGGTCGGGATCTCGCGGCGGCCCGACAGGTAGTCGGCGGTGAGCGACCCACGCTCGGTGAGGAGCGACTCGAGGGGCCCCGAGTGCACGACGTTGCCGCCGTCCACGCCCGCCCGCGGCCCGATGTCGACGACCCAGTCGGCCGCGTGAATCGTCTCCTCGTCGTGCTCGACCACGATGAGGGTGTTGCCGAGGTCGCGCAGGGTCAGCAGCGTTTCGATGAGGCGGCGATTGTCGCGCTGGTGCAGTCCGATCGACGGTTCGTCGAGGACATACAGCACACCCGTCAGGCCCGACCCGATCTGCGTCGCGAGCCGGATCCGCTGCGCCTCGCCACCCGAGAGCGAGCCCGCGGAACGGCTGAGGTTCAAGTAGTTCAGGCCGACTTGGATGAGGAAGTCGAGCCGGAGCCGGATCTCACGGAGCACCTGCGCCGCGATCTTCGCTTCGCGGTCGGTCAGGTCCAGGCGCGCGAAGTACGCCTGCGCGTCGGCGAGGCTCAGGTGCGACGCCTCGGCGATCGACCTGCCGTGCACCTTGACGGCCAAGACCTCGGGCTTCAGGCGGTCGCCGTTGCACACCGGACACGGCACCTCGCGGAGGTACTCCGACCAGCGCTGGCGCTGCGTGTCGGACTCGGCCTGCAGGTACTGCCGCTCGATGTAGGGAACGACGCCCTCGAAGCCCGAGGTGTACCGCATCTCACGGCCGTAGCGGTTCTTCCAGCGGACGGTGACCTTGAAGTTCTCGCCGCGGAGCACCGCTTCGCGCACCCGCTCGGGGAGCTTGCGCCACGGGGTGTCGAGCGAGAAGTCCAGGTCGTCGGCCAGGCCCTGCAGAAGTCGCTCGTAGTACTGGAACAGCCCCTTGCCTTGGGTCGTCCAGGGCAGCAGGACGCCTTCCGCGATCGAGAGCTCCTGATCGCCGAGCATCAGGTCCACGTCCACCGACATCCGGGTGCCCAGGCCCGAGCACGCCGGACAGGCACCGAAAGGCGCGTTGAAGGAGAACGTCCGCGGCTCGATCTCGGTGAGCTGCAGGGGGTGACCGTTCGGGCAGGCGAGCTTCTCCGAGAAGCTCTGCCAGGCGGCATCCCCCTCCTCGTCGACGAAGTTGACCTGCATGACGCCGCCCGCGAGGCCGAGAGCGGTCTCGACGGAATCGGTCACGCGGCCCAGGATGTCCGGCGCGGCGACCAGGCGGTCGACCACGACGGCGATGTCGTGCTTGTAGCTCTTCTTCAGCACCGGCGGCTCGGCGAGCTGGACGAGCTCCCCATCGACGACCGCACGGGCATACCCCTTGGCGCCGAGCTCCTTGAAGAGGTCGACGAACTCGCCCTTCTTCTGTGTGATCACGGGTGCGACGATCTGGTAGCGCGTGCGCTCGGGGAGATCCATCAGCTGGTCGGCGATCTGCTGCACCGTCTGACGCTGGATGACCTCGCCGCAGACCGGACAGTGCGGGATGCCGATGCGCGCCCACAACAGTCGCATGTAGTCGTGGATCTCGGTGATGGTGCCCACCGTCGACCGCGGATTCCGGTTCGTCGACTTCTGGTCGATCGAGACGGCCGGGCTCAGGCCCTCGATGAAATCGACATCGGGGCGATCGACCTGCCCGAGGAACTGACGCGCGTATGCGCTGAGGGACTCGACGTACCGCCGCTGCCCCTCGGCGAAGATCGTGTCGAACGCGAGACTCGACTTCCCCGAACCCGAGAGCCCCGTGAAGACGACCAGGGAATCGCGGGGGATGTCGAGGTCCACGTTCTTCAGATTGTGGACCCGGGCACCGCGGACACTGAGCTTTCCCGAGGTGTTTCCGGGCACGGCGACGGGGATTATGGGCACCCGACAAGTCTAGGCGGGGCCTCGGACATCGGCCCCGGCCTTCGCTCCCCGCGAAGCCGATCGCCGACATCGCATACACGCTCGTCAGTCCGCGGACGGCTCCCTGCGGCCGGCGAAGGGAGCCAGCGCGTCGCGCAGCCGGACGAGATCGGCGACATCGAGTCCGACGCGGGCCATGATCTGCCCAGGCACCTCGAGCGCCTTCTCCCGCAGCATCCGCCCCTCCTCGGTCAGCCCGATGTCGAGCACGCGCTCGTCGGCGGGCCGCCGGGTGCGGCGGACCCGACCCTGCGCCTCGAGTCGCTTCACGAGCGGTGACAGCGTCGCCGACTCCATCGCGAGCTCATCGGCGAGCTCCCCCAGCGAACGCGGAGACTGCTCCCACAGCGCGAGCATCACCAGATACTGCGGATGCGTGAGCCCGAGAGGTTCGAGGACGGGGCGGTAGATCGACACGACGTTCCGAGCCGCCGTGACGATGGCGAAGCACAGCTGGTTGTCCAGCCTGAGCAGGTCGTCGCGCGCATCCACGAATCGATCCTATCCACGCTATTGGTTAGTACACTAACTATCATGACACGAATGGACCCTGATCGACGGCCGCCTCTGTCCGAGCGCGTGCGCGCAGCGGGCGGGTGGTACGCGTGGATCAATCAGAAGCTCATCCGCGCGGCCGGCCCGGCGGCGGTCGGACCCTACGAGACGACTCCCGAGCCGTCACGGACCGAGCGACCGTGCCCGCTCTGCGGCGCACCGATGTCGCAGCACACCTTCGACCGGACCGGCCCCAAGCCGCTCATGCACTGTCCATGAGCTGCATGCCCTTGAGCCGTGTGTCCGTGAGCGACGTCGCGGACCCCAGCGCCGCCGGAGGCCCCGGCGTCAGGCGTGCCCGGCGCGCTCCATCGCCCGCAGCTCCTTCTTGAGGTCTTGCACCTCGTCGCGGAGCCGGGCGGCGAGCTCGAACTTCAGCTCTCCCGCGGCGGCCAGCATCTGATCGCTGAGGTCCGCGATCGTGGCCTCGAGCTGATCCGCCCCCTCCGCGGCGATCCCCGTCCGGCGCAGCTGGGGCGTCGGGCTCTTGCCCTTGCCCGACTTCAGCTTGGCCGCATCGCGCTTGGAGAGCATGGCGGCCGTATCGGCGCCCTCGCGAGCGAGCACGTCCGTGATGTCGGCGATCCGCTTCCGCAACGGCTGGGGATCGATGCCGTTCGCGAGGTTGTATGCGACCTGCTTCTCGCGACGGCGGTCGGTCTCCTCGATCGCGTTGCGCATCGAATCGGTCATGTTGTCGGCGTACATGTGCACCTCGCCCGAGACGTTCCGGGCCGCGCGACCGATCGTCTGGATCAGCGACGTGCCGGAGCGCAGGAACCCCTCCTTGTCGGCGTCGAGGATCGACACGAGGGAGACCTCGGGCAGATCGAGACCCTCTCGCAGGAGGTTGATCCCGACGAGCACGTCGTAGACACCGGCGCGGAGCTCGGTCAGCAGCTCGACGCGGCGGAGGGTGTCGACGTCGGAGTGCAGGTAGCGTACGCGGACGCCGTGCTCACCGAGGAAGTCGGTCAGCTCCTCGGCCATCTTCTTGGTGAGCGTCGTCACCAGGACACGCTCGTCACGCTCCGCCCTGATGCGGATCTCCTCGAGCAGATCGTCGATCTGGCCCTTGGAAGGCTTCAGCACGATCTGGGGATCGACGAGACCGGTCGGACGGATGATCTGCTCGACCACGCCGTCCGCGATGCCCATCTCGTAGCGGCCGGGCGTCGCGGAGAGGTACACCGTCTGCCCGATCCGCTCCTTGAACTCGTCCCACCGGAGCGGACGGTTGTCGAGAGCGCTCGGGAGGCGGAAACCGTGCTCGACGAGAGTCCGCTTGCGCGATGCATCCCCCTCGTACATCGCACCGATCTGGGGCACCGTGACGTGCGACTCGTCGATCACGAGGAGGAAGTCGTCGGGGAAGAAGTCGAGCAGCGTGTGCGGCGGCTCGCCCGGGGCCCGCGCGTCGAGATGACGCGAGTAGTTCTCGATGCCGGAGCAGAAGCCCAGCTGCTGCAGCATCTCGAGGTCGAACGTCGTCCGCATGCGGAGTCGCTGCGCCTCGAGGAGCTTCCCCTGGGACTCGAGCTCCTTGAGGCGCTGCTCGAGCTCGGTCTCGATCGTGCCGATCGCGCGCTGCACCACGTCCGTACCGGCGACGTAGTGCGAGGCGGGGAAGATCGGCACAGCGTCCAGCTTCTGCACGACGTCGCCCGTGAGCGGATGCAGCATGTAGAGCGCCTCGATCTCGTCGCCGAACAGCTCGATGCGGATCGCGAACTCCTCGTAGACCGGGATGATCTCGATCGTGTCGCCGCGCACACGGAAGTTGCCGCGCGAGAAATCCACGTCGTTGCGGTTGTACTGCATGGCGATGAACTGCCGGATCAGGGCGTCCCTGTCGTACCGCTCCCCCACCTGCAGCGCGACCATCGCACGGAGGTACTCCTCCGGCGCGCCCAGGCCGTAGATGCACGACACCGTACTGACCACGACGACGTCGCGGCGGCTGAGAAGCGAGTTGGTCGTGGAATGACGCAACCGCTCGACCTCTGCGTTGATGGACGAGTCCTTCTCGATGAACGTGTCCGTCTGCGGGACGTAGGCCTCGGGCTGGTAGTAGTCGTAATAGCTGACGAAGTACTCGACCGCATTGTGCGGCATCAAGTCGCGGAACTCGTTGGCGAGCTGCGCCGCGAGGGTCTTGTTGTGCGCGAGCACGAGCGTGGGGCGCTGCACCTGCTCGATCAGCCAGGCCGTGGTCGCCGACTTGCCCGTCCCCGTTGCGCCGAGGAGCACGACGTCCGTCTCACCCGCATTGATCCTCGCCGCGAGGTCGGCGATCGCCTGCGGCTGATCTCCGCTCGGGGCGTACTCGCTCACGACCTCGAACGGGCGTACTGATCGGGTGGTCTGCATCACTCCAGCGTAGGTCGGCCCACCGACATCGCGACCGCCGTTCGCCGCGGGCGGAGGCCCGTCCGTGAGAGCTGCGACTCAGACGTCGTCGTCGTCGCCGCTCTCGAAGTCTCCGGTCGCGAAGTCCGCCCACTCGACGTCGTCAGGCAGCCCGTACCCCGGCATCCCGCCGTCGCTCCTGTGTCGCATGGTGTCCCCCCTCGCCTCGGCTCTGCCGCCGTGGGGGCAGGCTACGGGAGCGGTGTGAACGACGCGTATCGGCGGCGTTTCCCTACGGTCTCGGGTGGAGCTCGGTCCAGAGCACGTCGACCTGCCGAAGGGTGTCCTCGATGGTGCCGGAGGTGTCGATCACGACGTCGGCGAGGCGCAGTCGCTCCTCGTCGGAGGCCTGGGACGCGATCCGGGCGCCGGCTTCGGCCTCTGTCATCCCGCGCAGCGCGACCAGGCGCGCGGCGCGCTCCGCCGCCGGCGCATGAGCCACCACGACGCGGTCCCACGCGTCGTCCGCACGCGCCTCGGCGAGGAGCGGGACGTCGTAGACCACCACGGACTCCGGGTCGCTCGCGAACGCCTCCTCGAAGCGCCGGTGCGACTCCGCCCGCACCGCGGGGTGAACGATGGCGTTCAGCCGGGCGACACGATCGGGGTGGCCGAAGACCCGGCCGGCGAGCGCTGCGCGGTCGAGCGTGCCGTCGGCGAGGATGACGTCTCCACCGAACTCGTCGGCGATGGCGGCGAGCACCGGTGACCCCGGCGCCTGGACGGAACGGACGATCGCATCGGCGTCCACCACGACGGCGCCGTGCTCTGCGAGCCGCCGCGCGATCGTGGACTTCCCCGAGGCGATGCCACCGGTGAGAGCGACGAGAGGCATGAGTCGAGGATGCCACGGTCCACCCGCCAACCTCAGTTTTGGCTCAGTGCGACGTTCCTTGGACCCGCTTGAGCGGCACTTGAGGCTGCCTTGAGGCGACCCCCCTAACTTCGTGGTTGTCGGATGCGGCGCCGGGATTCCCGGGGGAGATCCCGCAGCTGACATCCACCAAACGAACGGCTACCCCAGATCGCCGGAAAGGCAGAATCATGAACACCGAAAACACCACCCGCGCCGAGCGTCGCCAGAACCGCAAGGGCAAGCGCCGTCCGGTCATCGCCATCGTCCTCGCCACGCTCGCCATCGGCGGCATCGGCGCCGCGGCGACGAGCGCCGCCTGGACCGACAACGTCTTCTTCTCGGCGTCGGCGCAGGCTGCGACCTTCAACCTCCAGGGCTCGCTCGACGGTTCGACCAACTGGGTCGAGTCGGACAACCAGAGCAGCATCGCCCTGACCATCCCGTCCTCGACGTTCGCGAACATGCTGCCCGGCCAGACCCGGACCGCCACCGTCTACGTCAAGAACACGGGCACCACGAACGCCTCGCTCGTCGTCTCGACGGCCTGGGCCTCTGGCAGCACCTTCGCGGACGCTCCGACCGTCACCGCCTCCGCAGCGTCCTCGACGCTGACCGCGGCGTCCGGTGTCACGCCGCAGACGGCGATCACCGTGACGGTCACCGCGCCGTCGAACTGGGCCACCACCAACCAGGGCAAGTCCGGCTCGATCGTGGTCACGGTCGCGGGGACCGCGACCGCGTAAGCGACCAGGATCGCGGTGCCCCGCTCCCATGCGGGGCACCGCGATCCATTCGACAGGACGACTGAGAGAACCGACAGGCAAGGAGCAGGGACAATGGGAGCACTTCGACGCGTCGCGCTGGGGATCCTCTGGCTGCTGGCCGGGATCGGGATCGTCAGCGGCGTGATGTGGGGACTGACCGCCGCCGGGATCGTGAAGCCTCTCGTCGTCATCTCCGGCTCCATGGAGCCCAAGATCATGACCGGCGACCTCGTCATCGACACGAAGGTGCCGGCGAGCTCGCTGAAGATCGGGGACGTCGTCAGCCTGCCGAGTCAGCTGACCCACAACCTCGTCACCCACCGCATCCAGAAGATCGTCTCCGACGGGGGCGACACCTACACCATCACGCTCAAGGGCGACGCGAACCAGTTCCAGGACGCGCTCGACTACACCGTGACCGGTGAGGCCTGGATGCCGAAGATCACCGTGCCGGGAGTGGGGAACGTCATCATGCGCATGACCACTCCGGCCGTCGCTGTTCCGCTGCTCGTGGGCCTCGTCGGGCTGATGGGGATCACGTGGCTCCTGCCCGCCCCGTCCCGTCGGGACCGCACCCGACACGAGCAGCGGGACTCTCCGTCGGCCGACGCGTCCGTCCCTGTGGGGGCAAGGACGGACGCGGAGGTCGCCACCGCCGCACGCACCGCGGACCTCGTGGGGACGGTCGCCCCGTGAACCTGAAGATCACCAGGGGCCGGATCACGGCGCTCGTCGCGGTGCTCGCCGTGGCGGGCGCCGTTCTGACCGTCGCCACAGGACCCGCACGTACGCAGGCCGCGTGGACCGACGTCACCTACACGCAGGCGACCGTGACCGCGGGCACCTGGAACGCGCCGTCCGGCGGCAACACGTGCACTGCGGTCAATCAGGGCGGGAACGCCGTGAAGTGCACCGTGACCGGAATCCGTTACGACGGCTGGGGCACCGTGGGCGATCAGACACGCAACTACTACATCAGCTTCGACGCACCTGCCGCCAAGACGATCTCCTTCTCCGTGGACCTGACCACCGCGACGGGCGCCGCCGGCACGTGGAGCTGGGCGAACGCGGGCGTCTCGACCGCCGCACAGTTCACCGGTACGAGCGGATGGACCTGCAGCTCCCTGCCTCGGATCACCGGACGTGCGAACGATTGGCTGACCACGACGGTCTACTTCCCGGTCTATGAGAACAAGTCCGGCAAGTCGGTGATGTGCTCATGACTCTCGAACGACACGACACGCGCCAGCCCGGCGAAGCATTCCGCCGCATGTTCTGGGATATCATGACCGAGGTCCGGGCGCCCACATCGGGAGAGCGCCCCGCCACGGACGGTGGATCGATGGAACAAGCTCGCGTCGCAGTCGTCGTCGAAGACGAAGAGGATATCCGCACGCTCCTGACCACGGTGCTCGAGCAGGCCGGCTTCGTCGTGCATGCCGCGGCGAACGGCCTGGAGGGTCTCGATCTCGTCCGGAAGTACGATCCCGTCGTGACCACGCTCGACGTGAACATGCCCGGGATGGACGGCTTCGAGACGGCCAAGCGGATCCGGGCCGTGAGCAGCACCTACATCGTGATGCTGACCGCCCGCACCGAGGAGATCGACGCTCTTCAGGGCCTCGAGGCCGGAGCGGATGACTATGTGGCCAAGCCCTTCCGGCCGCGAGAGCTGCGCGCGCGCATCGACGCGATGCTGCGCCGGCCGCGAGTGCAGGGTGCCGGTCCGGCCGAGCCCTCCCCCGCTGCGGCGGCCGCCGCGACCCTGGAGGACACCGTCCCCACGGCCGCGGGGGGCTCGTCTGAAGGATGGCTGACCCACAAGGAGCTCAGCGTCCATCCCGAGATGCGGATCGCGATGGTCTCCGGCTCGGAGCTCGAGCTGACCCGCAGCGAGTTCGACATCCTCGCCGACCTCCTCGCCTCCGGGCGGCGTGTGCTGAGCAAGACGGATCTCGCGCTCATGCTGCGTGGGGAACGGTTCACCGGTGCCGAGTTCGTCAGCGACAGCGACGCTCGGGCGATCGAGGTGCACATGGCGAACCTCCGCCGCAAGCTGGGCGAGTCGCCCGCGTCGCCGCGCTGGATCGAGACCGTGCGCGGAGTGGGCTACCGCCTCACTGCCGCCTGAGACCGGCTCTCAGCGCGCGTCGGCGACGATGACCGACGCCTCCACGCTCGTCGCCGCGCGGTGGGCGGCCTCCCTCGCCGTGCGCAGCAGGCCGTCCGGGTCGTAGCCGGCGGTGTCGCTCAGCGCGACGCCCACTCCGACGACGGGGATCACGCCTCCGGTGGCGGTGCCGATGCCCTCGAACAGGCCGCGGTACACCAGCGCCGCGCGCCGCCGGGCGTCACCGGCCGATTCGACGAGCAGGCCCACCGCGAGTCCGACCGCGCCGTCCTCGCCGACGAAGGCGTTGGAGGGCGAGTGCCGACGCACCCCGCTGCGCAGCGAGGCGCTCACCGCCCGCGCGATCTCGCTACCGAACGCGGTGGAGATCTGGTGCAGATCGTCGACCCGGACCACGATGACCCCTACCAGCTCGCCGCGCCATCCCGCCCGCTCGACGAGATCGTGCAACTGGGCCCGGAACGAGGCCTCCGGCAGGATGCCGTCCGCGGCGACCCCGGATCCCGACAGACGCTCGAAGCCCCGCTGCTGCGCACGACCCGCGCGGAGCACGGACGTGACGACCAGCGCGACGATCGTGAACGTGATGGTGATGAAGCTGGCCGGGATCGTTCCGAGCCAGGTGTTGAACGTCTCGCTGTCCGGGCCGAGGAGGACGAACCCGATGATCCGCATCAGATAGAAGATCGCCTGGAGGCCGAGGACGAAGGCGAGCACGAGCGGCGTGCGAGAGCGCCGGAGCTCCCCGCGCAGGCACTCGACCGCACCGGCGGCGGCGAAGACCATCAGCGCGACGAACATCCAGAGCGCGCCGTCCCACCCCTTCGGATCGTGAGGAGACAGCAGCACGCTCACGGCAGCCCCGACGGCTCCGACCGCGACCACGGAACTCGGAATCGTGAGCGGGCGCTCATTGAACCCCCAGCAGCCGACCCACATGCACCCGGTACCGGTGACGAACGCCGCATTGCCGACGGCGATCGCCCACCACGCGCTGTTGTCGAGCGCCCACACGAGGTAGGCGACGGTGGTCAGCATCGCCGCGAGGAAGGCGAGCGCCCAGATCCGGCCCGCGCCGTCGTCACGTCGGAGGAGCGTCTCCACGATGTAGACGACGCCGCTCACGATCACGACCAGCGTGCTCATGACCACGACCGAGGTCAGATCCAGTGTCACGGGCGTTCGCCTTTCGTCGAGGGATGCGGTGAGCCGGCCGGAAGTCGGACGATGAACGTCGAACCCACGCCCGGTGTGCTGCGCACCGTGATGTCGCCGCCGTGCGCCCGGACGATGTCGCGGCTGATGGCGAGACCGAGCCCTGTGCCCTTCATGCCGGTCGCACGCACCGTGTCGCCGCGGTAGAAGCGCTGGAACAGTCCCGCCTGCTCCTCCTTGGTGATGCCGAGGCCGGTGTCGCGGACGAGAATCCAGACGGACCCGTCGTCGGCGGTCGAACCCAGCGAGACGGTGCCCCCGTCGCGGTTGTACTTGATCGCGTTGGAGATCAGGTTGTCGATGACCTGCCGGAGTCGCATCGAATCGGCACGGGCATAGGCGACTTCGAGGCCCGAGGTGTCGATCAGCACGGCGCGCTCTGCCGCTCGAGGCAGTAACGACTCGACCGAGGCGCGGATCACCTCGGCGACGTCGATGTCGTCGGGGACGACCGAGAACTCCGCCGATCCCCGGGATGCCTGCGAGGCCGCCAGCATGTCGCCGACGATGCCGAGCAGGCGTTCCGCGTTCCGCTCGGCGATCTCGAGGTTGCCACGGGCCTGCGGCGGGATGTCGGGGTCGTCGATGGCCAGATCGAGGTATCCCAGGATCGACGTGAGGGGGGTCCGCAGCTCGTGGGTGACGGATGCGACGAGATCGTCCCGAGCACGGAGGGCGGTCGCCTCGGCGGTCACGTCGCGAGAGATGACCACCGCGCCGGCATCCTCGCCGTGGCTGTCCAGCAGGCGCCGCGCGGTCACGCTCAGGGCGCGACGCTCTCCCTCGGGTGGCCCGAACCAGACGAGCTGGTCGTCGAAGGCCTCACCCCGCAGGGCACGCTCGATGGGCTGCTCTTCGATCGGGAGCGGGGTGACGCCGTCGTCGCGATACACCTCGGTGTCGGCATCCGTCGCGGCGATGGCCCGCTGGAGGTGACCGTGCGCCTCATTCGTGACGGCGATGCCGCCGTCACGTCCGATCCGGATGACCCCGAAGTCCACCGCGTCGAGGATCTCGGTGACCTCCTGCTCCTGGCTGCGCGTCCGCTCCAGCAGCTGCGAGAGCATCTGCGCCTGCTTGCTCAGGAGCGTGCGCTGCGCTGCCGTCCGTCGGGCGGTCAGGTAGCTGGTCGCGCTCACCGCGAGCAGCACCATGGGCAGCAGCAGGAGCGTGTACACATTGAGGTGCTGCTCCGGATGCGCTGCGAGCGCTGAATACAGGAAGGCCGCGCAGGCTCCCAGGACGCCTCCGCACAGTCCGGGCACACCGAAGCCCGCCGCCAGCCACATCGTGGGGAACACCCACAGCAGGCCGAACCCGCCGTCGGGAATCGCGAGACGCAGGAGGAGGATCGCCACGATGTCGAGAACCGGGATGATCGCCAGCCATCCGGGAGCGATGCGGTTCCATGGGACGACCATCGTGACACCCGTGAGCACGAAGATCATGACGACGCCGAGGAAATACGTCTCCAGGCCGGTGCCCGACCGCTGGCCGATCACGAGGAGTGTCACGAAGAGGACGACGGAGCCGAGCAGAAGCTGGTTCAGGGCTGCGGTGCGCGCGCGTGTCTGATCGGCGAAGAGTCCACGCCGCGGGCGCTCTCGGCGCACCGAAACGGGCGTGAATCTCCGCATGGGATCACGCTATCGTCGCGTGATCGCCATCGCCGGTCGGCGCGCCCACCGGTGGCGCCGATCCGACCGGAGACGGCGGAAGGGCCGGAACCCGCAGGTTCCGGCCCTTCCGTGGATCAGTTGAAGCTCAGCGACCCGACAGCTTCTCGCGAAGTGCTGCGAGGGCCTCGTCGTCGGCGAGGGTACCCGCCGGGGACGAGTCGCTCGAGAACGTCGAGGGAGCCTCGACGCCGGCGGTCGCGGCGGCGGACTCGGCCTCCAGGGTCTTCGCGACCTGGGCCTTGTGCGCCTCCCAGCGAGCCTGGGCAGCGGCATACTCCTGCTCCCAAGCCTCACGCTGAGTGTCGAACCCTTCCTTCCAGGCGTTCGTCTCCGGGTCGAAGCCCTCGGGGTACTTGTACTCCCCGTTCTCGTCGTACTCAGTGACCATGCCGTAGAGGGCCGGGTCGAACTCGGTGCCGAACGGGTCGACCGCGTCGTTCGCCTGCTTGAGCGAGAGCGAGATCCGGCGACGCTCGAGGTCGATGTCGATGACCTTGACGAAGACCTCTTCCCCGACCGACACGACCTGCTCGGCGAGCTCCACGTGCTTTCCGGACAGCTCCGAGATGTGCACGAGGCCCTCGATGCCGTCGGCGACACGCACGAACGCACCGAACGGCACCAGCTTCGTGACCTTGCCCGGCGTGACCTGACCGATCGCGTGGGTGCGGGCGAAGACCTGCCACGGGTCCTCCTGCGTCGCCTTGAGCGAGAGCGACACGCGCTCACGGTCGAGGTCGACCTCGAGGATCTCCACGGTGACTTCCTGACCGACCTCGACGACCTCGGAGGCGTGCTCGATGTGCTTCCACGAGAGCTCCGAGACGTGCACGAGGCCGTCCACGCCGCCCAGGTCGACGAACGCGCCGAAGTTGACGATCGACGAGACGACACCCTTGCGGACCTGACCCTTGTGCAGGTTGTTCAGGAACGTGGTGCGCGACTCCGACTGCGTCTGCTCGAGCAGGGCGCGGCGCGACAGCACCACGTTGTTGCGGTTCTTGTCGAGCTCGAGGATCTTCGCCTCGATCTCCTGGCCGAGGTACGGCGTGAGGTCGCGGACGCGGCGCAGCTCGATGAGCGAGGCCGGGAGGAAGCCACGCAGGCCGATGTCGACGATCAGGCCGCCCTTGACGACCTCGATCACGGAACCCGTGACCACGCCGTCCTCTTCCTTGATCTTCTCCACGTCGCCCCACGCGCGCTCGTACTGCGCGCGCTTCTTCGACAGGATCAGACGGCCTTCCTTGTCCTCCTTCTGGAGAACGAGGGCCTCGACGGCGTCGCCGACCTTGACGACCTCGTTGGGGTCGACGTCGTGCTTGATGGAAAGCTCTCGCGAGGGGATGACGCCCTCGGTCTTGTACCCGACGTCGAGGAGCACCTCGTCGCGGTCGATCTTCACCACGGTGCCTTCGATGAGGTCTCCGTCGTTGAAGAACTTGAGGGTCAGTTCGACCGCGGCCAGGAAGTCCTCAGCAGATCCGATGTCGTTGATGGCGACCTGCTTGGTGGCCGGGGCGGTCGTTGCGGTAGTCATGTAGTGGGTTGTCCTTGTTGGTGTGGGGTATCGGGCCTCGGCACGTCTTCGCGCGCGCCGTCCTCCTGCCGTGGCGAGAGGATGGCGGTGGCGCGAGCCGAAGCGAAGCGGATGTCGTGCAGATGTCACGAACGCATGGCGAAATCGCCACACGAATGACGCTCCAGCATAACAGAACGCCCGGCGCGACCGCAGTGTTCCCGCCGGGGACGCTCATGCGCGCACGGCTGCGCGAAGGCGCTCTACCGTTGACGTATGCCCGACCCCGCACCCGAGCTGAGAATCGTCTCCCCTCGACGCAATCTGATCATCCTCGCCGTGGTCTGCCTGGTGTTCACCGTGATGGGTGCCGTCGTCGTCGTGCTCGCGCCGACGGCGACGCTCAATCTGATCGTGGGGGTGGGCGCCGTGGGCTTCTTCGGCGTCGGCGGCGGCGTGGCGTTCTCGACGCAGTGGCGCCGCAGCGTGCTCCTGCGCGCGGACGACACCGGCATCCGGGTGACAGGCGCCGGCCCCATCCCCTGGGGCGATGTGGACCGGATCGGCTCGACGTCGACGCAGCTCGGCATCCGGCTGCGACGGTACGACGGCTACCTCACCGGGGTCACGGGAGAGAGCGCGGCATCGATGCGTGCGGCACGGAAGCAGAACGGCGGGTGGGACCTCGCCTGGCCGGCCCGGCTCCTCGATCGCTCCCCGGCGGACGCGGCCCGCGAGCTGGAGCGTCGCCGACCCTCGGTGTGACGCACTAGCGGGTGACGACACCGTCCAGGTACCACCACCGTCCGCTCTGACGCACGAAGCGGCTGCGCTCGCGGAGCGTCCCCCGCCCGGCCGCCGACCGCCAGTCCGCGGCGAATTCGACGACGCCCCGCGCATCCGCGTCTCCCCCGCCGTCCACCGCGACGATCTGCAGACCTGTCCAGCGGAGTGCCGCGTCGAGATCGATCGACTCCGGCGCCGTGCCGGGATGCCAGGTCTGCAGGAGATAGCCCGCATCGCCGACCACGTTCGCCGTATAGCGGGAGCGCATGAGCGCCTCGGCTGTGGCCGCGGGGATGCCGCGGAGGGCGCGAGCGCAGCAGGCGGCGAAGTTCAGCCCGCTGCCGCACGGACAGCGGGAGTCGTCGCGGATCGACAGAGGCGCCACCGGGACATCCTCTCATCGCGCCCGCCGGTCGCCGGCCGGGTATCACCGCCGCCCCTCACGGCCTCTCCGAAGTGAACCTGCGTGAGGAGCGACCGTGCGCGAACTGCTCGAACCCGGCATCGTCCGTGAGCTCGTGACGCACGCCCTGCCCGCCCTCACCGGGACCGTGCTCTACGCGAACCGAGCGCCCGCTGGCCCCGGCGTCGCGATGCTCGGACCCGTCGAGCACTCCCTCTCCCGCCCCGCGATCCTCGCGTTCCGCGACGATCACCCGGGCGCGAACTGGATGCATCCCTGCGTCTACGCGTTCGTCGACGTCTCGACGGGCGCACTCCTGGCGACCGTGGAATCCGACCGGCCCCCCGTCTTCGGATTCCTCCCCGACACGTGGACGGTCGTCAGTGCAACTGATCGGGTCCCGGACCTGGTCCCCCCGTCGTCGCAGGACGACCACGCGAACACAGAGGAGTCATCATGAACATCGACATGCCGCGGGCCAGTGCGAAAGCGCTCGCCCGCGCCCGCGCGGCGGCATTCGCCACGCTCACCCCGACCACCGCCGCCACGACGCACCTCTCGGTGGCGACCACCGCGTACCCCAAGGGACACACGCTGAGGCTCGTCGATCGCGAGATCGTCGTGCCCGCAGCATCCGTCCTCGTCTTCGAGGACCTGATGCCCGGCGCCAACTTCGGACATCCCTGTCGCTACCGGTTCCATTCCGCGAAGGACGGGGCGGTGATCGAGGTCGTGGACGCGATGTTCCCACCGGAGGTCGCGGACCCCGGCATCGAGCTCGAGCACTTCCATGCTCCGCTGCTCGAGGTCGAGCTGCGCCCCGTCGTGTATCAGCAGATCGACTGGACGCGCCTGCACCTCCCGTGGTGGCGGGACGACAACCGGTTCGCGCTGCTGTTCACGAGTCAGATCAGCAACCGTCGCCACGTGGAGGACCTCGAGTTCGCCTATCGGATCCTCCGGAACAAGCTCGGCTTCCCCGCGGACCACATCTACGTGCTCTGCTACGACGGCACCATCGGCGCCACGGATGCGAGCGGGTCCGGGATGAGCACCTGGGTGGGTGACGGCACCGCGTACCAGATGCAGGTGACCGACTCCGCGACGAAGGCGCATCTGCACGACACGCTCACGGCGATCAGCGATCGCATGGACGACGACAGCCTCCTGTTCGTCCACACCAACAACCACGGTGCGACGACCGGGCTCTGCGTCGACAACTCGACGGTGGTCACCCCCGACGAGTGGGGGACGATGCTCGACGGGATGCGCTCGTTCGGAACGCTCGTCGTCACGATGGAGCAGTGCTACTCCGGCGCGTTCCTGCAGCCGACCCTCGACCACAGCACGGCGGCGCGCACCTCGTTCGCGGCCGCGGTGCCGGCGGACAAGGTGAGCGCGGGCGCCACGCACTTCGATCCGTGGGCGCTCGCGTGGTTCGAGGGCCTCAACGACGCATCGGCCTACGGCGCGAGCCTCGCCCACCACGCCGACGTCGACCACAGCGGCAGGATCAGCATGGTGGAGGCGTTCAACTACTCGGATCAGCACGACACCGACACCTCGTACGACGACCCGGTGTACGGGGACAAGCCGTTCGCGTGCGGGGCATCGATCTACCTGAACCGGGTGCCGGCGTGGTGGGAGGTCCTCCGCGAGCTGATCGAGCGGTATCGCCTGATCGAGAAGCAGTTCCCGCACATCCCGGAGCCGGATCCGCAGCCGGACTGGGCGGCCGAGCTGATCGCCCATCTCGAGGTCGCCGACCAGCTCGCACAACGGGTCGAGGCCGTGGTGGGGGCGGCCGAGACGAAGGCGCCGCGCGCGACGGCAGGCAGGTCGTGAGCTGACGCGACGGGCGTGCGGGCGGCGCGCGATCTCCGGCGCCGCCCGCACGAGCGCCTACCGTTGACGCATGCGCATGACGGCGACGTTTCTCACGGCCAAGCGCTCCCCGGTGCTGCAGGTGGTGAAGTCGGCGATCGCCACCGTCGCCGCCTGGTTCGTCGCGGGCTGGCTGATCCCCGGTCCGCTTCCGGTGTTCGCCGCGATCGCGGCCTTGCTCGTGGTCCAGCCGAGCCTCAACCAGTCGTTCGCCAAGGCGGTCGAGCGGACGGTGGGCGTCATCGTCGGGGTCGCGGTCGCCGGCGTGCTCGGCTTCCTCGGCACCGCATCCTGGGTCGTCGCGATCGCCGTCGTCGTGGCGCTGCTGCTCGCATGGGCGCTCAAGGTCACGCCGGGCACCGGCAACCAGATGGCGATCAGTGCCATCCTCGTGCTCGCGTTGTCGACCGGTACGCCGGGATACGCGCTCGACCGCATCCTCGAGACCCTGCTCGGCGCCGTGATCGGATTCATCGTCAACGTGGCCATCGTCCCACCCGTCGCCGTCGCGCCCGCCCGCGCGAGCGTCGACGCCTTCGGCGCCGAGCTCGCCGACTCTCTGGACCGGCTCGCCGCCGCGCTGCAGAGTCCGCAGACGCCCGAGCAGCTCACCGAGCTGCTCGTCACGGCCCGACTCATGCGCCCGATGTGGGATGCGGCCGACGCGGCGATCGGCGCGGGAATGGAGTCACTGACGCTCAATCCGCGCGCCGGCAGGCACCGTGCGGAGCTCGGCGAGCTGCGCACCGCCATGGATCGGTTCACGACGATCGTGACGCAGACGGTCGGGATGACGCGGACGTTCGTCGACCGGTACGACGACACCCTGCGCGCCGAGCCGACCGTCGGCGCGATCGCCGAACAGCTGAGGCGGGCTGCGCACGATGTCCGCCTGGCGCTTCAGCGGGCGGAGGGCACCGTCGGCGAGGCCGCGCCGGCGGTGGAGCCCGCCGCCCTGACGACACCGCTCGAGGTCGCCGCGCCGAGCTCGGACCATTGGATCCTCGTGGGCTCCCTGCTCGTCGACCTCCGCCGCATCCACGAGACGCTCGCGGAAGACCTCTGACATCCACCCTGTGGATAAGTCCGGGTCCGCCGCGGGCGCTGGCTACGGTGGTCGGATGCCGTTCCGGATCACCGCTGCCGCAGCCGTCGTCGCGCTCGTGATCGTCGCGGCGACCGGGTGCACGTCACCGCCGTCGCCGACGTCGACCCCGACACCCACCTTCACGAGTGCCGACCAGGCGTATGCCGCCGCCGAGAAGACGTATCGCGCGTACGTCGACGCGCTCAACGAGGTCGACCTGCGCGATCCGAAGACCTTCGAAGCGGTCTACGCCTGGACAACGGGTGACGCGCTCGAGGGCGACAAGAAGTCGTTCACCTCAATGCACGCAGACGGCTGGCACGTCAGTGGGGAAACGGTGCTCGGGCGAATCAGGCCAGTCGCGTTCGAGCTGAGCGGACACACTAGGGTGACCGCGCGTGTCTGCCTGGATGTTTCGAGAGTCAAGGTCGTGGACCTAGACGGCGACTCAGTTGTACCGAATGGCCGCAACGATCGTCAGCCGGTCACGGTGACGTTCACTGATGGTTCCTCACGAACTGGACTCCTCATCGCGACCAGCGATGCCTCGACCGACGGTGAAATATGCGGCGGGCACTAGTCGTGATTCTGGCCATCGTCGCGATGTCGCCGGTCAACCAAGGCACAGGATGTGGCGGCGGGAGCGCGTGGACTCAGTGCCACGCGTCGAACTCCGGCTCACAGGTGACCATCGGCGCCTCCAGCGGTCACGGGTCGAACGGCGGCGAGGCGTCTCGGACGCGGTCGGATCACGCGCGCGCAGCGTCTCCCGCTCCCGCCGAGCCGGAGTGCCTCACCGCGATCTGCCGGGGGAACTACGCCGTCGTCACCGTCCCCGACGTCACTCTCGCCGACCTGGCCTCCTTCACACCGGCTCGACCCGCCCTCACCGGCGAGCCGAGGGGCGTCGGCGTCGTCGGACTGCCGACGAACCTGGTCGCGAGCGCGAGCGAGCAGCGCATGTCGGGTCGCATCCTCGACTTCGATGTGACCGTCCGGTTCGTTCCCGCCGGCTTCGTGTTCGACTACGGCGACGGCTCGACACGGCGTTCGAGCACCGCCGGGGTGTCGTGGTCACGCGCCGGCCAGGCGAGCTTCACCCCGACCGCGACGAGCCACGTCTACACGAAGCCCGGCACCTACCCGGTCCGGGTCACGGTGCTGTACGCCCCATCGGTGGACTTCGGCTCCGGCGTGTGGCGCCCCGTCGACGGCTATGTGCGCGCGACCTCCGGCGGCTACGACGTGCGCGTCGTGGAGGTGCGCACCGCGCTGGTGGACCGCACCTGCCTCGAGAATCCGAGCGGCCCCGGCTGCTGAGCGGACGCGGACGCGCACACCCCGCGTGGCGTGGGCCCCGCGTGTCAGGATGGCTCCGTGACCGACCGACTGATGCTGCTCGACTCCGCCTCGCTCTACTTCACCAAAGCCCCGTAGCCGACCGCGAGCCCAGTCGCGCGTTGTGACGCGACCAGCAACGAAGGGGATGGTACGCCGTGCTGATTCTTGGGTTCGACGAGGTCAACGACGCCTCCCTCGACCTCGATTCCGCTCGCGTCGAGTCCGAAAATTTCATCATGGATGGATGGATCGACTCTGCCGGCGCCGGTATCTCATCGCGCCCTCGCGGAAAGCATGCGATTCGATTCATCGCCACACACGTCGCTTCGTTCACGACGACGGACGAGGCGGGGGCAAGGGTGCTCATCCCGGAATCAATCGAGTTCGGCGAGGGTCGGGCTCACATTGTCGGCGTGATACCCGCGACACTCACGCTGTGTGCCCGCGGCCCGGTCGAAGTCCGATTCGAGGTCGAAGAGAAGCCATTCGCCGTTCGCAGGTGGTTGCGCTGGTCTCCTGCCTGAGCGCCACCGCGACCGACCTGTCAGGATGGCCCCGTAGCTGATCGACTGGTGTTGCTAGATAATGCTTCGCTCTACTTGACCCTGGGCACCTTCTCCCTCTTCAGCTCAGTTCACGAATGTGCAAGAGAGAACGCACGCGCAGGGAGCGACGAAGATCAGCCCGCGTGAGGCCGTCCACAACGACGGCAGCGCCAATCCAGTGCGCGCCACTCATGTCCACCAACGCCCTGCACGCCTCAGCCTGAGCGCCCGTCGCGATCCAGTCATCGACGAAGAGCACCCGGTCACCCGCCTGAAGAAGTGATCGTCGCAGGCCGAGACGGAGGTGCGTGTCCCTGTAATCGGGAGCCGTCGATACCTCCCACCACGCATCACTATCTGCAGCTCTGCCAGGATCCTTGCGGACCTCGGCGAAACCGACGCCCAGGCTTCGCGCTACGAGGACGCCAAGGAGACTCCCGCGTGACTCGGTCCCCATCACGATGTTTTGCCCGTCGCCATCGAACAGTTCGGCGAGAGCCTGGCCGAGGTGCTGTACGAGACGAGCGTCCCTCCACCACCCGGTGACGTCTGCGCGGTAGTCAGGGTCCGTTCTGTCGCCGATCCATCGAAATGACGACCGCAGCTGGTCTCGCAACTCTGTCACCGCCCAATGGTGTCACGAGCGCGCGACGGATCCCGGGGCGGATTCCGTCAGCGCGACGCCACCCCGCCGGCCTTCGGTCGTCGTGACAGGATTGCCCCGTGGCTGACCGACTCATGTTGCTGGATAGTGCCTCACTGTACTTCCGAGCCTTCTACGGCGTTCCCGACACAGTCCGCTCCCCCGACGGCACACCCGTGAACGCGGTGCGAGGCTTCCTCGACATCATCGCCAAGCTCGTCACCACCTACCGCCCGACCGACGTCGTCGCGTGCTGGGACGACGACTGGCGCCCGAAGTGGAGGGTCGACCTGATCCCCAGCTACAAGGCGCACCGCGTCGCCGAGGTCGTGGTGAGCGGACCGGACGTAGAAGAGGTCCCCGACCCGCTGGAGGTGCAGGTGCCGGTCATCCGCGAGGCGCTCGACGCACTCGGGATCGCCATCGTCGGTGCAGCGGAGCACGAAGCCGACGACGTCATCGGCACGCTCGCGACGACGGCGGAGAAGCCGGTCGACGTCGTGACCGGCGACCGCGATCTCTTCCAACTCGTCGACGACGACCGGGACGTCCGCATCATCTACACCGCCCGCGGCATGAGCAATCTCGAGGTGGTCACCGACGATGTCGTGGTCGCCAAGTACGGCGTGCACGGCGCGCAGTACGCCGACTTCGCCGCCCTGCGCGGGGATGCGTCCGACGGACTTCCCGGTGTCGCCGGGATCGGCGAGAAGTCCGCGGCCACCCTGCTCCAGGCTCACAGCGACCTCGCCGGCATCCTGGCTGCAGCGGATGCGGGAGAAGGCATGAGCGCGGGCGTGCGAGCCAAGCTCGACGTCGGACGGGCCTACCTCGCGGTCGCGCCCACGGTCGTGGAGGTCGCGCGGGGACTGGAGCTCGACGTGCCGCCCACCCGGCTGCGCGTGCCCGACGCGGCGACGCGGGCATCCGCCCATGCGCTCGCCGACCGATGGGGGCTGGGTGGAGCGATGGGCCGCGCCCTCGATGCCCTCACCGCTGTCGCGGGCTGAACCGGCGGCCCGACCCGCCGGCGAGTTGCGCGCGTACTCCCTGCGGAGTAGTCCCGCACCCTCCCGCCGCCCGACGCGGTGCAGCGCGCCCGCGGCGTAGCATCGTGCGCATGCCGTCAGGGACGTGGGAGGACACCGCACCGCGCTTCCGCCCTCCGCCCGGCGTCACCCTCTTCCTGCCCGTGGTGATCGCGTTCCTGGTCCAGGTTCCGGCAACCGCTGCGGTTGCCGCCTGGTCTCACCTCGCGCCGCGTTGGGCGATCGCGAGCATCGCCCTCGCCACGGCATCCGCACTCGTCCTCCTCGCCGCGCGCGCGCTCCCCGGTCCGACCGTCGCGGCCGTCACACTGCTCACCGCACTCAGCCTGTTCGTCCCTCCCGAAGGCGGCCCGCCGTTCATCTCCCTGCCCTTCGCGGTCATCGGCGCGATCGTGCGCGGCGCGCGTCTGTGGGCGGTGATCTCCGTGGGCGTCGGGTGGGTGGCCGTCGTCGGCCTGAGCGGATTCTGGGCGCAGGCTTGGAGCCCCTTCCGCGTGGCCGTCGCAACGCTCGGGCTGGCGCTGTGCTTCGCGATCGGGGAGGGAATCCGGTCCCGGATCGATCGCGCATCACGCCGCCGGGCGCTGCTCGCCGAACGGCGGCGGACCATCGAACTCGATGAGCGCACCAGGATCGCGCGTGAACTGCACGACGTGCTGGCGCACTCGCTCAGCCAGATCTCCGTGCAGTCGGGCGTCGGACTCCACCTGTTCGACCGCGACCCCGAGCAGGCACGCGCGGCCCTCACCAATATCCGCTCGCTGTCGGCGACGGGACTCGACGAGGTGCGCGGAGTGCTGGCCTTCCTGCGCGGTGACGAGGCCGGCGAGCCCCGGACGGCACCGCTCACGCCGCAGCCCCAGCTCGCCGATCTCCGGACACTCGTGGCGCAGCGCAACGGCCTCGGGCTGACCGTGGCGCTCGACGACCGGCTCGACGGCGCGCTCCCACCCGGGGAGACGCAGACCGCGGCGTATCGGATCGTCCAGGAGGCCCTCACCAATGTGGTCCGGCATTCCGGCGCCACCAACGCGGTCGTGGCGCTCAGCCGGAAGGGAGACCGGCTCGTGGTCGAGATCGCGGACGACGGGACCGGTGCCGGCGGCGCACCCGAGGGTGCCGGACGCCGCGGGATGCGGGAGCGCGCAACGATGCTCGAGGGAACGGTCGAGATCTCCGACCAGGCGCCGAACGGAACCCGTGTCACCGCACGCCTCCCCTGGCAGGCGTCGCCGTGATCCGCGTCGCGATCGCGGACGACCACCTGCTCGTGCGCGCGGGGTTCCGGGCTCTGCTCGACTCCGAGCCCGACATCGAGGTGCGGGTGGAGGCGTCCGGCGGCGAGGAGCTGCTGCGCCGCATCCGGCAGACCCCCGTCGACGTGGTTCTCCTCGACATCCGGATGCCCGACGGGGACGGCCTCTGGACCACCGAGCAGATCGCGGCGGACGACGCGCTCGCCGCGGTGAAAGTCGTCATCGTGACCACCTTCGAGCTGGATGAGTACGTCGCCCGCGCGATCATGGCGGGGGCCAGCGGCTTCCTCGTCAAGGACACCGAGCCCGTCGACCTCATCCGCGCGGTCCGTGTCGTCGCCGCCGGAGACGCCCTCCTTTCGCCGAGTGTCACGCGCAGACTCCTCGAACGCGCCGCGACCGGGCTGCGCGAGACGTCCGTCCCGTCCGAGCTCGCAGAGCTGACCGACCGCGAGACGGAGGTGCTCCGGCTCGTCGCCCACGGGCTCACGAACGACGAGATCGCTCAGCGACTGTTCCTCTCGCCCCTGACCGCCAAGACGCACGTGTCGCGGATCATGCAGAAGCTCCATGCGAGGGACAGGGCGCAGCTCGTCGTGATCGGATACGAATCCGGCCTCGTCGCGCCGGGTTGGCAGTAGCGGTACTCCCGGCGGAGCAGCAGACAACACTCCCTCCAGCGGATTCGCACCCGCGACCCGAGCAATTGACTCGGAGCATCGGATCGCAGCGTGCGATCCCCTCCGAGAGGAACACCATGTCACCGTCATTGATCGCCGCTGCCCACTGGATCGGCCCGCACCCCGGCTTCGGCTGGTGGTTCCTGCTCGTCCCGCTCTTCTGGGTCCTCGTGATCGCCGTGCTCTTCGCCGTGTTCGGCCGCCGCTGGCGCCGAGCGGCCCTCGCGAACGGCTACGGCCCGCACGGGCGCATGAATCCCGGCCGCCAGGCGGAGGTCACTCTGGCGGAGAGGTTCGCACAGGGCGACATCGACGAGGTGGAGTACCGGAAGCGACTCGAGGTGCTCAGGGCCAACGCTCCTCTGCCTCCCAGCGCCTGACGCAGCGGTGGACCGGCCGGTCAGCGAGCGCGGCCGGTCCACTCCCTCAGCCGATCGAGCGGCCACGTCGTCACGATGCGGTCCGCAGGGATTCCTGCCCGCTGCGCACGCTCCGCCCCGTACTCGATCAGGGAGAGCTGACCGGGCGCGTGTGCATCGGAGTCGATCGAGAACAGGCATCCGAGCCCCAGGGCGATCGCGAGCAGGTCGTCGGGCGGGTCCTGACGCTCCGGCCGGGAGTTGATCTCCACCGCCACGCCATGGGCGGCGCACGCCTCGAAGACGGCGCGGGCATCGAACGTCGAGGGCGGCCGGGTTCCGCGGCTTCCCTCCACGAGCCGGCCCGTGACGTGCCCGAGCACGTCGACGTGGGGACTGGATGCGGCCGCCACGAGTCGCCGCGTCATCGGCCCCCGCTCCATCCGCAGTCTGGAGTGCGCCGAGGCCACGACGACATCCAGCTCGTCCAGCAGTTCCGGCTCCTGATCCAGGGCACCCTCCTCGAGGATGTCGACTTCGATCCCGCTGAGCAGCGTGAACTCGGGTCCGGTCTCCGTGTTGACCTCGGAGACGACCCGCAGCTGCGCCCGCAGGCGATCGGCGGACAGTCCGTTCGCGACGCGGAGCCGAGGCGAATGGTCGGTCAGGGCCTGATACTCGTGCCCGAGCGCTCGCGCCGCCTCGACCATGAGGTCGATCGACGTGAGGCCGTCCGACCAGTCGCTGTGGGCGTGGAGGTCGCCGCGCGGCTGCCCGCGCAGCGCGGAGGCTGCGGCGCCCGACCCCGCGTCGCGATCTCGCAGCTGCGCGAGGTACTCGGGAACCTGTCCCGCGAGTGCCTGCTGGATCACCGTGTACGTCGAGTCGCCGATGCCCTTGCGGCGGCGCAGCGCCGGATCCCGGAGGGCGGCGTCGTCCAGCCCGGCGATGGCCGTGGCCGCGGCGCGGAACGCCTTGGACTTGTAGCGCGACGACCGCTCGCGCTCGAGGAGGTAGGCGATCTCTTCGAGCGCGGCGTGCGGTTCCATGGGAGTCAGGATGCCGCCAGCGACCGCGTCGCCTCCACCCACGCGCCCAGCTTGGCGTGGGCGGCACCGCTGTCGATGGCTTCAGCGGCGGTGTCGCGGGCCTCTGCCAGCCGCTCGAGGATCGGTCGCTGGACCTGACCGGGGTCGCGGAAGAGGCGGTACGCCACCAGACCCGCCGCCGCGTTGAGCAGGACGATGTCGCGCACGGCGCCGTTCTCGCCTTCCAGCGTCCGCCGGACGACGGCCGCGTTGTGGGCGGGATCGCCACCGAGCAGCTCGTCGAGGTCGGCCAGCCGGATATCGAGGTCCGGCGGATAGATGTCGTGTTCGTGGACGTCCCCGAGGCTGACCTCCCAGAGCCGGCTGTGGCCGGTCGTGGTGAGCTCGTCAAGCCCGTCATCGCCGCGGAAGACCAGCGCGGTCGCCCCGCGGGTCTGGAAGACGCCGGTGATGAGCGGCACCCGGTCCAGCTGCGCGACCCCGACGGCGTTCGCCTCGGCGCGCGCCGGGTTGCACAGCGGACCGAGGAAGTTGAACACCGTGGGCACTCCGAGCTCGGCTCTGGTGGGCCCCGCGTGGCGGAATCCGGGATGGAAGGCGGAGGCGAAGGCGAACGTGATGCCCGTGCGCTCCAGCGTCTCGGCCACCGCCTCAGGACTGAGCGTGAGGTCCAGACCGAGGGCGGCGAGCACATCGGAGGAGCCGGACGCCGAGCTCGCGGCCTTGTTGCCGTGCTTGACCACAGGCACTCCCGACGCGGCGGCGACGATGGCCGCCATCGTGGAGACGTTCACCGTTCCGAATCGGTCGCCTCCCGTTCCGACGATGTCGAGCACGGCCGCGTCCACCGGCAGCGGGAGTGCGGCCTCGAGGATCGCGTCGCGGAACCCGACGATCTCATCGACCGTCTCGCCCTTCACGCGCAGCGCAACCAGGAATCCCGCCAGCTGAGAGGGGGTTGCGGCCCCGTTCATGACCTGCCGCATCGCCCACGTGGACTCCGACACGCTGAGGTCGTTCCCCCCGAGTAGAGCGGTGAGGATGGAGGGCCAGGAGTGCACGTCTGCCATGACTGACGATCCTATCGACGGGTCGTGACCGACGACCTGCCTGTGCGGCCGGCGCGGGCATCGCGCGCTGGGTGGATTCTGGGCGTTCGCGCCGCGTTCTCTGAGGGAGTCCTAAACTCCGGGGCCGCCGACTCGGTGCCCGCGCGTGCGAAACTCCGGCGTCGGAATCGGCCATAATGGGGAGTGTGACGACCCCAGCGACGTACAACCAGGCACTGCGGACAGTGAAGAGGCCGGATCCGGTCGCAGTGGGCACGATCGTGTGGCTGGGCAGCGAGGTGATGTTCTTCGCGGGACTCTTCGCGATCTACTTCACCCTCCGCAGCACCTCGCCCGAACTGTGGGCGCAGATGACGCAGCACCTCAATGTGCCGTACGCGTTCGTGAACACCGTGATCCTGGTGCTCTCGTCCGTCACCTGCCAGATGGGCGTGTTCGCCGCTGAGCGGTTCCAGCCCTACTCGCTGAAGAAGCGCGGCTGGCTCGGCTGGGGAATGGTGGAGTGGTTCTTCCTCACCTTCGCCCTCGGCGCGATCTTCGTCTCCGGGCAGGTGTGGGAGTACTCGCAGCTGGTGGCCGAGGGCATGCCGATCAGCGCCAACTCCTACGCATCCGCGTTCTACCTGACCACCGGATTCCACGCGCTCCACGTCACGGGCGGGCTCATCGCCTTCCTCCTGGTGATCGGTCGCGCGTACGCCGTCAAGAACTTCGGGCGCAAGGAGATGACGACCTCGATCGTTGTGTCGTACTACTGGCACTTCGTCGATGTGGTCTGGATCGCCCTGTTCGCCGTCATCTACTTCCTGCGATAGAAGCGGAGCCGCACCAGAAATGGCACGACAGAACAAGCGCCGACAGTCCGGGCGCCGCAGTCCCCTCGCCGCCGCTGTCCTCATCGGGGTCGGCCTGCTGCTGACGGGCGGGGTCTACGCCGGGGCGTCCGCCGCGATGGCCTCGACGAACGACGACTCCAAGACGTCATCGAACCTGACCGCGGAGGACGGCAAGAAGCTGTTCCAGGCCAACTGCGCCACGTGCCACGGTCTCGACCTGCAGGGCACCGAGAGCGGACCTTCGCTCTACGGCGTGGGTGAGCTGGCGGTCGAGTTCCAGGTCTCCACGGGCCGTATGCCGCTCGCTGCGCAGGGACCGCAGGCCCCCCAGAAGCCGGTGCAGTTCACCGAGGACCAGATCAAGGCGATGGCGGCCTACGTGCAGTCGATCGCCCCGGGTCCGACGTACCCGTCCGCCGAGACGCTCGACGGCAAGGGTGATGTCGCCAACGGCGCCGATCTGTTCCGCATCAACTGCGCGATGTGCCACAACGTGGCGGGCGCAGGTGGAGCCCTCACCGAGGGCAAGTTCGCCCCTGCGCTGACCGAGACCAGCGCACTGCACATGTACGCGGCGATGGTGACCGGCCCCCAGAACATGCCGGTGTTCAACAACATGAACCTCAACCTCGAAGAGAAGCGCGACATCATCTCGTACCTCCTCTACCTGCAGCAGCACGAGTCGCCCGGTGGCTACGGCCTCGGTGCGCTCGGCCCGGTCGCCGAGGGACTCTTCATCTGGATCTTCGGTATCGGCGCTCTCATCGGCGTCACGGTGTGGATCACCGCGAAGTCCAACTGATCGACCACTGAATTCCACGCACGAGGAGCACCATGGCACACGAGGAAGACCCGCTCGAGCACGAGAGGGCTTCGTGGCAGCCCTCCCCCGGGCTCGCCGTCGCGGTTCCCGACCCGGTGCAGAACCCCGATCTGCCCCCGCACCGCGAACGCGTGACCGACACGGACCCCGCGGCGATGAAGCGGGCGGTCCGGACGGTCTACACGCTGTTCTACCTGTCCGTCGCCGGAAGCATCTGGGCCGTCGCGGCCTACATGATCTTCCCGATCGAGGACGGCGGCATCGTCAGCATCCGCCACAACAACCTCTTCATCGGCCTCGGCATCGCGCTCGCGCTCCTCGCGATCGGCATCGGTGCGATCCACTGGTCCAAGGCGATCATGTCGGACAAGGAGTTCATCGAGCCCCGGCATGCGACCCGTGGTCGGGACACCACCCGCGAGGCGGTCGTGAACGCGTTCGCCGTCGCGAACGAGGAGTCCGGCTTCGGACGACGCGCGATGATCCGCAACTCCCTGTTCGCCGCGCTGGTGGCCTCGATCATTCCGGGCATCACCCTGTTCCGCGGTCTGGCTCCGCAGAACAGCCCCGGCAGCCCGCACGCGGGCGACCCGGTGTACTTGCTCAGCCACACCATGTGGAAGAAGGGCATGAAGCTCGCGCACGACCCGAGCGGCGTCCCCATCAAGGCGGAGGATGTGACCCTCGGGTCCGCGTTCCATGTCATCCCGGAAGAACTCGCGTCGGTGTCCCATCAGGACGGCTACCTCGAGGAGAAGGCGAAGGCCATCGTCCTGCTCATGCGCCTGCCCGTCGAGGACCTGCACCCCGCCCCCGGTCGGGAGGACTGGGGTTTCGACGGAATCGTCGCCTACTCCAAGGTGTGCACGCACGTCGGCTGCCCGGTGGCGCTGTACGAGCAGCAGACCCATCACCTGCTGTGCCCGTGCCACCAGTCGCAGTTCGACGTCTCGAACAACGCAGCGGTCATCTTCGGACCGGCAGCGCGGCCGCTGCCGCAGCTGCCGATCGAAGTCGATGACGAAGGCTACATCGTCGCCAAGAGCGACTTCCACGAACCCGTCGGCCCGAGCTTCTGGGAGCGCCATTGAGTACCGCAACCGCACCCTCCCGCTTCCAGGAGGAAGCGAAGGAGAAGCCGCTCGGCGGACGTTTCGTCGGCTGGGCCGCGAACTACCTCGATGAGCGCACGAGCCTGTCCGGCTTCGTCAAGGAGCTCGGGCGCAAGATCTTCCCAGACCACTGGTCCTTCATGCTGGGTGAGATCGCCCTCTGGAGCTTCGTCGTGGTGCTCCTCTCGGGAACATTCCTGACGTTCTTCTTCCAGGCATCGATGGTCCCGACCCACTATGCCGGCGCGTTCATCCCGATGCGTGGCGTCGAGATGTCCGCGGCACTCGATTCGACGCTGCGGCTGTCGTTCGACATCCGCGGCGGACTGCTGGTGCGCCAGATCCACCACTGGGCCGCGCTCGTCTTCGTCGCGGGCATCGGCGTCCACATGCTGCGCATCTTCTTCACCGGTGCCTTCCGCAAGCCGCGCGAGCTGAACTGGGTGATCGGCTTCATCCTCTTCATCCTCGCGATGGCCGAGGGCTTCACGGGCTACTCGCTCCCGGACGACCTGCTCTCGGGCAACGGTCTGCGCATCATCGACGGGATGATCAAGGGCCTGCCGGTGATCGGCACCTGGACCTCGTTCCTCCTCTTCGGAGGCGAGTTCCCGGGTAATCAGATCGTGGGCCGGCTCTACACGCTCCACATCCTGCTGCTGCCGGCCATCCTCGTGGGCCTCCTGGTGCTGCACCTGATGCTCATGGTGATCAACAAGCACACCCAGTTCGCCGGACCGGCGCGCTCGAACAGCAACGTCGTCGGGTATCCGATGATGCCGGTCTACATGTCGAAGATGGGTGGCTTCTTCTTCATCACCTTCGGTGTGATCGTGCTGATCGCCTCGCTGTTCACGATCAACCCGATCTGGAACTACGGACCCTACGACCCATCGCCGGTGTCTGCGGGAACGCAGCCGGACTGGTACATCGGCTTCGCCGACGGTGCTCTGCGCCTGGTCCCGCCTCACCTGGAGTTCGTCTGGCTGGATCACACGTGGTCCTTCAACATCATCATCCCGGTGCTGGTGCTGGGCCTGTTCATCGTCCTGGTGCTCATCTACCCCTTCATCGAGGCATGGGTCACCGGCGACAAGCGTGAACACCACATCGCGCAGCGCCCGCGCAACGCGGCGACGCGGACGGCCATCGGCGCGGCCGGCGTCACGTTCTACGCGGTCCTGTGGGCCGCGGCGGGTTCGGACATCATCGCGACGCACTTCTCTCTCACGATGGAAGGCGTCATCCACACGCTGCAGGCGCTGCTCATCCTCGGGCCGATCATCGCCTACTTCGTCACGAAGCGGATCTGCCTCGCGCTCCAGAAGAAGGATCGCGAGATCGTCCTGCACGGCTACGAGTCGGGTCGCATCGTGCGTCTGCCGGGCGGCGAGTACATCGAGGTCCACCAGCCGGTCGATCACTTCGATCGGTTCAAGCTGGTCGACAACGAGCACTACGAGCCGCTCATCGTGCGCCCGAACGCGAAGGGCCGGATCGGGTTCTGGCAGAACACGCGGGCAGCGATGTCGCGCTGGTTCTTCGAGGATCGGCTCCTGCCGATGACGCAGTCGGAGCTGGATGCGGCCGTCGCCCATCAGCACCACTCCCTCGAGGAGATGGAGACCATCGAGAACGAGGAGATCCAGGGAGCGCACGAGCGCGCCGGGCACCCGGAGGCTCCTCTCCACCCCGTCGACGATTCCGCCACAGGCGAGGTGCCGGTCCGTCCGACCACGGTGCTCGCACCCGATGAGGCACCGGATGCCAAGCGACCCAAGAAGAAGGATCGCGACGACGACGAGAAGTGACGCTCTCGCACTGACCCGGATGGCCCCGCTCGTCGATCTTCGATCGCGACCGGGGCCATCTGCATCCCGTCGGGGGGACCGGTCGGCGGCGATCGGCAGGAATCCGGCGAGGGATGGCGCCCGGCAGGTCCGCGGTCGACGTGCACCCGCACGTATTCTGGGGCCATGATCGATGCCGCCACCTACTTCGCCGCGAGACTCGCCCACGAGACCGACCCCTCAGACGTGTATGCCGCTCAGAAGGCGGGAGACCGTCTCACACTGGTCGACGTCCGCAGCGACGAAGCCTGGAGACAGGGCCGCATCAGCGGCGCTGTGCACCTGCCCTATCGGGAGATCCCCGCGCGAGCAGCCCAGGAGATCCCCCTCGGCACCCCGATTGTCGTCTACTGCTGGAGTCCCGGTTGCAATGCGGGCACCCGCGGCGCCCTCGAGTTCGCTCGACTCGGATATGAGGTGCGAGAGATGATCGGCGGGTACGAATACTGGGTCCGCGAGGGGCAGCCGACCGAGAACGACGCGGGTGCCCTGCCACGCACGTTCGATCCACTCACCATGGTCCTGCGGGGCTGATCCGGCTCAGGCGGTGTCCTCGAGGGCGTCGTCGAAGACGATCGCAGCCGCGCCGGCGAAGCGCGGAGGCTCAGCCACAGGGACGCCCGAGGCGACGTCGCAGACGACTGCCGTGATGTTGTCACGCGATCCGGCGTCCATCGCCAGACGAACCAGGGCGCCCGCCGCATCGTCCGGGTGTGTGGCGGACGCCAGGGCCGAGTCGATCACGGAGTCGGGCAGATAGTCGCTGACACCGTCGCTGCACAACAGCCACCGGTCTCCCTGCGCCGCGTCGGCGTCGATGACCCACAGGCGATCGTCGTCCGCACCCGCGAGGGAGGCCGTGACGATGTTGCGCCGCGGGTGCGATCGCGCCTCAGCGTCTCCGATGACGCCCTGGTCGATGAGCGCCTGCACGAGGGAGTCGTCCCGCGTCTGCTGCGTGAGCTCGCCGTCACGGAGTCGGTACGCCCGAGAGTCGCCGGTGTGGACCAACAGCATCCCGCCGCCCCGCGCGACCACGAGACCGGTGAGCGTCGTCGCCATGCCGGCCAGCGACGGATCGCTGTCGACGCGCGCACGCAGATCCCAGTTCGCGGACCGCACCCGCACGGCGAGTTCATCGACGTCGTCGACGCCGTGCCATCCGGCCGTCATGCGATGCACGATCGTGGCTGACGCGAGGTCGCCGGCCGGGCCTCCCCCGACGCCATCAGCCACCGCCGCGCCCCACGGCGCGACGAACGCCGCGTCCTGGTTGATACGACGATGCGGGCCGACGTCAGAGACGACGGCGCAGATCAGGCGCACCCGCGGCTCAGCGCGCGAAATAGCCGCGATAGTACTCGTAGACCCAGCCGACGATGGCCACGAGGAAGATGCCGAATCCGATGGGCATCAGCCACGTGCCGACGGCCAGCCCGATCATCGCGAACGCAGCGGCGGACGCGAGGACGATCGGCCACCATGACCACGGCGAGAACTCACCCATCTCGGGGTCGCCGTCGTCGATGTCCGAGGTGAGGACGTCCTCGGGGAGCTCCCCGCCCTGCGCCTTGTGCACCCGGCCGACATAGAACGCGATCAGTGCGGCCATGAACGCCGCGAACAGCAGAGCGACCGATCCGACCCACTCGAGCGCGTGGTACCAGGGCTTGTCCGGATGATCGACGACGTTCCAGATGCTGTACGTCGCGAACATCAGCAGGAAGAACCCGGAGAGCAGCCACCAGAGGTTCGTGTTGCTGCGCACTTACTTCACCTCTCCTGATTCGACATCCGCGACCGCAGCGTCAGGGGCGTCCTTCGCGGGGCCCACGCCGACGGGGATGCCCGCCTCGGGGTGGTTGAGGTCGAACGCCGGGCGCTCGCTGCGGATGCGCGGGATGGACGTGAAATTGTGCCGCGGCGGCGGGCAGGAAGTCGCCCACTCCAGCGACGCCCCGTACCCCCACGGGTCGTTCACCGTCACGTGCGGTGCGCGGCGCGCGGTGATCCAGACGTTGAGCAGGAACGGAATCATCGACGCACCGAGGATCATCGCACCGATCGAGGACACCTGGTTCATCCAGACCCAGGCGCCGCCGCCGTCCGTGGGTGCGTAGTCCGCGTAGCGACGCGGCATGCCGTCGACGCCCAGCCAGTGCTGGATGAGGAAGGTCATGTGGAAGCCGATGAAGAGCATCCAGAAGTGGACCATTCCCAGACGCTCGTTCAGCATCCGCCCTGTCCATTTCGGCCACCAGAAGTAGAAGCCCGAGAACATCGCGAAGACGACGGTTCCGAACACCACGTAGTGGAAGTGCGCGACGACGAAGTACGAGTCGGAGAGCGCGAAGTCCAGCGGGGGCGACGCGAGGATCACGCCGGTCAGACCGCCGAAGACGAAGGAGACGAGGAAGCCGAGCGCGAACACCATGGGCGTCTCGAAGGTGACGGACCCCCGCCAGAGCGTTCCGATCCAGTTGAAGATCTTCACACCCGTCGGAACGGCGATGAGCATCGTCATGAGGGCGAAGAAGGGGAGGAGCACCGCTCCCGTCACGTACATGTGGTGAGCCCACACGGCCACCGACAGCGCAGCGATGGCGATCGTGGCGTAGACCAGCGTCTTGTACCCGAAGATCGGCTTCCGGCTGAACACCGGGAAGACCTCCGACACGATCCCGAAGAACGGCAACGCGATGATGTACACCTCTGGATGGCCGAAGAACCAGAACAGATGCTGCCAGAGCAGCACACCGCCGTTCTCCGGGTCGTAGATGTGCGCCCCGAGGATGCGATCCGCCGCTGCTGCCAGGATGGCCGCGGCAAGGACCGGGAACGCCATCAGGATCAGGATGCTGGTGATGAGCGTGTTCCACGAGAAGATCGGCATGCGCCACATCGTCATGCCCGGTGCGCGCATCGTGATGACGGTGGTGATGAAGTTCACGGCGCCGAGGATCGTCCCGAAACCGCTCATACCGAGGCCGAGCATCCAGAGATTGCCGCCCGCTCCGGGAGAGAAGCTGGCATTGGCCAACGGCTGATAGGCGAACCAGCCGAAGGCGGCCGCGCCCTGCGGCGTGAGGAAGCCGGCCACGGCGATGGTCGACCCGAACAGGAAGAGCCAGAACGCGAAGGCGTTCAGACGCGGGAACGCGACGTCCGGTGCGCCGATCTGCAAGGGCAGCACCGCGTTCGCGAAACCGGCGAACAGCGGCGTCGCGAACATGAGCAGCATGATCGTGCCGTGCATCGTGAACAGCTGGTTGTACTGCTCTTTCGTGGGGATGATCTGCATGCCCGGCTCGAACAGCTCGGCCCGGATGATCAGGGCCATGACGCCGCCGAGCATGAAGAACATCACCGAGGCGATCAGGTACATGTACCCGATCGTCTTGTGGTCGGTGGACGTGATCCACTTCACGACGATGTTGCCCTTCTGCTCCACGCGCGAAGCGCTCAGCAGCGCCGCCTGGCGAGGCGGAAGAGTCGTGGTGCGGCCAGGGGCCGCGTCCTGCAGCGGGAGTGTGGTGGCCATCTCAGTGGTCTCCCTCGTTCTGTGCACCGGTGCCGGGCGAGTTGCCGAGGCGGTCGTACGCCTCCGTGATGTCCCCCGTGTTGCCTTCGTCGCGCAACTCCTGCAGGTGCTGCTGGTACTCGTCCTTGCTGACGACCTTCACGACGAAGAGCATCGCCGAGTGGTACTCGCCGCAGAGCTCGGCGCACTTGCCCTGGTAGGTGCCCTCGCGGGTCGGCGTGAAGGACCAGGAGTTGGTCTTGCCGATGTAGAGATCCTTCTTGTACAGGAAGTCGATGATCCAGAACGAGTGCGCGACATCGCGCGACTCCAGATCGATCCGGACGCTCTCATCGACGGGCAGGTAGAGGGTCGGAAGCTTCGACTGGTCGACGTTCCCGTTCTTGTCCGGCTCGGCCTGCACACCCATCGACCACACCGCGTCCGAGTGGTCGGCCTGCGTGCCGTTGTACTGGAAGTCCCACGCCCACTGCTTGCCGATGGCGACGATCGACACGTCCGGGTGCTCGTTCTGCGTCTCGAGGACGTTCTGATCCCGCGCGGTGAAGGCGAAGAAGCCGATCACGAGGATCAGCGGCACGATCGTGTAGAAGATCTCGATCGGCATGTTGTAGCGCAGCTGGACGGGAAGACCGACCTGGCCCTTGCGGCGACGGTAGACGATCATCGCCCACAGCATCAGCCCCCACGTCACGACGCCGACGATGAGGAGCACGATCCACGAGTTGACCCAGAGACCCGCCACCATGTCGGTGTGGTTCGTCGCGGCCTGTCCGTCTTCTGTGAAGCCGGGCAGGAAGCCGTGCAGCTGCGTCGGGGAACACCCCGCCAGCGCGACGGCCGTGGCGATCCCGACCGGGAGAACGGCCCAGCGGAGGCGTCGTTTCGAGGGCACGGTGCACCTTTCGGGGAACGAAAACTGACATGGCCAGTCTAGGGCAAGCTCCCACCGGATTCTGGCCATCCACTCAGCGGGCCGGGGTTCGCGGCGACGTCCTGCCGCCCGTTTCCAGGCACGCCGAACATCCGGTCGCGACCGGTGGGAGCGGGATCGATCAGTGGAAGCTGTCTCCGCACGCGCAGCTTCCCGCGGCGTTCGGGTTGTCGATCGTGAAGCCCTGCTCCGAGATCGTGTCCTTGAAGTCGATGGTCGCGCCGTCGAGGTACGGGACGCTCATGTCGTCGACGATCACCTCGACACCGTCGAAGTCGACGGCCTTGTCGCCGTCGAGGTAGCGCTCGTCGAAGTACAGCTGGTAGATCAGACCCGAGCAGCCACCCGGCTGGACCGCGACACGAAGGCGCAGGTCGTCGCGACCCTCCTGGTCGAGGAGGCTCTTCACCTTCGACGCAGCCGCGTCGGTGAGCAGCACACCGTGCTCGCGAACGGTCTGGTCGGTCGACAGTGCGATGTCGGTCATGGCTCTCCTCGTGGTCTCCGTCGTCAGCCGGACGTCACGATTCTACGCCCGCTCTCCGCCCGGGTGGCGCTCACGCCTCGCGCGCGTCGAGTCCTTCCAGGAGGAGCGCCTCCGCGATCAGGGCGTGCCGGAAGGTGTCCAGATGCAGGGACTCGTTCGGGCTGTGGGCACGGGCATGCGGATCCTCGACGCCTGTGACGAGGATCTGCGCGGCAGGGAACTCCCGGACGAGATCCGCGATGAACGGAATGGATCCGCCGACACCGAGATCCACCGGCTCGACGCCGTACCCTTCGCGCAGAGCGGCGCGGGCGGACTCGACGGCCCATCCGCTGGTGTCCACGAGGAACCCGTCGCCGCAGTCGACGTCACGGAACGCGAGCTCGGCGCCGAACGGCACATGCGCACGCAGGTGCGCCTCGATCGCCTCGTATGCCTCTCGCGCCGTCTGGCCGGGTGCGATGCGCGCGCTGACGACGACGGTCACCTCCGGGCTGAGGGTGTTCGAGGCGTTCACCACGCTCGGCGCGTCGATCCCCGTGATCGTGATGGACGGCTTGTTCCAGATGCGGCCGAGGATCGTGCCGCGACCGATTGGCCGCACCGCGTCCGGCAGCCCGGCCTCGTCGCGCAGGGTCGCCTCGGAGTACTCCGGCGTCTCGGCGTCCCGTACAGCGAGCCCGACCACGGCGACCTCGCCGTCGTCGTCCCAGAGCGTGGACAGCAGCTTCACCGCCGCCGTCATGGCGTCGGGGACCGCGCCGCCGAACATGCCCGAGTGAGAGGCATGCTCGAGGGTACGCACCGTCATCGTGAACCGCGCGTTCCCGCGCAGCGACACCGTGAGGGCGGGGGTGACCGCATCCCAGTTGCCGGAGTCTGCGACCACGATCACATCGGCCCGCAGGGCGTCCGCGTGGTCCGACAGGAACTGCGCGAAGGAACGCGACCCGGCTTCCTCCTCGCCCTCGATGAAGAGGGCGACGCCCAGCTCGAAGTCGGTGCCGAGCACATCGGTGAGAGCCCGCAACGCGCCGATGTGGGCCATGACGCCGGCCTTGTCGTCTGCAGCGCCGCGTCCGTAGAGTCGCCCGTCGCGCACGGTCGGCTCGAAGGGCGGAGACTCCCACAGTGTCTCATCGCCGACCGGCTGCACGTCGTGATGCGCATAGAGGAGGATCGTCGGGCGTCCGTTCCGCGCTGCCCGCGTTGCGAGCACGGCCGGCATGCCCCGCTCTTCGCTGCCGGGGATCGCCGCATCCGCGATGACGACGCTCTCGAAGACCCCTGTCCCCTCGGCGAGAGCCCTCACCGCCTCCGCGCTGCGCTGGACATTCGCGCGATCGAAGCCGGGGAAGGCGATCGAGGGGATGCGCACGAGGGCGCCCAGATCGGCGAGGGCGGCGGGGATGATCGAGGCAGCGGCTTCGCGGACCGCGTCTCGGCGGGACAGCTCAGAGGTCATGCGGGTAATCTTAAGGGCACCCGCTATCGAGATCCGAGGACGTTCCGTGCCCAAGACCCCCGCCGCGCCCGCACCGAAGGACGCCGAGACCCCGGCCACCGGCAAGGGGCGCGCGACCCCCTCGCGAGCCGAGCAGGAGGCTGCGCGCAAGCGTCCCCTCGTCGCGGACACGAAGGAGGCCAGGGCGCGCCAGAAGGCGGAGGTCGCCGCTCAACGCGAGCGCGCGCGGGTCGGAATGGCGGCCGGAGACGACAAGTTCCTCCCCGCCCGTGATCGCGGACCGCAGCGACGGTTCGTTCGCGACTACATCGACGGCGGCTGGCACATCGGCGAGTTCGTGATGCCGCTCATGGTCCTCGTGATCGTCGCCACGTTCATCCAGATCCCGGCCGCGGCCTTCTACGCGTTCATCGTGCTGTGGGGGTTCATCATCCTCGTGATCATCGACATGGTGATCACCTCGATCCTCGTCAAGCGCGCGGCCAGCCGGAAGTTCGGCGACCGCAGGGAGAAGGGGCTCGGCTGGTACGGCGCGATGCGGACCATCCAGATGCGGTGGATGCGGCTGCCCAAGCCGCAGGTCAGGCGCGGCCAGCGACCCGCCTGAGAACGGGTCGCCCGATGGTCACGCGTCGCGCGCGAGCCCTCGATTGATCTGACGCGCCCACAGCGGACCGCGATACAGGAACGCCGTGTAGCCCTGGACGAGGTCGGCTCCGGCAGCGAGACGCTCGCGGACATCAGCGGCCGTCTCCACGCCGCCCGCGGAGACGACGGCGAACTGACGCGGGACGACGGACCGGACGATCGACAGGACCTCCAGAGCACGGGCCTTCAGCGGGGCCCCGGACAGACCCCCCTCCCCTGCCGCTGCCACGATCTGCTCGTCTGTGACGAGCCCCGCACGCGTAATGGTGGTGTTCGTCGCGATCAGGCCGTCGAGTCCGACGTCGACAGCCAACCCGGCGATCGCAGTGATCTCGTCATCCGGCAGGTCGGGAGCGATCTTCACGAGCAGAGGAGTGCTGCCGGCGGCGAGGCGAACCGCCTCCAGGAGCGGCCGGAGCGTCTCGACTGCCTGCAGCCCTCTCAGGCCCGGAGTGTTCGGCGATGAGACGTTCACGACGAGATAGTCGGCGAGCGGCGCGAGCAGCGTGGCGCTGCGCACGTAGTCCGCGGTGGCATCGGCGACGTCCACCACACGGCTCTTCCCGATGTTCACGCCGATCACCACGCGGCGCGCACGGCGACGGAGCACTCGGAGGCGCCGCGCCGCGGCATCCGCACCGTGGTTGTTGAATCCCATCCGGTTCACGACGGCTCGATCGGGGACGAGCCGGAACAGCCGCGGACGCGGATTGCCCGCCTGCGGGATCGCCGTCACGGTGCCCACCTCGACATGGCCGAAGCCGAGGGCCGAGAGTCCGCGGACGGCAACCGCGTCCTTGTCGAACCCCGCCGAGACGCCGAACGGGGACTCGAACGCCAGCCCCATGACCTCGGTCGCGAGAGCCGGCGCCGGCCGCGTCAGCGCTCGCGCCGCCCAGGAGAACGGGGGAATTCCGGCCAGCCGGATGACCACCATGGCGGCATGGTGCGCCGACTCCGGGTCCATGCGGGTGAGGACGGTCCGGAACAGGAGGGGATACATCCCGACCAGCGTATCCATCGGCGAGCCCGACGACGAACGCGTCAGTCCTGCGCGCGCTCCTCACGCGGGTGGTCCTCGCGCAGCTGCGCGATGGACGACTCGAAGTCCTCGAGCGAGTCGAAGGCCTGGTAGACGCTCGCGAAACGCAGGTAGGCAACCTCGTCGAGCTCGCGAAGCGGGCCGAGGATGGCCAGACCGATCTCATTCGTGTCCACCTGCGACGATCCCGTCTGGCGCACCGACTCCTCCACGCTCTGCGCGAGCATGGCGAGGTCGCCTTCCGTGACCGGTCGCCCCTGACAGGCCTTACGGACGCCGGACATCACCTTCTCGCGGCTGAACGGCTCGATGACCCCCGACCGCTTGATGACGTTGAGGCTCGCCGTCTCGATCGTGGAGAACCGACCCCCGCACTCCGGGCACTGGCGGCGGCGGCGGATGCTCAGACCGTCGTCGCTCGTCCGGGAATCGATCACGCGTGAGTCGGGATGGCGGCAGAAAGGGCAGTGCATGGCACCGAAAGACTACGCCACGTCGGCCGGGCCGGGGCGCGCGCCGAATCGAGCCCGAACGGCCTCCCCGTGCGCGGGCAGATCCTCGGCGTCGGCGAGCACCACGATCGCGTCCTCGACCTCGGCGAGGGCATCCCGATCGTATTCGACGACCTGCTGCGGACGCAGGAAGGTGGCCGCCGAAAGCCCCGCCGCATACCGGGCCTGACCCCCCGTGGGGAGCACGTGATTGCTGCCCGCGAGGTAGTCGCCCAGGCTCACCGGCGAGTAGCGACCGACGAAGAGCGCGCCGGCGTTGACGAACTCTGCCGGCCGAGGGTCGACGAGGTGCAGCTCGAGGTGCTCGGGAGCATAGGCGTTGCTGAACGCCACGGCGCCGGCCCGGTCATCCACGAGGACGACGGCGGACTGCGGTCCGGCGAGCGCCGTGCGGGCTCGGGCGCCGTTCTTCGTCACCGCCGATCGCGACTCGACCCGGCGGCGCACCTCTGCGGCCAGCGGCTCGCTGTCCGTCACGAGCACGGCCGACGCCTGCTCATCGTGTTCGGCCTGGCTCACGAGGTCGGCGGCGATGAGGTCGGCGTCGGCGGCCGCATCCGCGACGACGAGGATCTCCGTCGCGCCGGCCTCCGCATCCGTCCCGACGAGCCCCGCGACGACGCGCTTCGCCGCCGCCACGTAGTTGTTCCCGGGCCCGGTGACGACGTCGACCGGCTCGAGGCCGATTCCGGGCACTCCGTGCGCGAGCGCCCCGATCGCGCCGGCACCGCCCATCGCGTACACCTCGGTGATCCCGAGCAGGCGCGCGGCCGCGAGGATCGCGGGATCGATCCGTCCGCCGTGCTCCCTCTGCGGCGGTGAGGCGAGGGCGACCTGACGGACACCGGCGACCTGCGCGGGGACGACGTTCATGACGACGCTGGAGGGGTACACGGCCTTGCCCCCGGGAACGTAGACGCCGACGCGGCCGACCGGCTGCCAGCGCTGCGTGACGCGGGCCCCCGGGGAGAGCTCGGTCGTGGTCGGGGACGGCACCTGGGCGTGCGATGCCACCCGAACGCGGTCGATCGCCTGCTCCAGAGCATCACGCACGGACGGATCGAGTGTGGCGACGGCGGCATCGAGCTGATCGTCCGGCACCCGGATCGCATGACCGGTCGCTCCGTCGAAGCGCTCCGCCTGCTCGCGGAGCGCGGACTCGCCTCGGGATGCCACATCCGCGACGATCTCCGCCGCCACCGTCAGCGCCGTCCGGCGCGCGTCCGTCGCACGCGGGACGGCTGCGAGGAGTTCGGCGGTGGTCAGCGTGCGTCCGCGGAGATCGATGGTGCGCAGCATCCCCCCAGGCTACCGGTCGGTGAGCGCCGACCTGGTCGCCGCTCAGCCGCGCGTGACGTCCGAGACGTCGTGCAGATAGCCGATCCGTCCGTCCTCGTGGCGGATGACGAACACCGCTCCTCGATCCTCGATCACGAGGGCCCACGCCGCGGGCCCGATGCGGAAGAGCGGCAGACCGTTCTCGTCGAGGACCTCGCGCTCCTCCGGCGCCAGCGCCCAGAACGCCTGGTGCTGCTGCGGGGCGGGCTCATCCGTCGTGACCGGTGGGACCCACGATTCAGGCTCGTCGACCGGCGCGGTGGCGTTCGTCTCGTCGCTCCCCACGAAGGGGCTGGCCGCAGCCGCAGCGGACGGCTCGGGCCGGGGGCGCGGTACCACGCCGCGGATCGGCCGCGAGCTGCGATGCGCCGCCGCATCGGGCCGGCCTTGGAAGTCCTGTTCGAGCACGGGGATGAGTGGCGCGAACACGGTCAGGACGACGCCCGCGAGCATGAGCACGAGCTCGACCCACAGCACCCACGTCGTCTCCCACAGCCCGCCGGACGCCGCCAGCGACACCTGCAGCCACACGCGCTCGAGCCAGACGACCGCGGCGACGGAGAAGGCGACGGAGGCGAACTGGTCGATGCCCAGCGACCCCACACGGCGGATCCCCGTGGGCGATAGGCGACGCAGGGCCAGCAGGAAGACCGCGGCGGTCGGAACGCCGATCGCCAGGATCCAGTCGATGCCGCGCGTCCAGACGGACACGAACCCGAGCTGACTCAGAGAGAAGAACGAGACCACGAAAGCGACGAGCCACACGCCGCCGATCGCGACTTCCCGCACCGTGAAAGGCCCGATGCCGTACTGAGGAGGAAGGTCGTCCTGACCGCCGCCGGACGTGCGTGCCCTCGACTCGTCCGCGCCGGGCTCGCCGACGTCATCCCCGGACGTTTCAGCGGACCACGGGCCCTCTTCGCGCGATGCCCACTTGACACCGTCGGTGCCGGGCTCGTTCAGATTCTCGTCGGTCACGTGATCTCCTTCTGCCGGGTACGCGCCCCGATCCTACCTCGGCCTCCACGACTCGCCCAGGTCGTCACCCGAGGCAGTTGGGACCCAGCAGGCTCTTCAGCTCGCCATACAGATCGGCCGTCACCATGACCGGATGAGGGATCTCGAACACCTTCGCCGTGGAGCCGCGATGCAGTCGCAGAGTCACCTCGGTGTCGCCGCGGTGACGGGCCAGCACCTCGGCGAGGTCGGTCACGATCCGTTGCGTCGCCCGATGCTCCGGCAGGACCAGGGACAGCGGTCCGGTCGCGTCGACCGTCCCCAGATCGGGGATCGACGCGGACTGCGCGTGCAGATTCAGTCCGTCATCGCGCCGGGAGACACGCCCCCGCACGACGAGAATCGAGTCCGGCTGCAGCATCGACTGGAATTCCGTGTAGGTCTTGCCCATGAACATCACGGTGACCTCACCGTCGAAGTCCTCGACGGTGATCATGCCGTACGGGTTGCCGCTCGACTTCGCCACGCGATGCTGAACACCCGTCACGAGCCCGGCGATCGTCACCTGGTCGCCGTCGTTCAGGTCCTCCGACGAGAGCAGATCGTGGATGTTGGTGGACGCGTACTTGGCGAGCGGGATCTCCAGCCCGGCCAGTGGGTGGTCGGAGACATACAGCCCGAGCATCTCCCGCTCGAACGCCAGCTTGTCCTTCTTCGTCCACTCGGGGCGTTCCGGGACCTTGGCCGGCGGCGCCTCCTCCGTCTCGTCGTAGAGGCTGTCGAAGTCGAACCCGATGGCGCCGGTTGCCTCCTTGCGCTTGACGTCGACGGCGGCCTCGGCGGCGACCTCGTGGATCTCGAGGAGTGCACGACGCGTCGAACCCATGGAGTCGAATGCCCCGGCCTTGATGAGCGATTCGACCGTGCGCTTGTTGGCGGCGTGTGCGGGGACGCGCGCGAGATAGTCGTGGAACGACGTGTATGGAGCGTCCTTCCGCGCCGCCACGATGGCATCCACGACGTTCGCGCCGACGTTGCGCACGGCACCGAGCCCGAACCTGATGTCTTCGCCCACGGCGGCGAAGTAGCGGATGGACTCCCCCACATCCGGTGGGAGCACCTTGATGCCCATCCGACGGCACTCGTTCAGGTAGACCGCCAACTTGTCCTTGGCGTCGCCCACGCTCGTGAGCAGCCCCGCCATGTACTCCGCCGGGTAGTGCGCCTTGAGGTACGCCGTCCAGTACGAGATGAGTCCATACGCCGCCGTGTGCGCCTTGTTGAAGGCGTAGTCGGCGAACGACTCGAGGACATTCCACAGCGCGCGCTGCGCCTCGTCCGAGTAGCCGTTCGCCGCCATGCCGGCGAAGAAGGTCTCCTGCTGCTTCTGCAGCACCGCCCGCACCTTCTTCCCCATCGCCTTGCGGAGGATGTCGGCCTGACCGAGGGTGTAGCCCGCGAGCTTCTGCGCGGCCTGCATCACCTGCTCCTGGTAGACGATGAGCCCGTAGGTGCCGCCGAGGATCTCCTTCAGCGGCTCCTCCAGCTCGGGGTGGATCGGCGTGATCGCCTGGAGACCGTTCTTGCGGAGCGCGTAGTTGGTGTGCGAGTCGACGCCCATCGGCCCCGGCCGGTACAGCGCGAGAACCGCGGAGATGTCCTCGAAGTTGTCGGGCTTCATCAGCCGCAGCAGCGACCGCATCGGACCACCGTCGAGCTGGAACACACCCAGGGTGTCGCCTCGTGCCAGCAACTCGTAGGACGCTGCGTCGTCGAGCGCCAGATCCTCGAGCACGAGCTTCTCGCCGCGGTTGGCCTCGATGTTGTCGAGCGCGTCGTTGATGATCGTGAGGTTGCGCAGCCCCAGGAAGTCCATCTTGATCAGACCCAGCGACTCGCACGCCGGATAGTCGAACTGCGTGACGATCTGGCCGTCCTGCTCACGCCGCATGATCGGGATGATGTCGATCAGCGGCTCGCTGGACATGATCACCCCTGCCGCGTGGACGCCCCACTGCCGCTTCAGGTTCTCCAGCCCTACGGCGGTGTCGAAGACCGTCTTCGCCGCCGGATCGCCCTCGATGACCGCCCGGAACTCGGACGCCTCCTTGTATCGGGGATGCTTCGCGTCGAACATCCCCTCCAGGGGCATGTCCTTGCCCATCACCGCGGGCGGCATCGCCTTGGTGAGGCGCTCCCCCATGCTGAAGGGGAAGCCGAGCACACGCCCGGCGTCTTTCAGGGCCTGCTTCGCCTTGATCGTCCCGTACGTGACGATCTGCGCCACGCGCTCGTCACCGTACTTCTCCGTGACGTACTGGATGACCTCGCCGCGGCGCCGGTCGTCGAAGTCGACGTCGAAGTCGGGCATCGAGACGCGCTCGGGATTGAGGAATCGCTCGAAGATCAGGCCGTGCGGCAGCGGGTCGAGATCGGTGATCCCCATCGCGTAGGCCGCCATCGAACCGGCACCCGAGCCGCGTCCTGGACCGACCCGGATACCGTTGCGCTTCGCCCAGTTGATGAAGTCGGCCACGACGAGGAAGTAGCCCGGGAACCTCATCTGCGCGATGATCCCCGTCTCGTAGTCGGCTCGTGCACGGACCTCCGCGGGGATCCCGGCCGGATAGCGAGCGTGCAGACCTCGCTCGACCTCCTTGATGAACCAGGACTCCTCCGTCTCCCCCTCCGGGACCGGATACCGCGGCATGTAGTTGGCGCTGGTGTCGAATTCGACGTCGCAGCGTTCCGCGATGAGCAGGGTCGCGTCGCACGCCTCGGGGTGGTCGCGGAACACCTGCCGCATCTCGGCCGGACTCTTCACGTAGTAGCCGTCGCCGTCGAACTTGAAGCGCTTCGGATCGTCGAGCGTCGAACCGGACTGCACGCACAGCAGCGCGGCGTGACTCGTGGCGTCGTGCTGATGCGTGTAGTGGAGGTCGTTCGTCCCCACCAGCGGGATGTCGAGGTCCTTCGCGATCTTCAGCAGGTCGCTCATCACGCGCCGCTCGATCGACAGACCGTGATCCATGATCTCCGCGAAGTAGTTCTCCCGGCCGAAGATGTCCTGGAACTCTGCGGCCGCGGCGCGCGCAGCGTCGTACTGCCCAAGGCGGAGGCGCGTCTGGACCTCGCCCGACGGGCAGCCCGTTGTCGCGATGAGCCCCTTGCTGTACGTCTGAAGGAGCTCGCGATCCATACGCGGCTTGAAGTAGTAGCCCTCCATGCTCGAGCGCGAGGAGAGTCGGAAGAGGTTGTGCATGCCCTCGGTCGTCTCGGACAGCAGAGTCATGTGGGTGTAGGCGCCCGATCCCGACACGTCGTCGTCGCTCTGCTCCGGCGTGCCCCATCGCACGCGCGCCTTGTCGGCGCGGTGTGTGCCGGGCGTCACATACGCCTCGATGCCGATGATCGGCTTGACTCCCGCATCCTTCGCGGTCTTGTAGAACTCGAACGCCGCGAACGTGTTGCCGTGATCCGTCACCGCGATCGCCGGCATCTCGAGCCGGGCGGCCTCCTGGACCATCGGGGCGATGCGCGCGGCACCGTCGAGCATCGAGTATTCGCTGTGCACATGGAGATGAACGAAGGAATCGGATGCCACGCACTGAGTCTACGAACCACCCCTGACACGATCGGCTCCTGATGGCGCGAGTCACCCGCTGTGGCGGGCGATTGGGGTCACCCTCTCGTACAGGATGAGGGTTCCACCTGTCGCTGCGCGTCAGTTCCCGCGGAGGATCTCGAGTGCGTGCGCCAGATCGGCCGGGTACTCCGACATGAACGTCACCCAGTCCCCGCTGAGCGGGTGGGCGAACGAGAGCTCGCGGGCGTGCAGCCATTGACGAGTCAGGCCCAGACGCGCCGAGAGCGTCGGGTCGGCGCCGTAGAGCGGATCGCCCACGCACGGGTGACGTGCGGCCGCCATGTGCACGCGGATCTGATGCGTGCGACCGGTCTCGAGGTGGATCTCCAGGAGTGCGGCACCCGGGAAAGCCTCGAGCGTCTCGTAGTGGGTCACGGAGTCCTTGCCATCGGGCGTGACCGCGAACTTCCAGGAATGGGTGGGATGCCGGCCCACCGGAGCATCGATCGTCCCGCTCAGCGGGTCCGGGTGCCCCTGGACGACGGCGTGGTAGATCTTCTCGACCGTGCGCTCCTTGAACGCGCGCTTCAGGACCGTGTAGGCGCGCTCGGTCTTCGCCACGACCATGAGTCCGCTGGTGCCCACGTCGAGCCGGTGCACGATGCCCTGCCGCTCAGGTGCGCCCGTCGTCGCGACCCGGAACCCCCCGGCGGCCAGTGCGCCCAGCACCGTAGGGCCCTCCCAGCCGAGCGACGGGTGAGCCGCGACGCCCGCCGGCTTGTCGACCACCACGATGTCGTCGTCGTCGTACACGATCCCCAGATCGGGGACATCGACCGGCTCGACGCGCGGCTCCGCCTTGGGGCTCCACGAGACTTCCAGCCACGCGCCCGCCCGCAGACGGTCCGACTTCCCCACCGTGCGGCCGTCGAGACTCACGCCCCCGGCGTCGACGACGTCCGCGGCGAACGTCCGGGAGAAGCCCAGGAGCTTCGCGAGCGCGGCGTCGGCCCTGGTGCCGTCGAGCCCATCGGGCACCGGCAGTGCGCGCGACTCCACGTCAGCCCCGCGAGGGCGACTCGTCGCCTGCCGACCTCGTCGCCGTCGCGTCCCGCGGAGCTCCGGCATCCGGGTCCGCGGCGGGGAACAGCGGATCGCGATCGTCGCCGAATCCCTCGACGGACGTCGGGCTCCCGTCAGCGGCGGCGGACTCCTCGGCGGCGTCCGACACGGACACGGCCGACCCGCCCGTCCGTGTGTCACCGCTGGTCGTGGCGCGTCGTTCGCGCGTGCCGTCCAGTCGCAGGCCGATGAGGACCAGGATGGCGACCCCGATCATCATCGTCACGATGAACATGTCCGCCACGTTGTAGATCGCCGGCATCATCCAGGGGGTGGAGATGAAGTCCACGACGTGCCCCACGGGGAATCCCGGGGCGCGGAACAGCCGGTCGGTCAGATTGCCGAGCACGCCGCCGAGCAGCAGCCCGAGGATGATCGCCCACGCTCGCGACCGCACGCGGGTGGCGGCGAGCCACACGATGCCGATTGCGACCAGAGACAGGGCGATCGTGAAGATCCAGGTGACCCCCGTGCCCAGCGAGAAGGCCGCACCGGCGTTCTTGATGAGGTACAGGATGAGGAAGTCGCCCAGCACGTGCACGGGCGTCTCCAGCGGGAGATGCGTCAGCGCGAGGTACTTGGCGAACTGATCGGCGGCCAGCACCACCACCGCGAGGATCGCGATGATGATGCCGGCCGCCGTTGCACGGAGCGGAGCTCGACCTGCCAAAGAACGGACCTAGAGACCGATGGCCGAGACGGGCGCCGCGCCCGAACCGGTCGCCGTGCTCTCCAGGTCGCGCAGGTGACCCTCGATGTACGTGCGAAGCTGCGCGCGGTAGTCGCGCTCGAACTGCCGGAGCTCGCTGATGCGGGTCTCCAGGGTGGTGCGCTCCTTGTCGAGGCGGGCCATCTCGTCACGACCCTTGGCCTCCGCCTCGGAGACGATCGCCGCCGCCTGCGCCTGAGCGTCGGCGATCAGCTGGTCGCGCTGCGCCTTGCCCTCGGCGACATGCTCGTCGTGCAGGCGCTGGGCCAGTTCGATGATCCCGGCGCTCGCGGCAGCCGGCTGCTCTGCCGAGGTCGCGGACTCGGCGACCGCCGCCGCGGGAGCGGGGGCCTCTTCGGGAGCTGCCGCCTCCTGCACGGGCTCCGCGGCCGCCGGTGCGGCTCCGGATCCGGACTCGAGGGCCGCGAGCTTCGCCTTCAGCTCGTCGTTCTCGGCGATCGTCTTGCGCCATTCGACGACGATCTCGTCGAGGAAGTCGTCGACCTCGTCCGGGTCGAAGCCCTCCTTGAACCTGACGTGCTGAAACTGCTTGGTGACGACGTCATCCGGAGTCAATGCCATGGTGCTTCCTCTTTCGGGGCTGAACGGCTTGCCGAGGTCAGGGGCCGACCGGTCCATCCGGACGGGTCATAACAGGAAAGCATAGTCGCCGCCCTCCGCGCGTGCGAGGCGGGACCTCAGCGTGTGAACGCGGCGGTGATCGCGAGCAGCACGAAGCAGATCAGCAGCACGATCGTGAAGGCGAAGTCGATCGCCACGGGACCGATCCGCACGGGCCGGATGAATCGGCGGAAGAACCGGATGGGAGGATCGGTCAGGGTGAAGACGACCTCGGCCGCGACAAGGCCCGCCCCACGTGGACGCCACTCGCGATTGAGCAGCGGGATGAATTCGAGCAGCATCCGGGCCAGCAGCACGAGGACGTACAGCAGCAGAGCGCCGTTGAGGATGGCGGCGATGAGTTGGAGCACGCCCACGGCGGCTACGGCTGCGCGAAGGGCGCCGCCTCCGCGTCCGCCTGCGCCACGGCCCCGTCGCCCGAGACGGCGACGTTCTCGGGCGAAAGCAGGAAGACCTTGCTGGTGACCCGCTCGATGCGACCGTAGAGCCCGAGCGAGAGACCGCTGGCGAAGTCGATGAGCCGCCGCGCGTCCGCATCGCTCATCTGCGAGAGATTGATGATGACCGGAATCCCGTCGCGGAAGTTCTCGGCGATCACCTGCGCGTCGCGGTACTGCTTGGGATGGACCGTCAGGATCTCGTTGATCGCCGACGGGGCGGGCTGACGCACGACGGTCGGGCGATGGATGGGCGTCACGGGTGCAGCTGCCTTCTCGAGGGTCTGCGCCTTGCGCCCGCTCTGCTGAGGAGCCGGCTCTTCATAGACCTCTTCCTCGTCGGCGAGGCCAAGGTAGACCATGGTCTTCTTGAGCGGGTTCGACATCGCATCCTCCGTTTGCTCGTCTCATTCGAGGCTATCCGCGCGGGGGCCTCTGCCCCGTGATTGCCGAGCCGATCCGTAGGTGTGTCGCGCCTGCGGCGATCGCCTCGGCGAAGTCGGCGGTCATGCCGGCCGAGATCCACCCCGCGTCGGGGACGACCGTGCGCAGCCGGGCGGAGTAGTCGGCCAACCGGGCGAACGCGGCCGCCGGGCGCTCCTCGAGCGGTGCCACGGCCATGAGCCCGCGAACCCGGAGGCTCGACAGCCCCGCGGTGTACTCGGCGAGTGACTCCAGCTCGTCCGGCGCGACCCCGCCGCGCGCGGGGTCGTCCGTCAGATTGACTTGGAGGAGCACGTCCAGGACGCGCTCGTCCTCTCCGGATGCCGCGTGGAGCGCGTCGGCGATCCGCTGCCGGTCGACCGAGTGGACGACGTCGGCCGCCGCACGGACGGCACGCGCCTTGTTCGTCTGCGCCTGCCCGATGAAGTGCCAGCGCACTCCCGCGAGCCCGCCGAGCTCCGCACGCTTCGCGGTGAGCTCCTGCTGGCGGTTCTCACCCACGTCGCGAACGCCGAGAGCGTACAGTTCGCTGATCAGCGCCGCGGGGTGGAACTTCGTGACCACGATCCTCGTCAGCTCGGACGGGTCGCGGCCCGCCGCGCGAGCGGCATCCGAGATGCGCGCGTCGACATCGGCGAGCCGCGATGCGAGGTCGTCCACTACTTCAGGAAGTCGGGGATGTCCAGGTCGTCGTCCCCGAAAGCCGAGTCGTACGCCGGCTCGGAGACGGCGGCGACGGAGACGGAGTCCCGCTCGTCCGCGCCCAGACCGCGCGCCGCCTCCTCGGCGGGGGTCTCGGGCACGACCGGGGCGGAGGCGGGGCGCGCCGCCGTGATCGGCTCGATGCGCGTCTGAGGCTCTCCGCCGTCGAATCCGGCGGCGATCACGGTGACCCGCACCTCATCGCCGAGGGTGTCGTCGATCACCGTGCCGAAGATGATGTTCGCCTCCGGGTGCGCCGCCTCCTTGACCAGCTGGGCGGCGTCGTTGATCTCGAAGATGCCGAGGTTCGATCCGCCCTGGATGGAGAGGAGCACGCCGTGCGCACCCTCGATCGAGGCCTCGAGCAGGGGCGACTCCACCGCGAGTTCGGCCGCCTTGATCGCCCTGTCCGCCCCCCGCGCCGATCCGATGCCCATGAGCGCCGATCCGGCGCCCTGCATCACCGACTTGACGTCGGCGAAGTCGAGGTTGATCAATCCGGGTGTGGTGATGAGGTCGGTGATGCCCTGCACGCCGGCCAGCAGCACCTGGTCGGCGGTCGCGAAAGCCTCGATCATCGAGATGCCGCGATCGCTGATCTCGAGGAGGCGGTCGTTGGGCACGACGATGAGGGTGTCCACCTCCTCCTTCAGCTTCGAGACGCCGGCGTCCGCCTGGCTCTGACGGCGACGGCCTTCGAACGAGAACGGCCTTGTGACGACGCCGATCGTGAGCGCGCCGATCGACTTGGCGATCCGCGCGACGACGGGCGCGCCGCCGGTTCCGGTGCCGCCGCCCTCTCCCGCGGTGACGAACACCATGTCGGCACCCGCCAGTGCCTCCTCGATCTCCTCCGCGTGGTCCTCCGCCGCACGCCGGCCGACCTCGGGGTCGGCACCCGCGCCGAGCCCTCTCGTCAGCTCGCGACCCACATCGAGCTTGACGTCGGCGTCGCTCATCAGCAGTGCCTGCGCGTCGGTGTTCACCGCGATGAACTCGACACCGCGCAGACCCAGCTCGATCATCCGATTGACGGCATTGACGCCGCCACCACCCACGCCGACCACCTTGATCACCGCGAGGTAGTTCTGGTTCTGGCTCACGCCGGCCTCCGTCTCGTCCGATACACCGCTCAAACCCTCAACCTCAGCTAGAGGTTTAAAGAATTGCCCGGTATGCAATTCCACGTGATCGACGTTAAGCGGACGCGACACGGACGGGTGGACCCACCGTGGCGTGTCGTCCAACTCGCACGGGAATCCGCCTCGCGGTCAGCGCACCACCACGGCAGACGGCGCGGAGACGTCGTACTGGCGAACGGACGCCGGCGGCCGCTGCTTCATGACCTGCTGGAGGACGAGGGCCTTCGTCGCCGAATCGTCGGCACTCCCCCACACGACGCTCGTCCGGGTCCCGCCGAGAGTGAGCGTCACATCGTCCGGAGAGTCCGCCGCCACCGCGGTGACCTGCGCGCGGATCGACGCCGGCAGGGAGCGCACGACCTGACCGATCGACGCGAACGCCTCGGAGTGGACCCCGCCGGAGGCGGTGATGACAGGCTGACCGGAAGGTGCCGTCGACGTCGTGGACAGTGCGACACCGGCTGCATCGACGACCGTGTACCCCGCCGCCGTCTTCACGACGCCGACCGGAGTGCGCTCGACGATCCGCACCACGAGGTCGTGCGGCGGACGGCCTTCCAATGTGTACGACTCGACGAGCGGGAACCGCACGAGCGCGGCCTTCACCGCGCTGTCGTCCACCAGGGGAAGGGGTGTGCCGATCTCGCCGTGCAACGCTGCCGCCACGGCGGCGGCATCCAGGGTGCGCGTCCCGACCACCTGGATGCGCTCCACGGCGAACAGAGGGCTGTACGCGGCGGCGAACGTTCCCGCAACGAGCAGGATCAGGGCAGCCACCGCGCCGATCCAGACGGCGCGCCGTCGACGCTGGCGGGCGGTGAATCGACGCACCTCGGCACGCAGAGCACGCCGCCGCGCCCGCGACGCGCGCCAGACATCGCGCAACCCCACGTCACCGGACGGCGCGACCGGATCGTCGGCGCGCGCTGCCGGAGGCGCATCGGCGGGCGCCGTGGAGAGCGCGGCCGGACGCCGATACGTGCCCGTGCCGCTCGTGGCACCGGCGCCGCCCCGTCCGAGGGGCGGCGGGGTTTCGACGGGTTCAGCCGCATCGTTCGACGAGCCGGCCTGACCGGAGCCGCCCTGTCGCGGCGCGGGCACCGGCAGGGGCGGGGGGCGGCGCATGGGTCACTCCCCCGACGGCAGCGCGACGCCTGAGGTGCGTGAGAGAGCGTCCAGCACCTGCGGGATGATCTGGTACACGTTGCCGCATCCGAGGGTGATGACGTAGTCGCCGTCGCGCGCGACGGTCGCCGTGTAGTCCGCTGCGCTCTGCCAGTCGGCGACGAAGTGCACGCGGCCGGGGTCGGCGAACGCGCCGCTCACGAGTTCGCCGGTCACGCCGGGGATCGGATCCTCCCGCGCGCCGTAGACGTCGAGCACGACCGTGTGGTCGGCGTGGGACTCGAGCACCTCGGCGAACTCGCGGAACATGTGCTGCGTGCGCGAGTAGGTGTGCGGCTGGTGGACGGCGATGATCCGCCCGTCGCCCACGACCGTTCTCGCGGCGGCGAGCGCGGCCGCCACCTCGGTCGGGTGGTGCGCGTAGTCGTCGTAGACGCTCACGCCTCGCGCGACGCCGTGCAGCTCGAACCGCCGGACGGTGCCGCCGAAGTCCTCCACGGCGCGCAGGGCGGGCTCGAGCGCATAGCCGAGCGACATCAGCACGGCCACGGCGCCCGCCGCGTTGATCGCATTGTGGGCGCCCGGGATGCGCAGGCGCCCGTCGACGGAGACGCCGTCCCGCGTCAGCGTGAACGCGACCGGCCCGTCGGTCTCGATTGCGCTCACGCGGAGGTCGGCGTCGGACGCCTCGCCGAACGAGACGATGCCGGGGTGGGTGAGACGCTCGCGGATCCGCCGTGCGCCGGCGTCGTCGGCGGAGATGACCACAGCCTCTCCCGCCCGGTCGGCGAAGCGGGTGAACGCCGCGTCGAACGCCTCCTCCGAACCGTAATGATCGAGATGGTCGGGATCCACGTTCGTGATGAGCGCGACAGCGGTGTCGTAGAGGAGGAACGTCCCGTCGGACTCGTCCGCTTCGATGACGACGAGATCGTCGGACCCTGAGCCGCTCGATGCGCCGAGCTGAGCGATGACGCCCCCGTTGATGAAGGTGGGATCGGCGCCCAGACGCTGGAGCGCGGTCACGATCATCCCCGTGGACGTCGTCTTGCCGTGCGCCCCCGCGACCGACACGAGCCGGCGTCCGCCGATAAGCCAGTGGAGCGCCTGCGAGCGGTGGATGACGGCGAGGCCCCGCTCCTTCGCCGTCACGTACTCGGGGTTCTCGGGCCAGATCGCCCCGGTGTGCACGACGGTGTCCGCGTCGCCCAGGTTCGCGGCGTCGTGGCCCACGTGGACGCGGGCGCCTCGCGCGGCGAGGTCGCGGAGCGCAGCGCTGTCCGCGCGGTCAGAGCCGGACACGCGGATCCCCCGTTCGAGGAACATCCGTGCCAGCCCGGACATCCCCGATCCTCCGATACCGATGAAGTGCGCGGATTCGATCTGTTCGGGGAGGGGAAGGCTCAGGTCGGGTCTGATCATGACCCGTCAATCCTAGGTCGGCGACCCTGGACCTCGGCCGAGGGCGCGCCCGAGCGCCCGGTCGACGAGGGAGATGACATTGGCGGTGCCGGTGCGGATGCCGGTGGATGCCGCGGCCCGCCGCATCCGGTCCAGGGCCTCCCGGTCCCTCAGGAGAGGGACGATCTCGGACCGGACCCGGTCACCCGTGAACTCGGTGTCCGGGATCAGCCGTGCCGCGCCCGTCCGCACGGCCCCGGCGGCGTTCAGACTCTGCTCGCCGTTGCCGACGGCGTACGGCACGTAGACCGCCGGGATGCCGAGAGCGCTGATCTCGCTGACCGTCGCCGCCCCGGCGCGGCAGACGACGAGGTCGGCGAGGGCGAAGGCGAGGTCCATCCGGTCGACGTAGCGGCGGATCGCCTGCCCCTCCCGTCCCGGGTCCTCGAGCTCCGACCGCTCGCCCGTCACGAGGAGCAGCTGCCACCCGGCGTCCAGCACGGCTGACCCGGCGTCCTCGAACGCCTCGTTCAGTCGCTGGGCACCGAGGGACCCCCCGAAGACCAGCAGAGTCGGCCGTTCCGCGGAGAGTCCGAACAACGCAGCCGCCGCGCCGCGGAGCGCGTCCCGGTCGAGGTCGGCGATCTCGCGCCGCAGCGGCATCCCGACGAGCTCGCCACCGCGGAGCCGCGTCCCCTCGAACGCCACGCCGACGGCCGCCGCGCGCCGGGCGCCGAGCACGTTCGCCAGCCCGGGCTTCGCGTTCGCCTCGTGCACCACCACGGGTACGCCCTCGCGGCGTGCTGCGACGTAAGCGGGCGCCGCGGCGTACCCTCCGAAGCCCACGACCACGTCGACCCCGTGGTCACGGATGTGGGACCTCGCCTGCGCGACAGCACGGGCGAAGCGACGCGGGAAGGTCGCCGCGGCCGCACCCGGGCGACGCGGAAACGGCACCTTGTCGACGAACAGCAGAGGGTACCCGCGCTCCGGAACGAGGCGCGCCTCGAGTCCCTCGCGCGTGCCGAGGACGAGCACCTCAGCGTCCGCATCCCGGTCGCGCAGGCCGTCGGCCACCGCCAGGAGTGGATTCACATGTCCCGCGGTGCCGCCGCCGGCGAGGAGGTAGGTCGTCACCAGACGACCCTAACCGGTCGCGGTCGCGCGCCCGGGCTCGTCGCGGACGACGGGCTCAACGCGTGAGCGAGGGCGTCTTCAGCGGGAGGGAGCGGGCGAAGGAGAGCAGGACGCCGCACGCGAGGAGCACCGAGAGGAGCGACGTCCCGCCCTGGGACATGAACGGCAACGGCACCCCGAGGACGGGGAAGAGCCGCAGCACGACACCGACGTTGAGGAGGGCCTGTCCCACGATCCAGATCGTGATCGCTCCGGCCACGATCCGCACGAACGGGTCGCGCGTGCGGCGGATCACGTGGAACGATCCGACCGCGAAGAGCGCGAACAGGATGAGCGCGACGCAGCAGCCGATGAGCCCCAGCTCCTCCCCCACGATCGCGAAGATGTAGTCGTTGGCGGCGGCGGGGAGCCAGTCGTACTTCTGCTTCGAGTTGCCGAGCCCGAGACCGAACACGCCTCCCGATGCGAGGCCCCAGACGCCGTGCATCGGCTGGTAGCAGTCCCCGTAGTACTGGTCCGGCGCGAGGCAGTTCGCGTTGAGGAAGCTCATGATGCGCCGCATGCGGTCCGGGCTCCCCACAGCGAACGCGATGATCGCGCCGACCGCCATGATCACCGGGATGATGAAGATCCGCAGCTTCACCCCCGAGAAGAACAGCGCCGCGACGAAGATCAGCGCGAGGATCATCGTCGTCCCGAGGTCCTTGCCTGCCAGGACCGTCGCGATGACCGCGATCGTGACGGGGACGACCGGGATGAACACGTGGCGCCAGAGTCCGAGGAGCGTCTGCTTACGGTAGAGCACGTAACCCAGCCACAGCGCGAGCGCCAGCTTGAGGAACTCGGCGGGCTGGGCCTGGACGCCCGCGATCATGATCCAGTTGCGGTTGCCGTTCGCGGATACGCCGAGCCCCGGGACGAACACCAGCAGCTGGAAGGCCGTCGCTCCGATGAGCGCCGGCCACGCCATCCTCTTCCAGAACGACACGGGGAGCCGGCTGCCGATGAACATCAGCGGTATTCCGATCGCTGCGAAGACGGCCTGCTTGATCAGGGCCTCGTACGGCGTCGAACCCGCGGCGGTGGAGGACGCGGTCGTCGCGGACAGCACCATGATCAGGCCGAATCCGGTCAGCAGGAGCGCCGTCGATGCGATGAGGAGGAACTCGCTCGGGACAGGCGTGAACACGCGACCGAGCGATACGCGAGCGGCGAGCCCCCTGCGGTGCTCGGGCTCAGGTGCGGTCGTGGGGATCCGGGTCGTCGTGTCCGCCACCGGCGCCCCTCCCGATCCATTCCTGCACCGCATCGGCGAAGCGCCGTCCGCGGTCGGCGTAGGACGAGAACTGGTCGAAGGACGCCGCAGCGGGGGCGAGCAGAACAACGTCCCCGTCACGCGCGACCCCACCGGCGAGCTCGACGACCCGTGCCATGACGTCCTCAGTCTCACCGGCGTCCACCTCGAACACCGGCACCGCCGGCGCGTGTCGCCCGAACGCCTCCGTGACAGCCGCGCGATCCACGCCGATCACGATCGCCGCTTTGACCCCGGCCCCGCGCACGGCGACGAGATCGGCGATGTCGACACCCTTCAGCAGACCGCCGACCACCCAGATCGCACCCGGGTACGCCGCGAGGGAGGACGCGGCCGCGTGCGGGTTCGTCGCCTTCGAATCGTCGACCCACGTGATGCCCTCCGCGACGGCGACGCGCTCGATGCGATGCGGGTCGAGCCGGAAGGATCTCAGGGCGTCACGGACGGCGGCCGGCTCGACACCGACCGAGCGGCTCAGCGCGGCCGCGGCGAGGATGTTGCTGACGATGTGGGGCGCACCCAGCCCGTGCTCGCGGAGCTCCGCGACGGTGGCCAGTTCCAGGGCGCTCGTGCGGCGCTCCTCGAGGAACGCGCGGTCCACGACGATCCCCTCCACCACGCCGAGGTCGCTCGGCCCGGGGACACCGAGGTCGAACCCGATGGCCCGCGCACCCTCGACGACCTCGGCCTCCTCGACCATCCGGAGGGTGGCCGCATCCGCCTTGTTGTAGACGCACGCGACGCGGGTGTGCGCGTAGACGACCGATTTGGCGGCGCGGTATGCGTCGAACGAGCCGTGCCACTCCAGGTGGTCGTCGGCGAGATTGAGGCACACGCTCGCGTGCGGCGATACCGGGTCCGCCGCATCCACCTGCCGCCCGAGATACCAGAGCTGATGGCTGGAGAGCTCGACGACGAGCAGGTCGAACCCGGCCGGGTCCCGCACGGCGTCGAGCACAGGCACGCCGATGTTTCCGCACGGAGCGGCCCGGAGGCCCCCATGCACCATCATGGCGGCCGTCATCCGCGTGGTCGTGGTCTTGCCGTTCGTGCCCGTCACGAGCACCCAGTCGGCCGGCGAACCGTCGGCCCTGGTCATCTTGTCGCGAACGCGCCAGGCCAGTTCGACGTCGCCCCACAGCGGGGTCCCCGACGCGTCGCACCACAGCACGAGCGGATGCCGCGGCGAGAACCCCGGGGACGCGACGACCACGTCGGGGGCGAACGCCACGAGCTCGTCCGGCACGGCGTCCAGGGGTCCGGCCCACAGCCGCGCGCCGATGACGGGCAGCAGACGCGCATACTCCGCGTCCGCCGACTCCGTCACGACGAGCACATCGGCCCCCAGCTCGGCGAGCGTGTCCGCCACCGAGAATCCCGTCACCGACAGGCCCAGCACCGCGACGCGGAGCCCCTTCCAGTCGGCGTGCCAGCTCGTCAGCCCCTCGAGGCGCCCACTCATGTGCGCGACAGCCATTCCACGTAGAACAGACCGATGCCCGAGACTGCGAGCATGCCGGCGATGATCCACATCCGGACGACGATCTGGATCTCGGACCACCCGCGCATCTCGAGGTGGTGGTGGAACGGACTCATCAGGAACAGGCGCTTCCCGCGCGTGAGACGGAAGTAGAGCCGCTGCAGGATCACCGAGCCCGGGCCGATGATGAAGACGCCCGCGACGAGAACGGCGAGCAGCTCGGTGCGGGAGAGGATCGACATGGCCGCGATCACTCCGCCGATCGACATGGATCCGACGTCTCCCATGAAGACCTCGGCCTTGGGGGCCTGCCACCACAGGAATCCGACGAGGGCGCTCACGAAGGAGGCGGCGATGATCGTCAGATCGAGCGGGTCGCGCGTCGCATAGCAGGCCGGCTGATATGCCGCGACGAGCGACTCCGCGGAGCACGACTGCTGGAACTGCCAGAAGGTGATCAGGCTCATCGCCGCGATGGTGAAGATCCCCGCCCCCGCGGCCAGGCCGTCCAACCCGTCGGTGACGTTCGTGCTGTTCGACCACGCGACGCCGATGAACGTGACCCACAGCAGGTACAGGACCCAGCCCGCCACGAGACCGAACGCCATGAAGGAGAGCACGGGGATGTCGCGGAAGAGCGAGATGTAGGGGGACGCGGGCGTCTGCAGCGACGCGTCCGGGAAGTTCAGCGCGGTGACGCCGAAGGGGACCGTCACGATGACCTGACCGACGATCTTGCGCCAGCCGCTGAGGCCCAGGCTCCGTTGACGCCTGACCTTCATGTAGTCGTCGATGAACCCCACCGCGCCGAAGCCGACCATCATCCAGATGACGAGCATGCCGGAGATCGTCGGTGGGTTGTTGCCGACGAAGCAGCCGACGAGGTAGCCGACGATCGTGCCGGCGATGAAGATCGTTCCGCCCATGGTCGGCGTGCCGCGCTTCTCGGCGTGGCTGGGGTTGCGGATGTCGTCCGGGGTCCGGATGACCTGTCCCCAGCCCCACTTCCGGAACAGTCTCAGGAAGACAGGAGTGAGGAAGAGGGTGAATGCCAGCGAGATCGCCGCTGCGGTCAGGAGTGATCTCACGAGAACGATTCTCCCAGACGATCGCCGAGGAATCGGAGGCCCGCGGCGTTGGACGACTTCACCAGCACGCGATCGCCGTCCCGCAGCTCCGTCAACAGGTACTCGAACGCGTCGTCGGCCGTCGCGAAGAAGACCGCCTCGTCGTCCCATGAGCCTTCGCCGACCGCCGCCAAGAACATCCGGCGCGCCTCCGGCCCGACGATGACGATGCGCGGGATGCGAAGGCGCACGGCGAGTTCGCCGATCCGATCGTGTTCCTCGCCCGCGTATTCGCCCAGCTCGCTCATCGCGCCGAGAACGGCCACCATGCGCTGATCGGGTCGCGTGATCTGCGCGAGAGTTCGCAGCGCGGCTGCCATGGAGTCCGGGCTGGCGTTGTAGGCGTCGTTGATGATCCGCACGCGCTCGGAGCCGAGCGGCTGCATGCGCCACCGCTCGGCCAGCTCCACGGTCTCCAGCCGGTCGATGCAGTCCTGGGGTGCGACGCCGAGCGCGGTGGCCGCGGCGATCGCGGCGAGGGCGTTCATCACGTGATGGGCGCCGAGCACCTGGAGCCGCAGCGGGAGGCGCGATCCGTCGACGACGACGGTGCAGCGCGTCCCTGAGGCGTCGACGTCCACATCGGCCGCCCTCACCTCTGCGTCGGGGCCGGTGCCGAACCAGCGCACGGACACCCCTCGCTCGCGCGCGATGGAGGCCATCGCCGCGACCCGCGCGTCGTCCGCATTGAGGACTGCCAGACCCCCCGGTCGCACGGCCTGCACGAGCTCGGACTTGGCCCGCTGCGTCTCCTCGATCCCCCCGAAGCCGCCCGCGTGCGCCATCCCCACCATGAGCACGACGCCGACGTCCGGCTCGACAAGACCGGCGAGCTTCGCGATCGCCCCTGGCGCGCTCGCCCCGAACTCGCTGACGAGGAAGCGCGTGGTCTCGGTGACCCGCAGCATGGTGAGCGGCGCGCCGACCTCGTTGTTGAACGAGGCCTTGGGGGCGACGGTCTCCCCCTCGTCCCGGAGGATGCGCGCGAGCATGTTCTTCGTGGTGGTCTTGCCGTTGGAGCCGGTGATCCCCACGATGCGCAGGCCGCCCGCTGCGCGCATCGTGCCGACGACATGGCGCGCCAGATCCGACAGCGCCTCGACGGCGTCGCGCACGACGATCTGCGACACCGAGGCTGCGACCGGGTGCTCGACGATCGCGAGGACCGCGCCCGACGCCACCGCCGCGTCCACGTAGAGGTGCCCATCCGTCGCCTCGCCGCGCTTCGCGACGAACACGCCCCCGGGCCCGATCTCCCGCGAGTCGGTGTCGACGGCACCCGAGACGACCGTCTCCGCCGACTCGCCCGGTACGGGGTGCAGGGCTCCGCCGACGGCGTGGGCGATCTGGGCGAGGGTGAGTGCGATCATCTGTGAGGGGCGAGACGATCAGCCGAACTTCGGCAGGATCGTCGGGTTCGTCGTGGAGGGCATCACCCGGAACGTCTTCAGGACCTGGGTCATCGCCTTCTGGAAGTACGGCGCGTTGGCCGAAGACGATGTTATCTTGGTCGGCTCGTCGAGGGTGACGGCGACGAGGTACTGCGGATCGTCGGCGGGCGCGAAACCGATCATCGTCGTGTAGTAGACGCCGCTCTTGTAGCCGTGACCGTTGTTCGAGATCTGGCCGGTACCGGTCTTCGTGCCGATGCGGTAGCCGGGAATCTTGATCTGGTCCGCGTAGGTCGCCTGCAGCGCCACGTTCTCGAAGATCTCGCGCATCTGCGCCGACGTCTGCGCGCTGATGACCCGCGTCGGCTTCGGCGTCGCGGGCGTGACGACCGTGCCGTCGGCCCTCGTGCACGACTCGACCAGAGAGAGCGGCATCTTCACGCCGCCGTTGATGATGCCGTCGTAGGCGCCCATGAGCTCGGGCACCGTCGTCGTCAGGCCCTGTCCGTACGACGTGTCGTACAGCATCTGGTTGTCCCAGTTCTTCACGGGGTGCACGACCCCCTTCGCCTGCCCGGGGAAATCGACGGCGCTTCCGGAGCCGATGCCGAACTTCTTGAGGTAGTCGTAGCGGACGGTCGGACTGACCCGCTGGCTGAACACCGACGCGCCCGCGTTCGACGAGTCGATCAGCACCCCGGCGAGCGTGTAGTCGTACGTGGGGTGGACGAAGGCGTCGCGGACCTTCGCGCCGTTCGGGAAGGTCACCGTGCTCGGGACCTCCGCGGTGGACGTGGGCGTCTGCCCCGCGGCGTCGATCAGCGTGGAGGCCGTGATCCCCTTGAAGGTCGAACCCGGTTCGAACGTGCCCCCGAAGATCTGGCTGTTGAGATACGAGCCGGGTGCGTCGTAGTTGTTCGGATCCACGGACGGGTACTCGGCGGCGGCCTTGATCTTGCCCGTCTTCACCTCCACCACGGTGATGGTGGCGAACTTCGCACCCATGTCCTGCTTCGCCTGGGCGGCGAGCTGCTGCAGGTACCACTGCAGATCGAGATCGATCGTGAGCTTGACCGTGCCCCCGTTCACCGCGGGCTTCTCGACCTCGGTGCCGGGGATGATGACCCCGTCCTTGCCCTTCTGGAACTGCAGCGAGCCGTCCTTCGCGGACAGGCATGCATTCGCGCTCTGCTCGAGACCGGCGAGCTTGCCGTCGCCGTAGAGGAAGCCGAGGAGGTTGCCGGCCACCGCGCCGTTGGGGTACGTACGGGAGGGTTCGGGCAGGCAGGTGATGAAGTCCGTCCCGAGCTCCATCAGCTGACGGTACTGCTCGGTGGTGTAGCCGCGGCCGAGGAGCGCGTATTGCGATCTGGCGTTCGTCGCGAGCGCGTCCGAGACGATCGCGCGCACTTCGTCCCCCGTCTTCCCTGTGATGTGGGCGATCTCGTCCGCGACCTCGTCCCACGGCACCTTGACGGCCTTGCCGTCTGCGCCCGCGCGTGCGACCGGCCCCACGTTGACGGGGGTGAACTGGCAGTCGTAGTCGAGCGAGCTCACGGCCAGCGTCTGGCCGGATGAGTCGACGATCGTGCCCCTGTTGCCGGTGAGCTTCTGCGAGGCGCTGAGTCCGTACGCCATCGAGTCGCGGATGTTCTCCTTCGCGTTGACCACCTGGATGTCGACGAGCCGCACGATGAACACCGCCAGGATCGCGAGGACGACCCCGAGTGCGATGACGGTGCGGCGGCGCGGGCTGCGAGTGGCGCGGGTCGTCATGTGATCAGTGTGTGCTCGGTACGGGCAGACCGTCGGTCAACGGGACCGGTGTCGTCGCATCCGTCGTGGGATCGGTGGGGGTGGGGACCCCGTCGATGGTGGCGTCGGGCTGCGTGACGAGCGGGGTCGAGGCGATCAGCGAGTTGGGCACCGCCCCGCGGTGAAGGGGGTCCACCGATGAGGTTCCTGCCGCCGCCTGACTGGGGCCGAGCAGCTTTCCGTCACTGAGGCGCAGGTAGCTCGGCGACTCGTCGATGACCATGCCCAGCGCCGCCGCGTTCGCCGCGAGGTACTGCGGCGAGCTGAGTCCCGCGACCTCATCGGTCAGGATCTGCTTCTGCCACGTGAGCTGGCGCTGCTGCGACGTGAGCGACGAGAGCTGGTAGGAGGTCTGCGTCGTCATGATCGACAAGACCATCTGCGCCACCGCGATCGCGATCGCCCCCGCCACGGCGACGATGCCGTATGCGAGCCGCGGACGGCGGCGACGCGTCGGGGTCGGGATGGCGTGCAGCCGCCGCCCCGGATGCTCGACCGGAGCGGCGGCCTTCCGGACCGGTGCCGGCGTCATCGCCGTCGCTGTGCTCACGCCGCCTCCTTGGTGGGGATGTCTTCGCGGATGCGCTCAGCGGCGCGCAGACGGACCGGGGCGGAGCGCGAGTTCGTCGCGCGCTCCTCGTCGGAGGCCAACTCCGCGCCCTTCACGAGCAACCGGAAGCGGGGCGCGTGTTCGGGGAGCTCGACGGGGAGCCCGGCGGGAGCGGTCGAGGTCGTGGCGTCGGCGAACGCCCGCTTGACGATGCGGTCCTCGAGCGATTGGTACGAGAGGACCACGATGCGGCCGCCGACGGCCAGGACGCCGAGGGCCGCGGGGATGGCTCGTTCGACCGCCGCGAGCTCGGCGTTCACCTCGACGCGCAGAGCCTGGAAGACCCGCTTGGCGGGATGACCCGCTCGCTGCACCCCGGCCGGCGTCGCTGCGACGAGGATCTCGACCAGCCGCCCGGAGCGCTCGATCCGCCCGTCGCTGCGCGCCGAGATGATCGCGCGAGCGTACCGGCCGGCGAGCTTCTCCTCGCCGTAGCGTTCGAAGATCCTGCGCAGGTCGCCTTCGCCGTAGGTCGCAAGGACGTCGGCGGCCGTGATCCCTGTGCTCTGGTCCATCCGCATGTCCAGGGGCGCGTCCCGCGCATAGGAGAAGCCGCGCTCCGCCTCATCGAGCTGGAGCGAGGACACGCCGAGGTCGAACAGCACGGCGTCGACAGCGGGTGCGCCGACGCCCCGCACGGCGTCCGCGATCCCGTCGTACACGGTGTGCACGAAGACGATGCGCTCGCCGAACCGTGCGAGCCTCTCCCCCGCGATCCTGAGGGCGTCCCGATCGCGGTCGAGTCCGATCACACGCAGATCCGGAAAGCGTTCCAGGAATGCCTCCGCGTGTCCGCCCATGCCCAGGGTCGCGTCGACCAGGACGGCGCCCTCCCGCGAGAGCGCCGGACCGAGCAGTGCGAGGCAGCGCCCGAGCATGACGGGGGTGTGGATGTCGCGAAGGTCCATGATGACTCGGGTCCTGCGATCTGATCCCGGATCCTGATCCCCATCCGCTCTGACCTGGCGCCGGGGAAGTGCGTCAGGGCGTGAGCGGCTGGGAGTCACGATCAGGGATCAGAAGAGCCCGGGGATCACCTCCTGCTCCATCTCTGCGTAGTTCTCCTCGTTGCCCTCCGCGTAGGCGTTCCACGCGTCGGCGTTCCAGATCTCGGCGTGGGCGCCGACGCCCGTCACGACGAGCTCCTTCTCCAGACCGGCGTAGGCGCGCAGCGGCGGAGGGATCGTGATGCGGTTCTGGCCGTCCGGCTTCTCGGCGCTCGCCCCGGACAGGAACATGCGGAGGAAATCGCGCGCCTGCTTGTTGCTCAGCGGCGCCTCGCGGATGCGCTCGTGGATGCGCTCGAACTCGTCCGTGCTGAACACGTAGAGGCAGCGCTCCTGCCCTCGGGTCACCACGATCCCGTCGCCGAGGTCATCGCGGAACTTCGCCGGAAGGATCACGCGGCCCTTGTCGTCGAGCTTGGGAGTGTGCGTGCCGAGCAGCATGCGCGCTCACCCCCTTCGTCCGGCCCCCGCGAGGTTGTCCGCCACTTTACTCCACTATCCTCCACTTAGCCACCACAATCAGCATGCGACCCCCATCAGCGCTCCCCAAGAGCATCAGGGCACAAAAAAACACCGACCCGGAGGTCGGTGTCGATGGTGGGCGCTCCGCCCGTGATCAGTGGTCTTCTTGCCGCCTGTCCCAGCGGTCGTTCATCCGGTCCATGAAGGATGCGGACTTCCTCGGCGTCGAAGGAGCGCTTGTCTGCACGGGCCGGGGAGAAGCGGCTCGCGTGGGGGTCACGGCGAGAATCACGCCGCCGAGCATCAGCACGAACCCGACGACCCCGACGATGACGAGTCCGATCGCGCCGCGTCCGGCGACGCCCGCGATGAGGCCCCCCAGACCGACGAGCACGAGCACAGTGCCGTAGACGATGTTGCGATAGCTGAGCGTGCGACCGTCGCGCGACGCCGTCACGACGTCGGCGTCGTTGTGCATGAGATGGCGCTCCATCTCATCGAGCAGACGCTGCTCTTGTTCGGAGAGTGGCATGCATCCCCCTCGGATGTGCTGGTGGCGTCGATTCTACGCGCGCGCTCGATCACTAGGCTAGGCCCGTGACGCCCTCTCCGGATCCGATCGAGGCGGTTTCCCAGCGTCTTGACGACTTCTTCATGGCCCAGCGCGTGGCCACCGCAGAGATGGGCCATGAAGCGGAGCTCATCGTCGAGGCGGGGGTCGCCGCCGTGTCCGGTGGCAAGCGCCTCCGCGCCCGGTTCTGCATCGCCGGATGGCGCGCGGTCGCGGAGGCCGCGGGCCCGGCCGCGGAGCTCGCCGACGATCTGCTCGCGGCCGCGGCGGCACTCGAGATCTTCCATGCCGCGGCTCTCGTCCACGACGACATCATCGACAACTCCGACACCCGCCGAGGACGGCCTTCCGCGCACCGCGCGTTGGAGGCCGCGCATCGAGCGGCGGGGTGGACCGGCGATCCGGAGGCGTTCGGTCGCGCCGGAGCCGTGCTTCTCGGGGACCTCCTGGTGGCGTGGAGCGACGATCTTCTCGAGGCGGGCATCGCGTCCAGCGCGTCCTCGCGAGCGTCCGCCGCGCGCGCGCAGTACGCGCTCATGCGCCGCGACGTGACGATCGGCCAGTTCCTCGACGTGGCCGAGGAATCCGCGTTCCGCACCGAGCCGGACGATCGTCACGCGTCCCGCGCGCTCCGCGTCGCATCGCTGAAGTCCGCGAGGTACAGCATCCAGCAGCCGCTGCTCATCGGCGCCGCCCTCGCGGGCGCGGATGACGCGCAGCTCGCGGCCCTGGGCGCTTTCGGTCATCCCGTGGGGATGGCCTTCCAGCTGCGGGACGACATCCTCGGCGTCTTCGGCGACGCGGCCGTGACGGGCAAGCCTTCCGGGGACGACCTGCGAGAGGGGAAGCGCACGGTCCTGGTCGCTTTCGCGCGAGAATCGCTCCCGGCCGGTCCGCGCGCCCTCGTCGATGAGCTCATCGGCGACCCGTCACTCGACGATGTCCAGATCGCCGCACTCCAACGCACCATCCGCGACACCGGGGCGCTGGACCGCGTCGAGACTCTCATCTCCGACTTCGCCCGCGAGGCCGATCGCGCGCTGTCTGGCGCTCGCCTGGGACACGCGGCGGTCGGCGAGTTGCGCGACCTCGCACGCGCGGCCACCACCCGCTCCGCCTGAGCGGGAGCCGCGGGACAGCATCACGCGAGCGTCTGCGCGACCCTGCGGACCTCGCTCTTGCGCCCCGCGCGGAGGGCCTCGATGGGGGCCGCGCCGATCGAATCCTCTGCCGTCAGCAGCCAATCGATCGCCTCGTCGTCGGAGAAGCCCGCGTCGTGGAGCACGAAGAGCGTCCCGCGCAGCGAAGACAGCGGGTGCCCGTCGACGATGAATGCCGCAGGCACGGTGAGGGGGCCCTTCCGGCGCGTGGCGACGAGGTGCCGCTCGTCGAGCAGACGACGCACGCGGCCCAGCGGCTCTCCGAGAATCTCCACGAGCTCGGGGAGGCTCAGCCACTCTGTCGGGATCTGCGCTGCATTCTCGCCGGTCACGAAGCCACTATCTCACCTCCCGCGAGAGGGAGCACACCACTCCTGTCACTTCAGCCTCATAGTCCTCTCCTGTTGACACTGCTTTACTTCCGTGACAGCGTGGCTGAGTCCATAAGAGGGGGGAAAAGCTCTTGCGACATGCACTCCGCACCCGCCGCGCCGCGGCCGCATTGCCGGCCGCGATCGCCGGCTCGATCGCGATGACGCTGGTCGGATCGTCGGCGCACGCCGTCGAGCCCAGCGATGTCCGCGAGGCGCTCATCGAGAAGGAGGCGCGCACGTCCGCGGCTCCGGCCGCGGCGAAGACACCCTCGACCTACACCGTCGCGCGCGGCGACACCGTCAGCGCGATCGCCGGACGCTTCGGCCTCCGCACCGCCGACGTCCTGTCCTGGAACGGGTTGACGTGGTCCTCGGTCATCCACCCCGGTCAGGTTCTGCGACTCCGAGCCGTCACGAACGCGGCGCCCGCGACACCGCAGCAGTCGAGGACCGTCTACGTCGTTCGCCCGGGCGACACGGTCTCGGCGATCGCGCGCCGTCACGGCGTCAGCGTCTCCTCCGTGCTGGCCGCGAACCGCCTCGGGTGGTCATCCGTCATCTTCCCCGGACAGCGGCTGTCCATCCCGGGGCGCGCCCCGGCCGCGGCCGCGCCCGCGCTGGCCCCCGTCGCAGCGAAGTCCGCCGCCACGGTGTACGTCGTGAAGGCGGGCGACACCGTCACCGCAATCGCAGGCCGCCACGGGACGAGCGTCGCCGCCGTCCTCGCGGCCAACGGTCTGACGCGGGGCTCGATCATCTACCCGGGGCAGAGACTGAGGATCCCCGGGAAGAGCAGCGCCCTCGGGCTGACCGCAGAACAGGCGGCCAACGCGCGGCTCATCATCGCGACAGGACGGAACCTCGGCGTGCCCGACCGCGGCATCGCCATCGCCCTCGGGACGGCGATGCAGGAGTCCGGTCTGCGGAACCTGAGCTGGGGCGACCGCGATTCGCTCGGACTCTTCCAGCAACGGCCCAGCACAGGCTGGGGAAGCGCCGCCCAGATCCGCGATGCCTCGCGATCCGCCCGGGCGTTCTACGGCGGGGCGAGCGACCCGAACGGCACGCGCACCCGCGGCCTGCTGGACATCCCCGGATGGAAGAAGATGACGTTCGCCCAGGCGGCGCAAGCCGTCCAGATCTCGGCCTACCCCGATCGCTACGCGCAATGGGAGAAGCCCGCGTACGCATGGCTCGCCGCCCTCGGCTGACCGCCCTCGCGACCGTTTCCCGGGTGCGCCGCTCCCCTGGCTCTCAGGCGGCGCTCCGTAGACTTCGAGGGTGAGCACGAGTCAGCAGGCCGACCCGCTGATCGGACGTCTGGTCGACGGCCGATACCGGGTCCGTGCGCGAATCGCGCGCGGGGGCATGGCGACCGTGTACGTGGCGACCGATCTGCGGCTCGAGCGTCGCGTCGCCCTCAAGGTCATGCACGGGCACCTCAGCGACGATGCGGTGTTCCAGAGCCGGTTCATCCAGGAGGCCCGAGCCGCGGCGCGGCTCGCCGACCCGAACGTGGTCAACGTGTTCGACCAGGGCCAGGACGACGACATGGCGTACCTCGTCATGGAGTATCTTCCGGGGATCACCCTCCGAGACCTCCTCCGGGAGCAGCGGCGGCTGACGATCCCCCAGGCGATCACCATCATGGACGCCGTGCTGTCCGGACTCGCCGCCGCGCACCGCGCCGGCATCGTGCACCGGGACGTCAAGCCCGAGAACGTTCTCCTCGCCGAGGACGGCCGCATCAAGATCGGGGACTTCGGCCTCGCTCGCGCCACCACCGCCAACACGGCGACGGGCCAGATGCTCCTCGGAACGATCGCCTACCTCGCGCCCGAACTCGTGACCCGCGGGACCGCCGACGCTCGCAGCGACATCTACGCGCTGGGCATCATGCTCTACGAGATGCTCACGGGCGAGCAGCCGTACAAGGGCGAGCAGCCGATGCAGATCGCCTTCCAGCATGCGACCGACTCCGTGCCGCGCCCGAGCGTGAAGAACCCGGGGATCCCCGAGCCACTCGACGAGCTCGTCCTGTGGGCCACCGAACGCACGCCGGACGACCGGCCGGCGGACGCCGACGAGATGCTCCATCGTCTGCGCGAGATCGAGCAGCAGCTCGGTATCGCGCCGCAGGTGCAGCGCACGCTCGCGGTCGCGGGAGTCACGTCGGCGGATCAGCTCGACTCCGACGAGTTCACCAAGGTCCTCCCCTCCAACGCGATGACCACCGCCGTCACGAGCGCCGCAGTGGACGACGCCGACAACGCCACCCGTCTGCGTCGTCGGACGAAGAGCCGTGCGGCCAAGGGCGCGTGGCTCGTGGCGCTCGTGCTCGTGCTCGCCGTCCTGGCCGGGGGCACCGGATGGTGGTTCGGATCAGGCCCGGGCTCGCTCGTCGCCATCCCTGCCGTGGAGGGGAAGACGTTCGACCAGGCACGCATCGCGCTGGCGGCGCAGAGCCTGCGGGCCACGCAGAAGAGCGAGTACAGCCTGGACGTCGCGGCCGGGCGGGCGATCCGAACCGAGCCGCGCGCGGGCAGCCGTGTCGACAAAGACGCTCGCGTCGATGTCGTGATGTCCCTCGGCCCGGCGGTCGCCACGATCCCCGCGCTGATCGCGAAGAGCGAGAGCGACGCCCGCGGCATCCTCGCCACCGACCACATCGAGGTGGATGCGAAGAACACCACGTTCTACACGGACTACGCCGCCGGGACCGTCGTGGGGACGCTCATCCATCCGGCCGGAGGAGGCAAGGACGTGGAGTGCGGCAAGGGCTGCACGGCGCACCAGGGCGACTCGGCGACCCTCTGGGTCTCGCTCGGTCCGCTCCCCAGCGTGGTCGGCAAGCCCGCGGACGACGCTGTCCAGACCCTGAAGGGACTCGGCATCACGGTGTCGGACCGCACCGAGGCGTACAGCAGCGATGTCGCGAAGGGCTCCGTGGTCAGCATGGGCGCCCGGAGCGGCGGCGGCTGGTGGCGACCCGGCGACTCGACGACGCTCGTGGTGTCGAAGGGCCCTCAGCCCATCGCCGTGCCGCCGGTCAACGGGATGACCGTGCATGAGGCGTTCACGGCACTGCAGAAGGCGGGCTTCACTCCGCTGACGTCGTTGGAGAACTCACCGTTCTGGGACATCTTCCCCGCGACGGGCACGGATCCGGCGACGGGCACCCTGCAACTGCCCGGCACGAAGGTGAAGATCCTGTTCGCCGGGTCCTGATCCGCGGGCTCAGCGCTTCTCGAGCTCCTCGGCCACGAGGAAGGCCAGCTCGAGGCTCTGCATGTGGTTGAGTCTCGGATCGCAGAGCGACTCATAGCGCGTCGCGAGCGTCGCCTCATCGATCCGCTCGGAGCCGCCGAGGCACTCGGTGACGTCATCGCCGGTGAGTTCGACATGGATGCCGCCAGGGAACGTCCCCGCGACACGATGCGCCTCGAAGAAGCCGCGCACCTCGTCGACCACGTCGTCGAAACGACGCGTCTTGTAGCCCGTGGGTGTGGTGATGCCGTTGCCGTGCATCGGGTCGGTGACCCACAGCGGCCGTGCGCCGGAATCGCGAACCGCCTCCAGCAGCGGCGGGAGTGCATCGCGGATCTTTCCCGCTCCCATGCGCGTGATGAACGTCAGTCGGCCCGGTTCGCGTTCCGGATCCAGCTTGTCGATGAGCTCGAGCGCCGCCTCCGGAGTCGTCGACGGCCCCAGCTTGACACCGATGGGGTTGCGGATCTTCGAGAAGTAGTCGACGTGCGCACCATCGAGTTCGCGGGTCCGCTCTCCGATCCAGAGGAAGTGCGCCGAAGTGTTGTACGGCGTCCCCGTCCTCGAGTCGATGCGGGTCATCGGCCGCTCGTAGTCCATCAGCAGACCCTCGTGCCCGGTGTAGAACTCGACGCGGCGCAACTCGTCGAAGTCGGCTCCTGCCGCCTCCATGAACTTGATCGCCCTGTCGATCTCCCCTGCCAGACGCTCGTACTGCTGGTTCGCCGGGTTCTCCGCGAAGCCCTTGTTCCAGCTGTGCACCTCGCGGAGGTCCGCGAACCCGCCCTGGGTGAAGGCGCGGATGAGATTGATCGTGGACGCGGCCGTGTGGTACCCCTTCAGCAGGCGCTGGGGATCGGCGCGCCGGGACGCCTCGGTGAAGTCGTAGCCGTTGACGATGTCGCCGCGGTAGGCGGGGAGCGTCACATCGCCGCGCGTCTCGGTGTCGCTCGACCGGGGCTTGGCGAACTGGCCCGCCATACGGCCCATCTTCACGACGGGCATGGACGCACCGTACGTGAGCACGACAGCCATCTGCAGCACGGTCTTGATCCGGTTGCGGATCTGCTCGGCGGTCGCTCCCGCGAACGTCTCGGCGCAGTCCCCCCCCTGGAGGAGGAACGCCTTGCCGGACGCGGCGCGCGCCAGCCTGTCGCGGAGGTTGTCGACCTCGCCCGCGAACACGAGCGGAGGGAGCGTCGCGATCTCCGCGGAGACGGCCGCGACGGCGTCCGGATCGGTCCACTGCGGCTGCTGCTTGATCGGCAGGGTCCGCCAGTGGTCGAGGGGGTCGAGCTGCTGGAGCATCCGGTCAGTCTATCGGCGCCCGGAGCGTCATGACTTCGCCGGCGAGGCCAGACGATCCTTCACGCTGGAGGCGTACACGTCCTCGTACTCCTGTGCGCCCAGACGCTGGAGCGCCACCATGATCTCGTCCGCGACCGAGCGGAGGATGTAGCGGTCCCCCTCCATGCCGGCGAAGCGCGAGAAGTCGAGCGGCTCGCCGATGACGACACCCACCCGGACGATGCGCGGAAGCCGTCGGCCGATCGGCATCATCGTGTCGGTGTCGACCATCACGACCGGGACGACCGGGACGTGGGCCTCCAGCGCCATGCGCGCGATGCCCGTGCGTCCGCGGTAGAGCTTGCCGTCGGGACTGCGCGTGCCCTCGGGGTAGATGCCGAGCAGCTCTCCGCGGCCGAGCACCTGCAATCCCGTGTTGAGCGACGCCTCGGATGCCTTGCCCCCCGATCGGTCGATCGGAAGCTGTCCCGTCGCCTTGAAGAAGAGCCGCGTCGCCCAGCCCTTGATGCCTTTGCCGGTGAAGTAGTCGCTCTTCGCGAGGAACGCCATCGGACGATCGATCATCAGGGGGAGGAAGATCGAGTCCGCGAACGAGAGGTGGTTGCTCGCGAGGATGGCGGCACCCTCGATGGGGATGTTCCGGCGGCCGACGACCCACGGCCGGAAGATCGCCTTCACGATCGGTCCGATGACGACGTACTTCATGAGCCAGTAGAACATCGGCCTACTCGCTCCCCGCCGCGAGGTCCGCGACACCGATGATGCCTGCGTCGTTGACCAGCTGCGCGATCGCGAACTCGGCGACGGGGCGCTCGCCATAGCCGGGGAGCGAGGTCTCGTACGCGATGCGGACCGGACTGAGCAGATCCTCGCCCAGCTGGGCCACGCCGCCGCCGATCACGAACACCTCGGGGTCGAGCACGGCCTGGAATCCGCCGCACGCCTCCCCCAATGCCGTGGCGACCCGTCGAAGAGCCTCGACGGCGCCCGCATCCCCCGCGAGCACCAGCCTCGACACGGCCGGCCCGGAGATCGTGCCCACCTCGGCGCGGAGGTTCGCGAGTGCGGCCCCCGAACCGTCCCGGAACCGGTCGGCGATGTCCTCCGCTTCCCGCTGAAGGGCGCGGCCGGAGGCATACTGCTCGAGGCAGCCGTTCTGCCCGCATCCGCACGGCCGACCGTCGCGGATGAACCGCGTGTGTCCGAGCTCGCCGGCGATTCCGTGTCCGCCGCGGAACAGCGAGCCGCCCAAGACGATCGCCCCACCCACCCCGGTGCCCAGCGTGAGCATCACCATGTCGGTGTGGCCTCGACCGGCGCCGAAACGGTACTCCGCCCACCCCGCCGCGTTCGCGTCGTTCTCGATCCGCACGGGCAGGCTCAAGCGCGCCTGCAGGATGTCTCGCAGCGGCTCGTCGTGCCAGGCGATGTTGGGTGCGTGGATGATCGTCGAGCGATCCTTCGAGACGAATCCCGCCGCCGCGACGCCGATCGCCGACACATCGTGCGATGCCGTGAAGTGATGCGCCATGTCGATCACGGCATCCGCGAGCGCCCGGGTGTCGAGCGGGGTATCGACGCGCACCTTCTCGAGGATCGTGCCGTCGCTGTCTACGACGCCGCCGGCGATCTTCGTTCCGCCGATGTCGATCCCGACTGTGAGCACCGATGCAGTCTAGCCGGACGACCGACGTCCTGACCGGCGCCGAGGGCGGTCCTCTCCCCGCCCTCGGACTCAGTGTCATTGAGCGTCGGACTCAGTTCCGTGACCGGCATCCGGACGGCCCGGTTAGACTCGGCAGGGAGAGCCTGCCCGAGAAGGTCCGGTACCGAAGGAGTTGCCGCCATGAGCGCCGTTCAGTTCGAAGTCCCCCCCATCGTCCCCGCGGACCCGGAGGCGAACATCACCGACCTGCTGGCCGAGCGCGTCAGGGCGACGCCGGATCTCGCGCTGTTCGCGGTCCCCGACGGCGAAGGATGGCGGGACATCTCCGCCTCCGAGTTCCAGCGGCAGGTCGTCGCCCTCGCCAAGGGATTCGCCGCCGCCGGCATCGAGCCGGGCGACAAGGTCGGCTTCATCGCTCGCACGACGTACGAGTGGACTCTCGTCGACTTCGCGCTGTTCTACGCCGGTGCGGTCATGGTGCCGATCTACGAGACCAGCTCCTCCGCCCAGATCCAGTGGAACCTGTCCGACTCCGGCGCGATCGCGTGCATCACCGAACTGCCCGAGCACGCCGATCGTCTGGCGGCGGCACGCGAGGACCTCCCCCTCATCCGTGCCGCGTGGCAGATGCACGACGGTGACCTCGCGACGCTGAGCGCCCAGGGCGAGGCGGTCCCGGACGAGGAGATCGAGCGCCGGCGGAATCTCGCCAAGGGGTCGGACATCGCGACCCTCATCTATACGTCCGGGTCGACGGGGCGCCCCAAGGGGTGCGTCCTGACCCACAGCAACTTCGTCGAGCTCGCGCGCAACTCGGCCAAGTCCCTCAAGGAGGTCGTGGACACGCCCGGAGCGTCCACGCTGCTCTTCATCACCACCGCCCACGTGTTCGCGCGGTTCATCTCGATCCTCGACGTGCATGCCGGAGTCAAGACGGGACACCAGCCCGACACGAAGCAGCTGCTGCCGGCGCTCGGATCGTTCCAGCCGACCTTCCTCCTGGCCGTCCCGCGCGTCTTCGAGAAGGTCTACAACTCCGCCGAGCAGAAGGCCGAGTCGGGTGGCAAGGGTCGGATCTTCCGCGCCGCGGCGAAGACGGCGATCGATCACTCCCGCGCGCTCCAGGAGGGCCGCAAGGTGCCCTTCCTGCTCGGGCTTCGCTTCCGCCTGTTCGACCGTCTGGTCTACAGCACCCTGCGCACGGCCATGGGCGGTCGCGTGGTCTACGCGATCTCCGGGTCCGCACCCCTCGGCGAGCGACTCGGTCACTTCTTCGCGAGCCTCGGGATCACGGTCCTCGAGGGATACGGACTCACCGAGACGACGGCACCCGCGACGGTGAACCTCGCGACCAAGACCAAGATCGGCACAGTGGGACCCGTTCTTCCGGGCGTCGGCATCCGCCTCGCCGAGGACGGCGAGATCGAGGTGCGCGGGATCAACGTCTTCAAGGAGTACTGGCGCAACCCGGAGGCGACCGCGGCGGCCTTCGACGGCGACTGGTTCCGCACCGGCGACGTCGGGTCCTTCGATGCCGAGGGCTTCCTCTCGATCACCGGCCGGAAGAAGGAGATCATCGTGACCGCGGGCGGGAAGAACGTCGCACCGGCGGTTCTCGAGGATCCGATCCGCGCCAATCCGGTCGTGGGTCAGGTCGTCGTCGTCGGCGACCAGCGCCCGTTCATCTCGGCCCTCATCACGCTGGACTCCGAGATGCTCCCCACGTGGCTCGCCAACCACGACCTGCCGGCGGACATGACCCTCGCCGATGCGTCCGCCCATCCGGCCGTGATCGCCGAGGTCCAGCGAGCGGTCGACACCGCGAACGCCCTCGTCTCCCGCGCCGAGTCGATCCGTAAGTTCACCGTGCTGCCCACGGAATGGACCGAGGCGAGCGGTCACCTCACCCCGAAGCTCAGCATCAAGCGGAACGTGATCCTGGACGACTTCGCCGGCGCGGTCGACGACCTCTACAGCGTGCCGGTGAACACGACGAACGTCTCGCTGTCGTAGTCGGCGCGGGACGCGTCAGAACCAGTCCGACTCGCGGATCTGCTTCATGGCCAGGCGGCGGTCCGCCTGCTCGAGGCGATCGAGGTAGAGCATCCCGTCGAGGTGATCGGTCTCGTGCTGGAGCGCCTGCGCGAGCAGCCCCTCGCCTTCGAGGATCACCTCGTCGCCGTCCAGATCGATCCCGACGACCCTTGCCCGGGGGTAGCGAGAGACCTCATGCCAGAGCCCGGGAACGGACAGGCATCCCTCGCCGATCCGCTCGGGCTCGCCCGACACCTCGACGAGGCGCGGATTGATGACGTAGCCGATCCGGCCGTCGATGTTGTAGCTGAACGCGCGCACTCCCACGCCGATCTGGGGAGCCGCCACGCCCGCACGACCGGGAGGCTCCACCGAGTCCACGAGATCGCGGATCAGCGCCCGCACCCCGTCGTCGATGTGCTCGACGGGCGCGGCCGGGGCGCGCAGGACGGGGTCGCCGAAGAGGCGGATCGGGCGTACGGCCATGTCAGGCGGCTGCCGCGAGGGTGCGCAACCCCTCGACGACGGTCGCGGCGAGCTCGCGCGCGGCGGCGCGGGTCGCAGGCTGCAGGTCGCGGAAGGTGATGGCGCTCCCCGTCCCGATGAGCGGGTCGTACGGCATCCGCACGACCGCGCGGACGCGCGTGCGGAAGTGCGCCTCGAGCTCGTCCTGGCGCACGAGCGGCGCGCCGGGACGGGACGTGTTGAGCACGACGACCGCGTTGCGAACGGCCTCTGCGTAGCCGTTGGTCTCCAGCCACGTGAGCGTCTCGGACGCGAGCCGCGCCTCGTCCACGCTGAGCCCGGCGACGATGACCAGCTCGTCCGCGATGTCGAGCGTCGCACCCATGACGGAGTGGACGATGCCCGTCCCCGTGTCGGTGAGCACGATCGAGTAGTAGTGCGCCGCGAGGGACGCCACGTCCTGATAGTCGAGGTCGCTGAACGCCTCGGACACACGGGGATCCGCATCCGACGCGAGGACGTCGAGTCTGGTCTCGTCGCGCGCCACGATCGTGGAGATGTCGTTGTAGCCCGCGACGTCCTCACGCGTGCGGACGAGGTCTCGGACCGTCTTCCCGCTCGGCCGCGCGATGCGCTCGGCCAGCGTGCCGCGATCGGGGTTGGCGTCGATCGCGATGACCCGATCGTCCCGCGCATCCGCGAGTGCCATGCCCAGGAGCGTCGTCACCGTGGTCTTCCCCACGCCGCCCTTCCGCGACAGCACCGGCACGAACCGTGCGCCACCGGGCAGCGCCGCCGCGATGCGGCGGTCGAGCTCCTTGCGGGCCCGTGCGCGGCGACCGTCACCCAGGTTGATCCGACCGCCCGAGAGGGAGAAGACGAAGTGCTGCCAGGCGCCCTCCGGCTCGGGACTCCCGACGCGCCCGTGGTCGAGCAGGCGGTCGGCGGTGAGCAGATCGGGGCTCTCACGACCCGCCTCGAACTCGTCCAGACGCTTCGACGTGAGCGCCACCTCGGGACGCTGCGTGTGGACGCGCTCGACCTCGTGGACCCGGTCCAGCGGCCCGGTGAGATGCGCCTCGCGACGCGTGGCCGGCTGCGGGCCGGAGTCTCCGGACGCCGGCGTACCTGCGGGGGTGTTGTCCATACCGGGCTCCTCCACGACGGGGTCTGCACTGACATCGGGTGCGTCGTCGGCGGTCTGCCCCGTGGGCGACGGCTCCCCGTCGAGGCGGGGCGAGCCCGCCGGGGCGGCGGCGCCGACGACGTCCCCAGTGACAGACTGCCCCGCTGCGGCGGGGGTCGCAAGCGGCTCGACGTCGGCGTAGACCCAGGACTCGGATCCCGACGTGGCCTCATCCATCCCCGGGTCGGCGTCGATCTCGAGGACGACGTCGGCGTCGTCGATCACCTCGACCTCGTCGTCGGCGGGGGCGCGACCGATCTCGGGAGCGGCCGCAAGCGAGTCCAGGGACACCTCGTCGCCGACCACGTCGTCGTCGTCGGCCAAATCGTCCTCGTCGGGGATCGAGAGGGGGACGCTGACCTGTGCGGTGCGAGCGCCGAGGAGTCCGATCCCCGCGGTGTCGAGGCTCCCGGTGTCGGCGAGAACGCCGTTCTCGTCGGGGTCGTGGTGCAGGTCGTCGGGTCGGTCGGGAGTCAAGCGGAACATCTCCAAAGCAGTGCGGGGTCGGGTGATCCCGCCCTCCAGGCTACTGGGCGGGGCGGACGACGACCAAAAGGTCGCCGGCCTCGACCTGCTGGGTGGCCCCGATCGCAATGCGCTCCACCACGCCGTCGACCGGCGAGGTGATCGCCGCCTCCATCTTCATCGCCTCGATGGAGGCCACCGGCTGACCGGCTCCGACGGTGTCTCCGACGGCCGCCTTGATCGTCACCACGCCCGAGAAGGGCGCCGCGACCTGGCCGGGCCTCGATGTGTCCGCACGCTCTGCCTGACGCGCCTCGACGGAGATGCTTCGATCCCGCACGAAGACGGGCCGCAGCTGCCCGTTCAAGGTCGTCATGACGGAGCGGATGCCCTTGTCGTCGGCCTCGCCGATCGCCTCGAGCCCCACGAGGAGCTGCACGCCGCGCTCGAGCTCGACGACGTGCTCCGCGCCGGGGGTGAGGCCGTAGAGATAGTCGGCTGTGTCGAGGATGCTCAGGTCGCCGAACAGCTCGCGCATCTGCTCGTACGTCCGCGTGGGCGCGGGGAAGAGGAGCTGGTTCAGCGTGTGGCGCCGCTGGACGGAGTCGGCACCGAGCGCCGCCGACTCGGCATCGGTCAGCGGCGACACGCCCACCTTGACGTCACGGCCGGCGAGGACCTTGGTGCGGAACGGCTCCGGCCAGCCGCCCGGGAGATCGCCGAGCTCTCCCGCCATGAACCCGACCACGGAGTCGGGGATGTCGTAGTTCTGGGGGTTCGACGCGAAGTCGGCCGGATCGGCCTTGACCGCAGCGAGGTGGAGGGCGAGATCGCCGACGACCTTCGACGACGGAGTCACCTTCGGCACGCGGCCCAGGATCTCGTTCGCGGCGGCGTACATGTCCTCGATGAGCTCGAAGTCGTCCGCGAGCCCGAGCGCGATGGCCTGCTGCCGCAGGTTCGAGAGCTGCCCCCCGGGGATCTCGTGGTGGTAGACACGACCCGTCGGTCCGGGGAGGCCCGACTCGAACGGGTGGTACAGGTGCCGCACGGCCTCCCAGTAGGGCTCGAGGTCGGACACCGCATCCAGATCGAGCCCCGTGTCGCGTTCGGTGTGCGCGAGCGCGGCAACCAGCGCCGACAGCGAGGGCTGGCTCGTCGTCCCGGACATGGGCGCCGCAGCGGCGTCGACCGCATCGGCTCCCGCCGCGCTCGCGGCCAGCAGCGTCGCCAGTTGCCCGCCGGCGGTGTCGTGCGTGTGCACGTGCACCGGGAGGTCGAAACGGTCGCGGAGGGCTCCGACGAGCCGGGATGCAGCGGCCGGACGCAGCAGTCCGGCCATGTCCTTGATCGCGAGGACGTGGGCTCCGGCATCCACGATCTGCTCCGCGAGCCGGAGATAGTAGTCGAGCGTGTAGAGGTCCTCCGCCGGGTTCAGCAGGTCGCCGGTGTAGCACACCGCCACCTCCGCGACCGCTGTCCCGGTCTGGAGGACCGCGTCGATCGCGGGGCGCATCTGGGCGACGTCGTTGAGCGCGTCGAAGATGCGGAAGATGTCGATGCCGCTCGCGGCGGCCTCCTGGACGAAGGCGTCCGTCACCTCGGTCGGATAGGGCGTGTACCCGACGGTGTTGCGCCCTCGCAGCAGCATCTGGATCGCGATGTTCGGCAGCGCCGCGCGCAGTTTGTCGAGCCGCTCCCACGGGTCTTCGCCGAGGAAGCGCAGCGCGACGTCGTAGGTCGCCCCACCCCACGCCTCGACCGACAGCAGCTGGGGGGTGAGGCGTGCGACGTACGGAGCGACGGCGACGAGATCCCGCGTCCGGACGCGTGTCGCGAGCAGAGACTGATGCGCATCGCGGAACGTGGTCTCGGTCACCGCGAGCGCCGTCTGCGCCCGGAGGTCGGCCGCGAACGCTGCCGGCCCGAGAGCCCGCAGCCGCTGGCGGGATCCCTCCGGTGCGGGAGCTGCGAGGTCGACCACCGGCAGCTTGAGCGCGGGGGCGATCGAGAGCGGGTTCACGCCGTTCGGCTTGTTGACGGTCGTATCCACGAGCCAGTTGAGGATCTTGGTGCCGCGGTCCTTCGATTCGCGGCCGCGCAGCAGCTGCGGGCGCTCGTCGATGAAGGAGGTCGACAGGTCGCCCGCGACGAACGCAGGATCGTCCAGCACGGCCTGCAGGAACGGGATGTTGGTCGAGACGCCGCGGATGCGGAACTCCGCGAGCGCCCGCCGCGCGCGCGTGACGGCCGCGGGGAAGTCCCTGCCGCGGCACGAGAGCTTCGCCAGCATCGAGTCGAAGTGCGGGCTGATCTGCGACCCCGCGGCGGTCGTCCCGCCGTCCAGGCGGATGCCGGCACCGCCGGGCGAGCGATAGGTCGTGATCTTGCCGGTGTCCGGGCGGAAGCCCTGGGTGGGGTCCTCGGTCGTGATCCGGCACTGCAGCGCAGCGCCGCGCAGCTGGATCCGGTCCTGGGTCAGCCCGAGGTCCTCCAGCGTCTCCCCCGCGGCGATGCGCATCTGCGACTGGACCAGATCCACGTCGGTGACCTCTTCGGTCACGGTGTGCTCGACCTGGATGCGCGGATTCATCTCGATGAAGACGATCTCGCCCGCACGCTCACCTGCCGTCTCCAGCAGGAACTCGACCGTACCCGCGTTCTGGTATCCGATCGACTCGGCGAAAGCCACCGCGTGCCGGTGCAGCTCACGCCGCACGCTCTCGTCGAGATTCGGGGCGGGGGCGATCTCGATCACCTTCTGGTGCCGACGCTGAACCGAGCAGTCGCGCTCGAAGAGATGCACGGTGTGCCCTGCGCCGTCGGCCAGGATCTGGACCTCGACGTGGCGCGGTCGCAGGACGGCCTGCTCGAGGAACATGCGGGGATCGCCGAACGCGCTGTCCGCCTCACGCATCGCCTCCGCGAGCGCGGGCGCCAGGTCGCCTTTCGTCTCGACCCTGCGCATCCCCCGGCCACCGCCGCCGGCGACGGCCTTGGCGAAGAGGGGGAACCCGATCTCATCCGCCTGGGCGACCAGGTCGTCCACGTCCGCCGACGCTTCGGTCGATCGGAGGACCGGGACTCCCGCGGCGATCGCATGGTGCTTCGCCGTGACCTTGTTCCCGGCCATCTCGAGCACTGCGGCGGGTGGGCCGATGAACGCGATGCCGTGGGCGGCGGCCTTCTCCGCCAGCTCGGGGTTCTCAGAGAGGAATCCGTAGCCGGGATAGATGGCGTCGGCGCCGGATTCGGTCGCCACGCGGATGATCTCGTCCACATCGAGGTAAGCCCTCACCGGATGCCCCTGCTCACCGATCCGGTACGCCTCATCCGCCTTCAGCCGATGCAGGGAGTTGCGATCCTCGTGGGGGAACACCGCCACCGTGCGCGCCCCCAGTTCGAACGCCGCCCGAAAGGCTCGGATGGCGATTTCGCCGCGGTTGGCGACCAAGATCTTGCGGAACATGCAGACCCCCCGTTGGGCAGCGCGTCGCCGCTCCCCGAGAAAAGACGGGCGGCGCGCGGACGTGGCTGAGTGTGCTCTCAGCCTACGGGACGGTAACGTAAGGCCTTGTGCACGTCCTCTCCGTCAGTTCTCTCAAGGGGGGTGTCGGCAAGACGACCGTGACTCTCGGACTCGCCTCGGCAGCTTTCGCTCGTGGTGTCCGCACGCTCGTCGTCGACCTCGACCCGCAGTCCGACGTGTCCACGGGCATGGATATCCAGGTCGCGGGGCGGCTCAACGTCGCCGACGTGCTGGCCAACCCGAAAGAGAAGGTGGTGCGGCAGGCGATCACCTCGAGCGGATGGGCGAAGGTCCACCCCGGCACGATCGATGTGATGATCGGCAGCCCTTCGGCGATCAACTTCGACGGACCGCATCCGAGCGTCCGCGACGTGTGGAAGCTGGAAGAGGCGCTCGCGACGGTCGAGGCCGACTACGACCTGGTGCTGGTCGACTGCGCCCCTTCGTTGAACGCCCTCACCCGCACGGCCTGGGCGGCGAGCGACCGCGTCATCGTCGTCACCGAGCCCGGCCTGTTCTCGGTCGCCGCGGCCGACCGCGCGCTGCGGGCCATCGAAGAGATCCGTCGCGGGCTCTCCCCCCGCCTCCAGCCGCTGGGCATCGTCGTGAACCGTGTCCGTCCCCAGTCGATCGAGCACCAGTTCCGCATCAAAGAGCTGCGCGACATGTTCGGCCCGCTGGTGCTCGCACCGCAGCTCCCCGAGCGGACGTCGCTGCAACAGGCACAGGGCGCCGCGAAGCCGCTGCACATCTGGCCCGGAGACTCGGCTCAGGAACTCGCCGCCGACTTCGACGCACTCCTCGACCGCGTGATGCGGACCGGGCGGATCCCCGTCCCCGGAGACGTGCGCGCGTAGCGCACATGGTCACATCGCGCGCCGTGGGAGGCGCGCGATGGTCAGGCCGACCGCTGCGAGCGGCGTGCCGCCAGCTCGTCGACCGGGTCCGGCGCCTGCGGATCGAAATCGAGCAGCGTGGACTCCACCTCGTGGAGGACCTTGCCGACCGCGATCCCGAAGACGCCCTGACCGCGACTGACGAGGTCGATGACCTCGTCGTTGGAGGTGCACAGGTACACCGACGCACCGTCGCTCATCAGCGTCGTGCCGGCGAGATCGCGGATGCCGGCCGCACGGAGCTGGTCGACGGCCGTGCGGATCTGCTGCAGCGAGATCCCGGTGTCCAGGAGGCGCTTGACGAGCTTGAGTACGAGGATGTCGCGGAAGCCGTAGAGGCGCTGCGAACCCGATCCGCTCGCGCCCCGCACCGTCGGCTCGACGAGTTCGGTGCGCGCCCAGTAGTCCAGCTGCCGGTACGTGATTCCCGCCGCGCGGGCGGCCACGGCGCCGCGATAGCCGACTTCGTCGTCCATCTGCGGAAGCCCATCGGTGAACAGGAGGTCTGCGACGAACCGGGGCTCGTCTCCCGCCTTGTCAGCGGTCATGAAGACCCTCCTCTCAGTGGGCTCTCGGGGGGAACCCTCCCCCACGCTAGATGAGCGATGTCGCTCCGGCAACGACATCCGCTCGAAGGCCTCGGCGTGTCGTGGCCGGATCAGGAGACGATGCGCTCCAGGGCGCCGCGCACGAAGATGGCACGCACCTCGTCGATCCGCGCCGCGATCTCGGGGGCCAGCTCGGAGGCCTTGCCCCGTGACGCCGCATCTCCCCGGCGCAGCAGAGGCGCCAGAGCCGATTCGATCAGCGCGACCTCGCGCTCGGCCGACTGTCGCAGCGTGCGGACGTGACGGGGCTCGATGCCGTGCCGATCCAGTGCCACGAGCGCCCGCAGGACCGCGAGGGTCTGGTCCGTGTACGCGTCGGCGGCGGCGATGATGCCGGTGCTGATCGCGTCGTTGAGCAGCTGCGGCGCGGCTCCGGCGGCGGTCAGGAGCTCGGCACGTCGGTAGCGCCGGGGAGCGGGCACGATCGAGGGCGGCACCGCGGTCGGCGTCACCGGGTCGTGACCCGCGTCGATGTCGTCGAGGTAGTCGCGGATGCGGGCGAGTGGGAGGTAATGGTCGCGCTGCAGTGTCAGCGCGACGCGGAGACGCTCGAGGTCCGTCGGCGAGAACTTCCGGTAACCGGACTCGGTGCGCATCGGGTTGACGATGCCCTGGACCTCCAGGAATCGGAGCTTGCTCGCAGAGAGGGCGGGGAACTCCGGCGTGAGACGAGCGAGCACCTGGCCGATGCTGAGCGCCCCGCCGGTCACGGCGGGGCGGGATGACTGTGGTGCGCCGTCGGTCGCGTTGCGCCGCTGCGATGATTCCGCCGGCATCAGGCGTCAGAGGCCTGTGGCAGATCGGACGGGGACACGAAGAAGTTGAGTCGGAACTTCCCGATGCGGACCTCGGCACCGTTGACGAGTGCGGCACGGTCGACCCGCTCGCCGTTCACATACGTCCCGTTGAGGGAGCGCTGGTCGACGATGTCGAACCTCGACCCGTCGCGGGTGATCTCCGCGTGACGCCGAGACACGGTCACGTCGTCGAAGAAGATGTCGGCCTCGGGATGCCGACCCACCGTCATGACGTCGCTGTCGAGGAGATACCGCGCGCCCGCCGTCGGGCCGGAGCGGACCAGGAGCAGGGCGGAACCCGCGGGGAGCGCGTCGATCGCCTCGAGTTCGGCATCGCTCAGATCGCTGCCGAACGGGACGAAGGAGAGATCGGAATCATGCCCGAACGTCTGCGTCGTATCGCTCGAGGCACTCCCAGCCGGCCCGGCATCGGGCTCTCGACGGATGTCATCGGGCTCGGGTCGCCGGTACTCGTCCACGTCGTCCTCCCTTTTCCCCAGACTAACGGATCCGACGCGCCTGCCGAGAGGTCTGATCGCAACCGACGCGCGCCGCTCGCGTGTTTCCGACTGTGTCGTGCGCGATGCGCGCCGGGTGCGGGCACACCTAGCCTGTCGAGTGTCCGACACTATTCAGAAGGAGACCGCCGTGTCCACCCCGCACAGCCCCATTCCGCCCCTCGAGGTGCGTGAGCGTGCGGCGTGCATGTGCGAGGCCGGATCGGCCTGCTCGACCTTCGCCCCGGGGCACGCCCTCCACCTGATCCAGACGCGACTCGCCTCTGCGACACCGACGGAATGGATCGATGCGATCGTCGAGGCGACCGACCCCGACGCGGGAACGATCGTCGTGCGCGGCATCGTCGATGCGAACGCCGTCCTGCTGTGGAGCGGCGCGGGCGCAGCGGGTGCGCTGGATATCGGCGCGCCGGTCGCACTGCACGGCCGCTACCACGTGCTCGCCGTCGGCACGCGGTGGTTCAACGTCCTGCGGGACGCGTAGCGACGTCAGGCCGACGCCGCCATCATGGAGTCCTTGACCTTCATGCAGGCGTCCATGCACGCCTGGCACGCCTGAGCGCACATCTTGCACACGGCGCTCATGTCAGCGTGCTCCATGCACTCGTCCATGCAGACCTGACACATCGCGATGCAGGCGTCGAGCATCGACATCATGGCCGCCGGCGTCATGCCCTGCATGCGGAGCATCGCGCGCATCATCGTGTTGCACATATCGGCGCAGTTCATGCACGCGGGACTGCACGACATCATCTGCACCGAGCACACCGTGCATGCCTGCTCACACGCCGAGCAGGCATCCATACACGCCTGCATGACCGTCATGTCCATCGCTCGCATATCCGGCATCGACATCATGTCCTCGGACATCATGTCCATCATCATCGGTTCCATTCCGGCACCTCGATTCCTCGTCCGTGGCGGGCACGGCGCCCGTCTGGCGCCAGCCTAGAACGCCCAGCTTCGCGGGGTAAGCCCCCGATAGGCTCCCCTGCGTGATGTCATCGCGAATTCACCTGCCCGCTCGCGTCGACCGACGCGCATCGGTCCTCGGAGGTGTGCTGCTGGCCGCGGTCGCCGGGCTCGTCCTGCTCGTCGCGTCGCCTGCGAGCGCCCACGATGAGCTCGTCGGCACGGATCCGGCCGCCGGTTCCACCGTGGCGGCACTCCCCGGCGCGATCACCCTCACCTTCAGCGACATCGTCATCGACGACGGGACCGCGAACCAGGTACGGGTGACGGATGCCGCGGGCTCATCCCTCACCGACGGCTCCCCTCAGGTGCAGGACAACGTCGTCACGCAGAGACTGAAGGGCGCGGACGCGGCGGCCGGCACGGTCACGGTGCTGTGGCGGGTGGTGTCCCGGGACGGGCATCCGGTGTCGAAGTCGTTCACGTTCACCCTCGCGCCGGCTGCCTCCTCGACCCCGGCAACGAGTGCCTCCGCGACAGTCGCGCCCGTCGCGCCACGACCGTCTGCGAGCCCGACCGCGTCCAGCGGGGGGACCGGCTCGTCCCCCGCGCCGTGGATCATCCTCGGCGCGCTCACGGTGGCGGCGATCGCCGGGACGGCCTACCTCGTGGTGTCCCGCGGACGGCGCACGCCGCCTCCCGCGACCGACCCGCCGGCCGAGTCCGAGGGCGACGCCGACCGATAGGCTTGAGGCATGCCTCACTACGACGTCGTCATCCTCGGCGCGGGCCCCGGCGGGTACGTCGCGGCCGTGCGCAGCGCGCAGCTCGGTCTGTCGGTCGCCATCATCGAAGAGAAGTACTGGGGCGGCGTCTGCCTGAATGTGGGGTGCATCCCCTCGAAGGCGCTGCTGCGCAACGCAGACCTGGCGCACACGTTCCACGCGAAGGCCGATCTGTTCGGTATCTCCGGCGACGTCCACTTCGACTTCGGGGTGGCCTGGGATCGCAGCCGCACCGTGGCGGCGACCCACGTCAAGGGCATCCACTTCCTGATGAAGAAGAACAAGGTCACCGAGTACGAGGGTCGCGGCACCTTCGTCGACGCGCACACGATCGACGTGAAGAAGACGGACGGCTCGGTCGAGCAGGTGACCTTCGACAACGCGATCGTCTCTACCGGGTCGACGGTGCGGACGCTTCCCGGCGTGCAGATCGGCGGCAACGTCGTCACCTACGAGGAGCAGATCCTCACCCGTGAGCTCCCCTCGTCGATCGTCATCGTCGGCGCGGGCGCGATCGGCATGGAGTTCGGCTACGTGCTCACCAACTACGGCGTGAAGGTCACGATCATCGAGTTCCTGGACCGCGCGCTCCCGAACGAGGACGCCGACGTCTCCAAGGAGATCCAGCGCCAGTACAAGGGCTACGGCGTCGACATCCTCACCTCGACCAAGGTGGAGTCCATCACCGACAAGGGCGACTCCGTCACCGTGACGTACACGGACAAGGACGGCAACGCCGGGTCCATCGAGGCCGACAAGGTGCTGATGTCGGTCGGCTTCGCTCCCAATGTGGAGGGCTTCGGCCTGGAGAACACGGGCGTGAAGCTGACCGAGCGCGGCGCGATCGCCATCGACGACTACATGCGCACCAACGTGCCGCACATCTTCGCCATCGGCGACGTGACCGCCAAGCTGCAGCTCGCGCACGTCGCGGAGGCGCAGGGCGTGGTGGCCGCCGAGACGATCGGAAAGGCCGAGACCATGCCGCTCGGCGACTACCGCATGATGCCCCGTGCCACGTTCTGCTCGCCGCAGGTGGCCTCGTTCGGCCTGACCGAGCAGCAGGCGCGCGACGCCGGCTACGACGTCAAGGTGGCGAAGTTCCCGTTCTCGGCGAACGGCAAGGCGAACGGATTGGGCGAGCCCGTCGGCTTCGTCAAGCTCATCGCCGACGGCGAGCACCTGGAGCTCCTCGGCGGGCACCTCATCGGCCCGGACGTCTCCGAGCTCCTGCCCGAGCTGACCCTCGCCCAGAAGTGGGACCTCACCGCGCTCGAGGCGGCCCGCAACGTGCACACCCACCCGACGCTCTCGGAGGCGGTGCAGGAGGCGTTCCACGGCCTCGTGGGACACATGATCAACCTCTAGACTGCTGCCCAGTCGCGCGACGCCGCCCCGATCGAAGCCGGGGGCGGCGTCGTCGCATGTGGGCGGGCGTCACCCCGAGATCGCGCGGCCGAGCTTGGAGTCGGATGCCGCGGGCTCTCCGCCCACGCTGCGGACGGCGTCATCCACAGCGGCGAAGAACGCCGCCGTGTCCGCGGGTGCCGCCGGACCGAGCTCCACTTCCCACTCTCGCCAGGACGTCTGCGTCCCGCGCCGCTCGGCGACGGCCGTCACCCGATCGTCCACCACTTCGGCCACCAGGGCGCCGTCCGCGTCGCGGAGCGCATATGCCGTGCGGCGGTTCCGGATCCTCGCGAGCGGCAGGAACGGACCGGCGGCCCAGCGCGCGACCGCACCGGCGACATCCTCCGGGACCGCCACGATGCCGTCGTCCCCCGGGGCGGGGGCGGCGTCCAGCGGCCAGTGCCATTCGTGTCGACCGTCCGCCGCCGAGATCTTGACGTGCCATCCGGCGTCCGGGCCGCCCTCTCGCCGGCGCAAGGCGACGCGGGCCCGCGCGAGGGCGAGGTCCTCGGTGTCCAGGTACCGGGCGTCGAGCTGCCGCACCTCCGCATCCCCCACCGCGGCGACGCCGGGGAGCGCCGTCCAATCCGGAAGCGCGGTATCGTCCTCGACGTCGTACGTGCGCTCGACCTCAAGACTCCGGCTCGGCTCCGTCCGGCTCGCGGCCGCGGACGGCTGCGGCCCGACCGCGGCGTCGGTGCCGCTCAACGGCTCAGTCGTCCCGGCCGTCCGGGTCGGGGTTGATGTCCTCCGTGGCCTCGACGTAGACGAACTGCGCCTCGGTCGGCCCGTCGGCGTCCCCCGTGTGGATGTCCGCGCTGCCGCGGCGGTAGACCAGCTGCCCTTCGCCGTAGGGGACGATGATCGAATCGTCGGCGGCCTCGTCGAGCGGGATGATCTGCCCGTCGAGCGGTCCACCGGAAAGTCGTGCAATGGCCATGTCGTCAGCCTAGCCCGAGTGCTCGCTCCGCAGTCCCACCCTGCATCTGCAAGCGTTTGCAGAGGTGCCCTAGACTCGCACGCGTGAAGGCCATCCGAACGTTCACCGTCCGCCCCGTCCTCGCCCCATCACTCGCCGCGCTCGACCGACTCGCCTCGAACTGGCGATGGTCGTGGTCGCGGACGCCGCGCGACCTGTTCGCCTCCATGGACCCCGATCTGTGGGCCGCGGTCGGCGGCAACCCGGTCCAGATGCTCGGCGCGGTCGGACAGCAGCGACTCGATGAGCTCGCCGCCGACGAGGCCTTCGTCGTACGCGTGGACGAGGAGGACCGGCGACTCACCGACTACCTGACCGGCGACCGCTGGTTCCAGCGACTGGAGGGCGCCAAGCCGGCCCACATCGCGTACTTCTCCCCCGAGTTCGGCGTGGACGGCTCGCTCCCGCAGTACTCCGGCGGTCTCGGCATCCTCGCGGGTGACCACCTCAAGAGCTCGAGCGACCTCGGGGTGCCGCTCACGGGTGTCGGCCTCTTCTACCGGGCCGGGTACTTCCGGCAGTCGATCGGCGACGACGGCTGGCAGCGCGAGAGCTACCCGCTCCTCGACCCCTACGGGCTCGGATTGACGCTGCTGCGCGAGGCCGACGGCACGCCCGTCGAGGTCGGCCTCGACCTTCCGGACGGACGGCGACTCGCCGCCCGCATCTGGATCGCGGACATCGGGCGCATCCCCCTGCTCCTCCTCGACGCCGAGACCCCCTCGAACACCGAGGACCTGCGCCGCGTCACCGACCGTCTGTACGGCGGCGGCGGCGAGCACCGCCTGCTCCAGGAGCTGCTGCTGGGCGTCGGCGGGGTGCGAGCGGTACGGGCGTTCTGCCGGATCACGGGGCGCCCCGCGCCCGACGTCTACCACACCAACGAGGGCCACGCGGGGTTTCAGGGGCTCGAGCGGATCTCCGAGCTCGTCACCGGGCAGGACCTCACGTTCGACGTGGCGCTCGCGCAGGTCCGCGCGTCCACCGTCTTCACGACGCACACCCCGGTCCCCGCGGGGATCGACCGCTTCCCCCGCGACCTGATCGCGTCCTATCTCGGCGGTCGGCTGCTGGACGGTCTGGACGCGGAGCGGGCGCTCGCGCTCGGACTCGAGGACTACCCGGGCGGCGATCCGTCCGTCTTCAACATGGCCGTGCTGGGACTGCACCTCGGCCAGCATGCGAACGGCGTGTCCCGGCTGCACGGGCGGGTCAGTCGCGAGATGTTCGGTCAGCTCTGGCCGGGCGTCGACGCCGACGAGGTGCCGATCACGTCGATCACGAACGGCGTGCACGCCCCGACGTGGGTCCATGCCGACCTCAAGTCACTCAGTGAGCAGCGGTTCGGCGACTCGTTCAGCGCCACCCACGACTGGACGGATGCGGGCCTCGTCACGGACGAGGAACTCTGGGGGGTGCGGCAGGCGATGAAGGAGGACCTCGTCGCCGAGGCCCGACGACGGGTGACCGAAGCCGCACTGCAGTCGTCTCCCGCCGTCCCGGCCTGGATCGGAGACCTCCTCGACCCCGGCGTCCTGACGATCGGGTTCGCGCGCCGAGTCCCGACGTACAAGCGGCTCACCCTGATGCTGCGCGACCCCGAACGGCTCACGCGACTGCTGACGGACCCGGAGCGGCCGGTGCAGATCGTGATCGGCGGCAAGTCGCATCCGGCGGACGACTCGGGGAAGATCCTGATCCAGCAGCTCGTGCGCTTCAGTCGCGACCCGAAGGTCCGCGGCCGGATCGTCTTCCTGCCGGATTACGACATCACGCTGGCGAAGACCCTCTATCCCGGCTGCGACGTCTGGCTCAACAACCCGCTCCGTCCTCTGGAGGCGTGCGGGACGTCCGGGATGAAGGCCGCCCTCAACGGCGCGCTCAACCTCTCCATCCTCGACGGGTGGTGGGACGAGTGGTACGACGGCCGGAACGGCTGGGCCATCCCGACCGCCGACACGGCGACGACCGATGAAGAGCGGGACGACGCCGAGGCCGCCGCGCTGTACGACCTCATCGAGCATCAGCTGGTCCCGACGTTCTACGACCGGGAGGGCGGCGTGCCGCGACGCTGGCTCGCGATGGTCCGGCACACGATGACCGAGCTCGGCAAGAAGGCGACGAGCGATCGCATGGTGCGCGACTACGTCACCGAACTGTATGTGCCCGCCGCCGCGCACGACGCGGCGCTGCGGGCGGACGGGTTCGCGGCCGCGCGTGAGCTCGCCGCGTTCGTCGCACGGGTGCGTTCGGCGTGGCCGGCGGTGCACATCGCGAACGTCGACAGCTCCGGCATCCCGCAGCAGGCGCAGGCGGGCGACACCCTCGAGGTGCGCGCGAACGTCTTCCTCGACGGGCTGTCGGCCGACGACGTCGACGTCGAACTCATCGCCGGTCGCACCGACGAGGATGACCGGCTCGCCGGCGAGCGCCAGTCCACCCGGCTGGTCGCCACGGGGACCGCAGGGGCGGACGGCCTCACGGCCTTCGCCTGCACGCAGCCGCTCACCGTCACCGGCACCTTCGGCTACACCGTGCGGGCGGTGCCGTCGCACCCCCAGCTCGTCTCGCCCGTCGAGCTCGGCCTCGTCACGTACGCGTCGTGAAGCCGTTCCTGCTCCTCGCGACCCGGGCCGAAGACCGCCCGGCGGACGAGGAGTACGGGCTGTTCCTCCGCTACACCGGGCTCGCCCCCGACGACCTCGTGCGCATCCGCCTGGAGGCCGGCCCGATGCCCGCCATCGATCTGGACGCGATCTCCGGGGTGTTCGTGGGCGGGGGGCCGTTCAACGCCTCGGATCCGATCGCGAAGAAGTCGGCCGTGCAGCAGCGCGTCGAGGCGGAGTTCGCCGAGCTCTTGGACCGGGTCGTTGCGCGGGACTTCCCGTTCCTCGGCGCCTGCTACGGCATCGGGACCGTCGGCGCCCACCTGGGAGCCACCATCGACGGCACGTATCGCGAACCCATCAGCATCGTTCCCGTCACGCTGACCGACGCCGGGATGGACGATCCGCTGCTCGCGGGGATGCCTCGCACCTTCGAGGCCTTCGTCGGCCACAAGGAGGCGATCTCCGCCCTGCCTCCGGCCGCGATGCTCCTCGCGTCCTCCCCCGACTGCCCCGTGCAGATGTTCCGGGTCGGGGCGAACGTCTACGCCACGCAGTTCCACCCGGAGCTCGACGTCGACGGGATCACGACCCGCATCCACGCGTACGCCGACCACGGCTACTTCGCAGTGGGCGATCTGCAGCCGACCCTGGAGGCCGTTCGCCGGGCGCCGGTCTCGCACCCGAGCCGCATCCTCCGCCGGTTCGTCGAGCGCTACGCGCGGTAGATCTCCACGTCCGCCTCGCCGACCGCGGTGGCGGGGTCGAGGGGGAGGCCGAGTTCGACGAAGACGACCCTGCCGGCCGCCCGGGTGGCGGTGAGCCCCGCCTTCACTCCCCCGAACGTGACGGTGACGGATGCCGGGAGCACGACACCGTCGGCGGTGGAACCGTCGTCGGGCTGGACACCGCTCGGCAGATCCACCGCGACGACGCGCGTGCGCCCCGAGAGGACAGCCGGCAGCAGCGTCGTGACGGCGTCGTGCGCCCCGCCGCGGAGGGCGGCGCCCGTCGCACCGATGCCGACGATGCCGTCGATCACCAGGTCGTATTCCGAGTCACGCATGTGCGCCAGATCCACTTGGCGTGCTCCCGCGGCGAGCGCGGCGGCCAGCGCGTCCCCGTGCCCCTCGCCCGCGGTGAGCAGCACATCGACGTCGGCGCGTTCGGTGAGATCCGCCGCCGCGTACAGGGCGTCGCCGCCGTTGTCGCCGCGACCTGCGAGCACCAGGATCCGGGCGCGCGCGCCGGCCTCGGGAAGCGGGAGGGTGTCACGGACGACTCCCGCCAGCGCCGCCGCGGCCCGGCGCATGAGCGGCTCCCCTGCCGCCAGGAGCGGCGCCTCCGCGGCACGGATCGCGGCCGCCGTGTAGGTGGGCACCGTCTCAGCCACGGGCCGCCTCCCGCAGAGCGGTGCGCTCCTTCTCCTCTTCGGCGCGGGCGAGCCGCAGTTCCTCGCCCGCGAGCCGGACGGCGTCCTCGGCGCGACGCACACGGCGCTGCGCGAACGTCGAGGCACCGTGGCGCGCCCGGACCCGGTCGCTCGCCTCTTCGGCGCCGACGACGATGTAGGAGCTCGCGATCAGGATCACCTGCGCCGAAAGGTTCACCCAGAGGAGGAGCGCCACGAGGGAGGCGAACGAGGCCAGCAGAGGGTTGGAGGATGCGCCGCCGACGAAGAGGCCGGACAGCTGCTGCAGCACGGTGAGGCCTATCCCACCGAGGATCGACCCCGTCAGGACGGCCCGCCGCGGCGCGCGGACCCCGGACAGGACGACGAACAGCACGGCGACGATCGCCGTGTCCAGGATCAGGACGACCACGATGGAGAGGATGCGCGTGGCCCACGCCGAGAGCGCGCCGGCCCCGGGGCCGAGCCAGTCTTCGACCACGCCGAGGAACGCGGTCCCGAGGAACGTGACCACGGCGGAGGCCACGAGACCGATCGCGATCGCGATCGCCAACCCCAGGTTGCGCAGCAGCACCCAACCCCAGAAGACATCGTCGTGGGCCCGATCGCCGAGGATCCGCAGGGCCGAACGCGCCGAGCCGATCGCACCGATCGCCGCCCCGACGAGACCGATGAGGGAGAGCACCCCCGCGATCGTGAGACCTGCGGGCGCCTGGATGACCGTCACGTCGATGACGCCGCCGTCGCCCACGAGACCCGGGACGGCCGCGTCGACGGCGGAGACCAGCGCTCGCCAGGCTTCGGGGTTGCCAGAGAGCCAGAGCGCTGCGAGCGAGAACCCCAGCAGGACGCCCGCGAAGATGCTGAAGAGCGCGCGGTACGTGATGCTGTCCGCCAGCTGCGCCCCGCGATGCTCGCTGTAGTGCAGGAACGCGCGGACGAGCTTGAGCTGCAGCGCCCAAGCGGTGACGCGTCGGATCAAGGCAGCCATGCCGCCACGATACCGATGCGTGCCCCTCTCTCCGCAGCAGCGATGGAAGGGTCGACAGGTCGCCCCTCGATGCCTATGCTTCGTTCGGCCTTGCGGCCACGACGGCATCTCGGCACCCTCAGGAGGTGCTCAGGATCGGCCTGCGACCGTACCCGGGTTCTCTCCTCGCTCCTATGATTTCGGAAGGAGGGGAGAACTGTGAGGGGACTCGCGCAGACGCTCGCGCAAGCGGGCGTGGTCCGCGCCGCCGACCTGTCGGCGGCGCTGGCAGCCGTGGGCGACGGACCCGAGCTCCCCCAGCACCTGGTGGCGTCGCACATCCTCACGGAACGACAGGTCGCCGAGGCCGTGTCGATGCACACCGGAGCGCCCTTCGTGGATCTCGCGAATGCGATCCTCGATCCCGATGTCATCGCGATGGTGCCCAGCGCCCTGTGTCGCCGCTACCAGCTCCTGCCGATCGAACGATCCCGTCGCGGACTCGGGGTGGCGATGCTCGATCCGACGGACATCATCGCCATCGACGACGTCTCCAGCGTCACGGACCTGCAGGTCCGTCCGCTCGTCGTGGCCGCCGACGCGCTCCGCCAGGCGTTCGACCGCTACCTGCGCTCGGACGAGGAGCTCAGCGATCTCTCGGAGCAGCTCGGCGAGGCCGCCAGCGGTGACATGGTGTCGTTCACCGAATCGCTGGACGACCAGGACGCCGACGCGCCCATCATCCGCTTCGTCAACCTCCTCATCACCCAGGCGATCAACGACCGCGCGAGCGACATCCACATCGAACCGGGCGAGCGTCAGCTGACGGTGCGGTTCCGCATCGACGGCGTGCTCCACGAGATGCAGCGGGCCGACCGCGGCATCCAGGACGGGGTCATCTCGCGGCTCAAGATCATGTCGGCCATCGACATCGCGGAGCGACGGCGGCCCCAGGACGGCCGCATCTCGGTCACCCACGAGGGCCGCCAGATCGATCTGCGCGTCGCAACATTGCCGACGGTGTGGGGCGAGAAGATCGTCATGCGCATCCTCGACAACTCCGGCCAGGCGATGTCGATGGGCGATCTGCGGTTCTCGACCGTCAACGAGCAGCGCTTCCGCGAGTCGATCACCCGCCCGCACGGCATGGTGCTCGTGACGGGTCCGACCGGCTCCGGCAAGTCCACGACGCTGTACACCGCGCTGCGCACGGTCGCCAATCCCGCGATCAACGTCATCACGGTCGAGGATCCGGTCGAGTATCGCATCGCCGGCATCAACCAGGTGCAGGTGAATCAGCGCGCGGGCATGACCTTCCAGGCCGCGCTGCGCTCCATCCTGCGCAGCGACCCGGACGTGGTGCTCGTCGGCGAGATCCGGGATCAGGAGACGGCGACGATCTCCATCGAGGCGTCGCTCACCGGCCACCTGGTGCTCTCGACGCTGCACACGAACGACGCTCCGAGCGCCCTCACGCGACTGACCGAGCTCGGCTGCGAGCCGTTCCTCGTCGGCACGGCGCTGACCGCGGTCGTCGCCCAGCGCCTCGCCCGCCGGCTCTGCCAGAACTGCCGCGTCCCGTTCACGGAGCCTTCCGAGGTGCTGACGTCGCTGCGCTTCCCGCACGATCCGCAGGACGTGCCGCAGCTGTACAAGGCGAACGGGTGCCCGGCCTGCTCCGGGACCGGATACCGCGGTCGCGTCGCGCTGCACGAGGTCATGACGGTGACCGAGGAGATGGAGCAGCTCGTCGTCACGCACGCGACGGGCACGGACATGCGCCAGCTCGCGCTGCAGCAGGGGATGGTCGGCCTGCGGGAGGACGGCTGGAGCAAGGTCGCTCTGGGGCTGACCACGATCGAAGAGGTCCTGCGCGTCTCGGTGTGAGCCCCCGGCATGGTCTGCGCACGGCGCGCTGCCCCGGAGCAGGGGAAAGGCCGGCCGTGCCCCCCGAAGAGCACGACCGGCCGAGTGGCACCCGCTCCCCCGCGAGTGCCGGTCTGAGAGTCCCTATCCGCCGGTCTTGGAGAGATCTCCATAGAGCGTGAAGATGGGCAGGTACAGCGAGATCACCATGCCGCCGACCACGATGCCGATGACCACGAGAAGGATCGGCTCGATCGTGGACGTGAGCTGCTCGGTGGCGGTCTCGACCTCGTTCTCGTAGAAGTCCGCGATGCTCTCCAGCATCTCGGCGAGCGTCCCGGACTCCTCGCCGACGGAGACCATCTGCGAGACCATGGCAGGGAAGACCGCGGCCTTCGCCAGCGGGCCTGCGAACGACCGCCCCTGGCGGACGGATTCCTGCACGTCGTAGATGGCCTGCTCGATCTTCCAGTTGTTCGCCGACTCGGCCACGATCGAGAGGGCCTGGATGAGCGGGACACCGGACGCGAGCATCATCGAGAGGTTCCTCGAGAACCGTGCCACGGCGATCTTCGTGGCCAGCTTGCCGAACACCGGAAGCTTGAGCTTGAGCGGATCGACGACCTTCCGATAGCGGTCGTCGTGGCGGTACCGCACCCACACCATCCAGCCGGCGACGCCCAGGATGGCGAGGAGCGGGATGATCCAGAACATGTTGTGCGACACGGTCACGAGGATCTGCGTCGGCACCGGGAGGTCGGAGCCGATCCCCTTGAACATCCCCTCGAAGACCGGCACCACGAAGGTGATCATCGCGAGCACGCCGAGCATGGCGATGGCCATGACGATCACCGGATAGGTCGTGGCGGAGCGGATCTTGTTGTGCAGCTCCGTCTCGCGCTCGTACGTCTCGGCGATCGACGTGAGCGCCTTGCCGAGGAACCCGCCGGTCTCGCCCACCTTCACGATCGACACCATCAACGGCGGGAACGCGTTCGGCTGCGCCGCCATCGCCTGCGAGAGCGACGACCCCGACTCGACCATCGCGTGCACCTTCAGGACGGCCGCCTGCAGCGTCTTGTCCTCCGCCTGCTCGATGAGGATCGCGAGCGTGCGCATGAGCGGGAGACCCGCATTGATGAGGCTCGCCATCTGCTTCGAGAAGACCGCCAGCTCCTTGACCTTGACGCGCTTCTCGAAGCCGGGGATCGCGATATCGCGGTTGAGGCCCGTCTTGGAGACCGCGACGACGTCGAGCGGGGTGAGGCCCTGCGTGCGGAGCTTGGCGGCGACGGCGTTCTCGCTCGCCGCCTCCACGGTCCCCTTGACGACACCGCCGCCGGCCGCGTCGATCGCGCGGTACGTGTACTCCTGGATGAGGGTCACATCGACCCCCAGCCCGCGACCTGGCGGCCGCCGGAGTGCTGGCTCCACGCCTCCACGTCGAGGTCGAGGGGACGCACGCGGACGTCGTCGAGGTTCTTCTCGTCGGCGGCGTAGGTCTTGGCGACAGCCTGGGAGATCGTGCCCGCCTCGACGAGGCGCTTGAGGTCCTGATCGAGGGTGTGCATCCCCAGGGAGCTGCCCGCCTGCATGGCCGAGTAGAGCTGCGCGACCTGGCCCTCGCGGATGAGGTTGGCCACCGCGGGGGTGTTGATGAGGACCTCGGTGGCGATCGTGCGCCCCTCGGTCTGGGCCTTGGGGAGCAGGGACTGGCTGATGATGCCCTGGAGCGTGTCGCCGAGCTGCGTGCGCACCTGGTTCTGCTGGTGCGAGGGGAAGGCGTCCACGATGCGGTTGATGGACTTCGCGGCGCCCTGGGTGTGCAGGGTCGACAGCACCAGGTGGCCGGTCTCCGCGGCGGTGAGCGCCGTCGAGATCGACTCGGGGTCGCGAAGCTCGCCGACCAGGATCACATCGGGGTCCTGACGGAGTGCGCGACGCAGCGCCTCCGCGAACGACGCGGTGTCGCTCCCGATCTCCCGCTGATGCACGAGCGAGCGCTTGCTGGTGTGCTGGAACTCGATCGGGTCCTCGACGGTGATGATGTGGTCGGGCTTGGACTCGTTGATGATGTCGACCATCGCGGTGAGGGTCGTGGACTTGCCGGATCCGGTGGGGCCGGTGACGAGGACGAGGCCGCGGGGCTTGAGGGCGAGATCGCGGCAGATGGCGGGGGCCCCGAGCTCGGTCAGGCTGAACGCCCGGCTCGGGATGAGCCGCAGCGCCGCCGCGGTGTCGCCCACCTGGCGGAAGACGTTCACGCGGAACCGGCCGATGCCGGGCGCCTGATAGCTGAGATCGACCTCGCCCTTGGTGCGGTACTCGTCACGGTGGCTGGGCGACATGATCGCGGCGAGCGCGGACTCGAGCCACGCGGCGGACAGCGTCTCGTGGTAGCCGGGGACGACCTCGAGGGAGCCGTCCACCCGCATCTGCGCGGGAAGCCCGGCCGTGAGGTGGACGTCGGATGCGCGGCCGCGGGCGGCGACGGCGAGGAGCGGGTCGATGGTGGTGTCGATCATGGCGTCTCTCTTCCCGCTCAGTTGGAGGTGTGGACGAACGCGAGCGCGTTTACGGTGAGCTGAAGGGCTTCCTGCGGCCTGTCGAGCGCCGCGTGGACGATGCCGAGAAGGCGCGGGCCCTTGCCGAGCGCGTCGATGAACGCGGCGGCGGACGCCGCGTCGGGGACGTACACGATGATCTCGAAGGGGATCTGCTCCTGCGCGGCGGACGCGGGCGTCGTGGGGGCCGGCGGAGGTGTGGAACCCCCCGACGGGCTCGGCGTCGGCGTGGGTGACGGTGTCGGTGCCGCACTCGCAACGGGCCCGGACGCGGCGCCCGAACCCGATCCCGAGGCATCCGACGTCGATGCGTCGGGGCTCTGGACGGTCGTCCGCGCCTGCCACGCCACCGCGTCCGACGCTTTGACGCTCTTGACCGTCACACCCGTCGCCGCCGCTGCGGACGCGACGGCCTCGAAGATGTCGTCCTGCTTGTTGGTGGAGGGAATCTGCTCCTGCAGAGCGCTGACCTGCGAGGTGAGTGTGGTGAGGTCCTTCTTCTCGGACAGCAGAGCGGTGACCTTCGCGGCCGTCTGCATGTTGGTCTGATCGACCGCCTGCGCCTGCGCGCTCGTCGCGAAGGACTGCGTGATCAGGGGCAGTCCGATGAGGACGGTGCCCGCGACGAGGATGGCCGCGACCACGACGAGTCCCAGGACGTTGACCAACTGCTTGCCCATCAGTGCTGCCCGTCCTTCGCGTACGCGTGCGTGTAGAGCGTCTGGTCGAACTCGACATCGATCAGGTATTTGTACGGAACAGGGCCACCCGATCCGGCCGCGGCGCCGCCGCCCGAGGAGCCGTCATCGGACGTGACTTGGACACCGTCGGCCGCGATGACACCCGGAACGTTGCGAAACGCCCGCACGACGGGAACGATCTCCACCGGGCTCATGCTCTCGAGCACGAGAGAACCGGTCAGTCCGGCCTCGTCCTCGGGCTTGGTGCCGGCGGCCGGGATCGCCCCCGGTGCGAGATCGAAGCCGATGATGGCCACGCCTTCTGGAAGCTCGACCCCGAGCGAGCCGAGGGCCTTGATCCATTCGAGGTCCGAGCCCATCGCATCCGCACGGAAGCTCTCGAGATCGGCGCGCGTCTTGTGCGCCTTGCTGACATTCGCGAGCCCCGTGAGCTCGGCCAGCAACGACGTGGTCCGGCTCTGAGCCTCGGCGAGTCGCTGCTGCGCGACCCAGTTCATCCCGTATCCGGTGCCGGCCACGAGGACGACGACCGCCAGGGCGGCCACGACCCCCCATCCCCAGCGCCGCATGGTGGCCGCACGATCGCGACGATCGAGTTCCGCGCGCGGCATCAGGTTCACGCGCGGGACGCCGGCCAGCGCGACGGGCATCACCGCCTCCCTGCGAGCCATCAGTAGCCTTCTCCCAGTGTCATTCCGATCGTGGAGACGAGATTGAGGTCCATCTCGAGGTCTTCGATCTCGCCCGACTTCTTGGTCCGCACGAGGTCTCGAGAGGAGACCATCCGCACGGACGCGTCCAGAGCCATCGTGAGCGTGGGGACGACTCCCGCCACCGCGGCACCGGCACCGCTCACAAACACCGTCGAGGCGCCCGGCATCCCGGGACGGTTGGCGTAGAAGGCGATGGTGTTCCGCAGTCGCCCCACAAGGTCGACGACCACCGGATCGGTGCCGTTCGCGGCACGCAATGCGGCACGGCCTCGCAGAGGCGGTTCGTCAGCAGGCTGGGGCGGGACGGTCTCCAGGACCCGGGCCGGCTGCAGGCTCTCGGCCTCGTCGACGGCGGCCTGTCCCTCGCGCACCCGCACCGCGGACGTCGCCACGTCGATCGGAATGATGCGGACGAACCGGGGAATGCCGTCGACGGCGATCACCACATACGTCGTGTGGTCTCCGATATGGCACATCGCGACGGTCTCACCCGGAGCGCCGACGATGCGTGCCACGCGAGCGAGCCCGAACGGGACGAGGTCGACGGTGTCGACCGTCACCTTGGACTTCAGCAGCGTCGCGATCAGCTCTTCGACGGTCTCCGCGACAGCGGCGACGAGCAGTCCCTCGAGCTGGTCACCCGACTGCGACACCGGGTAGAAGTCGAGCACCGCCTGGTTGGCCGGCACGGGGAGGAGATCCTGAACCTGAAACGGCAGCGCCTGGCGGAGCAGATCCGCGCGCAGCGCCTGCGTCGTGTGCTCGCGGACCAGGATGCGACGATTCCCGATGCCGAGGATCACGTTGTGACCCTTGATGCCCGCGCGCGTCCACAGCTGCCTGATCGCCAGGGAGACGGCACTCGCGTCGAGGATCTCGGAGTCCTTCGCGGCGCCGGGCGGAAGACTCACTTCGCCGAACGCCAGGAGGGAGGGAGCCCGGCCCGCCGTCACCTCGACGGCGCGCACGCTCTCCTCCGTGATCTCGAGCCCCACCAGGGTCTTGGCCATGCTCACTCTCCTCCCATGTCCGATGTCGTCGAATCAGCCCGTGATCAGGCCCACGTACCAGCGCGCGAGGGATTCCCCCGCGAATACTCCCGTCCACGCGCCGAGGATCATCCAGGGCCCGAACGGGATCGCGGATCGCCGGCCGGCACGCCTGAGCAGGATGAGCAGGATGCCGTAGACGCCGCCCAGCACGAACGCGGCGAAGGCCCCGACGATGAGCGGCGCCCAGCCGAGCCAGCCGAGCGCGAGGCCGATCACGCCGGCGAGCTTCACGTCCCCGCCGCCCATGCCGCCCGGACGGATGACGCGAAGGAGGAAGTAGAAGACGTACAGCGCCGCCATTCCGATCGCGGCGCGCAGCAGCGAGGACCAGGGCGCTCCGGCGATGCAGGCCGCCGTGAGCAGGCCACCCACCACCGCGTAGCTCGGCAGGACGATCGCGTTCGGGAGGCGGCGCGTGTCGAGGTCGATGGCCGCCAGCGCGATGCTCACCGCCGCCAGGTACAGGAACGCGACCGTCTCGATCGTCCATGCCCATGCTCCGCCCGTGCGCGGCAGCGCCGCCGCGAACCACCAGACCACGACCACGAACGCCACGCCGGTGAGGAGCTCGACCAGCGGATAGCGCGCGGAGATCGGCGACCGGCACGACGCGCACTTCCCCCGCAGCGCCAGCCACGACAGGACGGGGACGTTCTGCCACCACCGGATGGCGTGGCCGCAGTGCGGGCAGCGACTGGAGCGCGTCAGCGGGATTCCGGCCGGCACGCGGTAGATCACGACGTTGAGGAAGGATCCGATCACGAGTCCGAACAGAGCCGCGAAGATCAGGAGGACGGTGAGCGCCAGAGGCGCGAACCCGCTCACGGGATGTCCCGCTGGGAGACGACGGTGCCGAGGGCGGAGGTGGTACTGGCGCCGGCGCCCGGCATGGTGGCGCTTCCCGGCATCCCCGGGAGCGCGATGGCACCGCTGGTGAACGTCATCCCGCCACCGTAGGAGAACGCGCCGCCGTAGAACGCGCCCGTCCACAGGCTGTGTCCCTGGACCGCGATCGTGCAGGGGGTGTAGACCATGGCGACCACGCCGCTCATGTCCGTGCCGTTGATCGTGATGTTCCCCGCACCGTTGGTGCAGTTCGGGACGTGCAGGCCGGCGCCGGTCGGCGCCCCGTCGTTGGTGATGAACCACACGCGGGACGGCGTCGCGTTCTTCGACGTGAACTTCACGTTCGTGAGGTCGTAGGAGTTCGCGACGAAGGCGATGTCTGTCCGCAGCGCGACGTTCGGGTTGGATCCGTTGTTGGCGGAGAACGCACCGCACGCCCGCGTGTCGACGACCGTCGGCGTCGTGAGGGTGCCGAGCTCGGTCCACCCGGCCGCGTTCCCCGTGTTGGGATTGTTCTGCATGAAACGATTGCAGGTCCAGGACCCGTTGCCGGAGTTGACGAGCTTGATCTCGTTGAACGTCGTGCCGTTGAACGGACGCCAGTCGCTCAGTTGATAGGCGTAGTCGAACCAGGGATCGAAGGTGGGCGCGGCGGGCGGCGACACCGACGAGAGCCAATTGATCCCGCCGATCACGCGCGACGAGGTCGCTGTCGGCGACTTGATGGTGAGATACCCGTCGTAGCTGATCTGGCTGGCCTTGGGAAGTGTCGCGACCCCTCGGATGGATGCGCTCGCGAGGTTGATCGCACCGCCCGCGGTGACGTTGCCGGGATAGGTGAAACCGTTCCAGCCGACGTTGAGCGGCCCGCCCACCGCCAGATTGCCGAGGACCTGGCCCTGCACGGAATACGTCGAGGTGCTGGAACCAGTCGCGTTGCCCTTGATGACGTCGGTGGTGTTCGTCATGGTGACCAGGCCGCCCGCACGCACATCCCCGTCGATGGTGCACGAGCCGTTGGTCTTGATGTCGCCCGAAGCGATGATGTTGGCCGGGACGTGCACCTGGCAGGTGAAGCTCCCCGTCGGGATGACGATCGACAGCAGCCCGTTGTTGGAGGACGTCACGACCTCCTTCGTGAACGTCGTATCGCCGTAGAAGACCATGTCGGCGCCGTGGCCGGTTGACCCGCTGGTGTAGTTGTAGACGACCTGTGTCTTCGTGATGCCGCTTCCGGCGCGGCCCGTGGCGACGAACGTCACGGTCTTCGCCGTCGTGTCGCACGTGCTCGTCACGGTGTACGTGGTGTTGAGGGAACCGGCGGGAATGGTGTCGCCGACGTTCATCCCGCAGAAGTTGCCCGTCTTGCGCGCGGTGCTCACCGCGGTGGCGAGGCCGGCGTCGGCGGCCGCGCGCGATTGAACAGTGCTGCGGCTCGACACCAGTGTGATGGTGGTGTTGGTGACGATCGCGGCGAGGGCGAGGGCACCGGTCGTCAGCACGAGCATGACGACGAGGACGACGATGAGAGTCGATCCTTCGTCGCTGCGCAGCCGCTCGCGGAGCCTCACCAGCATGGTCCGGCTCCCGCCATCGTCGCCTGTGCCGTCACGGCGCCGCTGATCGGCACCGTCGAGGCCGAGGTGGTCACCGAGAACGCGTACTTCACCTGCGTATTGGAGATCGACGAGAAGACCTTGCCTCCGGCGAACGATCCCTTCACTCCGGATGCCAAGACGGTCCACCCGGCTGTCGATGCCACGGAGAACGAACTGGAGGACGCCTTGTACACGAGGTTCCCGGTTGAGGTGAGGGACCAGGCACGGCACTGCCAGCCGGAGGTACCGGTCGTAACGACGGCGATCAGGGTGTTGCCGGTGCCCGTCCCGGGGTTCACGGCGGTCGCGTTGCGCAACGACGTCTGAAGTGAGTTCGTCACGACGCCCGCCCTTCCTGTCGCGGTGTCCCGGTCCGTCGCAGCGGTCTGCGAGCGGAGTCCGTTGATGAAGATGCCTGCCATGAGCCCGGTCACGAGGGCCGCGATCACGACGTAGACGATGAGTTCGACCAGGGTGACCCCGTCATCGTCGGGTCGTCTGGTCCCGGCGCCGCTCATGGCGCGGCGACCATGACCTTGCTGGGCAGGGTGACGAGAATCTTCGAGGGGGTCGTGGTCTTGTACACGGTGATGGTGACCGCGACGGCCGCGGGGTAATCGGCCGTCGCGGTCGGGCACGCTGCGATCGCGACATCGGCGCTCAGGCCCGAACCCGAGGTGTCGATGATGCCGGTCTTGGCGTACGTGCTGCGCAGGGTCGCGCAGCTGGTGGTTCCGGTCGACGCGTTGGGGAACGCTGCCCGGATGGGCGCGAGTTGGGAGCTCGCGTAGGACGTCGCCGAGACGAGCGACTTGTTGGTGACGCTGTTGCGGGTCGCGGTGATCATCACGGGGATGACCGCCAGAGCGAGGATCGCCAGGAGGAACATCGCGATGACGACCTCGACGATGCTGAAGCCTTCGTCAGAGCGCGACATGACCCACCCGCTTCCCGTGTCTCGGCAGTGGAGAGAGTGTTCAGGGCCGGCGATCCCCCGTACGCCGGCCCTGAAGCGTGTGGGCTGACTAGCAGCCGGGACCCGAGGTCTTCGTGATGTCCCCGTTGACGGCCTGGACGCAGAAGTCGTCCGTCGTCGTGCCGCTCTTCAGCGTCACGGTGTTGCCGTCGGTGCTGAGGTTCGAGAAGTCGAGATCGGCGGCGGCCGTGCCCTGGGCGAGCGAGGCGGCCGCCTGGGACGCGCCGTTCGCGGCGACCGTCTGGACGGCGTTCTCCTTCGCCTGGTTCTGGATGTTCAGGAAGATCGGGATGGCGATCGCGGCGAGGATGCCGAGGATCACGACCACGACGATGAGCTCGATGAGCGAGAAGCCCTCTTCGCCGTGCTCTTCACGACGCTGCTTGAGGGCGTTGATGTAATTGCGCATTGGGTACTCCCAGGTGTGTGGTGACAAGCGGACAGTTTTGTTCACTCAGTCCCCACAACTGAGTCATGCGGATCACGACTGCTCGTGATTTCCTTCCCCGAGAGAATCATGAGAGGTCTCTCATAATTTTGTCAACGCGGGAAATGCTCAGCAGAAGCTCAAGATCCGCTCAAGGCGTCGCTGTGCTCGCCCTGAGGAATTTTCCCGGACTCATGCTTTCTTCGTTTCTATATACGAACTATGCTGAAAAAACGGCGTTCGAGCAGATCCGCGCGATGACACAAATAGCGGGCAGTGTCGTACAAACGATCTATATCATGACTGCGAAGATGAGAAGAGAATGTCTGTTCTCGACCTCCGAAGAGCCGAGAATATCCTTCATCTTCCTCTCATCTAACCTTCATTCGGCTCTCATTTTGAGGTTCGCTGCGCTCCCGATCAGCCGTCGAGGATGTCGAGGCGGACCGCGACCGGACCGCCGTCGACCAGCCCTTCCGCCTCGCGCACGGCCCGCTTCAGCGGCAGGACGTAGGCGCCGTCGCCGCCGGGGAAGATGGAGGTACGCCACTCCGACCCGCCGATCCTCGCCCGCACGCGCACCGATCCGAAGCCGCGGAACGGCCGCGGGACCTCGCGTATCTCAGCGCTCAGCTCAGCAGGCAGGGCGGTGAAGAACCAGTCCGAGTCGGCTCGGGCTGCCCAGCGGAAGACGTCGCCCTCGAACTCGACGATCATGCCTGCCGCCCGAGTCCTGTCGCCCAATCGTCCTCATCCGGCGGCCAGGTGGCCTCGCCCCACGTCGGCTCCGGCGCATAATGCGGCGCATCCCCGTCGTCCACGCGCCGCCAGCGCGCCCCTTCGGGCCAGCTCGCCGCGAACGTCGGTACGACGCGCCACACCCGTCGCCACAGCCCCCGCTGCGTCGTGAGTGGGCGGGCGGACACCGGCATCCGCAGCTCCGGGTCGTAGCGGATCCCGTCGGACGGTCGCAGCCGGATGGTCAGGTCGAGGTCGTCGTGGATCCTCGGGTTGGTGCGGTCGACGTGGTCGCGGACGCGTTCCCAGACGGTCGTGCGCATCGCGAAGTTGGACCCGAACACGAGCGGGATGCCGAGGAACTTCTTGATCCAGTAGTGCCCGCCGCCGACGTACCAGTGGTCGCCCAGATAGTTGACGACCGGGCTCGCGCCGTAGAACTCCGCACCGCCGGTGAGCACCCCGAGTCCGGAGTCGGCGACGAACGCCCGCCCGATGCGCGCGATCCAATCCGGGTGCGGTCTCGAGTCCGCATCGATCCGGGCGATGATGTCGCAGGACCCCATCGCCTCGTCGTAGCCCCGCGCCGCGGCGGGCCAGATACCGACAACCTCCTCCCGCACGACCTCGGCGCCGAACGCGCGCGCCACCGACGCGGACTCATCCGTGCTGCCGTTGTCGACGACGACGATGCGGTCGGCGGGCCGGATCTGGGCGGCCAGGGCTTGAAGACAGGGCCGGAGGAACTCCGCGTCGTTGCGGCACGGGATCACGACCGTGACACGGGGCTGAAGCGGCACGACTTCACCCTACTCGTGGCAGGGTGAGGGGGTGCCCGACTCGACCGATCCCCTCGATCGCACATCCGCACCCCCCTTCGCGCGTGCCATCGACACCGCGATCGCGAACGGAGCGCAGATGGTCGTCGGCGGCGTGACGACCGCGGACGGTGCCACGGAGGTCCACGCCGCCGGGCTGCGCACCCCCGATCCCGCCGAGCCCGCGACCGCCGACACGGTGATCGCGCTCTACTCGGCCACGAAGGCGTTCACCGCCACCGCCGCCCTGCAGTGCGTGGAGGACGGCGCCCTCGATCTCGACGCCCCCGCGCGTGAGTACGTGCCCGAGATCGGCGACCTCCCGGTCCTCGAGGCGCTCGGCGACGACGGCTCCGTCCGCACCCGGCCCGCACGTCGCGACATCACGGCGCGGATGCTGCTGCTGCACACCTCCGGGCTCGCGTACGACATGTTCGACACGCGGTACGCGCTGATCGCCCGGGAGCGGATGAAGCATCCGTCCGCCACTCCACTGCGCGACTCGCTCCGCACGCCCCTCCTCCACGAGCCCGGCGAGCGCTGGACGTACGGCACGTCGATGGACTGGCTCGGCCTCGTCATCTCGGCCGTCCGCGGCCGGCGGCTCGACGACGTCTTCCGCGAGGGGATCTACGAGCCGTGTGGAATGCGGTCGACGTCCTTCGACATGCCCCCCGCGATGCGGGCGCGTCTCGCGACCCTCCGACGTCGTCAGAGAGACGGCACCGTCGTGCCTACGAAGGTTCGCCCTCCCGACACACCCGAGCTCGACATGGGCGGTCAGGGCCTGTTCTCCACCGTGCCGGACCTCCTCGCGCTGCTGCGCGTCTGGCTCGGCGACGGCTCGGCACCCGGCGGCCGGGTGCTGCGGCCGGAGACGATCGAGTGGGCGGTGCGCCCGGTCCCCGGCCTCGCCGTCACCCCGCTCCCCGCGGCCATCCCCGCCCTCACCCGCGAGGCGGACTTCTTCCCGGGTGCCCGCAAAGGGTGGGCGTACTCGTTCCTGGTGAACGAGGACGACGTGCCCGCCGGACGGCGGGCGGGCTCCCTCACCTGGGCGGGACTGCCGAACGTCTTCTACTGGATCGACCGCGCCTCGGGCATCGCCGCCGTGTGGGCGGCCCAGCTCCTGCCGTTCTTCGATCCCGCGTGCGAGGAGGGCGTCGCCGCCTTCGAACGCGCGGTGTACCGGGCGTCCGCACCCGACTGAGCCGCCCTTCCCGGGGGCGGGTCACCACTGCGGGTGGATGTCGTCCCGCAGCAGCCGGTCGTACACCTCGTGCACAGCTGCGTCGAACGCCGCCACGTCGAGCCCGCCGTCGCCCAGAAGCGTCGCCGCGGCCGCGTTCGCCCGCGCCTGGGCGACGCTTCGCGCACCGGGGATGACCGTCGTGATCCCCGGGCGCGACGCGATCCACGCGATCGTCGCAGCGGGCAGGGCGATCCCCTCCGGGAGGGACGCCGCGAGTTCGCGCGCGGCCGCCAGTCCGGTCTCGAAGTCGACGCCCGAGAACGTCTCGCCGCGGTCGAAGGCCTCGCCCTGGCGATTGTAGGAGCGGTGGTCGTTCGCGGCGAAGGCGGTGTCGGACGTGTAGCGCCCGCTCAGGAGACCCGAGGCGAGCGGGACCCGCGCGAAGACCGCGACCCCCGCCGACGCCGCAGCAGGGAGCACCTCGTCGAGCGGCTTCAGCCGGAACGGGTTGACGATGATCTGCACGTTCGTGACGCCGGGGCGGGCGATGGCGGCGAGGGCCTGCGCGCAGGTCTCCACGGACACCCCGTATGCCGCGATCGCCCCGTCATCGACCAGGGCGTCGAGCGCGTCGAACGTCCCATCGTCGTCGATGACGGCACTCGGCGGGCAGTGCAGCTGGACCAGGTCCAGCATCTCGACCCCGAGGTTGCGCCGGCTGCGCTCGGCCCACGCGCGGAAGTTCGCCGCGATGTAGTTCTCCGCGCGCTGCTCGGCCCGGCGCCCCATCTTCGTCGCGACAGTGATCCCGTGGCCCGGTCGCCCGGCGAGGAAGCGGCCGATGACCGACTCCGATCGCCCGTCGCCGTACACGTCGGCGGTGTCGAACAGCGTGACCCCCGCGTCGGCGGACGCCGCGAGCACGGCGAGCGCCTCCGCCTCGTCGACCTCTCCCCAGTCGGCGCCCAGCTGCCACGTGCCCAGTCCGATGGCGGAGACGTCGCGGCCGGTGCGGCCCAGAGGATTCTGCTGCATGAGGAAGCCCTTCGTCGGATCAGCGGTAGTCGCGGTCGCGGAACTGCCCGGTGTCGTCGGCCGCGGCTGCCCGGTCGGCCTCCCTCGCCCGGAGGTCGACGCGCCGGATCTTCCCGGAGATCGTCTTCGGCAGTTCCTCGACGAACTCCACGATGCGGATGCGCTGGTGCGCGGAGAGCCGCTCGTGCGCGTGGGTGAAGATGGCGCGCGCCGTCGTCTCGAGATCGGTCGCGGCATCCACCGTGATGCGCACGTACGCCTTCGGCACGGCGAGCCGCACCGGGTCGGGGCTCGGCACGATCGCCGCCTCGATCACGTGCTCGTGCTCGAGCAGCACGGACTCCAGTTCGAACGGGGAGATCTTGTAGTCGGATGCCTTGAAGACGTCGTCGGCGCGACCCACGTAGGTGAGATAGCCGTCCTCATCCCGCACGGCGATGTCACCGGTGCGGTGGTAGCCGTCCCGCCGCGAGGCCGCGGTCGCCTCCGGGTCCTCGTAATAGCCGGCCATGAGGCCGAGGACCGGGCGGGAGAGGTCGAGACAGACCTCGCCCTCGCCCTCCCCCACGACCTGTTCTCCGGTCGACGGATCGACCAGGACGACGGGATAGCCCGGCGTCGGACGGCCCATCGAGCCGTCCTTCACCGGCTGGCCGGGAGAGTTGCCGACGCAGCACGTCATCTCGGTCTGCCCGTAGCCGTCGCGGATCGTCGATCCCCACGCGTCGCGCACCCGATGGATCACCTCGGGGTTCAGCGGCTCCCCGGCCCCGACGAGCTCGCGGGGCGGGTGCGTGAGCCTCCCGAGGTCGGATTGGATGAGCATGCGCCATACGGTGGGCGGCGCGCAGAACGTCGTCACGTGATGCGCGTCCATGACGGACATCAGCGTGCCCGCGTCGAATCGCGCGTAGTCGAACACGAACACCGTGGCCTGGGCCAGGAACGGCGAGTAGAAGCTGCTCCAGGCGTGCTTCGCCCACCCCGGCGACGAGATGTTGAGGTGCACGTCGCCCGGACGCACACCCAGCCACCACATCGTCGACAGGTGCCCGATCGGGTAGGACACCTGCGTGTGCGCGACGAGCTTGGGCCGGGAGGTCGTGCCGGACGTGAAGTACAGGAGAGCGAGGTCGTCGGCGGGAGTCGGTCCGTCGGGCTCGAAGTCGGCCGCGGACGCGCGCGACGCGTCCCACGCGATCCACCCGTCGACCCGATCGGCACCCACGCCGATGCGGAGCACTCCGCCGTCCACGTCCGCGAGGCGGTCGGCGAGGCTCGTGAGGGTCACGACGGCGTCGGCTTCGCCCTTCTCGGCGCGGAAGCGCAGGTCGGCCGCGGACAGCAGGGTCGAGGTCGGGATCGACACCGCGCCGAGCTTGGCGACGCCCAGCATCGTCTCCCACAGCTCGATCGTGTTGTTCAGCATCACGATCACGTGCGAGCCGCGACCGATGCCCAGGCCGGACAGCCACGCGGCCACCTGGTCGGACCGCCGGGAGAGTTCGCCGTAGGACCACGAGCGCGCCTGGAGGTCGGCGTCGACGATGGTCACCGCGGCACGATCGGGGTGCTCGCGCGCCACGACGTCGAACCATTCCAGGGCGAAGTTGAAGGTGTCGAGCTCGGGCCAGGCGAATCCACCCACCGCGGCGTCGTAGTCCTGTCCGTGCGCGAAGAGCAGGTCCCTCGCCCGGCGGACCGCCTCGGTCCCCGCGGTGGCCGCTCGTCCGATCCCCCGCATGCGCACTCCCTCGGTCGATGTCGGTGACCCAGGGAAGCCTACTCGCGACCCGCTGCGGTCGTCCGCAGGCGGGTGCGGCTCAGCCGACCGAGCGCGCCCCGTCCTCATCCCCGGCGAGCGGCTGCAGATCGCCCCAATCGTCCTCGCTCGTGTTGCTCATCGCCTCGAGGAATCGGATGACGGTCTCGCGCTCGGCGGAGGTCAGGCCGGCGGCGACCCGGAAGCGGCGCGCGTGCTCTCGACCGACCGTGGCCTCGGCGGCATCCCGCGTGTCGGGGCTGACCACGACCGCCAGCGCGCGACGGTCGGATGGATGCTGCGTGCGGCGGATGTGGCCGCCGCTCTCCAGCCGGTCCAGCAGCTTCGTGGTGGAGGCACTGGAGATCCCGAGGTGGGCCGCGATGTCGCGGGCGGTCACGATCCTGCCCTGGTCCGCCATCACGATCGCGAATCGCAGGGCCTTCATGTCGGTCTCGCCGAGACGCATGTAGCGCTGGGACGCCGCGCTCACGCGCTGCTCCGCCTCCCGCCAGCGGAACATCGCGTTCATGACCTGCACGATCTGGCCGAGCTCCTCGTCGCCCAGTTGCGACAGGTCGACGAGGCGGCCGCTCGGGTCGACGACCCGCGGGTCGTGGAACCGGAGCAGGCGCTCCGGCATCCCCTCGTGCTTCGGCATGTCAACACGTTAGCCGTTCGCCGTTCATTGCGTTACGTTGATTACTATCCTGGCTAGTCAATTGGGAGGGTCATGGACGAGGTCGTACTGCTCTCGCCCGACGGCGAAGAGATCGGCAGGGCACCCAAGGCTGCCGTGCACGGCGCCGACACGCCGCTCCACCTGGCCTTCTCGTGCTACCTCCACGACGACAGGGGCCGCATCCTCGTCACACGGCGCGCGCTCGAGAAGCGTTCGTGGCCGGGCGTGTGGACGAACTCGTTCTGCGGTCACCCGGCGCCGGGCGAGCCGGTCGCGGACGCCGTGCGCCGCCACGCGCGGCACGAGCTCCGCATCGAGATCGGCGACCTCGCCCTCGAGCTGCCGCTCTTCCGCTATCGCGCCGTCGACCCGGCCGGCGTCGTCGAGCACGAGGTCTGCCCGGTGTACAGCGCTCGCGCGCTCACGCCACTCGCGCCCTCACCGCACGAGGTGATGGAGTACGCGTGGGCGGAGCCCGCCCAGCTCGCCGCAGCCACGCGGGCGACGCCGTGGGCGTTCAGCCCCTGGCTCGTGCTCCAGGTGGAGCTGCTGGACTTCTTCCGCCTCGAGGACGCCGCGTGATCCCCACCGACGAGGCCATCGCTCCGGCGACAGCGCTCGCCGAGGTGGAGCGCCGCCTCGCCGCGTTCTTCGACGACGCACGCGCACGATCCCGCGACCGTCACCCCCGGTTCGAGGAGCTGTGGCTCGCGACGCGCGCCGCCGCGACCGGCGGGAAGCGCCTGCGCCCGCGGCTCGTGGTCGCCCCGTACCTGCTGCTGGACGGCGCACCGCTGCCGCCTGCCATCGAGCTCGCCGTCGCGATCGAGCTGCTGCACACCGCGCTGCTCCTGCACGACGACGTGATCGACGGCGATGTCGAGCGCCGCGGCGCCCCCAACGTCGCGGGGACGTTCGAGCGGGCGGCCGTCGAGGCGGGCGCACCCCGCCGGGTCGCCCAGGGATGGGGCGTGAGTGCCGCGATCCTCGCGGGGGACCTGATGCTGACGTCCGCACTGCGCCTCGTCGCGGGACTCCGGGTCGACGAGGATCGGCGCGAGCGGATCGTCGACCTCGTCGACGAGAGCGTGTTCCGCGCGGCCGCGGGCGAGTTGGCGGACGTCGCCTACGCCGCCGGGCTCGACACGCCCTCGGCCTCCGCGATCCGGCAGATGATGGCCGACAAGACGGCGCATTACTCCCTGGAGCTGCCGCTCCGGGCCGCCGCGATCCTCGCGGGGTCCCCGGAGCCGCTCGGCGAGCGGCTCGGCGCCATCGGGCGTTCGCTCGGGCTCGTCTTCCAGATGCGCGACGATCTGCTCGGCGTGTTCGGACGGAGTGAGGAGACCGGGAAGAGCACGGTCGGCGACCTGCGGGAGGGCAAGCGCACGTTGCTGATCGCGTTCGCGGACGGGACCGCGGAATGGACGGCGGTCGCCGCGGATTTCGGGAACGCCGACCTCGACGAGGCCGGGGCGCAGCGACTCCGGGACGCGCTCGAGTCCTCGGGGGCCCGCGACCGGCTCGAGGCCGAGATGCGACGCGAGTGCGGGATCGCGCACCGGCTGATCGACGAGGCGGGGCTGCCGGACCGTCTCGCCCACCTGCTCGCGACCGAGGTGGACGACGCGGCCGAGCGGTGCGCATGAGACGCGCGGCGGGCCTCGCGCTGTACAGCGACACCGCACGGCGTGCCGCGGCCCCGGTGATCCGGCGCTACTCGTCGTCGTTCCGGCTCGCGACGAGCCTGTTCCCGCGGCGCTGCCGGACGTCGATCGCCGCCGTCTACGCCCTCGTCCGCATCGCCGACGAGATCGTCGACGGCACCGCCGCCGAGGCCGGGGTCGACCCCGCCGAGCAGCGGCGGCTTCTGGACGAGCTGGAAGCGGAGACGGAGCGCGCCGTCGACGCGGGCTTCAGCGCGAACCTCGTCGTCCACGCGTACGCCGGGATCGCGCGCACCGCCGGCATCGAACGGGAACTGACCCGCGCCTTCTTCGCCTCGATGCGGCGGGACCTCGACGCGGTCGCCTTCGACGAGGCGGAGTACCGCACTTACATCCACGGCTCCGCAGAGGCGGTCGGCCTGATGTGCCTCCGCGTCTTCCTCGTCGGTCGGCGTGTCGACGCCCGCGACCTGGCGAGGCTGGAAGAGGGCGCGGCGCGGCTGGGAGCGGCGTTCCAGAAGGTCAACTTCCTGCGCGACATCGGTCACGACAGCGCCCAGCTCGGCCGGTCCTACGTTCCGGGTCTTCGCGCGGACGGCATGACCGAGGCGGAGAAGCACGCCGTCGTCGCCGACATCCGCGCCGATCTCCGGGCGGCGCGCGACGTCGTCCCGCTGCTCCCCCGCGACTGCCGCCGCGCGGTCCTGGTCGCCACGGCGCTGTTCGCATCGCTGCTCGCGCGGATCGAGCGCACACCCGCGGCGCGGCTCAGCAAGGAGCGGATCTCGGTTCCGCCCGCGGTCAAGATCGCGCTCGCCGTGCGCTGGTCGGCGTTCCCCTCCGGACGCCGGTCATGAGCGGGCCGCGCACCGTCGTCGTCATCGGCGGCGGCGTCTCCGGACTCGCCACGGCGGCACTCCTCGCCGCGGACGGCCACCGCGTCACCCTGCTCGAGGCCCGGCCCGCGCTCGGCGGCCGGGCGGGCTCGTGGGAATCGCAGGGCTTCCGCTTCGACACAGGCCCCTCGTGGTACCTCATGCCCGAGGTCTTCGACCACTTCTACCGGATGCTCGGCACCTCGTCCGACGAGCAGCTGCGGCTGCGCACCCTCGATCCCGGATATCGCGCGTACTTCGAAGGCGACCCATCCGCGTTCGACCTGCCCGCGGGCCGATCCGCCGCGCGCGCTGCGATCGAATCGCTCGATCCGGCGTCGGCAGCGCAGCTGGAACGGTACTTCGACTCCGCCGAGGACACGTACCGCATCGCGTTGCAGCACTTCCTGTACAGCTCGTTCGAGTCGGCACGGCCGTTCTTCGCGCGCGAGGTCGTCACGGGGCTCCCGCGCCTCGCGTCCCTCATGGTCCGCTCCCTCGACGCTCGCATCCGCGCGGCGAGCAGCGATTCCCGCATCCGCCGGCTGCTCGGCTATCCCGCCGTGTTCCTCGGCGGCTCCCCGATGCGGGTTCCGAGCATGTACCACCTCATGAGCCACCTCGACGTCAACGACGGCGTGCTGTACCCGGAGGGCGGGTTCGCGCGCGTCATCGAGACGCTCGTCGCGCTCGCCGCGGACGCGGGCGCCGACCTGATCACGGACGCCCGCGTCGAGCGGATCGTCGTGGCGGACGGAGCCGCGCGCGGCGTCCGCTACCGGGACGCGGACGGCGACGAGGTCAGCGTGGACGCGGACCTCGTCGTCGCGACGGCCGATCTCCGTCACGTCGAGCAGGAGCTCCTGGCCGACGACGAGCGCGATCACACCGATGCCTGGTGGCGGAAACGCGACCCCGGCCCGGGCGCCGTGCTCGCGATGCTCGGCGTGCGCGGCGCGCTGCCGCAGCTCGCCCATCACACGCTCCTCCTCGCCGACGACTGGGACGGCGCGTTCACCGCGATCGGCGACCGGGCGCAGGGACGGCCGCCGGAGACGCCGTCGCTCTACATCGGGAAGCCCAGCGCGAGCGACAGCGCCGTGGCCCCGGCGGGGCACGAGAACCTCTTCGTGCTCATCCCCGTGCCGGCCGACCCGTCGATGGGTCACGGTGGCGTGGACGGCACCGGCGATCCGGCGATCGAGTCGCTCGTGGACCGTGTCATCACCCAGATCGGCGCGTGGACGGATGCCCCGGACCTGGCCGAGCGCATCGTCGTCCGCCGCACGGTCGGCCCGGGCGACTTCGCCGACGACCTCAACGCCTGGTCGGGGAGCGCCCTGGGCCCGGCGCACACGCTGCGGCAGAGCGCCTTCCTCCGGGCGGGTAACGCGTCGCGGAAGGTGTCGGGCCTGCTGTTCGCCGGCTCCTCGACGATTCCGGGCATCGGCGTCCCGATGTGCCTCATCAGCGCCGAGCTCGTCCTGAAGCGGGTGCGCGGCGATCGCAGCGCGGCCCCCCTCCCCGAGCCTCGTCGGGCCGGGTCGTGAGCGTCGCCTACCTCGGCATCCTGGTGGTGCTCCTCGGATGCATGACGGCGCTCGACGCCCGGCTGCGGCTGTTCTTCTGGCGCGACGCGCTCGCCGCGACCGTGGTCATGGTCTGCGGTGTGGGGGTCCTGCTGCTGACCGACCTGGTCGGCATCGCGCTGGGCATCTTCTCGCGCGCTCCGACGCGGGCGATGACGGGCATCGTCCTCGCTCCCGAGCTGCCGCTCGAGGAGCCCGTCTTCCTCGCGTTCCTGGTGTACGTGACGATGAATCTCGTGGCCATCGCCGGGATGCTGCTCGCCCGCGGACGGGCAGGACGATGACGTATCTGCTCCTGTCCGCCGCGCTGCTGGCCACGGCCGTCGTCGTCAGAGTCGTCGCCCACGTCGTCGTCCGGAGCAGGGGCGAGCGGCTCCCCGTCGCTCCGAGCGCCATCGCCGCCGGCGTCCTGGTCGTCCTGACCGTGGTGTTCGACAACGCGATGATCGCCGCGGGCCTGTTCGCCTATGCGGATGCGCACATCTCCGGCATCCGGATCGGTCTGGTCCCGATCGAAGACCTCTCCTACCCGCTCGCCGCCGCGATCGCGCTGCCGGGCGTGTGGGCGCTCGTCCACGGACGGAGGCGCCGATCCCATGAGTAGCCAAACCCTTCTCGGCCGCCTCTTCGTCGCCTCGCGCCCGCTGAGCTGGGTGAACACCGCCTACCCGTTCGCAGCGGCGTACCTGCTGGCCGGCGGCGGCATCGACGCGGCGCTCGTCGTCGGCACGATCTTCTTTCTCATCCCGTACAACCTCGCGATGTACGGCATCAACGACGTGTTCGACTACCAGTCCGACGCCGTCAACCCCCGCAAGGGCGGCGTCGAGGGGGCGCTCCTGCCGCCGTCCGTCCACCGCACCGTGCTGGTGGTGGCGACCGCGCTCTGCGTGCCGTTCGTCGTCGCGCTCGTCCTGCTCGGGAACCCCGCATCGTGGGCGGTGCTGGCCGTGTCGCTGTTCGCGGTCGCGGCGTACTCGGTGCGCGGACTGCGGTTCAAGGAGATCCCGTTCCTCGACTCGATCACCTCGAGCACCCATTTCGCGAGCCCCGCCGTGTACGGCCTCGTCCTCGCGGGCGCCGCCTGGGACCGCACCGCCGTCCTCGCGCTCTCCGCGTTCTTCCTCTGGGGCCTCGCCAGCCATGCCTTCGGCGCCGTGCAGGACGTGGTGCCCGACCGTGAGGGCGGCATCGCCTCGATCGCCACGGTGCTGGGCGCCGCGACGACCGTACGGCTCGCCCTCGCCCTGTGGCTGGTCGCGGGTGTGCTCCTGCTCTTCCTGCCGTTCCCCGGATGGCTCACGGGCCTGCTCGCCCTCCCGTACCTCGCGCTCGCGTGGCCGTACCGCTCGGTGTCGGATGCCGCGTCGGGGCGAGCCAACCGCGGATGGCGGCGATTCCTCCTCGTCAACTACCTCGTCGGCTTCGCCGTGACGCTCGTGTTCATCGCGATCGCGTTCCGCGGCGGACGGTGACGGACCCACAGCCACAGCACGTCACGACCGAACGACTCGACCAGGAGCGCGAGCGCGACGCCCTGGACGGCGGTCACCACCTTGCGCCAGCAGCGGAACGGCAGCGCGCCGTTCCGCCACGGCAGGAGCCCGGGTCGCTGCCTCCCCCGCATGGAACCCGTCCGACGGGAGCGGCACGTCGTCGCTCCGGTCGTGCCCGGCGCCCCGCCGTCTCCGGACGCCGCCGTGTGGCCGATGGACGCGTTCCGCGACCGCTTCTTCAGCGCGTTCTCGCCAGGCTGAGGCGGCGCGGCCTACAGCTTCTTCAGGCCCGTCGGCGAGGGGTCGGTGTACGCGCCCGACCAGAACCAGCGGTGCGAGATCGCCCCGTGGAACCAGACGTCGTTCCCCTCGACCTTCTCGCCGTGCGTGAATCCGTCGAACATCCCGTCGAAGCCGGCGGGAACCTTGATCATGACAGGTGCGGACGTGCGCGGCTCGGATCGACCGTTGGACGTCGCCTTCGCGTGACGCGTGGCAACCCCCGCCTGCACACCCGCCACCGACGACGTCCGTCCGGCGATCCAGATCTCCGGGTCGACGGTCCTCTGCAGCACGCCGTGCTTCCAGAACCGGATCTCGACGTGATCGCAATCCCCCTCGGCGTTGCCGGTCGAGCCCATCGTGCCGATGAGCTGACCCGCACTGACGCGGTCGCCGACCTTGACCTTGATGGATGAATCGGCGATGTGCATCCGCACGATGGTCACGGTGCAGCCGTCGATCGGATCGGGAAGGTCGATGGCGACCGCGTTCCCCGCGGCCGCGTTGAACCTCCCCGCAAGGGTGACGACACCGGATTCGATCGCCTTGAGATCGTGGTATCCGATGAAGTCGGCGCCCGCGTGCGTGCGTCCGCCGGGTCTCGGAGCGCCGAACTTGCCGCTCACCGACACGCTCGGCTTGGTTCCGCCGCCATTGCCCCAGACAGTCATGACGTTCTCCTTCGCGCCGGCTCCGTCCGGGGCGCGTCCCGTGCGTCCGCGGCGTCCGGCATCACCTGTCAGAGGACGCACCTCGCGGTCGTGATACCGGCGCGTCTAGCCGATGAACGGTCGCAGCGCCTGGACCAGAGCCTCGGGGGCCTCGATCTGCGGCACGTGGCCCGCGCGTTCGAGCAGCACGAACTCCGCCCCGGGGATCGCGGCGGCGTATGCGCGGCCGTAGTCCGCATCCGCGATGCGATCGGCGACGCCCCACACGACGAGCGCCGGGACGGCGACGGCGCCGAGCCGCTCGCGAAGACCCGGATCGGTCATCGACCCGCCGTAGACGGCGAGCGCCTCCCGGTTCCCGAGCGCGACGGCACGCGCGGCGGGAGGCAGCGTGGCGAGGTCCGGGATCACCGCGGTCGCGGGGTCGAAGTAGCTCCGCTGCGCGACCTGGTCGGGGGTCAGCGCGAAGAAGTCCGCCACGGGGTGGCCCTCGACCTCGATGCCGACCGCGTCGACCAGCACGAGGCGACCCAGCCGCGGCGAGGAGAGCAGGGCGAGCTCGGCCGCGATCCATCCGCCCACCGAGTTCCCGACGACGGTGACCTCGTCGAGTCCCAGGGCGTCAACGACCCCGGCGTACAGCTCAGCGAGGCCGGCGACGCTCGACAGTCTGTCGGGGCGCGGAGTGCCGCCGAACCCCGGGTGGGTGGGAGTGACCACCCGTGACCCCGTCCGCTCCGCGAGGAGATCGGCGAATCCCGCGACGGACGCGGGACCGGCACCGCCATGGAGGAGCAGGACGGCGGGGCCTGCTCCCCTCTCGCTGACGCCCACCGGGATGGCACCGTCCGAGGTGGTGACGGTGAGGACGAGATCTGTGGTCACGGCTGCTCCTGACGAGAGGATCGGGTTTGTCAACATCTTTATATCAGCATGCTTATACATTGCGCTACGATCGAATGGTGACGATGACGACCGAACAGCTGGGCCAGGCGATCAAGCGGCTGCAGGTCAAGCACCACCGCGGCGGCAACGAGGCCCTGCGGCCGCTGGGCATCTCGATCGTCCAGTGGGACGCCCTTCGCCACCTCGACGCGCACCCCGGCGCCTCTCTCCACGACCTCGCCGTCCTGACCTTCCAGACGGACCAGGCGTTCGGAACACTGGCCGCACGGATGGAGGCGCGCGGCCTCATCCGCCGCACGAGCGGTCCCGGCCGGGCGATCCGCCCCGAGCTGACGCCCGAGGGCGAACGCGTGCTGGCGGCGGGGCGCGAGGCGTTCGCCGGCGTTCTCCGCGACTCGTTCGACCGGCTCTCGCCCGAGGAGCGGTCGTCGTTCGGAGACATGCTGGCGCGCCTCGTCGCCGACGCGCCTGGCACGGCCCTCTCCTGACCGCGAATCCATCGGCGGTGAGCCGCCGCGACGACCACTGCGCTCGCGGCCGTATAGTTAATGAATAGCAACTAACTAGATGGGCGCTCAACGGCGAGGCCGGCAAGCGGAGGAATCGTGGCTGAGAAAGTCGTGCGCGCACGGAACGGGATGTTCAGCAAGGAGCACCCGCACTACAAGTGGGTCGCCCTGAGCAACACGACGCTCGGCATGCTGATGGCGACGATCAACGGCTCGATCGTCCTCATCTCCCTCCCCGCGATCTTCACCGGCATCAAGCTGAACCCGCTCGAGCCGAGCAACGTGAGCTACCTGCTGTGGATGCTCATGGGCTACATCCTCGTCACCGCCGTCCTCGTGATGACGTTCGGCCGGATGGGCGACATGTACGGTCGCGTCCGCATCTACAACCTCGGGTTCGTGATCTTCGCCGTCGCGGCGATCGCACTCGTGGTCGACCCGTTCCTCTCCGGCCCCGGTGCGCTCTGGCTCATCGGCTGGCGCGTCGTGCAGGCCGTGGGCGGCTCGATGATCTTCGCCAACTCCACCGCGATCCTCACCGACGCGTTCCCCGCGAACAAGCGCGGCATGGCGATCGGCATCAACCAGATCGCCGCCATCGCGGGAACGTTCCTGGGTCTCATCATCGGCGGGATGCTCGCCGCCCTCGACTGGCGCGCGATCTTCCTGGTGAGCGTGCCGTTCGCGATCATCGGGACCATCTGGTCGTACCTGTCGCTGCACGAGGTCGGCGCCACGGGCCACGGGAAGATCGACTGGCCGGGGAACATCCTGTTCGCGGTCGGCCTCATCGCCCTGCTGACCGGCATCACCTACGGCATCCAGCCGTATGGCGACAGCTCGACCGGATGGCTGAACCCCTGGGTGCTGTCCGCCATCGTCGGCGGTGTCGTGGTGCTCGTCGCATTCGTCTTCCTGGAGCTGCGGGTGAAGGAGCCGCTGTTCAATGTGCGCCTGTTCGCCATCAAGGCGTTCGCGTGGGGGAACCTCGCGGGACTCCTCGCCTCGATCGGCCGCGGCGGCCTGCAGTTCATGCTGATCATCTGGCTGCAGGGCATCTGGCTGCCGCTCCACGGCTACTCGTACGAGAGCACGCCGTTCTGGGCGGGCATCTATCTGCTGCCGCTCACCGTGGGGTTCCTCGTGTCCGGTCCCATCTCGGGCACACTGTCCGATCGGTTCGGCGCCCGGACGTTCGCGAGCGCCGGGCTCCTCCTCGTCGCCGTGACCTTCGTCGCGCTGCTGCTCATCCCGGTGAACTTCGCGTACGGGATCTTCGCCGTCCTGACGTTCCTCAACGGCGTGGGATCGGGGATGTTCGCCGCACCCAACCGCACCGCCATCATGAACTCCGTCCCCGCGTCGCAACGCGGGGCGGCATCCGGAATGACCGGCACTTTCCAGAACGCGGGCAACTCGCTCTCGATCGGAATCTTCTTCTCGCTGATGATCGCCGGGCTCGCGACCACTCTTCCCCAGACGATGTACGCGGGACTCACCGCGCACAACGTGCCGTCCCACGTCGCGAGCCAGGTCGCAGCCACCCCGCCCGTCGGGAGCCTCTTCGCCGCGTTCCTCGGCTACAACCCGATCGCGTCGATCCTCGAGCCGACCGGCATCCTGAAGACGCTGCCGGCCGCCGATTCGGCCGCGCTGACGGGGCCGTCGTTCTTCCCGCAGCTCATCTCGGAGCCCTTCCACGATGGCCTCGTGATCGTGTTCATCGCCGCCGCGGTGATGTCGCTCATCGGCGCCGGCGCATCCCTCCTCATGGGCGGCAAATACGTCCACGTCGAGAAGGATGCGGCGCCGCGCGCGACGGATGCGGCGCCGGCGCCCGCGGCGGTCCCCGCGAGCGAGCTGAGCGACGTCTGAGACCGGGCCCCCGGATGCGCGCAGGCTCCTACGCTGGAGGTGTGCGCCGCGACCTCCCCGACCCCCGCGTGTGCCCCACGTGCGGTGATCCGCTGAAGCCCGAGATCCTCGACGACGAGCGGTTCCTCGTCGCGTGGTCGTGCCTGAACTGCGGCCTCGTGCGGACGACGGAGCCCGCGGGCTGACCTCTCCCGGCCCACCCGCAGAGAGGGACGCTACGCGGACGGACGGCCGGGGTCGAGGGACGAAACGATCCTGTCGAGCCCCCAGCGCCAAGCCGCATCGATGTCGCCGCCCATCCGGAGCGTGCCACCGAGCTCCATCGTGAGGAAGCCGTTCGCCCACGCCGTGAGGAGTCGTGCGCCGTCGAGGGCATGCTCGGGACCGGTGAGTTCGGTCACCGCGTCGAGAAGGGGAGCCACACTGCCCGCGATGGCGCTCGGATCGACCCGCGGGGTTCCGTGCGCCGCGAAGACGAGCGAGAAGCCGACCGGCTGCTCGTGCGCGAACGCGCGCAGGGCGTCGGCCTGCGCGATCAATCGCACACGGGGATCGGGCTCACTGCGCGTCGCGTTCATCCGCAGCGCCAGGTCCTCGACGGTCGCCGCCACCACGAGCGAGAGCAGCTCGTCCCGATCGCGGACGCGCTTGTACAGGGAGGGCGCGCGGACGCCGACGCGCTCGGCGACGGCCTGCATCGTGAGCCCGTCGACGCCGACACGCTCCACGAGCGTGCGACCGGCCGCGATGATCGCCGCGCGCGTCGTCTTCTCCGGTGCCGGCACCACGACCTCCTCATCTCGCTTGACCGATGTGCTGATGGCTAACTAGCATAGCCTTCATGCAGCTCTCCCCCGGACTCCACCGCATCGGCAACGACCTCATCGCCGTTCACCTCATTGTCACCGACGAGGGGATCACCCTCATCGACGCCGGACTCGCCGGCCACTACTCCGACCTGCGCCGCGAGCTGACCGCGATCGGGCGGCCCCTCTCCGACATCCGCGGCATCGTGCTCACCCATGGCGACACCGACCACACGGGCTTCGCCGAGCGACTGCGGAAGGAACTCGGGATCCCGGTCTACGTCGGCGCGGCGGACGCGGCTCGCGCCCAAGGAGAGAAGCCGCCGGCCACGCCCACGGAGAAGCGCCGCCTCGGACCGATGCTCCGGTTCTTCGCGTACGCCATCGGCAAGGGCGGGTTCCGGATGCCTGCCGTAGAGGAAGTCGTGCCCGTCGAGGACGGCGATGTGCTGCCACTGCCGGGCGCACCGGTGATCATCGGGATGCCGGGGCACTCCCCCGGCAGCGTCGCCATCCACGTGCCCTCCGTCCGCGCGGTGTTCGTCGGCGACGAGCTCACCACCCGCAACGTGCTCACCGGTGCGACCGGCCCGCAACCCGCCCCCTTCACCGACGACCAGGCCGGATCGTCGGCATCCCTCGACCGGATCGCGTCGCTCGACGTCGACTGGGTGATCCCCGGGCACGGTGCACCGTGGCACGGCGACGCGCCGTCGCTGATCGCTGCCTACCGAGAAGCGGAGCGGCGACGGTAGCGACGACCCGACCTCCGCTCCGCGCTCGGTCCGTCGCGCCTCGATGCGAACGTTGGCGACCTAGGTCTCTCGTCCGCCGTGCGCCCGCGGTCCACAATAGGACGTCCGTCAGGAGGGAGAGTGTCATGGTCGCACCCCCACGGGTCCGCTCCGCGCTTGCGCGTTCACTGGACCGGGCGCTGTTCGCCATCGCCACGGCCGGCCTTCTTCTGGGTGGCTTCGAATACGCGCTCCTGCCCGTGGACGCCGGGCTGGAGTGGGTGCTGGCGGGCCTGCCGCTGCTGTTCTGGATCTATCTCGCGGCCGGGCTGGTGGCCTGGCGACAGCGTCCGAGCAACCCGATGGGCCTCCTGATCCTGTGGAGCGGTCTCTGCGTCTTCCTCGGATCGCTGGGCAATACGGAAGCGCCGGCCCTCCAGGCGATCGGCGCGATCTGCCAGGTACTCGTCATGCCCGCGACAGCGCACCTGCTGCTCGCGTTCCCCGGTGGTTCGCTCTCTGTGCGACGCGACCGGATCATCGTTCTCATCGGATACACGGTCGCGATCCTCACGCAGGCACCGCAGTATCTGTTCAATCCCCGAGGGACCTTCCCCCCCTTCGCGATCGCCGACCTGCCGGGAGTCTCCGCCGGAGCCGCCCTCGTCCAGAGCGTGCTCGGCGGAGCAGTCCTGATCGCCGTGGCAGTCCTTCTGATTGCACGCCTTCGTGCGGCCGAGCCGCCGCAGCGCCGTGTCCTGATACCGCTCTACGCCTACGGGATCTTCGTCCTCCTGTTCATCCCGTTCAGCTCACTCGTGCTGGTGAGAGTAATGGGCGTCGCCCCGACCGTTCGCGGTCTCCTTCAGTTCATCGCTGTCGCCGGGACGCCCTTGGCATTCGTGCTGGGGATGACACGCGGCGGGTTCGCCCGCACCGGCGAGCTGGAAGAGCTCGGGACCTGGCTCGGCGCCGCCGTCACCACCAAGGAGCCCCTGGCCGCCGCTCTCGCCAGAGCTCTCGGCGATCCCACACTCGATCTCTACTTCTGGGCGACGGATCGGCGGGAATATGTCAGCGTCGACGGACGGGCAGCTCCCGACCCGGACGCTGACCCGCGTCGTGGATGGCAGGAGGTGCGAGTCGACGGGCGTCGCGTGGGCGGCATCTCATACGACGCGGAGCTGCTCCGAGACCGCGACCTCGTCCGCACAGCAGGGAACGTCGTGGCGATCGCCGTCGAACGCGAACGCCTCACCGCCGAGCTGCGTGCCAGCGGGCAGGCGCTGCAGGCCTCACGCGAGCGGATCGTGGAGGCTGCGGATCGCGAGCGGAGCCGGATCGCAAGAGACCTGCACGACGGCATCCAGGTCCAGCTGGTCATGCTCGCACTCGACGCGCAGCGACTCGGATCGGCGCCGCCCGACGCCATCGAGAGCCGCGCCACGAGGTTGCGGTCGGACATCGACGACGCGGCGGCGAACCTCCGCCGACTCGTCCACGACCTCATGCCTGCCGCGCTGATCGAGCGAGGCCTCGTCGCCGCGACGGAGGACCTGGTCGACCGGATGCCGATCCCCACCCGGCTGCACAGCGAGATCTCGGACGGCTCACTCGACCGGGCGGACGAGTACACCGCGTATTTCGTCCTCGCCGAAGGGCTTGCGAACGTCGTGAAGCATGCTCGCGCCCGATCGGCCGAGGTGCGCATCACGCGCACAGGCGACGTCGTACGCGTCGAGGTGCATGACGACGGTCGGGGCGGCGCGTCGATGGAGGCCGGAACCGGACTGCGCGGACTGGCCGACCGGGTGGACGCCGCGGGAGGGACGATGACATTGCGGAGCATCCGGGGAGAGGGGACACACCTGTGGGTGGAGCTGACATGCGTATCGTGATCGCGGAGGACGAGGCGCTCATCCGACGGGGCCTCGAACTCCTGCTCCAGGACGCCCGCCACGAGGTGGTGGCGTCCGTCGACGATGCCGGGGCCCTGACCGAGGCCGTGGCCGCGTTCGATCCCGATCTGGTCGTCACCGACATCCGGATGCCTCCCACGCATACCGATGAGGGGTTGCAGGCGGCGCTGCGGATCCGTCGCGATCACCCCGGGACGGCTGTGGTCGTGCTCTCGCAGCACGTGCAGCGGCGGTACGCACGCGAGCTGCTCGCGGCCGGGGCCGGGCGGGTGGGGTATCTGCTCAAGCAGCGCATCGCCGACGTCGACACCTTCCTCGCCGACCTGCATCGCGTCGTGGACGGCGGCACGGCCCTCGATCCCGATGTCGTCGAGGTCATGCTCGGCAGGGCCGCCCGATCCGAGAGCGCTGTGGGTTCCCTGACTCCGCGGCAGCAGGAGGTCCTCGCCCTCGTCGCGGAGGGCCGCAGCAACTCCAGCATCGCCGCGAAGCTGTTCCTGACGGAGAAGGCGGTGGTGCAGCACGTGTCACGGATCTACGATGCGCTCGGGCTCGCCGCCGACTCCGACGCCCACCGGAGGGTGCAGGCGGTCATCCGCTTCCTGGACCGCGATTGACGAGGAGCGACCACCCTGGGGTGGTCGCTCCTCGTCAGCCCGCTTCAGACGCCCGACTCCGGCCGCCTGGACCGCCGGCGCGCCACGAGAGGCACGGTCACCAGCACACTTCCGAGGCCCAGCAGAGAGAACGCGCCCCACAGGAGCCCGACCGGCGCGGTTCCCCCGGTCTCGGCCAGCCGCGCGGCGGAGGTCTCGCTGCCCGCGATCGGGGTGGCCGCCCCGGTCGGCGCAGCGCCGCCCAGACCGGCGGAACCTCCGTCCGGATCGACGACAGGCGGATGGCCGGCGCAATCGGCGGGGTCGTACGGGAGACCCTTGATTCCCGCGCACTCGGACACGTACGAGCCGTCGCCGTCCTTGATGGGGACGGTATACGTGATCCCCGACGCGCGATACCAGACTCCGTTCGAGTGGATCAGGTAGTCACCCGTGTACTCGGTGAAGCCGGGCCGGAGGTCCAACCAGGCGACGGAGTACTTGGGGACCGGGAGCTCGTGGGTATATGTCTGATCGATCCGTTCCGAGATCTCGACACCGTACTTCATCTCGACGGACGACTTGAAGATGTCGAAGAAGTCGGCCTCCGTCGACACCGTCGTCTCGAATGACGAGGTCGTTCCCTTCTTGATGGAGAACTCGTACGAGTCCGACTTCTCGGTGCCGGTTCGGTTGGCCTGCGGCGCACCGTGGATGACGTCTCCGAAGACCGGCGCGGAAGAGGTGGGGACGAACACGCACTCCCCTGCAACGCAGTCGGTTCGGATGAGCCTCGCAGCCTCGGCGGGGCCGACGTCGACGATGTCGTCCCGCTGCACCGCGAATGTCACCTGCCAGTACCCGGCTCCGGAGATGTTCTCGGGCGTCGTGTCGCAGACGTAGGGCGTGACGGTCGCAGGGACTCCACCGGCGAGCGGATCACCCTGGTAGACGACACAGCTCGCCGTGTGCTTGAAGACGATGGAGCGTTCGTTGATCGCTTCGCCGAGCACCCAGTAGCCCGTGGGAGCGCCGCTGTCGTAGATCCGGTACGCGAAGGTGGCGTCTGCGCCGACCGTGTCCTCGGCCTCCGCGTTCCGCTTGTACGCGGTCCATATCACTGGCGTCCCCGACGTGACGGTGTGGTAATCGTGCGCGATCGATGCGGCCGCGCCGTCGATGATCAATCGGTTCCGCGATTCGATGCGCCCGTCACCGAGGGATACGTCGCCTTTGGGCTCGACGACGCCTTGGACCGTCGCCCAGTCCAGCGACTCGAGCGTTCCCGGGACAGGCACGTCGGACGAGTGACTCGGATCGTATGTCCAGTCTGTGGAGGCGCAGGTGTACGGAGACGCCGTATCGAGGTCGAGGGCCGTGCCGCCGGCATCCGGGTCACCGGAATAGATCGCGCACTGAAGGCTGGTGTAGACGCCGCCTCCGGCGACCTTGATGCCCAGCGTCATCTTCGTCCAGTACGCGGAGGGCGCGCCGCCGTCGACGATGCGGCCCGTCATGTCGACATAGTGCGCGGGGCCGCCCGACGTGTAGTCGTAGGTGGTGACGGTCCATTCCAGTCCGCCGGACGGGTGCGCGGCAACGGTGTCCGCGGAGTAGCGCACCGAGTCGAGCGCGACGTAGGGGCCGAAGGACACCTGTGCGTGCGCGGTCCTGTGCCAGACCTCGTCGGCGGTTGCGGCCGGAGCGGCAGCGAGGACGCCGACGCCTGTGACAACGGTCATCGCCAGCGCGGCCGCCCACAGCCGCGGGCGTGTGAAGGATCGGGTATTCATACCTCCAACGCTATGAATCCGGCGGCACGGCGACGATAGACCTAGGTCGCCACCATCACGGGAGATCCCCCTCTATGTCGGGGGCGCGTCGTCGGGAGCGAAGTGCGCGCCGAGTTGCTGGAACAGCTGCGTGCTCTGATACGCCTGATAGTTGCCGTCGGCGTCGAATGCTGCGGGCTTGAAAGTGATGACCACAGCGATCGAGAGCTTCTCCGATGGGAGGTAGGCCTCTGTGGCGCTCAGCCCGCTCAGGGAGGGGTTCTGGAGGATCCAGTCACCTGACCGGACGACGCCCAGGCCGTAGTTGTAGCGCACCGTCTGCGGGAAGCAGCTCGGCGCGCACGATGGCCCCCGTTCGCCGAATCCGATGAGGCTCGCGTCGGTCATGGCGTGATAGCTGGACCGCGACAGCAACGCCCCCGTGCCGACTTTGATGGCCGTGGTCGTGAGGTCGTCGATTGTCGTCGTCTGGTTGGCACCCATCGGAGTACCCCACTGCGAGTTCCAGAATGTCGCCTCCTCCGTGAAGGGGACGTCGGCGGGGATGCCCAGCGCACCGCGGCGCTCGGAGCTGAAGGTGTGCAGGACCGGCGCCGGGATGTCCGATCCCTCGTTCGCGACCGTGCTGCGCAACCCCATCGGCTCCAGGACCTTCCGCTTCAGGAGGGTCTCCAGCGGAGCTCCGCCGATCTTGGCGAGAATGTCACCGAGGATCATGAAGTTGGTGTGGGAGTAGCTCCAGTTGGTGCCGGGCGCGAACTGGGCGGGCCGCGCGAACGCCGAGGCGAGCCTCTCCTGATAGGTGAACATGTGGAGCGGGTCGGCGTTGAAGGACGCGGTCCACGTGGGGTCGGTCTCGTAGTCGGGGTAGCCCGATGTCTGGTCGGCGAGCATCCTCAGCGTCACCCGGCTTGCGTCGGGCAGCGCGGGCTCCCAGCGATCGATGGTGTCGTCGAGCTCGACCTTGCGCTCGTCCACGTACTCCATGAGGAGCGTCCCGATGTACGCGAACGCGACGGCCCCGTTCCGGAAGTGCATGTCGGGGGTCGCGGGCACGCCGGTCACTGACTCCCCGAACGCCTCTCGGGCGAGGGTCCTACCATCCTTGGTGACTTCGACGATCACAGCACGAAGGTTGTGATCAGCCATCGCCTCGCGCACGATCCGGGTCACCGCCGGGTCCGACGGCGAGAGCGGGGTGCGGGCCGGCTCGTGCGGGCTCGCCGTGCATGAGGCAAGCAACGCCACCGCGAGAAGCGGAGAGAGGGCCGTCGTGATCCAGCGGATCCTCGCCGGCGTCCGAGAGAGGGCGGGGATCACGGCTCCGACGCGAGGCTTCTTCGAAGGGGTCACCTCGAGAGACTACCGCCGTGGCTCGGCAGGGTCGTCCCGGCGATCGGGGTTGAGCAGGGACTCCGGGGACGGCAGCCAACGAACGACGAAGCCCCGGTGAGAGAGTTACCCCCCACCAGGGCTTTTCCGTCGGGATGACAGGATTTGAACCTGCGACCCCTTGACCCCCAGGTACCCGGTTCGACCCGAATCCCTGATTTTCCGGGCATCTCTGCCCCTCAGACGGCGCCACTTCACGTCATGACTTTCATGAATTGCATGCATTAGGTCCCGAGCAGGTCCCGGCGCTTGGCGGGCACGCCGGGCTCGAGTCAACAACCCGAAGGCGCAGCTTGCCCGCTCACACAACCAAGGTACGCGGCGGCGCCAGCAGCGTCGTGTTCGCTGCGATACCCCCTATATTTCTCATCGATGAAAACAGCCCCGACCAGGTATTTCATTGCGTTTGCGATCCTCGCAGGCACTAGCCTCGACAACGATTGTCGCTTATGACACACGACCGCGCCGGGCCACATCATCAGCCGGTCTGTGCTTCGCCCAAGCCGCTCGCGGCCCGCGGTGGACACGCTAGGTTCTCCGCATGGTGAACTGCGTTATCTGCGGGATCAGGCCCGCTGTGGGCAAGGGAGAGCATGTTTGGCCGGCGTGGTTCCTCAAGGACGCCGACGCCGCCGGGGCGCCGTCCTTCGGGTGGTCATCCAACGGTGAGGCTCTGCTCAACCGTGATGACGAGCCTCTACATTTCGCCGAGCGCCAACGCTTGCTCGTACCGGCTTGTCGGAGTTGTAATGCGACGCTCGATACCCGCTTCGAGAAGCCGGCGAAGGAGATCGTCCGGCGGTTGGCGCCGAACTCCTGGGTCGGAGATGCAGAGGCGCGCGAATGGGCCGCCGTGGGGCTGTGGTTCGCGAAGATCCTTCTCCTCGCTACCCATCCACTCGCTATGCACCAACACCCCAAGATTAACAAGCACCGGATCATCGGAGACTGGGAGACGGAACACTTCTCGTGGCTCATCGACGGCACTCCCCCACCGCCAGACCTCTCGCTGTGGGCGTTTCGCGCCGAGCGAGAAAAGGGGACCCCGACCGCACGCGTCCTGCTTCCCAAGGTGGTTCAACTCGACGACGGCAGCACCACACCGTTTCCGATGACCATGATCACGCTCGAAGGCATCTGTTTGACGCTCGTCTACCATCCCGGATGGGCAATCGATCATCCCCTGGTCGCTGAGGGCGCAGCTTGGGAGCTCCTCCACAACACTCCCGAAGGCGATCTCGCCGATCTCCCGCTCTTGCCGTTCAACGCCATCAACTGGCGTCGACCAAACACGGTCGTGCTCGAGGACGGGCTCCGCCTCGACGGCACACTTCCGCCCCTGGGGGTCATCACCGGCTCCCCCATTCCCGGCAGCCTCATCGACGTCATCCGGGCCGCGTCGTTCTGACCTCAGCTAAGCCCATGTCGTGACACGGAGGTTGAGCAGCATTCACACCAAGCGGAGTGTCAGCCGGCTTACGACCGACGGACCTCATATGAACGTGACCAACTCAGAGGCGCGAGTCTCGGGGTCGTACTTCAGCGCGAGAATGTGGAGACGAGTCCCCGTCGTCGTGTCGATCTCGACCAGCGAGTTGTACATGAGCACTTCGTCACCCGTGTTGGCGTGACGCTCGTACCGCAGGTTGTACATGTGCCCCTCAGCGCTGAGCCCGGTGAGAGTCACCTCTAGCGCCTCGCGCTCAAGATGCACCAGTTCGGCCAGTGCGAGTGCGCCACGGCGCTGTCCGGAGTGAAGGTATTCGAACCGGGAAGCGGTCATCCAGACATTCGGACTCTCTACCGCGCCTGCATTCGGATCCAGCGCCCCGAACGCGAGTTCGCTGTCGGAGAAGTTGCGGCCCGTGAGCCGCGTGTTGATGCGGAAGGTGAGAAACGGGAGGTAAAGCTCCGATGTCACTCCGACCGTTGTGAATCCCGCGGCCTCGAACGGATAGCCGAGCGGATTGGGGACATCGTCGTATACGCCATCCAGGACCACCGATCCGACTCTCAGCCCGAGTTGCGGCAATGAAAGTGCCATATGCTCTTTGAGCGCGCTGTGGGTGGTGCAGTCGGCGTGTCCTACGTAGGCGGGGTCGGTCCGCACATCAGCAATCAGTGTTTCTGCCTGAGCGCGCGACAGGTTCGACACATAAACGACATAGATCTGGTCTGCGTTCAGATAGTTCGGGTTGACGAGCTCGCCCCGCTCCAACAGCGCAGCCCTCAGCGTCGATCCGCGGCCCTCCAAGAGGTCTCCGTGCAGGATCGCATTGAGACCGCTGTTGCGTGCCGGGCGCGGCAACGCGGGGATCCACACCTCGGCGAGGTGATGACCATAGAACCCGCCCGAAGCTCGGGACTCCACGCCCCAGTCGAACAGCAGCGCAATCTCACGCCTCCCGGGATGAGGCACCAGCGCACGCGCAATGTCGTCGTAGTTCACTCCCACCGCCGCGAGTTCGGCAACGAGTGACGAGTGCATTGACCGAATCCAGTGATAGAACTCTTCAGAGCGGACGCCGTACAACGAGCCTCCCTGACGAAGGATGCTGCTGTTGAGAGCAGTCACGGCATGAATCCGGAACGGCCCGCTGGTGAGATCATCCCACGACAGGGTTGAGGCCACCTGCTCAAGGTAGCGGGATGGACCGGTCCCGCGGCGCCCTTTCGACTCGGCACCGCCTCCTGGCCAGCTGCAAAGCTTCAGCGAGCATCTCGTCGATGCCTCCCCGCACGAAGGCCAAGCCTCTCCCAAGCGCCCCCGAAGCGCCCTCAACGGTGCGTCGTCATGCAGGCCCTTCGGCCCGCTCTTTAGCGCGCTCAGCGGCGATGACGGCGGCCTGCTTGAAGTTCAGCGTGCCCTTCTTGCCGACGATCCAGCGCCGGCAGTTCATCGCGAGCCGCATCTTGAAGGGCACACCCTCTGGCAGCTCGTCGCCGATCAAGAGCAACTGCGTCGGCGACAGCGGAAAGGTCACGACCGAGACGCAGTCGGCGCCAGTCGCGGCGCTGGACCCCCAGAGCATGACCGCGCCGTCGCCGGTTGGGATGTCGTCGACCTCCCACACAGTCCACTCCCGCTCCTCCAGGCCCAGCTCGGTGAGCTTCGGGCCCGGCTCCCGATCGCGCGTGAGCAGCGTCATGTCGCCCAACCGGAGCTCGATGTCCTTGGCTGCGCCGTCGGACATCATCGCCACGCCGGGAACCCATACCTCCGCGCGATCGGCATACCGCCCCCGATAGCGATGCATCTCAAGGAACTCGATCAGCTGCGTCCGCTCTTGGACGGTCAACTCGAGCCCGTCCCGCAGCATGCGGATCACGCGGATGCCTGCACCCTCGATACGCGCGTACTCCCCCTCAAGGTCGTAGTTGAGCAGGGCGGGCTCGTAGACGTAGTTCACCACCGTCGCCTTCTTGTAGGACTTGTGATACCCGATCCCCTCCTCCAGATCGAGCACAGCGATGACGTTGTTCGTGTCGGCCCACGCGCTGATGTACCCGCTGGACACCATGTGAGCACCCTTCACCTGGCTCCTGGCGGGCTGGCTGGCTGTCATGACCTCAGCGTAGCTGCGGCTTCAGGCGCGGCTAGTTCGGCCCTAGACTCACGAGTCGCACAGACGGGCCACACCAACCGAGGCCACGCACTCCAGGGATCCAAGTCAGGCTGCGATAGCCCAAAGTCAAAGTGCCTGTCGGGCTCCGAGCCGGGAACCCTCAACCGTTGCCTAGGAACGCCGTCTTGAAGAGCTCTCCGGCATCTGCGGCTTCGGCGATGGGCAGTTCGAGCTCACCAGTGGTGGTGGCATCGTTGCCGTCCTCGGTGAGCACCCACGTGAGCCTGACCACTTCAGCCCGCGGATCCCGAGCAAGGAGCACGTAGTCATCTTCGTCGCTGCTCCACGGGACGTTCGGACGAAACGACTCAGGAGTGAGGGTGATTACAGCGTCGGTGTCGCGGTTGCCCCAACTGACTGGATAGTCGCGCATCCCGCCGATCTGGAGATCGGCGGGATCGAACCCTAGACCAAGCGGATTCTGCTTCCTCACGACCGGCTCGACGACCTTGCTCCAGTCCGCCTCGTCCGCGTCACGGTGCGCGAGTGCTTCGCAGTCGTGGAAGGTCACGATGAGGTGGGGCCTGGACACGAAGCGGTCCCGGCTGGTCACGCGAATACCCACACCAGTGAGCGTCACGCCGAGGAAGTGTGCACGGCCCTTGCCGATGTTCTCGACCTGGTCGTGCCGCCATTGCGCCAACCGCTGTGCGCGCTCCTCGACTGTCGTCGGCTCGGACCTGCCAAGAATCGATGCTGAGAGTATTGACGACGAGAGGGCGTTCTTGGCGGCCGGCTTGTGCTTGACGAATTCCTCTTCCTCGAACGCGTAGAGGTCCTCCAGAACTTCATTGACCCGCTCGACGCGGCTGATCGGGCCGACAACTTCGATGTCGAGAGCGATCGGTGTCTTGCCGACGCTACGCGCGCGTTCCACCAGGGCAAGCACTTCGCCGGAACGAGCCGGCCGGGTGTTGCTGGCGCCTCGCACATAGATCGCGCCGTCATCGAGATTGTCGGTGCGTTTCGCGCCCTGATAGTTCTTGTGGCAAGGGAAGATTGTTTGCCCGTCCCGGGGCGGCTGGGCGATGACGAACAGCACCTCATGCTCCTCGTCCACTGTGATCCGTCCGGACTCGAACGAGGGAAACTGTGGCCCGAGATAGGGGCGGAGTCGATCTTCGAGTTCATGGGGCTCGACGCCCCGGGGAATGCCCGGCGTCTCGCCCTTCTGCGCGCCGATGACAAGTACTGCATACCCGTGGAAGTGACGAGCTGCGTCCCGAGGTTGTCGGTTCGCGGCGCCGAGCAGGAACTTCGCGACCTTCGCGACTCCCTCCGCGCCTTTCAGATCGAGCGGACCCTTGACCTCCAGGTAGCTTGTCTCGGCCTCGTCCCCGACCGCGATCACGTGATCGAGGATGCCCCGCCAGGCACGCTCTCCCAGCGGAATGATTCCCGTGTCGATGCCTCACCTCGCGTTTGATTCGCCCTGCTCCCTGACATTACTGCGCCTCTGCGACACCTCACCGGCGACACCACGTCCCGGATTGCCCGCTAGTGGACGGACACCGAGCGCGCTAAGGGGGTGTCTACTCGTACAACCGCCATGAGGTCACGCGGAAGGTCTGGTCAGCGTCGCTCCACTTGAACCCGAGGGTCACTAGCCACTCGTCGAACAGATCGGCCAACAGGTTTCGGGCTGCAGAAAGATCGTCCGCAGCAATGCGCACCTCCGACGACGGCACACCCGCCAGGATGGCGGCGAACTGCCTCCAATGTGGCGCTCCCATCAACTTCCACTCCACGCTGGCTTCCACATCGGCGCCAAAGGCAGCGTCCGCGGCGATCCCGCCAACGACACGGGCAGCGACGATGTTCCCCAGCAGCTTCCATGCCGTCTGAGCCTCCGTTACGACGTCGTAGGCGAACTTCCGCACATCCAGGTGGCTCTGATACTCGACCGTGGCGATACGACCGAGATCTGAACGAAGCTGCATGAGCACCTCATCAGGGCTCCAGGAGAACAACTCTGGGCGATGCGACACAGGAACCCCGGCCTCAGCCCGATACTCGCTGATGACCGAGTCGGCACAAGCCAGGAAGCTCCATCGTGCTTCGCCCTCACCCGCGCGCGTGAGGGCGCCGTCTTCCCTGGCCTGCAGCATCGTCACATGCTGCGCTTCATGAAGCACCATGCGCTGCACGAGCTTGTCACGCTCCGCATGATCAAAACCGGGCTCCGCGACGTCCTCGAAACAGAACGACGGAACGATCACGTGAACGCCGTGACCGACATCCATCGTCTTCCCACCGACAATGCCGCCACCCCTCGTGGCGTGATACAGGTGACGCAGATCAGCAGGAAGACGGCTCCGCACCGACTCCACGAAGTCGCCGGTGATGACAAACACAACCTTTGACGGGTCCAAGGCAGCGCCATCGATCAGAGCGACGCACGCCATGATGGATGCAGGGAAAGCGCCGCTTTCCTCGTTGACTCCGATCGCCACTGCGCTGACGTACTCCAACTTGACGGTTACGGTGGGCGCATCAGGCGTCGCAGCATCGGTCACACAGCGATGCTCCCACAGGACGATGTCATTCCCGCGGAGCGCTGCATCAGTGTGAGCGGGTCAAGAACCGCTGAATACGGCCGGTCAAGCGCGCGGCGCATCCAGCCCTGCAATCGACTCGCCATCAACGACTCGCTCCGGCGTCGGAGCCCCCTGCAATCATCAAGTCATGAGCAACGAACCAGTCGGTTGGACCGACGAAGATGATGCGCTCCTGGCGTACGAGGCGCTACCCGACTGGCACCCAGCTCTTTTCGTCGATGTCTTCCGCACCGGTCTGGGACAACAGAACGCACCCACCGAACTCCTGGCAGCGTTCGTGACACCGGAATCGCTCCCCTCGTGGGGAGACTTCAACCGAGCGCGCGCTGTTTTCGACAGCGGGCTGAAGATCAGCATGACTGCGCTATACGGTATCGACGCGCCCGATGTCGCCTACGTCCGCCTCGTTGAGACTAGCCGGCACACCAACGACAGCCTCGACCGTGTCCCGGCCACGGTCCACGCGACGCTCGTTTGGCGCCCGGAGATTGAGATCGTGCCCAATAGCAGCTGGCGTATCCACCACCTTGGCGATGCCGTCGAGCCCACGCGTGTACCCCGCACCGCCCCCGGCTTCAACCCCCGCACGCAAATCTGACCCCGCCAGAGCGGCATCTCCCCGGCCGAACGTGAGCGCGACCACACTCGAATGTGATGCAACCGCGCACTCCGCGGAGCCTCTGATTCCCAGCCGCCCGGTCTCATCCGCGCCCACTTAGCGATCCGTAGCAGACCGGAAGGTCTTCTCTTCGGTTGACGTCAGAGATTTCACTCTGTATTCGCTGTAATCCCCCTACATTTTCTTGGTTAGAAACCGTTTCCGACCAGGCCTTATGCGCGTCTCGCTGACTTCTTTCTGGTTGTGTAGCGCGCCGCTGCTGCGGGTAGTTCGTTTCTCGGTCGTTGGCCGCCGGGCACGGGGTACGGGATCATGAATGACAGAGCGACGTTCCAGGAGGTGCGCGATGAGTCATAGAGGAAAAAAGCCTGCGAAAATCCTGATCAGAGAGACCCACGAGCCAGCAGTGCCACAGAACTGGCCCGATGGCCACGTCGCGGTCGAGTTGGCTGGTGCCAACGAAGCGGAGTGCCTGGAGATCACGATCCACGGCGTGCGGCACTATCTCCACTCCACGACAGCACGCGAACTCAGCAACATGCTCCTGACGCGCATCGAAGAATGAAACGAGACCGCGCGAATCGGAGGCGCTCCAGGTGTCTGAGCTCGTGGGCGACGCCAACGACGCGAGCAGCGGGCTGATCTCCGCCCTCGACGCAGTGTCGGATGCTAGGCGACGCGAGGATGCGGTCTCCGAACTGATCGCGCATCTCAAGGCGACAGAAACACCAGCGGCGGTCGCGCTCCTCCGCGGCTTCTCGCACAGCGTTCGGCTGTACGAGGATGATGCGCCGCTGAAACGTCCCTATTGGCAGCAGCAGTACACAGAAGGCCGTACTGACCCGGGCACGCTTGACTTCGAAGTCCTTCGCGAGGCGGCAGGGTCTCCGACTGCGAGTCCGCTTGTGAGGGCGCATATCGGCAACCTTGTCTTCACCTACCGGACCAACCAGATCGAAATCGCCGCGGCTGCGGTCGATGCGTATCTGGATCTCGCCGAGGACCCGCAGCTGGATCGCATCGAGCAATACGCGCTTGCCGCCAAGGCCTTCGATGTCGCGCGTCGGCTCGGCGACGACGCGAGGAAGGCTGCCACCCGAGCGCGATTGCTGGCGATCGTGGATGAAGCAATTGATGCGACCTCGTCGGAGCACGCCGAGGGCGGCACGATTTTGAGGGCTCTCGAGTACTTCGTCTTCTGTGGCGGAACGAAGGCGGAAGCCGACGCGCGGCTCCGGCAGGCGTTGCCGCTCTTCGAGGACGATTGGCATCTTCGACACGAACTCGCTCTGTTCTTGAGCTCCTTGCAGAGGACCAAGGCGGAGTCCGATGGCATCCTTTCGGAGCACCTTCGAGCGCTGATCGCGCAAGCCAGCACACGGGAGGGGTTTCTGATGGAGGGTTTGCTACGGCAGGTTCTCGCTACGGCGCGGGCCCAGGGTCTTCGTGATGTCGCGGGCGAGGCAAGCAGCGCGCTCGCCCAGATTCGGCCGGAGGACTACGACTTCAAGGTCTCCGAGTTTTCGTGGGAACTCGATGAGGAAACGCGCGGGCAGGTTGAGCGCTTCCGTGAGCTCTTGCGAACCTCGCCGCCAGACGAAGCTTGGGCGATCTGGGCTAGCAAGACACCAGCGTTTCTGCCAGCGGCCGAACGGCAACCATACGAGTTCCAGGTCGCGGATCGGATAGCGACGCTGGCGGAGGTCAATCGCGCTGGCCACGTGAGTTTCCAGGCCAGCTCCGACGACGACATCATCCGCTACCGTCACCACGAAGAAGATCGGCGACTGTACGAGTACCAATTCCAGCTCGTCATCGGTCCTGGATTGCTCATTCTCCTGAACCGTCCCGAATGCATCACCGCTCTCACAGAGCGGCTCGAGCGGTCCCCGCTGTTCACGCCGCTCGGAGCTGAGCGAGTGCGACGTGCATTCACCGCCTTCCTCGAAAGTGACGTGGAGCCGGCGGGCAATGTGCTGCCGACCATCGAAGCTGCCATCCGCGCCCTTGCAGTCCAGGCGCAGATCACCATTTACAACCCCGCCGGCGGGGCCAACGTCTTCAAGACTCTCGGCGGCTTGATCGCGGACCTCATCCCGCACATGGGGAACGCCACGCGTCTCGGTCGATTCTGGGAGTTCGCGCTCACCGACCAGCTCGGATTCAATATCCGCAACGACTATCTACACGGTTTCCTCGAACAGCTCACGCACCTCGACGCCGTCGTTGTGCTCCAGGTGCTAAGTCAGATGCTCTTCCTATTCGACTTCCACCCGACTCAAGCTTCCGACGAGAATCTCCCGACTGATTGACGCTTATCAGGTCTGCGTCTTGCTGCCTTATCTGGCTCAAGCGTCTGGAGCAGGTCGAGAGCGTACCGGCCTCCGATCGGCCCCTCAGCGCACGATTTGATCACGAAGCATGATCATTGACCAGCGTGCTTCCCGGCGCATCCAACGACGTTTCGAGCGCGCATCGCCGAGCTGAGTCGGACTCGCGCGTGAGGTAGGGCTGCGCGATGGTCGACGCTGATCCGGACGTCGGGAAGACGCGAGGGGAAAGCGCGACGCGCCGGGGCTGAGCCTGTGTGTTCTTCGGAGCAGTCGACAGCATGGGCCCACAGGGAGGAGCGGCAGCCATGACGATGGACGTGATGCTCAACGGCGCTGCTGTCCCGATCCCGATCCAGGTGTTCACCACGCTGCTCAACAACTCGGTCGCGGGCACGTACAAGGGCTACGAACACGCGATGGTCACAGGCAGAATTAACTTCACGGACCTCGTCGATCTCGCGCACAAGGGCGAGATACCGATCCCGTTGTTCTTCGCACCGTTGCCCCTTGTGCAGGCACAGGTGGAGACGAAGACGAACAAGCTGCTCGCGGGCATCGGCAAAGACACCTTCTCGCTAGGCTCGCGCGCGAAAGTCGAGCTACGCGACGTCGAGCTGATCGTGAAAGATCTCATCCGAAAGCAGCAGCTGCTTCGAAAGCACGACACGACGCTCACCCGGAACACGATCGTTGGGCTTCTCCGGAAGTCCAGCGGCTCTGTCGATACTGACGCGGCCAACCTGATGTCGTCGATCGGGCTCACACACGAGATGTTGCGCGACTGTCGCCGCAAGACGGATGCCCTTGCGCTCATTATCGAGCGGCTGGAGGCAAACCAGGTGCTCGTATCGCAGAGCGTCCAGCACTACATGCCGCAGCGCCTCTCCCATGTGAAGTTCAGCGGGATGACGATCCGGGACTCGAAGGTACCGTTCATCTTCCTTGCCGGCGGCGATCACGGGGATCAACAAGAGCCGGTCGGGCGGACCATCTTCACGCTCGCGCTGATGACGGTCCTCGTGGCTCGGAAGATCTTCGCCCCGATGACATGGGACGGCGGAAGCGCCGAAACCGATCTCGGCATCGAGTACGACATCGCCGGTGCGATGCTCATGCCACGCGAACAAGTCATGGAGATGCGCCCCGTCTCGCTCGAGGACATCAAACACGCCTCCGACGAGTTCAAAGTCACCGCCAGCGCCATGACTGTACGAGCGATACGACTAGGACTCATCAGCCAAGAAACCGGCGCGTCGCACCTAAACGAACTCCGAACGGAGTACTTCAGCCAGCCGCAGAACAACGCCCGCAGCCCCATCCGGCCCGAGAACGCGGTACGCAAATATGGCGGGCGCGAACTCAGCAGGAGGATGCTCCGGGCACTAGATTCTTCGAGCATCTCCCCGGGCGAGTTCTGCCGCGCTGTCTGCCTGAATCACCTGCGTCCGAACCAGATCGGCGATCTCAGGAAGGCTGTCGCATGAGCTGGTTCGGGCAACGCTACGTGCTGGACACGAACGCGCTCAGCCAACTGCGACGGCACCGCCGCGAGAGCGAGTTCTTCCGCGAGCACACTGTGATCCCCAGCGAGGTGCTGCACGAAGCACAAGGGTTCCCCGACATCGACGTACTGCGCGCGAACCTCTACCCGACGACGTCCAGCGTCCTCGATTGGCTCGTAAGGATCATGGCGACCGTGCCGGTTGGGGACACGAAGCTCGTCGATCTATACGCGAATCACGGCGGCGCCGACCCTCTCGTCGTCGCCTGCGCCCTCGATGGCAAGACCCGAGACGGCCAGTTCCTGGGCGCACCCGAATGGGTCGTCGTCACCAGCGATGCCGCGGTGCGCGCCAAGGCAGAAGGGTTCAACCTCCACGTGCTCAACAGCGCCGAGTTCGCCGCCATCATCGATGCCGCCGAAGACCAGCGACCATCAGACGCCCCGCTCCTCGACGGCTCCGAGAACATTGACGAGGACCAGTCCTATAGGACTTGCTCGCAATGCGGCCGCGACTGCCAGCCGGAGCCGTTCCAACACGAACGAGGCTTCAGAATCGCATTCATATGCCCCGAACACGGCGTGCACTCCGTTGTCGATCCATTCGAGGGTCGATGACGCACGGCGGCTGTCGGGGTCTGGAGCATCTTGGCGACAGCCATCCGCCGAGTAGGCTACGACGGCCACACGATCAAGGAGTACTTGCTCATCAGCCCCGTCTCCCCGACGACACCTCCCACCTCGTCACCGCGAGCCTGGCCATCAGCGGCGACCGGCCGGTGCTCGAAGTCCCGCTCGAGCAGATCAAGGTAGGGCTCGACAGAGGACGGTTGCGGATCGTTGTTCAGTTAGGTAGTCGAAGAGCACGTCAACCTCTGATGGAGATGCAGCCGAGTAAGTAAGGCAGAGCACTCCCGCGCCAAAGAGAACGTCCGTCATAATCGGGCAGAAGCCAACGAGATCTGGTCTGTCATGACGAGAGAGAAGCCACTCACCCGCGACACGCCGATAGATGCCTTGGCGAGCAAAACCGCTTGAACTCGCGAACAAGCGCCTGACTGGCGAACGGCACCACCGCGCTCGGTGCTCGTCGGCCATCATGCGGTATCGCAGTGCGTCGCAGCATGGCATCGCACGATGGAATCGCACGGGGGTGTTGCATGGGCTAGCACGAAACGACAAGCGGTCTCAGAATTCGTGAAGGGCCTGTATCGGCGAGATGTGCTTTGCTGACTGCATGAGCACAACCACTCACGCATCGGCAGCCAACCCGGCGGCTTCTCCGGAGGGATCCTCTCCCACGGATACTCGCGCGTTCATGACGAAGCTGGCAGGACGCGGCTATTCCCAGTTTCGTCATATTCTCGTCCAGCTCCCCGACGAGGACAAGCCTCGGGCGAGCACCCTGAGCCGCATGGTTACCGGGCGCCGACACAGAGAGCTGCTCCTGTACATGCTGCTCATCAGCTGCTGGACCTGGCTGTCCAAGCAGGACGAGCCGTTGCCTGCCGGAGCTTGGACGCGTGCGCTCACTGCCCCGGGGAGTTTGACTTGGTCGCCCTCAACGCTCTCCCGAGCGTGGAAGCACCTGGAGGAACTCGGGCTAATAGAGGAACGCGAACGCGAAGATCGACTCGTGCGCGTCACGCCTCGACGTGAGGACGCACAAGAGGCTTACACGCCGCCAGGTGGCCGCGACGACCGTTGGAACACATACTTCACGATCCCTGATGTGTTCTGGCACGACGAGTGGTTCGCGAAGCTCACCATGCCCGCTCTCGCCGTGCTGCTCGTCGTCGCGAAGGAGACCAGCTACCAGGACGAGTGCCGGTTCACGTACAACCGGATGGATGCATGGTATGGGCTGAAAGCGCGCACGGTCCAGACCGGAGTCAAGGAACTCCGTGATACCGGTTTGCTCTTCACCCGCGAGGAGACGATCAGTGCACCGCTGTCCGCAACCGGCAAGACCATTCAGGTCCATTACTCGCTGACCGGCGAGTTCAGCTACGCCTCGCGGATCGCGATGCAGAAGAAGGCGCAAGCCGAGCTGAGAGCTCGCGAGAAGAAGGCCAGCACGAAGTCAAAGGTCAAGATGAAGCGTTCGACCCCTCGAACGAAGAAGAACTAGCCGCAGGAGAACACGATGAGTGGCGAGAGGAAGGTGATGCGAGTGCTTTCTCCCAAGTTGGGTGACGCAGGCTGGAAGACCGTACGGTTCGCGCTGAGTAGCTGGGCCCGCACCGCACGGCTCGCTGTTCTACTCCTCATCCTCTCCCTGCCCATCTTCGCGACCACCTACATCGTCCTCAGCCGATGGTCCTGACACAGACGACCCGAGCAGCTGTGTACCTGCGGATCTCGCAGGACCGCACCGGCCTGCAAGCCGGCATCCAACGCCAGCAAGAAGACTGCGCCGCCCACGCCGCGAAGCTCGGCTTCACCGATCCGCAGGTGTTCATCGACAACGATGTCTCCGCGTTTGACGGTGGCCGGCGGAACGGATACGACGCGCTCGTCGCGCAGGTGCGGGCCGGGGTAACGCACATCATCGTCTGGCACGTCGACCGCCTCTACCGGCAGCCCGCGAGCTCGAAGACCTCATCGACCTGGTCGAGTAGCACCCGGTGCGGATCGAGGCTGTCCGTGGTGGCGGGTTCGATCTGAACACCACCGAGGGCCGGCTCATGGCCCGCCAGCTCGTCGCGATCGCCGCGTACGAGTCCGGGCACAAGTCCGACCGCGTCAAACGCATCACCGATGTGCTCACGGTCGCCGGCGACAGACGACCGGGCGCGCCGCGAACAGTGCTGAACGAGTACGTGCACGCTAAAGAGCACGCGGAGTTCCTGGGCTCGGTCGTGCTTCAGAGCAAGATCGACATGGAACGCTCTATCCGGGCCGTCGCTGACCTCGTGAACGGGATCATCACGATCTTCGAGTCCGCCGCGTCGGCGCCGATGAGTGCGATGGTCCTCACCAGATCGGCAGGCGAGATCGTGATGCGGTTCTGCTACATCTATGACCCTGAGGTCCCGCCGGCGCGAACACTCTTGCGGATGGCGGCGTTCCAGATCGAATCTGTCGAGGACAACCTCCGGACGGCGGAGGCGTTCGGCGTCCACGGTGAGGGCGACGCGAATGATGCACGCGAACAGATCCCCACGATGCATGAGTTCTTCACGAGCCACGGCGTCGAGCGCACGCCGGACTCGCGACGCCCCGAGTTCACGGTGAACCTGCGCCTCGACGGAGCGACCGAGAACGTGAAGTTCAACGCCACCGACGCATACAGACGCTACCTCCGGGTCGGCTTCTGGGACTGGGCGCTGGGCTCGGGTGCAACCCACGGTCGAGGGTGGTTCCTGCCGAACGTCATCGGCACGTTCGACGAAGCGCCTTTCATGGACCGGAACGAGATAGCCGTGACCGTCACCCTTCAGATTCTTGAGCTCGCGACGGCATTCGCCGTCGCAGCAGGCGGTCACACGGGCGCGGACACGGATGATTATCTTCGCAAGGTTCATCTGCGGCGTCTTGGCGTGACTGAAGCCGATCGTGAGAACGACGGAAACGCAGTGAGTCACCGAGAGTACGGCGACCGGGTCTTGGCGCCGAGGTTCCCGATGGGGACCGGGGGAGCCAGTTTCGCTGGTCCTCGCGCCTGACTCGCAGGGATATCACCGCGGCGCCCTATCCCTGGAATGGGGTTCCGCGGAACAGAGTGCGTGCGGCTCCGAAGCCGATACCGACGAAGGTCGCGGCCCTCGTCTACAGCGGAGCGTCTGAACCCAACAGCTCGCCGGGTGTGGCGCGCCGAGGCGATGTGATCGCCGCCATCGGTTCGTTTGCCGAGCCCGGCGCACCACCCACCAAGCATCCGAAATCGCGATCGCTACCGGGTGCGCTCTGCCAGCGTCGAGCAAATGAATATCAATCACCGTCACGTCCCGCCCATCGGAGTACACCTCACGCAAGACATCGCGAATCGCCACGGCCGATTCCGCGCTCGCGCCCGATGGTCCGACCCCACCTCACACGAACGGCGAAGCTACTCGGCAACGTTCGATCGCGAGGGAGAAGCCAGGACGTTCCTGAAACAGATCCAGTCACGAACGCACATCGCGAGCGATCCGCTGATCTCGCTCGCCGACTACATCGCCGAGATTGGGGACCGATATCTTCGAGGACTCGATCCGTCGTCGACCGCAAGCGGATACCGCGGCAGCATCAGAGTCCGTGTGCTTCCTACCCTGGGGCACCTGGCGGTGCGATCGATCAGTGCTGCCGTCATCGATAGGACGATAGACAGGTGGGAAGGCAGCTGCTCGCCTTCAACCCTGAAGAACACGGTGTCGGCACTTACACGGGTGCTTGACGAAGCGGTGCGAGATGAGATCATCGCCGCGAACCCCGCAAGGACACGCGCAAGACGACGGACCCGGTCGTCGACAGCCGATTTCGCCCGCAAGATTCCGACTCTTGGGGAGGTTCAAGTCCTTGCGGACGCGTGCCGTCGTGTTCACGCGGCGTATGGCGACTTCGTTCTCCTCTCCGCGCTTCTCGCGGCACGGGTGTCCGAGGTCGCGGGTCTGGTGGTCAGCGACATCGATTGGGACAACCGTCTCGTCACCATCGCGCGGCAACACTTCCCCGGTTCGGGCGGGCTATGCGTCAAGCCCACCAAGAGCAGGCACGCACGGCGGGTACCGATCCTCAAGCCGTTGGAGCCCGCGCTCCGACGCATAACTGAGGACCGTGAACGTGATCAGCCGCTGCTCCGAGGGCCCCGGGGCGGGGTCCTCACCACCGGAACGCTCTCGCGAGCAACGGACTGGACCAACCTGGTGCAAAGACTCGGCCACCCCGGTCTGCGACGACACGATCTCAGACACGCCGGGGCCACATGGTTCGCCAACGCCGGCGTCCCTCTTCACATCGTCCGTGACATCCTCGGACACGCCTCGATCGAGACGACCAAGGGCTACCTGCACACCGACACCACCGAGCTCACGCGCGCCGCGGAACGGACGAACCAGCATCTCAGATGGAGCTCTTACACCACTTGACTTTGATTCGTGGGGGTCAGGGGCTTGGGAACAGGTTGGGGCCGTGCGAGTTCCGTGAGGTTCGACATCCCGTAACATAGGAAGCACAAATAGGGACCACAGGATCGGCTCTCGCCCAACGCATACTCGCGGAAATCGGACACTCGTAAATGCCGTTCCATCAGGTTTTTCTGTCGGGATGACAGGATTTGAACCTGCGACCCCCTGACCCCCAGTCAGGTGCGCTACCAAGCTGCGCCACATCCCGTTGTTGAATTTTCGAGGCTGTTCTTGACCGCTTGAGACAATGTGTCCCCCAGTCAAGTGCGCTACCAAGCTGCGCCACATCCCGATGCCCACCGGAGCGGACAACTCCCCCATCTTAGCCGCTCGACTCAGGCCCTGCGAACCGGCGCCGGACCCTTGTCGGGTGTCGGATGCCGCGGCTAGCGTCGGGCCATGCCGACCATCACCATCGAACCCGCCACCAAAGACCGGTTCTCCGACGCCGAGCACGCCCTCACCGGCGGGGGCGACGGCGCCTCCTGCCAGTGCCAGTGGTGGATGCTGACGAACAAGGACTTCAATGCGACCTCGAAGGAAGAGCGCGAGGGCCTGCTGAAGTCCGAGCTGACTTCCGGTCCCCCGCCGGCGCTCGTCGCCTACGTCGACGGCGAGGCTGCAGGCTGGGTTCGCGTCGGCCCGCGCACGACGCAGGTCCGCCTCGCTCGCACACGCACCTATGCCGCCTCGCCGCAGCCGTGGGACGACGAGAACGTGTGGGCGGTGAGCTGCTTCGCGGTGCGCCGCGAGCACCGCGGCCAGGGACTCAACGCCCGACTCCTCGACGCCGCGATCGACTACGCGCGCCAGAGTGGCGCGCGCATCCTCGAGGCGTATCCGGTCGATACCGACATCGACAGTAAGTCGGCCAACGAGCTCTACCACGGCGTGCTGTCGACGTTCGAGGCGGCGGGGTTCCACGAGGTCGCCCGCCCCAAGCCCGCGATCGCGATCGTCGAGCTCGAACTCACGAGCTGATCCGGAGCACGCCCGCACCGCCCCGACTCGGGGCCCCGCGCCCGAGCGCTACCGTGGTGTCGTGTCACCTGCCCTTCCCGATGGCGTCGCGCACGCCCGCGCGCCGCTCCCCCGCCGCTGGTGGTGGGGGTTCGTCCCGTACGCGCTCGCGTCGATCGTCCACGTCGCCGCCCTGTCCGTTGGTGCCGAGGCCGTCGCGGGACCGACGAAGCTCATCCTGATGCCCCTCCTGGCGGTGGCCGTGCTCTGGGCCGGCCGCGGGTCGACGTGGAGCACGCCCTTCACGTTCCTCTTCGTCGCGATCGCGCTCTCGTGGCTCGGCGACGGAGCGGGCACCTTCTTCCCCACCGCACCCGAGCTCCCCGTGATGCTCGCCTGCTTCGGACTCGCGCACCTCTGCTACATCTGGCTCTTCTGGCGCGTCCTCGCGATCCGGCGCCTGCCCCGGTGGACGCCGGTCTACGCGCTCTGGTGGGTCGTGATGCTCGCCGTGCTCTGGCCGCTGCTGGGTACGCTCACGATCGCCGTGGCCCTCTACGGCCTGGTCCTCGGCGGGACGGCGGCCGCGGCATCCCGCTGCCATCCGCTCATCGTGTGGGGCGGGGCGTTCTTCCTCACGTCCGACACGGTGCTGTCGATCCAGCTCTTCGTCCCGCACGCCCCGGCCTGGCTCAGCCCCGTCGTGATGCTGACGTACACGCTCGGCCAAGGGCTCATCGCTGCGGGGGTGACGGTCAGCGCACGCCTGCTCGCGCCAGGAACGCCGTCGACGGAGGCCGCTCGATGACGGATGCCGCGACCTCCGCCCGCGTCGACGCATGGCTCTGGGCCATCCGCGTCTACAAGACCCGCTCGGCGGCGACGACTGCATGCCGCGCGGGGCATGTGCGGGTGAACGGTGAGAAGGCCAAGGCCGCGCAGCCGGTGCGGCCCGGCGACGAGCTGCGGGTGCGGATCGCCGGGTTCGACCGGATCCTCGTCGTCCGTCAGCCGATCAGCAAGCGCGTCGGCGCCGCGCTGGTCGCCGCATCCGCCGAGGACCGCACCCCGCCGCGCGACCCGACCCCGGTCGTCGCGCAGCGCGACCGCGGCGCGGGGCGCCCCACGAAGCGCGAGCGTCGCGAGATCGACCGCTTCCGAGGACGCGACTGACCCGACCCCGGCGGGACCGGCTCAGACCAGGTCGAGCAGCCACCGCGCGCCGCGCACGGTCGCGCCCACCTCGGCGCTGCGGTCGGAGAGTTCGCGATCGCTCGTGACCACGGTCACGGTGCGGCCCGCGGCGACAAGACGGGCCGCCTCCGCCACGATCGCGTCGTCGCCGGATGCCTCGGCCCGCACGACCCGCACGCCGGACGCCGCTCCGCCCGCGGCCTTCGCCTGACCTTCGACCACCACCGACACTTCCGGGAACCACGTGCTCCCGGGGAGACCCAGGTGGGCTCCATCCACCCCGCCCGTCGTCAGCCCCGCGACGCGCGCCATCAGCCGCTCAGCGGCACCCGCGCGGTCGCGCCACCAGCCGTCCGGCACAGATCCGACGACGTTCGCGGCGTCCACCACGATGGCCGGGCGCACATCGAGAAGTCCCCGCAGCAGATCCCACGACCCCGCGAAGCCAGGGTGGAGCGGCCGGTCCGTGATCTCGTCGAGCGGGACCCACGCCAGCTCGCGGCTCTCCGGGTCACTGATCGTGGGCTCGAACGGCTCCACGACATCGCCGACGAGCGTCGCGTAGGTCCAGACATCCAGATCGAGCACGCTGAGCAGGCGCGGCCGGATCGACCCGTCCGGAACACCCGCCTCCTCCTTCGCCTCGCGCAGCGCACCGTCGCAGGCCGACTCCCCCTCGTGTCGCGCGCCGCCGGGAAGTGCCCATGTGTCGCCGAAGTGGCTCCACGACACGCGATGCTGCAGCAGCACGCCGCGGCTCGGATCCAGCGCCAGGAGACCCGCCGCACCGAACCGTCCCCAGTACCGCTCACCTGAGGGTGCGATCACCCACGCGTCACCGGGATCCCTCGGCCCGAGAGGCCGGCGGGGCTCGCCCGGGGGCGGATACTCGATCGTCACCGGTCCAGCCTGTCACACCCGCTCGCCCGCACGACCGTCCCGTGAAACACGGCGATGCGGAGCGGCCGAGGCCACCGACCGTGACGCGGCCCGCGCCCCCTCCCCCGGACGCCCGGGAGAATCGCTGCATGGAGTTCGAACTCGACGACGATCCCACCCGGATCCAGAACGACGCCGTGTGGCGCTGGCTCTCGACCGCGGCGTACTGGGGGCGCTGGCGCACGCGTGCCGATGTCGACGCCCAGGTCGCGGGCGCGTGGCGGGTCGTGGGCGTCTACCGCACCGACACGGGCGAACAGGTCGGCTTCGCTCGCGCCGTCTCGGACGGTGTCGCGTTCGCCTATCTCGCCGATGTGTATGTCCTCGATGCCCACCGCGGTCACGGCCTCGGCAAAGCTCTCGTCCGACGGATGATCGACGAGGGTCCGGGCAGCCACTTCCGATGGACGCTGTTCACGGGAGACGCGCACGGACTGTACGCCGGGTTCGGCTTCGTCGAGCCGGACGCGACGGCGATGGTGCGTCCGGCGGCGCCGCAGCTCCGCTGAACCGCCGTCCTCAGCGCTGGCGCTTCTCTCGCACCCGCATATTGATCACGATCGGCGTCCCTTCGAAGCCGTACAGCTCGCGCAGCCGGCGCTGGATGTACCGCCGGTACCCGGGGTCGAGGAAGCCCGTCGTGAAGAGCACGAACGTCGGCGGGCGGGTACCGGCCTGTGTGCCGAACAGGATGCGCGGCTGCTTGCCGCCGCGCACGGGGTGCGGGTGCTCGGCGACGAGCTCCGAGAGGAAGGCGTTGAACTTGCCCGTCGAGATGCGGGTGTCCCACGACTCCAGCGCGGTCTCCAGCGCCGGGACGAGCTTGTCGAGGTGCCGACCGGTGCGCGCGGAGATGTTGACGCGTGGGGCCCACGCGACGTGCGCGAGGTCCTGCTCGATCTCGCGCTCCAGATAGCGCCGGCGCTCCTTGTCCTCGAACTCCGGCGTGTTCATCAGGTCCCACTTGTTGTAGGCGAGGACGAGCGCGCGTCCGGATTCCAGCACCATGTCGATGATGCGCACGTCCTGCTCGCTGATCGTCTCTGAGACGTCCAGGACGACCACCGCGACCTCCGCCTTCTCCAGCGCGGCCGACGTGCGCAGCGACGCATAGAAATCGGCGCCCTGCTGCAGATGGACGCGGCGACGGATGCCGGCGGTGTCCACGAGTCGCCAGAGCTTCCCGCCGAGCTCGACGATCTCGTCCACCGGGTCGCGGGTGGTGCCGGCGAGCTCGTTCACGACGACGCGCTCCTCGCCGGCGGCCTTGTTCAGGAGCGACGACTTGCCGACGTTCGGGCGGCCGAGGATCGCGACGCGGCGCGGCCCGCCGATCTCCTGCTTCGCGACAGCCGAGATCTCGGGCAGGACCTTCATGATGTTGTCGAGCAGATCGGCGACGCCGCGCCCGTGGATCGCCGAGACCGGATACGGCTCACCGAGGCCGAGGTTCCACAGCGCCGCGGCCTCCGGCTCCTGCCGGGCGTCGTCGATCTTGTTGGCGACGAGGAAGACGGGCTTGCCGCTCTTGCGCAGGAGCTTGACGACGTGCTCGTCGGTGGAGGTCGCACCCACCATCGCGTCCACGACGAACAGCACGACGTCAGAGAGATCGATCGCCACCTCGGCCTGCGCGGCGACGGAGCGGTCGATGCCGCGCGCGTCGGGCTCCCAGCCCCCCGTGTCGACGATGGTGAACCGGCGCCCCAGCCACTCGGCCTTGTACGTCACTCGGTCGCGGGTGACCCCGGGGGTGTCCTCCACGACGGCCTCGCGACGGCCGAGGATGCGGTTGACGAGCGCCGACTTCCCGACGTTCGGTCGCCCGACGATGGCGACGACCGGGAGCGCCGGAGAGAACTCGATGCCGTCCTCGCCGAGCTCGACGCCGGCCAGGAGCGCGGCGTCCTCGTCCTCGAGCTCGTAGTCCGCCAAGGATGCCCGCAGCGCGGTCGCGCGCTGTTCGGCGAGCTCGTCGTCGATGTCGGCGAGCTTCTCCTCGAGGTTGTCGGGAGCGGCTTCGTACTCGTCGTCAGCGGCCATGGGTCGCCTCCTCGCTCTGCGCGGACAGCGTCCGCTCGATCACGGACAGGACCGCCTCAACGGTCTCATCGAAGTTCAGTGCCGTCGAGTCCACGACCTCGACGCCGGGTGCGGCGGTGAGGAAGTCGACGACGGCCGAATCGGATGCGTCGCGCCGATGCAGCGCGGCGGCGACGGCCGCGGCATCCTGCGTCGTCACCTCAGCGCTGCGGCGCGCGGCCCGCACCTCGGGCGCGGCGGTGAGGAGGATTCGCACCGGCGCGTCCGGCGCGACGACGGTGGTGATGTCGCGCCCCTCCACGACGACACCCGGGCGGCCGGACTCGGCGACGAGCGAACGGAAGAGCGCGTTCACCATCTGCCGCACCGCCGGCACGCGCGCGACGCCGCTCACGGCGTCCGACACCTCGGGCTCGCGGATGGCCGCCGTCACGTCGGTGTCGCCGACGCGCACCCAGTAGCTGTCCGGGTCGAGGGAGATCGCGTAGTGGAAGTCGCCCGCGACATCGAGGACGACCGCAGCATCCGACGTGTCGGCACCGTGCTGCAGGGCGTGCCACGCCAGCGCGCGGTACGCCGCCCCCGTGTCGAGATAGCCGAAGCCGAGCCGCCGCGCGACCTCCTTCGACACGCTCGACTTGCCGCTCCCGGCGGGACCGTCGATGGCGATGACGGTGACGTCAGTCATTGGTGGTGCTCGCAATCTTCCAGCCGCGCGAGGTGAGTCCCTCGACGGCGCGTCGTACGGCGCTCGGCACGACGCTGATCTCGGCCAGGCCGAACTGGGCGCCGGGCGAATGCTCCAGCCGCAGGTCTTCCACGTTCACATCGAGCTCGCCGAGCTCGCCGAACAGGCGCCCGAGCTGGCCGGCCGTGTCGTCGACCATGACGACGATCTGTTCGAAACGGCGGTTCTGCCCGTGCTTCCCCGGCAGCCGCTCCACGCCCTCGTTCCCCCGGCGGATGGTGTCGGCCACCGCGCGGCGCGCACCGGGTGCGTCGGGCGCCCGCAGCGCGTCGGCGACGGCGCCGAGGTCGGCGGCGAGCCCGTCCAGCACGTCGACGACCGGCTCCGCGTTCGCGCCGAGGATCTGGACCCACAGCTCGGGGGCGGAGGCCGCGATCCGGGTGGTGTCGCGCACGCCCTGCCCCGCGAGCCGCAGGGAGCCTTCCGGAGCATCGACGAATCGTCCGGCCAGGAGGCTGGCGACGAGCTGCGGAACGTGCGAGACGAGGGCCACCGACCGGTCGTGCTCTTCGGGACTCATCTCCAGTGGTGTCGCGCCGAGGTCGAGCGCAAGCGCCTCGACGACGGCCAGGTCCGCCGCGGTCGTGCCCTCGTCGCGACACACGACCCATGGCCGTCCGACGAAGATGTCCGACCGGGCGGAGATCGCGCCACCGCGCTCCCTGCCGGCGAGCGGGTGGGATCCGATGTAGTGGGTGAGGTCGATGCCGCGCGCGCGCAGGTCGCGCAGGGGCTCCAGCTTGACGCTCGCGACATCGGTGACCACGGCGCCGGGGTGGGCGGCGAGCTCGCGAGCGATCACGTCGGCGGTGACATCCGGCGGCACGGCCACCACGACGAGGCGGGGGCTGTCGTCGTCCCGGGCGGGGCGACCCGCGCCGTAGTCGACGGCGAGGCGCAGCTGCGCGGGCGACGTGTCGGACAGCGCGACATCCACGCCCAGCGCGCTGAGGGCGTGCCCGATGCTGGCACCGAGAAGACCTGCACCGACGATCCGGACCGTGCCGGACGTGCGCGCGGCCACGCGTGCACGCGCGGTCGTGTTCTCGGTCACTGGTTCTCCTGATCGGCCCCCGGCGGTGTCGAGTCGTCCGCCTCGCGGCGCGCGGATGCCTCGGGCGCATCGTTGTCACGACGGGCCAAGGTGAGAAGTGCGCCGCGTTCCACCTTAGTCAACTCGCGTGCACGCCCCGCAGGGAGCGTTCCCAGGTGGAGCGGGCCGAACTGGCGGCGGACCAGCTCCACGACGGGATGCCCGACCGCGGCCATCATCCGTCGCACGATCCGGTTGCGCCCCGAGTGCAGGGTGAGCTCGACCAGGCTCGTCCCGCCCGACACGTCGAGCAGGCGCGCCTTGTCCGCCGCGATCGGACCGTCGTCGAGCTCGACGCCGCGCGTGAGGCGTCCGATCGTCTGCGGCGTGACCCGGCCGTCGACCTTCGCGACGTACACCTTGGTGACCCCGAACGACGGGTGCGCCAGCACGTGCGCGAGCTCGCCGTCGTTCGTGAGGACGAGCAGGCCGCTCGTCTCGGCATCCAGGCGCCCGACGTTGTAGAGCCGCTCGGGCCACTCCCGTGTGAACTGCCGGAGGTCGGCGCGTCCGCGTTCGTCGCGCATCGAGCTGACCACACCGGTGGGTTTGTTGAGCATCACGTAGCGGCGGCTCTGGTCGAGCTGCACGGCGGTGCCGTCGACGTCCACGAGGTCCCGATCGGGATGGATGCGCGAGCCGAGCTCGCTGACCACCGTGCCGTTCACGCGGATCCTGCCCGCGACGATCATGTCCTCGACCACGCGGCGTGACGCGACACCGGCGTTGGCGAGGGCCTTCTGCAGGCGCACGCCCTCCGCGGACTCCTCGCTCATCGTCCGATCCCATCGCCGAAGGCGTCCGAGCCGACCGTGTCGACGTCGTCCAGCAGCGGCGAGATGTGCGGCAGCTCGTCGAGCGAGTTGATGCCCAGGTTCACCAGGAGCGCGTCGGTCGTGCCGTAGTGGATGGCACCCGTCTCCGGGTCGGTGGAGACCTCCGTGATGAGACCGCGTGCGAGGAGGGTCCGCACCACCGAGTCGACGTTCACCGCGCGGATCGAGGCGACCTGCCCACGGGTCACCGGCTGCTTGTAGGCGATCACGGCCAAGGTCTCGAGGGCGGCCTGCGAGAGCCGCGAGGGCGCCTGCGTGTTCACGAACTCCGACACGAGGTCGTCGAGCTCCTCGCGGACGTAGAGACGCCAGCCGCCGCCGACCTCGCGCAGTTCGAACCCGCGCCGCGGGCCGGAGGCCTCGCCGTCGTAGTCTGCGACGAGGCCTTCGATCGCCTGCCGTACGGCCGGGACGGGAGCCCCGATCGCGGTGGCGAGGCTCACGAGGCTCTGCGGCTCCTCGACGATCAGGAGGATCGCCTCCAGTTTCTGCGCGACGCTGGCAACCGGTGCGGATGCGGCGTCGGACGAGGTGTCATCGGTCATAGTCGGCCCCCAAGGTGGCGAGGTTCTCTTCGGACCAGCGCTCCGCGGTCCAGCGCAGTGTCAGCTCGCCGAGCGGCTCGAGCTGATCGAAGGACAGGGCCGCGTGGCGGTAGAGCTCCAGGATGGACAGGAAGCGAGCGACCACGACGCCGGGCTGCGAGACGCCGGCGACGAGCTCGCGGAACGTGAGCGTCCCCGCCGCGCGCAGCAGGCTCACGACCTCGGCGGCCTGCTCCCGGATGCTCACGAGGGGCGCGTGGAGGTGATCGAGTCCGACGCTCGGGATCTCCTTGGGCGCGAACGCCAGCAGCGCGAGGGCGGCGAAGTCCTCTGCGGTGTGGGTCCAGACGAGCTCCGGCGCCGCGCGGCGGTACTTCTCGTCGAGTCGCACGGCGCGCGTGTGCCGCCGGTCCTCGCGCTGCAGGCAGCGGGCGAACCACGCCGAGACCTCCTTGAACGCGCGGTACTGCAGGAGGCGGGCGAACAGCAGGTCGCGCGCCTCGAGAAGCGCCACGGCCTCGGCGTCGACCAGTTCGCCCTGCGGCAGGAGGCCGGCGACCTTCATGTCGAGGAGCGTCGCGGCGACGACGAGGAACTCGGACGCCTCCTCGAGCTCTTCGTCGGGGTCGAGCTGCGTGAGGTAGGCGATGAACTCCTGCGTGACGCGGGAGAGCGCCACCTCTGTGATGTCGAGCTCGTGCTTCGACAGGAGTGACAGCAGCAGGTCGAACGGGCCGTCGAAGACGCCGAGCGAGACGCGGAAACCGGCGTCGTCCGGGGGGTTCTCGGGCGCGGTGTCCTCAGGCGATGGCGCGGTGTTCTCAGGCGATGGCGCCACGGGCGACCAGCTCCCGCGCGAGCCGCAGGTAGGCCTGGGCCGCGGCGTGCTCGGGGGCGAACTCGGTGATGGGCATCCCCGACACCGAGGCATCCGGGAACTTCACGGTGCGACCGATCACGGTCTCCAGCACGTCGTCGCCGAACGCCTCGACGACGCGCTCGAGGACTTCGCGCGAGTGCAGCGTGCGGGGGTCGTACATCGTCGCCACGACGCCGTCGAGCGTGATGGTGGGATTCAGACGATCGCGCACCTTGTCGATGGTCTCGATGAGGAGCGCCACGCCGCGGAGGGCGAAGAACTCGCATTCGAGCGGGATGATGACACCGTGGCTCGCGGTGAGCGCGTTCACCGTCAGGAGTCCGAGCGACGGTTGGCAGTCCACCAGGATGACGTCGTAGTCCGGCGCCACCTTGCGCAGCACACGCGCGAGGATCGTCTCGCGCGCGACCTCGTTGACCAGGTGCACCTCGGCCGCGGAGAGGTCGATGTTCGCCGGCAGGACGTCGAGGTTCTCGGTGGCCGTGTGCACGATGACGTCGCGCGGGTCGCGCTTGCTGTCCAGAAGCAGGTCGTACACGGTCGGGATCTCGTGCGTCGCGATGCCGAGCCCCGCCGAGAGCGCACCCTGCGGATCGAAGTCGACGGCGAGCACCTTGCGGCCGTAGCTCGCGAGGGAGGCGGCCAGGTTGATCGTGGTGGTCGTCTTGCCGACGCCGCCCTTCTGGTTGCACAGCGAGATGATGCGCGCGGGCCCGTGACCGTCGAGCTTGGGCGGTGTGGGGAACCCGTGATACGGGCGCCCCGTCGGCCCCATCGGCGTGTCAGCGTCGCCCTTCTTCGAGGCTCGCGCCTCACCCTTCGTCGCGTTGGCCGCCACCGGTACTCCCGCCGTCACTGCTCGTTCGATCGATTCTAGCGATCGGGCCGTCCCCCGCCGGGAGCCCACGCTCGTGAGAGCGCGCCACCGCGCCTTCGCGATGCCGTGAACTCGATTGCGTCGATAGTACATATGTACTAATCTGGTCGATACATCGCGAAGTGCCCTCGCGAGATTCATCCGCACGACGACTCCCGACAAGGGGCACACGATGTCGATCCTCGACGCGACACAGGCGCCATGGCCTGAGCTGGCGGCGCTCGTCGACGAGGTGGCTGATGCGCGGGCGCGCATCGCCGAGCAGCAGGCGCGTGAGGCGACACTCCTCGCGCGCGTGCTCGACCACGCTCTGGCCCGCATCGACGCCCAGCGCGCGGCGGGGGCGTCCGGCGACATCGTCCTCAGGTCCGTCTGCGCCGAGCTCGGCGTGGCGATGCGGGTCAGTGATCGCACGGTGCAGGCCCGCCTCGGCGAGGCCGCGCGACTGATCGACGACTACCCCCGCACCCACGACGCGCTCACTCGTGGGCGCATCGAGCGCGGGCACGCCGTAGCCATCGCCGACGCGGGGCTCGCGATCAGCGACGGCGACCTGCGTCGGCGATACGAGGCACGGGCCCTCGAGGTCGCCGAGGCCGAGAGCGTTCCGCGCACGCGCGCGGCGGTGCGAGCCATCGCCGCGGCGATCGATCCGGCCGCCGTGAACGCGTCGATCGAGCAGGCCCAGCGGGGGCGCTCCGTCCGTGTCTACGATCTGGCGGATGGCATGGCACGACTGCTCGCTGATCTCCCCACCCATCTCGCGTACGCCATCCACGACCGGCTGACCCGCATCGCTCACGATGTGGGCACGCAGCGAGCGGTGACACCTCCGACTTCGAGCGATCCCGGCGGCGCCGACGTGGCCACCGCCCCCGAGTCCGACGAGAGGTGCACCGACGAGCTTCGCGCCGACATCCTCTCCGACCTGCTGCTCACGAGCACGACCTCGGCGCACGGCGATCCTGCCGTCGTCCAGACCATCGCGGGGCGCATCCAGGTCACGGTACCCGTGCTGACCTTGGCCGGTGTCAGCGGCGAGCCGGCACTTCTCGCGGGCTACGGTCCGATCGACGCGGCGACGGCGCGCGAGCTCGCCGCCGGTGCGCCCGGCTGGGACCGCGTGATGACCCACCCGCACACCGGTCTACCACTGGCTGTCGACAGGTATCGGCCGAGTGCGGAACTGCGCCGGTTCCTCGCCGCGCGAGACGAACACTGCCGCTTCCCCGGCTGTCGCGTCGCAGCATGGCGATGCGACATCGACCACACCATCGCGGCCAGCGAGGGCGGGTGCACAGCGTGTGAGAACCTGGCGGACTTCTGCCGCCGCCACCACACGATGAAACATGGCGGCGAGTGGACGGTTCGCCAACTCCCCGGCGGGGTGCTCGAGTGGACGAGTCCCTGCGGCCGCATCGTGCTCGACAGGCCGGCCCCGACGGTGCGCTTCGTCCCCTCGGGTGATCCCCCGCCTTTCTGACGAGAACCGAGGGCTTGCTGCCGGGCGCCCTCGATGCGTGGGCCCGGCTCTCAGCTCGGCACGAGGTGTGCGTCGGGCTCCTCTCGGTAGGCGGAGTCGAGATCGGCTCCCCCGGCGAGCACGGCCCCATCCCTGCGTGTCGATGGCCCGACGTCAGACGCTCCCACACCGACGCGGGAATCTGTGGCGCCTCCCGTCAGCGCGCCCGTGGATGCGATGTTGCGTAGACGTCGCGGAGAGCATCCACGCTGACGTGCGTGTAGATCTGGGTCGTCGCCACCGACGCGTGGCCGAGCAGCTCCTGCACGACGCGGACGTCCGCTCCGCCCTGCATCAGGTGGGTGGCGAACGAATGGCGCAGCGTGTGCGGTGAGACATGCGCCGTGAGCTCGGCGCGCGCTGCGGCGTTCTGGATCACGAGCCACACGCCCTGCCTCGATACGGCCGCACCTCGGGCTCCGAGGAACAGGCGGGGTGTCGCCCGCCCGCGCCGCGCCAGATCCGGCCGCACGCGCGTCAGATACGCGTCCACCGCCTCGCGGGCGAAGACCCCGATGGGCACGATGCGCTCCTTCGACCCCTTCCCCCTGACACGCAGGACGTCGCCGTGCGCCACGTCGTCGACGTCGAGCTGCACGATCTCCGACACGCGTGCTCCGGTCGCGTAGAGCATCTCGAGGAGGGCGCGGTCGCGGATGCCGAGCGGGTCCTCGGGATCCGGAGCGGCCAGAAGGCGCTCGACCTGCTCGATCGTGAGCGCTTTCGGCAGCCGCCGTGGCAGCTTGGGCGGCCGCAGCCGCGCGCTCGGGTCGCCCTGCTCGATCCCCTCCCGCGCCAGGAAACGGTGCAGTCCACGAACCGATGACTGCAATCGGGCGAGGCTCGACGCCGCCGGTGCCGGTCGGGCGCCGGCGCGCTCGGCGATGAACGCCGACACGGTATCGGGCACGACCTCGGCCGAGTCCGCGATCCCGCGCTCTCCGAGCCAGCCGAGGTACGCGGTCAGGTCCCGCCGGTATGCGGCGATGGTGTGTTCGGACAGGCCTCGCTCGATCGACACGTGCCGCAGGTACACGTCCACCGCGCGGTCGAGTTTCACGTCAGACGCTCGGTCCCGATTCCCGCCGCAGACGTTCGGCGGCGGCGAGGATTCCGGCAGCGAGGATGCCGTTGCGCATCCGCCCTTCCAGCACGGCGGTGACGACGTCCTCCAAAGGCACCCACTCGATGCGGATGTCGGCTTCCTCGGCATCGCGATCGAACGCCTCGCCCGTGGGCGTGAGCCCCCGCGCCAGGAAGATGTGGACCACCTCGTCGTTTCCACCCGGCGTCGTGAAGATGCTGATCAAGGGCGACCAGTCGGACGCGACCAGGTCCGCCTCCTCGACGAGCTCGCGTTTGGCCGTCTCGGCGATCGGCTCTCCCGGGACGTCGAGGAGCCCGGCGGGAATCTCCCAGTCCCGGTGCCGGATGGGGTGCCGGTACTGCTGGATCACCAGCACGCGACCGCCGTCGTCGATCGCCACGACGGCAGCCGCACCGGGGTGGTCGACGAACTGCCGCAGCAGCTCCTCGCCGTTGTACCGGAACGTCTCCGTCCGGACGTCCCACACCCGCCCCGCGTAGACGACCTCGCTCGCGACGACATCGACCTCTGCCGGCTCGTCGCGCAGGTCGGCGGCGCGCACCGGCTCAGCCATTCTCGACGTCGAAGAGCTCGCTCGCGCTGTGGCGTTCCAGGGCGGCACCGACCAGCCCACGGAAGAGCGGGTGGGGCTCGGTGGGCCGTGACCGCAGCTCCGGGTGCGCCTGCGTGGCGATGTAGTACGGGTGCACATCCCGCGGGAGCTCGACGTACTCCACGAGGTTCCGATCGGGTGAGAGACCGGAGAACACGAGCCCCGCCTCCGCCAGCTGGGGGCGGTAGTGGTTGTTCACCTCATACCGATGACGGTGCCGTTCCGACACCCGGCGCGATCCGTACACCTCGGCGGCCAGCGACCCCTCGGAGAGGTCGGCCGGGTACAGGCCAAGCCGCATGGTCCCGCCCATGTCGCCGTGGTCGAGGATGTCGACCTGCTCCGCCATGGTCGCGATCACCGGGAACGGCGTGTCCGGATCGAACTCGCTCGACGACGCGTCGGCGAGGCCCGCGACGTTCCGCGCGTACTCGACGACCATGCACTGCAGTCCGAGGCACAGCCCCAGCGTGGGGATCCCCTGCTCGCGCGCGAACTTAAGGGCACCCAGCTTGCCCTCGATGCCGCGGATGCCGAAGCCACCCGGGATGACGATGCCGTCGAGGGCTCCGAGGGCGTTCTGCGCGCCCGCGGGCGTCTCGCACTCGTCGGACGGGATCCACCGGATGTTCACGTGCGTCTCGTGCGCGAATCCGCCGGCCTTGAGCGCCTCCGTCACCGAGAGGTACGCGTCGGGCAGGTCGATGTACTTGCCGACGAGTCCGATCGTGACCTCGTGCTTGGGGTTGTGGACGGCCTGGAGGACCTTGTCCCAGCGCGACCAGTCAACGTCGGCGGCGCTCCCCAGACCGAGGGTGCGGACGATGTACTCGTCGAGGCCCTGCTCGTGGAGCATCGTGGGAATGTCGTAGATGCTCGGCACGTCGACGGCGTTCACGACGGCGCGTTCGTCGACATCGCACATCAGCGCGATCTTGCGCTTGTTCGAGTCCGTCACCGGGCGGTCGCTGCGCAGCACGAGCGCGTCCGGCTGGATGCCGATGGAGCGCAGCGCCGCGACCGAGTGCTGCGTGGGCTTCGTCTTCTGCTCCCCCGACGCGCCCATGAAGGGAACGAGCGACACGTGCACGAAGAACACGTTGGCCCGGCCGAGTTCGTGACGGATCTGGCGCGCCGACTCGATGAACGGCTGCGACTCGATGTCGCCGACCGTTCCGCCGATCTCGGTGATGATCACATCAGGCCTCGGCGACTCGTCGGCCTGCAACCTCATCCGGCGCTTGATCTCATCGGTGATGTGAGGGATGACCTGGACGGTGTCGCCGAGGTATTCTCCTCGTCGCTCCCGCGCGATCACCTGCGAATAGATCTGGCCGGTCGTGACGTTCGCCGCCTGGCTCAGCTCGATGTCGAGGAACCGCTCGTAGTGGCCGATGTCGAGGTCGGTCTCCGCCCCGTCGTCGGTCACGAAGACCTCGCCGTGCTGGAAAGGGTTCATCGTGCCCGGATCGACGTTCAGATAGGGGTCGAGCTTCTGCATGACGACACGCAGGCCGCGGGCCGTGAGCAGGTTTCCCAGGCTCGCGGCGGTCAGTCCCTTGCCCAACGAAGAAACGACACCGCCTGTCACGAAGATGTGCCTGGTGGTGTCGTTGGCCGGTCCCGAGTCTGCGCTACCTGAAGTCTGCATCACGGGCTTTTATCCTATCAGTCCGTTCGCCACGGACGCGCCGGGGCGCACCCGCACGGGGAGGTGGCGAGTCCCCGCAACCAGGGCACCCGTGACATTTGTCATGGGTCGAGCGTATTGCCAGCCGATGCACGGCGGGCGCATACTGCCCTCGTTGTGCCTGCGCAGGTGACCCCTTTCGCAGGCGGAGCACTTCCTCCGAGAAAGGACGCCCACATGATGCGTCGCGCCGTCTTCCGCCAGGTCTCGATCGGGGTGACACTCGCCGTCGCCGCAACCGCGCTCACCGCGATCACCGCCCAAGCCGCCAGCCCGTCCCCGTCCTACAAGGGCGGGGACGTCATCGTGATGCTGCGGAATCAGCACACCGACCTGTCATGGTCGAAGGGGCACGGATCAGGATCATCGGCTCGCCAGAAGGCGTACCAGAGCGATCAGTCGGCGCTCATCGGCACGGCCAAGGGCCGCGGCGCGAAGAACCTCCACGGCTTCTCCAGCGTCAACGCGGTGGCCGCCACGGTCACCTCGGCCCAGGCTGCGCAGCTCGCGGCCGATCCGGCGGTCGCCGCGATCTATCCCGACCTGCCCATCTCGATCGCATCGGGATCGGCCACCGCTGCGGCGAAGAAGACGGGCTCGCCGTCGACCGGCCCTGCGAACAGCCAGATCTGCACCACCGACCCCTCGAAGCCCCTGCTCGAGCCCGAGGCGCTGCAGACGACGAACACCGCGTTCGCCACCGCGGGCACCCCGCAGGCGCAGAAGCTCGTCGACGGGACCGGCGTGAAGGTCGCGTTCATCGCCGATGGCCTCGACATCGCGAACCCCGACTTCATCCGCGCCGACGGATCGCACGTGTTCGTCGACTATCAGGACTTCTCCGGCGATGGAACGGCCGCCCCCACCTCGGGCGCCGAGGCGTTCGGCGACGCGAGCGCGATCGCCGCGCAGGGCCGCCAGACGTACGACCTCGCCGACTACGTCAACGCCGCCCACCCGCTGCCCGCCGGCTGCACCATCCAGGTGCGCGGCATGGCACCGGGGGCGAGCCTCATCGGGCTGAAGGTCTTCGGGAACTCGAACACAGCTCCGACGTCGCGCTTCATCGAGGCGATCGACTACGCCGTCTCGGCGGGAGCGGATGTGCTGAACGAGTCGTTCGGCGGAAACCCGTACCCCGACACGGGCAACGACCCGATCTCGCTCGCCGACGCCGCCGCGATCGCCGCGGGGGTGACCGTGGTCGCCAGTACCGGCGACTCGGGAGTGACCGGCACCGTCGGCTCTCCGGCCTCCTCGACCGGCGTGATCGGCGTCGCGGCCACCACGACGTTCCGTTCCTACGCGCAGGAGACCGGCGGCGGCATCCAGTTCTCGAACGGAACCTGGGCCAACGACAACATCTCCGGGCTGAGCTCGGGCGGCCTCACCAGCCACAACCGCGCACCGGACGTGGCCGCCCCCGGCGACCTCGGGTGGGCGCTCTGCACGCCGGACCCCGACCTCTACGTCGACTGCGTCGACGACAACGGCAACCCGTCGCAGCTGCAGAACTTCGGCGGCACCAGCCAGTCGTCCCCACTGACGGCCGGCGCGGCCGCGTTGGTCATCCAGGCCTATGAGAAGACGCACCACGGCGTCCACCCGTCTCCCGCCCTCGTCAAGCAGCTGCTCACGAGCACCGCACGCGACCTCGGCCACCCCGCTTCCGAGCAGGGCTCGGGCGAGATCGACACGCTCAAGGCCGTGCAGGCGGCGATGAGCTGGAAGGACGGGAACGGCGGGGCGGCCACCGGTTCCGCGCTCGTGGTCGATCACTCGCAGCTCAGCTCGTCGGCCTACCCCGGCGGCGCCGTCTTCAACTCGCTCACGGTGACCAACACCGGAACCAAGGCCCAGAAGGTCACCGGCTCCGTCCGCGCGCTCACGCAGACCGTCGCCGATCTCCGTGGGACCGTGACCCTCAACACCGCGACGTCGCCGAGCTACGTCGACGCGTACGGGATCTCCCGCAGTGTGGCCCCGGTGACATTCACCGTCGGCCGCAACGTGGATCGACTGACGGTGCTCGCGGCATCGAAGACGTCGCCGTACGCACTGCGGATCATCCTCGTCGACCCGAAGGGCACGTTCACCGCGTACTCCATCCCGCAGGGCGCGTCCAACGCCGCCCGCAGCGAGGTCCGGGCACCGATCGCGGGAACCTGGAAGGCCTACATCGGCCTGTCCACATCGTCCGCGTTCAACGGCTCGATCGCGTGGGAGGCCGTGCAGCAGCGGTTCGGCTCGGCGGGGAGCGTCTCCCCGAGCTCGTTCATCCTCGCCCCCGGTGCGAGCCGCCGGGTGGAGGTCCTCAGCCGCACCCCCCAGTCGCCGGGCGACCTCTCGGCGTCGGTGCAGCTGTCCGGCTCGGTGAGCGGCGCGACCTCCGTGCCGCTGTCGCTCCGCGCCGTCGTGCCGCCGAAGGCGTTCACCTTCAAGGGCACCTTCGCGGGCGGCAACGGCCGGGATGCCGGTTCCGTCGGGTCGTCGCAGGTGTACTACATCGACGTTCCGCGCGGACAAGCCGACCTGGGGGTCGGGATCGTGCCGACCGACACGAAGGATCTGTACGGCGCGCTTCTCACCGGACCCGACGGACAGACGTATTCGTGGAACACGAACGCGGCCGACGGCTCGGGCGTGCAGGACTACGTCCGCGCACCTCAGGCCGGTCGCTGGTGGCTGTCGGTGACGCTGAACGATCCGGTCAGCGGTCTGAAGACGCAGTCGTCCTACACGGTGTCCGTCAGGTACAACACCGTCAAGGCGTCCGCGCCCTCGCTGCCTACGAGTGCCCGCACCAAGCTGGCACAGGGAAAGGCCGTGACGGTCCCGGTCAAGGTCACCAACACCGGCGTCGCGCCGCTGACGTTCTTCGCCGACCCGCGCCTGTCGCAGACGGGCACGCTCGCCCTGGCGAACGTGAACAGCGATGACACGTTCCCGCTCCCCCAGCCGGATGACGTGCTCCCCGCGTGGATCGTGCCGACCCACGCGAACGGCCTCACCGTGAACGCCGCAGGAGACCAGCCCGTGAATCTGGACATCTTCTGGCAGGGGGGCAACCCCGAGGTGTACTCGGCCGCACCGGCGGGCGGTGGCGCGACGACGGTCCAGGTGGGCAATGGAACGACGACACACGTGACCGCGGGCATCTGGGAGGCCGATCTCGGGCAGACGGGGCCTTTCGGAACCGGTGGGGCGACCCCCGGCACGGTGACCGTCTCGGCATCCGCCGTCGGGCAGCTCTTCGACACGGACGTCACGACATCCACGGGCGACTATCAGCTCGAGGGCATCGCGGGACAGTCCACGTCCGCTCCGGTCAAGCTCGGCCCGATCCTCGGGCGCGTCACGGCCGATCATCGCGGCGCGCACCACTCCGACCCGGCTCCCGTGGCCGACGGGCTCACCACCCTCGCACCCGGCAAGAGCGCGACGATCCTCGTCACGATCACGCCGACGGGCGCGAAGGGCTCGGTCGTGCGGGGTCACCTGTACATCGACACGGTGGACGGGTACACCGGCAACAGCGACGAGCTCGCCGACCTGCCGTACACCTACACGATCAACTGAGCGCGGCGGCAGGGGCCCGGGGCTACGGCTTCGGGCCCCTGTCGCTGTCTGAACGCGGGGCCGCCCTTCGACGGCCGTTCTAGGTCCGAGCGAGTCCCAGCAGTTCGCGCGCGTGATCGAGCGCACTCTGGGAGTCGGCGAGCCCGGAGAGCAGGCGGGCCATCTCGGCTTCCCGATCGGCGCCCTCCAGCCGGCGCACACTCGAGGCCGTGATCGTCCCGTCCGTCGACTTCGCGACGGCGAGGTGATTGTTCGCGAACGCCGCGACCTGGGCCAGGTGAGTGACCGCGATCACCTGCGATCCCTCGGCGAGGCGCGCGAGGCGACGCCCCACCTCGATCGCCGCGGCACCGCCGATCCCGGCATCGACCTCGTCGAAGACGAACGTCGGAACGGGGTCGGTGCTCGCGATGACCACTTCGATCGCGAGCATGACCCGGCTGAGCTCGCCACCCGATGCGCCACGCGATACCGGCCGCGGCTCGGCACCCGGATGCGGGGCGAGCAGGATGGCGATCTCGTCGCGACCGTTGGTGGTGGCCGCTCCGGGCGCGACGGACACAGTGACGCGGGCATCCGGCATGGCCAGGGCGCTCAGCTCTGCGCTCACTTCGGAGCCGAGCCGAGCTGCGGCCTCCGTCCGGGCGGCGGTGAGCGCGTCGGCGGCGGTGTCGAGAGCGGATGCCGCAGCCTCCCGCTGCGCCGTCAGCCTCTCCGCGCGCTCGCCGTCGTCGTCGAGCTCGGCGAGGCGCGCGGACCCGGACTCGAGCAGCTCGATCGCCGCCTCCAGCGTGCCGTGGGTGCGCACGAGCGCTCCGAGCACGGCTCGGCGCTCCTCCACGGCTGCGAGCTCGTGCGGACCGGATTCGTCCAGGTCGGCGAGGTAGCCGGACAGGGCGCCGGCCAGATCGGCGACCCGGTAACCGATCTCGGCCGCCTGTTCGGCGAAGCCCTCCAGGGCGGCGTCGTCGACGGCGGCGCGCTCGAGCGTGCGGCGAGCCTCCGCGATCAGCGAAGAGGCATCCGGTCGGTCCTCCTCGGCGGACAGCGCCTCGTGCGCGGTCGCGACCGCGAGACGCAGCTCCTCCGCGTGCGCCAGCCGCTCTGCGCGTCGAGCGAGCTCGACATCCTCACCGGCGACCGGCGCGGCGGCCTCGATCTCGCCCAGCGACATGCGGAGATCCTCGGCCTCGCGTGCGCGAGCGTCGCGCTCGGCGACGAGTGCGGTCAGCTCCTCGTCGAGCATCCGCCACGCCTCGAACAGGCGGCGGTACTCGGCGAGCGCGCGCGCCACCGGCTCCCCCGCGAACCTGTCCAGGGCGTCCCGCTGTGCGGCCGCGGTCCGCAGTCGCAGCTGATCGGATTGGCCGTGCACCACCACGAGTTCGTCAGCGAGATCGGCGAGCACACCCGCGGGGGCCGCCCTCCCCCCGACCGTGGCACGGCTCCGCCCTTCGGGGGTCAGCGACCGGCCGATGAGCAATTCCGCCCTGCCACCGCCGATCGGTTCGATGTCGCCGCCGGCCTCGCGCACGCGTTCCGTGACCGGCCCCGCCTCGGGGACGACCCACACGCCGTCGACGGATGCCTGTGCCGCACCGGCGCGAACGGCCCCCGAATCGGCGCGCTGTCCGAGGAGCAGCCCCAGCCCGGTGACCACCATGGTCTTGCCCGCGCCGGTCTCGCCGGTGATCGCGGTGAACCCGGGGCCGATGGGGAGCGTGGCCTCTGCGATCACGCCGAGGTCGCGCAGCCGCATCTCCTCGATCATGTCGGCCGCCTCGCGTCGCCGATAACCGGCACTGCCGCGGTGTCCGGTCCACGCCATCCCTCCACGGGAAGCCGGAACTTGCGGACGAGCCGATCCGTGAACGCCGACGGGTGCAGGCGAGCCAGCCGCACCGGCTGCTCCGACCGGCGCACCACGACCCGAGCCCCTGGCGGCAGATCGTGCGAGCGCCGACCGTCGCACCACAGGATGCCCGTGCCGTTCGTGCGCTCCAGCACCTCGATCGCCACCGCCGCCTCCGGTCCCACCACGAGGGGCTTGGCGAACAGAGCATGAGCCGAAAGCGGCACGACGGCGATGGCCTCGACGCTCGGCCAGATCACCGGGCCGCCGCCGGAGAAGTTGTACGCGGTCGAGCCCGTCGGCGTGGACACGACGACGCCGTCGCAGCCGAATGTGGACAGCGGGCGCCCGTCGATCTCGATGACCACTTCGAGCATCCGCTCGCGGCTCGCCTTCTCGACGGTGGCCTCGTTGAGCGCCCACGTCTCGTAGATCTCACCGCCCTCGGAGTCCTTCACCCGCACGGCCAGCGCGAGACGCTCTTCGACCCGGTAGTCCCGCGCGATCACCCGACGAACCGCGTCGTCCATATCGTCGCGTTCGATCTCGGCGAGGAACCCGACGTGACCCATGTTGATCCCGAGCACGGGAGCCGTGCCGTCTCGCACCAGCTCGGCGGCGCGAAGGATGGTGCCGTCGCCGCCCAGCACGATGGCCAGTTCGATGTCCTCCACCGGGACGTCCTCGCCCAGCGCGGCGATGTCTGCGAAGGCCGGGCGCTCCTGTGCGAGGGCGTCACGGTCGTCTGCGGCGAGCACGGGGCGGGCACCGGCCGCGACGAGCGCTTCGACCACGCGCTCGGCGGCGTCGACCGTCTCGTCTCGATGAGCGTGCACGACGACGAGGATGCTGCGTTGGGCCTGTGTCATCACTTCCCCGTCAATCGGTTCACGGTGCCTGACCATTCTGACGGATCGCTCCCTCTGACCGGCGAAAGGAGCGCTATGTACTCGCGGTTCCCGTGCGTGCCCGCGATCGGCGACGCCACCAGGCCGGCGGTGCGCAGGCCGACGTCCCACGCCGCCCAGAGGACCTGGGAGACGGCGTCCGCGCGCCGACCGGGATCGGTGACCAGTCCCCCCTTCACGGCGGTACGGCCGACCTCGAACTGCGGCTTGACGAGGAGAACGAGGTCGGCATCGGCCGTGGCGACCGCGCGTGCGGCGGGAAGGACGTGGGTCAGTGAGATGAACGACAGGTCACCGGTGATGAGGGAGGGCGGTGCCGCCACACCGCTCGCCGCCGCGAGGGACTCCGGCGTCATGTAGCGCACGTTGAACCCCTCGACGACCACGACGCCGGGATCGGCCGCCACCGACGACGCGAGCTGATCATGACCGACGTCGACTGCGACGACGGGCGCCGCGCCGCGCTCCCGCAGGACCTGTGTGAAGCCGCCCGTGGACGCGCCCATGTCCAGCGCGACACGCCCCGACACGTCGAGGTCGAACGCATCCAGCCCGGCGATCAGCTTGTGCGCTGCTCGGCTGACGTAGTGGTCTGACGTCGCGACCTCGAGCCGCGACTCCTCTTCGACCCGGGCGGAAGGCTTCACGACGACGATCCCGTCGACGCTCACCCACCCGCCGGCCACGAGCGCCGCCGCGTGAGTCCGCGACCGCGCGAGCCCGCGCGCGGCGAGCGCCGCGTCCAGGCGCGCCGTCATGCGGACGGCAGTCCCGCCGGCCCTGCCTCCAAGTCGTGCGCCAGTTCATCGTGGAGCGCGGCGTATGCCGCGGCGCGCTCGGCGAGAGGCTGTCCTTCGATCACGCGCACGCGGCTGATCAGTTCGTCGCGACCATGTCCCGCCGACGCACCGGTCTGGTCCTCCATCCCGCCGTCCATACCGGTCATGCTACCGCCGGCGACGTCAGGAACGACGTCGACCAGTCCCGTGACGGGCGAAGCAGGTCATGGACGATCGAACGGATCCGCGTACAACTGCTCGGCGACGTGGAATCCGAAGATGGCACGACCCGAGTTCCAGACGGCGGCCGCTCCCGCACGCACCAGGTCGATCGGCCGATCGCCCGGGTCGTCGATCCGCAGATCGGCGCCGTCGATGCGGACGCGGGCCGCGCCGACGCGCACGACGTCTCCTTCGACGCGGGTACGCGGGTACGGCTCGAACAGCTCGCGCAGATCACCGAGGATGTACGTCGGCCGCGACGTCGGTGGTGCGGCGAGCACGTGCTTGGGCCGATCGATCCCCGTGAGAACGAGCGCAGAGGGAATCCCGGCGGCCTGCGCGCCGGCGATGTCCGTGTCGAGGCGGTCGCCGAGGAACAGCGGATGCCGGGACCCGAACCTCGCGACCGCCTCCTCGAAGATGGGGGTCTCGGGCTTGCCTGCGACGGTGGCGAGCCTGCCGACGGCAGTGTGGACCGCCGACACGAGGGTGCCGTTGCCAGGGGCGATGCCGCGTGACTGGGGGATCGTCCAGTCCGTGTTGGTCGCGATCCACGGGATGCCCCCCTGCTCCTCGGGCAGCTTCAGCGCGTACGCGGCCTCAGCGAGATCGGTCCACCCCACCTCGGGGGCGAAGCCTTGGACGACGGCGGACGGGGCGTCGTCCGCGCTGCGGGTGACGCCGAATCCGGCCTTCTCTACCTCGACGACGAGTCCCTCTCCTCCGACGACGAGCACCGTCGCGCCGGCGGGCACGCGCTCGCGGAGCAGGCGCATCGCGGCCTGGGGACTCGTGACGACGTCGCCTGGCCGCGTCTCGGCGAGACCCAGCTCACGCAGGTGCGCCGCGACCGCCGCATCGGTGCGTGACGCGTTGTTCGTGATGTAGCCGAGGCGACGCCCGCCCACGCTCGCGCGAAGGAGACTCTCCACCGCGTGCGGCAGCGCGCCGCTGCCCGCATAGACGACACCGTCGAGGTCGCTGAGGACGACGTCCACGCCGTCGAGCGGCGGCCGCTCGCGGTCACGCCCGAACGCCACTCTCACTCCCCACCGGTGGGCGGGATGCCGTCCCCCGCCTCGACCGCGTCGCGCTCCGCGGGCGGGACCTCCGACGGGGCAGCATCGATCTCCTCCACCTCGATCACCTCGAGCTCGCCCACGCCCGCGGCCGCATCGAGTGCCTCGGCGGCGATCTCGGCTCGCCGTGCCCACTGGGCCGCCTCGCCGTCGCGCCCGAGTTCCTCCAGCACGGTCGCTCTCGCGGAGAACAGCGCCGGACTCCATTCGAAGGCCCGATCCGGATCCAGTTCCGGGATGTCGAGCTCCTGAAGCGCACGCTCGGTCTGCCCGAGATCGAGCCGCGCACCGGACATCGCGATGGCGAGCTCGACGCGGACCTCGACGGGCAGATCTGCGCGCTCCACGGAACGGCCCAGTTCCAGAGCCCGCTCGGGCCGGCCCACGCCACGCTCACTGTCGACCATGAGTGCGATCTGGTCGTCCTTTCCGGAGATGCGCCGATACGTGCGCAACTCGCGAAGCGCGAGCGCGAAGTCGCCGATCGCGTAGGCCGTGATCGCGAGGGTCTCACGCACGACGGCGATCCGGCCGGCGCGCCGGCTTGCCGAGATCGCGTGCTGATGTGCCAACTCGGGATCGTCCTCGATGAGCGCGGCCGCCATCGCGAGGTGACGAGCGACCTCGTCGGCGTTCTCCTTGCTCAACGTCTTCAGCTCATTGCGCGCCGGACCATTCAGGTCGCGCGGGGTGATCTCCTCAGGGATGGGCGGATCGTCATGACGCGTGCGTACAGACCGCAGCTGATCCGGGCGCGACCCGCTCTGCTCGCGCTCCCGGCCCGCACGCGGCGCATGCGCGCGTCGGTCGCCATCGCGCTTCGGGTACGAGGGCCGCTCACCGTCCCGCTTCGGGTAAGGCTTCCGCTCATCACCATCGCGCTTCGGGTACGAGGGCCGCTCACCGTCCCGCTTCGGGTATGGCTTCCGGTCGCCATCGCGCCTCGGGTACGAGGGACGCTCACCGTCCCGCTTCGGGTACGAGGGCCGCTCACCATCGCGCTTCGGGTAAGGCTTCCGCTCACCATCACGCTTCGGGTACGAGGGCCGCTCACCGTCCCGCTTCGGGTAAGGCTTCCGGTCGCCATCGCGCTTCGGGTACGAGGGCCGCTCACCATCGCGCTTCGGGTAAGGCTTCCGGCCCGCTGCGGGGCGGCCTTCGCTCGCGGAACGCCCTTGACGCGGCTGGCCTGCACCACGCTCTGATCCTCCACCGGAGCTCTGACGCCGTGGGTTCGAGCCGCCAGCGTCACCGGACGAACGCCCGCCTGGCTTGCGTTCGTCGCTATCGTCCTGCTCGGCCATGCGCTCCTCCAAGGCTGACACTACGCTCGGCATTCAGAGCGTTAACGAGAAATGGCCACCCAACGATGGGTGGCCATTTCACGAAAGAAGTCCGGCGGTGTCCTACTCTCCCACAGGGTCTCCCCTGCAGTACCATCGGCGCTGAGAGGCTTAGCTTCCGGGTTCGGAATGGGACCGGGCGTTTCCCTCTCGCTATGGCCGCCGAAACACTATTGATGTTTCAGTCTGCACAACAAAAGTCATTGTCATGCGGTTCTCGACCGTACATCGAGAACCACTCAGTGGACGC